>JACRMV010000003.1 GCA_016235025.1 Rhodocyclales bacterium | reverse complement strand
GAAATGGTCATGCCTGGCGACAACATTGCCATGACGATCAAACTGATTGCCCCGATTGCCATGGAAGAAGGTCTGCGTTTCGCCATCCGCGAGGGCGGTCGTACCGTCGGTGCAGGCGTCGTGGCTAAGATTATCGAGTAAGGTTGCTGGTCGTTGGTCAATGGACGGCGCCACGGAAACGTGGTGTCGTCTCGTAGTCTCTGCTGTAGGGGTGTAGCTCAATTGGCAGAGCGGCGGTCTCCAAAACCGCAGGTTGGGGGTTCGATTCCCTCCGCCCCTGCCAATGGATTTTGTTGTTCTTGCTTTACCGATTGACACTATAAATGGCCGATAAACTTAAATTCGCGCTTGCGCTACTGCTGCTGATTGCTGGCGTGGTTGGTTTCTATTACCTCGGCGAACAGCCAATGATTCTGCGTGTGCTCTCCGTGCTGGCCGGAGTGGGCGCAGGTGTTGCTGTGGCATGGTTTACCGCGGTGGGCAAGCGTTTCATCGAGTTTAGCCGTGAGGCGATCGTAGAGACGAAGAAGGTTGTATGGCCATCAAGGCGTGAAACCATGCAAACGACGGGGATTGTGTTCGCATTTGTCCTGGTGATGGCTATTGTGTTGTGGCTGACTGACAAGAGTCTCGAGTGGGTGCTGTATGACCTGATTCTGGGCTGGAAAAAATTATGACGAAACGCTGGTATGTCGTTCACGCCTATTCCGGATTCGAGAAGTCCGTGCAGCGTGCCCTTGCCGAGCGGATTGCACGCGCGGGCATGCAGGATAAATTTGGCCAAGTGCTGGTGCCCGTGGAAGAGGTTGTCGAGATAAAGAACGGGCAAAAGACTGTCTCTGAGCGGAAATTTTTCCCTGGGTATGTGCTTGTCGAGATGGAGATGGATGACGAGTCATGGCACTTGGTAAAGAGTACCGCTAAAGTTACCGGCTTTATTGGTGGTACGGCCATGCGCCCGACACCGATTTCCGACAAGGAAGTTGCCAAGATCATGCAGCAAGTTCAGGACGGCGTGGAAAAACCCCGGCCCAAAGTGCTGTTTGAGGTGGGGGAGATGGTTCGCATCAAGGAGGGGCCATTTGCCGACTTTAACGGCAATGTCGAGAGTGCCAACTACGAAAAAAGCCGATTGCATGTCTCGGTTACTATTTTTGGCCGTGCCACACCGGTCGAACTGGATTTCTCGCAGGTTGAAAAGACCTGAGTTTGATGTTTTTTTAATATGTAGGGTGGGTAGTTCGGGTAGTTTAAAGTTCGGCAGTTACGAGGAGCGTTAGTAGGGTTACCGAAAGCGCGCTAAGACTCAACCAGTAAAGGAGCCTTCATGGCCAAGAAGATTATCGGTTTCATCAAGTTGCAAGTGCCTGCTGGCAAGGCTAATCCCTCGCCCCCCATTGGCCCGGCGTTGGGTCAGCGCGGTCTCAATATCATGGAATTCTGCAAGGCGTTCAATGCCCAGACCCAGGGGCTTGAGCCGGGATTGCCGATTCCTGTGGTGATCACGGCGTTTGCTGACAAGAGTTTTACCTTTGTGATGAAAACGCCGCCGGCGACGATTCTCATCAAGAAGGCGGCAGGCATTCAAAAAGGCTCGGCGACGCCTCATACGGAGAAGGTCGGGAAAGTTACTCTGGCCCAGGTTGAGGATATTGCCAAGGCCAAAATGAAGGATCTTACGGCAGCCAACCTTGAAGCGGCTGTACGCACCATTGCGGGTTCTGCTCGCAGCATGGGCATCACAGTGGAGGGACTCTGATCATGGCTAAACTTTCCAAACGTGCCCAGGCGATACGTGCCAACGTTAATCGGGACAAGTCATATCCGCTGCTGGATGCACTGACGCTGGTAAAAAGTTGCGCCAATGCCAAGTTTGATGAATCTGTGGATATCGCCATCAATCTTGGCGTGGATGCGAAGAAGTCCGATCAGGTGGTGCGTGGTTCGGTGGTGCTCCCTGCGGGTACAGGGAAGACAGTTCGTGTTGCCGTGTTTGCGCAGGGCGACAAGGCCGAGGTGGCTCGGGCTGCTGGTGCCGACGTTGTGGGCTTTGAGGATCTTGCGGCCGACGTCAAGGCGGGCAACATGAATTTTGATATTGTCATTGCGACTCCTGATGCGATGCGAATCGTCGGCGCCTTGGGCCAGATTCTTGGGCCGAGAGGACTGATGCCTAACCCCAAGGTGGGTACGGTAACAATGGATGTGGCTACTGCTGTGAAAAACGCCAAGGCAGGTCAGGTCCAGTACCGCACGGACAAGGCCGGCATTGTTCATTGCACCATCGGACGTGCGTCGTTTAGCGTCGAATCATTGCAGCAAAACACGGCGGCGCTGATTGAGGCATTGCAAAAGGCCAAGCCGACGTCTTCCAAGGGGCAGTATTTACGAAAAATTTCGCTTTCCAGTACGATGGGTATTGGTGTGCGCATTGACCAAGCCAGCCTGAGTGCTCAAGGCTAAAAGGAACTTTGGGCTGTCGCGCAGCCAGTTTGGGGTGCGACAGGTTATCAAAGACCGCAGGTGCCCGTAAGGGCTTAAGCACCGGTAACAGATCAGCGTTGCCGCAGCCTGCGCAGATGGCGTCACCCGATCACAGGATAAGCTGCTTCCTGAATGAAGGTCGCCGTATTGCCAGAGCCGACTTTCCGGCCTGGCTGTTTGACAAGGAGTTGACCGTGAGTCTCAATCTTGATGACAAGAAGGCGGTAGTTGCAGAGGTTTCCGCAGTGGTTGCGAATGCCCAGTCGATTATCGTCGCCGAGTACCGTGGTCTCGAAGTGGTTGATCTCACCGTATTGCGTGCGAATGCGCGTCAGTCCGGTGTGTATCTGCGTGTGTTGAAGAATACCCTGGTACGACGCGCTGTTGCCGGCACGCCGTTCGAGGCGCTCTCTGAAAAGCTGGTTGGGCCGCTGATCTATGGAATTTCAAAAGATCCGGTAGCTGCTGCCAAGTTGCTCAATGAGTTTGCCAAGGGTAAGGACAAGCTCGTCATTAAAGCAGGCGCCATGCCCAACTACGTCATGGACGTAGCGGGTGTCAAGGCGCTGGCTACGATGCCGAGCCGCGAGGAGTTGCTGTCCAAGCTTCTCGGCACGATGCAGGCTCCAATCGCTCAATTTGTTCGTACGCTCAATGAGGTTCCGACGAAATTTGTCCGTGGCCTTGCTGCAGTGCGTGATGCAAAAGAGACCGCATAATCGATTTTCAACGATTCAAATATTCATTCAGGAGTTGTAATTATGGCTGTTAATAAAGCTGAAATTCTCGATGCCATTGCTGGCATGACCGTGTTGGAGCTTTCCGAGCTGATCAAGGAGATGGAAGTCAAGTTTGGTGTGTCCGCAGCGGCTGCTGCAGTTGCCGTTGCTGCACCGGCTGCTGCGGCTGCGGCTGTCGAGGAACAGACCGAGTTTACTGTGATGCTGCTCGCCGCTGGCGAGAAAAAGGTTGAAGCCATCAAGGTCGTTCGTGCAGCCACTGGACTGGGTCTGAAAGAGGCCAAGGACTTGGTTGATGGCGCGCCGAAAGCTGTTAAGGAAGGCATTTCGAAGGCGGATGCCGAAGCGCTCAAGAAGCAACTTGAGGAAGCTGGCGCCAAGGTCGAAGTTAAGTAATACTGGCCAGATCACGGGTTGGCAGCTTTGCTGTCAACCCGTTTTACGCTTTTCAAACGTAAATCCTGTTTCTCCGCCGCACCCTGATTCGGGGGTTACAAGAGAGCGCTGTTAACTTCTTTACGTTACTGCAGTTCTGTCTTTTGACCTTCGACGTCTGAATCATGAATGGAGCCACCATGGCATATTCCTACACTGAAAAAAAGCGCATTCGTAAGAGTTTTGCCAAACGAGAAAATGTTCTTGAAGTCCCTTTTCTTCTGGCAACCCAGATTGAATCCTACATGCATTTCCTGCAGGCGGAAGTGCCGCCCGCACAGCGCAAGAACCATGGCCTGCAAGCTGCATTCACCTCAATTTTCCCGATCGTTGCGCATTCCGGAAATGCCCGCCTGGACTTTATAGAGTACATGCTGGGTGAGCCCGTTTTTGATGTAAAGGAATGCCAGCAGCGCGGCCTGACCTTTGCGAGCCCTTTGCGCGCCAAGGTGCGGTTGATTTTGCTTGACCGTGATACCAAGGCGGTGAAAGAGGTCAAGGAAGATCAGCCTCTGTATATGGGCGAGATACCATTGATGACGACGACTGGGTCATTTGTCATCAACGGCACTGAACGGGTGATTGTTTCGCAGCTTCACCGCTCTCCAGGGGTCTTTTTTGAGCACGATAAGGGAAAGACGCACAGTTCAGGAAAGCTGTTGTTTTCGGCACGGATCATTCCCTACCGCGGCTCGTGGCTGGACTTTGAGTTCGACCCCAAGGATATTTTATTTTTCCGGATTGACCGTCGGCGCAAAATGCCGGTCACGATCCTGCTCAAGGCTATTGGTTTGACGCCGGAGCAAATTCTGAGCACTTTTTTTGAGTTTGACGTTTTCCACTTCAGTAAAAAAGGAATCCAATTTGAGCCGGTATTTGATCGTCTCCGGGGTGAGATGGCCAGGTTTGATATTCTTGACAAGTCGGGCAAGGCCATTGTCGTCAAGGATAAGCGGATTACGGCAAGGCATATTCGTGAACTGGTAGAGGCTGGCATCAAAAAGATGCTTGTTCCCAATGAGTACATGCTTGGCCGCGTTATTGCGCAGACTGTTGTAAGCCAGGAGACGGGCGAGGTGCTTGCCAACGCCAATGACGAAATTACGGAGGAGCTGCTGGCCAAGTTGATCGAGGGTGGCGTTGAGCGCATTCAGACACTCTACGTTAATGATCTTGATCGGGGTGATTACATCTCATCGACATTGCGGCTCGACGAGACTGCGGATCAATGGGCTGCGCGTGTTGCAATTTATCGCATGATGCGTCCCGGCGAGCCGCCGACGGAAGATGCTGTGGAGAACCTTTTCCACAGCCTGTTTTACTCGGATGAGCGCTACGACCTTTCAGCGGTTGGCCGCATGAAATTCAACCGTCGAGTCGGCCGTGATGAAATTGATGGCCCTGGAACATTGTCGAATGATGACATTGTTAGCGTTATTCGAATTCTTGTGGAATTGCGCAACGGCCGTGGCGAAGTCGACGATATAGATCATTTGGGAAATCGCCGTGTTCGGTCGGTGGGCGAATTGGCTGAGAACCAATTCCGGGCCGGGCTGGTGCGCGTTGAGCGTGCCGTGAAAGAGCGGCTCAATCAGGCGGAGAGCGATAATCTGATGCCTCATGACTTGATCAATGCGAAGCCGATCTCTGCTGCAATCAAGGAGTTCTTTGGTTCCAGCCAGCTTTCCCAGTTCATGGATCAAACCAATCCGTTGTCCGAGATTACCCATAAGCGCCGTGTTTCTGCGCTGGGTCCGGGCGGCCTGACGCGTGAGCGCGCAGGGTTTGAGGTGCGCGACGTGCATCCGACGCACTATGGCCGAGTTTGCCCGATTGAAACTCCTGAAGGCCCGAATATTGGTCTGATTAACTCGCTGGCTCTCTATTCGCGTACCAACGAATATGGTTTCCTCGAAACACCGTATCGCAGGGTAGAGGGAAGTTGTGTAAGCGACCAAATCGAGTATTTGTCGGCAATTGAAGAAGGCAAATATGTCATCGCACAGGCCAATGCCCAGCTTGACAAGAAAGGAAAACTTACTGATGAGTTGGTATCTTGCCGACTCAAGGGCGAGTTTGAGCTTAAAGAGCCAGTCAGTGTCCAGTACATGGACGTGGCGCCAAGCCAGATTGTCTCTGTTGCTGCATCGCTGATTCCTTTTCTTGAGCACGATGACGCGAACCGTGCGCTGATGGGAGCCAACATGCAGCGTCAGGCAGTTCCTTGCTTGCGTCCGGAGAAGGCCTTTGTGGGCACTGGAATTGAACGCACGGTAGCGGTTGACTCAGGTACTGCGGTACAAGCGCTGCGGGGTGGTTTGGTGGATTACGTCGATGCCAATCGTATCGTGGTGCGTGTTAACGATGCAGAAACAGTACCAGGTGAGGTGGGTGTTGATATTTACAACCTGATCAAGTACACGCGTTCAAATCAGAACACCAATATCAACCAACGCCCGATAGCCAAGGTTGGTGATTTGATTGCCAAGGGCGATGTTGTGGCTGATGGAGCTTCGACTGATCTTGGTGAGTTGGCTCTGGGCCAGAACATGCTTGTCGCATTCATGCCATGGAATGGATACAACTTTGAGGATTCAATCCTGATCTCCGAACGAGTCGTGGCCGAGGATCGATTTACTTCAATTCATATTGAAGAGCTGACAGTGGTGGCGCGTGACACCAAACTGGGACCTGAAGAAATAACTCCGGATATTGCCACCCTGGGCGAGTCCCAGTTGGGGCGTCTTGACGAGTCAGGCATTGTATTTATCGGTGCAGAAGTCGAGGCTGGAGATGTGCTGGTGGGCAAGGTCACTCCCAAAGGGGAGACTCAACTTACTCCGGAAGAGAAATTGCTGCGTGCGATTTTTGGTGAAAAGGCATCTGACGTGAAAGATACGTCGCTGAGGGTACCTTCCGGGATGACTGGAACAGTTATTGATGTTCAGGTCTTCACTCGCGAAGGGATTGAACGTGACAAGCGTGCGCAGGCAATCATTGATGACATGCTGAAGGGATACAAGCAGGATTTGGCTGACCAAATGCGGATCGTTGAGCGCGATACTTTTTCGCGTATCGAGAAGTTGTTAACGAACAAGGTTGCGAATAAAGGCCCCAAAAAACTGGCCAAGGGTACAAAAATCACTCCGGCATATCTTGAAACTGTTGAGCATTACCACTGGTTCGATATTTCTCTTGCCGATGAAGAGTCGCAGCAGCAACTTGAAAGTTTGCGCGATAGTCTTGACCAGACGCGCAAGGATTTTGACGTTGCGTTTGATGCCAAGAAAAAGAAACTGACCCAAGGGGATGAATTGCCACCCGGGGTGCAGAAGATGGTCAAGGTTTATCTAGCGGTTAAACGACGACTTCAGCCAGGGGACAAAATGGCAGGTCGCCATGGCAACAAGGGGGTTATTTCAAAAATAGTTCCAATAGAGGACATGCCGCATATGGCTGATGGTCGGCCCATGGATATTGTTTTGAATCCATTGGGTGTGCCATCTCGAATGAATATCGGGCAAGTTCTTGAAACCCATCTTGGATGGGCCGCCAAAGGCTTGGGCAAGAAAATCGGAGACATGCTGAACAAGCAGGCAGCCACTGCTGAAATTCGCAAACTGCTCGACAAAATTTATAACACATCAGGGTGCACCGAGGACATCGCTAGCCTGACCGATAAGGAGGTTGTGGAGTTGGCCCGCAATCTTGAGGGTGGCGTGCCTTTCGCGACCCCCGTTTTTGACGGAGCGCATGAGTCGGAAATTAAAGCCATGCTCGAACTGGCTGACTTGCCGACCAGTGGCCAGGTGACGCTTTTCGACGGACGTACGGGCGAGGCATTTGATCGCCAGGTTACGGTAGGTTATATGCATGTCCTGAAGTTGCATCACTTGGTGGATGACAAAATGCATGCCCGCTCCACTGGCCCCTACAGTCTGGTCACCCAGCAGCCTCTGGGCGGAAAGGCCCAGTTCGGTGGCCAGCGCTTCGGCGAAATGGAAGTCTGGGCACTTGAGGCGTACGGTGCGGCCTATGTTCTCCAGGAGATGCTTACCGTCAAATCGGATGACGTCAATGGACGCACTAAGGTGTATGAAAATATTGTCAAGGGCGAGCACAAGATTGACGCCGGTATGCCGGAGTCATTTAACGTACTGGTCAAGGAAATTCGTTCGCTGGCCATCGATATTGATCTCGAACGCCACTGATCCGATAACTGCTCACTGGAGATAATCACATGAAAAGCCTGTTTGCAGACCTCTTCAAGCAAAACCTTGCGGCCGAGGATGAGTTCGATGCAATTACGATCGCTCTTGCATCGCCAGACAAGATACGCTCATGGTCGTATGGTGAAGTTAAAAAACCAGAAACCATTAACTACCGTACCTTCAAGCCAGAGCGTGATGGTCTTTTTTGTGCCAAGATTTTTGGCCCGGTCAAGGACTACGAGTGTCTCTGTGGCAAATACAAGCGGCTTAAGCACCGTGGCGTTATTTGTGAAAAATGTGGCGTTGAAGTAACTCAGTCCAAAGTGCGCCGCGAGCGCATGGCGCATATCGAGTTGGCATCACCAACGGCACACATCTGGTTCCTCAAGAGCTTGCCAAGCCGGCTTGGCATGGTTCTCGACATGACCCTGCGTGATATTGAGCGCGTACTGTACTTCGAGGCATTTGTTGTTGTCGATCCTGGTATGACACCACTCACCCGGGCGCAATTGTTGACGGAAGATGATTATCTGGCAAAGGTCGAGGAGTACGGAGACGACTTCACTGCCATGATGGGCGCTGAAGGTGTACGGGAACTGTTGCGAACACTAGATATTGGCCGAGAAGTCGAAATTTTGCATCAGGAGATCGAGACTACAGGTTCCGAGGCCAAGATGAAGAAAATATCCAAGCGGCTTAAGGTCTTGGAGGGGTTTCAGCAATCCGGAATCAAGCCGGAATGGATGATTCTTGATGTGCTTCCCGTATTGCCGCCTGATTTGCGCCCATTGGTACCGCTCGATGGTGGTCGCTTTGCCACATCGGACTTGAATGATTTATATCGCCGCGTTATCAATCGAAACAATCGCCTCAAGCGCTTGCTGGAACTGAAGGCGCCTGACATTATTGTCCGCAACGAAAAGCGCATGTTGCAGGAATCTGTCGACTCGCTGCTTGATAACGGGCGACGGGGCAAAGCCATGACGGGGGCTAACAAACGTCCGCTCAAGTCACTGGCAGATATGATTAAAGGAAAAGGTGGCCGATTCCGCCAAAACCTGCTGGGTAAGCGAGTTGATTATTCCGGGCGCTCTGTGATTGTGGTTGGGCCGCAACTCAAACTACATCAGTGCGGGTTGCCAAAGAAAATGGCACTCGAGTTATTCAAACCCTTCATTTTCGAACGTCTCGAAAAGATGGGGATCGCGAGCACCATCAAGGCGGCGAAAAAGGAAGTAGAGGCAGAGACCCCGGTGGTATGGGATATTCTTGAAGACGTGATCCGTGAGCATCCGGTAATGCTGAATCGCGCGCCGACATTGCACCGACTTGGTATTCAGGCATTCGAGCCAGTATTGATCGAGGGTAAGGCAATCCAGTTGCACCCTCTTGTGTGCGTGGCATTTAATGCCGACTTCGATGGCGATCAGATGGCCGTCCATGTTCCTCTGTCGCTGGAGGCGCAAATGGAAGCCCGAACGTTGATGCTTGCTTCCAATAATGTGCTGTCACCGGCAAATGGCGCACCTATCATCGTTCCGTCACAGGATGTGGTGCTCGGCCTTTATTATGCAACGCGTGAAAATGCTGTTGCACGTGGCACTGGAATGATGTTCGCAGACATTTCGGAGGTGACGCGTGCTGTTGATTCGCGTCAGATTGACTTGCATGCGCGGATAACCGTGCGAATACCCGAATATGAATTGGCTAGCGATGGGCAATGGCAGAAAAAGCTAACCCGCTATTCAACGACCGCTGGACGTGCTCTGCTGTCTGAAATCCTGCCTTATGGACTGCCATTCAAGGTGATTGACAAGCCCCTCAAGAAAAAAGAAATCTCGAAACTTATTGATGAGAGCTTTCGACGTTGCGGGCTGAAAAATACGGTAGTGTTCGCAGACCAGTTGATGCAGTCTGGTTTCCGTTTGGCTACGCGTGCTGGTATTTCCATTTGTCTTGATGATATGCAGATACCGCCCCAGAAGTTTAGCCTCATCGAGATGGCCGAGGCGGAAGTTAAGGAAATCGAAAAGCAATTCACATCAGGACTGGTGACGCTCGGCGAGCGCTACAACAAAGTGGTTGATATCTGGGGTCGGGCCGGGGATCAGGTTGCAAAAGCGATGATGGATCAGCTTGCTCATCAGCAGGTAATCAATGCAGAGGGGCAACTTATCAGCCAGGAGTCGTTTAACTCAATCTATATGATGGCTGATTCTGGAGCACGGGGCTCCGCGGCGCAGATTCGGCAACTTGCCGGCATGCGGGGCTTGATGGCCAAACCAGATGGTTCAATCATCGAGACACCGATTACCTCAAACTTTCGGGAAGGGCTCAATGTTCTGCAATACTTCATTTCGACGCATGGTGCGCGCAAAGGCCTTGCTGATACAGCGCTGAAAACGGCGAATTCCGGCTACCTTACCCGCCGGTTGGTTGACGTGACGCAAGACCTGGTTGTCATTGAAGATGATTGTGGCACAGATAACGGCTTTGCAATGAAAGCTCTGGTAGAGGGCGGCGAAGTTATCGAGCCGCTACGTGAGCGTATTCTTGGCCGGGTTCTGGCGAACGATATCCTCCATCCTGACACTGGAAACGTGCTTTATGCAGCCGGCCATCTCCTCGACGAAGACGCAGTTGACGAGATCGAGGCAGTAGCGATTGACGAAGTTCGCGTTCGTACGCCCCTGCTATGTGCAACCCGGTATGGCTTGTGTGCAAAATGTTATGGTCGCGACTTGGGGCGCGGGGCTATGGTTAACTCCGGCGAGGCTGTTGGTGTAATTGCAGCCCAGTCAATTGGAGAGCCGGGCACCCAATTAACGATGCGAACTTTCCACGTTGGCGGTGCTGCATCGCGGGCAGCAGCTCAAAGTAGCATCGAAGCTAAAAGTGGCGGAATACTGCGCTTTGCCCAATCAATTCGTTATGTTGCTAACGCCAAGGGTGAGAAAGTAGTTATATCCCGGTCAGGCGAGTTGATAATTACGGACGATAATGGGCGCGAGCGAGAGCGCCATAAAGTCCCTTACGGCGCAATGTTGCTGGCCGACGATGGTAGCCAGGTCAAGGCGGGTGCGCAGTTGGCGGCGTGGGACCCTCATACCCGTCCTATTGTTACCGAATATGCTGGAACTGTGAAGTTTGAAAATGTCGAAAAGGGCGTTACAGTTGCCGAGCAATTGGACGAAGTTACTGGCCTGTCTACTTTGGTTGTAATCGACAACGCGAAGCGCGGAACTAAGTCGTCCAAGGGGGAGCGTCCCCAGGTCAAGCTGATCGATGAATCAGGACAAGAAGTCAAGATTCATGGTACAGATCACATCGTTACCATTGCTTTTCAAGTGGGATCGCTCATAACAGTAAAGAATGGGCAGTCTGTATCTGTGGGCGATGTACTTGCCAGAATCCCGCAAGAATCATCAAAGACCCGTGATATCACGGGCGGGTTACCCCGAGTTGCCGAGCTGTTTGAAGCAAGGTCACCGAAAGATGCGGGAGTCTTGGCTGAGGTCACAGGCACAGTATCTTTTGGCAAGGACACGAAAGGCAAGCAACGCTTGGTCATTACCGAGCCTGATGGGGAGGCGCATGAGTATCTCATCACTAAAGACAAACATGTCATGGCACATGATGGCCAACTGGTAAGCAAGGGTGAGGTCATCGTGGATGGCCCGGCTGACCCGCATGACATTCTGCGGCTAAAGGGCGCCGAAGAGCTTGCCCGATACATCATTGATGAAGTGCAGGATGTGTATCGCTTGCAAGGCGTGAAGATCAATGACAAGCATATTGAAGTTATTGTGCGCCAGATGCTGCGTAGGGTGGTAATTTCTAACCCTGGAGATTCCAGATTTATTAAGGAAGAGCAGGTAGAGCGCGCTGAGGTTCTCGATGAGAATGATCGATTGATGGCGGAAGGCAAGACGCCTGCCTCATATGAGCTTGTGCTTCTTGGGATAACCAAGGCAAGTCTTTCTACCGACTCATTTATTTCTGCTGCATCTTTCCAGGAGACTACGCGTGTTCTTACTGAGGCAGCAATCATGGGCAAGCGCGATGAACTGCGTGGCCTAAAGGAGAATGTAATTGTTGGTCGATTGATTCCAGCTGGTACTGGTCTTGCGTACCACCGTAACCGCCGCAAAAAGCAGTCAGGTGCAGCCGCAGCGCAAAGTCTTTTTGAAGGCTTGCCAAGCGTGCCTGCCGAAGGTGCTATGGTTGTTGATAGCGCTCAAGTCAGTTGACGCTGACGACTGGCCGCTTTATAATTTGTATCCTTTTGCCAAAGACAAGAGGATACGTCTGTAGTTTTTGTAGTGTGCCCTACTCCGTCCTCGGGATATAGATATGCCTACCACTAACCAACTTGTACGCAAACCGCGGCAAGCGCAGCAGTCAAAAAGTAAAGTGCCCGCGCTTGGCAGTAGTCCAGCCAGGCGCGGTGTGTGTACCCGCGTTTATACAACTACGCCTAAAAAGCCGAATTCAGCTTTACGTAAGGTGGCCAAAGTGCGCCTGACGAATGGGTTTGAGGTGATTTCATATATTGGCGGTGAGGGGCATAACCTCCAAGAACACTCGGTAGTTTTGATTCGGGGTGGTCGTGTAAAAGATCTGCCTGGTGTGCGCTATCACGTTGTGCGCGGCAGTCTTGACACTCAGGGCGTCAAAGATCGCAAGCAAAGCCGCTCGAAGTATGGTGCTAAGCGGCCGAAGGCTGCTTGATCAAGATATTAAGGAGATAAGCATGCCCCGTCGTCGTGAAGTACCTAAGCGTGACATTCTGCCGGACCCGAAGTTTGGCAGTGTTGATCTTTCGAAATTTGTTAATGTGCTGATGTCCAGTGGGAAGAAGTCTGTTGCTGAGCGAATTGTCTATGGTGCGTTTGCCCAGATTCAATCAAAAAGCGGCAAGGATCCGTTGGAGGTTTTTTCCGTAGCTATAAATAATGTAAAGCCTATAGTTGAGGTGAAAAGCCGTCGCGTAGGTGGTGCCAACTATCAAGTGCCGGTGGAAGTACGTCCTTCTCGCAGGATGGCTCTATCAATGCGCTGGCTGCGCGAAGCTGCAAGGAAGCGCTCAGAAAAATCAATGGGTCAGCGGCTTGCTGCTGAGCTCCTTGAGGCGGCTGAGGGTCGTGGTGCGGCCATGAAGAAGCGCGAGGAGGTGCATCGTATGGCTGAGGCTAACAAGGCATTCTCGCATTTCCGTTTCTGATGGTTGGGTTTCTTTCTGCTTGCTAGGTAGGGGGCGGAGGTTTTTTTCTTTAGATCACAAAACCTACTCTCAGCGGAGGCGGTGTGTGGTTTTTTCGACAAGGTAGGTGAAGAAAGTGGCACGCAAGACCCCCATTGAGCGCTATCGTAATATCGGCATTTCGGCGCATATTGACGCCGGGAAAACAACTACGACAGAGCGAATTCTGTTTTACACCGGTGTAAATCACAAGATCGGTGAAGTTCATGATGGTGCAGCAACGATGGACTGGATGGAGCAGGAGCAAGAGCGGGGCATCACAATTACATCTGCGGCGACAACGTGCTTCTGGAAGGGTATGGGTAAGAATTTCCAGGAGCATCGCATCAATATTATTGATACTCCGGGGCATGTTGACTTCACTATTGAAGTGGAACGCTCCATGCGGGTGCTGGATGGCGCCTGCATGGTTTATTGCGCGGTAGGTGGGGTGCAGCCTCAATCAGAGACCGTCTGGCGCCAAGCCAACCGTTACCACGTGCCGCGGTTGGCATTTGTTAATAAAATGGACCGGCAGGGGGCTGATTTCTTCAAAGTGCATGATCAAATGCGCTTAAGGCTTAAAGCCAATCCTATTCCTCTTCAGATTCCGATTGGTTCGGAGGAGAAGTTTGAGGGTGTGGTTGATTTGGTCAAGATGAAGGCCATCATCTGGGATGAGGCTAGCCAGGGAGTTAAGTTCGAATACGGGGATATACCTTCCGAGTTGTGTGCGGTTGCGGCCGTGTGGCGTGAAAAGATGCTCGAGGCAGCGGCAGAGGCTTCGGAAGAGTTAATGAACAAGTATCTCGAGAATGGTGACTTGTCGGAGGATGAAATTAAGTCCGGCTTACGAGCCCGCACCCTTAATGCGGAAATTGTTCCGATGTTGTGTGGTTCGGCATTCAAGAATAAGGGTGTTCAGGCGATGCTGGATGCCGTAGTTGAATATTTGCCTGCGCCGACAGATGTTTTACCGGTCAAGGGTATTCTGGAAAACGAGCAAGAGGGCGAGAGAAAGCCTTCCGATAGCGAGCCATTTGCTGCGTTGGCATTCAAGATAATGACCGATCCATATGTTGGTCAGCTTACTTTTTTCCGCGTGTATTCAGGAGTAATAAAAACCGGAGACACCATTTATAACCCGATCAAGGGGCGAAAAGAGCGCTTGGGTCGCATCCTTCAGATGCACGCAAATCAGCGCGAAGAGATCAAGGAGGTTTTCGCGGGGGATATTGCTGCGGCTGTTGGCTTGAAGGAGGCGACTACTGGTGAGACGCTGTGCGATCCTGCAAAGGTAATCATTCTGGAGCGCATGGTCTTCCCTGAGCCGGTAATTCATGTTGCAGTTGAGCCAAAGACCAAAGCCGACCAGGAAAAGATGGGTATTGCCTTGAATCGCTTGGCCCAGGAAGACCCTTCATTCAGGGTGAGAACCGATGAAGAATCGGGGCAGACGATTATTTCTGGAATGGGCGAACTCCATTTGGAAATTCTCGTTGATCGTATGCGCCGAGAGTTTGGTGTAGATGCTAATGTTGGCGCCCCGCAAGTGGCTTATCGCGAAGCTATTCGCAAGCCGGTTGAGCAGGAAGGGAAGTTTGTTAAGCAGTCGGGAGGGCGTGGGCAGTACGGCCATGTGTGGATCAAACTGGAGCCAAATGAAGCAGGAAAAGGCTTTGAGTTTGTTGATGCGATCAAAGGTGGTTCGGTTCCTCGTGAATTTATTCCGGCGGTCGAGAAGGGACTTATCGATACCCTTCCCAATGGGGTGCTGGCTGGATTCCCAGTGGTAGACGTAAAAGTAACCCTATTCGATGGGTCATATCATGATGTTGACTCAAATGAAAATGCTTTCAAAATGGCTGCATCAATGGCATTCAAGGACGCGATGCGCAAAGCGAGTCCAGTATTGCTGGAACCCATGATGTCGGTCGAAGTTGAGACGCCGGAGGATTATATGGGCAACGTCATGGGCGATCTTTCGGGCCGTCGTGGCATTGTGCAAGGAATGGAAGACCAAGTTGGTGGAATAAAGCTAATCAAGGCAGAGGTACCTCTGGCTGAAATGTTTGGGTATTCGACCCAACTGCGGTCTTTGTCGCAAGGGCGAGCCACCTACTCAATGGAGTTCAAGCATTATTCCGAAGCTCCAAAAAATGTAGCGGAAGCAGTGATTAACAAGAAGTAACAAGAAACTACAGAAATTTTGAGGTAATCGACATGGCAAAAGGCAAATTTGAGCGGACCAAGCCGCACGTGAATGTAGGGACGATTGGGCACGTAGATCATGGCAAGACGACCCTGACTGCGGCGATCACGACGATTCTGTCGGCGAAGTTTGGAGGCGAAGCG
>JACRMV010000001.1 GCA_016235025.1 Rhodocyclales bacterium | reverse complement strand
GATGCCGAGGTCGAAGCCGCCAAACCAGCCGACGATCCGTTCGATCATTCGGCTGGCCGTACGCACTTCTTCCTTGGCCGACTTCACCAAGCCACGTAGTGCTTCGCCGACCGCATCGGGCCCGGCGATCTTGCGTCCGCCTAGTTCCATTGCGATGACCTGCATGGCCTGTGGTTCGATTCGGGTTTCATCCTGCGCGTACAGGGCCACCTTTTTCTCCAGCGCCTCGATCATCATCGGCAGCCGGCCCACTTCGCTTTCATTGGCATAGCGCTGATTGCGCCACACCGAGAACAGCGTCGAGAGCCTGGCCACCTCCGCGTCCACACCGGCTTTCTCGATCACCAGCGGATTGCCCGAGGCCAAGGCCTTCACCTCGGCGTAGGACAGTGCCGCCAGTTCCACATCCTCCAGCGAGCGGATGCCCTTGTCGCCCGCCATGACCTGGGCGATGAAACGTGCCTTGGTCTCCAGCGTCTGCCAAGAATAGCTGTCGAAGCTTTGCTGGGTGACGTAGCGGAAGATTTCCACATCCTCGCTCAGGTTGCCCTGGCGCAGGATGCGGCCCTCGCGTTGCTCCACATCGCAGGGACGCCACGGGGCATCCAGGTGATGCAGGGCGACGAGACGCGTCTGCACGTTGGTGCCCACCCCCATTTTGGCGGTAGACCCCAGCAGCACCCGTACCCGACCTTCCCGGACTGCCTTGAACAGCGCGGCCTTCTGAGCATCGCTCTCGGCATCATGGACGAAGGCGATTTCCTTCTCGGGAATACCCGCCGCCATGAGCCGCGCCAGCAAGTCGTCGTAGACGCTGAACGCCTTACCGCCCTTGGGGGAGGAGAGGTCGCAGAACACCAACTGCGCGCCGCGGAAGTCCATCGTGCGCTGCCAGATGGCATGCACTTCCCGCACGCAGGCGGCGACCTTGCCATACTCGTCGAAGTGCGCCGTGTGAGCCACCAGGCGGAAGTCCAGTGCAGCCTTGCGGCCGTCGGTGGTCACCGCCAGCATGTTGTCGTCCTTCGGGTCGACCTCGCCGTTGCGGATGGCTTCCGCCCGCAATACCAGGGTCTGTACGAAGGTCTTCAGCGACGGGCTGGCCGGGCAGGCGACGATGCGCGGCTTGCCGCCTCGCAACTTCGGCACCGGCAGGTCCAGCATTTCCGCCGTGCGGATGTCGGCCACTTCGCCGAACACCGCCATCAACTCGGGCACGTTGATGAAACGTGCGAAGCGCGTTTGCATCCGGTAACCGCTACCGTCCGGCGCGATTTCCAGCGCCGTCACGCTCTCCCCGAAGGTCGCCGCCCAGGCATCGAACTGCTGTAGCCCAAGTTCCTCCAGCCGCTTGGGCTGCAGGTAGCGCATCATGGTGTGGACTTCGGCCATGGTGTTGGCCACCGGTGTTGCCGTCGCGAAGACCACGCCGCGCTGGGCGTTGCCGTGGCGCTGCATTGTGTAGCGCGTCTTCAGGAACAGATCGAAGGCGCGCTCCGAACTGGTCAGCGGCAACCCTGCCACCCGGGTCATCTTGGTGAACCGGTAGAGGTTCTTGTGCAGATGGGCTTCATCGACGAACAGCCAGTCGATGCCCAGTTGCTCCCAGGTCAGCAGGTCGTCCTTCTTGCTGTCGGCCGACAGTTTCTCCAGCCGGACCTGCCAGCTTTTCTTCATCGCCTCGAGTTGCTTGACGATCCGGTTGGACCGGTCGTTGCTCTTCTCGGCGCGTACTGCCATTTCTATTTCATGGATGATCTCCTTGATGTAGCCCTCGGTGAATTGCGGCGAGAGCTTGATGCGCTCGAAGCTCGAGTGGGTGATGACCACCGCGTCCCAATCGCCCGTGGCGATGCGCGACACCAACTCGCGCCGGCGATCGCCCTCCAGGTCTTCCTTGCTCGCCATCAAGACTGAGGCGTTGGGGTAGAGCCGGACAAACTCCGCGGTGTACTGGGCCAGCATGTGGTTGGGGACCACATGGCAGGGCTTGTTGGCGAAGCCCAGACGGCGCAGCTCCATGCTGGCAATGACGCAAACCGCCGTCTTGCCGGCGCCGACCACGTGGAAGAGGCCGGTGTTGCCCGACTGCACGATGCGCCACACGGCGTTCGGCTGGTGCGGATGCAGATCGAAACAGCGGGAGAAACCCGGCAGCTTCAGGTGCGCACCGTCGAAGCACCGTGGCCGCGTCGCGTTGAACAGATCGTTGTAGATTCGGCACAAGCGCTCGCGGCGCTCGGTCTCCGAAAAGGCCCAGGTCGCGAAACGTTCTTTGACCAGGCCCAGCTTTTCCCGGGCGGCCAAGGTTTCGTCGGCGTTGACGTAGTACTTGTCGGTCACCGGATCGCGGTCACGCACCGTCGGCACCTGGACGTTCAGTGCGCACTGCACCAGTTCGATGGCGTTCATGCGCGAGGTGCCGAACTCCTGGGTTACCTTGACGTTCTGCCGGGCTTCCCACTCGCCGTACTTCACCGACCAGGCGCCGGCCTCGGCCGAGTAGGCCACCGTGCAGTCCTTCAATTCCAGCACTTCCTGGACGAAGACCTCGACGTCATGGGCCGGAACCCACACTGCGCCCAGGCGCGGTTCGATGGCCGCCGGCGGCAGATCCTCCGGCTGTACCCGCTCCAGCGCGTCGACATTGCGTCGATACGCCGCTCCCGACAGCACCGCCTGCTTGAGCTTCGTTTTCACGTTGCCCGACAGGTAGTCGTCGGCGGTCTTCCAGATTCCGTCGACGGGGTCCTGAAAAATGTGGCCGGCGTTGGCCAGTGCCTCCAACACTTCCGCTTCCGGTGCTTCCAGCAACCCGGCCATATAGGTCGGATCGACCCGGCCGCGCCATTGCACCGAGGCGGCCAAGGCTTCGCTCGGCTCGCCCGCACGGTCCGGTTCAACCACGCGGCTCAGGGTGCGCTGGGTGAACAGCGCCGCCTTGCGCGCCGTGCCCGACTCTTCGTCGTAATGCTCCAGGGACAGCAGCAGCGGATAGTCCGGGTCGCGCCGAAATGCCAATGCGTTGGCCCGGGCAGTCAGGCAGCCGTACTTGGCGACGAAGCGGTCGTAGGTGCCGTTGAGCATCGCCCGCAGGTGTTCCAGCGGACCCTTGTTCTCATCGGCCAGCTGGGCATCGAGCAAGGCCCGGGCATGGTCGCGGATCGCGCACATGCCGTTGATCCGGCCCCGTTGCGTCGCATTGAGCTGGTCATGGACATCGACCAACTCGCCGCCTCCGACCCGATGCACCCGCCCTTGATGCAGACGGAAGCTACCGGGACGGGCACCAGCTTCGGCCGGCACCACGACACGTAGCGGTGCCGTTGCGTGCTTCACCGGCTCGAAGACGCCGGTGGGCAGCAAGGCGATGCGCTCGCGTAGGGCCGCTTCCAGGTCGCCTTCGAAAACTGCAGTAGCCACTTCCTCGTAACCGTTGCTCTCGCTACGGATGCGACCGATGCAGAACTCGGGGTACCGCATGTACCATTCGTTGATCGGCAGGTAGCGATTCGGCGGTGCCAAAGGGTGCCTCAATTCGTTCGGCACCGCGGTGATGTCCAGCCACTCGGCTTCGACCGTTTCAGCCCGCTGCCGCTTGCGCAGAAACAGGATGTCAGTCTGCACCTCGGTGGCGGCGATGCCGGCGAAGGCACCATTCGGTAACCGGATGGCACCTAGCAGATGGGCTTGGCTCGCCAGATACTGGCGTACCGTCCCTTGCCGGGACTCCATCGTGTGGCTGCTGGTGATGAGGCAGACCAGCCCACCGGGGCGTACCAGGTCGATGGCACGGCCGAGAAAATAGTTGTGGATGTTGTAGTGGGCATAGGCCCGGTTGCTCTGGTCGGCGACCTGGTACTTGCCGAAAGGAACGTTGCCGATCACCAGGTCGAACCAGTTCTCGGGCAGGGGCGTTTTCTCGAAGGGAGCGATCCGCACGTCCGCGCCGCCGGAGGCATAGAGCGCCTGGAGGATGCGACCCGAAAGGCGGTCGATCTCGATGGCGGTGACGGTGCTGCACCCGGCCAGATCCTCCGGCATGGTGCCGATGAAATGGCCGATGCCGGCAGCGGGTTCGAGTACGCGGCCGCCGGTAAAACCGAAACCGCGGATCGCCCGCCACATGGCCTCGATCACATGGATCTCGGTGTAGTGGCTGTTGTTCACGGAGGCTCTTGCCGATTCATAGTCCGCGGCCGGCAGCAGATCCTGCAAGCGGCGGGCACGTTCGGCCCAGGCAGGCTCGTTCGTGTCGAGGTTGAAGCTTCCCGGCAGACCGCCCCAGCCGGTGTAATGCAGGAGGGACTGGCGCTCTTCGACGCTGGCGGCGCGGTTCTCGTTTTCGATCCGGTGCAGGGTGTCGATGGCCGCCAGATTGGCTTCGAACTTCGCGATGGCGCCGACCGGATAGAGCCGGCCAGCACTGGTGAGGCGCGGCCACAGGGTGCGTGGTATGGCCTCGACGACCTGGCTGGTTGTGCGCCAACTGATGCGGGCGACGACTACGGCGGGTTCGGGTGTCTCGAACTCAGCCTCTTCGATGGATTCTGCCAGGGCGGCTTCCGCCGTTGGAACGACGATGGGGGTTGCCAGTTCCGGCAGGGTAGGGGGCTCGGGCTCGTCCGGATCGAATCCGGGCAGCCATAGGGATGGCGCAGTGGAACGGCGGGCCATGGGTGTTCTCCAAAGGAAAATGGGGAACACACCGATCCTGGGGGAGGCGTGCTCCCCGGTGGGATGGCAAAGGCAGGGCGGTGACCGATGCTTCGGTCACGGACAGGCGCGAAGAAACCGCGTCGGACTTCAGGTCGAAGTCGACGGCGTAAGCAAAGTGGATGTGCCTGGGTTCAGGGAACCGGTCGACGGGCGTCGGCAGGCATGGGTCTCAGTTCGGGATGAAGTGCGGACCCCGGACAGGGCGGCGGTGAATCGTCAAGGCAGGCAGGTAACGACTGCGACGCCAGCAAGGCTGGCTTCAGGGCGATGGTTTCGCCGCGAAGGCTGTGCGGACGCCATGCCCGCGGATAGCGCTTACAGTTTGGCGGCGAGTAAGTAAGGGCTCAAGAGTGCGGTGAAAGTTGCCAAACTCAAGCGCCTCTAATTGGAGGTGCTGTTACGAGGGCAAGGCAAATACCCTTCGATGTGTCGGAGGGCTTTTCCGTCATAATTCCCGACAAGACAATCCAACAGGGAAATCGGGAGCAACGATGACGATCGTCAGGGAGCACAATTTCACGCTAGCCACTGCGCGCCACGTCTTTTTGCATCCATCTCGTGGCGTAATCTTTACCGCCGATGCTTTACCGCTGGCCGAGGCCGAAAAAGTAGGATTCTCGCCGTTGATCATGTACGGCGTTTCCTTACCAGGATTGCCGGATATTGCCGTCCGATTTGTGCGCCTCGACGCCCCGCGCCCGATCATCGATGTCCTGAGCGAGTTCTGGGATTGCCTGCCGGAACTGCGAGGTAAGCCCGAGCGTTTGCGAATCAGCCGCAACTGCGCGGCCGCCGAACAGGGCTTTATCGAGGTGCTTCAGGGCGCGGGCATCGCGATCGATGTCGCCGCGTCAAACGATAAGTCTCATGCTGCGGTACTGCGAAACGCACAGAAGGACGCCAGGCAACTTCAGTTCTACTTGCCGAAATCGCTAGATGAACTCCACCAAATCGCAGACAAGGCTTTCCGTTTTCGTTGCCAGCATTTCAGCAAAGTCGCCCAGCGCGAACTCGCCAAACAGTGGAAAGTACTTCCGTTCGTTGAGCCAAAGGTCGACGTGTCCGACAACTTGGACTGGACACCGGGGGATTGGTTATCTGCTTGGCAAATGAATGTCCAGGCAAACATCCCGCGCTACTGGGACGCATCGAACGATCCAAAACTGAAAAACTGGCTCTTCTCAGGCGATGCGAATGATGCGATAGCTGATCCGAGCGGTGGGGATATTCCTGCTAAGGAGCCTACGGAGTATTTCGATAGCACGGCAAGCAACGAGGTCAGCAGCATGATCCAATGCTGGCCAGGTGGCAAAAAAGCAATCGCCGATTCGATCGAGGTCACCGCCAAGGAGATCAATTGGATGATCGCCGGGCAACAAGCCCTGCCGCCAGATAAGCGCGCCAGATTGCTGGATATCCTGGGTTTTCAGGTAAGGCATGAGTACTACGAGCCAAGCAAGCCGTGCATTCTGATCGCCGAGATGGGAAAGCACGCACGAGAAGCCTACCTCGCATTGACGCACGGTGGAGACCTGGCGCTTTCCATCGACGCCGTGCCGGATCGAGGTGTACCGGACCCAAGTTGGCAGTATCTGACGTTTGCCGCCCATGGAAGCCAGCCGAGCGTCATCATGGTCCCGCGAGGGAGCCGGATTAGTACTCAGATGCCAGACTACTTCATGAACTATACCGGGATACAAACAATCCCCGAGAATGTCTATCGGGACATCGTGGCAACATGTGCGGCCGTTGGTCGGAAGTCCGCCCAGAACATCGTGATGACGAAAGGTCTTTACCTGCGGCACAGCGAAGCCTTCGATGGACTTATGCGATCTTCCCGCTCCTACTGATCGGGCTCCGTGATTTTCAGATTGATACGGTCTTCCTGTCACGTACGCCGGGAAAGCCTATCGTTTCTGATTTTTTCCATATCCGATGAGTTGTTCTGATTCAGACAGGGTCTTGTAAATAAACGATCGGATGAGACGCTGGGGGCATGGATACCTCTGCGACTCGTTTAATCGGCCCCCTGTACCACGGCACCCGCGATACTGCCGCCCGCACCATCTTGCGCGAAGGCTTCCGGCGTTCGCGCTCCCGCAGTTACACCGGCACTGGCATCTGCCTGAGCGAGTCGCTTACCGTCGCCTACGAATACGGGATGTATGAGACGGGTGGTTGCGTCCTGGAGGTGCGACTGGCGCCGAATGCCCGCTGGACGGATCAACTGGACAGCAAGGCCACAAGCCGGGATGCATGGGACGAGTTTTTTTCTGAGTCAGGCATGGATGCGGTGCGCGGCTTCGGTGGCAATGTCTGGGTGGTGTGGAACCCGGCCGTGCTGGTTTCCATTACCCGCTTGACCCACCGTGAAGCAATCCGCCGACTGTGCGCCGAGTTCGATGAGGATGGGCCGCAGTGTGGCTACAACGGCGTCGTTTCCGACTACGCGAGCCTCTGGTGGAAGCAGGATGCCACCGACCCGAACCTCTCGCGGTTTCCCGATCATCGCCAGCAGTTGATGGGGCGCCTGACACGCTTTGTTGGCCGCACCCACTCGACGAGGGCCTGACATGCTTCTGGAAAAACATCTGCGCGACCGGATCGCCCTGGAGGATCGCATGGCGCTGATCGAGGTTTGTCACCTGATCAACAAGGCACAGCAGGCGTGGAATCGGATCGAGAGCGGCAAGCAGTGCGAATTGAACGCCATGCACTACGAAGAAAGTTCGCTGGCCCACTGCCTGTGGTGGGGCACGCAGGCGGCGGAAGACCTGATCGAACTGACCAAGGGGACAGGAAAGCCGACCAAGACTTGACGGTTGGCCGAATGGGCGAGGGGCGTAGTCCTTGTCACGGCATACCCTTGAAAACCGTTGCTCCCACGAGAGCATGAAGGTATCCAACAGAAGGAGACCTTCATGGAAACACCAGCCACCCCCACCTTGCCGCTGTGCCATATCGTCCAGGGCAAGAACCCCCGCGAATACTTCGATCCGGTCGAGATGGCCGACCTCGAGGCCGGGCTGCGCGCCGCCGGTCGCGTCGTCCAGCCCATTATTGTCCGCCCCATTCCCGGCTCGGAACTGTATGAGATCGTGGCCGGCGAGCGGCGCTGGCGAGCCGCGAAGAATGTCTTCGGCGGTGACTACGCCATGCCGGTGGTGATCGAAGCCTTGAACGACGAGGAAGCCGAGGCTATCGCCGTCATCGAGAATCACCATCGTGCCCCCATGTCCCATGCCGAGGAAGCACTGGCCGCGAAGCGCCGGTTGCTGCGCTACAAGGGTGACAAGGACGAGGCGGCGGCGAGCCTCGGTTGGAAGCCTGAACTGCTGGAACGCCGGCTGGCGCTCCTGACCTGCACGACTGCCGTGCTGTCTGCGCTCACCCGTCGCCAGATTCAACTAGGCCATGCCGAACTGCTGGCGGGCGTGCCCCCCGACAAGCAGGACGCCGTATTGGCTGGCGTACTTGCGCACAAAATTCCGGTGGGCGTGCTGAAAGAGCAGTTGGGCCGTTTCGCCCGGCAGTTGGCCGCCGCCATTTTCGACGCCGCGCAGTGTGCGGCCTGCCCGCACAATTCCGCCCGGCAGGCGGGCCTGTTTGACGAATCTCTCGGCGAGGGCTACTGCCAACACCCCACCCACTACGACGAACTGACCCTGCAAGCCGTCGAGGCCAAGGCTCAAGGCCTACGCGACCAGTATCCATTGGTGCAGATCGTGAAAGCGAGCGATGGCAGTGCCTGCCTGCCAGTCGCGGCAGATGGTGAATTCGGCGTCGGAGCCGCGCAGTACGCCGCCTGCCAAGGCTGTGCATCGTTCGGGTGCGCGGTATCGGCGCTGCCCGGCAGCTACGGCGATGTGACGCACTCCCAATGTTTCGATACCGCTTGCAACATCCAGAAGGTCGCCGCCTGGTGCAAGGCACAACGCGAGGCCGAGCCGCCGGCCCCGACGAAGCTTGGGAACGTGGTAGCCAAGCGCGATCCGTCCGGTACGGCCAAACCCACTGCGACGCCCTCGAACCAGACCCCGCAGCGGGTGAAGGACTACCGGGTGGGCCAGTGGCGCAAGTGGGCCGCAAAAGAACTGATGGCTCAGCCCGAACGCAACCGGCGCGTGATGATCGCGTTGGCCCGCTCCGGCCATACCGGCGATGTCAGAACCATCGAGTTCGGGGCAGCGGCCAAGGGGATCGCGGGGCCGTGGGTGGTCGAACGCCTCGACTTCGCCAGCATCCTGCCCGAGGCCGATGCCATCGACGCGCAGCATCTGGAGCAGTTGATGCTGGCGGTCACTGCCTCGGCGGCTTTCGGCGTCGGTTTGCGCGATCTGGAAGCCTTGCTCAACTATCTCGAGGTCGACGAGGGCCGCCACTTCAAATGGAGCACCGAGTTCCTCGAACTGTTCACCGTGAGCGAGTTGGAATCCCTGGCGGAAGAGATCGGCCTGAAAGCGAAGATGGGGGCGGCTTTCAAGTTGGCTCGGGCGAAGAAGAAGGGCGACTTCATCAAAACGCTACTTGCCGCGCCGGGGTTTTCTTACGAGAGCACCGTGCCCGCCGTCATGCAATACCCGCGCCGCGTCGTTCCCACAGCGTCCATCAGGCAAACAGACGATGAATTTCCCGCAGCGCCTGTCGAAGTCGTCGAGGACGACGCCCTCGCGGCCTGAGCGCCGCAGCCACTGGAAAACCCCCAATGCCTTCGTAACATGGTCTCGAAGGCATTTCTTTTTGAAAGGACCGTGACATGACGATGTTCGAAGAACTGTTTGCTTTGGCGACCAGCGCCACCCTGACGATGGTGCTCAGTGCCGACGAGAAGACCGGGCGGATGACGATCAATGTGATTCCCAAACCGAAGAAGGACGCAAACGAGCCGGCGCTGACCAAGGCCTTGAGCCTGACGGCGACGCCCGCCGAGTTTGACGCCGGTTTCGTGGATGTGTTGAAGGGCTACCGGGAAGTCCGCCAGAGCCTTGTCGAGCAGGCCGAGGCTACGCAGGAAGTGCTGCAAGCGGCCAAGGTGGCATCGGCCAAGAAGGCGGGCGAGGCAATGAGCAAGGCGGTCAAGCCCGCCCCCGCACCGGCCACGACGAAAGCCCCGGTCATGGCGCAGACTGACACAGCAGGTGACTTTGGCGACGACGACACCGAAGAGGGTGGCAACGCGCCGCCACCGGCCGCTGCGACCGCTGCCAGCGGCGATCCCTACGACCTGTTCGGTTGAGCCCCCGCCTTGAAAGCGGGCCGGGCAGCGAGAGACTGATTGCAAGAGCCTCCCCTTCGGGAAGCCGTCCAGACGACAGGAGTCCAACGATGAGCATTGCGATCAACGAAATCCGGCGGGTCTTCCGCTATAACGGTGTCGCGCTACCCGACGTGCCGGGCATGGAGCCGAAGGAGGTCCGCGACCTCTACAGCGCCCAATATCCCGAACTCATCAGCGCCGAGATCGAGGCCGGCGAAGTCCGGGACGGCGTGCAGGAATACACCTTCCGCAAGGCGGTCGGAACCAAGGGGCAGACCGCTGCCGAAGGCGAGCGGCTTGCCGCCCTCAAGGCTGCCGTTGCCGTGGAATCGGAGGGGCGGACAGACAGTACCGGCAAGCTCGTCCAGGCACTGACCCGGCGCGGTACGCAAGAGCGCGGCAGCGCCTGGGGCGCCTTCGTGTTGCGCACCCGGCGCGATGGGAACGAACGCCATACGGCCCGCATCCTGCCGCCCAGCGACATGCTGGTGCCGCTGCCATGATGGCCTTGGCGCTGCCCCGCATCAGACAACAGGTGCCGCGCACCATCGCGCCGGGGCCGCTGCTGGCGGCAAATGCCACGGTGTCGCGCTTTCTGATCGAGGCCGAGGCCTTCGATGAGAATGATATCCCAGCGACCTGGAGTGACTCCCTCGATGCGTGTCGGCAGGCGCTCGATGGTTGGCTCAAACGCCAGATCGGCGCACTGTATTGCCTCACGCCGCGCTTTGCATTGCATATGGTCTCCCGCGATGGCGACTACCGCCGCTACTACGGCAGTCAGCCACCCAAGGACTTCGATTTCGGGGCGGTGGAAGCGTCATGGTGTGAATGCCACGAGCAGGAATGGCCGGTAGGGGCAGGGCTGGAAGCCTTGAGCGCCCGCGTACCCGGCTTGGGGAGCGTCATTCTCCATGTGTTGTGCCGCCAGAGTGCTTTTGTCTATCCGCTGTTCACACCCGACATCGCCTGCGACGTAGCGACCTATCTCTACTGGTGCGGCGAGGATGACGAGGAAACCGCGCTCGACATGAACTGTGGTGAGGACGAAGAAGAGCGTGAGGCGATGCGGGCGGAAATGGTCAGCAAGGCAACGTTGGAAGCATCCTACCCGACATGGGCGCGGCGTTGGCCCCGAGGACTGGAGCTGGCGCAGTGTGCCCGCTTCCTGCGCCGGGCGATCAAGCGGCTGTCCGACCCGAGCGCCAAGGCGGTGGCCGAGGATGCGCTGGCGCTGGCCGGCCAGGAGGTCGACGACAGTTTCCGCCCCGATGTGGATGGCGAGTTCGTCGGCTTCGGCGCCGTGCTGTCGTGGGCGGAAGGGGACGTGACCACCCGTATCTACGACGACCTGCTCAACCTTGCCCATCAAGGCGAATGCTGCGAGCACATGGGCGAGGTGCAGGTGGCGCTGGACGACCCCGGTGCCTTCGGTGCCTGGCAACGGGCGATGGCCAATCGTTTCGAGGCGATCCGGCTGATCGACCGCTTGATTCATCGCCTCTCGGCGGGACACTGATCGTGGAGGTAACGACCATGAACCAAGCCGAGTTTTCCATACAGGCCCCGAGCACCGGTACCGTGCATCTGCGTCGGGCGGTCCTGATCTACGACGGCCAGCAGGGTAGTGCGCTGGCTACCGTCCATGACATCGAAGAGGTCGACGGCGAAGCCGTCATCGGCGCCGGGCAGGCGATGACGCCCCGGGCGGCGATGGACCTCGCCAAGGCGCTGCTCAAGCGCGCCGCCCACGGCGGCTTTCTGCCGGAGACGGTGCTCTACATGGATGGCGATCTGATCGTCTGGTGGGTGCCCCCGGCCCGTCGTCACATCGCCTTCCGTGTTGACGCGGAACACGCCGAGGCTTTCGGTGGGCGCGAACGCGGCGAGAGCGTGCCCCATCCGGGACTGGTCTTTGCGGCCTCCAGCCGGGTCTGGCGGGTATGGGCGGTGAAGGGGGCAGGGCGCCCGACCCCGGCCACGGCCTTGTACCAAGTGCCGTACTTCAACGTCGACGTGCGGGGCAACATTTGCCAGGGCAACGCGCCGGTGCCCGAGGGCACGACGGTCGAGAAGATCGCCGCGTGGAACGATGCCTTTCTGCGCAGCTATTTCACCCATCCAAACGGCCCCGGCAAGCTGGTGCGCTATCGCGGCGGCGCTTACGCCTTCTGGCGCGACATGCTCGACGGGCGATTCCAGCGTTTCCCCGAACGGGTGCTGGTCGATGTCAAGACGACGCTGGGCGGGCTGCTGGGCCTGACGGAGGGGGCATGATGGACGTGCGCGATTTGGCGCTACAAGCGGCCTGCCCCGTCATCGCGGTACCGCGCTTCGGCCCCTTGCCCGACATGGCGAACGGCCAGCGCATCCTCCTCGCGGCCAATGGCGTTTTCGTACAGGTCAAGCTCGACTGGCTGGACTGCATCCAGCGGCTCTCGCCCGCGTTGCCGATCCCGTTGCCCTACGGTGGCATCGAGGAGCGGCTGGCCTTCACCTTCGGTGTGCTGCCCATCCCGTTGATCGAAGACTTCATCGCGGCGGGACGGCGAGGCCTGCCCAACGAAGTGGCCGGCGCCCTGATTTACTCCCGGCGCAGCCGAAACCTGCGGCTTGTACTGTGCGAAGCCATCGCCGTGTCGCCGCACCAGATCGACTATCGGGTGCCGGCGATGGATGCCGACGAGACATTGGCGGTGGACCTGCATACCCACGGCTATGGCAGACCGTTCTGGTCGTCCACGGATGATGGCGACGATCAGGGCATCAAGGTGGCCGGGGTATTCGGCTGCCTGCATCAGCCAAAGCCGCAAGCCCTGTTCCGGCTGGTGGTCAATGGCCGGTTTCGTCCCTTGCCCCATCCGTGGCAGGTCAACACGGTATATGACGCGGCGCCTGACCTTGAGCCGAGCCTGTTGCGCCGGATACTGAACCTCTACCAAGAAAGGAGGTTCGGACCGTGGAACACCTGATCGATCCCGCATTGCTCGACCGTCGCGTCAGCATTCATCTGGTCGGCGTCGGCGGCAATGGCGCCCAGATGGCGGCTTGCCTTGCGCGGCTCGACATTGCCATGAAGGCGCTCGGCCACCCCTATGGACTGCACGTCACTGCCTTCGATGCCGACCGGGTGAGCGAGGCCAACGTGGGCCGGCAACTCTACAGCCCCGCCGATATCGGCCGGCACAAAGCCATCGTCACCATCCACCGCCTCAATCAGTTCTACGGGCTTGACTGGATCGCCCATCCCGTGCGTTACGAGGCCTTCGAGACCAACCGCTACTCGCCCCTGAGTGCCGACATTCTGATCAGTTGCGTGGATAGCCGGGTGGCTCGGCGGACTCTGCATGAAGCGATGTTCGATGGTGCCGGTCGCTATCGCTACTGGCTGGACCTTGGCAACACCGAGGTCAACGCCCAGGTGGTGCTCGGGCAGGGGCCGGGCAGGGCGAAGGGCGAGGGAAGCTTGCGCCTACCCTGTGTGACCGAACTATTCCCCGAACTGTTGGACGCTAACGTCCCGGATGACAACCGGCCATCGTGCTCGGTTCGGGTGTCACTCGCTTCCCAAGGTTTGTTCATCAACGACGTGGCCGTGCGATTCGCAGCGCAGTTGCTGTACGAACTCTTTTCCAAAGGGCGGCTTTGCCAGCATGGCGTCGTTGTCAATCTGGAATCGAAACGGACCGGCCCCATCGATGTCGATCCGCGAACCTGGGAGCGTTTCGGCTGCAGAAGCGTGGCTTGAGCTTGTTTCCCGAGCGCTTTATGGAGCCGGGATGGCCGCAACGTTTACGCGTTCCCGCAGTTCCTTGCCGGCCTTGAAGGCGGGAACCCATTTTCCCTGGACCACCACTGCGGCGCCGGTTTTTGGGTTGCGGCCCTGGCGGGGTGCGCGGTAGTTCAGACCGAAGGTGCCGAATCCGCGAATTTCCACGCGATTTCCGTCGACCAGCGCTGCATGAATCGCTTGGAGAATTTCTGCAACGGCTATCTCGGCATCCTTTTGAACGAGTTTCGGAAAACGTTCGGCAAGCAGGATGATGAGTTCGGAGCGGGTCATATCGATATTTTAATGTGGGGACTGACTTGGGCAAAGCGGCAGATCTTGCCCGAGGCTGTACCGGTTCAGAAAAGTTGGGGTGCCAAGTTGAAGGCGGAACCCCGGCCCACTATTCATAGCCGCCATCGGTGTAGCCGTTAACGCTATTTGGGCGGCAGGTTACCAGGGCGAAGATTCGATGTGACGCCGGCAGACTGACGGCAGGAAGAAGGAGGCGAGCACAAAGGCGAGTCGGGATTACCGCTTTCTGTGGCTTCGTACTACCATGATCTCCATCGCATTTTCCGAGAGCGGCAGGTGCATCATGATCGACCACCCCATCATCAATCAGTTCGAAGTACATGCCGAAGTGCTGGACATCGGCGGCAGCGTCGAAGCTATTGACGATGCCATCGTGCAGTTGGCGGCTTGGATGGATGGTCTCGAACTTTCCGAAGATGATGAAGCACTACTTTGCCACATCGGGGCGGTGCTCTACCGCGAGGGACTGCGGTGCCGCATGGGAATACGACCGTGATCGATAGATAAAAAAACGGGGCCGCGAAGCCCCTGTTTTTGCTATGAGCGGGCCGCCTGCGTCAACGCCTCTCGAGCGAGCCCTCATCGCCGGATGCACCCGGCGTATTGTCTTGCTGCTGTGCCCTTGGCACGGCTTGCCGGGCGAGTAGTCCACCTAAATAAGCGCCCGATGCTCTGACCCTGTTGTGCCCGGCCAGATGCGCCGCCGAGAGTCGCGCTGCTGCGTCCACGTCCGGAGGCACATCGCTGCCGCCTCGCACTGGCGGCGCGACGCCGGTCTTGTCGGTGTAGTGGTCGATCATCGCTTCATGGCGCAGTCCGTGCGCCGTAGCCCCCAATCCCTCCGCCGTGATGCCAAAGCGGGCCATCACGTAGTCGAAACGTCGCAGATTGTGTTTCAGGCTGTGGCGAGGATCGCCCAGGTGTGCGTCATCGTCCTGAACGACTGCCTGGGCGAACGCCAAGGCTGCGATGCGTTGCTCTGAATCGAGCGGTACGAAGCGCAGCCTACCTCCCTTCGCGCCGTCCTTGATTCGCACGTAGCGATCCGCTTGTCGCTGGTTGAGAGGTAGCCCCGTTGCCTCGAAGGGGACAACGCATTGGTTGGGTCGGAACATCACCGACTCTTTGCGTCGCAGCCCCATCGTGCGGATGAGCCGTAACGAAGCGCCTACGTAGCGGTCATAAGTGCTGATCCGCTCGATCAGCGCATCGATGTCGATGCCTGCCGCCGTCCAGCTCTTGTCGCGCTGGGCATATTCGTGGCGCTGGTATTCGGCCGGTGTCAGCCCGTAATGAGCCGGCTTGCGAATGAATCCCGGCTTGCCCAGCCACAGCGCGAGTCCACGCAGGAAGCTGAGGTAGGTCTGGATAGTGGCGGGGGCGAGTTGCTCCCGCTGCCAGACTCCGATCATGGCTCGGATGTGGCGGTCACCCAGGTTTCGGGGATCTGGGACGGTGGCGAACCTGGCTTTCAGTTTGAGGTCACGGAAGAAGCGCCGCAGGAAGTCGGCCCGTTCCTGCCGCGTTTTGTGCGAGACTGTCTTCTCCAGCGCGGTGTGCTGTGAGTTGAATAGCTCCAGCAGGACGTCGAGTACTCGCAGTGGGTCGGCCTTGCCCGGACGGTAGCGTTCAAGAATTTCGGCAGGCGTCATCGACGCCCACTCCTGACGACGTGGCGGTTGGTGTTTGGTGGCGCGGCTGGCGTTGATGGCGCCTTGGACCCGCCGACGGGTATGGCGATCATTGAAAGTAGACATGGCAAATCTCCGAAAGCGTGCCGTGCGCCGTCCCGTCAGCTCACAGCAGATGTATTGGGTGGAATCCAGTTGTTCGTCGCGGGCGCGGACTCCGTCGCGTACGCAAAGCGTGGTCGAGTGCTTCGGCACGGCGTGCGACCACGAGCACGCTGTACCTACCCAGGGTTTGCCGGTGTCGCGCCTTATGCGCGGCCTCCGACTCGGTTGGTCTTAAAAATGAAACGGTGATCTGTCCGCTTCCGCATTTCTGCGTTCGACGGGATGGGTGATGCAGCCTCGCCTCGAAGGCGCGGGCAACATCGGCGCGAAGGTCTCGCCTTGCGCTATAGGGGGATCAGTCCTCGATTCGTAGCGTCATCCACCTGCATGGGGCCGCCCCTGACCGAAAGTCCAGGACAGTACAAGCGTACGAGCGGCTTCACACGCGGAGCCCATGGGGGCCGCACGACGTGTGCTGCGCAAGGCGCATGCTCGAACGATGACGGGGAGCAGGGGCGCGGCATCGGGTGCCGGCCGTTTGAACCGAACGCAAGACACGCCCTCAAGGAGCGTCCGACTGGGAACTGTCGGCAAGGTCTAGCGTTGCACTATGGGTGAAACAACTCCGGGCACGGTCTCGGGGACCATGCCAACCCGACTCAAGGTCGGGGCTGAAAAGGCGGGTAACGACCGCAACGCCTTTTGCTCCGCGATGGAGCAGGCCTGGATGGCCTCGGGAGCCTGTAGTTCACACCTTGAGCGAGAGATGGTCAATGGGTGAACCCGCTGACGAGCGTGCAACGCCGGGGCTTGTTGGTGGCACTTGAAACCGAAACACAGGGTTCGTTTATTTTTCGGGGGACGACTGGGCCGAGGCCAAATAAGGCCTTGACGGGCGCTAACTCGGCCTCTGGTTACCACCGTGAGCGTTTCGATCCCTTGCCGCCGTCTCCCCTGAGGCAGCCGCTGGAAATGTGCCCTTGACGTACCCCTATCCAGTGAGAGTGTAGTGCGACGCGGAAGGCGCTTGGGCACCCGGTGCAGGAACTCAACTTTCATCCCAACCCAGTTCGACTGGACTTCGAATGCGGTCGAGGCTGATTGCGATAGCCGGGGCAACCGGATCGGATTTCGCGTGGACGGGCCGCATCGGGGTGCTGATGCTGGCCGCTCGCAAACCTATACAGGAGCCTCACATGGACTATGTGGTCAGAGCGGTGGATGTCGGTTTCGGCAACACCAAATACGTTAGCAACGTGGCCGGCAGCGACATTCGCTGCGCCAACTTCCCATCCGTCGCTTACCCAAGCATGCGAGAGCCCTCGGCTCAGCCTGGCTACGAGCGACGCAAGACGGTCGCGATCCCGGTCAATGGTCTCTTTTACGAGGTCGGCCCTGAGGTCGAGTTGGCTGCAGACACGTTCCGCGCCACCCAGATGCATGATCGCTACACCGAGACGCCAGAGTACATGGCGCTACTGAGGGGGGCGTTGGCCTTGATGAAGCAGCCTGAGATCGATCTGCTGGTCGTGGGGCTGCCGGTGGCCGCGCTTACGACCAAGAAGACGGCCCTTGAGAAAGTCGTGACCGGGACACACGATATCGGTAATGGCAAGACCGTGGTGGTTCGCAAGGCGCTGGCCATCGCCCAGCCCCAAGGGGCGTTGGTCGACTTTGTCGTTCAGCACGGGAAGACGGCCACCATCGAGCGGGAACAAAGCCTGATTCTCGATCCGGGTTCGCGCACTTTCGACTGGTTGGTGGCTCGAGGCATGCGCCTGGTGCAGAACAAGAGCCATTCGGTAAACCGAGGCATCTTCGACATCCTGCAGGCCATCGCGGCGGAGATCGGGCATGACATCGGTACGCCCTACAACGATATCGAGGCCATCGATCTGGCCTTGCGTACCGGCAAGAACCCGGTGATCTACCAGAAGCCCTACGATATCTCGCGGGCCATGCCCATGGCGCATTCGATCGCCCAGCAGGCCGTGGCCTCGATGATGCGCTGGATCGATGCGAGTTACAGTTTCCAGAACATCATTCTGGTGGGTGGTGGTGCCTATCTCTTCAAGAAGGCAGTGAAAGAGGCCTTTCCCAAGCACCGTATCCTGGAAGTGAAGGACCCGCTGCACGCCAATGTCCGGGGCTTCCAGATTGCCGGCATGAACCACGTAGCCAAACTCTTCAGCAGTACAGCCACTGCTGCCCAGGGAGATGCGTGATGAACGAGAAGAAAACGCTGGAGCACGAGACGATCCGCTTGTTGTTCGAGTTGGACCGGGCTGACGACCCGCAACTGTACGACGACCTGATCCGCTTCAAGAAGGGGACGAAGCGGATCAACCGGTTGCGGTTGTTGGCGCGCGAAGGGGTGGTCGGTCAATTGAGCCTCGCCGGGGGCGGCATGGTGCCGCGCCTGATTCAGGTGGCTGGTGCACACGGTCCCGCCGCAGAGTTGCCGGCGGCGCCAGCGATCACCATGCCGTTCGCCTCGGAGGTGTTCGGTGAACCGATCACTGATCGTTGATCGAACTGTGCAGATTAGGAGTATCTCCATGGATCAGAAAGCTTTTCGGGTCATCCACGGTTGGGTGGGCGACATATTGCGGGATCAAGAGCGCAACGGGTATCGGCTGCGACTCAGACCGGACGAGGGGCAAGTGGCCGATCTCGCGTTGGATCAGCCGGTTGGTTCAATGAAGCTTGGGGACGAGGTGAGCGTCGTGGTCGCCCGCTCGCTACCGGGTCTGGTGTTGGTAGTAATCGACCACACGACCGGCGAGGGGGCGAACTTCGTTCGCGAAGGGAGACGCCCGCGGTCCGGCGAAGGTGACATGTTGGTGATCTTGGCGGCCGCCGGGTTCTTCGCTGTCGCTTTAGGATGGATGGTCCTGCTGACATTGCCGTGCTTCGTACTGCTTTACTCGCTGGTGATGCACCGAATTCTCGAGGCGAAGCAACGGCGCACCGCGGCACGGATCGATTACCTGATTGACCGGGAGTATTGCCGCTGGCACGCGATGCAGACCCGGCAGGGGAGCGTGCCGTGAGCGCCAATCGCCGGCCACGCTCCGGCCGTCGCCAGCATGTCAGCGCATCGGAGCTTGCCCAGATGGGCGTCTGCGAGCGCATGGTGCTGTTCGAGCATCGCTATGGCCAGCGGCGCTCAGCCCAGCAACGAAAGAACATGGCACAAGGAGGGAGAGAGCACCGGCGACTCTTCCAGGAAGGGTTGGTACAGCCGCAGCCGGTATGCAAGGGGGCGTGCTTCATCGTCATCCTGTTGCATGGTAATGGGTATGAGGTCACGGTACTGCGAGCGTTTCGCGAACGGGTGCTGTGTCGCTCGATGCTCGGCCAAGGTGTGATCCTTGCCTACTGTCGTGTGACACTGGACAAGTGCCGGATGCTGCATCTGTGGCTGATTCGGGCGATGCGTGCTTTGCTTCGTCCCGCGGTCTGGGTAACGGCAAGGTTGGAGAGGTGGAGGGCAGGGCGATGATTCAAGGGGTGACTGCGGGCGCCGTCTTGGTCATCCTGTTTGTCTGGGCACTTCGTCGCCTGGGGCACCAAGGGGATCAAGTTTGGCTGCCGCGGGAGTTGCGGCGGGCGCAACTCGTCTACGCAGAGCAACTGTTCAAGGCGCCTGCTCCGGTTGCCTTGATGGCCCAGGTTGACCGTGGATACCGTAATCCGGCCGGGACCATCGTCCTTGTCGAACTGAAGACTCGGCAGTGTGATCGCGTATACCGTTCGGATGTTATCGAACTTTCCGCGCAGCGGGTGGCTGTCATGGCCCAGACTGGTGAGCAGGTGGCCTTGTACGCCTATGTGGTCGTGCAAGGACCATCGGGTCGTCGCGTTCCTCACCGAGTTGGTTTACTCGATGTTGTCGAGGTGGAAGCCTTGATTCTGCGCAGGGAAGCAATTCTGATCGGAGGCTTATCCCCCCGATGTTCGCGCACTGTTCATCTATGCCGTGGGTGCTGTTTCCTGCGCCGGTGTATGGATCAGCCGTAGTGTGCTTGTTTTTGAAGCGGTATTCTTGCGAGCCTCTGGTAATTTCTTGAGGGGCGGAGTGTTCTTGGCGGCGGATCCTGCAGTGTTATTCACATGGGGTGCCGCCAGGCGTGTCAAATGCTTACCAAGGACCTTCCAGGCTGCTTGCATTTCATGCTCGTAAGTATGCCGTTGGTAAACGCGCTTCGTCCGATTCTCTTCGATATGGTTCAGACAATGCTCAACGACATCAGGTAGCACATGTAGCTGCGTCATCATTGTGGCACCAGTTCTCCTCAAATCATGGGGTCCCCACTTACCACCTGGTAACGCCAAGGCAGAGGTGGATTTGCTGCGCCGCTTCATCGGTTCCCTACTACGTTGCCTATCACCGAGCTGTTTGGTAATCGACTTGCTGGAGAGTGCCTTCTTGTGATCTCGGCCCGGGTAAACCCATGCAATATCAGGATTACTAAGTGCTTTCACTTTACGGAAGTGCTCCACAGCGAAGTCCGACAAGTAGATTTCGTGAGGTTTTCCATTCTTGGTTTCGGGGATGCGCCAGCGTCTGTTATCAAGATCAATGTCAGACCATTTCGCGCTCGACAACTCCCCGATGCGGCAGAGCGTTGCAAGGACGATCCAGACCGCAGCCTCTGTTTGCGGCATCAGTCTTGCGTTGGGCAATTGGTGGCACAGTGTTTGAATTTCAACTCGACTCAGAACGCGCTCACGTTCAGTGTCCGGGCCGCCGATCTTGACCTTTCGGATACTGGCGGTTGGGTCGGCTTCGATGTAGTCTCGATCAACTGCAAACCGGAACATCTGCCGTACTAAAGAAAATACAAGTTTGGCCATCCGGTTCACGCCTCTTGCTAACAGAGGATCAGTGACCAGTGTAATGTGCCCTTTCTTGACATCCGTGACGGGGAGGGGGCCCAGCTTCGGCAGCACATCTTTCTCGAACATGCGCCGGACTTCTTTCCCTCCGTCTTTGCGGCGGATAAGATCGACCTCGGCCCAGCGCTCAAATAGCCCTTGGACGGTGAGCCTTGCCTGCTGGGTGACAATTTCTTCAAGTCGCTTCTGTTGTTTTTCTATTTCTTCCAACTGGTCGACTTTGACCTTGAGTCGTTCCGCTTTGCGGCGTTCTGTGGGATCGGATCCACCGTCAACCTCTACTTTCAGCCGGTCTCGTTCGGAGCGGATCGATGCGAGAGAGAGTTTTGGCCACGCACCGACAGCGATTTGCTTCACCTTGCCGTCGAAGCGGTAGCGCCAATCGAAGTAGACCGACGCCCCGCTTGCACCGCAGCGTACCGATCCAATCAGGCCACCATCTTCGCGAAGTTTCTTGCCCTGGTCCTTGTTGCCGAGTGCCTCAAGTTCCTTTACGGTCAGCTTACCCATGCTTGCCTCCTTGTCGGGGAGCGGTCGGTGGGGTAGAATTCCCCCCACATTTCCCCCCACAGATTTGCCGGATGTGGTTGGATTGTATGAGACGATGCTGGAATGGTAAAGGTATTTTTCTACATACAAAACAATGTGTTGAGATGGTTTTTGGGACGTTGTTGGATGCTCTGGGATGCACTTTTACCCTCATGGGGTGCAAGGGGTCGCGAGTTCGAATCCCGCCGCCCCGACCAGTAACACCAAGGGTTTCCGGTTAATCGCCGGAAACCCTTTTCATTTTGGGCGGGAAATTGAAAACTGCCCCATGCAAAACCTGGGGCAGGCGATGCTGATTTCTGTCACGCCGTCCTGCCAGAGCCGACTTTTGACGCGGATAAATCTCTGACCGCTCCATCACGGCGCTTGCAATAAACCCTGCAAGCCCCGCGCCGTCGCTACCGCATCATGTACTGGACCACGCCAGAGCGTTTAAAGCCGCGCACTGGCTTTGTGCCTTCGGTCATCAGCAGGGCGATGAAGGCGTGATGCTCGCCGTCCTCATCCATGTGAAATTCCGCCTCGTCGATGATGGCCTTGACGCCCTTCTCGTTGCTCATGTCGCCAATGGCGCGCAAGTCCACTTCCATCGGTGCACGCTGCGCTTCCGGCACCGCCAGCCATGCCTCGAACAGCGGCTCTATCCTGGTTTCCTTGATGCCCTTGAAATCGAAGTTCCGCAAGACATCGCGGGCCGCGAAGTAGCGGGCGAGCAAGGCATTCGGCGCGTTGCGAAAGAAGTCGCGGGGCGAGTAGTGGCGGGTCATGTGGCCTCCCAATCAGCCGAATTATGGAATTCATTTTGGATTGTGCTGGATGTTCCAGTAAATTACCGTACTTGGCCAGAAAAACGACGCATAAAGAGGTAGGGGATCCCATGCCGAGAATCTTCGACAACATTGAGAAATCGCTTTTGCCAGCGTTGGAGGAAACGCTGCAAGTTGCCGAGCGGGCCGATTTTTGCGTCGGCTACTTCAACCTGCGCGGCTGGCGGCACCTGGCAAAGCATGTTGATCGCTGGGCAGGTGGCGACGGTCAATGCTGTCGACTGCTGGTCGGCATGCATGTCACGCCCACGGACGAACTACGTCGCGCGCTGCGCTCTCAAGAAGAAGACGCCCTCGACAATCAGACGGCCATCCGAGAGAAGCGACGTATTGCCGAGGAGTTCCGCAGCCAATTGACCTTCGGCATACCCACCAACGAAGACGAGTCTGCCCTGCGTCAGCTTGCCGAGCAGATTCGGGCAACAAAGCTGGTCGTGAAGGTGTATCTGCGCCATCCCTTGCACGCCAAGCTCTACCTGCTCCACCGGCATGATGCCAACAATCCCGTCACCGGTTTCTTGGGCAGCAGCAATCTCACCCTTGCCGGACTGGCCCGGCAGGGTGAACTGAACGTCGACGTTCTGGAGCATGACGCCTGCAACAAGCTGGTGGATTGGTTCGAGGATCGTTGGCAAGACCGCTGGTGTATCGATATTTCCAAGGAACTGGCCGAAATTATCGACGAGAGCTGGGCAGGCGAGCGGCTGGTGTCGCCTTATCACGTCTACCTCAAGATGGCCTATCACTTGGCCCAGGAGGCCAGGGCCGGGCTTTCCGAATTTCATATTCCTTCCGTCTTCGGCAATACCCTGTTCGACTTCCAGATTGCCGCCGTCAAGATTGCCGCCCACCATCTCAACAAGCGCGGTGGTGTGCTCATCGGTGATGTGGTCGGTCTTGGCAAGTCCATGATGGCCACGGCGCTGGCCAAGGTTTTCGAGGACGACTACCACACCGAAACGCTGATCATCTGCCCCAAGAACCTCGTGCCGATGTGGGAAGACTACGTGCACCGCTATCGACTGCATGCCAAGGTCTTATCGCTGTCCAGGGTCTTGAACGAGCTACCGGAGAAGACCCGCCGCTACCGCGTCGTGCTCATCGACGAATCGCACAACCTGCGCAACAAGGAGGGCAAGCGCTGGAAGGTGATCCGCGAATACATCGAGAAGAACGACAGCAATTGCATTCTGCTGTCGGCCACGCCCTACAACAAGACCTACCTCGACCTCTCGGCGCAACTCTCGCTGTTCCTGCGGGAAGATGCCGACATCGGTGTTCGACCGGAAAAGCTGCTGGCAGAGCTTGGGGGGGAGCATGAGTTCATCCGTCGCCACCAGTGCCCGGTGCGCTCGCTGGCAGCATTTGAAAAAAGTACCGACCCGGACGACTGGCGTGACCTGATGCGCCTCTACATGGTTCGCCGCACGCGCGGCTTCATCATGCAGCATTATTCTCAAGCCGATGAACGCGGCAAGTATCTCCAGTTCGCGGACGGCACAAAGTCCTACTTCCCAAAGCGTGTGCCTAAGAACCTGACTTTCGCAATCAACGACGCCGACCCTGCCGACCCCTACGCCCGTTTCTATTCCGCCACGGTGGTCGGAACGATCAACGCGCTGAAACTGCCGCGCTACGGGTTGGGCAACTATCTTGATGGCAAGTCGAAAATCCCGCCTACACCTCACCAGGACAAGATCATCGACGGTCTTTCCCGCGCGGGCACCCGGCTGATGGGGTTCTGTCGCACCAACTTGTTCAAGCGCCTCGAAAGTGCCGGCCCGGCCTTCCTGCTCTCCATCGAGCGCCACATCCTGCGCAACTTCATCGTGCTGCACGCCATTGAGAACGGGCTGGACATCCCGTTGGGCACGCAAGGCGCCGAACTGCTGGACACCCGCTATTACGACGAAGACCCCGAAGACGCGATGGCCGCGGATGTCGATGACGACGCAATCGTCGATGACCCGGAAGTCAGCACAGTAACAACCAACGGGCTGCGTACCGAAGCCGACTATCGCGAGCGCGCCGCCAAAGCCTATACGGCTTACAGCGGCCCGTTCAAGAATCGCTTCAAGTGGTTGCCGAGCAGCCTGTTCCTGAAAAGCCTGGCCAAGGATTTGCAGACTGATGCATTGGCATTGCTCGACGTGCTCAAGCAGTGCGGCGACTGGAACCCCGATCACGATGCCAAGCTGGCCGAATTGTTAAAGCTCGCCAGCGTGCGCCACGGCAAGGAAAAACTGCTGATCTTTACCCAATTCGCCGACACGGCGCGTTACCTCAAGTCTCAGTTGACCGCTCGCGGCATCAAACAGATTGCAGAGGCCACCGGCGATAGCGCCGACCCCACGCACCTGGCTTGGCGTTTCTCGCCGGTGTCCAACGACAAACGCGACAACATACGCGGAGCGGATGAACTCCGCGTGCTGATCGCCACCGACGTGCTCTCCGAAGGCCAGAACCTTCAGGATGCCCACATCATCGTCAACTACGACCTTCCCTGGGCCATCATCCGCCTTATCCAGCGGGCAGGCCGCGTTGACCGGATAGGCCAGCAGTCCGACCAGATTCTTTGCTACTCCTTTGTCCCCGCAGATGGTGTCGAGCGCCTGATCCGGCTTCGCGCCCGCGTGCGCCAGCGCCTGGTCGAGAACAAGGAAGTCGTCGGTTCCGACGAAACCTTTTTCGACGACGACAAGGACGACGAACTCATCCGCGACCTTTACACCGAGAAGAACGGCATCCTCGACGACGATGGCGACACCGAGGTGGACCTCGCTTCCTACGCCTACCAGATATGGAAGAACGCCACCGACGCCGACCCCTCGCTGGCCGCCAAGATCGAAACCATGCCCAACGTGGTCTATGCCACCAAAGCGCACCCGCATTCACCTGAGGCGCCCAAGGGCGTACTGGTGTATATGCGCACGAGTCAGGGTAACGACGCGCTGGCCTGGATGGACGATGCCGGCAAACCTGTTACCCAATCCCAGCTCACCATCCTGAAAGCTGCCGCCTGCTCGGCTGACACTGTGGCCCTGCCGCGCACCGAACATCACCATGCCCTCACCAGCGCGGGACTGGCGCACATCGTTGAGGAAGAAAAGTCCTTCGGCGGCGCGCTGGGTCGTCCCTCCGGCGCTCGCTTCAAGGCCTACGAACGGCTCAAGCGCTACCGCGAATCCCTGGGCCGGGGTGACCAACTGCGACGCGACCTGTTCATCACCGACGAATACGTTCGGCGCATCGACCGCGCACTGGAAGAAATCTTTCGCTACCCACTCTACCAGTCGGCTACCGACACATTGAACCGCCAGTTGAAAGCCGGCATCGACGATCACAAGCTCGCCGAGCTGGCGCTGACCCTGCGCGAAGATGGTCGCCTCTGTGTGATCGACGAACAGGAAAGCCAGCGCGATCCCAAACTGATCTGCTCGATGGGCCTGGCGTGATGATAGTCACCGAGAAAAACAACCATGACGATTGACGCCGCCCGTTTCCAGAAGCTGCTCAACGACTTCAAGCTTGAGCAGCTTTTCAATGAACTCGGCTGGGATCGCGCGAGCCGCAAACCGCACGAGCTTCCAGTCAGCGGCGAGACATTCACCCTCACCGCCATCGCCCAGAAGCGCGGCGTCGCAGTGTTGCGGTGCACGCCCGATGGCGCCGGCAATATCCCGCCGCGACCGACGCTGCTGAAGATCGAGAAGGAAGCCCTCAAGCTGGCCCACGAGCACCTGCTGGTTTTTGGCGATGCCGAGCAGACCACGCTGACCTGGCTGTGGGTTTCGCGCGCCCCCGGCCAGCCGACCGCCACCCGCACCCATACCTGGCACAAGGGCACCAGCGGCGAATCCTTGCGGCAGAAGCTCAACCAGATCATCTGGTCGCTCGAAGAAGAAGAGGCCATTACCCTCACCGATGTCATCACCGGCCTGAAGAAGGCTTTTGGCCGGGACACGGTGACGAAGAAGTTCTATGAACGCTTCTCTGCCGAGCACGAAGCCTTCGCCGATTTCATCGCCGGCCTCACGGGCGCAACGGACAAGGCGTGGTATGCCTCGCTGATGCTCAACCGCCTGATGTTCGTCTACTTCATCCAGCGCAAGGGCTTCCTCGACGGCAACATCAACTATCTGGCCGACCGCATGCAGCGTGTCCGCAGCGAAGCGGGCGAGGGCCACTTTCATTCCTTCTACCGCCAGTTCCTGCGCCGGCTGTTCCATGAGGGGCTGGGTCAGGCCAAGGGCGCAAGAGGTGGCGATCTCACCAAGCTGATCGGCGACGTGCCCTACCTCAACGGCGGCCTGTTCGCCGTGCATGAATTGGAAGAGGCCAACCCGGACATCGACATTCCCGACGAAGCCTTCGAGCGGCTGTTCCGCTTCTTCGACGCCTACGACTGGCACCTCGACGACCGGCCGCTCTCGTCGGGCAGCGAAATCAATCCCGACGTGCTCGGCTACATCTTCGAGAAGTACATCAACCAGAAGCAGATGGGGGCGTACTACACCAAGGAAGACATTACCGAATACATCAGCAAGAACACCGTCGTTCCGCACCTGATCGAGCAGGCGCGCGAGCGCTGCAAGGTGGCCTTCGACGGCGAGGCATCGGTGTGGCATCTACTCAAGGCCGATCCCGACCGCTATCTCTACCCGGCCATGAAAACCGGCGTCATCGACGCCAGCGGCCAGGTGGTGCCGGAAACAGCGCTGCCGGATTTCGTGCAGACCGGCATGAAAGACCCGAAGGCGCGGATGTTCGAGCGCCGCTACAACCTCGGCGAAGCCGTATTCCACACGGCGACCGGCGAGCGCGGCACGCTGCCCACGGAAACCTGGCGCGAATACGTCGAGCGCCGCAGCCGCTGCCTGGCCGTGCGTGACAAACTTTCTGGCGGCGAGGTCAAAAGCGCCGACGACCTGATCACCCTCAACCTCGACATCCGCCAGTTCATGCAGGATGTCATCGACACCTGCACCGGCCCCGACCTGTTGCGCGCCGTCTGGCAGGCCATTGTCGGGCGCGTACCGGAGAAGGCCAACGAGAAGTTCCGCCACGGCATCACCATCCTCGACCCCACCTGCGGCTCGGGCGCTTTCCTGTTCGCCGCGCTCAACGTGCTGGAACCCTTGTACGAAGCCTGTCTCGACCGCATGGAAGGTTTTGTCGAGGACGCGCGGAAGCTCGGCAAGCCCGTCGATGCGGAATTCACCAAGGTGCTCGACGAAGTAGGCCGCCACCATTCGCGCCGCTACTTCATCTACAAGAACATCATCCTGCACAACCTGTTCGGCGTGGACATCATGGCCGAGGCGGTTGAAATCTGTAAGCTGCGCCTCTTCCTTAAATTGGTATCGCAGGTGGACGCCGGGCGCGAACTGGAACCGCTGCCCGACATCGACTTCAACATCCGCGCCGGTAATACGCTGGTCGGCTATGCCACCGAAGCGCAATTCGACGCCGCCAACACGCTGGCCAGCGACCAGGCTCACCGCGACGAAATCAAGGCCAGCACCGCCGATCTGGCCGACCTCTTCGACCGCTTCCGGGAACAGCAGACCGTCCATGGCGGCAAGGTCACGACGGATGACAAGCGCAAGCTGCGCGACAAGCTGAACGGCCTTAGCCTGGAGCTGGATCGCTATCTTGCCCACGACTACGGCATCGACCCCGACAACGCTGCGGCCTTCGCCGCATGGCGTACCAGCCACCAGCCGTTTCACTGGTTCGCCGAGTTCTACGGCGTCATGCGCGAGGGTGGATTCGATGTGGTGATAGGAAATCCGCCGTATGTAGTCAACTCCGCTCAGAAGGTTTCATACGACCTTTCGATGTCGGGACTGGCAACTCTACCTGCCGGGAACCTTTATGCCTTCGTCTTCGAGCGGTCTGCTCAAGTGGCCAAGTCGCGAGGGCCGATTAGCTTGATCGTACAGCTGACAGCAATTTCGTCCGGTCGAATGCAATCTCTTCAAGATATCTTGGTAAGTCGTGGACTTTTGGTGGTTCTTCCATATCCACGGCGACCCGAGTCAATGTTCGATGGCGTAGAAATGCCGGTCGTTATTCTTTCGAGTTATCCAAGAGCGCATCAGGCCTTGGTTACGACCCGCGTTGGCCGTATGTACGGACAGGAGCGGCCCCTGTGTCTGCAAACGCACGCAACAGTTACGCACGGCACTCGGCTTCACGGTCATAGAATCGGCAAGCTACACACTGACACGGAGAAATTCATTATCTCGAAGGTGTTCGCAGCCAAACACTCCACTCGGCATCTGGTTGCACGTGGTGGCGATCATGTTGTTTTCTATCAAGAAGCGTGCCGCTACTGGCTGAAAGCGCAGGCAGGCCTACCTTTCTTTTCCAGAAACGGCGAGATCATGCAGCCGCCGCACGGACGAGTTTTCTCGGCGACGGATGAGAATGCAGCAGCTTTTTGGGGATGCCTCCTCAATTCTTCGTTGTTCTATTGGTACTACTCGCTCTTCTCAGATTGCGAGCATGTCAATGACGACTTGGTGAAAACGATCCCGATTCCTACGCACTGGGGAGACAGGCAGTGGACTGAGTTGTCTGAGAAGCTGAGCAGCGCGCTTGCGTCGTATGCAACGCGCAAAACCATACGAACCAAACAAGGCCATGTCATCGAGTATGACGAAATGAAAGCGTCTCGGGCAAAAGCATCAATCGATGAAATCGATTTTGCGCTTGGCAGGTTATTCGGCCTCACAGACGTGGAAGCCGACTTCATCGTCAATTACGACATCAAGTACCGCATGGGCGGGGCCGACGAGGAAGCATGAAGCCCACGCCCGTCACCTTGCCGCCCCAATGTGCCCAGTGCGTCGCCCCGGAAATCGCCACGCGAATAGTCGGCGCTGGCGAGACGGCGCTGCTGGCCGAACCGCTGCTCGGCCTCATCTCCTCCCGCGAATGCCCCGGCCATGTCCTGCTCGAAACCCTCGACCGCGTACCCGAATGGGTGAAGGCCGGCCGGGTCATCGTCAGCGGCTTTCACTCGCCGCTGGAGCAGCAGGTACTGCGCTCCGTGCTCCGGCGCAAGGGTCGCGTGGTCAAGGTGCTGGCGCGCGGCATGAGCGAATACCGCCCGCAACCCGAAGAACGCGAACCGCTGGCGGTCGGCCGCATGCTGGTCATCACCGCCTGCCCACCGGATGTCCGGCGTACCACCCGCGAAACCGCGCTGGCGCGCAACCGACTGGTGCTCGCACTGGCGGCGGAAATCGTCGTGCCTTACGTCGCCGAAGGGAGTCCGCTCGCGGCACTGCTGAGAGAGAGGAAACTGCCCGATGCCGTTTAGCGAGACATGGTTTCTGCTGGAACAGAAGGGGTTTCTTGCCCAGGGCTGCCTTTACAGCACGTCGAAATGCGAACAACCCATTCACTCGCGCCGAAACTCGACAGGCTCCGCAATATCTGCCATCGCGCTGACATGACAACTCATATGCTCGACAAGTTGCGTAGCCCGACGCACTCATCGGTCCTGTTTTGCGGTGCCGGTCTTTCGGTGGGAGCCGTTCCGGGCGCCGCCAAGTTGTATGAGCAGGAATATGAAAACGTTGAACGGAAACTGAATATTGGGGGCACCATCGATCATGCTCAGTTCGCTGTCATTCAGATAGAGGCTCGTCTGTATGCATGGGCCGATGCCGTGTTGGACGAGTTGGAGAAACGCGGGGAAGCTCTCCCCAAGCTGAGATTCGCGGAAGCGCTGGGGCTGCTGACCGACCCGCGCTGGTGGGACAAGGCGGAGATCGACTTCCGGGGAAATGGGCCTCGTCATCGGGTGATTGCCCGATTCGCCAAGGAAGGGCTTTTGCATAGTATCTGGTCGTTCAATTGGGATTGCATTCTGGAGAACGCCCTAGAGCAAATCGGCTTGCCCGGTGTTGAGCCACGTTTCAAATCGCCATGGGAAAAATATCGTTACGCTACCCATGTTCACAGCCATTACTTTCCGTATTGCAAAGACACAAATGTGCTGAACATTCACAAGCCGCATGGTTGCGTTCGTGCCTTACGTGAGGCACGGGATGCCGAGGGAATGGATCACGCAAAAGCAGATGCACTGAGCTATCGGCTCATGGTGGGGGCGCGAGAATTGTGTGATCGGCGTTCTTGCACCAAAGCCGTCCCGGAAGACGACGCATTTTTCGACGCAATGGGCGACGATGTGCGAAATGCGTTCAACTTGGTAATCGGCTGGAGCATGGGGGAAGCATCGCTTAAGAAGAAACTGCTCCCGTGTATCCAATACCAAGGCACGACATTGGCAATTGTCGACCCAGCATTCAGTTCAAGTCATCTGGAAATCTGCCAAGCAGCCGGACTTCAGCAGAAGGATGTCCATTTCAAGTTGGAGGTCAGCAAATGCCCCAACCGGGACGATGTTTTTCTCTGGCAACAGGCGCTGTACTCCCTTGAGCGGCTGGAAGCGGAGAACGGAGACAACCCAATCCTCGACAAGCAAGGCACGAATTGGCGCTTAGCAGTTTTCCCCTGTGCTGCCAACTTCCTGATGGCCTGGGCCGATGAATTCTTGCCTACCTGGACCAGGCTGTGCTGGAGCGCAGGCTTAGTGGTGGCCAAGCTAATGCCAAGTCATCGAATTGACTTGGAGCGTCGCGATGAATACATCCCACTTAACTACCGCCACGTGGAACGCCCCGATTTGCAAGCGGCCATCCGCTTGCTTAACGCCATTCCTGCCTTGGGCGAGGGCTTTGATGCTGAGGGCTTTCCTGGGGGACTGTTCCATAAGGAGACAGGCACGTTGGTCATCCCCCTCCCTTGCTGGGGCGATCTGAACGAGTTGCGCGCCTTGCGCCCTATGGTAGATGCGTTACGTGGAAACCTGGGCTATGTGGAGCGCATTGCCGTCTGGCCAATTGGATCGGTCGCGGAGTGCAGTGAACGCGGCGAAGCGCTGCGACAGAGCCTGTCGGCCATCATGCCCGTTCCATCTTTTGCCGATCCAAGCCATATTCGTCTGATCAACGATCTGAACGAGGTGAGCCAATGAAAGCCATTGAAGCCGTCAGAGCATTCCTGGCAAGCAACTATCACGCTCTCTATCCGGAATTCGACCGCTTGGCCGACGGATACTCAGCCCAATCGCCCGGTTGGCTCTGGGTAGATGACGACCTTTCGCCAACCAGCGAAACCAGCCCGCACGGATTGTTGCTCGACCCGGACGTGGGAATTGCCCTGTTTCTGCTTCGTTTCGTTCCGCGCGGGAAGGAGAGCGAAGGCACAGATGTTCGGGCACAGGTGGCGCAGGCCATCGCCTATCGCTCGCGTCTGTTGCCGCAGCGTTTGGCTGAGAGTGACGCTGATCCAAACGGGAGCTGGCGGGTGATGATTCATTGGCTGGTGGACGAAGTCGATGGGTCGGACTGGCAAGAACAGGTTTCCGCGCTGCGGCGCGACACTGCGTACATGGAAGAGCTTCCGGTCGATGCCGTAGTTCGTAAGTCAAAGGACTGGACTTCATCTGTGCAGCGCCACGACTTGCCGCGCCTATTGCTACGGACGCGCAAAGTATTGGGGATGAAGTCGACCGACACGGTCTTCCAATGGTCCAGTGCCGATGCAAGGGTGCGCGGCGCCATGAAGGGGTTTGCCGAGCAGTTTTCTGACGCCATGGAGCATCGTTTGGCGCGTCAGGTCGAGGCAAGACTGGAGCGGGCGAAGCCAGATCAGGACATAGAACCCAATAGGGTGCCTGCCGAACCGAAGCGATTGAGAGAACTTTCAGTCCGCGACTTTCGCAACATTCAAGAGGTCGGCCTTAATTTTTCCGGTGATGTTGCTCAGGCAGCCGTAATCCATGGCCCAAACGGCACCGGCAAGAGCAATTTGTTCGAGGCGCTGGAGTTCGCGCTTCGCGGCACATCGCAACGAGCTCAGGATTTTCTTGGTGATCCGGATATCGCCACCACCAAGAAAGAACGCGAATATCTGGAGCGCTATCTCGCACCGTTTGGGCAAGATGGAACTCGACCAAGAATCGATCTGAACGGGGAAGAGATTTCCCTTTCCATCGATCGACTCGGGACGCCCAGGCTGTCCGGGAATTTGCTTTCCCAAGAAGATACGGACAAATTCATCAACAAGAAAGCGAGCGACCTCGCGGCAGAAATTCTGGGCGAATTCTCGGGGCTAGCCGATGATCTGCGCGAACACGCAGAGGGCGAATTGACTCAGGCTCAAGGCAACTTGAAAAACATGCTCACCCGCTTGGGCCTAGACCGGCCGGGTGCTGTAACCAAGCAGGAAACAGCGCGAGGCAAGGTAGCCGAAATCCAGTTGCGCGATGTCGTATCAACACCAGCGCACCTGTTGGCAATGCTGCAAAAGGAAACGTGGGCATGGAGCCCGCGCACCGCGCAAGCGACTCGGATTGCAACAGAAATGCAATCGGGGTCACAAGGCTTGGGGGATTTTTCAGCAGGTCTCGGAAAGCTCACATCGGCAGATGAATCGGCCATACGGCTACGCGCCTTCCTGATGCCGGTACGGCAGGCGCGGCAAGCGGCTGATCAGTTCCTGGCAGAAGTTGCGCAGATTCGCACTGAATGGCCAGCAGATATTGTTAGCAAGGTGGATATTTGGGGCCGCTGGCTGACCGAGCGACAGGTAGTACCCGCAAGCACCGACAACCAGAACATTTCAGCCAAGCAACTTCAGCGTAAGCAACACGCAGATGAATTAGAAAAGCTGACACGGCAGGGTCTGTTGTATCGGGAAAGAGAGCGACATTTTGAAACCTTGCAGCAGTTTCTTCGCGGTCCGTGGAGGGACTCCGGAGAACAACGCTGTCCAACCTGCGACACCGATTTTTCGGATCGGGGCGGTATTCTGGCCGCTGTCGAGGTAGTACGCACTGCCAACAACGAGATGGTGGCGATGCTGCGCAAGCAGTACACCGAAATCCAGTCCAAGATGACGGCACTGGATAAAGAGCTTCAAGTTTCGGATCAGACACGGTGCCCCCTGTCCGTGGTCGATCAAGCGGCGGTACGTCTGGCTTTGACGCCTCATCTTCCGGTTGGTATTGGCTTCGACGACATGCTGGTGAAGCCCGAGGAGCGCAGTCGCTGCCTGGCTTGGATGGATATGGTCGGACACTTGCCAGCGCCCCCCCAGTTCGGCTATGGCGAGAACGAGGAAGAGCAGATCACAGCCATAGTCGGCCATCTACAGTCGGCCTACAAGGACATGGAAGCCGGATTTCAACTCCCGGATGCCTGGAAGAAAGTCACGGGCAAGCTGAAAGACCGACTTGCTACTGTGCTGGATGAACACCTGCCGCAGACTTTGGGCGGGCTATGGCGAGAACTTGTCATGAACCTTACTCCGGCACGGTGGCAGATATTGGGCGGCCTGGAGATGCAGGTCGAGAGCCGGCGCGGGAAGCAGGAAGCCCGGTTGGTACTGGATGTCGAAGGTGAGCTACGTCTGGCTCGTTATGTCCTCAACAAAGCCGAGACTCTTTCCTTGGGGCTGGCATGGTTTCTGGTCCGCTATATCAGCCAAGGACGGTTTCGCCATTCTGTGCTGGCACTGGATGACCCCGCTCTGGACATGGACCAAACCACTTTCCGGGATCTTTGCCGACTTATGGAATCATTGTTGCGTCTCCACAAAACCCGATCATTGCAGCGTCCGCTTTCGTTGCTGATTTTTCTGCATCAGGATGAGCGCGCACTGGATGCCGCTCGCGCCACAGGTGGTTTGCTGCATCGTCTGGTCTGGAATACCGGACAAGCCCGTCTGGAGAAATCAATGAAGTTGTTTTCTGGAGAGCATCGCCACCCGTTACCTGATTCAGTGTTCGCAAATGAGCCAGCGAGCAGTACGCATTCCTCGTGACATCGTTGCCACGAGCGATGCCGCTTCCTCATATTATCGAGGAGCACGGACAACTCTTTGGGCGGGTTGCTTGTAGAGGTTGGAAACGCCAAGGTGGTGGAATCGGTTTCGTAGGTTTTTCTGGTTTCGGTGCGGGCAGTCGCGAAAAGTCGGTGCTGGCGGCGGGCAGTACGCGAGGAAGCTCGGACAGAGTAAAAGTCGGCGCTGGCGGCGACCGAAGGAAGTGCAGAGCAAGGCGATTCCCGAAGGCACAAAGCCGTGACGCGGCTTTATCGCGTGACGATGTGGTTCAGTACGTGATGCGGTAGCGACGGCGCGGGGCTTGCGGGTTTAATTGCAAGGCCCGTGACGGAGCGCAGAGGAGTTAAGCCGCCCGCACCTCGTTCAGCAAATCCGGGTGCCGGTCCAGCACCTTGAGCAATTTCACCAGCGCCAAGGGTGGCTTGGTTTTGCCGTTCTCGTAGCGCGAAAAGGCATTCACGCCGCCGCCGAAAAGCTCGGCTGCCTCGCGCTGGTCGAGCTTGAGTTTCTTGCGCACGTCGGCGATAAACTGCGGATCGACGATGGCGGCATTCACCTGTTTCGAGAACTCGCGCATCTCCTTCATGACGCGATCCGTCTCCTCCAGATCAAGCAGGGATTCCGCGCAGGCCGGGCAGTAGTCGCCGGTCACCGACTGGATCAGGGTGGTCTCTCCCTTGTAGGTGTAGGGCATGTCGCGGGTGTCATGGATCAATTCCGCTGCGCCGCAAACTGGACATTTCATGGTCATATCTCCTTGAAGGACACGATGAGCACGTCGTCGATCACCGTCAGTTTCAGGTAGACGTCACCCACCGCTGTGCTGGGGCGATACACGTCTTGCCAGATGGTGTGATCCGCGTGCGTGGTCATGCTCTTGTAAAAATCCGTCGGTTTGAGTCCTGCCACCACCGCCAGCATTTCGGCATAGTCGAACCCCAAAGCGTTGGCGCCGCTACGGGCCGCATGGGTGGTTCGCACCTTGCCGGCCTCGACCAAGGTTTTGATCACTGGCAACCGACAGTGCGGCGTTCTTTTCTCCATGGCGTCAAATTAACCTATTTGGTTTCGTTTGGCAAGTTGGTTAATTTGGTGCAAGGGATAGCGAGTTCGAATTTGTTTTTCATGGCCGAAACAACCTGGCATCGTAGCCGCTGGAGCCGTGAGCGGCTTTTTGCTGACGGAGCGGACAGTACGCGAGGAAGCTCGGATAGAGCAAAAGTCGGCGCTGGCGACACGGCGATAAAGCAGAAATGACAACGGCCACTCGATGGTGGCCGCTGGGCTGCTCGATCAATGTTCCGATTCGGCAGGTTGTGTCGCCAGGGCTGCCCCTGTTCGACGGACGGCTTGCGCCGTAAGCGATGCGATCATAACAGGGTCACCGTTTGCCACCGCGAAGGGGTTTTCTGAAGATACCCAATACGGTATACTTATCTCATGAGTTCCCCATCCCGCCAAGAGCGTCCGTTGCACTGGATTGGTTCCGCCAAGCGCGATCTGCTGGATTTTCCCGGCGACGTGGTTGGCGACTTCGGCTACGGTTTAGGTGTTGTGCAGTTGGGTGGCCAGCCGCCAGCGGCAAAGCCGTGGAAGGGCGAGGGGCCGGGGATATTCGAGTTGGTCGAGGATCATCGGGGCGATACTTACCGGGTGGCCTATACGGTGCGGTTCGCGAAGGCGGTGTATGTGCTGCATTGCTTCCAGAAGAAATCGCCTTCCGGTATCCGTACCGCCAAGACCGATGTCGACCTGATTCATGAACGATTGAAGTTGGCTCGCAATGACTACGAGGTGCGCTATGGCAAAGAAGACTGAACGGGTGGACGTGGGCACGGGCGATGTGTTCAAGGACCTCGGCTTTGCCGATGCCGACGAACGCAAGCTGCGCACGCAACTGGCGATGCGCCTCAACGATCTGATCAAGGAGCGCAAGCTCACCCAGACAGCCGCCGCCGGGATTTTCGGCATCCCGCAGCCGCATATTTCCGAGCTGCGGAATTACAAGCTCAGCCGCTTTTCGTCCGAGCGCCTGCTGCATTTCATTACCCAACTCGACCGGGATGTGGAAATAGTGATTCGCCCGAAGGCGGCGAATCACGCGGCGGGCCTGGTGTCGGTGCTGGTCGCGGCCTGAGTTCAGGCGGCCTTTGGCCGACGCTTCAGAGTGACGACGTTGCCGTCGTCGCGGGTCAGCAGTTCGAGCCGTTCGCCGAGCAGTTACCTTATCAGTTGCTTCCCCAGCACCGACTTTTGTCTGATTAACGCGCTGGCGCAGGGCGTCTCCGCCCTCGCGGGCAGAGTATTTCCCAAGTCAGCCAATCACCAATTCATCAGGGGCTGCGCCGCGAAACTTACGCCGCATCCGCGCGGTTGGCGCGCTTGCGGTCGTGTTCCTTGAGGAAACGTTTGCGGATACGGATCGATTTCGGCGTGATCTCGACCAGCTCGTCATCGGCGATGAATTCGACCGCCGATTCCAGCGTCACTTGAATCGGCGGTATCAGGCGCACGGCTTCATCGGTGCCGGAGGAGCGGACGTTGGTCAGTTGCTTGCCCTTGATCGGATTGACCACCAGATCGTTGTCCCGGCTGTGGATGCCGATGATGATGCCTTCATAAAGCGGGTCGCCCGGGCTGACGAACATGCGGCCGCGATCCTGTAGTTTCCAGAGTGCATAGGCGACGGCGGCGCCATCGTCCTGGGAAATCAGGACGCCATTGCGGCGCTCGGCCATCTGGCCGGCCATCGGGCCGTAGTCGTCGAAAATGTGACTGGACATGCCGGTGCCGCGTGTCAGTGTGAGGAACTCACCCTGAAAGCCGATCAGGCCGCGGGCGGGGATGCGGTATTCGAGGCGGACCCGGCCCTTGCCGTCGGGTTCCATGTTCTGCAGGTCGCCGCGCCGACGTCCGAGTTCTTCCATGACGCCGCCCTGATGCTCTTCTTCCACGTCGACGGTGAGCAGTTCATAGGGCTCGCATTTTTCGCCGTTGATTTCCTTGAACAGCACGCGCGGGCGCGAAACGGCCAGTTCGTAACCTTCACGGCGCATGGTTTCGAGCAGGATGGTGAGGTGCAACTCCCCCCGGCCGGAGACGAGGAAGATGTCGGCATCCTCGGTTTCTTCCACGCGCAGGGCGACATTGGAGAGCAGTTCCTTGTTCAGTCGCTCGCGAATCTGGCGGCTGGTGACGAATTTTCCTTCCCTGCCGGCCAGCGGCGAGGTATTGACCTGGAAATTCATGGTCAGGGTCGGCTCATCGACGACCAGCGGCGGCAAGCCGACCGGGTTGGCAGGGTCGCACACCGTGACGCCGATACCGACCTGCTCGATACCGGTAACCAGCACGATGTCGCCGGCTTCGGCTTCGGTCGCCTGTTCGCGCTCGAGGCCGGTGAACATCATGATCTGGCCGATTTTCGACTTGCCCTTGAATTCATCGCCATACATCACGGCGACTTCCTGACCGGCTTTCATGCGGCCCTGCTTGATGCGACCGATGCCGATGCGACCGACATAGCTGTTGTAGTCCAGCGAGCAGATTTGCAGTTGCAGCGGCTTTCCCGAGTCGACATCGGGTTGCGGCGTATGTTTGATGATGGCCTCATACAGCGGACGCATGTCGGTGCCGGGCTTGCTTGCATCGAGCATGGCAAAGCCGTTCAGCGCCGAGGCGAAGACAACCGGAAAATCGAGCTGTTCTTCGGTGGCGCCGAGCTTGTCAAAAAGATCAAAAGTGTGGCTGATGACCCAGTCGGGACGGGCGCCGGGACGGTCGATCTTGTTCACCACGACGATCGGCTTGAGGCCGAGCGCCAGTGCCTTGCGCGTCACGAAACGGGTTTGCGGCATCGGGCCTTCGACCGCATCGACCAGCAGCAGCACGCCATCGACCATCGACAGTACGCGCTCCACTTCGCCGCCGAAGTCGGCATGGCCCGGAGTGTCGACGATATTGATGTGGGTGCCTTCAAAGTCGATGGCGCAGTTCTTCGACAGGATGGTGATGCCACGCTCCTTTTCCAGGTCGTTGGAATCCATGACGCGTTCGGTAACGGCCTGGTGTGCGGCGAAGGTGCCGGACTGGCGGAGCAATTGATCGACGAGGGTGGTCTTGCCGTGGTCGACGTGGGCGATAATGGCGATGTTTCTGAGGGCGCGGGACATGGAGGTGGGGGCGTGATGGTGCGATGCGGAAAAGGCGCGCATTCTAGCACGCCGGACACGCCGTTCGGTATCCATCCCATTTGAATTTTCAGGAGATTTTGCATGCTTGGAATCATCGGCGGCAGCGGTTTGACGCAATTGGCCAACCTTGATGTATCGCATCGCGAGGTGGTACGCACGCCTTATGGCGAACCTTCCGGCCCGCTGACTTTTGGCCGGATCGGGTGCCAGAAGGTGGTTTTCGTCGCCCGTCATGGGTATGGCCATACCATTCCGCCGCATCTGGTGAATTACCGCGCCAATCTTCATGCCTTGCACAACGTCGGCGTCAGGCGCATCGTTTCGGTGGCGTCGGTGGGCGGGATACGCGGCGATCTGCGGCCCGGTGCGCTGGTTGTTCCGCACCAGATCATCGATTACACCTGGGGGCGCGAAATGAGCTTCCAGTCGGGTACGGACGGTCCGGTAGTGCACATCGATTTTACCGAGCCCTATGATGCCGCCTTGCGCCGGCAAATTCTTGCTGCGGCAGGCCGTGCGGGTGAAAGCGTGCATGACGGCGCCGTGTACGCCGCGACCCAGGGCCCCCGGCTGGAGAGTGCTGCCGAAATCAACCGGCTGGAGAGTGATGGCACTGACATCGTCGGCATGACAGGCATGCCGGAAGCGGCCCTGGCACGGGAACTGGAGCTGCCCTACGCGGCGCTGTGCGTGGTGGCCAACTGGGCCGCCGGACGCGGGGATTCTGTCACTGGTATCCAGTTTGAAAACCTCGAAGCGGTATTGCATGAAGCGATGGGGCGGGTACGCACAATTCTTGAAGGCATGTGTACATCATGATCCGGCCGGTTCTGCGTATGGGCGATCCACGGCTGTTGCAAGTATCGCGTCCGGTCACTGATTTTGCCGATCCAGCACTTGCGGCGTTGATCCGGGACATGCAGGACACCATGGCGCATCTCGATGGCGCCGGTCTGGCGGCGCCGCAAATCGGCGTCGATTTGCGCGTGGTGATCTTTGGCCTTGTTACCAATCCGCGCTATCCCGAGGCGCCGGAAGTGCCGCAGACCGTGCTTATCAATCCCGAAATCACGTTCCTGAGCGGGGAGGAGGAAGCCGGGTGGGAGGGGTGCTTGTCGGTACCCGGATTGCGCGGCTGGGTACCACGCTGGAAATTTCTGCACTATGCCGGGTTTGATGAAAATGGCTGCCGTTTCGAGCGCGAGGTGAGCGGTTTCCATGCCCGCGTCGTGCAGCACGAATGCGACCATCTGGATGGCATTCTCTACCCGATGCGGGTGCGGGATTTCTCGCGCTTCGGCTTTATTGAGGAATTGTTTGGCGGCACGACGACACCGTTACCGGCGGATTGATTCTGGCGCTTACTGCCTCTCCGGCATGCGCACCACGAGGCCGTCGAGCTCGGGCGTCAAGGTAATCTGACAACCCAGCCGGCTGTTTGCTTCGCGCACGGCGGCGGTGCCGGCGAGCATGGCTTGCTCGTCTTCTGCCGGCGACGGCAGGGGGTGGTCGCTCTCGACATAGACATGGCAGGTGGCGCAGGAGCAAAAGCCGCCACAGGCGCCTTCGATTCCCGGCACGCCGTTGCCGGTGGCCAGTTGCATGAGGGTCTCGCCTTCGGTGGCGTCGAGGGTTTGGCGGCTGCCGTCTTTGAGAATGAAGGTGACGGTGATCATGCGGGCTCCTGGGTAAGCGTTTGGTCGGGAAGGTCGTCATAGCCGACAAGGAAAACCATGTCGGAACTTGAAGCGGTGTCCAGCCAGACGGCGGACAACTCGGGAAAGGCCGCTTCGACTTCGGCGCGGTTGTGGCCGACTTCGATGGCGATAAAGCCGCCGGGATTGAGGTGCGCACGCGCCTCGCGCAGGATGCGACGCACCACGTCCATGCCGTCTTCGCCCGCGGCGAGCGCCAGGGACGGTTCGTGACGGTATTCGGGCGGCAGCGCAGCCATCGCTGCTGTGGTGACGTACGGCGGATTGCTGAGGATCAGGTCGTAGCGCTTGCCCGGCACGGCGGCGAACAGGTCGGACTCGATCGCCTGCACGCCATCGGCGAGGCCATGCTCGGTGATATTGCGACGCGCGACGGCGAGTGCGGCCGGAGAAATGTCTATGGCATCGATGCTGGCGTTGGGGAAGGCATGGGCCATGACGATGGCGAGGCAGCCGGAACCGGTGCACAAATCGAGCGCGCTGGTGACGGCTTCGGGGTCTTCGACCCAGGGTGCGAGGCCGTCCTCGAGCAGTTCGGCGAAATACGAGCGCGGCACGATGACGCGCTCATCGACATAAAAGCGATACGGCCCCAGCCAGGCTTCGTTGAGCAGATATGCGGCTGGCAGGCGGCGGGCAACGCGCTGCTCGATGATGTTGGCCACGGCCAGACGCTCGTTGCGGGTGAGGCGGGCATCGAGGAAGGGCTCCAGACGGTCGCGGGGGAGGTCCAGGGTGGCGAGCAGCAGCCAGATGGCTTCGTCCCAGGCATTGTCGGTGCCGTGGCCGAAAAACAGTTTCGCCGCGGTGAAGCGGCTGACGGCCCAGCGCAGCCAGTCGCGCAGGGTGAGAAGTTCGTCGATCGGCGCGCTCATGTCAGCAGCCTCCCGAACACGCCTTCGTAGATGCTGACCAGAGGTTCCAGGTCGGCCACGGCGATATGCTCGTCAATCTTGTGGATGCTGGCGTTGACCGGGCCGAACTCGACCAGTTGCGGGCAGATGTCCACGATGAAGCGGCCATCGGAGGTGCCGCCGGTGGTGGACGACGTGGTGGAAACACCGGTGGCTTCGAAGATGGCATCGATGAATGCGGCGCAGAGATCGCCGTGCGGGGTGAGGAAGGGCCTGGCGCCGAGCGTCCAGTGAAGGTCATATTCAAGGCCATGACGGTCGAGCACTTCATGCACGCGCGCCTGCAAGCCGTCGGCGGTGCTGGCGGTGGAGAAGCGGAAATTGAAGGCGACTTCGAGACTGCCGGGGATGACATTGCTCGCTCCGGTGCCGGCATGAATGTTGGAGATTTGCAGGCTGGTCGGCGGAAAATCGGCATTGCCTGCGTCCCAGTGGATGCCGACAAGCTCGGCAAGCGCCGGGCTGGCGAGGTGAATGGGGTTTCTTGCCAGATGCGGATAGGCGACATGGCCTTGTACGCCGTGTACCACCAGCTTGCCGCTGAGCGAGCCGCGGCGGCCGTTCTTGATGGTGTCGCCGAGACGGTCGACGCAGGTCGGTTCGCCGACGATGCAAAAGTCGATGCGCTCGCCGCGCGCCTTGAGCACCTCGACGACATGGGCCGTGCCGTGTATCGCATCGCCTTCCTCGTCCGAGGTGAGCAGGAAGGCCAGGCTGCCGGAAAATCCGGCGCTGGCGGTACGGCGCGCCAGCAGCCGTTCGACCGCAGTGATGGCCGCCGCAATCGAGCTTTTCATGTCGGCCGCGCCACGACCGTAAAGCAGACCATTGCGGAGAGTGGGCGTGAACGGGTCGGACGACCAGCGCTCCAGCGGGCCGGCGGGAACGACATCGGTATGTCCGGCGAAGCAGATCATCCGGCCGCAGTCGCTGCCGGCGCGCACCGCCCAGAGATTGGAAACGCCGCCGGCATCCATGCGCTCGACGGTGAAGCCGAGTGGTTCGAGCCATGAGGCGATCAGATCGAGGCAACCGGCGTCATCCGGCGTGACGGAGGGGCGCGCAATCAGCGCCCGGGTTTTTTCAAGGACGGGCATCAATTATTTTCAGCGTCGAGCGTCAGGGTGAATTGGGCGAATGAGGTGCCGGGGGGGGCGGACTGCACCGGATTGAGCGGTATCTGGCTGGTGGCCGGCTGGGTATTCGACACGGCGGCATTGTTGACCAGCCATTGCAGGTTATTGGCCGAATCGGCGTTCGCCAGTGCCTCATAGAGGGTGATGACCCCGGCCTTGTAAAGGCTGTACAGGCATTGCTCGAAGGTCTGGCTGCCGGGCACCATGCTTCTTTCCATGGCCTCCCTGATCTCGTTCAGTTCGCCCTTTTCAATCAGTTCGGCGATGTGGCGCGAGTTGAGCAGCACCTCCACCGCCGGTGTGCGGCTGCCGTCGTGCTTCGTGACCAGACGCTGCGAGATCACGCATTTCAGGGCGACAGCCAGGTCGGCGAGCAGTGCCGGGCGGTTTTCCAGCGGATAGAAACTGATGATCCGGCTCATCGCGTGGTAGCTGTTGTTGGCATGCAGCGTGGCAATGCACAGGTGGCCGGACTGGGCATAGGCGATGGCCTGGCTCATGGTTTCCTTGTCGCGGATCTCGCCGATGAAAATGACATCCGGCGCCTGGCGCAGCGCGTTCTTCAGCGCCGTCTGGAAGGAGTGCGTATCGCTGCCGATCTCGCGCTGGTTGACGATGGATTTCTTGTTCTTGAAGAGGAACTCGATGGGATCTTCCAGCGTCAGGATATGGCCGGTACCCTGTTGGTTGCGGTAATCCAGCATCGAGGTGATGGTGGTGGTCTTGCCCGATCCGGTGGCGCCGACCATCAGCACCAGGCCGCGTTTCTCCATGATGACCTCCTTGAGGACATCGGGCAGGCCGAGCGTATCGAAAGACGGCACGTCGGCCGGGATGAAACGCACCACCATGGCCGGCGTGCCGCGCTGGTAGAAGCAGGAGATGCGGAAGGCGCCCACGTCGCGCAATCCCTGGCGCACATTCAGCTCGCGCTGGCTTTCCAGTTCGCTGATCTGTTCCGCAGTCAATACTTCACGCAACAAGGCGGTGATGTTCGCCAGGGTGAGTATGGTCGAATTGACCGGAAATGCGACACCGTTGATCTTGATGGTGATCGGTGCGCCACAGGAGAAGAACAGGTCGGACGCCTTTTTATCAGACATCAACTGGAACAGCCTGTGCATGTTGCCCATGATCTTCTCCTCGATGTGTCGCGATCAGTCGCGCAGCAGTTCGTTGATGCTGGTCTTGGCGCGGGTTTGCGCATCCACCCGCTTGACGATGACGGCGCAATACAGGCTGTATTTGCCATCGGCGGAAGGCAGGTTGCCGCTGACCACGACCGAGCCTTCGGGCACGCGGCCGTAGATGATCTCGCCGCTGGCGCGGTCGTAGATCTTGGTGCTCTGGCTGATGTAGACGCCCATCGAAATCACGCAATTGTCCTCGACGATGACGCCCTCGACAACTTCCGAGCGGGCGCCGACGAAGCAGTTGTCGCCGATGATGGTCGGGTTGGCCTGGAGCGGCTCCAGCACGCCGCCGATGCCGACGCCGCCGGAGAGATGCACGTTCTTGCCGATCTGGGCGCAGGAGCCGACGGTGGCCCAGGTGTCGACCATCGTGCCTTCATCGACGTAGGCGCCGATGTTCACATAGCTTGGCATCAGCACCACGTTCTTGCCGATGAAGCTGCCGCGGCGGGCCGTGGCCGGCGGCACGACGCGAAAGCCGCCCTTCTCGAAGGTATGCGTGTCGTAGTGGGCGAACTTGGTCGGCACCTTGTCGAAGTAGCGCATCGGGCCGGCATCCAGCAGGACGTTGTCCTCGAGGCGGAAGGAGAGCAGCACGGCCTTCTTCAGCCATTGATGCGTATGCCACTGGCCGTCGATCTTTTCCGCGACGCGCAGGCGGCCGGCATCGAGTTCGCCCAGCACATGCGCCACGGCATCGCCGATGCGCGCCGGCGCGGTGCCGGGTTTCAGGCTGGCGCGGTCTTCCCAGGCCTGGTCGATGATCGCTTGCAGTTCATTCATGGTGTTTTCCTTTTACAGCGAGAGACAGAAATCGTTGATGCGGCGGGCGGCATCGAGGCATTCCTCGACGCCGGCCACCAGCGCGATGCGAATGAAATTGGCGCCTGGATTGATGCCGTTGGCCTCACGGGCAAGCAGGCTGCCGGGCAGGACGACGACATTCTGCCGGCGCAGCAGCTCGCGTGCAAATTCGGTATCCGCGATGGGGGTGCGCGCCCAGAGGTAAAACCCCGCGTCCGGCAGGGCGCAGGGCAGGTGGCGCGCGATCAGCGGCGTTACGAGATGGAATTTTTCCGCATACAGGCGGCGGTTGTCGCGCACATGCGCCTCGTCGTTCCAGGCGGCGCAGCTTGCCGCCTGCACCGCCGGGTTCATCGCGCTGCCGTGATAAGTGCGGTAGAGCAGGAATTGCTTCAGCAGCGCAGCATCGCCGGCGACGAAACCGGAGCGCAGCCCCGGCACATTGGAACGCTTGGAGAGGCTGGAAAACACCACCAGGTTGCGAAAATCCGGGCGGCCGCACTGCGCGGCAGCGGTCAGCCCGCCCAGCGGCGGCGCGCCTTCGGTGCTGTAGATTTCTGAATAGCATTCATCCGAAGCGATGACAAAACCGTAACGGTCGGAAAGCTCGAACAGGGTTTTCCAGGCTTCCAGGCCCAGCACCTTGCCGGTCGGATTGCCCGGCGAGCAGACGTAGATCAGTTGCACGTCGCGCCAGGTTGTTTCCGGCAGCGAGGCCCAGTCCATTGCAAAATCATTTTCCGGCAGGGTGTTGAGGAACACCGGCTCGGCGCCGGCGAGAAAGGCAGCGCCTTCGTAGATTTGATAAAAAGGATTGGGGCAGACGACTCTGGCATGGCCCCGGCTGCGGTCGATCACCGTCTGGGCGAAGGCGAACAGCGCCTCGCGCGAGCCATTCACCGGCAGCACCTGGGTCGCCGCATCGGGCAGCGGCACGGCGTAGCGGCGGGCGATCCAGGCGGCGATGGCCTGGCGCAGCGCATCCGTGCCCTGGGTGGTCGGGTAGCTGGCGAGTCCGGCAAGGTTGGCGGCCAGCGCCTGCTGGATGAACGGCGGCGTCTCATGCTGCGGTTCGCCAATGGAGAGTTTTATTTCGGAAAAACCCGGCGCTGGCGATACGCCGGCAAACAGGGCGCGCAGCTTTTCGAACGGGTAGGGCTGCAAGCGGGCGAGATCGGGATTCACGGATGACGGTGCGCTGGATTCGGAGGCCGCATTATAGGGCAGGGTGCAAAACAGACTGGAGCGTCGTGGCCACGGAATTGCGGTAAATTCACGCCGTTCTGCACGAGTAGAGGAGACGGCAATGGGGCAAATGATCGAATTCAAGCGGCCGGACGGCAGCGTCTGCGGCGGCTATCTGGCGGAGGCCGGGCAGGGGCGGCCCGGTCTCGTTGTGATCCAGGAATGGTGGGGGCTCAATGCGCAGATTTGCGGCATCGCCGACCGCTTTGCCGCGGCCGGCGTGGCGGCGGAGATTCATCGCTACGAGGCGGCGCACGCCTTTTTCAACGAGCGGCGTCCCGAGGTTTATGACGCCGCCTGCGCTGCCCTGGCGTGGGAACGCAGCGTCGCCTTCCTCACTGCGCATCTCGCCTGATGGAGTGGCCCTCCGCCGACTGGGTCAATGCCAGTCTGACCCGAGGCCGGGACGCTGATTGCGCCGGAAGCCGGGTAATGAGATGAGATTTTCAGGATGCAACAAAAGTCGGTGCGGGTGATGCGGCGAGATTCGAGGCGCGGTATGTGTGGCGGCGTGGCAGGTCCGGCATGAAGCTCTATTTCGCCGGCCCCGATGTGTTTCGTCTTGATGCCTTCCAGTGGGCGGAACAGGTTCGCGCACTGTGCCACGGGCTCGGCCACATCGCCCTGATTCCGCTGGACGGCGAGGCCGCCACGGCGGCGGCGATTTTTCGCAACAACCTGCAACTCCTGAATGCGGCCGATGCCGTGGTCGCCAACCTCAACCCGTTTCGCGGCGCCGAGCCGGATTCGGGAACCTGCGTCGAGATCGGCTACGCGCTGGCGCTGGGCAAACCGGTGCTGGGTTATGCCGCTTCGCTGGCGCCGCTGCGCGAGCGTTTGCAGGCGACGGGGCCGGATGCCGACGGCGCTTATCGCGATGCGGCCGGCCGGACGGTGGAGAATTTTGCGCTGCCTTTCAACTTGATGCTCTCGGTGCCGGTGCACTGTATCGAGGGCGGCGTGGAGGATTGCCTGGCGGGTGAATATCTGGCTGGCCTGGCAGTCTGTCCATGGGCCGGATGAAGTCACTGCCTGCACGCGAGGGCATGCTGGCCTGAAATATTGGCCATGCGCCTTTTGCCGTGTCACCGGCGCCGGCTTTTAGCTGCGCTGAAAGCCGGTGATCCTTCTTCGCTCTTTGCCGTCTTGCCAGCGCCGACTTTTCTGTCATCGGGCGCCAAATGATGGCACTCTATGGGCATGTCGGGACTTATGCGATCTCAACCAAAATTGCAGCGTTTCTCCGCCCTCGATCCGCACGGCTTCCACGAGGTCGCCTACACCGAATGGGGCGACGAGGAGGCCAGCCGGATCGTCCTTTGCGTGCATGGCCTGACGCGCAACAGCCGCGATTTCGATGCGCTGGCGGCGGCGCTTTCGCTCCATTTCCGCGTCGCCTGCATGGATGTGGTCGGGCGCGGCAGGAGCGACTGGCTGGAGCATGGCGAAGATTATGGCTTTTCACTGTATCAGTCGGATGCGGCAGCATTGATCGCCCGCCTGACAGCGGTTCGCCGGCTTGTGTCGCCGGCCAGGGGCTGGCGACGCTTCTTCGGCCAGCAGGATGCATCGTACCTGGACCTGCGGCAGGTCGACTGGGTTGGCACCTCGATGGGCGGTCTGATCGGCATGCTGCTGGCGGCGCGCGAAGGTTCGCCGATTCGTCGCCTGGTACTCAACGACGTCGGCCCGATGGTGCCGTGGAGCGCCTTGCGGCGGCTGAAAGGCGCGCATGGCAACGGGCCTTCCCACTTCGAGAATCTGGCCGTGGCCGAACAGTATCTGCGTGAGGCTTGCGCCAGCTTTGGCCCGATCAGCGACGAGCAGTGGCGTGAAGTTACGCGCCACAGTGTTTCCGAACTGGAGTCGGGCGGCTTTCGTCTCGGATGGGATCCCGCAATCATCGAGGCGATGCAGGGCAAGGGTAGTGATGACACGAAGTTCACGGCCGATTTTTTCGGCATCGCCCTGTGGTCGATCTGGGACCAGGTGCGCTGCCCGGTGCTGGTGCTGCGCGGCGAGGATTCCGATCTGCTGACGGCGGACACGGTACGCCGCATGCAGGAGAGCGGGCCGCCGCTACAGGTGGTGGAATTCCCCGGCGTCGGGCATGCGCCGTGGTTGATGAGCGAGGAGCAGATCACCGTGGTGCGTGATTTTCTGCTGGCGGCGGAGGATGTTTCATGAAATGGCCAGTGCCATTTGTACTTCTGCTGTTGTGGACATCGACGGCGCTGGCGCAGCCGCTGGAGGTGATCAGCTTGCAGCACCGGCGCGCCGGGCAGGTGTTGCCGCAACTGATGCCTTTCGTCGAGGCGGGCGGGGCGCTCAGCGGCGTCAATGACATGCTGTTCCTGCGCGCTTCGCCGCGTAATCAGGCGGAGATACGGAGGCTCGTCGCTGCCCTCGATACGCCGCCACGGCGGCTGGTGATCCGTGTCCGGCAGGAAGGCGAACGTGCGGAAGATGCAACGGGTGCGAGCTTCTCCGGACGGGTTGTGCTCGGCGCCGGAGCGCCGGGAACGACAGCCACGGCGCATGCCTATCAGTCCGAACGTCGCAACCGCAGCACCACGCAGCAGGAAGTGCAGACCATCGAAGATGGCCAGGCCTCGATTTTCGTCGGCCAGTCGCTGCTGTTGCCGCTGCGTCAGGTGGTGCTGACGCCGGCCGGGGTCATCGTTGCGGAAAGCCTGGTGCAGCGCGATTTGGGTACCGGCTTCGTCGCCGTGCCGCATCTCGACGGCGAGCGGGTGACGCTGGAGATCAGCCCGGTCGACGCCAGCGCCGGGTCGCTGCCGGATTCGGTCAATGTGATGCGCTTGTTCACCACCGTCAGCGGACGACTGGGTGAATGGATGGAACTCGGCGCCTCGAGCAGCGAGGAGCGCGGCGATACGGCGGGAATCGCCCGCCATGGCACGCATTCGGCGTCCCGCCAGCGCCGACTTTTGTTGCAAGTTGAGGCACTGCCTTGATATGAAAAACAACCCGCGCCCGGGGCGGGAGCGGGTTGTGTATGCGCAAGGCGTATTTCAGTTTGCCGTAGCGGGATTACGCGAGGTCGAAGCGATCAAGGTTCATCACCTTGTTCCAGGCCGCTACAAAATCATGGACAAACTTCTCCTGCGCGTCCGAGCTGGCATAGACTTCAGCCAGGGCGCGGAGCTGGGAGTTCGAGCCGAAGATGAGATCGACACGGGTGCCCGTCCATTTCTTTGCACCGGTCTTGCGGTCGGCGCCTTCGAACACGTCTGCGTCCTTCGACACCGGCTTCCATACAGTACCCATGTCCAGCAAATTGACGAAGAAGTCATTGCTGAGCGCCCCCGGTCGTTCGGTGAAGACGCCGTGCCGGGACTGTCCGACATTGGCGTTCATGGCGCGCATGCCGCCCACCAGAACCGTCATCTCGGGTGCGGAGAGCTTGAGCAACTGCGCCTTGTCGAGCAGCAGTTCTTCGGCCGAGACGGAGTATTTGGCTTTCTGGTAATTGCGGAAGCCGTCGGCGAGCGGTTCGAGCACGGCGAAGGAGTCCACGTCGGTCTGTGCCTGCGAGGCGTCCATGCGGCCCGGTGCGAAGGGCACCGTCACGGTGTGGCCGGCCTTCCTGGCGGCCTCTTCGACGCCGGCGCAGCCTGCCAGCACGATGAGGTCGGCCAGCGAGACTTTCTTGCCGCCGGATTGCGTGCCGTTGAACCCGGCCTGGATGCTTTCAAGCTTGGCCAGGACTTTGGCCAGTTGCGCCGGCTGGTTGGCTTCCCAGTCCTTCTGCGGCGCGAGACGAATGCGCGCGCCGTTTGCGCCGCCCCGCATGTCGGAGCCGCGGAAGGTGGATGCCGAAGCCCAGGCGGTCGAGACCAGCTCGGACACGGAGAGTCCGGACGCCAGGATCTTGCTCTTCAACGCAGCTACATCCTGGTCGTCGACCAGGGGATGATCGACGGCGGGAACCGGATCCTGCCAGATCAGATCTTCCTTCGGCACTTCGGGGCCGAGGTAGCGCGTTTTCGGGCCCATGTCGCGATGGGTCAGCTTGAACCAGGCGCGGGCGAAGGCGTCGGCGAATTCGTCCGGGTTCTGGTGGAAGCGACGCGCGATTTTTTCGTAGACCGGATCCATACGCATCGCCATGTCGGCGGTGGTCATGATGATTGGCACTTTTTTCGAGGCATCGTGCGCGGCCGGGGCCATGTTGCCGTCGGTCGCCTGTTTCGGCGTCCACTGCTGTGCGCCCGCCGGACTTCGGGTCAATTCCCACTCGTTGCCGAACAGCATGTCGAGATAGCTCATGTCCCACTGCGTCGGGGTCGGCGTCCACGAGCCTTCCAGGCCGCTGCCGATCTGGTCGCCGCCCTTGCCGCTCTTGTAACTGCTCTTCCAGCCGAGGCCCATTTGCTCGATGGGCGCGGCTTCGGGTTCGGGGCCGACATGGGTGGCTGGGCCGGCGCCGTGGCATTTGCCGAAGGTGTGGCCGCCGCAGGTGAGCGCGACGGTTTCGTAATCGTTCATCGCCATGCGCGCGAAGGTCTCGCGCACGTCGCGGGCGGAGGCAAGCGGATCCGGGTTGCCACCGGGGCCTTCGGGGTTCACGTAAATCAGGCCCATCTGCACGGCGGCGAGCGGATTTTCCAGGTCGCGTTCGCCGGAATAGCGGGCCTTGTCATCCAGCCACTTGCGCTCACTCCCCCAGTAAACATCGATCTCCGGTGCCCAGATGTCCTCGCGTCCTCCGGCGAAGCCGAAGGTCTTGAAGCCCATCGACTCCATCGCGACGTTACCCGCCAGGATGAAGAGGTCAGCCCAGGAGATTTTGCGGCCGTACTTCTGCTTGATTGGCCAAAGCAGTCTGCGCGCCTTGTCGAGATTGACGTTGTCAGGCCAGCTGTTGAGCGGCGCGAAACGCTGGTTGCCGTGCCCTGCGCCGCCGCGGCCGTCGCCGGTACGGTAGGTGCCGGCGCTGTGCCATGCCATGCGGATGAAAAAAGGCCCATAGTGACCGTAATCCGCCGGCCACCAGTCCTGCGAGTCGGTCATCAACGCGGTGAGGTCTTTCTTCACCGCCGCGAGGTCGAGGCTCTTGAATTCTTCGGCGTAGTTGAAATCCGCGCCGGTCGGATTGGACGCGGGTGAATGCTGGTGCAGAATTTCCAGTGGCAGCTGGTTTGGCCACCAGTCCCGGTTCGATGTACCACTTCCAGTTTTATGAACAAACGGACATTTCGTTTCGGTTGACATGTGCTTCTCCTTTTATCAGGTGGGGTTGATCAATACGCAAGTGCAACTTCAGCATAGAAGAGAATCAAGAACTCCAGTGCCGACGGGTAGGAAAGGGATGTGGAACGCATTGGGTTTTCCTTTATTTCTTGCTACGAAGTGAATGGTAGAAACTTGGCCATTATTTGTAAAATTGATTTTTATTATCTATTCAATAGCCAAACTCTATAGTGTGGATTCCGCCCGGGATGTGCCGTAGCGCCAGCACCGACTTTTTGGCGCATCCCGCCCCAGGGTCTGAGTGTTCAGGCGTGCTACCATGCCGCGCCCGCCATGCCTGATTTCGACCGCCTTTTTGCCTCCGATGGGCCGCTTGCCGCTGCCATTCCCGGCTTTCGTCCGCGGCCGCAGCAACTTGAAATGGCGCAGCAGATTGCCGCCGCGATGGCGGGCAATACCGCGCTGGTGGCCGAGGCCGGCACCGGCACCGGCAAGACTTTCGCCTATCTCGTGCCAGCGCTGCTCTCGGGCGGCAAGGTGATTGTGTCCACTGGCACCAAGACCTTGCAGGATCAGCTGTTCAACCGCGACCTGCCGACGGTGCGCGCCGCGCTCAAGATCGGCGCCACGATCGCGCTGCTCAAGGGCCGCGCCAATTACGTCTGTCCCTATCACCTCGAACGTGCGCTGACCACCGGGCGGCTGGCGAGCCGCGAAGAAGCCGCCCATCTGCGCAAGATCGCGCGCTTTGCCGAGCGCACCAAAACCGGTGACAAGGCCGAGTGCAGCGACGTGCCGGAGGAATCGGCGGCCTGGAACGTGGCCACCTCGACGCGCGAGAACTGCCTCGGCCAGGAATGCCCGAACGTGAAGGATTGTTTCGTCCTTGCCGCACGCCAGAATGCGCAGATGGCCGATGTGGTGGTGGTCAACCACCACCTGTTTTTTGCCGACGTCATGCTCAAGGACGAGGGCATGGGCGAGCTGCTGCCGGCCTGCAACGCGGTGATCTTCGACGAGGCGCACCAGTTGCCGGAAGTGGCCGGTCTGTTTTTCGGCGAGAGTCTGTCGACCTCGCAACTGATTGAGCTGGCGCGCGATGCACGCAGCGAGGGTCTCGCCAGTTGCAAGGACTACACCCCCCTGCAGGACGCCGCCACGGCGCTGGACAAGACGGCGCGCGATCTGCGGCTGGCGGTCAAGGGCGAAAATCTGCGCCTGCCCGGCGCGCAGGTCGAAGGCGATCCGCTCTTCGGCGCTGCGCTGGATGCCGTGCAGCAGGCGTTGCAGGAACTCGCCCGTCACCTCGAAACCCAGGCCGAGCGTGGCGAGGGCCTGGCGAATTGCCTGGCGCGGGCGCAGGAACTGGTGGCGCGCCTGCTGCGCTGGAGAAACGGCGGTGCGCCCGGAGAGCAGGATGTCGCCGTCAAATGGCTGGAGGCGTTCTCCCAGGCGCTGGCGCTGAACCTGACGCCGCTCGATGTCGCACCGATCTTCCGGCGGCAAATGGAAGGTCACCCCCGGGCCTGGATTTTTACTTCGGCGACGCTCGCCGTCGGCAACAATTTTTCCCATTACTGCAACGAACTTGGGCTGACCGAGGCGGCGACCGCACTGTGGGGCAGCCCTTTCGATTATTCGCAAAATGCCTTGCTCTACGCGCCGCACGGCATGCCCGATCCGAACAGCCCGTTCTATGCCGAGGCCGTGGTCGAGGCAGCGTGGCCGGCGCTGCGTGCGGCGGGCGCGGCGGGTCATGGCTCCTTCGTGCTGTGCACCAGCCTGCGCGCGATGCGCCGCATCCGCGAGTTGCTGCAGGAGAAGCTGGCTGCTGAGGAACGGGCGCTGCCGCTGCTGATGCAGGGCGAAAGCTCGAAAAGCGAATTGCTCGATCGCTTCCGTGTCCTCGGCAACGCAATCCTGGTGGCCAGCCAGAGCTTCTGGGAAGGCGTCGATGTGCGCGGTAAGGCGCTCTCGCTGGTGGTGATCGACAAGCTGCCGTTCGCTCCGCCCGACGACCCGGTGCTGGCGGCGCGCATCGATCGCCTGCGCCAGGCGGGCCGCAACCCGTTCATGGAATACCAGTTGCCGCGCACCGTGATCAACATGAAGCAGGGCGCCGGGCGGCTGATCCGCGACGAAACCGATCGTGGCGTGTTGATGATCTGTGACCCGCGCCTGACCGCCAAGCCGTATGGCCGCACGGTCTGGCAGGCGTTGCCGCCGATGCGCCGCACGCGCGAGGCGGGCGAGGTTGAAGCCTTTTTTGCCGCATCCGCTGCAGCTGTAAAATTAGCGGATGAATGATCACGACTGCATCGTCCGGGCGCAGCAACTGAACGCCGACTGCCGCTGCGTTTCTCTTGATAGCGAGCGGCTCACGACAGAGCTCGCACGCGTGAGTCCGTCGTTTCATGAGGAGGTGCTGGTTGCGCGGCCGCATCTGTTTTCCCAGTCGATGGTTTTCGTCGGCGAGGCGCACATTGCGCGCATGGCCGCGCTGGTGGCGGCAGTTGAACGCATCGCCGCGCTGCCTGCGTACCAGGCACAGGCATTGGCCCGCGCGCCGCAAATTGCGCGCCATGAGCCGGGGCCGCTGGGCGTGTTCTTCGGTTACGATTTTCACTTGGGCGCGGCCGGGCCGCAACTGATCGAAATCAACACCAACGCCGGCGGCGGCTTGCTCAACGCATTGTTGGAACGGGCGCAAAAAGCCTGCTGCGACGAAGTGCAGGCACTTTTGCCCGGCGAGCTTGCCGTCGATACACCCGAACACCTGTTCCTCGACATGTTTCGCAACGAGTGGGCGCGCTTTTGTGCGCACCATCGCCGTAGTGCTAGCGCCGAGTTTTTACGAACCGTCGCCATCGTCGATGACGCCCCGCACGATCAGTACCTTTACCCCGAGTTCGTATTGTTTCAACGCCTGTTCGAAGCCGCGGGCCTCCATGCCGTGATTGCCGATCCGGCCGAGTTGAGCCTGCGCGACGGTGCGCTCTGGCACGGCGAGGCGCGCATCGACCTGGTCTACAACCGGCTCACCGACTTTTATTTCGAGGAGCCGCGGCATCGGGTCTTGCGCGAGGCGTATCTCGCCGATGTCGTAGCGATCACGCCGCATCCGCGTGCCCATGCGCTGTTCGCCGACAAGCGCAATCTGGTCGCCTTGTGCGATGACGCGCAACTTGCGGCCTGGAGTGTCGACGCGCCGACGCGCACCCTGCTTGCGGCGGCCATCCCGCGCACCGAAGCCGTGACGGCAGGGCAGGCCGACGATTTCTGGGCGCGGCGGCGGCAACTGTTCTTCAAGCCGGTAGCAGGCTATGGCTCGAAGGCCACCTATCGCGGCGACAAGCTGACGCGCCGGGTTTTCGACGAGATCATCGCCGGCGACTATGTGGCCCAGGCGCTGGTGCCGCCTTCGCAGCGCACGTTGCAGCAGGATGACCAGAGTGTCGAGCTCAAGCTCGATCTGCGCACCTATGTCTATGCCGGCCATGTCCAGCTCGTTGCGGCGCGGTTGTGGCAGGGGCAGACAACCAATTTCCGCACTCCTGGCGGCGGTTTCGCGCCGGTGCTGGTGGTGCCATGCGCAAAGACGGCCGAGGAAGTGCAATGAAAGTCTTCGGTCTTGCCGGCTATTCCGGCTCGGGTAAAACCACGCTGCTGGAGGCTTTGATTCCCCGTTTCGTGGCGCATGGCCTCAAGGTGTCGCTGGTCAAGCACGCACACCATCATTTCGATATCGACCACCCCGGCAAGGATTCCTATCGCCTGCGCGAGGCCGGTTGCAGCGAGGTGTTGCTGGTTTCCGATCAACGCTGGGTGTTGATGCACGAGTTGCGCGGCACGCCTGAACCCTCGCTTGATGAACAGCTGGCGCGCTTTTCGGACTGCGACCTGGTACTGGTCGAAGGCTTCAAGCATGTGCCGATTCCAAAAATGGTGGTGCATCGCGTGGCGCTGGGCAAGCCGCTGATCGTGGCCAGCGAGATCGAAACGCTGGTCGCGGTGGCGACCGATGCGCCGGATGAACTTGCCCTGGAAACCAACCTGCCAGTGATGAGCCTCAACGACCATGACGCCATTCTTGATTTCATACTACGACACCAGGGATTCAAATGAACATGTTGAGCTTTGACGAGGCGCTGCAGCGCCTGCTGGCGAATGTGGCGGCCGTTGCGGAAACGGACTGCGTGCCGGCTGTAATGGCGCGCGGCCGCGTGCTGGCTGAATCGCTGCGCTCGATCATCGACGTGCCGCCGCTCGATAACAGCTCGATGGATGGCTATGCGCTGCGCGTCGCCGACGTGCCGGCGGTGGGTACGCGGCTGAATATCGCCCAGCGCATCCCGGCCGGCAGTGTCGGACATACGTTGACACCCGGCACGGCGGCACGGATTTTCACCGGCGCACCGGTTCCGCCTGGCGCAGACGCCATCGTGATGCAGGAGCTGTGCCTCCGTGAAGACGATGCCGTCATCATCAACCATCTGCCGCGCCCCGGCGAATGGCTTCGTCGCCGTGGCGAGGACATCACGGCCGGCAGCGAGGTGCTGGCGGCCGGAACGCGCCTTGGCCCGGCGCAGCTCGGGCTGGCGGCCTCGGTCGGCGCGGCGGAACTCACGGTATTCCGCCGCTTGCGCGTGGCCTTGTTTTCCACCGGCGACGAACTGGCGATGCCGGGCGAGGCGCTGAAACCCGGCGGCATCTACAACTCCAATCGTTTCACCTTGCGCGCGCTGCTGGAAAACCTCGGCTGCGACGTGGCCGATCTCGGCATCGTGCCGGACAATCTCGCCGCGACACGCGCCGCGTTGCGCGAAGCGGCGCAGGAAAATGATTTGATCCTCACCAGCGGCGGCGTTTCGGTCGGCGAGGAAGACCATGTCAAGCCGGCGGTGGAAGCCGAAGGCGCGCTCGACCTATGGCAGATCGCGATCAAGCCGGGCAAGCCGCTGGCGTTTGGTCATGTAAGAAAAGTCGGCGCGGGTACGACGGCGAATACTGCGGAATATGACATGGCAGCGGAAAATAACGCGGCGGTTTTCATCGGTCTGCCCGGCAATCCGGTATCGAGTTTCGTCACCTTCGTCATGCTGGTGCGGCCGGTGATCCTGAGAATGCAGGGGGCGGGCGTCACCGCGCCGCGCGGCATTTCGCTGCGGGCGAATTTCGACTGGCGGGGCGATCCGCGCCGTGAATTTTTGCGCGCCCGGATTGATGCCGATGGCGGCGCGAGCCTGTTTGCCAGCCAGAGCTCCGCTGTGCTGACGTCCTGCGCCTGGGCCGATGGCCTGGTCGATAATCCGCCGCAGCAGGCGATCCGGCGTGGTGATACAGTGTGTTTTATTCCTTTTTCAGAACTGTTGTGAGCATTTAATGAACATTAACGTACTGTTCTTTGCGGGTTTGCGCGAGGCGCTCGGCGTCTCGGCCGAACGCCTCGATTTGCCTGCCGGTATCGGCACGGTCGGCGCCTTGCGCGACCATCTCGCGGCGCGCGGCGAGCCGTGGTCGGCGCTGGCCACGGCAAAGAACCTGCGGGCGGCAGTGAATCAGCAAATGGTCGGGCTGGAGGCGCCGCTCAAGGCGGGCGACGAAGTGGCTTTCTTCCCGCCGGTGACGGGGGGTTGAGATGTCGGTCAGTGTGCAGGAAGCGGATTTCGATGCCGGCGCCGAGATGGCTGCGTTGGCCGCAGGTCGCGTCGATGTTGGCGCGGTGGCCAGTTTCATCGGTTATGTGCGCGCCGACAAGTTGCACGGAGATACGCCAGGCCAGGTGGCGACGCTGACGCTGGAACATTATCCCGGCATGACCGAAAAGGCTCTCGCGGCAATCGTCGACGAGGCGAAAGACCGCTGGGATGTGTTCGGTGTTCGGGTGATTCACCGCGTCGGCCGGCTGCTGCCCGGAGCGCAGATCGTTTTTGTTGCAGTGTCCTCCGCGCATCGCGGCGACGCCTTTGCCGCCTGCGAGTTCATCATGGATTACCTGAAGACCCGCGCTCCGTTCTGGAAGAAGGAAGAGACGCCGGAGGGCGGCCGCTGGGTCGATGCGCGCGAGACAGACGATGCAGCGGCGGAGCGCTGGCTGACCTGAGAGCTTGTGAATAAATCTACTGCGCGTGCCGGATCGGGGTTTGGGCGGTGCTCGAAATCCTCATGTACAACAACGTACATTCCGGTTTCTGCGCTCCGGCCGCGCCCCGCTGCGGCCCGCTCGCCACGATTTCTTCACAAGCTCTGACGCAATCGACGGGCGTTTACACCAGCCCGTGCATCAGCTGCACATTCACCGTCTCGCCAGCGCCGACTTTTTCGCGCTCCGGCTCGAGGACGATGAAACAGTCGGCTTCCGACATTGATTTGAGAATGCCCGAGCCTTGCGCGCCGGTGGGGCGCACGCACCATTCGTCCTTGTCCTGGAACAGGATGCCACGGTAGAACTCGGTGCGGCCCTTGCCTTTTTTCAATGGCTCGACACAGCGTGCGGGCAGGCAGGGCACGACGGGCGCGGGGTTGCAGCCGGCCAGCTTGAGCAGAGCCGGACGCACGAACTGGTAGAAGGTCACCATCACCGCGACCGGGTTGCCGGGCAGGCCGAACAGCCAGGTGCCGGGGCGCTTTTCGCCATCGGGCTGGATGCGACCGAAGGCCATCGGGCGGCCGGGTTTCATGGCGATTTTCCAGAACGCGACCTCGCCGAGTTGTGCCATCAACTGCTTGATGAAATCGGCTTCGCCGACCGAAACGCCGCCCGTGGTAATGATCGCATCGGCGCAGGCGGCGGCTTTGCGGAAGGCGGTTTCCAGCGCCGCCGGATCGTCCTTGACCACGCCCATGTCGATGACATCGCAGCCGAGACGCGTGAGCATGCCCCACAGCGTGTAGCGGTTGCTGTCGTACACCGCGCCGGGAAACAGCGGCGTGCCGATCGAGCAGAGCTCGTCGCCGGTGGAAAACAACGCGACGCGCACGGGCCGGCATACGCTGACTTCGGCGATGCCGAGCGAGGCGATGATGCCAAGTTCGGCCGGACGCAGCAGTTTGCCGGCGTGAATCGCCGGGCTGCCGGCGCGCAGGTCTTCGCCGCGCCGGCGAAGGTTCTGCTCACGGTGCTGGCCGGGTGGAATGACGACGGCATCGCCTTCGATGCGGACGATTTCCTGCACCACCACGGCATCGACACCCTCCGGCAGGACGGCGCCGGTCATGATGCGCACCGTCTCGCCAGTGCCGACTTTTCCGTCGAAGGCGCGCCCGGCGAAGGCCGTACCGATGTTTTTCAGGCGCGTCTCGCCCGCCGGCGCGAGGTCGTCGAAGCGCACCGCCCAGCCGTCCATCGCCGAGTTGTCGTGCGCCGGGACGTCGACCGGCGAGATGACATCGGCTGCCAGAATGTGATCAAGCGCCTGGCGGATGAAGGTGCGCTGCTGGCCGCTGACCGGCGTCAGGGCATCGAGAATCAGCGCACGGGCGCGCTCGACCGGCAGCGCATTCGGGTCGTAGTCGTCAAGACAGGAGAAGGTTTGCAGCAGTGAAGTCATGACAGCAGGAAAGCAGGTTATTGGTCAGCCGCCAATGTAAGACATTTCGATCTTTTTTGCGCCGGCAGTTTCTGCGGTGCGAATCTCCGAATAACGGTCACCGCGCGCGCGCCAGATGCCGGCGATGGCACCCGTGAGTTCGGTATCGCTGCCGCCGCTGCGCAGCAGCGCGCGCAGATCGTGCCCGCTCTGGGCGAACAGGCAGGTGTAGAGCTTGCCCTCGGTGGAGAGCCGGATGCGCGTGCAGCTGCCGCAGAACGCCTGCGTTACCGAGGAAATGACGCCGATCTCGCCGCTGCCGTCGACATAGCGCCAGCGTTCGGCGACCTCGCCCGCGTAGTTGGCGCCGATGGCGGCCAGCGGGAATTCGGCATCGATGCGGGCGACGACCTCGGCGGAGGGCAACACCTCGTCCATCTTCCAGCCATTGGAACTGCCGACGTCCATGTACTCGATGAAGCGCAAAATCTGGCCGCTGCCGCGAAAGTGGCGTGCCAGCGGAAGAATCTGATTGTCATTGACGCCGCGCTTGACCACGCAATTGACCTTGACCGGAGCCAGGCCGACTGCGGCGGCGGCTTCGATGCCGGCGAGCACGTCGCTCACGGCGTACTCAACATCGCTCATGCGCTTGAAGATGGCATCGTCGAGGGCGTCGAGGCTGACGGTGACGCGGTGCAGCCCCGCATCCTTGAGCGTCTGCGCCTTTTTCGCCAGCAGCGAGCCGTTGGTGGTGAGCGTGATTTCCACCGGCAGCTTCGCCAGTTGCTCGATCAGTCGTTCGAGATCGTGGCGCAGCAGCGGCTCGCCGCCGGTGAGACGGATTTTTTCCACGCCCTGGGCGACGAAGGCGCGGGCGATGCGTTCGATTTCCTCGAACGACAACAGCTCGTTGCGCGGCAGGAACGGGTAATCGCGGCCAAAGACGGTTTTCGGCATGCAATACACGCAGCGGAAATTGCAGCGGTCGGTGATCGAGATACGCAGGTCACGCACCGCCCGTCCGCGCGTGTCGCGCAAGGCTTCGCCCGGCGCGGCCGGAGTCGCCGCCAAAAAAGTCGGCGCTGGCGCGACGGTGATCGGAATGATGCGTTCGATGGCATTCATGGGGTTCAAACTATATGCTGTGAAATGCATATGGGCAAGAGGTTTAAGGCGATTTGCGGCGCTCCGGGGCGATGTTTACCCCTACTTGAAACATGGAGTTACGGTTTCTTTCAGATGGAGAGTTTCTGCTTACATCGATACGGTAGCATCGGTGCCATGATGTCGGTGTCCAGTTTGCCGTGCATGCAAACGCCCGGTTTCGTCATCGAATTTTGTGATCTGATTTTCAAAAGGAGAAATACCATGACCAAATTGTTTGTTGCATTGATGCTGGCTGCCGGAGTTTCCCTCGCGTATGCCGAACCTCCTGCCGGCAGCGGCCCGGGTATGCAGCGCGAAGAAATGCGCGAAAGAATGCAAAAGCACTGCGCGGCGAACCCGGAAAAATGCGCCGAGATGAAGGAGCGCATGAAGAAGGAACATGAAGAGGTGCGTGCCGCCTGCGAAAAGGACCCCGCGCACTGCAAGGAAATCCGTCAGGAACATCGGGAGAAGATGCGCGAAAAAATGTGCGCCGAGCATCCGCAAGAATGCGCGGAAATGAAGGCGCGGCACGAAGAAATGAAGAAGCAGTGCGCGGCCGATCCGAAGGCTTGTGAGGAAAAGAAAGCGCAGATGCGGGAGAAGATGAAGGAGCGTCGCGAAGAACGCCGTGAGCAGCGGCAGAACGCCGCCCCGGCGGGCGCTCCGCCTGCGGCTAACTGAGCAGCACGTTCAGCGCAAAACCGGTATCGGCCGCCTGCTCCGGCGTTGGCGATACGCCCTGTTCGAAGAGCCTGCGGCCGGTCATGTGGTCGGCTGGCTGGTTGATCGAGTCGATGGCGAGGAGCTTGCCGTCGCGGTAATAGAAGGCCGAGAACTTCCGCTCTTCCGGTTTGCCGCGCAGGACGGCCTGATCGAAGCCCACCGTCAGCCCGATCATCTGCAGCTTGATGTCATATTGGTCGGACCAAAACCACGGTGCGGCGGTAAATGGCCGCTCCTTGCCGAGCAGCGCGAAGGCGGCGGACTTGGCCTGTTCCGTCGCATTCTGTACCGATTCGAGGCGCAACAGGCGGCCGTCTTCCAGTCGCCGCAGGGTGCAGTCGCCGGCGGCGACGATGGCCGGATCGGCCGTGCGGCTGCAGGCATCGACCACGATGCCGCCATCGACTTCCAGCCCTGCGGCTTGCGCCAGTTCGACATTGGCGATGACGCCGATGCCGACGATCAGCAGTCCGGCCGGGAATTCGCGACCGTCGGCGGTTCTGACGGCGGCGATCTGTCCGTTGTTGCCAAGCAGTTCCGTCACTTTGGCCCCGAGCACGATATCGACGCCATGCTCGCTGTGCAGATCGAGATAGAACTGCGAGATGGGCGGCGAGACAACGCGAGCCATCAGGCGGTCGGCGGCTTCCAGCACGGTGACCTGTTTCCCTTTCTTGCGTGCGGCAGCAGCGATTTCGAGGCCGATGAAGCCGCCGCCGATGACCACCATGTTCTGTACTGTTTCCAGTGCCGCCGCGATGGCTTTCGCATCATCCAGCGAACGCAGGCCATGCACACCCCGCCACTCGGCGCCGGCAAGCGGCAGGGCGCGCAGGCGTGAGCCGGTGCACAGCGCAAGGCCGTCATAAGCCAGCGTCGAGCCGTCGGCCAGGGTAATTGTCCGTGCGCTGCGGTCAATCGCCGTGACGCCAGCGCCGACTTTCAGCGTGATGTTTTTCTTCGCCAGCATTTCCGGCGCGCGCATCATCACATGCGCCTCGGTGGTTTGCCCCAGCAGGTAACCTTTCGAGAGAGGCGGCCGGTGGTAGGGCGGATAGGGTTCAGCGCCCAGCAGGGTGATTGTTCCGGCATGGCCTTCTGCACGCAGCGTCTCGGCTACGGTCAGTCCGGCCAGTCCGGCGCCAATGATGATGATGTCGTTCATGTCGGGAGTCCATTTGAAAGAGATCGCATCCCTTGCACTATAAGGGAAAACCTTGCGTCGGACGCCGGGGCTGCAATTCGCCTCGCATGGGATATAGTAGGCAAAACCATGAATGACGGAGTGCTGATCAACGCGCCGTAAATTCGATAAAAGGAGGTGGCGGTGAGTCTTGCCTTGGCACTGGTGTTCGTTGCTGCTGCCCTTGTCGCTCTGGTGGTGGTGCGTCCCTTGCGTCGTGCACTGCTGAGTGCGCCCTTGTTCGCGGCTTATCGCAAGCTGTTGCCGCAGATGTCGGATACCGAGCGCGAAGCGCTGGAAGCGGGAACGGTCTGGTGGGAAGGGGAGTTGTTCCGCGGCAATCCCGACTGGAAAAAACTCCTGGCCTATCCGGCGCCGAAGCTGACGCCGGAAGAACAGGCCTTCATGGATAACGAGGTGGAGGAAGCCTGCCGCCTGGTCGATGACTGGCAGGTAACGCACGAACTCCACGATCTGCCCGAGGTGGCCTGGGCTTACCTGAAGCAAAAAGGTTTCCTCGGCATGATTATTCCGAAGCGCTATGGCGGCCTGGAATTTTCCGCCTATGCGCACTCGCAGGTGATCACCAAGGTATCGACACGCTCTTCGGCGCTGGCGGTTTCGGTGATGGTGCCGAATTCACTCGGCCCGGCGGAATTGCTGTTGCACTACGGCACCGACGAGCAGAAAAACCATTATCTGCCGCGTCTGGCGCAGGGCGTCGACGTGCCAGCCTTCGCCCTGACCAGCCCCTGGGCCGGTTCCGATGCCGCCGCGATTCCCGATTGCGGCATCGTCTGCATGGGGCTCTGGCAGGGCAGTGAAGTCATCGGCATGCGCGTCACCTGGGACAAGCGCTACATCACGCTGGCGCCGGTGTGTACGGTGCTTGGTCTGGCGTTCCACCTGTTCGACCCCGATGGTCTGCTGGGCGACAAAAAGGATATCGGCATTACCTGCGCGCTGGTGCCGCGCGATCATCCCGGTGTGGTCATCGGCCGCCGCCATTTCCCGCTCAATGCGATGTTCATGAACGGGCCGACTTCCGGGCAGGATGTCTTCATGCCGCTCGATTTCATCATCGGCGGCCCGGCGATGGCCGGCCAGGGCTGGCGCATGCTGATGGAATCGCTGGCGGCGGGGCGCTCGATCTCGCTGCCCTCGTCGAACACCGGCATGGCGCAAATCACCGCGCGCGCGGTCGGCGGCTATGCCCGCGTGCGCAGCCAGTTCAAGATGGCCATCGGCAAGTTCGAGGGCATTGAAGAGGCGCTGACGCGCATCGGCGCCTATACCTACATGGTCGATGCCGTGCGTACCATGACGGCCGGAGCGGTCGATCTGGGCGAGAAGCCGTCGGTGGTTTCCGCCATCGCCAAATACCATGTGACGGAGCGGGCGCGGCAGGTGGTCAATGACGGCATGGATGTGCTCGGCGGCAAAGGCATCTGCCTCGGCCCGGCGAACTTCCTCGGCCGCGCCTACCAGCAGATTCCGATCAGCATCACCGTCGAGGGGGCGAACATCCTGACCCGCAGCCTGATCATCTTCGGTCAGGGCGCAATCCGCTGCCATCCTTACCTGCTGGCCGAGATGCATGCAGCGCAGCATCCGGACCACCGGCAGGGGCTGGTCGACTTCGACCAGGCGCTGTGGGCGCATGCCGCCTATGCCATCAGGAATGGCCTGTGTACCCTGTGGCTGGGGATGACCGGTTCGCACTTTGTTTCGCTGGAGGCCGACGTCGCCCCCGAGATGCGCCGCTATTACCAGCAACTGACGCGCTTTTCCGCCGCTTTTGCCTTTCTCGCCGATGTCTCGCTGCTGGTGCTTGGCGGCGGAGTCAAGCGCCGCGAGAAGCTTTCCGCCCGGCTTGGCGATGCGCTGTCGCAGATGTACCTGATCTCCTGCACCTTGAAACGCTACGAAGCCGAAGGCCGGCAATGCGCCGATGCGCCGCTCGCGCACTGGGCGATCTGGGATGCGATCTACAAGACGCAGCAGGCGTTCGATGGCGTAATTGCGAACTTCCCCAATCGCTGGATTGGCGGCCTGCTGTATCGGATGGTTTTCCCCTGGGGACACCCCTATGTGGTTCCGTCCGACGATCTTGGGCACCAGGTCGCCAGTCTCTTGATCCAGCCCTCGGCGACCCGCGACCGGCTGACCGCCGAATGTTTCGTGCCGCAAACCGACGCCGAACCGGTCGGCGCGATCGAGCAGGCGCTGGCGGCGACGCTGGCGGCGGAGCCCATCGAGGCAAAAATCCGTGAAGCCGAAAAGGCGGGACGCTTTGCCGGCAATCCGCTGGGCAACGTGCGCGACATCGCCAGCGCCGCCTTTGCCTGCGGCATCATCACGGCGCAGGAGCACGACTGCATGGAACACCGCAATGCCTTGCGCGACAGGGTAGTGCGCGTCGATGACTTTGCGTTCGATTTTGGTCTGGCAAGAGGGAGGAGCACTGTGCCGGAAGCTGATGCAGGAGCTGCTGGCAGCACCGGTGAAAAACTCGGCGCGGGTGACACGGCGCCGCAGGGGATGTGACGGCAAATGGCACCGTGTTGTGGTGAAATGACCGGTGTAACGGCGTGCAGGGATGGTTCCGGAACGTGAACAATAAAAAAGGGACAATGAAAAAATATAATTCTCAGCGCCTGATACCGGTGCTTTTGATGGCCGCATTTGCCGGATCGGCCGGTGCGGCAGGGCTTCAGTTGCTGGAGCAGAATGCCAGTGGCCTGGGCAATGCGTATGCCGGCTCGGCCGCGGTCGCCGCGGACGCCAGTACGATCTATTTCAACCCTGCCGGCCTGACGTATCTGCCCGGCATGCAGGTTGTGGCAGCGGTCAATGCGATCGATGTCGACAGCCGGTTTTCCAACCGCAACAGCACCAATCCGGCACTGATTACAGGTCAGGGCGGCAATGGCGGGCAGGTTGGTGGCCTGGCCTTTGTCCCCAGCCTGTACTTCTCGATGCCCTTGAATCCACAGTGGTCGGTTGGTCTCGGCATCAATGCGCCGTTCGGCCTGAAAACCGAGTACGACAGCAACTGGGTGGGGCGTTTCCATGGCGTGACCTCGGACGTCAAAACCCTCAACATCAACCCGACGCTGGCCTTTAAAGTGAATGACAGGGTTTCCCTCGGTGCCGGCGTCAGCTGGCAGCGGCTTAAAGCGCGGTTGACCAGTGCGGCGAATGCCGGGGGGGTGGTGTGCAGCAATATTGCGTTCTTATCGGCGCCAGGCGGTGCTGCGGCATGTGGCGGTGGTGCTTTGAACAACTATGAATCCTCTGTTGAGCTGAAAGGCGACGATACCGGCTGGGGCTACAACCTCGGCGCGATGTTCCAGGTGTCGGACGCGACGCGCCTCGGCCTGTCCTATCGTTCGGCGATCAAATACACGGTCACGGGACGGGCGGCATTCCAGAACCCGACGGTGACGACAGCCGGAGGCCTGAACGTGCCGGCCAATGCTGTCATTGCCGGAGGTCTGTACAACGGCGGAATCAAGCTGGATGTCAAATTGCCGGATACCTGGATTTTCAGCGGCGAGCACAAGCTCAACGACCGCTGGGAACTGCTGGGCGACCTGTCGTGGACCGGCTGGGCCAAGATTCCAAAACTCGATGCGGTACGCACCGATGGCGCCCTGACCGGCACGACGCTCAGTCATACCCAGGAAAACTGGCGCAATACCTGGCGCGTTGCCCTCGGTGCCAATTACCAGTACAGCGATGCCTTGAAGCTGCGCATGGGTACCGCGTATGACCAGTCGCCGGTGGACAAGGACAACTACCGCACGCCGCGACTGCCGGACAACAATCGCTGGTGGCTCTCGTTCGGGGCGCAATACAAGCTCTCGAAAACGGGTGTGATCGACGTCGGTTATTCGCATCTCTTCGTCCGTGATTCCACGATTTTAAACAACGGACAAGGCGCCGATACCGCATCGAAAGGCTTGCTTGATGGCACATATTCGAATGCGGTGGATATCCTTGCGGTGCAATATACCCATAACCTTTGACCCGCAGGATGGATGCAACGCATTGAAAGGAGCAGCACTTGAACAAACTGATTGTGAAAAAGGCCGCCGTGCTGGGAGCCGGCGTGATGGGAGCGCAGATCGCGGCGCACTTGGCGAATGCCGATGTGCCGGTGTTGCTGTTCGACCTGCCGGCGAAGGACGGTGACAAGAACGGCGTGGTGAACAAAGCCCTCGATGGCCTGAAGAAACTGGAACCGGCGCCGCTGGCGAGCGCCGGCCGGGCACAGTTCATCGATGCCGCGAACTATGACGAACACCTGCCGCTGCTGGCCGGGTGTGATCTGGTGATCGAGGCGATTGCCGAACGGATGGACTGGAAACACGATCTCTACGCCCGGATCGCGCCGCACCTTTCGAGCACAGCCGTTCTCGCATCGAATACCTCGGGCCTGTCGATCAATGCACTGGCCGAGGGATTGCCGGAGGCCGTGCGACCGCATTTCTGCGGCATCCATTTTTTCAATCCACCGCGTTACATGACGCTGGTCGAGATCATCCCTACCCGCAGCAGCGATGCCGGCATGCTGGATGCGCTGGAAACCTGGCTCACCTCGCGGCTGGGCAAGGGTGTGATTCGCGCTTTGGATACGCCGAATTTTGTCGCCAATCGCGTCGGCGTATTTTCAATTCTGGCGGTGATGCACCATACCGCCGTCTTTGGTCTGAGCTTCGACGAGGTCGATGCGCTGACCGGTCCCAAGATTGGCCGGCCGAAGAGCGCCACCTACCGCACGGCCGATGTGGTCGGGCTGGATACGCTGGCGCATGTCATCCGGACCATGCAGGAGACCTTGCCGGATGATCCGTGGCATGCGCATTTTGCCGTCCCGCCATGGCTTGCCGCGCTGATCGGGCAGGGTGCGCTGGGGCAGAAGACCCGCTGCGGAATTTTTCGCAAGCAGGGCAAGGAAATCCAGGTGCTGGACCTGGGGCTGCGGGACTACCGCATAGCCAGGGGAGAAGTCGCCGCCGAACTCGAGGAGTTGCTCAAGATCAGGAATCCGGCCGAGAAGTTCGCCGCGCTGAAGGCTTCGAACCATCCGCAGGCGCAGTTCCTCTGGGCCATCTTCCGCGATGTGTTCCATTACTGTGCGGTGCAGTTGGAACACATTGCCGACAATGCCCGCGATCTCGATCTGGCGATGCGCTGGGGGTTTGGCTGGGCACAGGGGCCATTCGAGACCTGGCAGGCGGCCGGATGGCCGGTGATTGCGGCGGCGATCGATGCGGATATCGCGGCCGGCAAGGCGATGAGTACTGCGCCCTTGCCTGCCTGGGTACTAGAGACTGGGCGGATGGGCGTGCATGCGCCGCAAGGCTCGTGGGCAGCATCCCGCAATACCTATGCTTCACGTTCCGCGTTGCCTGTGTATCAACGCCAGTTGTTCCCGGAAAGTGTGCTTGGCGAGACGGCACGGCTGCCGGAAAAATCGGGAGAGACACTGTTCGAGAACGATGGTGTGCGCTTGTGGCGGCTGCCGGAAGTTGACGCCGGCATCGGCATCCTGTCGTTCAAGTCGAAGATGCATGCGATTGGCGACGAGGTGCTCGATGGCGTGCTGGCTGCCATCGCCCAGGCGGAACGGACGCTTGACGGTGTAGTGCTGTGGCATGAGGCGCCGTTTGCGGTCGGCGCCAATCTGAAGCAGATCAGCGCGGCCTGCGCCGCAGGCCAGTTCGACCTGCTGGAAAAGATGATAGAGCGGTTCCAGCAGGCCACGATGTCGCTGAAGTATGCCCAGATTCCGGTGGTGGCGGCGGTGCAGGGCATGGCGCTCGGCGGCGGTTGCGAATTCGCGATGCATGCGACAAAACGCGTGCTGGCGCTGGAAAGCTATATTGGCCTGGTCGAGGCCGGCGTCGGCCTGATTCCCGGGGGCGGCGGCTGCAAGGAATTCGCCTTGCGCGCGGCGGAATGGGCGGCGCAGTCGGCGACGCCTGGCGAGCTGATGAATTTCCTGCAGCCGGTATTCCAGACGATTGCGCTGGCCAAGGTGGGCAAGAGCGCACTGGAGGCCGTCGACTACGGTTTTGCGCGGGCTTCCGATACGGTAATTTTCAATCCCCATGAATTACTGCATGTGGCGCTCAAGGAAGCGCGCGCGCTGGCCGAAGCCGGTTACGCGCCGCCATTGAGGGCGCGCGGCATCCCGGTGGCCGGCCGCGGCGGCATCGCCAATTTCGAGATGATGCTGACCAACATGAAGGCCGGCGCGATGATTTCCGCGCATGACTACAAGGTTGCCCGGGCGGCGGCGGTAGCGCTGTGCGGTGGTGAAGTGGAGGCCGGCAGCCGCGTCGATGAGGACTGGCTGCTGACGGTCGAGCGACGGGAATTCATGGCGCTGTTGCGAACGCCGGAAACGCAGGCACGGATCGCGCAGATGATGGAAACCGGCAAACCCTTGCGCAATTGAGAAAGCCAGAGACATGACTACGACAAGACAGATTCAGGAGGCCTACATCGTCGCCGCGACCCGGCTGCCCGTGGCGCGACGCAATGGCATGTTCAGGAATGTGCGGCCGGACGACATGCTCGCGCATGCGATCCGGTCGGTGATGGCGCAGGTACCCGGTATCGATCCGGCGCGCATCGGCGATGTCATCGTCGGCTGCGCCATGCCGGAAGCGGAACAGGGCATGAATGTCGCCCGTATCGGCCTGCTGCTCGCCGGCCTGCCAAATACCGTGCCGGGCATTACCATCAATCGCTTCTGCTCCTCGGGCTTGCAGGCGGTGGCGAATGCGGCCGACCAGATCCGGCTGGGCCTGGCCGATGTGATGATTGCCGCCGGCACCGAGTCGATGAGCGTAATGCCGCAGATGACGGGCAACAAGCTGGCGATCAATCCGGAGGTGTTCACGAAAGAGGAGAATCTCGGCATTGCCTACGGCATGGGACTGACCGCCGAGAACGTGGCGAGCCAGTGGAAGATCAGCCGCGAAGATCAGGATGCGTTCGCCCTGGCTTCCCATCAGAAAGCCTGCGCGGCGATTGCCGCCGGGCATTTCAAGGCGGAAATCTCGCCCTATCCGATTCGCGAGCATCTGCCTGACCTGGCGACCGGCACGGTGCGGATTCGCGAACGCGTGGCGGATACCGACGAAGGGCCGCGTCCGGATTCGACGCTCGACAAGCTGGCAAAGTTGAAGCCGGTGTTCCATGCCCGCGGTTCGGTGACAGCCGGCAATTCCTCGCAGATGTCGGATGGTGCGGGCGCCGTGCTGCTGGTTTCGGAACGTGTATTGAAGGAGCATAACCTGACGCCGCTGGCGCGCTTCGTCGGTTTTGCCGTCGCCGGCGTGGCGCCGGAAATCATGGGTATCGGCCCGATCGCGGCGATTCCGAAAGTGTTGCAGCAAACCGGCCTTGCTCAGGATAGCCTGGACTGGATTGAACTTAACGAAGCCTTTGCCGCCCAGTCGCTGGCGGTGATGCGCGAGTTGGGATTGAATCCGGAGAAGGTGAATCCGCTGGGCGGGGCGATTGCCCTCGGCCATCCGCTCGGCGCCACCGGCGCCATCCGCACCGCGACCGTGCTGCATGGACTCCAGCGCACCGGCGGCCGCTATGGCATGGTGACGATGTGCGTCGGCACCGGCATGGGCGCGGCGGGGATTTTCGAGCGGTTCTGAAATCTGGCCACAGCATGAGCGATGAAACCTGCCTGTGACGGGGAGGCGGGTGTGTTCATGCGAGCCCTACTTTGATCAGCAGTCCCAGCACCGCGCAAGTCGCGATGACATGGGTTACGTTGTGTTTGAAACGAAACAGCGCGATTGCCGCGCCCAGTGCGATTACGGCTGAAACCCAGTCGAGGCTGCCGGCAAAGCCCTTGGGCCACAGCACATGGTAGCCAAAGAACAAGGCCAGATTCAGGATTACGCCGACTACCGCAGCGGTGATGGCAGTAAGCGGCGCAGTGAACTTGAGGTCGTTGTGGGTCGTTTCGATCAGGGGGCCGCCGCTCAGAATGAAAATGAAGGAGGGCAGGAAGGTAAACCAGGTCACCAGCGAGGCCGCCACTGCCCCAGCGAGAAACAGGCTGTCCGGGCCGAAGAGTGCCTTGACATAGCCACCCACGAAGCCGACGAAAGCGACCACCATGATCAGTGGTCCAGGTGTGGTTTCGCCTAGCGCCAACCCGTCGATCATCTGTGTTGGGGTGAGCCACCCATAGTGTCCGACCGCACCTTGGTAGACGTAAGGCAGTACCGCGTAGGCGCCACCGAAAGTCAGCAGTGCCGCCTTGGTGAAGAACCAGCCCATCTGTGTCAGGGTATGGTTCCAGCCGCAGGTGGCCGCCAGCAGTCCCATGGGAATCGACCACAACAAGCCGCCGATGATGGCAACCTCAAGCAGGCGTCGCCATTTGAACAAGGCATGCTCGGGTGTCGGGGTATCGTCATCGATGAGCGCTGGGCCGAATGATTTGCTGGCTTTGTTGTAGCCGTTGCCGGCCTTGAACTTGTCGGGAACCAGGCACCCGCCGATATAGCCAATCAAGGCGGCGCTAGCGATGATGGCGGGAAAGGGCACGTCGAGAGCGAATATGGCGACAAAGGAAGCTGCTGCCACGGCCCACAGGAGGTTGTTTTGCAAGGCGCGCGAGCCGATGCGGTGTGCGGCCTGGACGACGATTGCGGTAATGGCTGGCTTGATGCCATAAAACAACCCGCTTACCAGTGGCGCATCACCAAAGGCAATATAGACCCAGGACAGGGCGATCAGGATGAACAGGGAAGGAAGGATGAACAAGACTCCGGCGATGATGCCACCACGGGTGCGATGCATTAGCCAGCCGATATAAGTCGCCAGTTGCTGGGCTTCCGGGCCAGGCAGCACCATGCAGTAATTGAGGGCATGCAGGAAACGCCGTTCGGAAATCCAGCGACGATTCTCCACCAGTTCCTGGTGCATGATGGCAATCTGTCCGGCCGGTCCGCCGAAGCTGATAAAACCGAGCTTGAGCCAGAAGCGAAATGCTTCGGTAAACGACACCGCAGCCGGAGCAGTTGGAGCCGGACCAAAATTGGGTTTGTGATTTGACATGTCCAATACTCCCTCGGATCGGGAAACCGATTGGAGCAGACCTTGGACGCTGAAACACGTCTGTCCTACAGGGAGGCTGCCGAGGTCCCTGCCATTCACATGGTAATCCTAACCGATTCCGTTGCTACTGTGAGCAGAGGTGAGGGGCGTAGATAGTGCTGCAAAAGGTAGCAGACGCAGGATGTTTGAGGCGGTTGTAGCGTGGTTCAGTTCCTTACATTTTCTCTACGGAACGGAACAGAAGCAAAAGATAAGGGCCTAGCTTTTTTGGCTAGACCCTTGGTATTACTGGCTCCTCGACCTGGGCTCGAACCAGGGACCTACGGATTAACAGTCCGGCGCTCTACCGACTGAGCTATCGAGGAATTGCATTGCTGCAAGAGGCGCGAATTATAGCCGGCCGCCTTTTGGCTCGCAACAGGTTTGTTGCCGGTTTACTTACTTCTTCAGCACCGTGGCGATGGCGGTGGCGACGTAGTCGATGTTCTTGCTGTTCAGGGCGGCCAGGCAGATGCGACCGGTGCTGACGGCATAGATGCCAAAGTCATTCTTCAGTTGCTCGACGTGTTGCGCCGTAAGGCCGGTGTAGGAAAACATGCCGCGTTGCTTGATGACAAAAGAGAAATCCTGAGCGACGCCATGGGCTTTCAGTTTGTCGACCAGGGCAACGCGCATGATGCGGATGCGGTCACGCATGGCAGCAAGCTCGGTTTCCCATTGCTGGCGCAGTTCGGGGTTCGACAGGATGGCGGCCACGATGGCGCCGCCGTGGGTGGGTGGGTTCGAGTAGTTGGTGCGGATAACGCGCTTGACTTGCGAGAGCACGCGCGCGGCTTCGTCCTTGCTGGCGGTGACCAGGGTCAGGGCGCCGACACGTTCGCCATACAGCGAGAAGGATTTTGAAAAGCTGCTGGAGATGAAGAATTGCAGGCCGGAGGCGGCGAACAGCCGGGGGGCGATGGCGTCCTGTTCAATGCCGTCGGCGAAGCCCTGGTAGGCCATGTCAATGAAGGCGATCAGGTTTCTGGCGCGGATGACATCGACCACTTGCTGCCATTGCGCGGTGTCGAGGTCGGCGCCGGTCGGATTGTGGCAGCAGGCGTGGAGCAGGATGATGGAGTGGGCGGGCAAGCTTTCGAGACAGGCCTTCATGCCGGCGAAGTTCACGCCGCGCGTGGCGGCATCGTAGTAGGGGTAGGTTTCGACGGTGAAGTCGGCCGATTCGAACAGGGCGCGATGGTTTTCCCAGCTCGGGTCGCTGATATAGACCTTGGCGTCAGGGTAAAGGCGCTTGAGGAAGTCGGCGCCGACCTTGAGGGCGCCGGTGCCGCCAAGGGCTTCGATGGTGACGGTGCGGCCTTCGGCCAGCAGGGGGGAACCAGCGCCGAAGATGAGGGTTTGCACGGCCTGGTTGTAGGCGGCAAGGCCTTCGATGGGCTGGTAGCCGCGTGGCGGAGTGGTTTCCAGGCGCGCTTTTTCAGCGGCCTTGACGGCGCCGAGCAGCGGAAGTTTTCCATTGTCGTCGTAATACACCCCGACGCCGAGGTTCACCTTGGTGGCGTGGGTGTCGGCGTTGAAGCCTTCGGTCAGGCCGAGAATCGGGTCGCGCGGGGCCATTTCAACGGCGGAAAAAATCGAACTCATGAGCACTCCAGAAAAATGAATGGATAAAAAGTCGGCGCTGGCGAGACGGCGATCTTGTGTTGATCTTGCGACGATCTGCCGTCCATTGGCAAAGCGCGTAATAATAACCGATTGAGTGGGTGGTTTTGGTCGGCAAGCCGTGGGTTTTCCTGATCGAATTGCACTGGATGAGATGAGGTAAGGCGTGGGTGAGGTTCATGATTTGAAGGGGCAGGTGGTCAATTTCCCCGGCAGTCCGTTTCGCCTGCATCAGCCGTTTGCTCCGGCCGGTGATCAGCCGGAGGCGATCCGTTTGCTGACCGAAGGTATCGGTGATGGATTGTCGTTCCAGACTTTGCTGGGTGTAACGGGCTCGGGCAAGACGTTCACGATGGCCAACGTGATTGCCCGCATGGGGCGTCCGGCGCTGGTGCTGGCGCCCAACAAGACGCTGGCGGCGCAGTTGTACTCCGAGTTCCGCGAGTTCTTTCCGGAGAACGCGGTGGAGTATTTCGTTTCCTACTACGATTACTACCAGCCTGAAGCCTATGTGCCATCGCGCGATCTGTTCATCGAGAAGGATTCGGCGATCAACGAGCATATCGAGCAGATGCGCCTTTCGGCGACCAAGAGTTTGCTGGAGCGGCGCGATGTGGTGATCGTGTGCACGGTTTCGGCGATCTACGGCATCGGCGACCCGGTCGATTACCACAGCATGATCCTGCATCTGAAGCAGGGCGAGAAGATCGGGCAGCGCGAGATTATCCGGCGGCTGGCGGAGATGCAGTACGAGCGTAATGAAGCCGATTTCCGGCGCGGCACCTACCGTGTACGGGGTGATGTGATCGACGTGTTTCCGGCCGAGAATGCCGAAAATGCAGTTCGCATCGTGTTGTTCGATGACGAGGTCGAGACGCTGACGCTGTTCGATCCCTTGACCGGCCATCCCCGGCAAAAGCTGGGACGCTTTACGGTGTTTCCGTCGAGCCATTATGTGACGCCGCGCGCCACGGTGCTGCGGGCGATCGAGAAGATCAAGGCGGAGCTGCGCGAGCGCGTCGAAACGTTCACGCACGAGCAGAAGCTGGTGGAGTTGCAGCGCATCGAGCAGCGCACCCGCTTTGATCTGGAAATGCTCGATCAACTGGGCTTTTGCAAGGGCATCGAAAATTATTCGCGGCATCTGTCCGGGCGCCAGCCGGGCGAGCCGCCGCCGACGCTGTACGACTATCTTCCGGCCGATGCACTGATGTTCGTCGATGAATCCCATGTCGCGATTCCGCAGGTGGGTGCGATGTACAAGGGCGACCGTTCGCGCAAGGAAAACCTGGTGAATTACGGTTTTCGCCTGCCATCAGCGCTGGATAACCGGCCGCTGAAATTCGAGGAGTTCGAGCGGCTGATGCCGCAGACAATTTTCGTTTCGGCGACGCCCTCTGTTTACGAGGAGGCGCATCAGGGGCAGGTGGTGGAACAGCTGGTGCGGCCGACGGGCCTTGTCGATCCGGTAGTGGAGGTGCGTCCGGCGGCTACGCAGGTGGATGATTTGCTGGCCGAGATCAAAAAGCGCATTGCCGTAGGCGAGCGGGTGCTGGTAACGACCTTGACCAAGCGACTGGCCGAGCAGCTTACGGACTATCTGGCCGACAATGGCATCAAGGTACGCTATCTGCATTCGGACATCGATACCGTGGAGCGGGTCGAAATCATCCGCGACCTGCGCCTTGGCGAGTTCGACGTGCTGATCGGCATCAACCTGCTGCGCGAGGGACTGGACATCCCTGAAGTTTCTCTGGTGGCGATCCTCGATGCCGACAAGGAAGGCTTTTTGCGCTCTACCCGTTCGCTGATCCAGACCATGGGGCGGGCGGCGCGCCATATCCACGGCACGGCGATTCTGTATGCGGACCGGATGACCGATTCGATGCAGCGCGCGATTGCCGAAACGGAACGCCGCCGCGCCAGGCAGGTGGCGCACAACGAAGCGAATGGCATAATTCCGCGCGGTGTGCAAAAGCGCATCAAGGACATCATCGACGGCATTTACGATGCGGACAGCGCGGTAACCGAGCTCAAGGCGGCACAGGAGGCGGCGCGCTACGAAGCCATGAGCGAGAAGGATCTGGCGCGCGAAATCAAGCGGCTGGAAAAGGCGATGCAGGAGCATGCCAGGAATCTCGAGTTTGAAGCGGCCGCCGCCGCGCGTGATGAGTTGTTCCGCATCAGGCGCCTGGCATTTGGCGCGGAAGCCCATGATTCCGGGCGCGTCGCCTGAGTCGCCGGTCAAAGCCAGCCGGCGCGCTTGAATCGACGATACAGGACGCCGCAAGTGACGGCGATCAATCCCAGCGCCATGGGGTAGCCATAGTCCCACTGGAGCTCGGGCATGGCCTTGAAATTCATGCCCCAGATGCCGGCGAAGGCGGTTGCCACGGCGAAAATACCGGCCCAGGCGGCGAGTCGTTTATTGACTTCGCTTTCTTCAATGGCGACCATTGAAAGATTGACCTGGATGGCCGTGCCGATGGTGTCGCGAATGCTGTCAATCGAGGTGTTGACTCGGCTGAGGTGGTCGGAGACGTCACGAAAGTAGTGCTTGGTGTTGGCGCATACCGCAGGCACGCGGCCGCTGTAGAGCTTGCCGCTGGCTTCCATCAGTGGCGCCACGGCATGCTTGAGCCGCATTACCTTGCGTTTCAGTTCATACAGTTGCTCGATGTTGGAACGGGTCGAGCCTTTGGAGAAAATTTTGTCCTCAATCAGCTCCAGCTCTGATTCAAGGGCATCAATGGCCGGGAAATAACGATCGACGACGGCATCCATCAGGGCATAAAAAACGAAACCGGCGCCGAGTTTGAGCAGGTGTGGTTCCTGTTCGCAGCGACTGCGTACGCCAAGGAAGTTCTGTTGGCCGCCGTTCCGCACCGAGAGCACATAGTTTTTTCCGGCAAAGACAGCCAGCTCGCCAAAATTCAATTCGCCGTCGATGATTTCGATCAGGTGCATCACGGCGAAAATCGAATCGTCGTATTCCTCGATCTTCGGCCGCTGGTGCCCGTGGTGCGCATCCTCGACCGCCAGCTCGTGCAGGCCAAACTCTTGTTGCATCTCGCTGAGTTCTTCCGGTGCGGCATCACGCAATGCGACCCAGACGAAACAATCCGGCTGGACAAGGTAGTCGCTGATTTCAGCGATTGGAATGTCGGCCAGTTTTTTGCCCTTCTGGTAGGCGACGCAATTGATCAGCATGGCGGGCTTCAGTTCGTTCCAGTAGATAGCCCATGGTATCCGGGGCGACGGTCTTCACTGCCTTGAATAACGCAAGAGTGGCAGGTTATTTTTGGTTTCTGCTTCTTGGCTACAGGCGGGATGCGTGCTGCGGTCAATAAAAAAGCGGGCGCTTCATTTACTGAAGCGCCCGCTTTCTGGTGCGATAAACATCAGTCGCGCCGGGTTTCCACCATCTGCAGGGGCTCGTCAGCGATAACCGGAGCCGCTTTGGGTTTGCGGCCCAGCGGCTGGCTCGGAGCGCTTGCCACGACCGGAGACGGCGTACCTGTCGTTTGAATCATCACCAGCCCGGCTTGCACCAGCGCTTTGGAGACATCCTCCGGCGCCGCTTGTGCTGCTGGAACGATTGCAGCAGGTGCTTCCGCCATAACGATGGGCGCCGGCACAGCTTGCTCCACGGGTGCTGCTGGCAACGGCGCGGGCGCGGTTTCGACGGGTGCTGCCGCTGTGAATACGGGCGTCGGCGTTTCGATTGCTACGGGTTCGGAAGCAGCGACCGGAACAGGTGCGGCAGAAGGGAGCGTCTCTGGCGTAGTGTCGCTAACCGGAGCCGGGACGAACGCAGGTACGGCGGCCGTGATTTCGGCTGCAACAGGAGATGCCTCGAAGGCGGCAGCGGTTTCAGCCTGGACGGCACCGGGGCTCGCACCCTCATCGCCACGACCGCGGCCACGACCGCGACCCCGGCTGCGCCGGCCGCTGCGGGCCTCGCCTTCGGCAGCTTGTCCATTTTCTTCGCTAAAAGTCGGCGCTGGCGAGACGGCGGCCTGTGCATCACCCGTATCGGCGCGAGGCGGACGCGGCTCACGCGGCGGACGCGGCTGGCGTGGCGGACGCGGTTCCCGGGCTTCCACGGTTTCCTTGGGCTCCCTGGCTTCGCGAGGCTCGCCGGCTTTTTCACGCGGGCGACGGCTGGCTTCTTCGCTGGGTACTTCTTCGCGCTTGTTTGGGGTGCGTTGTTCAGGGCGTTCTTTGCGTTCGCCCCCCTCCCGGCGGGCGTTCCGGTCGCGTCCGCGGGAGCCATCCCTGTTTCCGTCACGGTTGCGATCGCGGCCATCGCGGCGAGGACGTTGTTTATCGCTCGATTCTTCTTTTATTGCAGGCTCGGCCGGGGCTTTTTCGCCGAGGAAGAAACCCACGATTTTTCCAAATATCCCGCCGCTGCTGGCCTTGGGCTGAACCGCTTGCGGTGCTGGTTTCGGTTCGACGATGGGCGCCGGCTGGTCGGGCGTGATGCCACGTACGGCGGCTTCAACCCGGGTTGCTTTGCTGTCAGCCTGGGCCGAGGGCGTTTGATAGGCCTCGCCGGCAGGTGTGGCGACCATCTGGTAACTGGCGCGTTGAGCCTGGCCTTCAGCATTGAGTTGCTCGTGACGCACCCGGGTGATTTCGTGTGCCGGTGTTTCCAGATGCCGGTTGGGGATGATGACCAGACTGACGTGGTGACGCGACTCGATACGGGCGATATCAACACGTTTCTCATTGAGCAGGAAGGTGCCGACATCGACCGGAACCTGGCAATGCAGGGCACCGGTGTTTTCCTTCATGGCTTCTTCTTCGAGAATACGCAGGATGTGCAGCGCAGCGGATTCGGTGCTGCGGATGTGGCCGGTGCCGGTGCAGCGCGGGCAGGTGATATAACTGGTTTCAGCCAGTGCCGGACGCAGACGCTGGCGGGAAAGCTCAAGTAGGCCGAAACGGCTGATCTTGCCGGTCTGGACGCGGGCGCGATCGTGATACAGCGCATCCCGCAAACGGTTTTCGACTTCACGCTGGTTCTTGCTGGCATCCATGTCGATGAAGTCGATCACGATCAGGCCGCCCAGGTCACGCAGCCTTAACTGGCGGGCGATCTCGTCGGCGGCTTCGCAGTTGGTGCGCAGCGCGGTCTCCTCGATGTCGCTGCCCTTGGTGGCGCGGCCGGAGTTGACGTCGACCGACACCAACGCTTCCGTGTGGTCGATGACGATGGCGCCGCCGGAGGGAAGCGTGACCTGGCGTGAATAGGCCGATTCGATCTGGTGTTCGATCTGGAAGCGCGAGAACAGCGGCACGTCGTCCTGGTAGCGTTTTATGCGTGAAATATAGCCCGGCATCACATGTGCCATGAACTGCTGCGCCTGATCGAAGACGTCGTCGGTATCGATCAGGATTTCGCCGATTTCGGCATGGAAGTAGTCACGAATGGCGCGAATCACGAGACTGGATTCCTGATAGATCAGGAAGGCGCCATTTTGTGCCTTGGCTGCACCATCAATGGCATTCCACAGTTGCAACAGGTAATTCAAATCCCACTGGAGTTCTTCCACCGAGCGCCCGATCCCTGCGGTACGGGCAATCAGGCTGACGCCGGCAGGCACTTCAAGCTGATCCATGACTTCGCGCAGTTCCTGGCGATCCTCGCCTTCGATGCGGCGCGAGACGCCACCACCGCGCGGATTGTTTGGCATCAGGACGAGGTAACGACCGGCCAGCGAAATATAGGTGGTCAGCGCGGCGCCCTTGTTGCCGCGCTCGTCCTTTTCCACCTGGACGATAAGTTCCTGTCCGACCGACAGGACGTCCTGGATGCGCGCCTTGCCGACTTCGACACCCGGCTTGAAGTAGGTACGGGAAATTTCCTTGAACGGCAGAAAGCCATGTCGTTCAGAGCCATAGTCAACAAAAGCTGCTTCGAGACTGGGCTCGAGACGGGTGATGATGGCCTTGTAAATGTTGCTCTTGCGTTGTTCTTTCGAGGCCGATTCGATATCGAGGTCAATCAGTTTTTGACCATCAACAATCGCGACGCGGAGTTCCTCGGCTTGCGTCGCATTGAAAAGCATGCGTTTCATCTGTGTTCTCCTACGCGATCTACTGGCAGGAGGGCACGACAAGTTACATGGCACAGGTGTCAGGACACCTGCGCCATGTGTAAAGTTCTCACCGGATTTGCAATTGGGTTAGCAGGTTCATGGGACCCATGTGGGGTATTGGCAAATTAAATTGATGACTTGTCATTCAAAAACGGTTGCTGAGTCAAATCAGCATCCGATAATCTGTGCCCGTCTGTGCGTGTAGTACGCGCAATCAAGTAGTATCCGCTCCTTCTTTCGGGCGAGCGAAAACCCCGTGATCGGCTGGAGTTGCACCTTTGTCGGAAAATCCGGCTGTGCTGCACACCTTTGCTGCTTGCGTTGTCCCGCTGGTTTAACGAAGGATCAAGATCAATCGCTGCGGGATTCGGCGCTAGTAACAACGTCACGGGAACAGCGCCTCTGATACCACTTCGGGCTATCAGGCACACGGTTACGGGACGGCCAATCAAGGAATCAGTATATTGCAAATTAATGACTTGAGCAAAGATGCGGTGACATGGCTTGAGGTTGGAGATGATGCCGAAGGCCAGCGCATCGACAATTTTTTGCTGCGTATCGCCAAGGGTGTGCCCAAAAGCCACATCTACCGGATTTTGCGCAGTGGCGAAGTGCGGGTGAATAAAGGAAGGGTAGCGGCCGAGTATCGGCTCAAGATGGGCGATACGATCCGCATGCCGCCGATTCGTACGGCCGAGCGGCCAGCGCAAGCGGCTGTTCCCGCGCGTGAATTTGCCATTGCGTTTGAAGACGAGGCGCTGATTATTGTCGATAAGCCGGCCGGCGTTGCGGTACATGGCGGCAGCGGGGTCAGCTTCGGCGTGATCGAGCAGTTGCGGCGCGCCCGGCCGCAGGCAAGGTTTCTCGAATTGGCGCATCGTCTCGACCGCGAGACATCCGGTCTGCTGGTGGTGGCGAAGAAGCGCGCGGCGCTGGTACGGCTGCATGACCAGTTTCGTGAGGGCGGCATTGCCAAGCGCTATCTGGCGCTGGTCAAGGGTGGCTGGCGGAATGAATTGCAGCATGTGCGGCTGCCCTTGCTCAAATATTTGACCGCCGAGGGGGAGCGGCGCGTTTGCGTTGATCCTGAAGGCAAGGTGTCGCATTCTGTTGTGCGCCTGGTTGCCCGCTGGCAGAATTTCAGCCTGGTTGAGGTGGAATTGAAAACGGGTCGCACGCACCAGATTCGTGTGCATCTGGCCCATCTGGGCTTCCCGCTGGCCGGAGATGACAAGTATGGCGATTTTTCGCTTAATCGCGAGTTGCAGAAAACCGGACTCAAGCGCATGTTTCTTCATGCGGCGCGCTTGAACTTGCCGCATCCGCTGAGTGATGCGCCGCTGGCCTTCGAATCTCCCCTGCCGCCAGAGCTGCGCAACTTTGTCGCGCAGCTGGATGCACATGAAAAGCGCAGCTACGGAATGGATACCGTATGGCCAGGTTCGAACTGATTGTCTTTGACTGGGATGGCACCTTGATGGATTCGACGGGGATGATTGCCACTTCGATTCAGGCCGCCGCGTGCGATCTTGGCATTCCACCGCCATCGGACGAGTGCGCCCGGCATATCATTGGCCTCGGTCTGGACGATGCCCTGCGTCAGGCATTGCCTGAGTTGCCGCCGCATCGGTATCCCGAGTTGTCGGCGCGGTATCGCCATCACTATCTGGCGCGTGATCATGAACTGCTGCTTTTCGCTGGGACTGAGCAACTTCTGACGGGCCTCGCGACGGCTGGTTTTCAGTTGGCGGTGGCGACAGGCAAGTCTCGCCACGGGCTTGATCGCGCGCTGGAGAGCAGCGGTCTGGGCCGCTATTTTGATGCTTCACGCTGTGCCGACGAGTGCTTTTCAAAGCCCCATCCGCAGATGCTGGAAGAACTGATGGACGAATTCGGCGTCTCGCCAGCGACGACTTTGATGATCGGCGATACCACCCATGACCTGCAAATGGCCAGGAACGCAGGTGTCACTGGCATCGCCGTGACGTATGGCGCGCATCCCCGAGCCCTGCTGGAAGCGGAGTCTCCTGCTTTTTGCGCCGCCGATGTTGCCCAACTTGAAGCATGGCTGTGCACGAACGCCTGATTTGCGCCAGCGCCGATCTGGCCGATGGCGGCGTGGGGGTGCGCTTTACTGTGCAGCGTCACGGTCAGACCGAGCCTGCGTTTGTCATCCGCTTCCGTGGCAAGGCATATGCCTACCTCAACCGCTGCGCCCATGTCCCGATAGAAATCGACTGGGATCACGGAAAGTTCTTTGATTATTCCGGCTTATACTTGGTCTGCGCAACACATGGCGCCTTGTATTTGCCCGAAACAGGGCGTTGCGCGATGGGACGATGCAATGGCCGGGGGCTGATTCCGCTCATGGCGGTTGAACATGATAAGCAAATTTTTCTGATTGAAGAAGGTGAAGACAGTGTCGGATAGCAATGATCCAAACGATGCGCTCTGGGAACGCAAAGTACTCGAAAAAGTTGCCCTGGAGGCCATTACCGAGCAGCGGCGGGGGCGACGCTGGGGCATTTTTTTCAAACTGCTCGGATTTGCCTATCTGCTGATAATTCTGGGCATGGCATTCGAGTGGGGGCAGGGCGAGGGATTTGTCGAAGGGCAAAAAATCACGGCACTGGTGAATCTCACGGGGGTGATTCAGGCCAAAGGCGATGTCAATGCTGAAAATGTAATCAGCGCCCTGCAAGGCGCCTTCGAGGACAAGCATACGGCAGGCGTTATTTTGCGCATCAACAGCCCGGGCGGCAGCCCGGTCCAGGCAGGGATGATCAACGACGAGATTCGTCGCCTGCGCGCCCTGCATCCGGCAATTCCAGTGCATGTCGTTGTCGAGGACGTGTGCGCCTCGGGCGGCTATTACATTGCCGTGGCGGCAGACCGGATTTTTGTCGACAAGGCAAGCATCGTCGGCTCGATCGGCGTTTTGATGGATGGATTCGGTTTTACGGGCAGCATGGAAAAGCTGGGTGTCGAGCGGCGCTTATTGACGGCCGGTGAAAGCAAGGGGTTTCTCGATCCATTTTCGCCACAGAATGCACGCCACAAAGAGCATGCGCAGATCATGCTGAATGAAATTCATCAGCAGTTCATCGATGTGGTGCGCAAGGGTCGCGGCAAGCGCTTGAAGGAAACCCCCGAGATGTTCTCCGGCCTCATGTGGAGCGGGGCGAAGAGCATCGAACTTGGTCTGGCCGACGAGTACGGTACAGTGGAAAGCGTGGCGCGCGATGTTATCAAGGCAGATGACATCCGCGACTTCACCGTCAAAGAGAATTTCGCCGAAAAATTTGCCCAGCGGTTTGGCGCGGACATGGCTGAAGGCGTGGTCAACGCCTTGACCCGATTGACTGTGCGGTGAGGTTTCTTGATTTTCGAGGTTCGGCAAGCGACCCTAGCTTGCGCTGATCGGCGCCGCCTGCATGGCCTCCATCAGGCGATCCTGAGCGCAGAAGCGGGCGCGACGCGTTGGTTTGATGCCGTAGCTTCCGCTGCTGTCCATTTCCCATGCCTGGCTGTTGTCGGAAAGATACGGTTGCAAGCCTTCCTTGAGTACACGCCGTTTGAGCTTGGGGTCGAGTACCGGAAAGCAGATTTCGATACGGCGGAAAAAATTGCGCTCCATCCAGTCGGCGCTTGAAAGATAGATGTTCTGCGCGCCTTGCGCATGAAAATAGAAAATTCGGTGATGCTCGAGCAGGCGGCCGATGATCGAACGCACGCGAATTTTTTCTGATAAACCCTTCACTCCAGGCCGTAGCGAGCACGCGCCGCGCACGATAAGGTCGATGGTGACACCTGCGTTGCTGGCGTCATAAAGCGCCTCGATGATCTCGGGCTCCAGAAGCGAGTTCATCTTGGCGATGATGCGTGCCGGTTTTCCGGCCCGTGCCGCGCTGGCTTCGGCACGAATCGCGGCGAGCATGTTGGCATGCAGCGTGAAGGGGGCTTGCCACAGGTGTTTCAACGCGCTGGCTTTGCCCAGCCCGGTCAGTTGCTTGAATACTTCGTTAACGTCATCGCCGATTTCCGGGTTGCAGGTAAGGATCCCGAAATCGGTATAAAAGCGGGTGGTTTTCGGATGGTAATTGCCGGTGCCGAGGTGGATGTAACGACGATAGCCGTGTTCTTCACGTCGTAATACCATCAGCATCTTGGCGTGGGTCTTGAAGCCGACCACGCCATACACCACATGGGCGCCAACTTCCTCCAGGCGTGAGGCGATGGAAAGATTGGCTTCTTCGTCAAAACGCGCCATCAATTCCACGACGACAGTGACTTCCTTGCCCTTTTGCGCCGCGCGCAGCAGATGTTCCATCAGCACCGAGCCGGTACCGGTGCGATACACCGTCATTTTGATGGCGATTACCTGCGGATCGTCTGCTGCGCGCTGCAGCAGGTCAATGACGGGGACGAATGACTGGAAGGGATGGTGGAGCAGGATGTCCTGCTTGGCGATGCTGGCAAAAATGTCGGAGCGCTTGGTCAGCAGTTTCGGCAGTCCGGGCTGGAATGGCGTGTATTTGAGATCCGGCCGATCGACTTCATCCGGTATCGACATCAGTCGCACCAGATTGACAATGCCTGGTACCCGGTACAGATCAATCCGATCAAGCTCGAATTGTTGCAGCAGGAAGTCTGTCATGGCGGCAGAACAGTTGTCAGCCACTTCGAGTCGCACGGCATCGCCAAACTGACGTTGCGGCAATTCGCCCTGAAGCGCAATGCGCAGGTTTTTTACCTCTTCGTCATCGACGAAGAGGTCCGAATTGCGCGTAACGCGAAATTGGTAGCATCCCAGTACGTTCATTCCAGTGAACAGCTCGCCGACATATTCGTGCAGGACCGAGGACAGGAAAACGAAGCTGTGGTCAAGGCCGCTGAGTTCTTTCGGCAAACGGATGATGCGCGGCAGGGCACGCGGCGCCTGGACAATGGCTGTGCCCGAGTTGCGGCCAAAGGCATCGGCACCCTCCAGTTCTACGGCGAAATTGAGGCTCTTGTTCAGTACGCGCGGGAACGGGTGCGAAGGGTCGAGTCCGATGGGTGTCAACACAGGCATCACCTCAGCGTGAAAAAATTCGTGTATCCATTTACGCTGCACTTCTGTCCAGGACGCGCGTCGGATAAACGTGATGTTCTCGATGGCCAGGGCGGGGAGAACCGCGTCATTCAGCAGGGCATACTGCTCGGCGACCAGCTGGTGGGCCTGGATGGCGACACGGCGAAAGACTTCCTGCGGCGGCAAGCCATCGGCGGCGGCGGCCTGGCTGCCAAGCTTTATCTGGGCCCGCAGTCCGGCGACGCGAATCTCGAAGAACTCGTCAAGGTTGGATGACAGGATGCACAGAAAGCGCAGTCTTTCCAGCAGGGGAACGCGGACATCGGCCGCCTGGGCCAGCACACGACGGTTGAAGGCCAGCAGCGATAGCTCACGATTCAGGAAATGATTTTCGGGGAAACGATGGGATGACGGCATGGCATGGATCTTCTCGATTCGAACGGAGAGAGATTATGTGTCAGTTTCATTTCACTTGCATGACAAGAATCAAAGCGGTGGCAGAGGTTAAAATCAGGCCATGACTTATGAACTTGCCGCCGCCGTTGATCTTGGCTCCAACAGTTTTCGCCTGCAAATCGGACGCATTGTCGACAACCAGATCTATCCATTGGATGGGTTAAAGGAGACGGTTCGCCTCGCTGCCGGACTGACAGCGGAAAAGCATCTGGATGCTCCAGCGCAAAAACGCGGGTTGGTGGCGCTATCCCGTTTTGCCGAGCGTTTGCGTGGCTTCGAGCCTGGAGCGGTGCGTGCCGTGGCGACCAACACCTTGCGCGTTGCCAAGAATGCCGCCGGATTTTTGCAGCAGGCGGAAACGGTGCTGGGCTTTCCGATCGAGGTCATTGCAGGACGCGAAGAAGCGCGTTTGATTTATCTGGGTGTCGCCCACACCTTGCCGAACACCGGCCAGCGGCAATTTGTCATTGATATCGGCGGTGGCTCAACCGAATTTGCGATTGGCCGGAATTTTGCGCCGATCGAGCTTGAATCGCTCTACATGGGTTGCGTCAGCTACAGCCTGCGATTCTTTCCTGAAGGACGGATTGACCGGAATTCGTTCAAGGAAGCCGAGCTGGCTGCCCGGCGTGAATTGCAGGGAATTGTTCGCGTCTATCGTGAAACCGGATGGGATCGGGTGATTGGTTCTTCCGGCACGGCCAAGGCCATCGTCGATTTGCTGGAAACCAACGGGTTTTCGGATCACGGCATTACGCGCAATGGATTGGAGCGTTTGTGCGCCGAACTGGTGCACGCCGGCACACCTTCGCGCATGCGCCTGCGTGGTTTGCGTGATGACCGCCTGCTGGTGTTGCCGGGCGGGTTGGCCATCATGTCGGCCATTTTCAAGGAATTCGCGCTGGATCGGATGGATTTCTCAGAGGGGGCATTGCGGCTTGGTGTGCTCTACGATCAGCTCGGTCGCTATCATCATGACGATATGCGCGAAGCGACGGTCAATCGTTTCATGCAGCGCTATGAAGTTGATCGCCGCCAGGCGGCGCGGGTGGCGCAGACCGCATTGGCTTTGCTGCAACAACTGGTGCCGTTGGCGAAGGAGGAAGGGCAGCCCGATGCCCAGTTTCTGCTCTGGGCGGCACACTTGCATGAAATCGGAATTTCGGTGGCGCATTCGAGTTACCACAAACACAGTGCCTACATCATTGCCAATGCCGACATGCCCGGTTTCTCGCGCCGCGACCAGATGCGCCTGTCACGGCTGGTGCTGGGGCATCGCGGCAAACTCGAGCGTGCGCAACCACTGGAAAAAGAGGCGACGGAGTGGACCTTGATATTTTGTCTGCGAATTGCCGTGCTGCTGCATCGGGCGCGTGACGATCAGGCTTTGCCACCACTGGCGACGCAATTTACCAGTCATGGATTTCGTCTTGTCATGACGGGTGATCTGAAAGCCTTGCCATTGACCACGGCGGCGCTGGCCGATGAAGCGGCGCAATGGGCGGCAGTGGGTGGCGAGTTGCATATCTGTACAACAAAATAACCAGCTTCCAGTGGCGCACATGCGGGTAGCCGTGTTTGCCGCCACATGCAGAAAGCGTATCAGTCAATTTAAAAAGAAGGAGGCAAGAGTCGTGAAAAATCCTTATATGCTTGGTCTGGAGAAAAACCGGGCGAATTATGCTCCCTTGACGCCGTTGACGTTCATCGAGCGCTCAGCGGCGGTTTATCCGGATCATGTGGCGGTGATCCACGGCCGGCGTCGCTATACCTGGCGAGAGGCGTATGCACGCAGCCGGCGACTGGCCTCCGCACTGGTTCAGCGAAAAGTCGGCTTTGGTGATACGGTGGCGGTGATGCTGAACAACACGCCGGAGATGCTCGAATGTCATTTCGGTGTGCCAATGACCGGCGCCGTGCTCAATACCTTGAACACGCGGCTCGATGCCGGGGCGCTGGTCTTCATGCTGAATCACGGCGAGGCAAAGGTGCTGATCACCGATCGCGAGTATTCGGCGACGGTACGGCAGGCCCTGGCTCTGGCTGATCGCAAGATCACGGTGATCGATGTCGACGACACGGAGTACACCGGCCCGGGCGAGCGCCTCGGGGAAACCGATTACGAAACCCTGCTCGCCGGCGGCAGCCCGGATTACGCATGGCAGGGGCCGGACGACGAGTGGGATGCGATTTCGCTCAACTACACCTCGGGCACCACAGGTGACCCGAAAGGCGTCGTCTATCATCATCGCGGCGCTTATCTGAATGCCCTCTCCAACATTGTTTCCTGGGGCATGCCGCCACAGTCGGTGTATTTATGGACACTGCCGATGTTCCACTGCAACGGCTGGTGTTTTCCCTGGAGCATGGCGGCCAATTCCGGTACCAATGTCTGTTTGCGACGGGTCGAGGCCAAGTCGATTCTGGCCGCGATCCGCGAACACAAGGTGACCCATTATTGCGGTGCGCCGATTGTGCATTCGATGCTCGTCAATGCCCCGGATGAACTGCGCGAAGGCATCGGGCACAAGGTTTCCGCATTGGTCGCGGCAGCGCCGCCGCCGGCCGCGATGATCGCCGGCATGGCGCGGATCGGCTTTGATCTGACGCATGTCTATGGCTTGACGGAAACCTATGGCCCCGCTGCGGTATGCGCCAAACATGCGGACTGGAGCCACCTGCCGCTGGAGGAGCAAGTGCGGCTCAATGGTCGGCAGGGTGTGCGTTATCACGCTCAGGAAGGCCTGACGGTGATGGATGGAGAAGCGATGGTGGAGGTGCCGCGTGACGGCGAAACCATGGGCGAGATCATGTTTCGCGGCAACCTGGTGATGAAGGGGTATCTGAAAAACCCGCAGGCCACCGCCGAGGCGTTCCGCGGCGGCTGGTACCACACCGGCGATCTGGCCGTGATGCAGCCTGACGGCTACGTCAAGATCAAGGATCGCAGCAAGGACATCATCATTTCCGGTGGCGAGAACATTTCTTCTGTCGAAGTGGAAGATGCACTCTGCCGCCATCGTGCCGTTGCGGCGGCAGCCGTGGTGGCTGCACCCCATCCGACCTGGGGCGAGATTCCCTGCGCCTTCATCGAATTGCATGAAGGCGCCAGCGTCACGGCCAAGGAATTGCGCGAGTTCTGTCGCGAGCACATGGCGCGCTACAAGGTGCCACGGCGTTTTGTGTTTGAAGCGCTGCCGCGGACATCGACCGGCAAGATCCGCAAGAACATCCTGCGTGACCAGGTCGGATCGCGTTCGGCCATCGAGTGAATGGGCGGTATGGGGGTCAAGAGTGCGGGTATCGTCGACACATGTGAACATTGGCGTGCTTTCTATCGGGAACCTCGTCCCTGCCTTGCCGATTTGGTGATGTCCAATCGCCTCGGTGATATTGCAATGCTCTATGTCGAGTCGGACAAGGTCGTTGAACTGGAGCACGGGGTTCATGCTTCGAACTGGTGTGCCATGCCGCAGCGAGGAGAGACGCTTTATCTGGGCATCGATGTACGTCCGGTACGTGACGATAAGGGCCGGATCATCGCTGTGGTGGAAACCCTGCGCGACATGACCCACGCTGTGGCGCTCGAATACGATGCGGTGCATGACGGGCTGACCGGTTTGCTCAATCGTCGTGCGTTCGACGAGTATCTGGAGCGGGAATGGAAGATCGCCCAGCGGGAGGGGCAATTCTTGTCCCTGATCATGATCGATATTGATTACTTTAAACGCTACAACGATACCTATGGCCACATCATGGGTGATGAATGCCTGCGTCAGGTGGCAGCGGCCATGCAGGCTGCCATCCGCCCGCGGGATGTGGTGGTCCGCTACGGCGGCGAGGAATTCGTCGTGATTCTGCCGGACGCCAGTTCCGCCGAGGCAGTTCTCGTGGCTGAGCGGATACAGGTGCGTATTGCTGCGTTGGCGATTCCCCATCACACCAGCGAGCACCGCATAGTCAGTGTGAGCATGGGAGTCGCGGCGGCCGTCCCGCAGACGAATGAGAGCGCCGATAGACTGCTGGCTGCCGCCGATGCGGCTATGTATCAGGCCAAACACGCGGGACGCAACTTTTTTAGTCTTGCGCCGGCGGGCGCTTAGACTTACAAAAAGTCGGCGCCGGTGATACGGCGATGCAGCGGGGAGAGGGATGTCAGTCGCCCCGGGTTAGCGGGTGGAGCGCAGCACCAGGCGCAGGCTGAACAGTGTGAGTGCCGTGAAGATGATCAGCGACCACTCGGCAATCGACAGGCCGAGAAATTTCCAGCCGGCTTCCGAACACAATCCGGTGGCTTCGAACAGTAACGGGTACTGGACGCCGGCCCAGTCGACAAAACGTTCCCACCACGGCTGATCGGCGGCGCAGCTGGCCCCTTTGGCGAAACGTTGTAACCAGGTTTGGTATGCAGCGATGCTGGCTCCGGTGAGCGCCGTTAGGCCCATCAGCAGGGCCGCACCACGCACTGCGGCAGGTCGCGCGGCGAGCGTTGCTGCCAGCAGGCCTTCAAGCGCCAGCAGCAGATAAGCCATGCGTTGCAGGATGCAGAGCGGACAGGCCGCGAGGTTCAGTGTGCGCGCCAGTATCAGGCCGCCTGCCACCAAGCCGACAGCAACGAGGCCGATGAGAAGGAAGGTGATGCGTGGCGCGGGCTGCGACCTCACTTGAATTTCTTTTCCTTGCGTGCCTTGGCGACTAAAAAGTCGACGCGCTTGAGCAGGTCTGCGTTACCGCTGGCAGCCTGATTGTTGATCAGCCAGCGACCATCGACCACCAGCGCCGGGACGCCCTGTATTTTGGCTGAGGCGGATTCCTGATCGGCTTGCTGAACCTTGCTCTGGACACTGAAGGAGGTAAGCATGTCGCCAAACTTCTTGCCATCGAGCCCATGCTTCACCGCCCAGTCGATCGCTGCTTCATCGCTGTTGATGACGAAGCGTTCTTCGTGCAGGGACTTGAATACGGCGCTATTCAGCCGATCGACTTGACCCATCGCTTCGAGCGCAAAATAGATGCGCGACAGCCGTTCCCACGGCGGGCGGCGGAAGGTGATTGGCGCGCGGCGCAACACGACATCTTTCGGCAGCTTGGCGGCCCAGGCGTCGAGCGCCGGGTGGAACTCATTGCAGTGCGGACAGGCGTAGGAAAAAAACTCGATCACCTCGATTTTGCCCTTGGGCGTATAGAGCGGCGGATCAATCAGCGTGTAATCGCGGCCAGCTTCGAGGTCGGCGGCAAAGCCGGGTGTGGCCGTAACGAGCGCGACAGCGAATAGCGAAGCGAGCAAGCGGATCAGTTTAGTCATGCCAAATCTCCTTGGAAAAATTGTGTGACACCGATTGTAGTGCAGCGGTTCCTCCAGCGCACAACGACTCCGTATCAGGATGTTTCACTCGTCTTCCTGCGGTATGACGCAGGCGCAGAACAAATTGCGGTCACCATACACATCGTCGATGCGGTTGACTGACGGCCAGAATTTGTTGGTCGCCACCCAGGGCAGCGGGAATGCCGCTGTCACGCGATCATAGGGCCGGTTCCAGTCGCCGGCCAGGTCGGCCGCCGTGTGCGGCGCCTGCTTGAGCGGCGAATCGGCCAGCGGCCATTCCCCGGATTCGATGCGCTGGATTTCATGGCGAATCGCTATCATTGCGGCGCAGAAACGGTCGAGTTCGGCCTTGTCCTCGGATTCGGTCGGCTCGATCATCAGGGTGCCGGGCACCGGGAAACTGACGGTGGGGGCATGGAAGCCATAATCCATCAGGCGTTTGGCGACGTCGGTTTCGGTGACGCCGGTGACGGCTTTGAGGCCGCGCAGGTCGAGAATGCATTCGTGCGCAACGCGGCCGTGGGCGCCGGTGTAGAGCACCGGATAGTGCGGCGCCAGCCGCGCGGCGATGTAATTGGCATTGAGGATGGCGATTTCGCTGGCGCGCCGCAGGCCGCTGCCGCCCAGCAACGTGATGTACATCCACGAGATCGGCAGGATCGAGGCCGAACCCCAGGGGGCGGCGGATACCGCGCCGGTGTCGTCCTTGCCGGGCAGGAAGGGGGCGAGGTGCGCCCGGACGCCGATCGGCCCCATGCCTGGCCCGCCGCCGCCATGCGGAATGGCGAAGGTCTTGTGCAGGTTGATGTGACAGACGTCGGCGCCGATGTCGGCGGGGCGGGTGAGACCAACCTGGGCATTGAGGTTGGCGCCATCCATATAGACCTGACCGCCGTGGGCGTGCACGCAGGCGCAGAGGTCTTTTACCGTCGCCTCGAACACGCCGTGGGTCGAGGGATAGGTGAGCATCAGGCAGGCCAGGTTGGCGGCATGCCGTGCGGCCTGGATTTCGAGATCGGCGCAATCGACATTGCCCTGTTCGTCGCAGGCGACGGCAACGACTTCGAGGCCGCACATCTGTGCCGTGGCCGGGTTGGTGCCGTGGGCGGATTTCGGGATCAGGCAGACGTTGCGTCCGCCTTCGCCGCGGCTGGCGTGATAGCGACGAATCGCCATCAATCCAGCATATTCGCCCTGGCTGCCGGCGTTGGGTTGCAGTGAGACGGCATCGAAGCCGGTGATCGCCGCGAGCTGCGCCTCCAGATTGCAGAACAGTTCCAGGTAGCCCTGCGCCTGCTCGTGCGGGGCGAACGGATGCAGCGTGGCGAACTCGGGCCAGGAGACGGGCAGCATCTCGGCGGCGGCGTTGAGCTTCATGGTGCAACTGCCCAGCGGGATCATCGAATGGTCGAGCGCCAGATCGCGGTTTTGCAGGCGTTTCAGGTAGCGCAGCAGGCCGTGTTCGGTGTGATGGGAATTGAATACCGGGTGGGTCAGGAAATCGCTGGTGCGTTGCAGCTCGACAGGGATGGCGCAGGCAACATCTTCCTCCGGCAACTCGGCGCCGAACAGCCGGGCAAGAGCGGCGATATCGTCGCGGGTGGTGGTTTCATCGCAACTGATGCCGAGGGTTCCGGCATCGATCCGGCGCAGGTTGTAGCCGGCGCGAATGGCCGCCGTGTGGATGCTCGCCGTGTCATCAGCGCCGACTTTTACGGTAAGGGTGTCGAAGAACGCGCCCGTCACGCCCAGCGCCCGCGCCAGCAAGGCGGTGAGCCGATGCACGCGCGCGGCAATGGTTTGCAGGCCGCGCGGGCCGTGCCAGACGGCATACATGCCGGCCATGTTGGCGAGCAGGACTTGCGAGGTGCAGATGTTGGAGTTGGCCTTTTCGCGGCGGATGTGCTGCTCGCGGGTTTGCAGTGTCATGCGGTAGGCGGGCTTGCCGCGTGCATCTTTCGAGACGCCGATGATGCGGCCAGGCATGGCGCGGGTATGCGCCGTGCGGGTGGCGAAGAAGGCGGCATGCGGGCCGCCATAGCCCAGCGGCACGCCGAAGCGTTGCGCCGAGCCGAGCGCGATGTCGGCGCCCATTTCGCCGGGGGCTTTCAGCAGCGTCAGCGCCAGCAGGTCACAGGCCAGCGCGACCACGCCGCCGCGCGCCTGTACGGCGGCAATCGGCGCGGAGAGGTCGCAAATTTCGCCACGGGCATTCGGATACTGGAACAGCGCGCCGAATACATCGTGGTTCGCAGCATCTTCCGGGCCGCCGAAAATCAGCTCGAAACCGAAACCGGCGGCGCGGGTTTTCAGCACCTCGATGGTCTGCGGGAAACAGGCGGCATCGACGAAGAAGGCGTTGCCTTGTGCCTTGCTCACGCGCCGCGCCATGGCCATCGCTTCGGCCGCGGCAGTGGCTTCGTCGAGCAGCGAGGCATTGGCGATGTCCAGTGCGGTGAGGTCGATCACCATTTGCTGGAAATTCATCAGCGCCTCCAGCCGGCCTTGTGAAATTTCCGCTTGATAGGGCGTATAGGCGGTGTACCAGCCGGGATTTTCGAACAGGTTGCGCTGGATCACCGGTGGCACATGGGTGCCGTAATAGCCCTGGCCGATGAAGGATTTTTTCAGCACATTGCGGCTGGCGACGCCGCGCAAGCGGGCCAGCGCGGCGTGCTCCGGCAAGGGCGGCGGCAGGTCGAGCGGCGTCTGCAAGCGGATTGACGGCGGCACGGTTTGTTCGATCAGGGCATCGAGCGAATCGGCACCGAGCGTGGCGAGCATGGCGGCAACAGCGTTTTCATCCGGGCCGATATGGCGGCTGACGAATTCGTCGTTGCGTTCGAGTTGGGTCAGGGGCGCATTCAGCATGTTCACAGGGTTGCGGCGTAGGCGTCGGCGTCGAGCAGGGCATCGAGTTCAGCGGGGTTGGCGGGTTTGATACGGAACAGCCAGTTGGCCCAGGCGTCGGCATTGATGTTTTCCGGCGCATCGGCTGCGGCCTGGTTGGCTTCGATGATCTCGCCGGAAACCGGTGCATAAATGTCGGATGCGGCCTTGACCGATTCGACCACGGCGCAGGCTTCGCCGACCTTGACGCTGCGGCCGACGCCGGGCAGTTCCAGGAAGACGATGTCGCCCAGCGCTTCCTGGGCGTGGTCCGTGATGCCGATGGTCAGCGTGCCGTCGGCTTCCTGCTTGATCCATTCGTGTGAGGCTGTGTATTTCAGGTTGCTGGGGGTGCTCATGGTGTGCTCCTTTATAAAGAAGAGGGTGAGGCAAGCAGGGATTTTCCGTGGCGGACGAACAGGGGTTTGACGACGCGCGCCTTGAGTCGCTTGTCGCGGATTTCGACCTCGACTTCGCTGCCGATGGCAACGCCGACCGGCAGGCGGGCGAGGGCGATGGACTGATTGAGAGTGGGCGAGAAACTGCCGCTGGTGATTTCGCCGGCGCCTTGTGCGGTGAGAACTTTCTGGTGGGCGCGCAGCACACCGCGTTCCAGCAATAACAGGCCAACGAATTGCTGCTCCACGCGCCGTGTCGCCAGCGCCGACTTTCCGATGAATTCGCGCGCTGCATCGCGCAGATCAACCGTCCAGCGCAGGCCGGCCTCGTAGGGTGACACGGTTTCGTCCATGTCCTGGCCGTACAGGTTCATCCCGGCTTCGAGGCGCAGCGTGTCGCGTGCGCCGAGGCCGCAGGGTTTGACGCCGGCCGCAAGCAGCGCCTGCCAGGCGGCTTCTGCCTGTGCGGCCGGCAGTGTGATCTCGAAGCCGTCTTCGCCGGTATAGCCGGTGCGGGCGATCATCCATGCGCTGGCATTGATAGGGCATTCGACGGCCTGGAACGGGGCGAGCTGCATTGCCGCGCTGCGTGTGGCAGGGAACGCAGTGCAGAAACGCTCACGAGCGGCGGGGCCTTGCACGGCAATCATCGCCAGCGGATGTGCGCCGTCGCGGCGTTCGTTGAGCTCAACGTCAAATCCGGCCAGATGCGTGCGCATCCAGGCGATGTCCTTGTGCGCCGTACCGGCATTGACCACGATGCGATAGTGCGTTGCTGTAAAAAAATAGACGATAAGGTCGTCGATGACGCCGCCGGCTTCATCGAGCAGGCAGGAATACAGTGCCTTGCCGGACTGGGTCAGGCGGGCGACATCGTTGGCCAGCAGGCGACGCAGCCAGGATGTGGCATCGGGTCCGACCAGATCGAGCGCGCACATGTGGGAAACATCGAACATGCCGGCATCCTGCCGCACGGCGTGGTGTTCCTCGATTTGCGAGCCGTAGTTGATCGGCATTTCCCAGCCGGCGAAATCGACCATTCGGGCATGGGCGGCGAGGTGGGCAGCGTAAAGCGGGGTGCGTTGCGGCATGGCGATCCTCAAATAGAAAAGGGATGCAACGGGAATCCGCTGCATCCCCATCTGTCCTTGGCACCTGAGAGATTTACTCCGTCGGTGGATGGCGCCGGCGTAACCGGCCATCACTCTCCAGATCTTTGCTGCGTCGTCGGTCCTTTTGCCTGAGCGGTTCCTGGGGGTTGCGCCTTCGGCGGTGACAGCAGAAAAGCACTTCACGCTCTCCCGGCGACCAAGGCGAATTATAGCCGCCAGTTGTCGCCGGGGCGATTTCTGCCGGGAGATTCTTAGTCTTCGGCCTGGATGATGATTCTGGCTTCGTTGAAAATCGGCTCGATGTCGTTCTCGTCGATTTCCAGCAGTTTCAAACAGGCTGCGCCGAGTTTTGGCCATTCGCAGGTATGACTCAAGCCGGTGTGGCGTTGCAGGAAAAATTCAGCCAATTGGGCAATGGCAATGTGATAGCGGCTGGCCAGAGGCGAACTGATGGCGGGTGTTTCGATTACCTGCAAATCATGATGATGGCGAATGGCAAAGCAGGTTTCCTCGGGTAGCCACCAGCTCTGGGCGAGAAGGCAGCCAACCATCGCGTGGTTGGTTGGCAGGTGGGTTTCCTCGACCTCAGTGAAGTTTTTGACGGTTTCATTGTTGGCTTCCCGAACCATTGTTTCATAGGCGGGGAAGCGATTGAACAATACCGGGATGCCGCAGTCCCGAAAGAGGGCGTAGGTGTAACTATCGTCGGACGACACTGTCTTGCTGGCCACGTCCTGTGCCAGCCAGCCGGAAAGGCGGGCAATTCGCATTGAGGAATCCCAGAAGCGCTCCAGTGCCGGCGTTATCGGGAAAGCCCGCCGCAGGATAATTCCGGCAATCGCCTTGCTGGCAACGGTGAGGCCCAGCACCATGAGCGCTTCATTGACGGAACGTACCCGGCTGCGAAAGCCAAAGAAGGGTGAGTTGGCGGTCTTGATCAGGCTGGCGCCGAGGGCGACATCCGTATTGATGATGTTGGCAACATGCTTGAAATCCGGCGCCTCCTTGCGCATTTCACGGACAATGCGGTCAAGAACCGCAGGGCAGGGCGGAATTCCAATGTCCCGGAGTGAATTCTCCAGCAGGGAGTCAACCGCAGGTGGTGAGATGACGTCGGCGGTGGTATTCATGTCGGATTTCTTTCCTTAAGCCAGGTCAGCAGGGTTTCTTTCGGCATGGGGCGGGCATGGATATAGCCCTGGATGGCATCGACCCCGGCTTCGCGCAGGGCATCCAGTTGATTCATTTCTTCCACGCCTTCGGCCACTACGGTCATGCCCAGTTCGCGGCCGAGCTGCGTCATGGCCTTGACGACAGCAAACGCGCGGCGATCGTGGGGCAGCACGATAACAAAGGCACGGTCAAGTTTCAGCTTGGTTGCGGGGATATCCTTGAGGTTGGCCAGGCATGAATAGCCGGTACCAAAATCGTCGATAGCCAGGCTGACGCCGGCTTCACGTGCGGCACGCAAATTGTCTTGAACGACTGCGGAGATGTCCATGAACAGGGATTCGGTGAGTTCGAGTTCAATCAGTTCGGGGCTGACGTTGGAGCACATCAGTGCCGCATGGAGCGCTTGGGAGAACTTTGGCGAGATGAGCTGGGCGCGGGAAACATTGATCGCCACTTTGGTGCGCAATCCGGCGTTGGCCAATTCCCGGGCAAAGCCGGTACCGGTGAGCAGGCTCCACTCGCCGAGGCGTGTTACCAGACCGGTCTTTTCCGCTACAGGAATAAATTTTCCCGGTGGAATCGAGCCATTGCCGGTAGTACACCGCATCAAGGCTTCTACCCCTTCAATATGGCCATCAAGGCTGACGATAGGCTGGTAGTGAAGCGCCAATCCTCCATTCTCGAGCGCTTCATGCAACTGGCTTTCAATAGCGAGTTCTTCGCGAGCGAGCAGAATTCCCATGCGCCCCGGCGTGGGTTCCTCGCCCGAGACAACGATGCGGCCCCCTCCTTGACGTTTGGCGGCACTCATGGCGTGATCCGCGCGCTCAAGGAACATGAACGAGTCTTCGTTTTCTTCGAGGACGACGACGCCAATGCTTGCGGAGGGGTGCAGCAGCAACTCGCCGAAGCGCAGGGGCGCCTCGATGACCTGGATCAGCTCGGCCGCAAATTTCCGAGCTTGATCCGCATTCGTATCAGGCAGCAGGCAGACAAATTCGTCACCTCCCATGCGGTACCACTCGCTGCGTCCGCCGGTTTTCTCGCGCAGTCGCTGGGTAATCTGGAGAATGACAATATCACCCCCCTGATGGCCAAAAGACTGATTGATCTGTTTCAGGCGGTCAAGCCCAATCCAGAGGGCTGCCAGTGGTTGCTGCGTGGAAGATGTTTCGGCGGCGATATGTGAGACCCGGTGCAGGCAAGTCGCACGATCGAGAAATCCAGCGCCGGTATCGGCACCCCTGGCATGCGGGTGCGGCATGTCGGAGTGAAATGATCGGAGAGCGGGAGATTCCAAGTTGTGCATCCCTATTTCTCGGGAGTTGATATCAACCTGATCTACGGCAAGGGAGTGAATTTCTTTAGGGCGCCGGGCTAGTAAAGAAAGAGATGAGCATGGCTTGCGCCAACCAGGAAGTCCAGGCCAAGCATTTTCCAGAGGATGTCCGTCGTGCCATCGCCTACTTTGTTGATTATTACCGGTCTGCGTGCAGGCAGGCGGAGGTGCTGCGGCAAATCACGACGTGCGGCGACGTGGCGGTGGGGCGGCAACTCCCGCCAAACTCCACCAACTCGGCGCATTCTTGCTTGCAAAAGCTGCTGAGAACATTCGCGGAAAGACGCCGAATCAGCAGCAAGTCTATCAGATGCGAATGGTCTGGCACATCGAAAATGCAGGCGTTAGTTCGATTCCGAAACGCGCAATCGAACCCACGCCCATATTGATGCGGCAGCCTGACTTGGCTTGTGAACGGAACAGCGCGTTCATGGACTCCCACCAACCCGTTCGGAGTCCTGCATGGAAATCATTCATTTCAACCAAAGAACCCTTGCCAAGCGCTGGGATGTCAGTGAGGCAACACTTGAACGCTGGCGAACCGAAGGGATCGGCCCCAAATATCTGAAACTCTGCGGTCGTGTGCTCTACCGCCTTGTCGATATCGAAGAGTATGAGTCCGCATGCCTCATGTCGTCCACCAGCAAGGCGGTCACCGTTTAGAACGTTTTAGCGCAGGTCGTACCAAACCCCTCTGCCACTGCCGTGCAGGTTCAGCGCGCCACGTTCGACCAAGGTACGGAAATGCTGCTTCAACGTATTGCGGCTGGCACCGGTCAACTTGATCGCTTCACCAATCGTGACACGACCATGTTCGCGGGCAAACTCGACGATCTGTAGCTGCAGTTCAGGCATGGCCGCCAGCACGATCTTCTCGCGCTCGACCTTCTTCTCCAGACGCCGCATCTGCTCGGCCAAAGACCGCAGAAAGAACACCAGCCACGGCTGCCAGTTGGGAGACTCCGTGCGGATCGTACCCTGCGTCTGGCGCAGTACCAGGTAGTAGGCTTCCTTACTGTGTTCGATAACGCTTTCCAACGAACTGTACGGCACATAGGCGTACCCGGCCTGCAGCAGAAGGAGCGTGGTGAGCACCCGGGAGAGGCGCCCGTTGCCATCCTGGAAGGGATGGATCTCCAAGAATACGACGACGCACAGGGCGATGATCAGCAGTGGATGCAGTCGGGCAGTCTCTCGCTCCTGGTTTACCCAGGTCACCAGTTCCGTCATCAGGCGCGGCGTATCGAAGGGTGACGCGGTCTGAAACACGATACCGATCTGCGCGCCGGTTTCGTCGAAAGCAGCGACGCTGTTCAAGTTGGTTTTGTAATTGCCGCGATGCCAGGTGTCCTTCTCGCTGTGACGCAGCAGGATCTGGTGCAACTGCTTGATGTGATTCTCGGTGAACGGGATGTCCTGCCACGACGAGAACACCAAGTCCATCAACTCGGCATAGCCAGCCACTTCCTGCTCGTCACGGGTGGCGAAGGATTTGATCTCCAGATTCGACAATAGCTTTTCCACCTCCCGGTCGGACAGCTTGCTGCCCTCGATGCGGGTGGAGGAGCCAATGCTCTCGATGGTGGCCACACGGCGCAGGGCCGACAGGCGGTCGGGCGCGAGTGTGCCCAAAGCCCGCCAAGCGCCCTTGAACTCGTCGATCTTGGCAATGAGGCTCAAGATCTCCGGGGTGATCTGGATGGTGTCGATTTTCAGCATGAACCAATACTACACCCATTTACACCCAATAAAGAAGGAAACCATTCTCCCGCCCGATTACACCCATTTCGTCGAATTATCCCGTAGTTTTGCGGAACATCGGGTGATTGACGTCTGACCCGATGGGTCGGAACGGGCGTGTAAGAACACCTGACACTTTCCCCGATGACCGGCGCTGCCAGGCGGCGAAGCGTGGCGAGATTGTGGCGAGTCGGAATTATGAGCCGATCCGCGACCTACCCCAGCGCTGCGAAGGCTAACACCAACTGATTGCTTCAGGATGCCATACATGAATTGCATAGTCCGTAATTCAGGGGGGCGGTGAAGTAAATTGCGTCGGAGGGCATTTGACGCAAAGTAATCATAACGATTAGGTTATATTCTTGCGCTGATGTGGTCTGTGCAATGATGGCGAGATCCATCGGGCACGGAAGATCCTGCACGAATTCGGCATCAAGGGGTATCACGAACTCAGGGCCGCTTGGGCCTGCGAGAGGTACGAGGAAATCTCGGGAGAGACCGCGCCGATCCTGCAGGCAGGCAGCTCGCCTGGACAGCAAAACGATGCCCCTTTCCGGCTGACCCTGGCGCGCGAACTCGGGCATGACCGGGTCGATGTCGTGGCTGCCTACATCGGGGCACAGCCATGAGCTCGCGATGCTGCTGAAACGATCGCTGCCAGGATCGAAGTCGAGCATTTCCGGGCATATCGAACGGGGCGAGCGGATTGCCCAAGCGATCGAACAACGCTTCGGCATCAGCGAACCGCGCCAGTGGCAGGCCAAGCATCTGCGTTGGGTGCTGGAACGCTGGGCCAGCGAGAAATCAGAGGCGACACGGTATGACTACTGGAGGACGCTGCGGGTGATGGCTGCGGCGCTCGGGAAGTGGCAGGATTGGCGGCCGCATCTGGATGGGGCATGGTGCAGGAATGGCAGGGGTGGGCGCTCGTTGAAAATCCCCAAGCTGATTACAGGCTGACTGTTGATCGGCTTGAATAGCAATTCGGGCATAGCTAACGGAGGGGGTATCGACTTGCGATCGGCAGATCATGGTGTTGCCACATGCTGAAAAGTCGGCGCTGGCGGGACGGCGATCAGTAATGACTCAAGCCATCTCGGGCACGTCGAACACCACGCTCATCGGTTTGCTGCCGGTGTGGCTTACGTAGCGTACCGGTCCGCAATACAGAAACGGTGCTCCCTTGCTATTCGCCAGTTTGGTTTCGCGCACAAACAGGTGAATGGCGATGTCGCGGCGAGCGTGCTCGATCAGGCTGCGGCCGCGTACATCATTCGGGCTGGTTTGATTCTGGCTTTGCCAATGGAAGGTGTGCTCGTCGATCCAGTGATCGACGTAGCGGTGGTCAGCCGCCTTACCCTGTTTGTTGAGCGTGACCAGCAGCACATGCACCTTGCCGTCGTGCAGCACGATGTGGCCGGCATTCCAGTTGCCGGGATTAAAGCTGACGTCGAACAGGGCCGGAATGTCTTCGCGCAAGAAGTGCTGGCCCACAGAGAATTCGAGCGGATCAACAATCGTCCTGAAGCGCGCCAGGGTCCGCATTGATTCATCAGCAGGCATATCGGCATAGTCAGGATTGTTGGCGCGAAGCAAATAACTGCCGTCGGACTGTTTGACGACGACACGCAGCAAATACTGGTTGTCGCTTGCATCGTCCTGGCGTTCGATAGCCACGATGCTTCCGGTAATTGATCCGGCGCGGGTGGGCGACATTAGTTCCAGCAGCAGATAATCGCCATCGCGAATTGCCTGTTTGCCGCCATTCATCGAGTTGCCGGAAGCGCGTGCGATGAAGTGGCGTTGCGGGTCAAGCTTGCCGTAACCAAGCCCAAGGCTGCGGTACTCCTCGGCATCAGCTGTTCCAGTCTTGAAGTGGCCGCAGGCAATCTTAAGATTCGGAAAATAGGGCAGTTCGATCCGCGATTTCGAGCTTGGCTTGGGGAATGGAATCACGTTGTCGCTGGATGATTCGCCGGCGATGCGTCGTGTTTCGTAGGCAGCCAGTCGATAGTCGAGCAGTTCCTGGACCATCGATTCGAACGCTGGATAGTCTGCTGCCAATACAGCGAATCCAGGGATCATGCGTTCGTTTTCGAGTTTGAAATCGCGCTGTTCCCCGGCTGCCAGATTGCCACCAACCCAGGCATTGATCGGATTTCTCCGCCAGTACGCCAACCATTCCTGACTGGTTCCGGACGACGCCTGGCGTAGTTCCGGCGGTAAATCGGCCAGCAAGGTGCGCCGCCGCTGCATGACCTGCCATGAGCGCTCGGCAATCTCCTGCAACGTAGCCGGGTTCCGCCAGCCGTCGATTTCCAGCAGCGCTTCGAGTAGCACCATTTTGAAACTCTTGGTCATCGCCGTGACTTCGAGCATCTTCAAAAACAGCGCGTGACGATCTATCGCTGCGGCTTCTGCTGCTGCGATATCGCCCATTTCCCGCACCAACCCGAACCAGGTAACGAACTGCCGCCGCATTGCCGGAATGCTCGCCCCTGCGCGATAAAACTCGGCCAGCGTAGGACGGCGGCCGAAAGTCTGCTTGAGGGCTTCGTACTCCTTGCTGGCACCTTCGCTGTCCAGCGACTTGAGGAAATCAATCAACTGCAGGTCGAAATTGACGTAGCAGCCTTTCGGCAGTTGCAACTTGCCCTGTTCCAGGTCTTTGGCAAATCGCGCCAAGGCCTTGAAGTTGGCACCGATACTGAACAGGGCTTGCGGCTTGTGCAGAAAACTATGATGGTTGCCGACGAAGTCGAGCACCACCAGTTTGTTCTTACCATCCGCACGACGCAGGCCTCGCCCGAGTTGTTGCAGGAAAAGGATCTTCGATTCTGTCGGACGCAGCATCATCACCGTGTCAATTTCCGGCAAATCCACTCCCTCGTTGAACAGGTCGACCGAAAAGATCACGGCAAGGTGATTCTCGGTGAGCCGGGAAAGCGCTTCGCCTCGACTCAGTGTCGATCCGGCATAAACTGCCGCTGCCGCAACGCCGACTTTTACAAACTGTTCCGCCATGAACTCGGCGTGACGAATCGAGACACAAAACGCGAGGGTGCGCTGCTGGCCATGTTGTCGCCATTGCCTCAGCGCATGGCGCGCGCGGCCCAGCGTCGCCAGCTTGTTAGATAAGACTTCTGGGTCGAAACGGCCGTTGCGCCACGGAATCACCCGATAATCGACTTCGCTATCGAAGATGCCAAAGTAGTGAAACGGGGCCAGCAGGTCGGCATTGATACCGGCGACCAGGTCGTGGGAGTACACCAGATTCTCGTCGCACAAGGTCAGGATGTCGGATTGGTCGGTGCGATCCGGTGTGGCGGTCAACCCGAGCATGAAGCGGGGCGCAAAGTGGTTGATGATGCGCCGATAAGTGGCCGCCGATGCATGGTGAAACTCGTCGATCACGATGTAATCAAAATGCTGAGGGACAAAGCGTTCCAGATGGGCGGTGCGACTCAAGGTCTGCACCGAAGCACACAGAACATCGACCTCGATGTCGCGCACTTGCCCCATGAAAAATCCCACCCGGGCGGTTGGGCGAATCCGCAGAAATGTCTCGGCAGCTTGGTTGAGGATTTCTTCGCGGTGGGCGATGAACAATACCCGGCGAGCGCCTGCCTGCTCGGTATCGAAGGCAGCCAGCCAAGTTTTCCCCAAACCGGTGGCGAGCACCACTAGGCCACGCCGGTAACCGTTCTGGCGTGTCGCGTTCAATGCTTCCAGGGCCGCGATCTGCACCACGGTTGGAATCGGCGGCGCTTCCTTTTCGCTGCTGCCGGGCGCGATGGCTTGCAGGGGCGGCTTGCGACGTGCTTCGTAGCGGTCGATCCACGTGTCGTCAAGAGGCTGCGTTCGAGGGTGACGGAACAGTTCATCGAATCGGTTGCGTGTCTCGATGAAGCCGGGATCGCCTGGATAGCTGACGCGGTAATTCCATTCCAAGCCGTCTTGCAGGGCCTGGCGACTGATGTTGCTTGAGCCGATAAACGCCGCACCGGAAAGGTGACCGTTTTCGCCGAAGTGCGCGAAGAGATAAGCCTTGAGATGGAAACTGCCTTTCTCTGCCTGAAAAACCCGCACCTGCGCGCCCTGGGTCTGCAATAGCATCAAGAGTCGCAGTGCTTCCGGATCGGTCACGTCCAGGTAATCGCTGGTTAGAAAACGGATCCGTGGCAGCTGGCTGCGGCGTTCGTTGGACGATAACGCATCGTGCAGGTCGGGCAACAGCAAGCGTAGGCCTGTGACCTTGGTGAAGGCAACGGCAATGTCGATTTCATCTGCCTGCCTTATTGCCGCGCATAAATGGGGCAGAAATGGGTTGTCGCCTCCTGTCACCAGTTTTTCGGCAGGTGTCGGGGCTTTGTATGCCAGGACATTGATCCAGGTTTCGTCCCGATCAGGGCGCTGGTCCTTGGTGATCCAAATGTCGCGATGGGATAAATCGGCAAATCCATTTAGCCAACTCGCAATGCTTGCTTCCTCGGCATCGGTGAAATGGCGGCCGTTATGCTGACGCTCGCCCAATCCATGTTTGAAGCTGAAGTAAAAACAACCGCCTGGCTTCAATGCTGCCCACAGGCGCGCGATAGCGTCTGGTAGTTCACTTGCCGGTAAATGCAAAAGGCTGGCGCAGGCCCATATGCCGTCGTAACAGGCGATTTCTTCGACGTCGCGAAATGTGCGCACCTGAACCGGTTGACCAAGGTGTTCGCTCGCTAGGCTTGCCAGCTTCGGCGCAGCATCAAAGGCGGTTACGCGGTACCCAAGACTGACGAACGCCTTTGCATCCCGCCCCGAACCACAGCCAGCATCAAGGATATGACTGCCAGCCGGCAATTTATCCAGGAACCGCTCGTGCAGTTCGTGCATGACGACCGATACCGTTGCTGCGAAAAACTCGGCAGCATGATGCTGGTAGTAGTCGAGGGTGTCTTGAGTCGCCTTGTTTGTCACGGCACCAGGATACCCTTTGCGGCTTGGCACCGTCCAGCCAGCGCCGACTTTTTACTGGGCGTTAACACCAGCATGCTCGTTACGCAGGACGATGCGTTCCTGCGAAAGAGTGCAGAAAGGGCAACTGACGGGGTCGCTCCCGGATTCCTCACCCCTGTCACTCGTTAATTACTCGGGGCAGATTCGAGGCAAACAGCCAGGTCCGCTCAGGGACATTCGGGGCTTTTTCGGGGCAGTAGAAAATAAAAAAACCGACTTTCGTCGGCTTTTTTGCTTCTGCTACGGTCTGCCACCTCGTGGATGATTTTGCCAAAAATCCTTAATAATCAAGATATTTGGCGGAGAGGGAGGGATTCGAACCCTCGTTAGGATATTATCCTAAACACGCTTTCCAGGCGTGCGACTTAAACCGCTCATCCACCTCTCCGCGGCAATGATGGCTGCTTCTTCAGCAGGGCGCGGATTCTAGCAGAATCAACCTTCGCTGTGCCGTAGTGAAAGGTCGATGGCACGGATATTCTTGGTCAGGGCGCCGATTGAGATGCGGTCGACACCGGTTTCGGCGATGGCGCGTACGGATTCCAGATCCACGCCGCCCGAGGCTTCGAGTTGGGCCCGCCCGGCAGTGCGCAGCACGGCTTCATGCAGCTGGTTGAGGTTCATGTTGTCGAGCAGAATCAGTTTTGCGCCGGCAGCCAGTGCTTCTTCGAGCTGGTCGAGCGTCTCGACCTCGACCTGGATGAAAAAGTCGGCGCTGGTGATGCGGCGCGCGTTCTGCAGCGCGGTCGTGATGCTGCCGGCGGCCATGATGTGGTTTTCCTTGATCAGGATACCGTCATACAGACCGAAACGGTGGTTGGTGCCGCCACCGCAGGTGACGGCGTATTTCTGCGCCAGGCGCAGGCCGGGCAGGGTTTTGCGGGTGTCAACGATATGCGCCCGGGTGCCGGCGACGGCATCGACATAACGGCGGGTGGCGGTGGCGGTGGCGGAAAGCAGTTGCAGGAAATTCAGTGCAGCGCGTTCGGCGGTGAGCAAGGCGCGAGTGTCAGCCATGATGGTGCACAGCATCTGCCCGGCGGCGATGCGTTCGCCATCGCTCGCCTGCCAGTGGATCGTCGCCATCGGGTCGAGATGACGGAAGCAGGCATCGAACCAGGATGTGCCTGCCAGCACGGCTTCTTCGCGACTGATGACGGTGCCTTGTGAACGACGTCCGGCGGGCGTCAGGAGTGCGGTCAGGTCGCCGCTGCCAATATCTTCGGTCAGGGCGAGCAGGACGTTGCGTTCAATTTCACTGGCAAGCCGGAGTGTATCTTCCATGATATGTTGGTACTCATAAAAATTCAGGTTGAGTTGATTCTAGCAGCGAGGGGAAGCGAAAATGATAAGTGTGTTCTCGATAAGTCTGGGTGTGCTGCTGGCCCTTGCGCTGGCTGTCGTGGGAATCTATTTTTATCTCAGGGATATCACGCAGAAAAAACATACGATTTTGCGCAACTTCCCATTGGTTGGCCATCTGCGCTATTTTTTTGAACAATTGGGCGAATATTTCCGCCAGTATTTCTTTCTTGGGGATCGCGAGGAGCGGCCATTCAATCGCGCTACCCGTGCCTGGGTTTATCGCATGGCGAAGAACGAGGGCGGCGTGCTGGGTTTTGGTTCAACTTATAACCTGCACGAACCCGGCGCGCTGATTTTCGTCAATGCCCCGTTTGCCGTTCTGGAAACCGAACGTTTGCCAACGCCGCCGCTGGCGATCGGCGAAGACTGGTGCGAGCGGCCATTCATCGCCCGCTCGCTGGTCAATATCAGCGGCATGAGTTTCGGCGCCCTGTCCATGCCGGCGGTGCGCGCCCTGTCGCTCGGGGCGGCCAAGGCGGGATGCTGGATGGATACCGGCGAGGGTGGGCTTTCGCCCCACCATCTCGAAGGTGGTTGCGATGTCATCATGCAGATCGGCACGGCAAAATACGGTGTGCGCGATGCCGACGGCAGGCTTTCTCCCGAAAAATTGCGTGAGGTGGCGGCGCATGAACAGGTGCGCGCTTTTGAAATCAAGCTTTCGCAGGGAGCAAAGCCCGGCAAGGGCGGGGTGCTTCTGGGCGGCAAGGTGACCGCCGAGATTGCGCAGATTCGCGGGATTCCGGTTGGTCAGGATTCGCTCTCGCCAAATCGTCACCTGGATATCTCGAATATCGATGAATTGCTCGACATGATCCTGCGTGTGCGGGACATTACTGGCAAGCCGGTGGGCATCAAGACCGCTATCGGCGGTTGGCAATTCATGCAGTTATTGACCGATGCCGTGGTCCGGCGGGGCTTTGATGCTGCGCCGGATTTCATCGCCGTGGATGGCGGCGAGGGCGGGTCGGGAGCGGCGCCGCAAGCGCTGGCCGATCACATGGGACTGGCAATCGACGAGGCCCTGCCGCGTGTGGTCGATATGCTGATCGAGGCGAATATGAAAGAGCGGGTGAAGGTGATCGCAGCCGGGCAACTGGTGACTTCGGCACGGGCAGCCTGGGCGCTTGCCTGTGGCGCCGATTTCGTCAATACGGCGCGCGGTTTCATGTTCTCCCTGGGCTGCATCCAGGCCTTGCGTTGCCATACCAACACCTGCCCGACGGGAGTGACGACGCACGATGCCAAGCTGCAACGCGGCCTGGTGGTGGAGGAGAAATTCGAACGCGTGGCGAATTATTGTCTCAACATGAACAGTGAAATCGACATGATCGCGCACAGTTGCGGCCTGCGCCATGCGCGCGAGTTTCGCCGCGAGCATGTGCGGATTGTCGGCGCCGATGGTCGCAGCACGGCGCTCAATATGCTATCTCCGTATCCGGCGGCGAGGGCTTCCTGATACGCTCGGACAACGCGATGAACAGGCTGCTGCCGGCAATCACGCCGATGCCAATGCTCGACAGAGCATCTGGCAGGTGGCCGTAGAACATCCAGCCGAATAACGTTGCCCAGATGATCTGGGCATAGGTAATGGGCGAGAGCAGGGACGCCGGCGCGTGGCGAAAGGCGCGTGTCAGCAGCAGATGGCCGACACCGCCGAAAATTCCCATCGAAATGATTTGCAGCGTTTGCACCATGTCAGGCAGCGGCCCACCCCAGTAAAATGGCGTTGCCAACGTCATGCTCAAGGTGCCGATCAGCGCCGTGTAAAACAACATCGTGAGTGTGTTTTCAGTGGCCGACAGGCGTCGCGTCTGTACCTGGTAGAAGGCATAACAAATCGCGGCCAGCGCCATGAAGATAACGCCTGTGAACGAGAGCGCACCGCCCGGCCGGGCAATCAGCAGGGCGCCAGCAAAGCCTGCGGCGACGGCCAGCCAGCGGCCCGCAGTGATGTTTTCGTGCAACAGGAAACGCGCCAGGATGACGACAATCAGCGGTGCGACAAAAAGAAAGGCTGTGGCTTCGGCCAGCGGCAGGATGGCGAAGCCGGCCATACCGAACAATGAAGTGGCGACCAGGGTCAGGCCACGGGTGATTTGCATCCGGGGATGCGCCGTGGCGATGAGTTTGAGGCGCATTGAAGGTGCGAGGAAAGCCAGCATCAGCAGAAAGTGCACGCTGTAACGCGCCCATACCAGCATTGGCACCGGGAAGGTCTGCGCCATGTGTTTCGATGTGGCATCGAGTGCGGCGAAGCAGAATACAGCACCCAGCATCAGCAGGATACCGGTGAGAGGACGCGGTTCAGGCACGCGCGGCAATCCAGCGGTTGAACAGTTTCCGTGCCGGATCGATCAATTCGCCGGCGACCAGGCCAACCGGGCCGCGGCCCGCAGCGATCTGCGCATCGGCGGCGGCGCCATGCAGATGCACGGCGCAGGCGAGCGCGGCATGCGCCGGCCAGCCCTGGGCCAGCAGGGCGCCCGTCATGCCGGCGAGCACATCGCCGGTGCCGGCGGAGGCCAGCCCCGGATTGCCGGTGGTGTTGATACGCCAGCGGCCGTCGGGATACGCGAGCAGCGTGCCGCATCCTTTCAGCGCGACATGGGCATGAAAGCGTTGTGCAAGATTCAGGGCGGCGGCGAGGCGGTCGGCTTGAACTTTGTCGACTGTCGTCGCCAGCAGGCGTGCCGCTTCGGCGGGGTGCGGGGTGAGCAGGGTTGGCGCTGCACGGCGGGCCACGCGGTGTGCCAGTACCGGATGCGCGGCGAGGAGGTTGAGCGCATCGGCATCGAACAACACGGGAAACTCGGCGCTGGCCAGACGGTGCAGCAGTTCCAGCGCGGCGGCGGACTGTCCCAGGCCGGGGCCCATCACGGCAGCGCTGGCGTGTTCCAGTGCTTCCTGGGGCGTGCGTAGCATCAGTTCGGGTTGCAGGAAATCGACCGCGAGCGGTTCCAGCAGGCCCACAAAAACGCGTCCGGCGCCGAGCTTCAATGCCGCACGTCCGGCGAGCAATGCCGCTCCCGTCATGCCGCAGGCGCCGCCAATCACGGCGAGTGAGCCGAAGCTGCCTTTATGGCTGTTGCGCGGACGCGGCACGAGGAATTCGGCGAAGTCGGCATGCGAAAGAAGTGCGCCCGCGCAGTCCGGTAGCGGCAGGCCTAGCGCGTCGATGACAATCTCGCCGCAGTGGTCGGGGCCGTCGAGCGTGTACAGCCCCGGCTTGGCGGCGATGAAGCTGATCGTATGCGTGGCACGTACCGCACAACCAAGTACGCGGCCGGTGTCGGCATCGAGCCCGCTGGGAACATCGAGCGCCAGCACCGGGCCGGCGAAGCGGTTGATGCGTTCAATCCATGCCGCATACACACCGTCAAGCGGGCGGGCGAGGCCGATGCCGAACAGGCCGTCGACGACGAGGCTGTAATGGCTTGCGGGTGGCTCCGTGAAAAACTCGGCGTTGGTGCTACGGCAAATTTCATACGCCCGGCGGGCATCGGGCGGCAGCTTCTCCGCATTGCCGTGAAAGACGATGTGTACCCTGCGGCCGGCTTGATTCAGTATCCGGGCGAGTACAAAGGCATCGCCGCCGTTGTTGCCAGGGCCGGCGAAAATCAGTAGCGGTGCGGGGTTGTCGCCAACGAGACGGAGGGCGAAATCAGCCGCCGTACGCCCGGCCCGTTCCATCAGCGGTGGCGTGGCGTGACTATGGCTGGATTCAAATGTGCGCAACTCGACGCTGCGCAGCAAGGGAACGGAAGAAGTGGACATGGCCGGATTGTAACCGCCCGGCCATGTCCGGGGACTGTGTCAGAAGGTGTGACGCAGGCCCATCTGCAGACCGGAAATCGTGCGATCCGGGCCGGCAAAGCCGGTGCCGGAATTGCCGAAGTCGTAGCCGCCATTCCAGCTGCCGGCATTCGAATCGTTCTCCACGCGCGCATAGACGGCACGCAGCAAGGTGCGCTTCGACAGGCTGTGTTCGTAGCCAAAGGTGTAGAAGGTCGCGCCGGTGTCGGACAACGAGTTGCTGCCGTCGCCCAGGCGGCCGGTGATGTCGCGCGCCTGGAAATACTGGCCGACAAGACGGCCGTTGCTGGTGACGTTATAGGTACCGTTGATGCCCCAGACAGTCTGTTTCAGATCCAGTCCGTTGGTGCCGGCAACACGGCCGGCCAGGGTATTGGCGTCGGCCTTGGTGCGGTTATGCGTCCATAGGAAGCCAATGCTGGCGGCGGCAAACTTGTAGCGTCCGCCCAGGCGGGTTTCCGTGGTGCGGAAGTTGTCGCCCCAGCGTTGGGAGGACGTTTTAGTTGCAGGGGGAATCGGGGATGTACCGTCATCCTGGTTCCTGAGCCGGATCGAGGCGTTGGTCAGGCTGAGCAGCAGAGGGCCATTGTCGTAGGAGAGGCCGAGATCGTAGAGCGAGGTGTTGATTTTTGTGGCAGCCAGTTCATCCTTGTTCTCGTTCGCTGAATACAGAGCGACGGCCTGGAAGCCGGAAAACTTTGGTGAAGTCCAGGAGACGGCGTTGGCGTAATAGATGTCGAACGGCGAGGCCTTGCTGGCGGAACGGGTGGGGCTCGGCTTTTCCCGGACGGCAATCGACCCGGCGCTGCCGGCCAGCAGCCCGCCCATCTTGCCGACCACCGCACGGGCGGAATCGATGCCGCCGTTGGTGCCGGGGCCGTAGCCGTTAACGCTGATGTCGATCGCGCTTTCAAAGGCGCGTGTCGGGCCTTCGAAGTTCCCTAGCTGGACCCTGCCCCAGTTGCTGCTGTCGAGTCCGACAAAGGTGTTGCGTGCTGCGCCGAACAGGGAATTTCCTTCCCCGGCATCCAGGTTCATGCTCACTTCAAACTGGAAAAGAGCAGAAAGGTCAGCGTCCAGCTTTTCTTTACCCTTGAAGCCGAGCAGGGAACTGGTCGAAGTGACACGGTTGAAACTCGGCGTATTGGTCGCAGCGGCGCCGGTGCCGCCACTGATGTTGATGACGTCGAAGTTGCCGTGAAGCGTGCCATAAATGCTCACGTTGGACTGGGCGAGGGCCGTCCCCGAAAGCCCGGCGATGGCGAGGACGATGAGTTTGCGTTGCATAGGGTTTCTCGACAGGGTATGAAATGGGTAGGAACTATATGTATGGAGAGACATAAATCAAATAGGAAGTTATTTGCCTATTTGTGGGCGCTGGATCAAGCATCGTGTCGCTTTATCCTGCCTCCTGCCGGGGTCTCCGGAAAACAAAAATGTGACAGGTCATACTGTCAGGCCATTTGCATCGAACAACCCCTCGAACAGCACCGTGCTCAGGTAGCGCTCGCCGGAATCCGGCAGGATCACGACGATGGTCTTGCCGGCATGTTCGGGACGTTTGGCCAGGCGCACTGCCGCTGCCGCAGCGGCGCCGCAGGAAATGCCGGAAAGGATGCCTTCCTCGCGCGCCAGGCGGCGGGCGAACAGCACGGCCTCGTCGTTGCTGACTTGCTCGACTGCATCGACCAAGGAGAGGTCGAGCACCGCCGGCACGAAACCGGCGCCGATGCCCTGAATCTTGTGCGGCCCCGGTTTCAGCGGCTCGCCTGCACGCGTCTGCGTCAGTACCGGGCTGGCTTCCGGTTCGACGGCCACGGCCAGAATCGGCTTGCCCTGGGTGTTCTTGATGTAACGCGCTACGCCGGTAATTGTGCCGCCGGTGCCGACGCCGGAAACGAAGATGTCGATCTTGCCATCGGTATCGTTCCAGATTTCCGGGCCGGTGGTTTGCTCATGGATCGCCGGATTGGCCGGATTCTTGAATTGCTGCAAGAGGACGTAGCGCGCGGGATTCGAGGCGGCAATTTCCTCGGCTTTGGCGATGGCGCCGTTCATGCCCTTGGCGCCTTCGGTCAGGATCAGCTTGGCGCCGTAGGCGACGAGCAGCTTGCGCCGTTCGATGCTCATGGTCTCGGGCATGGTCAGGGTCAGTGGGATATTTTTTGCGGCAGCAACAAAAGCCAGTGCGATGCCGGTATTGCCGCTGGTTGGCTCGATGATTTCCTTGCCCGGCTCGAGTAATCCGCGTTTTTCTGCATCGGCCACCATCGCCGCGCCGATGCGGCATTTCACCGAATAGGCCGGGTTGCGTCCTTCGATCTTGGCCAGCACTGTCGCTTCCGCACCGTCGGTGATGCGGTTGAGCCGGATCAGCGGCGTGTTGCCGATGGATTGTGCGTTGTTGGTGTAGAGCGCCATGGAACCCCCGGTGAGCTGTATAAGGTGAAGCGGGGATGCTACCTCAATCAGAATGGGTGCAGCAATCCGGCGTGCAGGATGCGGATTGGGCTACGATAGGCAACCGGACACAGACGTACACAGAATGGAACACGCCCATGCTTGCTGATCTCTTGACAACTTTAACCCCAAAAATTGCGGCTTTCCGCCGCGACATCCATGCCCATCCCGAACTCGCTTTCGACGAGCATCGCACTGCAGAAAAGGTGGCGGCGTATCTCGATGGACTGAGCGGACTTGGACTCGAAGTCCATCGCGGGCTGGCGAAAACCGGCGTCGTGGCCCGGCTCAAACTGGGGACGAGCCGCCGCAGCATCGGCCTGCGTGCCGACATGGATGCGCTGCCACTGCAGGAAATGAACGGATTTCCGCATCGCTCGAAACATGCGGGAAGGATGCACGCCTGCGGTCATGACGGTCACACGGCGATGTTGCTCGGCGCGGTCGAGGCCTTGTGTACCTTGCGCGATTTCGATGGCACGGTGGTATTCATTTTCCAGCCGGCCGAAGAGCATGAAGGCGGCGGCCGGGTGATGGTGGAGGAAGGCTTGTTCGAGCGCTTCCCGATGGACATGATGTTCGGCCTGCACAACTGGCCGGGATTGCCGGCGGGACATTTCGGTGTGACTGACGGGCCGGTGATGGCCGGCGCCGACCGCTTCGATATCGTCGTCACCGGCCGTGGCGGGCATGCCGCCTTGCCGCATCAGGCGATCGACACCGTGCTGGCTGGCAGTGCGCTGGTGCAGGCGTTGCAATCGCTGGTCTCGCGCAGCACCGATCCGCTCGATGCGGCAGTGGTCAGCGTCACCCGGTTTCATGCCGGCCATGCGGATAACGTATTGCCGGAAACGGCGCAGCTGGGCGGCACGGTACGCACTTTAACTACCCAGGTGCAGATGCAGCTGGAAGAAGGCATGCGGCGCATCTGCACCGGCATCGAGGCGACCTATGGCGTGCGCATCGAGCTGCATTACGAGCGCGGCTATCCGCCCACAGTGAATGCCTCCAGCGCCACGGCGATTGCGCGTGCAGCGGCCGGCGCGGTGGTCGGCGAACATGCGGTGCAGTTGAACCTGCGGCCAAGCATGGGCGCAGAAGATTTCGCCTACCTCGCGCAGTGCGTGCCGGCGAGTTACGTCTGGCTCGGCAATGGTTCAACCGAGGGCGGCTGCCTGCTGCACAGCCCGCATTACGATTTCAATGACGAGGTGATTGCTACCGGCATCCGCTACTGGGTGGCGTTGGTCAGGCAGGTGCTGGGCGGCGAACGCTGAGGGTCAGAACCGAAGCACACCGCCGCTCAGGTGGCGTGATTGCGTCAGCCGTGACAGGGTGGGCAGCAGATTGAGGCCGGTGTCGCGCTTGAGCGCCAGCGTAGCTTCGCTGAGCTCCGTAAAAGTCGGCGCGGGCGGGACGGCGGTTGTTTCCGCAGCAGCAGCCAGGACGATGGCATTACCGCTGTCGCAGGAGGGAAAGTCGATCGCGTGGCCGTCGAAGGCGTCAATCAGGCGCGTCACGCTCTTGCTGAAATCCTTGCGCCGCGACAGCAGGTTGACGCAGAGCAGCCCATCTTCTGCAAGGCGCGCCTTGCAGTCGAGATAGAAGACCGTGGTGTCGAGCCGCCCGGCGCGGGCGTTGGCGTCGAAGCCATCGACCAGGATCAGATCGAACTGGCGTTGCGACTGAATGACAAAATCGGCGCCGTCGGCGATATGCAGCTTGATGCGCTGCGGGTCGTCCGGCAGCTTGAAGAATTTCCGCGCACAGGCCACGACGCGCGGATCGATCTCGACCACGGTGAGTTTGGCTGCCGGTCGGTAGCGCCAGAGAAACTTGGTCAGCGAACCGGCGCCGAGGCCGATCAGCAGCACGCGCCGTGGCCAGTCTGCGGCGCGCAGCAGGAGCGGCAGCATCATTTCGCGTGTGTAGTCGAGCTCCAGCGCAAAGGGACGGGCGATGCGCATCGCGCCCTGAATCCAGTCCGAGCCGAAGTGCAGGTAGCGCACGCCGGCGGCTTCGCTGACGTCGATCGACATCAGTGCAGCAGGCGGCCGGCGGGCGGGAACAGCTCGTCGAGGATTTCCGGGCCGAAGTGGTATTCATGGCCGCAGATTTCGTCGGCGATGGCAATCGCCTGGGCATCGCCGAGGATTTCCTCGACTTCCGTGCGACCCATGGTGAGCAGCAGGTTGCGGATTTTTTCCTCGTCGCGCGGGCAATGCCAGGTGATGTGGCGCGGCTCGAAGAGGCGAATGTCTTCCTCCGCAAACAGTCGCGTGAGCAGGGTTTCAGGTGGTAGCGCCAACTCGTCCGGGCGCACTGTGGCGGCGAGTTGTGTGATACGGTTCCAGCCATCCGCATCACGCCCGTCGGCTTCTGGCAGTTTCTGCAGGAACAGGCCGCAGGCGGTTTCAGCACTGGCTGCCAGCCACAGCCGGGCCGGCTGCTGCTCGGATTGCGTCAGGTAATGCTCGAAAATTTCCGCCACGCTCTCGCCCTGGCGCGGCACCACACTTTGCCAGGGCGCGGCATTCGCGGTTTGCAGCGTCAGCACCAATTGTCCGTCACCGAGCAGGTCGCGGGCTGTGAAACTCGGCGCGGGCACCACGGCGCCCGCATCCTCCCCGGCAGCCTGCAGTGCGCTGCGCGCCATGCCGCGCAGGCGCAATTGCTCGTCGCAGTCCATTACCAGCAAGGACACCGGGCCGTTACCTTGCAGTTGGAAACGTGCCCGCCCGGGTGTTTTGAGGTTGCTGCCGATGATCGTGGTCACGGCGGCCAGTTCGCCCAGCAGGTTGCGCGCTGGCACCGGATAGTCGCGGTTCGCGTGCATGGCGCGCCATGCCGGACCGAGCCGGACCAGGCTGCCGCGGATGTCGAGCTGCTCGAAGATGAAGCGGTGAATCGTGTCCATCAGCGCACGAAACTGTCGAACAGGGTGGGATCGAAGCCGACCAGAATCTGCCCGGTGTCGTTTTCCGTCAGCGGGCGGCGAATCACATTGGGAAATTCAAGCATCAGCGCCACGGCCTGGCTTTGCGTCGTCACCGCCTGCTGTTCCGGCGCGAGCTTCCTCCAGGTAGCGCCCTTGGTGTTCAGCAGCGTTTGCCAGCCCAGGGCGCGGCACCACGCCACCAGTTTTTCGCGCGGTACGCCGAGCTTCTTGTAGTCATGCAGTTCATAGCTGACGTGGTTGGCCTCGCACCAGGCGAAGGCTTTTTTCATCGTGTCGCAGTTCTTGATGCCGTACATCTTGATCATGGGATTTCTCGCAAACAGCGTAGTGGCAATGGAAAGGTGCGCATGATAGCAAACACACTTGAGGCATAATCCTTCCCAAACACAGAGGAGAACACCACGATGGTGAAGTGGCGCTGGGGCGGCCTGGCTTTGTGCTGCGGCGTGCTGCTGGCCGCATGCGGCGACCCGCAGGAGACCGCCTATCAACCGCAGCTTGCCGCCAGGGAGCCCGTGCCGGAGTATGTGGTTGGCATCAATCCGCTGCATAACCCGCAGCGCCTGGTCGAGGTTTACGGGCCGATCCTGGAAGCGATCGGCGCCGCTATTCCCGCAGCCAGTTTCCGGCTGGAGGCATCGCGCAACTACGAAGAGTTCGAGAAAAAACTGTATGCCGGGCAGTTCGCCTTTGCCATGCCGAACCCGTACCAGACGGTGCGCTCGCTCAAGCACGGCTACCGCATTTTCGGCAAGCAGGGCGATGATGCCGACTTTCGCGGCATCCTCCTGGTGCGCAAGGATTCCGGCATCCGGACCGTGTCTGATCTCAAGGGCAAGGCAGTTGCCTATCCCGCGGCGACCGCTCTGGCGGCGGCCATGATGCCGCAGCACTACCTGCACATGCATGGGCTGGACATCAACCGGGATATCGAAAACCGTTACGTGGGTTCGCAGGAGTCATCCATCATGAATGTGCTGCGGGGCCATGTGGCGGCGGGCGCGACCTGGCCGGTGTCGTGGAAGGCCTTCGGCGCGGAACATCCGGATCTGGCCAGCCAACTGGAAGTGAAATGGCAGACCACGACCCTGCCCAATAACGGCTGGGTGGTACGGCAGGATGTCCCTGCGGCGCTGGCCGACGCGTTTGCCAGGCAGTTGTTCTCGCTGCAGGAAAGCGAGGCCGGGCGACGGTTGCTGGCGCGGGTGCAGGTTTCGCGTTTCGAGCCCGCGAGTGATGAAACCTATCGTCCGGTGCGTGAATTCCTGGCCAACTTCTCCAGGACTGTGCGTCCGATCGACTATTGACCTGCCCGCGAAGCGGAAAGCCCAGGTCTGCAAAGCTGAGCGCCTGCCGGATGCACGCTGAACGAACAATGAAAACACTCCATCCCGTATCCCGCCTGCAGTCGATGCTCCATTCCCTGCGGACGGGTTCCCTGCGCCGCCAGCTGGCCTGGACATTCGGCCTGGCGCTGGCGCTGATGTTGTCGGTATTGGTGGCTTCCATGCTGCTGTACCAGCGCAGTTTTTTGTATCGGCAAGGCACGGAGAATGCCATGAGCCTGAGCCGGGCGCTGGCCGCCAGCAGTGTGTCCTGGGTGCTGGCGAATGATCTCGCCGGTCTGCAGGAAGTGGTCACCGGCGTGTCTGCAACGCCGGATTTGCAGTTTGCCGCAGTGCTTTCGCTGCGCGGCGAGGTACTGGCTTCGACCCAGTCTGCGCAGGTTGGCCGGGTTTTCAGCGATGCGGTGAGCCAGAGGCTGCTGCGCAGTGCGGCTGCGCCCCAGATTGTGCTGGATCGGCCGGATCTGATCGATGTCGCCGTGCCGGTCATGGCTGGCCAGCGGCATGTGGGCTGGGCGCGGGTCGAGCTGACGCGGGCTTCGGCCAACGCCAGCGTGCGTGACTTGCAATGGGCGAGCGCGGGGGGCGCCCTGGGGGTGATCCTGTTGATCGCCCTGGTTTCCAACCTGCTGGCCAGGCGGCTGACGCGCAGGCTCGATCATCTGATGGAGGTCGTCAAGGAAACCGGAAGCGGGCAGGGGGCGCTGCGGGCGACCCTGAGCGGCGACGATGAAATCAGCCTCCTCGGGCAAAAAATCAACCGTATGCTGGATGCGCTGGACAGACAAAGATCGGCCCTGAAACTTGCGGCCATCACCTTCGAGTCGCAGCAGGGCATGGTCATTACCGATGCGCAGGGCACCATCCTGCGGGTCAATCAGGCGTTTTGCGACACGACCGGCTACAGCGCAGCGGAAGTGGTGGGGCAAACACACAGGATATTGAAATCAGGCCGCCAGGATGCGGCGTTCTACCGGGCGATGTGGGATGAAATCGGGCGCAGCGGAACCTGGCAGGGTGAGGTCTGGAACCGGCACAAGGATGGCCGGGTGTTCCCCGCGTGGCTGAGCATCACGGCGGTGAGGGGCGCCGCGGGCGAAGTGACGCATTATGTCGGCGCGTGCGTCGACATCACGGCGCGCAAGCAGGCCGAGGAGGAGATTCGCCTGCTGGCATTTTACGATCCGCTGACCGGCCTGCCCAACCGCCGGTTGCAACATGACCGCCTGCAGCGGGCCGTGGTGGCCAGTGCGCGCAGCGGCCAGTACGGGGCGCTGCTGTTCATCGACCTGGACAATTTCAAGACGCTGAACGATACCCTGGGCCATGCGCTGGGCGACCAGTTGCTGCTGCAGGTTGCCAGGCGCTTGAGCGCCTGCGTGCGCCAGGGCGATACCGTGGCACGCCTGGGTGGTGATGAATTCGTGGTGATCGTGGAAAACCTGGATGCGCAGGCCGACGTCGCCGCCACCCAGGCCCTGCGGCTGGGCGAAAAAATCCGCGCCAGCCTCAACCAGCAATATGATCTGGCGGGCCAGTCATGGCACAGCACGCCCAGTATCGGCGTCACCCTGTTCGGGACATCGCCGGTCACGGTGGATGAGTTGATGAAACAGGCCGATCTGGCGATGTATCAGGCCAAGTCGAGCGGCCGCAATGCGGTGCACTTCTTCAATCAGGAGATGCAGCGCGTGGTCACGGCGCGTGTCGATCTGGATGCACGGATGCGCGAGGCGCTGCGGGAAAGGCAGTTTGTCCTCCATTATCAGCCGCAGGTCGATGACGCTGGGCGTGTGGTCGGGGCCGAGGCGCTGGTGCGCTGGCAGCATCCGCAACAGGGCATGGTATCGCCGGCCGAGTTCATTCCGGCGGCGGAAGAGTCCGGCCTGATTGTGCCGCTGGGCAGATGGGTGCTGGAGACGGCTTGTCGTCAACTGGAGGAATGGAGCCGGCAGCCGGCAATGCAGTCTCTGGTGGTGGCGGTGAATATCAGCGCCCGCCAGTTCGGGCACTCCGGGTTTGTCGATATGGTGGCGACCACACTGGCAAACAGCGGTGCCGATCCGCAGCGGCTCAAGCTGGAACTGACCGAAAGCCTGCTGCTCGATAACCTGGAGGACACCATCCTCAAGATGAGCACGCTCAAGGCCCTGGGCGTCCGTTTTGCGCTGGATGATTTCGGCACCGGCTATTCGTCGCTGTCTTACCTGAAACGGCTGCCGCTCGATCAGCTGAAAATCGACCAGTCCTTTGTTCGGGATGTGCTGAGCGATGCCAACGATGCCGCGATTGCGCGGACCGTCCTGGCCCTCGGTCAGAACCTTGATCTGGAGGTTATCGCCGAAGGCGTGGAGACCGAGGCGCAACGTGAATTTCTTGCCCGCCATGGCTGCCTGTTTTATCAGGGCTACCTGTTCGGTCGCCCCATGCCGGCCGCAGAACTGACTGCCCTGGTGCGGCAGGAGAACGAAAATCAGTTGGGGGCAAGCAGTATTGCATTTGAGACCCACGCCGCATCTGCGCCTTGCGGTGGGCTTCCAAGCTAAATCGAATCGTCCTGCTTCAAGCCGTGGAGAAGGGAAAACACGGCATAATCGCTCGCTATGACTACTTCCCTTTCTCTGCGCCGCGCTTTGCTGGCGATCCTGATGCTTGCGCTGGTTGCCGGTGGCCTCTGGTGGTGGTGGCGTGCGCCGCCGGTGATGGTGACGGTGCAGACCGTCCAGCGCGGCCTGGTCGAGGCCACCGTGGTGAATACTCGCGCCGGCACGGTGGAGGCCTGCCAGCGCACGCGGTTGTCGCCGATCCTTGGCGGGCGCATTGAATACCTTGGCGTCAAGGAGGGCGACCGGGTAAAGAAGGGGCAACTGCTGCTGAAGCTGTGGAACGAAGACCAGAAGGCACAGCAGCGCCTGGCCATGGCGCAGCGTGCCGTCTCTGCACAACGGGTTACTGAGGTGTGCACCAATGCAGCCAGTGCGGCGCGCGAAGCGGAGCGGCAGACGGCCTTGCGTGCCAAGGGCTATGTCTCGGTGGCGCGCGAGGATGCCGCACGCAGCGATGCTGAAGCACGGGCCGCCGCCTGCCGCACGGCGCAGGCCGATGTGATGGCGGCGGAGGTAAAGATCGGTGCGACGCGAACCGAACAGACCCGTACCGCGTTGTATGCGCCGTTCGATGGCACGGTGGCGAAAATCGTCGGCGAGTTGGGCGAGTACTCGACCCCTTCGCCGCCGGGCGTGCAGACGCCGCCGGCGATTGATCTGATCGACGAATCCTGCCTCTATGTCACGGCGCCGATGGACGAAGTCGATGCGCCGAAAGTCAAGGTCGGCCAGGCGGTGCGGATTCGTCTCGATGCCCTGCCGAAACAGTCCTTCCCCGGCCGCGTGCGGCGTGTCGCACCGTATGTGCTGGCGGTGGAGAAGCAGGCGCGAACGGTCGATGTCGAGGCTGATTTCAGTACGCCACCGAAGGAGCGTTTGCTGGTGGGGTACAGCGCCGATGTCGAGATTGTGCTCGACCGTCATGACGCCGTGCTGCGGGTGCCGACGCCGGCGCTGCTGGAAGGCAACAAGGTGCTGATCGTCAATGGCGACGACCTGATCGAGGAGCGCAAGGTGAAGACCGGTCTCGCCAACTGGGAATGGACGGAGATTGCCGATGGCCTGCGCGGGGACGAGCGCATCGTCGTTTCACTGGAACGCGAGGGCATAAAAGTCGGCGCTCGCGTGACGGCAAAAGAGGCGGCGGCAAGCGCGCCAGGCACGGCCAGCGCCAAAGACCCTGCGGCGAAATGAGATGGCGCTGATCGAGCTGGTGGGCATCGAGCGCGTTTTTCATCTCGGTGACAGCGTGGTGCGGGCGCTTGATGGCATCCATTTGTCGATCGCTGCCGGGGAGTATGTGTCGATCGTTGGCCAGTCCGGTTCCGGGAAATCGACCCTGCTCAACATGCTCGGCCTGCTCGACCGGCCGGATGCCGGAACCTATCACCTCGAAGGGCGCGACGTGACCACGCTTTCGCCTGACGAGCAGGCCGCCGTGCGCAGCCGGCGCATCGGCTTTGTATTCCAGAGCTTCCACCTGGTGCCGCGGCTTACCGCTGCCGAGAACATCGCCCTGCCGCTGATGCTGGCGGGCGCTCTGCCGGACGAGCGTGATGCGCGGGTGCAGCGGGCCTTGCGCGAATTCGGCCTGGAGAACCGTGCGCGGCACCGCCCTGACGAACTCTCCGGCGGCCAGCGCCAGCGCGTGGCAATTGCCCGCGCCACCATCATGCAGCCGGCGCTGCTGCTGGCTGATGAGCCGACCGGCAACCTCGACCGGGCCACCGGCGAGGAGGTCATCCGGCTGCTCGAAGCACTCAATGCCGGCGGTGTCACGCTGCTTCTCGTTACCCACGATGCGGCGCTGGCAGGGCATGCACGGCGGCAACTGGTCATGGAAGACGGCCGCCTGCGGCATGACAGCGCCGCCGGCGGCTTGCAGCACGAAAGTGGCGGTGGTTCGCCGGCGGCGCCGGTTTCCGGTGGTGTCTAGCCACGATGCGCCGCGCCGACATTCTGCGTTTTTCCCGCGATGCCGCACTTGGTGCTCCGCTGCGCTCCGCGCTCTCGGTACTGGCGATGGCTATCGGCGTCGCCGCCGTGGTGGTGCTCACCGCACTGGGCGACGGCGCGCGGCGTTATGTGGTCAGCCAGTTCACGGCACTCGGCAGCAATCTGGTGATCGTCCTGCCGGGGCGTTCGGCAACCGGCGGTTTCAATCCGGCGAACGTGATCACCACCACGCCGCGCGACCTGACGGTGGATGATGCGGCGGCGCTGCTCGCGGCGCCGGCGGTGCGCCGCCTGGCGCCACTGGCGGTCGGCACGTCGGAGATCAGTTTCGGCGGCCGCCTGCGGGAAGTGGTGGTCGCCGGATCGACGGCGTCGTTGAAGGATGTGCGCAAGTACCAGCTGGAGCCGGGCAGCCATTTTCTGCCGGATGACGACGCCCAGCGCGCCGCTCCGGTCGCCGTGGTCGGCGCAAAAATCCGTGACGAGGTTTTTGGCACGCAGCCGGCCATCGGCCAGTTGATTCGGCTGGGCGACCGGCGGCTGCGCGTGATCGGCATCCTCAAGGCCAGCGGCCAGGGCATGGGCATGAATACCGATGAGCTGGTGGTGGTACCGGTGGCTCTGGCGCAGAGCCTGTTCAATTCCAATACGCTGTTCCGCATCATGGTCGAAGCCCGCAGCCGCGACCAGATCGAGGCGGCCAAGGCGCAGGCGCTGGAGATCCTCAAGGCGCGGCATGGCGGCGAGGAAGATGTCACGGTCATTACCCAGGATGCGGTGCTGGCGACCTTCGACAAGCTGCTCGGTGCACTGACGGCGGCGGTGGCCGGCATTGCCGCGATCAGCCTGCTGGTGGCCGGTATCCTGGTGATGAACGTGATGCTGGTGGCGGTAAGCCAGCGCACGGCGGAAATCGGCCTGCTCAAGGCGCTGGGTGCGCGTGGCGGGAGCATTCGCCTGGCATTCCTCTCCGAGGCGGCGATGATTTCACTGGCCGGCGCGATGGCGGGTTATCTGCTGGGACAGGCCGGCGCGTTCACCCTGCGCGCGCTGTTTCCGGTGTTTCCGGCCTATCCACCCGGCTGGGCGGTGGCTGCCGCGTTGCTGACGGCATTGGCTACCGGCCTGCTCTTTGGGTTGCTGCCGGCACGCCGGGCGGCCGGGCTTGATCCGGTGCAGGCGCTGATGCGGCATTGAGAGGCACTCCATGCGCTTGAGTGACAGCCTGAAACTGGCCTTCCATGCCATCCGCGCCCAGCGCCTGCGCAGTGCGCTGACCCTGCTTGGCATCGCCGTCGGCATCGCGGCGGTGATCCTCCTCACTTCGATCGGCGAGGGCATTCATCGCTACGTGCTGGCCGAGTTCAGCCAGTTCGGCACCAATATCATCGGCGTCCATCCGGGCAAGGTGAAGACGGGCGGTGCAGCGCTTTCGGGTTTGCCGTCGAGCGCCCGGCCGCTGACCCTGGACGACACGGCGGCGCTGGCGCGCCTGCCGCATGTCGTGGCCGTTACTCCGATTGTGTTCGGCAATGCCGAGGTGAATGCCAATGGCCGGCTGCGCCGCGTCTCGGTGTACGGTGTCGGGCCTGACATGCTGGTGGTGTTCAAGGGGCGAGTATTGGGCGGGCAGTTCCTGCCGGCGGATGCGATGGGCAACGCGCGCAACCTGGTGGTGCTGGGACCGAAACTGAAGCAGGAATTGTTTGGTGCGGAAAACGCGCTGGGGGCGAAGCTTGGCATCGGCGGTTTGCAGTTCCGCGTGATCGGCGTGCTGGCGCCCAAGGGCCAGTTCCTCGGTATCGATCTCGATGACACCGCCTTCATTCCGGCGGCGCGGGCGCTGGAGTTGTTCAATCGTGCCAGCCTCAACGAAATCGATGTTGCGGTGGTCGATGGCGTGCCGGCGGCGATGGTCGAGGCTGAGATTAAAAGCACGCTGGCGACGCGTCATGGGCGCGAGGATTTCACGCTCCTCAGCCAGGAAGAGATGCTCTCCACCCTGTCCAGCATTCTCGATGTACTGACCATGGCGGTGGGCGCTCTGGGCGGTATTTCGTTGCTGGTGGGCGCGGTCGGCATCGTCACCATCATGACCATTGCCGTGACCGAACGCACCGGCGAAATCGGCCTGATGGTAGCGCTGGGCGCACGGCGGCGGACGATTCTTGGCCTGTTCCTCGGCGAGGCGGTGGCGCTATCGGCCATCGGCGGTCTGGCCGGGCTACTGCTTGGATTTGGCATCATTGCGGTCATCCGTCTGACGGTACCGGCGTTGCCTGTGCAGACGCCGTTCTACTTTGTCGTGCTGGCGGAGGCGCTGGCGATTGGCATCGGCCTGGCGGCGGGGGTGTTGCCAGCGCGACATGCCGCGCGACTCGATCCGGTGGCGGCGCTGCGGACGGAGTGAATCATGCAAAAATTCGGCGTTGGCAAGACGGCGATTTTTTGACTTGCAGTGCCTGTCGTCAAAATGTTTTTCTAACCAGGACTTGACTGACCATGACCAGCCAACTTTTCACTCCGTTTTCGCTGCGTTCTGTGACGCTGGCCAACCGTATTGTCGTCTCGCCAATGTGCCAGTATTCCGCAACTGATGGCAATGCCAGCGACTGGCATACCATTCATCTCGGCCATTTGGCCTTGTCGGGTGCCGGGCTGTTGGTTCTTGAAGCCACTGCCGTCGAATTGTCGGGGCGCATTTCACCTGGCTGTCTGGGGCTGGCTTCAGATGAAAACGAGGTGGCGCTGAAGCAGGTGCTGGCCAGCGTGCGACGCTGGTCGGCGATACCGTTGGCAATTCAGTTGAGTCATGCCGGGCGCAAGGCGTCGACCCGCGTGCCCTGGCAGGGTAACGGAGCATTGACGCCAGAGGAGGGTGCCTGGCCGACCGTTGCGCCTTCGGCGCTGGCCTTCAATGAAGGCGACCCGCTGCCTCATGTACTCGATAGTGCAGGCATCGGGCGGATGCGCGAGATGTTTGTGACAGCGACGCAGCGGGCGGCACGACTGGGGTTCGATGCCATCGAGCTGCACATGGCGCACGGCTATCTGCTGCATCAGTTTCTCTCGCCACTTTCTAATCAGCGCGACGATAGCTACGGTGGCACGCTGGAAAACCGGATGCGCCTTCCGCTGGAATTCTTTGCTGCCATGCGTGCTGCCTGGCCGGCGGACAAACCCTTCGGTGTGCGCGTTTCCGCCACTGACTGGGTTGCCGGTGGCTGGGACATTGAGCAGACCGTTGCCCTCGCGCACGAGCTGCAGAGGCTCGGTTGCGACTGGCTCGATGTCTCGTCCGGCGGCTTGTCGCCGCAACAGGAGATTCCTGCGGCACCCGGATTTCAAGTCGGCTTCGCCGAGCGTGTGCGGCGCGAAACCGGCTTGCCGAGCATCGCCGTTGGACTGATTACCGAACCGGCGCAGGCTGAGGACATCATTGCCCGTGGTGCCGCCGACATGGTTGCCCTGGCTCGCGCGCTGTTGTGGAATCCGCGCTGGCCGTGGCATGCGGCGGCAGCACTTGGTGCCCAGGTGGACCTGCCACCGCAATATCAACGTAGTGCCCCGCAGGGCGTACACGGCGTGTTGATCCAGCGAAATTCGTAACTCGAAGGCGAAAATAAAAAAGCCCGCGATTGCGGGCTTTTCATGATGCGTCCGGCAGCTTACTTCTTGCTGGCGGCTTTCTTGGCAGCGGCGCCGATATTACTCATGGCGGCGGTCGAAGCTTGTGTCATTTGCTCGAAAGCGGCTGTTGCAGCAGCAACGGCTTGCTGGAAGGGCTCCATCAGCTGCGGGTTTTGTGCGGGCAGATTCTTGAAGAAGGCCTGCATCGCGCCGGTGATGTCCTGGCTGCCCACAGCAAATTGCTCGCTGATCAGGCGTGAAACCTCGGTTTGCACTTCCTTGCCGATTTCAGCGATTTGCTGGGCGACAGCCACCATTTGCTGGGTGGTTTCTTGCGTGTATTGCTGAGCCAGCTGCGCGGCTTGCTTGGGGTCGCGCACGGCGGCTTGCGCCTTGGCATTTTCCACGCCTTGCTGGAACAGCGACTTGGCCAGCTCGGTTTGCAGCGCGAGGATGCGCTGGGAATTTTCGATAGACATTTGCGCCAGCCGGGTGGCGGCTTCCATGTTCTTGCGTTGCAGTTCGGTGAATTGCTCAAGTTTGTTCGTCATGATCGGGCTCCTTGGATAGTGTGGTTGGTAGTGTGACGGACGCATCATACATGAAATTTTGTGCAGTGCAACAATTATTTTATTCCGGTGAGAACAAGATGTAACGCGCGGCGCCAGCGGGCGAGGTGCTGGTTGCGCTGGTCACTGTTCAGCGCCGGTTGGAAGCGGCGTTCGCTGGCGCTGTCGGTGGATTCTTCGAGGCGCTGGCCAACCGCCAGCGCAGCCAGACGAGCTGCGCCGAGCGCCGTGGTTTCGGTAATTTGCGGACGGACTACGGGTACGCCGAGCAGGTCGGCCTGAATCTGCAGCAACAGATTGTTGGCTGCCGCACCCCCGTCGACGCGCAACTCGCGCAGGCCAATTCCGGAATCCTTCTCCATGGCCTGCACCAGATCGACGGTCTGGCAGGCGATGGCATCGAGTGCGGCGCGGGCGATGTGGGCGCGGGTGGTGCCACGTGTCATGCCCGAGAGCGTGGCGCGGGCATGGGCATCCCACCACGGCGCGCCGAGGCCGGCGAAGGCCGGCACCAGCACCACGCCGCCGCTGTCCGGCACGCTGGCGGCGAGGGCTTCGATGTCGGCGGCGTGGGTGATGATGCCGAGTCCGTCGCGCAGCCATTGAATGATCGCGCCGGCCATGAAGACGCTGCCTTCCAGTGCGTAGGTGGTTTGCGCATCGAGACGCCAGGCAACGGTGGTGAGCAGGCGATGCGCCGAAGGTACGGCCTGAGCGCCGGTATTCAGCAGCAGGAAGGCGCCGGTGCCGTAGGTGTTCTTGGCCATGCCGGGTTCAGTACAGCCCTGGCCGAAAGTTGCCGCTTGCTGGTCGCCGGCGATGCCGGCCAGCGGAATCGCCGTTCCCAGCCAGCGCGGGTCGGCGCGGCCATAGATTTCGCTGCTGCTCCTGACTTCCGGCAACAGCGAACGGGGAATGTCGAGCAGTTCGAGCAGTTCCTCGTCCCAGTCGCCGTCATGAATGTTGAATAGCAGGGTACGCGAGGCATTGCTGGCATCGGTGACATGCAGGCCGCCGCACAGGTTCCACGCCAGCCAGCTGTCGATGGTGCCGAACGCCAGTTCGCCACGCCGGGCGCGGTCACGGGCGCCGGGCAGGGTGTCGAGCAGCCATTTCAATTTGGTGCCGGAGAAGTAGGGGTCGAGCAGCAGTCCGGTCTTGTCGCGAAACAGCGTTTCATGGCCCGCAGTGCGCAGTTCCTCGCACAGCGCGGCGGTGCGCCGGTCCTGCCAGACGATGGCGCGGTGCAGCGGGCGGCCGCTGGCGCGCTCCCACAGCACGGTGGTTTCGCGCTGGTTGGCGATGCCGATGGCGGCGATGTCGGCAGCGGTAAGGCCGGCAGCGCGGATGGCCTCGGCGGCGACGGTGATCTGGCTCTGCCAGATTTCGTCGGCATCGTGCTCGACCCAGCCGGGCTGCGGAAAATGCTGGGTGAATTCACGCTGGGCGCGGCCGACCGGCTGGCCGGCGGCATCGAAGACGAGGGCGCGGGAACTGGAAGTGCCTTGATCGAGGGCCAGGATGAAGGGCATGGCGGACTCCGTGGAGCGGGGTAAAAAGTCGGCGCGGGTGATACGGCGATGCTATGACGCGCCAGGGTGATTTGCCGCCAGCCAGTCGGCAAATGCCATGCGTTCGGCAGGCGTCATGTGCAGGCCGGCCTTGCTGCGGCGCCAGAGAATGTCATCGGCATGGCGTGCCCATTCGTGGCGGATGAAATGTTCGACTTCAAGTTGGTAGAGTCCGCCGCCGAAATTGCATCCCAGATCGTGCGTGTCATCCACGGCGGCAAGAAGGTTCAGGGCGCGGCTGCCGTGGCGACGGGCGAGCTGTGCCAGAGCGCCGGCGGGCAGGTTCGGGTGCGTGGCGTGGAGTTCGGCGACGACCTCGGCGTAGGGACGGTCGCCGCCGGGCAGCGGCGTGGTCGCCGTCCAGTGCGGGCCGAGGGCCGGAAACCAGGGCGCGAGTTTGCCCATGACCGCTTCCGCCAGCGCCCGGTAGGTGGTGAGCTTGCCGCCGAAGACGGAAAGCAGGGGCGCTTCACCCCTGGCGCCATCGAGTTGCAGGTGGTAGTCGCGGGTGATCTTTCCGGGGTTGTCCTGGCCGTCGTCGAACAGTGCGCGCAGCCCGGCGAAGGACCAGACAATACGGCTGGCCGCGACTGGAGTGCGCAGGGTCTGGCTGGCGGCGGTGCAGAGGTAGTCGATTTCGGCGGTAGTGATTGCAGGCGGCGTGTCAGGGTCGGCATGTTCGATTTCGGTGGTGCCGATCAGGGTGTAGTCGCGTTCGAATGGCAGCAGGAACACCACGCGGCCGTCGGGCTGTTGCAGGGTGAAGGCATGCTCGCCGGGAATGAGTCGCGGCACCACAATGTGGCTGCCCTTGATGAGGCGGATGCCATATTTGCCGGCGTCAGGCGGCGACGGATGCAACCGCTCACGCAGGGCGGCGACCCACGGTCCGGCGGCATTGACCAGGACGCGGGTGCGGTGTTCGCTCTGCTTGCCACTGATCACATCCTGTACGGTAACGCACCATAGCGGGCCTTCACGGCGGGCAGCGATGACCCGGCGACGGTCAAGCACGGTGGCGCCGTGTTCGACCGCATCGCGCAGGGTGAGCACGACCAGCCGGGTGTCATCTGTTTGCACGTCGGAATAGATGAAGCCTTTGCGGTATTCCGCTTTGAGCCAGGCGTCCCAGGGTGCCTGGGTGAGGTCGACCGATGCGCTGGCGGGCAGGCTGCGGCTGCCCCCGAGCCAGTCATACAAGGCCAGGCCGAGACGAATCATCCAGGCCGGGCGCAGGTGCGGCGTGTGCGGCAGGACGAAGCGCGCCGGCCGCATCAGGTGCGGCGCGATGCGCAGCAGGATTTCGCGCTCGCGCAGCGATTCGCGCACCAGGCGGAAATCGTGGTGTTCGAGATAGCGCAGGCCGCCGTGAATCAGCTTGCTGCTGGCGGAGGAAGTCGCGCCGGCCGGATCGCCCTGTTCGCAGAGCAGTACCGAGAGGCCACGTCCCGCCGCATCACGGGCGATGCCGGCGCCATTGATGCCGCCGCCGATGATGAGAAGGTCGCAGGGAGAGTCCATGAGGAAAGGATATTACGCGTCTGACGCCTTGAAAAAGAGGCACAATCACCTCAGATAGCCTGAAACGTTTTTTTACGAAAGGGATAGTTATGCGTATCGACAAACTCACCACCAAATTTCAGCAGGCGCTGGCGGACGCGCAGAGCCTGGCGGTTGGCGGCGACCAGCAGTTCATCGAGCCGCAGCATCTGCTGCTGGCGTTGCTCAACCAGGAGGATGGTGGTACGGTTTCCCTGCTGGCGCGGGCAGGTGTCAATGTCGGCGGCCTGAAGGCGCAATTGGGCAAGGCGCTGGAGCGCCTGCCGAAGGTCGAAGGGCATGGCGGCGAGGTTACGATCGGCCGCGACCTGAGCAACCTGCTGAATGTCACCGACAAGGAGGCGCAAAAGGCGGGCGACCAGTTCATCGCCTCGGAGATGTTCCTGTTGGCGCTCTCGGGCGACAAGGGCGAGGCCGGACGCCTGCTGAAAGAGGCGGGGCTGAATCGCAAGGCGCTGGAAGAAGCTATCGCGGCGGTGCGCGGCGGCCAGAATGTCGGTTCGCAGGAGGCCGAGGGACAGCGCGAGGCGCTGAAGAAATACTGTCTCGATCTCACCGAACGCGCGCGCCAGGGCAAGCTCGATCCGGTGATCGGGCGTGACGACGAGATCCGCCGCGCGATCCAGATTCTGCAGCGGCGTACCAAGAACAATCCGGTGCTGATCGGCGAGCCGGGGGTGGGCAAGACGGCGATCGTCGAGGGCTTGGCGCAGCGCATCGTCAATGGCGAGGTGCCCGAGACGCTGAAGGACAAGCGCGTGCTGGTACTGGACATGGCAGGGCTGCTGGCGGGCGCCAAGTACCGCGGCGAATTCGAGGAACGTTTGAAGGCCGTGCTCAAGGAGGTGGCGCAGGACGAAGGGCGCATCATCCTGTTCATCGACGAGCTGCACACCATGGTCGGCGCCGGCAAGGCCGAAGGCGCGATGGATGCCGGCAACATGCTGAAACCGGCGCTGGCGCGCGGTGAGCTGCACTGTATCGGCGCGACGACGCTGGACGAGTACCGCAAGTACATCGAGAAGGATGCCGCGCTGGAGCGGCGCTTCCAGAAGGTCATGGTCGATGAGCCGAGCGTGGAGGCGACCATCGCCATCCTGCGCGGCTTGCAGGAAAAGTACGAATTGCATCACGGCGTCGATATCACCGATCCGGCCATCGTCGCCGCCGCGGAGCTCTCCCATCGCTATATCACCGACCGTTTTCTGCCGGACAAGGCGATCGACCTGATCGATGAGGCGGCGGCGCGCATCAAGATGGAAATCGATTCCAAGCCGGAGGTGATGGACAAGCTCGACCGGCGCCTGATTCAACTGAAGATCGAGCGTGAGGCGGTGAGGAAAGAAAAGGACGAAGCCTCGAAGAAACGCATGGAGCTGATCGAGGCTGAAATCGTGAAACTGGAACGCGAGTACAACGATCTGGAGCAAATCTGGAAAGCCGAGAAGGCGCAGGTGCAGGGCTCGACCCACATCAAGGAAGAGATCGAGCATCTTCGCGTGCAGATGGCCGAATTGCAACGGCAAGGGGATTTCGGCAAATTGGCCGAATTGCAGTATGGCAAGTTGCCGCAACTGGAGGCGCAGCTCAAGGCGGCGGAAAAAGTCGGCGCTGGCGAGACAGTGAAACCGAAGTTGCTGCGCACCCAGGTCGGCGCCGAGGAAATCGCCGAGGTGGTGTCGCGCGCCACCGGCATTCCGGTTTCGAAAATGATGCAGGGCGAGCGCGAGAAACTGCTGAAGATGGAAGAGAAACTGCATGCCAGAGTGGTCGGCCAGGATGAGGCGGTGCGGCTGGTGTCGGATGCCATCCGTCGTTCGCGTGCCGGACTGTCGGAGGAGAGCCGGCCCTACGGTTCCTTCCTGTTCCTCGGCCCGACGGGCGTGGGCAAGACGGAGCTGTGCAAGGCGCTGGCCGAGTTCCTGTTCGACGCCGAGGATCACCTGATCCGCATCGACATGAGCGAGTTCATGGAGAAGCATTCCGTGGCGCGGCTGATCGGTGCGCCGCCCGGTTATGTCGGCTACGAGGAGGGCGGCTACCTCACCGAGCAGGTGCGCCGCAAGCCTTACTCCGTAATTCTTTTCGATGAGGTGGAAAAGGCGCACCCGGATGTGTTCAACGTGTTGTTGCAGGTGCTGGACGACGGACGCATGACCGATGGCCAGGGGCGCACGGTCGATTTCAAGAACACCGTCATTGTGATGACCTCGAACCTCGGCAGCCAGATGATCCAGCAGATGTCAGGCGACGACTATCAGGTGATCAAGCTGGCGGTGATGGGCGAGGTGAAGACGCATTTCCGTCCCGAGTTCGTCAATCGTATCGACGAGATTGTGGTGTTCCACGCGCTGGACCAGAAGCACATCACCGGTATTGCGCGCATCCAGTTGCAATATCTGGAGAAACGCCTGGCGCGGATGGAGATGACGATGGAGGTTTCGGAGGCGGCCTTGAAGCTGATCGCCGAGGCCGGATTCGATCCGGTGTTCGGCGCGCGGCCGCTGAAGCGGGCGATTCAGGAACGCATCGAGAATCCGCTGGCGAAACAGATGCTCGAAGGCCGCTTTGGGCCGAAAGATCATATTCGCGTCGATGCGGCCAAGGGGCAGATCGTGTTCGGCACAGTGTGACATGCCCTTTCAGCTGGAAAGCGGCTACCCGGTCACGGGTAGCCGCTTTTTTGTGCGGCGCAATAATTTCCTTGACAAAATGGCATCAGACGCTAGAATCCACCGTTGCTGCAATGCAACAATGCATGCAGCGATCACTGTGGGCAACGCCCATTCCTGTTCCTTTCCCAACTGTGAAGGAGCTCGCATATGTATACCGCGATCCCCAGCAACAGCAGCGCCGTCCTCGGTTTTCTTCGCTTGAGTCTGACAGTCGTAGGACTTTTCCTCACTGCTGCATTCGTCAATGCCATCGCCGGCAATGCATACGCCATCGATGCACTGAAAATAGCGATTCCACAACTTGTTCCGTTGTCTTCGGAAACCGTAGCCGATGAGTTGGAACCTGTCGCAGAACAACCCTTGTCGCCGCGCATGCAGGCAGTACTCGGCTATGTCGCCCAGCGTTATCGGGTGTCGTCCGCTGCGCTGGTGCCGGTTTTTGCGGCCGCCCAGAAGGCGGGACGCGCGCAGCGTATCGATCCACTGTTGATCGTCGCCATCATCGGTATCGAATCCGGATTCAACCCGCTTGCCGAAAGCTCGATGGGTGCGCAGGGACTGATGCAAATCATTCCCCGGTTTCATCTGGACAAGGTGCCGGATGGGGCAGGCGAGGCACCTTTTCTGGATCCCGTAATCAATGTCCAGGTGGGCGCACTGGTGCTGGAAGAGGCCGTGCGCCGACATGGTGGCCTGGTGGCCGGCTTGCAGCAATACGGTGGGGCTGTGGATGACGAAGAACATGCCTATGCCAATCGTGTATTGGCCGAGAAGCAGCGCCTCGAACAGGCGGCATCGCGCCGGAGCAGTGTGGCGGCCTGATTAGCCTGGATCGAGTTCCTTGTGGCGGGGGCAGGAGAGCAAATGGTCATTCACCCTCCCGGTGGCCTGCAGCAGGGCGTAGCAGATGGTCGGGCCGACGAATTTGAATCCCCGCCGCGCCAGTTCCTTCGATAGCGTATGTGAGGCAGCGGTGGCGGCCGGGATTTCATCCAGCGTGTGAAAGCGGTTGACCTGTGGCTGTCCGCCGACCACGCTCCACAGCAGGTTGTCGAGGCTTTGGCCTTCGGCGTGCAGGGCCAGCAGGGCGCGGGCATTGGCAATCGCCGCCCCGATTTTCAGACGGTTGCGAACAATGCCCGGATCGGCGAGCAGGCGGGCGATATCTGTTTCATCATAGCGGGCAAGCTTTTGGGCATCGAAGCCATCGAAGGCACGGCGGTAATTTTCGCGTTTGCGCAGGATGGTGATCCAGGAAAGCCCGGCCTGGGCGCCTTCGAGGATCAGGAATTCGAACAGGGTACGCTCATCCGTGCAGGGGACGCCCCATTCCGTATCGTGATAGGCGGTGTAGAGCGGATCATCGCCACACCAGGGGCAGCGCGTCATGGCATGCACCTCATGACCGCGGGATTACCAGTGGCGGATGCGACCGGTATCGACGTGAACGAACTGTTCGTGCGGGTAGTAGCCGACTCCGCCCAGGCGTAACGAGAGCGCGGCATCACGCACCTCCGCGAGCGGAATCTCCGGCAGACGGATGTCGATGGCCTTGCCATCCATGTGCAGGCTATGTTTGGCGACGCCGCCACCACGGGTATTTTTCAGGTTCTGGTTGGTCGCCGGGCAGCGGTAGCCTGAAATGACGTGGAAGGGGTCGCTGCAACCCAGAGTCAGCTTCAGGTGATGGAGCAGATCGAGCAGTTGCGGGTCGATGCGGCCGATCTCGCCGGTGTAGTGGTCGCGCAGAAAACGGTTCAGGGAAGTCAGCGCATCCGGGACATAACTGCCGTCGATGGCATAGGTTAGATCGATCTGCTCGCCGGTATGGGTGTGCTTGAACGCCAGGCTGCGCGCATTGGGCAGTGATGCGGGCAGGGAGGCCAGCGTCTTCTGGGCGAAGGGCAGCAAGATGCCGCCCATCATCAGCTGGGCGGAGCGGTGCAGGAAGGTGCGGCGTGCGTGCTTGTGGTGTTTCGACATGAAGAACCCTCGAATGGCAATCTCAAGCGTTGGTGGCTATTCTATCGTGTCACGACCATAGATATCCGGAAAGAAATGCACGCGGCCATCTTCGTCGGCACTGGCCGTGAAATAGGTAATCACCACCGGCAAGAGCTCTTTGAGCCGCAGGGTGGCCGAGCGGCCGCTGGTCATGGCAGCGAGGAGGCGTTCATCATTCCATTCCGGGGCATCCTGCAGAACGAAGCGCGCCAGCGCCAGCGGCTCTTCGACGCGGATGCAGCCGTGGCTGAAGTCACGCCGCACGTGCGCGAACAGTTGCGTCGCCGGCGTGTGATGCATGTAGATGTTGTCGCGGTTCGGGAAGACAAACTTGATGCCGCCGAGGGCATTTTTTGTTCCGGGACGCTGGCGGATACGCATTTTCCCGGACAGTACCGCCTCCAGGTTCTCATTCGTCAGGCTTGTGATGACCGTACCGCCGCTGGTGTAGAACTCGAAGCCCTGTTCCGCGAAATACTGCGGATCGCGGCGCAATTTCGGGATGGTTTCCTTGCGTGCAATCGAGGGCGGGATGTTCCAGTACGGGCTGAATTCGATATACCGCATGTCTTCCGTGAAGACTGGCGTGCGGGTGCCCCGGGCATTGCCGACGATTATCTTCATCCGGGTCTTGAGTACGGGTTGTCCGCCTTCGGTCGCGTAGGCGCGCAGGATGAATTCCGGGATATTGACGACGATCAGGCGTGGCGCTACCGGGAGCGGACTTTGCCGCAGGCGTTCCAGGTTCAGCTCGATCTGGTGCATCCGGGCGAGCGGGGGGACATTCAGCTGGGACAGGGTGTCCTTGCCGATCACGCCATCCGGTTCCAGGCCATGCCGGCGCTGGAAAGCCATGACGCCGTCAGTCACTGGTGCTTCGTAGCGTGCCGGGACGGCGGTGTCGGGCGGCAGGTCGCCCAAGGCGATCAGGCGTCGCATCAGGATGGGTAGCCCCGCGTAGGGTTTTCCGGGTTCCAGCTTGCGGCTGCCTGACGCACCCCAGGGCGGCAGCGGTTCATCCCAGGCGGCTTGTATCGCAGGATCCGTTCCAAGTTGGCGATACCGGGCCAGCGCGGTATCCAGGCGGAATATCGTATCTTCCTGGGCCTGCGCCATGGTGCCAGAAAGGAGGAATCCGGCCAGACAGGCGAGCAGGGCTCGGGAAGCAGGATGTGGCGTATAACGCCGTCCGTACTCGGGTGGCGGTCGCCGTCCTGCCAGCGCCGACTTTTGTGCAATGGCTGGATGCAATGACATTAGTTCAGCAGCAGCACACCGTGCTTGAGGCCGGGGTCATCGACGTGCGGCGAGAGCACGAAACCGAGGCGGGTGACGAACTTGAGCATGCGGGTATTTTCAACCAGGAAATCGCCTGTCATGGCCTTGAATCCGCGTTGCCGCGCCGCATCAATCAGCGCGACCATCAGGCGGCGTGCCAGCCCCTTGCCGTGCCAATCATCGGCGATGACAATGGCAAACTCGCAGGATTCGCCATCCGGGTTCATGGCGTAGCGGCAAACGCCGATTTCCTTTTCTTCATCGTTTTCTTCAAGAATGGCGACCAGGGCCAGTTCGCGGTCGTAATCGATCTGTGTGAGGCGGGCCAACTGTGCCGGGGATATCTCGCGCAGGGTATTCATGAACCGAAGGTAGCGCGCCTCGGGCGAGAGCCTGAGGAAAAATTCGCGCTCGAGCTGTGCATCTTCGGGTTTGATCGGGCGCAGGGTAATGCATCTTCCATCGCTGGCCTGAAAAGTGGTTTCCAGGTGGGACGGGTAGGGATAAATCGCCATGTGATCATAGCGGCTGGCGCCCGGCGGTAGATGGTCGATGGTGATACAGGCATCAACAGCAACGGCGCCGTTTTCATCGACGATCAGCGGATTGATGTCTATTTTCCTGATCCACGGCAATTCGCAAACCATGGCCGAGATGCGCAGCAGAACCTTTTCCAGGGCGGCCTGGCTGACCGGAGGCATGTGGCGGAACTCACCCAGCCGTGCACTGCTATGCGCCGAGGCGAGCATGTCTTCGATGAGTACCGGATTCAAGGGCGGCAAAGCCACGGCGCGGTCACGTTGATCGGCGGTGCTGTCATTGCCGGCATTGCCACCGGAGGAAAGGACGATGGTGGGGCCGAAAATCGTGTCCTGCATCATGCCAACCATCAGCTCGCGGCCATTGGCTTTCTCGATCATCGGCTCGATGGCGACACCATTGAGGATGGCGTCAGGGTGGCTTTTCTTGATCCCGATCATGATGCTGTGCCAGGCATCACGCACGGCGGCAAGGTTGTCAAGATTCAGGCGAATGCCGCCGGCATTGCTTTTATGCACGATTTGCGGCGAGTCTATTTTCATCGCCACCGGCAGGCCAATTTGTTCTGCCAACACCATTGCCTCGCTGGCGGAGCGGGCGATTACAGTCTGGGCAATCGGAATCTGGAAGGCAGCAAGTATCGATTTCGATTCCATTTCACTCAAAACCTTGCGCCCTTCCAACAGGGCAGTCTCGATTACCAGGCGGGCCGATTCCAGATGCGGCGGGGTTTCTTCCGATAGCGCCGGCGGGGCTTGCAACAAAAGCTGGCGATTCAGGTAATAGTTGGAGATGTGGGCGAACAGCTGGACCGCCGGTTCGGGTGTGCGGAATGTTGGAATTCCCGCACCCTTGAGCAGCTTGCGTGCCTCGCCGACTTGATCTTCACCCATCCAGCAGGTAAGCAGCGGTTTCTCGGATTTCCGCGCAATGTCGATAATGGCGCGCGCTGCCTGGGTTGGATCGGTCATCGCCTGGGGCGCCAGGATGATAAGCCCGCCATCGACCGTTTCATCCTCGATACAGGCCGTGAGCGCAGCGGAATAGCGTGCCGGATCGGCATCGCCCAGCAGATCGACCGGATTTGTCCGTGACCATCCTGGAGGCAGGGCGGCATCCAGTTTTGCGATGGTGGCTGGACTGAATGCGGCGAGCGGAATGCCGATGTCTTCAGCATGATCGGCGGCCATGGCGCCCGGCCCGCCGCCGTTGGTGATGATGGCCAGCCGCCGGCCGTGGGGCTGGAAGTGGGTGAACAGGGCCGAAGCCGCTGCATACATCTGGTCGATATTATTCAAGCGCACTACGCCGGCGCGGCGCAGCGCGGCATCGAAAACATCATCAGCGCCGACCAGTGCGCCGGTATGCGAGCGGATGGCCTTTTCGCCTGCAGGATGCCGGCCGACTTTTATCAGAAGCACCGGTTTGCAGCGTGCGGCGGCACGCAGCGCGCTCATGAAGCGACGGGCGTTGCGGATGCCCTCGATGTAGAGAAAAATACTTTCGGTGTGAGGATCCGAGGCCATGAAGTCGAGCGCTTCGCCAAAGTCGATGTCGGCTTCGGCGCCCAGCGAAATGACGGTGGAAAAGCCAACGCCATTCGGCCGCGCCCAGTCGAGAATGGCGGTGCACAGGGCGCCGGATTGCGAAATGAGACCAATGCTTCCAGCGCGCGCGCCGCCATGGGCAAAGCTCAGATCAATCCCCTTTGTTGGCCGCAGGAACCCCAGGCAATTGGGGCCGACAATCCGCATGCCATGACGCCGGGCATTTTCCAGCACGGCTTGCTCCAGCTTTTCGCCGCGCGGCCCGGTCGAGGCAAAGCCGCCGGAGATGATCATGACGTTCCGGCAACCGGCGCGGCCACAGGTTTCGACAATCGTCGGGACACTGGCGGCCGGAGTGCAAATCACTGCCAGATCAATACGCTGCGGGATGGCATCGATCGACGGATAACTTTTCCGGCCGAAAATGGTTTCGTGTTTCGGGTTGACCGGAAACAGTTCGCCGCCATAGTCGGCATCGAGCATGTTGCGCATCAGTGTGCTGCCAATCGAACCCGGCGTTTCCGAGGCGCCGATGACGGCGACCGATGCGGGCTCGAACAGTGTGCTCAGATAATGCTTTTCGCTGTTCATCGGTCAGGTTGTCGCCGCAGGCAGGGTGAATACGCGGACTCAGAGGATGTGCCGATAGGTGAGATGGCGGTCTGCGGTCAGGATGTGATCGATCAGCCAGTCGGTAAGCCGTTGTCGGACGCGAAATGCAGTGTGAATGGAATCATCGCTGCCTTGGGCAAGCTCCTGCTGCATGGCGGTTAAAGTCGCCATGAAATAGCGATGCTGGCGGAAATGCAGGTCACGAAATTGGTAATTATTTGTTTTCATGATTGCTTCTTCGGCGGCAAAAGTTCGCTCGGTGGCGAGGATGATTTTTGGCATCAGCAGCGGCACCAGCGAGGAGGAACCCAGATAGATGGCGCGGGCGAGGGCGTTCAGGCCAAAAAGCATGGTGCGATGCTCGCTGTCGATTGCCGGGTCTCCGGTGACAAATTCGTTGCGCCAGGGGGCCGCCAGGTCGATCTGGGCGCTACCGGTATTGGGGGCGCCGCAGTATTCGAGGTACATCCGCGTCGGATGGTCGTCGGGCATTTCCATATGGCAGACATTGAGCCGTGCACGCGCCCCCGCGAGATCGCCGAGCTGATAGTGCGCCAGAGCCTTCTCGAAGAGTTCGATGTTCTGTTGTTTGATATTTCTGATGTCCGGTGGATTGGAATTGAATACTTCGAATACTGGCTGGTGGTTCTGTTTGCCGCGAACGTTGGCCCGGTCAATCAGGCGCACCAGCCAGGGTGTCGGATCCGCGAGGCTTTGCAGTGTGTGCTCGCTGGTCAGGACAGAGACATCGTAGAACTTTGTCAGGCGTTCGAGGCGAGAGGCCAGATTGACGGCATCGCCAATCACCGTGCCGTCCATGCGATCACGCCCGCCGACCATGCCCAGGGTGACGATGCCGGTATTGATGCCGATACCGATCCGGATCGGTGTGTAACCCGCGCGCTCCCGACCGCTGTTGTATTCATCGAGTTTGGATAGCATCGCCAGGCTGCAGCGCAGGGCATCATCGGACGATGCCGGAAAAAGCGCCATGATGGCGTCACCGATATACTTGTCGATGATGCCGCCGTGGGCAGTGATCACCGGCTCCATCTGGTCCAGGTACGAGTTGAGAAAGTTGAGGACCTCCTGTGGGCTGATGGTTTCGGCCAGCGTAGTGAAGTCGCGGATGTCAGCAAACAGGATCGTCATTTCGCATTCGACCTGCTGGCTGACCTTCACTTTGCGGATGTCTTCCACTCCCAGCAAGTTCAGGAACTGGCGCGGCACGAAACGACTGTAGGCCAGTTCGGTTTCCGTCAGGCGCGCATGCCAGGGTTCATCAGTGCTCGGAGGTAAGGTGGTCATCAGCTGGGCGCAGGGCGCGGAAAATGAAGTCTGAATTTCATTTGGGAACGAAAATGATACCTGACATGAGCATGAACAAGGATAGGGATAAAGAGGACGGGCCGTCATTTTGGGTAAAACGCTTCGCTGCGTTGATCAAGACCGGAGGTACGGTGCTCGATCTGGCCTGTGGCAGCGGCCGGCATGCACGCTTTCTGGCCGATCTTGGGTATCGGGTGGAAGCCGTCGACAGGAATGCCGACGCCCTGGCCGGGCTTTCACGCGACCGGCCGCAGGTGGTGACGCGTGTCGCCGACCTGGAAGGCGGCCCGTGGCCATATTACGGCCGTGTGTTTGATGCCATCGTGGTCACCAACTATCTTTACCGGCCGCTGCTGCCATTGTTGCTGAATGCGCTGGAGGTCGATGGCGTGTTGATCTACGAGACCTTCATGCTCGGTAATGAGCGCTTCGGCAAACCATCCAACCCGGCGTTTTTGCTGCGTCCCGGAGAACTGCTGGAGGTGACGCGACGACATTTGAATGTCGTCGCTTTCGAGCAGGGCGACACTGCGTCGCCGCGCCCGATGAAGGTGCAGCGGCTGTGCGCGACGCGGCGACTCGACTGGATCTTGCCGTCCTGAAAAGTCGGCGCTGGCGGGGCGGCGAAGAATGACGAAGACAGCCCCGACTTTCAGCGCAGGATGATGCAGGACTAGTCGACGTTAAGCGTAGCGGCCGAAGCTAAAAGTCGGCGCTGATGAAGCCACTGCGCAGCAAGACGGTCGAGCAAAAGACGCTCAGCTTTGCAGACCTGGGCTTTCTGCTTCGCAGACAGGTCTCCTCGCCGCTGCGGATGGTGAGACGGCGCTCAGCCGGCCAGGGGCAGTATTTCCGCTGCCATGACGGAGATTCCGGCAGGTGTGAGATCGTCGCTGGCGATTTGCCAGGCAGTGCCGAGCGCGACGAAATTGCGCGCCTGCGAGCGCCGGTAAAGCGGGTCGTAGTGCTGAACCAGCAGTTCCTCGACCAGCAATGGAAACGCTTTTGCCTCGATCAGGCTCCGCCAGCGCAGCAGGGTTTCATTGCTTTGCAGACCCTTCAGATGATCGAGGCGGGTCAGCAGCCAGGCCGTATCGGTGGTGGCGTAGTCGTAGTCGCGCAGCAAAAATTCGACGCGCGCGGCGACACTGGCTTCGATGCAGATGCAGGGCGCGCAGCGGATGGCCGCAAGCAGTTCATTGGGCAGTTGCACCTCGCCGATCTTGCGGCTTTCGGCCTCGACGAATACCGGACGCGAGCGGTCGAACGTTGTTAACACGGCGTGCAGGCCGGACTCGAAACTGCGTTGCGAAGGCTGCGCCTGGCCGGGCAGTTCGCCCAGGGTCGAGCCCTTGTGCGCCGCCAGCGCTTCGAGATGCAGCACCTGCGCTCCCTTTGCGGCAAGCGCCTCCAGCAGCCGACTCTTGCCGCTGCCGGTGGCGCCGCTGATGACGCGAAATTCCAGTTGCGCGGGGAGCGTCGCAAGCTGCGTGATGACGTGCCGCCGCCAGGCCTTGTAGCCGTCCTGCAGCCGGTGCGCGTTCCAGCCGATTTCGCGCAGGATATGAGTGAAGGCGCCGCTGCGCTGCCCGCCACGCCAGCAATAGACCAGCGGTCGCCAGCCCTTGGGTTTGTCGAGCAGGTGCTGTTCGATATGGCAGGCAATGCTTTTCGCCACCAGGGCGGCGCCGAGTTTTTTGGCCTCGAAGGGCGAAACCTGCGTGTAGAGCGTGCCGACTTGCGCGCGTTCCGTGTCGGACAACACTGGCAGGCTGATCGCGCCCGGCAGATGGTCGTCGGCGAACTCGGCTGGCGAGCGGGCGTCGATGATCGCGTCGAATTCGCCGGATTGGGCAATGAAGCGCGCCAGATCGACGACGCCGTGAGGAAGCCTGGAATTCATCGCAGCAGCGGGGTCAGGGCTGTTCGGACGTGCTGCATCAGCTTGGGCTGGACGGCCGCTGTCGGGTGCAGGCCATCGGCCTGGAAGGCGTCGGTATCGAGTGCGATCGGCTCCAGCAGGAAGGGCAGCAGGGCAACTTTCTCGCGGCGGGCGAGAGTGCGGAAGGTGGCGGCAAAGGCCTGCGTGTAGTCAGCGCCATAATTTGGCGGCAGGCGAATGCCGACCAGCAGGACGCGGGCAGAGTGGCGTTTAGCTTGGGCGATCATCGCAGCCAGATTTTCATTCATTGCGGCAATGGGCAATCCGCGCAGGCCGTCGTTGGCGCCGAGGGCAAGGATGACGATGGCCGGTTCGAATTGCTGCAATGCCGCCGCGAAGCGTGCCCGGCCGCCGGCGGTAGTTTCGCCGCTGATGCTGGCATTGACGACGGTGAATGGTTTGCCTTCCTTTTGCAACTGGCGTTCGAGCAGTACCGGCCAGCTTTGCGCGCGCGCGATGCCGTAGCCTGCCGAGAGGCTGTCACCGAAGACGAGGAGGGTGGGCGGTGTAGCATGCGCGGTCAGTGCAAACCCGCCTATGAGCCAGCACAGCAAACAGAGTCGTTTGAGAGAAAACATGATGAGTCCGGTGATTGAAGTGATGGCGTTAAGTAAAACCGTGCCCAGCGGCGACGGCAGCTTGGCGATTCTGCACGAGATTTCGTTTGCCGTGCAGGGTGGTGAAGCGGTGGCCATCGTCGGCGCTTCGGGTTCGGGAAAGTCGACCCTGCTCGGGTTGCTGGCCGGCCTCGACCTGCCGACCGCAGGTGCGGTAAGGTTGATGGGGCAGGATCTGGCGACGCTCGACGAGGATGCGCGTGCGGCTTTGCGCGGGCGTCTGCTGGGCTTCGTGTTTCAGTCGTTCCAGTTGTTGCCTGCGTTCACCGCACTGGAAAATGTCATGTTGCCGCTGGAACTGGCGGGGCTGCCCGAAGCGCGGCCGCTGGCCGTGGCGATGCTGGAGCGTGTCGGTCTGGCGGCGCGGCTCGCTCATTATCCGAAGCATTTGTCCGGCGGCGAGCAGCAGCGCGTGGCCCTGGCGCGCGCCTTTGTCGTGCGCCCGCAACTTTTGCTGGCGGACGAGCCAACCGGAAATCTCGATGCCGAGACCGGCACGCAGATCATTGATCTGGTGTTCGAGATGAACCGCGAAGCCGGCACCACACTGATTCTGGTTACCCATGACGAGCAACTCGCACGGCGCTGTGGCCGCACCTTGCGGTTGTCGGGCGGCCGTCTGCTCGGCTGATTCGGAAAATCATCCGGCCTGAATCGATGCGGATAGCACATGGCGGGCGGCTTGCACTCCGCTGCGCACGGCGCCTTCGAGAGTGGCCGGGTAATCGCCGGCGACCGAAGGAAGTGCAGAGCCGACGTAGTCGCCCGCCAGCCAGAGGCCGGGGAACGGGGTTCGCGTCGGCGGCCGCCGCAGGCCTGGCGTGGAGGCGAAGGTGGCGCGTTTTTCGGTGATGGTGCGGACCGACGAGGGTGACGGCAGGCCGGGCACGAGGTGCGCTATTTCGTTGTGTATCCGGCGTTCGAGTTCTGCCGTCGGTAAATCAAGATGCCGCCCGCGAGCGCTGATCACGGCGGCGATCAGACCGGGCTTGCCGCTGATCTGGCCGTGATCGAACAACCATTGCGCACAGCCGTCGCTCACGCCCAGCATCGGTTGCGCGAGACGGATGGTGGGCGGATAGGTGAGCCAGGTGGTGACGATGGGTTCCCACTCGAAGTGGGCGACGAGCGGCTTCAGTTCAGGCAGCAGCGCATCGAGGTGATGCGACGCGACGGCGACGATGACTTGGGAGAAAGGGCCGGCGCCATCGAGGCGCCAGCCATCGGCCGAGTGCTCAAGCAGGGTGATGCGTCGGCCGCGATGCACCGTGCCGCCGTGTCGGTGGATGAAGTGTGCGGCGGGTTCGGGGAACAGCGCCGAGAGTGAAACCCGCGGCAGCAGCAGGTCACTGGCGGCGCGCGTGGCGGCCAGGCTGTCGCGCAGGACATGGGCGAGCATCTGCGTCGAGGCGCGATCGGGCGGGGTGTTGAGTGCGGCGATGCACAGGGGTTCCCACAAAAATCGGCGCTGGCGCGACGGCGTTTGCTGCTCCTGCAGCCAGGCGCTGACTGTGCGGTCGGGAACGACGCAAAATCCGTCGCGCTGCAGGCGGTGCATCAGGCGCAGCGCCGCCCATTTTTCCCGCCAGCCGATGCCCTGGGCACGCAGCAGGGCGGCGGCGATGTGCAGCGGGGCCGGCAAGGGCGGTGCAGCAAGGCGAAATTCTCCGGGAAATTCGAGCGTCAGCGGCAGGCGTTGAAGCAGGCGTTGCGGATCGGCGCCGACGGTGCGCATCAGGCGCAGGGTTTCGCTGCAGGCGCCGATCAGGACGTGCTGGCCGTTGTCGATCGTGCCTTCTTCGGTAACCACGGCGCGGGCGCGTCCGCCCAGCGTGCGTGAGGCTTCGAAGACTTCGACGGTTTGTCCTTGGGTGACGAGTTCGACCGCTGCGGCGAGTCCGGCATAACCGGCGCCGATGACGGCGATGCTCATGTACCGGCCCAGGTTTTCGTGGCCAGCCAGAATTTGCGCAGGGGAGTGAGGCTGATGCGCTGGCGCAGGACCTGGCAGCCATCGCGGGCGATTTCGGCCAGCAAGGTGCGGTAGATGGCGGCCATGATGAGCCCCGAACGCTGGGCAGTGCGGTCGCAGGCCGGAAGCTGCTTCAGCGCCTGGTCGTAGGTGGCTTCGGCGCGCGCGATCTGGAATTCCATCAGGCGGCGGAAGTTGTCCGTGTGGCGCGCCTCGAGGATATCGCTTTCACCGACGCCAAAACGCAGCAGATCTTCCTGTGGCAGGTAAATGCGTCCGCGCCGGGCATCTTCGCCGACATCGCGGATGATGTTGGTGAGCTGGAATGCCAGGCCCAGGTCATGCGCATATTTGAGGGTGCGGCGGTCGCGGTAGCCAAAAATCTCGGCGGCGAGCAGGCCGACGACGCTGGCGACGCGGTAGCAGTAGAGATGCAGCGAGCGGAAATCCGGATAGCGCATGGTGTCGATGTCCATTTCCATGCCGTCGATGATTTCCAGCAGCTGCTCTTCGGGCAAGGGGAATTGCTTGATTGCCTGCGCCAGTGCCTGAGTCACGGGATGGCCGGGAGTGCCGGCATAAAGGGCGGCGATTTCGCTGCGCCACCAGGCGAGCTTGGTGCGGGCCAGGTGCGGGTCGGCGGTTTCATCCACGGCGTCATCGACTTCGCGGCAAAAGGCGTAGAGGGCGGTAATCGCCTGCCGCTGTTCCGGCGGGAGGAACAGGAAGCTGTAATAAAACGAGGAACCGCTGGCTGCGGCGCGTTGCTGGCAGTAGCTATCAGGCGTCATGGGCTTGTCATCAGGAGAAGAGTGCACGCAGGCCGAGTCGGGGCCAGTCGGTGGCCTTGAGTGTCGGGCGGCGGTTGAAAACGTCGTAATCCACGGCTTCGATTTTCTCCAGGATGCGCAGACCGCCGGCGATGATGGCACGGATTTCCATGCCGATGCGTCCCGGCAGGCGACGTCCAAGCGGCGCCCCGCTGTGCATCAGGGCGCGCGCCCGTTCGACCTCGAAGTGCATGAGCGCGCAAAACTCGGCGCTGGTGCTGCGGCGAAGAATGCTCTCGGCGCTGACGCCGAAGTTGGCCATATCGTCCGCCGGCAGGTAAATCCGGCCACGCGGGCCTTTGCCGGCATCGATGCCGACATCCTGCCAGTGGTTGATCAGTTGCAGGGCGGAGCAGATGGCGTCGGAGTCTTTCAGGTTTTCCGGCGTCGCGGCGGCGAACAGGTGCAGCAGCAGGCGTCCCACCGGGTTGGCCGAACGGCGGCAGTAGTCCATCAGTTCATCAAAATTGGCGTAACGATCATGGGCTACATCCTGGGCAAAGGCATCGAGCAGGTCGTGGAACAGTTGCAGCGGCAGGGCATGGCATGCAATTACCGGGCGCAGGCGCAGGAACAGCGGATGCCGCGTCGGTTCGTCGTGCGCGAGGCGGTCGAGTTCCTCGCGGTAACCGTTGAGCAGCGCCAGGCGTTCATCAGCGGCAAGATTGCCTTCGTCGGCAAAATCATCCGCGCTGCGGGCGAAGGCATAAATTGCTGCGACCGGGCCACGCAGATGTGCCGGCAGCAAAAACGAGGCAACAGGAAAGTTTTCGTAGTGTGAAATGGAATCGGGAGTCCTCATGGTGATGCGAAGTATAGGTGGCCGGAAGTCAGGAAACCGGCAGGAAACCGGCAGGAAGCGAGCAGGTATTGGGCAGGGGAGCGGGTAAGAAGTGGGGAAAGCAGGTAAAATCGCCCTTCCATTTCGGATTGTTTTCTCTTGTCGTGGCGTGTAATGCGGCGCAACGATGGCATGCAGGGGCAAGGCAGCCTGTGCCCAGGTGGCGAAATTGGTAGACGCAGCAGGTTTAGGTCCTGCCGCCGCAAGGTGTGGGGGTTCGAGTCCCTTCCTGGGCACCAGTGATAAAACAATGAACGCGATTTTTACTGAATTTCTCAATTTAACGGACAAAAAATGACGGATACGCAACCGGTTGTACAAAGCTCGCTGGAACGGCGGATTGATATCACGGTAAATCTGGCTGATATCGAAAGCGATGTGGGCGGACGTTTGAAGCAAATCGCCCGCACAGCGAAGCTGCCTGGCTTTCGCCCTGGCAAAGTGCCGCTGAAGATGATTGAGCAGCAGTATGGTGGGCAGGCGCGATCCGATGCGGTGGGTGCGGCTGTGGAGCAGAGTTTTAGTGCGCAGGTGCGTGAACAGAACCTGCGTGTGGCGGGTTATCCAAAGATCGAGCCGAAGTCCGATGCAGCCGAAGGAACGCTTGGCTTTACCGCGGTATTCGAGGTTTATCCGACCATTGTTCCGGCCGATGTTTCAGCCCAGAGCATCGAGAAGCCGGTTCTGACAGTCACGGATGTCGAAGTTGAAAAGACGCTGGATGTGCTGCGCAAGCAGCGTGTCAGCTACGTCGAGGCGGACCGTCCGGCACAGAAGGAAGATCGCCTGGTTATTGACTTCGTCGGGCGCAAGGGCGGAGAAGAGTTTCCCGGCGGCAAGGCGGAAAATTACACCGTGGTGATTGGCAGCGGAATGATGCTGCCTGACTTCGATGCCGCGCTGGAAGGCGTCAAGCTCGGCGAAAGCAAGACATTTGACGTCACTTTCCCCGAAGGGTATCAGGCCAGCGAATTGGCCGGCCAGAAGGTGCAGTTTGAAATTCAGGTAAAGAAAATTGAAATGCCGCGTTTGCCCGAGATTGATGCCGAGTTTGCCAAAAGCCTGGGCGTGGCCGATGGCGACGTGGCAAAAATGCAGGCCGAGGTGCGTGCCAATCTCGAACGTGAAGTGAAAAAAAGACTGCAAGCCAAGGTCAAGCAGCAAGTCATGGACGTGCTGCTGACTGTAAATCCGATCGACGTGCCCAAGGCGCTGGTTGAGATGGAATCGCAGCAGATGGCGGAGGCAGCGCGCCGCGATATGGAGTCACGCGGCATGGCGGCGAAGAATGTGCCCATCAGTCCAGCCTGGTTTGTCGATCAGGCAACGCGCCGTGTCAAACTCGGCCTGATTCTTGCCGAATTGGTCAGGGTGAAGGAGTTGCAGGCCAAACCCGACCATGTGCGTGCCATTATCGACGAATTTTCCGAAACCTTTGAGGATCCGAAGGAGGTGGTGCGCTGGTATTACTCGCAGCCGCAGCGTCTGGCCGAGGCGGAAGCGCTGGCGCTGGAAAACAATGTGGTCGAATGGGCGCTGGCCAATGCCCGGGTTAGTGAAAAACCGGTGGCCTTTGACGAATTGATGGGGAGTGCGGCGTGATCATATCGGGAGGTTCCATGAACAACTGGCAAATGACTGGTGATATCCGGGAGCCGCAGGCTCTGGGTCTGGTGCCGATGGTGATTGAGACCAGTGGTCGCGGCGAGCGCGCATACGATATTTACTCGCGGCTGCTGCGCGAGCGCGTAATTTTTCTGGTCGGGCCAGTCAATGATGCAACAGCCAACCTGATTGTTGCGCAACTGTTGTTCCTTGAGTCTGAAAACCCGGACAAGGATATTTTCTTCTATATCAACTCACCCGGCGGCTCTGTAACGGCAGGCATGGCGATTTATGACACCATGCAGTTCATCAAGCCGCATGTCTCGACCCTGTGCATTGGACAGGCCGCCAGCATGGGCGCCTTCTTGTTGACCGCTGGCGAAAAGGGCAAGCGTTACTGTCTGCCGAATTCGCGAGTGATGATTCACCAACCGCTGGGCGGTTTTCAGGGCCAGGCTTCGGATATCGAGATTCATGCCAGGGAAATCCTGTTCCTCAAGCAAAAACTCAACAGCATGCTGGCTTCCCATACCGGACAGTCGCTCGAACGTATCGAGCGCGATACCGATCGCGACAACTTCCTTTCGGCCGATGCTGCGGTAGAGTACGGCCTAGTCGACAAGGTATTGCAGAGCCGCGCTGAAGCTGCTGCTGGTTGAAGCCTTCCTTCTGACGGAGACGAAAATCGTGGAAAAAAAATCGGGTAACAGTGACAAGCTGCTGTATTGCTCCTTCTGCGGGAAAAGCCAGCATGAGGTCAAGAAGCTGATTGCCGGCCCTTCGGTTTTTATCTGCGACGAATGCATCGATCTGTGTAACGATATTGTTCGCGACGAGATATCAGCAGATCCTGCGAGCAAGGAAGGCGGCGGTTTGCCGACTCCCAAAGAGATTCGTGAAATGCTCGATCAGTATGTGATCGGGCAGGATTCGGCGAAAAAAATCCTCGCTGTCGCCGTGTACAACCATTACAAACGGATTCGCCATAAAGAAAAAGGCAGTGATGGCGTCGAACTGGCGAAAAGCAATATCTTGTTGATTGGCCCCACGGGGTCAGGTAAGACCCTGCTGGCGCAGACGCTGGCGCGGATGCTGAATGTGCCCTTCGTGATGGCCGATGCGACAACACTGACCGAAGCCGGGTATGTCGGCGAGGATGTCGAGAATATCATTCAGAAATTGTTGCAGAACTGCGATTACGAAGTGGAGAAAGCCCAGCAAGGCATCATCTACATCGACGAGATCGACAAGATTTCGCGCAAGGCAGATAACCCTTCGATTACGCGCGACGTTTCAGGCGAAGGTGTGCAGCAGGCATTGCTGAAATTGATCGAAGGTACCGTGGCCAGCATACCGCCTCAGGGCGGCCGCAAACATCCAAATCAGGATTTCATCCAGGTCGACACCACCAATATTCTTTTCTTCTGCGGTGGCGCATTCGATGGACTGGACAAGGTTATTCGCAACCGCTCAGAAAAGGGCGGCATCGGCTTCGGTGCCGAAGTAAAAAGCCGTGATGCAGGCAACGTGAGCGAGACATTGAAACAGGTGGAACCGGAGGATCTGATCAAGTTCGGCCTGATCCCGGAACTGATCGGACGCTTGCCGGTTCTCGCTACATTGCAGGAACTCGATGAGGTGGCACTGGTCGAAATCCTTATTGAGCCGAAAAATGCGCTGGTCAAGCAGTATCAGAAACTTTTTTCGATGGAAGGGGTGGAGCTTGAGATTCGCCCTTCTGCCTTGCAGGCCATTGCCAAAAAAGCCCTGAAGCGCAAGACAGGCGCCCGTGGTTTGCGTTCGATTCTCGAAAATGTCTTGCTCGATACCATGTATGAACTGCCGACGCTTGAAAATGTGAGCAAGGTTGTCATTGATGAAAATACGATCGAGCATGGAGTTCAGCCGCTGATGATCTACGCCGATCAACCAAAGGTCTCAGGCGCCAACTGACACAGTTGGAGCCTTCTGGTCAGAATTCTCCCGGAACCCCTCCGGGCGGTCTTGAATTTCCGTCACATTGTCCCAATGTGGGCGGTGTGACTAATAAACCCAAAGGGCACAATGATGTCTGATATATCCAGTCCCGTTGCAGAGAAGCAAACCATTCCCTTGTTGCCCCTGCGGGACGTGGTGGTGTTCCCGCATATGGTGATTCCGCTGTTTGTCGGGCGGCCGAAATCAATCAAGGCGCTTGAGATCGCCATGGAGGAAGGGCAGAGCATTCTGCTTCTGGCGCAGAAGTTTGCCGCCAAGGATGAGCCGGCTCCAGAGGATATGTATGAAATTGGCTGCGTAGCCAATATCCTGCAGATGCTCAAGCTACCTGATGGCACAGTCAAGGTGCTGGTTGAAGGTATTGATCGGGCGCGTGTGCTGAGTGTGAAAGATCAGGGCGAGTTGTTTGTTGCCGAAATTCTTCCCATTGTGGTCGAAGATCATCCCGGTCACGAAATCGAGGCTATGCGCCGTACAGTGCTGGCCCAATTTGACCAGTACGTGAAGCTCAACAAGAAAATCCCGCCGGAAGTGCTGACATCACTGACCGGTATTGAAGAGGGAGGACGCCTGGCAGATACCATTGCTGCCCATTTGCCATTGAAGCTGGAGCAGAAGCAGGAAGTACTCGAGATTATCAGCGTGGCGGAACGGCTGGAAAAGCTGCTCAGTCAGCTTGAGAACGAACTGGATATTCTTCAGGTTGAAAAGCGCATCCGTGGCCGTGTCAAACGCCAAATGGAGAAGAGTCAGCGCGAGTATTACCTCAATGAGCAGGTCAAGGCAATCCAGAAAGAGCTTGGCGAGGGTGAGGAAGGCGCCGATATAGAGGAACTGGAAAAGAAGATCAAGGCGGCCGGCATGAGCAAGGAGGCCTTGACCAAGGCCAATGCCGAGATGAAAAAGTTGAAGCTGATGTCACCCATGTCGGCCGAGGCTTCGGTGGTGCGTAACTACATCGAAACTCTGGTAGGTCTGCCGTGGCGCAAAAAGTCGCGCATCAGCAAGGATCTTTCGCTGGCCGAGAAGACGCTCGACAAGGATCACTATGGGCTGGAGCGGGTAAAGGAACGTATTATCGAATATCTTGCTGTCCAGCAGCGGGTGGACAAGGTCAAGGCGCCGATTCTCTGTCTCGTCGGGCCGCCGGGCGTAGGCAAGACTTCACTTGGTCAATCCGTGGCCAAGGCCACCAATCGCAAGTTCATTCGCATGGCATTGGGCGGGGTACGCGATGAAGCCGAAATTCGCGGTCATCGTCGAACATATATTGGCTCCATGCCGGGCAAGATACTGCAGAGCATGACTAAAGTCGGTGTCAAGAACCCGCTTTTCCTGCTCGACGAAGTCGACAAGATGGGGCAGGATTTCCGTGGCGATCCATCGTCTGCCTTGCTGGAAGTGCTTGATCCCGAGCAGAACCATACGTTCCAGGATCACTACATCGAAGTCGACTTCGACTTGTCCGATGTGATGTTTGTCGCAACGGCAAATACCCTGAACATTCCCCATGCGCTGCTTGACCGCATGGAGGTGATCCGTCTGGCAGGCTACACGGAAGATGAAAAAGTAAATATTGCCCTGCGCTATCTGTTGTCGAAACAGATGAAAAACAATGGCATCAAGACCAACGAGCTGACTGTGACGGAAGACGCACTGCGTGACATTGTTCGCTACTACACCCGTGAAGCCGGTGTGCGCGCATTGGAGCGCGAGATTTCGAAAATTTGCCGAAAGGTTGTCAAGTCGCTGGTCATGCGGCCGCGCAAGAACAAAATCGTGGTCAATGCCAAGAACATCGACAAGTATCTTGGAGTGCGGCGTTACAGCTTTGGCATGGCAGAAAAGGAAAATCAGGTTGGCCAGGTCACCGGTCTGGCGTGGACCGAAGTCGGTGGCGAATTGCTGACCGTCGAGGCGACGGTCATGCCAGGCAAGGGCAACATCATTCGCACCGGCCAGATCGGCGACGTCATGAAGGAATCGGTGGAGGCTGCGCGCTCCGTCGTGCGCAGCCGGGCCCGGCGTCTCGGCATCGCCGACGAGGCCTTCGAGAAGAGCGACATTCATATCCACTTTCCGGAAGGGGCTACGCCGAAGGATGGTCCAAGCGCCGGTATTGCCATTTGTACCGCACTGGTTTCTGTTCTGACAGGAATTCCGGTGCGCGCCGACGTGGCCATGACAGGCGAGATTACCCTGCGTGGTGAAGTGTTGCCGATCGGCGGACTCAAGGAAAAACTGCTGGCGGCAGTGCGTGGCGGGATTCGTCTGGCGCTGATTCCGGAAGAGAATGTCAAAGACCTTGCCGAGATTTCTGATTCGATAAAAAATCGCATCGAAATTCAGCCAGTCAGGTGGGTTGATAAGGTCTTGGAGCTTGCCCTGGAGCGGATACCGCAATCTTTGCCCGAAGCCGTTGCTACTCCGGAACTTCCGGTGGTGGCATCTGATACAGCGACGTCGGCGGTTCTCACACACTGATTTTGTTTGTGTGATGATAGAATCTTTATTCTGCTCTGTGAGAGCGGGAAAAGGTTTTTAGCGGGTGCTTAGCTCAGTTGGTAGAGCGTCTGCCTTACACGCAGAATGTCGGCGGTTCGAACCCGTCAGCACCCACCAGTTTGTACCAAACAAAGGCGAACTGTAGTTCGCCTTTGTTGCATTCGGGATGGTGAAAATATGTTCGATGCTGTTCGCAACAACAAGAAAATCGTCCAGGCGTTTCTCGTTGTAATCACCTTGCCCTTTGCATTCTGGGGCGTTGAATCCTACATGCGCAATGCAGGAGACGGAGACGACGTGGCGACAGTGGGGGGCAGCAAAATTTCCCGTCAGGAACTGCGTGCAGCCATCAACGAGCAACATGAACGGCTGCGTGCCCAATTCGGGGCGAGTATCGATCCAAGTGTTTTTGACACATCCCAAATGCGTGGACTCGTGTTGGATTCATTGATCAAGCGCCGGCTCATGGCACAACAGGTACAGAATAATCGACTGGTTGTAACAGATGACCTGCTGGCAAAGGTTATCGCTTCCATTCCCGAATTTCAGGAGGGTGGCAACTTTTCGGCAACGCGCTATGAAACAGCCGTTGCTGCGCAAGGCATGAGCAAGGAAATGTTTGAAGCGCGTATGCGGCAACAGCTGGTCATGCAGCAACTGCTGCTACCTGTGTCAGGAGCTACCATTGCTGGCGAGACATCTGCGAGCAACTGGATGTCATCGCAACTCGAGCAGCGCGAGGTGGCTGAATTACGGCTATTGCCGGATGCTTACCTGAGTCAGGTGAAACTCGCTGATGGGGCGGCAAAAAAATATTACGATTCCAACCATTCCTTGTTCGAGCTTCCCGAACTGGTTCGTGCCGAATATGTTGTGTTGAATGCTGCTGCTTTGCAATCCCAAGTGGCGGTCAGTGATGCGGATATCAAGGCGCGCTATGAATCGCATGTCGATCGGTACAAGGAAAGTGAGACACGGCATGCCAGGCACATTCTGATTACCCTGCCCAAGGGAGCGTCGGAGGCAGAGGAAAAAGTGGCACGCAGCAAGGCAGCCGAAGTGCTGGCCCAAGTAAAGAGTGCGCCAGGTGACTTTGCCCGTCTGGCAAAAACCTACTCTCAGGATCCAGGTTCGGCGGAAAAAGGTGGCGATCTCGGCTGGTTCGGTCGCGGCATGATGGTGAAACCTTTTGAAGAGGCGGTGTTTTCGCTGAAAGCTGGCGAAATTTCGGATCTGGTGCGCTCCGATTTCGGTTTTCACATCATTCAGCTGGTGGATGTCCGCGCCGAGCATGTCAAGTCATATGATGAAATGAAAGCCGCGCTCGCCGATGAGTTGCGACGCGAGTCGGGCGTGAAGAAGTACGCCGAGGCTGCGGAGTCATTTGGCAATACCGTCTATGAGCAGGCCGATAGCCTGACGCCTGCCGCTGAAAAATGGAAGCTTGAAAAGCAGCAGACAGGCTGGTTGGCGAAGGGCAGCAAGCTGCCGCCTCCTTTTGATAACCCGAAGCTAGCCGAGGCGCTATTTTCTGATGATGCAATCAAGAACAAGCGCAATACGGAGGCGGTGGAGGTGATGCCCGGAACATTGGTGGCTGCGCGGGTTCTGGAGCACAAACCAGCCGAGTTACAGCCGTTTGCTGCGGTCAAGGCGTCCATCGAAAAACGCTTGTTGCGCGAAGAGGCGCTGAAGTTGGCGGTGAAGAATGGAGAGGATATGCAGGCGCGCCTTGCTAAAGGCGAAACGGTCACGCAGGCGTGGTCAGCATCCCGCAGCGTCAGCCGAGTTGCACCGCAGGGCCTGACGCCTGACGCGTTGCGCGCCATCTTTAAGGCGAGTACAGAAAAATTGCCAGCCTATGTCGGTCTGGCGGTACCTGAAAGCGGCTATGTACTGTATCGCATCACTGCGGTAAATAAAGGCAAGGCTGATAAGGCCGACCCTCACGTTGCAGAGCTTGCGCAACGTTATTCGCGCACAATCGCCGAGGAGGAGTTTTCTGCCTGGCTTGAAGTAGCAAAAGAAAAGACCCCGGTGACTATCGTCAAGGGGGCCGTGGAGAATAAGGACCGTTAAGCGCTCTGCCTGGCTTTTCTTCCGTTTTCTGCTGCCGGAGCAGATTCCCTGTTGCACACTGGGCAGTTAGGCAAATGGCCGAACAACGCCTCTCCAGATCACGGCGGGCTGTTGTTGGGTTAAGCCGGCAAAGGCTCTGCGTTACCCAGCGCCGTGGTATTCAAGCCGCCATCCACATACATGATCTCGCCGGTAATGCCGCTGGCCAGATCAGAGAGCATGAAGGCGGCGGCATTGCCGACTTCATCGATGGTGATGTTGCGGCGTAGCGGCGCATGGTGCGCATTGTAGGCAAGCAGCTTGCCAAAGTTGCCGATACCCGATGCAGCGAGTGTCTTGATCGGGCCGGCCGAGATGGCATTGGCGCGGATGCCTTGGGGGCCGAGACAAAAGGCAAGGTAGCGCGTGGCCGCTTCGAGGCTGGCCTTGGCCAGCCCCATGGTGTTGTAGTTGGGCAGGGTGCGTTCGGCGCCGAGATAGGTCATGGACAGCAACGAGGCCTTGTTCCCCTTGAGCAGCAGTGGACGGGCAGCCTTGGCCAGCGCGGGGAAACTGTACGAGGACACGTCATGCGCAATGCGGAATGCATCGCGCGAGATGCCGTCAAGAAAGTCACCTTCAATGGCTTCGGTGGGCGCGAACGCTATCGAATGCACCAAGCCATCAAGACCATCCCAATGTTTCGCCAGTGCGACAAACAAGGCGTCGATCTGGGCATCGTCAGCCACATCGCAAGGGTAAATGGCTTGTGATCCGAACTCTTCGGAAAACTTGGTAATGCGATCCAGAAAGCGCTCATTCTGGTACGTGAAAGCCAACTCGGCGCCTTCGCGGTGGCAGGCTTTGGCGACGCCGTAGGCAATTGATCGGTTGGAGAGCAGCCCAGTGATCAGGATGCGTTTTCCGGCAAGAAATCCCATCGTCTTTCCTTGTTTTGATTCTGCTGAATCGAGGCCTGAATTATAACGGATCAGCTAAACTCGCCGACATGTCCTTATCGTTTCGCCTGCTTACTTTGGCTGCGCTCGGCCTCATCCTCGGGGGCTGCGGCAACGTCCTGAATGATCCCTATCCGGCCGCGGAGCATGGCAAAAACATTCTTTACAGCGCTTTTACCGATCGCCCCAAGCATCTTGACCCAGTCCAGTCGTACAGCGAGAACGAGATAACATTCACGGCGCAGATTTATGAGCCGCCGCTGCAATACAACTACCTGAAACGTCCTTACACACTCGAGCCTGCGACCGTCGTGGCTGTGCCGCAACCGGTCTATCTTGATGCGCAGCGACATGTGTTGCCGCCCGATGCTCCTGCCGCGAAGATCGCTTTCACCGACTATATCGTCACCCTCAAGCCGGGCATTCGTTATCAGCCGCATCCGGCATTCGCACGGACTGCGGCCGGCGATTACGTCTACCATTCCCTGAGCGCAGAGCAACTCGCTGGCATCAATACGCTGGCTGACTTCGGCCAGCAGGACAGTCGCGAACTGCTGGCCGAAGATTATGTTTATGGCTTGAAGCGTCTGGCACACCCGCATCTGCATTCGCCGATTCTCGGCTTGATGAGTGAATATATTGTCGGCCTGGGCGAGTTTTCCGCCGCTCTGAAAAAGTCGGCGCTGGTGACGCGGCGCGAGGACTGGCTCGACCTGCGGCAGCACGCGCTGGAGGGTGCGCAGGTGATTGACCGCTACCGCTATCGCATTCGCATCAAGGGCAAATACCCGCAGTTTCTTTACTGGCTGGCGATGCCGTTTTTTGCCCCGATGCCATGGGAGGCGGACAGGTTTCACAGCCAGCCCGGCATGGCGGCAAAGAACCTGACCCTCGACTGGTACCCCATTGGCACCGGCCCCTATATGCTGAGCGAGAACGACCCGAATGCCCGCATGGTGCTGCAACGCAATCCCAATTTTCGCGGCGAGCCTTATCCCTGCGAAGGCGAGCCAGAGGACGCCCGGGCGGGACTGCTGAAAGATTGCGGGCAGAGGATGCCATTCATCGATACGGCGATTTTCACCCGGGAGAAAGAGCAGATTCCCTACTGGAACAAGTTCCTGCAAGGCTATTACGATGCCTCGGGAATTGCCTCGGATTCGTTTGACCAGGCCATACAGCTCAGTGCTGGCGGCGAGGCAAGCCTGACCGAGGCAATGCGGGCACAGGACATCAGTTTGTCTACCTCGGTGGCGATTTCGACGTTTTACATGGGCTTCAACTGGCTCGATCCGCTGGTCGGAGGCAGCAATCCGGCAACGGCCGAACGTGCGCGCAAATTGCGCCAGGCCATTGCGCTTGCCATTGATCAGGAAGAATACATTTCGATTTTCCAGAATGGACGCGGGGTCGCGGCGCAAGGGCCGATTCCACCTGGAATTTTCGGCTATCGCGAAGGTGAGATGGGAATCAATCCGGCCATGTACGACTGGGTGGATGGTCGAGCGCAGCGAAAGCCGGTGGCCGAGGCGCGGCGTCTGCTGGCCGAAGCCGGCTGGCCCAATGGACGCGATGCGCAGACGGGCGAACCGCTGATCATCAACCTCGATACCACCGCTACCGGTGTCGGCTCAAAGTCACGCATGGACTGGCTGGCCAAGCAGCTGGCCAAGATCGATGTGCAACTGGTGGTGCGCAATACCGACTACAACCGCTTTCAGGAAAAAATACGCAAGGGTGCGGCGCAGCTTTTTTATTTTGGCTGGAATGCCGATTATCCCGATCCGGAGAATTTTCTTTTTCTTTTTTACAGCAAGCAGGCGGCGGTCAAGCACGATGGCTCAAATGCAGCCAATTACAGCAATCCTGAATATGACCATCTGTTCGAGCAGATGCAGACCATGGAAAATAGTCCGCAGCGGCAGGAACTGATTGATCGCATGGTGGCTCTGCTGCGACACGATGCGCCCTGGGTCTGGGGCTTTCATCCCAAGGATTACAGCTTGCAGCATGCCTGGCTGTCGAACAGCAAGCCGAGCAAGGTGGGGCACAACACCCTCAAATATCAGCGGGTGGATGCCCGTTTGCGTGCGGCCAGACAAGCCGAATGGAACGCTCCGGTTTGGTGGCCGGCGATACTCATGCTGGTGCTTGGTATTGCGCTGGTCTGGCCTGCCTGGCGCGGCTATCGGCGACGCGAAAAGGCAACGGCGCGCTAGCCATCCGGCCGCAGCGCCGTCTCACCCGCGCCGACTTTGGGGCGCTAGTCTAAAAGGGTCTTGCCGGCGTATCGAGGGGTTGCCATTGACCATGGCGCAATACCTCGAGTGGCCGAAACTTGGCCTTGTAGGCCATTTTCTGGCTGTCGGCAATCCAATAGCCGAGATATAGCCAAGGCAATCCGGCATGCTGGCATTGGGCAATTTGCCACAACACGGCAAAGGTTCCATAGCTGGCACGTGGAATATCGCAATCGTAAAAACTATAGACCGCAGACAGGCCATCGTCGAGCATGTCTATGATGCTGACGATGCGCAGGACGCCGTTTTCACGGAACTCTACGAGCCGGGTATCGACATGGGTTTGCAGCAGGAACTGGGTGTACTGCTCGCGGCTGTCCTGATCCATGCCACCGCCGGCGTGGCGCGCCGTTTGATAGCGCTGGTAGAGCTGATAATGCTCTTCGTCAAAACCCAGGCTGCATTCCTGCATGGTCAGCGTCTCATGGCGAACCAGGGCGCGGCGCTGGCTGCGGTCGGGGACGAAGTTGGCCACATTCAGGCGCACCGGCTGGCATTCGCGACAGGCGTCGCAATACGGACGATAGGTGAACACCCCGCTGCGGCGAAAGCCGGTGCGCACCAATTCGCTGTACGCGGAGCTGTCAATCAGGTGCGCAGGAACAGCCACCTGCGAGCGTGCCATGCGACCGGGAAGGTAGGAGCAGCCATAGGGTGCCGTGGCGTAGAACTGGAGCAACGGGAAGGGCGGCAGATCGCGCGGGTGCGTCATGGCTGTTGCCTGAAACACCCATCGACGGCGGCAGCCGGCCATCGGCCCGGCGCATTTCCTGTAGCCGCAAACGCATCCAGAACGGCAATGAAGTCGTCACGGGGGATCGGTCGGGCGCCGAGAGAGGCGAGATGTGTAGTTTCCATTTGGCAATCGATTATGCCGAATCCAAGCCGGTTGAGGTGAACACATAAATGGGCGAGGGCAATTTTGGAAGCATCGCGCGCACGGGAAAACATCGATTCGCCATAGAAAATGCCGCCCAATGCGACACCGTAGAGCCCTCCTGCCAGTTTTCCATCAATCCAGGTTTCGACACTGTGAGCATATCCCAGATGGTGCAGTTCATGATAAGCGGATTGCATTTCAGCGGTGATCCAGGTGCCTGGATTTCCATTACGCGGGATTGTGGCACAGGCATGGATCACATCGGCAAAAGCCGTATCAAGATGCACCGTGTAGGAAAGATTGCGCAGAGTTTTGGTCAGCGAACGCGAGAGCTTGAGTTCTGCCGGGAACAGCACCATGCGTGGGTTGGGACTCCACCACAAAATGGGGTCGCCAGCGGAATACCAAGGGAAGATGCCGCATCGGTAGGCAGCCAGTATTCGTAAGGGGGAGAGATCGCCGCCCGCAGCAAGCAAGCCATTGGGCCTGGCCAGCGCGGTATCCACGGAAGGAAATCGAAGTTCGTCTGGAAGCCAGGGGATCACGCTTGCGGAGCCGGTTCCGCGAAGAAGTCAGGAAGAATGCACCACGGGTCTGCTACAGCGACTTATGCGTGCCATCGCACAGGGGTGGTGTCTTGGTGTGCTTGCAGCCGCAAAAATAGACGGTGCTGCTGGCCGTGGCGGTGTATTTCAGCGGCACGAAGCCTGTACCTTTGTGGCTGCCATCGCAAAAGGGCTGTGTCTTGGAGCGGCCGCAGGCGCACCAGTAATAGTCCTTGCCTTGTTCAACCACAACAGGGAAGGGATGCTTGGCGGCAATGACGGGTTCGGGCATGGTGGGATTCCTCTCGTGGTGTGATCGAAGCGCCGCTGGCTCCAGGCCGTCCCTGCTTTATTCCGGACTGACCCGCCGTGCGCCGTTGAAACGATTTTTCCAGTATCTGTCACGCAGGTCTTCAATGCGAATCCGGCCACCGGCGCGTGGCGCATGAACGAACTGGTTGTTGCCAAGATAAATGCCGACATGCGAAAAAGCGTGACGCATGGTATTGAAGAAGACCAAATCTCCGGGTTGTAACTGGCCTTCATCGATTGCTTCGCCGGTTTTACTCAATTCCTTTGAGGTGCGCGGAAGAACCAGGCCCAAGCCTTCGCGAAATACATGCGTGACAAAACCGGAGCAGTCAAATCCCGCTTCCAGCGAGCTACCGCCATGGCGATAGGGAATGCCGAGCAGATCCACCGCCTGATCGACAACGTCCTGTACCGTGGCTGTGGCGCGGTCGACGAATGATATGGGGGGCGGGGTTGTGACAACAATAGGTTGCGGTGGTTGCGGTTGCGCAGCATGAACAAACGGCGCAAACAAGCAACCAACAAGCAGAAAAATGCTTATAATTCGAAAGGGTATTCGGTGCATGGAAGCAACTATAATCACTATAAAAGGATCTGTAAACTTTGGGGAATCACGAAGTCGTCCAGTATGAGAGTAGTGACTTGACCGTGCAGGCTCCTGTTGGCTGCAGTCGGCGACAATCCGCGAGCCGCCTCTTTATGTAATCCATATATCTTAACAACTTAAAAAAGTCGGCGTTGGCGGGATGCCGATCCAGGGAGAGTTCAGTGAGTTTTAAAGCCTATTTGATCAATCAGGATGGCGACCAACTGGTCAGCCGTTTCGTGGATATGGATGAAGCGCAGCTTGATGCCGGCGAAGTAAGCATCGCTGTCACCCATTCCAGCATCAATTACAAGGATGCACTGGCCGCCACGGGCGCCGGGCGCATCATCCGTCGCTTCCCCTGCATTGGCGGTATTGATCTTGCCGGGCGGGTGGTCGTAAGCACGGACGCCCGTTTTCAGCCCGGCGACGAAGTGCTCGCAACCAGCTACGACATTGGGGTCGCCCACCACGGCGGTTACGCCGAGCGGGCCCGGGTGCCGGCCGACTGGGTGGTCAAACTGCCGGCCGGGCTTTCGTTGCATGATGCCATGGCGCTCGGTACCGCCGGTTTCACTGCGGCATTGGCAGTGGTGCGGATGGAGCATGAAGGCCTGCAGCCAGCCAATGGCCCGGTGATTGTTTCCGGTGCGACAGGCGGCGTGGGCAGCATCGCCATAGAGATTCTGGGCAAGCTTGGCTATCACGTGGTCGCCCTGACCGGCAAGGAAGCCGAAACCGATTACCTGAAGCATCTCGGCGCGAAGGAAGTGATGTTGCGGCAGTCGCTCGACCTCGCCAAAATCAAGCCGCTGGGCCGTGAAAGCTGGGCCGGCGCCATCGATAATTTGGGCGGCGACGTGCTGTCATGGATGGCCAGCACGATGAAGACCGGCGGCACACTGGCTTCCATTGGCCTTGCGGCCAGCATGAGTTTCAACACCACGGTGGCGCCGTTCATTCTGCGTGGCGTCAGCCTGCTCGGCATTGATTCGGTTAATTGCCCGATGCCGCAGCGCGCTGAAGTCTGGCGGCGCCTTGCCAGCGACATGCGCCCGCCGCATCTGTCCGAGATGACGCGTGATATAGCTTTTGCCGACTTGCCGGATGCTTTTGATGATTTTATTCAGGGGCGCATTAAAGGCCGCGTCGTAGTGAAAATTTCGGCCTGATTTCAATACCGCAACAATTAAGTGGAATAGCTATGGGAAAGTACGCAGAGTTTCATAAACGCTCGATCGAACACCGCGATGAGTTCTGGGCCGAGCAGTCGGTGCTGATTGACTGGCAGACGCCACCGCAGCAGATTTGCGATTATTCACAGCCGCCGTTCGTCAAATGGTTTGTCGGCGGCAAGACCAACCTTTGCTACAACGCCGTCGATCGCCACGCGGCCAAGCGTCCCGATGACCGCGCCCTGATCTATGTCTCGACCGAGATCAATGAAGAGAAGGTTTATACCTTTGCCGAGTTGAAAGCGGAAGTGGTGCGCATGGCGGCGATCATGAAATCGCTGGGAGTGGGACATGGCGATCGGGTATTGATTTATATGCCGATGATCGCCGAAGCGGTTTTTGCCATGCTCGCCTGCGCGCGCATCGGGGCAATTCACTCGGTGGTTTTCGGTGGTTTTGCATCCGGCTCCCTGGCTACGCGCATCGATGATGCGAAACCCAAGCTGATTGTTTCTGCCGATGCCGGCATGCGTGGCGGCAAAGCCGTGCCGTACAAGAATCTGCTCGATGAAGCCTGCAAACTGGCCGAGTTCCCACCTCAAAAAGTGCTGATGGTCGACCGTGGACTGGTTCCTGGCTGGCCAAAGGTCGCTGGACGCGATATCGATTATGCCGAGCAGCGCACCCGCCACATGGATGAGGACGTACCCTGCGAATGGCTGGAGTCGAGCGAGCCTTCATACATTCTTTACACCTCCGGCACTACCGGGAAACCCAAGGGTGTGCAGCGCGATACCGGGGGCTATGCCGTGGCGCTGGCCGCCTCGATGAAGCATATTTTCACCGGAAATGCAGGTGAAACCATGTTTTCCACTTCGGACATTGGCTGGGTCGTCGGTCACAGCTACATTGTTTATGGACCGTTGATCGCGGGCATGGCGACGATCGTGTACGAGGGTACACCGATCCGCCCCGATGCCGGCATCTGGTGGCAACTGGTCGAAAAATACAAAGTCAGCGTGATGTTCTCGGCACCGACGGCGATTCGCGTGCTGAAGAAATACGACCCGGCTTTCCTCAAGAAATATGACCTGTCTTCGCTCAAGCACCTGTTCCTCGCTGGCGAGCCGCTGGACGAGTCGACCCATGCCTGGGCCATGGATGAATTGAAGTTGCCGGTGATCGACAACTACTGGCAGACCGAGACCGGTTGGCCGATGCTTTCCGCTGTGCGCGGAGTCGAGGAAACCAGAATCAAGTTGGGCACGCCGGGTTTCCCGGTCTATGGCTTCGACTTGCGCATTTTTCGCGAGGATGGCACGACATGCGATGCCAACGAAAAAGGCATTGTCGGCGTTGTACCACCGTTGCCACCGGGCTGTTTGTCCACGCTATGGGAAGATGACGAACGCTTCCTTAAAACCTATTTCAGCCTGTTCAACGATACCCTGGTGTATTCGTCATTCGACTGGGGCATCCGGGATGCAGAGGGCTACCACACGATTCTCGGACGTACCGACGATGTTATCAATGTCGCCGGGCATCGGTTGGGCACACGCGAAATCGAGGAAGCCATCCAGAGTCACAGCGCCATTGCCGAAGTTGCCGTGGTCGGTGTTAACGATGCATTGAAAGGCCAGGAGCCGGTGGCTTTTGCGGTGGTCAAGGATGAGGCGAAGGTGGCTACACCTGAACTGCGTGCAGCACTGGAAGCTGAGGTGAAAAAACGCGTCGATGAAAGCCTTGGCGCCATCGCCCGACCCAAGCGGATTCACTTCGTGACGGGCCTGCCCAAGACACGTTCCGGCAAGATGCTGCGCCGCTCGATCCAGGCGCTCGCCGAAGGCCGTGATCCGGGAGACATGACCACGATTGATGATCCGTCGACGCTGGAGCAGATCAAGACCGCTTTGACCACAAGCAGCGGTTAAAACGGTTTGACGGCGGACGTGTTTCAGGTAGAATGCGGCCCTCTTGTAGCAGGCGCGTAGCTCAGCTGGTTAGAGCACCACCTTGACATGGTGGGGGTCGTTGGTTCGAGTCCAATCGCGCCTACCAGATTCGGTAGGAAATCGGTAAGTTGAAGTTAAAAAGCCACCTTCGGGTGGCTTTTTGTTTCTTGGCAAGGAGCGGTTCGATCTCAGGCTGGCAGTGTAGCCGTGCGGTGCGAGGCGATGATTTGCAGCAGTTGACTGAAAATTTTCGGGTTGCCGCCGATGATGTTGCCGGTTTTCATGTAATTCGCTTCACCGGAGAGGTCACCAACGAGGCCGCCCGCTTCGGTGATGAGCAAGCTGCCGGCCGCCATGTCCCACGGAGCGAGGCCAAGTTCCCAGAACCCATCCATGCGGCCGCAGGCAACCCAGGCGAGATCGAGCGCAGCGGCGCCCGGCCGACGCATGCCGGCGGTTTTTTGTGCAATTTCCTTGAAGATGGCGAGGTAGGTGTCGATATGCTCAAACATCCGATAGGGGAAACCTGTGCCGATCAAGGCTTCATCGAGTTTGTCGCGTTTGGCGACGCGTATGCGGCGGCCGTTGACGAAGGCTCCGCCGCCTTTGCTGGCGGTGAAAATTTCATTGCGGTTAGGGTCGTACACCACGGCTTGCTGCATCACGCCTTTGTGCGCGAGGGCAATTGAAATGGCGTATTGCGGCACGCCGTGGATAAAGTTGGTGGTGCCGTCGAGCGGGTCGATGATCCACTGGAACTCGGCATGGGCGTCAGTGCCAGCCAGTCCGGACTCCTCTGCTAGAATTCCGTAGGCAGGGTAGGCGTCGCGCAGGACAGCGATAATTGCAGCTTCGGCGGCACGATCGACTTCGGTGACGTAATCGCTCTGTTGCTTGACGCTGATATTGAGCGATTCGATGTCAAGGCTGGCACGGTTGATGATCTTGCCGGCACTACGCGCGGCCTTGACGGCGATGTTGAGTGTGGGATGCATGAATTTTGAGGAGAGCAGGCGCGTTGTGCGCGAAGGCCTCAATTCTAATATGAACCCGTTCGCCTGCCCATACGTTCCTTGCATCGCGATGGCGAATTCTGTGTTTCATGCTATTCGACCCGGTACCTTAAATTGACCTTCACCGTCTCGCCAGCGCCGACTTTTGAGCGCATTCGCGTTGTCCTGTCGCATACCAGTCATCCCGGAAATATCGGCGCGGCAGCGCGGGCGATGAAGGTCATGGGGCTTTCCCGGCTGGTGCTGGTCAATCCGCAAAAGTTTCCCGATGCCCAGGCTGCGGCGATGGCTGCCGGGGCAACGGATATTTTGGCGGCGGCACAGGTCGTGTCATCGTTGCCCGAGGCGCTTTCGGGAACGGTACTGGCGGTGGCCATGAGTGCGCGGCGGCGCGAACTGGCGACACCGGCGCTCTGGGCGCGGGAAGCGGCGGCCGAGATGGTGGCGCAGACAGTCCACGGTGATGTGGCGCTGGTGTTTGGCAATGAAACGGCGGGACTGTCAAACGAGGAACTGGCCCAATGCCGGCGCTGGGCGATGATTCCGGTCAATCCCGATTTCAGTTCGCTCAACGTCGCGGCAGCGGTGCAGGTGATGTGCTACGAGTTGCGTCTGGCGGCGCTGAATCCGGGTTTGCCGCCGGAAATTTCCGGTGCCGGGTTGCCGGCAACGCACGATGAAATAGAGCATTTCGTTACGCATCTGGAGCAGGCTGCATTGGGCTGCGGTTTTCTCGATCCGGCCAGCCCGAAACGGTTTACTCTCCGCATGCGACGACTGTTTTCCCGCGCCGTACTGGAAAAAGAGGAAGTCAACATTTTGCGCGGCTTGCTTGCGGCGCTCGAAGGAAAAGGAAAATTTCGACCATGATCTCCCGTTTGCGCGAAGACATCTCCTGCGTTTTTGAACGCGATCCGGCAGCCCGCTCGACCTGGGAGGTGCTGACCTGCTACCCGGGATTTCATGCCCTCGTATTGCATCGGTTGGCGCACTGGTTGTGGGGTTCCCGGCTACGCTGGCTGGCCCGGTTTCTGGCGCATTTGACGCGCTGGGCAACGGGCATCGAGATTCATCCCGGGGCGACCATCGGCCGTCGCGTCTTCATCGATCATGGCATGGGCGTCGTGATCGGCGAGACCGCCGTGATCGGCGACGACTGCACGCTATATCACGGCGTTACGCTGGGCGGCACTTCGTGGAGCAAGGGCAAACGCCATCCGACATTGATGCGGGGTGTAGTGATTGGCGCCGGAGCCAAGGTGCTGGGGCCGATTACCCTCGGCGAAGGGGCGAAGGTAGGCTCCAATGCTGTAGTGGTTCGTGATGTGCCTGCGGGAGCGACGGCGGTAGGCATTCCGGCGCGCATCGTCGATGCCGGTCAGGAAGCGGTACGTGAAGAGCACGCCGAGAAAATGGGCTTTTCAGCGTATGCCATCAGTAAGACTGAAGACGATCCGCTGGCCAAGGCAATCCATGGCTTGCTTGACCATGCGGTCGATACCGATCGGCGTCTTGAGGCGCTGTTGAAAGCCATCGAGCGCACGGGGGTATCGCTTGAAGATGATATGGCGACGGCTGATAAATTCGATCCGAACTATCTCTCAAAAATAGTTGACTAAAATTGTCGGGATACAATAAAATCGGTCGCAGTAGTCGGGTATTCGGCTGGCGAATTTCCGGCGAAAGATAAGCATGTGGGCGGGTGTGCCATTCATGGGAGGTATCCGTTATGCGACTGACGACTAAAGGGCGCTTTGCTGTAACTGCGATGATTGATCTGGCTTTGCGTCAGCAGGGCGGGCCGGTGACCTTGGCAGGAATCAGCGAGCGGCAGAAGATTTCCCTCTCCTATCTTGAACAACTGTTTGGCAAATTGCGCCGTCGGGATCTGGTTTCCAGCGTGCGCGGGCCAGGAGGTGGTTACTGCCTGGCCAAGTCACTGGACATGATTTCGGTGGCAGACATCATCAATGCCGTTGATGAGTCGCTCGACGCCACGCAATGCGGTGGCAAACGGAATTGCACCGAGGATGTAAAGCCCTGCATGACGCACCAGCTATGGACCACATTGAACGAGAAGATGTTTGAGTATCTCAACTCGGTCAGCCTGGCGGAACTCGTAGCCCAGCAGCAGGCCAGAGCAGACAATGTGCTGCGTGGTGAACGACCTGTGAGCCAGGTTCGCCGCGCGGGTGTCGAGTGCCCTGTTTGATTGACTGCTTGTCACGCCATGTTCACTCCCGTCTATTTCGACCACAATGCGACCACGCCGCTCGATACGCGGGTGCTGGACGGGATGTTGCCGTATTTGACGCAGCATTATGGCAACGCCTCCAGTCGGCATGAGTATGGTCGCGCAGCGCGGCGTGCAATTGACGAGGCGCGCCAAAGGGTGGCTTGCGCTGTGGGCGCCCATCCGACGGAAGTGATTTTTACCAGCGGCGGCTCGGAGGCCAACAACCTGTTTATCAAGGGTGCGGCGGCAATGCTCGCCCCCGGCACGCTGGCTATTTCAGCCATCGAACACCCCTGTGTGCGAGAGCCGGCACGGCAGTTGGCGCGTTGCGGCTGGCAAGTACGCGAGATCGCAGTGGATGCGGATTGCCGTATCGCCAGCGCCGACTTTTCCGCCGCATTGGCCGAGAAGCCGGCACTGGTTTCGGTGATGCTGGCCAACAACGAAACGGGCGTCGTGCAGGATGTGACCAAGCTGGCGGCACAGGCACAGTCGGCACATGCCTGGTTTCACACCGATGCGGTGCAGGCCTTTGGCAAGTTGCCGTTGAGCTTTCGTGTCTTCAATGCAGCTGGCGTGCATGCGATGACGCTTTCGGCACACAAGATCGGCGGACCGAAAGGCGCCGGTGCGCTGGTTGTGGATAAGCGGGTCGATTTGCAAGCATTGATTGCAGGCGGCGGTCACGAGCGTGGTTTACGCTCGGGTACTGAAAACGTGGCGGCTATTGTCGGTTTTGGCTTGGCCGCAGAGCTTGCCGTGGAGCGAATCAAAGGACAGGCGGCAGGGTTGCTCGCTTTGCGCACCGAGCTTGAAGATGGTCTGGTGGCGCGGGGGGCGGTTATTTTCGCCAGTGCGGTGCAGCGCTTGCCGAACACGATCTATTTTTCTTTTGACGGCTTTGATGGCGAGACGCTGGTGGCCTGGCTCGATCGCGCCGGTTTCGCCGTGGCCGCCGGCGCAGCCTGCTCCAGCGCCCATCCGGAACCCTCCAAGGTGCTGCTGGCGATGGGTGTTAGCCCCGCTCTTGCGCGCGCGGCAGTACGCATCAGTCTTGGCGCCGGGAATACACAGCAGCAAGTGCGCGACTTTTTCAGGGCGCTGGATAACACGCTATTGCAACTTAAAGGACTGGTCGCAGCAGTGGCCGTTCCAACACATTGAACTGGAGAGCACCTATGAAAATGCCGATTTACCTCGATTATTCCTCGACCACGCCGGTTGATCCGCGTGTGGCAGGGAAAATGATCCCCTGGCTGACGGAGCATTTCGGCAATCCGGCGTCGCGTTCGCATGCCTACGGCTGGGAAGCTGAAAAGGCTGTTGAAGAAGCGCGGGAAGAAGTGGCGAAACTGGTCGGGGCAGATGCCAAGGACATCATCTGGACTTCCGGCGCGACCGAATCGAATAATCTGGCGATCAAGGGCGCGGCGCATTTCTACGCCGGCACCAAAGGCAAGCACATCGTCACGGTGACCACGGAGCACAAGGCGGTGCTCGATACGGTGAAGGAACTGGAGCGCCAGGGTTTCGAGGCAAGCTATATCGTGCCGCAGGAAAACGGCCTGATCAGTGTCGATCAGTTCAAGGCCGCGCTGCGCCCGGATACGGTGCTGGCATCGGTGATGGCGGTGAACAACGAAATTGGCGTGATTCAGCCGATCGCCGAAATCGGTGAAATCTGCCGCGAGAAAGGAGTGATTTTCCATGTCGATGCCGCACAGGCCACGGGCAAGATGCCGATCGACCTGGCCACGCTGAAAGTCGACCTGATGTCGTTCTCGGCGCACAAGACCTATGGCCCGAAAGGCATCGGTGCGCTGTATGTGCGACGCAAGCCGCGAATCCGCCTGGAAGCGCAGATTCATGGTGGCGGCCATGAGCGCGGTTTGCGTTCCGGCACACTGGCAACGCATCAGATCATCGGCATGGGCGAGGCATTCCGTATCGCACGCGAAGAAATGGCAACCGAGAACGAACGCATCCGCATGCTGCGCGACAAGCTGATGAGTGGCCTGATGGATATCGAGGAAACCTACGTCAATGGCGACCTGGAGCAGCGCGTGCCGCACAACCTCAATGTCAGTTTCAACTTTGTCGAAGGCGAGTCCCTGATCATGGCGATCAAAGACATTGCCGTTTCGAGCGGCTCGGCCTGCACTTCGGCCAGTCTTGAGCCGTCCTATGTCCTGCGTGCGCTGGGACGTTCCGACGAGTTGGCGCACAGTTCGATTCGCTTCACACTGGGGCGTTTCACAACGGAACATGACGTTGATTTCACAGTCAAATTGTTGCATGAGAAGATCGGCAGGCTGCGTGAGTTGTCGCCCTTGTGGGACATGTTCAAAGAGGGTATTGACCTCAACACCGTGCAGTGGGCTGCACACTGATTTAAAGGAGAAACATCATGGCCTATAGCGAAAAAGTACTGGATCACTACGAAAACCCACGCAACGTTGGTTCCTTCGGCAAGGAAGAAGAGGGTGTCGCCACCGGCATGGTCGGCGCGCCTGCTTGCGGCGATGTGATGAAGCTGCAAATCCGGGTCGGCAAGGATGGCATCATCGAAGACGCCAAATTCAAGACTTATGGATGTGGCTCGGCGATCGCCTCGTCTTCGCTGGTGACCGAATGGGTCAAGGGCAAGACGCTGGATCAGGCGCTGGAAATCAAGAACACCCATATCGCCGAGGAACTGGCTTTGCCGCCGGTGAAGATTCACTGCTCCATCCTCGCCGAAGATGCGATCAGGGCAGCGGTGGACGATTACAAGAAAAGACACGAGGCCTGATCATGTCAATCAGCTTATCAGCGCCTGCCGCCAAGCACGTCGCCGACTTCATTGCCAAGCGTGGCAAGGGGCTTGGAGTTCGCCTCGGGGTCAAGACGACAGGTTGCTCGGGGCTGGCCTATAAAATCGAATTTGCCGATGCTGCGCTGCCGGAGGATCTGGTGTTCGAAAGTCATGGCATCAAGATTCTGGTCGATCCGAAAAGCCTGCCTTATATCGACGGCACGGAACTGGACTACACCCGGGAAGGCATGAACGAGGGATTCAAGTTCAACAACCCCAATGTCAAGGCCGAATGCGGTTGCGGCGAGTCATTCACGACCTGATGGCGGTTGGTGATTGATGGTTGCAGCCATGCCTGATTTTTCGGCAGATCACTTTGCCCTGTTCGGCTTGCCCCGTGCGCAGCGGGTGGAGGGAGCCGAGCTCGATCGCCGTTTCCGTCAGCTTCAAGCCGAGGTGCATCCCGATCGTCATGTACAGGCCGGCGTTGCCGGTCGGCGTTTGTCGATGCAGTGGGCGACGCGGGTGAATGAGGCCTACCAGACGCTCAAGTCGCCCGGTGCACGGGCGCGTTACCTGCTTGGCCTGCTTGGGCATGACCCCCAGGTCGAAAGCAACACCGCCATGCCGATGGAGTTCTTGATGGATCAGATGGCGTTGCGGGAAGCCGTCACCGAAGCCCGTCACGGCAACGACGCCGCGACTCTGGATGCCACGCGCCAGCGCCTGTCGCAGGAAATTGCCATCGCTTATGAGCGTCTCGCCGAACTGATCGACACACACAAGGATTTTCAGGCAGCAACCGGGTTGGCGCGTCAATTGATGTTCCAGGAAAAACTGCTGGATGAAATCGACGACGCGCTTGAAACCGTTACTTTTTAGATAAAACATCATGGCATTACTCCAAATAGCGGAGCCGGGAACATTCGCAGCGCCGCATCAGCATCGACTTGCCGTCGGCATTGATCTGGGCACCACAAATTCGCTGGTGGCCTCTGTCAAGAGTGGTATGAGCGTGGTACTCAATGATGAGCAGGGTCGCTCCTTGCTGCCTTCCATCGTGCGCTATCTGCCCGATGGAACAACTGAAGTCGGCTACGAGGCAGGAAAACATGCCGCGACCGATCCGAAGAACACTCTGGTTTCCGTCAAACGCTTCATGGGACGGGGGCGTGCCGACATTGCCCACATTGAAACCCTGCCTTATGATTTTGTTGATGCCGAAGGCATGGTCAGGATCAGGACAGCGGCCGGAATAAAAAGCCCGGTTGAGGTTTCGGCCGTGATACTCCAGGCCCTGCGCTTGCGGGCAGAGGCTTCTCTCGGCGGCGAACTGGTCGGCGCCGTGGTTACGGTGCCTGCGTATTTTGACGATGCCCAGCGCCAGGCCACCAAGGATGCGGCACGCCTGGCGGGCCTGAACGTCTTGCGCCTGCTCAACGAGCCGACGGCGGCGGCGATTGCCTATGGACTGGATAATGCGTCGGAAGGCATTTATGCTGTATTCGATCTGGGCGGCGGCACCTTCGACATTTCGATTCTGCGTTTGTCCAAAGGCGTATTCGAGGTGCTGGCTACCGGCGGCGATTCCGCTTTGGGCGGGGATGACTTCGATCATCGCGTGTTTTGCTGGCTGATCGAACAGGCGCATCTCAAGCCGCTTTCGGCGGGCGATGTGCGTTTGTTGCAGGTCAAGGCGCGGGAAGCCAAGGAATATCTTTCATCCCATGGCGAGGCGCCGGTCACGGTCAAGCTCAGCAGTGGCGAATATGTCGATCTGATGCTGACGACAGATATTTTTACTGAAATTACCCGCACTTTGGTACAAAAAACCCTGATCCCGACACGCAAAGCGCTGCGTGATGCCGGCTTGGCCGTGACCGATGTGCGGGGCGTGGTGATGGTGGGCGGCTCCACCCGCATGCCGCAGATACAGCATGCTGTGGCCGACTTGTTCAAGCAGGAGCCGCTCAACAACCTCGATCCCGACAAGGTCGTGGCGCTGGGTGCGGCCATGCAGGCCAATCTGCTGGCGGGCAACCGTACTGCCGATGAGGACTGGCTGCTGCTCGACGTGGTTCCCCTTTCGCTCGGGCTGGAGACGATGGGGGGACTGGTGGAGAAGGTGATCCAGCGCAATTCGACACTGCCGATTGCCCAGACGCAGGAATTCACCACCTTCAAGGATGGCCAGACGGCAATGGCCATTCATGTCGTGCAAGGCGAGCGTGAACTGGTTTCCGATTGCCGCAGTCTGGCGCGGTTCGAGTTGCGCGGCATTCCGCCGATGGTGGCAGGTGCCGCACGGATTCGTGTCACGTTCCAGATTGATGCAGATGGCCTGCTCTCGGTCACGGCCAGCGAACAAACCTCAGGCTGCGAAGCGCATATTGCGGTCAAGCCTTCCTACGGTCTCACCGATGATGAGGTTGCCACCATGTTGCAAGCCGGGTTTGCGCATGCCGGGGACGACGCGTTTCGTCGCGCCTTGCGCGAGGCGCAGGTTGAGGCGCAGCGTTTGCTCGAAGCGACGCATTCGGCCCTTGAGGATAGCGCGGAGATATTGACGCCCGAAGAGCGCGAACGCATCGACAGGGCGATTATCAGACTGGAAGCGGTCGTTCCCGGTGACGACCGGCGTGCCATCGATGACGCCATGCAGGAATTAAGTTCCGCCACCGATGAATTCGCTGCCCGCCGCATGAACCAGAGCGTGCAACGCGCACTGGCCGGAAAAAAAATTGACCAGGTTTTGCCATGACACAAATAATCGTTCTGCCCCATGCCGAGTTGTGTCCCGACGGCGCAGTCATTGAAGCGCTACCAGGAACCAGCGTCTGCGATGCCTTGCTTGATAATGACATCCCGATCGAGCATGCCTGCGAGAAATCATGCGCCTGCACCACCTGTCATGTCATCGTGCGCGAAGGCTATGCCTCGCTGCCGCCGGCAGAAGAACTGGAAGACGACTTGCTCGACAAGGCCTGGGGGCTGGAACCGAACTCGCGGCTTTCGTGTCAGGCGATTGTTGGTGCAACACCACTGGTGATTGAAATACCCAAGTACACCATCAACATGGTCAAGGAAGGGAGCGCAAAAAAATGAAATGGACAGACAGTCTCGATATCGCCATTGCATTGATGGAAACGCATCCCGACGTTGATCCGATGCGCATCAACTTTGTCGACCTGATGCATTGGGTGCTTGCCTTGCCCGGCTTCGAGGAAAACGAGAGCCACTGTGGCGAGAAGAAGCTCGAAGCGATTCAACAGGCCTGGATCGACGAGTTGAGCTGATTCATGCTGGTCGATACCCATTGCCATCTGGATGCCGCCGAGTTCGACGCCGAGCGGGATGCGGTTATGGTGGCCGCACGGCAGGCGGGGGTGCATGCTATCGTCGTGCCGGCGGTGGAGCGGGCCAATTTCGGCGCCGTGGCCTCGGTTTGTCGCGATTACTCCGGTTGCTGCGTTGCGGCCTATGGCATTCACCCGCTGTACGTTGGACGCGCGCGCGCGGAAGACCTCATTGCCTTGCGTGAAACCCTGGCGCGTGAACGTCCTGTTGCGGTGGGCGAAATTGGTCTCGATCGCTTTGTTGCCGAGCGTGACGATGCGCAACAGGAACTTTATTTTGTTGAACAATTGAAACTCGCACGCGAAGCCGGGTTGCCGGTACTATTGCATGTACGGCGTGCCGTTGATCAGGTGCTGAAGCAGTTGCGGCGAATTGGTGTTTCCGGTGGCATTGCCCATGCCTTCAATGGCAGCCGCCAGCAGGCCGACGAATTCATCACTCTGGGTTTCAAGCTGGGTTTCGGCGGTGCCATGACTTTTCCGCGCGCACTTCACATCCGTGAGTTGGCGGCGACGCTGCCGCTCGACGCCATCGTGCTCGAAACCGATGCCCCGGATATGGCGCCGGCGTGGAAAGTCGGCGCTGGCAACACGCCGGATCAATTGCCGCGTATCGCCGAAACCCTCGCCGCCTTGCGCGGCATGTCTTTCCCCGCCATCGCCGAGGCCACGACGGCCAATGCGGCGGCGGCCTTACCCAAGCTCGTTTTGAATAATTAATCCCAGGAGAAATGGCAATGACTACCGTAAGCTTGAAAGGCAATCCCGTTCGCGTCGATGGTGATCTTCCCGCTGTTGGTCATCAGGCTCCCGATTTTCAACTCACCAATGGTGCACTGGCCGATGTCTCGCTGAAGGATTTCGCCGGCAAGCGCAAAGTGCTGAATATTGTGCCGAGTCTTGACACGCCGACCTGCGCAGCCTCAACCCGAAAATTCAACGAGTTAGCCAGCAGCATGACGAATACCACCGTGCTGGTCATTTCGGCCGATCTGCCTTTTGCCGCCAAACGTTTTTGCGAACTGGAAGGCTTGAAAAATGTGGCGCACCTTTCCAGTTTCCGTCACCCGGAGTTTTTATCCGCATGGGGTGTGAAATTGGCCGATGGCCCGCTGGCCGGTCTGACCGCACGTGCCGTTGTCGTGCTGGACGAGAATGACAAGGTGATACACAGCGAGATGGTGCCGGAAATCGCCGACGAGCCCAATTACGCTGCGGCGCTCAAAACACTGGTCTAACTCAGGCAGCTTGCCGAGCGCAGTGACGCAGGTTTAATGCGCGATGCGTTCGGCGATCCATGTCTTCAAGGCGGTGAGATCGGATGCAAAACGCTCGCAACGCATCAGACTGACGCCGAATACATAGGCATACAACATCACACTTCGGGCTTTGGCCTCGGCATCGTCCAGACCGCAAGCCACAAACAGGCGGTAGGTGCAGGCCAGGCGTTCGGTATCCACTTCCTCCACGATTCTGGCGGCCACGGCATCGCGTCGAGCCCAGTCGCGTACGGCCAGTTCTATGGGTATGCCCCGGCGGCTGCGGGGGGATGCGTAGACTTCAATGGTATGGAGCAGGGCAGCGATTTCCTGTCCCGGTTCGGCACGCGTCTGTTTCTGGATGTCGATGATGCGGCCGTGCTTCCAGTGTGTCAGCACGGCATCGTGCAAGTCGCGCCGATCCTTGAAGTGCCAGTAAAAGCTGCCCTTCGTCACCCTCAGGTATTTGGCCAGAGTTTCCACGCGCAAGCCTTCGATACCATGCTCTGCCAGGATTTCACTGGCAGCTTTGATCCATGCCGGACGATCGAGTACTTTGCGGGCAGACTTCAAGATTTTTCTTCCATACGGTAGCGTATTGAGTTTTTATTTTGCCTAGAGTAGTATCTCATACTCCATACGATACCGTATGGATGAATCATGGTTAGAATGAATCATCTTCGCAGATAATTAGACCAAGGGAGAAGAATTTGAAAGTACTCGTTCCGATCAAGCGCGTGGTTGACTTCAATGTCAAGGTGCGCGTCAAGGCCGATGGCAGTGGCATTGACTTGGCCAATGTCAAGATGGCGATGAATCCATTCGATGAAATTGCCGTGGAAGAGGCTGTGCGGCAGAAAGAGGCGGGGGTGGTGACTGAAGTCGTCGCCGTTTCCTGTGGTGTTGCGGCCTGTCAGGAAACGCTGCGCACCGCGTTGGCCCTGGGCGCTGATCGTGGCGTGCTGGTCGAGACCGATGCGGAGTTGCAACCGCTGGCGGTGGCCAAGCTGCTCAAGGCGATTGTCGGCAAGGAAGCGCCGCAACTCGTGATTCTCGGCAAGCAGGCGATCGATGACGACGCCAACCAGACCGGCCAGATGCTGGCCGCCTTGCTGGGCTGGTCGCAAGCCACCTTTGCCTCGAAGGTGGTGATCGATGCCGCTGCCGGTCATGTCACCGTCACCCGCGAGATTGATGGCGGACTTGAGACTCTCGAACTCAAATTGCCGGCTGTCGTGACCACCGATCTGCGCCTGAACGAGCCGCGCTATGCAACCCTGCCGAACATCATGAAGGCGAAAAAGAAGCCGCTGGAAACGCTCAAGCCGGAAGACCTGGGCGTGGACGTCAGCCCCCGCCTGACCACGCTCAAGGTAGTTGAGCCACCCAAGCGTACTGCGGGTGTGAGGGTGGCCGATGTCGCCCAGTTGATCGACAAACTTAAAAACGAAGCCAAGGTGATCCCATGAGCATTCTAGTCATTGCAGAACACGATAATGCCCATCTCAAGACCGCCACACTCAACGCCGTGGCCGCTGCAGTCAAGCTGGGCAGCGAGATTCACCTGCTGGTAGCCGGCTCCGGCTGCGACGCGGTGGCTGAACAGGCTGCGGCAGTAGCGGGTGTGGCAAAGGTAAAGGTGGCGGATGCCGCTCACTATGCTGACCAGACTGCCGAGAATCTGGCGGCGCTGATCCACGCCCATGCCGGTGGCTACAGCCATATCCTCGCGGCGGCCACCAGCAATGGCAAAAATACCCTGCCGCGCGTCGCCGCCTTGCTTGACGTGGCGCAAATCTCGGACATCATTGCGGTGGAAGATGCTGACACTTTCGTTCGCCCCATCTATGCCGGTAATGCGCTGGCGACGGTGAAAAGTGCCGATGCGGTGAAGGTCATTACCGTTCGCACCACCGGATTCGACCCCGTGTCGGCTGTCGGCGGTAGTGCCACGATCGAAACCCTTGCATCTGCCTCCGATCAGGGTCAGGCCAGGCTTATCGGTCGGGAGATCACCAAGTCCGCGCGACCCGAACTGGGGGCGGCGAAGGTCATTATTTCAGGCGGCCGCGCCCTGGGCAGCGGAGAAGCCTATCGCCAGTTGCTGGAGCCTCTGGCCGACAAGCTGGGCGCAGCGCTGGGCGCCTCGCGTGCGGCGGTGGATGCTGGTTTTGTTCCCAACGATTATCAGGTCGGACAGACCGGCAAGATTGTTGCACCGCAGCTCTACATTGCAATCGGCATTTCAGGCGCGATCCAGCATCTGGCGGGAATGAAGGATTCGAAAGTGATCGTCGCGATCAACAAGGATCCGGATGCGCCAATTTTCCAGGTTGCCGATTACGGCCTGGTGGCGGATCTGTTCCAGGTCATACCGGAATTGACCGCAGCGCTTTAAGCGGGATGCAAGATGAATTTCCCCGATGCTCTTTTATCACCGATCTGGGCATCCGGGGCTTTTCTTTGCTTTCTTCCAGTCTTGATCTGGTCTGTTGCGACGGCGCCTTGGGTGCGCTTGACGGATTCGGCGCAATCGAATGTATGGCTTGGCGCCATTGTTTTCCTCGCCCTGGTGTGGAACATGAAAGCCGGCGTGAAGCCGGGACTCAATCTGCATCTGCTCGGCGCCACGATGTTTACGCTGATGTTCGGCAGGCAACTGGCGATTATCGGACTGGCCTCGGTGCTGGCGGCGGTTACGCTCAATGTCTGGTTCAGCGGGGTATCCGGCTGGCAGGCCTATGCGCTGAATGCGCTGGTGTTGGTCGTTGTCCCGGTATTCGTGTCCGACATCATCCGGCAGTTGATGGAACGGGTTCTACCGGCCAATTTTTTCATCTACATTTTCATCGGCGCTTTTTTCGGCGCAGCGGCAAGCCTGCTGGCCGCCGGCGTGGCCACAGCTTCAGTGCTGTGGCTGGCGGGAGCCTATCCTGCTGCTTTTCTGTGGCAACACTATTTGTCATACATCCTGCTGCTGACATTTGCCGAAGCCTGGCTGAACGGCGCCATGATCACCCTGATGGCCGTTTATCTGCCGCACTGGCTGGGCAGTTTTGATGATCAACGTTATCTATTAAACAACTGACATGGAGCAAACCTCATGAGTACCTACAGCGCCCCGCTCAAGGATATGCAATTTGTGTTGAATGAACTGGCGGAACTTGATCAAGTTGCCAAGTTGCCTGGTTGCGAGGAAGTCACTCCCGATCTGGTCGAGGCTATCCTCGATGAAGCCAACAAATTTGCCAGTGGAGTCCTGGCGCCGCTCAATCGCGCTGGCGACGAGATAGGTGCCCAGTGGGCCGACAAGGCCGTGACTATGCCCAAGGGCTTCAAGGAAGCCTATTTGCAGTTCGTCGAAAATGGCTGGCCTGCGCTTTCCTGCGAGCCGGAACACGGCGGCCAGGGCCTGCCCAAGACGATTTCGGTGGCTGTGCAGGAGATGTGGAAGGCGGCCAACATGGCGTTTTCGCTTTGCCCGATGCTGACCATGGGCGCGGTCGAGGCGCTGGAACTGGTCGGTACGGATGAACAAAAGGCAACTTATCTGCCGAAGATGATTTCAGGCGAATGGACTGGAACCATGAATCTGACCGAGCCGCAAGCAGGATCAGATCTTGCTGCAGTGCGCACGCGTGCGGTACCGCAGGAAGATGGCACTTACCGTGTTTTTGGTCAGAAAATTTTCATCACCTATGGCGACCACGACATGGCAGAGAACACGATTCACCTCGTGCTGGCCAGGACGCCGGATGCGCCGGAAGGGGTGAAGGGAATTTCGCTGTTCGTGGTGCCGAAATTCCTTGTCAATGCCGACGGTTCGCTCGGCGAACGTAATGATGCCTGGTGTGTTTCGATCGAACACAAGCTTGGCATCCATGCCAGCCCGACCTGCGTTCTGGCATTCGGCGACAGTGGCGGCGCCGTCGGTACCCTGGTCGGCAAGGAGAACGAAGGCCTCAAGTACATGTTTGTCATGATGAACGCCGCGCGTTTCGCGGTGGGCCTCGAAGGCCTGGCGATTGCCGAGCGGGCCTACCAGAAGGCGGTGGTGTATGCCCGTGACCGCGTCCAGGGCCGTGCCATCGAGGGTTCGAGCGGCAGCGTGGCAATCATCCGCCATCCCGATGTGCGGCGCATGCTGATGCTGATGCGCACCCAGGTCGAGGCCATGCGTGCCCTGGCTTATGTCGTGGCGGCGGCGACCGATATGGCGCTGCGTCACCCCGATGCTGCAGAAAGGGCGCGTCAGCAGGCATTCGTCGATCTGATGATTCCGGTGGTCAAGGGCTGGCTGACCGAGACCGGGAACGATGTCGCCACGCTCGGTATCCAGGTGCATGGCGGCATGGGCTATATCGAAGAAACCGGCGCTGCGCAATTCTTCCGCGATGCCCGCATCACCACCATTTACGAAGGCACCACGGGTATCCAGGCGATGGACCTGATTGGCCGCAAGATTGCCCGCGAAGGCGGGACGACGCTGAAGATGGTCATTGCCCGGATGAAACAAACTCAAGGCGAACTGGCAAATCACGCCAATCCCGATTTGGCCGCCATTGCCGCCGAACTGGAACAGGGCATCGCTGCACTGGCCCGGGCGGCGGACTACATTGTCGCCACCTACGGCAAGGATGTTCGTGCCGTGGCGGCGGGTGCCGTGCCTTTCCTGCTGTTGATGGGCATCGTCTCCGGCGGCTGGATGATGGCGCGTGCCGCGCGGGTGGCCCATGACAAGGCCAGCGCGGGCGATGGCGATCCGTTTTACCCGGCCAAGATTGTCAGTGCGCGGTTTTATGCCGAGCATGTCCTGACGGCAGCCGCCGGACTGGCTAAGGAGGTGGTGCAGGGCGGCGCCAGCGCGCTGGCGCTGGATGAGGCCATGTTCTAAACACCTTGCTGGCCGGGCAGAAAACAGAAAAGGGAACCCGTGGTTCCCTTTTCTGTTTTCACCGTGTCGCCATCCGCTACGGCGAGGAGAGCGTTTTTTGCTCGACCGCCTTGTAGCGCAGTTGCTTCACCAGCGCCGACTTTTCCCCTCGGCCACCTGGCGAGCAGCGCTGTAACGCGCGTTACATCTGCTACATCTGCTGGTAGATCGGCCCTTCGCCGCCCTGCGGCGTCACCCAGTTGATGTTCTGCGTTGGATCCTTGATGTCGCAGGTCTTGCAATGCACGCAGTTTTGCGCGTTGATCTGCAGACGCGGATTGTCACCGCTGGGATCGCGCACGATTTCATACACGCCGGCCGGACAGTAGCGTTGCTCTGGAGCGTCGTAAATGGCCAGGTTGATCTCGATCGGCGTCGCGGCATTTTTCAGTTGCAGGTGGCAGGGCTGGTCTTCCGTGTGATTGGTGTTGGAAAGGAAGACCGAAGAGAGCCGGTCGAAGGTCAGCACGCCGTCGGGTTTCGGGTAGTCGATCGGCGTGCATTCCGCCGCCGGCTTGAGTTTTTCGTGATCGGCGGTGTTGTGCAGCGTCCATGGTGCGCGGCCGCGAAAGAGCATCTGGTCGATACCGAACATCAGCGAGCCGGTGATGAGGCCCTTCGCCATCCACGGCTTGAAGTTGCGGGCGGTATGCAGTTCGGCGTAGAGCCAGGAACTGCGCAAGCCTTCGGGGTAGGCGACAAGTTCATCTTGTGCGCGCCCGGCGGCGAGGGCGGCGGCGGCAGCTTCGGCGGCGAGCATGCCGCTCTTGATTGCGGCATGGCTGCCCTTGATGCGCGAGGCCACCAGCAGGCCGGCATCATCGCCGAGCAATGCGCCGCCGGGAAAATCAAGGCGCGGTAGCGATTGCAGGCCGCCGGCCGCCAGGGCGCGGGCGCCGTAGGCAAGGCGCTTGCCGCCCTTGAGCATTTCGCCGATGCGCGGATGGGTTTTCAGGCGCTGCATTTCCTCGAACGGCGCAAGATAGGGATTGCTGTAGCCGAGGCCGACGACGAGGCCGATCGAGACCAGGTTTTCGCCGTAGTGATAGATGAAGCCGCCGCCATAGGTGTCGGTGCTCAGCGGCCAGCCGGCGGTGTGCATCACCAGGCCTTTTTCATGTTGCACGGGAGGAACTTCCCAGAGCTCCTTGATGCCTATGGCATAGGTTTGCGGGTCGGCATCAGCACGCAGATTGAAGCGGGTTTCGAGCTGCTTGCCCAGATGGCCGCGACAGCCTTCGGCGAACAGGGTGTATTTGGCGAGCAGTTCCATCCCTGGCTGGTAAGCCGGGCCGTGCTCGCCGCTGTGTGTCACGCCCATGTCGCCGGTGGCCACCCCGCGTACTGCGCCGTTCTCGTCATAGAGCACTTCGGCGCCGGCGAATCCCGGATAGATTTCGACGCCCAGCGCCTCGGCCTGCTCGCCCAGCCAGCGGCAAACCTGCCCGAGGCTGACAATGTAATTGCCGTGATTCTGGAAGCAGTCGGGCAATGCGAAATTTGGAAAATCGACAAAGCCGTGTGCGGTGAGGAAACGGAAACAGTCGCGCGTCACCGGGGTTTCGAGCGGCGCACCTTTTTCTTTCCAGTCGGGAATCAATTCGGTGAGCGCGCGAGGATCCATCACCGCGCCGGAGAGGATATGCGCGCCGATTTCAGCGCCTTTTTCGATCAGGCAGACAGTGATGCCGGCGTTGATTTGCTTGAGGCGAATTGCTGCCGCCAATCCAGCCGGGCCGCCACCGACGATGACGATATCGAATTCCATGGTTTCGCGTTGCATGAGGGTTCCTTCAGGCGGGGAGAGCGGCGGCGATTATAATTGATACATTGCCGACAGCCCATCCTGAAATTTCATGAAAATTGAAACCACTCGCACACTGGTTTTTACCGCGCAACTTCCGATTCGCTGGGGGGATTTGGATGCACTGAATCACGTTAACAACACGGTTTATTTTCGCTACATGGAGCAGGCGCGTATTGAATGGCTGGAGGCGCTGGGCTTTACTGTCGAGCGGGTGCAAGCAGAAGGCCCGATAATCGTCAATGCCAGCTGCACTTTCCTGATTCCGCTGACCTATCCCGGGGCGGTAGAGTGCCGCATATTTACCGGTGAGCCAGGCCGCAGCAGCCTGCCGACGTTTTACGAACTGCGGCGCGCGGGGGATGAAACGCTGTATGCCGAAGGTGCGTCGAAAATCGTCTGGATAAATAATTCCACTGGCAAATCAACCCCCTTGCCCGAAAAATTACATTCCCTGTTCAAAGGCTGACCATGACAACAACTGCTTTACCCATCTGGCAACCTTCGCCTGAACGTCTGGCCGGCACACGCCTGACGGCCTTTATGTCGGCAGCTGAGAAACGCTGGAATCAGCGTCTCGCCAACGCCGACTTTTCGACGCTGCACCGCTGGTCAATCGAACACCCGGAACAGTTCTGGGTATCGGTCTGGGAATTTTGCGGAGTGCGCGGCGAGATGGGCGGCACGGTGCTCGTCGATGGCGACAGGATGCCGGGTGCGCAGTGGTTTCCCGAGGCGCGACTCAACTTTGCCGAGAATCTCCTGCGTCGGCGGGACGAATCTGACGCACTGGTGTTCTGGGGCGAGGACAAGATCAAGCGGCGTCTGTCGCATGCCGAACTGTATCGCCAGGTGGCGCACCTGGCCCAGGCGCTGCGCGAACTCGGCGTGGTGACCGGCGACCGTGTCGCCGCCTGGATGCCGAATTGCCCTGAAACCGTGATTGCGATGCTGGCCACGGCCAGCATCGGCGCCGTATTTACTTCCGCTTCGCCCGACTTCGGCATCCAGGGCGTACTCGACCGCTTCGGCCAGACCGAACCGAAAGTGCTGTTTGCCTGCGACGGCTATTATTACAACGGCAAGACGGTCGAGGTGATGGAGAAACTCGGCGCAGTCGCCGCCCGCCTGCCCTCGCTGGAAAAAGTCGTGGTTGTGCCTTACGTGTACCAGAACCATGACCTGACGGCGATTCCGAAGGCCGTGATGCTGGCGGATTTCGTTGCGCCATACCACTATGCCGACGCCATTGAGTTTGCTCCGCTGCCATTCGCTCATCCGCTCTACATCATGTATTCATCGGGCACCACCGGGGCACCGAAATGCATCGTCCATTGCGCCGGTGGCGCCTTGCTGCAGCACCTGAAGGAGCACCAGCTGCACGCCGATGTGCGCCCGGATGACCGGCTGTTCTACTTCACCACCTGCGGCTGGATGATGTGGAACTGGCTGGTCAGCGGTCTGGCGGCAGGCGCTACGCTGCTGCTTTACGACGGCTCGCCGCTGCTTGATCAGGGCGCGATCATGTTCGACTATGCCGATGCCGAAGGCATGACGCATTTCGGCACCTCGGCGAAGTTCATCGAAAGTATCGCCAAGGCCGGACTCAAGCCGCGTGAAACCAATAAACTCGATGCGCTGCGTGCCGTTTTCTCGACCGGCAGTCCGCTGGTGGCCGAGGGCTTCGATTACGTTTATACAAATATCAAGCAGGATATTCAGCTGGCCTCGATTTCCGGCGGCACCGACATCATCTCCTGCTTTGTTCTCGGCAACCCCAATGGTCCGGTGTATCGCGGTGAAATACAGTGCGCCGGGCTGGGCATGGCGGTGGAGGTATTCGACGATGACGGCCGGGCGGTACACGGCGAAAAAGGCGAGCTGGTGTGCACCCGCCCCTTCCCCGTAATGCCGATCGGCTTCTGGAACGATAGCGATGGCAGCAAATACCATGCGGCCTATTTCGACCGTTTCACGAACATCTGGTGTCATGGCGACTTTGCCGAAGTTACCGAACATGATGGCTTTGTCATTTATGGCCGCTCCGACGCCACGCTCAATCCGGGTGGCGTGCGCATCGGTACGGCGGAGATTTACCGGCAGGTGGAAAAACTGCCGGAGGTGCTGGAATCACTGGTGATCGGCCAGGACTGGCCGGTGGACAGCGGCGATGTGCGCGTGGTGCTGTTCGTTCGCCTGCGTGAAGGGCTGGCGCTCGATGAGGCGTTGGCGGCGCGCATCAAGCAGGTGATTCGCGAGAACACCACGCCGCGCCATGTGCCGGCAAAAATCCTCCAGGTCGCCGATATTCCGCGCACCAAGAGCGGAAAGATCGTGGAACTGGCGGTGCGCAATGTTGTACATGGCGAGCCGGTAAAGAATCGCGAGGCGCTGGCCAATCCCGAGGCGCTGGAGCATTTCCGCAACCGGACAGAGTTGCTGAGCTGAAAAGTCGGCGCTGGCAACACGGCGAGCGCGACCTGTTTTCCTTTCAGCCGGGTTTCTGCTCAAGGCTATCTACGGCCCACGTCGCCTGTTCATCCTGCGCCAGCACCCTGGCGAGGAAAGGCAGCGTTTGTTCCAGTTCTGCCGCCAGAGTCCACGGCGGATTGATGACGAACATGCCGCTGCCATGCATGCCGCGCTCCTTGCCGGAAGGCGCGCGAACGCTGAGCGTGGCATGCAGCCAGTGCGTGGCGCCGGATTTCTTCAGTTTCTGCGGCAACTGGGCGGCTTCGAGCAGAGGCAGCAAGGGGTGCCAGACAAGGTAGGTTCCGGTGGCGAAGCGTTGCAATGCGTCCTTGATGGCGTGGGCTACTTTTGTGTAATCGTTTTTGATTTCGTAGGATGGGTCGATCAGTACCAGCCCACGCTTTGACGGGGGTGGCAGGGCGGCTTTCAACATCTCGAAACCATCTGCCTGCTCCACCATCACGCGGGGAACCTGGTTTTTGAATTCGCGACGCAAGAAAGCAAAATCCGTCGAGTGCAGTTCGGCAAAACGCAGGCGCTCGTTGCTGCGCGCAAGATGCGCCGCCAGCCACGGGGAACCGGGGTAACGCCGCAAGTTGCCACCACTGTTCAGCTCATGCAACAAGCGCATCAAGTGCTTGAGCGGGATGGGCAAATCCGTGCGCGCCCAGAGTCGCCCGATACCATCGAGGTATTCACTGGTCTGCCTGGCTTGATGGGTATCCAGCGCATACAGTCCGGCGCCGGCGTGGGTATCAATCACGGTGTACGGCTTGTCCTTCAAATTCATGTGTTGCAGACAGAGTGTCAGAACAAAGTGCTTGAGGACATCGGCGTGATTGCCGGCGTGATAGGCGTGGCGGTAGCTGAGCATGAGAGGAAGGATAGAATGCAGTCCATGGATGATACGCAAGGTATCCGCATTTCAAAACTGATGGCCGAACGCGGCCTGTGCTCGCGGCGCGAGGCCGATGCCTATATCGAGCGCGGGCTGGTGCTGGTCAATGGCGCACGGGTGACGCAGTTGGGAACGCGTGCTGCAGCGGATGCCGTGATCAGCCTGACGCCCGAGGCGCGGGCGACGCAGGCGCGCCAGGTCACCATCCTGCTGCACAAGCCGGTCGGCTATGTTTCGGGGCAAGCCGAGGACGGTCACCAGCCTGCGGTGACGCTGATCTCGGCCAAGACCCAGGCCGTCGGTGAGCGACTGCGGTTCCAGCCATCACATTTGAAAGGTCTGGCTCCTGCCGGACGGCTGGATATCGATTCCACCGGGCTCCTGGTGCTGACACAGGATGGCCGTGTTGCACGGCAACTGATCGGCGACGATTCGGCAGTGGAAAAGGAATATCTGGTGCGAGTCGAAGGGCGGCTTGACGCACAAAATCTGGCGCTGCTCAATCACGGGCTGGAGCTCGATGGCAAGCAGCTGCGGCCGGCGCAGGTGGCTTGGGCTAATCCCGAGCAATTGCGCTTTGTGTTGAGAGAAGGCAGAAAACGTCAGATTCGCCGCATGTGCGAACTCGTCGGGTTGCGCGTCACCGGTTTGAAACGAGTACGTATCGGCCGCGTAAATCTGGGTGATTTGTCTTTAGGACAATGGCGATTCTTGCGCGAGAATGAAAAGTTCTAGGAAGCCAGCAACTGCTGGGTGATCTCTTCGCTCAGTCCCAGCCGACGCACCATGGCTTCCTGATTGATGTGCAGCAAATCGCGAATGGCTTTGAAGTCATCCGGCAAGGCAGCGTCATTCCAGCCATTGGCGGAGTGACGAGCAAGATCGACGGCCAGCTTGACGTTGCGCACGCGGGGGTTTTCGGCATGCTGTTGATCCAGCAACTGGATCAACAGCGGAGGTAGCCGCCAGGCATGTACCAGAGCGAGTTTGAGCTGAAAAAGCGGGACGCCGTAAATTTCCTCTTGCAGCGTTGCGGAACGCTGGTGGGGTTGTTCGAGCTGTGCCTGGCGTACCTGTAATGCCAGCTTGGGCGCAAAAAGCCACATCAGGAGCTCGGCAAGGTCATGCAATAGTGCCGCATGTGTAATTTCATCGACATCCATATCACGCCGCAGAATTGCCCAGTCGCGCGCCCAGTGTGCTGCCCGGCGTGCGCGATTGATGGTTTTGAGCAGGCCAAGCAGCGCCTGTGGATGGTCTTTTAGCTGTTCTTCGACGATTGGCAGATTCTGAAAGTCACGGAAAAATGGCGTTATGCCAATCATCATGATTGCCCGCTCGATTGTCGTGATGTCCGTTGTCTGTCGCTGCCGACGGTTCGCATCGATATAGGCCAGCACCCGCAGTGTCATTAGCGGGTCATGCAGAATAACGCCCGCCAGCACACGACTGTTGGCATTGTCTGCATCTTCGCGTAACTGCTCTACTCCTTGAATGGTGTGGCGAAGCACCGGCAGGTCGATCTGCGTGAAACAGGAAACCCAAGCATCAAGATGTGGGAGCGGTTGATCGATCATGGTTTTATTTTTAGAGCCTGCTGCATTCTTGCACAAAACATGAAAGCTGCAGCAGCTGCCAGGCAGAATGCGGCTTTACCTCTTTACTCGCCTTGCTTCAGGCGGCAGGAATTGGTATAGTGCCGGGCTCACCTTGCTCCACCCGTTACGCATGCGGGGGGGCTAAACCCTAGCCAAAAGGAGATTGCATGCGCCATTACGAAATCGTTTTTATTGTCCACCCGGACCAATCCGAGCAGGTTCCTGCCATGATCGAGCGCTACAAGGCGCTGGTGACTGCACGATCCGGCCTGATTCATCGTCTTGAAGACTGGGGGCGCCGGCAGATGGCCTACCCGATCCAGAAGGTACACAAAGCCCACTACGTTCTCATGAATATCGAGTGCGATGGCGAGGCCTTGGCCGAACTGGAACACGCCTTCAAGTTCAATGATGCCGTGCTGCGGCATCTGACCATCAAGACACGCAAGGCGGTAACGATCCCCTCGCCGATGATGAAGGACGAGAAATCGCGCTCCATGAGCCAGGACGAAACCAAACCTGCTGCACCGGCAGAAGTTGTGGAGACACCCGTTGCTGCCTGATGGCGGCGGACGATGTCCAGCAATCTGACGCAGTTGTCGGGCCGCCTGCTTGAACGGGGCGCACTGCGCCGCACACCTGCCGGTATTCCGGTGCTCGAATTTACATTGCTGCACAACTCGACTCAACTGGAGTCGGATTGCAAGCGCAAGGTGGAATGCGAAGTGGATTGCGTGGCCGCAGGGCAGCCAGCCCAAATTCTGGCCGCGATCAAACCAGGCGATGCGTTGCAATTGAGCGGCTTTCTCTCCGCCCGCAGCCTCAAGCAGCGTAGCCTGATTCTGCATGTGAATACTGTTGAATTTATTGAAGGAACTGAAAATGGCTTTCAAACCAAAGAGTAAGACCGGCGTCAAGGGAAAGAATGACAAGGGCCGCAGCATGTTCAAGCGCCGCAAATTTTGCCGTTTTACGGTAGAGAAGATTGAAGAAGTCGATTACAAGGATGTCGAAATCCTTAAGGACTTCATTGCTGAAAATGCTCGCATCATGCCGGCGCGTATTACCGGTACCAAGACGGGTTACCAGCGCCAGTTGTCGACGGCTATCAAGCGCGCCCGTTTCCTGGCGCTGATGCCTTACACCGACCTGCATTAATCGACGAGGAGAACTCCATGCAAATCATTCTGATGGAAAAAGTGGTTAACCTCGGCAACCTCGGTGACGAGGTCAAGGTCAAGGACGGCTATGCCCGCAACTTCCTGATCCCGCAAGGCAAGGCCAAGCGTGCAACGGAAGCCAATCGCAAGGTATTCGAAGCCAAGCGTGCCGAATTGGAGCAAGCTCAAGCCGCACAGGTTGCTGCTGCACAGGCTCTGGCCGGGAAGCTGGAAGGCTTGATGCTGCAAATCAAGCGCAAGACCGGTGTCGATGGCCGCTTGTTTGGTTCGGTGACCAACATCGACATCGCCGAGGCGTTACTGGCGCAAGGTATCACTGTCGAGCGTTCGGCAATTCGCCTGCCCGAAGGCCCGCTCAAGACAGTAAGCGACACGCAAGTGCCGATCGCACTGCATACGGACGTGACGGCTGTCATTACGGTATCCGTGCTCGGCGAACACTGATCCCGCTGATCGCCTGCGACTGTTTTAACACTACGGGCGACCCGTCACTGACGGGTCGCCCGTAGTGCATTGCGGGAAAGTTATGCACTGAAGTTTCACAGTTTGCCCACATGATTTCCACATGTTGTGCACTTATCACAGTGGCTGCCGCAGAGTAGACTCATCGCTTCACAGAGGAGGTAGTAATGGCCCAGGTTCGTGCTTTTAATCCCCCTTCGGGTGGCGATTCACAGATCGCAGCGCTCAAGCTGCCTCCCCATTCCCTGGAGGCCGAGCAATCCTTGATCGGCGGCCTGCTGATTGATAACTCGGCCTGGGATCGCATCGCCGACATCGTTCGTGAAACCGATTTTTATCGGGACGATCATCGGCGCATTTTTCGCCACATCGGCAAGCTGATTCAGCAGGGGCGGCCGGCAGATGTGGTCACGGTGTATGAGTCGATCGAGCAGTCAAACGAGGTTGATCAAACCGGAGGTCTGGCTTACCTGGGGGATATTGCCAACGCCACCCCTTCGGCCGCCAATATTCGCCGTTATGCTGAAATTGTCCGGGAACGGGCCGTTCTGCGGAAACTCGTTACCGTCGGGGATGAAATCGCCGGCAGCGCGCTGAATCCCGCTGGCCGTGATGTCAAACAGATTCTTGATGATGCCGAGCGGCGCATTTTCGAGATTGCCGAGGCAGGGAATCGCGCCACCAACGGGTTTGTGCCGATTCAGCCGCTGCTGGGCGAAGTTGTCGAGCGCATGGAAACCTTGCTGGCCAGAAACAGCCAGTCCGACATCACCGGCCTGCCGACCGGTTTTGCCGATCTCGATCGCATGACTTCCGGCCTGCAACCAGGTGACATGATCGTCGTGGCCGGCCGCCCGTCGATGGGGAAAACCGCGTTTGCGCTCAACATCGCCGAGCACGTCGGCGTTGAATTGCGCCAGCCGGTGGCGATTTTCAGCCTGGAAATGTCCGGCCCGCAACTGGCCACGCGTTTTCTCTCGTCGGTCGGCCGCATCGATCAGGGCAAGCTGCGCAACGGCCGCCTGACCGACGACGAATGGGATCGCATGACGGTCGCACTGGGCAAGCTGCATGAAGCGCCGATTCATATCGACGAAACCGGCGCCATCAACTCGACCGATCTGCGCGCCCGTGCCCGGCGCCTGCATCGGCAGTTCGGCAAGCTCGGCCTGATTGTCATTGACTACCTGCAACTGATGAGCTCCAACGGCTACGGTGAAAACCGGGCCACTGAAATTTCCGAGATTTCCCGCTCGATCAAGGCGCTGGCGAAGGAGCTGCAAGTGCCCATCATCGCGCTCTCGCAACTCTCGCGCAAAGTCGAGGAGCGCACCGACAAGCGGCCATTGATGAGCGATTTGCGCGAATCCGGGGCCATCGAACAGGATGCCGACATCATTCTGATGATGTATCGCGAGGAGTACTACAAGCCGGACACGCAGGACAAGGGTACGGCGGAGGCCATTATTGGCAAGCACCGTAACGGGCCGGTCGGCACGGTGCGCATGACCTTCCTCGGCGAGTACACCCGCTTTGAGAATTTCGCTTCCGGCTCGCGTTGATTTTTTCCTGAAAAAGTCGGTGCCGGCGATACGGCGCCGACCCTGTTTGCCGCACAAGGAAATGCACGACAGGCGCTAGAATAACGCTCGTTCCCGTTTTACGTTTTACCTTGTACACGGCTCCTATCCCATGCGTATTCTGCTTAGCAACGACGATGGCTATCTCGCGCCAGGCTTGGCGCAACTTGCGACCAGCCTCACCGACCTTGGAGAACTTACAGTGGTTGCGCCGGAACGCAACCGGAGCGGCGCAAGCAATTCGCTGACGCTCGACCAGCCGCTTTATCTGCGGCGTGCCGAGAACGGTTTTTTGTTTGTTACCGGCACGCCATCGGACTGCGTGCATCTGGCGGTAACCGGCGTGCTCGACATGCAACCGGACATGGTCGTCTCCGGCATCAATCTGGGCGCCAACATGGGCGATGACACGATTTATTCCGGCACCGTGGCGGCTGCCACCGAGGGCTATCTGCTGGGCCTGCCCTCGATTGCACTCTCGCTGGCGAGTTACGAAGGACGGCATTTCGCGACCGCCGGACGTGTCGCACATGATCTGGTGCAGCGCTTTCGTGCCACGCCCTTTGCTGCGCCGGTATTGCTCAACGTCAATGTGCCCGACGTTCCGTTCGACGAATTGCAGGGTATTCGCATCACGCGCCTGGGACGCCGTCACAAGGCCGAACCGGCGGTGAAATCACGCACGCCGCGGGGTGAGACGGTGTACTGGATTGGCGCCGCCGGCCCCGCAGCCGATGCCGGGGAGGGGACGGATTTTCATGCGGTCGAGCAGGGATGGGTTTCCGTTACGCCGCTCCAGATCGATCTGACGCATGGTGAGCAGTTGGCACCGCTGGCGCAGTGGCTTGGAGCCGAGCGATGAGCAGCCCGGGGCTTACCGGCATTGGCATGACATCGCAGCGCACGCACGCACGCATGATAGAGCGCCTGCGTGAGCAGGGCGTGCGCGACGTGCGCGTGCTCCATGCGCTCGGACAGGTGCCGCGCCATCTGTTTCTTGACCCGGCACTGGCCAGTCGCGCCTACGACGATACGGCCCTGCCACTGGGCTTTTCCCAAACCATCTCGCAACCCTATGTCGTGGCCCGGATGATCGAGCTTTTAATCAATGGCCGCGAATTGGGCAAGACGCTGGAGATCGGCGCTGGTTGCGGCTATCAGGCAGCGGTACTGGCGATGCTGTCGAAGCAGGTTTTTGCCGTCGAACGGATCGCGCCCTTGCTGGCCCGAGCAAGGGAAAACCTCAAACAGATAAAGCTCACCCGGATTCGGCTCAAGCATGCCGATGGCAACCTGGGATTGCCGGAGGCAGCGCCGTTCGACACCATCATCCTGGCCGCCGCCGCCGCCAGCGTGCCGCACGCCTTGCTGGAACAATTGGCGCCAGGCGGGCGTCTGGTCATGCCGCTGGGGGGGGCAACGCAGGTCATTTGTCTGATTGAACGCACTTCCGATGGACTGGTCGAATCACGATTCGATGCGGTGCGTTTCGTACCGATGTTGCCGGGAGTGGAATGAATACGGCTCGCCTGATTCTGGTTCTGTTGCTACCGATTTTTGGTGGCTGCGCCAACCATGCACCGGCGCCGGTGATTGATCGCAGCAGCGTACCCACCTCGGCCAAGAGCGTCGCGACAGCGGATGCCGGGGGCGACTATGTGGTCAAGAAAGGCGATACGCTGTACGGCATCGCCCTCGACCATGGCCAGGACTACAAGGACATCGCCGCCTGGAACAGCCTCGATAATCCAAATCACATTCAGGTGGGCCAGTCATTGCGCGTTACGCCACCCAGTGGCGCACCGGTAGCGGTGACCAAACCGGTAGTTTCTTCTGCGCCCATCGAGGTCAAGGCAACGACAGCAGGCGTCGGTGCTAACGACGATGCCGTGAAACATGCGCCCCTGGGTGGCAAGGTGCCTTATTCCGATGAGGCGCTGGCCCGCATGCGCCGGGAGAGTTCAGGACAAAGTGAGGTGAAACCGGCTGCCAGCGCGCCCAAACCCGCCGAAAAAACGGCGGAAAGAACGGTCTTGGCCAGCGACGAAATCGAGTGGATATGGCCGGCCAGCGGCAAACTGCTGACTCCATTTACCGAAGGCGGCAACAAGGGAGTCGACCTCGCCGGCAAATCGGGCGATGCCGTGCTGGCTGCTGCCAGTGGCGTGGTTTCTTACGCTGGAACAGGCTTGCGGGGCTACGGCAATCTGGTTGTGCTGCGCCATAACGCCACCTGGCTTTCTGTCTATGCCCATAACAGCAGAATCCTGGTCAAGGAAAAGCAAACCGTCGCGCAGGGACAAAAAATCGCCGAGATCGGCAGCAGCGATGCCGAGAGCCCGCGTCTGCACTTCGAGATTCGGCGCCAGGGTAAGCCGGTCGATCCGCAAAAATTTCTCCCGCCACGCTGACTTCGCCTCGATAAACCATGAACGACGACGCCTTGCGTTCACAGCAGGAAGAAATGACAGCCGGAATGGATGGTTCTTCGATGCCGGGTGAAGATGGTTTCATCGAGGACATCACTCAGGTTTATCTGCACGAAATTGGCGCCATGCCACTGCTGACCGCAGTCGAGGAAAAGGATCTGACGCGTGCCATGCGGGCAGGTGATTTCGAGGCACGGCAGCAGATGATCAAGGCCAACTTGCGCCTTGTGGTCAGTATCGCGCGGCACCATCAGAATCGTGGTGTGGTGCTCGATGACCTGATCGAAGAAGGCAATCTGGGCTTGATTCATGCCCTTGAAAAATTTGATCCCGAACGCGGCTTTCGATTTTCCACCTACGCCACCTGGTGGATACGGCAGGGCATCGAACGCGCCATCATGAACCAGTCGCGTACCGTGCGCCTGCCCATTCACCTGATCAAGGAACTCAACCTCGTCTTGCGCGCGCTGCGTAAACTGGACAGCGGACGCGGCGCGGAGGTGATAAGTCATGAGGAACTCTTGAAGGATGTGGCAAAGCTGCTGGGGCGTCCGGTCGAGGAGATACACCATTTACTGTTGCTGAATGAACGCCCGGCATCGCTGGATGCGCCGCTCAACATTGATTCTTCCCTCTCGCTGGCGGATGCCATTGCCGATGAGGCAGCGGAGGATCCGGCAGTGTCACTTGGCCAGCGTGAAATGGAAGCGCTGGTGGGCGATTGGGTCGGCGAGCTTGACGAACGCCACCGCGTGGTTATCGAGCGTCGTTATGGCCTCGGAGGACGCAACATGGCCACATTGGAGACGCTTGCCAATGAGCTGGGGCTGACCCGTGAACGGGTGCGGCAAATTCAGATGGAAGCGCTGGTGCGCTTGCGCAAACGCATTGCCCGCGAAGGGCTCGCCGCCGACAGCTTAATCTGATCCGCACAGCGCTGCGGCCAGATCCATCACTGCAGCAGCGTAGAAACTGCTGCGGTTGTAGCGGGTGATGACCCAGAAATTGTGATACCCGAGGCGGTATTCCGTCGGCGCATCGGGCGTAACGAAATCGATCAGGGCGGCAGGCTGCTCAGCAAGCGCCGTATCACCAGCGCCGACTTTTTTCAGGCTGACACCAAGAGCGTCCATTGCCGCGGGCGTGAGGCGCGGCGCGATGCCTTCATCGATCAGTTTCTGCGTGCCTTCGCCGCTCGCTATCACGGCAATCGCAATTGGCTCCCCCCGCTGCCAGCCATGTTCGGCGAGAAAATGCGCCACGCTGCCGATGGCATCCGCCGGGCTGGCGTGCAGATCGATGCGTCCGTCATGATCGAAATCAAGCGCATAACGCCGCACCGAGGAAGGCAGGAACTGCGGCAGGCCGAGGGCGCCGGCATAGGAGCCGGTGTAGCTGAGCGGGTCACGGTTTTCCTCGCGCGCCAGCAGCAGCAATTCTTCCAGCTCATGGCGGAACAACTCGGCGCGCGGCGGGTAGTCGAAGGCCAGGGTAGTGAGGGCAGAAAACGCCGTGTAGCGCCCCATGTGTTTGCCATAAAGTGTTTCGACGCCGATGATGCCGGCGATGATTTCGGCCGGCACGCCGAACTGCGCCTCGGCGGCGGCCAGCTCGGCCGCATGCTGTGCCATGAACACACGTCCGGCGGCAATGCGCCGGGATTCAACGAAGCGGTTGCGATAACTTTGCCATGAGCGAATGCCGGGATCCTTGGGCGGACGAATGGCCTTGAGCGCACTGGCCACAGGTTGGGTCTGGCGAAACAGCGTGGCCAGCATTGCGCCGGAGAATCCATGCCGGGCTTCCATTTCGGCGACGAAGGCCCGGACATCCTCGCGCTCGGCGTAGTTTTCGGCACGGACTGCGGAGCAGGCAAGAAACAGAAAGATGCAGAGGAGTCTTTTCATGGCTTGAACGAAGCAATTCGGGTTTTGAGCCGCAGCAGGCTGCTCTCATGCGGCTTTGCAGCATAACGCAGAGCCGCATAGTCATGCGCGATTTCGCGAATTTCCGCGGCCCGACCCGGCAGCTTTTCCGCAGCACGACTGGCGAAATCGAGTGGCCCTTGCCACGGCTGCCAGACGATGCCGCAGCGGGCAAGTTTTCGGGCAAAGCGTCGCCACAGCAGCAATGCAGGATCGCTGCGCTGGCGGCTACGCAAAATCCAGAACGTAAGCGCCAGCAGGGTAATTCCACTGAAGATGGCAAGTACGGCGATCATGCTGCGCCAGTCAGGAGAATCAAGTCCCAGCCGGGTAAGAAAATCACGCTGTCGCTGCGGGTTGTAACCCAGCACCCACTGGTTCCAGCCATTACTGACGGCATCCAGCCGGTGACGCAGTTCACGCAACCAGGCCAGATCGTTACGGGCGAGAAAGGGCAGGGGTTCGCCAGCCGGGAGTGCCGCCATGACGTTTTCATTGATCCGGCTGGGCGCCGCGATGGCCGTGGGGTCGACCCGTACCCAGCCCTGGCCGGCCAGCCAGACTTCACTCCAGGCATGGGCATCGTATTGCCGCACCACCAGATAGCCATCCAGCGGGTTCACTTCGCCACCCTGATAGCCGGCCACGACCCGGGCCGGAACACCGGCGGCGCGAAGCGCAAAGGTAAACGCCGAAGCGAAATGTTCGCAAAAGCCACGCTTGGAGTCGAACAGGAATTCATCCACACTGTCCTTGCCCAGCAGCGGAGGATTGAGTGTGTAAATCAGCAATTGCCGGTTGAAAAATTCTTTTGCCGCAACCAGGATGGCAGCGGTGTCGTTACCGTGTTGCCGACGCCAGCCTTCAGCCACGGCGCGGATGCGCGGGTTGCCGCCTTGCGGCAGGGCCAGCGCTTCACGCAACAGCGCCGGAGCTTCTTCGCGACCGGCGCTGGCGAGTAGCAGGGCGCGCTGCTCGAAGCGCATGCGATTGCGCACGGGCTGCCTGGAGAGCAACTGATAATCTGCGGTCAAACCACTGTCGGCAGGAAGCAGGGCTGGGAGTTCGAGAGCGAACAGCCAAAATTTCCCGTGCGCTTCGAGCGTCAGTTCATAGTCCGTGGCCGGACCGCGTGCTGGCCAGGGTGGAGCCGCATAAGCCGCACGGGTCTGCGTGACACGCCAGACGCGGCCATCGAATGCGGGCATCACCGGGCCGCGCCAGTAGAGTTGCGCTTGCGGCGGGATGTTTTCGGGATGCTTGAACAGTGCCCGGAAAACCACCGCATCCGATTGCGAAACTTGTGCGATCGAACCCGGCGCCATGCTGTCTGACAACCCGGAGGTGGCGCTGCGCCGGTCTTCCGGCAACCCCCACAGGGGGCCTTCAATCCGCGGAAAAAGCAGGAACAGCAGCAGCATGAGCGGCACAGCCTGCGCCAGCAGGATTCCGGCGCGGGTGAGCTGGGCCCTGATCGGCGGCCGATCGTCATTGGCGGCAAGCAGCGCTGCCGTAGTGACAATCAGCGCGAATGCCGCTTGCAATGCCATCGGTATCGTCTGCGAGAACAGGAATTGGCCGAGGACAAGGAAAAAGCACAGCAGTACGATCGCCATGGCATCGCGGGCAGAGCGCAGTTCGAGCAGCTTGAGGCCGAGGAAGATCAGCAGCAGGGCGATGCCGGGCGTACGTCCGAGAATGGTGTGGTATTCGATGAACACGCCGATGCTGCCGGCAATGGCCATGACCGGAGGCAGGCCGCGTGGCGGCAGGCGGTACTGGCGCCAGGACAGCAGCGCCCGCCAGGCGAAGGCAGCACCTGTCGCGATGACGAGCCATAAGGGCATATGAGCCGCCAGCGGCAGGCTGGAGGCCAGCGCCGCCGCCAGCAGCCAGCTGCTCTGGCGGCGGCTGACGGGGCGATCAAGACGCGCCATGGTCGAACAGCGCCAGCGCCGCGAGGCCGGCGGCCAGATGTGCGCTGCCGTGGCCGGGCGCCAGGTGCGTTCCCGGCAGGCGCAGTCCCCAACGCATCCCGCTGGCTTCGGCATCCAGCAGCCAGCGGGTGAGCATGGAGAGTCGCTGTTCGATGTCGCCCAGCGCCACTGTCGCTTCCCACTCGAACACAAGTTCTTGCGCCGAGCTGCCGGCAAAGAGTTTGGTCAGCAATGGTCCCTGCTCTTGCCGGGCGACGGCTTTCCACGCCACATGACGCGGCGGATCGGCCGCCTGGTGATTGCGCAAGCCAGAAAAATCATCGCTGCCGCGCCCGTCGCGCTGGGCGCCATGGGAGGATTCGTCGTGCCAGGGCAAGGGTGGCGCCTTGGGGGCAGGGGCGGGATAAACCAGGCAGCGCGCATCGGGAGCAATATAACTCCAGGCCCGGATCCAGCCCAGCGGCCAGGTCGTTTCAACAGTGGTGCGCGGAAAGGCGTACCAGCCACGGCGCGAGCTTGGCAGCACGAGGGCGGCGACGGCAAATCCCTGCGCCGGCACGTCGATTTCGACTGGAGTACATGCTACGTCAGGATCGCCGACAAACAGCCGCAGACTGGTACGTTGCTCGTTGCGCGCATTTTCGAGGATCAGGTTGAAGGTTGCGGGCGTGCCGGCGAATACCGGATCGCAGCGTCCAGGCCGCAAACTGACTTGCACCAGGTTGCGGAAGCTATGCAAGATCGCCACGATGCCGAGGCCGGCAAGCAGAAAGGCAAGGGCGTAACCCAGACTCAGGTTGTAATTCATCGCGCCGAGCATGATGACGGCAAGAGTGAGGGCGAAGGCCATGCCGGCGCGGGTTGGTAGCACATAGACACGGCGCTGCTCGAGGAGGATGGGCGCGGCTTCCGGCGCTTTCCCGCGCAAGGCCCAGCGTACGAAACGCGCGTGTGCGCGGCTCCGCAGGGAGGCACTCACGGCAATGGCACAACCTCGATGAGGCGGGTCGCCGTCACGCCAGAGCCGACTTTTCCAGCGTCGTCATGGGGCCGCAGACGGTGGCTGATGACCGCCGGCAACACCGCCTGAACATCTTCCGGCAGTACATGGTCACGGCCATCGAGCATGGCCCAAGCGCGCGCCGCAGCCAGCAATGCCAGCCCGGCACGGGGCGAAAGTCCGGCCTGCCATTCGGGTGATGTGCGTGTATGGCGCACCAGCGCCTGCACGTAGTCGATCAGCGCGGGAGAGGCATGCACTGCCCGTACCTGGCGCTGGAAGGCGAGCAGTTGCGCCGGCTGGATGCGCGGCACAAGCTCGGCCAGCATCTGGCGTCGGTCGGCGCCAGCCAGCAACTCGCGTTCGGCCGCCGGATCGGGATAACCCAGTTCGATCCGGAACAGGAAGCGGTCAAGCTGGGATTCCGGCAGCGGGAAGGTGCCGATCTGATAGGCCGGATTTTGTGTGGCGATGACGAAAAATGGTTCTGGCAGGAGGCGGGTCTGGCCTTCGGTCGTGACCTGGCGTTCCTCCATGGCTTCCAGCAGCGCGCTCTGCGCCCTGGGCGTGGCGCGATTGATTTCGTCGGCCAGCACAACCTGGGTGAAGATCGGACCGGGATGAAAATGAAATGTGCCGCTGGCGCGGTCGAAAATGGAGACGCCGAGAATATCGGCCGGCAGCATGTCGCTGGTAAATTGAATGCGCTGGAAGTCCAGTCCCAGCACACGGGCCAGAACATGCGCCAGCGTGGTCTTGCCAACACCGGGCAAATCTTCAATCAGCAAATGGCCGCGCGCCAGGAGGCAGGCGAGTGCCTGCCGGATAGGTCGCTCCTTGCCAAGAATGATGCGGTTGATGTCCGCCAGGATGGCGTCAATTTCAGGGCTGCGCATAAGAATAAGACTGACTTTGAGCGATAATGAAAAACTTCGGGTTCATTGTAAGTCATCAAGTCAGGCAGCCGTCATGACCACAACCGCTTTCATCACCCATCGCGACTGCTGGCAGCACGACATGGGCATGCACCATCCGGAATGTCCGGAGCGGCTAGGCGCCATCAGCGACCGGCTGATTGCGGCCGGACTGGATATCCATCTTCAATTTTACGATGCGCCATTGGCGAGCCTGGAACAATTGCAGCGTGTGCATCCGGCTGAATATATCGAAAAGCTGCGGGAGGCGAGCCCGAAGCATGGCCTTGTCCATCTGGATCCCGACACCGCGATGTCGCCTGGCACGTTTAACGCCGCGTTGCGTGCTGCTGGCGCGGGTTGTCTGGCCACCGATCTGGTGATGCAAGGGAGCGCGCAAAATGCATTTTGTGCGGTGCGTCCGCCGGGCCATCATGCCGAGCGTGCTGCGGCGATGGGCTTTTGTTTTTTCAACAACATTGCGGTTGCTGCACGCCACGCACTTGAAGCATGGGGGCTCGGCCGCATCGCCATCGTCGATTTCGACGTTCATCATGGCAATGGCACCGAGGATGTCTTCTCCAACGATGAACGGGTGCTGATGGTAAGCACCTTTCAGCATCCGTTTTATCCCTACAGCGGCACTGAACATCCCGCCTCCAACATGTGCAATATCCCTTTGCCGGCGGGCACGCGGGGCGACGTTTTCCGTCAGGTCGTGTCGGATATCTGGTTCCCCCGGCTGCACGCCTTCAAGCCCGAGATGATCTTCATCTCGGCCGGTTTTGATGCGCATTACGAAGACGACATGGCTTCACTCGGCTTGCTTGAAGCCGACTACGCCTGGGTTACGCTGCAGATCAAGAAGATTGCCGATGAGTACGCGGGTGGCCGCATCGTCTCGATGCTGGAAGGCGGTTACGCGCTTTCCGCCCTGGCACGCAGCGTTTCGGCTCACATCAAGGTGCTGGCGGCTTTGTAAGCAGGTGTTGCTGTCGGCACGATCTACTCCGTGGCGATGCAGGCATCGGTTAGAATTCCTCACTGACTTTTCCCTATCCGACTTTTCATGAACACTCCGCGCGGCTCCGGCTCCATTCTGGGTTCCATTCCCGCCATCATCACACCGCTACACGAAGATGGTTCGCTCGACCTACCAGGCTTGCAGCGCTTGCTTGACTGGCATATCGCCGAAGGTTCCGATGCCATCGTTGTCGTGGGCACCACGGGGGAGTCGCCCACCGTCGATTTCGATGAGCATTGCCGGTTGATCGAAACCACGGTGCAGCATGTTGCCGGCCGGGTGCCGGTCATTGCCGGTACAGGCGCCAATTCAACCCGTGAAGCCATCAGCCTGGCGCAGTTCGCCAAACAGGCTGGCGCCGATGCCCACCTCTCGGTTGTGCCGTATTACAACAAGCCAACGCAGGAAGGCCTGTACCGGCACTTCAAGGCCATCGCCGAAGCGGTCGATTTGCCGGTGATCCTGTACAACGTGCCGGGGCGCACGGTGGCCGATTTGTCGAACGATACCGCGCTGCGTCTGGCGCAGGTGCCAGGCGTGATCGGCATCAAGGACGCCACCGGCGATCTCGAACGGGGTGCGGATCTGCTCAAGCGTGCCCCGGCCGGTTTTGCGGTGTATAGCGGCGATGATGCCACGGCTGTCGCGCTGATTCTGTTTGGCGCCCAGGGTACGATCTCCGTCACGGCTAACGTCGCGCCACGGCTGATGCACCAAATGTGTTCCGCAGCACGTGCCGGTGACTTGAAGACGGCGCGCGAGCTGCATTTCCGATTGCTCGGATTGCATCGCCATTTATTCTGCGAATCCAGTCCGATACCCGTCAAATGGGCCATGCAGCAGATGGGAATGACAACCGGCGGCATTCGCCTGCCGCTGGTGCCGCTTTCGCCCGAATTCCATGAGCGTATTCGCTCGGCCATGCAGGATGCCGGAATTTTCATTAAAGGATGATGTACAGGATGAAACGAATCTCCGCCTTGTTGCTTGTTGTCGTCCTGCTTGCTGCATGTAGCGGGCCGATCATCGAATCGAAGAAAATCGAGTACAAGTCAGCCGGCAAGCTGCCGCCACTGGAAATCCCACCCGACTTGACACAACCCAGTCGCGACGAGCGTTATGCCGTCCCTGACGTTGCCGCCAGCAAGGGTTCAGCTACCTATTCAGCGTATTCGACCGAGCGTTCCGGCGCCCGCACGACCACAGCACAGGAGGTTCTGCCGCAAGTTGAAAAAATGCGTATCGAACGCGCCGGTACTCAGCGCTGGCTGGTCGTACCGGGAACGCCGGACAAACTCTGGCCCGTCGTCAAGGAGTTCTGGCAGGAAGTCGGCTTGCTGGTCAATGTCGAACTGCCCGAGGCAGGCATCATGGAAACCGACTGGGCGGAAAATCGTGCCAAGCTGCCGCAGGATTTCATCCGCAATACCCTCGGCAAGGTGTTTGATGATCTTTACTCAACCGCCGAGCGCGACAAATTCCGTACGCGTCTCGAGCCAGGCAAAGAGCCTGGGACAACGGAGATTTACATCAGCCATCGGGGCATGTACGAGGTCTATGTGAACGAAGGCAAGAGCGAGACGCGTTGGCAGCCTCGCGCTCCGGATCCCGAACTGGAAGCCGAGATGCTGCGTCGCCTCATGGTGCGCCTGGGAGCTGACGAGACCCGCACCAAAGCCATGCTGGCGGCAGAGCCGGTTCAGGAACGCGCCAAGCTTTCGCGGGCGCCGGATGGCGCCGGTGCGCTGCTGCTTGAGGAAACATTTGATAGGGCCTGGCGTCGCGTGGGCCTGGCACTGGATCGGGTTGGATTCACGGTCGAGGACCGTGATCGCTCGCAAGGACTTTATTTTGTCCGCTATGTTGACCCTGAAGTCGATGGCAAGAAAAAGGACGACTCCGGTGTGCTTTCCAAGCTGATGTTCTGGAAGGGGGGCGACAAGGACAAGTTGAATCAGGCTGCGCAATACCGGATTCACGTCAAAAAAGAGGGCGAGAACACCACAGTTCAAGTGCTGACCCGCGAGGGTGGCGTTGATCGCTCCGAAACCTCGAAGCGCATCCTCGGCCTGCTGTTCGAGCAGTTGAAATAACCGACAGGGTATGCGCTTTGCCTAACTTGGCAGCGGTAGCGAGGGCAACGCGTCGCTCGTCGAGCACGATAAATCGTGCTCCTCCGCTGGAGGCCGGTCTTAGGTCAAACGCGATGGCAATGCCTCATCTACCTTGATGTCAACAAAAAAGCCAGCTCTCGAGCTGGCTTTTTTGTTGGACAAGAAGAAAATTACTTCTTCATTTCATCCTTGGCAGCAGCAGCACCCGCGGCAGCACCAGCAGCAGCACCAGCACCAGCACCAGCAGTAGCACCAGCTTCCTTGGCCTTCTCAACGGCAGCAGCCGGAGCTTCTGCCGGAGCAGCAGCCGGGGCTTCTGCCGGAGCAGCAGCCGGAGCCGGAGCAGCAGCAGCCGGAGCTTCTGCCGGAGCAGGAGCAGCTTCTTCCTTCTTGCCACAAGCGGAAACAGCGAGAGCCAGCAGAGCGGCGATCAGTACGGATTTTTTCATTTCAGTTCCTTAACGTTAAGGGTTACAGGGCCAATTGGTTTCGATTCAAACAGTAAAATATCCATTTAAATCGGATGCGAATTCTAGCATGCGAATGAAAAAGTGTTACAGAAGATATTGCATCGCATCAATTCTTGATTTCCATTGAGATCAAGGCAATAAGTCGATGAACCCGTCGCAGTAGCTGGCATGGAGCAGGGTAAAGGTTTCTGCTTGAAGTGAAGCCAACGACTCAAATGAACGCTTGTCAGCCAATTGGCGCAAAAGGGGAACATCCGTGGCGGGCACCCGCCAGGGTTCGCCATTCAAATAAAAATGCTTGCCTGAAAATAGCAGCAGGCTGCGCTGATCCAGTTTGATGCCACGACGTTTGGCGGTAGCCGTAAAGCGTGCCAGTGACAGGGGTTGCGCGGGTGGGTCAAAGAAAACATGGGGCTTGGGCTCGGTCAAGGCCAGACCAAGAAAATCGCAGACGGTACTACGATTCCAGCGAATGGAGGAGAGCATCTCGGTCACTTGATCGATCATCGCGCTGCCGATTTCGGCCGGATGTTTCTGGCGCCTGAGATCAGGATCACGGTAACGTCCGGAGAGGCGAACCCGATCCTGCAGAAACATCAGAAACTGTTCCGCCAGTTCTTGTGCCGGGAAGGTGCGAAAACCAACCGAGAATGTCATGCATTCGCCGATGGCCGTGCCGTCATGGGCCCACTCCGGAGGCAGGTAGAGCATGTCGCCCGGCTCCAGTATCCAGTCGAAACTTGGCTTGAAGTTTTTCAGGATACGCACCGGCAGGCCATCAATCAGGGTTTTGTCCTTTTGCTTGCCGATGCGCCAGCGCCGACTTCCCATGCCCTGGATCAGGAAGACATCGTAATTGTCGAAATGGGGGCCCACGCCGCCACCATCGGTGGCATAACTCACCATCAAATCATCAAGGCGGGCGTAGGGAATGAAATCAAAGCAACGCATCAACTGGTCGGCCGTAGCGGACGCCAGATTCATGCTTTGCACAAGCACCGTCCAGGGTTTTGCGGCGCGCTTGAGTTCACGCTGCGAGAATGGACCGTGACGCATTTGCCAGCCCCCGGCCTGCGAGACGAAGCGGGATTCGATGTCCTCGTCTGTCGCCAGTGCAAGCAATTCATCTCGTCCGGGTAAGCGGGTGATATCGGGAACGGCGCCGCGCACCAGCAGAGGTTTTTTTTGCCAGTAATCGGCGAGGAAGCGCTCGGGCGTTAACCCGCCGAGCAGGGTGGAAAGATCGTGTGTCATGGGGCGATTATAATCGCCGTCTTTTTGCATTATCGCGTTCATGACAATCGCAACTATTGAATCGCTCGATAACGAGGGGCGCGGCATTGCTCACGTGGACGGCAAGGTCATCTTCATTGAAGGTGCGCTGCCCGGAGAAACCGTGGAGTTTTCGAGCTATCGGCGCAAACCGAGCTATGAGCAGGCTGCCGTTTCCAGCATCATCCGCGCCTCAAGCCAGCGTGTAACACCCGCTTGCCCGCATTTCGGGGTTTGCGGCGGGTGTTCGCTGCAGCATCTGAATGGGGCATCCCAGACGGCTGCCAAGCAGCGTGTGCTGGAAGATGCGCTCTGGCACATTGCGCGTATCAAGCCGGAGCAGATTTATTCGCCGATTGCCGGGAGCAACTGGGGTTATCGGCAGCGGGCGCGTTTCTCGGCACGCTGGGTCTCGAAAAAGGGTGGAGCATTGGTCGGCTTCCGTGAAAAACGCAGCAGTTACGTCGTCGTAATGGATTCCTGCGCCGTGCTGCCGCCGGCTGTTTCAGCATTGATTCCAGAATTGAAGCAGATGATTGCCGGAATGTCTGCGCCGGAGTCTTTCCCGCAGATCGAGGTTGCCATTGGGGATGCGCAAACCGTGTTGCTGCTAAGGCATCTGTTACCGCTCAGCGCTGGCGATGAGGACCGCTTGCGCCGCTTTGCCGACGCGCATGACATCGTCTGGTACCTGCAATCGAAAGGACCGGATACGGTCAGGTTGTTTTATCCAGAGAATGCGCCGCTACTGACCTATACCCTGCCTGACTACGGCCTTGAGCTGCGCTTCTGGCCGACGGAATTCACACAAGTGAATTCCGGTGTCAATCGCATGCTGGTGCGTCGCGCGATGGCGTTGCTGGCGCCGCAAAAGGGAGAGCGCATCATCGACATGTTCTGTGGCCTGGGTAACTTCACACTGCCAATTGCATGTTCCGGCGCGGCGGTATTGGGTATTGAGGGCAGCCAGGCGCTGGTGCAGCGTGCGGAGGAAAATGCGGCGTTGAATGGCTTGTCGGCGCAGTGCACATTTGCCGCAGCCAACTTGTTCGAAACCACGGCCGAGAGCTTCTCTGCATTGGGCCAGATCGATAAGCTGCTGATTGACCCGCCGCGCGAGGGGGCGATTGCGCTGGTCAATGCACTGCCGGCAGAAGGCGGGCCGCGCCGCATTGTATATGTCTCATGCAGCCCGGCCACCCTGGCGCGTGATGCTGCCGTGCTGGTGCATGAGAAAGGCTATGTACTGCGTGGCGCAGGGATTGCCAGCATGTTCCCGCATACGTCGCACGTCGAATCGATCGCCTTGTTCGAGCGCTGAAAGCAAAACGCAACCCGCAGGTTGCCGTTTTGCTTTCGCGCCGTATTGCCGGCGCCGACTTTTAGCGGCGGTCGCCGCTGAAGGCCATCAGCAGATTCAGCAAGCTGACAAAAACATTATAGATGTCGAGATAGACCACCAAGGTGGCGCTGATGTAGTTGGTTTCGCCACCATGAACGATGCGGTTGATGTCGTAGAGGATGTAAGCCGAGAACAGCGCCACTGCGATGACGGAGATGGTCAGGGCCAGGGCCGGAATCTGGAAGAAGATGTTGGCGACCATTGCCACCAGAAGCAGCATGAGGCCGACAAACAGAAACTTGCCCATGTTGGAAAAGTTACGTTTGGTTGTCGATGCAACGCCGGCCAGGGCAAAGAAAATCGTCCCGGTGCCGCCAGCCGCCAGCGCAATCAGTGTGCCGCCATTGCTGAATCCCAGCGCGGCTTGCAGGATGCGCGAGAGCATCAAGCCCATGAAGAAGGTGAAACCAAGCAACAAGGCAACACCCATGCCGCTGTCCTTGGTGCGCTCGATGCCCCACATGAAGCCCCAGGCGATGCCGAGGAAGACCATCAGGCCAATGAACGGACTGCCGGCGAAGAACGCAAAATTCATCTGTACGCCAAGCAACGCGCCGAGCACTGTCGGCACCATTGAAAGCGCGAGCAAAGCGTAGGTATTGCGCAGAACCCGGTTCTGCCGCTGTGCCAAGTCCTGCGTTTCCGATTGAGGGTAAGTGCGGATGTTTTCCATGTGCGATCTTCCTTTATGAAATAGCCACGAAATGGCCACGTTGTCTATGGCAGTTGCTGGCAGGGAAAGTTCATTCTATCCGGCGGAAGCGGTGAGATTCGAACTCACGAACGCCTTGCGACGTTGCCGGTTTTCAAGACCGGTGCATTCAACCGCTCTGCCACGCTTCCGTGGCGCGGATTCTAGCAGAGGGCTTGGCCCCGACTAGCTAGTCAAAGCGTGAAAAATCGGGGCGGCGCTTCTCAAGAAATGCGGAAAAAGCCTCTTTCGCTTCGGGGGAGTGCAGGCGCTGCTTGAAAATTTCGCCTTCACGTTTCATCGTCTCAGCAATCATCGACTGCTGCGAGCGCTTCAGCAGCTGCTTGCTCAACCGGATCGAGGCAGCAGGCTGGGCCGCTAGCTTGCGACAACGCTCTAGCGCATGTTCAAGAACTTTTTCATTCGGCAGAATGGCGTTGACCAGTCCGCAATCCAACGCAGTCTGGGCTGTAAAGGGTTCGCCCAGAAGCAACATCTCGGCCGCTCGCACATGGCCGACACGTTGTGGCAAAAGCAGGCTGCACGCGGCTTCCGGAGTCAGCCCAAGATTGGCAAACGGCAGCAGGAATTTCGCATCGGCGGCGGCATAGACGAGGTCGCAGTGCAGGAGGATCGTGGTGCCAACTCCGACGGCAACACCTTCGATTGCAGCAATAAACGGTTTTTCCAGCGTGGCGAAACATTCGAGAAAGCGGAACACCGGTGCATCTTCGCTGTCCGGCGGATGCTCCAGGAAATCGGCCAGATCGTTGCCGGCCGTGAAGTTGCCGCCGGCGCCATGAATCAGGATGACACGCACGGCCGGGTTGGCCTCCGCCATTCTCAGCGCATCGGTCAACGCAAGATACATATCCGCTGTCAGCGCATTCTTCTTTTCCGGGCGATTGATGGTTATCTGGAGAATGCTCGCTTCGAATGCGGTTTCAACCATGGTTTTCATTTTTCAGATCAGGTTGCCGGAAACGTCAGGGAAGCGATACTCGCGCAACCGCTGGCGCAAAGTCAGTTTGGACAGTTTTCCTGTTGCGGTATGAGGCAATTCATCGACAAAAACGACATCATCGGGAATCCACCATTTTGCAACTTTCCCCAAGTAAAAGGCGATCAACTCGTCCCGACTGACCTTCTGCCCAGGTTTCCTGACCACAACCAGAAGCGGTCGTTCGTCCCATTTCGGATGCGGTGCGCCTATTACCGCCGCCTCAGCCACGGCAGGGTGGGCCACGGCGATATTTTCGAGGTCAATCGAGGAAATCCACTCGCCTCCCGACTTAATTACATCCTTTGAGCGGTCGGTAATCTGCATGTAGCCATCAGCATCGATGGTTGCTACATCTCCTGTGGGAAACCAGCCATCGATCAGCGGGCTGACGTTTTCGCTCCTAAAATAGTGACTTACAATCCATGGGCCACGTACCAGCAAATCGCCAAAAACTTTGCCATCATGGGGCAGTTCCTGGCCATTGGCGTCGACGATCTTCATTTGCACGCCATAGGGCGTCCGTCCCTGCTTGATGCGGAGATGATTTTTTTCATCGTCGGTCAACGTGAGATGTTTTCGTTTTTTGGCGTTGATCGTTCCGAGCGGACTCATTTCGGTCATTCCCCACGCGTGTATCAGGGCAACGCCATAGCTATCGAATGTCTGCATCATGCTCAACGGCGCTGCCGCGCCACCGACCATCAGGCGCTGCAGTGTCGACAGCCTGAGTTTTTCAGCTTGCAGGTGTTGCAACAGGCTAAGCCATATTGTCGGCACACCGGCTGCAAAGGTAACACTTTCTTCTTCTATGAGAGTGTAGAGGCTTGCGCCATCCAGATATGGTCCGGGCAGAACCAGTTTGGCGCCAGTGAGCGCGGAGATATAGGGAAGTGCCCAGGCGTTGGCATGAAACATGGGTACCACCGGGAGAATGCAGTCGCATGCCGAGACATTAAGCGAATCAGGCAGGCAGGCTGCCAGCGCATGCAACAGTGTGGATCGATGTGAATACAGCACACCCTTCGGATTTCCCGTGGTGCCCGATGTGTAACACAACGAAGATGCCGTATTTTCATCAAACTCGGGCCATTTGTAGTCTGCGCTCTGCGCAGCGATGAGTTCTTCGTAGCAGTAGAGATTGGGAGTCGCGCTGTCCGGCATTTCGTCGCGGTTGCAGAGCACGATCCAGCCCTTGACGCCGGGACATGCGGGTATGAGCGCTTCAACCAGTTTGGCAAATGTGAGATCGAAAAAGACAAAGCGATCGTCAGCGTGGTTCGCAATATAGGTGATCTGTTCGGGAAACAGCCGTGGGTTGATGGTATGGCAAATCGCTCCCATGCCGGAAACGGCATAGTAGATCTCGAAATGACGATGTGTATTCCAGGCCAGGGTTCCGATGCGGTCGTCGCCATTCGCTCCGAGGGCCAGCAGTGCCCGCGCCAGTTGGCGCGAGCGATGGTGCGCCTCATGGTAGGTGTAGCGGTGGGTACTGCCGTTCGGTAGCCGGGAGACGATTTCACTGTCGCCGTGATTTTCGTCGGCATGCTGCACCAGTCCTGAAATCAGCAATGGTCGATTCATCATGAGCCCGGATGAGTGCATGTCATTTTCCTCCAGTCAGCTGAAAATAGCTCCGCGTCTCGCATCGGCCCAGCAATTGGGTGTTTCGTAAAGCCGTACCTGCTCCAAATGCAGCTGATTGCCAAAGCTGTCACGGAACAGCGGGTCGAGAATCTTGAAGGCAATGCGCGCCAGATTTTCGGCGGTGGGCACGGCGCCGAGAACCACGGTTTTGTGATCGGGCACTGTTGCCAGAAAATTCAGCACCACATGATCTTCGCTCCAGACCAAGAAAGCATGGTCCCACACATCAACCACATGCTGCCTGGCGATGCGCTTGACGTCGGAAAAATCCATCACCATTCCGTTGTCCGGGCGTCCGGCGGCTTCGACCACGCTGCCATCGAGTGTGATCTCCAGTGCATAGCGATGCCCGTGCAGATGGCGGCACTGGCTTTTATGATCGGGAATCCGGTGCCCCGCATCGAATTCAAGGCGGCGAGTGATACGCATGTTTGAGAGCGCCTGATGGCGAAGTGACGGAAGAAAAGCATTATATAGTGTTCCCGATTCGCCGTCTCGCCAGCGCCGACTTTTCCCTGCACCCGCCATGCCAAACATCCTGCTTACGACTGAAGATCATTCCCGCGACAGTGCTGGTATGCGTTATGTATACCCGGTGTTGTCACGGCGGGCAGGCGGCGTGTCGATTGGCATCAACCTGAATCCGAACAACGCCTGTAACTGGCGCTGCATCTACTGCCAGGTTCCTGATCTTCAACGTGGTGGACCGCCGCCGATTGATCTTGTGCTCCTGCAACGTGAATTGGAGGAACTGCTTGGCCAGATCGAGAAAGGTGTCGTATTTGGCAAAGCTGCCACGGGGAAAGCAAATCGTGTGATGGATATCGCTTTTTCAGGCAATGGCGAGCCGACCAGTGCAGCGGAATTTCCGGCCGCCGTGGCTGTGGTGCATGAGGTATTGGCGGCGCGCAGCCTGGCGGGGAAAATCATGCTGCGACTGATTACCAACGGCAGCCTGCTGGATCGGCATGCGGTACAGGAGGGCATTTCTCGCCTGGGCCGGGCTCACGGGGAAGTATGGTTCAAGGTGGATGCCGCGACGGCTGCCGGTCTGGCGCGAATCAATGGAACACGGGCAAAGCCCGAAACACTGGCGCGGCGCCTTGAGCTTTGCGCCGGTCTGGCGCCGACCTGGGTGCAAACCTGTATATTCCAGCTCGACGGGGAACTGCCTGCGGAGAGCGAATGGAACGCCTATCTGGCCTTGCTCAAGCCATTGGCAGCGCGCCTTAAAGGGGTACATCTCTACGGATTGGCGCGTCCCTCGCTGCAAAAGGAAGCGCCCCGATTGGGGCGCCTGGATGCTGGATATCTCGAAAATATGGCTGCGCATATCCGCCGCCTCGGACTGACGGTGAACGTTAGTCCGTAATTTATATCAGGCGTTTTTCTTTGCTGCCGCCTTGGCTTCCTTCTTCAGTTCCTTGAGCAAAGCTGGCTTGCTGGAACGAAGATATTCAATCACTTCGTAGTCTTCGCGTTTGATCTTATTGATGTCGATTTTCTCGATATGCACCAAGCGCAGCAACTGCTGCACCGGGCGTGGCATATTGCGCCCGCTCTCATACCGGGAGCCTCCGCTCTGAGTTACACCCAGTTCCGACCAGAACTGCTGCTGATTGACACCGAGCTTGCGACGAATCTCTCGCGCATCGATTACCTTGTCGTTAGTCTTCATTTGGGGCTCCTTGTGATTTTAATATGGACGATTTTGTGAATCCGTCACTCGAATTACAGTGCTTAACGGCACAACCTTATACCTTATAAACCGCGAGGTTATGATCTGTAACATGGCACTGCCATAAATAATATAGAATATTTCTATGCAATACAACAATGATTGCTTTGGCATGCGGGCGACAGAAAATCCGTAACTTGCTTCAGGTCGACAAAGTTTGAGAAGTCTCGCTTGATGTAAAATTTCAAACTTTATGTCACATGCTTCCTCAAGACAAAAAATGGCTTTGATAGTTCAAAAATACGGTGGCACCTCCATGGGCTCGCCGGAACGTATTCGCAATGTCGCCCGGCGCGTCTCACGCTGGAAAGCACAAGGGCATCAAGTGGTGGTCGTGGTTTCTGCCATGAGCGGTGAAACCAATCGCCTGATTGCATTGGCAAAGGAGGTTTCGCCGCAACCAGACGCGCGCGAGCTCGATGTCATGATTTCCACTGGCGAGCAAGTCAGCATCGCTCTCCTGGCAATGGCGCTGCGGGATATTGGCCTGAAAGCGAAAAGCTACACCGGCGGCCAGGTAAAGATACTGACCGACAGTTTTTTTACCAAGGCGCGGATTCTGGATATTGACGGCAGCAATATCAAACGTGATCTGAATAACGACACCGTGGTAATCGTCGCCGGATTTCAAGGCGTCGATGCCGACGGCAATATCACCACCTTGGGCCGTGGCGGCTCGGATACCTCCGGCGTGGCGCTTGCTGCGGCGTTGCAGGCCGACGAATGCCAGATTTACACCGATGTCGATGGCGTCTACACCACGGATCCACGTGTCGTCCCCGAGGCAAGGAAGCTTGATCGCATCACCTTTGAGGAGATGCTTGAAATGGCCAGCCTCGGCTCGAAGGTATTGCAGATTCGTTCGGTCGAATTTGCCGGAAAGTACAAGGTCAAATTGCGAGTTCTCTCCAGTTTTGAGGAAGAAGGCCAGGAAACAGCCGGCACACTGATTACACTTGAGGAAGATACAGACATGGAGCAACCCATCATCTCCGGTATCGCGTTCAATCGCGATGAAGCCAAACTCACCGTATTGGGCGTCCCGGATCGCCCCGGTATCGCCTACCAGATTCTCGGTGCGATTGCCGATGCCAATATCGACGTGGATATGATCATCCAGAACGTCGGCCATGATGGCTCAACGGATTTCTCATTCACCGTAAACCGGGCTGAGTATGCTCGCGCCCGGAAGATACTGGAAGAGCAGATCAAGCCCCATGTTGGCGCCCGCGCGATCGATGGCGACAACAAGATTTGCAAGGTCTCCGCCGTCGGCGTCGGGATGCGTTCCCACCCTGGCGTGGCAAGCAAGATGTTCCGCGCGCTGGCCGAGGAGGGCATCAATATTCAGATGATTTCAACCTCGGAAATCAAGATTTCTGTCGTCGTTGACGAGAAGTACCTTGAACTCGCGGTGCGTGCTTTGCACACCGCATTCGAACTGGATCAAATCACGGCCTGAACTTCGGCCCTTTCTCCAGCAATGCTTTCAGGTTGCTGAAAGGGGAATGCGTACCGGGGCTGCCCGGTACGGCTTCACTCTCTGCCCCACCGTGCTCCAATTGCCGTTGATGCTCGTTGTCATGGCAATACAGGCACAGCAGTTCCCAGTTGCTGCCATCCGGAGGATTGTTCTGATGATTGTGGTCGCGGTGATGCACGGTCAGTTCGCGTAAGTTTGCCCGCGTGAACTCACGCGCACAACGACCGCAAATCCAGGGATAAATCTTCAGCGCCTGTTCCCGATAACCTTGATCCCGCTGTTCGGCGGCTCGCCTTGCATCGGCAACAATGCGATCGAGCTTGCCGGATGACGGCGCAGCCATCCGGACTATTTTTCCTGTAGCAGGTTGTTCAGGCGCTGGGCGCGCGCCCTTGATTCGGCCTTGTTCATTTCAGACACCTGCCGACCATAGGCTTCGCGCGCCTCGGGGCCGCGCTGCGTGGCTTCGATGCTACGGACACAACGCCAGCGCTTTCCGGTCTTGGTAACGATCAGACGCATTTCGTTACGCGGGTGATGCGTCCGGCAATGGTAACAATACGTGGGTTCTGTTGATTCTGTTGTCATGAGGCTATCTTGATCAAATCGCAACACCCGTGATTATGCTACGCCCGGCCTTGTTTGCGGACATTTGCGAAAATCGCCGCATTTTCACGCTACAGCAGATCGCATGCCGCAACCGGGCAGATTCCCTTCATTTCCTTCTGGTGGTGGGCGGTACTGGGATCGAACCAGTGGCTTCCACCGTGTGAAGGTGGCACTCTACCGCTGAGTTAACCGCCCGCGAAAGAGGCGCGTATTTAAGCACAGAGGGCCATCAACGGTCAATCTCTGGCCTGCCGCATGGCGTAAAATCCGCAGCTTTCCTCCACCTTCAAACTCTCATGACGGTTCGCACCCGCTTTGCTCCCAGCCCGACAGGCTTTCTTCATATCGGCGGCGCTCGCACGGCGTTGTTTTCCTGGGCTTATGCCCGCCATCATGGCGGTACATTCATTCTTCGTATCGAAGACACAGACGTTGAGCGTTCGACGCCAGAGGCGGTACAGGCGATTCTCGATGGGATGCAATGGCTGGGGCTGGGCCATGACGAAGGACCGTTCTATCAGATGCAGCGCATGGATCGATACAAGCAGGTCATCAGCGAAATGTTGCTTGCCGGGAGCGCCTATCGTTGCTACATGACGAAAGATGAACTGGACGCTTTGCGTGCCGAGCAGGAGGCGCGAAAGCAAAAACCCCGCTACGATGGCCGCTGGCGACCCGAGACCGGCAAAACACTCCCCCCTCCCCCCGATGGCATCCCCTACGTGGTGCGCTTCCGTAACCCGGCGACAGGAGTGGTGGCTTGGGATGACAAGGTCAAGGGCCGCATCGAATTCGCCAATTCCGAACTCGACGATTTCATCATTTCCCGTGCCGACGGCACGCCAACCTACAATTTCTGCGTGGTGGTTGACGACCGGGACATGGCCATCACCCATGTCATCCGTGGCGATGACCATGTGAACAACACGCCGCGGCAGATCAATTTACTGCAGGCCCTGGGCGCTCCTGTGCCGCAATATGCCCACTTGTCGATGATCCTCGGTGACGATGGACAGAAGCTTTCCAAGCGTCATGGTGCGGTGTCGGTGATGCAATACGATGATGACGGCTACCTGCCCGAAGCCGTATTGAATTATTTGGCGCGCCTGGGCTGGTCGCATGGCGATGACGAGATTTTCAGCATGGAGCAATTTGTAGAGTGGTTCGACCTTGACCATATCACGGCATCCGCCGCCCAGTTCAATACCGAAAAGCTCAACTGGCTGAACGCGCATTACATCAAACAGGCCGACCTGCATCGACTGGGCGACGAAGTCACGCAACGCTTGGCGCGGCAAGGCGTCTCGATTGCGGGCGGCCCGGAAATTACTGCCGTGCTTGCGCTCTACCGTGATCGCGCCGGCAATCTGAATGAACTGGCTGATGCAGTGCATCCGTTTTACGTCATGCCGCATCCGGGTGAAGAGATACGCGCCCAGCATCTGACCGAGGTCGCCTTGAACGCCTTGCTTGCGCTGCGCCAGCGCTTATCGACCACACCCTGGCAAACGGCGGAACTGGGGCAGGCGGTGAAGCAGACCGCAGCCGAGCTGGGTTTGAAGATGCCCCATGTGGCTATCCCGTTGCGCGTTGCGCTCCTGGGCCTGCCGCAATCACCGGCGATTGACGCGGTGCTGGAAGTGCTGGGGCGCGAACGCGTACTGACGCGACTGGATGCTGTGCTGCCTTGCTGATCGGTATCCAGCAGGGCGCATCAATCCGCCCGATGCGGTTTTCGTCGCTGCTTACTGGCGTGCCGTCAGCACGCCATTCTCCAGACGGACGTGGTCGCCACTACGCCAGGCGGGCGCCGTCGTGCTGCTGAAAGTGCGCGTCGTGCCATCGTCAAAACGCACCACGACATCATAGCGCTTGGTCTTTTTGGTGGATTTTTCAATGGCATTGCCGGCATAGGCGCCACCGGCGGCGCCAAGCACCGTGGCGATGGTGCGGCCACTACCTTTCCCGATCTGGTTGCCCAGCACACCGCCCACCACGCCACCGGCGACTGCACCGACTCCGCTGCCAGCGGGTTCAACCATGACTTCATTGACTGAACTCACCACGCCGCAATCGGCACAAACTGCCGCAGTGGAGGATGCATGCGAAGAAGTCGGCGCTGACGAGACGGCGCTTGAGCGGTGTTTTACGGACTTTGCGCCCGATTCTTTATCTGTTGTTTCGCTGGATTTGGCGCTGGGGGCTTTTGCATTTTCCGGCGTCGTTTCCATGACTTGCGTAGTCGGAGTGATAGCGGCAGACTCCGCGCTCTTTCCCGGCCCGGGCAGCCAGCCTGCAAGATAGCCTATGCCGGCAAAACTGACGGCGGCGACGGAAGCCGCTGCAATCAGGAACATCGGGTGGGTGGCGGATTTGGTTGGGCTTGTTTCCATGATGTGCTCCTTCGGTGGTCAATTAATGTAATCAGGATAACGCAACATAGGACAGTTTGCCTACCAATGCAATCTGCTGTTACACCTGTTACTGGAACTTGCTGTTGCGCCGTAAGGCGCGCAGTTCGAAACGGGCAGGATCGACAGCATCGGCCAATCCGCATTCGAGCGGCAGCGGCTCGTCTGCCATTTGGCTGGCCAGCAGTTCGGCGAGCAACGGCGCCCAGACCATGCCACGGGCGCCGAGACCGAGCAGGACATGCAATCCTTCCTCTCGCGGCAGCGTGGCCAGCGTCAGCCGGCTTGCCTGTTCCGCTGTCATCGGAGCCGGCAGGGCGCCGACCAGTGGCAGGCGGTCGCGGGTGGCGGTGCGAATGCCGACACGACCTTCAAGCTGGCCGGCATCGATGGACGCCGCCGTACCGGCGAGGATTCCCGGCAGCAGCTCTTCCAGCCGCTGCAGATTGCCGCGATGATCGGCAGAACGCATCGCGATGTCCTGGTCGTCCCGGTCAAAACTGGCGCCCAGGCATGCCGTACCGGCGTCAGGTGGTGTCAGATAACCATTGCGACAGAGCACATGCCGCAGCGCAGGCGCACCGATCGCGGCAGGCGGCAAGTAACTGATCTGGCCGCGAATCGGCGTCAAGGTCAAGGGGATGGGGCGGGGCAACAACGCACTGGCGGCCTGGGCATTGGCGAGGATCAGATGCGGCGCCTCGGCGAGCAGCTTGCCGTCGGCAGCGAACGCCTGCCAACTGCCGGCGGCGCGCGCGATACGGGTAACAGCAACGCCGTAATGGGCGCGGACATGTTCCCCCGCCGCCGCCAGCAGCGCGGTGCAGAAACTGGCGGGAGCTACCCAGCCGCCGCCGGGAAACCACCAGCCACCCTGCGCCAACGGTCGGCCAACCAGCGTTGCGGCCGCGTCCCGGGCGAGAAAAGCGGCGAATTCGGTTGGCAGGTGTTGGCCATCGATGGTTGCCCGCTGCAAATCTTCATGCGCATTGTCGCGGGCGATCTGCAACACGCCGCACGGCGACCAGCGCACGCCCGGCAGTCCGGCCAGCCGGCGCAGCGCGTACAGATAGCAGGCGCGGGACAGGCGGCCGGCCAGCGCGTCGTCTTTCGTCAGTAGCGGCAGCAGGATGCCGGCAGGATTTCCCGAGGCTTCCTGCGCCGGAGCAGGATTCCGCTCGAAAAGCTCGATCCGCCAGCCGCGACTGGCCAGCCGCTCGCTGATGGCCGTACCGGCGAGGCCGGCGCCGATGACGATCGCCTTGCGCTCATCGGCGCCGGGAGCGGGAAAAGTCGGCGCTGGTGAAGCAACTGCGCTACAAGGCGGTCGAGCAAGAAACGCCCAGCTTTGCAGACTTGGGCTTTCCGCTTCGCGGGCAAGTCTCCTCGCCGTAGCGGATGGTGATACGGCGAGCGGCCGGCTTGCCGTCAGCATTTCACGCTTGCCGCCAAAGCCAGGACGGCGCTCAAGGGTCCAGCCGAGGTGTTCCAGCGTGCGGCGCAGGTCGCCGGCTACGCTCCAGGTCGCCAGCGTGGTTCCGTCGTGGCAGCGCCGGGTGAGGGCAGAGAGCAGGGCGGGCGACCACATCTCCGGATTCTTCGCCGGGGCGAAACCATCGAGGTAGAGCGCATCGAAGCAGGCGACCAGTTGCGGCAGCAGGTGTGGGGCATCACCGAAGAGGAGTGTCAGCGTCAGTCGGCCGCCGGCGAAATGCAGGCGATGGAATCCCGGAACGAGCGGCGGCCAACGGGACACGAGTTCGGCAGCCAGCGCATCCAGCTCGGGAAAACGCGCCAGCGCCCGGGCAAGATCGTCATGGCGGAAGGGATGTTTTTCGAGCGCGACATAATGCAGGCGGCACGGCATGCTCGCTGTCTGCCAGGCCTGCCAGGTGGCGAGGAAATTGAGGCCGAGGCCGAAGCCAGTCTCGCCGATGGTGAAATGTTCCGCCCCGAGCCAGCGCGCGGGCAGATCGTTGCCGCCAAGGAACACCTGGCGTGCCTGCGCCAGGCCACCGGCGGCGGCGTGATACACATCGTCATACAGCGGCGAAAATGGCGTGCCCTCGCCAGTTGCCGCAAGCTCTGCGGGAACCAGCGGGGCAGCGCTCATTCAGGACGCATCTGCGGAAACAGGATCACATCGCGGATCGACGGCGAATCGGTCAGCAGCATCACCAGCCGGTCGATGCCGATGCCGCAGCCAGCGGTGGGCGGCAGGCCATACTCGAGGGCGCGAATGTAGTCGGCATCGTAATACATGGCTTCTTCGTCGCCCGCATCCTTGGCCTTGGACTGCTCCTGAAAACGCGCGGCCTGATCTTCCGGATCGTTCAATTCCGAGAAGCCATTGGCGATCTCGCGGCCGACGATGAACAGCTCGAAACGTTCGGTGATGTCGGGGTGGGTATCGTTGCGACGCGCCAGCGGCGAAACCTCGGCGGGATAGTCGATGATGTAGGTCGGCTCCCACAGTTCGGCTTCGGTGGTTTCCTCGAACAGCATCAGCTGCAAGGTGCCGAGGCCGGCATTGACGAGGTGCGGCGCCTTGAGGTCTACCCTGAGATCGGCGAGCTTCTGTTTCAGCCAGTCAATGTCATTGAGCTGTTCAAACGAGTAGCCGGGATGGTAATGGTGAATCGCGCCGACGATGGTCAGGCGGGCAAATGGCTTTGACAAATCGAGTGTGCGGCCCTGATATTCAAAGACCTCGGTGCCCAGCGCTTCACGGGCGGAATGCCGCAACAGGCCTTCGGTGAAATCCATCAGTCTGGAATAATTCGAGTAAGCCTCGTAGAACTCCATCATGGTGAATTCCGGGTTATGCCGCGGGCTCAAGCCCTCGTTCCGGAAATTGCGGTTGATCTCGAACACTTTCTCAAAACCACCGACCACCAGGCGCTTGAGGTAGAGCTCCGGCGCGATGCGCAGGAACAATTCCATGTCCAGTGCATTGTGGTGGGTCTTGAACGGCTTGGCTGCCGCGCCACCGGGAATCGGGTGCATCATCGGCGTTTCGACCTCAAGGAAGCCGTCGCGCGTCATGTAGTTGCGAATCGACTGCACCATGCGGCTGCGGGCGACGAAGGTATGGCGTGTCTGCTCGTTGGTGATCAGATCGACGTAGCGGCTGCGGTATTTTTGTTCGATGTCGGTCAGGCCGTGGAACTTCTCCGGCAGCGGCCGCAGCGACTTGGTCAGCAGGCGAACCGAATTGCAATGCACCGTCAACTCGTCGGTTTTGGTTTTCATCAAGCTGCCCTGGCAACCGACGATGTCACCGATATCCCAGTGCTTGAATTCGCGGTGCGCCTCCTCGCCGACAGAATCGTTGCTGATGAACAGCTGGATGCGTCCCGACATGTCCTGGATGGTGGCGAAGCTGGCCTTGCCCATCACACGCTTGAGCACGATGCGACCGGCAACCTTGACCGTAATCGGCATCGTCTCAAGTTCTTCGCGGGTTTTCTCCGCGTAAAGTTCATCAAGCCGGCCGGCCAGATTCTCACGCGAGAAATCGTTGGGAAAAGCCTGTCCGGCGGCGCGCCACGCCTTGAGTTTCTCGCGGCGCTCGGCAACCAGGCGGTTTTCGTCAGTGGGAAGGGGCTGTTGTTCGCTCATGAGAGTGGTCCGGTTGCAAAGTGGAAATCACACGCCTTGTTTCAGGCTGGCTTCGATAAACGGGTCGAGGTCGCCGTCCAGCACTTTTTGCGTGTTCGAGGTCTCGACATGGGTACGCAGGTCCTTGATGCGGCTCTGGTCCAGCACATAGCTGCGAATCTGGTGGCCCCAGCCGACATCGGTCTTGCCGGCTTCCAGCTTGTCGGCCTCGGCCTGGCGCTTGCGTAGTTCGGCTTCGTAGAGCCGCGACTTGAGCATGGTCATCGCTTCGGCGCGATTGCGGTGTTGCGAACGGTCGTTCTGGCATTGCACGACAATGCCGGATGGAACGTGAGTGATGCGTATCGCGGAGTCGGTCTTGTTGATGTGCTGGCCGCCGGCGCCGCTGGCGCGGAAAGTATCGACACGCAGATCGGCCGGGTTGATGTCAATTTCAATCGAGTCGTCGATTTCGGGGTAAACATAAAGGCTGGCAAAGGAGGTGTGGCGTCCGCCGGAAGAATCGAAGGGACTTTTGCGTACTAGGCGATGCACACCGGTTTCCGTCCGCAGCAAGCCATAGGCATAGTCGCCCTCGACCTTGAGCGAGGCGCTGCGAATGCCGGCCACGTCGCCATCGGTTTCTTCCAGGATTTCGGTCTTGAAGCCCTTGCGTTCGCAATATTTCAGGTACTGCCGCAACAGCATGCTGGCCCAGTCGCAAGCCTCGGTGCCACCGGCGCCGGCCTGGATATCGATGAAGCAGTTATTGGCATCGGCCGGGTTGTTGAACATGCGGCGGAACTCCAGGCCGCTAACGTCCTTCTCGATTTCGGCCTGATCATTTTCGACGGCGACCAGCGTGTCCTCGTCGTTCTCGTCTTTGGCCAGGTCGAACAGTTCACGACTATCGACCAGCCGCTGTGCGATCTGGTCCAGGCTCAGAACAACGGATTCGAGCGATTTCCGCTCGCGGCCCAGTGTCTGTGCTTTTTCAGCGTCGTCCCAGACCTTGGGGTCTTCCAGCAGGCCGACGATTTCCTCTAAACGCGATGCCTTGGCATCGTAGTCAAAGATACCTCCGCAGCTCTTGCTCGCGCGCTGTGAGATCGGCGATGCGGTTGGCGACGGCGTTGATGCGTTCGGCTTCCATGACAGTTGTACACCCGGTTTTGTGAAGGAAGTGAATTATACGTTGATGCCCTGCCAGCAGTAACGCGCCTTTCCATCGGATGGGCAATTTTCCGCTATCATTCAAATTTCCCGCTTCTGCAATTCCATGACTAAATACGTTTTCGTAACCGGGGGTGTCGTGTCCAGCCTGGGCAAGGGCATCGCGGCCGCATCACTGGGCGCGATTCTCGAATCGCGCGGCATCAAGGTGACCCACCTCAAGCTCGACCCCTACATCAACGTCGACCCCGGCACCATGTCGCCATTCCAGCACGGCGAGGTTTTCGTCACCGAGGATGGCGCCGAAACCGACCTCGACCTGGGCCATTACGAGCGCTTCACCAGCGCCAAGATGGGCAAGCGCAACAACTTCACCACCGGCCAGATTTATGAGTCTGTGATTAAAAAAGAACGTCGTGGCGAGTACTTAGGTAAAACAGTTCAAGTAATTCCTCACATTACCGACGAGATCAAGCTGTTCATCAAGCGCGGAGCCGAGGGCGCCGATGTTGCGATTGTCGAAGTCGGCGGCACGGTGGGCGATATCGAATCGCTGCCATTTCTCGAAGCCATCCGCCAGATGGGTATCCAGGAAGGCAAGAACAACGCCTGCTTCATTCACCTCACGCTGGTGCCGTGGATTCCGACGGCTGGCGAACTGAAAACCAAGCCGACCCAGCATTCGGTCAAGGAACTGCGCCAGATCGGCATCCAGCCGGATGTTCTGCTGTGCCGCGCCGACCGGCCATTGCCTGCGGATGAACGCGCAAAAATTGCGCTGTTTACCAATGTGCAACCGGAAGCGGTTATTTCCGCACTCGATGCCAGCAGTATCTACAAGATTCCGTCCATGCTGCACGACCAGATGCTGGATGAAATCGTTTGCCACAAGCTGGGCATTCTCGCTCGTGCGGCGGATCTATCGGTCTGGAACCATTTGACCGAGGCGCTCGATCACCCTCAGGAACTGCTCAATATCGCCTTCGTCGGCAAATACGTCGATCTCACCGAATCCTATAAATCACTCACCGAGGCGCTGGTGCATGCGGGCATCCATACACACAGCCAGGTGAAAGTGCATTACATCGATTCCGAGGAAATCGAAAAGAACGGCTGCGCGCCGCTGGCGACGATGGATGCGATTCTGGTTCCCGGCGGTTTCGGCCGCCGTGGCACCGAAGGCAAGATTGCCGCAATTCGCTACGCGCGTGAAAACAAGGTGCCCTATCTCGGCATCTGTCTGGGCATGCAGCTTGCGGTCATCGAATTCGCGCGCGATGTGGCCGGCCTGACGGGCGCGCACAGCACCGAGCTTGACGCCGATACGCCGCATCCTGTCATCGCGCTGATTACCGAGTGGCTCGATCGTGAAGGAAAAATCGAGCACCGCAGCGCCAGTTCCGATTTGGGCGGTACCATGCGGCTCGGCGGGCAGAAATGCCAGCTGAAAAAAGGCTCGCTGGCACGCAAGGTTTATGGCAGCGAGTTTGTGGTCGAGCGCCATCGCCATCGCTACGAGGTCAATGATGCCTACCTGCCCCGCCTGGAACAGGCCGGCCTGATCATTTCCGGCGTATCGGCCGAAGGCAAGCCTTTATGTGAAATGATCGAACTGCCTGAAAGCCAGCATCCGTGGTTCGTTGGCTGCCAGTTCCACCCGGAATTCACATCCAACCCGCGCCAGGGCCATCCGTTGTTCATCGCGTATGTAAAGTCGGCGCTGGCGACACGGCGAGCGAAGCAGGTGCAGGCATGAAACTTTGCCATTTCGACGTCGGCCTCGATCAACCGCTGTTCCTCATTGCCGGCCCCTGTGTCATCGAGTCGCGGCAGATGGCGCTGGATACCGCAGGCAAGCTGAAGGAAATCTGCGCCGCCCTGGGAATCAACTTCATCTACAAGTCGTCGTACGACAAGGCCAACCGCAGTTCGGGAAAATCCTTTCGCGGCCTGGGTATGGATACGGGGCTGGGCATTCTCGCCGAGGTTAAAGAGCAGATCGGCGTACCCGTCCTGACGGACGTCCATGCCGAAGATGAGATCGCCGCCGTTGCCGGCGTGGTCGACGTGCTGCAAACGCCGGCGTTTCTCTGTCGTCAGACCGATTTCATTCAAGCCTGCGCGGCATCGGGCAAGCCGGTGAACATCAAGAAGGGCCAGTTTCTCGCCCCGGGCGACATGAAACACGTCGTCGCCAAAGCCAAGGAAGCCAACGCCGGAGCGGATACGATCATGGTCTGCGAACGCGGCGCTTCGTTTGGTTACAACAATCTGGTCTCCGACATGCGCAGCCTGGCGATCATGCGCGAGACCGCCTGCCCGGTGGTGTTCGATGCCACCCATTCGGTGCAGTTGCCGGGCGGGCAGGGCGCCTCTTCCGGCGGACAGCGCGAATTCGTGCCGGTACTGGCGCGCGCCGCCGTAGCGGTTGGCATTTCGGGGCTGTTCATGGAAACCCACCCCAACCCGGCCGAAGCGCTTTCCGACGGCCCCAATGCCTGGCCGCTGGCCGACATGCCGGAATTGCTGGAAACCTTGCTTGAACTCGATGCTGCGGTCAAACGTCGCCGCTTTGAAACACATTTTTAACTCCCTCTCCGAAAGATCACCATGAGTGCAATTGTTGATATCGTCGCCCGTGAAATACTTGATTCGCGCGGCAATCCCACCGTTGAAGCCGATGTTCTGCTCGAATCCGGCATCATGGGTCGCGCGGCCGTGCCGTCCGGCGCATCCACCGGCTCGCGTGAGGCCATCGAACTGCGCGATGGCGATGCCGGGCGTTTCCTCGGCAAGGGCGTGATGCAGGCGGTTGAAAACGTCAACACCGAGATTTCCGAATCCATCATCGGCCTCGACGCCGAGGAGCAGGCCTTCATCGATCAATCCTTGATCGATCTCGACGGCACCGACAACAAGTCACGCCTCGGCGCCAATGCGATGCTGGCCGTCTCGATGGCAGTAGCCAAGGCGGCGGCGGAAGAAGCCGGCCTGCCGCTGTATCGCTACTTCGGCGGCTCCGGCCCGATGCAGATGCCGGTGCCGATGATGAACGTCATCAACGGCGGTGCGCATGCCAACAACAATCTCGACATCCAGGAATTCATGATCGTGCCAGTCGGCGCACAGTCCTTCCGCGAGGCTCTGCGTTGTGGCGCCGAAGTGTTCCATCACCTGAAGAAGCTGGTCGACAAGAAGGGCTACCCGACCACCGTGGGCGACGAAGGCGGCTTTGCGCCGAATGTCTCGGGCAACGACGAAGCCATCGAGCTGATCCTGCGCGCCGTTGAATCCGCCGGCTACACGCCGGGCCAGGATGTGGTGCTGGCGCTCGATTGCGCCGCCTCCGAGTTTTATCGTGATGGCCGCTATGTGCTCGCCTCCGAGAAACTGGAACTCGATTCCGCCGGCTTCACCGATTATCTGGCGACGCTGGCCGACCGCTATCCGATCATCAGCATCGAAGACGGCATGAGCGAAGCCGACTGGGCGGGCTGGAAGCTGCTGACCGCACGGCTGGGAAAGACCGTGCAGATCGTCGGCGACGATGTGTTCGTGACCAATCCAAAAATCCTGAAAGAAGGCATCCAGCAGGGCATCGCCAACTCGATCCTGGTCAAAATCAACCAGATCGGCACGCTTACCGAGACCTTCGCCGCCGTCGAAATGGCCAAGCGTGCTGGCTACACCGCCGTCATCTCGCACCGCTCCGGCGAGACCGAGGATTCAACCATCGCCGACATTGCCGTGGGCCTCAATGCCCTGCAAATCAAGACTGGCTCCCTGTCCCGCTCGGATCGCATCGCCAAGTACAACCAGTTGCTGCGCATCGAAGAAGACCTCGGCGGCACGGCGGCTTACCCGGGTTTCGGCGCGTTTTACAACCTGCGAAAATAAATCCGTCGATGAGCCGCCTGACGTGGCTGCTGGTCGCCCTGATCGCCCTGCTGCAATACCCGCTGTGGCTAGGCAAGGGCGGCTGGCTCCGTGTCTGGGACACCAGCCAGCAACTGGCAGCGCAGCGCGAGGTCAATCAACAATTGGAGCAGCGCAACGCGGGACTAGATGCCGAAGTGCGCGATCTCAAGTCCGGCGTTGAGGCGATTGAAGAGCGGGCGCGTTTTGAACTGGGTTTCATCAAGGCGGGCGAGGTATTCGTTCAAGTTCCGCTGGCGCCGCCTCCCCGGGGAGGCAAGGCGCCTTAATTCTGATCGGGCGCCATGGCCGACAGGCCGGAGCATCCGGAGCTGACCAGAGAAAAACATGCTTCTTGAATGCTTAACGAAAATAACAATGCACGATCAAGCTGGAATATGAATAGACCATTCACCTTTTGCATAGGGCGCCGCTTTGCTGGCCCTGCCTTCTCGTGCCAGCGTGCTCTTGCCATGCTTTTGCTTTCTCTTTTTCTGACAGCCAGTGCATTTGCACACGGCGTCGCGGATGATGACAAGCTGTTTATAGAACAAAGCAGCGGTGCGCAACTGATTCCCTTCATGTACCTGGGCGCAAAGCACATGGTTACGGGATATGACCATCTGCTGTTCCTGTTTGGCGTGATCTTCTTTCTGTACCGGATGCGTGAGGTCGGCGTCTATGTAACGCTGTTCGCGATCGGACACAGCATCACGCTGCTTTATGGCGTCCTCAGCGGCACCCACATAAATCCCTACATGGTCGATGCCATCATCGGCCTCTCGGTCGTGTACAAGGCACTCGACAATCTGGGCGCATTCCGGCGCGTGTTTGGCTTTCAGCCCAACACGAAGGCCGCCGTGCTTGTTTTCGGTTTCTTTCACGGCTTTGGTCTCGCAACCAAGCTGCAAGAATTCACCCTGTCTCAAGACGGGTTGGTTCCGAATATCCTTGCATTCAATGCCGGGGTCGAAATCGGTCAACTCCTCGCGCTCGCTGCAATTCTGATTGTCATGGGTTTCTGGCGGCGGTCCGGTGCATTCTGGCATCAGGCGTTCGCGGCCAACGCCGTGTTGATGGCTGCGGGATTCGTCCTGATCGGCCATCAGATGACCAGTTATTTCACTCTTTGATTTATGGATTCATACATGAACACACACAACACGCACCCGCTTCCGACCCTGTCCCAACTGGTCAAGGCCACAGGCATTGCGCTAGTCGCTGCGGCTGCAATCCTGATCACCGTCGTGCTGCCGGCCGAGCATGGCATCGACCCCACCGGGGTCGGCAAGGCGCTGGGGCTGACCCGATTGAGTGCCTCAGGTGGCGAGATAACAGCAGGCCTTCCGGCAGCTCCTGCGGCCATACCGTCCCCGGAGAGCCCCCCCGTCATGCAACCTGCCGCAGGTACTGTGGCAAGAAGTGACGTGCCTTTCCGCAGCGACGAAATGCAACTGACCCTGGAGCCCTTCGAGGGTACGGAAATCAAGGCTGCCATGCGTCAGGGGGAGCAATTCGTCTTTTCCTGGACAGTCCAGGGCGGCAAGGTCAACGTCGATATGCACGGAGAGCGCCCCAATGCTGGCGACGAATTCACCAGTTACTGGAAAGACACGAAACAGACCAGCGCCCAGGGAACTTTTATCGCCCCGTTTGACGGATCGCACGGCTGGTATTGGGAAAACCGCGGGGAGCAGCCCGTTACCGTCAAAGTCAAAGTGAGCGGCTTTTACCAGAAGCTTTACCGGCCATAGCAGGAAAAGCAGAGGGTTGCCGCCGTATCACCAGCGCCGACTATTTGTATCGGCAAAATCCGCGCAATCAGGCCGTTGAATCCGCCAGCATTGCCAATTGTTCGCGGTAACGGCGGGCATTGGCGACATAGTGCTGCGCGCTGTAGAGCAGCCGCGCCACTTCTTCATCCGTCAGTTCGCGCACCACCTTGCCCGGCGAGCCCATCACCAGTGAGCGTGGCGGAATTACGCGACCTTCCGGAATCAGGGAATTGGCGCCGATCAGGCAGTTTTCCCCGATCACGGCGTGATTCAGAATCACGCTCTTGATGCCGATCAGGCTGCCATCGCCGATGGTGCAGCCATGCAGCATCACCAGATGGCCGACGGTGACATTCGCGCCCACCGTCAGCGGCACACCTTCATCAGTATGCAGCACCGAGCCGTCCTGGATGTTGGAATGAGCGCCGATGCTTATCGGGTCGTTGTCGCCGCGCAGCACCGCATTCCACCAGATGCTGGCATTGTCGCCGAGGCGCACATCGCCGATGATGGTGGCATTGGGCGCCACCCAGGTGTTCTGGCCGATGACGGGGCGCCGGTCGCTCAATGAATACAATGGCATCCGTTTCTCCCCGGCCTTACCGCTTCTTCCATTCGGGTTTCTTGCCATCCGGCTTGCCGCCCCATTCCTTTTTCGCCCGGGGAGGGCCAGCAGGACGCGGCGGGCGGGTATCCGGATACTCGCCCGGCTCGGTAATTCGTGCCTTCAGCGCGAACTGACGGACACGAATCCGGCGCAGCACATCCATGACATCCGCCGGCAAGTTGGCGGGCAATTCAACCGTGCTGAAATCATCGAACAGGTTGATCTGGCCGATTTGCTTGCCGTCGATGCCGCCTTCATTGGCGATCGCGCCGACGATTTCCTTTGGCAGTACGCCCTGATTCTTGCCGATTTCAATGCGGTAACGCGCCAGGGCGCCGGCGGCGTAGGTGCGTCGTTTTTCAAGAATTTCATCGCGATTTTCGCGCACCGGGCGTTCACCGCGCGCAGCGGGTGGCGGCGCCAGTTCAACGGCTGAAGCGCCTGCCAGTTGCAGCGGCCGTTCGCGTTGGGCGAGCCAGGCCAGGGCGGCGGCAATTTCTCGGGCGCCGACGTTGTGGTCGGTTTCAATGCCGCGAATGACGTCATAAAAGAAATCCAGCTTCTCGGTCTTCAGCGTATCCAGGATCTGCTGCGTGAATTGCGCCACGCGCCGATTGGCTACCTCGCCCGGGGTAGGCATGGAGAGCGGCTCGATCTTCTGCCTTGTGGCACGCTCGATGACCTTCAGCATGTGCATTTCGCGCGGCGTGATGAACAGGATTGCCCGACCGGTACGTCCGGCGCGCCCGGTGCGGCCGATGCGGTGTACATAGGCTTCGGTATCGTTCGGCACGTCGTAGTTGATGACATGGCTGACACGCGGCACATCGATGCCGCGGGCGGCGACATCGGTGGCGACGACGATGTCGAGGCTGCCGCTTTTCAGGCGTTCGATGACCTGCTCGCGCAAGCCCTGCGTCATGTCGCCATTGAGTGCGGCGGCGGCATAGCCGCGCGCTTCAAGCTTGTCGGCGAGTTCCACAGTCGCCGTCTTGGTACGGACGAAGACGATGGCGGCATCGAAGTCGGCTTCAACTTCGAGAATGCGGGTCAGGGCTTCAATCTTTTGCCCGCCGTGGGTCTGGCAATAAAACTGCTGTGTGCTGACCACGGTGCTGGTCGCCGAACGGATTTTGATTTCCTTCGGATCACGCAGGTGCTGGTGCGCCACGCGCCGGATCACATCCGGCATGGTGGCCGAGAACAGCGCCGTCTGCCGCGTCGCCGGGGTGTGTTCGAGAATCCATTTCACATCGTCGATGAAGCCCATGCGCAGCATTTCGTCGGCTTCGTCGAGCACCATGAACGTGAGGTTGTCGAGCACCAGGCTCTTGCGCTCGAGATGATCCATCACCCGTCCCGGCGTGCCGACGATCACATGCGTACCGCGCGACAACTGGCGCAGTTGCACCACCATGCTTTGCCCGCCATAGACCGGCAGGACATGGAATCCAGGCATGTGCTTGGCATAGCGCTGCAAGGCTTCGGCGACCTGGATCGCCAGTTCGCGGGTCGGGGTGAGAACCAGCGCCTGCGGTTTGGTCAGGGAAACATTGATCTTTTGCAGCAGAGGCAGGGCGAACGCGGCGGTCTTGCCGGTGCCGGTCTGGGCTTCGCCGAGTACGTCCTGCCCGGCCAGCAGCGGCGGAATGCAGGCGGCCTGGATGGGTGAGGGGCTTTCATAGCCGACGGCAGCCAATGCCGAAAGCAAATGAGGCTTGAGCCCGAGTTGGGAAAACCCGATGGGGATATCAATAGAGGTTGTCATGGTGTGCCTGCAAGGAGCAGGAAAGCAGAAGAAAAACAGGAGAAAGCAGCGGCTACAGAGCCGATTCGGCCCGCATTATCGCAGATTTTGAGGGCAATCTGTAGGAATCGGCCGGCAAAACGGCCAGTGTCAGACCCGCAACAGGGCAATTTTCAGCGGCGGCTGTCCATCCGGGCTGGGAAAATCGGCCTCGGGAGTGATCCATTCCATTTCACGAATCGGCCGCCCGGCCTTGGCCGCACTGCGCTGCAGCAAGTCGAGCCAGGCATCGCGCGGTACTTCGGCGACATTGTTGGTGCAAATCAGGGCGCCACCTTCGCTGGTACACAACAACGCCGGCTTGAAAACCGAGGCGTAGTCGTTGACCAGGTCGACCACGCCGAACGCACTCTTGGCATAGCGTGGCGGATCGAGGAATACCATGTCGAAGGTCCTGGCCTCAATCTTCGGAAACGGCGGCATGCGCTTGCCGCGCACGAATTCGGCCTGGCCGAGGCCGGAGAACTGGCGCATCGCGGCGAAGGCATCGCTCTTGACGAAACGTGGGCGCACGGCCAGTTCATTGCAGCGTGCATTTTCCTTGCCGATTTGCAGGCTCGACTCGGCAAAGTCGACATTGACCACGAAACGCGCCCCGGCCTTTGCCGCCGCAATGCCGACGCCGCAGGTGTAGGCAAACAGGTTGAGCAGTGATTTTCCGGCCACTTCCTGCATCACCCGCCGCCGCGCCGCGCGCAGGTCCAGAAACAGCCACGGATCTTGCCCGGCGTGGCGACCCTGGACCAGGTAGGTAATACCCATTTCATGCACTTCACGCGGCTGCATGGCCACGGCCAGTTGTTCCGGCGGCAGGATATTGCCAATACGTGAATTGGACTGGCTGCGATCGTTATAAACCAAGGCCAGGCCGGGCAATTTTTCGGCATAAAACGCGGCCAATGCGGCCAGCGCCTCTGGCGTCAATGGACTGTGAAAGCATTGCACCAGCAACAGGTCGCCATAGCGGTCGACTGTCAGGCCAGGATGCCCTTCGACGCTGCCGTGAAACAGCCGATAGGCGTCGGTTTGTTCAGCCTGCAGGCGAGCCATCAGCTCGGTGCGAGCAGCGAAGGCGGTGGCGAGATGGGTGGTCAGGGAATCAGTCATGGCAAGGAGTACACGGCAGCCAAAGCGGTCGCCAAACGCAGAAAAGCCACGCATCTTACGCGCTTGCAAGGCCTTTCGCTGGGTTTTGCCGCTGTTTTGCTGGCTTCGCGCCGTATCCCCCGCGCCGACTTTTCCGGGGAAGCCGGCGCGGATGCGTCAGTGCCTCATTGAATCACGCCGCACGCGATGCGTGCGCCGCCACCACCGAGCGGAGCCGGGTGGTCGGCATGGTTGTCGCCACCGGCATGCACCATCAGCGCGCGCCCTGGAAGATCAGCCAGCTTCAGGCGTGGCGCAAGCACCGGCTGGCTGGCATTGCCGTCAGCATCGACATACAGGGCAGGCAGGTCACCCAGATGCCCTTCGCCCCAGGGGGCGCCATGCTGCTTGGTCGACTTGGGATCGAAATGTCCGCCGGCGCCCAGCGCAGCCACCGCTTTCCCGTCTTTTTCTTTCGCTGCGCAGCTTGGATTCTCGTGCAGATGAAACCCGTGCAGCCCTGGTGCAAGGCCGGTCAGGGCCGGACTGAATACCAGGCCATGGGGCGATTCGGTGATGGTGATCTGTCCGACGGGACTTCCCACGCCTTGTGCATCAACCCGATTCATCTGCACGACTGTCGCGGCATGGGCTTGCCAGGAAGCTAGACTCAAGAGCAGGCATGCGACACTGATTCTGGTTTTCATGACGTTTCCTTTCTGGTTTGGGAGGGGGTTTGCGTCGTCTTTTATGGCAGCAGCTTCGCGACACACGCAGAGGATACCCGTTTTGTGCCGTATCCCCAGCGCACCCTGCAGGCGCCTTTTTGGAAGTTAACAACAGAGTTCAGATGCATATCCTTCGGGAAATTTGATTGGCAATGAAGGTTAGCCCGTCGCCCCGGCCTGTGCCGGGGCGGCGGCAAAGGGAGATCGGGGCGATGAACCGGAGAAGTGAGGCGATATGAGGACCCTTTGGGATGAGCTGAACTCCATTGCCAATCAGGCTGAGAAAAGATTCGTGGTATGCATCGTGTATTTTTAGTGATAGCATCCCTATTTTCGCAACCAAATCAGGGAATCCGCCATGAAAAAATCCACGCTTGCCGTGCTTCTCTTGTCCGCGCTGACGGGTTCCGCTGCCCTTGCTGGAATTATTAATCCCCACAGCCTGATTCCCGCCACCGGCAGTGCAAGCAAAACCGAGACCAAGGCCTATGTCGGCCTGAACTGGACTCTTGGCGGTGGTGCTACGCCGGCACTGGTTCTTGGCGCGTTCAGGGCCAAGGTCGACTCCAATGGCGACACCACCGGCGGCAACCTGGCCTTCCATGTGAACCTTGCGGGCGGCATTAAGCCGGGCAAGCTCAAACTGAGCTATCTTGATGGCAAGGAAGATCTTCAGGGCGAACTCGGGATTGGCTATGACTTCCTGAAAGGCGCACCGCTACTCGGTCTTGGGCTGAATGCGCCGCATATCGGCGCAGGCGTGGATGCGTATGCAGGTCTTGGTTTCATTCCCTACGCCACCTTGCACAGCCAGGGCAAGTTCGACAAGCCGACCCAGACGCCGAGTCAGTGTGTGGAGGATATTAATGGCACATTAAATTCTAATTGCAGCGGCCCATTTATCCCCGATTAGCCTCTGGTACGTGGTTCGAGAACGATTGATGCAGCGCCGACGACTCCTCAAGATCGTCGGCGCTTTCTTTTTGGGGCAGGCCCTCGATATTGCGCCTGCACTCGCTGCAACCAGACCTGGAGCCCGTGAACGGGCTACCTTTGCCGCTTTTCTCGATGTTCTGTTGCCAGGCGACACCTTGTCTGGCTCGGCGACCGAGTTGCGGGTGGATGAACAGCTTTGGGCGCTTTCCGATACTGAAGCGCGTTTCCGCCGCTTGCTTGAACTCGGTTGCCAGTGGCTGAACATGACCGGTGGGCCGCCATTTACCGAGCTTTCCGCCCTGCAACAGAATGCAGTCGTCGGATGGATGTCCACTTCGGATTGGGATCAGATACCGCGCCGCTTCTATGAGTTGGTGCGCCAGACGGCTGTCGAGGTGTATTACAGCGATCCGGCAGCCTGGCACGGCTTGCCGATTGACCGTCCGCCTCAGCCCCTGGGCTACCTGCCGCCATGGCAGTAAACAAACGCTTCGATGCCGTGGTGGTCGGCTCCGGCGCGGGCGGCGCGGCCGCCGCATGGCGCTTGTGTGAAAAGGGTTTGCACGTTCTGCTCCTGGAAGCCGGCCCGAGGTTCGACCCAACGCGCGATTACACGCTGAGCCAGCCGGACTGGGAACGGCATCGATTTCCTGAGCCACCGGGCAGTCAGGGTAAAATCAGTATTGCCCCGCTTGACCGACTTGATCCAGCCGATGCGGATCTGCGTTCCTGGAACCGCGTGGTGGGGACGTTAGTACGCGAAGAGACAAGGCAGGCGATGGGACCGGGCTACCACCATGTCCAGGGCGTGGGCGGCAGCACGCTGCATTTCGTCGGGGAATCGCACCGGATGCACCCGGATGCCATGAAACTGCGCAGCCAGCATGGGGTGGGCTGCGACTGGCCCATAGACTATGCCGATCTCGAACCGTATTACGCACTCTGTGAAAATCTCGTCGGCGTGGCCGGCCCACCCGACCAGGGCGCACGGTGGCGCAGCACTTCTTTTCCTCTGCCGGCCCATCCGCTCAGTCCGCCCGCGCAACGTCTGGTAGCGGCTGGACGCCCATTGGGGATGCACTGGCAACCTAACTCCCGCGCCGCGCTCTCGGCAGCCTATGACGGTCGTCCGGCCTGCAATTACTGCGGCAACTGCAATCGGGGCTGCCCAATCGGCGACAAGGGGTCGGCCGATGTCACCTTTATCCGCAAGGGCCTGGGCAGCGGCCGCCTGACGCTCAAACCGGCGTCTCCCGTCGTGCGCATACGGGCGACGGCCAGTGGTCGTATCGATACGCTCGACTACTTGGAGGGCAAGACTATCCGGCGAATCGAGACGCCGATTCTCGTCCTGGCAGCGGGAGCCGTGCAGAGTCCACGCTTGCTGTTGAACAGCCATGGCCGACACTACCGCAAGGGACTGGCCAACGGTTCCGGGCAGGTAGGGCGCAATTTCATGGAAACGCTTTCCTGGAACAGTACCGGGCTGGTGCCCGGGCTGGCCCAAAGCCATGTTGGGCTACAGTCTGATGCCATCTGCTGGGACTTCAACGCACCGGATGCCATCCCGGGCCTGATAGGCGGTTGTCGTTTCAATTCCAGCACGCAGGAGATTGGCTTCACCGGGCCGATTGCCTATGCCTTGCGGGCTATCAGTGGATTTGGCAAACAACTCAAGGATGGGGTTCGGGCCAGCTTCGGCAGCGCCTTGTCGGTTGGCGCGATCGCCGAGTTTCTGCCCAACGAAGAAACGTTCGTCGAGCTTGATCCGCAAAAGAAAGACCGGCTGGGCATTCCGCTACCGCGTCTGCATTCGCACTTGAGCCGTCAGGAAATCGAACGTTTGAAATTCATGGCCAGCCAGTCCCGTCGCTTGTTGAAAGAAGCGGGAGCAACGGAATTGGTCGAGGAATTCGGAGCCTGGGACCATTTTTCGGCGACCCATGTCTTCGGCACATGCCGCATGGGGAACGATTCCCTTGCATCGGTCGTTGATCCCCACTGCCGCAGTCACGAGCATTCCAATCTGTACATCACGGATGCCAGCGTCTTTCCATCGAGCGGCGGAGGCGAGTCGCCATCGCTGACCATTCATGCACTGGCTGTTCGGGCAGCCGATGCCATCGCGAGCGGAACCGTATTGCCACCCTCCCGTCGTGGTGTCTAACGAAGTGGAGCTAAGGGGCTGCGCGCTTTTGCACAGTCCCGCTTGAGTGCAGGTTAGACATTTTTCGCAATGATGTGAGTTGGGATGTTGTCGATACTTGATTGGTTTTTTTCTTCCCAGTACTGCCTCAGGCCGTCCTCGCCCTTTCCCCTTGCCCAGTCCAAGAGTAATTCCCTGTCGCCTGTATAGGCGTAATAAGGTACGGCCATCCCGCAAGATGTTTGCACCAGCTCAATTGAAAAATCAAAGATTTGACGTGCGCCGGGTAATGGATTGAAGTGAGCGAAGAGATCTTCCCAGTTATCATCGTTCTTGTGGACAACCCTTGCTGTCCCGTAAAGACGAAGAATAAGAGGTGGCCCTTCAAATGCGCAAAACATAATTGTCATGCGCGGGTCTTGTTGAACGTGAGCTGATGTTTCGTTGCCGCTGCCCGTTACGTTAAGCCAGATTACCCGGTTGTTGTTTAAGACTCGCAAGGAATCCATTCCCTTGGGAGACACATTAACTCGACTATCGCCAGTTGCCGTGCCAACAAAAAATATTTTCTGTTCCGCGATGAACTCAAACAATCGTTCAGAGAGCGCTTTATATTGCTTACCCATGACATTCCTTGATGTTTATGACTCTAACGGGCCTTGTTCATCAGTGCTGGCGAGAATGTTATCAATGTTTCTAGAGAATTGAATTTCGGGTGCCATAAATTTTCCTGAATAGTTCCAACCAGTTTTAGCGTTTCAGGAATCGCCCTTGGTCTGGGACGATTCTTGTGCGCCGTATCCCCCGCGCCGACTTTTAGCGAATGACCGGCTTATAGCGTATCCGCTTCGGCTTCGCGCCTTCCTCGCCCAGACGCTTGCGTTTGTCTTCCTCGTATTCCTGGTAATTACCGGCGAAGAAGCTCCATTGCGAGTCACCTTCGGCGGCGAGGATGTGGGTGCAGATGCGGTCGAGAAACCAGCGGTCATGGCTGATGACCAGCGCGCAGCCGGCGAACTCGAGCAACGCGTCTTCCAGCGCGCGCAGGGTTTCGACGTCGAGGTCGTTGGACGGCTCATCGAGCAGCAGCACGTTGCCGCCGGTCATCAGGGTCTTGGCCAGGTGCAGCCGGCCGCGTTCGCCGCCGGAGAGGTTGCCGACCAGTTTTTGCTGGTCGCCGCCCTTGAAGTTGAAACGGCCGATATAGGCGCGGCTGGGCAGCTCGATCTTGCCGATGGTCAGGATGTCGGCGCCGCCGGCGAGTTCGTCGAACACGGTTTTCGATCCATCCAGGCAATCGCGGCTTTGGTCGACATAGGAGATTTTCACTGTGGGGCCAATGACGACTTCGCCTGAATCGGGTGTGTCCTGGCCGGTGATCATCTTGAACAGCGTCGATTTGCCGGCGCCGTTGGGGCCGATGATGCCGACGATGGCGCCAGGGGGAATGCTGAGCGTGAGCTTGTCGATCAGCAGCCGGTCGCCAAAGCCTTTGCTCACCTCGTTGAATTCAATCACCTTATCGCCCAGCCGATCGGCCACAGGGATGAAGATTTCCTGTGTTTCGTTGCGTTTCTGGTATTCCTCGCTGGAAAGTTCATTAAAGCGCGCGAGGCGCGATTTGCTCTTGGCCTGGCGTGCCTTGGGGTTGCTGCGCACCCATTCGAGCTCCTGCTTCATGGCCTTCATGTGCGCGTCCTGCTGTTTGGATTCGGTCTCCAGCCGCGCTTCCTTTTGTTCCAGCCAGCTTGAATAATTGCCCTTCCACGGGATGCCCTGGCCGCGGTCGAGTTCGAGGATCCACTCGGCGGCGTTGTCGAGGAAATAACGGTCGTGGGTCACGGCGACCACGGTACCGGGAAAGCGGGTGAGGAATTGTTCCAGCCATTCGACGGATTCGGCGTCGAGGTGGTTGGTCGGTTCGTCGAGCAGCAGCATGTCGGGACGCGAGAGCAGCAGTTTGCACAGCGCGACGCGGCGCTTTTCACCGCCGGAGAGCGTCTTGATTTCCGCTTCCCACGGCGGCAGGCGCAGGGCGTCGGCGGCAAGGTCGAGCTGATGCTGGGTATCGCTGCCGGAGGTGGAGAGGATGGCCTCCAGCCGCGCCTGTTCTTCGGCCAGCTTGTCAAAATCGGCGTCCGGCTCGGCGTAGGCGGCGTAGATGGCTTCCAGCTTGGCCTGCGCTGCCATCACATCGCCCATGCCGGATTCGACTTCCTCGCGCACGGTTTTTGCAGGATCGAGCTTGGGCTCCTGCTCCAGGTAACCGATCTTGAGATTGGGCTGCCATTGCACTTCGCCGTCGTAGTCCTTGTCGGCGCCCGCCATGATGCGCAACACGGTGGACTTGCCCGAGCCATTGAGTCCGAGCAGACCGATCTTGGCGCCGGGGAAGAAGGAAAGCGAAATGTTCTTGATGATCTGCCGCTTGGGCGGCACGGTTTTGCTCACACGGAGCATCGACATTACGTAGTTGGACATGATGGAATCGGAGGGGATTAGAAACCGGTGAACAGAAAATCCAGTGCGGCGAGAATTTCGTCGCGCTGGGGGGAGAGATTGGCAATCGGACGAGCGAGCAGGCGGCGGGGAATGGAGGCAATATCCTGTGTCAGGGCAAGCAGCGCTTGCTGTTCGACCATCAGCTTCGGATTCAGCCGCAAGATCGGGAGCAGTTCGGCGGCAACGGGCGCGATCAACGGAATGACCGTAACGGTGGGAAGTGCGCCAAGCAGATCGGACTGGATGTCCAGAACATACGGAATGAGGACGGCCGTTTCACGGTCGGGGTTCGGGTAGACGTCAAGCTGTGCCATTCAGATTTTATGCCGGCTCATTTACGTTCTATGGCAAAGGTACGAAAGCGGTCGGAAAACAAACCGCGCTTTTCGATATGCTGGTTGTACGCCTCAATCGCCTCCCGGTTCTGCTCCAGCCATTCGGCTTCGCGGCATTTTTTCAACTCGGCGGCCAAGGCTGTTTCAAGAGTTTGCGAGAGGTTTATCTTGTAACCCTTTGCTGCCTCAAGTAATTCTGTACTAATTGTCAGATTGGCAGCTTTTTTGGGCTGGGCATTCATGGCATTACTCCTTGCAGTTGATGCGCATACATTACGCGCATCATTAATGCACGTCAAGCAGCTGCTTTAACACCATCAGCCACAAAGCGGGCGACGAAAGCCCCTTCGCGTCCAGGTGGAATCGGGATGCGCACGCGATAGCCATTGCCGGGGGCGACATCGATCGCCGTGTCATCAGCGCCGACTATTTGTGTCAGCACGTATTCGCTGTTGCCTGAGGGGTGGATGATCTCGATGCGGTCGCCGACGCTGAACCTGTTTTTGACCTCGATCTCGGCCAGGCCATCGGCGGCATAGCCCAGCACATCGCCGACATACAGGCTGCGGCTGGAGGCGGAGCTGCCGTTCAGGTAGTTTTGATATTCGCGATCCGGATGGCGGTCGTAAAAGCCGGCGGTGTAACCGCGATTGGCCAGGCCGTCAAGCTGACCCACCAGGCGGACATCGAACGGCCGGCCGGCGACGGCATCATCGATGGCCTGGCGATAGGACTGGCAGGATCGGGCAACATAGTAGGGGGACTTGGTGCGGCCCTCGATTTTCAGCGAATCGATGCCCAACTCGGTCAGTCGCGCCACATGCTCGATGGCGCGCAGGTCTTTCGAGTTGAGAATGTAGGTGCCGTGCTCATCTTCCTCGATGGGCATGAGCTGGCCGGGGCGCATGGCCTCCTCGATCAGCCAGGCATCCTCATCGGGCCGGTTGACCCGCTGCGTGAGGCTCTCTGCGGGCTCCGCGCTTTTACAACAGCCGCTGCCGTTTTCCGTAGCGTCGATTACGGGAATCGTGGCTGGCCGGGGATGCAGCAGGCTGATGTCGCCCGCACCATCGGTCTTGGCTGGCAGCACCTTGTAATCCCAGCGGCAGGAATTGGTGCAACTGCCCTGGTTCGGGTCGCGATGATTGAAATAGCCGGACAGCAGGCAGCGTCCCGAATAGGCGATGCACAGCGCGCCATGGACGAAGACTTCGAGTTCCATGTCCGGGCATTGCTGGCGAATTTCGGCGATTTCGTCGAGTGACAATTCGCGCGACAGAATCACACGCGATACCCCGATACTGCGCCAGAAACGCACCGCGGCGTAATTCACCGTATTCGCCTGCACCGATAGATGAATCGGCATGTCCGGCCAGGTTTCGCGGATCATCAGCATCAGGCCGGGGTCGGCCATGATCAGCGCATCGGGCTTGAGCGCGATCACCGGCGCCATGTCGGCCAGGTAGGTTTTGAGTTTCGCGTTGTGCGGCACGATATTGCTGACCACATAGAACTTGCCTCCGTGCGCATGCGCCAGGTCGATGCCGGCAGCGAGGTTTTCCAGCTTGCCGAAATCGTTGTTGCGCACTCGCAAGGAATAGCGCGGCTGGCCGGCATAAATGGCGGTGGCGCCGAAGTCGAGCGCGGTGCGCGTCATTTTCAGCGAGCCGGCAGGGGCCAAAAGTTCAGGAGTTGTCATGCACTACCTCGGGGCAATTCAGTAAGCGGAGTTTACTGGCTATCCGGCCGAAATGCCCGGATCAGCGCCACGCAACATCCTGTTTGTCGGCATAATTCGCGCATGGATGATGAATCATGGATGACCGAGGCGCTGGCATTGGCGCGCGAAGCGGGTGCTGCAGGTGAAGTGCCGGTGGGCGCGGTCGTCGTGCTCGACGGCGAAATCATCGGTCGCGGCTCCAACCAGCCGATCGGCCGTCACGATCCGACGGCGCATGCCGAGATCATGGCGCTGCGTGATGCGGCGGCGCGGGTAGGCAACTACCGTCTGCCGGGAGCAAGCCTGGTGGTGACGCTGGAGCCCTGCGCGATGTGCGCCGGGGCGATCATGCATGCGCGCATCGCGCGCGTGGTGTTCGGCGCCCGCGACCCGAAAACCGGTGTTGCAGGCAGCGTGCTGGATTTGTTCAGCGAGGCGCGGCTGAACCATCATGCCGAAGTCGTCGGCGATGTCTGCGCCCGGGAATGCGGCCAGCTGCTGTCAAGTTTCTTCGCCGCCCGTCGCCATCGCACGGCGCTTGTCTGAGATGCGCATCCGCATCAGCCTGCCGCAGCAGACGCTCGAGCTTCACGATGCGGCGGGCGACTTGCTCGCCCGCTACCCGGTATCCACCGCAAAAAACGGCGCCGGCGAGCAAAGCGGCAGTTATTGCACGCCGCGCGGCCGCCATATCGTTCGCGCAAAAGTCGGCGCTGGCAGGGCGACGAACACGGTCTTCGTGCGGCGGCGGCCGACCGGGGAAATCTGGACGCCGGAGCTGGCGGCGCAATTCCCCGGCCGCGACTGGATCCTGACGCGCATCCTCTGGCTGTCAGGCTGCGAGCCGGGCCGGAACCGCCTTGGCAGCGTCGATACCATGCGCCGCTATATCTACCTTCACGGTTCGCCGGACACAGTGGCAATGGGCATGCCGGGCTCCATCGGTTGCGTGCGCATGAGGAATAAAGACATCATCGAACTGTTCGACCGCGTACCGGTGTACATCCCTGTGAGTATTGTCGAATTCGGCGTGGCAACCGGCTCATGGGATGAAATCGGCCCGCAAGCGGCGCCACTGCGCGAGGCGGTCTTCATCGCGGAGCAGGGCGTACCGGCGGACATGGAATGGGACGAATTCGACGCCGTCAGCCTGCACGCCATTGCGCACGACAGCGCTGGCGCCATCATCGGCACGGGACGCCTGCTGCCCGATGGGTACATCGGCCGACTGGCGGTGCGTGCCGACTGGCGCGGCCAGGGGGTCGGGCGGGCGGTGCTGGAGCGTCTGCTGGAGGCGGCAGGACAAAAAAATCTGTCGCCACTGCTCCACGCCCAGACCCAGGCGACGAGGTTCTATGAAAAACTGGGCTTCGTCGCCGAAGGGCCGGAGTTCATCGAGGCGGGGATTCCGCACCGCCTGATGCGGCGCCCGTCGCCAACCTCGCCAACCTGAATCGGTAACGTACCCGCGCATCCGGCTGCGCACCCGCCAGCCAGGTCTGCTCGTCGAAGCTTACCCAGCCATCGCTGCGCCAGACGACCACGGTTGAACTGCGCGTGCCGTAATCGGGCGATGTGACGAATGCAGCGGAGAGCAGGCGTTCCCATTCCAGCGACACACCGGTGGTGGGCAGTGCAAGATCGGGATGCACCCGTTGATCGGTGAGCAGGGCGGAGAGCGGGCGCTCGTTGGGCAAGGCCGTCAAGGCCTCGGCCAGCGCCGTCTTGCCAGCACCGACTTTTGGCCAGGGCGTATCGAGCAGATGGTTCGAGAGGCCGTAAATGCCAGGCGCAAGTTGCCGCTGCTGATGATTTATGTTCGACGTCCACCACAAACTCGCGCCATCGCTCACCAGCAGGTTGTAGCCGTTGTAGCGTTCGTCCTCGATGGTGGCCAGATAATCCTGCGGCGTACTCTGGCCGCGCAAAAATTCCGTCACCAATGCTCCGCGCGAGCGCAAACCCGGCCGATTTTGCACCGGATCACGATAGTTGGTCAGCGCGGCAAAACGCCCCTCACGCGTCACGCCAAGCCAAGTACCGCCGGCTTCCAGGTCGCGGCCGCCGAGTACTTGCGCTGCATTCGTCCAGAAGGTAGCCGGCATCGTCGGCCGGGCAAAAAACTCATCGCGATTGGCAGCAACCACCTGCGGATAGTCCGGGTGTGCCTGCCAGGCGATGAGGATCAGGCACATTACTCGATGCTGTAAGGCAACGGCAGAAATGCCAGGCGCTCGCCGTCGGGCGCGCCAAGATGCACTTCGCCGGCTTCGACAGCGGTACTCTGCACGCTGACCAGACAATCGAAACCACCCACGGGCGAGGGAGCGCGGCTGACCACGGAGCCGCATTGCTGATCGCCGGTCTCCGGGGCATAGACGTGCGTACCCGGTACGGCATCGTGGCTGATGTGCGCCCGAACCATGCGTCGCTTGACCTTGCCAAGGTAGTGCGTGCGGGCGACGATTTCCTGTCCCGGATAGCATCCCTTGGTAAAGCTCACACCCGCAACGCCGGGCAGGTCCATGTTGAGCATTTGCGGCACGAAAAGCTCTTGCGTCGCCGTCACGAGACGCGGCTGGCCGGCGGCAATTTCAAGCCAGCGCCAGGCATCGGCGCCGACCGGCCGCGCCTTCGCTGCGAGCCCGGGCCAGCGGGCAATGGCGGCTTCAGGCGCGAGGCAGAGCAGGGCGCGCGTGTCGTCGAGCTGTATCGCCTGTCCGCCCGAGGTTGAGGTGACGGTGAAGCGGGGCGGGACCGTATCGAAAAAACTCGGCGCTGGCGAGACGCCGATCAGGACTCTCTCGGCACTGATATCGGAGAGTTTTACCTTCGAGCGCAAGACGAACATCGACAGCTTTTTGAGGATGACTGGCAAAATCTCCTGCGGCAGCATCAGCAGGAAATCTTCACCTTCGCGCCAGACAAGGAAGATTGCCAGCAAGCGCCCTTTCGGCGTGCATAACCCGGCAACGCGCGCCGTCACGGCATCGATGCCCTGGATGTCGTTGCTCATCAGATTATGCAGAAAACCGGCCGCGTCCGGCCCGCTGGCGCGGATCAGGCCAAAGTCGGCGAGCGGGGCGAAAACTGCGCCCTTCGAGGCGGCGTCAAGCTCCATTGCAGGATGTCCAAAGTGGCCTGCATCAGCGATCCAGCCTTGAGCCGTGAGAAAACTTGTCCAGTTCGGGTTCATCGAAATCAATCCTTGGCGAAAGCTTGGGATATTATCGCGTCCGAAACGCATCTGGCGTTTCCCTGCCCCTTATCTTCTTCATGCGTCTGCTCAAGTCGTTCCTCATTCTGGCATTGCTTGCCATCAGCCTGGCTGTCAGCTGGTTTGCATTGCGCTCCCTGCCGATGCAAGCCGGCCCGATTGAGTTTTCGGTGCCGCCCGGTGCCAGCCTGCGCACGGCGGCACGGGTCATCGAAGCGGCCGGAATCGAACTGCCGGCCTGGCAGTTCGAATGGATGGGGCGCTTGCTGGGGCGTGCAGCGCACATCAAGGCCGGGAGTTATGAAGTTGCCGCACCAACAACTGCGCTGGAACTGCTCAACAAGCTGACGCGTGGCGATGTCAGCCAGAGTGAGCTGGTACTGGTCGAAGGGCGGACATTCCGCGATTTGCATGCACTGCTCGGCAACGCGCCCGAATTGAATCATGAAATGGCAGCGTTGCATGACGACGAGATTCTCAGGCGTATCGGCGCCAACGAATCCAGCCCTGAAGGACTGTTTTTTCCGGATACCTACCTGTTTGACAAGGGTGACAGCGATCTGGCTGTGCTTAAACGGGCCTACCTTGCCATGCAGCGCGAACTCAACGCCGCATGGGCGACGCGCAATCCCGGCTTGCCCTTGAAAACGCCTTACGAGCTGTTGATTCTGGCCTCCATTGTGGAAAAGGAAACCGGGCTGGCCAGTGACCGGCCGCAGATTGCCGCCGTATTCGTTAATCGTTTGCGCCTCGGTATGCCGCTGCAAACCGATCCCTCTGTAATCTATGGTCTGGGCGAGCGCTTCGATGGCAATCTGCGACGCATCGACCTTGAAACCGATACCCCATGGAACACCTACACCCGACGCGGCCTGCCGCCAACGCCGATTTCCATGCCGGGGCGCGATGCGCTGCGTGCTGCGGCCAACCCGCCTGCAAGCGATAAACTCTATTTCGTTGCCCGTGGCGATGGCTCAAGCGTGTTTTCCAGCTCGCTCGAGGCCCACAATCGGGCGGTGGCCAACTACCAGAAAGGAAACAGATAATCCATGCGCGGCCGCTTCATTACCTTCGAGGGCATCGATGGTGCGGGAAAAAGCACCCAGCATGCCGGGCTGATCGCGCACTTGCGCCAGCAGGGGCATACCGTCGTGGCGACCCGCGAGCCGGGAGGCACGCCGCTGGGCGAAAAGTTGCGGACCTTGCTGCTGACCGAGCCCATGCACCTGGAAACCGAAACCTTGCTGATGTTTGCTGCCCGCCGTGAACACCGGGCACAAGTGATTGAACCGGCTCTGGCCGCCGGACAATGGGTGGTTTGTGACCGTTTTGTCGATGCATCCTTTGCCTATCAGGGTGGCGGTCGCGGCGTAGCTTGGGAAAAAATTGCGCAATTGGCAAAATGGTCACTTGACGGCCTGGCACCTGATCTGACCTTTGTGTTCGACGTACCGGTGAGCGTGGCGCAACAGCGCCTGGCCGGCACAGCGAATGCACCCGATCGGTTTGAGCAGGAACAGATGGATTTTTTTGAGCGAGTACGCGCCGCGTATCTGCGTATAGCTGCTGAAAATCCCCAGCGAGTCAAGCTCATCGATGCGACTCAATCCCCTGAAACACTTAATGCTTTAATAAAAGAAACAATTGCAACCATATATTTATAAACTAAATATAAAACTCAGAACCCAGTTACTTGCACAGGGGTTCGAGCGGCTTCCGCACGCCCTGCTGCTTGCTGGCCCGGCAGGTCTTGGTAAGCGCGAGTTTGCTGAAAACCTCGCTGCATCACTGCTTTGTGAGGCAAGTACTCCTGAATTTGATGCCTGCGGAACCTGCCCTTCCTGCCGCTGGTTGACGGCAGGAAACCATCCGGACTTTCGCCGTATCGCACCTGCCGGTGACGAAGATGCGGAAGAGGGCGCTACCGAGAAGGCAAAAAAACGCAGCCCCGGAAGTATCCGCATCGACCAGATTCGGGAACTGGAGGATTTCGTTTTTGTCGGCAGCCACCGCCAAGCTAACCGTGTTGTGCTGCTCACCGAGGCCGAGTCAATGAACCCGGCAGCCGCCAATGCACTTCTAAAAATACTTGAAGAACCACCTTCAAGTGTATATTTTTTAATTGTTTCATCAAATATAAAAAATCTTCTTCCAACCCTGCGCAGCCGCTGTCGCGTGGTATCTTTTACGACTCCGGAGAAAGCCGTTGCGGCTGAATTCCTGGGTGCTGCCGGCCTGGAAAAACAAGCCACGCGCTACCTTGCCCTGGCTGGCGGTGCGCCGTTACAGGTTATGCAATGGAAAAACGAGGGGCAATTGACAGCCATCGATGCCCTGGTGGAAAGTTTGATCGCCCCTCTCTCCGATCCCATTCAACTGGCAGCGCGCTGGGATGCCTTGCTCAAGAATGAAAACGCATTTCGGCTTGAGCACTTGGTTACCGGGATACAACGCTGGCTGTTTGACCTGGCATTGGAGCGAATGAGCGGCGAAGTGCATTACCATGGCGACTGGCCACGCCCCAAGGATATTGCTGCTCTGGACCCACTGGCCCTGCTTGCCGCCTGGCGTGAGCTGCTCCCTTTGCGCCGCAGCGCACGCCATCCGCTTAACCCATTGTTATTTATGGAAACACTGGCCTTTTATACTCTCCGTGCCTTGCGCCCGGCCACACGTTGATTTTTTGCCATGACCGCATTGCTCGTTGATTCACACTGTCATCTCGACTTCCCCGATTTTCAAGGCAAGGAAGAGCAACTTCTTGCGGCGATGAGCGAGCATGGCGTTGGTTCAGCATTGATTGCAGGAGTCACGCTGGAGCGCTTCCCCGGAGTCATCGCGCTGGTTGAACGGTTCAAGAATCTTTATGCCGGGGTCGGCGTTCACCCGGATACAGAGGAGGGCGAGGAGCCAAGCATCGAGCGCCTGACCGGCCTGGCCACACACCCGAGGGTCGTGGCCATAGGCGAAACCGGGCTCGATTACTTTCGCCTGCAAGGCGACATGGAGTGGCAGCGAGAGCGTTTTCGCATCCATATTCGGGCCGCGAAGCAATGCCGCAAGCCATTGATTATTCATACTCGTGAGGCTGCTGTCGATACCTTGCAGATACTTGTCGAAGAACAGGCCACAGAAGTTGGCGGGGTATTTCACTGCTTCACGGAAACGCCCGAGGTGGCACGTGCCGCGCTGGATATTGGCTTTCATATCTCCATCTCGGGTATTGTTACTTTCAAGAATGCGCAGCAGATCAAGGAAGTTGCCGCTCTTGTGCCTCTTGATCGCTTGCTGGTCGAAACCGACTCGCCCTATCTGGCGCCCGTACCTTATCGGGGAAAACAGAATCAACCGGCCTGGGTTCGTCATGTTGCTGAAGAAGTAGCCAGGTTGCGCGGGATCGGAGTAGATGCTCTGGCCGCAGCGACAACAGCCAATTTCTGCCATTTGTTTGGAGTTCAAGAAAATGCGTAAGCTGCTGGCTGGAATGTCAATTTTTCTTGTTTTTAGCAGCACGGCACTGGCCGGCGCCTATGAAGATATCCTGGCTGCCGCCGGAAATGGTGACAGCAGCACAGTCATTGATCTGATTCAGCGCGGCATGGACGTGAATACGGCAGACCGGACTGGCACGACCTTGTTGATGATTGCGGCCCGAAACAACAATCTGGACTTGCTGGACAACTTGCTCAAGAGTGGCGCCAATGTCAATCGACATAACCAGTATGGTGATTCGGCCTTGTTGCTGGCGGTGCTTAACGGCCATATCGATGCCGTGCGTCGTCTGCTTGCAGCGCATGCCGAGGTCAATCCCGATGGCTGGACGCCGTTGCATTACGCCTCGTTTGCCGGTCATACCGAACTGGCTGCGCTTTTGCTGGAGCACAAGGCGGCCGTTAATGTCCGGGCTCCCAATGGACAAACGGCATTGATGCTTGCCGCAAAAAACGGGCGGCCCGAGATCGTGCGTTTATTGATTGCGGCCAAAGCCAATCCAGGGCTGACCGACCCGAATGGCAATACGGCTCGGCAACTGGCAGTAGAAGAAGGACACAGCGAAATTGCAGACTATTTGAGTAGCCTGGGCGCAGCCCGCTGAGTCTGGAGCAGTGCCTGGAAAAGCCGATTTATGGTTTCGTCAGCCCGCCTTATTGTTCGCATAATTGGCATTATGTAAAATATTGCCGTTAATGAAATGGCAACGGTATGAGCGCTGCCATTTAAAGTTACAAAGCGTCAATCCATCAGTGATGGTGTCCATGTGCTCCATGAACATGGCCATGAGCAATTTCCTCGGCAGTCGCCGCGCGTACATCGCTTACCGTGCAGGTGAAAAGCAGTGCGATTCCGGCCAGAGGATGATTGCCATCGACCACGACTTTGTCGTCTGCGATATCCGTGATGGTGTACAACATCCCTTCCTCCTCGCCATCTTCATCGCCACGCTCGAACTGCATACCTACTTCTATGTTTTCAGGAAACAGGTCGCGCGCTTCAACAACTACTTGCTCGGCGTCATACTCGCCAAAGGCCTGCTCCGGTTCGAGTTTTTCGGTCAGTGTGTCATTGATGGTTTTGTCCTGGAGCAATTCCTCAATACGATCAAAAATGCCACCGTAGCCGCCATGTAAGTACACCAGTGGCTCAGCACCTTCGTCGATGGAGTTTCCGTCAGTGTCCTTGACACTGTAATTGAGTGTAACAACGGTATTTCTAGCAATGCGCATGATGCTTTCCTTTTATATCGAGGGTTTTTACAAGTTGATAAACATCCGTGACATGTCCTTTGGGATGAACATCATAGAGAGCGTGCTGGACAATTCCATTTTTGTCGATGATGAAAGTTGAACGAATGATGCAGAGTTTTTTGTGGCCGTCACGTTCGCGGAACTGGCTGACGCCAAATTTTCGGCAGACCTCGCCATGCTCATCCGACAGCAGCCGGATTGACAGGCCGTGCTTGTCACGAAAATCAGCGTGGGAAAGACAGTCGTCACGGGAGACGCCAAGAATGACGCAGCCTAGATCCGAGAAATCATTTTCACGATCAGAAAAATCGGCTGCTTCGAGCGTGCAATAGGGTGTGTTATCGCGGGGATAAAAAAAGAGCACGGCGGCCTGTCGCCCCCGCAACGAGCAAAAGTCAAACCACTCCATGTCGGCATCCGGCAACCTGAACTCGGGCGCCACTGCTCCCCTGTACAGCATCGGGATCTCCTTCCCGAACAAGTTCAAAGGATTCTAACCGAGCGAACCGCGTGTGAATCAAGTGCTGGCAGTTTCTTTTGCGGTTGATGAAGACTCTTCGCGGCGATGCGGACTGGCAAGGTATTCGTGGGAGCGCATTTCGATCAAGCGGCTGACAGTACGCGTAAACTCGCCGGACTGCGGCCCTTCGGTGTAAAGCGTTTCAACCAATCCAGCAGCACTTACAACCAGCTTCACCCGATGGTCATAAAGTACATCCACCAGCCAGGTGAAGCGACGGGCTTCATTGGCCATGTCACGATTCATTTTTGGCACATGCGAGAGAATCAGCGTGTGGTGTCGGTCGGCCAGGACCAGGTAATCATTTTGTGAACGCGGACCGCCACACAGTGTTGAAAAATCGAACCAGGCCACACCGGGAGCGCGCCGTAATACGGGAAGTTCCCGCCCGAGTACATTGAGTGGACGAGCGTGACCTTCGCCACCAGCAAGTTGCGAAAACAGTTGTTCAAGTGCGGCATCGCTAACCGGGTCATCGGGTGAGAGAAAAATATTCGCCTGTTCCAGAGTGCGCAAGCGATAGTCGATGCCGGCATCAATCTCAATCACATCAAGACGTTGCTTAAGCAGTTCAATCGTGGGTAGAAACATCTGCCGCTGCAATCCGCCCGGATACAGTCCGTCAGGAGGGTAATTGGAGGTAATGCAGAAAATTACTCCGGCATCGAACAAGGCCTGCATCAGGCGCCCAAGGATCATGGCATCGGCAATGTCCGAAACATGAAACTCATCGAAACACATGAGACGAGTAGCTCGAGCGATGTCGGTAGCCACCTTTGCCAATGGATCATCTTCACTGTGATGCGTTTTCAGTGCAGCATGAATTTCGCGCATGAATGCATGAAAATGAACACGACGCTTGCGCTGGTAGGGAACAGCCGCAAAAAAGCAGTCCATCAAGAAACTTTTGCCGCGCCCTACTCCGCCCCAGAACCAGACGCCACGAGGTAGCTCCGGGTGTATCAGCAGTTTTCTCAGGCGGCTACGACGGGCCGCCTTGAGCGCCAGTAAATGATCATAAAGTTGTTGCAGGCGCTGCGTAGCCGCGAGTTGCGCAGAATCCGCAACGATGCCGCGCTGGGCCAGCGCGGCGTCGAAAGCTTCGATCATTCCATTTTTGGGAACGTTGAGTATTCGGTGAACCACTGATTTTCACGCAGCTCAAAAGTCGCAGAATGCGGCTTTTGAGCTGTTCCAGTTTCTAAAAATGCAACGGGCGTTTGTCCACTGCCAGAGCGGCTTCATGCATGACTTCGGAAAGCGTCGGGTGCGCATGACAGATGCGGGCAATGTCCTCCGAAGATGCGCTGAATTCCATTGCGGTCACAGCTTCGGCAATCAATTCTGATGCGTTGTTGCCGATAATATGCACCCCGAGAACCCGGTCGGTCTGGCTGCATGCCAGCATCTTGATGAATCCCGTGGTGTCGCCCTGACCCAAGGCACGGCCATTGGCGGCAAACGGGATTTGTCCGATGCGGTACTCGATCCCTTGATTTTTCAGCTGTTGTTCGGTCTTGCCGACCCATGCGATTTCGGGATGCGTATAGATGACCCACGGAATGGCATCATAATTGACATGGCCTTTTTGACCAGCAATACACTCGGCCACCATGACGCCCTCTTCCATGCCCTTGTGCGCCAGCATGGGGCCTGGAACAACATCTCCCACAGCCCAGACATTCGGCAGATTGGTGCGACAGTGCTCATCAACCACGACGTAGCCACGGTCATTGATAACAAGGCCAATCTCGGCCGCCCCAAAGTTGTCACTGTTGGGCACACGTCCAACCGAAACGATCAGGCGATCACACTCGAGCATCTTTAGCTCATCGCCAGATTCATAGCTGATCTTGACGCCTTTCTTGCCCTGCTCGACCGCCGTAATCTTGACGCCGAGCTGGATGTTGAGTCCTTGTTTCTGCGTAAATACCTTCCAGGCTTCTTTGGCCACGGCAGCATCGGCAGCGGCGAGAAAATCAGGCATGGCTTCAAGAATGGTCACTTCGGAACCGAGGCGTTTCCACACCGAACCGAGTTCCAGACCGATCACACCAGCGCCGATGACACCCAGACGTTTGGGTACCGAATCAAAGGAAAGTGCGCCAGTGTTATCGCAAATGATCTTGTTATCCACCGGAATACCGGGTAAATGCCTGGCTTTTGATCCGGTGGCAACAACAACATGCGTTGCCTCGACTGTTTCACCATTCACATCAAGCAGCCAGCGTTCGTTTTCACGGCCAACAAACCGGCCATGACCGGGCAGCAACGTTACCTTGTTTTTCTTGAACAGTCCCCTGATGCCGGAAGTCAGCTGATCAACGATGTTGTCCTTGCGCTTTACCATGGCCGCCACGTCCATCGACACCTTGCCGGTGCTGATGCCATGCATCACAAAAGAGTGATTGGCCTGGTCGAAAAACTCGGATGATTGAAGCAATGCCTTGGATGGAATACATCCAACGTTCAGACATGTGCCGCCGAGACGGACCTGGCCCTTGGGATCGGCATAGGATTCTGACTCGATACAGGCGGTGGCCAGACCAAGCTGTGCAGCGCGAATGGCAGCGATATAACCGCCGGGGCCACCGCCGATCACGACAACATCAAATTGTTTGCCCATGACTGATTCCTTTGCTCAAACGTCCAGCAGCAGGCGTGCCGGATCTTCCAGCGCTTCCTTCATCGTCACCAGGCCCAGTACGGCTTCGCGGCCGTCGATGATGCGATGATCGTAGGACAGGGCGAGATAGTTGATCGGGCGGATGACAATCTGGCCATTCTCGACTACCGGACGATCTTTGGTGGCATGAATGCCGAGAATAGCGGATTGCGGCGGATTGATGATCGGGGTGGACAGCATCGAGCCGAAGATACCGCCATTCGAAATCGAGAACGTCCCGCCGGTCAGGTCCTCCAGCGACAGCTTGCCATCCCTTGCCTTGGCGCCGAATTCGGCGATTTTCTTTTCAATCTGGGACAGACTCATCTGATCGGCATCGCGCAGGATCGGCACCACCAGGCCGCGCGGACTGCCGACGGCAATGCCGATGTCGAAGTAGCCGTGATAGACGATGTCATTGCCATCGACCGAGGCATTGAGTATCGGGTATTTCTTCAGGGCCGCCACCGCCGCCTTGACGAAGAACGACATGAAGCCCAGTTTGACGCCATGCTCTTTCTCAAACTTTTCCTGGTATTTCTTGCGCAGCTCCATTACGGGCGCCATGTTGACTTCATTGAAGGTGGTCAGGATGGCATTGGTGGATTGCGACTGCAACAACCGCTCTGCCACGCGGGCACGCAGGCGCGTCATCGGCACCCGCTGCTCCGGGCGATCAGCGGTAATGGCGTCGGCATTGAGCGTCACGGGTTGCGGCAAGGCGGGCTTGGCCGCAAAAGTCGGCGCTGGCGATACGGCGGGAGAGGGTGATGGAGCGGCCTTGGCGGTGCCAGCAACATCTTCTTTAAGAATGCGGCCACCGCGCCCGCTGCCTTGTACTTCGCTGGCGGAAATGCTTTTCTCTTCCATCAACTTGCGGGCAGCAGGCATCGCCGCCGGTGCGGCAACGACCGGCGCGGCAGGCGCCGCTACCGCAGGAGCAGGAGCAGACGCTGCCGCATCCGACTTGGCTTCGGTGTCGAGATGGGCAATCACCTCGCCGGAAGCAACGGTTTCACCATTGCCCTTGATGATCTTGACGATCACCCCGGCAGCCGGTGCAGGAAGCTCCAGAACAACCTTGTCGGTTTCAATGTCGACCAGGTTCTGGTCACGGGCAACCACAGCGCCTTCCTTGATGTGCCATGTGGATAGCGTTGCTTCGGCAACCGATTCGGAGAGTTGGGGTACTTTGACTTCGATCAGCATAATGGATTCACTCAATCAAGTAGGTTATTCGGGAGCGTGCAAGGCACCAAAGGCACCTTCGATGACGGCTTTCTGCTGCGCATTGTGCTTGGCATAGTAGCCGACAGCAGGTGAAGCCGAAGCCGGTCGGCTGACCAGCAAAAGTTCCTGGTTTGAACCGGTAGCGCGCACCAGATGGTGACGTGATGCCAGCCAGTACCACGGCCCCTGGTTGCGCGGTTCTTCCTGACACCAGATGACTTCTTTTGCCTTCGGCCATTTCGCCAGTTCGGCCTGAACAGCTTCATCCGGGAAGGGATAGAGCTGCTCCAGCCGGACAATGGCTGTCGTGGTGATTTTCTGTTCGCGGCGATGGGCCATCAGTTCGTAGTAGATCTTGCCCGAACACAACACGACACGAGTCACTTTCTTGGGATCGAGCGCATCCGTTTCAGGGATAACCGTCTGGAACTTGCCTTTCGACAAATCATCAAGTGAAGAAACTGCATCCTTGTGCCGCAACAGCGACTTGGGCGTGATGATGATGAGCGGCTTCCTGATCTTGCGCAGCATCTGACGACGCAACAAGTGGAAAATCTGTGCCGGCGTGGTGGGTACGCAGATTTGCCAGTTCTGTTCCGCCGAAAGACTCATGTAGCGTTCAATGCGTGCCGAGGAATGCTCCGGCCCCTGCCCTTCATAACCATGAGGCAGCATCAGGGTGAGACCAGACAAGCGACCCCACTTGGCTTCACCCGAAGAAATGAATTGGTCGATCACCACCTGGGCACCATTGGCAAAGTCGCCAAACTGACCTTCCCAAATCACCAGCTCATTCGGTTCGGCCGTGGAATAACCATAATCGAAGGCCATCACGGCTTCTTCGGAAAGCACTGAGTCAATGACCGCGAAAGGCGACTGCTTGGCGTCGAGATGCTGAAGTGGAACATAGCTGCCATCATCCCAGCGCTCGCGGTTCTGGTCATGAAGCACCGCATGACGATGGAAGAAAGTGCCACGGCCAACGTCTTCACCTGAGACGCGAACACCAAACCCCTGCATCAGCAGGCTGGCATAGGCAAGATTTTCCCCCATGCCCCAGTCGACCGGGAGTTTGCCCTCACCCATCAACCGACGGTCGTCGATGATCTTTTGTACGCGGGAATGCAGCGTGAAGTTTTCCGGAATAGTGGTGAGTGCCTTGGCTAGTTTCTTTAGCTCGGCTACGGGTATCTTGGTGTTGCACTCGTCGGTGTATTTCTGGTTCACAAAAGGCGACCAGTCGACTGCAAATTTCTGCGTATAGTTTTCCAGCACCGGGTTGTAAAGCAACTCCCCCCGATCCAGCGCTGCACGGTAATCCGCGATGACCTGATCTGGCTCGCCGGCGGCACAGACACCCTGCGACACCAGTTTGTCTGCATACAGTTGGCGGGTGCCGGGGTGCTGGCTGATTTTTTTGTACATCAGCGGCTGCGTGACCATCGGCTCGTCCTGTTCGTTATGGCCGAGCTTGCGGAAACATACCAAATCAACCACTACGTCCTGCCTGAACTCATGGCGGTATTCCATGGCCAGTTTGGTGACAAAGGCAACCGCCTCCGGGTCATCGCCGTTGACATGAAAAATCGGCGCCTCAATCATTTTGAAGATGTCGGTGCAATACAGTGAGGAACGGTAGTCACGCAAATCTGACGTAGTGAACCCGATCTGATTGTTGATGACGATATGTACCGTACCCCCGGTACCGTAACCACGGGTCTGCGAAAAATTCAGCATCTCCTGATTAACGCCCTGCCCGGAGACGGCCGCATCGCCATGAATGATGACGGGCAGCACCTCGGCTCCGGTTTTGTCGCCGCGCCGCCGCTGACGGGCGTAGACCGAGCCCTCGACCACGGGATTGACGATTTCGAGGTGGGATGGATTGAAGGCCAGCGTCAGGTGCATCGGGCCGCCAGGCGTGGCGACATCGGATGAAAACCCCATGTGATACTTGACGTCGCCTGCCGAAAGATCCGAGGCTTTCTTGCCCTCAAACTCATCGAACAGCATTTTCGGCGTCTTGCCCAGGGTATTGACCAGCACGTTGAGGCGGCCGCGATGCGCCATGCCTATGACGAGTTCACGAACACCCAGGCCACCCGCGACACGGATCAGTTCGTCCAGGGCCACGATGGTCGACTCGCCGCCCTCAAGCGAAAAGCGTTTTTGTCCCACATAACGGGTATGCAGATAGCGTTCCAGCGTTTCGGCGGCCGTCACACGTTCCAGAAAACGCTTTTTCTCTTCTGCGGTGTAGGAGGGCGTGGCGCGGATGGGTTCCAGGCGGGCTTGCAGCCAGCGCTTTTTCTGGATGTCGGCCATGTACATGTATTCAGAGCCGATCGTGCCGCAGTAGGTTTGACGCACGGCTTCAAGAATTTCACGCAGAGTCGCCGTCTCAGGTAATGCAGCAAAAGAGCCGGTCTGAAAGACCTGGCCCAGATCGGCCTCGGTAAACCCGTAGTGGGAGGGTTCCAGTTCGGCAATAGCTGGCCGCTCGTTGCGTTTGAGCGGGTCGATTTGTGCCCAGCGGTTGCCAAGAAAACGGTAGGCATTGATGAGTTGCAGTACCTTGACCTGTTTGCCGTCAGCGGCGCCGGTAGCTTGGCGTGAAGCCTGCAATGTGCCTTCTTTGGCGCGCTGGGCGAAAGACGTAATGATCTGATAGTGGGCGACATCCGGCCCGGTGTAGTTGCCGGCGCCGGGCAGCAACGCCAGCTTGTCAAAATAATCACGCCACGCAGGTTCGACAGATGACGGATTGGCAAGATAGGCATCGTACAGCGCTTCGATATACGGAGTGTTAGATCCGAACAGATACGAGTTGGAAAGCATCTGCTTCATCATGACATTACCTTCGATTCGTTTGAAAGATACAAAGAAGGGGCAGTTTCCTGCCCCTCGGTAGATTGATCAGCGCTTGGCCAGAGGCGCGACATCGCGGTGGGCCTCGCCGGTATAGAGCTGGCGTGGCCGGCCGATCTTGTACTCCGGATCAGTGATCATCTCTTCCCACTGCGTCATCCAGCCGACAGTCCGCGCCAAGGCGAAAATACAGGTAAACATCGAAGTTGGAATTCCAAGCGCTTTTTGCACAATGCCCGAATAGAAATCAACATTCGGATAGAGCTTTTTCTCGATGAAGTACTCGTCTTCCAGTGCAATCTTTTCCAGCTCCTTGGCCAGCTTGAACAGGCGATCATTTTCCAGACCAAGCTCACTCAGGACATCGGCGCAAACCTTGCTCATCAGTTTGGCACGTGGATCGAAGTTCTTGTACACGCGATGGCCAAAACCCATCAGCTTGAAGCCGTCATTCTTGTCTTTGGCACGCTTGATGTATTCGCCAACGCGGGAGACATCGCCAATTTCTTCCAGCATTTGCAGGCAGGCCTCGTTGGCGCCGCCGTGCGCCGGTCCCCACAGACAGGCGATACCCGCAGAAATACAGGCGAAGGGATTGGCTCCGGAAGACCCAGCCAGGCGTACCGTTGACGTCGAGGCATTCTGCTCATGATCGGCATGAAGCGTAAAAATGATATCCAGTGCGCGCACCAGCACCGGGTTCGGCTTGTACTCGCCAGCCGGCGTGCCAAACATCATGTACATGAAGTTGGACGTGTAATCGAGGTCGTTGCGCGGATACATGAACGGCTGACCGATGCTGTACTTGTAAGTCATGGCAACGATGGTCGGCATTTTCGCAACCAGCCGGTTGAACGATATGTTGCGATGTTCGGCATCGGAAAAATCATGGGCATCGTGATAGAACGCCGACAAGGCGCCCACTACGCCCACCATCACCGCCATGGGATGCGCGTCGCGCCGAAAACCCTGATAGAACTTGACGAGTTGCTCATGCACCATCGTATGGTTCTTGATGGTGCTTTCAAACTTGGTTTTTTGCTCTACGTTTGGCAGTTCTCCATTTTTCAGAAGATAGGCAACTTCGAGGAAATTGCACTGCTCTGCAAGTTGCTCGATGGGATAGCCACGATAAAGCAGTTCGCCCTTGTCGCCATCGATATAAGTGATTTTCGACTGACAGCTTGCCGTCGAGAGAAAACCGGAATCATAGGTAAACATCCCGGTCTTGCCACCCAGGGTGCGGATGTCAATGACATCGTTGCCCAATACACCCGACATCACGGGGAATTCAAAATTTTTTCCATCAATCGAAAGCGTTGCAGTACGGTTGGTATTCATAAGATCTCCAGTTAAATTTTCCGCCCTATTCTTGCACCATCAACTTCAAATCAGGTTGCTCGCAACCGCTCAACCAACCGCATGAGGTCTGGATCAGCAATGGCTTGTTTGCCGCTCACCACAGCCCAAAGGTCATGGTCCTCCAATTCAAGCAAGCGGGTCAGGACAGTTTCATCATCGGTACCCAATACCTCACCGTAGCGCGCCCAAAACCGCTGAAACACCAGGTCGAGTTCAAGCAGTGACCGCCGGCAGTGCCATTTCAGGCGGTCAATGCGTACCCTACGGTCATCCTCTGTTGTCATAGCACAAAAAAATCACACAGCCCGACGCACCATCATTTCCTTGATCTTGCCAATCGCCTTGGTCGGATTGAGACCCTTGGGGCAGACATCGACGCAGTTCATGATGGTATGGCAGCGGAACAAGCGATAGGGATCTTCAAGATTGTCCAGCCGCTCGCTGGTGGCCTGGTCGCGGGTATCCGCGATGAAGCGGTAGGCGGCGAGGAGTCCTGCCGGGCCAACGAACTTGTCCGGATTCCACCAGAATGACGGGCAAGCCGTGGAACAGCAAGCACAAAGAATGCACTCGTAAAGACCATCCAGTTCTTCGCGATCCTCGGGCGATTGCAGCCGCTCGCGTTCGGGAGCGGGTTCGTCATTCACCAGGTAAGGCTTGATCGAATGGTATTGCTTGAAGAACTGCGTCATATCGACGATCAGGTCACGGATCACCGGAAGACCTGGCAACGGCCGCAGTACGATCGGTTTTCCTTCTGGAAATGAAGCCAGATCAGCGAGGCAGGCCAACCCGTTCTTGCCATTGATGTTCATTGCATCGGAACCACAAACACCTTCGCGGCAGGAACGGCGGAATGAAAGCGAATCATCCTTGGCCTTCAGCTTGACCATGGCATCCAGTAGTTTTTTGTCCATCGGATCACATTCGACCGAAATATCCTGCATATACGGTTTGGCATCCTTGTCCGGATCGTAACGGTATATCTTGAAATGGTAAGTGCGCATTTGTACGGACGTTGTCATCGCCTGGTCCTTCTCAGTAGGTACGCTTTTTCAGCGCAATGGTATCGACGGAAAGCGGTTTCATTTGCACCGGTTTGTATTCAAGCCGGTTCCCGTCGCGATGCCACAGGGTGTGTTTTAGCCAATTTGCATCATCACGGCCATCTGGTGTTTCCGGCGTATCGTGTGCATCGTCGCGCACATGAGCCCCGCGCGATTCCTTGCGGGCTTCGGCCGAAATCATGGTGGCCTTGGCCACCTCAATCAGGTTGTCCAGTTCGAGCGCCTCGATGCGCGCAGTGTTGAATACCTTGGATTTATCCTGTATTCCAGTCTGCGCCACCGCATCGGCCACTTCAAGGATTTTCGCCGCGCCTTCCTTGAGCAGGTAACTGAAGCGAAACACGCCAGCGTGCTTTTGCATCGTGCGTTGCATCAGCATGCGGGTTTCATGGACATTGCTGCCGTCTTTTTGATTGTCCAGCCGATGGAGGCGGGCCATGGTTTTCTCCACGGATTCCAAGTTCAGCGGCTTGTGCGCCTTGACATTGGTTTTGATGTAATCCACGGCCATTTCACCGGCCGACTTGCCAAACACCAGCAGGTCGAGCAACGAATTGGTGCCCAGACGATTGGCGCCGTGCACCGAGGCGCAGGCGCATTCACCAGCGGCATAGAAACCGGGTACCGGGACGGCCTTGTCTTCGCCCTGGGGCACAACCACCTGGCCAAAACGATTGGTTGGAATGCCGCCCATCTGGTAATGACAGGTTGGCACGACAGGCAGGTATTCCTTGAGACAATCGACTCCGGCAAACTGGATTCCAATTTCATGGATGCTGGGCAGCCGCTTCAGAATGACCTGGGGATCGAGGTGTGTCAGATCAAGATACACATAATCCTTGTACGGACCTGCGCCACGTCCCTCATTGATCTCGGTCAGCATCGACCGCGAAACCACGTCACGCGAAGCAAGATCCTTGGCATTCGGTGCATAGCGTTCCATGAAGCGCTCGCCATCGGCATTGCGCAGGATGCCGCCTTCGCCCCGCACACCTTCGGTAATCAGGACGCCGGCGCCGGCCACGCCCGTTGGGTGAAATTGCCAGAACTCCATGTCCTCCAGCGGAATCCCGGCCCGCGCTGCCATGCCGAGGCCGTCGCCGGTATTGATGAAGGCATTGGTCGATGAGTAATACACCCGACCGGCGCCACCGGTGGCGAAAATCGTCGCCTTGGCGTGGAACACCACCACCTCACCGGTTTCCATATCCATGGCCGTGACGCCAAGCACATCGCCTTCGGCATCGCGTACCAGATCAAGCGCCTGCCATTCGACAAAAAATTCGGTATTGACCTTGACGTTGCGCTGATACAAGGCGTGCAGCATGGCGTGACCCGTGCGGTCGGCGGCGGCGCAGGAGCGGCGCACCGGTTTCTCGCCAAAATTCGACATGTGGCCGCCGAATGGCCGCTGATAAATCTTGCCGTTATCGACGCGATCAAAAGGCATTCCGTAGTGCTCAAGTTCGACTACCGCTTCACCGGCCTTGCGGCACATGAACTCGATGGCATCCTGATCGCCGAGCCAGTCGGAGCCTTTCACGGTGTCATACATATGCCAGTGCCAGTTGTCCTCCTCGGAATTGCCGAGAGACGCCGCCACACCACCCTGGGCCGCAACAGTGTGCGAACGGGTGGGAAATACCTTGGTCAGCACGGCAGTCTTCAGGCCTGCTTCCGAGAGCTGAATTGCAGCACGCAGGCCGGCGCCACCCGCACCAACCACCACAGCATCAAATTTACGAACGGTATAGCTCACTATTACAGCCTCCAGATAATCTGAATCGCCCAACCGGCATAACCGATAAGCGCGAGTAGCGTCAGCACATGCAGCGACAGCCTGACCCCGGTGGGTTTGACGTAGTCCATCCAGATATCGCGGATGCCCACCCAGGCGTGATAGCAGAGACTGATAATGAAAATAAAGGTGACGAAACGAATGAAACCGTGGCTCATGAAACTACGCCAAGCCTCCTGCGACCGGGTCGCGCCACCCATGACAGCCGCCAGGATCATGATGGTATAGGTGGCCATGACAACAGCGGTGATGCGTTGTGCCAGCCAGTCCTTGAGACCGTAATGCGCACCAACAACGATACGGTTCTTCATGTCAATAAACCCCGAGAAGTTTCAAGCCGAAGATCAGCGTCAAGGTCAGGCTGACTGCCATGACAGCCTTGGCCGATTTATGCGACTGCTGCTTTTCGACACCGATATGCATATCGATGAGCAGGAGCCGAATACCCATGCAGAAGTGATGCAGGAATGCCCACACCAAGCCGAGCAGGATCAATCTCACGAACAGATTGTCAGCCACCGCCTTGAATGCAGTCACGCTTTCCGGGGTTGACCCGAGAGAAAGCTGCAACAGCCAGACCAGTAAAGGCAGCATCAGGAAAAGCCCGGCGCCGCTGACGCGGTGCAGGATCGAGGCAATGCCGGCCAAGGGTAGCCGGATTTCGTTTAACGCCAAAAACTTGGGGCGCTGTCGGGTTACTTCTGGCATGAAGAACTAGCTCCTTTCGTGGTACATCAATACAAAATAATGTGTGGATCGTTGCCTATAAAAGAGCTTTCAAAAGCTTTTCCGGCGCCCCGGATAAAGATTCACCCCAGCTCATTGAAATAACAATGATCACGAGTGGAATATAAACCACGTCGCCACTCCACCGGCTTGTCCGCATAGGAAAAACTGATGCGTTCGACAGAAAGCAAAGGGCTGCCCTCCTCTACTTGCAGCAGTTCGGCACTGTTTCGATCTGCCGATACCGCGCGCAAGCGCTCCTCGGCACGCACCATGCGAATGCCGAAGCGATTTTCAAAAAAGCTGTACAGCGAACCTTTGTAGTCGCGCAGCATCTCCAGCGTGACATCACCAAAAATCTCGCCCGGAAGATAAATCTCATCTACCACGACTGGCTTGTCGGCAAAGTGCAGGACCCGGCGAACGATGGTAATGGGATCACTTACCTTGAGCCCCAGCATCCGTGCCGCCTCGGGCCCGGCCTTGGCACGCCAGCATTCAAGGGGGATGCTTTTGGTTTGCTGAATGCCTCCGGCCAGTGGCACCAGCCGCAAAAAACGAAAGAACGCACGCGGATCGTCATGCGTCGCAACAAACGTTCCCTTGCCCTGCCGGCGGATCAGGAGATTTTCTGCCGCCAGTTCATCGATAGCCTTGCGTACCGTCCCCTGGCTCACCATAAACTGATTGGCCAGTTCCGACTCGCTGGGAATGACATCACCCGGATGCCACTCACCGGACTCGAGGCGCTGCACCAGCAACGCCTTGATCTGGCGGTATAGCGGGCTGAAAGTCGGCGCTGGTGACACGGCGGATTTTTGCATGCGCTGAATTTGAACATATTTCTGCATGCCCGTCCACAGTATGTAACATGTCTTATATAAGACAAAAGATATATATTGACACGATGCAGCACACCACTTATCATTCTGAGGCCGCGAAATCCCCTACGGCAGCGTGCGCTGGCAGCAGGAAACAACCGCGCGCCCGCATGTAACATGCCAATTTAATAGCATTCAGCATCGCTCGCGCTGCGAGCCAGCATAGAGTCAGTCCAGTCATTCAACCAGGAGTTATCGTCATGACCAAAGCCCCCGTACGTGTAGCTGTGACCGGCGCTGCCGGCCAAATTGGTTACGCCCTCGTATTCCGTATTGCTGCCGGCGAAATGCTGGGCAAGGATCAACCTGTAATCCTGCAGATGCTCGAACTGCCCATGGAAAAGGCGCAAGCTGCGCTCAAGGGCGTAATGATGGAACTGGAAGACTGCGCCTTCCCGACCCTGGCTGGCATGGTCGGTACGGATGATCCGAAGGTTGCCTTCAAGGATGCCGACTATGTCCTGCTGGTTGGCGCCAAGCCGCGCGGCCCAGGCATGGAACGCAAGGACCTGCTGATGGAAAACGCCAAGATTTTCATCGAGCAGGGCAAGGCGCTGAACGCCGTCGCATCGCGCAACGTCAAGGTGCTGGTGGTCGGCAACCCGGCCAACACCAACGCCTACATCGCCATGAAGTCAGCGCCCGACCTGCCCAAGCAGAACTTCACCGCAATGCTGCGCCTCGACCACAACCGCGCCATTTCGCAACTCGCCACCCGCACCGGCAAGACTGTTGCCGAGATCGACAAGATGATCGTCTGGGGCAACCATTCGCCGACCATGTATCCCGATCTGCGTTTCACCACCGTCGCCGGCCAGCCTGCACCCGCCGCCATCAACGACGATGCCTGGTACAAGAACGAGTACATCCCGACCGTCGGCAAGCGCGGCGCCGCCATCATTGCTGCGCGCGGCGCCTCCTCGGCCGCCTCGGCCGCCAACGCCGCGATCGACCACATGCACGACTGGGCGCTCGGCAGCAACGGCAAGTGGGTCACCATGGGCGTTCCTTCCGATGGCTCCTACGGCATTCCGCAGGACATCATCTACGGTGTTCCGGTCATCTGCGAAAACGGCCAGTACAAGCGCGTCGAAGGCCTCGCTATTGATGAGTATTCGCGCAGCATGATGGACAAGACCCTGGCCGAACTGCAGGAAGAGCAAGCCGGCGTCGCCAGCCTGCTGGGTTAATGACACAAGGCAGGATGAAATGGTGGAACACGAGGCAGTGAATCCATCGCTTCACCCTGCCGCCGTCCTGTACCAAGGTGCTGCCTCCTTTCCCTTGCTGGCTGCCTGCGAACACTACGCCGGCGCGGAAAAGCTGATTCGCAAGGCGCTGCAACTCCAGGCCGAACTGGGCCCCGTATTCGACATCACCGCCGACTGTGAAGATGGCGCGGCGGCAGGCCAGGAGCGCGCGCATGCAGAAATGGTCGCCAGCCTGCTCAATGACAGCGCCAACGTGCACAAGCGTCTTGGCGCACGCATCCATGACATCACCCATCCGCACTGGCGTGATGATCTTGGCATCATCATTGGCCGCGCCGGCCGGCAGGTCGCCTACATCGTCCTGCCCAAGCCGAATAGCGCCGCCGATGCAGCGACCCAGATTGCAGCATTGAATGAAGTCCGGCAGCAACATGGCATCGTGCGCGAGATTCCCGTACATGTGCTGATCGAAACGCCCGGTGCGCTGCATGAAGTCTGGCAGATTGCCGCCCTGCCCGGCGTCGAGTCCATCGACTTCGGCCTGATGGATTTCGTCAGCGCCCACCACGGCGCAATTCCCGACAGCGCCATGCGTTCGCCGGGGCAGTTTTCCCATCCGCTGATTGTCCGCGCCAAGTGTGAAATTGCCGCAGCCGCACTGGGTAACGGCATCGTGCCGGCGCACAACGTCACCACCGAATTACGCGACCCCGGCGTCGTGCACGAAGATGCGCGCCGCGCCCGCAATGAATTCGGTTTTCTGCGCATGTGGAGCATTCACCCCAGCCAGATTCAGCCCATCATCGATGCCATGCGGCCGACCGCGGGCGAGGTCAACGAGGCCGCCGGCATCTTGCTGGCCGCGCAGAACGCCAACTGGGGGCCGATTTCCTGGGCCGGCATCCTGCACGATCGTGCCTCCTACCGCTATTACTGGGAATTGCTGTGCCGTGCCCAGGTTACTGGAGTCCCCCTGCCGGCTGAAATCCGGCAGCGTTTTTTTACTCATTAGTCATTTAAACAGCCCTCTACAAAGGACCTCGTCATGCTTGAAGCTTACCGCCAACACCTCGCCGAACGTGCCGCACTGGGCATTCCACCCCTGCCATTGTCCAAGCAGCAGACCGAAGCGCTGGTTGAACTGCTGCTCAACCCGCCCAAAGGCGAAGAAAGCACGCTGGTCGACCTGATCACCCACCGCGTTCCGGCCGGTGTCGACGAGGCCGCCAAGGTCAAGGCCGAATTCCTCGCAAAAGTCGGCGCTGGCACTGCGGCGAGTCCGCTGCTCTCGCGCGAAAAGGCCGTCGAACTGCTCGGTACCATGGTCGGCGGCTACAACGTCAAGCCGCTGATCGACCTGCTCGACGATCCCGTCGTCGGCGCCGTGGCGACCACCGCGCTCAAATCCACGCTGCTGATGTTCGACGCCTTCCACGATGTCGCCGACAAGGCCAAGGCCGGCAGCGCCAATGCCAAAGCCGTGATGCAGTCTTGGGCCGATGCCGAATGGTTCACGCGGCGCCCCGAAGTGCCAAAGAAAATCAGCGTTACCGTATTCAAGGTCACCGGCGAAACCAACACCGACGACCTCTCGCCCGCACCGGACGCCTGGAGTCGCCCCGACATTCCACTGCACGGCCTGGCCATGCTGAAAAATCCGCGCGATGGCATTACTCCTGAAAAACCCGGCGAGCGCGGCCCGATGGGGCTGATCGAGGAACTGAAGAAAAAAGGCCACCCGGTCGCCTACGTCGGCGATGTGGTCGGCACCGGCTCCAGCCGCAAGTCGGCCACCAACTCGGTAATCTGGTGGACCGGTGAGGACATCCCCTTCGTCCCCAACAAACGCTTCGGCGGCTTCTGCCTCGGCGGCAAGATCGCCCCGATCTTCTTCAACACCCAGGAAGATGCCGGCGCCTTCCCCATCGAATGCGATGTCACGCAAATGGCCATGGGCGACGTGATCGACATCTATCCCTATGACAAGAAAATCGAGAAGAACGGCGTCGTCATTTCCACCTTCGATTACAAGTCCGAAGTCCTGCTCGACGAAGTGCGCGCCGGCGGCCGCATCAACCTCATCATCGGCCGCGGCCTGACCAGCAAGGCGCGCGAATTCCTCGGCCTGCCCGCCTCCACCCTGTTCCGCCTGCCGCAGCCGCCGGTCGATTCCGGCAAGGGCTACACCCAGGCGCAAAAGATGGTCGGCCGCGCCTGCGGTTTTCCGGAAGGCAAGGGCGTGCGTCCCGGCACCTATTGCGAACCGAAGATGACCTCGGTCGGCAGCCAGGACACCACCGGCCCGATGACCCGCGACGAACTGAAAGACCTCGCCTGCCTCGGCTTTTCCGCCGACCTGGTGATGCAGTCCTTCTGCCACACCGCCGCCTACCCGAAGCTGGTCGACGTCAAGACCCACCGCACCCTGCCCTCCTTCATCACCTCGCGCGGCGGCGTCTCGTTGAAGCCGGGTGACGGAGTCATCCACTCCTGGCTCAACCGTTTCCTGCTGCCCGACACCGTCGGCACCGGCGGCGATTCCCACACCCGTTTCCCGATCGGCATTTCCTTCCCCGCCGGCTCCGGCCTGGTCGCCTTCGCCGCCGCCACCGGCGTGATGCCGCTGGACATGCCCGAGTCGGTGCTGGTGCGCTTCAAGGGCTCGCTGGAGGAAGCCGGCAAGCGCGGCATCACGCTGCGTGACCTGGTCAACGCCATTCCCTACTACGCCATCCAGCAGGGCCTGCTCACCGTCGCCAAGCAGGGCAAGAAAAATGTCTTTTCCGGCCGCATCCTGGAAATCGAAGGCCTGCCCGACCTCAAGGTAGAGCAAGCCTTTGAACTGACCGACGCCTCTGCCGAACGCTCCGCCGCCGGCTGTTCCGTGCGCCTGAACAAGGCGCCGATCGTCGAATACATGCGCTCCAACATCACCCTGATGAAGTGGATGATCGCCGAAGGCTACGAAGACAAGCGCACCCTGGGCCGCCGCATCAAGGCCATGGAAGACTGGATCGCCAACGGCACCCTGCTGGCTCCCGATGCGGATGCCGAATATGCCGCCGTGATCGAGATCGACCTGGCCGACGTTACGGAACCGCTGCTCGCCTGCCCCAACGATCCGGACGACGTCAAGCCGCTTTCCGAAGTCGCCGGCGAGAAAATTGATGAAGTCTTCATCGGCAGCTGCATGACCAACATCGGCCACTTCCGTGCCGCTGGCAAGGTGCTCGAAGGCAAGAGCGACATTCCGGTACGCCTGTGGATCGCCCCGCCAACCAAGATGGACGCCATGATTCTCAACGAAGAAGGCTACTACGCCATTCTTGGCAAATCCGGCGCGCGCATGGAAATGCCCGGCTGCTCGCTGTGCATGGGTAACCAGGCGCAGATTCGCAAGGGCAGCACGGCGGTATCGACCTCCACCCGCAACTTCCCCAACCGCCTCGGCATCGACACCCGCGTCTATCTCAGCTCGGCCGAACTGGCCGCGGTGACGGCGCTGATGGGCAGGATCCCGACCGTGGCCGAGTACCTTGAACAGGTGCAGACGGTCAACGCCAAGGCCGCCGACGTCTATCGCTACATGAACTTCGACCAGATCAAGGAGTTCAGCGAGCTCGCCGATACCGTGACGCTCTAAGTCCGGCTCGGCGCCGTGTGCTCGCCGTAGCGCCAGCGCCGACTTTTGCGAACGCCTCCGTAGAGTAATCTGCGGGGGCGTTTGCCATATGATTTTGAATAGATAGGCGTGAGGAGATAACGAATGACCATCATGCAGCAATCGAGCAAGGCCCAGGATCGAACCCTTGGAGTCCTCACGAATGGTTGCAAAATCACTCCAACGTCTCCGTCAGAGTGCTCGTGAAGATTAATTCGTGTCGGCCCTGTCTGCGATTTCTCCGCGTAGCGGCTTCGTCCAACCCGTCAGTCCACACCGGCGCTGCGCGATAAGGCCGCGCAGCGCCGGTGTCTTCTACGTTATGCATCGGGGTCCCACGCATGAGTACTAAGCAGTTTGCCGCGCAGATGAAGTCCATGATTGAGGACATTAAGGCGAAAGGAACTGCCGCTATCTATTGCGACGATCTCATCGCCTACCTCAGTGAAGTTGAAAGCGGCCCAGAGGCGGAGCCGTCTGCTATTCAGATAGAGAAATACAAAGCAGACCTCCAGAACTGGATCGAAACGAATAAGCACAACCATGAGGGACGTCTTGAGATGTTTTGCTCCGTCATCACCTCTGGCCACGGTGCAGTCAAAACGACGTTCCTGCTATGCGGCGGCGCCGCCGTCGCAATGCTCGCGTTCATTAGCCATCTTGCCCAGTTCAAGCCGGAAAAAGTGCCCGAGTTTGCGACCTGTCTGATTCCATTTTCTCTTGGAGTGTTAGCAATTGCGGTTACGTCCGGACTTACCTATCTATCGCAGTGGTTCTACTCCAGCGCGCGTCCTTGGGCTCGGAAGGTTGGTTTTGGCTTCAACGTGTCCTGCATACTGCTGGGCTTCTCGTCCTATGGGTTTTTCGGGTGGGGCTTACTTGAAACCTATCGTTCATTTATCGCTTACGCATAACGACTAAGGTCAAACACCGCCAAACCTCAGTGTCAGCCCCCTATTGTTTCGCGTTATCATCAACACCATGCACAGCAAACACGTTCTTGGCCAGACCGATTCCAACAGTGATAATGCTCATGGACTTCCCCTTTCGTGGTTTTGATGTGAACTCGAATTCCCATCATGGCACTCGTTGCCGTTCGCGGCTCACCCCGCAGCCTCGGGACGGGGAAGTCCCTTTCATTGGTTAGGCGAAGCGGCAACGCCACACTTTGCCGCAATATTTTTGGAGATGTATCCATGATTATTTACAGTGCTACCTGTAGCTATCGCGCTTTCTGGTTGTGTCGCTACAGCAGAAATTAAGAAAACATCGCTACCAAGTGGCGAACAAGGTTTTTTTGTGCAGTGCGATGGTTTAGATGCAGATTGGACGGTTTGCTATAACGCTGCAGCGAAAGGGTGTAATGGCAAGTACTCGGTCGCCGACAAAAGTGAATCCAGCACTCCATTCTTGACTACGATTATGGTGAAGAGAAATATTATGGTGGAATGCAAGTGATAGTGAAACGGGGTCGGAACCTGAGGTTTCCCCACAAAAATCACTGTGAATCAATTGAGTAGCATTTAGATGTGCAGTAAATAGGGGTCGCACCACGTTTTTCCTGAGGAGCATCCAATGCACAACGTCATAGAGATCGAATGTCCACCCGAACTACTGATCGGCCTGCACACTAATGCCGAGCAATTCGCCGAACGCGTCAAGCGCGAGGCTGCTTACGGCCTTTTCCGCGAAGGCGCTATTTCTTTAAATAGGGGTCAGACCACGTTTTTCTTTATTAATTTAGCAATCTTATCAAGGAAATTAAATATGTACATAAAATATCTTGTTTCCGCTTTCATCTTGACGTTAAGTTGTTTTATATTCAACGCGCAGGCAGTTGAACTTAAATATAAGTTGCAGGAGCTTCAAGGTGTGGATGCCGCTTACGCGACTGAGTTTAATGAGCTTGCTGAAACTAGCACATTGCGAAGTACGTTACTGGATCGCAAAGGTGCGTACCAAAGCAATGAGGAGTTTCAAAGCGCAAAAGCAACTATCCAAAGAATACAGGAACGCTTAACAGAGCAATGGGAAAAAGAACTTGTCCTCAGAACTGAAATCATGGATCTTAAAGACAAGACCGGAAAAATAGATTGGATATTTATACCTAACGGAGAAGCATCTGCATCTGATTATGGTTACGCGATTAACAATAGCTCTGATTGTCGTACAGCGGGACTCTCTTTAATGTTGATAGCAGTCTCCCCAATGAATGGCTCAACAGGACGAAAGTCATTAATAACTGCTATAAATTCAGTAGCTAAAGCATGCAATGAAATAAGAACTACCCATTGGAAGATTGTTAGCGATCAGATTAAAAAATAGTTTAACAATAAATAGGGGTCAGACCACGTTTTTCCATGTTTTTCTTGAGGAGCATTCAATGCACAACATCATCGAGATCGAATGCCCGCCCGAACTACTGATCGGCCTGCACACCAATGCCGAACAATTCGCCGAACGTGTCAAGCGCGAGGCTGCTTACGGCCTTTTCCGCGAAGGCGCCATTTCTTCGGGAATCGCCGCACGATGGCTTGGTGTCCCTCGCGCACATTTTCTGCTCGACGCCATGCGCCACGGGGCCACGTTACTGGATGACTCGGATGACGACTTTCGCCGCGAAACGGACCTGCTGTGAAGGTCTTTTCCAACACGACGCCGTTCATCGCACTGGCGTCAATCGACCGCCTCGACCTGCTACCAAAGCTGTTTGGCAAAATTCACGTTGTCCATGAAGTCATCAGCGAATGTGCCGTCGGCGGGGCGATTATCGTCGCCCCGCTTCTGGAACTGGATTGGGTTGTTCCCGTTCAGGGCTCCACACAGCCAGCTCCCCACATCCTGCTCGAACTCGACAAGGGCGAGAAGGCAACATTGCAGGCAGCTCTAGCAAACCACGCTGAGCTGGTGCTGATGGATGAAAAAATCGGCCGCAACATGGCGGAATATCTTGGCCTCAAGGTTTCCGGCACGTTGGGTGTATTACTTAAGGCGCGCAAGGCGGAACTGATTCCCTCGTTCCGAGATTCAGCGCAACTCATGCGAGAGCAGGGTATTTTCTACAACTCGGCACTGATTGATCGGATGGCCGCAACCGTCGGCGAATAGATGCCACTACCGATGACGCAGAATATTTTCGACCTTCTGGAGCGGAAGATTGGGCACCTGAAAGACGAGCACGTCAGCGCCGTTACCTGACGAAGGTGTTTCCCTACGCAGTGCTCTATTCGATCGAGGACGGCTACCTCCTGATCGTTGCGCTCATGCACTGTCACCGCGAACCGGGATACTGGCGTAACCGGGTGTAATCGCCGTCCCGCCAGCGCCGAGTTTTCAAACGCCTCCGTAAATTGATTCACGGAGGCGTTCTCGTTTCCAGCCGTCAGAACCAGAACCTACCCCCCGCAACCCAGCGCGTCTCCAGCGCTTTCCCGCCCGCCGCACGCACCAGGTCGGCGCTGTTGCCGAGTTTTCCGCTGCGCTCGACGCCGAGATAGGGGGCAAACTGGCGGCTGAATTCATAGCGCAGGCGCAGGCCGGCGACGGCATCGGACAAGCCGGTTCCACGCTCGAGTGCCGCGTCGCGCCGGCCGTAGAAATTGGCCTCGACGCGCGGTTGCAGGATCAATCGCTGCGTCAGCAGGAGTTCATAACTGGCCGCCAGCCGCAGCGCGCTGCGTCCCGCCGCGCCAAGATAGGCTGTCGCTTCGACATCGAACCAGTACGGCGCCAGGCCTTCGGCGCCGAACGCCAGCCAGGTGCGATCCGGCCCCGCGCCGCTGTCATGGCGCACACCAAGCTGGCTGTCCCAGAACGGGGCGATGGCGTGCGACCAGAGCAGCTCGCTGCGCGCCTCGTGCAGCCGGCCACGGAAAAATGCACCTTCCGCCTTGACTACGGCACGCTCGTAGCTTGTGCCATACCAGCCATGCAGGTCATACAGTGTGGCGTCAGCGCCAGGCAGGAAAGCATGTTCGAAACGGTCGAAACGCAGTGCCCCGAATGAGTGCTGGTGGGCATGCGGCTTCGGCAGGTTGGCAAAATCGTAGCCTTCGGCATGTTCATGCGGATCGCGTGCATCGGCGGGCGGGGTTTCCGCTTTGGCTGCGGCGCAAGGCAGGAAGGCAGCGACGAGGAGCCATCGAGGCAAAGAAATGGAGCACATCAGGCCACCACCACTTCGCGGAACATGCCGGAATCCATGTGCAGCATCAGATGGCAATGCCAGGCCCAGCGGCCTGGCGCGTCGGCAGTGACGAGAAGGCTCACGCGCTGCGCCGGCTGTACGTTGATGGTGTGCTTGCGCACCTGAAATGCCCCGTCTTCGTTCTCCAGTTCGCACCACATGCCATGCAGATGCATTGGGTGGGTCATCATCGTGTCGTTGTGATAAATCACGCGCAGCCGTTCTCCGTAATGGAAGTGGATCGGCGTCGATTCGCCGAACTCGACGCCGTCGATGGACCAGGTGTAGCGCTCCATGTTTCCGGTCAGATGCAATTCGATCTCGCGTTCAGGCTCCCGCAGATCCATCGAGCCGCCCAGCGTGACCAGGTCGGCGTAGGTCAGCACGCGGCGGCCGTTGTCGCGCAGGCCGACGCCGGGATCGTCGAGATTGGTGCGCGGCATGTCGACCCGCATGTCGGTGCTCGGGCCGTATTCGGTACGGGCATGGCGCACGGCAGGCATGCCCTCCATCGCCGCCATGTCGTGCCCGCTGTGATCCATGCCTTCCATGCCGCCCATCATGTCGCTCATCGACAGCCATTGCGGCGCATCCGGAACCGGCACGGCTGCCGTCAGTCCGGCCTGGCTGGCCAGCGTGCCACGCGCAAAGCCGCTGCGGTCCATGGTCTGGGCAAAAATCGTGTAGGCGTCTGCCGCCGGCTTCACCAGCACGTCATAAGTTTCGCCGGGACCGAAACGGAACTCATCGACCGTGACCGGCTTCACATTCTGGCCGTCAGCGGCGACCACGGTCAATTCCAGGCCGGGAATGCGCACGTCGTAAAACGTATTGGCCGCACCGTTGATGAAACGCAGCCGCACCGTCTCGCCAGGCCGGAACAGCCCCGTCCAGTTCGCCTCCGGCGGCGCGCCGTTCATCAGGTAGGTCAGTGTCTGCGCCGAGACATCGGCCAGATCGGTCGGGTTCATGCGCATCTGGTTCCACATGCGGCGCTTGTCGAGCGCTGCGGCAAGCCCCTCACGCCCGACATCGCGGAAGAAATCGAGCAGCGTCGGGCGGTTCATGTTGTAGTAATCGCTTTCGGCTTTGATCTTCGCCAGCACGCGCATCGGGTTTTCGTCCGTCCAGTCGGCGAGCAGCACGACGTGATCGCAGTCAGCCTTGATGTGTTCGCCTGCGGCCGGCTCGATGATGATGGCGCCGTACATCCCGGTCTGCTCCTGCATGCCCGAATGCGAGTGGTACCAGTAGGTGCCGTTCTGTCTGACCTTGAACTGATAGGTGAATGTTGTGCCTGCAGCGATACCGTCGAAACTGATGCACGGCACGCCGTCCATCGAATGCGGCAGGAGGATGCCGTGCCAGTGGATCGAAGTCGGCTCGGAAAGGCGGTTGGTGACGCGGATCGTTACCGTGTCGCCCTCGCGCCAGCGCAAAGTCGGCGCTGGCGAGACGCCGTTGATGGTGGTCGCCAGGCGCGGCCTGCCGGTGAAGTTGACCGGCGACTCGCCAACAACGAGATCGAACTCCGTTCCCGCCAGCAGCGGAGCATCGCCGCCCGTCGGCTGCGCCCAAGCCGGCTCGCTCAAGGATGGCAAGCCGAGCAAGGCGCCCCCTGCCACCAGCCCCTGGACAACGCGCCGTCGCGGTACCGACACGATTTCGGTTTCAGTTTCAGCCAACATCCATCTCCCAGTCGATCACTGCCGGCAAGGCGCCGCGCAAGGCATTGCAGACAACCACTTCCTCTGCTGCTTGCAGCTCATCCAGCGTCAAACGGCGTTCGCTCGCCGCCCAGGCCGGATCATCCAGAATCACCGCCCGCATCACACCGGGCAACAGGCCGCTCGCCAACGGTGGAGTATGCCAGCGGCCGGAAAGTTTCAAGAAAATGGTGCTGCGTGCACCTTCCGTGAGTTCGCCTGCCGCATTGAAAAACAATGCATCGAAGGCGCCGAGCATCTCGGCGGCACGCCAGGCGGCATCGTAGTGCGCCCGCTGGCTGGTCTTGTGACGCAAAAACAGGGGATTGACGACGAGCGGCGTGCGCACAACGGCGAGCTTCACGGCCTGCCCTGCCGACGACAGCGGCAAGAGCGGCGCCGTCGCACTCTGAATCCCACCGTCAAACCGCAAGGCCAGGCGTAGCCGATGCGGCACGTCGGGAGGAAGTTTTTCACAGGCGCTTGCCACGGCATGGCGTATCGCCGCTGCATCGCAGCGAAAGCCAAAATACCGCGCCGAAGCCGTCAGCCGCGCCAGATGGCGATCGAGCAGCGCAACACCGTTCCGGCTTGCGCGCATCGTCTCGAACAGTTCGAAGTCATGGCCGAGGCCGGTGAGGAACTGCGCCTTCAGCCAGCATTCACGGTACTCGGCGGCGGCGACGCTGTCATGCACGATGCCGGCGCCGACGCCCATCTCGCCGCGACGCAGGCCGGTGTCATCCGCTGCCGAGAGAATCAAAGTGCGAATCGGCACGGAGAGGCAGAAGTTCCCGGAGGCGACCCGAGGGTAGTGCAAAGCAAGCATCGCGCTGGCGCTGGCGTTGCGGCGATCGGGCGCTGCGGAAGCGTCGGGCGCGTCGAACCAGCCGATGGCCCCGGTATAAAACCCGCGCGGTGCGGTTTCCAGCGCGTCGATGATTTCCAGCGTGTGTTTTTTCGGCGCCCCGGTGACGGAGCCTGACGGCAGCAGCGCCGCCAGCGTCTGCGCCAGCGTAACCGTCGGCGCCAGTGTGGCGGTCACGGTCGAAGTCATCTGCAATACCTCGCCGAAGTGCGTCACCTCGAACAGGGCCGGCACGGCGACCGAACCGGGCTGCGCAATGCGACCGAAATCGTTGCGCCAGAGATCGACGATCATCAGGTTTTCGGCGCGGTTCTTCGGATCGGCCGCGAGCGTTTTGGCGCGACGGACATTTTCGTCTGCATCGCTGCTTGCCGCCGCCGTTCCCTTCATCGGCTCGGCGCGCAACTGTCCCGCATGGTGTCTGGCAAGCAGTTCGGGCGAGAGCGAAAGTATCCATTCATCGTCGGGCAGGCGAATCAAGGCGCCATAAGGCACCGGCTGGCGCGCGCGCAGGCGCCGGTACAAGGCAGGCGGCGAGCCGAAGGCGATAAAGTTGAGCCGCCAGGTGTAATTCACCTGATAGGTGTCGCCGGCCTCGATCAAGGCATGGATTTTTTCGATGGCAGCAGAAAATTCAGCTTCATCGACACTCGCCGTCACATCGGCGATGCCCGCCGGCATCGCGCCGCCTTCGCACCGAGCTTCCTGCGTCGCCAGCCACGCCGCAAGCTGTTCGGCAGACAGGTGACGGCACTGGCGGAACAGCAGAATGCGGCCAGGCTGCGGCAGTGGATGCCGCCCGCTGACGCCCTGCATCTGCATGCCAAGCTCATAACTGAACAGCCCTACGGCAAACAGGCCGGCGGCGAGTGCCTGCTCCATGCGCAGGATGGCAGCGGCGAAAGCGGCAGATTCCTCTACCACGATGCACTCGGCCAGCTCCGTATATAGCCGGGATGACGGCATTTCCGCGCTCGCGGCGCAATCATCGAGCAGGGCGAAACAGCGCGAAGTTTTCAGTACGGTCATCAGTACGTAAAGCGCCCGGCGAGGCTTTCGAGATGCAACTGCCGCAGAATGTCTGCAGCCCGCGCATGGGCATTGCCGCGCAGCTTTCCTGTACGCCGGGCGACGATCAGCTCGTTCTTCATGGAATGCTCCCAGCCGACCAGTTCGGTCACCGTCACCTCGTAGCCATGCGCTTCAAGCAACAGGCAGCGCAGCGCATTGGTCACCTGACTGCCGAATTCACGGGTGTGCAGCGGATGGCGCCACAGCTCGGCGAGCGGGGTCTGCGCGAGCGCAACATTTTTTACCCGGCGCATCTCGGCAGCGACCTCGGCTTGACAGCAGGGCACCAGCACGATGAATTGCGCCTGTTTCGCCAAGGCAAACCGGATCGCATCGTCGGTGGCGGTATTGCAGGCATGCAGCGCGGTGACGATATCGATGCGTTGCGGCAAGGCCGTGGCAGCGATCGACGCATCCACCGTCAGGTTGAGAAACTGCATGCGCGCAAAGCCAAGCCTCCGGGCGAGTTCCTGCGATTTCGCCACCAGCTCGGGCCACGTCTCGACACCGTAAATCGTGCCGCTTTGCCGTGGTTTGCAGAACAAATCGTAAAGAATGAAACCGAGATAGGACTTGCCGGCGCCATGATCGACCAGGCTCCAATCGCCATGCGCCGCCATCACCTCGGCCAGCAGCGGTTCGATGAAATGATAGAGGTGATAGACCTGCTTGAGTTTGCGGCGGCTGTCCTGGTTGATCCTGCCCTCGCGCGTCAGGATGTGCAATTCCTTCAGCAACTCCTCCGACTGGCCGGGCTTGAGCTCAAGCCCGGTACGGATATCTGCGTTCATCGTTTCCCTTACTCATCCGCCGGCAGACGAATCGCATATTGTCCGGTCTTCTCATCGCGCTCGACGATCAGGAGCTTTTTCTTCTTCGCGTCTTCCAGCAGGTCGCGGAACGAGCGGTAGCCATAATAGGACTCGGTAAACCCCGGCTTGCGCCGTTGCAGCGTCGGCTTCACCATCGAGCCCCACAAGGTCGCCTCGCCGCCGCGCTCGGCGAGCAGGGCCTCGACGGTTTCGACCAGCAGGTCGAGCGCCTCTTCGCGCTTCGAGTCTTCGGTTCGCTCTTCGGTTTTCTCCTCGCCCTTCCCTGCCACCACTTTGGCAGAGGCTGCCTTGACCGGCGCTTTCTTCGCGCTGCGTGTCTTCTTCGCTTCCTGCTCGCGCACCAGGTCATCGTAGAAAATGAATTCGTCGCAATTGGCCGAAAGCAGGTCGGAGGTCGCCGCCTTGACGCCGACGCCGATCACATATTTGTTGTTCTCGCGCAGCTTGGAGACCAGCGGCGAAAAATCCGAATCGCCGCTGATGATGACGAAGGCATCGACGTGCGCCTTGGTGTAGCAGAGATCGAGCGCATCGACCACCATGCGGATGTCGGCCGAATTCTTGCCCGACTGGCGCACATGCGGAATCTCGATCAGCTCGAACGAGGCCTCGTGCATCGGCGCCTTGAACTCCTTGTAGCGTGCCCAGTCGCAATACGCCTTCTTGACCACGATGCTGCCCTTGAGCAGCAGCCGCTCCATGACTTTCTTGATGTCGAACTGGGCATAGTTGGCGTCGCGCACGCCGAGCGCGATGTTCTCGAAATCGCAGAACAACGCCATGTTGGTGATTTCAGGCAGACCGGCCATGAAGAGACTCCGTAAAAGTAATCAACGAAAGCGTGAGTTTCTCATGGATACCGCCTGGGCGAACCCTACCGCCTCGCAACAAGTAAACTGCACGCCGTTCCCATTCGCCGTATTGCCAGCGCCGACTTTCTTCTGTCATGTCGATCTTCCTTCACCATCTCGCCCTCGCCTCTCCGCTGTTCGCCCTCGTCGCCCTCGGTTTCGGCCTGATGCGCTGGGCCGGCTGGCCCAAGTCGGTGTCCGACGCAATGACACGCTTCGTCTTTGCCGTCGCCCTGCCGGCGATGCTGTTCCGCCTGATGAGCGACTTCTCGAAGCTGCCGCCGGTCGATGCGCGGCTGTTGATCGCCTTTTTCGGCAGTTGCCTGATCGTCTTCGGCATCGGCCGCCTGCTCGCCTGGCGCCTGTTCCGCCTCGACGGCGTGGCGCAATCGGTGTTCGCCCTCGGCGGCGTGTTTTCCAACAATGTGTTGCTCGGCATTCCGCTGGCCAAGGCGACACTGGGCGAAACGGCGCTGCCCTCGGTGGCGCTGGTGCTGGTGTTCAATTCGCTGATCCTATGGACGCTGGTCACGGTCTCCGTCGAATGGGCGCGGCACGGCAGCTTTTCGGTCGCTGGCTTCGCCAAGACCGTCAAGGCGGTGGCCACCAACCCGATCGTCGCCTCGATCGTTTCCGGCACCTTGTTCGGCCTCGCCGGACTTGGCGTACCTGCGCTGATCGATGCACCCCTGGCGATGCTGGGCAGCTCCGCCGCGCCGCTGTCATTGGTCGCGCTCGGCATGGGACTGGCGGAATACGGCATTCGCGCCGGCTGGCGGCAAAGCACGGCAATCTGTGCGCTAAAGCTGCTGCTGCAACCGTTGGTGGTCTGGCTGCTGGCCCTGGCGCTGGGTCTGCCCCGGCTCGAAACGCAGGTCGTGGTGCTGCTCGCTGCGCTGCCGGTCGGCGCCAACGTCTACCTGATGTCGCGCCAGTTCAAGACACTGGAAGGGCCGGTCGCCGCCTCGCTGGTCATCTCGACCGCACTGGCAGCGGCCACCGCGCCACTGGTGCTAACCTTGCTTGGTGCGGGCGGATAGAGCTCGCCGTATCACCAGCGCCAGCGCTGTGCTTGCTTTGCACTACCCTCAGGTCGCCTCCGGGAACTTTTTCGCCGACTCAAAACTCCTCGCGCAGGCGCCAGTAACGCGGGAAACGCGGGATGCCCGCCTTGCTTGATTCCTGATAACGGTAGGTGACGGTGGCCCCGATCGGCGGCGGGTTGCGGCGCTCGGCAGCACCCAGGCCACTACCGATGCGAAAACGTTTGCCATCCGCCATTTGCACTTCCAGCGCCCCCAGTTGTCCGGCCAGCCGGCCTTTCCCCGGCACATGGCCAACAACCACGGCTTCGGCATCCAGCGCCGGTTTCAGCTTCAGCAGATCATCGCTGCGACCGCCGTGATACGGCGCGTCGGCGCGATGCAGCATCAGACCCTCGCCTGCGTGCGAAACCACCTCGGCATAGTGCGCCATCAACTCGGCACGATCCGCCACGCGGAACTGCGGCACGGCAGCCAGCCACGGCGTACGGGCCGACTCGGTAATGGCGCGCATCTGCGCTGCGCGCTCGCTGAAGCTGCCGCTGGCGCCCGGCAATTCGAAAATCATGTAGCGCACCTGACGCCATTCGGCATCCACCGCATCGGTCTTGCGCACGATGGCGGAGAGCGCATCGAAACGCCCGCGGCCGAGCCACAGCTCGCCGTCCAGCGCCTGCGCCGGCAGGGCGTCGATGAACCAGCGCGGCGCCGGCACCGGACGACCGCTGCGAAAGCGCAATTCATGGCCATCCCACACCGCGCGCACGCCGTCGAGTTTTTCACTGACCAGAAAGGCGGTCGGGTCGAAACCATCACGCCAGATTTTCGCCAGCAGAATGTCGGGCGGCGAGGGTGTGGACGAAGATGCAGGCGGCTGTGCAGCCGCCATCGCCGAATTGGCCGAAAAGAAGAAAATGCCTGCCAGCAGGCCAATCCAGCAAAAACGTCGCATCCTTGCCCCCATACATGCCGATCCCGAAATGCGTCCAGCCCGCATAATACGTCCCTCGCTTGCCGCTTGTTCCTGCGCCCTCCTTTCCGCAACCATGTCCGCCGCCCTCGAAATCCTGCGCCGCGTCTTCGGCTATCCGTCGTTCCGTGGTCCGCAGGCGGAAATCATCGATCATGTCGGCAGCGGCGGCGATGCGCTGGTGCTGATGCCGACCGGCGGCGGCAAATCACTCTGCTACCAGATTCCGGCGCTGCTGCGCCCCGGCATCGGCGTGGTGGTCTCGCCGCTGATCGCCCTGATGCAGAACCAGGTCGACGCCCTGTTGCAGGCCGGCGTGCGCGCTGCGTTCCTCAATTCCTCGCTCGACTACACCGCCGCAGCCGGCGTCGAACGCCGCCTGCTGGCGGGCGAGCTGGACCTGATTTACGTCGCCCCGGAACGCCTGCTGACCGATCGTTTTCTCGCCCTGCTCGACCGGCTGGATGCCGATGGCAAGCTGGCCCTGTTCGCCATCGACGAAGCGCATTGCGTCTCGCAATGGGGCCACGATTTCCGTCCGGAATACATCCAGCTTTCGATCCTGCACGAACGCTACCCGCAGGTTCCGCGCATCGCCCTGACCGCCACGGCGGACGAACTGACGCGGCGCGAGATCATCGTCCGCCTCGGGCTGGAATCCGCGCGCGTCTTCATTTCCAGCTTCGATCGGCCCAACATCCGTTACACCGTGGTCGAACGCGACAACCCACGCCGCCAGTTGCTCGACTTCCTCGCCGCCCATCGCGGCAGCGCCGGCATCGTGTATTGCCTGTCGCGCAAGAAGGTGGATGAGACGGCGGCCTGGCTCGCCACGCAAGGCATCGCCGCCCTGCCCTACCACGCCGGCCTGGATGCCGCGACACGGCAAACCCACCAGCAGCGCTTCCTCCGCGAGGATGGCATTGTCATGGTGGCGACGATTGCCTTCGGCATGGGTATCGACAAGCCCGACGTGCGCTTCGTCGCCCACCTCGATCTGCCGAAAAGTCTCGAAGCCTATTACCAGGAAACCGGCCGCGCCGGCCGCGACGGCGAACCGGCAGCCGCCTGGATGACCTATGGCCTGAACGACGTGGTGATCCATCGCAGCCGCATCGACGAATCCGTCGCCGGCGAGGAACAAAAGCGCGTCGAGCGCGGCAAGCTCGATGCGTTGCTGGCCTGGTGTGAAACGGCGAACTGCCGCCGCGTCCTGCTGCTCAACTATTTCAGCGAAGACGCCGCGCCCTGCGGCAACTGCGACACCTGCCTCGAACCGCCCGAACTGTGGGACGGCACCGAGGCCGCGCGCAAGGCGCTGTCGGCCTGCCTGCGCACCGGCCAGCGATTTGGCGCCGGACACCTGATCGATGTGCTGCGCGGCAAGGCCACGGAAAAGGTGCAGCAGTTCGACCATGCGGCGTTGCCCACCTTCGGCGTCGGCGCCGATATTGATGACCACGGCTGGCGCTCGGTGTTTCGGCAGTTGCTGGCGGCCGGTTTGCTGCATGCCGATGCCCAGGCCTTCGGCGCCCTGCGCCTGACCGAAGCGGCGCGCCCGCTGCTGAAGGGCGAGACCACACTGCGACTGCGCCGGCAAGCCAGGCGCACGGGCAAAAACCCTGCGCTGGCGACACGGCGCGCGGATGCGGCGGCCAAGCCCATCGCCGTTTCGCCCGCGGATGCGCCCCTGGTCGCGGCGCTCCGCGCCTGGCGCAGCGCGCTCGCCCGCGCGCAGGGCGTGCCGGCCTATGTCATCCTCCACGACCGCACGCTGCACGAACTGGCAGCGCGCCGCCCCGCATCGCACGACGCGCTGCTCGCCATCCCGGGCATCGGCCAGGCCAAGATCGAGCGTTATGGAGAGACCCTGCTTGCAACGTTGATGTCACCATTTGAGGAAAATCACGAGACAAGCTGACGCAGGCCGGCGATAATACGCAGCTCATTTAAGGAAACACAGCATGAAGCGTCTGGATGATTTTCGTCTGCAACTCGGCAAACATGAACTGGTACCGATCATGGTCGGTGGCATGGGCGTCGACATCTCGACTTCGATGCTGGCGCTGGAGGCTGCGCGTCTGGGCGGCATCGGCCATATTTCGGATGCCATGGTGCCGACTGTCTCCGACCGGCGCTATGACACCAGCTACGTCAAGACCAAGCTCAAGCAGTACAAGCTGAACGTCGCCAGCAGCGATAAATCCTCGGTCAAGTTCGACCTGGGCCTGCTGGCCGAGGCGACCAAAAAACACGTCGATCACGCCATGGGCGCCAAACGCGGCGAAGGCCTGGTGTTCATCAACTGCATGGAAAAGCTGACCATGAACGCGCCGAAGGACACGCTGCGCGTGCGCCTGGCTTCAGCCATGGACGCCGGCATCGACGGCATCACCCTGGCCGCCGGTCTGCACCTGGGTTCGTTCGCGTTGATCGAGGATCACCCGCGTTTCCGCGATGTGAAGCTTGGCATCATCGTTTCCAGCCTGCGTGCACTGCAATTGTTCATCAAGAAGATCGCCCGCACCAACCGCCTGCCGGACTACATCGTCATCGAAGGCCCGCTGGCTGGCGGCCACTTGGGCTTCGGAATGGACTGGGCGCAATACGATCTGGCGACCATCACCCAGGAAATTCGCGACTGGCTGCGCGTCGAGCAACTGAACATCCCGATACTTCCCGCCGGCGGCATTTTCACCGGCTCGGATGCGGTGCGTTTCATGGAGATGGGCGCTGCCGGCGTGCAGGTCGCCACCCGCTTCACCGCGACCAAGGAATGCGGCCTACCGGATGACGTGAAGCAGGAGTATTTCAAGGTTGCCGAAGAAGGCATCGAGGTGAACACCATCTCACCCACCGGCTATCCCATGCGCATGCTGAAGAACAGCCCGGCGATCGGCGATGGCATCCGTCCCAACTGCGAAGCCTATGGCTACCTGCTCGATGCCAGCGGCAACTGCCAGTACATCGATGCCTACAACCGCGAAGTCGCGGCCCATCCGGGCGCCAAAAAGATACATGTCATGGCGAAGACCTGCCTGTGCACGCAGATGCGCAATTTCAAGTGCTGGACCTGCGGCCACTACACCTATCGATTGAAAGACACCACGCGCCAGAACCCTGACGGTAGCTATCAACTGCTGACCGCCGAGCACGTCTTTCACGACTATCAGTTCAGCACCGACGACAGGATCGCCCTGCCGGATTGATCGGCGCGGCGCAACGGCAAAACCCCGTTCGATGCAGGCCTGACACGCCGTGTCACCCGCGCCGACTTTTCGGGCCGGGTGCTGTGCGGCGTTAAAGTGCGCCGCTGAACGCGAATGCCCTCTGCACAAACCGCTACGCCGGAAAAACTCCTGTCGATAGATAGCGGTCGCCGCGGTCGCAGATGATGCTTACAATCACGGCGTTTTCCACCTGGGCGGCGAGGCGCAGCGCGACGTGCATTCCGCCGCCGGACGAGATGCCGGCGAAAATTCCTTCCTCTTTCGCTAGGCGCCGCGTCATGGCCTCGGCCTCGGCCTGCGAGACATATTCGATCTGGTCGACGCGCGAGCCGTCGTAGATTTTCGGCAGGTAGGCTTCCGGCCATTTGCGGATGCCGGGGATTTGCGAGCCTTCCTGCGGCTGGCAGCCGATGATGCGGATGGCCGGGTTTTGTTCCTTGAAATAGCGCGAACAGCCCATGATGGTGCCCGTGGTGCCCATGCTGGAAACAAAATGGGTGATGCGCCCGGCGGTATCGCGCCAGATTTCCGGCCCTGTGCCTTCGTAATGCGCCTGCGGGTTATCGGCATTGGCGAACTGGTCGAGTACCACGCCCTGCCCGGCGGCGACCATCTCCTGCGCCAGGTCGCGCGCCGCTTCCATGCCGCCCGCCCTGGGCGTCAGTATCAGTTCGGCGCCGAAGGCCTTCATGGTCTGGCAGCGCTCGATGCTTTGGTTCTCCGGCATGACGAGGATCATGCGGTAGCCGCGTATCGCCGCCGCCATCGCCAGGGCGATGCCGGTGTTGCCGGAGGTCGCCTCGATCAGCGTGTCGCCAGGCTTGATCCGCCCGCGAGTTTCGGCACGCACGATCATCGACAGCGCCGGACGGTCCTTCACCGAGCCGGCCGGATTGTTGCCTTCGAGCTTGGCCAGGATCACATTGTTACGCCGGGCATTTTCCGCGCCGGGAATGCGCTGCAATCTGACCAGTGGTGTGTTGCCGACGAAGTCCTCGAGCGTTCTCCAGTTCATCGCGCCAGCCAGTTCACATAATCCGCGACACCTTCTTCGACGCCGGCAAAAGCCTCCATGTATCCCGCCGCACGCAGGCGCTCCGTGTCGGCCTGGGTGAAGCTCTGGTACTTGCCCTTGAGTGCATCGGGAAAAGGGATGTATTCGATCAGGCCGGCGGCCACCAGATCGGCCAGCGGCAAGGCGGGCAAACCTTCCAGGGCGCGGCAGGCATTCACCGTGGCAACGGCCAGTTCGTTGAAACTCTGGGCGCGCCCCGTACCCAGGTTGTAAATGCCGGAAATGCTGCTTTCGAGAAAGGCCATGTTGACCTTGACCACGTCATCGACATAGACGAAATCACGCTGCTGTTCGCCGTGACCGTAGCCGTCACAGCCCTCGAACAGCTTGACCTTTCCGCTGCTGCGATACTGGTTGAAGTGATGAAAAGCCACTGAAGCCATGCGTCCCTTGTGGCTCTCGCGCGGGCCATAGACGTTGAAGTAACGGAACCCGCAGATCTGGGAGTCGGCGCCGGCAAGACGGCGCCGCACCACCTGGTCGAACAGGAATTTCGAGTAGCCGTACACGTTCAGCGGCGCTTCGAATTCGCGTTCCTCGCGAAACACGTTGCCGCCGCCATAGACCGCCGCCGAAGATGCGTACAGCAGCGGCACTTCCTGTTCCTGGCAGAAGTTCAGCAGCGAGAGCGAGTAGCGGTAATTGTTGGCCATCATGTAGCGGCCATCGCTCTCCATGGTGTCGGAGCAGGCGCCCTGATGGAGGATAGCCTCGATGCCGCCATCGAACTGGCCGTGCTCGATCATGTCGATGAATTCCTGCTTGTCGAGGTAGTCGGCGATCTCGCAATCGGTCAGGTTGCTGAACTTGTCCGCGCGCGTCAGGTTGTCCACTGCGATGATCTCGGTGACGCCCTTCTGGTTCAGCGCCTTGACCAGATTGGCGCCAATGAATCCGGCCGCGCCGGTGACGATGTAGTACATGGAAGCCCTCAAGCGTTCTATCTTAGTTCATCGAGCGAGCACGTCGCCGTGCCCAGTTTGCCGACCACGATGCCGGCGGCGCGGTTGGCCAGATGCAGCGCCTGCTCCAGCGGCAGGCCGCTACCGAGCATCACCGCCAGCGTGGCGATCACCGTGTCGCCGGCGCCGCTGACATCATAAACCTCGCGTGCCACGGCGGCCTCATGACGGCTGCCGGCGGCGGAAAACAGGGTCATGCCTTCTTCGCTGCGCGTCACCAGCAAAGCAGTGATATCAAGCCTGCTGCGCAGCTGTTGCGCCTTGGCTTCGAGTTCGGTTTCATTGCCCCAGCGCCCCACCACCTCACGCAGCTCGGTCCGGTTCGGCGTGAGCAGGGTGGCTCCGGTATAACGCGCGTAATCGTCGCCCTTCGGATCCACCAGCACCGGCTTGCCGGCTGCCTTGGCCAGGCGGATCATTTCGGTGATGTGCGTCAAGCCACCCTTGCCGTAGTCGGACAGGATCACAACATCGCACTCCACCAGCCGCCGGACGAACTCGCTCAGTTTCGCCTGCAGGACTTCATGATCCGGCCAGTTCTCGAAGTCGATACGCAGGAGCTGCTGCTGGCGACCGATGACGCGCAGCTTGACGGTGGTGTTGAGGCCGGCATCTTCATGCAGGCTGGATTCGATGCCGGCATCGCTCATCAGCCGTGCCAGGATTTTTCCGGCTTCGTCCGTACCGACGACAGACAGCAGTGCCGCCTGCGCGCCAAGCGCTGCGCAATTGCGCGCCACATTGGCGGCGCCGCCAGGACGCTCCTCGACTTTTTCCACCTTGACCACCGGCACCGGCGCCTCGGGCGAGATGCGCGAGACCTCGCCGAACCAGTAACGATCGAGCATGACGTCGCCGACGACAAGGATGCGGGCGCGGGCGGTATCCGGGATCGCTGCGTTCATGACCGTCCGGGCCCGTGCTGGTAGCCAGCGCAAGGAAGGGTGCCGGATATCCGGTTCACATAGCCTGTGCCAATCGCAGTTGTATCCATTTCATGTACGGTAAGAAATCAGGGGGTGATATCGAATTCTTCGCTGCGCTTGGGCGGGTAGGTTTCCCAGCCGCCACAGCCGGGACAGCGCCAGTAGAACTGGCGCGCCTTGAAGCCGCAGGCATCGCAGCGATAGCGCGCAACGCGGCGGGTATGCACATGGATCAGATTTTTGACGACCTCAAGGTCCGCACGTCGCTCCGATGGAGTGACCAGCAGCTGCGCTTCAAGAAACTTGTCGAGTCCCAGCAGGGTCGGATTACGGCGCAGCTCGTTCTTGACCAGCGTATAGGCTGCCTCCGTCCCGTTGAGCTTCAGTTCGGCATGAAAAGCGGCATCGAGCAAGTCGTAGGATGGATAGCGTTCGAGCCAATTGCGCAACAATTCCAGGCCCTGTGGCATACGCCCCATTTGCTCATAGGCCTGCACCAGCCGTTCGGCAACCAGCGATAAATAGGCCGGGTTGTGCTGTTCGATGCGGGTCCAGCATCCAATCGCCGTCTCGCCAGCGCCGACTTTCATCTCCAGGTCGCCGAGCAGCAGCAGCGCCCGCACGCATTTGCGATTGTCTGCCAAGGCTTCATCAAGCAGGCGCCGCGCCTCTTCATGGCGGCCATGGAGCAATTCGTTGGCCGCCATTTCGCAGCGGAATTCGGCAATTTCCTTCTGCCAGAGGTGATCGGCGTGGTTCGGCAGTGAATTGGCTACCGTAATGGCCTGGGCCCATTCTTTTTCCTGCTGGTAAATTTCCAGCAGGTTTTTGAGCGCATCTTCGTTGCGCTCTGTGCCTTTCAGCTTGAGGAAAATGTCTTCGGCGCGGTCGAGCAGGCCGGCTTTCAGATAATCCTGGCCAAGCTCCGAGAGCGCATGCAGGCGTTGCGCCGGACTCAGCCCATCGCGTTCGATGAGATTCTGATGCACGCGGATCGCCCGATCGGCTTCGCCTCGACGCCGGAACAGATTGCCCAGTGCAAAATGCATTTCGATGGTTTCCGGATCGACCCGGGCGGCCTCGATGAACGCCTCGATCGCCTGGTCCGGCTGCTCGTTGAGGAGAAAGTTAAGTCCCTTGAAATAGGAACGTGGCAAGGCGCGTGACTCATGCACCAGCTGCCGGATGTCAATACGCGCAGCAATCCAGCCCAGTCCGAAAAATACCGGGAGTACCAGTAACCACCAAAGTTCTATTTCCATGAAGTCAGGAAATTTTGCTGCGTCGGGGATGCTTGAAGATGCCGAAAGCAGCCGTCAGGCCGATCACGACACCAATGACAAAAACCACAAGAATCACTATCGCCACCGGCGCGGTCCAGAGATGATTGAAGAAAAAGTGCAGTTCCATCGGCTCGCTGTTTTTCAACGTCAGTCCAAACAGGATGACGAATACGGCGGCGCGCAGCAACCAGAGAAACAGCTTGAACAGGGTCGCCATCGCAGATCAGTGCAAGGTGCGAAAGTGACGAAAAAAAGCGGCACCCGTGACAGGCGCCGCCTTGATCCGCGTCATGACAACGGCACGATTCATGACGGGTAATCAACCCGCTCCCGCAACTCCTTGCCAGCCTTGAAATGCGGGACGTATTTCTCGGGAACCTGTACCTTCTCCCCCGACTTCGGGTTGCGACCCATCCGCGGTGGCCGATAGTTCAGCGCAAAGCTGCCAAAGCCACGGATCTCGATGCGATCGCCACGGATGAGTCCCGCCGCCAGCGCATCGAGCATGACCTTCACCGCGAAATCGGCATCCTTCGCAGCAAGCTGGGGAAACCGTTCCGCCAGCTGGCTGATGAGCTCGGATTTTGTCATGGGAGCAACGACTCAGGACTGATTGAGCTTGGCCTTGAGCAAGGCACCCAGACTGGTTGTGCCTGCATTGGCCGAGCTTTCACTTGCAAGTTTCTGCATCGCCTGGGTCTGCTCTGCCTGATCCTTGGCCTTGATCGAAAGATTGATCGAGCGTGTCTTGCGATCCACGTTGGTGATCACCGCCTCGACCACGTCACCTACCTTCAGGTGCTGGGTCAAGTCTTCGGTACGATCGCGGGAGAATTCGGAGACGCGCAAATAGCCGTCCATGTCGCCCCCAAGATCAATCACGGCGCCACGCTGATCGACGCTCTTGACCGTGCCTGAAACCAGGCTGTTCTTGTCGTAGGTCGCCACGTAGCTGGTGAAGGGATCGCCATCGAGCTGCTTGACGCCAAGGGAAATGCGCTCCTTCTCGATGTCGATGGCCAGTACCACGGCCTCGAGCTCGTCACCCTTCTTGTAGTTCTGCTTGGCTTCCTCGCCGGGAACAGTCCATGACAGATCGGACAGGTGCACCAGGCCATCGATGCCACCGGGCAGACCGATAAAGATGCCGAAATCGGTGATCGACTTGATGGCGCCACGAACCTTGTCGCCCTTCTTGTGATTCATCTCGAAGTCATCCCATGGATTCGGCACGCACTGCTTCATGCCCAGGGAGATGCGGCGACGATCTTCGTCGATTTCGAGAATCATGACTTCGACTTCGTCGCCCAGCTGGACAACCTTGGTCGGATGAATATTCTTGTTGGTCCAGTCCATTTCGGAGACGTGCACCAAACCTTCGATACCCTGCTCGATCTCGACGAATGCACCGTAATCGGTCAGGTTGGTGACCTTGCCGAACAGACGCGTGCCGGACGGGTAACGGCGGGCGATTCCCACCCACGGATCTTCGCCAAGCTGCTTCATGCCCAGGCTGACACGGTTCTTTTCCTGGTCGAACTTGAGAATCTTGGCGGTGACTTCGTCGCCGACATTGATGACTTCGCTCGGGTGACGCACACGACGCCAGGCCAGATCGGTGATGTGCAACAGGCCATCGATACCGCCGAGATCGACGAATGCGCCGTAATCGGTGATGTTCTTGACGATGCCCTTGATGATCGTGCCTTCCTGCAGGTTGTCCATCAGCTTCTGGCGATCTTCGCCCATGTTGGCTTCCATCACGGCACGGCGCGAAACCACCACGTTGTTGCGCTTGCGATCGAGCTTGATGACCTTGAATTCGAATTCCTTGCCTTCAAAAGGCGTGGTGTCCTTGACCGGACGGGTATCAACCAGCGAACCCGGGAGGAAGGCACGGATGCCATTGACCATCACGGTCAGGCCGCCCTTGACCTTGCCGCTGACGAAGCCCTTGATCAGGGTGCCATCGGTGAGCGCCTTGTCGAGATCGTTCCAGGCGGAAATGCGCTTGGCCTTTTCGCGCGACAAGCGAGTCGAGCCATAGCCGTCTTCCAGCATTTCGATTGCAACCTGGACAAAGTCGCCGGGCTGAACTTCAAGTTCGCCACGTTCGCTCTTGAATTCCTCGATCGGGATCATGCTCTCCGATTTGAGACCGGCATTGACGACCACGAAATTCTGGTCGATACGAACGACTTCGGCGGTGATGACTTCGCCGGCACGCATTTCCTGGCGCTGGAGGCTTTCTTCAAACAGTGCGGCAAAGCTCTCCATGGGGGAATTCTCGGCAATAGCAGTAGTTGACATTGAAAAGGACCTTACAAAAGTGTGTCACTGACGTGACGGGTTGGTTGCTCTTCGCCGGCAAGTTTTGGGGCCTGCCGACACGGGATGAAACAAAATTAAATCTTAAATTAAATTATCCTGAAATCCAGTCATGGCAAGCGTTTCCTGACTATCGCCATGACTGCAGCCAGCGCCTCTTCGATGTTCATCAGCGTCGTGTCAACACCTATCGCATCGTCGCTTTGCCTGAGGGGTGCTTCACGACGCTGGGCATCACGTGCATCGCGCTCCTGCAAATCCTGTAAAAGGGCGTGCATATTAGCAGGCAAGCCCTTTCCGATCAACTGTTTATAACGACGTTCCGCGCGCGCCTCGGCGGACGCCGTAAGGAACACCTTGACCTCGGCGCCGGGAAAGACCACGGAACCCATGTCGCGCCCGTCGGCCACCAGTCCGGGAAAACGCCGCCAGGCGCGCTGGCGCGCCAGCAGGCCGGCACGCACCGCCGGCAAAACCGCCACGCGCGAGGCGCCAACAGACATTTCCTCGCTGCGAATCGCGTCGCTAACATCCTCGCCGTCGAGAAATACCCGATCGCCCTCGAAGCGCGCCGGCAATACCCTAGCCAGCGCCGCCACGCCCGGCTCGTCATCCAGCGCCTTGCCGGCCCGGGTCGCCGCCAGCGCGGTCAGCCGGTACAACGCGCCACTGTCGAGATAATGAAAGCCCAGGGCTTGCGCCACCCGCGCCGCCACCGTGCCCTTGCCGGAGGCCGAGGGGCCGTCAATGGCGATCACCGGCACCGTGACCGAGGCGAAGGCATCGAAATAGCCAGGAAAAGTCTTGGCCACGCAGCCCGGATCGTTAATGCTCACCGGCGCGCCGGCCAACGCCACCAGCGAGAAACACATCGCCATGCGGTGATCGTCATAGGTATCGACCGCCACAGCACGCCGTAAACTCGGCGCTGGCGAGACGGCGAGCCAGTCATCGCCCTCCTCCACCACGGCGCCAAACTTGCGCAATTCGGTCGCCATGGCGCTGATCCGGTCGGTTTCCTTCACCCGCCAGGAACCGATGTTGCGCAGCACGCAGCGGCCGTTGGTGAACAACGCGACCACCGCCAGCGTCATCGCGGCATCGGGAATGTGGTTGAAATCCAGATCGAAAGCCTTGAGCTGGCCCGCGACCGGCGCTCGCGCCTCGATGAAATTTTCGCCCCGGAGGATGCTGGCGCCGAGACTTTCGAGCGCCTCGGCAAAGCGCACATCGCCCTGGATGCTGTTTCGGCCCACGCCCTCGACCCGCACCGGCCCACCCGCAATGGCGCCAGCAGCAAGGAAATAGGACGCCGACGAGGCATCGCCCTCAACATGGAGCTGCCCCGGACTGCGGTAACGCTGGCCGCCGACAATCCGGAAACGCTGCCAGCCCTCGCGTTCGACGCTGACGCCGAAGCGCGCCATCAGATTCAAGGTAATTTCAACGTAAGGCTTTGAAATCAACTCGGTGGTGAGTTCGATGACAAGCTCTTCACCGGTCAGCGGCAAGGCCATCAGGAGGGCGGTGAGAAACTGCGAGGACACATCGCCGCGCAGGCGGATCGGGCCGGCAAGATGGATGGATGCAGGAAAAATCTCCAGCGGCGGGAAACCCTCGTTGCCCGCGCAGCGCACATCGGCGCCGATCTGGCGCAAGCCATCGAGCAGATCGCCGATCGGTCGCTCGTGCATGCGTGGCACACCGCTCAAACGATAGTGCCCGCCAGACAGCGCCAGTGCCGCCGTCAGCGGACGAATCGCGGTCCCGGCATTGCCCATGAACAGATCGGCCTCCGTGACCGGAAACTTTCCGCGACAGCCTTCGATGCGCCACGCATCCGTCCCGATCGCCGTCACGCCAACGCCGAGTTTTCGCAAAGCGTCGAGCATCACGCGTGTATCGTCAGAATCGAGCAGGTCGAAAATTTCCGTCGTGCCTTCCGCCAGCGCGGCGAGCAGCAGCATCCGGTTGGAAATGCTTTTCGAGCCGGGAAGACGCACGCTGCCCCAGGCGGCAGACAAAGGCGGCAGAATCAGCGGCTCGCTCATTCTCCAACCACCGGCAGCGTCTTCAGCCACTCGTCACGGCGGGTGCGCGCGGCATCGAACATGGCGTGCAAACCGGCCGCATCGGCGCCGGCGAGCAGCACGCGGGTACGCATCAACTCGGCCATGTAGGCGTCCAGTTCGCCGAGCAGCGCCGGGCGATTGGCGAGGCAGATGTCGCGCCACATTTCCGGATGGCTGCTGGCGATCCGGGTGAAATCGCGAAAGCCGCCGGCGGCGAAACCAAATAACTGATCAGCATCGGGGCGCTGGGAGAATTCATGGACCAGGGCAAAGGCCAGCAGATGCGGCAGGTGGCTGACGGCGGCAAATATCTGGTCGTGGGCCTCGGCGGTCAGGCATGAAACCTCGGCGCCACAGGCTTGCCAGATATTTTCAATCCTGGCTACTGCCGCTGCCGGATTTTCCTCGAGTGGCGTAAGCACCACGCGCTTGTCTTGAAACAGGTCGGCGCGCGCCGCACCGACGCCGCTTTTTTCCGCGCCGGCGATCGGATGGCCGGGAATGAAACAGGAAATTCTTTCGCCCAGCGCCTCGCGCGCAACAGCCACGACATCCGACTTGGTGCTGCCGGCATCGGTCACCAGCGTGCCTGCCGCAAGGTGCGGCGCCATCGCTTGCATCACCCCCCGCATCTGGCCGACCGGCACGGCAAGAAAAACCAGATCGGCACCGCGCAAAGCTTCGGCCCAGTCGCTGCTGCTGCAATCGATGGCCCCGAGCGCGAGCGCTTCCTGCAACGAGGATGCACGCCGTCCGATGCCGATAATTTCGCCCACCCTGCCGGCGGCCTTGAGCGCCAGGGCAAACGAGCCGCCGATCAGGCCGACGCCACAAATCACGACTTTGCCTAATTTCATGACGCCAAGGCCTTGCCCAGTGCCGCGAGAAACCGCTGGTTCTCGGCTTCCCGGCCGATCGTGACGCGCAGATGCTGCGGCATGCCGTAACCGCCCAGCGGACGGACGATGACAGCTTGTTCGAGCAGGCGCCGATTGACGCGGCTTGCATCCGGCGCGACAAACGTGACGAAGTTGCCGTGCGATGGAATATGTTCGAGCCCGAGCCGTTTCAGCCCGGCAACGATTTCTTCCATGCCGCGACGATTGAGATCGTAACTTTCGGCAACGAACAGATGATCGCCAAGCGCAGCGATGGCGGCAACGAGCCCCAGATTGCCGACATTGAAGGGCTGGCGCACGCGATTCATCAGCTCGGCGATTTCAGGTCGCGCCACGGCATAGCCGATACGCAAACCGGCCAGGCCATAAATCTTGGAGAAGGTGCGCGTCACCACCAGATTCGGGAATGCGTCGAGCCACGCGATGCTGTCTATCCGCTCGGCCAGCGGCAGATATTCGGTATAGGCTTCGTCGAGCACCACCACCACATCCTGCGGAATGGCAGCAATCAGGTCGCGCAGTCCGGTCTGCGGCAGGAAGGTTCCGGTCGGGTTGTTGGGATTGGCGATCCACACCACGCGGGTATCTGGCCGCAATGCAGCGCGCATGGCATGGGGGTCATGCCCGAAGTGGCGCGCCGGCGCCACCAGGCATTCGGCGCCCGTCGCCACCGTCACCAGCGGATAAACCGCAAACGCATACTGCGCCATCACCGCCGAGCGTCCGCTGCAGAGGAACACCCGGGCAACGAGATCGAGCACGTCGTTGGAGCCATTGCCGAGCACAACCTGCTCCGGCCTTATCCCATGATGCGCCGCCAGCGCTGCAAGCAGATCGTGCTGATCGGGGTAACGTTCGACACCATCGAGCGCCGCAGTCACCGCCTGCCGCGCCTTCGGGCTCATGCCCAGCGGATTTTCGTTGGAGGCCAGCTTGAGGATGCTGTCCGGCGCCAGACCGAACTCGCGTGCAAGCTGCGTAATGGGTTTGCCCGGCACATACGGATGGATGCCGCAAATATAAGGTAGGGCGTGAGAGACGGGATTCATCGGCAGGAGTTCAGCCTACCGCCTGCGGATAGGAACCCAGTTCCTTGACGAAGCCGGCGCGCTGACGCAACTCGGCCAGCGCAGCCGCCACGGCGGGATCGTCGCGGTGTCCCTCGACGTCGATGTAGAACACATATTCCCACTGCTTGCCGCCGCTCCAGGCGCGCGCCGGACGGGATTCCAGGCGCATCATCGAAACACCCTGCTCGGCCAGCGGGGCCAGCAAGTAATGCACGGCGCCCGGACGGTTGGGCGTGGCGCAGACCAGCGACGTGCGATCGTGTCCCGACGCCATCGTGTCATGACTGGCAATGACGACGAAGCGCGTCGTGTTGCCGGGTTCGTCCTCGATATTGGCGGCGAGAATCGGCAAGTCATAAAGTACCGCAGCGGCCTCGCCGGCGATGGCCGCCGCGTCCGGTTCTGCTGCTGCCATGCGTGCGGCCTCGGCATTGCTCGTCACCGCCACGCGCGGTATGGCCGCCGCGTTGCGGTTGAGCCATTCGTGGCATTGCGCCAGCGACTGGCCATGGGAATACACCGTGCGAATCGCCGCCAGTGAAGCGGCGCGCGTCATCAGCTGATGATGAATCGGCAAAACCACCTCGCCGCAAATCTTGAGCGGTGACGAAAGCAGCAGGTCGAGCGAGCGGGCGATTGCGCCCTCGGTGGAGTTTTCCACGGGAACGATGCCGTACTGCGCATTGCCCGCTTCGACCGCGCGAAAAACATCGTCGATGGTCGCGCAGGCCAGCTGGGTGGGTGCGCTGCCGAAATGCTTGCGCGCCGCCGCTTCGGAATACGTTCCGGCCGGGCCGAGGTAGGCGATGGTAAGCGGCTGTTCGAGCGCCAGGCAGGCCGACATCAGCTCGCGCACGATGCGTTGCACGGCTGCCGCCGGCAGCGGCCCGGGATTGTTTTCAGCGACGCTGCGCAACACCTGCGCCTCGCGCTCCGGGCGGTAGATATTGCCTTGCTTGAGGGTGCCGATACGTTGCGCCAATTGCGCCCGCGCGTTGATCAGGCGCAGCAAGTCAGCATCCAGCGTATCGATTTCTGCACGCAGGCGCTTGAGCTCCGCCTCGTTATCGCGATCCGGTTCAGCCATGACGACGTGAAAATTCCTTCATGAAATCCACCAGGGCCGCCACGCCCTCGATAGGCATCGCATTGTAGAGCGAAGCGCGCATGCCGCCCACCGATTTGTGTCCCTTGAGTTGCGCCAGTCCCGCCGCCCTCGCCTCCGTCAGGAAGCTGTCATTGAGTGTTTCGTCCTTGAGGAAGAAAGGCGCATTCATGCGCGAACGGTATTCCGGCTGCACGTGGTTTTCATAAAACCCGCTGGCATCGATGTAATCGTAAAGCAGGCGCGCCTTGGCGATGTTGGCTGCTTCGATGGCGGCAACGCCGCCCTGCCGTTTCAGCCATTGGAACACCAGTCCGGCGATATAGATGGCATAGGTCGGCGGCGTGTTGTACATCGAGCGATGGGCGGCGACCGTCTTGAATTCGAATGCCGAGGGACACAAGGGCGAAGCGCGATCGAGCAGATCGTCGCGCACGATGACCAGCGTCAGTCCCGCCGGGCCGACGTTTTTCTGCGCCCCGCCGAATGCCAACCCAAGCCGCGACCAATCCAGCGGGCGCGACAGGATGTGGGAGGAAACGTCGGCCACCAGCGGCACATCGGGACGGCCAAGCGCGGCAAGATCGGGCATCCCGGCGTACTCGACGCCGTCGATGGTCTCGTTGCTGCAAATGAAGACATAGGCCGGATCGGCCGAGAAGCGAAAAGTCGGCGCGGGTGGTACGGCGAGAAAAGGCCCGCCAAGCGCGCCGGCCGCCAGATGCGGCGTGCAATAGCGCTGCGCCTCCTTGAACGACTTGACTGTCCAGCTGCCGCTCACCACATAGTCGGCGGTTTTTTTTCCGCCCAGCAGGTTCAGCGGCACGATGGCATTTTCCGCAATTGCCCCGCCCTGCATGAAGAGGACATGGAAGTTGTCCGGGATGGCGAGCAGTTCGCGCAGGTCGGCCTCGGCCTGTTCGATGATGGAAGTGAATTCCTTGCCGCGATGGCTCATTTCCATCACCGACATGCCGGCGCCATGCCAGTCGAGCATCTCCGCAGCCGCCTGGCGCAGCACGTCTTCCGGCAGCGCAGCCGGTCCGGGGCTGAAGTTCCAGACCCGGCTCATTCGGTCACAGGCTCCGTTCCATCCGATGGGACGTCTCCTGCGTCATCTGCTGGCTCGCCTGCCAGTTCAGCTGCGTCAATTTCCTCGGTCTCGACCACTTTTTCCAGCCCGGCGAGGAAGGTGCCTTCGTCGAGATTGATCAGGGTCACGCCCTGGGTCGAGCGTCCCATCAGGCGGATATCAGCAACGCGGGTGCGGATCAGCACGCCACCGGTGGAAATCAGCATGATCTCCTCTTTCGTCTCGCCCTGACCGACCAGCACCGCGCCTACGACACGGCCGTTGCGTTCAGAGGTCTGGATCGCGATCATGCCCTTGGTGCCGCGTCCATGACGGGTGTATTCGGCGATCGGCGTGCGCTTGCCGTACCCGTTTTCGGTCGCCGTCAGCACCGCCCAGTCCTCGCTGTTGGCCACCAGCATGGAAATCACCTGCTGCCCGTCTTCCAGCATCATGCCGCGCACACCGCGCGCCTCGCGCCCCATCGGGCGCACGTCGTCCTCGGCAAAACGCACCGCCTTGCCGGCATCCGAGAACAGCATCACATCGCACTGGCCATTGGTAATCGCCACCCCGATCAGGTGGTCGCCCTCGTCCAGGCCCACGGCGATGATGCCGGCCTTGCGCGGATTGGCGAAGTTGGTCAGCGATGTCTTCTTCACCGTTCCCATCGCCGTCGCCATGAAGACGTAATGCTCCTCGTCGAACTCCTTGACCGGCAGAATGGCAGTAATTTTTTCGCCTTCTTCCAGCGGAAACAGATTGACGATCGGCTTGCCGCGCGAGGTGCGCGTACCCTCCGGCGCCTCATACACCTTGAGCCAATAGACCCGGCCTCGACTGGAAAAACACAGGATGTAGTCGTGCGTGTTGGCGACGAACAGGCGATCGACGAAATCGTCTTCCTTGATCACCGCGGCCTGCTTGCCGCGTCCGCCGCGCCGCTGGGAGCGGTAGTCGGCCAGCGGCTGGCGCTTGATGTAGCCGGTATGCGACAGCGTGACGACCATGTCTTCGCGCGCAATCAGGTCTTCCAGGCTGATGTCGGCGGTATTGAGCACGATCTCGGAACGGCGTGCATCGCCGTACTGCGCCTTGATCGCCTGCAATTCATCGCCGATGATCGCCGTGATGCGCTCGGGGCGGGCGAGAATGTCCAGCAGATCGAGAATCTGCGCCATCACCTCGCGGTATTCGCTGACAATCTTGTCCTGCTCCAGCCCGGTCAGGCGCTGCAAACGCAATTCCAGAATGGCTTGCGCCTGGGCATCCGACAACAGGTAGCCCTCGGCTGACATGCCGAATTCCGCTGCCAGCCCGTCAGGCCGGGAAGCTTCCGCAGAGGTGCGCACCAGCATGCCCTCGACCAGCGCGGAGCGCCAGACGCGACCCATCAGCCCGCGCTTGGCCTCGGCCGGCGTCTGCGCCGCCTTGATCAGGGCGATGATTTCATCGACATTCGACAGCGCCACCGCCAGGCCTTCCAGGATATGGCCGCGCTCGCGCGCCTTGCGCAGTTCGAATACCGTGCGCCGTGTCACCACCTCGCGCCGGTGATTGAGGAAACACTCCAGCATCTCCTTCAGGTTGAGCAGCCGCGGCCGGCCATCGACCAGCGCCACCATGTTCATGCCGAAGGTGTCCTGCAACTGGGTCTGCTTGTAGAGATGGTTCAGCACCACCTCGGGCACTTCGCCCTTCTTCAACTCGATCACCAGGCGCATGCCGGACTTGTCGGACTCGTCCTGGATGTGGGCGATACCGTCGATCTTCTTCTCGTGCACCAATTCGGCAATCTTTTCCTGCAGGGTCTTCTTGTTGACCTGATAGGGCAGTTCATCAACGACGATCGCCTGCCGCCCGCTACGGACGATGTCCTCGATGTGCGTACGCGCCCGCATCACCACCCGGCCGCGTCCCGTCAGGTAGCCGTCACGCACACCGGAGACGCCGTAAATCAGGGCGGCGGTAGGGAAATCGGGCGCCGGAATGATCGCAATCAGATCCTCAATGGAAATCATCGGATCGCCCAGCACAGCCAGACAGGCGTTCACTACCTCGTTCAGGTTGTGCGGCGGAATATTGGTCGCCATGCCCACGGCGATGCCCGAGGAGCCGTTAATCAACAGATTGGGAATACGTGCCGGCAACACCAGCGGCTCCCGCTCCGAACCATCGTAGTTCGGTCCGAAATCGACGGTTTCCTTATCGATATCGACCAACAACTCATGGCCGATGCGCGCCATGCGCACTTCGGTATAGCGCATCGCCGCCGCGTTATCGCCATCTACCGAGCCGAAATTGCCCTGGCCATCGACCAGCATGTAGCGCAATGAGAAATCCTGCGCCATGCGCACGATCGTGTCGTACACCGCCGTATCGCCATGGGGATGGTATTTACCAATCACGTCGCCGACAATCCGCGCCGATTTCTTATAGGCCTTGTTCCAGTCGTTGGAAAGCTCGTGCATCGCAAACAGGACGCGGCGATGCACCGGCTTCAGCCCGTCCCGCACATCCGGCAGCGCCCGGCCGACAATCACGCTCATGGCGTAATCGAGATAGGAGTGACGCATTTCCGCTTCGAGGCTGATTGGCAGGGTTTCTTTGGCGAACGAGGTCATGTTGTCTGGCTCATACCGACAAATATCGGTAAAAAGCAGCAAAGGCGATAAAGCCGGCAATTTTAGCATGCACATCCCGCCTCGGCGGGTTGTCCGGACGCTTCAAATCTGCTTGAATCGGAACATGAACCCTGGAAATCACGCCATTGAAATCGACCTGCTCATTCACCCCGAGTGGATCATTCCGATCGAACCAACCGGCATAACGCTTTCAGCACACTCGCTGGCAGTCGACAAGGGGTGCATCGTCGCTCTGCTGCCTTGCGCAGAGGCACTCCAGCGTTTCCATGCACGCACAGAGATTCATCTGCCAGGCCAGGTTCTTCTCCCTGGGCTGGTCAATCTGCACACTCATGCCGCGATGACCCTGCTCCGCGGCTATGCCGACGACCTGCCATTGATGACCTGGCTCGGCGAGCACATCTGGCCGGCCGAAGCGCGCCATGTCGGTCCTGATTTCGTCCACACCGGCACACTTCTCGCCTGCGCCGAAATGCTCCGTGGCGGCATTACGACCTTCAATGACATGTATTTCTTCCCCGAGTCCGCCGCCACAGCCGTGCAGCAGTCCGGCATGCGTGCCGCATTGGGTCTTGTCGTGCTTGACTTTCCAACCAACTATGCCACGGATGCCGATGATTACCTGAACAAGGGGCTGGCCATGCGCGATACGTGCAAGGCCAGCCCGCTATTGAGCTTCTGCCTTGCGCCCCACGCGCCCTATACCGTCACCGATGCCACCTTTGAAAAAATCGCCATGCTGTCTGCCCAGATCGACCTGCCCGTTCATGTTCATCTGCACGAGACCCGTCAGGAAATCGAGGACAGCCGCAAGCAGCATGGCATGCGCCCCATTGAACGACTGCGGCGGCTGGGGCTGCTCGGACCGCAGCTAATCGCCGTGCATGCCGTTCATCTTGAACCAGCTGAAATCGACCTGCTTCGCTATGAAGGCTGCCATATCGCCCATTGCCCGACATCGAACCTCAAGCTTGGCAGTGGCATCGCGCCACTGAAGGCCATTCACTCAAGCGGACTGAATTTTGGCCTTGGCACCGATGGCGCCGCATCGAACAACCGCCTCGATCTGTTCCAGGAAATGCGCCACGCTGCCCTTCTGGCCAAGGGTGTAAGTGAAGATGCCGCCGCACTGAATGCCCACGCAGTGCTCCACGCAGCGACTCTCGGGGGTGCCCGCGCACTGGGGCTCGATGCGCAGATTGGCTCACTGCGTCCTGGCAAGGCCGCCGACCTCTGCGCCGTGCGCCTTGACGACTGGCTGCTGCAACCCTGTTTCGACCCCGCTTCGCACCTGGTCTACACCGCCGGACGCGAGCAGGTCAGCCATACCTGGGTTGCAGGAAAGTTACAAATGCAGAATGACAAACCTACATCCATTGACATGTCGAAATTGCTTGCAAACACGAGTTTGTGGCATACTCATATGGCGTCTTGATGCTACCATATACATTAAGACTAGGATTCGGCTTAATCACTCTTCACTACTTAACCCACCAAGGGGACTCATGATGATCATTCGTACCAAACACTCCATATTGCTTGCTACCCTGCTCGGGTTGTCTGCCTCGGCTCTGGCTTCTGCTCCAACAAAAGGCATCGATCTTACCGGCACCGTGGGCTATGTCATTGACCAGCGCGGCGGCGTGGCCAAGAGCGGTACCGGCCTGTGCTGGAGAACCGGCTACTGGACGCCCGCCATGGCGATCGAGGAATGCGATCCGGATCTGATGCCCAAGAAAGCAGAAACCCCGGCGGCACCAGTAGCTCCGGTTGCCGCTCCGAAACCAGCTGCAGAAAAAATCACCCTGGCTGCTGATGCTCTGTTCGACTTCGACAAGGCTACCCTGCGCCCCGAAGGCAAGGCCAAGCTGGACAAGCTGAGCGAAGACGTCAAGCTGATCAAGCTCGAAGTCATCATCGCCGCAGGTCATGCCGACCGTATTGGCTCCGATGCCTACAACCAGAAGCTGTCCGAAAAGCGTGCTGAAGCAGTCAAGGCCTATCTGGTCGCCAAGGGCGTCGAAGCAAACCGCGTCTACGCTGAAGGCAAGGGTGAGAAACAGCCGGTCACCAAGCCCGATCAGTGCAAGGGCCCGAAGAGCAAGAAGGTCATCGAGTGCCTGCAACCCGATCGTCGTGTCGAGATCGAAGTCATCGGCACCAAGGCTCAGTAATCCCTCGACATATCTTGAAAAAGCCCTGCTCAGCAGGGCTTTTTTCGTTAACACCGGAGTAACCATGAATCAGACACTGAACGCCGATCCTGTCGAGCTCAACAAATTCGGCGACCTTGCTCATCGTTGGTGGGATCCGAATTCCGAATTTCGTCCATTGCATGACATCAATCCTGCACGTCTGCACTGGGTCGATAAGCATGTCACCCTCAAGGGCAAGCGCATCATCGACGTCGGCTGCGGCGGCGGCCTCATGAGCGAAGGCATGGCGGCAATGGGTGCCCAGGTCACCGGCATTGATTTGTCCGAAAAAGCACTGGGAGTCGCCCGCCTCCATCTTTTCGAAACTGGCCACAGCGTCGATTACCGGCTGATTTCAGCCGAAGCCATGGCACTGGAGTCACCGGCAGGATTTGATGCCGTAACCTGCCTCGAAATGCTGGAACATGTGCCCGATCCAGCCAGTATCGTGCGCGCATGTGCTCATCTCGTGAGACCAGGCGGGCAGGTATTTTTCTCGACCCTCAACCGCAACCCGAAAGCCTGGCTGCTGGCTGTCGTTGGCGCCGAATACATCCTGAATCTGTTACCCCGGGGAACCCATGGCTACGCACGCTTCCTCAAACCAGCGGAACTGGTACGCTTTTGCCGCGAAGCTGACCTCGAAGTGCAGGAAATCGTCGGCATGGATTACAGTCCGTTCACCCGTACCTGCACACTGACGAATAACACTCAGGTCAATTACCTGATCCGCGCCGTACGCAATGCCTGAAGCCATCCTGTTCGACCTTGATGGAACGCTGGCAGATACCGTTCCCGACCTGGGTGGCGCAACCAACTTGTTACGCGCGGAATATGGGTTGCCACCCCTGTCCCTCGAATATTTGCGGCCACATGCTTCGGCCGGTGCGCGCGGCCTGCTGAAAGCGGGCCTGAACATCACGCCTGCCAATGCTGACTATCCTGTCATGCAGCAGCGTTTCCTGGCGCTTTATGAAAGCAATCTCTGCCTCGGGAGCCATCTTTTTCAAGGTATCCCGGAACTTCTTGGCGCAATTGAAGCACAGGGAATCCGCTGGGGCATTGTCACCAATAAAGTGGCACGCTTCACAATCCCCCTCGTCGCCGCACTGGGCCTCGCCCGACGCGCCAGCTGCATTATCAGCGGCGACAGCACGCCACGCCCCAAACCGTTCCCGGACTCCCTGCAACTGGCCAGCACCTCGATTGGAGTTGATACCGCCCGCTGCATTTATGTTGGCGACGATGAACGCGATGTCATCGCCGGACGCAGCGCAGGCATGAAGACCATCATCGCGCTCTGGGGTTACCTCGGCACGGGAAAATCGCCTGCAGACTGGGGTGGCGACGCCGCAGCCCGGACACCGCGAGATATTCTCCGGATCGCTGCCGCAAACCTGTAGAATCAGACTTGTAATTCGCCGGACAGGCACCATATTTGTCAGGCAAAGACCACTGGGGGCGACATGGCTTCGACGTGGATCAAGAAGCAGAGCAGTGCATACCGTGGCCCGGGTTACCACGTAAATACAGCCGGAAACTAGTAAACGCCAACGACGAGCGTTTCGCTCTCGCCGCTTAAACCGGCGAGCGCCGCAGCCACCTGCTCATAGGTGGTGCCGGGTCAAACCGGCTGCGGTGTCATTGATATGAGCTAAGGGTGTGCCTTGCTGCGCGGCACCTCACGAAAACCCAGCAGACCGCGTGTTGCCAGTCTGCCCGTTGACGGGTAACACGTTAAATCAAATAACGAGGCTAAGTATGTAGGACTGCCTGTGGAAGATTTGCGGACGCGGGTTCAATTCCCGCCGCCTCCACCATTAACAACTAATTAAATCAATTAGTTACGAATAGCCAGCAGGCAATTGCTGGCTATTTTTTTGGGCTTTTTAGGGTAGGATGGTCAGCATTTTGGTCAGCATTTTTTAGCAGATATTTCCGGTGGCGGAATATGGAACTCCGTCGCCATGCCTACGTACGGACAGGGAATACAACGCGTACGGTCCATATTCGAAATCGTCGGCATACCATGCTACTTATTGGCATGTTCATGCTATTATTTGGCTATGTCGATCGCCACTTCTCTTTTTACCGACAGCCAATCCCGTGTCTTTCAGTGGCTTTTTGGCCAGCCTGAACGTGGTTATCACCTGAGCGAATTGCGTCGCCTCACGGGCTTGGGCAGTGCCTCCCTGCAAAGAGAATTGAACCGACTGGCCGATGCAGGTCTGGTCCGTTCCGAGCGAGTCGGCAATCTGAGACGCTTCCAGGCCAATCCACAAAGCCCGGTTTTTAGCGAGTTGGTCGGACTGACGCGAAAAACGCTGGGGGTGGAACCCTTGTTGCGCGAAGCGCTGCTGCCCCTCGCCCCGAGTCTGCAAGGGGCATGGGTTTACGGCTCCGTGGCGAAACAAACCGACACGGCGCAGAGCGACATCGACGTGATGCTTGTCGGCGAGAACCTGTTGCTGAGTAGCGTCCTTGAGCTACTGGTCCCGCTGGAAGCGCAATTGGGACGAAAAATCAATCCAACCTGTTACGCCCCGGCCGAGTTTGAGCGCCGTCGTGCCGAACCCGATTCATTTGTGAATCGCGTCTTGGCGCAGCCCATTCTTCCATTGATTGGAGATGCCCATGAGCTTGCCCGCGCTCGATAATCTGGTTCGCATCGGCCAACTCAAGGCCGAACCGCGCAACGAAGCCGAGGCAAAGCGGATGTTGGCGATGGCGAGAACCCGTCTGGAAGATGCTCGACTGACAAAACTCTCCATTGAAGGTCGCTTCACCAGCGCCTACAACGCCGCCCACGCGGCTGCCTTGACCGCCCTTCGCTGGCATGGCTATCGCAGCGAAAACCGATACACCGTGTTCCAGTGTCTCACGCATACCTTGAATTGGCCTGCGCCCCGCTGGCGAGTGCTGGATGCCGCTCATCAGAAGCGGAATCTGGCTGAGTACGAGGGATTTCTGGAAGTAGATGAGTCCGCCATCACGGAGCTATGCGATCTGGCCGGCTCCCTGATAGCGGAAGTATCGAAAATGCTTGAATAGCCAGGCTCAGGCCCCGATTCCTCGATTTGTCAGTTGCAACAAAGCCGTTAGTGAAACTGCCTCTCAAGCACCTTCCCAGCCTGTTCAAGGTCCATCCCTTCTGTCGGCGGGCTGCCATTCCGGCAAAGGTTCAAACCGTAATCCATCCCGAACTCGGCAGTCCTGCCTTCCGAGGTCGCAACCCCGCTTTGAGTAAGGCGCACGTTGAGGCGCTTGCAGCCTTCCTGTTTGAAACTCCTGATCGTGGATACCTCGGCCATGATTGGCGCCGATGATCCAGTCGTTCTCTTGAATTTATCGGCGATCTGGCCAAGGATGAAACCACTCGTCCGACCGTCGGAGGCATCTATCGCTGCGAGGAGCAACTGCTTGATGCTGGAGTACTCCGCTGCCGAGCTGCTGGCCGAAAGCACCATGACAATCAAGAAGGCCGGGGCTCTGAATATCCGCATACTCACCTCTGGTAGTAGTTCTGGACTTTCTGCTGAACCGAGGTCTGAACTTGCTGGCTTGAGGTGCCGACGTTTGGCATCTTGATGTTCGCCATGATTTCGGCCGTGAATTCGGACAGATCGATTCTCGAGAAGTCGAGGGCAGCAAATTCTGTCTGTGTGAAACCGGAGCAATTCGGGCTTTCCGCGCCACCCCATCCCTTGCCAATCTGCCCCCGCCCCTGTTCATTGAGGATTCTTGCCAGCCGACTGTTGTAGCAGCAATATGACTTGGTATGCTCAATGCAAATCTTGATGAACAGAAGCTTGAGCTCACTGGAGCAATAGGTTCCTATTTCGTGGCAGAGATTCTGACCGGAGCGCATGGCGAGGATCTGCTCCTGCTGCTCGCACGACAAGAGGTCCTGAAGAATCATCACGCCAATCTGAATGGCCAATGTGGTTGGATCAAATCCCGTGAAGATGAATCCCTGGCTGGGTAGAAATTCAAACGAAAACCCGTAGAAGCTGAAGGATGGATTGAACAGACCATCGGCACCCAGCACACCCAATGCAGCGCCCAACCCCTGCTGCAATGTGGATCCATCGTAGAGAGCGTCATAAACGTAGGATGACCCGACATCCAGCACTTGACCGCCGGCGCTCAGCGCCGAACCCAGCAGGTTGAAATTGGAAAACCCTCCCCCGCCACTGCTTTTCTTGCAGCAATTAGCCAGGCCGAACAGCTTGATCCGGCATCGTGAGTCAAAGCCTTTGAAGATTTCTGTTTCAGCACCATAGACGCCCGCCTCCCGTGCGGCTTCCATCAAGGCCACGGATCGAGCGAAGTCCGTGTCGCCGGTATAGCCCTTGTCGAAGCAGTTTCCGTTCTGGCAGAACAGTTGCCCCGAGCAATCCGTGATGGTGTTGGTCTGACCAGGTTGAGACATGCAACGGAATGTCATCTGCTCGAATGTGCATTGCCCATTTATATCGTCGGCGGGATTGCAGGATGACGATTCCAGAGTGCAGTTCGGGTTTGATGCATAGCCGTCACACTCGGTGGTATCCGATCGTCCCGTGAAGCAGGCATACACGTTCTGCTTCTGATAGCAGCCGTCAGGAGCGACCTGGGATGGGGTTATGCCAGGTGGCAGGGATGGAGGGGTAGTCGAGATGCACGTGCTCTCGGCAATCTGGCAACTTGGGTTACTGGCCAGCGACGCGCATGGCCCCGGGTCGAAATCACTCGACAGCAGCGTATAGGTATCGTCAAGCCGGATCGTATTGGCTGGCGTTGGCATTGTCTGATCGTTGCATCGCCATGTTTGCGTGAATTTCATGCACCCGGAATTGAACAGAGTGTCCATCTGCGCGCACTGCGAGTATGTTTGCCAGCACTGAGGCTGTGCGTTGACGAATGGCTGGCAGTAATTGACGGCGTTTGGTTTTATGCAGGTGTAGGTATCCTCGTACTCCCAGCATCCGCCGACCTCCGCCAACGTGACGGGAACGCCGGAAATGTTCTTGCTTGGGGACGTGTCGACACAAACGGATCCCGACAGCTGGCACTCTGCGGCGAAGACGCTATTGATGACGCCCAGGACCAGCAGAAGGGCAATCGTTTTCATTGAGTGCGCAATTTCAATGCGGCGCACTGATCCGATGTCCAGTTGCTGACCGTCCTGGTGATCGGCAGTGCCAGCGGGGAGCCAACACCCGTCCCGCCGGAGGAATTGCAGCCGGCACTCACGTTGCGCATCGAAGGAGTGCATGTGGTCCCGTTGCAACTCACGCTGTAGTACACGTACAGGTTGCAGCCGAACCCCAGATTGCTGACGTAGTAATCGGTGACCGACTGACCGGGCGCAACGGGAACATGAAACAACCCGTAGCTCCCATTCCATGGATATCCAATCCAGTTGTAGTCGTAACGATTCACCCCGTCGTAGGATCGGTAGGGCTCCACGTCATAGGAATGGCCGTCGCCGCCACAAAAGATATTCATGGCCATGTAGGGATCGATGCACCAGCTGCAATCCACGTAAGCAGCCCGGCCCAGCCATGCACCCGGCGTACATTGGCCGAATCCGATTGTTACGGTACTTCCTCGGCGACACTGCAAGTTCTCATAGGCATTCATCGTCTGATCGCATTGAAAGTTCGCATCTGTGTCGACGTTGATGACGCGCCCCATGGTGCATTGCTCTGTCCCGATTTCTCTCGGCGACGAGCAGGTCTCGGTGATGAACTGTGCCGGCGTTGTTTCCGTTCTGGTCTGGCATTGGGTGCTGCTACCCGTGCCTCCGGCAATGCCAATCGATTGAAATGCGCTCTCCGCATTGGCTCGGGCGTTCTTGGCCCCCAGAATCATGGAGTCGTTTCCGGTGATGGAGAATTGAGGGCGAATATCAGGGTTGCGCGCAAGAAAATTGACTGCCTCGCATTCCTGGCGCTTGATGGAATCACTGTCAGGCGTCAGCGTCGAACAGGTTGATACCCTGGTCATTCCAGGCCCTACCGTATCCCCCCTTCCCCCCTGAAAATACGTGGCCTCAGCAGCCGACTGCCCATACGCGGGAATCTTGTTCTCGATGTTTCTGGCAGTGATGGCATCTCGATTTTGTTGATTGAGCGAGGCGCCAAGCGATTTCCCGTCGGTGAACGCACCGTTCTGATCGGCCATTGCCAGCCACGGCGTCAGCACGAACACTGCGAGGGTAAATGCCCGTCTCACTGGAATGCCGCTCCACTGAGGCGTGCCCGGAAGCCTCGCGCTATCGCTGCCCAGTCCGGACTCTTGCGCTCGATATGGTCCAGGGCGTAATCCAGCGTGACATCCCCGGTGACCTTGATGAAGGTGTCCGGTTTTGAGCAGCCATCCTCCATGACACTGCCGGCTTCCGCCCGGGCGATAACCACCACCGGAACCCGAGTGATGGTGAATTGCTGGAATGCCGGCGGATGAATGGCGGCGGAGACCGTGCGATTGCCGATGAGCGCATGGATCTCCTCGCCCATCTTTGTCATGGAATCGCCCTTCAAGCCCCGAAACACCAGTGTCGCTCCCGTGCGCTCGGACTGATCGATGATGCGAGCCAGCGCCTCTTTGGGCATGGAGAGCGAGACGAACACCATCAGATCGGGCGCTGTCCCTTTCTGGGATGCGAGTCCTCGGCCCAGGCTCTTGAATTTCTCGGCAATGCTCGCGATGTCCGGGGCCGGCGTTAATGGACGCGGCATCGCTTCGACTCTGGGCATGACACCGCCAAACTGCTGCTGGATCACTGGCGCATCGGGCAAGCGATTCAGCGCTTCCTGTGTTTTATGGCGGGCGAGTTCAATCTCAACCGAGGTCGGCAATCGATTCGATTCGTTTTTCTCAAAAAGAGTGCCCTGCGCCAGCGACAGGGATGCCGCCAGCAGCAGGGCCAAGGGGAGGAACGTGGCACGAATCGACATTGAGGGACTACGCATCTTCAATTCAGCGCCGCCGCCCCCTGACAACAATTGCGCTTGCGAAAGATCTGATAGGAGAAGTCTTCCCCTTCATAGGGAAACTCCTTGCCCGCCCCCCACAGAATCGTGCTGCGCCCCAGCGGTTGACAGCACTTTCCGGCGATCTTCGATGTCTGCGGCACCGGATACAGCATGTGGTACTTGTAGCCCGTCTTGTCCATCACCGGCTGCGGGTAATAGCCACACAGGCCGTCCTCGCCGGAAGCGGCCCACATCAGCCCCTCGCGGTGCATCTTGGCGATGATCCGATAGACCTCCAGACTAGATGCCTGCACGCCCCCTACATGGGCCTGGACATTGCCGTTCAGCGGATAGAGATTTCCCTGACAGCCGGCGCACCAGAAGAAGGTGTTATTGGGAAAACCGGCGGTTGCGGTGACGCAATCGGCTGCGCACGCGGCACGGGCAGGAAGGTTGCCAAACAGATAGACATCAGGATTCAGAAGCCGGGTGAGCTCATCGTCCTTCCACAGCGGGTCGAGCTCGGTCAGGTAGGCAACATCAAAGCCTTGCTGCTCCAGACAGCTATTGTCCAGAACCGCCTGCAGGTAATAGATGATCGGGTCGACATACCAATGCACCTGATAGAACGAGGACTGGTCCTGCCCGTCACGCCGGTACCGGCTGGCCACCGGGGCATCGAACCCGGGATCGATATCGACACCGCCGAGACTCACCATGCAAAAAGGCTTCCGAACCACATCCACCCGACGTACCGGTTCCCAGAAACTGACCTTCAAGCCGAGCTTGGGGGGATTACCGCAGAAGCACGCCGGGTTTCCGCCTGGATTGGGGGTGTCTTCCTGATCGAGAGATGCCAGCGTGATACCCGCTATTCGCAAGGGGAACATGCAGGACCAGCAGATATCCGTGATCGGATTGGCGAACTTTCCCTTGCAGGTTGCAGCGTGGGACGGGAGACTCAATAGCACCGTCGCCAGCAGCAAGAGAATGCTATGGATGAATTTCATCAATGCGCAACCTCCTGCCTTCCTGACTGACGATCGCCGGGGATTGCTTCAGCAGGAATTTCCGGCTGAGCACCCCGCCCTGGTCATAGAACACCTCCCGCTTCCATTGGCGCATCAGCTTGAGCGGCTCGCCCCCGACGAGAATGGGCTTCACCCGTGCCTTTGACTGTTCGACAAAGCGCCTGGCGAAGGCGACCTGAGTCTTTTCCCGCTGATCGAAGAACAGCAGGTATTGGGTAAGCGGTGCATAGTCGAGCGGATTGACTTTCGTTCCGGCCGGGAACAGGAGCTTGCCCTGCTCGTCCACGACATTTCTGTCCAGCGTCCAGGTCGGATCGACGTAGAACGTGCGAGCTGTTTCCGTGGTGCTGACTCCGTGGACGGGCTTGGGTTTTTCAACGGTCTCGATAACCCGCTGCCTGTAGTTCTCCTGCAGCCTGGCCAGCTCGCCGCTTTTCTCCATTCGGCGAAATTTGTCCTTCATGACTTCGATGAGATCCCGCTCCACAATCTCGTAGGTCGGGCCGACGACGCCCAGGTCATTCGCCAGTGCGCAACGGGAGATGAGCAGCAGGCAAGGCAGGGTCACCAGAAACGCATATCGCATCCGTCGATGATGGCATTTACGTTTTCGGAATCAGCCGCCAAAAGCACACACTCCGTGCGCTTTTCAAATCAGGGTTTGAATTTGATCTTGTCTTCCATCAGTTCCAGCAAACCCGACTTGAGTTCATCGAATTTCCAGAGCAGGCGGTGATTGACTTTCAGTCCGTGGCGTTTGCATGCTCTCATGGCCTCTATCTTGGGGATCTGACAGAAGCCGTCTTGCTGGGGCGCGATCTCAAGGGATCGAAGGACGGCCAACAGGGCCTCGATCGTCGGGGCGCCCTGGGCAGATTTCGTGATGTCGTTTGCTGGATGACCATCCCGGGTACTCCCAGTATGGTTTGCCCCCTCGGTTAATGGCGTAGGCGCCGGGCTCGGCTTCACGCGCTGTTTCGCCCCTGCTTTCTCGGTGTCTGGCGATTTTCGCGCCGTTACTTGCTTTGCAGGCGGCGTAGCCTGCGGATGCGCCTGGATTTCTGGCGATTGGCTAACTTCGCCGCCATCGCTCATTCCCGATTCGAGAAGAAAAATCTTGCTGATTTCAAGGCCCAGGCGAACGGCGTTATGAACACCATCCCCGAATTCCTTGGGGATGGTACGTTTCAACGGACTCATGGGGTCGATTACCAACCAGCCCCGGTCGGCCAATTGGTCGAGCACCGTTTTTGGCGTCAGCCCATACCCGGCAAAGGCATCGGGCCAGCGGAGACAAACATGTCCATCCTGGTCAGGAATGGCATCAATGCCCCATTTCTTGTCTCTTGCCTTGATGTCCTGTGCCAGGGCTTTCAGGGCTTCGCCAATGGCGCCATCGAGCTTGATCGCTTCCATCTGCTCGGTACCCGGCCCCGGCTCAAGTCGAACCTCCTGATTGCGGGTGATTGCCGGTGGGGGTTTCGCCGAACTGACTGGCCGTGAAGAATCTTGAGGTGGATCCGAGTCGCGAGATGTCGTCGCCGATACGGTGTTACCGGAGGAGGACGTGTTGCTCTGCATCTCCTCGCCGGCGTGCTGCACCTCGACCACCACCGACGCCGGCAGACTGCTGGCATCCGCTTCCGCGTTGATGATGCGCCCCGCAGCCGACGAAAGGGGTACGGAGGACACCATGGCCTCGTCACGCAATCGGATGGCCGTCAGCCGGATGTCCGGGATTTTCTCCGCGAGAACGGCAGGAGCAATTTTCCAGTAGCGATCCTCGGATCGGGCATCCATCCGAACCAGTGCCATTCCACGATCAGTCAGCATGTCCAGAATGCCTTCCGGTGTTCGCGGCATTCCCGGCATGCCATCCTCCTTGATCTGGCGAGCCAGTTCTTCACCGGCAGCGGGCCACACCAGGTAGACATGTCCCTCCATATTCCACAGTCTTGCCCCAGGTTGATTGACGAGCCACACTCCCTCCCGGACAAACCTGCGCATGATGTCTATCAGATGGCGCTCTACGGGCACACCCAGGTCGTAGCCGGCCATGGCTACCCCGAGCGTCTTGAGATCGCGCTCAACGCTCGTTTGATCGGCCTTGATGACCAGGTCGTAGATGAGGTTGGTCGGGCCGGGATTGCAGGCCAGGGATTCCATCAGCCAGACCACCAGTTCGGTTTCGCCTTCTGCGATCCATGCGAGAGACTCGACTCCAATGATTCGTTCTGCGATGAGGCTGGACAGCGCGGTGTGCTGTCGCCCTCGCCCCTCGCGCCATTCCAGGAAGTAGGCGTTGATGCCCTGCCTTGTTGCCCAGACGTGGAGGTCATCTGTAATCGGATGCCAGGTCGACGTGCGATCCTTGTTGGTCACGGTCAAATCGGTGACAGGTTTGCCCGCGTCGTGGCACAGGGCGGCGAGGAAGACCGCCAGTTGCCAGCGTGGCTCCATTTCGCGTCGGTGTTTGGGTGAAATTGCCGATTGCAAGAGGACGCGATCCGCGGATTGAAGCGCCCACAAGCCCACCTCGATGGCATGTCGCAGCAAGCCCCCTGCCCCTCGATGATGGTGCGACTGCGACGCCGGCAGCAGATGCGAAAACGAAGCGAAGCGCTTTATCGCCGACAGATAATGCTTCTGAAAAATCTCCGGGGTGGCGATGGCCGAGTTGGAAATCCTGTCCAGCAGTTCCTTCTGGGTCTCAAGCAGCTTTTCGGGGGAAACGACGGGCAGCCCTTTCATGAAGGGCGGATAACGGGGAATTTCGTCATCGCCCCAGCGGTAGATAGACTCGCCGGCGCGCAACGGCTCAGACAGAGGTGCTGATTTCCTTTTTCGCCAGAACATCAGCAGGCATTCAGGCCATTGCTGCGGCTTCGATTGCTACGGAGGCTTCAGCGCAAGGGCTCGCGGGGAACCTCAAAGAATCTGGAAAGCGCGGCCGATGACGTGCTCGTCATCGACCCAACCGACGAGCGCATATCTAGAATCCAGGCTATCCGGATGCGGTGCGGCCATGTAGTAGTGCCTCGGGGGAATTGTTCCCGTGGGTCCGGGCATCAGGGGAATACCCGACTTCGCTTTCGGTTTTGCCCGTCCAACGGATTTTCCGTCAACGAAAAATTCAACGTATCCAGATCCCAGATCGACACTACTCACGTTCGCCCCGGCGATGCCCGTGACTCGCTTGAGGAACCACGCTCCAGGCGCATAGGGACCCCCACCCTGGTAACGGAAAGCCGCAAGATCTCCCAGTTCAGGCTTGACTCCCTTTTGAATGAGATAGACCTTGCCTGACAGGGAGTCCGAGACGTTGATCGATACGGCGAGGTACCGTCCAGCCAGGACACCTATGGCCAGCAGCCAAAGATAACCGGGTGCGTTTTTGGCAAGGTGCCGATAGATGAGGTTGAGCATCAGAGGATGCTAGCCATCGCCCTGGCCAATTTCCGCTCGATAAGCGCACTTCTCGGCAGCTTTTCAAAAAATGTCGATCACTGTCTGGCATCCCCCCGATCTTGAAACCCTTAGTCGGCGACAACAACCCTGGTTTCGCAAAACGGACAATGATCGGTATGTTTGCTGCCGGCGTCGTAGATGAACGCCGCATTGCACACCTGACACGGCACGAGCATGACGATCTTCACCCGCACGTCGCGAGCGGCAAAGTAGGCGGCGTTGATGTCCAGAGGGCCGCAAATCCGCTGATATTCTTGCCACGTCGTCATCAGACTGGTCGTCGTCAAGTCTGACGCAAAGAGGCGCTGGTGGAGAGCGGCGAATGCCGACAGTCGGGCCGCAGAGTCGCGATCCTTGATGAAGGACAGTACGGTCTCCGGCAATTTCCCGTTCGAAGGTTTTACGCCGTGAACATCTTTCCACCATTGCCGCAATGTTCGCGTCCCGATGCGTGTCATGCCTCGAATGATGGACAGTCTCAGCCCGGCGCGAATGAGCTCGTGGGCCTGTTGAAGATTTTCTAGTTCAGCTAAGGCGACCACCACCGAACTCCCTATCGCCTCGGTTCGATAAACGGGAAGACTTGCCGCGTCCGCGGAAATGCTCGTCGCGCCCTGAGCAGTACATCCTGCTTTGATGTGAAAGACACGTTGCCGTTTGGCGCATTCCATGGCTGCTGACCGCCAAGGAAGCCATCAAACGCGAAGCTCGCCTCTCGGAACAAAGCGTCAGGGGTGTGAGCCTGACAAGTCCTCACGCTGAAATCCCTGGCCTCATGCTTCAGTTGCCTGTCGGGATGTCGGGAAGGAACCTGCCCCTCCCCGTGGTCTGGCAGATGCCGCAATAGAGATCGAATAGGCCGCTTTTTGCAAGCCCTGGAGCGACAGAAGACGATCCATTTCGGTTTCCGTCAGCCTGATACTGATAACGCTGATGCCTATGTCTCGCGCCATCGCATCAATCTCATCCAGAGTCATCTGGGCGATGCGGTCCAGAGCGGTCCGGGATAACCCCGTCATGATCTCTCCGGACCTGGACTTCGACGCCTCTCTCGCCATTATGAGAAACTGGCGGTTAATCGAAATGATGTCATTCATGTCGCTTTTCCAAAATTGGACTACTATCCACGGTGACTAACGATATACATCGTTCGGTTTGTTGTCAATTGTAAAAGAAACCGAAAGAGGATGCTTTTGAATTCGACACCCGAAAACGACATCGCAGATCGGCTTCGACTCTGGCGGAAAGATGTACTGGAAATGACCCAGGTGAGGTTCGCCAAGGCCACCGGGGTTCATCTCAGCGCGATCCGAAAGTACGAGGGCCGCCATAGCGTGCCCAGCGGTGAATCATTACTCGCCATTGCCAGCACGGGGGTCGATCTGCACTGGTTGCTCACCGGTAATGGGGATATGCGCGCCCCCTCGAATATTGGCGATAGCGACGCCAAGACCGAGGCGGACGCTGAACTCGTTCGTCGTCTGATGGCGATCGAGGGACTTCTTAGTGGCATCCAGGACGACAAGCGATCTGCCGTCCTGGAAGAGATTTTTTCTCGCGTTCAGGAAGCGAAACGAGTAGACGACCTGGAATTGCTGGTAGGCAAGTTGGCGCGGAAACGTGCATAGCTCTTCCGCTTTCATACTACTTTGGTACTGGTAATATCCACTTGAAGAATGCATATTCCGAGGAAAAGCGACACCGGACCCGATGTCAGATTACACCCGGTGGCCAGTTCCCCAGATTGCTGTAATGAGCATTCGCACGCTTAACCACAATGGCGAAAGCGACCACCGGAGCGAAAATGCGGCGCGACTTATCCGCAGCTATACCGCCAGGCAGGGGCAGTACCTCGCCTTCATCAACTTTTACTCGAAGATCCACCTGTGTTCGCCGTCGGAAGCAGACATGCAGCGGTATTTCCGTGTGTCGCCGCCAGCGGTCCATCAGATGGTCCTGAGTCTGGAGAAGCTGGGATTCATCGAGAGGACGCCTGGTCAGGGCCGCTCGGTCAAGCTGCTGGTGCCCCGCGATCAGCTTCCGGATTTGATGTGAGAGCATGAGCACTTGCCTCATGCACCAACAACGATGAAACCGGGTTTCACACCGAGTGATCTGCATGACTGCGTAATCGAAGTTTTCGACGATGACTCTGTCAATTGACCCGCGCGACAGTGCCGCCCTCCTGTCTGCCCACCGTGTCGGGCGGCAGGTGGGGTTGGTCGGTTCAACTAGGACTGACACGTGATGGGAATTTCATGCCGCATGTTTTTGCTCGACCAGGACGACGGTCTGTATCGCCTGCCGAGTGCAAAGTTCAACCAGATGCTCCGGGATCCGACGAGTTGCCGCGTAACCCGTTTCGCCGGGGCTCGAGTGCGTATGACAGACGTCGCCGTAGAACTGCTGAACCGCCAGCCGATTCGCGTCGTTTGGAACACGTTTGGTTTTCTTGCCTTTGATGACGATGGATACTTTGACGCTGGCACATTCGACCACCATCAACGGGCCCGAGCCGAGTTGGCGTTGGCGCCACTGGCCGCTGAGCACAGGGCAGCAGCGATCATCGTCGACGCAACCACCCGCTTCGTCGCCCAAGGAGGACGCTGGAAGCCATCGAGGACTTTGCAGCGCCATATCGACGAGGCTGCCCTGGGGAGGGTGAAATGCCCGCGACTGTAGTTCATTCGTTTTCGATACATCGAGCTGGTCAAGCAGCAACTCTGCGGGCTTCTGAGTGGTTTTTGGTGATCCATGCGAGCGTCGGCTTTAGGGTTGCGTACCAAGCCCTTCCGCAATCGTGGGTGGAGAAATTGGAGGCTTTGGGTGGTGGTCGGCAACGGTCAGGTAACGACATTTTCTGTTCGCTGAAATTAACAAAATGAGCGGCATCAGCGCCCCTGACTTCCGAGCTCACAATATCGCCATCTATGAGTACTCGTCGGCCTTTACTCTCGGTCGCGCCAGTAGACTTGGATGACCGGTATGGTGCTGATTACCGACCCGTGCTGGACCCTAAGGCCGAATGACTGTTCTCCCGCGATACCGAGATGAACTGGACAGGCAATTCTGCTCAAATGGTCACCTGTGGAGGGGCGAGCCACTCACCAATATTTCTTATGCGGAGCCCGGCACGCCGTGACTTGCTCCTCTCCGAAGATAGGTATCTCGATCCGTAGGTAAATCACAAGCGCATAATGACCTGCCAACTGGGAGCCAATCGATAGTAGCGACTTAGGCCTAAAGAGGGGGAGACCATGTCCAAGGTTAGCATCGAGCGCATTACGAAAATCGTCCGTTACATACGTAAGCGTGGTTCGGCGTCAATGTCGTTCCTCAAGGAAGAACTAGAAGTTTCAGAGGCCACGCTGAAGCGCGACTTTGACTTTCTTCGAGATCGTCTTGGTTGTCCGCTCGAATGGGACAGGACCAAACGCGGATGGGTCATACGGGACGACCTTGCCGAGGGAGGGAGATTTGAGCTGCCCGGGCTTTGGTTTGACTCATCAGAAGTCATCGCACTTCTGACCATGCTGCACCTTGTTGAAGGTGTTCAGCCAGGACTGCTTGAGGACCATGTTGCGCCTCTCAAGTTACGGCTTCGAAGCATGCTGGCAGAAGGCACCGTGTCAGCGCACCCTATCGAGCACAAGCTCCGTCTGATTCACTTCGCCCCGCGAAAGGTTGAGCCCAAGCACTTCCAGCAAATTGCTAGCGGACTGCTGGAAGGGAAACGCCTGCACTTGGAGTACTGGAATCGAGGCCGAAAGGAGAGCACAAACCGAGTCATTTCGCCGCAGCAACTAGTGCACTATCGAGAGAACTGGATCCTCGACGCTTGGTGTCACAGTAAGAACGCACTCCGTTCGTTTGCGCTCGACGCAATCCAGTCCATCCGAGTGCTCGACGAACGAGCCACCGAGGTCAGCTCCAAGGAGATGCAAGAACACTTTCGCAGTGGCTACGGCATCTTCGCCGGAGCAGCCGCGCACCGAGCACGCCTGAAGTTCACCTCAGAACGCGCCCAATGGGTTGGCAAAGAAATTTGGCATCACGACCAGACGAGTACCTACCTCGAAGATGGCAGCTACGTGCTAGAGGTGCCCTACTCAAATGATCAGGAATTGATAATGGACCTGCTGCGCCACAGCGCGGAGGTGGAGGTACTTGGACCACCCGAATTACGACGCAAACTGCACGCCTTGCTGTGCGCTGCAGCCACAAAAAATTCGCTATCTGCAAGTCACTAGGTCACTAGTTGAGCTACTACCGTCGTAATAATACCCTCCACGATTGGAATAGGTTCAGACAGGGAGGGATGAATGAGGGTCAATACCGCACATCTTCGTGAGCGTGCCCGCAATGGCGGCTGGATTAACTTTGCTGTCTTCGAGGCGAAGTCTTCATCCGGTACTCGCGACGACAACGCCCGGCTTCTCGCCCAGCTTACTGCTCGGGCCAGGAGAGCCAATCTTCAAGTCGACCAGTCGGCCCTTGCCTTCATGTCCGGGGGACAAGTTCAATTCTTTGGTAGTCCGTCGTTGGTGGAATACCTGTCCAAGAGTGGGCTTCCTGGTTGGACCCACACCATCGAGGCCTAACCAAAAGGAACCCAAAATGGCCAAGAACGCCCCTATCGGTGATAACGCTCGCCGCGGCACCGTGCGCGACCGTTCGCAAGTCTTCAATACTGTCACCCAGGCCTGGACCAAGCGAGACGCTGGCAACGGTCAGTTTATGGATCAGAAGAAGGATGGCGATCCCTTCAAAAGAGGTGTTCGGAAGGAGCACAAGAAGTGAACCGTTCGACTCATCAACTAGTCGCAGGCGCAACAGTTGGCATCTATTTGGCTGACCGCGAGAGAATGGCTGGCGCCACAACAATAAATCCGCTTCTGGGTAGCGCGGCCGCAGCCTTGTTCACCAATCTACCTGACCTCCTGGAGCCGGCGACCTCACCAAATCATCGCGCGGTTTTCCATAGCTTGGCTTTTGCCGCATTCCTTGGCACGTGTGTGCATCAGTTGAACCAGTGGCAGCCTCAGACCGAGGCGGAGAAGTTTTTGAGGGGTATGGGAATGCTGGCAGTGTCAGCGTACTTGATTCACTTAGCGCTGGACTTCACGACGGCCAAGTCTCTTCCCTTGGTTGGATAGAGGAATGAAACGATGCGTGAAGCCCTAGAAGAATTTTGGGTAGTGCTTGCCTATTCGACCAAGACCCAAATAGCGATCCTGTTCGGCTTGGGATTCTTTGTGGGTACCATGGCAGCGGGAGATTACTTCACTAGCCACGTTGTGCTTCACGGAATACTTGCCCCACTAACCGACGTAATCCGCGAAAAGATTGCTCATCAATACGACAAGGTGGCGTGGGCTGCTTTATTCAGTTTCTTCTTACTTGCTGTCAGGTGCTACAAGAAAGACCACAAGCGCTTCTTCGGTCACTGATGTTATCGATCTATGAATTCCTCACGATAGTTTCGAGCAAAAACTCACCTCATTGACGTGCCTCAGTCTTAACACCAGGGGCGTTCTCGTGCAATCCAGTGAACAGCAACCTTTCCGACCCGGCGAACGCATACTCCCGACCCATTACGGCCGTTGCTCCATTGTTGAACTTGCACGCATTTGTTTTGTTATGATATTTGCACATAGGTCCCAAGCTAACCTTACGTCGAGACATGGGGGGAGGATGAGATGTTTGACGAGAAGTGCGTATATTTTTGGCCCGTCGGCACGGGTGACAGCACGACGTTCGTGGTGCGTCCGAACGAGGTTGTGTTCCAGGTTGACCTCCGGCACAGTCAGAAATCGGAAGACGAGGAGACGGACTGCGCTCCGGTTATCGACTACCTTGAGGAACATCTGCCGAAGGTGGATGGGATGCCCTACCTCTCTGCGTTCGCCATCACGCATCCTGACAAGGACCACATTCAAGGCTTTGAAGAACTGCTGGAGCGGGTGACCGTCGGCGAGCTGTGGTTTTCGCCGCGCATCTTCCGCGAACACGACGACGATCCCGGCAGCCTCGGCGACGATGCGATGGCGTTCCGCGATGAAGCGCACCGGCGCGTGACGGCCACGGTCAAGGCGGGTGGCGACCCTGGCGTTGGAAACCGTGTTCGTCTCGTCGGCTGGGACGATTTGCTAGATGAAGAACATTATCAGGGATTTCCACTCGAGTTCTTCAGCGTGCCTGGCGACGTCGTGGAATCGCTCGATGGCGATGACCTGTCCGGCGAATTCCGTGCGTTCATCCACGGTCCGTTCAAACAAGGCTCGGACGAGGACGTTGGGGACCGGAACGACACGAGCCTGGCCATGCAGGTCGTGCTCGGGGATGACCCTTCGGTCGGAGGGGTACTGCTCTTCGGTGACCACAAGTACCCCGGCATCCGGAAAATCTTCGATGTCACAAAGGCGCATGGGAAGGAGGCGAATCTGCTATGGCAGGTGCTGCTCGCGCCGCACCATTGCAGCAAGTCCGTGATGTACCAGGACGAGGACGGCAAGGAGGTCCTCAAACAGGATATCCTCGACGACCTAGGGGCTTATCAGGTCGGGGCCGGCTACGTCGTCGCAAGTGCGAATAGCATTCCTGCGTCTAATAAGGACGGGGACAACCCGCCTCATGCCAAAGCGAAGGCGCGCTATCAGGAACTCGCGACTGGCGGATTCGTCTGCACGCACGACGATGGCGGGTATGCGGAACCACTCAAGTTCGCCGTGGACGGTGCAGACATCGAGTACGCTGAGACAAAGAGCGTGGAGAATGAAACGAGCGCCTTGGCAGCGGCGGTCAGTGCGGCCCGCGGAAGCGACGCGACGCCTTCGACCAAAGTAGGCTTTGGATGCTCGAGCTAAGTCAAGGTCAGCAGCTCGCCCTTCGTCAGCTCAACGATATCGTCGCCAACTCGAACGGCGTACTCGAGGTTCTAGAGCCAGCGACCGAGTCGAAATCGAAGGGATTCATCTGGATCCGCTTATCGCTCGAAACGAAGAACTATCGAACTGGAAACGGTCTCGCATTTCGAGACCGTGAGCGGATAAGCCTGCACCTTCATCCAGACTTCCCGTTCAAGAAGCCCGACATCTATTTCACGCACACGCGGTTCATCGGGACTCCGCACGTGCAGTGGGGCAATTCGATCTGCCTCTATCAATCGAGCGAGATGGAGTACGACCCGTCCGATGGCATGTTCGGCTTCTTCGACCGCGTCGAGCAGTGGGTGCGCGCGGCTGGCAAGGGCGAGTTGGATCCTGATGATGCGCCTCTGCATCCGCCGGTCGCCTACACGACGTCTTCGTCCAGATTCGTCGTTAGAGCGGATACGCCTACCGGAATAGCTGACAACGGGATTTGGATTGGGCGCGCGGACCTACGCAAGATTAGGGATGACCGCTTCGACCTCATCGGTTGGACCAATCTGGATGATTGGGGCGATGCCGACCCAGGTCATCCAATCGCCGCCGCCATCCTGTTCGACAAGCCGCTCGCGACCGAATTTCCGACGAAGGTCAATGACCTCTTCAAACTAGTCGAGAACGAGGGGCTGTCGTTCGGCCTTCTGTACTCCCTCCTGAAGCTCTTCTCCTTGGTCGGCTCAGAAGAGGAGCACGCGTATTTCGTCCTTGGCGCACCGATGCGACGCAAGGCCGCCGGCGAGCCTCTTCGGCCGCATCTGACCGTTTGGGAGATTGGTCCGGACACGCTGAAGACGCTCCGCGCCATGGTGCGGAGCAAGGGTGAGGACGAAGCCGCACGAGACGAGCTCGTCAAGTGGATGGTTGAGGCTGAGGTCAGATGGTGCAGCGTCCTCGAAGACCGACCTGAGATCGTAATCCGGCGAGACGGCGGAACGCTACTTGCCTCCCTCTCTGGAAAGCGGGTTGTGCTCCTCGGTTGCGGAGCCCTCGGATCGGCGGTAGCCGAAATGGTTCTGCGCTCTGGCGCCGCCAAACTACGTCTCGTCGATTGCGGCATAGTGAAGCCTGGAATCCTCGCTAGGCAGCGCTATGCGGACAGCGACATCGGATCGGCAAAAGTTAACGCACTGCAAGTGCATTTGCAGGTCATTGGCCTTGAGTGCGTGGTGACCGCGGACAATGGCAACCTCGCCAATCAGGCGCTGTCTCGTTTCGACTTCAAGGAATGGGACTTGGTCATTGACGCCACAGCGTCAGCGAGCGTGACCCATCGCATCGAAGAGGAATTGAAGGCGCAGAACCTTCCGATTCCGATGCTATCGATGTCGGTGAGCGCCGCGGCCGAATGTGGCTCGCTGCTGGTGAAAATGCCCCAGTACAGTTGGGGCCTGCACCACATCGCTCGACAGGCCAAACTAGAGGCTTTTGCAAAGGATACTGGCCACTCACTGGTGAAGGCGTTCTGGCCAGAGCGCGAGACAGTGAAGGTGTTTCAACCGGAGCCAGGTTGCTCGGCGCCGACGTTCATCGGGTCGGCGGCCGACATTGACCACCATGCCGCGGGCCTCTTGAACCTCGGCCTGTCTCGTATCGAAAGCCTTGCGCTCGACGCGGCAAGTCTGGACCTTGTCGCCGCACCGTGGTCACGGCTAGACGATAGTAAGCGGCATCGCCTGAGTTACACGTTCAAGGGCTACGCTCGTCACAACGAGCAGAGGCACTGCTATGCGGTGCTGCGCTCGGATGTTGCCGCCCTCGATATGACGGCAGAACTGAAGCGCATTACCCGAACGCGTTCAAACAAGATTGAAACGGGCGGACTCATCTTCGGCGAAATTGACGACGCTCATCGGGTGATCTGGGTCGATAGTGTCAGCGGGCCGCCGCCTGACAGTACCGCGAGTGAAACGCAGTTCCTTTGCGGGACTGCTGGCACGAAGGAATTCAACGCGTTCAAAGTGGCGGCAAGTGGGAAATCGAGCCGCTTCATCGGCATCTGGCATACGCACCCCATCAGTCGCGGCCGGCCGAGCCAAGATGACCTCCATGCGATGCTGGCGCTGCTCCACTTCCAGGAGTTTCCGCCACGCCAAGTGGTCATGCTCATCGTAGGGTACGCCGCAACGAGGCGAGAAGAAAACTACTACCTCTACCGACGCAACGAATTCGTCCTCATTGCACAGCACGAGGAAGAGGATGGGGGGCAACAATGAGTCCCCCGAAAATCGGCCTAGCTCTCTCGGGTGGCGGTTCTCGGGCCATCGCCTTTCACCTGGGTTGCCTGCGCGCGCTGCACGACCGCGGAATCCTGGACAAAGTCGCGGTGCTTTCGGGGGTCTCGGGTGGCAGTGTCATCGCGGCGCTCTACGCCTACAGCGATGAACCGTTCGAAGCTTTTGCGTGTCGCGTCGAGGCGGCGCTCTCGCGCGGCATAGTGTGGGGAATTGCCCGCGAGACGTTCCTGTCGTTCGAACTGCCAAAGATCGTGGTCGCCACGGTCCTCGCCGGCGTGGCAGCCATTCTGGCGCGGACTCTCCAGCTCATGGGATGGTTGCTGAGCCTCGTGCAGATACAGCCCAAGTGGCTAGAACCGATCGCCGAGCAGATCCTCGATTTTGCCCCAAGGTTTGCGAGCTTCACGACGGCTTTCGAGCGTCACCTCGTTCGTCGCTATTTTGGTGACCGGCGCATGGATGCTGTTGGGCGCCGAGAGCTATCGGTCGTCATCAATGCGGCTGAGCTCCGTACCGAGACGGCATTCCGCTATGGCTCCGTTGATAGCGGATGTTGGCGATTCGGCAGGCTGATAGAGACCCCGCGTGTCGCAACCGCGGTCGCCGCTTCCGCGGCATTCCCTGCGTTCCTGCCCGCGCTCGACCACTACCTGACATTCACCAAATACGGTGTCGAAACGAAGCATCGCGTCATCATCACGGATGGGGGTGTTTACGACAATCTCGGTGTCTCTTGCATGCTGCCAGGGCGCTCCAGCGAGTTCAGTACCAATGCGTTCCCGGTGGACTTCATCATTGCTTGTGATGCCGGCCAGGGAATGCCATCTGGAGCGAGACGGCCGACATTCTGGATGTCGCGGATGCTGGCAACGGTCATCACTATCCACCGGCGGACGCAAACGATGACTCAGAATCTGCTCCACCGAATGGCCGCGAGTGGAGAGATTCAGGGGTTTCTAATGCCGTATCTCGGCCAGCGGGATAGCGCGCTGCCGGTCCGGCCTGCCGACCTAGTCAGTCGAGATCAGGTTGTCGACTACCCGACGAATTTCAACCCAATGTCGAAGAGGAGCATCGATAAGCTCAGCAAGCGGGGCGAGCAGCTGACCCGCTGCCTTGTGGATACCTACGCACCCGAACTTTAAGCGACGACGAGAGGGTCGAGAATCCGCGAGTCCGGGAGAGTGAGGAAGAACCCGTGGTCAAAAATGCGTGGACGCAGAACCTCGTCCAAGTATCCGCGGCAGTCGATCAACTCGAACCAGAATGTTGTGAGCACTGCCAATGACGATCCCATGCCGATAACGCTCTGAGAGTCTCGGCGCTGAACAATTTCCAATCCTGTTTCGGAGGCGGTGCGCGGTCTCTAGCGAGCTCTCTAGCCCTGCTAAACTGCGCAAAAAAGGAGACCTGGGACTCGCGAATGTCCGGAAGCAGCGCAGACTCGAACGCCCGCATCTGGTCTATTCTGTTGAAAAAGTCGGTTTTAATTTTTGGCGGATGAGGCCGGCTGTGGAGAAACTGAAGTGATGGCGAAGTTGATGGTGGGATTCTGAAGGCGACACGCCTCCAACCCGCTGTTATGCGGGGATCAGTTCTGATTTTGGTGCTTTTGGCATCAACCACATTGCCATTCTTCGTAAATTCTGCGCGGTTGCTGCAAGCAAGAACTCATCTTCCGCACCACTGAAGCCACGCAATCGTAACTTGTCGAGTTTCAGGATGCGCTTGAGATGAGCGAACAGCATTTCAACCTTTTTTCGATCCTTGCGAGACTGTGCGTAGGCATCGGTTGTAGCGATGGCGCGAGCCACATTACGCGCGTCCTCATGGATGCTGCGGGCGATCTTGCGAATCGGCGTGTTCGGACAGCACTGGTTCTTCATCGGGCATTTGACGCAGTCGAACTGTCTTGAGCGATAGACGGTGGTGTCCGCCTTTGTAATATGTGTGCGTGGATTCTTGAAGGGACGCCAATTGGAGCGAAGAGCCTTGCCTGCGGGGCAGCAGTATTCGCTGGTCTGCGCATTCCACTCAAACTCGCTGGACGAGAATGTTCCATCCTCACGCTCGGTCTTGTTCCAAACCGGCGCATGCGGTTCGATCTGTTTCTCATCGACCAGCCAGCCAAGCATGGCGGCCGAACCGTAGTTGGTATCGCCGACCAAGCGTTCCGGCTTCAGGTCGAATTTGTCCTCGACCCGATCAATCATCGTTCGGGTTGCCTCAACCTCTGCTGCCGAATTGACGGCCGACGCTTCGACGTCGACGATGATGCCGGCTTTAAGATCGATCAGATAGTTCGTCGAATAGGCGAAGAAGGCCGGACCGCCGGGAGCACAAGTCCAGGAGGCCGAGGGATCGGTCAGCGAAATGGATTTGCGCGGCGTACCCGGATCATTCGTTTCCTCCAGTGCGGCCAGGTACTCGCGCACCGGCTGGGTTGCCTCCTCCGGGTTTCCCCAATCAATCGGTTGATCCCCAGGCACACCACTTTGCCGCTGCGCATCGGCCTTGACGATGCTGGCGTCGGTCGCGAAGCCTTCGCCGCGTACCAGCCCTTCGGCCATGCAGCGCTGAAGAACACCTTCGAACAAATGGCGAAAAGCCTCGCTGTCACGAAAGCGACCGTGCCGATTCTTGGAGAACGTCGAGTGATTCGGTACCGAATCTTCAAGGCCCAGCCGACAGAACCAGCGGTAGGCCAGGTTGAGATGGACTTCCTCGCACAGCCGCCGCTCTGAACGAATGCCGAAGCAGTAGCCGACGATCAGCATGCGGATCATCAGCTCCGGATCAATCGAGGGCCGTCCAACGGAGCTGTAGAACGGTTCCATGTGTTGCCGGAACGCACTCAGGTCGAGAAACTGATGAATGCCCCGAAGCAGATGGCCCTCCGGAACGTGGTCTTCCATGCTGAAGGTGTAGAACAACTGCTCACGACCTGTTGCTTGACGACCCATCATGGCAATGCATCCTCATAAACAATGCCATAATCATATCATCAATGCATATAGCATGTCCAGGAGTTTTTCAACAGAATAGGTCGGATGCCGTCCTAAGCGGCAGGCGAGAGCGGCCGGTCGAGTGATCTGAATCGGCATGGTCAGTTAACTGGCCTGACGCCAATGTCAGCTAAGGCCGACCTTCTGTTGTTGGTCGAGTTACGGTGACAGGTAGATCGTCGGCCTGAACGGCCATTCGACTGGCCGCCCTACTCGGTCAGCAATGTGTCGGTAAGCTGTCCTTCGGCTTCAGTTCCCGCTGAACGGCCGCTTTTCAGTCTAGCGTACTCACACACTCGACCCACAATGGGCCGATGACGTTTGCAAGATGTGTGGCAGCTTACCGATCTTGGATTCAACCGGTGGATGCAACAGATTGGCTGAATCGTTCAGCGGGCGTTTCGTAGTTTAGTGTTTTCCTTGGGCGCCCATTCAGTTTCCTGGCTACGGCATTTAGTTGTGCTTGCGAGTAGCCCGAGATGTCTATGCCCTTGGGGAAATACTGCCGCAACAATCCATTCGTATTTTCGTTAGACCCACGCTGCCAAGGGCTATGTGGATCGCAGAAGTTCTGCATATGCAGTTTCTAGTGTGTTGCATCCACCGGTTGAATCCAAGGATCTCAAGCTGCGTTTCGCTGAACACTGACCCTGGCGCCCAAGTACCCGCTTTCTTCAAGAAGTCGTGTAGTTCAATCGTGACATTGGGCTCCATTTTCCCTGCGCCGAGCCTTCCGCAATCTGGCAGATCAAAGCTGTTGGTGGCATTATGCGAACAGCAACGACGATTGCGCTCCACTTTTCATCCGCCGTTGGCATAACGTATAGCAAACCCCCATGGTATAAATTTCAACGCGCAGCCTTGGGTAGTTAAAACGCGCCAACAAAGGGGAGCAATCAGTGAGCCAAGCAGAATTTGAAGCACTCGCCAAAGAAGCACTGAGCACCATTGCTGAAATTGCGGATGGTGCCGCACAGAAGCTAGCTTCCGAATGGCATGCATCCGCCAACAGCTTTGCCAGCGGCAACACACTGACAGGCGGACAAGCATTTCAGAACCTTGAAAATATCAGTCATGCCAATCGCGAATCTTGGGAGGCATTGAAACGCGAGCCATCCATTGCTCGACTGGTGCTGGAAGATGATGAAGGCCGAGAACGGGTGGTATACATTGCCCGCAAAAGCAGCCTACCCTTGGCATCCGGTAAACAACTGGCAAGTTACGGATCGCCCATTGGGCGCCTAGCCGAACTGCCTGTGGGAGAAGAAGCAAGCGTCACCTTGCAAGGGCAACGGCAATTGTTCTCTTTGGTTGAAAAGACCAGCTTTCGCCCCGGTATGGTGGACGGTGAGTGGGATTCAACTGGCAATCAATATCGCCACGTCGATTTGGGCGTGTTTTCTATTGATTCACTGCGTGCGTTGCTGGGTGCGGGTGGTCTTGATGCGGGTGATGAGTTAGACCAGTTGCTCGAACAAGCTGCGGTGGCCGGTGGCGTACAGGCGGGTATCAGTCACCAGATACGCACGGCCATGGGTTTGCGTGATCAGCCCATTCTTGACCAGTTTCAGGGAGAAATTTTCCGTTTGCCGCTGGATAGCCAGTTGATCATTCTTGGTCCACCGGGCACCGGCAAAACCACCACCTTGATAAAGCGGCTGGGGCAAAAGCTCGACATCGACAATCTCGAAGAAAACGAACGCCGCGTGGCCAATGAGCCCGGTCAAAGCACACCGCACGACAGTAACTGGCTGATGTTTACCCCTACGGAGTTGCTTAAGCATTATCTGAAGGAAGCCTTTAACCGCGAGCAGGTGCCTGCCTCCGATGCGCGAATAAAGACCTGGTTGGCCTATCGCAATGATATTGCGCGCAATACGCTGGGTGTATTGCGAACCGCCAATGGTGGCAAATATACGTTCAAGCCAGACATGGTCAATTTGGCGGCAGCGGCGGTTACTGACCCGCGTGCCTGGTATGAGGCTTTCAGCGAATTCCATGATCAGCGCTTGAAAACCCAATTGAAAGACGGCGCCACGATTGTGACGGAGTCTGCGCCTGCGGGCGGTATGCCGATTGCGGAGCAGTTACTGCAGCTAGCCGAAGGGCTGGACAGCCGCGCGTGGATGGAGGTGTACCGCGATTTGGGCAAACAGGAAGCGCTACTCAAAGCCGTGCTGGACGAATCCAAAGGCATTGCCGATACCTTGCTCAAGCAGGAGCGTAACCAAGTATTTAATCGGGATAAGGAGGTGTTTCAGCGATTGGCGCAGTATCTGGCAAGCCTGCAAGACGACGACGAGCCCGACGAGGAAGCGGAGTTCGATGAGGATGACGCAGAAGCGAGCGGCAACCCAAATGCCGGTGATATCCAGAATGCCGTCAAAGCCTATTTGGCTGCACTCAGAACACTTGCCCGCAACAGGTATCGCAAGCGCAGCCTGCCCAAAAGTTCACGCGCGTCAAAGGTTGTGCTATGGCTAGGTGACGCATTGCCGGCGGATGCCGTGTTGTTGGAGATCGGTCAACGCATCAGCTTTCAGAATGGTTTGCGACGCTTCGTGAATGCGTTTCGGCGCTATGTTAGTGATGTGCCGACAAGCTATCGCTTGTTCCGCAAGGAAAGGAACGTCGCCACAGAATTTTATTGCGAGGCAGCGTCAAACCCGTTGCATCTGTCTGCCATGGAGCTGGATGCCATCGTGCTGCTGATGTTGAGAAATTGTAGAACGTTATTGTCCCAATCGTTTATCGAAAAGGATCTGGACGCGCCTCGGTATGAATTGTTGCGAAATCTGGCCAGCTTGTTCAGAAATCAGATCATGGTGGATGAAGCCACCGACTTTTCGATGCTGCAACTGGCCTGCATGGAAAGCCTGACAACCCTCAAGGGCCGTTCATTCTTTGCCTGCGGTGACTTCAATCAGCGTATCACCCACTTCGGTATTCGTGCCATGGAGCAGTTAGCCTGGGTGTCTCCACGCATTTCTGCAAAATTTATAACCCAGGTCTATCGGCAGAGCCGCGCGCTTAATACTTTTTCCGGCGACTTGCTGCGTTTACAGGAAGGCGACCTGACCTCACTGGGAGAGTTGCCGAAAGAGAGCACTCATGAGGGCGTCAAGCCGGTACTGCTAGCGCAAGCTAACGAGGACGAAGCAGCAAGGTGGATTGCAGAACGCATTACGGAAGTTGAGCGAGCGGTCAAGCAAATGCCCACGATTGCAGTGCTCGTCAATGCAGAAGAGGACGTCAAGCCCATGGCTGAACGCCTGACAAGTTATCTCGAAGGCGTCAATCTAAAAGCGGTAGCGTGCGAGGAAGGAAAGGCGCTTGGCGAGGGCGCTGATGTCCGAGTTTTTGACATCCAGCACATCAAGGGGTTGGAGTTCGAGGCCGTTTTCTTTGCCGGCGTAGATAGGCTTGCCGAGCAAAAGCCTGAATTGTTTGATCGCTATTTGTACGTCGGCGCAACCCGAGCTGCGACTTATCTTGGTATGGTTTGTTATCAGGGAGTTCCACTCAAAATTCAATCGTTGTTGCCCGCATTTATAGAGAAGTGGTGAGGCTGGGCAGCTACTGTTCCCGCCGTAAGCCGACGGGAACTCCCGACCCCAACCAGATTTGGCGATCCGCTTGACCAACCTTGAAAGCGGAGGCCAGACCAGTATGGTCGGTGACTTTGCCTTTTCTGCACGATCCAATCCCGATGCCGCGTAGGGTAAAACGCAACCTATAGGCCAAAGAGCTTGTCGTCCTGAGAAAGCTCAAGCACTGTGTTATCGGTAATGAACGTCTTCTGCATTGCGGGTAGCTTGTCCCGCAACGTTGCTACGATGAGTTGACCATTTAGGGTAGCGGCAATCTGCAGCAGCGCCGCAAGCTGGTTCCCGTGAATGCTCTCCAGCCCATCGTGGCACACGAAGGTTGGAAACGGGGTCCGCGTCGCACGCAAGAAGTCGATGTACGCAAGGTCAAAAGCGGCTGTCTGCGACATCTTCTTACCGGAGCCGACATTGGAACCCACACTCGAAAGGCGAAAGGCCACCGAGCCGCGCTCAGTTTCATCGAAGTGAAGTAGGTACTCCTCACCGTACAACTCCTTAGACAGCTTGGAAAAGTACCGGTTGAAGATCGCGACGTTCTCGCGCAACTTTGCTTTGCCCTTTTCGATCTGCTCTTTCGTGGCAGCGAGGCGATTCGCAACGTTGCCAATCTGGGTCTTTAATTCACGGATGTCAGCGATATCCTGTTCCAAGCTGCCGAGTCGTTTAAGCCTATCCTGAAGGTCCGCGCGTACTTCCAAGGCTTGATTGAAGGCCCTAGACTTCATGAGTGCGCCGATTTCGGTCTTCTCTTGTGCCTGTAGCGCCTCAAGTTCTATGCGTAGCGCAGTCGCCTTTTCCTCAAGATCGCTGGCCTGAGCCTGAAGAAACCGCTCCTTCCTGCCGCGAAGGTTCTGAATAAATTCGGTCAACTCATTCCAATCGTGCTGAAGTTTTGGGATGTAGCGCTGAGCTTCCTTGTAGATGCGTTCAATGGTCTGACGATCGATATCCGCGTATTCGCTTTGTAGTTCTTCGACTGCGAGGTGAATGGAATTCACCTCCGCTTCGACGCGACCCAGCGACGCCGCAATACTTGCAGCACGCGAGCGTATTTCTGATACTCGATCAGCGTGCGTCGCGATCTCCGGCACTTCGCCTCGCGCCTGGCTCGACAGCGACAAATCCTGAACTTCACTTTGCAGGTGGAGCAGCAACTGCTCGATCTCGCCCTCGTCCCGCGTTCGTGTCAAGGCTTGCAGGTCACGCTCCAGCTTCTTGCGTTGGGTCTGCAGGCGTGGGCGCTCTTCGAGCACGTCAACAGCAAAGAAGCCAAACAGAAACAGGTGCAGAGCCTCATAGTCCGCCTCACTCCCGTAGTCGCCCAAGAACTTAAGCGTCTTGCCCATGATTTGCGGGGAAGAGCGAACAAACTTCGGGCACAGTTGGCGCAGCGTCGGCTTTGTGCCACCCGCATTGAACAGGATGCTCCGTACCGCAGCCCGGTACTCGGTGACGTTCTTGTGATTATCCTTGTTGGTTCTGAAGGCGTTCGGGTCGCTTTTCTTCGCGTTGAATGAACGCACGAACAAATGGCCATCGCCCCTTCCAGATTCGAGTGCCAGCTCTACAGTGATAGGCGTCGCACCATGGAGAAAGTCATAAACATCCCGATTGATGCTCCTCTTGAACTCGGAGTCTTGCCAGATGTCGTCGCCGTCAGAACCAAGGCAGAAGTCGATCAGGCGTAGGACCGTTGTTTTCCCGAGGTTGTTTCCTGATTGGGTTTTCTGGCTGGTCGGCTTGTCCAGGATTAGGTTCAGTCCCTTCTTGAACGTTATGGTGCGAACGACCGTGGCCCCGCGTCGAATCGTGAGATGCTCTAGCTGCATTTGAAAAGTCTTCCGCTTTCGTCGAGATCAACAGAATCGAGGAGAAATAGCCAGGCCGCCGCGGCGACAACCTGTGTCGGTGAGATCGGCTTTCCGAGTGCGGCCGACATAGTCCTCTGAAGTTCGGCAAGGTCAAGTCTGCCAGTGCCAGATTTGGCCAGAGCCTCCAGCGCAACGGCGCCAAGGAAGTAGCCACAATTCCAAGGACTCTGCTCACGGGGCAGTAGCATGGCTAGGCTTCTCCAGAACTTCGCATTCCACGACCGCGTCGGCAACCACCAGCGAAACCGCAAGGCGCGCAATCTCCTCCTCCACCAAGCCGGTCTTAGAGGCACGATAGTCAACAAGTAGCCGATCCGTTACCGCTTGGACAAGCATGATGGCATGATGCCGGGCAAATTCGCTAATTTCAGCCTCCGGAATCTTGCTGTCCTGCGCTGCCTTGAGCAGTTCTTCCTCGTAGACCGCGCCGGCACGTTGTCGTACAAGGTAGCGTGCATCGGCGTTCTGCTGCTCAACGCCATGGTATGCCCGTTCCAGCGCAAGGCTGTGCCGAATCCAATCACGAATGATGGGATGCCGCACCGGCAGTTGGTTGTGACGGAGCTTGTCCGCCACTTCGGGAGGCAACGGCCTCATCTGGGTCGACGAAGCAGTGAGGCCGCCTTTGAACGCGAGTTGCGCAATGAAGGCCCCCAGATGGGACGGAAGTTTGCGCGCCAGCTCTGCTTCAAGGTGGAGGGCCACCGTTGAACCGTCGCCGACAGTGAGGTTGGTGATAGTGCCGTTGTTGTTCCCGCCGACGGCAGTGCTGCCATCACCAGCAGACGCCTTGGGCCCAATCATTTGGCAGCCATGTGATAGGCGTGCCAAAGGGTCACGCCGATCCCGACCAGCTCAACGAGCATGGCCATGATCGTCAGACCATGGCCGTTGGAATGACTTGGTGGCGCGCTGGGCTGGTTGATGTTGACGATAGAGCCGCTGTTGTTCCCGCCTACAGAGACTGAGCCATTTGACGAGACGGTACTGCTTCGCTTGCGTCGCCCAACTGCGAAGAGCAGGACACCGACAACCATGAGCCCGAGCCCGACATATATCCCGATAGCGCCCACTGTTACCCCCTGTAATTTGCCTCTATGTTACCGAACTATGCGTCATAAAGGCATCACTGGAACCCAACGGAAACCTACGAACGCCCCAGACTTACCGAATTCGGCAGAAGCAACGGGCAAGGCATGGCTGATCTCTATGTGCCAGAAGCCGTGAGTTTACCGCTCGGCCATCACCAAGTGGAACCGCTGCATTCAGGACGCTCGTCGTGCCAGTTCGAGAGTCTTTTTTGAGTCGAAAGTGTGAGTTCGTCAGGTCGGGATGCGGCCATTCACCAGGATTCCCGGCAGAGCGGCAGGTAACCGACACATTGCCGACCTAGACCAGTAGGCACGCGAATGGCCGTTCAGGCCGATGAGCACGTATCCGCTGAATGAATCCCACTGGCAGCAATACTCCACATAACTGACCATCACAGCAACGAAGCTTGAGCGGCAGCAGTGAATCGAGTGCCGACTACCAGAGGCTCGGCTCAGTTCGCCCCCATCTGAAATCCAGCACAAGAAATCGACGCCGAATAGCGGCCACTACTGTCACGACTTCAGGAGGCACACTCATTGGAAGGTCTTCGTCGACTTGGCGGTTATCAGCCGACAATCGAACAAAACATCCCCCCCGGAGGAAGCACTATTTCTTGCTTAGCCCCTTCCGGACATTCTCCAGATCCTGATCACTGATATTGCCAGCGTCGTAAAGCCACATCAGCGTCTTGAGCGGTTTGGGAATATTCCGTCCACTTTCATACCTCGATCCGCCCGACTGGGTTACGCCAAATCGAGACCAGAATTCAGATTGATTCAGACCGGACGTGCGGCGAGCAGCCGCCACGTCAGCGAGAAGTTTGGATTTCTTCATACACGCTCCTGTATTGATCCCAACATTTATTGAGTCGGCACCGGTACAAGATGCACCAGCACCGCATCGTTCAAGAAGGCAGCAACAAACTACTTTTTCTTCGCCACTTTCTTTCCAGCCACGGCAGCCTTGAAACCAGCACCCGCTGTGAAACGAGGCACCGTGGTAGCTGCAATCTTGAGTTCCTTGCCGGTCTGAGGATTGCGCCCTGTGCGGGCAGCACGCTTTGAGGGCTTGAATGTGCCGAATCCAATCAAGGTGGCGGTATCGCCCTTGGATACCGCTTTGACGATGGCAGCAATGACTGCATCCAGCGCACTCGCGGCAGCCGCCTTGGACAGGTCCGCTTCCTTGGCGACGATTTCGATAAGTTCAGCTTTATTCATGGAATCTCCGTGATCAGGTTTTGTGAAAAATGGGATAGTACCGCTGAACAATCCTCCATCGATGCGAGGAACATGAATGCCGGCTGCAAATCCATGGAATTCCTTGTTCAGCAACAGCAGGACGACTACTTTGACATGCGCGCATTGAGCAGTGCCTTTATTCTGAAAAGCTCCCAGAAAGCCGGATGCATCTTTCTATCGCCAGCCTCCCATTGCTGCCATGCTCGGCACGTTGAATGCACCATTAAAGCCGCTTTTGCTTGAGATACTCCAAGTAGCATGCGGGCCGCTCGAATCTCCGGGGGTGTGGGATAACCAGTAGCAGCCATCGCGTCAATCAGGATTGATAACGCTTTTACTATACGCGCATTGCGCGTATAGTAAAAGCGAGATGAATGACGTGTTGGAGTAACCAATGGAGCGAATAATTCTTGCATCTGTACTGCTGGTCGTACCAGGGATGACCCTGATCTATCTGGCTGCCCGATTGATGGCTGTTGCCGTGAAGCTGTTTCGAATAGGGCATGTCGTCGAGTCGCTTCTGCTCCTCGTTGCGGCGCTTGTGGCCGCAACTTTGGTAGCGATATTCGGCAACGAAAAGACCATTCTGGTCGCCGCCCTGCTCTCTTGGGTTTTTCTGGCGGTCGCATTTATTCGCTTCGTACTGCGCAATGGCGAGAATGATCCCAGGCAGCAATCGTATTTCCCCGACCCACCCCATGATCAGGATCCGAACTCACTGAACTTCTCTGGCGTGGGTCCCGGCTTCCAGGGCTTTGGCATGTATGCTCATGGTGTTCGAGTTGGTAACGAATCGATCGAAGACGACAAGTAGCTGGTGTTCGAATCATTTTCTCGTGGAGGGTGAATCACTCGGAGAAAAGATGTCCAGCGCCTTACCCGCCCGATCGGCAACCCAACCGGCGCCCTCGGATGCCCTCCCCTCTGCCTGTCGAACCGACTGCATGGCTGTGGCTTCAAGCCATGCCATGTCGCCCTGGTTTGGTTGAGTCCCTGTTCGATTGTTGAGGGCGATGGTTGCCAGGCCCTTGGCGAGCTCGGGATCCTTTTGGGCTGCCTCGCGCAGTTTTCCGGCGTACTCCTGAACGCTGGCGGATCCGGCACCGAATCCGTAGGCATTCAGGTGTACGGTTCCCGCCCCCTTTTGCCGATCCTGGTACAGCTGGTTTGCCATCATCGTGATGCCACTCTCAAGCAAGACCTGCGATTCTTTTTGCCTGGTCAGCTCAGTCGCAGAATTCAATGTTTCCGCATAGTGCTTCGCGGCGGGTGACAGATCCGGCTGCGATTTTGGATGGGCGTGTTGCTGGCGCTGGACCTCTTTGCTGTTTGCACTGTCCTCGGCCGCGACCTGAGCTTTCCCCATTTCATCGAGCCGAGCAAGATTCGTCTCGCCGCCCTGCCGAACATCCTGCGGCGACGCCGGGGTTTGCACGCCTTCGGAGGCGAGCCGCGTCTTCGCTATCCGGTCTCGGGTTTCGAGGGCGACATCTTCCCGAAAACCCTGGTTCTGATTCCACTCACGCTGAAACCGGGACAGGCGTTCCGGCGTGACCTCAGCCCCCTTCCCGAACAGCATCTCGTAGCCGGACTTCGCCATGACAAGCGTTTCGTCCACCGAAACACTCGAGCGGTTCTCGTTGCCCGCCTGGCGTCGGCTTCCGGCCTCCTGCTGCTCCGTCAGGGAAGCGAGTTCCTTGCTGTCGTAGGTTCTGGCCTTGTCCAGCGTTGATGCGGCGCGTTCAGCAGCCTGCTTCACGCCCTGATCGGAAGTACTGCCGGCAACACGCAGCAAACCCCGCCTGGCCACATCCGCCGCGTGTCGCAGTTCATCCTGTGTGGCCGTCCTGATGGTCTGGTCGGCGGATTCATCGTAGCGTTGCCCCGTTTTCACAGCACCGGCAGCTCGTGCTGAAATACCGGAAGCCTTTTCTGCGAGCGCCATGGCAAGCCGCCCTGCCCGACCCGACTCCTTGGGCGGCTGGCCTTCCTGGGGTTTGCCCGAAGCGCCACTGCCGCCCGCAGTTAGTGCAGAATCAACGGACACACCCTCCTGATTGGTCAGCCCCTTCTTGCCGGAATAATCCCTCCCGGTGGTGACCACGTTACCCGTGCCGGTAGTTACCCCAGCGCTGGTATCCCCACCCATTTCGGTAGTCAACGCACTCGACAATTGACGTTGAAATGTGGCACTTTGATCTTTGGTGAGCTTCGCGGTTTGGGCTTCCCCTACCGATGCGGCACGTCCCGACGAGGCCTGAGTGCCTTCACCGGAGTAACTGACGTCGGAGGCCGTGCGTCCGAGGCCTGATTGTGCAACCGCCCCCAAGAGCGATGACCCCGCCGCCGACACGTTGGTGACCTCGTCGATCGTAAATCGGCCATCACGATTCCTGTCGAACCCGGTCATCGTCATGTTGCCGCTTTTGACGGTCACGGCATCCCCCGTGCGCTCCATCGAGCCAAAGGAATCCGCCGAGGCCATTTTGCCCGCACCTGCCGCGAGTGAGGGCTGCGTCGAATGCTGCAAGGCAGAGTAATTCCCATGCTGAACATTGCCAAGTGACGCATTCCCCATGTTCATGTTGCCTTGCGCCAGGGCGGCGGCGGCCTTTTCTGCATCGCGTGGAGCAAAGGACGCTCCGACCGATCTCAGCCCGGCATCGCCCCACTTGATGAGTGCTGCGGCAATCGCCGGAATCGACAACACCAGCATTCCGGCAATGGCCTGATCGCTGACCACGGAGTTGTTGAGATAGCTGTAGGACTCCAGAGACATCCCCCCGCCATTGGTAGCACTCGTCAGTGCCTTTTGCGCCTGTACATTCATGAGGAAGTTCATGACCGCATAGAGCGGTGGCCACAGCTGGATCCAGAGCAGGCTGCCGGCGTACATCTTGAGCACCGATCCGCCATGGTGACCGGCAACGAGCGTCAGCAACAGAATGATCGGGAAGACGGCGTATTGAACCAGCTCGATGGCGTTTCGGGCTTTGGGCATGGTGCCCTCGGCCAGCTTTGCCATCGCCTTGTAGGCGTCACCGGTCTGGCGCACGGCCTGGGCCTGTGCCAGATTGGTCGCAGCACTTGCCGCGTCGCCGATCTGTGCCGGGATGGTGTACTGGGCGTCAATCACGGCGTTTGAGACGATGGACTGCTTGATGGTATCGGTCGCCGTCGCCGATAGCCCGAGAAGATAATTAGTGCTCGTCGCGAGCGACCCTGAGATCGCCGTATTGGCCAGGGCGGAAGGCATTCCCGGATACATCCGATTGCCCAGCAGGCCCAGTTGATTGGCGGCCTCGGCGTTCAACTGGATGGTGAGCGTCGCATAGGCGGCAGTGCACCCCAGTGTTTGCATGATGGTCGGATCCGCCGTGTCCCGGAGGGTCACCAGCCGGGATGGATTGGTCAATCCATTGAGGGTGCCCCAGATGTCGTTTGTCTTCATGAGGTCGTTCATGCGGATATACCCCGAGGCCAGCTCAGGCGTGATGCACTCCCGGTAAAACTCGTAGAAATTGCTGGTCAGAATCGGCTGGCCGCTTTTGATGGCCAGTCGCTCCTGAAGAACCCGATGCCCGAACAGTGTTCCGCTGGTACGAAACTGCAAGTCACCGGGCAGCGCAAAGACGGTCTCGAAGGCCCCGGTCAGCCAGTCGCCAATCTTGCTGGTCGAATGCGCGAAGGCAGCCAGACCGATCGGGACATTGGCCACCACCTGAGCGGGCGTGGTTCCGGTGCGATCGACGACGATGACGTTGGTCTTCGGGACCAGCAGCATGCCGTTGAAGAGGGCCAGCATGATGACCCACTTCCAGAAGTCCTCCATGCGCCCCTTGCCGGCGAGGACGACCAGTACCAGCGAGAGAATGCCGACCAGCGCCAGGGTGCGCAGGAGACCCAGGTAGTCGCCGCTTCCCATGAGGGCAGCGACGGCGTTGAACGTGGCCGTCAGTTCCTCGATATTCCAGTAGGCATAGACCTCGAAATTCATCGGTGTGAATGCGTCGTCCTATCGGCCTATCGATTGAACGCCATCATCGACTGAAAGACGTTGGTCGGCAGCCCGGCTTTCAGCGACTGATCGAGCCACTGGATGCTGCGTTGCATCTGGGCCACCTGCACCCCCTTCTGATATTCGGCGACCAGCATTTCGCGCCCTTCCTGCTCGATCTCGGTCACCCGCATCAGAATCGACTTTGCCGCTTCCGCCACATCCGCGTTTCCCTTGCCCATCTCGTTCTGGATCGCTTCCCTCAGCGTCTTGGCCAGGTTGGTGAAATAGGAGTGGGCAATATCGACGGCGACGAGCTGGGTATGGTTTTCCACAACGAAGTCACCGCCGGGCATGTTGGCGGCCAGCGACAGCATCTTCCATACCGGCAGGCTGGACGCCCCGATCAGGGCAACATCCAGGGTGCCCTGCCCGCCCGCGCTGCGCGACTCCACTTTCTGTTTCATCGCGACGATCTTGTCGCGAACAAACTTGGCAAATGAACTCGCCGTGATGCCGTCCTCGACGTACGAAGGATTCCGGCATTCCGCATAGTCATCGCAGATCAGTCCGGATAGCGTCGCCGTCGCCGCGGACCCATCGCCCACAAACTGCCTGAAGGTGATCTTTGCCCCAGGCTTGTACAACCATTTGGCTTTCTGGTCCGTGCTCGACCCCGATTCGTCGTCACCGGGCGGAACAATGATGATCGTTCCCGTCATGCTCATCATCAGTTGCCGGGTTTCGTCATCGACACCATTAACCCGAAGGAGCGCCCGCCACACGACATTGCCGGGATCGAAGGTTTCCCTGTTGCGCGAGTCGGCACTGATGGCGGCCTGGCGCGTCTGTCTGGCCTTTGAGCGATCCTTCCAGGCATCCCAGGACTCGAACACATCGGAATAGAGATTCAATGACGCACCGGCGACCTTGCCCTCTTTCTCCTGCGTCTTGTCGGTCAGCGTGCTGCCAATCGCAGCGACCACCCCTTCGGCCGCCTGGCAGGAGTTGATATTGAGGTTGTTCACCTTGGAGATCTGATCCTGGAGGTACTGGATCAGATCGGCCAGATCGGGCGAGATCGACTTGACGGCCATCATGAAGGCATAGCCGACGGCATTGTTGGCGATGTTGCGCATCAGGGCCGTCAGTTGCTCCTTGTTGATGAAGGAGAAGGAACCGGCAAACAGGTCGATCCCGCCGCACCCCGCCTTGAAGGCCGGAGGGGCTACGGTGGCAAGCTGGTAATTCTTGATGGGGGTGCGCATGTACAGACTGCCGCCCGAGTACAGGTTCATGGTCTGCCCCTGGTAGGCCGCCACACCGGTCACGTTGCCGTAGGCGCCGATGTCGTTGAACCAGGTCTGCATGCTGGATTGCACGCTGGCCTGCGCCGTCAAAGGTATCGTCAGTGCCAAGGTTGCGGCGATTATGCGTTTTCTGAGCATGGGCACCCCCTCAATACAACTCGCCTGGCCGGGTCTGGGTCAGGATGTAAATTCGCTCGACGATGTCCTGCACGGACAACACACCTGAACCCAGCGGAATCAGTCGGTGATCCTTGATGTTGCCGAGCGCAACGTAGGGAACCTGTTTGACATCGAGCACCCTGGCCATGCCGTTATCCCGTGCCGGGCTGGGAAACTCAGGCAGGACACCGCCATCCAGACTGACTGGGAATACGGTGATGCCGTAGGTGTCTGCCAGCAACTTGAGGGCCGGCGCCATCCGGTGGCAGTACGGACAATCCGACCGGAACACGAAGAACACGCCCCATTCCCTGGCGATCTCCTTCATGGAGGCGCGTTCCTTTTGCGTCCGCTCCACGTCTCTGACCTGGATGGCCGCGTTATTTACGGGATTGCGCAACTGGTAATTGAGGTCCGGGTTCGCCCAGATGACGCGCCGCCAGACATCCGAGAACACCGAGGCCCGATCCATCAGGGCTTCCTGCGCCGTAATGTAGGCCTTGAGGTTTTCTGGTGAAGGCTGCATCAGGGCCAGTGCCCGTTTGGCTTCCAGCGCCTTGCGCAGGTGTTCAAGATCCTCAAGCGCGGCTTCTTCTCTGGTTTTGGCCTTTGCACCGGGTTTTGTCGGGTCGGGTGTTACCTCAGGCTCAACATCGCAATACCAGTGGAACCTGGTCTCCTCACAGGCCCAGATCGACGGATAGTCGATGCCACCGCTCATCACGGTGGCCGACGAAGAACTCACCATAAGGCATCCAGTCATCATGGCCAGCCATTCCTTGCGCATCTGCACAGGCCTACTTCTGGCCCAGAATCAGTCGAACCCGGTCCGTGACATCGGGAATTCCCGATTCACCGAAATCCGGCAGGCGGACAATGGCTGCCGTGTTCAGGACAGCACATTTGCATTCCCGTGCAGCGCTGCTCAGGGCCTCATCAACGCGCGTACCGTAGTCCGTCGCCGCCTTGAAAATCGCCTTTTGTTCCTCCTCGGTCATGCCCGGCTTGAGCCGCGCACTGAGCGTCTTCTTTTGTTCCTCGTAGAGACTGCCGACATCGACCCGCACCATGCGTGGAGCGGGATGCGAACGAACCCACATCAGTCCGATGGCACACGACACCAGGACGGACAGGAGACCCGTGACGAGCAATCGGACAAGGCCGGGATTCATCCGGCACCCCGGCGTTCGATGATGGTCTCAATGGCCTCCGTGACAGGGATGCCCTGATCGGTGAGCATCTTGATGGCCTGATAGTCCTCGGCTTGCGTCGAGTACAGCAGCATGGAGAAGGGATCGAGAATCAGGCGTCCAACTCCGGAGCCCATCGGGCCATGCACGAAGATCTCCGAATAGTGGCCATGCTCCGTGCTGACCGAAGACAATTGCCGTTTCATCCACTCGTCCACATGGAGCTTTCCTTCCTTCCCGAGCCGGTCGATGCTTTCCGGCTTTTGCCTGAGAAGGAACAACCAGTCGGCATTGGTGATGGCCGCCCGCGTTGCCTCGTTCTTGTAATAGTCATCCACGGATTGCGTGATGGTGCCAAACGCACCGCCATATTTGCGTGCTCGCCGGTAGCCAGCCTCGATGAAGTTGGCACTCGATCCGCTGCCCATCAGATCCCAGGCCTCATCGATGATGACCAGCTTGCGTTTGGATCGATCGAGATACATCTCCTGAGTGATCCGGTACATCATCAACTGCATGACGACCGCCTGGAGATCCTTCTTCGCCTTGAGTTCCTCAAGCTCAAGCACGACCAGGTTCTTGCGAAACTGGATGTTGGCCTCCCCTTCGAAGTAGCTCGCGTAGATGCCGTACTTTGTATAGGGCTCCAGGGCGGTCGCCAGTCGGGACAGGTCGCGCTCGACCTCGCCTTCGTCACTCAGTCGCCCGGTGCGCAGCAGATCATAGACATCCGTGATCGTCGCGGATTTTTCCTTCTGATCCCACACGCGCTTGATCGCGGCGGCCAGGGCGGAGTAGCTGTAGTTATCCAGCGGGCCGCGGGGGCTGGCCATCTGGGCCACCAGGGGCAGCAGCATTTCCATGTCGTTGTTGATATCGACGACCATGGAAAATGGATTGAGACAGATCGTGTTGGTTCGCTCATCGGAGAACTCGATGAACTCCCCGTCCAGAAGCTCGGACAGATTGCGGTAGGAGCGGCCGACGTCAATGATCCAGACCTTGGTCCCGGTACCCAGGTAACGGAAGGCCATTTCGTTCACGAAGACCGACTTGCCGGAACCGGACAGCGCGGCGACGGCGAAGTTGTAGTTGCCGCCCGTGTTGTCGAAGAGATCGAAGCTCATGATTTGCCCGCGACGACCGAACAAGGTCATGACCGGGGTCGCAGTGCCCTTCCATTCCGCCATCAGGGGGGACGTCATCACTGCGTTGTCGGCGGTTTTGGTGCCGGCACGGCCGAACAGCTGGAGATCCTTCTGCAAGGCCGGGGTCAGGGTGCACGGCATCGACGCCACAAACGCCTGATGCTGCAGATAGACATCCTTGGCCAGATCGAAACCGCGCGCGCGCCAGACGGCACGGACGGCATGTTCGGTCCGGGATACGTCCTCGATTCGGGAGAGCAGGACGATCTGGTGATACATCTGGACCACGTTGCGGCCGTTGTCGAAGGCGCGCAGCACCATGTCCCAGTCGCGCTTGCGATCCTGAAGGTCTGGCTGGAAATGGGCCATGTAGGAGCCGGCCGCCTGGGTCGCTCGCGCCGCCTTCATCAGCGCCTTGCTTCTGGCCGACTCGTAATCCAGGGTGATGGCCCCCATGGTGATGAGAAACGGACACGGTATCGAGAGGGCCATCTGGTAGTAGTCGCCAATCATCGAACCCATGTTGCCCATCCGGAAGTACTTCGGGTACTGCCGCACGGAGAAGCATTGCATCGCGGTCTCGGCACCGCCCGCCTTTCGATACTTGATGAAGGAATCGGCGACGGCGGAAGCAATTTCTGGATTCGACACTTGACTGCGAAGGGTGCGCGAACTGTCGTACTCGATGTGTCTCTCTTCAGGCTGACCAAGCACCCGCTCGTGGTCAAAGAAGTCCGCGACGAAGTTCAGCAGGCTTTCCGGCCCCCAGTCCCAGCCCGGCATGTGGGCAGAGCGCAAGGTAGCGTGGGTACTCTCCTTGATCCGGATCGCCTCCTCCACATCGGCGGGACTCTCGGGATCCAGCGGCGTGCTGATGGCAATGACGCAGCGGTAGTCGCGAAGCAGATAGACGTGATGCGAGAAGAGCGATTTGGCCGCGCCCTTCAAATAGTGATCGATCCGGCGCCGGCCGAGCACTCGATAGATGTTCCGGTTGCGACGGGACTCCCATTCCGATCCAGCAGGTTCCTCATCCACCGGGAGCATGTTGGCCTGCTCTCGCAGCGACGGAAGGATATGCGGGCTGGCATACAGCGAGATCTGGATGCCCGTACCCGGGGGACAGGACATGAACAGACTGGCCAGCACCCGTTCCATTTCTTCATTGGATCCGGTTTGCGGGACAGTCTCGATGCAAAAGCCCATGGAATGTGTGGACCTGGCGCCGAATGTGCCCTGATCGAGCACAAACATCCCCTCGTCTGCCATCCACCCCAGGTAAGGCAGGATGCCGGTGAGTCTTGGGAGCGTGGCGATGCGATCCAGCAAGCTGCGCTGAACCGCATCGGCGGGCTCGAAGCGCTCGCCATAGAAGACCGATTTGAGGGCTTGCAGCACGCTCACTCGCGGTCCTCTGCTGGTGCGCCAGTGCCGGCCGGACCGATGCCCTGATTTCCCGGAAGGGAGGGTCCACCAAACGACCGGGAAGGTTTTTGCGATGGGGTGAGCGGCTTTTGCAGGGCTTGTCCGCCAGGAGCGGCCTTGATGAACGTGGGCCGATAGCGGTCAACGATGTGGCGCTGACTGTGCTCGATCGCCCACCGGCCTGCGTTGGCGACGACGTAAATGTAGGACTGATCGTGCAGGTCACCTTCGGTGTCTTCCCAAGGGGCGATCCAGATGCGCAAGACCCTGGCTTGCGTCCGAAGCGGGTCGCCGGATGACGCTGCCTGGCCGGTAATCGTGCCGTCAGGACTTTCTTTCGCCGCCGGCCGAGCCGCCGGGTCACCCTTCCCGTCCTTGCGCAGCCCCGGAAGATTGTTGGCAACCGCATTGGCATAAACCCCGGACAGCGAGGAACAGGTCACGCCATCGGGCGCCTTGCATGAGAACTTGCTCTCGCCATCCATTCCCGTCAGGGTTCCGGCACAGCCGCCCAGCGCCAGGGCGAGAACGGATACGATCAGGCAGACCGAACGCATGATTAATCCCCCTTGAGTCTGGGCGTGACAGCGGCTTTTATCGGTGCCCCCTTGCCTGCTAGCCGGCGCTCGATTTCTGTGGCGGAGGCCGCTCCCGGTATCAGACTTCCGTCCTGCAGGATGAGGGTGGGCGTGCCGTTGATGCCGAGACTGCCCGCCAGCTGGTTGATGCGCTCGATCGGCGTGGCGCACTTGGGGCCATTGGGCAGCTTGCCCATGGTCATGAACTCCGACCACGCATTCGCGCGGTTGGATGCGCACCAGATGCGTTCAGACTTCCCCTTGGCTTCTGGATGCAGACCCTCAAGCGGATACAAAAAGGTGTAGACCGTGACGTTGTCGAGTTTGGCGAGTTCGCCTTCGAGTCCCTTGCAATAGGGACAGTCCGGATCAGAGAACACCGCCAGCTTGCGGCTGCCATCCCCGCGTACGGTCTTGATCGCGTCCAGCACCGGTAACCGGGCAAAATCGATGCGATTGAGATCACTCAGTCGCTGCGCGGTCAGATCCTTTTGCTCCTTCATGTCGAACAGGTGGCCGAAGATGAAGTAGCGCCCCGTCGGGTCGGTGAAGGCCACGTTTCTTCCCATGGTGACTTCATACAGGCCCGAGACCTCCGACGGACGAACGGCGCTGATTCGGGTCGAGGGGTAAAGCTCTTTCAGGCGCGCTTCCATTTCAGCATCGCCGGCAGAACTGGCGGCACTGACCACGCTCGCCGCCGAAACAAGAATCAGGACCATGACCAGGGGGGCACGCATCGATTTACGCATTTGTTGTTACTCCGAAGGATTCAGGGACTTTTTCATGATCTGGCGCCCTCGCTTCCAGAGTTCCGTGTAGGTGTCTTCATCGGCGCTCGCGGCCATGCCAAGCGACACGCCCTTGGTCAGGACCACGTCGACAACCCGACCGGCATCCACTTCGATGATCGGAAACATCTTCTCGGCGAGCGTGATGTAGTACTGGGAAAGCCGATCCAGTGCCTTGCCGACGCCGGTGCCGATGCCTGCCTGGATCTGCTTTCCGGATTCGATCGTCCCCACCGAGCCCAGGGCGCTGGTGCTGTAGCTGGTTGCGCTTTGCTGGAATCCCTGGCCGATGCCGGCGATGATTCCGGTCATCAATGCATTGGCCAGCACCTGTCCCTGCTTGCTGACCAGCCTCCCCCGCAGTCCGGCCTTCCCGTCTTCGCCCACGACGTAGCCCTTGATCGTGGCGTCCACCACTTCGCCGTTATTGAGCACACAGGAGAGTGATTCAAGGCGCAGATACGCCCGTTCGGAACTGATGTCACCGTATCCCGAGCCGAGCATGAAACACTCCTTGACCTTGGCCCGGTAGCGATTGGGAAGAAAGGCGTTGTCCTGCACCCGCAGCAGGATGGGCCAGGGATTGTTTTGCGCCTGGCCTCCCGTGGGCGCATCCAGTCCACCCATCAGCGCCACCCGCATGAAGGAGCCCGAGGGAATGTAGGTCTTGCCCTGTTTTGCGTCGGCCGGCCCTTGCGGTGCTACCGGAATCGCGTCACTGACTTCGAACGATGCAATCCCGGGCTCTCGTGGAATGACGGGAGGTGACAACGGCGGGAGAGGTGTTACAGGTGTCCCGGACGGCGATGGTGTCGGGCCCTGGGTTGACGCCTGAAGTGTGCTGGAAGGGCCGGGACCCGGGAGCATCGGCGGCAAGGGCGGCAGCACGCTGGCCTGACGGGTCGAGGGTTGCGGTGCCGACTGCTTTTGCTCAACTTCACCCATCTTCTGTTTCAAGCCCTGAATGACGTTATCCATCTCCTTCATCTGCTGCGACGATTGCGCCATCCAGACATCGCGTGGATCCACCTGCGCGCCTGGCGTGACAATGTTTCTGCTGGCTTTGTCGAGCCTGGTCGATTGAGGCATCGGGGCGGGCTGGTTGTCCCATATCGCGATGCTGCCAAAGACCAGGCCGATGAATCCTGCCCCCAGGCCGCCGAGCACCAGATACTGTCGGGCCTTGGGCGACAAGCCTTTCAGATAGGACGTGAGACCGCCGCTGGCGGCGACCGGATCACTCACCGGGGTTCTCCGAGATCACGAAAACCTCAGTGGTTTCACCGGGCGACAGCTGGGGTTTGGCGATCGAAATGGCGATGACCTGGCGCCGGTAGAGTTCCCGCTCGTCGATCACCATCGCGTTGGCGGACGTGTTGGTGAGAAGGTACTTTTCTCCTTTCAGGGGACCGTCGATGACCCTGGTCAGGACGAACAGGGCTTCGGTCCAGAGGGGCACAATCTCGTTGGCTGCCCTGACATCCATTTCGGTGTCGGCGTCAGACTGAAGGGAAAGGAGGACGCGCTTGATCAGCTGATTTCTGGCGACATCCTTGCCCGGCGTGAGGCTGCTGCCGGCGACTGATCGTCCTTTGATGGTGATGGAATCCGAAGGGCCGTCCGTCACCGACAACAGAAGCTTCCAGGTTCGGCCATTCTCATCGGAAACGAAGATGCTGAGGGTCGGCTTGTCGGTGGTCGGCTTGAGATAGGCGGTGCCGGCTTCCTTGTCGGCCGTGACCGCAAACTCACCTTCCGCCCCGAAGATTCGGCGAACGCGATGGCCATCGATCCGAATCAGGGTCGGTTCGGATCGAGATACTCTGGCGCTCAAGGTGTCGTCCGGTTTCCCGACGAGTACCTGAGCCGCACTGGCAGACAGGCTAGCGGCCAGCAGCGCTGTCAAAAGGATTTTGTTCACTGGTTTCCTTGAACTCGGATACATAGAGCCTTCCATTCATGTGCTTGAAGCCGACGAGATAGGTGGTCTGGCGCTCGCCGGCCTTCTTGTCCGACGCCCAGGTAAACAGCGTCCCAGACAGGGCGACTCGCAGCGTCTTCTCGTCCAGGGTGATGTTGCGAACCGAGAATTGCGTGGCGGTGTTGTTCTTCTTCAGGAAATCCGCGCGAGCACCCATTTCCATTTGCAGTCGTCCAAACTCGGAGGGCGCCGCATACTTCAGGAACAGGCTGTTCTGGTACGTTGAAACGGCCGGGGTAATGTTGAGGGCGAGTCCGGCGTACCAGTAAGCCATGTCTTCGAGGTACTCCCGGGAGACGGCGTTGCCGGAGACCCAGAAGCTGCGCTTGATCTCGGGCGGGACCAGGACGGTTTTTTCATTGCCGACCAGTTTCAGCACGACACCGGCGACGACCAGAATCACCAGGAGCAATCCCGCCAGAAGAATCCGCATGAACCGGATTTCCTGCGTGGCATTCGCCTGCTCGGACAGGTAATTTCGAAATAGCATCGTGATTCGTCGCCTAGCCCAGAAAGTAGCGTTGGTCAGACGGGGGTGTGGCTCGCAACTTCAGGAACAGCCCGCTGGGAAACCACCAATAGAGGGCGTGAGCAGCGAACTTCGGGTGCTTGCCTGCCTTCATGCGACCGTACTGCCATGCCGCCAGTGCGCCCAGAGCGATGCCCATGAGCATGGAACCGGAGATCACCCCCATGCTGATCAGCATGATGGCGATCACCGCCTGATCCATTTCCCACCACAAGAAGCGCTCCTGCGCATCCAGGGACTTCGGGATGTAGCCGTTTTCGTCGTTACCCACGCGGGATGCGCCGGCTCAGACCGTTGCCGTCAGGATGCCGGTGATGATCGTCGGCGTGTATTGCAGGAAAATCGCAAAGCCGGCGCCCGACAGGATTGGGACCGGATTGACGCGGGCAATCGAAAGGATCGCGCCAAGACCAACGGCCGCCACCGCTACCGCCCGCCCGAAATAGCCGGTGACCACGTCGTTGACCCACGTATAGAGGGCCTGGAATTCAGTTCCCGTGGTACCGGCGAGGGCACCTCCGGCCAGCAGGGAGAGGGCAATGGCGACTACGGCATAACGTTGATTACGATTCACTTTTTACTCCTTTGGTATGGTCGATGACAGATTTGATGAGCCAGCCCAGCCCTATGCCGAGAGCGATGCCGCCGATATGGGCTTCGAATCCCTTATCGAGCAGTGAGCCGGGCAGGAAGGAACCGAGAGCCATGAAGGCGCTGGCAATGAGGTAATCTCGTATGGATTCTTTGGATCGGGGAATCACGTGCTTACTCCTTTTGGGTAGAAGAAAAATGTAGATCGACGCGCCGGTTGATCGCTCGCGACTCGTCAGAGTTATTGGCGATGGCGTAGCAGCACTTTCCCTGAGACCGAATATCAATCGGGCTCTTGACCCCGAGTCCCTTGAGATACGCGGCGACAACCTCTGCGCGCTTTCTGGCCAGGCGGTTGTTGAATGCTTGAGACCCGAGGTCGTCCGTTCGCCCCTCAACAAGGATCGAATCACCCGGTTCAATCAGGGCGACCGCTTTCTTGATCTCCATTTCGTCCAGATCAGACAACGTCGCGCTGGCGAATTGAAAGGTCACCGAAATCGGGGCGAGCTTTCTCGCCACCTGGATGGGCTTTGTTGGTTCCCTGACCACTGGTTCCACAGTGGGAGGTGCCGCGACAAGAAGGACGGTCTTCGACGTTGGCGCGGGGCACTCTCGTTGGTCGCAGATGCGCCAATCCGAGCGATCCCAAGTCAGCGACAGTCGCTTTGGAACTTCCGTGCTGATGGTTTTTTCAACTGCGCAACCAGACACGAGCGAAAGGACAATCAAAACGGCAACGGGACACAGGGTCAAAGTGCGCTCTCCCGTTTCATGGCTTCTGAAACCTTCCTTGCATACCGATTGCGCTTCTCCGCTGACGTCGCGTTGTAGGCGCCGATGGCGTTCCAGGAGTATCCAATGCGATGGACGTTCTGCGCCAGGATCCACGCCCCAACAAAGGTGTTTGTGCAGGGTTCCCACAGGCGCTCCCGCGAAATTCCGAAATGCAACAGTTTTGGCAACCAACGGCTATTGATTTGCATGTGCCCCATATCGAAACTGCCATCCCTATTCCGATTCAGGGCGTTGGGATTGCCTCCTGACTCCACCCTGGAAATCGCCTTGAGCAAGGCCGATGGCATCTGATAACGCGAGGCCGCCTCCTCAAAGCAGGCGGCACGACCCGGTGTAGGGAGGTATGCGAAAAGAGAAAGGAGAGGGAGCCACGCAAGCTTGTGCATGGCATGGATACTATGAATTCAGCTGCGCAAAACCGGTGCCAAAAGCAAACAGAAGTGCACCGTTTCAATATTCCGTAACTGGAAGCTGCCCTTCCAACGACTTGCTGTCGATGAATTCATCGGTACCCGAAGCCAACAGTCCGCCATATGGACTTGTGCTTGCGGTATTCTTCGATCCTCACGATTACCTCGATGCGCAATGTCCGGATCTGATTCCAAACCGCGTGACCCGCATCATGCCGTTCTGATTTCACTGAGATCGATGTTTCGGAGTGCCATCCCCTTGCGATTGGCATTCACAAGGCCGTATTGGAACGGATTCCCGACATCAATCCGCAGCAACCTCGTTTGGCGATGCGGATGCATACCGCATCGGCGCGCTACTTGAAGGCGCTCACGAATGGCGAAATGCGGTTCGACCTCGATGGCAATGCCGCTGGCCAAGTGACCCCGGAGCAGAAGCAGCAGGCCCTGGACATTCTGCGTGAGCGCTTCAGGAAGGGTGCCGAGCAACATAAAGCACGGCTATTGGCGCAGCAGCAGGAGCAGCAACGACGGGAAAAACTCGTCAAGCTTGCGGAAAAGTTCAATGTTCGATAAGTCATGGCGTGTTGAATGCCCAATGACTCAGAGACTATTAGGGACGTTTCTGATGGCAGTTGAACGCGATAGCAGCTAATCGACCGGTTACCTCCGGCTTCATGGTCAGGTTACGCTTATGCCATTGCTTGCTCAACCAAAGGGGCGTGGAACAGACATCACTTGAATCTGCGATACCGTAACCGTGACCTGCCTGATTTTTATCATCCATAATAAAAGCATGGACATCCGCACTGACCCACCACTCCGCCACAAATTCACCGTTGAAGTTGATGGCAAGACTCACAAGGGCACCTACTGGGTAGCAGGGAAGATACTCACTGTCTCTACTGGCTTGGGTGGCAAGAGCAAGCAGGTTGGCACGATGGAGCCTGAAGCCCTGGCAAAGCAACTGCTGCTTGAGATGGTGAAGGCTGGTAAGGTGTGATTCGCTGCCACCAAATCGATTCATGACAGAGCAAAAGATCTCCTTCTATGCTAGCAGCTCACTGATAGCGGCGGAAGTAGCTCTCATCAGTTTCCTGAACTATGCAGCAGGAAAATATCCTCCTGGCGAGATAGGGAGGTACATCTCATTGGATGTGCTGTTCTGCCTGCCCATCATCCAAACAGCCCGTATGGCAGCAATTCATCTCGCTGCACGCAATTCCGATACACAGACCTCCACCGTTGTCGGGATAGCGTTGGCACTTGCATGGAGCGGGACCGAGGCGGCTGTCATCTGGCCAGAGTTCCCATTGCATGCACTCCTATTGAACTCATTTACCCGCAGCGTCGTCTTTACGGTGTTGGGCCGGGTAATGCTCAAGTTGTGGCGTGAAAGTGAATACGCCCATAAGGATGTGCTGACTGGTTTAGCGAATCGCCTGGAGCTTTTAGAACGGCTGGAAATCGAACAGGTCCGCAGTGAGCGTTCCGGCAGTCCCTATTCGTTGTTGTACATTGATATAGACCAGTTCAAGTGTCTGAATGACAGCCATGGACATCACGTCGGTGACGAGGCCCTTAAGCTCATGGCGGACATACTGAGGGCGAGCTCCAGAGCAGTTGACGTTGCTGCCCGTATTGGAGGGGATGAGTTTCTGTTGTTGCTCCCCGATACAGACAAGCAGTCTTGCGATGTTCTGATCAAGCGGATCGAGGACTTGTCCAAGCAAGCTTTTGAGGAACGATCCTGGCAGATATCGGTATCAATCGGCCAAGCCACCAAGCTTGGCAAGAATCAAACGGCGGATGGAATGATCCAAATGGCCGATGCGAACATGTACGAAGCCAAAAGGATGAAGCAGCCAATGATGAATGGCACATACGGCCAGTGATTCGCGTACCCGAGGCCGTATCTTCTATGCGAGAGATGGAGGAGACCTCACGATTGACGCACCAGACAAGATGTACTCAACATACCCGGCAGATCGGCGATCAGACGTCCCTTGTGCTTGCCGAAGGGAGCCATGACGCGTGTGACCAGCAACTCAAGGTCTTCAGGACGCATCCGGATCAGTTGTCCTTGATCCCTACTTCACCGCCTCCGCCAGATCCTTGTCCGTCACCTTCCCTGAGCGATGAAGCCACAACAGGATAGCCAGTGGCTTAGGAATATTGCGACCGGATTCGTAGCGGGATCCGCCTGACTGGGTGACGCCGTACCGAGTCCAGAAATCCTTCTGATTGAGGTTCTCTTTCTTGCGGGTAGTCGAGATATCGGAGAAATCGAGTCTTTTCTTGCGGGCCATGATGAACTCCATTGATGGTGATGGTGAAGACGCTATGCTAACCCAATACCATTGGAGACGGAATTGTTGGCGCTTGTCGATCACGCAATCGGAATACTCTACCCATCGGCGGCTGCCAGCCAACGGCAGCGTTCATGGTAGAGTATTGTTTTCCTGGGCAACGCGCAGCCGCAGGCCGGATTCGAAGCAACGACACAATACAGACAAGAACGCACTTCCATTCAATCCTGCTTTACAGACCCCATCTACCGTCGGCCCAGTCGCGAAATCATTCAGAGCCTCTTCTGCAGGTTGCTCACCCACAGCCAGAGCGAGAACGCCATGAAGCCAATCACCGCCGGGGCGACAAAGATCGGCGCCGGAACCGGAAGACACAACCAGACGACCATCGCCACGGTGATCAGGCGAAAGAAGTGAATGCCGATCTTGTGACGAATCGGGCTTTGGGAGACGAAAGAGTGCTTGCGAATCTCCCGAATCAAAAATCCGTCGGCCGCTGCCGCCAGGATCAACGGAATCCCGATCAGTCCCCACATCAGAAGCGCATAGGCCCGATACACAATCAGACTGGCCCATAACAAGGTGACATAGATCCTGCTCGTCAGCCAATTATCGATCTGATTGATTCCGAGACCGCTGGTTGCCCGTTCCCCTTGCCTGGCGACTTGATTGAGCACGTCCCCTGCTTGGGCTCCAATCCAGCGATGGGTGCTGTCCCCAGCCCAAAGTGCCATTTTCTCCTGCTCAGTCCGCCAGGATGATTCAAGCACCCTGGCCGGAATCAGCGCCCAGCAGGCTAAAACGCCCACCATCAGAATGATGGTAACAAAGGCGCCCCACTCTCCCTGTTTTCTGACTGGTTGCGCCACGCATCACCTCAAGATCGGGATACGTCCCTTGATCGTCCGCCCCCCGGACATACGAGCAAAGAAGTGAAGGGGAGGCAACTCACTGAGGATGGCCGGCGGGATAAGATCGGCCTCTTCTTCAGTCGCCTGCTCCTGATAGGACGCGGTGTATTCATCATGGATTCTGGAATCGACGTTATGGCCATAGCGAATCATCATCACTCTGGCCTTGATCTTTGGTATTCCGTCGGCGATGTACTTCTGTGTTTCGGCATCTAGGACGCGCAGGGCAATCTTGTTGTTGGTGTTGGCAAGTACCTGCCGGGCCTTGTTCTCGTCGCCCAGACGGCTGGCAAAGTCGGCAAATGTCTGGGTGGCGATCGTGACTCGAAACAAGGCACCGCCCCCCTTGTTCATCAACTGAATGGTCGGCTGGTTGATGACCTCCGCCGCCTCGTCAATAAACAGGTTCACAGGCTTGAGGGTGTTGATTCCGTAGTTGTAGCGATCACCCGCCACGGCGGCGAGGTCCGCCAGGAGAACTGAGCCAATGGCGCTACCGACAGTCGCATCGGCCAAAGAATCCAGGCCGACGTAGAGCACCTTTTCAGTCCGGATGGCACGCGCCATGTCCGTAACGTGTCGTTCGTGCCCTGGATCAAGATTGGGTGACAGAAGCTCCGTGAGCGGGTCGCTGGTCAGCATGGAGAGGATCGGGATCAGCGAGGCCACCATCTTTTGAAAGTGCTCGCGGTTGTGCTCGTAGGTCGAGATCAGCCCATCCAGATCGACTGACTGCGTGTCATGGATGACGACCTGCTTGTAGAAACTGATGTAGGCGAGCAGCTGGTTCCCTCTGTATTGCTTGATGAAGCTGCTGATCCGGGACTCCCAGTCCGGTACGTGATGCTTGAAATGGAGCCGCAGCGCCTTGAGTAGAAGATCGTCCGGCCCACCTTCGATATACCGGCGCAACTGGACGAGGTTCGGCCGAATCCCCGTGGCAATCAGCCCATTCACGATATCGTTGAGAACCTTCCAGCCGAATGCCGTGAAGGGATCTGCCCCGGTTTCGGAGGGGATCAGGGCGGCGATACGGCTGGCCAGCTCGGTCTTCCGGTTCCAGTTGCGAAGAGGATCGATGCAGACAGACTTCTCTGGATGCGCCGGATGGAAATAAATGAAACGATCCGCCTGACCAAGGGCCTCACACACCCTGCGGGCGTTCTCGGCAAGGCCGTGGTCGCCTTTGGGGTCAATGATGATGACCGGCTCACCGCGGGCAATGGCTTGAGCGATCAACAGATCGAGCAAGCGGGTTTTGCCGACACGGGTGGTGCCCACAATCAAGGTATGCCCGACCAGGCTATCCAGATCGACATGGATATCCCCTTCCCTGGCCAGACCATGGAGCCAGTACGCGCCATCCTTGTGAAGGAGTTCCTTCCCCATCTGTGCCGCAATGCCGCGACCAATCAGGGAATGCATGCGACTGGCTTCAATGTCCGTCCAGTGGAACCCGCGTCCCAGCCAGATGGACTCCCGTCGGGCAGCGACGTTCGCAATGCCGATCACTTCGGGTATCCCGATGAACTGCTTGTCGGTAAGGCGGATTCGCGCGCTATCCTGGCTTCGCCGCCACGCCTGGAGCGCTCGGAGCCCACCGATTCCGACGCAGAACAGTGATGCGGCGACTCCCATGCGAGAGGGCACCGGCAGAGTTCTCGTCACCACGAGCATCAGACTGGCCGCTCCAAGCCAGACGCCCGTCATGCGCCATTCGTAAATCGGCCGCCAGGGATAGTCAAAATCGTAGGTGTTGCGCATGAACTGACTGAATGAATCGTCTATTTCAGGGAGCGTCTTCAGGCCCGATTACTGCCCTGCCAGCGCCTCGATGACCGCTGCCGCCTTTTCTGCCATGGCCTCCACGGGGACGCGATAGGCATCCAGATCCTCATCCCGATGTTCGGCCAATGCCTTTGCGATACCGCGCTTGATGGCCTCGTAACGCAGATGCGGTTGCGAGATGATCATCCTGGCAATTTCCGGCAGGCCGTAGCGCTTGACGAACTGGTGCCAGGAGGTGGCATATTTGGCCGGATGCCGTGTCGCAGCAAGTCGGGTCAAGCCGTTGGTGAGTTCGATCACGATGACATAACCGCCCTCGGTCAGGGTGGTGGCGGCCACCATCAGATCGGCCAGGTCCGGGCTGCCGTCATAGATCCAGAGTGGCTTGAGACCTTTTTTTCTCTTCATGCTTTTGCGGGTGTGGCTCATCGGTTTCGGGATACGCCGAAATTAGCATTCGAGATCGGCGGAACGTGGGCGAAAAGCGCACGAAAGTGTTCCATTTCGAAATCGTCAAGGCGCCCTGCCTCGGCGGAACGGTGAATTTGAGTAACCGTCATGAAATGATTTCCGACCGCCTCATTGGCTCACGACAGTGGCTTCCATCTGCGCCTGCCAGCGTTGGGCCAGCGCAATTGTTCCGGGTTGAATTCGAATCTTGTCCAATCGCTCGCTAGCCAGCGCCATGAGTTCGTTCACTGGTTTGCCGTCCCGTACTGCCCTCCAGGCGGCGTTCATCGGTATCTCCGCCAAGGCCTGCTCGACCCAGTAGTTGAGGCTCCACTCCAGGTTGTCGGTATCTGACTCCAGGTTTTGGCGAAGATGGGTTTCCATGAGATTGGCAACACACAACGCCACCTTGTCCGGGATGCTGGCGACCGGCCAGCCTGCCATCAGTTGTTTTGCTTCCTGGGTCGCCTTGGCAATTGCCTTTTCTCTGGCGTCCTCAGTGCGCCTGGTCTGTGCTGCCTGATTTGCAACGTGTCGACCACTGGCTGAAAGCACCGAAGCGGCTTTCAGTAACGACGCTTTGTCTGCCGCGTTCAGGTCGAGCTGGGCGGCAAGATGTCGCAGCGCGGTATCGGTGCGACGGACTTGGGTCGCACGTTTTTTCAGTTCGCTGGCAGTCATGAGTTCTCCGATCAGGGTGCGACGGTTTACTGATTAAGAAAGGATTAAAAGAAGATTAGGGGCATTTGTGGATAACCCATGAATGCCTCTATTGGCAAGGCTTGCAGAGCTTTTTTCGTCATCGTCTTCATAGGTGCTATCCCCCGATGTCCCTAGGCGCTATCCCCCCAGTCACATAGGCGCTATCCCGTTACCCTCTAGGCGCTATCCCCTCACCGTGACCGCAAAACATAGGCGCTGTCCCCCTACCCCATAGGTGCTATCCCCTCACGTTTTGCGACTTATCCACAACCGGCTTTTGGCCTGTTTGCTTGGCGACATGCACCAGGTCAGCCTCGGCAATCCGCCATGCCCAGCCGGTGACTTCAGCCATCTTCGACATCGCAGCCCGCAGTTCCTGCCGAAAACTGAAGAGATGCTCGTTTTCGCTGCCGGCCAGGCGGCGCAGGGTTTCAACCTTGTAGGGATAGGGTTCGGTGTGCGTTGAATAGAAGCCATGCAGCCATTGCGCCAGCGGCTGTCGTCGCAAGGCCTGGCGCTGTGCCCACTCGATCTGGGTCCAGCCGTCGGCGCCATACAGGAGCGCCACTCTGGGATTGACCTCAATGACGTATTCCCCGGTTTCGTCATCCCGAATGCCATGATGGATCAGGGGGCCGAAGTAGGCGCGCTTGCTATCGTTGATTTCGACCACGGACGAGGCAAGATCGAGCAGCACGCCCTTGAGCCATTCCCGATCGCTCTTCCCTGTGGTGCGCCCAATGGCCTTGAGGAAGGAATACGCGGTGAATCGGATATGACACCCGGTGCCATTGATCCGCGCGAGATGCAGACAATGCTCCCAGACATCGAGGTCGGACTGACTCAGGCGAGGACCATTGAAGACAATGGTCAGCCCATTGACTGACTGGAGCTGCGCGCGTTTAAGGAACTTGCGCGGGCCTTTGCGAATCGCCCCGAATAGAGATGACCGCAGGGCACCGTTCGGGATGCCACGGGCCTTTTCCGGCCATTCCGGGAGGCCTGCTGCGATGGTCTCCTGCTCCCGACGCTGCTTTGCTCGATCTGCCGCTTTGGCGATCCATCCGGGCGCGGGCGACTCGCTCTTTTCGCCGAACTGAAAGGGCACCTGGCCATCGTGGGTTTCCATTCCACGGTTTTATCAAGGAGGACCACAAAATCGCTGGTGAAAAGCGCACCGGTTGGGTGCTTTTCAATTCGCGAGTATGGGATTTGCGCTGCATAAAGCAGCAATGGAAGCTTACAGCAACGCTTTTGTAATTAGACGCTTGGATCTGATCTCTTCAAAGAAAGGACACTGACATCAAACCCCTGGAGTCAGGATGTCAGAGGCGATACTTTCTCGAATAAACTTTCGATGCTATGCGGCAGTCTCTGCGTCGATACTAAAACAAGCTGGTGTCCCGCACGGGTGATTGCCATGTAAAGTTTTCGGGCGTTTTCTTCCTTTCGTGCAACACGTTCCTCGTTGCTAACCCCGGGCATGTCGTTTTCCGCGAATAGACTCTCGACTCCGATCAGAAAGACCACGCTCGCCTCCAGCCCGGTCGCCGTTTCCAGATATGCCAGGCGCAAATAGTCCTGGCCGTAGCCGTTCGGCGGCTCCTTCTTGTGTTCTTTCCTATTCAGCCACCATATCCGTTCGGTGCCGAAGCGCCGGCCCAGTTGATCGTACAGCAGGTGCTTCTGAATGCTGTCGCCGTAGATGACTAGGAGGCTGGATAGTGGCACCTGTCCATGTTTGATGATCGCGGCCAGTTCATTCGTGAGGCGATCCACGGCATCCTGAGGCGAATCGGTATAGATCAGAAGCGGAGACGTACCCTGCTCCATGCCATTCCAGTCCGGTTCCAGAAAGTCGTCCGGATCGCCCGGGGCCGACTGCGCCAGGATGCGGCTTGCAGCCTCGAGAATAGCCTGGGTTGTCCGGTAGGATTTTCGGAGCTTCTTGGTGCGCCCTGCGACATCCAGGCCCACGTTCTTCCAGCTCAGACGGCTTTTCATGAACCCTTGGTTCGGATCGGCACACAGGAACAAATGCCCCTCGGCTTCCGTCGCCAGCTTCACCACCTGAAACCAGGATGGCGCAAAAAACTGTGCCTCATCGACAAGGATATGGTGATACTTCGACAGACGTTCGTGACTCTCGGCCAGGCAGATCTCCCGCGGGACCGCGCTCCACAAGCGCTGTTGTTCCTTGGCCAGCGCTGTCGTCACGATCTCATAGAGCGACCACACCTGTTCGCGGTCCTTGGCTCGCAACGCAAATCCCTGACCGGCGCGACTGGCAACGAGATAGGACGGTTCATCAACGATCAACGACTCGTTAATGAAGTCCAGTTCATCGACCAGTTGCACCTCGGTCAGCTTCAGATCTGGCCAGCGCGTACGGTAGTGTTTGATGAGTTCCGGCACTTCTTGCTGCGGTCTATCCGGCATCTTCAACCGGGTCTGAAAAACGTTGCGCCACTGCTGATGCGCCCAGCCAAAGAAAGTAGTGATCTCGAGATTGTTGGGAATGCTGCCGCGCGTGCGATGCAGCCGGTCCTTGATATCCGCGACGATGGGCGTGTTGTGGATCAGCACCAGGATCCGTTGCGACGGAAACATCTCCGCCAGCATCAGGGCGCGATTCAAGGCAATCAGGGTCTTGCCGCTGCCCGCCACGCCATTGACTACACGCACAGAAAAGTCCTTGGCTACTTCCGCCTGCTCTACGGGCGGTTCCAGGTCGAGCTTGGCGGCCCATTCCTGCTGATTATCCAGGAAGTACCGCGTCAGCCTGGCCGAGTTGTCGCGATGAAAATGCCGGCGGGTAGTGAAGATTTCCGGTATCTCTGCCTCGGGAAAGTAATGCCCCAGCAGCAATTGCTCGCCCTTCTCTCCCAATTGCGCGAACAGACGAGGAATGAGCTTATATCCAAGTCGCATGAACTGTTCTTTTGACAACAACCGCACGCCAAAGCGGTCCATATAGCGTTCCGACAGGACTCGCGCTTCTTCCGGGGAACACGACCACATCAGGAGCAGCTTAAGCAAATTGTGATTGGTCGGGTCTGATATGCCTTTCAGGTCGGCAAAACGCGCCAGCAGTTGCTCGAAGGCTAGCCGTCCCTCGGTCTCGAACAGTTGTGCCGAATCGAGCACCGAGAAGCTCTCATCGCTGACGGCGATAGCGATCCATCCGGTTTCCGGATGCTGCACAAACAGATCAGGCGCCCAGCCTGTTGGTCGGAGGGGCCTGCGCACCACACAGACATCGTCCAAGGCATTCAATACCTTCTTGATCTGCAGGTTACGTCCCGAGACTTTCGTCCACTCAGGAATGTACACCGTCATGCTACAGAACGATCTTGCGGCACTGGCCAACCATGTCGCGATACCAAGCGATCCAGCGTTCGACTTCCGAGTTTTCTGCAGCAGATGTCGGAACGACCTCCGGACCGATCACGATCAGCTTGGTCATGGCGCGAGTAATGGACACGTTGAGACGTTCCGGCTGAAAAAAGAACTCTGCGATCACACTCAAAAATGCTTCGTCTCCGGTGGCCAGGGACAGGATGATCAGTTCCCGCTCTTGCCCCTGCATACGTTCAACCGTGTCCGCCACTACTGTCCGTGCCGCCACGTCGCCGAATCGCCCTTTCAGCAGATTGCGCACGACGCGGCCATGCGCACGATAAGGTGAAACGACACCGATTTCAGTCAATGCCACTCCCCCGGCAACCGCAGCCTGGCAAAGATCGGCCACCAACGCGGCATCGCGGTGGTTGCGAGTTCGCGCAGACCGGTCCAACGTCGGAATAAAAACAGCACTGGCGGCCGGATCGAACACTTCAACAAAACGGGGTGCAACCGTCGTGAGCATCAGCTGGCGCTCTCGATTGTGGCCGGCGGAACGGAGCTTGCCGTCATAGAAGGTCTGACTGGGCCACTCGGTCAGCCACCTGTTCATGCGGTAGGTTTCATCGAGCATGACCGTATGGTCGGCCTCGATGGCGGTCAGCTTGGAGAACACGGAAAAGGCATCTTTCGAAAGGACCGATCGTGACAGCAGTATGGGAGGCAGCTGTTTCTGGTCGCCGATGAAGATGAAGCGCTTGCCCTTGCGCATCGCCATCAGCGCCAACGGCACGGTGATTTGGCTAGCCTCGTCGAACAGAATCGTGTCGAAATCGTAGTTCTCGAGACGGGACGTGCAGGTGGCAAAGGGTGTGGCGCCGACGACGTAGCCGTCCGTCGGCCGATCCTCCCAGGCATCCAGTCCCGAAAAACAAGGAATCGCGTCGTCCAATCCCTTGCGCTGGGTATCGCGGCCCACCTTGATGACATGAACACCCTGCGCGTGAATCTTGTTCAAGGCGTTGTTGATGGCCATATGGGTATGCGAGGTCACCAGAATGCGCTCGCCACGTTCCACCATCAGCCGCGCGATCAGCGACAAAACACGGGTCTTGCCGGTTCCAGGCGGCCCCTGAATGCAAGCAATCTGTTCGGCAGCGTAGGCCAAGCCGACTGCCTCGGCCTGTGCCGCATTGCAGCCCTCGGCCAACGCGATCCGCTCGGCGTCGGCAAAGTCCCTTTCGTCGAACGTGATTGGCAGCGTCCCGTCGAGCAGCGGAAGAATGACCTCTCGTCCAATCTGCGAGGTCGCAATATCTTCCAGCGATTGTTCGTAGAATGAGGTGAGATCCATCGCATCAGGATCGGCGTAGCAGCGCCCGCCTTCATACTCGTCGAGGGCGGCGAGTGCAAGCTTGCCGCTCAACAGCCAGCGGTCACCGTCTTCCAGCTCCAAGGAAAAGCCCCTGCCAAGAGGATTCTCGAAGGGTTTTCCAGCATGCAGGAAGAGTAGATCCCCTTCACGAAAACGCGATTCGCTGTCATCCAGCGTCGCCCAAAGCGTATTCGGTTCAGATCCACGATCCAACGACAAGAAGCCTTGCGACCATCCCTTTTCCAACTTGTCGGCAAGGGGACGTTCCCAGATTTCATGAAGGCGGTGATTGCCGTAAGCCTGCTCGTCGTGAATGAATGCGAGCAAACTGGCCAGCAGGGTTTGGCTGTTTGTAAGCTCGTTCATATGTTCTTAACAGACCGTTATCGACCAGTCCTATTTTACCGGGCCACCTCTCTCTTCGCCGAACGAGCAGATAGATGGCAACCCAAATTCCAGACACGCCGTGCCCCCCAAAGGAAGCTTGGACAAATCAGTGTGGCGCTGCTCCCTGTAGTCCTATAGTCCAACGGCGGGCGACGCCGTTCCGCCAGCGCCGACTTTTTCTGGCGCCGGTATGATTGATCTCATTGGCGCATGGCGATGTCGAAATCGCGCTGGTGTCGCAGTACGGTGTCAGCCAGAAAATGCCAGATTGCCTCACCGGTGCCGCACCCATCGATGCTGGCGCGATAAAGGATTTCGGTGAATTCCGAAAGCAAGCGCGTGTGATCGGTGACATGTGCTGCGACTGCGGCGAGGGGTAGCGATGCGCGCTGCAGGTAGTCTTCCTCTCGTGTGAAATTACTCGCGAAACAGCCGCTGAGCTCATTCAGCACTGCTTCTATTGCCTCGCTCGACGAATTTTCCAACAAATGATTGGCGAGCGCGACGATGTGCCGATGCTCGCTGTCAATAAAGTCGATACCAGTCTCCAGCGCGGGATCCCAGTCAATTTGTTGCATAACGCACCTATCGTGGCAGGTTTTAGAGACATTTCATTTTGATTCTACGATTTACGTAGAGACGTAACAAGCGCGAATCCTCAACATGGTCGGGACATGCATGACAAACCACCCCGGTCGGTTTTCGGCCTTCGGCTCCGTCAGGCGCGCGAATGCGCGCAACTGGCACAGGATCGCTTGGGCGTGCTGATTGGCCTCGACGAAAGCTGCAGCAGCGCACGCATTAGCCGCTACGAAACTGGAATACACCAGCCGCCGTTCGAGGTCGCCGAGAAAATCGCCGAGGTGCTGAACATCCCTACCGCTTATCTCTATTGTCGCGACGACGTGCTCGCCGACCTATTGCTTGCCATGCATCCGCTCGACAGTGCCACACTGGCGACTGTGCACCGCGCGATTAAGCGCAGACGAGTTTAACGATAGGCAGTTGGGGTTCGGTTTAGTTTGCGCAGCACAGGGGTTCCCCTCAAAGTCGGCGCTGTCGGACGACGATTTTTGCTGGCATAGAGCGACAAAGGCTTCCCATTGTTTCTCGGCAGTATCCGACACGCGGCAGTTTTCATTCCCCTCTGTCCCTCCGAGCGAAGTGAGTTTAGCCACCGGCCCGGCGGGCGTTCTGGAGCGAGGGTAGCTCGCAGGGCCGGGGCGACGGGGTGCGCTTCTTTGGATACTTTCTTGTCGCGCGTAGTACTAGGTCGCTTTATCCTACGGGTATCTCATCAGGAAAACGAAACGAAGCGACCGTAACTAATACCACCAAGATATGCTGCATAGAGAATATATTGACAGTATGCGCTATAGAGCATATTGTACAAATATTCCTTATCAGAACTGAATGTGCTCCCATGGGTACACCCATCACCACCACTGGACAACTGGCGCCACTCCTGCAGCGCTTGCGCAAGAATCAAGGCTTGTCGCAGGCTGGACTGGGTCAAAAGCTCGGGCTGTCGCAGGAGCGAATTTCCCGCATTGAGCGGTTCCCGGAAAAGGTTACCCTTGACCAGCTGCTGACGGTACTGATGGCTCTCGATGCCGAGCTTCAGGTGGTCCCACGGCACGCTCTGTCCGGCAAGACTGCGGCGACAGGCACGGCCGGCGGCAAGCTGTCCGGGGAGGAATGGTAATGGCAGGTCGCCCGTCGAAGTCCCACGCACTCGACGTCTGGATGAACGGTGAGCGGGTCGGCACATGGTCGGTATCGCCGCGCGACGGGCACGCGTTTACGTACGCCGAGGCGTGGCTTGCCAATCCCCGGCGACGCCCGATCTCGCTGTCGCTCCCCCTCACCCGCGAAACAGATCCATTCCGCGGCGAGCTGGTCGAGGCCTGGTTCGACAACCTGCTGCCGGACAGTCGCGAAATCCGGACTCGGATCGCACGGCGTTATGGGGTGAGCCCCACCCAGGCTTTTCAACTGCTTGAGGCCATCGGCCGGGACTGCGTTGGCGCCGTACAGCTTCTACCTGCCGGCAGCCCGACGCCGGACGTGAGACGCATCGAGGCCCGGCCCCTCACCACGGCCCAAATCGTGGTGCTGCTGGACCAGACGCTAAGTGCTGCGCCCTTAGCTCCGGGCGAACGTGACGAGTTGCGCATTTCGCTCGCCGGCGCCCAGGAGAAGACTGCGCTGCTTCTGCAAGACAACCAGTGGCAGCTCCCTCTGGGCACCACACCAACGACCCACATCCTCAAGTTGCCCCTTGGCAGAGTCGGCGCGGTACAGGCCGACTTCTCCACCTCGGTGGAGAACGAGTGGCTCTGCAGTCGCGTACTCCACGCCTTCGGCTTGCCGATCGCCCACTGCTGGATGGAGTCTTTCGGGCCGCACAAGGTGCTGGTTGTCGAGCGCTTCGACCGACAGCGGTTTCCCGACTGGTGGGCGAGGCTTCCCCAGGAGGATTTCTGCCAGGTGCTGGGGATTCCGCCCCAGCACAAGTACGAGAGCCACGGCGGACCGGGTATCGATGCCATCCTCGACAAGCTGCGCGGCAGTCAGGATGCCGAAGCCGACCGGCAACGCTTTCTCACGGCCCAGCTCATCTTCTGGCTGCTGGGGGCGCCGGACGGGCACGCCAAGAACTTCAGCGTCTTCCTCGAACCCGAGGGACGCTTCCGACTGACACCGCTCTACGACGTGATGTCAGCCTGGCCGGTGACCGGCTCCGGACCGAATCTTTTCAACCGCAAGAAGCTCAGGCTTGCCATGGGCGTGTGGGGCAAGAACAAGCACGACCTCGTTGACAGTATCCAGAGACGGCACTGGAACGAGACGGCTAAACGCAATGCCATGGGTGCGACTTTCGAGATGACTATTGAGAAGGTACTGGCGGCGGTGCCTGCCGTGCTCGAGAAAGTTGCGGCAGAGTTGCCGCCAAGCTTTACGGCAAAGGTAAGTGTGCCGATCCTTGAGGGCATTCAGGCGCAGGCCGCGCGACTCGCCGCGATGCCCGCGTAAACAGCCGCTACTGGAAAATTTAGTTTTCCGCTTAAAGACACCATGAATTCTTTCCGTCGGCGAAGAGTTGGCCACAACCCCTTCCCCTCCGTAGGACCGGTTGTCGGCCTGAACGGCCATTCGCATGCCCGCCCCTCACGGGCTGCAATGTATCGGTAACCCGCCATACAGCCGTGGCTCAAGCTGTACGGCGGTTCCCGATGAGACAAATTCGCATTTCCGAAAGTCTCATCGCCAGAAACATGATCACTGACGCACGCAAAGGTCAGGTTATCTTGAGGGACGGCACGTATGGAGGGTTTTACGAGATCGGGTGCTTTACCCGATCTGGCGTGAGGATCGGGTACAATACCCGATCTAGGAACCCTCATCCAAAGGAGCGGATTGTGCGCCTTGTCCCGACTCCCGTAGCCTCGCAACTCACCGGTCTTTCGACAGAGAAACTGCGCGAGTGGACGAGCCGCCGTGCGCTCGTGCCGGCCGATGTGCGGCCCCGGCAGAAAGGTTCGCCCGCACAGTTCAGTTGGCAAACCATCTTGGTCCTTCGGCTGGCGCTTCTGTTGCGCGACCGGTTCGGCGTCGAGCTGCAATTCCACAAAGAGAACTTTGCGAAGCTGCGCAAGGAGCTGCACTCAGCATCTTTCATTGCCCTGTGGGGGAGGCGCCTGATCCTGACGTCGCAGGGCGAGTTGTCGCTGCTTGATGAGCATGCGCAGCAGCCAGCAGGCGATGCCATCCTCCTTCATCTCGACCCGCACCTGGCAGTCGTCCGGGATGGCTTTGCCATGCCTGACGCTGCGGCGGCCGTCGGACAACTGGATCTGTTCTCTCTCTCGTCGGTGTGGCAGTCGGCAGAGCGGCCGCCGAAGGTGACCGTCAGTCGTGAGCGGAGGCGCTCGGCATGATGAAAGTGCATCGCGTCGCGCGCCAGGCATCGCTGTCCGGATGGACATGTCCGGGGGTATCGCGGTGACCGCTGTATCCGTGCGTCAATGGCTCGACAGGCTCGGCTACTCGGCCGACCCTGCATCGCTGCACGTGCGTGGAACGGCGGTTCCTGCAGCGCATCCGTACGCCATGGAGATATCCGGTCTGTTGAAGCCGAACGGGGCAATTCGGGCTCAGGCGGTTTTCGATGTCGAGGGCGTACCGACCGTGGTGTTCGTGGGCGACGACGGGCCTCTGTCCCCGCCGTCGCTGAACGAAGTGCGCAAGCGCATCTGGAACCAGAACCTGGCAACGGTCGTTATCGAGCTGCAAGGTGTGCAGGCCGTTGCCCTGCCTGCACGAAAGCTTCAGGCTGAAGAGCGGCTTCATCTGGACGACGCAAGTCCCGACGGGCCGTTCTCCGCGTCGGATGTCGCCACGGCCAACTTGGTGCGTCGATTACCCAAATGGTTCGACGTCAAGGCGCGGGTCGATCGCAAGTTGATGGCCAATCTGTCTGTGACCGTAAGCAAACTCACCGACGAAGGGCTTCGTGGCAACGCATCCATCGCCACTCGCAGGCGGTTGGCCGAACTGCTCATGGGGCAGCTGTTGTTCATCTCGTACCTTGAGCACCGAGAGATCGTCGGGGCGACCTATCGCGAGCGTCGCGGCGTGGTCTCGCTGCATGAACTGGTCGCGAACAAAGATCGCGAGGCTGTTCGCAATCTGGTCGACCGCCTGCGTGGGGACTTCAATGGCGACTTTCTTGGAGATGATCGGCACGATCCCTGGATGGCGCTTGCAGACCATGGCTTCGAACTGCTGAACCAATTTCTAAGCCGAACTGACATGGAGACTGGGCAGGGCGACTTCTGGAACTACGACTTCAGCTACATCCCGGTGGAGTTGCTTTCTGGCTTGTACGAGAAGTTCTTGACTCCCGAGCAGCAGGCCAAAGAGGGGGCGTACTACACGCCCCGCAATCTGGCCATGCTCGCGGTCGACCAAGCCTTCATGGCATCACCGGATCCGCTGGCAGAAACGATCTTCGACGGGGCTTGCGGTTCCGGCATCCTGCTCACCACCGCATACCGCCGGCTCATAGCGTTATCAGAAGCGAAGAGGGGGCAGCGACTCGGTTTTGCCGAGCGCAGTAGGCTGCTGGTGCGCAGCATCTTCGGCGCCGACATCAACTTCATGGCCTGTCGCGTGACGGCATTCAGTTTGTATCTGTCGCTGTTGGAGGGACTCGATCCCGCGGACATCCTGGAGGCCCAGGGGCGTGACGGAACCAAGCTGCCTTCCCTGAGCGACACCAACCTCGCCCACGGAAAGGTGCGAGGTGATTTCTTCCGCAATTCGCATGCCTTCCATGGGCGGCGATTCTCGCTGATCATCTCCAATCCCCCATGGGCCGAACCTGAAGGCGAGGTCCGCACATCGGCTGATGACTGGGCCGAGCGCGCGGGCGTGCCCTTCGCGCGGCGGCAGATAGCCGGCGCGTATGCCCTGCGTGCGCTCGAGTTTCTGTCGGAGGGCGGTCGGGCCTGCCTCATCCTGCCTATTGGCCAGTTCCTCGGTGCTTCCGCTTCGAGTGCGAAATTCGTGGCGCACGCCTTGCGCAACTACCGGCCTCTGCGGCTGATTAACTTCGGCGACCTGCAAGGCCTGCTGTTCCCCACCACGGAAAACACGTGTCACGTGTTCCTCGGCGAGCGTCGCAGCGGCGGGCTCTCCAGTCACATTCCCTTTGGTGAGACTTTCGACTACTTGGTCCCCAAAGCCGATCTGAGTCTCGCTCTGGGCAGGCTGACGATGCAATCTGCCGACCGCCACACGCTGCAGACCAGTGCGGTGACCGATGACCCCCAACTGCTGGTCACGATGATGTGGGGCGATGCTGGCGATCTGGCCATCTGGACCCGGCTGAGCTTGCGCGGCACCTTCGCCGATTTCTGGCGCGGACCCAAGGAGTTTCGCCGTTGGGTGTACCGCAAGGGTATCCACGTGCAGGACAAGAGCCGCGAAGCCGTTGACGCTGGCATGCTGCGCAAGATGCCGTACGTACCGATTGCCACCTTGCGAACGGGGTCGCCAGTCCTGCACCCGGACCTGTTGGCCAGGTGGCCCGCGCAACACGACACCGTCGTCGGCTTGGGAGCGGATGTTTTGAGGGTTTTCGACGGGCCGCGTGTGTTGTTCCCGGATGGTTTCTCCAAGGATGAGCAAAACGTCCGAGCCGTCTACTACGACGGCCCCGCCACTTTCACGCACAGCATCGGCGTAATCGCGGGCACGAAGCAGGACGCGGCCTTGCTACAGTTCGTCGCGGTCTACCTCCGGTCGACGCTAGCACGCTACTTCCTAATGTTGCGTGGCTGGAAGATGCTGTGCGAGCGCAACGGTGTGCATCTGAGCGATGTCGAGACCTTCCCCTTTTTCGCGCCGGATGATGCTCCCGATCCCGGAGCGGCGCGAGCCGCGTTGCGCACTATCCAGATGCGCATGGCCGAACTTGCCTTGCTAGCCGACCTGGAGCAGGTACCACGGTATGACACGTTGCGCGGTGAACTCGACGACGCGGTCTTTGCCTATTTCGGCCTGACGTCCGATGAGCAGTTGCTGGTCCGAGAAACCGTGGACATCCTGATGCCTTCGGTGCGGCCGCGCAGTTTCAAGAGTCTGGATACCCCCGCGCAGCATCGTGTCGAGGCTGGCGATTTCGATATCTACGCCAGTGCACTCGCAGAGGCATTGACGGCTTGGAGAACGAAGACGCGCGGCCAGGGACGGTTCCGGGTTTACGTCCTCGCTAGCGACCCACAGCGCGCTGGACCCAGCGGTATCGTGCACGTCTCCTACGTCCAGCGACCCACCGGCAAGCCGGAGGTCAGTACCAAGATCAACGATGAACTGGTGCTTGCGACGTTGGCAGAACTCCAGCGCGTCGGCCTGCGCGCGATCCCATCGGGGGACTTCCTGACCCTGATCCCGGACGTGCATCTGTGGATCGACGAGTCCCTTTACCTTGTGCGCCCCCTCGCCCGGCGCCACTGGACCAGGAGGCAGGCCCACCGGGATGCTGAACACATTGTGCGCAACGTGCAGGCGCAGCCGTATGGCCAGAAGAGAGGGGAGACGACATGACGCCAAGGGGCACCCCACGGGAGACTCCTCCGGCGAATTGGCTCGCCGCTTTCCCGATGCAGCCGGCTACCGAAGCCGTGGAGGCGTTATTGCAGGGGTGGATGGAACTGGCACAGCGGCCGCGGCCGGACTTCAACCCGAAGACGAAGGAAGGCGCGCTTACCAAGCACTTGAAGGTCTACGTGGAGAATAATGTGGCCCGACAGCGTGGCCTGCTTGGCATGTGGGCCGCGGAAGACATCATCGGGGAAGTGGATCCTGCCACGGGGGCGATGATCCAGGAACGCCGAACCGATATCGTGTACGGCTGGAACGATGCCGTGCAAGGCATAAAGCTTGTGTTCGAGTTCAAGCGTCTGGGTCGTCAGAAGAAATATCGCGACCATTATCTACGGGACCAGGGGCTCGGACGCTTCGTCACCGGCATCTACAGCCGCCAGCAAGCGGTGGCGGCCATGGTAGGCGTTCTGCTCGATCCGGAACCTGAGGTTGTGCCACCAATCAGGGCGGCACTGGAGCAGGAGAGCCTGGCGACCGCGCTGCGCTTGCGTAAAACGAAAGCCGGCTTCGCTTATGCGCGGCCGTCCGCGCTTTTTGTGCAGGCAGACTTCGATACCGAGCACGAGCGGGACGTCGCGCTTGCACCCGCGCACGGAACGATCCGCGTCTCGCACTTCTTCTTCAGCTTTGGCTACCCAACCAGCACGTTGAAGCAAAAAATGTCTGCGTCGGCAACCACCCTTTAGGTCAATCCCATAGACTGTTCATGCAGGCCATCGAACGTACGCGGACAGTAACCGGCTCCTTAGGGTCGGGAGTGTGAGTACGCCGAATTGGAAAGCTGTCTTTCAACGGGAACCGCAGGTGACGGACAGCTTACCGATACATTGCTGACCTAGTAGATCGTCCTACTGAATGGCCGCTCCGGCCGATGACCTGAAGTCGGCCTTATGTGGAGCGCCACATAAGGCCGAGCAGCCGCCTGATGCAGGAGGCACCAGGCAAGAACTCGGCCGGAGCAGCCGCTGACCTGGGGTTAGTTCAACGGCCGCTGTTGTGCAGACTGCGGTCGTCGGCTCGATCTTCTTTCTGAATGGCTGCTTTCACCTGCGGCGGAGGACGACGCCCGACCCATCTCAGAAAGTTGCTTTCCTTGGTTGTCGCCCCGATTGCCGATGCTCAACATGCGGCGGTGAGCCGTTTAAACAAGTATGAACACCGGCATGACACGGAACAGACCAGGGTAACGATGCGTTCGGCAATTAGAGGGCGATTGATCCAGTGTGCAAGAATGCAAAGAAACAAGGGGGGCAGGCGGTATGCCAGGGTTTATGCGTATTCGAGTTTGGGACGTTGAACACGGCGCCTGCGTCATGTTGCAGCACGTGACGCCCACGGGGTTGGGTCAGGAACTCGGCGGTCGTCTGGCGATGATCGACTCGGGTTCATCGGCCGACTTCCGCCCGAGCACCTACATCCGCAGCCTGAACCGCAACCGCCTCGACTATCTATTCATCACGAACGCTGATCAGGACCACATGTCGGACCTGAAAGGCTTGGAAGACGCGGGCATCGAGATCGCCACATTGATCCGCAACCCAACCTATACCGGCGACGAGATGCGACGCATCAAGCTCGTGAATGGACCTCTTACGAACGACGCGGCGTGGTACGTGCAGGCCTGCGGCGACTACACGGGTGGCATCTCCGAACCATTTGACCAGCACATGGGCGGCATCGCGTACAAGGCGTTTTGGAACTCGTATACTGAGTTCCGAGATACCAACAACCTGAGCCTCGCGGTGTTCATCAAGTTTGCAGGATTCACGATGCTGTTCTCCGGTGACCTAGAGAAGCCAGGGTGGCGCGCGCTCTTGCAGCGCCAAGACTTCATTGACCATCTGAAGTGGGTGGACGTCCTAATGGCGTCACATCATGGCCGAGAGAGCGGGTTCTGTCCTGAGGTATTCAACTACGTGAAGCCGCAGGCTATCGTGATCTCAGACAAGGCCATGAAGCACGCTACCCAAGAGATGGTGCCCGACTATAGAGGCGTCACGACCGACGCTGGTGTTCCAGTCATCACAAGCGGACGTCGTCGGCACGTCCTGACGACTCGCCGCGACGGGTGGATTCAGTTCGACGTGTACGAGAGCAGCATGTTCTACACGACTACGGAGTACGTAGGATGAAGGCCGATCCTGATCGATCCTTGAAGTCACTGAACATGAAGTGGCTAGTGATGCTCGCCAGCCTTGACGTGCTCGTTGTGCTGCTGTTCGTCGCGCCGGAGTTCATCAAGGATACCTCGTGGAGCAGTGTTGTCGTTATGCGAGGGCTGGTCACCGCGCTCTTGCCCGTGCTTGTATTGGTGTTCACGGGCGTGCTGCCGCACAACGTCAAGGCGATCCTAGTGTACTGGAACGTCAAGAACCCACTACCGGGCTGCCAGGCATTCACGCGGTACGCGCCCGCTGACGTTCGCATTGACATGGTCGCGCTGAGGAAGAATGTCGGCGAGTTACCGACTGATGCTGCCGAGCAGAATAGGAAGTGGTTCAAGCTCTATAGGATGGTCGGTGACGACAAGACGGTAGTCGAGGCACACAAGATGTACCTCCTGTACCGCGACATGGCCGCGATGTCGCTGCCCTTGATCGTGCTGGTCCCTTTGGGCCTGCACTTCGGGGGCGCATCGGCAGGTGCTTCGTGGGTCAGCGCTGGCCTGTTCGCTGTGCAGTTCATCGTGTGCTGCCTATGCGCTCGGAACAGTGGCACTCGGTTTGTCTGCAACGTGCTGGCCATTCACTCTACGAAAAGGGTGACAGAAGCGAAGGCGGCTGCGGAGTGACTGGGCAGTGATTGACGGCAAGGAGCCATTGAATTTCGGTGCTGGGAAACTGCCGTTGCCCACCGAGTACCGCGGCCAATTGCCGCTGTTGTTCTATCTCACAATAAGCTGCCACAGCTTCGGAGTCCCTTCGGGTTACTCAGAGGTGGTAGGCACAATGCCATGATACTTACGAGTTATAGTCTAAAGCCTTGCCTATGAATCTAATCAAGTCCCGAAAACGCGTCACTGACCACGGAGAGGTATTCACTCCCGAATGGCTGGTCGATGCCATGCTCGACCTCGTGAAGGACGAGTCGGAGCGCATTGATTCCCGCTTTCTGGAGCCGGCATGCGGAAGCGGTAACTTTATTGTCAACGTCTTGCAGCGCAAGCTCGCGGCTGTCGAGTGCAAGTTCGGGAAATCCGACTTCGAAAAACAGCACTATGCGCTTAAGGCGCTGATGTGCATTTACGGGATCGAGCTTCTGGCAGACAACATCGCCGAGTGCCGGGAAAACATGCTGGAAGTTTTCACCGACTACCTGAACATGCAGGAGGCCGATGATTTTTATCGCGCAGCCTCATTCGTGCTATCGCAGAATTTAGTCCACGGTGACGCCTTGACGATGCGCACCAGCGGTGGCGAGGCAATTACCTTTGCCGAATGGGGCTACCTGGGCAAGGGCAAGTTTATGCGCCGCGATTTCCGCTTCGACATCCTGACCCATTCCTCGGCCTTCAGTCAGGAAGGGTCGCTTTTTGCGCACCTCGGCAAGCACGAGATATTCACTCCGACCAAGACCTATTCGCCCATGACGGTGAGCGAACTCGCGTTCGTTGCGGTCAATGAGCCGCAGAAAGAGACCCCGTGACCGAACTAGCCAGTTTCTCCTTGCGCGGCCGCAATCCGGATGTACTGACCTGCATCGCGAACCTTTCCAACGACGAAGTCTTCACGCCGCCTGAGTTTGCCAACCGGATGCTGGATACCCTCGCCGAGGCTTGGGCCGCCAACCACAACGGGGCGAACATCTGGGCCGACAAGACGGTGAAGTTTCTGGACCCCTTCACGAAATCTGGTGTGTTTCTACGCGAGATCACCACCAGCCTCACCAAGGGGCTGGAGAAGGAGATTCCGGAACTGGAGAAGCGCGTGAATCACATCCTGACGAGGCAGGTGTTCGGCATCGGTATCACGCATCTCACCAGCCTGCTGGCGCGGCGTAGCGTGTATTGCTCGAAGCACGCCAGCGGCCAGCATTCCATAGCCAAATCCTTCACGAACGACTCGGGGAACATCTGGTTCGAGCGCATCGAGCACACATGGGCTAATGGCAAGTGCACTTTTTGTGGTGCCAGCCAAGCGGCGATGGATCGCGGCGAAGCGCTGGAAACCCACGCTTACGCGTTCATTCACACAGACAACATCAAGACTCGGATAACCGAGTTGTTTGGAGGCAATATGCAATTCGATGTCATCATCGGCAACCCGCCATATCAATTGGACGACGGCGGCTTTGGCAAGAGTGCCGCGCCGATCTATCAGTTGTTCGTGGAGCAGGCCAAGAAGCTAGAACCGCGTTTTCTGTCTCTGGTGATTCCATCGCGCTGGTTCGCGGGTGGCAAGGGATTGGATGATTTCCGCGAAGCGATGCTCGCCGACAACCGCGTACGTTCGATTGATGACTACCTCAGCGCGGGGGATGTATTTCCGGGCGTGGGCCTCAAGGGTGGTGTTTGCTACTTCCTATGGGAACGGGACAATCCCGGCCTCTGCAAAGTGACCACCCATTTCAAGGATTGGCCGGTCTCGACGGCCAGCCGCCTGCTCCTCGAAAAGGGGGCGGATGTGTTCATTCGTTTCAATGAAGGGCTGTCGATTCTCAAGAAAGTCGTTTCTGTAGAAACAGAGCAATCTGATTCTCTCTTGCTACCAGAAAGTAAGCGGTTTGACCAAATGGTCAGTTCGCTCAGACCATTTGGCCTTCGCACATTCTTTCGAGGAAAGACAACCAAGCGCGCCGGTGATGTGCTGGTTCATCAAAATGGCGGGACGAGCTACACGGCCAGAAAAGACATTTCGACAGGCACTGAACTCATTGACAGTTGGAAGATTTATGTTGGCCGAGCCGCGCCGGGTACCGGCAACCGCGACACCTACCCTCACCGTATCCTCAGCACACCCTTCATTGGCGAGCCCGGTAGCCTCTGTTCTGAAACCTATTTGTGCATCGGCCCGTTCGAGACCCAAAGCGAAGCCGAAAGCGCCTTGTCGTACATCACCTGCCGGTTGACGCGCCTGCTGATCCTGCTGCACAAGCCATCCCAAGACACCACGCGCAAGGTCTATACCTTTGTTCCGACGCAGGAGTGGAACAGGAAGTGGACGGACGATGAGCTCTACGCGAAATATGGCATCACCGAGAGTGAAATTGCGTTCATCGAAACGATAGTCCGCCCGATGGATCTCGCCAGCGATTTGTTCGAAAATGTCTCGGTAGTCGAAGAAGATGAGTAAGACCATCGAGGACATCCTCGCGCCCAAGCCGGTAGCGCGACCGCGTATTTACGCCTACTCGATTGACGACAAGGGGCACAAGGGTCACCTTAAGGTGGGTCAGACCACGCGCAACGTGAAGCAGCGCATCGCCGAGCAGGTCAAGACGGCCGCCATCAAGAATTACCGAATCGAACTCGACGAGTCTGCCGAGCGCGACGACGGCAGTATCTTTAGCGATCACGAGGCACGCGCCGCGCTGGTCAGGAAGGGATTCGAGAACGTCGAGTTGGAGTGGATGCGTTGCTCGCTCAAGGACGTGCGCACGGTACTCGCCGAACTGCGCACCGGCCAGCGGTTCACGGGATCGCATCACGAAACCTTCCCGATGCGTCGGGAGCAGGCCGAAGCGGTAGACAAGACCTTTGACTACTATCACTCGATCTGGGCCGAAAACAAGAACGCCGCTCCGCGTTTTCTATGGAACGCAAAGATGCGTTTCGGCAAGACCTTTACCACCTATCAGTTGGCAAAGAAGCTTGGTGCGAAGCGTGTACTGGTACTCACCTTCAAACCGGCGGTGGAAGATGCCTGGCAGTCCGACCTGGAAAACCATGTGGACTTCGACGGGTGGCAATACCTCTCGCGCTCATCCGGTAGCGACCCAACGCAGATTGACCGCAAGAAGCCGGTTGTCTATTTTGGCTCTTTCCAGGACCTGCTCGGCCGCGATACGGTCGGGAACATTAAGTCCAAGAACGAGTGGCTGCACACGGTGAATTGGGACCTTGTGGTGTTTGACGAATACCACTTCGGGGCGTGGCGCGACACCGCGAAGGAACTGTTCGAGGGCGAGGAGGAGGCCGTCGCAAAGAAGGAGGCCAAGCTCGAATATGCCGCCGGGTTGGAGGATATGAACGAAGACCTCACCGTGCTCTCGGAGAAGGAAACCGAGTTCCTGCCCATCACCACGAAAGCTTATCTGTACCTCTCCGGCACGCCGTTCAAGGCGCTGGCGACGGGCGAGTTCATCGAGGAACAGATATTCAACTGGACCTACACCGACGAGCAGCGCGCCAAGGAGGTGTTCGCCGCCCAGCACCCGAGCCAGTGGTGCCCCTACGCTGCGCTACCGCAGATGCGGCTGCTGACTTATCAGATGCCGGATGAGCTACTGGCGATTGCGAGCGGCGGCGAGTTTGACGAGTTCGATCTTAATGCGTTCTTCGAGGCCAGTTTGGGAACCGATGGCACGGATAAAAAGGCGCAGTTCAAGCACAAGAGTGATGTGCAGAAATGGCTGGACATCATTCGCGGCGGCTACGCCCAAAAATCGGTCGAGCATTTGAAGACGGGGACACGGCCGCCGTTTCCGTATTCCGACGTGCGCCTGCTGCCCTACCTGCAACACTCGTTCTGGTTCCTGCCCAACGTCGCCGCCTGTCATGCGATGGCGAACCTGCTGGCTGAGAAGCAGAATGTCTTCTGGCATGAGTACAAAGTGGCCGTCGCCGCTGGCGCCTCGGCGGGGATCGGATTGGAGGCGTTGCCGCCAGTGCGAAAAGCCATCGGCAGCGGATTCGACACGAAGACCATCACGCTCTCGTGCGGCAAGCTCACCACCGGCGTCACCGTGCCGCAGTGGTCGTCCATCTTGATGCTGCGCAATCTCAAGTCGCCCGAGACCTATTTTCAGGCGGCGTTTCGCGTGCAGTCGCCGTGGTCCATCAAAAACCCCAACGGCGACAACCCGAACGAGGAGGAGATTCTCAAACCCGTCTGCTTCGTGTTCGACTTCGCGCCCACCCGCGCCCTGCGGCAACTTTCAGAATATGGGATCGGCTTGTCGCCCAATGAGCCGAACCCGGAGAACGCGGTCAAGGACCTCGTGTCCTTCCTGCCCGTGCTGGCCTACGACGGGGCGAACATGACGCAGATCGACGCCGGCGGCATTCTCGACATTGCGATGGCTGGCACCTCGGCTACGCTGCTTGCGCGCAAGTGGGAAAGCGCACTGCTGGTGAACGTGGATAACGACACGCTCCGGCGCATCATGGACAATCCAGATGCGATGGCTGCCGTAGAGCGCATCGAAGGCTGGCGCGTCCTGGGTGACAACATCATCGAGACGATCATCAATAAGAGCGAGAAGGTCAAGGAGCTCAAGAACAAGGCGAAGAACAAAGACTTGTCAGCAAAGGAGAAGAAAAAACTCTCCGACGAGGAGAAGGAATACAAGTCCAAGCGCAAGCTGGTACAGGAAAAGCTGATCAAGTTCGCCACCCGAATCCCGGCGTTTATGTACCTCACCGATTTTCGCGAGAACACGCTCCAGGATGTGATCACCAAGCTGGAACCAGACCTGTTTCTTGCCGTCACCGGCTTGACGGTGCAGGACTTCCATTTACTTGTCCGCCTCAAGGTGTTCAACACCGAGCAGATGAACCAGGCCGTCTTCGCCTTTCGTCGCTATGAAGATGCATCGCTCCGCTATACGGGTATCGAGAGTCACTCAGGGCTGACCCACTATGGGCTTTACGACACGGTGGTGGCGAAGGATTGACGGGGTGGCTTTGGAACGTTGGGGGCACGAGTAGTCCATGTCAGCGCCTTTGCCACGCAGGAGAAGGCGTGGGCGAGTTTGAAAATCTAGTTCGCCAGAATCTCTCAACGCTGGTCGCGCGGCGCTACGGAACCGTGGCATTGCGTGTCTGATTTCCCGAGCATGCTACTTCCGGTTCGGGCACAAAGGGTGAGTAGCGCTTTTCGGTAAGCTGCCACTCCGATTCATCACCCCAGATTTTTTTGAGGAATTTGCGAACGGCGGCAATGCGTACTTGTTGCTGCCGCTCAAGCTGCAATGGTCCAATGACCGTTAAGGCCGATTTTCGGTCATCTGTACCGTTCAGATGGAACGATCATTGCGCTCATAGGGGTGAATAGCATCAACCACAGCTTTGGCAAGAGCGCCACCCGGCTTTGCAGTGAAGCTGCAGACCAGCGCTGGAGAATGCGCACCAACAGCAAGTCGCCCAACTACACTACACAAATCACTGACCTGACCATCGCCAGAGCAGGCTGATCGGCAGTTGCTCAAACCCGGTCCGCCGCACTCCGACCATGCCTGATGCAGATGATCGCTTTTACCAGGTGGCTTGCTTCGCGCCTGATTTTCGTCAGTTGGGACTCGGTTTCCTCGACCATGTCCACCTCCCAATCCTGGGCCAAGGCTTTCAGCTTTGACAATGTGTATCCGTAGGCTCCTTTCGGCTTGGTGACATGTGTCCTTATGGATTTCCGGTCGCCATTGGCTTTGGATCCATACCACTTGATTCCGCACCAATCCAGCCTGATTGAGTTTCCCTCCTGCATACACCGGACTTGAAGGGTGCTCTTGTGTTCCCAACCAGTGAGCTTTTGCTCCATGCTGTAGACGAAGGTCCAGTGTCTATCAACGATGCTGTGTGCGCTCGCATGCAGAGCATCAATACGACGTTCCAGTACGGCAATCGCCTCATCATGGCAGATTGGTTCAAGGGGTACTTCAGTCATGGCTGTAACGCTCCTTTTACTGTGGTGCAATCTGTTGTCATTCCGCTCCTCCAAAGCAGTCCATCGACCGCATCAATCGAGCGAACCGCCAATAATCAGGAGCGATTGGCCCCCTGTTCGCTCATCCCGATGTCGTCTCCATCCGAGACGCATCAAGCCGCCAACGCCTGACCACTACTTTCGAATACCTGATCGCTCCTATTAGTAGCGTCGCCACATCGCTCGCGAAATGATCCACAGTGGATGGCGTATTTATAGGAGCGATTTGCCGTCCGTTCGCTCCGTTCGCTCTCCCTGCTTCATCAGCTCATTCGACCGCCGGTTCTTTCTGAGAGCCAGGCCGCAGCCTTCTTTCGAATGGCGAGACACAGCGTCGTCACCGCAAGGAACCGCTCGCGACACTACCAAATCTGGAATCAAAAACGAGGGTGAAAAGCGCACGCTTTGTGCGCTTTTCACCCTCGTTTTATGGGAAGCGCTTGCTATGTTTCCAGTCGGTGCACTAGCGGTCGACAGACATCAATCAACCATCGAAATTTCTTCGATTGTTCTCTGACAGTCGACTGGCGGTGCACTGCGTCGCCACTCGATTGTGGCTTTTGAAACTTTGTACTCTAGCGGTAGACAGGAGGTCGACTTGAACATTCTTGGTATTGACATCGGGTATTCCAACCTAAAGCTCGCCTACGGCGAAAAAGGCGCGACGCCCAAAACACTTCTGCGCCCAGCCGGGGCGGCGCCTGCTGATCGCTTCAGTTCGCGTTTTGACGGGAAAACCCAGGATGATTTTCTGCATGTGCAGGTGAACGGGGAGCCCTTCATTGCCGGTGTGGCACCAGACCGGGCAGAAATGTGGAGCCGATCCCTTCATGCCGACTACCCATCCAGCGCGTCCTACCGGGCGCTTTTCCACGCAGGCCTCTTGCTGTCCGAGGTTGATCACGTCGATATGCTGGTCACTGGCTTGCCCGTTTCCCAGTATCTCGACGAGAAACGACGCCATGCCATCGCGGAGCAGATGAAGGGGAGCCACCAAGTCACGCCGAAGCGCTCCATCTCGGTTGATGCCGTCAAAGTCATTCCGCAACCCGTTGGGGGATTCCTGGATTTCATTTCCGGCGGTGACACAGATATTGAGGGTGCTCGTGTCCTCGTCATCGATCCAGGATTTTTCTCAGTCGATTGGGTGGTCATTGCCGATTCTGACCTCCATCGCCAGTCGTCGGGTACCAGCCTGGAGGCCTCGTCCGTCGTTCTCGAGGAGGCTTCCCGCCTGATCGCCAAGGACTATGGCTCCAACGTCAGTACGGAAAAACTTGAGAACGCGATCCGTGGCGGCAAGGCGGAGGTTCTTGTACTGGGCAAGCGCGTGGATCTGGGTCCGTACATCGAGCAGGCATCCAGAAAGGTGGCGCCCGTTGTCGTCGAATCGATCCAGAAGTCGCTGCGCAAGGAAAGTGAATCCGTAGACAGGGTTCTCCTGGTAGGTGGCGGCGCGACCTTCTTCAAGGATGCGCTGGGTGCCGCGTTCGCTCAATTGACGGTCGTAACCACGAAGGATCCGGTCTTCTCGAATGCTCGCGGCTTCTGGCTCATGGGGGCCTCCTTGTGAAATCAATCCGCATCCTTCTCACCGTGACGGAAGGGTGCCCGGAGCTCTATGCGACTCTATCCACAGTCCCTTCGAGAATGAGAGCGGAGCGGGTTCGCGTGCTGGCCACGATGGGCGTCGCCGCCATGAGTGGAGGTCTGACTTCTCCGGATCACGCGGATGCCGCGGTCGATGTCAAGGATGCTGCAACAGTCTGTGCCGGCAGCGAGTCATCCATGGGCAAGGTGGAGGCAATAGCTAAGCGCCTCGGAGGCGGCTTGTAGGCAATGGCCAACCTCGACCGAAAACTTGGCCGGCATCACTTGGCGTTTTATCGAGGCTGGTTACAAGGACTCGCACTCAAGACATTGGCAGACCGCTATCTGGAAACCGGTCTGGACCTGCGCATTGCCAGAAGCACCCTGACGTGGATTCAGGACACGATCCGTCAAGCCGCGTTGCGACATGGCAGGCATGGTGAAGCCAGATTACTGCGACTACCGCTATCCAGATTGCAGCCTGACGTTCCTGTCGAGATTCCTGCGCTTGAAGACTTCCAGGCTGACCGAGATCCGAGCGGCTTTTATAACGAAGACGAGCTGATTCGGCTCTTTCTGGAAACCTACCCTCAGGCGGCAGACAAGAAATCGCGGCAGCGGCAGAAACTGATCGGTCGCCAGATTGAGGCCCTGGTGTGGGTTGAGCAGCTTCTCGCTACCGACCCGGTGCCAGGAGATCTGGTATCGGCCTGGTTCGATGGCGCGGTTGCCGACCGACTGATACTCGCCGATATCCCCACCATCGGCGCATTGATGGATCGCATCCGCCACAAGGGCTATCGGTGGTGGATGACCGTACCGAAGTTGGGCGAGAAAGGTGCGGCACGTGTCGTGCAATGGCTTCGCGGCTATGAATTGGCGCTCGGTTCATTGCCTGACCATGCCTTATCTCCGCTTCGAAGCCTGTCGGTGCCCGTTCGCCTGGGGCAGCGCCCTCCACAGACGGCCATCGTGCCCATCGAGGCTTTTTCCGTTCCGGAAAACGTTGACGGCACGTCCGGCTCAAACAGGTGGCCGGGACGACCGCGCATCGACGCTGAAAACGATCTTCAGGCGATACACGCCTGGCTGGCTACCAAGTCGGGGAACGGGAACACGCAGCGGGCCTACCGCAAGGAAGCCGAGCGAATGCTGTTGTGGGCCATCATCGAGCGAGCAAAAGCGCTTTCCGATTTGTCTGTCGATGACTGCACCGGCTATCGGGACTGGTTGTCCCTGCTTGGGCGCAGCCAACCTGATCAATGGGCATTCAACATCCCACAAACCGAATGGATAGCACCCAGAAACACGCCACGATTCAGCGCTGACTGGCGGCCGTTTGACGGCGCACTGTCAGCCTCCAGCGTGAAACACGCAATCACCATTCTGGGAAGTCTTTTTGAATGGCTGGTTCGCGTTCAGTATTGCGCGTTCAATCCTTGGGATGCGGTCGGCAAGACGCTTGTCGTGCAGCAAGAGGCTCCCGACAACATCGAGCTGACGCGGGTATTTTCGGTCGCCCAGTGGCAGTTCCTCATGGATCATCTGCACGGCATGGTGCAGACCGATCACACCGGGCGCCTTCGGTTCGCCCTGCCCTTCGCCCATGCCACCGGGCTGCGGCTGTCGGAGCTGGTGGACGCGAAGACTGGCAGGCTCTACACCATGCCACTCCGGGATGGCACGGGGGTTCGGTGGATGCTGAAGGTTCTCGGTAAAGGGGGCAAGTGGCGCGCCGTTCCGGTCCCGGATCGGATCATCGCCCTGCTGCGAGCGTTTCTTGAGCATCGCGGTCTTGATGAAGACCCACTGGCAAACCCTCCTGACACCGCGCTGATCCCCAGGGTAGGCAGCAACGAGGCAATCTCGTCCAGCGGGCTTTACAAGGCCATTCGGGGATTGTTTCAAGATGCGGCTCGCGCCCTCCATACATCGGGGAAGGCGCACGACGCCAGAGCCTTCGAACGAGCTTCTGTTCATTGGCTGCGGCATACCTGTGGCAGCCATATGGGATCGTCGGGCGTACCCGTCAATCTGATCCAGAAGCTCCTGGGTCATGCAAGCGTGGCCACGACCAGCATCTACACGGAATCCGATGAGGAACGGCTGTGGCTGGAGATAGCGGACAGGGAGGAACACCGTGCGAGTTGAGTTCACCACCCGCAGCCGCGGATACGTCCTGACGCTGGAGCGAGATCTCTTTGGCGCATTCATCCTGTATCGCCGATGGTTTGGCCTGCACAATCGGCGCGGCGGGATCAAACAGCAGATCTTTCTGGATCAGGACTCTGCCCTTCGCGAATTCCAGCGGGTCGAAAGGACCCGGGCCCGGCGCGGGTACGTTCCCGTATCGGATCGGTCGTCAGCTTCGCCGCATCCATCGGCCGTGTTCAGCGGCACAGGTTCTCTGGCGGTCGACTGACTTCATCCTCATTGCCGCCACGTCGACTGGAAGTACTCTGACGGTCGACTGATGCAATCTACCGCAGGGATGATTGTTCTCTGAAAGTGCTCTGGCAGTCGACAGTTCTCAACTCGCATAGCTCATGGTCCGCTGGCAGTCGACTGTGAGTCGGCAGCATGCCATCACTCACACAGCGCAATTCCGGGCAGGGTGCGCGCTAAGTTGAGATTCCGGGGGTGCATCAGTCGTCGGGGTCGGGGGGACCTAACCAGCCGTTTGATATTCCATTTCCTTTGCACAGAATCCATTGGAGTGTCAAGACTGCATTGACATTCCACTGTCTTGCCAACAGCGGCATTAGTCCCCTATAGTCAATATCTTCGCGCGGGCTGGAGTACGGCTATGAATGCAGAGAAGCAAGCAGTGCTGTTCGAACAGATGCCGGCTGGCCAGACAATTCCCTTTGGCAAATATAAGGACCAGCCGGTCGAAATCCTGCTGACTGACCCCGATTACGTGACGTGGCTTCGTGCAACAATGGGCGAGAAGCTGAAGAATCAGTACCCGCTGGTGCTCAACTACATCGTCGCGCACTACGGTGAACCGTCGCGAACCCCTGACCACAATGCACTGCAGAACCGCTTTCTCAAGCGCGAGTTTCAGATTCAATTCGCCCTGGCGGTCACGCCCGGCATGGCAAATTGGGTGCGCCTGGAGGGCCTCGACCTTAATGCGCTATTCGAGAACGAGTTTGCCAAGCGCGAAGCCGACGCCGTCAAGTTCGCGCAGAACCAGTACTCAGCCTTTCCCAGCATGGCCAACAAAATTAAGGCTGCGGTGGACGAGGCGCGTGCTCGAATCCAGAAGAACAAGACAGCATGGCGTGAACGAGGGCGCCTCGCGATATACACGGGGACTCCGCACGACGGTGTTCTCGAAAACCCAGTGAAGGTGAGCGGACTGCGCTTCGAGGAGAGCGGCGCCGATGTCGTCTACCGGGTTGACCATAGCTGGTCACTGGTTGCGAAGAGCAAGCATTCGGGCGGCCAGGATGACGTCGTGGCCGGGTGCAGAGAGGTGGTCGGCATCACGGTGCAAATCAAGCCAGTCCTGGGGGACGACTATCCGGCCGTGCTACGGGCCATGAAGGCGGTCAAGACCAAGTTCCTGCTGGTCCGGGACTACACCGGCATTGGCGCAACCTGGGGTGAGGTCAAGCAAGTATTTGCGCTCGATGCAATTCGCGCGGTGCTGCTTGAGGAGGTTGAGCGGGTTCATGTGCCGGAATCCTTCAATCGGATACAGCTACCTCGCTTTTAGAGCACAAACTGGCCGGCTGATCAGTTTGTGTTTGATGGTGATTTTCACCATATCCGTAGCCGTCGTCCGACTCAACAATTCCTCGAGCGCATTTCGCGGGACAGCTCGAAAAATAAGCGCTGGCGCGGTTTCTGGCTGGACCCCCTCTAGACCCTTGCCAGCACTAGAAGTCAAGTTCCAGCGTGGGCTGCAATCCTCTCATCTCAGGCGACGGCCGATAGCAACACGCTGTTTTAATTGGCGTCCCGGCTACCCGATCCGCAGGCCTCGAAGTTATCGCAGAAAAATCGCATTCTTGATAATGGCAGTTATCATGAATGGCATACGCGCCAATTTCGAGCAACGCTGTCGTCCTTATTTGCGCGACAGCAATAAGTCCCCTATCGTTTGCGATTCCGCAAAAACTCTTGAACCTATCGCCCATGGATGTGAAACCCGACGACGCAATTCAAGCCTACCTGAAGACCGGCGAGCACGATCCGATGTTTTTTGCCTGGCCCGGAAACGGTGTCCTCGACAAGTCACGGATCGGTACTGCAAGCTTTCGAGACGCACTCATTGCCGAGGTATTGCGGCGGACTGAAAACCAGCGGGGACTGGCTATCCCCGATGGCATGGATCTCCATCAGTTTTCACGGCAGAAGTTCTGCGCAATGGTGAAGGGGCTCTTCCCTCGGTCCGAGCAGGAGATCGTGCTGTCCATGCTTGAGCGCTCGGTCGTGTTCCTGACGAAAGAAAATATCGTATCGGTTCTTCGAGACATGACCTGGCTCGGCACGGCATGGGATCTGGCGAACCTTTATCTGGCAAGCTGCTCGGCGGAACTACTTGCGGAGGATGCCCCGCAACTTCTCGGGCTCGGTATCGGAACCACCTGCTATGTCTCGACTGACTATTTCCATACCAAGAACCACTTCGAGGACTACGTACTTCATGAGGCCGCGCACGTTTTTCACAACTGCAAGCGCGAAACCCTGGGGCTGCCGTCCTCACGTCGCAGGGAATGGTTGCTCGAAATCGAGTTTCGGAAGCGCGAAACCTTCGCCTATGCCTGCGAGGCTTACAGCCGGATTCTCGAACTGGGCGTTGATCAGAAACATCGACAAGAACTATTGGCGGAATTGGCGCTGCAACCGCTGCCCGGGGATGATCGCGTCCAGGGCGACGAGTATCTCGACATTCTTGGCGAAGCCGTAGCAGCGCGAAATGGGTGGAAACGCATTCTCAGTCGCTGTTCGCCTGATATTGATGAGTCGGTGAAGTGACAATTGGGTTCGCCGAAGCTGCCGGTGGCCACCGAGTACTATCGGCCTATTGTGTTGAAAAACGCGGTTTTCAATTTGCGGATGGCTGGCTCTGGGAGCTGTAAATTGAATTGTTCGCAGAGTGGGTGGTGAGTTTTTAAAGACGAGACAGCGTCAACCCGCTGTTATGCGGGTACCAGGTTCGCTTTCGGTGCTCTTGGTATCAACCACATCGCCATTCGTCGTAAATTCTGAGCAGTTGCCGCTAGTAAGAACTCATCCTGAGCACCGCTGAAGCCACGAAGTCGCAGCTTGTCGAGCTTCAGAATGCGCTTGAGATGGGCGAACAACATTTCGACCTTCTTCCGATCTTTCCGTGATTGTGCGTAGGCGTCGGTCGCGGCGAGGGCGCGAACCACATCGCGTGCTTTCTCATGGATGCTGCGAGTGATTTTGCGGGTCGAGGTCGTTGGGCAGCACCTGGATTTCGTAGGGCACCCGACACAGTCAAACTGACTGGACCGATACTTGATGGTGTCTGCCTTGGTGATACGGGTGCGCGGATTCTTGAAGGTACGCCAGTCGCAGCGCAGCGCTTTGCCTTCAGGGCAGCGGTATTCGTTGGCCTGCTCGATCCACTCAAAGTCACTGCGCGAGAGCGTACCGTCCTGGCGCTCGGATTTGTCCCAAACCGGCACATGCGGCTCAATCTGCTTCTCATCGACCAGCCAGCCGAGCATGGTAGCTGTCCCATAGTTGGTATCGCCAACCAGACGCCCAGGCTTGAGCTCGAACTTGTCTTCGACCCGCTCCATCATCGTCTTGGTGGCATCAACCTCGGCTGTCTTATTGACGGCAGAGGCTTCGACATCGAGGATGATGCCTGCCTTGAGATCGATCAGATAGTTGGTGGAGTAGGCGAAGAAGGCTGGACCACCGGGGGCAGCGGTCCAGGATGCCGCCGGATCGGTCAGCGAGATGGACTTGCGCGGCGTACCCGGATCATTCGTCTCCTCCAGTGCGGCCAGGTACTCGCGCACCGGTCGGGTTGCCTCCTCCGGGTTTCCCCAATCAATCGGTTGATCCCCAGGCACACCACTCTGCCGCTGCGCATCGGCCTTGACGATGCTGGCGTCGGTCGCGAAGCCTTCGCCGCGCACCAGTCCTTCGGCCATGCAGCGCTGAAGGACACCCTCAAACAAATGGCGGAAGGCTTCGCTGTCGCGAAACCGGCCATGTCGATTCTTGGAGAAGGTCGAATGATTCGGCACTGAATCTTCCAGGCCCAATCGGCAGAACCAACGATAGGCCAGGTTGAGATGAACCTCTTCACACAGCCGCCGCTCGGAGCGGATCCCAAAGCAGTAACCGACGATCAGCATGCGAATCATCAACTCGGGGTCAATCGACGGACGGCCAACGGGACTGTAGAAAGGTTCCAGATGCTCGCGGAAGGAACTCAGGTCGAGGAAATGATGAACGCCCCGAAGCAGGTGGTCCTGCGGAACATGGTCTTCCATACTGAAGGTGTAGAACAGTTGCTCGCAACCCGTTGCTTGCCGACCCATCATGGCTTGATACTCCCTCAAACAATGCCATGATCATATCATTAATGCCTATGGCATGTCTAGGGGTTTTTCAACAGAATAGGCCATAACCGGCCGTTGGAAGAACTGGCGCAAAGCAGTCATTCAGTATCTGTGCGAGTACTCTTAACACCGATCTACCTAACTCGTTTTATCAGACCAGTTCAATCTAGAGATTGGCGGCTCCGTGATTGGGCATCGCAGAAAGAAACAAACGCGTCCTCCTGCATGGGCTTGGCGATGAAGTATCCCTGGGCCATATCACAGCCAGTCGCCTGCAGCACATCCCACTCTGCCTGCGTTTCCACGCCCTCCGCGACGCTCTTCAGTTCCAGGCGCCGCGCCATTTCAATGCTGGACTCAACAATGGCGCGCGACGATGGATTCGCCGCGCAACCTGTCACAAAGCTCTGGTCGATCTTGAGCTCGGAAAACGGAACGCGCGTCAATTGCCGCAAACTGGAGAAACCGGTTCCATAGTCATCCACCGAAAGGCCGAAGCCCCGCATCCGCAAGCGGGCAAGATTTTCCAGGGCGGGCGCAACCTCGGTCATGGCGGCCGTTTCGGTGATTTCGAGAATCATGTAACGCGGGTCGAACCCTGCCGAACGCACCGTGTCGGTAATCCGATCAGCCACCATCGTGTCGGCCAGCGAGACAAGCGACAGGTTCACGGACACCACGAGGTCCATCCCGCGTTCGCGCCACGCGCGACATGCAAGTGCCGATTTTTCCAGCATCAACAGCGTCAGCTCGTCGATCTTTCCGCTTTGCTCCAGTTGCGCAATGAATGCGTAGGGGGCGACCAGGCCGTGCTGCGGGTGCCGCCACCGGGCCAGCGCCTCCGCGCCCAGAACTTTCCGCGTTGCCAGCGCGACCTTGGGCTGGAAGTGCGGCTCGAACTGTTTCTCCCGCACCCCGTGAAGAATCTCCTCAAGACTGAAGCCGGGGGCACCGGCGGAAGCATTCAATGGCCTTGGCTTGGAGGCTTCATGCATTTTGATCAGGTCTTCGAGTCCCTGCAGCGTCACGGGCTTCTCGATTACCCCGAGGAGTCGGACGCCGTACGCCCGGGCCATCTTGTCCACCGAGTTCAGCAGTGCGCTGTCCTGCGCGCTGCAGATGATGATCGAGGCCGCACTGTTCGCCTGCCCCAGATGCCGGATGAATTCCATGCCGTCCATTTCCGGCATGTCCAGATCGCACACCACCAAGTCCGCCGGCGCCGCGCCCTGCATCGACGCTAGCGCCTGCTTGCCGTCCCTGGCCTCTCTTACCTCCGGGGCGCCCAAAGATCGAAGCATGCGTGCCACCGTTCGGCGTTGGAAATCATCGTCTTCGACGACAAGCGCGATCAAACCCTTGGCTGCGGTCATTCCCGTTTCTCCTTTGTTCTCGTCGATTCGATCAGATATGCTTCAAGACGTTCCATTGCCATCAGCATCGCCGCCTGCGCGGCAGCGGCATCGTCCAGGCTACCCTGTCGTGCGGCGTGCTCCATGGCCTCGTTCGCCGCTGCCAGATACAGCGCGCCCACCATTCGGCTCGATCCCTTCATGCGATGGGCAATGCGTGTGCAAGCGGGTAAATCTCCTTGGGACAGCGCCGCGCGCAATGCGGCGAAATCGGATCGGGTTTGGCTCATGAAATCCAGCAGGATCTCCGCCCGCTCGGACGCAGTCGCGGCAATCTTGTCCAGTTCCGCAAGGCCAATCGGCGCGTTCTGCGCGGTGCTCGATTCTGCCGTTGCTACTTCGCCAGATCGGTCCGTCGCCATCGCAGCGTGCGGCAACCATTTCACCAGCATTTGCTTCAGTACCGCCAGTTCAGATGGCTTCCTCAGAACATCGTCCATGCCCGCGGCGTGGCACTGGGCCGTCGCACCGGGAAGCACATTGGCGGTCCAGGCAATGATGGGAGTTCGCGGCCGGCCCTCTTTCGCCTCGATCTCGCGGATAGCCCGCGAGAATGCATAGCCGTCCATCTCGGGCATGTTGCAGTCAGTGACGACCAGGGCGATTCCGCCCGCTTGCCACCAGGCCAGCCCCTCCCGTCCGTCCACGGCGGTCTGCACGCGCAGCCCCAGTGCCACGATTTGGCGCGCAAGCAGCTCGCGGTTGGTCGGGTGGTCGTCAACAGCAAGCACCAGCGGACCGGCGCCGGGTGAGGCGGGGGTACGTATCGGAGCCGCCATCGACGCTATCCCGTGCCCTGCCTTCGCCGGCACCGCGTCGGAGACAGGCAGGGTGAGCGTCACGCTCATCGTCGTTCCTTTGCCCGGCTCGCTTTCGACCTGGATGACCCCTCCCATCATCTGCGCCAGGCGGCGGCAGATCGACAATCCGAGGCCAGTGCCGCCATACAGGCGTGCTGTGATGGTGCCCGCCTGCTCGAACGGTCGAAACAGTCGCCCTTGCATATCCGGATCGATACCGATGCCGGTATCCTTCACCGCGAGGCGCACGGTTTCCGTTCCGTTGGCGCATCCGAGCCATTCCGCGCGTACTTCCACGTAGCCCTCGGTGGTGAATTTCAGGGCATTGCTTACGAGATTATTGAGGATCTGCGAGACGCGCAGTGGATCGGCCAACAGCGTCGGACTGATGCGCGGGTCTATGGCCTGTTTCAGTGAGAGGCCCTTGGCGCTCGCCACCGCATGGTAGGTATTCAGCGCCGCCTGCAGGAGATCCTCGATGGACACGGGCTCCAACCGAATTTGGAGTTTCCCCGCCTCGATCTTGGCGTGGTCGAGAACGTCGTCAATGATGCGAACCAGCCCGCGTCCGGAATCCCGTGCTATCTCTAGCGTCCTGAGCTGCTCGCGATCGAGCCTGGAGAGGCCGAGCAGTTCCAGCATGCCCAACAGGCCGTTGAGCGGTGTACGCAGTTCGTGGCTCATGGTGGCAAGGAATGAGTCCTTGGCCGCGTTTGCCTGTTCAGCCTCGTTCTTGGCGGCGACCACCGCCTGCTCGACCGCCTTGCGTTCGGTGATGTCGCGCACGATGCCGGTGTAGTGACGCTCGCCGCCGAGCATCATTTCGCTCACTGCCAGTTCGAGTGGGAACGTGCTGCCATCCTTGCGTTTTCCGATGACCTCGCGCCCGATACCAATAATGCGCGCCTCGCCGGTGACACGAAAATGTTCAAGATATTCGTCGTGCTGGCTATGATAAGGCTCGGGCATCAGCATCTTGACGTTCCGCCCCAGCACCTCGGCGACGGCGTAACCAAACACGTGTTCTGCGGCTGGGTTGAGTGTCTGGACTGTGCCGCGCCCGTCGATAGTGATGACCCCATCGACCACGGTGTCGAGAATGGCCTGCAGACGGGCGGCGCCGTCGCGCACCTGATCCTCGACGGCTTTGCGTTTGGTGACGTCGCGTGCCGTGGCGAACATGAGTCCGCTTTCGTGGGGTACGGATTTCCAGGACAACAGGCGCCATGAGCCGTCTTTGTGCAAGTAGCGGTTCTCGAATTGCAAGACACTTTCGCCGGCACGGACCTGCCTCTCTACCTCGCGGAGCGTGACGGCCTGGTCGTCTGGATGTATGAAGTCGAGGAATGGCTTCGCCAGAATTTCCTCTGTGCTCCAGCCCAGCGTTTGGGAGAAGGCCGGGCTGATACGCTTGAAGTAGCCGTCCGCATTGGCGATACACAGCATGTCGAGCGAAAGCGAGAAGAATTGGTTGAATTGATCCTCGGCTTGCGCGCGTGCCGCAAACTCCCTGCGAATTCCACGAAAAAGGGCCGTCAGCAGCGCCGTTGCCACCGCGAGCATGAGCAGCAGCGCAACCAGCGCAAGTTCGCGCGCGCGGGTACGATCTGTCACTCGTTTGGACAGGAGTTTCGTTTCCACCTCGTCCATTTGATCGACTAGAACGTCAATGGCCTCCATGGCTACGACTCCATCGTCAACAGCCCTGAGCGCAAGCACGGCTCGCCTGCCTCGACTCTCGAAGACGGAGACTTGTCGGGCGAGCGAACTCATCCGCTCGACAACGAATGGCCGCAACGTCGCGAGATTTTGCATCTGCTCCGGATTGTCGACGACCAGCCGAGACAGACTCTGTAAGTATCTGTCCACCTGTGCCACTTGATGCACGTACTTTCCCTTGTCAATGAGTGCGCCGGTCAGCAGGTAGTTGAGTTGCATGGATTCGGCGGCAAGGATCCGCGCGTCAAGGCGATTGAGTTCCGCACGTACCTCATGGGTGTGGGCAACCTGGCGCGCGGATTCCTCGAACTCGACACTCGTCCGGTAGGAATAGCCGCTTGCGATAAACAGCAGCACAAGTGCGCTGATGAAACCCGCGAGAATCCGCGTCTCGATGGGACCGCGAATCATCGGTCGCTGCGCCGCGTGCAGCCATTCCCGCATCCGGTTCGCGCGCTTCATGCCGGCGCCAAGCAGAAGGAAGGCAAAAGCGGTATGTATAGCGACAGGTGGCAACCAACGATCGGTAACGAGTTCGCTGGCGTTCCACAGGTAGCCCAGAAGCGTCACCGCGCCGATGGTCATGACCGCTACGGCGGCTGGCGCTATCAGCGGGCGCAGAGCTGGTCGCGGCCAGGCAGCCAATCCTGTCCCGATCAGGACAAAGCCGATGCTGGTGTACGGGGACATGCGGCCACGAAACGCGTTGTATGCATTGGCGGTGTCGCGAAACAGCAGTTCATCGATGCCCAATTGCCAGCCGAACACGTACTGGCTCGCGGTGGCGATGCCCAGTGCGGCGACCGCCAGCGTCAATGCCTGCGCCAAGCGCTGCATCGGTAGCGACGGCCGACCGCAGAGAATGAACAGGGCGCATGCGGACATCACCAGTCCCACTGCGGAATTGGCCTTCATCTGCACCGCGCCAGGCAGCACGCTTCTAAGCACGGGAACCTCGAACACCCCTCCCGCGAGGACAGCCAATCCTAGCGCGCCCGTGATGGAAGCGGCCAGTCGCGGAAGCACAACCGGATTGTCGAAGCGAAAGTCCGGACTCAGAATTTTCTCCGTGTTTTCACTGTGGCTATATTTTACATTCGACACGATTATGGCGGCTGCGTATCGTACTCCTATAACGCTACCCCGTATGCAAGCGCAGCTGCGCGCAGTGGCCCTGCTCTGTGCAGACATCATTCGATGTCGCGGTTGCGGTCGATGCTCCGGCTGTGGGCAAAGAGCACAACCTTGAGCTGCATGGCCGGCGGGTGGGCGGATGCGCCGGTAAGGTCGTTCTTGTAGCGGGCATCGAAGCGGGTGAGGTCGAGTTCGTGAACGACCAGGTAGTTCAGGGCATATTCAAAAGTGCCAGGTATTTCCTGCCGTTGCAGATCGACGGCAATGAAGCGCGGGCTGGTGTCGATGTGCTTGTAGCGGGCCATGAGACCAGTTCCAAACTGAACTGACCTTGAATGTTCTCCCGAATGGCCGCTTTCCCAATCCCGCTATGAGTGCTTTGGGCACCGACGCGACTATCGCCTTCCAAGATTGATTGCCGGAAAGCTGCCAGTGGAATTTCGCTTCCTGGAAACGGCCGGTCGTCACCGAGTGCTCGGTGCCCAAACCTGCCCGTCGACGCAGTGTAGCTATTGGGCCGCCTCAGACTGTCAACGGCCATTTGGGTTTCGCGGCCGACTGAGTCTTCGGTGCCCAAAGGCGCCTGATGACATTTGGAAAGGCAATGACAGCATCGGCCCCTCTATGCGGTCATTGAGCTTTGCAAAAATCGTCACAGTGGATTCTGATCCGGACAGGCAGGAATTTTGCTTTAAAGTGCAAGTCTGCCTTTCCGGCATTTCTCGACGAGTCATGGTCATAGAAAAGAGCATCGTTCTACGCTACGTGATCCTGTCCGTGCTCGCGTCCACGCTGCCCGTGCTGTCGATCGGACTTCTCTATGATCGCTTTACGGGCAATGCGCTCGAACAGCTACTTGGCGAGAAGATTTCGACGCATCTGACGGCAACCGCGAACCGGCTTGGCGCCTACGTCGAGGCGCGGCGCTACCAGATCGAAACGCTGGCCAACTATCCCGGAATCTCTGGGTTTGCCGGTGCCCGCAAGGGCGAGACGAGCGACGAGCTGGCCGCCTTGTTGCAGATCGAGTCGGACCTTCCCGACCTCTACGGCATTCTTTTCTTTTCTGCCGACGGCCACCTGCAGCTTGCGGTTCCGGGCCAGGCGGCGTCGGGTCCGCCCTACTGGGCCGACCGACCTTTTGAAACCTCCCGGCTGCCGAAAACGACGCTCGGCGACACCGAGATCATCGGCCCCATGCCTGCCGCGGATGGCGACTCGGGCTGGCTGCTGCTACGCCATCCGCTGCACGGGCGGCAAGCCGACCAGATCACCGGCTATATCGCCTTGCACGTTCGCCTCGCCTCGCTCACCGAACAACTCGGCGCCAACGCCGCCGCCGGCGCCCTGCAACCCTTGCTGCGCACGCCGGCCGGCGATTTCAATACTGTCGGCGAGGCGGCTGTCGCTCACGGCGAGATCATCGCCGGCCCTGAAATCCTGACCGGCTGGCGTCCGCTGCTCGAAGTCGAGTCGATGTCCGTACTCAAATCCTTCGCGCTCGAACGGCGCGTGCTACTGATTGCGGCGCTGGTAAGCGCCGCGCTGATCGTGTTGCTTTTCTACCGCCTGTCGCAACAGTTGCGCAAGCGCATCGGCCTGCTCCTGAGCGGGGCCAAGGCGATTTCTTCCGGGCAACTCGATCACCGTATTGCCGAACACGGCAGCGACGAAATTGCGTCCGTCTCGCACGCCTTCAATGCCATGTCGGCCAGGCTGAAGGAGTATCTGGAACGCGCCGTGCGCCTGGAAAAACTTGCGGTGCTCGGCGAATTCGCCAGCGGGATAGCGCACGAAATCCGCAACCCGCTGGCAGCCATCAAGACCAGCGTCCAAGCCCTGGCGCGGCGCGAAAACGACCCCAAACGCGCGCAATTGCTGGAGGAGATGGAAGGAGAAATCGATCGCCTGGGGCGGGTAGTCAGCGATCTGGTCGACTTCGGCCGGCCTCGGCCCCCGGCGCCGGGTGTGGTCCCGGTTCGCGACATGGCCCGGCGCGTCTCCGCCATCATCGAGCCGGAAGCCCATGCACGCGGCGTGCATTTCAGCTGCCAGGGCAATCCCGATCTGGAACTGTGGGCCGACCCGGACCATCTGCAGCAGATCGTCCTCAACCTCGCCCTGAATGCCGTCCAGGCGACCCCGGCCGAGGGAGCCGTGATATTGCGGGCGACGGCCGAAGACGAACAGGTCGCGATCGAGGTCAGGGATACGGGTTGCGGCATTCCGGCGGAACTCCTAGGCCGGGTCAGCGACCCCTTCTTCACCACCAAGACCAAGGGCGTCGGCCTCGGCCTCAGCATTTCGCGCCAGCTGTGTGAACTGAACGGTGGCCAGATAAGCATTGACAGCGCGCCCGGACACGGTACCGTGGTTCGCGTGCTGCTTCCATCGCCAAACCCGGCCAAGCCCAACCAAGCCCCGCCATGCCAACCATCCTGATCATCGACGACGAGAGCAGCCTCGTCAGTTCGCTCACCTTCGCGCTCGAAGAAGAAGGCTACACGGTGCACGGTGCCGCCACCGCGCTGGCCGGACTGAAAGCCATGGCGGACCTGCGGCCCGATCTCGTGCTGCTCGATCTGCGCCTGCCCGACAAGACAGGGCTAGAAGTCCTCGAAGCGATGCAGCCAAGCAACGGCGGCCCGCAGGTGATCATGATCTCGGCCCTCGGCGACACGCGGGCGGCGGTCAAGGCGGTGAAAATGGGAGCGGCCGACTACCTGACCAAGCCCTTCGATCTCGACGACCTGCTGCATACCATACGCACTGTTCTCGAACGCGGCCAGATGGCCATCGAAATCGATTTCCATCGCCGTGCCGCATTGCGCAACACCGGGCTGGTCGGCGCGAGCGCGCCGATGCGCGAACTGGCCGCAACCGTCGAGCGGATTTCGGCCAGCAGTACCACGCGAATCCTGGTGCTCGGCGAATCCGGCACCGGCAAGGCGCTCGTGGCCAAGGCCATTCATGCGGGCAGCGCCCGTGCCGCGGGGACCTTTATCGAGATCAACTGCGCGTCGCTGCCGGAACAATTAATTGAAGCGGAACTCTTCGGTGCGGAAAAGGGCGCTTACACCGGCGCTCATCAGCGCCGCGTCGGACTGGTCAGTCTGGCCGACAAGGGCACGCTTTTCCTCGACGAGATCGGGGAAATGCCTCTCGGTCTTCAGGCCAAGCTGCTGCACTTTCTGGAAGACGGCCAGTATCGGCCCGTCGGCTCGACGCGCTCGCTGCATGCCGATGTCCGCGTGGTAGCCGCGACGAACCGCGACCTGGCGGCGGAGGTGGCCGCCGGACGTTTCCGCGAGGATCTCTACTACCGCCTCAATGTCATGTGCCTGAAGGTTCCGGCCTTGCGCACACGGGGTGAGGATGTCGTGCAACTGGCCGCGCATTTCGCCCATCACTATGCCCACGAGGAAGGCGTACGTCCGATTCGCATCGCCGACTCGGCGGGCGCCTTGCTCGCCGCCTACCGGTGGCCGGGCAACGTGCGCGAGCTGAAGAACCTGATCGAACGCCTGACCATCCTTCTGCCCGGGCGCGATATCGGCATCGCCGACCTGCCTGCGGAAATCGCCCCGCCACCCGCAGCGATTGCGCCGGCAATGCAGCCGCCAAGCTTGCCGGCGAGCACGCCTCACCCGCCGGACGTCGGATCGATCAACGCCACCCTTGCTGACGCCGAGCGTGAAATGATACTCGGGGCCTTGCGCGACTGCGCCGGCCACAAGGGGCGCGCCGCCGATCGCCTGGGCATTTCGCGCCACGCCTTCAAGCGCAGGCTGAAGCGCCTCGGCATCGACTGAGCGCTTTCCGCTCAATCGGCGTCGGCGCCGCTCGCCGCGGCGCGCTTTCCGCTCGGCGGCGCGCACGCACGCTCCCGCAGGTCGTCAGCCGGCGGACAGTTCTCCGGTGCGAAAGCGGCGCCCCGCCTCGCTTTCAGCCCACCCTGCCAAACGCCGCCAAGAGGTGGCACACCGCTTGCGATAGGGCTTCTCGTTGGCGAATCGAACATTGACCTGAACGGGGCGGTTATGGGGGTGACGACGCGATGAGTTTCAATTATGAGAAGGCGAACAGCCTGTTGGCAGAGTGGCTGGAACGCCAAAGGACTGCATTCCGCTCCTTTCCCTCAGTTTCCGATCAGCCGGGCAACGCAAGCCAGGCGGCGGAGTTGTGGCGCTCCTACATGTTATGGCTCACCTTGGCCAGGATTCTGCCCGCTCAGTCCGATGCCATCGAAGACCCCACCGATCCGCTGGTGGCTCCGACCGGCGGCGGCCTTGAAGGGCTTGTCGGTCGAGCCAACGAAAGCCCTTCTTTTGCCACGCTCTGGGACGCGGACCGCAAGTCCATGCGCAGTTACGGCGCCTGGCTCGAAATGCGCAACGCGAGCGCAGCGCATCGGGGTCTGCTGGACAAGGCGTGGCAGGAAGCGCATCGCCGCTTTCTCGTCGAGCTCGCCAAGGCCGAGGCCGATGGGGGGCCGCTCATCGACAGTTGGCGCAAAGGACTCGATCACTGGTTGGCCATCGCCAACCAGTGCCTGCTCGAAACGCAACGCACGGATGAGTTCCTGCAGACCCAGAAGCGGCTCCTGCGCAGCGCGATGGATTACCGGCTCAGTTTGCGCGAGCTCGCCGAGGAGTTCTGCGAAATTCACCAGATTCCCGGCCGCGGCGAGCTCGACGATTTGTCGCGTACGGTGCACGAATTGCGGCGGGAACTGAGAGCGCTCAAGCGTCGGGATTCCGCGACGCCGGTCACGGGACAAGGCAGGGGGGTGGTGGGATGCTGAAGTTTTCCGCGGAGCAGTACCTGAAGGAAATGGCCGAGAGCAATCGCCGGATTGCCGACGGCGCGAAAATGCTGGCGCAGATCAAGGACGACGATGTGCAAATTGCCACGACGCCGAAGGAAGCCGTGCTGCGCCAGGACAAGACCACGCTCTATCGCTACCTGCCGACACGGGAGCCGTCGCTGCGGCTGCCGGTTCTCGTCGTCTACGGTCTCATCGGCCGCTATACCATGGCCGACCTGCAGGAAGACCGCTCGCTGATCCGCAACCTGCTCAATCAGGGAGTGGACGTTTACGCGGTCGACTGGGGCAATCCGGGCCGGGCCGATCGCTGGCAGTCGCTGGAGGACTACATCGACGGCTACCTCGACGGCTGCGTCGACTTCATCCGCGCGCGCCACGGCATCGACGCGATCAACGTCCTCGGCATCTGCGAGGGTGGGGTGTTCACGCTCTGCCATGCGGCGCTGCATCCGGAGAAGGTGAAGAATCTCATTGTCACCATTACCCCGGTGGACTTCCATGCGGACGTCGAGGAGGAACGCATCGAGCGCGGTTTCCTCAACGTGTGGACGCGCAGTCTCGACGCCGAGGACATCGACCGCATCGTCGATGCCTTCGGTTACGTGCCAGGGCAGTTCATGGGCATGGTGTTCTCCATGCTCACGCCGGTGAAGAGCCTGACCAAGTACAACGTGGACATGCTCGATGTCTTTGACAGCGAAGACAAGTTGATGAACTTCCTGCGCATGGAGAAGTGGCTCGCCGACCGGCCCCACCATCCGGGCGAGGCGGCCAAGCAGTGGCTGATCGAGCTGTATCAGCAGAATCGCCTGGTAAAGGGTGAGTTCACCCTGGACGGACGTCCGGTTGATCTCTCCAGGCTCACGATGCCCGTCCTGAACGTCTATGCCCTCGACGACCACATCATCCCGCCGAGTTGCTCGAAGGCACTTGCTCCGCTCGTCGGAACCAAGGATTACTCGGAGATTGCGTTGCCGGGCGGCCACGTCGGCGTGTTCGTCAGCGGCAAGTCCCAGGGCATAGTCGGCAAGGGCATCGTCGATTGGCTACGTGAGCGGTGCTAACGCTCATTCAGTTGCGACTGCACCCCTGATGATGAAACACGCGAAAAGCGAATTGATCGCCCCCCACCCCTCGATCCCCGCCCCGGGGCGGGGACGACTATTCAGCTCGCTTCGCTCGATCATTTTCAGGGACTTCGCAACGGGTGTTCCACATTAATAAGGCGACAGCCGGACCGCCCGTCATGACGCCGCAACTCGGCGAATTCATCGTCCGCGGACCGCACGGATTTTCGCGCGTGGCCTATACGGAATGGGGCTCGCCGCAGGCCGCGCGGGCGGTGATCTGCGCCCACGGACTGACGCGCAACGGGCGGGATTTCGACAACCTGGCGCAGGCGCTTGCCGCGCGCGGCTGCCGCGTTCTCGCGCCGGATCTGCCGGGGCGCGGGCGCAGCGAGTGGATACGCACTCCCGAGCATTACGACCTGCCGCTGTATGCCAGCGTGATGGGTGCGCTGATCGCCAGGATCGGTGCGAGCGAGGTGGACTGGATCGGGACTTCGCTGGGCGGCTTCATCGGCATGCAGCTCGCCGCCGAGGCCGGCTCGCCGATCCGGCGGCTCGTCCTCAACGATTTTGGAGCGCGCGTGCCGGCAATGGCGCTGCACCGCATCGGCAGTTACGTCGGCATTTCTCCGCGCTTCGAGCATATCGAGGAGGTCGAAGACCATCTGCGTCGGATTCACGCACCTTTCGGAAGCCTGACCGGCGAGCAGTGGCGGCACCTGGCGCGGCACAGCGCCGTGGCAACCGACGACGGCAGCCTGCGCCTGCATCACGACCCGGCCATCGCTCGGCGTTTCTCGTGGCCTCTGATGCTGGATATCTCCCTGTGGCAGGTTTGGGATCGGGTCGGCTGTCCGGTGCTCATCCTGCGCGGCGAGCATTCCGATCTTCTTCAGCGGAACACGGTGGAGGAAATGGCGCGCCGTCATGCCCCGGCGATCCGCTGCCGCGTCAGCACCATCGAAATCCCCGGCTGTGGGCATGCGCCGGCCTTGATGAGCGAGGCGCAGATCGCGCCGATCGCCGAGTTCCTGCTTGCCGACGGTGCGCGTTGCTCAGGACCGCGACCCTCGGCAAGACTGCCGTGAAGAACAAGATCGTGTCCGCCGCCGAAGCCGTCGCCATCATTCGCGATGGCGACACGGTTGCGTGCTCGGGTTTTGTCGGCAGCGGTACGCCGGAGGAACTGATCGAGGCTTTGGAGACGCGATTCCGCGAATCCGGAAATCCGCGCGGGCTGACCCTGGTATTCGCCGCGGCGCCTGGCGATGGCAAGGAACGTGGGCTGAATCGCCTTGCCCGCGAGGGATTGCTGAAGCGTGCGGTCGGCGGGCACTGGGGTTTGGTGCCGAAACTGGCCGAACTCGCCGTGAGCGGTCAGATCGAAGCCTACAACCTTCCGCTCGGCACGCTGTCGCAACTGTTTCGCGACATTGCCGGCCATCGCGCCGGTTGCCTCACCAAGGTCGGTCTGCACACCTTCGTCGATCCGCGGCAGGACGGCGGCAAGATCAACGCCCGCACCCGGGACGATCTGGTGACGCTGATGCAGATCGAGGGCGAGGAGTGGCTCTTCTACAAGGCATTTCCGATCACGGTGGCGTTGATCCGGGGGACGACTGCGGACCTGAGCGGCAACATCACCATGGAACGCGAAGCGCTGACCCTCGACAACCTGGCTCTGGCCATGGCGGCGAAGAATTCCAATGGCTTCGTCATCGCCCAGGTCGAGCGCGTATCGGCAACCGGCAGCCTGAATCCGCGCCAAGTGCAGATTCCCGGCGTGCTGGTGGACTGCGTGGTGGTGGCCCGTCCGGAAAACCATCGGCAGACCTTCGGTACTTCGTACAATCCGGCGTATTCCGGCGAACTCAGGTTGCCGCTGGATTCACTCGGAACCATGGCGTTGAGCGAGCGCAAGGTCATTGCGCGTCGCTGCGCCTTCGACCTGCCGATGGGCGGCGTGGTGAATCTCGGCATCGGCATGCCCGAGGGCGTCGCTGCCGTGGCCCATGAAGAGAGGGTACTGGGCTATGTCACCTTGACGGCCGAACCGGGAGTCATCGGCGGCATCCCGCAGACGGGACTGGATTTCGGTGCTGCCGTGAATACCGACGCAGTGATCCAGCAGGCACAGCAGTTCGACTTCTACGACGGAGGTGGCCTGGACATGGCATGTCTTGGTCTGGCCCAGGTGGACGCGCAAGGCAACGTCAATGTCAGTCGCTTCGGCAACCGGTTGGCGGGAGCGGGCGGCTTCATCAACATCAGCCAGAATGCCCGCCGGCTTGTATTTGCCGGAACATTCGTCGCCGGCGGATTGCAGGTGGCCGTGACCGACGGCAAGCTGGTCATCGTCAAGGAGGGGAGTGCGCGGAAATTCGTCCGCCGCGTCGACCAGATCACCTTCAACGGCAGTTACGCCGCGCAATGCGGTCGCAGCGTTTACTACGTCACCGAACGCTGCGTCTTTCGCCGCGGCGCCGAAGGCATGGAACTGGTGGAGGTCGCTCCGGGCATCGATGTCGACAAAGACATCCTCGCCCACATGGATTTCGAGCCGATCGTGCGCAATCCAATACCCATGGATGCCCGCATCTTCCGCGACGAGCCGATGCTGCTCGAGGAAGACCTGCTGGGCATCGGCATGGCCGAGCGCATCAGCGTCGATGCCGAGCGCAAGATCCTGTTCCTCAATCTCGAGGGCCTGCACGTGCGCACGCGCGACGATGTGGACCGGGTGCGGCGGGTCGTCGAGGAGCGCTGCCAAAGTTTTGGAAACAAGCTGGCGCTGGTCGTGAACTACGACGGCTTCCTCCTCGACGCAACGGTGGCCGACACCTATGCGGCGATGGTGCGCTACATGGAAGCGAACTATTACACGACGGCGACCCGCTATACGACCAGCGCCTTCATGCGCCTGAAGCTAGGCGAAGCGCTGGCCCGGCGCCGTGTCGCACCGCACATCTTCGAGACCGCCGAGGAGGCGCATGCTTTCGTCGCCATGCAATCCCGAGGCGCGCCGCCGCATGCCGCTTGACCCGCAAGTGCGCCAAGTGCTGGATTGGGTGCGCCAGGCGGGCAACCCAGAATACTGGCAAATGACGCCGGAAGAGGCGCGAGACTGGCACAACCGCAAGGCGGGGCTCCTCGACATCAAGCCTGAGACGGTATTCAGCAGCGACGACCGCGAGATTCCGGGCCCCGGTGGCGCCATCCCGCTGCGCATTTACACGCCGCGGATGACCGGCGAGTCACTGCCGATTCTTGTCTGGCTCCATGGCGGCGGCCACGTAGTGGGCTGCCTCGACAGCTACGACGCCCTGTCGCGGCAACTGGCGCTGCAAGCCGATTGCATCGTCGTTTCGGTGGCCTACCGCCTCGCACCTGAACACAAGTTTCCCGCTGGGGTCGAAGACAGCCTGGTTGCCTTGAGATGGGTCGGTCACCACGCCGATAGCCTGGGCGGCGATCCGGGGCGCATCGCCATCGGTGGCGACAGCTCAGGCGGCAATCTGGCGGCGGTGTGCGCCATTCTGGCCAGGGACGCGGCCTTCCCCCGCCTCCGATTTCAACTACTAGTCTATCCTCGCACCGCAGCGTGGGAAGACTCGGCTTCGCACCGCGAATTCGCGGAGGGACATCTGCTGACCCGCAGGACCATCCTGTGGTTCCACAACCATTACCTGAGAAGCGATGAGGATAGACAGGACTGGCGCTGGGCGCCGCTGATCGCGCCGGACCTGCGGGGTCTGCCACCGGCGCTGGTCATTGTTGCGGAATGCGACCCGCTGCGCGACGACGGCATCGCCTATGCCGAACGGCTGCGCCGGGAAGGCAATGCCGTTGAACTGATGAGCTACGCCGGCATGGTGCATCCATTCTTCTCCATGGGTGGAGTGGTGGATGCCGGTCGGAAGGCAATCGAGCAGTCGGCCGTTGCGCTGGCTCGGGCTTTCTCTGGACGATAGCTGCGCGCTTGTGCGCCATCAAAGGCGCGGCCTCCGAGTGCCATTCTCCGCTCGTGTGTCGTCGAAAACGGTGTGAGCCCGGCTGAGCGCTTTCCGCCCATCGATCGCCGATGTCGCTCGCACGCGAGCGCTTCCCGCTCCGATGCGCGGGCGCCGCTTCGATTTCCGCAGCGCCGCTTCACAGCGCCAATCCCTTGCCCCGCCTGCTTTCCGACGCTATGCAGGCGACCGCCGGGGCATGGCACAGCGCTTGCAGTAGTTGGTCTAGCCGGAGAATCGGCAGCGCAAATCGGGAAGACAATAAGCGCTGTCATTCACCAGCCAGAGGAGAAAGAAATGTTCCCGTCAATCCGTACATGGTTACGCCAGACGAAGACCGCGCAAGCTGACCGCTCGCCATGGCTGCGAGCGCGCCAACACCTTTGGGCCATGGCCGCGCTGTTCGGACTGACATGGCCACTCGCTGCGCAGGCACGGATCGAGTTCGGCGTCTCGGCGGCGAGCGCCGACGCCACCATAGGCTGCATGTTTCCCCTTGCAGGGCGGGCCGCGATCTACGGCCGCGACAGCATCGCTGGCATGAAGCTGGCGCTGGCCGACCTAGCCGCCGAGGTGAAGGTCGGCCAAGTGCCGCGCCTGCGCATCCTGGTCGAGGACGACCGTTCGAAAGCCTCGGTGGCGACCCGCATCGCCGAGCAGTTCATCGAACGCGACAAAGTACGCTTTCTCTGCGGCGTCGTCAGCTCCGGCGTCGCCCAGGCCGTCAGCCGAGTCTCGCGCACGCGCCAGGTCATCATGGTCGGCACCGATCACGCCTCGTCGCGCCTGACCATCGAGGATTTCCACCGCCACTACTTCCGCGTCTCCAACGACACCTGGACCTCGATGGCCGCCGGCGCGCGCTTCCTCGCTGCCGCACAGAAGAAGGACGGCTGGCGGCGTCTCGCCTTCATCGGCCCCGACTACGACTACGGCCATGTCGCCTGGCGCGATCTCGAACAGGCGCTGGCCGTGCTAAACGTTACCCATGAAGTCACGGCGCATCTCTGGCCGCGCCTCTACGAGCCCGACTACACCGCCTACATCGCGCGGCTGAAGGCGGCCAAACCCGACATCATCGTCACCGCCCTGTGGGGCGGCGACTTCATCGCCTTTCTCAAACAGGCGCTGGCGGCTGGTCTGTTGGAGAAATCCCGGCTGGCCAACTTCGACACCGGCGGAAATTACGACGTGCTCGCCTCGCTCGGCGAGCAGCCGCCGGCCGGACTGATCCTCTCGGCCCGGCACCACAACAACTGGCCGGCGACGGCGCGCAACCGCAAGTTCGTGAACGATTTTCACCGCCTTGAGGGACGCTTCCCGACCTATGCGGCCGAGGGCGCCTACGCCGGCATCATCGCCATCGGCCGCGCGCTGGCGACCGCTGGGCATCATGCCGACAACGAGAAACTGATCCGCGTCCTCGAAGGAATGCACTTGTCGCTGCCCGAGGATCCCGACGGCACCGTCTCGCACATCGACCCGGAGACGCACCAGATCGTGCAGGCGCAGGCGATCGGCGAGGTCGTCGCCGACACCGCCTTCGCCCCGGCCCGGCTGATGCTCGGCCGCTGGACGGTGTACCGCGCCGAAGAACTGCAACCCCCGCTCGATCTCGTCCGCTCGCGACGCGCCAAGGCAGGCGCGACGGACAGCATTCCCGGCGTTCGCCGACCACCCCGTTCCACCCTTTAGGAGGAGTCCATGCAACACTTACCGCGCAAGCCAAGTCACCCTATCCGTCCCATCGCCGTTGCCCTGTCGCTGGCCCTTGCCGCCGGTGCGGTTGGCGCGGCCGACAACGGCAAGTACCGGATCGGTATCGTCACCTTCCTGTCCGGCGCCGCCGCCGGCCCCTTCGGCGTGCCGGCCGCCAACGCGGCCAAGCTGACGGTGGATACGCTCAACGCCGGAAAGTTGCCGGCGCCCTACAACGTGAAGGGCATCAACGGCGTCGAGATCGAGACCGTGATCATCGACGAGGCCGGCGGCGCGACCAAGCAGACCGAGGAATTCCGCAACCTGGTGCAGCGCCAGAAGGTCGACGCGGTGATCGGCTACATCTCCTCTGGCGACTGCCTGGCGATCGCGCCGGCGGCCGAGGAACTCAAGGTGCCGACGATCTTCTTCGACTGCGGCACCTCGAAGGTCTTCGAGACGGTCAAGAACCCGAAATACCTGTTCCGCACCGGCCTCGATGCGGTGGTCGACAACGTCGCCGCGGCCCGCTACGTGGTCGAGACGCGCCCGCAGCTCAAGACGGTTGCCAGCATCCAGCAAAACTACGCATGGGGCCAGGATTCCTGGAACGACTTCATCCTCGCGCTGAAGCAGATCAAGCCCGATGTCAAAGTCGTCTCCGAGCAGTGGCCGAAGCTGGCCCAAGGTCAATACGGCGCCGAGATCTCGGCGCTCTCCGTCAGCAATCCCGACGTCATCCACTCGAGCTTCTGGGGCGGCGACATGGAAGCGCTGATGCAGCAGGGCGGCGCGCGCGGTCTGTTCGACAAGCGTATTGCAGTGCTGACCGCCGGCGAAACCGGCGTCGAGCGCTTCAAGGACCAGGTTCCGAACGGCACGATCGTCGGCGGCCGCGGTCCGTTCGGTGCTTTCGCGCCGAAGAACGCGCTCAACGACTGGTTCCGCCCGGCCTTCACCGCGCAATACAAGGAGCCGCCGACCTATCCGGCCTACAAGATGGTGCAGGCCATCCTCGGCCTCAAGGCCGCTGCCGAGAAAGGTGGCAAGGCCGGCATGCCGGGCGCCGAACAGGTCGTCCAGGGCCTGACCGGGCTGAGTTTCGAGGCGCCCAGCGGCACTGTCCAGATGTCGCGCGCCAAGGGCCACCAGGCGGTGCAGAGCGTCTCGTTCGGCGAATACCAGTACGACGCCAAGAGCGGCAAGGCGAGCGTCACCAAGGTCAAGACCTACGCCGGCGACTGCCTGATGCCGCCCGACGGCACTGCGCCCGCCGACTGGATCAAGGCCGGCTTCCCCGGCGCCAAGTGCAACTGATCATTCGCTGACTACTGACGGAGACGGGGACTTCCCCGTCTCCAACGCGAGGGCAATCCCATGACAAACCTGTTGGCCATCCTGTTCGACGGCGCGATCTACGCGTCATGGCTGTTCCTGGTCGCCGCCGGCCTGACGATTATTTACGGCGTGATGCGCGTGCTCAACATGGCGCACGGCAGTTTCTACGCCATCGGCGCCTATTCGGCCGCCTCCCTGGTCGGCTGGTATTTCTCCGGCCAGACCGGCAATCCATACTGGAGCTACCTGCTGCTGCTCGGCAGCGCTCTCGTCGCCGGAACGCTGGTCGGCGTCGCCATCGAGCGCGGCTTGCTGCGCTTCCTGCACGGCAAGGACGAAATCCTGATGGTGATCGTCACCTATGCACTGCTGCTCATCCTCGAGGACGTCACCAAGCTCGTCTGGGGCGTCGACCCCTACTTCGCCAACCAGCCCTACCGCCTGCTCGGCCAGACCGAGGTCGGCGCGGTGCTGCGTTTCGCCACCTACGACCTGGCGCTGATCGTGGTCACCGTGGCGATCGGCCTGACGGCTTGGTTCGTGCTCAACCGCACCAACAAGGGGCGGCTGTTGCGCGCCGTCATCCACGATCGCGAGATCGCCGTCGCGATGGGCGTCAATGTCGATGCGATGTTCACCGTCACCTTCGCCATCGGCTCCGTGCTCGGGGCGCTGGCCGGGGCGCTGACGGCGCCGGCGATCTCGGTGACGCCGGGTATCGGCGTCGAGGTAATCGTACTCGCCTTCGCCGTCGTCGTCGTCGGCGGCCTCGGCAGCATCGGCGGCGCGGCCGCGGGCGCCGTCCTCGTCGGACTGGCCCGCTCGGTCGCCGTGCACATGGCGCCCGAGATGGAACTGTTCGTCATCTACGGCGTGATGTTCCTCGTCCTCGCCTTTCGTCCGCAAGGACTGTTCGGCCAGACCCTTGTCAGGAGAATCTAAATGACTTTTCAAGACCGCTTCAAATCGACCGAGTCCGCACTGGTGGCGACGGCAGTTCTGCTCGCCGCCGGCGCCTTCGTGATGCCGGCCTGGCTCTCCTTCCTGCTCACGCTGGCCTTCGCCAAGGCGCTGGTCGTGCTCGGCGTCGTCATCCAGATGCGCGCTGGCCTGGTCTCCTTCGGCCAGGCACTGTTCTTCTGCATCGGCGGCTACGGGGTCGGTCTCGGCGCGCAGGCACTCGGCATCTCCGACGCCTTCCTGCTGCTGGCGCTGGGCACGCTCGCGGCGGTACTGCTGGCGCTAATCTGCGGTTTCCTGCTGACGCGCTACCGCGAGATATTCTTCGCCATGCTGACGCTCGCGCTGTCGATGATCCTCTACGGCGTGCTCGTCAAATCTTCGGCGCTCGGCTCGACCGACGGCTTCAACGTCGCGCCGCCGAGTTTCCTCGGCTGGGAACCGGAAGGCGAAACACGCAAACAGGCGGTCTATCTGCTCACCGTCGCCATCGCCGCGGCGACGGCGGTCGGCTTCCACCGCTACCTCGAGTCCGGGCTCGGGCGCGTCATGGAGGCCATCCGCGAGAACGAGATCCGCGTCGATTACCTCGGGCTGTCACCGCGCTGGCTCTTGTTCGCCAACTACGTCTTCGCCGCAGCCATCTCGGCGCTCGGCGGGGGCCTGACCGCGATCGCCAGCGGCCACATCGATCCGGACATGGCGTTCTGGACCACCTCCGGCGAGTTCGTCTTTATCGCCATCCTCGGTGGTACCGGACACGTCGCTGCGCCGTTCATCGGCGCCATCGTCTTTTCGGTGATCCGCACGTTCGCCATACAGGAGGCGCCGCACTATTGGCAAATGGCGCTCGGCATCGTCCTGCTCGGGCTCATCCTGTTCCTGCCCAAGGGATTGTGGAGCCTGATCGCGCGTCGCAAGCTGCAGGTGGCGAAATGAGCACGATCCTCGAAACCCGCGGCCTGACGCGGACCTTCGGCGCCGTGGTCGCGGCCAAGGACCTCAACGTGCGCATCGACCACGGCGAGATCGTCGGCGTCATCGGCTCCAACGGCGCCGGCAAGACGACTTTCATCAACATGGTCACCGGCTATCTGCCCCCGTCCGGCGGCGATATCCTGTTCGATGGCCGCTCGGTTCTCGGCCTCGCACCGCGCGAAATAACCCGCCGCGGCATGGCACGCTCGTTCCAGGTTGCACAGTTGTTCCCGCAGCTCACAGTGATCGAGAACGCGCTGATAGCTCTGGTCGCCGCCGAGGGGCCGCGGCCGTCCTTCCTGCATCCGCTCGACACTCCGCAGCGGCGCGCGTACGCCGAACAGATCCTCGAAGACTTCGGCGTCGCCCGCTACCGGGACGCAATCGTGAGCACGGTGCCGCAAGGTGCGCGCAAGCTCATCGACATCGCCATGGCGCTGGTCAGCGAACCGCGCATGCTGCTGCTCGACGAGCCGACCAGCGGAGTCAGCGTCGATGAGAAACATCCCCTCATGGACACCGTGATGGAGGTAGTACGCAAGTACGGCGTCACCGTGCTCTTCGTCGAGCATGACATGGAGATCGTCGCGCGCTACGTTACCCGGATCATGGCGTTCTACAGCGGCGAGATCATTGCCGACGGGCCGCCGCGAAGTGTTCTCGGCGACGCCAAGGTGCAGGAGTTGGTGATCGGCCATCATATCGACCTCGAACTGCTGGGAGAAGCCGCATGAGCGCCGCCCTCGACATCCAATCGCTGAACGTCGCCATCGACAGCATCCCCATTCTCCGCGACGTCGCCCTCACGGTGCCGGCCGGCAAGATGGTCGGTTTGATCGGCCGCAACGGCGCCGGCAAGACGACGCTGATGCGCGCCATCATGGGCCTGCTTCCCAGCCGTGCCGGGCGTCTCGCCGCTGCCGGCGCGGACCTGACGAGCCTGCCGCCGCACCGGCTGGCTCGGCTCGGGATCAGCTATATGCCGGAGGATCGGCGCCTGATCCCGTCGCTCACGGTCGAGGAAAACGTGCTGCTGCCGGCTTGGGCCAACGGCATCGCCGACGGCGCAAAGCGCCTGCAATGGATCTACGGTCTCATGCCGGAGGTGCGCGATTTTCGCGAACGCCGCGCATTGCAACTCTCCGGCGGCCAGCAGAAGCTGGTCGCGCTGGCGCGTGCGCTGATGCCGGGCAACAAGCTGCTATTGCTGGATGAACCCTTCGAGGGTGTCGCGCCGGTGCTGTCGCGGCGGCTCACCGAAGTCATCGGCGGCCTGCGGCAGGAAGGATTGTCGGTGATTCTCTCAGAATCCGACGACACCCACAGCGCCGACCTGGTCGATCTGGTCTATCGCATCGAGCGCGGCGTCGTCACTGCCGGCGAGATGCATCACGTCTGAAGAAAGGACACTCAATGTCGCAATTCGCCTTCGAAACCACCCCTAGGATCATCTGCGAGCAAGGCGGCGCCGATCGCCTCGGCGAAATCGCCAGGAGCCTGGGTATCTCCCGCCTGTTTCTGGTTACCGACGCCGGCCTGATCAAGGCCAAACTGATCGACGGAGCAATCGCCTCGCTTACTGCCTCCGGAGTTCATGTAACGGTGTTTTCCGATGTCCTGGCAGACCCGCCCGAACTCAGTGTGCAAGCCGCGGTGGACGCCGCCTGTGCCGCGGGCGCTGACGGCGTGGTCGGCTTCGGCGGCGGCAGTTCGCTCGACACGGCCAAGCTGGTCGCGCTGCTGGTGCGCACGCCGCAGGCGCTGCCCGAGATCTACGGCATCGGCCTCGCGCGCGGGCCGCGTCTGCCGCTGATCCAGGTACCGACCACCGCCGGCACCGGTTCCGAGGTCACGCCGATCTCCATCCTGACCACGCCAAGCCACGAAAAAAAGGGCGTCGTTTCGCCGCTGCTCTACCCCGATGTGGCGCTGCTCGACAGCCGCCTGACGCTGGGCCTGCCAGCCACCGTCACGGCGATGACCGGCGTCGATGCCATGGTCCATGCCATCGAATCCTTCACTACGCGACTGAAGAAGAATCCGCTCTCCGACGCGCTGGCCATCAAGGCGCTGCAACTGCTCTATGCCAACCTGCCGGCGGCGGTGAATGACGGCAAGGACGCGACGGTGCGGGAGAACATGCTGCTCGGCTCGCTGTTCGCCGGCATGGCCTTCGCCAATGCTCCCGTGGCCGCGGTGCACGCGCTGGCTTACCCTCTCGGCGGCCATTATCACCTGCCGCATGGCCTGTCGAATTCGCTGGTGCTGGGTCCCGTCCTTGAGTTCAATCTGCCGGCGGCGGCAGTCCTGTATGCCGAGCTGGGTCGCGCCATCCTGCCGGAACTGGTTTCCGCTGGCGACCGTGAGGCCGCAGTCGCGTTCGTTGCGGCCATCCGCGAACGGGTCGCGGCCATGCCCTACGCCCAGACCCTGCGCGACTCCGGCGTCAAGCAAGACGATCTGCCGATGCTGGCGACGGACGCCATGAAGATCCAGCGGCTGCTGGTCAACAATCCCCGCGACATGGTGTATGACGATGCCCTGGCGATTTATCAGGCCGCGTTTTGAGGAAGTGTCAGCATGTCTCTTCGTGATCAGCGTGGCCAAAATCCAATGCAACTCGTTTTGTGCGCAGGTCTTTCCGCGTGCGGTGGCCACCCGCGAAGTATTGGCGGCAATCCGGACCTGAATCCAAATTCCTAAAGGAACTCGACCATGCAACTCAATGACCCTGCGCTTCTGAAAACGCTGGCTTTCATCAACGGCGCCTGGGTCGGCGCCGACGACGGAGCCACTCATGCCATCTGCAATCCGTCCACCGGCGCTGAAATCGCCAGGGTGCCCGACCTCGGGGCCGCCGAGACCGGGCGCGCCATCGCCGCCGCCGATGCAGCCCTGCCGGCCTGGCGGGGAAAAACCGCCAAGGAACGCGCGGCCCTGCTGCGGCGCTGGCACGACCTCATCATGGCCAACCAGGAAGACCTGGCCGTACTGATGACCATGGAGCAGGGCAAGCCCCTGGCGGAAGCCCGTGGCGAGGTGGCCTATGGCGCCTCCTTCATCGAATGGTTCGCCGAGGAGGGCAAGCGTGTCTACGGCGATGTGATTCCGGCACCAACCGGAGACAAGCGCCTGGTGGTGATCAAGCAAGCGGTCGGTGTAACGGTGGCGATCACGCCGTGGAACTTCCCCATCGCCATGATCACCCGCAAGGTCGCGCCGGCGCTGGCCGCCGGCTGCACCTCGGTCGTCAAGCCGGCCGAGGCGACGCCACTCTCTGCCTTGGCGCTGGCGGAGTTGGCGACCCGCGCTGGCATCCCGCCCGGCGTGCTGAACATCGTGACCACCGCCCGTCCTGCCGTGGTCGGCGAGGTGCTGACGGCCAGCCCGATCGTGCGCAAACTTTCTTTCACCGGCTCGACGCCGGTCGGCAAGCGCCTGATGGCCCAGTGCGCCGGTACCGTCAAGCGGGTGTCCCTGGAACTGGGCGGCAACGCGCCCTTCATCGTCTTCGACGATGCCGATCTCGACGCAGCAGTGCGTGGCGCCTTGGCTTCGAAGTACCGCAACGCCGGCCAGACCTGCGTCTGCGCCAACCGCTTGCTGGTGCAGGACGGAATCTACGATGCGTTCGCCGCCAAGCTGGCGGACGCCGTGGCGGTGATGCAGGTCGATGACGGCCTTGAGCCCGGCACGCAGATCGGACCACTGATCAACCAGGCTGCTGTCGCCAAGGTCGAAAAGCTCGTCGCCGACGCCGTTGCCAAAGGTGCCAAGGTAGCGCTCGGAGGCGGCCGCCATGCCAGAGGAGGGAACTTCTACGCGCCGACGATTCTGACCGAGGTAACGTCGGCGATGGACCTCGCCCAGGAAGAAATTTTCGGTCCGGTGGCACCGTTGTTCCGCTTCAAGACCGACGCAGACGCCGTGCGCATGGCCAACGATACGCGCTACGGCCTGGCCTCCTACTTCTACTCGCGCGACATCGGCCGCGTCTGGCGCGTCGCCGAACAACTCGAATACGGCATGGTCGGCATCAACGAGGGAATCATCTCGAACGAAGTGGCCCCCTTCGGCGGCGTCAAGGAGTCGGGCATCGGCCGCGAAGGATCGCATTTCGGCATCGATGAGTACCTAGAGGTCAAGTATTTGTGCTTCGGCGGCCTCTGACATCCCATTTCGAGGTTGTATATTGGTGCCATTGCATCTCAAGACTATTGTTTCCGAAGGTCAGCTATCCGCAAAGTAGCTGGCCTTCATTTTGGACCTGTTGAAACATGACATATGACGGCTCGTGGCCGAGTGCCGAAGCTGAGCCCGTCACCGCCAATGACCGCTACCGCTGCATAGCCACCTATTGTGTGCCTTGCCTCGACCGGCAGGTCCTGGCCGTCAGCCAAAATTGAATTTTTCAAGTTCGCTGCCGCAACGGAACCATCGAAACTGCGTTGCCAGGAAACTACCGGTGGCCTACCGCGGCATCCTGCCACGCTCGAAGCCTTACAGCATGGGGCATCACGCCCTTGTGGGGCGTGATGCCCCACAAGGAGTGATTCAAACGGTTTCGGATGTTTCTTCCTCTTCCACCGCCGACGTATCGCCCTTCGATAGATCCAGGGCAGCGTCGATTTCTTTCTGTCGGCAGGCCAGCCATGCCAGCCGATCCGCCTTGTCAAACTGCTTTGCGATCTCTGACTTCAGGTCGCTCATCCGCTTCTCTGTCCGGGCAAGGTAGTCGCTATCTTCTGCGAGTCGCTGTTCCATCCGGTTCATCAGATTTTCGAGAACACGGACAAGCCCGTTGGGATTGTCCGTATACCCGGCCTCATGCTCCACGTTGCCGAGGAGCAAAAGACGCTTGCCAAAGTCACGTTTCACATGCGAGCGAATGGCCATCCGGAAACCGCCAAACAGCCCGATCACCCGGGTGTCGCCCGGCTTCACGACGCTGAACCGCAGTACCAGTTGCCTAGTGACCTCGGTACGATCCGAATACCACGTGCCGTCAATCTGCATGCGGAAGCTGTCTCCCGTCACGTTCTGACGGTTGGCAACATCGCCTTCCATGCCAGCGATCCGTTGCTGAATACACTCGATGCGACCAGGCAATGCGGCCAGCTCCGACTTGTTTCTCCATTGCTGCTGCTCCCATTGAGATTTCAGGAGCGACAGCTTGGCAAGCTCGGTATCCACACCCGCCTTTTCCAGCACCAGGGGATTCCCCGACGCCAGTGCCTTCACCTCGGCGTATGACAGCGCCGCCAGCTCCACATCCTCCGCGCTGCGCATTCCGGTGTTCCCCTGCATCACCTGGGCGATGAAACGCGCCTTGGTCTCAAGGGTCTGCCATATGTACGCATCGAAAGAGCCTTCCGTGACGTAGCGATGGATACGCACTTCCTCGTTCAGGTTGCCCTGGCGAATGATGCGACCTTCCCGCTGTTCCACGTCGGACGGACGCCACGGGGCGTCCAGGTGATGAAGCGCCGCAAGACGGGTCTGAACATTGGTGCCGACCCCCATCTTTTGCGTGCTGCCCAGTACTACGCGAACACGCCCCTCTCGCACCGCCTTGAACAGTTCCTCCTTTTGGGAGTCACTGTCGTAGTCGTGGATGAAAGCAATATCTGCGACCGGCACTCCCATCTCGATGAGCTTCCTTCTCAGGTCCTGGTAGACGCTGAATCGCCCATCTTCAACGGGAGTGCTCAAATCACAGAATACGATCTGAGTGCCCCTGGTTGATGCGGTTTCCTTCCAGACCCCGAAGACCTTCCCGGCGCACTGGTTGGTCTTGCTTCCCTCATAGTCCTCGGCGAACGGATCTACCAGCCGCATGTCCAGCGCGGCCTTGCGACCATCGCCCGTCACCGCCAGCATGTTGTCCTGCTGAGGCGTTACCGTTCCATTCCTGATCGCTTCCGACCGCTCCACGAGGGTTTGGACGTAGGCTTTCAGTTCCAGGGTCGGCTTCGCCGTGGCCGTCTCCTTCAAAGCGCGAGGTACCGGGAGTTTCAACATCTCCGCCGTGCGTATGTCCGCCACCTGCCCGAACATGGACATCAGTTCTGGAAGATTGACGAACCGCGCGAAGCGGGTATGCATCCGGTAGCCCCGGCCATCGGGCGCCAGTTCCAGCGCGGTCACCGACTCGCCGAAGTTGCCTGCCCAGGTATCGAACTGCTGAAGCCTGAACGCCGACAAGGTGTCGGGTTGCAGATACCGCTGCATCGTCCACATCTCCGCCATGCTGTTAGACACGGGCGTTCCAGTGGCGAACGCAACGCCTGCGCGACCTTGATGCCTGTCCATGACACATCGCGTCTTTAGAAACATGTCGAAGGCCCGCTCGGAGTTGCTGTTGGGCAAACCCGCCACGCGCGTCATCTTGGTGAAGCGGTAGAGATTCTTGAACAGGTGCGCCTCATCAACGAAGAGCCAATCAATACCCAGCTCGTCGAACGTCAGCACGTCGTCCTTCTTCTCCCTGGCCGCAAGCTTTGTCAGCCTCGCCAGCCAGACCTTCTTCGCCCGCTCAAGCTCCTTGACGATCCTGTTGCCACGATTCTGGTTAGCATCACGAATGGCCTGCTCGATCTCATCGATTTGCTTCTGGATGAAATCCTCGATGAACTCATCCCCGAGCTTGATCCGCTCGAACGACGAATGCGTAATGAGCACGCCATCCCAGTCGCCCGTGGCAATTCTGGACAAAAGGGTTCTACGCTTATCCCCTTGCAGATCGTCCTTGCTCGCCATGAGGATGTTGGCCCCAGGGTAGGCACGCAGGAACTCGGCCGCGAACTGCTCAAGCATGTGATTGGGCACGACGTAGCAGGGCTTTCCTGCAACACCGAGCCTTCTCAACTCCATGCCGGCGCAGATCATGGTGAGGGTTTTTCCGGCCCCCACGACATGCGCCAGGAGCGTATTGCTCTTGCATGAGACGACTCGCCAGATGGCATCACGCTGATGGTCTTGCAACCGATACACCTGCGAAAAGCCAGGGAGCACCAGATGCTTTCCGTCATAGCGACGCTGCACAATGCAATTGAACTGGTCGTTGTAAAGCCGGACCAGCCGCTGTGTGCGTTCATCGTCAAGCCATAGCCACTCCTGGAATTTCTCCCTGAGCTCCTGCAGCTTCTCGCGCGCGGCAATCGTTTCCTTCTGATTCACGATCCGTTTGCTCCGATCATCCGGCGCTGGATCGGTAACCGTCGGTACCTGCTGATTGAGCGCCTGCTCAAACAGCGTCATCGCCCCAACCCGCTCCGTACCGAAGGTCTGCGTTGCTGCCACAGACCACCGGGTGGCGTGGTTCGGGTCGATCTGCCATGCACCGGCCGTCGCATTGAACTCGACGCGGTTTCCCTCGCATTCCATGATTTCATCCAGGAATGCCTGGTAGTCCGTTGCCGGTATCCAGACAGAGCCAATCCGTGCACCAATTTCATGCGGTGCAAGATCATCCGGAATGACAGCCTTTAACGCTTCCACGTTGGACGCAAACTTCCGTCCTGCATTTTCGGCAAACATCAACTTCTGGCGGACGTTGCCGGCGAGGTAGGTGTCCGCCGTCTCCCAGCTTCCCGAATCCGGGTTGAGGAAAATGGCCCCCACCTCTTGCAACTGGGGAATGAACTCGTACCCTGGTTGCCCAAGTAACGCTTCCATCCTCGCCACACTGACCCTCCCCGTCTGCTGAATAGAGGCAATCAGCGCTTCCTCGGGCGTTTCGCAACACTCGATCTGGCGCGCGGCCCCTACCGTTCGACGATGGAAGATGTCCATCTTTTCGGCGGTTTGAGTTTCCTCATCCCACCGTTCCAGGGACAACAGCAACGGGAGGTCCGGGTCGCCCCGGAACGCCAGCCTGTTGGCTTTGGCGTGGATATGGCCGCACTTTGCCGAAAAGGCATCGTAGGCTGCATTCAACACCACACGGTAGATCGCCAGCAGAGTATCGTCGTCCGTGCCGGCCTGTGCTGCCACCAGCTTGCGGGCCGCATCGCGAATCTCGATCATGCCCTTGATTCGTTCAACCGCCCTGGCCGACAATCTGCCTTCGACCACCCGCAACTCGTGGCCCTCAGATACAGCCACCTTGCCATCCACCAGCTTGTAAGCACCCGGTTTGACAAAGTTCCCGGCGAGCACGCGGACTTCTGCGCAGCCCTCCGAACGGTCCCTCGTTTGCTCTACCGCTCGATATGCCCCTTCAGGCAACAGAGCGACGCGCTCAAGCAGCGCCGCGCCGATGTCACCCTCGAAGGTGCAGGCATTCGCCTTGCCGTAGCCGTTCTCGGCCAGGGTCAGCTTGCCTACGATCCATTCCGGACGTTCCGCAAACCACTTGCACACGCGGACGTTACGCCACTGCCACGCGGGAATTCCCGCGTCTCTGGCAATATGGCTGCTGGGTATTTCTACCGGCCACTCTGCCCAGTGTTCACCGTTGCCGGCCTCGCCCTCCGTCAACTTCTGAAGAAAGACGATATCGGTGGTGACTTCCGTATTGGCGATCTTCTGGAATGCCTGAAGCGGAAGACGAATGGACCCGAGCAATCGCGCACGGTTCGCCAGATACTTCCTGGCGGCCGTATCGGATTTGTCCAGCGTTCCGGCACTCGTGATGAATGCAACGAGACCTCCCGGCCTGACCACTTCAAGCGCACGCGCAAAAAAGTAGTCGTGGATCAGAAAGTCCCGAAACGGAACATGGCGGGTCTCCGGTGTCTGGTAATTGCCGAACGGAACATTCGAGATCACCAGATCGAAGAAGTCGGCCGGTAAGCTGGCCACCTCGAACCCATCATTCACCACACGAACCCCATAGTCTCCATACAGCGAGTTGAGCAGTCGCGCAGAGAGTTGGTCGATCTCGATGGCCGTGACGGTCGATTTTTCTGCTACCTCCCGAGGCATGGCCCCGAGAAAGTAGCCATTTCCGGCCGACGGCTCCAGGATGCGACCACCGGTAAAACCCAGGCGGCGGACCGCCGCCCACATCGCCTCGATGATTTCCACCGACGTGTAGTGGGCGCTGTTGGTCGATGCACGAGCACTTTCGTACTCGGCCCCGGACAGCAAGGTCTGGAGTCGTTCGACACGGATCTTGCGGTTGCTTTCATCCTGATCCGGATTGAATGCCCAGGGAAGGCCTCCCCAACCGGTGTAGCGATTGAGAATGGTCCGCTCCTCGGTTGTCGGCCCCCTGCCCTCATCCTCCAACTTTCGCAGAAGGACGATGGCGCTGCAGTTGGCCTCGAACTTGGTGACTTCTCCGGACAGGCCATCGAAGTCGGATGCATTCAACCCTGGCCAAAAAGTCATGACGCTCGACTGTCTGGCCTCCTTCGACGGAAAGGCAATGATTTCACCTTTCCATTCCTGGCCGGCGAACCCATCAACAGCAATGGGATCATCCTCGGGCGCGAAGCCTGGCAGCCACATGACTGCTTCGGCAATTCTTTTGAGTCTCATGAGTGTCTCCAAAAGATAAAACCCCTGGAGACACGTCTCCCCTTGCGGGGATGGGTGCCCGCAAGGGTTGGTAAAAGTCGTCACGGTGATCTGTGACAACCGGCTGATTGCTGTTTATTTCAAGTCGCCAGCTGCGACTTCTCACCCCATCGGATTACCCGACGGGAAGAATTCGGCTTACCGGGGCGTACTCATCGAGTGCGTCCGGGTAAGCCCCGTGCCGAGGCACGGGGATTGGTCAGATGTTGTGAAAACAGCGAACCTCGACGACCCACTCGCGACGCTTGATGCGCCTCGGCAGGCCGGCACGGGTTTGCAGGTGTCCACAACAGTCATGCTCGCAACGACAGGCTGTCGTGAATACATCCTGAAGCGCATTGATGATGTCGCCACTGGGTACACCACGCGGAGCGCGCACCGTGAAGATGCGCTCCCCGGCTTCGTCGTGACAAGCCGCCTGGTCACCGGGTGGGCGAACACGGCACTTGAGCATCACGAATTCTCCAATGAACTCGTGCGCGTCTTCCCCTTTCCAGCCATCGTTGAATTGAAACGTGAGGCGGCGATAGCCATCAAACCGGTTTCCCATGGCTAGGCCTCCGCGTCCATGATCGCCTCGATCGCGGCCTGAAGTCGCTCTACCGGCTCGGGCGCCACATCGGCATCGTAGAAACCACGCTTATAGACGTCGACGACCTTGTCTTCTCCCCAGAGGGAAGGGACCGTCATGACTTCGTCGTCATCACAGCCTTCGACGTCGTAATCGAGCACCACGAATTCGAGGGCCACGTTCGCGGTGACGCCGGTTACCAGACCCCCTTCGAGTCCGATCACGCAGCGCACCGGCGTGCACAGATTGATGCGCTCGCACAGGGCATCGATACCGGCGGTATCCAGTGATATCTGGACATCGCCATCCGTCGCAATAGCGTGAATCGCATCGCACCGGCGGGACGGTTCGCCCTGGCCGTTCTGCTGGTAGAAGCGCAGTGCGGCCAGGAGGGTGGCATGTTCGGCAGAATCGACCGAGATTATGTTTTGTGACATTGTCAGGCTCCAATAAAAAGGCGGAGCCGTCGCCCCTTGCGAGGGTGAGTGGCCCCGCATGGGTTTGAAATACTGCTGATGGTTGCTTCGTTTTCAGGCCATCGCTCTCGGTAATGCCGATCCGGCAGGTGATGCTTCGGCCCTGCAGGAACAGGCACCCTGCCTAGCTCCTGAAAAAATCCGCATACCCGCCACCGCGTTGGAGAATCCCGAATCTGTAATCGGGATCCGCCAATAGCCGGAGGTAATGTTCAGCATCCTTCCGCTGAAGCTCGGACAACCGGTTTCCTTTCAGAAGCTCGATCAGTCCTGCCTTGAACAGTTCCCGGTATGCGCCAGGCGTCGGAATGTGTTTCATCGTCCATCTCCTTTCGGAGCGTAGTCAATGACGCACTCTCCCGTCTTCTGGTTGTAGACCGACCCCCAGTACCCTTCACTTGCCCATTTCCGGGCAAGCTGGACAGCGCGGATGCGGCTTTGATTGACGACATCGCAAGCGGGAGTTCCCTGCATGCCCTCGTCGGTTCGCGGATCGCGAGATGTCGCGACGGCATGATAGGTTTGCTCGTCCACCGGAACGATGCCTGTATCGAGTTTCATTGTTGACCTCCAGAATGTAGAGAGGCCACTCCCCAACCGGGAAGTGGCCCCGGTTGGGAAAGGATTGCTTCAGATGCCGAGCGCCGCCCGCACCGCCTTTTTCCGCTGCGGATATGGCAGCCCCGAAGGACTGTTGATGCCGTAGTCCCGGCAGACCAGGATTCGCAGGCAGGCCAGGCGGGCAACGGCGGTGAAATGCCCGTTGTTCCGCGTCTTGTCCTTGAGCACGTCCTCCAGCCATTGCGATGACTGTTCATTGGCTTGTCGGACGAGTCGGTAGAACATGGCGCGGCGAGTGGAGAGCAAAGTTCTCATGCCATCAGCCCTCCACGCGCAGGGTTGCAGTCGGTTTCGCAATTCCAGCGCTCTTCAGATACTCCAGAAGCCCGTCGGTATCGCGTCCGTGCCGCATGAAGCCGTCCTCGACAAGCCACAGCCCGTCTTCACTCGGCCAGCCAGTTTTCTCGTCCTCATTCGAGAACGAAAACACCGTTCGGCCGTTCTGATTTTCGACGTGCGACTTGAACCACCCGCGCTCGTCGAGATCGACCACCTGAACCAGTTCCTGCCGGAAGGGCTTGAAGCTGCCTTTCATAGCAGCCCCCTTTCGGCGAACGAGAGCGTCTTGTTCCCGGCCACGATGAAGTGGTCCAGAACCTTGACATCCACCAGCGCAAGCGCCGCCTTGAGGCTCGTCGTCAGCATCTCGTCCGCCCGCGACTGGTCGGCTTCTCCACTCGGATGGTTATGAGCGAGTATTACCGCTGCCGCGTTGTGCGCCAGCGCTCGCTTGACCACCTCCCGCGGGTAGACCGAGGTCTGGGTCAGCGTGCCGCGAAAAAGTTCTTCCGCGACGATCAACCGGTTCCTGGCGTCCATCCACAGGCACATGAACACTTCATGCTCGTAGCGTCCGATCCGGCCACACAGGAATGTCGACGCCGCACTGGGCGAAGCCAGATTGATGCCCGTACTGGTCATGTCTTCCTGCATTGCCCGGATGTAAAGCTCCTTTGCGGCGGCGATTTGCGGCTGCGCCACGTAGGACGTCCGCTCTTCCCCTGCAATGAAGCTTGTCTGTCGTGCCGACCTGATCCCGAATATTTCCGAGAGGGGACGTGTAGACAGGGCGTGACCCGCCGGGCCGCAGAGAACCGCCAGCAAATCGGCATTGGTCATTTCAATGGTGCGCATTTCCATTTCATTTGCCTTTCAGGAAATGGGGCCGTGCGCATCCCCAGGGGGCGCATACGGCCCCTGAGGGAGTAAATAGGGAAGCCGCCGAAGCCACTCCCATCTTTTAGAAACGTGCTGCCTGCCATCCATGCCAGACCTGAACATGGGAGGCGACACGCGAATTACTCATCGCGCATCTCCACCTCCTTCAAGGCCTGGGTACCCGCCTTGAGAATCCTGTCCGCCGCCGCAAACACCCGACGCGCCGACTTTTCCGGGAATTCCTTCCCATCGAGCCAGCTCTGGATGTAGCCCCGGCTTTCCTCCATGCCTGGCAACCCGAGGGTCGCGCAGCACAGGTAGGCCGTTGCCTCGGCTTCAGCCTCCTTGATGCATTTCGGCATCGTGGGGCCATCGGCCATCACTCCTGTCTCGTCACCCGTGGCCGTGTGACCAAGCAGGTGATGCGCAATTTCGTGGAAAAGTGTCTTCCATGGCATCGCGGCAACAGGATTGACAGCCACCTCGCGGACACCGCGTTTGGCATATCCCTGGCAGTTGCCGTCGATCATCTCGAACGGAACTTCCCGAATATCCAGCACGACAAGCGCCTTTGATCTGTCCCACTCCGGCGTCCACACCTCCGGCCGGAAAACATCGCCTTCCGTCTGGTCGAGACTGAACCAGTTGCGCTTCATCAAGAAGATCATGTAAGCGCCACCCGTCCCCTCTTCCAGGGTGTGTTCGTCCTTGTCCTTTCTCTTGATCGTGACCGGCATGATGAGAGAAAGGGCCTTCTCGCCTTTCCTGACCTTTCGGCCAAGATTTTTCCAGCGATTGAAGCTAGCAATGGGAGCGAGCGGAAGACCACGCGCCGCCAGTTGAAATGCCGCAAGGATTGCGTTGCCGAGCGAGTAGTCGTGAAATACCGAGTACGCCTTTGACAGCGTTCCGGGTAGCGTCAGTGCCTGCTGAAGCAGGGAGTTCCAGTCAGGCTTTTCCATGACCGGCCTCCTTGACTTCCTTGATCCACCAGTCCGATACACCGAGATACTTTCCGGTCACCGGGTGAACGTCGATCAAGTCGGCACTGGCTTGCCATTTGCGCGGAGCGCGGCAGGCACGAACATCGCCGCGTCCATTGAACCGCCGCCAGCGTGTCGTTCCATCTTCATAGTGATACATGCTTGCCTCCAGACGAAAAAACCGCCGAAGGCACCAAGCCCGTCGCCGGGGTCAATGCCCCGGCGGGGTTGTGAATGACGACCAGTTGCCTGAGCGTCGTTGATTGCTGATTGTTTCGAGCGGCCAGCTACCGCCTATGACACCCCTGGATTACCCGGGAGCGACAATTTCGCTTTCCACAGCGCACCTCGCGATGCGCTCTGGAAAGCCCGCCTTTCGGCGGACCTTGGTTTCATGCGATTTCCTTCAGAAGTCCCTTCTCCACGAGCGCCTTGAGTTGTGCGCTGAGTATCAGGACCAGAAGCACCGATCCCTTGCAGAGAAGCACCCGTTTCCCGTCCGCGAGTTCTGCGACGGTTTGTGGTCCCAGGTACTGATATTTCATGATGCCCTCCTGTTACGAGGGATCTCCGACCCAATGCATCCGGGCAGGGTTTCAATATCGACCGGGCTGACGTCAGCATTCCTGTCCATGGCGTCACCTCCTTCACGCAACGCGACGCATGGCATGTTCAACGGATTGCAAGGAAGGAAAACCTGCCTTGCCGTCACGATTGAGAATGTCGAGCCAGTCCAGTGACTTCTGACCGGCAGGAATCTCGCCCGCAGGAACAATGGCACTGGCCTTGATACCCCGCTCCCAGAGCCTTTGGACCAGCCGTCTGGCTGCTTCCTGACCATGCCCCCTTGGATGTTGCGCCGAGGGTTGATCCTTGTCGGCGAAGACCAGGATCTGACTCACGCCGGGGGGCGGATAAAAGTGCTCCAGCAGATACGCATTGACCGCGCACCAGACCGGCATCTTCGTCCCTTCCATGACCGCGAGAGCCGTCTCCAGACCTTCTGCCACTGCCAGCACGGCGCCAGCCTCCACCAGTCGGATGACTCCGCCCGACAGCTTCCGCTGACTTGGATACCGCATCAGCTTCCTAGGAGACTCGACGGGGGCCTTGTAGCCGTCCGCCGTCAGGTAGGTACGATGAATGGTGATGGCGTTGCCGCCGTGACCCTGCACCATGGCCAGCATCGCCGGAAACGTGCCGATCTCCTTTCTGTCCTCGAAATACGCGAGCGATGGATGGAGACGGAGTGTTTCCGGTTGCCGAATCGAGATACCTCTTCGGGCCAGATACAACCGGGCCGGTTCAGCATCGGAATGAGAGAGGGCGATCGACTCGTTCCAGACCCGGTTAAGCGCCTGGCGAGCCTTTTCGTCGTCTTCGCCCTTCCTGGTCTGACGAGAAATGGTTCTCCCGCCAAACGGCCTGGCGATGATGCCGACACGCAGGTACTCGGCTACGGACTTCAGTGTTTCCTTGAAATCCATGCCGGACACCCACATCAGCGTGGCAAATCCATCGGGATGAACGCCACAGGTATTGCAGACGCCGCCTCCGGAATCATCCACGTCATTGAACACACGGTATCCGTCCCTGCCACCGTGCACCGGGCAGGAAACGTGATGGCCGACTCGATCAAGTGCGGGTTGAAGCTGTGGCGCAAGGGCCGAGAGAATTCCTCCCCAGCGGCCATGTGCAGCAGCCTTGACTTCCTTTGCTTCCATGATTGCCTCCATGAGTAGCCCCGGACGGGGCCTGCCGAAATGCCCGCGCGAGGCACTTGGGAAGGCCCCATCGCGGGCCGGTGAATTACCCACCGGCATAGAGGCACCCCGACCGGGGTGACTCCCCGGTGGGGTTGGAAATGTCAGACGCTAAGAGCAGTGCCTGAGCGTGAAGCGATCAGAATGGACCGTCATCGAAGGGTTGTGCCGCCTTGGGGTTTCCTTTCGGCGCCGATCTGGGCGCGTCAGAACCTTCCCTGGCCTTGCCGCCGCCGCTGGGAAGCATTTTCATGCTCTCGCCGACGATTTCAGTGGTGTAGCGAGTCTCGCCATCCTTGTCCCATGAACGGGTCTGGAGACGGCCCTCGACATACACCAGCGAACCTTTCTTCAGATACTCGCCCACAATCTCGGCGAGTTTTCCGAAGAACACGACACGGTGCCATTCCGTTTTTTCGTGCTTCTCGCCATCCTTCTTCCAGCTTTCGCTGGTGGCAATATTTGCGCGCGCAATGGCATCGCTGTCATTGCTGCGTCGAAGCTCGGGGTCAGCCCCCAGAAAACCAATCAACTGAACCTTGTTAAGCATGATGAACTCCTTGTGATGAAAAGGACGGTCACACCATGCCCCTGACGGGAGCATGACGATCCCGCCGGGTTGGTTGAAATACTGGACTACTGCGGCGCTTCCATGCACTCACCGGCCATGAACGCCACCCACTGGGCTGCCTTCGCCAAAGTTCTGAAGCTTGCGTGAGGACCGCCGTCGACAAACACCGAATAGGGATCTTCGCCAACGCGCTTCGCGACAATCTGCAACTGAGGCGCCTGATATTTCGGGTGCTCCCAGAGAACCTTCCGATCGGCCACATCCATCAGCCTGACGATCGCGTGATCGAGAATGCTGACACCCCATGCCTCGCCGTTTTGAAGAAGGATGGGGATCTTGAAAGTACCCGACGAGCGGCCGATTTTCCCCACCACGTCGTTTTCTTCCAGCCAGTCTTCGCCTCTCTCCACATCTCCGTAGAAGAGGCGAATCGCCTTGCCGCTCTTGCGGTACTGCTCCAGGATTCGGCGAACCTTGACAGGAGTGTCGAGATTGAACCAGGTCTCCTTGAGATTTGCCTTGGCAGCTTCGTTGATGGCACGCTGAAAATCGGCGTACTGACCGATGGTTCCCTTCTCATCCTCGCGAATCTGGATCGAGAGATTCAGCCGCGCCACGAGTTGCTTCAATTGCTTGAAGACATGCTCGAAGCCCAGGGTTGAATACCCCTTGCCAGCGGAAACAACGAACAACTCCTGCTCGTGATTGATTACAACGTCCATTGCAACCTCCAGACGAAAAACCGCCGGAGGCGCTCGTTCCCTGCCGGGAGCTTGCGCCCCACGGCGGGGTTTTAATGACAACCGGTTTCCCGATTGCGGCCAGATGCTGTTTGTTTCAGAAGGCCAGCTACCTTCATGTCCCGCTGGCATAGCCAGGGGAGCAATTTTGGACAATTCGCTTTCCGCAGCACGGACCACGCCATGCTCTGGAAAGCCCCGTGCCGAAGCACGGGGAGGGGTTTAGATCAGTCGGCCGATGGCTGCCTTGCATGTGCGGTATTCCCGCATCAAGGCCTCCAGTTCGGATCCATCCAGATCACCTTCGGCGCGGACATAGATTTCATCCAGCACTTCCGTGCTCGTTGCCTTGGCCATCTGTTCGTAGATCGCTTTCAGCCTGGCGCTGGGTTCCTGGTCGGAGGGGTCGACAGCGACGGCAGACACGCCATCCACTTTCACCTTCTTTCCAGTTGCGTCAGCCACCTCAACCGGATCGCCACCCGGCCTGGATTGCTTGGCATCGCGGCTTGTCACCGGCTTGGCGTCTGCGATCTCGCCCGTCTCGTCATCAATGATCGGTGCATAGTTGCCCTCGATCACATCGGTCAAATTCAGGTTTTGCGCCTTGCCCTGCTCCGCAGCAGCATCCAGCGCCAGCGCAGAGGCCAGTTCGGGTGATTTGGGCAAGAATTTGCACAAGCGACGAATCGCCGTCTTCAGGCCCATGGCCGTAAAGTCGGAATCCCATACAGACTCCTTCTTGTATCGCTTGGCAGACTGATAGCCCCGCGAGTTATCGCGAATCTTCTCAACCTCCTTGCGCCCCATCGCCACGAACGTCCGACTTCCATCCTTGAACACCGCGACGGAATAGAAACCGGCGACCTCACCACGCTCGTCGTCGGCGGCAGGAAAGCCGCCCAGCGTTGTCAGTGGCTCGTGATCGAGACTGCGTTCCATGCCCAGCTTGAGGGTAAAAACGTCATTCACCCTGACTTCGTGGGCATAGATGTCCTGAACCAGCCCGGACTGTCGAGCGAGCTTCATCAGGCCCGTGTAGCCGGGGATCAGCTGGCACTGGTTGCCAAACGGCACCAGATGCGCTTCCCCCATGAGACCGACTTCCAGCCCCATCTGCGAAGACTGGATAACCGCGGCGAATACGCTGCGGGGATCACACTCTCCAAGCTTGGGTGTCATTCGGAATGCAGTAAGTGCAATGCGCGCCATGCGGTCCGGATTGATGTGCTTGGGCAGGGCACGGGCAATTTCACCCTTGAACTGCTCCAGCATGGCCGGGAAAGCTTTCGGTTGCTCAGCATCGTTGGACGTGTTGCGATTGATGTTTCTCAAGGCTTGCAGTGACATGGTATTGACCTCCAATAATTAGAAAAGGCGGTCACACCACGCCCCTTGCGGGAACATGGCATTCCCGCCGGGTTGATTACTGCTGCTGCTTTACCGTTTCAGACTATTCCTCGGTGAGAGGGGCCGCATAGCCTAAGGACGGAATTTCTGTCGGTTGCACATCGCATCTGCGGTTCCAATTTCCGAATCAACATAGCTATGTTTGACGCAGGCAAGGAGCAATCGACGACTTTCCCTGAGCGCGCGCCTGCAACGGACAACTTCGGCTTCTGCCTGTTTGAGGGCATCCACCTTTGCTTCCACTCGGGCAGCGATCGACAGAATCGGATCTCCGACCTCGTAGAGACAAGTTACGACCCGCTCGATTGGATTGCTCGGCACTTCAGCTCTCCAGATCAAAGTTCGCCGCCCAGCGAGGCAATTCGATCGTTTCGATCTCCCCGTTGGGCTGATACGCCGGCCAGTGGTTGTTTGCACGACACCATTGCAGGAGCTGAAGCGCACCACGAAACTTGGCGCGCCCGACATCGATGACGTCCTCGCTGGCCCGATAGACCGCTGTCGCTTGCGGAGCGTCCTTTTCGACGGCGATGAAGTAGAACGGGAGCGTCCTGCCAGTAATGGCCTTGATGCCGTCCTGATAGAACGCCGCTTGCAGGTCATAACCGAGCGAGGCGATTGAACGAGCAAATCCCTCGGCCGAAGCGTCGGCGCAGGTTTTCACATCCACGATGCCGGTGATGGTTTCATCGACCATGACAAGCCAGTCCGGTCGGCATTTACATCCAAGCCCGGTCTCCGGATCACTCCAGAAGCCGGACATTTCAGCCATCCCGTTCGCCAGCAAACGCGAAGCGCCTGCGTGACGAGCGATGCTTGCCTGAATGGACCGGATGGCCATCATCAGGGTCGGTGTCAGGATTTGCTTGCCGTCATACAACCTGGCAATTGCATCCTCCCGAAAGATAAATCTGGACTCGACGTCGGTTGCCTTGATGGCGTCCCTGATTTCGTCCTTCTTCATCTTCCCTACCTTGATGCCCAGTTCCGCAGCCGCTGTCTTGTAGTCTTCAAGCGACTGCAAGGTGCCTTCCAGTTGCGACTCATCGAATACAGCGTAATCGGAAGCGAATGCGGCTGGCTCCAGAACCGCGGAATGAACGGCCGTGCCAAACGCCATTGCCGGAGTCGGCTCGAACGGATGGGTGACGTATTCCTGAAAATGTGCCGGGGACCGCATGATCCGCACAAGGCTTGAATGCCCAACAGCGTCCTTGTTGCGGTGGTACTCCTCGGCAGCCATCGACAGAATGCCAACTTGAGTTTCTATAAGCATTTCTACCTCCAGAGGCAAGATTCCCGTTGGAGGCGCTCATTCCCTGCCGGGAACGTGCGTCCCTGGCGGGGTTGGTAATGACAGGCAGTTGCCTGACTGTCGCTAATTGCTGTTTGTTTCGAGCGGCCAGCTACCGCCTGTTGATGCTCCTGGTTACCCAGAAGCGACAATTTCCCTTTTCCGCAGCACACCTCGCGATGCGCTCTGGAAAGCCCGCACCAAAGCGCGGGATAGGTGGATCACGCATCACGCAAACCAAAATATCCGAATTGCGTGATGCGTGACGATCAAGGGGTGAGACGCATCTTGACGACAGGTGCCAGTCGTCATCGCAGTCCCAGCGCGCGAACGATGGGGCGGCTGATGATGAAACCGGAAACGGCACACATCGCGAGTATCAGAAATATCATGGCTAGGCTCCTTGTCGGGTTGATGAATGAACCCCACACGAGTTGCCAGGCTTGATGCACGCCCGTAACAACCCCGCAGGCCTAAGGACTCTCTTTCGAAAATCTTTAGGCCTGCGGGATTCCCACAGGCGAGGTTGGTGCTGGTTTAGCTCAGACCCAGCGCCCGAATGATCGGACGACTGATGACGAAACCACCAATGCAGCACGCGATAAGAACGAGTTCCATGATGCCTCCTTGAATAAAAATGCGGAGACACCCGGCCCCAGGCGGGGAAAGTATCCCCGCATGGGTTTGAATCGTTTCAGAGAGTCGAGTTAGAGCACCACTTCAAACCGGGCTTCGGTTTCGGTGGGAGCAACAACTTGCGACTTTTTGACGGCCTTCTTTCTTTTGGCCGGCTTTTTCGGTTGCACGACTTCCAGCGTCGGCATCGGAATGCCGCGCCGAATAAAGGCAGGTACTTCGTACTTCGACCAGTCCTCCTCGCCATCGTCATGACTGACAAGCGAGGATGCAGACACGGATCGGTGCCATTCCGGGAACTTTTGCGCGCCGGGCCAATGTTCAGGTGTGGCCACCGGTGGTGAAAATGCCAGGTGTCCGAACCTGCCAACAGCAAGCACGAAAAGATGGACTGTCCCAATAAGTGATGCAACCAGAAGAACTTTTTCCATGATGCCTCCAAGTTAAAAATCCTGGAGACACCTGTTCCCATTGCGGGATGGGTATCCCGCAGGAGTTACAGAGTACCGCCACGCACTGGCATGAACGGCACGTAAATGCTGATTGTTTCCAGCGGCCAGCTACCGCTTCATCGATGGCACTAGGCACAACGAATGTGGAGCCATTTTCACTGAGACATTCCTGATTTGCAACCGCCAGACGGTGCACTTTTGTGCGCTTTTCGCATTCGATTCTGGCGCCTGGTTTTGTAGCATGAGCCACCCTCACCAGGAGTTCATAGATGGCAACCAGGCCTCCCGCGTTCATCCCATCTGCGTCACACGACATCAGTCGGCCCTACTTCACGCAGAAGGTAAGACTTCATTCTCTTCATGCCCAGCAGGTGTTTGATCGTGGATTCGAGCTTTGCGCAAATGCAATTTTTTCTCTGTCAGTCGTGTTGCGTGTCATCGGCACTGACGAGCAGGCGCGCGAGGTAGAGACTGTCGTTGATGATCGCCTGGACAAAATGTTCGAAGACATGCGTTCCGAGGTGGCTCGACTTGAAAAGCTGGCCGATGCAAACGGTATCGAGTTTGCCGGCGTCACCTACTCGAACCCGAAGGAGCTTGAGGCCAGGATCACCTCTCCTCGTGCAGTGCGCTACATCGGACTCATCCGCGAGTTCGATGGATTGGTTGGCAAATTCGACACCCTTTGGTTATCGGGCTCGATCCCGGACGGAAACTATTCCAGCAGTCTGTATGAATGGAAGCGCCGCCTCTTGCGCATTGCGGGGGGCTTTCGCGGTCTGGCCAGTCGAGCGAGTATCGCCGCCCGAAAGAACGCTACCCGTGTGGCCGAGACCGATTCAACTTCCACGGCCATTGCCGCAGCACCAACGGAAGCGGAGTCGTCAGTATCCGTTCTCGCGGTATAGGTGGACCTGAATCCGCACCAGGAGCGTGCGGTTTCCACGGTCGGCCACTGCACTGTCCTTGCATGTCCTGGCTCCGGTAAAACCCGCGTACTTTCCGAGCGAGCCATTCGGTTGCTCGCATCGCATGACAAGGGACGCTTGTGCGCTGTCACCTTCACTCGAGACGCAGCCGCGGAACTCAAGACACGGATCCTTCCGTCCTGTGGTGCCGATGTTGCACGGCGTCTCGCGGTGGGGACTTTTCACTCCATCGCACTTTCGCAGCTCAAACGATTGCCACGTGGCCAGAAGCCCATGCGTCTGCTGTCAGATGGAGAAAGGATGGCGGTACTGCGTCGCTGCATGGCCCAACATCCGATCGAAGCCTCGTTCGAGGATGTCGTCAAGAGCATCGATAGTGCAAAGGCGAGGATCAGAACGCCAGTCTTTGCGCAACCGGACATCGAGGCGATCTATGGCGCCTACCAGGACACCCTCGCATCCGAGGGCGCGATGGACTTCGCGGACATCGTGCTGTTAGTTGTCCAGAAGATCAAATCCGGGGAGTTGCTGACCCTGCCCGTCCGCTGGCTGCTGGTAGACGAAGCGCAGGATATGGATGAAGTGCAGGTGGCGTGGGTGAAAGCTCACGGCCTCGCCGGCATCGAAGTCACCCTGGTGGGGGATGATGATCAAAGTCTGTACGCCTTCCGGCACGCCATGGGACATGCGGGCCTGATCGAGGTCACCGAGACCCTGGCATCGACCGAGACAACCCTGCCGCTAAACTACCGCTGCGCTCCAAATATTTTGGAACATGCCGCAAAGCTGATCGCCCACAACAAGGAGCGGGCGCCGAAGCGCATTGAGGCTTTCAGAACATCCACCGGCGATATCCAGATAGTCAGAGCGTCTGACCGGTGGGATGAGGCCGATATTGTGGCCGACCGGATCACGATGCTCGGCATCGACGCCGAATGGGGAATTTTCGGGCGAACCAATAGCCAGCTGGATCCAGTCGAGATCTGCCTCAGCGGACTGGGTATCCCGTACAAGCGTACCGGTGGCAAGAGGATATGGGACCGGAAACTCGGAAGCGCCTTTCTGGGTATCCAGCGTAGCGTGCTCGATGGTGGCTGGACAGGCGCCGCGAATGCTCTGGCTTTTGCCGGGGTGGCCCCTGCCTACTTGAATTCACGCGAAGTTCAAGGTGAAGGTGATTGCATGCAGTACCTCACGAGGATCCTCGAATTGCGTGGCCCCGAAGGCGATCACCGCCAGCGAGTGGCCGGATTGCTGGCCGGTTTCTCATCATGGACCGAGCAAGCGAGAAAAGGCCGAACTGAACTGGTGGTGCATGGAGTATCAGCCTGGCTTCTACCTCACTGCAAGAACGATCAGCAGCTTGCCATGCTGAATCGACTGGAGTCATCCGTCGCCAAACTGTCCGGATCACTGGGACAGCGCTTGCGGTTCCTCACGACAGCCGACAGGAAGCAGAAGTCATCTGGAATCCATCTGATGACCCTCCATTCCTCCAAGGGGCTTGAGTTCGACAACGTGTGGATCATGGGCACCGAGGATGGAAATCTTCCGCATACCGATTCATCCGAAGAGGAAGAGCGCAGGCTGATGTACGTCGGCATGACTCGCGCAAAAAATCGCCTGATTCTCAGCAGTGCCATGGATGAGGGTTTTGAGTCGCGGTTTCTGGAGGAAGCAGGATTAGTTTGAAATGCGCCCGGTCTGTGCGCTTTTGAGCCCCAGAAAAGCAGTACGGTCGGATTAGATTTACACGTCACAAGTTACTACTGGGCCGCACAATGATCGCCGTTCGCTACATGACCATCAAGCGCTTCGCGGATTGGTCGGGCTATACTCCGGACGCGATCCGCACCAAGGTGCGCGACGGCGTATGGCGCGAAGGATTGGAATTCAAGCGCGCCCCGGATGGCCGGGTGCTGATTGATGTCGAGGGGTACAATGAATGGGTGGAGAGCGCAAATTCGACGGTGTTCGGGCCATCTCGAAGTCAACCATCGAAATCGACTTTTACTACCAGGGTGGCCGCTGCCGAGAGAGGATCAGGCTTGAGCCCAGCCCCGCTAACCTGAAGCGTGCGGCGCAACACCGAGCTGCAATCCTTCACGCCATTTCAACAGGCACATTCGACTATCTGACCACATTCCCCGATTCGTCCAAGGCCAAGCAGTTTGCCGCCCGCAGCGGCAAAGCGCTCACGGTAGAAAAGCACCTCGATACATGGCTCGCGGCAAAGAAACCGCAGCTCAAGGCCAGCACCTGCAACGACTACCGCAAGACCATCGACGGGATCCTGATTCCGCAATTTGGTGATCGCCCGATCGCCGAATTGAAGCGCTCGGAAATCAAGACCTGGGCCGCCACCCTTGAAGCCGGCAACAAACGCATCGCCAACATCCTGAGCGTCTTCCGCGCTGCCCTACAGGAAGCCTTCGAAGACGAACTGATCGCCGCCAACCCGCTCGCTGGCTGGACCTATGAAAAAGCCGCCGCCCCCACCGACGCGCAGGACGACATCGACCCATTCACCCAGGAAGAACAGACCGCCATTCTGGCCAGGCTCGAAGGCCAGGCACGCAATCTGGTGCAGTTCGCCTTCTGGACCGGCCTGCGCACCTCCGAACTCGTCGCCCTGAACTGGGGCGACGTCGACTTCATCCGCGGCATCGTCCGCATCAGCAAAGCCTCGACGCAGGCCGCCAAGGATACCGTCGAGACCACCAAAACCCGCGCCGGCGTGCGCGATGTCAGACTGCTCGCCCCTGCGCTCGCCGCCCTCAAGGACCAGAAAGCCTTCACCTTCCTGAACGATGCCGAGATATTCCAGAACCCGCGCAACGGCAAGCGCTGGACCGGCGACCAGCCGATCCGCAAAACCATGTGGGCGCCGGCACTCAAGCGGGCCGGCATCCGCTACCGCTACCCCTACCAGACGCGCCACACCTACGCCAGCATGATGCTCTCGGCCGGCGAACACCCCATGTGGGTCGCCCAGCAGATGGGTCACAGCGATTGGGCCATGATCCGCAAGACCTACGGCCGCTGGATGCCGGACACCGAACTGGACTCCGGCGGCAAGGCCGTTTCGACATTCTGGGCCAAGGACGCCGGTTCAATTCCCGAAGGCGGAATTGAACCGAAGTCAGCCAACATCTGACAAGTTTTCTGAGGCACTTGGTCAGCCTTTGGTCAGCATTTCAATCCGACCCGCATGGTTGAGCCAGGGTCGCGGGTTCAATTCCCGCCGCCTCCACCAATTTGTGAAATCCCAACCCTTATCCGGTTGGGATTTTTTTTGGTGCGCCCGGCGCTGACGTCCACCTCGCGGCGTCCCAGGGCGATGGCTTCGATCAGGTCGGGGGCCAGCTGCGCCAGTCGGCTCATCTTGCTCGCTTGGCCGAGGTCGATGCCTTCGGCTGCTGCGATCTCGGTCATGGAACTGAACCGCCCCTCGTCCAGCAGGTGGATAGCAATGATGGCCATGCCGATCAGCACCACAGTCGCCCCGCAATATCCATCGACTTGGCGCGACACCATTCACGGCCCATAGCCAGACGAGTGCAATGGCGATATACATCCCACCGTAGGCAGCGCAGGTACACCCCGCCACGCTCGGGCGCAGCGTCAGCAGCCAAGCGAAAAGCGCAAGCGCGCCTCCCGCCGGCAGTAGCAGCCACAACGATCTTCACTGTTTGAGAATCAACCACGGCAGATAGCAACCGACGATCTTGGCGACAGCCGTGAGCGCGAACAAGGCAGCAGTTTTGACAAGTTGACAAGTTCGATCATCATGTCCTCAGTGAAGGTGCTGGTGATGCGCGTCCGGAAAATGCGGGTGTGCGTGTGTGATGGGGTAGTGCCGGTGTCGATGGCTATGGCGCGTACCAGCAGGCACAGGTTCGTCATGCTCGTGCATGTGGTGTTCGTCGCCCACACCGTGAGCATGCGCGTGCGTGTGTTCGAGCGGCTGGTGTGTATGTTCATGCATATGCCGCTCGGTCAGGTGCAACGCCACGCCCACGGCCATCAGCGTGCCGCCCAGCAGCAATGCCACGGTAACCGGCTCGTGAAGCAGTGCCAGAGCCATCAGCGCACCGAAGAAAGGTGCCACGGAGAAATAAGCGCCAGTGCGGGCAGTGCCGAGATGCCGCAGAGCGACCACGAACAGCGTGAGACTGGCTCCATAGCTAAAAAAGCCGACCAAGGTCGCGCCGAACACAGGTATTGCGCCTGGCCATGCCGCGCCCAAGCTCACCGCCACGACGAGGTTCGTTGCGCCCGCCGCCAGCCCCTTGACCATCGCGATCCATGAAGCATCGGACAGCGCCACTTTGCGGGTGAGGTTGTTGTCGATGGCCCAAGCAAGACACGCGCCCAGCACGGCGAGCGCAGGCCAAAGGCTCGCGAACTCCACCATTCCTTCGGCGGGCCAACTCAATACCACTGCACCGGCCACGATGGCAATCATGCCCAGTGCAATGCGCCGGTCGAAGTTCTCCTTGAAGACGAACCAAGCCAGGAGCGCCGTGAAGACCCCTTCGGCATTGAGCAACAATGCCGCGCCAGAGGCTGGCATGGCAGTCAGACCCGTCATCAGCAACACTGGACCCGTCACCCCACCGGTGACAATAGCCCCGGCCAGCCAGAGCCAATCGCCGCGTGCGAGTTGGGTCGCAGGCGACTGCCGTATTCGGCGAAATAACCAGAGTCCAAGACCTGAGCCCAGGTATAGCAGCGCAGCCAGCAGCCAAGGGGCAGCGTGTGCAAGCAGCAGCTTTGCCAGCGGCGTGCCTGCGCCGAAAAGTACGGCGGCGGCCAGCGCGGCGGGGATGCCGGAGTCGTTCAATTTCATTTTCTCTTGTCCTTTATGGCCTTGCGTTCAACGGAACGACCGTGCGCACCATGCACATGCCCGGCTGCGCTGGAGCCACCCTCGGAACCTTGACGAGCAAGCTCATTCAGGATGCCGCAGTGAGCAGCATCCTGCGCTTCCTGACACAAATCCCGCAGCCCCTTGAGTTGTCGTTCCAACGTGCGCAATTCTCGGATGCGGGCAGCGACATGGCCGATGTGTTCATCCAGCAAAGCATTCACGTCGCCACAGTTTTCGGTAGGTGCGTCCTTGAAGCGCAGCAACACGCGAATTTCGTCCAGCGTCATATCCAGTGACCGGCAGTGGCGGATGAACGAAAGGCGCTCGGCGTGTGTCTCGCCGTAGATGCGGTAGTTGCCTTCCGTGCGCGTGGTTTCAGACAAAAGACCTGCGCGCTCGTAGTAGCGAATGGTCTCTACCTGCGTGCCGGTAGCCTTGGCCAGTTCACCGATTTTCATTTATTCCCTTGATTTGATGGACTTGGGGCGTCAATAAAATCCATTTTACTCGCTTGACTCTTTAGTTGCTACAGGGTTTATGTTGCAAAATAATATAGGAGGCAATATGAACCAACACACCCAGGTCGATGAGATTTCTGCGCCATCGGACAGTTGCGGCTGCGCCAGTCGCTGCTCGCCCGATGCGGTGCAGACCCGCGCACCATTACTCGACAACACGCCAGCAGATGCAACCGTGTTTCGCATTCCCGGCATGGACTGCGCCGCCGAGGAGAGCGAGATTCGGCAGGCGCTGGCCGACATTGCCGGTATTCGGAGCCTCAACTTTCAGTTGGCCGCGCGCACGCTGGCCATCGATGCGTCGGGGGATGCGTTGCAAAAGTCCTTGGCTGCGATACGCGCTGCAGGATTCGATCCGCAGCCAGCGATACTGCCTACTGCGCCAGCACACGAGCACACCAACGCAGCGCGTCGTGATCTCCAGCGAATGGTGATCGCGTTAACCCTTGCGGTGGTGGCGGAGGCACTGGCTTTCTTTGTTCCGGCCACTTTGCTCTTCAAGTCGCTGGGCATTGCTCTCGCGGCAGCGGCTATCGCATTAGCGGGATTTTCCACCTACGGCAAAGGGTTGGCCGCGCTGCGGCGCGGTCGCTTGAACATCAATGCGCTGATGAGCGTGGCGGTCACCGGCGCATTCCTGATTGGACAGTGGCCCGAAGCGGCGATGGTGATGGCGCTCTACGCCATTGCCGAGTTGATCGAAGCACGTTCAATAGATCGGGCGCGCAACGCGATCAAGGGCCTGCTGGACATGACCCCCGAGACCGCGGAAGTCCGCCTGCCGGACGGCAGCTGGCAAACCGTGCCGGTAACTGCAGTGGCTCTGGACAGCATATTGCGAGTCAAACCCGGGGAGCGCGTGCCGCTGGATGGTGTGGTGACAGCCGGAACCAGCGCTATCAATCAAGCCCCGGTGACCGGCGAAAGCATTCCTGTGGACAAAACGACGGGTGACATCGTGTTTGCCGGAACGATCAATGAAACGGCAACCCTGGAGTTTCGTGTCACCGGCATAGCGGGCAATACCACGCTGGCGCGCATCATTCATGCGGTCGAACAGGCGCAGGGGACGCGCGCGCCGACGCAACGCTTCGTGGATCGATTCGCATCGATATACACCCCGGCGGTTTTTGCGCTTGCGGTCGCGGTGGCCATACTGACGCCTTGGCTGCTGGATTGGACTTGGACGCAAGCGCTGTACAAGGCTTTGGTGTTGCTGGTGATTGCTTGCCCCTGCGCACTGGTGATTGCTACCCCGATAACGGTAGTCAGCGGCCTCGCCGCTGCAGCACGGCGCGGCATCCTGATCAAGGGCGGCGTCTATCTTGAAGAAGCGCGCAATCTACGTGTGATCGCGCTGGACAAGACAGGCACCATCACCGAGGGAAAACCAAAGCTTGTCGCGACTGAGATATTGGCGTCAAAGATTCCTGAATCGCAAGTGCTGCGCTGGGCCGCTGACCTCGCTGGCCATTCCGACCATCCGGTGTCCAAGGCGATTGCCCAGGGGCTCGGTCAGGGCAACGGCCTGCTGGAAGGATTCACTGTCTTGCCCGGGCGCGGTATTCAAGCTCTTACCGACGGCCAGACACTTACTCTGGGAAACCATCGCTTGATCGAAGATCAAGGGCTATGCAGTGCCGGGATCGAGGCGCGGCTTGCGGAGCATGAAGCGCAGGGGCGCACGGTCACGATGCTGGCAACAGACGCCCAAGCGCTGGCGATCTTTGCTGTGGCTGACACCATCAAGGACAGTTCGCGCGAGGCGCTGGCACAGTTGCATGCTCTCGGTATCTCGTCAGTCATGCTGACGGGGGACAACACGGCAACCGCACAAACTATCGCCAGGCAGGCCGGGATCGACGATGCACGTGGCAGCTTGCTGCCCGAAGACAAGCTGACCGCCATCGAAGATCTGCAGAAACGCTACGGGGCCACCGCAATGACTGGCGACGGCATCAATGACGCTCCCGCGCTAGCCCGTGCCGACATCGGCGTGGCGATGGGAGCGGCAGGCACGGACACCGCGATGGAAGCAGCAGACGTGGTCATCATGAACGACGATCTACGTCGCATTCCCGAAATGATCTATTTATCGCGCCGCACGCATGCCGTGCTATGGCAGAACATTTCGCTGGCATTGGGCATCAAGGCGGTATTTCTCGTGCTTGCGGTATTCGGCAATGCGACCATGTGGATGGCTGTATTCGCGGATATGGGGGCCAGCCTGCTGGTGGTGTTCAACGGCTTGCGCTTGCTACGCACGAACTAACTTCTACGCGGAACTGGATCCAGCCCTTTCACCAATCCTGGACGAGATGGGTATCTGCCCTTCAGTCAGGCTGGCGGGGCGCTACTGTTCCATCTGCTGTCGAAACTCTATGAGCACACGAGCGTAATCATCACGACCAATCTGAGTTTCACAGAATGGGCCAATGTGTTCGGCGATGCGAAGATGACCACAGCACTACTGGACCGTCTGACCCATCACTGTCATATCGTCGAAACCGGCAATGAGTCGTGGCGCTTCAAATCAAGTCCTGCCCGAAAGGAGATGAACCCAACGAAAATATCAACCCGGCAGCAAGCGCGTGGCTATACTTCACGCATAAATGGGTGGGTCAGATTTCAATGAAAACCCTGGGTCAGATTTGAGTGGAATTCAGCAGGTTTAGAGGAACCTGCGGCAAGCCGCCCCGCGGATAACTGCGTAACCGCAGAGGGTTCACTTAAGAAACCAGCAAATTCTGTCCCAAGGAACGGGGCCACCTCTATTGTTGAATTGGAAGATGGCGCCATGGTTGATCAGCCACATCTGAATGCTGCACGCCGTATCTTGATGTTTTCAAGTTCGCGATGAACATACCTCAAAAGTTTGGAGCCTCTATGACTGAGATTCGAGAAATTGGAAAACCGCTGCGCGGCGTGCGTATTGTGGAATTTGAAGGCCTTGGCCCAGGACCACTGGCATCAATGATGCTGGCTGATTTAGGGGCAGAAGTTACAACACTCGTGAGACCTGGCCCTGCAGTTGCGATGGAGCGCCTGTCTGGCAAGGGCTACAACCCTTTGCGAAGAGGTAAGCAAGTCGAGCTAGTGGATCTTAAGACGCCTGAAGGCATTGCACGCGCATTGGATCTTGTCGGTAAAGCGGATGCGCTCATTGAGGGCAATCGTCCCGGAGTGATGGAGCGCCTTGGATTGGGGCCAGCGGATTGCGCGGTACTCAATTCGAAGCTGGTTTATGGCCGCATGACCGGATGGGGTCAAAATGGTCCACTTGCCCAATCTGCAGGGCATGACCTCAACTATGTTGCACTGACCGGCCTTCTTTCACTGACGGCGCGCAACGGTCAGGCACCAATCGTTCCACCAACTGTCGTCGGCGATGCAGCAGGAGCGCTCGGTCTGGCATTTGGCATCACCAGCGCATTGGTTGACGTTCGTGGTGGAGGACCAGGGCGCGTGGTTGATGCAGCAATTGTCGACATAGTCGCAATGCTAGGCACTCTAGTTCAGTGGATACGCGCAGGTGGGCAAATAGACGGGCGGGAACCCAGTCCGTTTCATGACTCGCCGTTTTACGACACCTACGCCTGTGCAGATAGCGGTTTCATTACCCTTGCAGCCATCGAGCCTCAGTTCTACGCGATGCTGCTTTCGAAACTGCAGTTGGATGACATTGACCCCAAGTCTCAGTATGACAAAGCCGCCTGGCCTGCCTTGAAGACGCGATTTGCACACCTGTTCCGCAGCCAGTCGCGTGCATATTGGAGTGAGTTACTGGAGGGAAGCGACACCTGCTTCGCCCCAGTCTTGAGCCTTGACGAGGCTGCCAATCATCCGCACAACCGCGATCGCTGCACCTACAAGACGGATGAGCACGGCGCCATATCCGTGGCTGCTGCTCCCCGGTTTTCAACACTCTCTAGTCACTAACCTAGGCTCAGGAAAGGGTGCGGCGGCGCGGTATTTCTTGTGTCCCATATGGTCCGCTAGACGCCTCTGCAAACATGAGCTGAAATTACAAAGTTCGACAATTCACTCTACCTGGATCGGAGGTCATGGAGGCCGTCTCTTTGTCCGGGTCTGGTCACCGGAAATTTTCATAGAACGAGCGCCAAGCATCCTGCTGCACGATTCGCTTGATAGTATTGAACTGTCGCGCAATTTTCCAGAGGTACTTTGTGAACCTACTGAACGTAAGGTTGATCCGACCCGGATTTAGGCGCGCTTCCGCGTAGAAGTCAACCGTCAATTGCGCCTGAAAATCCTATCCGAGGAACGGGACAAAACGTCATACAATCATCCGCAACACTTGGAAAGTGCGGACTTGAACCGTGGCCCGCAGTCCACCACCATCCAACAAACCCCGACCGAGGCCGGTTGGGATTTTTCTTGTCTTAAATTCAAATCATAACGATGGCACATCCTGAACCAACTCATGAAATTGCCATAAATGCCACGCGCAACTGGCTTGAGCGTGCGGTGATCGGTCTTAATCTCTGCCCCTTCGCCAAAAGCGTACATGTAAAAAAGCAGATTCGGTACGTTGTCAGCGATGCACGAAACTCTGACAAGCTGCTCGACGATCTGGAGCGCGAATGTCAGATTCTGATGAAAGAAAAACCGGAGGTAGTGGATATGACCTTGCTGATCCATCCCTACACGCTGACCACTTTTCCCGCATTCGCAGACTTCCTCGATCTGGCTGAGGTCTCCCTGAAAATCAACGGGTTGACCGGCATCTTGCAAATAGCCAGTTTTCATCCGGAATACCGGTTTGCAGACGCGGCAGACGACGACATCACCAACTACACCAACCGTTCGCCCTACCCCACGCTGCATCTGATACGTGAAGCCAGCCTGGCCCGCGCAGTCGAAAATTTTCCCGATCCCGCTTCCATTTTTGAAAAGAACAAGGAAACCCTGCGCAAACTGGGTACCGAGGGCTGGCAGGCCTTGGGTGCGGATGCGCCGGATCACGACTCTGCCTGAACGCAGCGACCCGTGCCGCACCGTGATCCTCCGGCTCGGCAAGTCAGCATCGCGGCCGCCGAATCGGCGTACCATGCGCGAACAAGGCTCACTCCGGCGTCATCCAGGAAATAAGCCGGACATGGCAGGCTGCCTTTAGCCTGCCTTCGCTATTCGGGAGGCTTCATGAGCGACCACCGCACTGAAACCGACAGCCTCGGCCCGGTCGACGTACCGGGCGAGCGTCTGTGGGGCGCGCAGACCCAGCGCTCCCTGGCGAATTTCGCCATCGGCCACGACTTGATGCCACGCGAGCTGATCCACGCACTGGTGCGGATCAAGCGGGCAGCAGCGCGGGTCAACGGCGAGCTCGGCGAGATACCGTCGCCGGTTGCCGCTGCCATCGTCGCTGCCGCCGACGAAATCCTGCGCGGCCAATGGCCCGACGAATTTCCGCTTTCCGTCTGGCAGACCGGCTCCGGCACACAGAGCAACATGAACGTCAACGAGGTCATCGCCAACCGCGCCTCGGAACTCCTCGGCGGGCCACGCGGTTGCGGACGCCTGGTGCATCCCAACGATCACGTCAATCGCTGCCAGTCCTCGAATGACGTGTTTCCGGCCGCGATGCACGTCGCGGCGGTGCTGCAACTGGAACATGCCATGCTGCCGGCGTTGCGCCAGAGCCGACTTTCTCTCGAAGAAAAATCGCGTGCCTTTGCCGACATCATCAAGCTTGGCCGCACCCATCTTCAGGACGCCACGCCATTGACACTGGGCCAGGAATTCTCCGGCTATGCCGCGCAACTTGAAATTGCCGAGCACGCCATCAGCACCGCGCAAACCGGGCTGCTGCCGCTGGCACTCGGCGGCACTGCCGTCGGCACCGGGCTCAACGCCCATCCCGCCTTCGCCGCCCGCACCATCGCTGAAATCGCTTGCGACAGCGGCCTGCCGTTCACCTGTGCCAGCAATTATTTTGCCGCGCTGGCCGGACACGAGCCGCTGGTATTTGCCCATGGCGCCCTGAAAACCCTGGCGACCGCGCTGATGAAAATCGCCAACGACATCCGCTGGCTCGCCAGCGGGCCACGCTCCGGCCTGGGCGAATTGCAACTGCCGGAAAACGAGCCCGGCAGTTCCATCATGCCGGGCAAGGTCAATCCAACCCAGTGCGAAGCGCTGACCATGGTCGCTGCCCAGGTTTTCGGCAACGACGTGGCACTGACCGTTGGCGGCGCCTCCGGCAACTTCGAGCTCAACGTCTTCAAGCCGCTGATTGCCTACAACTTCCTGCACAGCGCCCGGCTGCTGGCCGATGCCATGAACAGTTTTGAACGCCACGCCCTGCGCGGTCTCACAGCCAACCGGGAGCGCATTGGCGAACTGCTCGAACGCAGCCTGATGCTGGCTACGGCACTGGCCCCGCACATCGGCTACGACAAGGCCGCCGCGATTGCGAAAAAAGCCCACACAGAAAACCTCACGCTGCGTGAAGCGGCACTCGCCAGCGGCTATGTGAGCTGCGACGAATTCGATGCCTGGGTCGTGGCGCAAGACATGCTCGGCCCCATCCCGAAAGGAGAACACGATGCCCCATAACCTGTTCGACAGCTACCGGCAATTCACTGTCTCGGCCACGGAAAAAGCCGGTTTCTACAGTCTCGCGGCGCTGGAAGCGGCCGGCCTCGGAAACATCCGTCGCCTGCCGGTATCGATCCGCATCCTCCTCGAATCGGTGCTGCGCAATTGCGACGGCAAAAAAATCACCGAAGCCCATGTGCGCCAGCTCGCCGCCTGGCAACCGAACGCGCCGCGCGAGGATGAAATTCCCTTCGTCGTCGCCCGTATCCTGTTGCAGGATTTCACCGGCGTGCCGCTGCTGTGCGACCTCGCCGCCATGCGCGACGTGACGCAAAAGCTCGGCCACGATCCCAGGCGCATCGAACCGCTGGTACCGGTTGACCTGGTAGTGGACCATTCGGTGCAGCTCGATCATTTCGCCAGCACCGACGCCCTGCGTCTCAACATGCAATTTGAATTCGAGCGCAACCACGAGCGCTACCAGTTCATGAAATGGGGCATGCAGGCCTTCGATACCTTCAAGGTCGTGCCACCCGGTATCGGCATCGTCCATCAGGTCAATCTGGAATACCTGTTTCGCGGCGTGCAGCAGAGGGATGGCATCTGCTTCCCCGACACGCTGGTCGGCACCGACAGCCATACCACCATGATCAACAGCGCCGGCGTGGTCGGCTGGGGAGTCGGCGGCATCGAGGCCGAGGCCGGCATGCTGGGCCAGCCGGTGTATCTGCTGACGCCGGACGTGGTCGGCGTCGAGCTGACCGGCCGTCTGGCAGAGGGCGTCACCGCCACCGACCTGGTGCTGACCATCACCGAAATGCTGCGCAAGGAAAAAGTGGTCGGCAAGTTCGTCGAGTTCTTCGGCGAGGGCGCCGCATCGCTGTCGCTGACCGACCGCGCCACCATCGCCAACATGGCGCCGGAATACGGCGCGACGATGGGCTTCTTTCCGGTCGATGCGCTGACCGTGGCCTACTTGAACGGCACCGGCCGCAGCGAGGAGGAAGTCGCCCGCTTCGAAAGCTATTTCAAGGCGCAGGGTCTGTTCGGCATGCCCCGGCGCGGCGAGATCGACTACTCGAGCACTCTCGTCCTCGACCTCGCCAGCATCGTCCCCTCGCTCGCCGGGCCGAAACGGCCACAGGATCGGGTGGCGCTGAACAAGGTCAAAAGCACCTTCACCGAGCTGTTCTCGCAACCGGTCGCGGTCAACGGCTTTGGCAAGAACTCGGCGGAGCTGGAACAGCGCTTCGCCACCGATGATGGCCACGACGTCGGCCACGGCGACGTGCTGATCGCCGCGATCACTTCCTGCACCAACACCTCCAATCCGAGCGTCATGATCGCCGCCGGCCTGGTGGCGAAAAAGGCCGTCGAGCATGGACTGGTCGTCCGCCCAGGAATCAAGACCTCGCTCGCGCCCGGCTCGCGGGTGGTCACCGAATACCTGACCCGATCCGGCCTGCTGCCCTACCTCGAACAACTCGGTTTTCATGTCGCGGCGTATGGCTGCACCACCTGCATCGGCAACTCGGGGCCGCTGCCGGCGCCGATCGAACGTGTCGTGGTGGACAACGATCTGGTCTGCGCCGCCGTGCTCTCTGGCAACCGTAACTTCGAAGCGCGCATCCACCCCAATCTGCGCGCCAATTTCCTCGCCTCGCCGCCGCTGGTCGTGATTTATGCCCTGCTCGGCACCCTGCTGAAAGATCCGACGACGGAACCGATCGGGCGCAGCCCGGAGGGCAAAGAGGTCTGGTTGCGCGATCTGTGGCCCTCGGGCCGCGAGATCGAGGCGCTGATGAAGGATGCAATGGACCCGGAGACCTTTCGCCGCCTGTATGCCGACCTGACCAAGGATCACACATTGTGGAACGCCATCGCGGCCAGCACCGGGCAGGTCTATGCCTGGCCGCCCTCGACCTACATCGCCCGACCGCCGTTCTTCGACGGGTTCAAACGTTCGCCCGCCGCATTGACGCCGCTGCGAAACGCGCGGGCGCTGGCCATCTTCGGCGACTCGGTGACCACCGACCACATCTCGCCCGCCGGCTCGATCAAAATCGACTCGCCCGCCGGCCAGTGGCTGCTGGCGCACCGTGTCGCCAGCGCCGACTTTAATTCCTACGGCTCGCGCCGCGGCAATCACGAGATCATGGTGCGCGGCACCTTCGCCAACGTCCGTATCAGAAACCTGATGCTGCCGCCGCGCGCGGATGGCACGCCGACCGAAGGCGGCCTGACCCTGCATCAACCCTCCGGCGAGCGAATGTTCATCTTCGATGCCGCCACGCGCTACATGGCCGAGGGGGTGCCCACGGTGATTTTTGCCGGCGAGGAATACGGCACCGGCTCGTCGCGCGACTGGGCCGCCAAGGGCACGCAACTGCTCGGCGTCAAGGCCGTCATCGCGCGCAGCTTCGAGCGCATCCATCGCGCCAACCTGGTTGGCATGGGCGTGTTGCCGCTGCAATTCACCGGCAGCGATTCGGCAGCCTCACTGGACCTTCGCGGCGACGAAGTGTTCGACCTCGAAGGCCTGGAAGGCGAGATTCAGCCGCGCCAGGAGGTCACGCTGATCGTTCGCCACCCCGGCGGCGAGGTTACGCGCATCCCGCTGCGGCTGCGCATCGACACGCCGATCGAAGTGGACTACATCCGTCACGGCGGCATCCTGCCATTCGTGCTGAGGGAATTGCTGGCAGCAGGCTGACAAGGCTCGCACAGCGAGCGGCATAAATCGTGGATGGCGCGCGCGGTAGCGAAGCGGGTGTCGAGATAGGGGTTGTATTCGGCAATTTCCAACGCCAGCAACTTTTCGTCGCAATGCGCCAGCGCCAGTGCATCCATGACCTCGGCGCGCAACAAGCCGTCGGGCACAGGAGTCCCGACGCCCGGCTCCTCGGCCGGATCGAGCGCGTCCAGATCAAGACTGATGCCATAACCCGACGTTTGCGCACACACCCGCTGCCGCGCTTCGGCAAACACTTCGTGCATCCCGCGTCGCCGGATCTCGTCCATGAAATAGACGCGCACGCCAAGTTTCGCCAGCAGTTCGGCCTCGCTGCGCTCAAAGCTGCGCACGCCGATCAGGCAGACATCCTGCGGCAAAAGTTTCGGGCCAGCGCCGGCAATTCGTGTCAGGTGCGGATCGCCATGCCCCAGCAGGCAGGCCAGCGGCATACCATGGATATTGCGGCTGGGGCTGCTGCGGAAGGTGTGGCTGTCCATGTGGGCATCGATCCAGAGCAGCCCGAGCCGGCCGGCAGCACCCAGTGCCTGTTTCACCCCCGGCCAGGTGCCGATGGCACAGGAATGGTCGCCACCGATAACCAGCGGAAAGTCTCCTGCCCGCACATGTGCCTCGGTGCGCTCGGCCAGCCGGGCGACGATGCGCGCCACGGCGTACAGCGGGTTCGTGGCCGGCTCGCCTTCAAGACGGATCGGCTCATCCCAGCGGAAACCATCGCGGGCCGCCGCCAGGTCGTCGAGAAAGCCCATCGCGCGCAACACCGCCGGGCCATCCTGGCAAGCCGGATTGCCTGCGCCGTAACCGCTGGCCACGCCCAGCAGGACAATGCTCCGGCCCGCCCGCCCGGCATCCGTGTCTGTGACCATGTATCCTCCCCCGCATCAAATTACGCTAGCATGGCAGACCATCGTTGCCCATTCCGGAGAGTACATCATGCGCACCCCGTCAAACCGTTTGCAACCCGCTCTGGGCCTTGCCGCCGCCCTCGCCACCCTCGCCGCGCTACACGCCACGCCCTCCATCGCGGCGCCGGTGAATTACGAAATGGACTTGCGCACCGCCTCCGGCCTGGGCGCCGGAAGTGGCATGGCGGGCGGCATCGGCAGCGCCCTCGGCATGCTGTTCGGCGGCCAGGGCGCCAGCGTCATGCGCACCCTGGATCTGCGCCTCGTCAATCCGGCCGACATTCCCGAAGGCTACAGCGCCGCGCACACCGTACCCGCAGCGATGCATATCGGCCCCGCGCTGCCGCTCACCGGCGAACGCCGCACCCCAGGCGAAAGCGGCCGCAGCGAGGAGACCCCGCCCGACGGCCGCGTGCTGATCTACTGGGGCTGCTCGGCCACCGTATCCAAGGGACAGCCCGAAGTGATCGATTTCAAGACACTCGGCGCACGGGTCTCGCCGGAAGTGATGGCGCTGGCGCAGCGCGGTCGCATGTCGGGTGGCAAAAGCGGCGCCAAGGACGGCGCGGCACGCGCCAGCCTGCCACCACGCACGCTCGGCTGGCCCTGGGGCGACAAGGATTTCCGGGGCATCCCCGACAACGCTTCGGCTGTCGGCGAGCATGTCGTCAAGGCCAGCTTCATGCCGCAGGAGATTCGTTTCACGCTGGACAAGGAGCTCGACTTTCTCGAACCGATCAACCTGAAGACCACCGCCGCTAACACCCGCGCCACGATTCCGCTGACTTGGGATGCACTGACCCGCGCCCGTGGCTACGACCTCAGCGCAGCCGGCGCCAACGGTGAAAAGGAGCTGGTGCTATGGCTGGCGACCAAGGGCAAGAGCCCGATGCTGCCGGGGCGCCAGCATGAATGCACGATTCCCGCGGGCATCTTCGCCAAGACGCAGATGACGATGGTCTCGGCCGAGGCCTACGGCCCGGTGCAAGGCTTCGCCTACCCGCCGCAAAAACCGGGAGAAAAGAAGCCGCTGGTGTGGACCGCCCGCGTGCGCGTCAACGCCTTCGACGGTCTGCTCGTTGGCATGCAGGAAGCGGCCACCGATGCCGCCACCGGAGCCGCCGTCGACTCTGTCGCACCAGCCGGCGCAGGCAGCCTGCTCAAGGGGCTGTTCGGGCGCTGACCCGAACTTCTCATGGCGCTCAAATCCACCATCTTCAAGCTTGACCTCCAGCTCGCCGATCTCGACCGCAACTATTACGGAAACCATACGCTGACCCTGGCCCGGCATCCGTCGGAAACCGACGAGCGGATGATGATGCGGGTGCTGGCGTTCATCCTCCATGCCGATGACACCCTGCTGTTCGGCAAGGGACTGTCCGCCGAAGACGAACCCGACCTATGGCGCAAGGATCTGACTGGCAGCATCGAGCAGTGGATCGAGGTTGGCCTGCCCGATGAAAAACGCCTCCGCCGCGCCTGCGGACGGGCAGCGCACGTCGTTGTGCTGACCTACGGCGGACGCGCAGCCGAAATGTGGTGGCAACAGAATCAGGCCGCGCTGGCGCGTCAGGAAAAACTCACCGTGCTTGACTTCGCCCCAGAGCAGACACGGGCGCTGACCGCCATCGTCAGTCGCGGCATGCAGCTGCAATGCACATTGCAGGAAGGCGAGCTATGGCTGATTGTCGCTGGCGAGAGCCTGCGCATTACTCCTGAAATCAGGCAGATGCCGCGCTAATTGGGCAAAAAATACTTTCTTCGCCATAGCGGATGGTGAGATGACGATGGCAAACACACAGTCCAGCAGCTGCCCGCCAGAAAATAAAAAGCCCACCGAAGTGGGCTTTTTATTTTGCATGTTGGCGGAGCGGACGGGACTCGAACCCGCGACCCCCGGCGTGACAGGCCGGTATTCTAACCAACTGAACTACCGCTCCGCGTTGGAAGGCGTGCATTCTGCCACAGCCTGTCGCACTGCGCAAGAAAAGTGGGGGACTATTTTCGCGAATTCATCATCTGCCCGCTTATCGCAGCCGCGAGTATCCGAAGGTCAATTTCCTTAAAGCGTGGCAGCAGATTTTTTGATCGGCTTTCGGAGTCGACGCCATTGCCTTTCGATCGGAGACTGATGCGTTGGCTGCTTCGCTTGCGGTACGGCCTGCGATAAATGCCGCAAATAGTCCGGCTCACCGTGCCTGCGGCCCGGTACCGGTGTCCGTTGCCTCCTCTTCATCCTTGCGGTGAGCCAGCCGATACAGGATCGGCAGGACCAGCAGGGTTAGCGCCGTCGATGACAAGATGCCGCCGATGACGACGGTAGCCAGCGGGCGCTGCACCTCGGCACCGGTGCCGGTGGCGATGGCCATCGGGATAAAGCCGAGCGAAGCGACGAGAGCGGTCATCAGCACCGGGCGCAGTCGTGTCAGCGCGCCTTCGTGAATCGCCGCATCGAGCGACTTGCCATCCTCGCGCAGAGAACGGATGAAGGCGATCATCACCAGGCCGTTGAGCACCGCCACCCCCGACAACGCGATGAAGCCAACCCCCGCCGAAATGGAGAGCGGGATGCCGCGCAGCCAGAGCGCCAGGATGCCGCCGGTCAGCGCGAACGGGACGCCGGTGAACACCAGCAGCCCGTCCTTCACGTTGTTGAACATCGCGAACAGCAGCATGAACACCAGCAAGAGCGCCACTGGAACGACAATCTGCAGGCGTTTGGCCGCCGACTGCAACTGCTCGAAGGTACCGCCCCAGGTCGTCCAGTAGCCGGCCGGCACCTCGACCCGCTGTTGAATTTTCTGCTCGGCCTCGGCAACGAAAGACCCGATATCCCGTCCGCGGACATTGGCCGTGACGACGACTCGCCGCTTGCCGTCGTCGCGGCTGATCTGGTTCGGGCCGGGCGCGACTTCAAAGCTCGCCACGTCGCCCAGTTGAAGATAGGCACGGCGGGTTTGGCCGCCCGCTTCGTCCATGGGCAAATGAATTGGCAGATGTTGCATGGCCGTCATGTCCCCGCGCAGCCGTTCGGGCAGGCGGACGATGATGTCGAAGCGCCGGTCGCCCTGAAACAGCACGCCGGCTTCCCGGCCGCCCACGGCGATGGCGATCGCTTCCTGGACGTCGCCGACATTCACCCCCAGGCGCGCGGTCTTCTCGCGGTCGATATGAATGGTCATCATCGGCAAGCCCGTGGTTTGTTCGACCTTGACATCGGCGGCACCGGGCACTTTCTCCAGCACCTCCGCAATCTCCGCTGCGGTGCTGTTCATCGTCTCCATGTCGTCGCCGAATACCTTGACCGCGACATCGCTGCGCACGCCGGAAAGCAGTTCGTTGAAGCGCATCTGGATCGGCTGGGTGAACTCGTAGTTGTTGCCGGGCACCTTGGCTACCGCTGCCTGGATGGCATTGACGAGATCGATTTTGTCGCGGCTGGGATCAGGCCATGCCGATTGCGGCTTCAGCATGACGAAATTGTCCGCGACGCTGGGCGGCATCGGGTCGGTCGCGATCTCGGCCGTGCCGAGCTTGGCGAAAATCCTGTCAACCTCCGGAAACTGCTTGATGGTCCGCTCCAGCTCGGTTTGCATCTCTATGGCCTGCGTCAGGCTGGTGCCGGGAATGCGCAAGGCATGCAGTGCGATGTCGCCTTCGTTCAGGCTAGGCACGAACTCACTACCCATGCGGGTGGCCAGTAAGGCGGAGAGGATGACGGCGACCGCCGCGATGGTCAGGACGAGGGGCTTGTTGAGCATCACCCGATCGAGCATCGGCAGGTAGCCGCGCTTGGCCCACAGCATCAGGCGGTTTTCCTTTTCGCTGACCTTGTCGCCGATCAGCAGCGCCACGGCGGCGGGGATAAAGGTGACCGACAGGATCATGGCGCCCAGCAAGGCGGCGACCACGGTGAACGCCATCGGGTGAAACATTTTCCCCTCGACGCCGGTGAGCGCGAAGATTGGCAAGTACACCACCATGATGATGAGTTGACCGAAGAGCAGCGGACGGCGCGATTCCTTGGCCGCCGAGAACACTTCATGAAACCGTTCGTTGCGCGTCAACGGCCGCCCCGCCACGGCCTGTGCATGGGCCAGCCGGCGCACGCAGTTCTCCACGATCACCACGGCGCCGTCGATGATGATGCCGAAGTCCAGTGCCCCCAGGCTCATCAGGTTCGCGCTGACCTTGTTGGCGACCATGCCGGTGAAGGTGAGCAACATGGCCAGCGGGATCACCAGCGCGGTGATGATCGCCGCGCGCATGTTGCCGAGAAACAGGAACAGGATCGCAATCACCAGCAGGGCGCCCTCGATCAGATTCTTTTTGACTGTGTCGATCGCCTTGTCCACCAGGATCGTGCGGTCATAGACGGTCTGGGCCACCACACCTGGCGGTAGCGTGCGGTTAACCTCTTCCAGGCGTTTGGCGACGGCCTGGGAGACCGTGCGGCTGTTCTCACCGATCAGCATGAACACCGTGCCGAGCACCACCTCGCGGCCGTTTTCGGTTGCGGCGCCGGTGCGCAATTCCTTGCCGATGCCAACTTCGGCCACATCGCGGATGCGGACCGGGACGCCCTGCCGGCTGCTCACGATGATGTTGCCGATGTCGGCGATATCGGCAACCTGGCCCGGCGCGCGGATCAGGTACTGCTCGCCGCGCTTTTCGATGTAGCCGGCGCCGACGTTGGTATTGTTGCGCTCGATCGCGGCGACCAGGTCTTGCAGTGTCAGGCCGTGGGCAACCAGACTGTCAGGCAGAGGCGCGACCTGGAACTGCTTGACGTAGCCGCCGATGGTGTTGATCTCGGTGACGCCCGGCACATTGCGCAACTGCGGCTTGATGATCCAGTCCTGGATTTCGCGCAAATCGGTTGGTGTGTAAGGGGTGCCATCGGGCTTGAGCGCACCTTCGCTCGCCTCGACCGTCCACATGAAGATTTCCCCCAGGCCGGTGGAGATCGGTCCCATGCCCGGATCAGCGCCGGCCGGCAGCTTGCTCCTCGCCTGCTGGATGCGCTCGTTGACAAGCTGGCGCGCGAAGTAGATGTCGGTGCCATCCTCGAAGATGACCGTAACTTGCGACAGGCCATAGCGCGACAGCGACCGGGTCTGCTGCAGACCGGGCAGGCCGGCCATGACGGTTTCAATCGGGTAGGTAATGCGCTGCTCGGCCTCGAGCGGCGAATAACCGGGCACAGCGGTGTTGATCTGCACCTGCACGTTGGTGATATCGGGTACGGCATCGATCGGCAGCTTCTGGTAGCTATAAACGCCCAGTGCCGCCATGCCGAGTACCGCCAGCAGCACCATCCAGCGCTGATCGATGGCGAAACGTATGATTTTTTCGAACATGTCGAAACCTCTTTGCTAATGATCGTGGCTGGCGCCGGATTTACCCAGATCGGCCTTGATCAGGAAGCTGTTCTTAGCGGCGTATTGCTCGCCTGCGTTGAGTCCATTGAGCACTTCGGTAAACTTCCCATCGCTGCGTCCCAGTTCCACGGGCCGTGCCTCAAAGTTGTCGCCGTAACGGCCGAACACGACGGTCCAGTCACGCACGGTCTGAATCGCCTCCGCAGAAACGGCTACCGGCACGTCGACTTCGTCGGCCACCAGTTCGATATTGACCGGCAGGCCGGGGCGCCAGATGCCCTTCGGGTTGGGCAACACGACGCGCGCCTTCGCGGTGCGAGTCTGCTCGCCCAACAGCGCACCGACATAAGACACGATACCGGCACTTTGGGAGTCGAATGCCGTTGCCTTGACGGTGGCTTTCTGGCCAACCCTCACGGTATTCATATCCTTGGCATAGATCGTCATTTCGGCCCATACCGTGGACAGATCGGCGACGACAAAGATGCTGGCGTCCTCTTTCACGACCTCGCCCAGGGCGAGGTGCTTCTCGATGACTGTGCCATCGATCGGGGCACGAATTTCGTAGCGCGTGAGATTGCCGCCCGCCCATGATCCGCCGCCCAGCGAGGCGAGCTTCTGTTGCGCGTTCTGGGTGGCGATCTCCGCTTCCTGCAGGGCGTTGCCGGCTTGCAGGTAATCCTGTTCGGCGGAAATTTTCTCTTCCCAAAGTTTTTTCTCGCGGGCGTAGGTCGTGCGCGCCAACGCCAGACGCTTCTGCGCCGCCAGCAGTTCGCTGCGCTGGTCGGCCAGCGCCTGGCTGGAAATCACGGCGAGTATCTGGCCCTTGCGCACCCGGTCACCGGCGTTGGCGGCCGCCGATTGGACGATGCCGGTCAAGCGCGGCACGATGTGCACTTGGCGATCCTCGTTGAAGCGGATTTCACCGATCAGTTGCAGGGCGCTCTTGATGCGCGCCGGTCCGGCCGTCAGCACCTCGACATTGCTCTGCTTGAGTTGCTGGTCGGACATGGCGACGCGGGCCTCGATCTGCTCGTAGGCGAAACGATACGACTGGTTGCCGTACTGCGCGGCGATCGTTACGGCAAAGGAATGCGGCTCTTCGACCACCGCGTTGCCCTTGAGGTAGTCCTTTTCCTTGACGAAGGTGAAAACCTGCGGCGGGCGCCCCAGGCGTTCCAGAGTGAGGCTGACCTGGCTGGCCGCCGGGTCGAGCGCCTTGCCGTCCTGGTAGGTGTAGACGCGAAACTCCGGTTCGACACCTTGCACGAAGATGGTGACCTCGACGCCATACCCATCCTGCGTGAATAGCTTCCCGCCATGCGGGCCTTTCTTCGATCCAGCCGTCGCCTGGACAGCAGGGCTGGTTGTTGCTGCGCCGGCGCCGTGCACTGCCTCTTCGCCCGCCGGTTGCGGTTTACCCAGAGCGAGAATCAGTCCTGCGAGCACGGCACCAACTGCCAGGACGATAGCAATGGAAGACGCCTGTTTCTTGTTCAAGTTGAATTTCATCTTATCTCCTCCTGCCGGGTGGTGGCTGGCACCAAGGACGAAGCGGGCAACGTTCCGCCAAGAATGCGTTCGATCTCGGCCGCCGACCGATGCGCTTCGGCCAGTGCGCGCAAATACTGGGATTTGGCCTGGAATGAAGTGCGCTGGGCATCCAGCACGTCAAGGAAGCTGAACTTGCCCAGTTCGAAGCCCTTGGTCGCGGCCTCGTAGGCACTTTGCGCCCCGGGCAGGATCTCCCGCCGTAGCGACTCCGTTTCCCAGCGGGCAGCATTCAGTCGCTCGTAGGCAAGGGTCAGTTCGTTGGACAGGCGGATTTCGGTGGCCGAAAGCTCGTCCCGCGCCTTGTCGGTACGGTGCAGCGCTTCCAGCAGATTGCCCTGATTGCGGTCGAACACGGGGATGGGAATCGACAAGCCGAGAATCGCCTGATTCCTGCCCAGTTGTTCAACGCGTTTGGCGCCCAGACTGACCGTCACGTTCGGAACACGCCGGCTGCGTTCAACCTCCGCCAAGGCTTGCCGACGGTCAACCTCGATTTTTGCCCGTAACAGCTTGGGCGACGTGACCAGACGGGCATTCAAATCGGCCAGCGCGGGGAGCGGCGGCAAGGTATCCAGATCACCTTCGGCGCGCTCGAAACGGGGGGCCGGGTTACCCCAAATGCCGGCGAGGCGCTTGCGTGCCGTCGCTAGTTCACTGACCGCCTGCGTCAATTCAATCCGTACCCCGGCTTCGGCCACGCGCGCCTTGGTTTCTTCGACCGGTGACACCTTGCCGGCAGTGACCCGGCGCGAGGCGGCGCCGCTGGCCCGTTGCGCCAGTTCAACCGAGCCCTGCGCCAGGCGCAAACGTTCCTGGGCAATGAGCACATCGAAAAATGCCGCCACCACGGCGGCACGAATTTCGGCCCGCTTGGCGTCCAGTTCTGCCGCTGCAGCCTCACGGCCGCGCTCGGCGGCATCGATCCTGGCGGCGCGCTTGCCACCCAGTTCGATCGGCTGGTTCAACTGGAGGGTCGTGGTCCGCGTCTCCTTGCGCGTATCCTCAATGAGCGTTGCAAGCTCGGGATTCGGTCGGGTTTGCGCCTGAATAATCGTGGCTTCAATCGCCGCCAGTTCGCGTCTGGCACCCGACAGTTCCGGGCTGGCGCCAAGCGCCAGTTCCAGCGCCGCCTTCAGTGTGAGCGGGATCGCCGGCTCAACGGTGCGTAACGCACTGGCATTGCCCGGCGCGTAGGCACTATCGCGTCCGGCATCAACAGTTTGTGCAAAAGACGGGTTGAAAAGCAGCGCCGCCAACCCAAGCGGCAACAGATATGTTCGCATCGAATTCTCCAGAAATGACAGGATGAATCCGGCGAAACGGAACCGCGCAGGCTAAACAGCGCGTGCTGGCTTGAGAAGTGGCTCCGTCCCGCCGAATCAGGCGAGGGCGCGCCACTTGGGACGTTCTGGTCTGTCCAGGGCGAGGGAAGAATGAATCGGCTCGTCGCAACGCAATGGGGACAGTACGGGTTGATCGGGGACATGAATCGCAGTCCCGCTCAGGAGCCCCAGAAATGCAGCCAGATGGCAATGATCATGCCCGAGATCGGCTTTCCCGGGCTGTTTGTCCGGGTCGGATTTCTTGGAATACGCCTCGTACCCTTCATGTCCGTCGTCATGATGGCCGAAGTGCTGCACGGCCTCCCCCTGCCCGTGCCCGCAATAATCGGCCACCGCGGCCCAGGATGTCTGGAGCGGGAGCAGGCACAACATGAGGAGCACAATAAAGCGTCGCATGACCCACACTATAATTTCTACGGACGCAACCTGTCAATGACGAAGCAGAGCAACGACCATGTCGGGACTGATGAAATGAAGAACGAGCTGATTGATTACGCATACGGCATTTACGCCTTCGATGCCGGTTATCTGCGGCCGCAACTCGTCGCGGTGCACCTCATCGAGCACCACGGACGCGCGGCTTTCGTCGATACCGGCACTTTCGAAACCCTGCCGCGCGCGCTGGCGGCGCTGGATGCGCTCGGCCTCGGGCCGGATGCAGTCGATTACGTCATCCTCACCCACATTCATCTCGACCATGCCGGCGGCGCCGGTGTCATGATGGAAGCTTTTCCCAACGCGCGACTGGTGGTGCATCCGCGCGGCGCACGACATATGGCCGAACCGTCGAAACTGATGGCCGGCGTCGAAGCGGTGTATGGCAAGGAACAGGCACGGCATCTGTATGGCGAACTGAAACCCATCGCCGCCGAGCGCATCATCGAGGCGCACGAGGGCACAATTGTGCGCCTGGCCGAGCGCGAGTTGCTGTGCATCGATACGCCCGGCCATGCCCGTCACCACATCGCCATTTTCGATACGCAGTCAAAAGGAATTTTTACCGGCGACACGCTGGGCATCGCCTACCGCGAACTCGCAGTCGATGGCCGCCCCTTTCTGTTTCCCACCACCACGCCCACGCAGTTCGATCCGGCCGCCATGCGCGGCTCGGTCGAACGCATGCTGGCCTTGCAACCGAGCGCTGCCTACCTCACGCATTTCGGACGTTTGTCCGATCCACGCCGGCATGCGCCCGGGATGCTGCGCCGCATGGATGAGTTTGCCCGCATCGCCGAAGATGCTGCACGCATCCTGACTCAAAAAGTCGGCGTTGCTGACACGGCGCTGGACGACCTGCAAACCGCCATTGCCACCGCCCTGCGCGACTATCTTTTCACCGAACTCCGCGCTCATGGCTCACGCTTGAGCGATGCTGAATTGCTGTCCATTCTGGCCATGGACATCGACCTCAACGCGCAAGGACTGGCGCTCTGGGCCTGTTCTTCACCCCACCCGTCCGCCACGCACTGAGCGCGCCTTTTCCAGGCGCCACCCGCCCCTGCTATACTGCGCCCCGTTCGTGGTGTCCGCGCGTGAGTCTTCATGCCGGATGAAACGGGAAGCCGGTGCGATATTTCTCCCCAGAAAATCAATTCCGGCGCTGCCCCCGCAACGGTAAGGAAGCGCGGCTGCCTCACAAATGCCACTGGAGAAATTCCGGGAAGGCGAGGCGGCAAGACTTCCAAGCCCGGAGACCGGCCAGGAACATCCGTATCAGAGGCCACGGGAGGTGGCATCGGACGTGTGTTGTCCTCTGCGCGTTTGCCCGGGTTTCACCCAAAGCCAACCGCAGAAAACATCACCGATCCCTGCGACCCTTCCCTTTGCCCCTGATTTTTTGAGCTACCGGCTTGCGGGGACGCACGCCGGACTTCAGGGAGTCATTCCATGCATCATCCATTCCGCATTACCGTTCTGGCGGCGGCTGTTTTTGCCGTTTTTCCCGTGCATGCCACCGAGACCACCGCAGGCAGTGACCTGGATACCGTAATCGTCACCGCCACCCGGCAGCCGACGCGCATCGATGAACAACTCGCCGATACAACGGTGATCGACCGTGAGTCCATCGAACAAGCCGGCGCCACCACACTGCCCGACCTGCTCTCGCGCCAGCCCGGCGTGCAGATCGTCAACAACGGCGGCCTGGGCAAAGCATCGAGCATTTTCATCCGCGGCACCAATTCCGGCCATACTCTGCTGTTGGTCGATGGCATTCCGTTGGGCTCGGTCACACTGGGCACTCCTTCGCTCACCAACCTGCCCCTGTCGCAAATCGAACGCATCGAAATTTTGCGCGGCCCCGCGTCCAGCCTGTATGGCTCGGATGCCATCGGCGGCGTGATCCAGATTTTCACCAAACAGGGAAAAGGCCCGCTGCGTCCGGAAGCCTTTGTCGGCGCAGGCAGCTACGGCACCTGGGAAGCGCAAGCCGGCCTCTCTGGCAGTACGGACATGTGGTCGTACAGCCTGCGCGCCTCGCACTTGAAGAGCGATGGCATCAACGTCGCCTCTGATCCCGGACGTTTCCAGCAAACCAACTTCTCGTTACCCAATCCGGATAACGATCCCTATCGCAATACCTCGTGGTCAGGCCGCCTCATGTTCCGCCCCGCCACCGGCCATGAACTCGGCGTCACGCTGCTCACCGCCGACAGCAAGAATAGTTACGACGGCGGCGGGCCAACCGTGGATGCCTACAGCAACGACACCACCCGCACCTGGACGCTCTACAGCCGCAATCGCCTGACCGATACCTGGACGTCGACCCTGCGTTATGGCGAGTCGGAAGATCACTCGGAAAATTTTTCTCCGGTGCGCAGCCTGTTTGCCACCGAGCAAAAACAATGGACCTGGCAAAACGATGTCAAGCTGCCCTTGGGCAATCTGATGCTCGCTGTCGAGTACCTGCGTCAGCACGTGGACAGCACCACAAGCTACACGGTCAAGGAACGCACGGCGCGCTCGCTGATCGCCGGTTACAACGGCGTCTGGGGCAATCACAGCTGGCAGCTCTCGCAGCGCTATGACGACAACTCACAATTCGGCGGAAAGACCACCGGCAGCCTGGCCTACGGCTATCGCATCAACGCCGACTGGCAGGCGCGCGCCGCGTATGGCACCGCGTTCAAGGCGCCGAGTTTCAACCAGCTTTATTACCCCGACTATGGCAATGTCAATCTCAAACCGGAATTCGCCAAGAACCGCGAAGTCGGTTTGAACTGGAATCACGCCAGCCAGCGCGCTGGCATTACCTATTTCGACAACCGCATCGAAAACCTGATTGCCGGTTTCCCGGTGAGCAATGTGGGCCACGCCCGCATCACCGGCACCAGCCTGAGTTACGGCCTGACCCATGGCGCCTGGAATGCCGATGCCTCGCTCGACCTCATGAAGCCAATCAACCAGGACAATGGCTTCCGCCTGCAACGCCGCGCCGCGCAATTGGCAAAACTCTCGGCCAGCTATGCGCCCGGGCCGTGGTCACTCGGTGCGGAACTTACCGCCACGGGCGACCGCTTTGACACAACGACGCAGACACGGCCTCTGGAACACTATGAAGTCGTCAATCTGTTCGGCACCTACAAGCTCGACCCTGACTGGACGCTCGAAGGCCGGGTGAATAACCTGTTCGACAAGGTCTATGAGACAGCCTGGGGCTATGCCCAGCCGCGCGCCAATGTGTTCATCGGAGTCCGCTATGCGCCGAAGTAGTTTTCGGCAAGGCCTGCTTGCATTCCTCGTCCTGGCATGGGCGACGGCGGCCCATGCCGCCTGTCCGCGCATCGTCAGCCAGTCGCCCTACATCACGCACCAGCTCGCCTGGCTCGGGTTGAAGAGTTGCATCGTTGGCGCCAGCCGTTATGAACACGCGGTCAAAGTGCCGGATACCGGCGGCGTGCTCGACCCGGATGCGGCGGCTATCGCCGCCCTGAAGCCCGATCTCGTCATCGCCTCGAACTGGACTGCGCCGGAAAAATTGGCGGCAGTGACGCCTCCCGGGGCGCGCGGAATCCGTCTGGACAGTTTTCAGTCGATGGAGCAAATCACCGGCAACCTGCGCGAACTCGGCCAACTGGCAGGTGTAGCGGACACGGCAGCGCGTGCGGCGGCATTCGACCACTTGTGGCGCAAGAAAGCCGCCGCCATCGCCGGTGGCGGCCGTCGCGTCCTGCTGCTTTCAAGCTGTGCCGCCGCGCCCTACTCGTTCGGCCACGACACCTGGCTTGCCGAACTGTTCAGCGCGGCGGGCTTCGTCGTGGCCGATACGTCGCGCGGCGTGCGTCGATTGGCACCGGCGACAAGCGCCGCCGCAGCAGCCGAATTCATCGCCGAATTCAAACCCGAGATCGTCTTTGTCTTCAACAACCGGGGTGCGGAATCCTGCGGCACCGTGCCTTTGCCGCCGGAAACGCCGATTGTCGCCCTTGCCGGCGAAAAGTTCCTCCATCCCGCACCCGTGCTGCTGGATGGGCTGGACGATTTGCAGGCAGCACGTTCACGCTGGGCACCCTGAGTACACTGGGAACCTTCGCTAGCTTCGACACACAACAACCCGCATGCCTTCCCGCCGCCACGCCCTTTCCGTTCTCGCCCTGCTTCTCGCCCTGGCGGGGATAAGTTTCATCGTGGCGCTGGCGGCGGGCAGCATTGCGGTGACGTTTGACGATCTCCTTGCCGCACTTTTCGGCGCAACGTTTGACCACATGGGCGGGAACACCCTGGCCGTCGAAGTCATCCGTGGCCTGCGCCTGCCGCGCGCGCTGGGCGCCTTCGCGGTCGGCGGTCTGCTGGCACTGGCGGGAGCGCTGATGCAGGTGTTGCTGCGCAACCCGCTTGCCGATCCGTATGTGCTTGGCATTTCCGGTGGTGCGGCGGTGGGGGCGCTGCTGGCCATGCTGAGCGGACTGGCGCTTTTCTTTGTCAACCTCGCGGCCTTCGCCGGCGCCTTCGCCGCGATGCTGACCGTGTTCGGCCTTGCCCACGGCGACAGCAGCTGGACGCGCACGCGCCTGCTGCTGACCGGGGTCATCGTCGCCGCTGGTTGCGGCGCGGTGGTGGCGCTGATTCTTTCCATTGCCCCGGAAGCCCAACTGCGCGGCATGCTGTTCTGGTTGATGGGCGATGCCGGGCAGGTCAGCGAACCGCGGCCGGCGCTGCTGGTGCTGGCGGCCGGACTCCTCATCGCCTTGCCCTTTGCCCGCGAGCTCAACCTCCTGGCTCGCGGCGAACTCCTGGCGCAAACGCTGGGTGTCCCGGTCGCCGGCGTCCGGCGCGGGGTGTATTTTCTCGCCGCGCTGCTCACTGCTACCGCCGTCACCACCGCCGGCAGCATCGGCTTTATCGGACTTGTCGTGCCGCACCTGACGCGCCTGGGGCTGATGAAACTCGGCTGGGGCAATGACCAGCGCCTGCTGCTGCCCGCCGCCGCACTCGCTGGCGGCAGCCTGCTGGTGCTGGCCGACACCCTCGCCCGCACCGTGGCGGCGCCGCAACAGCTTCCGGTCGGCGTGCTCACGGCGCTGATCGGCGTGCCGGTGTTTCTGTTTTTGCTCGGCCGTGAGAAGTCCGCATGACACCGCTCATCAGCACCCGCGATTTGCTGGTCCGCATCGGCGGCCATGAGGTTTGCCGCGCCTTCACCTGGACCGTGCAGCCGGGCGAATGCTGGGCAATCCTGGGCAGGAATGGCGTCGGGAAATCGACGCTGCTCGCCTCGCTGGCCGGCCTGCGCCCGTGCACCGCAGGGGAAGTCACGGTATGTGATGTAAATATCGCCGTATCGCCATCGCCGACTTTTAGCGCAGCGCTGCCGCATGGCTCACTGCGCAGCCTGGCGCAACGGCGCAGCTATCTCGCTCAAAACCACAGCGACCCCTTCCCTTCCACCGTAATGGAAACCGCGCTGATCGGCCGTCATCCGCATCTCGGGCGCTGGGACTGGGAAACCGGGGCCGACCGCGCCATTGCCCGCGCTGCACTGGCGGAAGTCGATCTCGCCGGACTTGCCGAACGCGAAGTGCACACGCTGTCCGGCGGCGAACGGCAGCGGCTGGCCGTAGCGCAATTGCTGACGCAGCAGCCGCAACTCTTCCTCCTCGACGAGCCGCTCACGCACCTCGATTTATCGCATCAGGTGGCGGTGATGGAACTCTTCAGGCGCCGGACGCAGGGCGATGCCGCCCTGGTCGCCGTGCTGCACGATCCGGGGTTTGCCGTGCGCTACTGCGAACATGCCCTGCTGTTGTTCGGCAATGGCGAATGGCTGGCCGGGCCAAGCCACGAGATCGTCAGCGCAGAAAACCTGAGCCGCCTCTATGGTCATCCGCTGCGCGAAATTTGCAGCAACAACGAACGCTGGTTCATCCCTTGCTGATTACTCCGAGGCCGTCATGACAGACCCCAAAAATACCCCCCAACACACCGCGCGCATGCAGCGCAAGAAACAGGTCATCGACGAAAAAATCGCCGAGGCAAGCACTGAGCGCGGCCTGCTGCTGGTTAACACCGGCATCGGCAAGGGCAAGTCCTCCGCCGCCTTTGGCGTCCTCGCCCGTGCCCTGGGGCACGGCTTCAAGGCCGGCGTGGTGCAGTTCGTCAAGAGCCGCACCGATACCGGCGAGGAAGGCTTCTTCCGCCGTCAGCCGGACGTCTCCTGGCATGTGATGGGCGAAGGCTTCACCTGGGAAACGCAGGATAAGGAAAAGGACGCGAGGGCCGCACAGGCGGCGTGGCGCCAGTGCCGACTTTTTCTCGCCGATCCGTCCATCCATCTCGTGATTCTCGATGAGCTCACCTACGCCTTCAAATACGGCTGGCTCGATCTCGATACCGTGCTCGCCGAGCTGGCCGCGCGTCCGCCCATGCAGCACGTCATCATCACCGGCCGCGCCGCGCCGGAAGCGCTCATCGCCGCCGCCGACACGGTGACCGACATGGGCCTCATCAAGCACGCGTTCAAGGCGGGCGTCAAGGCCATGCCGGGGGTGGAGTTCTGATGACGGCCACGCTGCTGATTGCCGCACCGGCTTCCGGCCAGGGCAAAACCAGTATTGTTGCAGGCCTCGCACGGCTCTATTCACGTCAGGGAAAACGTGTACGTGTTTTCAAATGCGGGCCGGATTTTCTCGACCCGATGATTCACGCGGCAGCCTCCGGCGCGCCCTGCGAAAACCTCGACCTGTGGATGTGCGGCGAAGACGATGCCGCCATGCGCCTGGCCCGCGCTTCCGAGCAAGCGGATGTCATTCTGGTCGAAGGCGTCATGGGCCTGTTCGATGGCGAGCCGTCCGCAGCCGACATCGCCCGCCGCTTCGCGTTGCCGGTGCTGGCGGTGATCGACGCCGGCGCGATGGCGCAAACCTTTGGCGCACTGGCGCATGGCCTGGCCACCTATCAACCCGGCCTGCCGTTTTACGGCGTACTGGCCAACCGCGTTGCCAGCGCCGGGCACGCCGAGATGCTGAAAGCAAGCCTGCCAACCGATTTACGCTGGTGCGGCACCGTGCCACGCGATGAAACCGCCAGCCTGCCCGAACGGCATCTGGGATTGCATCAGGCCGCAGAAATCGGGGACTTGATGGCGCGCCTCGATCGCATGGCTGATCATCTGGACAAGACGCCACTGGCAACGCTTGATGTGCCCTCTGATGCCGTATCACCAACGCCGACTTTTCCTATTCCTCCTTCCACACCCACGCCGCCATCGCTAAAAAACAAAACCATCGCCATCGCCCACGATGCCGCCTTCTGTTTTCTCTACCCGGCGAATCTCGAATTGCTCGCAAGCCTGGGCGCGCAACTCGTTTTCTTCTCGCCGCTTGCAGGTGATCCCCTGCCGCACTGCGATGCGCTCTGGCTGCCCGGCGGCTATCCGGAACTGCACGCCGCCACCCTCGCGCAGCGGCGCGAATTCTTCGCCGCACTTGCAGCGCACATTGCCGCCGGCAAACCCTTGCTGGCCGAATGCGGCGGCATGATGGCCCTGTTCGATACACTCACCGATGCCGCCGCTGAAACCCACTGCATGGCGGCGCTGCTCCCCGGCCAGGTCGTCATGCAGGCACAGCTCGCGGCCCTCGGCGGCCAGGAAGTCACGCTGCCTGAAGGCAGCCTGCGCGGCCATACCTTCCACTATTCGAAGACGGCCACGACGCTCGAACCCCTCACCCTCGCGCGGCGTCAGCGCCCGCTGGGCGGCAAGACCGAAGGCGAAGCGGTCTATCGACTGGGGCGGCTCACCGCCTCTTACGTTCATTTCTACTTTCCCTCCAATCCCGAAGCCGCTGCCCGCCTGTTTCTGCCGTGATCGTTCAATCATGAGCGCCAGCCCATTCAATGACGATGCCATTGCCGCCGTGTATCAAGCCATACACGGCCGCCGCGATATTCGCGAATTCATCCCCGGCCCGTTGCCGGAGGGTCTGCTGGCAAGACTTTATGCCGCTGCCCACGCCGCGCCTTCGGTCGGCTACATGCAGCCCTGGCGCCTGCTGCATATCAGCGACCCGGCACTGCGCGGCGCCTTGGTGCAGTTAGTCGACGAGGAACGCTTGCGCACCGCTGCCAAACTGCCTTCACGCGCCGCGGAATTTCTTCAGCTGAAAGTCGATGGCATCAAAAGCTGCGCCGAAGTCATTGTCGTCGCGCTGATGGACGGCTGCGAAAAACATATCTTCGGCAAGCGCACGCTGCCTGAAATGGCGCTGGCCTCGGCCGCCTGCGCGATCCAGAACATGTGGCTCGCCGCCCGCGCCGAAGGCATCGGTCTGGGCTGGGTATCGTTCTTCGACCCCGCAGCGCTCGCCCGCCTATGTGCCATGCCGACAGGAGCAAAGCCGATCGCCATCCTTTGCCTTGGCCACGTCGCCAGCTTTCCCGAACGGCCCCTGCTGGAAACCCTGGGCTGGGGCCAGCGCCTGCCGCTGGAGGCGGTCGTGTTCGAGAACCGCTGGCCGGAGGATGCAAAGCCGACGCCAACAGCGTATTAACCGCACTCAAGCGCCAGCGACGCCGGCACGCGATTTGAAACAAGTTCGCCATTGCCGGCGCCATGAAATAAGGCACAATCTGCCTGCAACCGCACGATCCGGACTTCCGTCCAATGATCCAGCCAGTTCCGTCATGGCGCAGGAAGCACGGACGTTCACCAACCTATCCACAGGAGGACTTAACCATGCAAAAACCTTTCCAGAAATCTGCATCGATACTGACCCTGGTCTTGGCCGGGATATTCTCGACCAGCCCCGCCTACGCAGACAAGCCCGACTGGGCCGGTGGCGGCAAGCAGGGCAAGCGGGAGCACAGGGAAGACCGCAACAGCCGTGAACGGGACCATGACCGCGACAACCACGAACATGAACACGATCGCGACAGCCGACGCGGCCACTCCGGAATCACGATCAATGCCTATTTCAACGATCACCAGCGGGAAGCCGCCCATGCCTACTATGGCAAACAGTTTCAGCGCGGGCGTTGCCCGCCGGGACTGGCCAAAAAGCATAACGGCTGCATGCCGCCGGGACAGGCGAAGAAATGGGCGGTGGGACGCCCGCTACCGCGTGGCGTGATCTATTACGACGTCCCGCCCGCCGTCGTGATCCAGCTGGGACGCCCGCCTTCAGGCTACCGCTATGTCCGCGTCGCCTCCGACATCCTGCTGATCGCCGTGGGCACCAGCATGGTGGTCGATGCTATCGAGGATATCGGCAGGATGTAGGCAGGCTGGGTGGCCCAGTAAGCAAGGGCCGTTCCGTCACACCCCGTGCCGGGCGGCCCAGCGGCCGATGATCCTCGCCAGTTGTGGCAACCGAGCCATCACCTTTCTCCCGACCGTTTGGCGCGTGTCGCTTCGAGCGCACGGCAAAGTTTTTCTGCACCGTCGAGCAGGCGCGGCGTATGCCGCTGGATTTCCTGCGGCGGGATGAAATACAGGTTGTCCTGCTTGACTGCCGTGAGCGCCGTCCAGCGCCGCCAGTCGTCCAGCCATTCCGGACGCTCATCACCCATGCCGCTGGCGACGATCGCTTCCGGGTTGGCGGCGAGCACCGCTTCCACCGTGACGGTCGGCGCCAGCACCGGCAGGCTGCCGAACACATTGCGCCCGCCACAGAGACGAATCGCATCACTGATGATCTGTTTGTCATTGACGGTCATCAACGGCTGCTTCCAGATTTGATAAAACACGGCCACCGGCGGACGCTGGCTGTAGCGCAACTTCAGGCTTTCATAACGGGCACGAAACGCCGCTGCGGCGGCATGGGCAGCCGGCTCGGTACCGGCCAGAACCCCATAACGTTCGAGTTCCACGGCAACGTCGGTCATCCGGTCGGGTTGCGAGACATACACGGCGATGCCCAGCGCCTTCAACTTCTCCAGCGCAGCGGGCGGATTGCCGCTGTACCAGGCGAGTACCAGATCCGGCTTCAGGCTGAGAATCGCTTCGAGATCCGGCCGCGTATAGCTGCCGACGCGTGGCAATTTTTTCGCCTGCGCCGGATAGTCGCTGTACTCGACAACACCCACCAGATGACCACCCGCGCCTGCGGCGTAGAGCAGTTCCGTGATGTGCGGAGCGAGGCTGACGATGCGCTGAGCCGGCGCAGCGAGCCGGACGCTCGCGCCATTGGCATCCGTCACGACCAACTCGGCGCGTGCGACCGGGGCGAAGCACAACACGGAAAACAGTGTCATCAAGACAAGCCGGCTTCGTTTCATTTTTTTCTCCATTCGGTGAGGGAAAGCGCCAGGCGTGTCCAGGCCGCTTCATTGGCCGGCAGGCCGAAGCGCAGCGCGGAAGGAATATCAAAACAACGCACGAGGATGCCATGCCGGGCAAGAAAATCGTGCAGCATCACAGCCTCTGCACAAGAGACATACTGAAACAGTGCCGTGCCGCCGCAGGGCGCCAGGCCATGCGTGGCAAGAAGCTGCGCCAGGCGCACGCTTGTTTCCCGCAACATCTGCTTCTGCACGGCTTGCCACGCCGTATCGCCAAGGCCGACTTTTGCGACGTAACGCGCCGGGTTACTCAGCGGCCACGGCCCGAGCTGCCGTCCAAGGCGCGTAAACATCTCCGGCCGTGCAACGCAAAAGCCAATACGCGCCCCGGCCAGGCCAAAAAATTTTCCCGCCGAGCGCAGCACGATGAGATTCGGTGCATCCTGAGTGCCCGCCAGTTGTACCAGCGTATGTTCATCATCGGCATCGGCAAAGGCTTCATCGACGATCAGCCAACGCCGCCCGGCTCTCAACCGCTCTGCGGCGGCAAGCAGATCCTGTCGCGCAAACCGCATGCCATCAGGATTGTTCGGATTGGCGAGCAGGATGACATCGGCCGCAGAATGAAGAATCTCATCGGCCGTGCATTCGCAGACCTCGTGGCCGACGGCGCGCCAGGCCGGCGCATATTCGTTGTAGCTGGGGGCAAGCACCGCCACCTGGCGCGGGGCGAACACGCGAGGCAAGGCAAGAATCGCCGCCTGCGAGCCATTGATCGCCATCAGCTGCGCCGTCCCGTAATACGCCCGGGCAGCATCCAGCAAGCCATCGTCATCTTCCGGCAGGCGCTGCCAGACGGCGGCGGGAATGTCCGGTACCGGATACGACCACGGCGCGATGCCGGTCGAGAGATCAATCCAGTCTTCCAGTGCAATGCCATAACGGCGGCTGGCCGCACGCAAACCGCCGCCGTGTTCAAGCATGGTGGATTACCCAGGCCAGCACAGCCGCCATGCCCAGCCACAGCCACTGCCCGCGCGCGACGAGCGCCAGCGCATGACGAATGTGTGCCGGATTCGCCGTGTCACCCGCGCCGACTTTTGGCCGCATTTCCAGCGCACCGTGATACACCGCCGCGCCGCCCAGCTGCGCCCCGATCGCCCCCGCGCCTGCCGCGATCACCGGCCCGGCATTCGGGCTGGCCCAGGTTCCACCCTGCCTGCGCCAGCAGGCCAGCGCAACCTGCGTGCGACCGAGCATGGCATAGCTTAGCGCCGTCAGCCGCGCCGGCGCCAGGTTCAGCACGTCATCGAGCCGCGCTGCGGCCCAGCCGAAATAAATCCGCCGCGCATCCTTGTAGCCCCACATCGCATCGAGCGTGTTGGCCAGGCGGTAGAGCACCGCACCCGCGCCGCCAGCGACGAAAAACCAGAACAGCGCGCCGAACACCGCATCGTTGCCATTCTCCAGGATCGATTCGACGGCCGCGCGGGAAACGCCTTCCTCGTCCAGTTGCGACGTATCGCGCGACACCATCCAGCCCACGTGTTCGCGTGCGGCGGCAAGATCACCCGCGGCCAGGTCGGCGGCCACCCGCTCGCCGTGTTGCGCCAGGCTTTTGCCACCCAGCGCGAGATAAAGCAGCAGCGTATCGGTCAGCCAGCCCAGCGGCTGACGACCCAGCCACAGCGCCAGCAGCACACACGGCGCAACCAGCAACGACCAGCCCAGCAGGCCGCGTGCGCGGTTGAATAGCGGATGGCCCGGCGCGCCACGGCGCAAAAAACGCTCGACCCGATCGGCCCATGCGCCAAATCCGACCAGCGGATGCAAGCGGCGCGGCTCGCCGAAAGTCCGGTCGAGCAAAACTCCGGCAAGCGCCAGGATGGGCAAGGACAAAGGCATGGGATAATTGCGCGGTGAAAAAACCAAGTCAGGATTGTAACGGCAGCCCATCCCATCCTTCCGTCCATCGGGCGGAACTGATCAGTCACCTCCCCCTCCGGGAGGGGGAGGCTGGGAGGGGGAGTGCATTCCTGCCTCATCAGGGAAGTCGCTGCACGACTTCCCTCATGGTTCAGGGCTGCACCTCGGATGCCGGCAAGACCACGCTGGTTGCCGCCCTGTGCCGCATCCTCCACCGTCGCGGCGTCAACGTTGCGCCGTTCAAGCCGCAAAACATGGCGCTCAACTCGGCCGTCACCACAGACGGCGGCGAGATCGGCCGCGCCCAGGCGCTGCAGGCGCAGGCGGCAGGCATCGCGCCGCGTATCGACTTCAACCCGGTACTGCTCAAGCCCACCACCGACCGCCGCGCCCAGGTGATCATTCACGGCCACGCCATCGACACACTGGATGCCCGCGCCTATCACGAGTACAAGCGGGTGGCGATGAACGCTGTGATGCAAAGCTGGCGGCGGCTGACTGCCGAGTTCGACTGCATGATCGTCGAAGGCGCCGGCAGCCCGGCCGAAATCAACCTGCGCGAGCGCGACATTGCCAACATGGGCTTTGCCGAGGCGGCCAACGTGCCGGTCATCCTCGTTGCCGACATCGACCGTGGCGGCGTTTTCGCCCACATTGTCGGCACCCTGGAACTGCTTTCGCCCTCCGAACAGGCGCGCGTCAAGGGCTTCGTCATCAACCGTTTTCGCGGCGACATCGGCCTGCTCGAATCCGGCCTCGACTGGCTCGAAGCGCGCACCGGCAAACCGGTGCTCGGCGTGCTGCCCTACCTGCATGGCCTGATGCTGGACGCGGAGGACGCGATTGCCACGACCCGCGAAGCGAAACCGGCAACCCGCCTGAACGCCGTCGCCATCGCCTATCCGCGCTGTTCCAACCACAACGACCTCGACCCGCTGCGGCTGCACCCGGAAGTCGACTTCATCTGGCTCGGCCCCGGCCAGTCCATCCCGCCCTGCGACCTGATCGTCCTGCCTGGCTCGAAAGCGGTGCAGGCCGACCTGGCCTGGCTGCACGAACAAGGCCATGACGCAGCCATTGCCCGCCATCTGCGCTACGGCGGCAAACTGATCGGGCTGTGCGGCGGCTACCAGATGCTGGGCACAATGCTTCATGACCCGCTGGGGCTGGAAGGTGCGCCGGGCAGCCAGCCCGGTTTGGGCCTGCTCGATTGCGAAACCACGCTGAATGAGAAAAAGCAGTTGCGCAATGTCAGCGGTCAGCTCGCATTGCCCGGTGCGCCGACGATGAGTGGTTATGAAATCCACATGGGCGTGACCCACGGCACGGCCCTCGCCCGGCCTGCGGTGCACTTTGCCGACGGCCGTGAAGAGGGCGCGATTTCCGCCGACGATCAAATCCTCGCCACGTATTGCCACGGCCTGTTCGACCAGCCGCAGGCGCTGACCGCCCTGCTCGCCTGGGCCGGAGTGAAGGACGCCGCGCCGGTCGATTTCACTGCCCGCCGCGAGGCCGATCTCGACCGTCTGGCGGATGCCGTGGAAGCCGCGCTCGACTGGCAAAAACTCGGGGCCTGCATCACGCTGCCGGGTTTTTGAGCTCCAGCGGCAAGCCCGCCGCAACAAACGTCACCCGCTGCGCCACCGCCGCCACCCGCTGATTCAAGCGTCCCGCCTCATCGACGAAGCGGCGTGTGATGTCGCCCAGCGGAATGATACCCAGCCCCACTTCGTTGCTGACCAGAATCACGCGGCCGGGAAGCCTCGGCAGCACATCAAGCAGCGCCGCCGTTTCCTGCGCCAGAAGTTGTCCGTCGGTATCGGCAAACAGCAGGTTCGAGAGCCACAGGGTCAGGCAATCGACGACCAGGCAACGCTCGTCCGCCGCCGTCGCCTGCAGCATGGCCGCAAGATGCAGCGGCTCCTCAATCAGCTCCCACACCGCCGGCCGCCGCGCCTGGTGATGAGCGATGCGCTGCGCCATTTCATCATCATGCGCCTGTGCGGTAGCGAGATAAGTCACCGCCAGCGCGGATTCCAACGCACGTTTTTCCGCCAGCAGACTCTTGCCCGAGCGGGCGCCACCCAATATCAATTCGATCATGGCGGCATTATCGCTCGCCTCATGCAGATGTCACGCAGATTGCATCGTTGCTGACGAACACCGATAATCCGCCGTCTCATCCCGATCAGCTTCCGCGCTTCATGTCTTCTATTTTCCCGAACTTCATGCTACGCCCGGTCGACCGGGCGCTTGCCCCGGCCCTGCAAGCCAAAATCGACGGCAAGACCAAGCCTCTGGGTGCGCTGGGGCGCCTGGAAAGTCTGGCCCTGCAACTCGGCCTGATCCAGCAGAGCCTCGCGCCACAAATTCGCCAACCGCATATTCTGGTCTGCGCCGGCGACCACGGTGCAGCGAAGGCCGGCATCTCGGCCTATCCGCAGGATGTCACCTGGCAGATGGTGGAAAATTTTCTTGCCGGCGGCGCGGCGATCAACGTCCTGGCGCGCCAGGCGGGAGTGCAACTGGTCGTCGCCGATGCCGGCGTCGCCCACGATTTCGGCCCGCGCGATGGTTTGCTCGATGCAAAAGTCGGCGCTGGCGGCACGGCGAATTATCTTGAAGAAGCGGCAATGAGCGCGGCGCAATGCGCACAGGCGCTGGCCAACGGCGCTGCCGTCGTGCAACAGCTCGCTGCGGCCGGTTGCAACACCCTGGGCTTCGGCGAAATGGGCATCGGCAACACCGCCTCGGCCTCGCTGCTCACGCATTGCCTGACCGGCCTGCCGCTGGCCGACGTGGTCGGTCGCGGCACGGGGCTGGACGACGCCGGGCTGGAACGCAAACGGGCGCTGCTGGCGCACGCCTTGAAAACATGGCCGGAACGAACCGATGCGCCGCTCGCCGTCCTCGCTCGCTTCGGCGGATTCGAGATTGCCATGCTCAGCGGCGCCATGCTGGCCGCAGCAGAAGCCGGGATGGTGCTGTTGATCGACGGTTTCATCGTCACCAGTGCGCTGCTGGTTGCCGCCAGAATCGAGCCGCAGATTCTCGACTACTGCGTGTTCTCGCATCGCTCCAGCGAAGCCGGTCACCGCCTGCAGCTCGACTGGCTCAAGGCCTCACCCCTGCTCGATCTCGACCTGCGTCTTGGCGAAGGCACCGGCGCCGCACTGGCGCTGCCCCTGTTGCGTGCCGCCTGCGCCTTCATGGGCGAAATGGCCAGCTTCGAATCCGCCGGCGTCAGCCAGAAATAAGCGCGATGCGCCGGGAGCTGACCTACTTCTTCGCCGCGCTGCGCTTTTTCACGCGCCTGCCGGTGCCGGCCTGGGTCGGCCACAGCCAGGATCAACTCGATCACGCGGCGCGTTATTTCCCCTTGATCGGGATTCTGGTCGGCCTCTTTGTTGCGGCAATCACCGAGGCGGTGGCAATGGTCTTGCCGCTATCGATCGCCGTCGCACTCGGCATGGCGGCCAGCATCTTGATTACCGGCGCCTTTCACGAAGACGGCTTCGCCGATGTCTGCGATGGTTTCGGCGGCGGCTGGGAAAAGCCGCAGGTGCTGGCGATCATGAAGGATTCGCGGGTCGGCAGTTATGCCACGCTTGGCGTCGGCCTGCTGCTGCTGACGAAATGGAATGCGCTGGTCGAGATCGATGGCGCCTTCGACTGGCCCATGCTGGCGCTGGCGCTGGTCGCCGCGCATGCCGTGTCGCGTCTGGCGGCCACCAGCCTGATTTTTGCGCTGAATTACGTGCGTGATGATGCCACTGCCCGCGCCAAGCCGCTCGCCGTGCGCATGGCCCCGCACGAACTGGCCGTCGCCGCGCTGTTCGGACTGGCCCCGTGCCTGCTGCTGCCGCTGACCGGGGCGCTCGTCGCACTGGCCGCCGTCATCATCACGACGGGGCTTCTGGCACGCTACTTCGTGCGGCGCATTGGTGGCTATACCGGCGACTGCCTGGGGGCGACACAACAACTCGCCGAACTGGCCTTCTACCTCGGCCTGCTATGCAGCTTTACCTGATCCGCCATCCGCCACCGAAAGTTGCCGCAGGACTCTGTTACGGCGCGACCGATCTGGAGCTGGCAGACGATGTTGATGCAACTGCCGCAGCCGTTGCAACGCTGCGTACCCAGCTGCCACCGTCACTTCCCGTGTTCAGCAGCCCCTTGCAACGTTGCCTGGCGCTGGCCAGGGCCTTGCATCCGGCGCCCGTGAGCGATCGGCGTCTGCAAGAAATGGATTTTGGCGCATGGGAAATGCGTGCCTGGGACGCTATCGAGCGTCGTGCACTCGATGCCTGGGCCGCCGACCCGCTGCACTACACGCCGCCGGGAGGCGAATCGGTCAGCCAGATGCAGCAACGTGTGCTGGACTTCCTGGCCGGACTCGAGCACCTGCAACACGAGGCTGCCGCACTGGTGACGCATGCCGGGGTAATGAAGATCATCAGCGGTCACGCACGGCATCTGCCCCCTTCCGACTGGATGCAACTGCGCTTCGCCTACGGCAGCGTGGTGCGGGTCGCGCTCTGATTGATACTGCGTCTGATTGACACTCCGCGACCACACGTAAAAACGGACACCCTGTGACAGGTGTCCGTTTTTACTTAAGCTGGCGTTCCCACGGGGATTCGAACCCCGGTACTTACCGTGAAAGGGTAATGTCCTAGGCCTCTAGACGATGGGAACTTCGTCCTTGGTGGAGGTAAGCAGGATCGAACTGCTGACCTCTTGCATGCCATGCAAGCGCTCTCCCAGCTGAGCTATACCCCCACAAGAGAGCGCGCATTATAGGCAGCCCCGGCCCGGGTGTAAACCTATCCGGAAAAATTTTTACAGCACCTTGCCGGGATTCATCAGGTTTTGCGGATCAAGCGCCTGTTTCACCGCACGCATGAGATCGATTTCAACGCTGCTTTTGTAACGCAGCACTTCCTCACGCTTCAACTGCCCCAGGCCGTGCTCGGCAGAAATCGAACCGTCCAGCGCGTGTACCAGGTCATGCACGATGCAATTCACGGCCGCCGTGCGGGCGAGAATATCCTCATTCGATCCGGCCCCGGATTGCGACAGGTTGTAATGCAGATTGCCATCGCCAATGTGGCCGAAACAAACAATGCGTACGCCGGGAAATGCGGCGCGCAGCGCGACTCCGGCAGATGCAATGAATTCCGGAATGCGCGATACCGGAACGGCAATGTCATGCTTGATCGAGAAGCCTTCGATTCTTTGCGCTTCGGAAATGTTTTCGCGCAAGGTCCACAGCGCCGCCCGTTGCGCTTGATTTCCGGCGAGGGCGGCATCGCTGACCAGCCCCTCCGTCATGGCTTCCTGCAATACGGTTTCGAGCCTCATCATGCCGCTGCTGCGAGTATCGGCGAGTTCCAGCAGGACATGCCAGCCGTGCGCTCCGGGCAATGGGTTGCGGGCAGCGGGAATGTGGCGAAGAACCAGGTCCAGCGCCGACTTTCCGACCAGCTCAAAGGCCGTGAGCGACTCGCCTGCCACCTCGCGAATGAAGCCCAGAAGCCGGACTGCCGCAGCGGGATCAGGCACCGCCAGCCAGGCCGTCGCCACAGTCCGGGGCCGGGGAAAGAGTTTGAGCGTGGCCGCTGTAATCAGCCCCAGCGTGCCTTCGGCACCGATAAACAGATGCTTCAGGTCATAGCCGGTATTGTCCTTGCGCAAGGCACGCAGACCGTTCCAGATGCGGCCGTCGGGCAGCACCACCTCGAGACCCAGAGTCAGTTCGCGCGCATTGCCATAACGCAACACTTGCACGCCGCCGGCATTGGTCGAAAGATTGCCGCCGATGGTGGCACTGCCTTCGGCCGCAAGCGAGAGCGGAAACAGGCGATCGATGGCGGCGGCGGCTTGCTGCACGGCATGCAGGGTGCACCCGGCTTCGACCGTCATGGCGTTGTTGTGGGCATCGACCGCGCGCACCCGGTTCAAGCGTTTGAGGCTGACCAGCACCTCGCCGCCGCGTGGCGTGGCGCCACCGACGAGTCCGGTATTGCCGCCCTGCGGGACGATGGGTACGCCCGCTTGGGCACAGGCGCGAACGATGGCGGCAACTTCTTCAGTGGCGGCTGGCAGCGCAACACACAAGGGCCGGCCGGAATAACGGCCACGCCAGTCCGTGCTAAAAGGAGCAAGATCGGTTTCGGCCGTCAGCAAAAACTCGGCGCTGGTGATACGGCGAAGTTCGTTCAGCAGCGCGGTCATGCCATCCGGTCAGGCCGCCTGGTCACGCCAGAGTGGCGTATAGATCATGGACGTCACAGTCGATGACATTGACTTCGGCGAACTCGCCCACCTCGAGATCGTGACCATCGGTGATATACACCAGGCCGTCGATATCCGGTGCGTCGCCTTCGGAGCGGGCAATCGCGCCCTCCTCGTCGATTTCATCAATCAGCACCTTGATGCGGCGGCCGATCTTGCGCTCCAGCCGTTGCGTCGAAATGTCTTCCTGATGCCGCAGCAGAAGCGCCTTGCGTTCCTCGCGCACGGCCTCGGGCAAGGCGCCAGGCAAGGCATTGGCGGTGGCCCCTTCGACCGGAGAATAGGCAAACGCGCCGACGCGGTCGAGCTGTGCCTCGTCGAGGAAATCGAGCAGTTCGTTGAACTCGGCCTCGGTCTCGCCGGGAAAGCCGGTAATGAAGGTGCTGCGGATGGTGAGATCGGGCACCTGCTTGCGCCAGGCGGTGATGCGCTCCAGCACTTTCTCGCTCGATGCCGGCCGCTTCATCAGCTTGAGAATGCGCGGGCTGGCATGCTGGAACGGAATATCCAGATACGGCAGTATCTTTCCTTCGGCCATCAGCGGCATCAGGTCATCCACGCTGGGATAGGGATAAACGTAGTGCAGGCGTACCCACAGGCCAAGCTGGCCCAACTGTTCACAAAGCTCATAGAGCCGTGTCTTGACCGGCTTGCCGCCGAGGAAGCCGGTGCGGTATTTCACGTCGACACCGTAGGCGCTGGTGTCCTGTGAAATCACCAGGATTTCTTTCACGCCGGCCGCCGCCAGGATTTCAGCCTCGCGCAGGACTTCGCCAATCGGGCGCGATACCAGGTCGCCACGCAGCGAAGGAATGATGCAGAAGCTGCATCGATGATTGCAGCCCTCGGAAATTTTGAGGTAAGCGTAGTGTTCCGGAGTCAGCCGAATGCCCTGTGGCGGCACCAGATCGACAAACGGATCGTGATCATCCGGCAAGCGTGGCGGCAAATGCGCATAGATGGCCTCCATCACCTCCTGCGTCGCATGCGGCCCGGTAACGGCGAGCACCTTTGGGTGGACGCTGCGCACGATGTCATTGCCGGCCACATCCTTTTTTGCGCCGAGGCAGCCGGTGACGATCACCCGGCCATTTTCCGCCAGCGCCTCGCCGATCGCATCGAGCGATTCCTCGACCGCTGCATCGATGAAACCGCAGGTATTGACCACGACAAGATCCGCGCCATCGTAGCTGCCTGAAATCGCATAGCCTTCGGAACGCAGGCGGGTCAGGATATGTTCGGCGTCAGTCGCCGCCTTGGGACAGCCGAGGGAAACGAATCCTACGGTTGGCGGGGTCGTCGTACGATTCGTCACTATCGGCTATTTCTTTCGCTTGGCGTTAATGGGCGCTACGGAATCCTCCGGCGAGCGTTCGGGAGAGGTTTCTGATGCAGGATCGGGTGCAACTTCGGGTGCAACTTCGGGGAAAATCTTGCGTGCCTGTTCTTTCATGCGGTCCTGCATCTGCTGAAAGACTTTCTGGGTCTGATCCACATAGGAACCCATCATCTGCTGCATCGCCGGCCCCTGGAAACTCAGAAACTGGGTCCACAAATCCTGATTGCCGCTGCTTTTGTCACCATAGATTGTCCTGGCCTGATCCTTGAGTTTCACCTGCATCTCGACAAAGGCCTTCATGTTGTTGTCCAGGTAACGCCCCATCATCCCCTGCATGGCGCTGCCATAGAAACGGATCATCTGCGACAGCAGATCGGAGGAGAACATCGGCGCACCGCCCGCTTCCTCCTCAAGGATAATCTGCAGCAGGATGGCACGCGTCAGGTCTTCGCCGGACTTTGCATCGACTACCTGAAAATTCTCGTGTGCCAGAACCAGCTCCTTGACATCCGGCAACGTGATGTAGGTGCTGGTACGTGTGTCATACAAGCGGCGATTCGGGTATTTCTTGATCAGACGGCTCTGCTCGGCCATTACCTTCTCCTCCAGCGGTTCAGTATCGTACTTTTGATCGAAAGAATCATCCTCCTGCCGCAGCAGGAGGATGATTCAAACGAGCAACAACAGTTACTGATAATACAGACCACCATTCATGTTCAATGTCGCCCCGGTCATGTAGCCGGCAAGGTCGGACGCCAGATAGTTACACAGGCCGCCGATTTCTTCGGGCTTGCCAAGGCGCTTCATCGGCACTGTCTCGATGATGCTGTTAAGAACATCTTCGCGAATCGCCATGACCATCTTGGTGGCGATGTAGCCAGGAGCGATCGCATTGACGGTCACGCCCTTGGTTGCCATCTCCTGGGCCAATGCCTTGGTAAAGCCGATGACGCCAGCCTTGGCCGCCGAATAATTGGTTTGCCCGGCCTGGCCCTTGACGCCATTCACCGACGAAATATTGATGATGCGTCCCCAGCCGCGCTCGGCCATCTTGACCGAAACCTGCTTGGTCATGTTGAAGAGGCTGGTGAGGTTGGTTGCGATCACCGCATCCCACTGGTCTTTTTCCATCTTGGCAAAAAACTTGTCGCGCGTGATCCCGGCGTTATTGACCAGGATATCGACCTGGCCAGCCTGAGCTTCGGCCTCGGCCACCATGCGTTGGCAATCTTCAAACACTGAAATATCGCCGGCAACGCAGACGATATCCTGATGTCCGGCAGCTGCCATTTCCTTGAGCCAGTCGTCCTTCTTGTCGTACTCGGGATGATAGGCAGCGACCACCTTGTGTCCGGCTTGCGCAAAAGCCATGCAAATTGCGGTGCCCAAGCCACCCATTGCTCCTGTTACCAATGCTACTTTCTTTGTCATTTTCGCTACTCCATCTGTGGTGAAAAAACCTGCCAAGTTATCGGGCACGGAACCCGGTGAAACGCTCTGCCTGATAATTTAGCCCCCAAGCTTGAGCGTATGCTGCAGTGACGAAACGCCACATTCTGTTATGCCTTCTCCTTGACGTAACGTCCCGGCGCCGGCTCGATCGGCGAATAGTCGGCGCTGCCAAGACGCCCTCGCGCCGGAATCTCGCCATCGGCATATTTTTTCAGCCATGTCACCCACAGTGGCCACCAGCTCCCCTTGACCTCTGTCGACTGGGCCAGCCAGTCATCGGCAACAGCCGAATCGCTCTCGCTGACCCAGTAGCTGCGCTTGTTCTTGGATGCAGGATTGATCGGCCCGGCAATATGCCCGGAAGCGCCGAGAACGAAGGTTGTCTCGCCACCCAGCAGACGGCGGCCAAGATACGAGGTCTTCCACGGCACGATGTGATCCTCGCGGCTGGCCAGCAAAAAGGCCGGCATATCGACACGGCCAAGGTCCACCTTGACGCCGCACATCTCGAGTTTTCCCGGAACACGCAGGTTGTTTTCGAGGTACATGTTGCGCAGATACCAAGCGAGGAACGGCCCCGGCAGGTTGGTCGAATCGGAGTTCCAGTAAAGCAGGTCGAAGGCGGGCGGCTTGTTGCCTTTCAGATAGTTGCCCACCACATAATTCCAGATCAGGTCGTTGGCCCGCAAGGCGGAAAAAACGCTGGCCAGTTCACTACCGCGCAGCAGGCCTCCCTTCCCGATGGTCGCCTCGCGCGTCGCGACCGAGGCCTCATCAACCAGACAGCCCAGTTCGCCGGCATCGGAAAAATCGAGCAGAGTCGTCAGCAGCGTCAGCGAAGCCACAGGGTTCTCGCCACGGGCACGGGCAACGGCCAGCGCCGAAGTCAGCAGCGTGCCGCCGACACAAAAGCCCAGTGCATTGACCTGATCCGTGCTACAGATTTCACGTACTACGCGGAACGCGGTCAACGGCCCCTGTTCAAGGTAATCATCCCACGTCAAATGACCCTGGTCCTCCTGCACGTTACGCCATGACACCAGGAACACGGTATTGCCCTGCTCCACGGCATAGCGAACAAAGGAATTCTCCGGCTGCAAGTCAAGAATGTAGAACTTGTTGATACAGGGCGGCACCAGCAGGAGCGGCCGCTTCGCTACCGTGTCGGTGAGCGGTGAATACTGAATCAACTGCATCAACTCATTCTCGAAAACCACGGCGCCGGGTGTGATCGCCAAGTTGCGGCCGACCTCGAAAGCCGCGTCATCGGTCATCGAAATGCGACCTTTTTCCATGTCGCCGATCAGATTCTGGATCCCCTGACGAATACTTTCGCCCTGGGTATCGAGCGCAGTCTGGACGAACTCCGGGTTGGTCGCCACGAAGTTCGACGGCGCCAAGGCATCAATGACCTGGCGGGTCATGAAGCGCATCCGGTCTTTGGACTTGCCGTCAGCCACCGGTGTAAGTTCTGCGGCCTTGCGCAGGTACTCTGCATTCAGCAGATAAGCCTGGCGCAGATAATCGTAGACCGGGCTTGCACTCCACGACGGATGGGCGAAGCGCTTATCACCCGGCTCGGGAACAGCAATCTGGGGCGCCGGCTGATTCGCCTCTTTGTTCAGGATGGCTTGCCAGAGTTGCTGGTGGCGCAGCGACCATTCCTGCTGCATCGCCTTGAATGCCTCTGCTTCCACGCCAAGGCCAGGCAGATTTACAGGAGCAGCCCCGCCCCCCGGAGCATTTTGTGCCTGCGCTGCGAGAAACTGGCTAAACCCCTGAAAAAAAGCCTCGCTTGCCTGTTGCATTGTTTTGACGGCTACGGCCGGATCAGGGGTGGAAGTCATACGTAAGCTCCTGAAATAATTCGTTGATTTTGCATTGCACAATAGCTGGTGTCAAGAAATCCGTCACAAAGCCGCAATAAATCCAACCTGGATACAGATGAAAATTCGTTTTGAGCCGGATTTTATTCTGCCAGTTTTCTCTTGCCAAACTACAATCGCGCCATGTATATCATTGCCATCGCCTGGCTGTATGTCATCATCTTGATGGCGGCAACCGAGTCCAATCTCACCGCCGGCATCCTTACGCTTGTGCTGTATGGCGTCGCCCCGCTGGCGCTCTTTCTCTGGTTGTTCGGCACGCCTTATCGTCGACGGCAATCAGCCCGCAAAGTGGTCGACGAGGCGGTGAGTCAGCACAATGCTGGCAATCCCGGCGCTGATGAGTAAGGCCTGTTGTACCGTTGCACCTAATTCAGGACGCTTGTGCAGGCCGGGAATCAGATCGGCGACAGCAACATAGATCATGCTCGCCGATGCCAGCGCCAGCAACACCGGCACTGCGCTCTGCATCTCACCCAGTGCCATATACGCCAGCAAGGCGCCAGCCAGCATGGCGAAACTGGACAGGATATTCAAAGCCAGCGCGCGTGGCTTGGAATAGCCGGAATGCAGCAAGATCATGAAGTCGCCAATTTCCTGGGGGATTTCATGCGCAATCATGGCCACCCCGGTAATGATGCCGAGCCGCACGTCTTCCATGAAGGCGGCGGCGATCAACACGCCATCGACCGCATTGTGGAAGGTATCGCCGATCATGATCAGCATGCCGCTGCGGCCGTGGTCGCCACCGTGGCTGTGGTGCGAGAGTTTCGGCTCGTGCCCTTCGCAAGACTCGATATGGCAATGGCGCCACAGCACCAGCTTTTCCAGTATGAAAAAAACCAGGATGCCGCCGAGCACCGTTGCCGTCGTGGTCGCCGCATCGCCGCTGGCGGTAATGGCATGCGGCAACACTTCGAGAAATGCCGCGCCAAGCAATGCACCAATGGCATAACTGACCAGCAGCGAAACCCAATGCACCGGCGCCCGGAAAGAAATCGCTGCCGCAGCCAGAACGCTCAGGATGCCCCCCGCCAGCGACATGATGATCAGCCAACCCAGAATTGACATCAAATCATTCCCACTCGATGGTCGCCGGCGGCTTGCCGGAGATGTCGTAAACGACGCGATTGATGCCACGTATTTCATTGATAATGCGGTTGGAGACGCGAGCGAGCAACTCGTGGGGCAATTCCGACCATTTTGCGGTCATGAAATCGGAGGTTTCCACCGCGCGCAGGGCAACCACATAGTCGTAAGTACGGCCGTCGCCCATGACGCCGACGCTCTTGACCGGAAGGAAGACGACGAACGCCTGACTGGTCTTTTCGTACCAGCCGGCGGCGCGTAGTTCATCGATGAAAATCGCATCAGCGCGGCGCAACAGGTCAGCGAATTCCTGTTTTACCTCGCCCAGGATTCGCACCCCGAGGCCAGGGCCGGGGAAGGGGTGGCGATAGACCATCTCGTGCGGCAATCCGAGCGCCACACCGAGTTCACGCACTTCGTCCTTGAACAACTCGCGCAAGGGCTCCAGCAGCCTGAGCTTGAGCGTTTCAGGCAAGCCGCCGACATTGTGGTGGCTCTTGATGGTGTGCGCCTTTTTGGTCTTGGCGCCCGCCGATTCGATGACGTCAGGGTAGATGGTGCCTTGCGCCAGCCATTTTGCGTCGGGCAGCTTCTGCGCCTCGGCCTGGAACACTTCGACGAATTCACGGCCGATGATCTTGCGCTTTTGTTCCGGGTCGCTCACGCCCGCAAGATGCCCCATGAACTGGGCTGTGGCATCGACATGAATGACCTTGACCCCGAGGTTGCGGGCAAATATATCCATTACCTGCTGCCCCTCATTGAGCCGCAACAAGCCGTTATCGACGAACACGCAGGTGAGCCGGTCGCCGATGGCGCGATGTATCAGCGCCGCCGCCACACTTGAGTCGACGCCACCGGAAAGCCCGAGGATGACTTCGTTCCCGCCCACCTGGGCGCGAATTTTCGCTACGGCTTCGTCGATGTAGCCGGGCATGTTCCAGTCGCCGCGACAGGCGCAGATATCGCGCACGAAACGGGCCAGAATCTCCCGCCCCTTCAGGGTATGCGTTACTTCCGGATGAAACTGGACGCCGTAGAAACCGCGTGCCTCGTCGGCCATGGCGGCAATCGGCGTCGCCGCATTGTCGGCGATGGCCTTGAAGCCGGGTGGCAACTCGGTCACCTTGTCGCCATGGCTCATCCAGACTTCGAGCAGGCCATGGCCTTCGGCATTGCTGCGATCCTGAATGTCGCGGAATAACTGTGAATGTCCACGCGCGCGGACTTCGGCGTAGCCAAACTCGCGGGTGACGCCACTCTCGACCTTGCCGCCAAGTTGTGCGGCCATGGTTTGCATGCCGTAGCAAATGCCCAGCACCGGCACACCCAGTTCGAACACAATGGCCGGGGCTTTCCACTCCTCCGCCTCGTAGACCGAGTTCGGTCCGCCGGAAAGAATGATGCCGGACGGCGCAAAACTGCGGATGAAATCAGCCCCGACATCAAATGAATGCAGTTCGCAATACACCTGCTGTTCACGCACGCGACGGGCGATCAGTTGCGAGAACTGGGAACCGAAGTCGAGAATGAGGATTTTCTGGTGACTCATGAATAAGGTCCGGTAACTATGCAGCAACGGGGATCGGCAGGATGCAGAAACAGGAAAGGCGGCCGCAGCCGCCCTGGGTCACGCGGCATGCCATCAATCGATGTGGTAATTGGGCGCTTCCTTGGTGATCTGCACATCATGTACATGCGACTCGCGGATCCCCGCCGCGGTGATCTCGACGAATTCGGCACGGGCCCGCATGTCATCGATGGTGCCGCAGCCGACATAACCCATCGCGGCACGCACGCCGCCCATCAGCTGATGGATGACCGCTCCGACCGGCCCCTTGTACGGCACGCGACCTTCGATGCCTTCCGGCACCAGCTTTTCGACGTTGGCGTCGGAATCCTGGAAGTAGCGATCCGCCGCGCCCTCCTTCATCGCCCCAAGGCTGCCCATGCCGCGATAGGCCTTGTACGAACGTCCCTGGAACAGCACGGTTTCGCCCGGCGCTTCCTCGGTGCCGGCAAACAACCCGCCCATCATCACCGCATTGGCGCCGGCGGCAATCGCCTTGGCGATATCGCCCGAATAGCGGATGCCGCCATCGGCGATCATCGGCACGTTGGTTGCGGCCAGCGCATTCGCCACCTTGTCGATGGCCGTGATCTGCGGCACGCCGACGCCGGCGACGATGCGCGTGGTGCAGATCGAACCGGGGCCGATGCCGACCTTGACGCCATCGGCGCCGTGATCCACCAGCGCCTTCGCCGCGCTCGCGGTGGCGATATTGCCGCCGATCACCTCGACCTGCGGAAAATGTTTCTTGACCCACTCCACACGCTTGAGAACGCCTTCGGAATGGCCGTGGGCGGTATCCACCACGATCACATCCACGCCGGCTTCCGCCAGCAATTCGGCGCGCTGCTCGGTACCCGCACCCACGCCGATCGCGGCGCCGACACGCAAGTGACCCAGGCTGTCTTTCGCCGCCAGCGGGTGTTCGGAGGACTTGAGAATATCCTTCACCGTCATCAGACCGAGCAACTCGAAGCTGTCGCTGATCACCAGCACGCGTTCCAGGCGATGCTTGTGCATCAGCGCCTTGGCTTCCTCGACGCTGGCACCTTCCTTCACCGTCACCAAACGTTCACGCGGCGTCATGATGCTGGCCACGGGATCATCCATCCGGGTTTCAAAACGCAAATCGCGGTTGGTGACGATGCCGACCACACGACCGGCATCGACCACCGGTAGGCCGGAAATCCGGTTCTGGCGGGTCAGGGCAATCGCCTCACGCACCGTCATGGTCGGCGGAATGGTAATCGGATCTTTCAACACACCGGATTCGAAGCGCTTGACCTTGGCTACCTCGGCCGCCTGCTGCCTGGGCGTAAGGTTCTTGTGCACGATGCCGATGCCGCCTTCCTGGGCCAGGGCAATCGCCAGGCGCGCTTCCGTCACCGTGTCCATCGCGGCGGAAACCAGCGGCATGTTGAGTTGAATGTTGCGGGTGAGGCGGGTGGCGAGGCTGACATCGCGCGGAAGAATCGCCGAATGAGCCGGAACCAGGAGGACGTCGTCAAACGTCAGCGCCTTCTGGAGGATACGCATGATAAATTCCTTGCGGCCAAAAGAGCATTATACGCACTCGAAGCCCTTCGCCGGCCGCCTCGCGCGCCCTTTATCGGCGTATCACCAGCGCCGACTTTTCTGCCGATTACTCGCTGTCGGCCGTACCCGCGTCGGTGCCCCCGCCCTTCTTCATGGCCTTGCCCTCGGCCGCACGCGCCTTGCGCACTTCCTTCGGATCGGCAATCAGCGGGCGATAGATTTCCACCCGGTCGTGGTCGTGCAAGAGGGTATCGGGCTTGACCAGCTTGGCGTAAATGCCCAGCTTGTTCTGCGCCACATCGATTTCCGGATATTTCGCCAGCAGACCGGAGGCTTCAATCGCCTGCTGCACCGTGCTGCCGGCGGGCAAGGCGAGATGGATGATCTCTTGCCGTTGCGGCAGGGCATAGCCCACGTCAATCTGGATGTTTTCAGCCATAGACCCTCTGCGCCCGTTTCACGAAGGATTCGACAAAGGTCGCCGTGACGTGGTTGAACACCGGCCCGAGTACCTTTTCCAGCACCTTGCTGGAAAATTCATAGTGCAGCCGGAACTCGACCTTGCAGGCGGTCTCGCCCAGCGGAGTGAAGCGCCAGTGGCCATCCATGTGGGCAAACGGCCCGTCCGTCAGGCGGATTGTCATCAAGCGCGGCGCTTCCTTGGTGTTTTCCGTCGAAAAATGCGACTTGATGCCGTGGTAGTTGATGCGGATGGTGGCCGCCGTATGCGTCGCCGTGCGCTCGTGCAGCTCGGCGCCGCCACACCAGGGCAGAAAGCTGGCGTAGTCCTCGACGCGATCGACCAGATCAAACATCTGCGCCGGTGTGCGTTCGATCAGGACGGATTTCTCGACGAGGGCCATGGATGGAAAAACGGGCGGGGTCAGGGAGTAGCGTACAGTAGAATTGCGCATCATTTTAGCGCACCGTCCCTGTATCGCCCCATGAGCATCGCCGACAACAAGAAAGCATTTCACGACTATTTCATCGAAGAGCGCTACGAAGCCGGTCTGGTGCTCGAAGGCTGGGAAGTGAAGGCAATTCGTGCCGGTCGCGCGCAAATCAAGGAAGCCTATGTCGTCATCAAGAACGGCGAGGTATTCCTGATTGGTGCGCATATTACCGCCCTGCTGTCGGCCTCAACGCATGTCCAGCCCGATCCGGTGCGCACGCGCAAGCTGCTGCTCAATGCCCATGAAATCGAAAAGCTGATCGGCAAGGTGGAACGCGCCGGCTATGCCCTCGTGCCGCTGGACCTGCATTACAGCAAAGGGCGGGTGAAACTGTCGATCGGCCTGGCCAAGGGCAAGAAGCAGCATGACAAGCGCGACGCCGAAAAGGAACGCGACTGGGTGCGGGAGAAGGCGCGCGTCATGCGCGACCGGCGCGGCTGAAGGGTGCAGGTAAGCGCACAGCGCCTCAATGACGGCGGAAGCCGTGCCGGCGTGATCGCTCCGGGTAAATATCGCGGCCGGCATCCCGCACGTCGCGGCGCAGTTGCAACCGGTCTTCCGGCGAAAGACGCTCGTTGCGCTGATCCGGACGCGCCTCGCCTTGCTCGAAGGCGCGACGATCGAATCCCTGGTCCCCGGCGCGTTCCTGTTGCCCGCGCTCGCGCAGGTCGCGACTGTCCGCCCAGCGGTGTCCTCGCTCCGCCGCTGCAAACGGCGCCGCCAGGCAAAGCCAGGAACACACTACAGACAGACAGAAAACACGCCCCGCTGATTTCACCGCGACTCTCCATCAAAGATGATTTGCTGAAATTCTAGGCCCGGTAACGCGTTTTGACGATGCCCGCTTTGTAATCGTTTGTAAAACAGACTAGCGGGCAGACGGCGATACCGCTACGATTTGCACCATGAACGAAGACAAAGACAGCCGCAACAGCAGAATTCTCGTCGTCGACGACGATCTTCGTCTGCGCCAGTTACTGGAACGCTACCTCACCGACCAGGGCTTCAGCGTCAGGGCCGCGCCCGATGCGGCGGCCATGGATCGCGCGCTGGAGCGTGAGCTCTACGACCTGATCGTGCTCGACCTGATGCTGCCGGGCGAAGATGGCCTGGCCATCTGTCGCCGCCTGCGCGGCATGAAAAATCCGGTTGCAATCATCATGCTCACCGCCAAGGGCGACGAAGTCGACCGCATCGTCGGACTTGAAATGGGCGCCGACGACTACCTGCCCAAACCCTTCAACCCGCGCGAACTGGTGGCGCGCATCCATGCGGTGCTGAGGCGCCGCGCCGCGCCGCCGCCGGCCGGCGCCCCGGCGCTGGTCGAGGAAGTTGTGCGGTTTGGCCGCAGCGAAGTCAATCTGGGTACGCGCGAACTGCGCTGCGGTGACGAAACCATCCTCCTCACCACTGGCGAATTCAGCCTGTTGCGCGTCCTGCTGGGACACCCGCGCCAGCCAATGAGCCGCGACAAGCTGATGGAACTGGCGCGCGGCCGCGAATACGAAGTTTTCGATCGCGCCATCGATGTGCAGATTTCCCGCCTGCGCAAACTGGTCGAGGAAGACCCGGCCAAGCCACGCTACATCCAGACCGTCTGGGGCCTGGGTTATGTATTCATTCCCGATGGCAAGAAAACGGACTGACCCGTACTGCCGATGAAGCTTTGGCCCCGCTCGCTGCTGTGGCGCACGTTCCTGCTTGTCGCGCTGCTGATGCTGCTGTCGGTGGCCGCCTGGTTCGCCATTTTCCGCAGCTACGAACGCGAGCCACGCGCCCGGCAACTGGCGCAGACACTGGTCAGCGTCGCCAACCTGACGCGCGTCGCCCTCATCTCGGCCCGGCCCGAGGCACGGTTTGAAGTACTGCGCGAGCTCTCCGACCGCGAAGGCATCCGCATCTATCCCGCCGAAGCCGACGACCGCATCGAACCTTTGCCGGACAACGTTTTCCTGCAGCGCGTGAAAGAGCTGGTGCAACAGGCCATGGGGCCGCAAGCACGACTGACGCTCGAGCGTGAAGGCGAAGAAGCGCTGTTCGTCAGCTTTCGCATCGACGATTCGGCCGATGGCGAATACTGGCTGGTCTTGCCGCGCGAGCGCATGGAACGCGTCTGGCCTCTGAGCTGGATCGGCTGGGGGGCCGCCGCCCTGCTGCTTTCACTGGCAGGCGCATGGCTGATCGTATTCCGTATTACCCGCCCGCTCAAGCAGCTGGAGCACGCCGCGAATAAAGTCGGCGCCGGCGAAACGCCGCCCCACCTGCCGGAAGACGGACCGACCGAGATCGCTACCGTCAGCCGCGCCTTCAACCAGATGAGCGCCGATCTGGCGCAACTCGACCAGGATCGTGCCCTGATCCTCGCCGGCATTTCGCATGACGTGCGCACACCGCTGACGCGCCTGCGCATGGGCATCGAAATGGCGGCCGATGCCGCGATGCGCGACGGCATGATCGCCGACGTCGAGGAAATGGACAAGACCATCGGCCAGTTCCTCGATTTCGCCCGCACCGAAGGTGGCGAAGCAGCGTGCGACACCGATCTCGCCGCCCTTCTCGCCGAACTTGCCGTGCAATACCGGCGACGCGGTTTTAACGTCACCACCACCGAATTGCCAGCGCCGGCTTTTGCGTTGATTCGCCCGCAGACGTTACGCCGCGCGATTACCAACCTGGTCGACAACGCCCTGCGCTATGCCGGCAGCGCCAGCCCGATCGAACTGACGTTGACGCAGGCGGGGAAAATGACTGTCATCGACGTTTGCGACCACGGTCCCGGCATTCCGCCAGAAGCGGTGGAGCGCATGAAACGCCCCTTCACCCGCCTCGAGGCGGCACGCAGCAACACCGTCGGCGCCGGCCTCGGCCTCGCCATCGTCGAACGCATCGCACGCGCGCATGGCGGCCGGCTTGATCTTCTTCCCCGCCCCGCAGGCGGGTTGATTGCCCGTATCACACTGATCGCACCATGACCGATACCTCCGAACCCCTCACGCCTTACGCCCAAATCGGTGGCGAAACCGGCACGCGCGCGCTGGTAAAACGTTTTTACGAATTGATGGATACGCTGCCCGAAACCTACGGCATCCGCACGCTGCATCCGGCCGACCTTGCCGGCTCGGAAGAAAAACTTTTCATGTTCCTCTCCGGCTGGCTGGGTGGGCCACAACTGTTCATCGAGAAGTTCGGCCACCCGATGCTGCGCCGGCGCCACATGCCGTTTTCCATCGGCATCGAGGAAGCCGCGCAATGGATGATCTGCATGCGCCAGGCCCTGGCGGAACAGGTTCCGGATGAAAACCTGCGCGCCCGGCTCGACCAGGCGCTCACCGAACTGGCGTTGCACATGCGCAACCGCCATGATGCGGCAGCGAACTAATCGGGATATCAGGCAGATCAAGCGTGAAGGTTTCAAGCACCCGATAACGCACGCCAACAGGCTGCGCGATCGATTCGACCAGTGCAAACTCATCCGCCCGCCAGCCGACGGGGGTACCCAGCCGCGGCAGGGAAGCGCAGCGTGCACGCCGCGCCAGGGTGACATGCGGCACCGGCGGACGCGCATCCAGCGCGAATCCGGCTGCGCGGACGCCGGCCGCCAGTTCCGCAAAAAGTCGGTGCTGACGGCGACCCGAAGGTAGTGCAGAGCAAGGCACCTGGCGGCAGCCCGCCCAGAGGATGCCGCCCTGCGGCCAGAAACCCAGGCGGTCGAGCCGCAGATCGAAGGCTTCGCAACGCACCCCGGCAGCGAGCGCGACGAGTCGCTCAATCTGCGCCGGCGTCACCGCGCCGATGAAAGCCAGGGTCATGTGCAGATTGGTAACGGGCATCACACGGCCACCGCAATCACCGACAAGATTTTCCCCCAGCGCCGCCAGATGCGAAGCCGTCTCGGCGTCGGGCCAGAGCGCAAAAAAGACGCGATGCTTTTGTGCCGTACTCATTCTGCCGCCGCTCCATCCACCCGTGCCAGCAGCGCCACCGCCTCGGCGGCGATGCCTTCGCCGCGTCCGGTGAAACCGAGCCGCTCGGTGGTCTTGCCCTTGATGTTCACCGCCGCCACCGGCAGCGCAAGATCGGCCGCAACATGGGCGCACATTGCCGCAACGAAGGGCGCCACGCGCGGCGCCTGGGCGATGATGGTGGCATCGACATTGCCGACCCGCCAGCCCGCCGCATGTACCCGCGCCAGCGCCGCACGCAACAGCACGCGGCTGTCGGCCCCGGACCACTGCGCATCGCTGTCGGGAAACATCCGGCCGATGTCGCCCAGCCCCGCTGCGCCGAGGATGGCATCGGTAATCGCATGCAGCAGCACGTCGGCATCGGAATGTCCCAGCAGGCCCTTGTCGTAAGGAATCGTCACGCCGCCGAGAATCAGCTTGCGGCCAGGCACCAGGGCATGCACATCGAAGCCCTGGCCGATACGGAATGGAATGCTCATGCTTGTCCCCGATTTTGCAGAATCCAGCCTGCGAGTTGCAGATCGGCCGGATAGGTCACCTTGAAATTCGTTGCCGGACTCGCCACCAGAAGCGGCTTGAGCCCGAGCGCCTCGATCGCGCCAGCCTCGTCCGTCACATCGGGCGTGCGGCGCAGCGCAGTGCGCAACATGCCGTGGCGAAACATCTGCGGCGTTTGCGCCTGCCACAAGCCTTTGCGCGACACGGTGGCCATGAGGTGGCCGTCGGCATCGGCACGCTTCAAGGTATCGACCACCGGTGCCGCGAGCAGCCCGCCCACCGCATCGGCTCCGGCCTCGGCAATCAGCTTCTCGACCAGGGCTACGGTCAAACAGGGCCGCGCCGCATCATGCACCAGCACCCAGTCTTCGGCGACCACGCTGTAGTCATCGGCCATTGCCTGCAAGCCATTGCACACGCTCTGCGCCCGCGTCACGCCGCCACAACGCAACACCTGCAACTTCGGCTCCAGTGAAGCCATCACAGCGGCAGGCCAGCACGCGTCGTCCGCTGCCAGTACGACAAACACACGGGCAATCGCCGCCGTTGCACACAGCGTGGACACGGCATGCCAGATCAATGGCCGGCCGGCCAGGGGCAAATACTGCTTGGGATCGGCGCTCCCCATGCGGGAACCGCTTCCAGCTGCCGGAACGAGCGCGTAATATGTCATGACATGATTTTAACCAATCGCGCCAACGGTATTCGCGCCAGAGCGAGATAAAGCATGTTCATCGCAGAACCTTCGATCGAAACCCTGCAAGCCTTTGCCATCAGCCTCGGCATCGGCCTGCTGATCGGCCTCGAGCGCGAGCGCCAGATCGACGTCAAGGCCGGACTGCGCACCTTTGCCCTGGTGGGCCTGCTCGGCTGCCTGGCCGCCCTCCTCACCCAGAAAACCGCCAGCAGCTGGATTCTTGCCGCCGGCCTGGTCAGCGTCGCCGCCATGATGATCGCCGCCATCGTCGCCGATCCGCTGGAAAACGGCGACCCCGGCACCACCTCGGTCATCGCCCTGATGGTCTGCTACTTGCTGGGCGCGACCGTCTGGTTCGGCTACGCCTCGCTGGCCGTGATGCTGGCGGTCATCACCACCGTGCTGCTTTATTTCAAACAGCAACTGCACGCCGCCAGCCGCAACCTGACACATACCGATGTCATCTCGATTTTGCAGTTCGGCGTGCTCTCGATGGTGATCCTGCCGATCCTGCCCGACCGCAGCTTCGGCCCTTACGATGCGATCAATCTGCGGCATATCTGGTGGATGGTGGTGCTGATCTCCGGCGTCTCGCTCGCCGGCTACGCTGCCCTGCGTTTTGTCGGCGCCCGTCACGGCGCGGCATTGCTCGGATTTTTCGGCGGGCTGGTGTCGTCGACGGCGACCACGATGATTTTCTCGCGCCATGCCCGCGCAAGTGCAGGGCTGGTGCGCACGGCAGTGTTGATTGTCCTGCTGGCCAGCCTGGTGGTCCTGGCACGCATCGGCTTCCTCTCCCTCATCATCGCGCCAGTCATCACCGGCCCGCTGCTGCTGGTTTTCGGCGCCGGCATCGCCCTCGGCTTGCCGGCGGTGTTGTGGGCTTGGCGGCAACTCGATGACGCGGGCGAACTGCCAATGCCCGAAATCAAGAATCCGACCGAGATCCGCGCCGCGCTCGGCTTTGGCGCCCTGTATGCGCTGATCCTCGTGCTTTCCGCCTGGCTGCAGGATATTGCCGGCAGCCAGGGGCTGTACCTGCTCGCCCTGGCCTCGGGGCTGACCGATGTCGATGCCATCACGCTGTCCACACTGCGCCTGTTCAATGCGGCGCAACTCGATGCCGCGCAGGCCGTCACGGCCATCGTTCTGGCGATCTGCTCCAATCTGGTGTTCAAATCCGGCCTGGTGCTGGTCATCGGCGGCGGCGCGCTGGCCCGACGCACCCTGCCGGGCATGGCAGCGATCGCGCTGGGCTTGCTCGGCGGCTTGCTCCTTGCCCATTGAGCAAGGGTTGCCGGATTCGGGCTCACGGTATAAAAAGTCGGCGCCGGTGACACAGCGCAGGGAAGAATCAGTTGAATCCGTTGATTTCGTCGGCTAGAACCCAGGTGCAGAGGTAACATGGAAACTCAAAATCAGGATAAGCACTTCCCGGTGATTCGCTCCGGCCTGCCGCTTTCAGCCCCCTTCGAGTGGCTAAGGCTGGGTTGGGGCGACCTGAAAGCCAGCGGCTTTCCCAGCCTGTTTTATGGGCTTTGCTTCGCGGCAGGCGGGCTGTTGTTTTTTCTTGTATTTCGCCATGCGGTCCAGTTGCTGACGGCACTCACCACCGGATTCATGCTCGCCGGCCCCTTCCTTGCCATCGGCCTGTATGAAATATCGCGCCAGCATGAGTACGGGAAGCGTCCAAGCCTGAAAGAAACGCTCGTCATATGGCGGCGCAACCTTTCCTCCAATAGTCTGTACTCATTGATTCTGGTGGTGTTGTATCTGCTCTGGGCACGCGCTTCGCTGGTGGCTTTTGCCCTTTTTTATCAGGGAGGCATGCCGAGCGTGGAAAGTTTCATTGCCCAAATCATGAAGTTCGACAACATCGATTTCCTGCTGGTTTACCTTGCCATCGGCGGAATGTTCGCGGGCCTGGTTTTCGCCTTGTCGGTGGTATCGATTCCAATGATGCTTGACCACAACGAGGACACCGTCACGGCGATGCTCGCGAGCTTTCTCGCCTTTGTCCGTAATTTCCCCGTCATACTGGTCTGGGGAGCCCTGATCGCGGCATTGGGCCTGATCGGCATTGCCACTGCGTTTGTCGGGCATATCGTCCTGATGCCACTGATTGGCCATGCGACGTGGCACGCCTATCGCGCCCTGATTGAACCGCTCCCGCCACCATCTGCCGACGCCAGCAAAATAGGCTATTCTTCGCCTTCCCCACGCCAATAATAATCAGGGGCCATCAACTCACTCACGGAGGAATCAATGAAAATTCGTCATATCGCACTGCTCGCCCGCGCGCTTCCTGCCTTGGCTTTCGCCCATGGCGCAAAAAAACTGTCGGTCGAAGAAAGCGTCGAAATCAAGGCGCCGCCCGCCAAGGTCTGGGAAAAGGCCGGTCAATTCGGCGATCTCGGCGCCTGGCTCCCCCCCATCAAGACCACTGAGATCGTTGCAGGCAAGGACAACACTGTCGGCGCCGTGCGCCTGCTGACGACCCAGGACGGCGGCACAGTCAAGGAAAAGCTGCTGAAGTATTCCGCCGCACAGCGCATGATGAAATACGCCATCCTCGGCGGCGTCCTGCCGGTCAGCAGCTACAGCGCCACCCTCAAGGTGAAACAGGGCCCAACGAAAGACAGCAGCATCGTCGTCTGGCATGCCAACTTCAAACGCAAGGACATCTCCGACGCGCCCAAGGCGGGCGAAGATGACGAAACTGCCACCAAGACCATCCATGCCGTGTTTCGCGCCGGCCTGGACAACCTGAAAGCTGTTTCCGAGTCGAAATAAGCCCGTCGTTCCCATTTCCGCCGTGACAGATGGCCATCTGTCGCGGCGGCTTCCAGCCCGAATGAGGTCGAAACCCGGCAGGTATAATCGCGCGCTTCGCCGCTGTCTGCGCTGCCTGAAATCCGTTCTGCCTTGAATCCCCTGCTGTCTCTCCCACCCCGCCCCAAGCCCGGTCAACGTCTCGATTTACCGCTCCTTGCCGCGTCTGCCGATGCGCTGGCCATCGCGCAACTGGCTACACCGGACCACTGTCTCACTATCATTACCGCCAGTCCGCTCGAAGCGCAGCGGCTGCTGGATGAAATCGCCTGGTTCGCGCCAGGTTTGCGCGTGCATCTGCTGCCAGACTGGGAAACGTTGCCTTATGACAACTTCTCGCCACACCAGGACCTGATCTCGGAACGCCTGGCAACATTGCATGCGGTCGCCAACAACGCCTGCGATGTGCTGATCATCGCCGCCCCGACCGCAGTCACGCGTCTGGCGCCGGTCAGCTTTCTGGCCGGGCACACCTTCTTCATGAAAAAAGGTGCGCCGCTCGATCTCGACAGCTTGCGCGCCCAGCTCACCCGTGCCGGCTACCAGCATGTCACGCAGGTCGTCGCCGCCGGCGAATACAGCGTGCGCGGCGGACTGATCGACCTGTTCCCGATGGGCGCGGCCCTGCCCTACCGCATCGAGCTGTTCGATGCGGAAATCGAAACCATCCGCTGTTTCGACGTGGATTCGCAGCGCACGCTGTATCCGGTGAGCGAAATCCGCCTGCTGCCGGCGCGCGAATTTCCCGTCGGCGAGGCCGGTCGCACTACCTTCCGCCAGCGCTTCCGCGAAGCCTTCGAGGGCGATGCCTCGCGCATCGGACTGTACAAGGATGTCTCGAACGGCATCCTGCCGGCCGGCATCGAGTATTACCTGCCGCTGTTCTTCGAAACCACGGCGACACTGTTCGATTACCTGCCGGCCGCCACGACCCTGGTCTTGCATGGCGATGTCGGTGTCGCGCTCGAAGAATTCTGGAACGACACCGCCAGCCGCTACAAGCTTCTCGGCGGTGACCGCGGTCGGCCGGTACTGCCGCCGGGCGAGCTGTTCCTGCGCGCCGAAGAGTTTTTCGTCGCCGCCGATGGCTTCGCGCAATACCGCCAAAAAGTCGGCGCTGGTGACACGGCGAATCCCTCTCTCGCGCCGCTGCCCCCTCTCGCCGTCGAGCGCAAGGCCGACGATCCACTGAGCCTGCTACGCCAGTTTCTCTCTGCGCAATCCACCCACGGCGGCCGCGTGCTGCTGCTCTCCGAATCGCCCGGACGCCGTGAAACCCTCGCCAGCTTCCTCGCCGAATATGATCTGCATCCGGCGCCATGCGCCGATTTCGCGGCCTTCCTTGCTGCCGGCGAAAACTTCATGCTCGGCGTCGGGCCGCTCTCCGGTGGCTTCCATGCCGGCAACCTGGCGCTCGTTACCGAGAACGAACTGTATGCCGCCACCGCCCGCCCCAGAAGCAGTCGACGTGGCGAAGCACGCCGTGCGAATCTCGACGGCTGGCTGCGCGATCTCTCCGAACTGAAAATCGGCGATCCGGTGGTGCATGAAAACCACGGCATCGGCCGCTATCTCGGCCTGGTCCATCTCGATCTGGACGGCGCCAGCGGCGAAGCCGGCAGCGAGTTCCTCCAGCTCGAATATGCCAATGGCGCAAAACTTTATGTTCCGGTCGCCCAGTTGCAGGTCATCTCGCGCTACAGCGGCGCCGACCCGGAAGCCGTGCATCTGCACACCCTCGGCTCCGGCCAGTGGGAAAAAGCAAAAAAGAAAGCGGCCGAACAGGTGCGTGACACCGCCGCCGAACTGCTCCATCTCTATGCCCGGCGCGCCGCGCGCGAGGGCCATCGCTTCGAGTTCAAGCCGCACGACCTGGAAGCCTTCGCCGACGGTTTCGGCTTCGAGGAAACACCCGACCAGCTGGCCGCCATCGAGGCCGTGATCGGCGACATGAAATCCGGCAAGCCGATGGATCGGCTGGTCTGCGGCGATGTCGGTTTCGGCAAGACCGAAGTGGCGCTACGCGCCGCCTTCGTTGCCGTGGCCGACGGCAAGCAGGTCGCCGTGCTCTGCCCAACCACGCTGCTGGCGGAACAGCATTACCAGAATTTCGCCGACCGCTTTGCCGATCTGCCGGTCCGGGTCGCCGAAATCTCGCGCTTCAAAAATGCCAGGGAACAAGCCGAAGCCATCGAGCTCGTCGCGCAGGGCAAGATCGACATCCTGATCGGCACCCATCGCCTGCTGCAAAAGGATGTGAAGTTCGCGCGCCTCGGCCTCACCATCATCGACGAGGAACACCGCTTCGGCGTGCGGCAGAAAGAAGCGCTGAAAGCCCTGCGTGCCGAAGTCGATGTGCTGACGCTGACCGCGACGCCGATTCCGCGCACCCTCGGCCTCTCGCTCGAAGGCCTGCGCGAAATTTCGGTAATCGCCACGCCGCCGCAGAAACGCCTCGCCATCAAGACCTTCGTCAGTCCGTGGTCGAACGGCCAGATCCGCGAAGCCGCCCTGCGCGAATTCAAGCGCGGCGGCCAGGTGTACTTCCTGCACAACGAAGTCGACACCATCGAAAACATGAAGCAGCGCCTGCATGAGCTGCTGCCCGAAGCGCGCATCGTGGTCGGCCACGGCCAGTTGCCGGAGCGTGAACTTGAGCGCGTGATGCGCGAATTCACGCAGCAAAAGCACAATCTGCTGCTGTGCTCGACCATCATCGAAACCGGCATCGACAATCCGCACGCCAATACCATCATCATCAACCGCGCCGACAAGTTCGGCCTCGCCCAGCTGCACCAGTTGCGCGGCCGTGTCGGGCGCAGCCACCATCAGGCCTACGCCTACCTGCTCACCGATGCCGACGCCAAGCCATCGCGCGATGCCCAGCGCCGCCTCGACGCCATCTGCGCGATGGAAGAACTCGGCTCCGGCTTCTTCCTCGCCATGCACGATCTCGAAATTCGCGGTGCGGGCGAAGTGCTGGGCGAAAACCAAAGCGGCGAAATTCACGAAATCGGCTTTGCGCTGTACACCACCATGCTCAATGCCGCCGTCAAATCGCTCAAGGAAGGCCAGGAGATTCCCGACCTCACCCAGCCGCTGACGGTCACCGCGGAAATCAACCTGCATGTGCCGGCACTGCTGACCAATGCCTATTGCCCCGACGTGCATGAACGGCTGACGCTCTACAAGCGCCTCGCCAGTTGTGACGATGCCGACGCGCTGACCGCCATGCAGGAGGAACTGATCGACCGCTACGGCGAAATGCCGCCGCAGACGCAGGCCTTGATGGAAACCCACCGCCTGCGGCTGACCGGCCGCACCCTCGGCATCGCCAAGCTTGACGCCGGACCGGCCGCGATACAATTGCAATTCATCGCCAACCCGCCCATCGACCCCGCACAGATCATCCGCTTGATCCAGAGCGACCGCGATTTCAGGCTCGCCGGCCAGGACAAATTGCTATGGAAGAAACACACTGCCGACCTGAAACAGCGCGTGATCGCCGTGCGTGAACTTTTCAAAAGACTGAAACCATAAACCGACCTATGCCACTCATCCAGCCCCTGCGCGGCTTGCGTCCCGCGCCCGACCGCGCCGCCGAAGTCGCCGCTCCGCCCTATGACGTGCTCACCAGCGACGAGGCGCGCCAGAGGGTTCATGGCGCGACCAGCCAGCCGTGGTCCTTCCTGCACATCTCGAAACCGGAAATCGACCTGCCGCAAGACACCGATCCCTACAGCCCGGCGGTGTATGCCAAGGGCGCCGAAAACCTGGCCAGAATGCTCGCCGCCGGCGTTTTGCAGCGCGATGCAACGGCCTGTTATTACGCCTACCGGCTGACCATGGGCGCACATGTGCAAACCGGCCTGGTCGCCGTCGCCAGCGTCGCCGCCTACGATGCCAACCGCATCAAAAAGCACGAACTCACCCGCCCGGACAAGGAAGACGACCGCGTGCGCCAGATCGAGGCGCTGAACGCCCAGACCGGCCCGGTGCTGCTGGCCTATCCGCCCTGCACCGAAGCCGACGCCCTGATTGCGGCAGCGGCAGCGGCAGCGGCAGCGGCAGCGCCCGACGCCGACGTCACTGCCAGCGACGGCATCCGCCACCAGATATGGGCAGTGCGCGAGGCGCAGACGATCGACGCCATCACCCGCACCTTCGACGCCATGGAATCGCTCTACATCGCCGACGGCCACCACCGCTCCGCCGCCGCCTCGCGCGTCGCCGCCGCCCGCCGCCAGGCCGGGCACGAACTCGCGTCGGACTATTTTCTCGCCGTGATCTTTCCCCATCACCAGATGCAGATCATGGACTACAACCGCATCGTCAAGGATTTGAACGGCCTCGAAAAGTCGGCGCTGGTGACACGCTGCGCCGATGCTTTCACGGTCGAAGAAAGCACCGCCCGCGTCACGCCTTCACGCCCCGGCGAATTCGGCATGTATCTCGATGGCATGTGGTACAAGCTTGCCATCAAACCCGGGCTGATCCCCGCTGACCCGGTGGCGAGCCTCGATGTATCGCTCCTCTCCGACCATCTACTCGGCCCGGTGCTCGGCATCGCCGACCTGCGCCGCGACAAGCGCATCGACTTCGTCGGCGGCATCCGCGGCCTCGCCGAACTCGAACGCCGCGTCGACTCCGGAGAAATGGCCGTCGCCTTCGCCCTCTATCCGACGCGCATGGAGCAGTTGATGAGGGTCGCCGACAGCAACCAGGTCATGCCGCCCAAATCCACCTGGTTCGAACCCAAACTCGCCGACGGGCTGGTGTCGCATGTGCTCTGGATTGAGTGAAACAACACCTGCCCCCATGCTGTCCATCCCTCAGGCAACTGTTGATACTGCAACAAAGCATCTGCGCGATATTCTGTCACTGGCGATTGAACATCAAACTCCGCATGCTGCCCTGGTCGTATCGGATGCGCACTGCGATCTTGCGGTTGCCTTGACCCAGGCTTACCGCAACTGTCTTCCAGAAGACTGTTTCATCGACTTTGATGCGGTATCACCGGAGGAGATTCTCGCGGCCATCGATCAGCTTTCACCGGACGATCTGGTGGTCTTGATTCAATCCACCAGCTTTCGTCTTGAGGCTTTCCGCATTCGCATCGAGCTCTTCAAACGCTCGCTCAAGGTGATCGAACACCCGCATCTTTCCCGCATGCCGGGAATCGAGGCGCTGCACTACATCGACTCGCTTGCCTATGACCCGGCGTATTACCGCGATGTCGGCCATGCGCTCAAGGAACGCATCGACCGGGCGCAGTCCGGCGTGCTCGACAGCGGCGGCGAACGCCTGGTCTTTGCCTCTGCCTTCGAACCGGCCAAGCTGAATGTGGGCGATTACCGTGACATGAAAAACGTGGGCGGGCAGTTCCCCATCGGCGAAGTATTCACCGAAGCCCGGGATCTGGAATCGGTCAACGGCCGCGTGCGGATTTTCATTTTTGGCGACACTTCGTTCGCAATCAATCGGCCGGAAAAGCCCATCACGCTGATTGTCACCGGGGGACGCGTTTCCGGAGTGGTCGATTCCACGCCGGAGTTCGACCAGGTACTCGCCAATATCCGCGCCGACGAAGGCGAAATCTGGGTGCGCGAACTGGGCTTTGGCATGAACCGCACGTTTACATCCGATCGAACGGTCAGTGATATCGGCACCTTCGAGCGCATGTGCGGCATTCATCTGTCGCTCGGCGCCAAACACATGTACAACAAACCCCAGATCCGGCGCGCCAGCGCCAGGCATCATGTGGATGTCTTCGCCATCACCGAGGCCGTCTACCTTGACGATCACGTCGTCTTTCAAAACGGCGCTTGGGCGCCTTTTTAGTAAGGCTTGCTATGACACTCAACGTTTGAAATCAGCCGCGCCGAAGGCGTCGGCTGGATTGATTTGTTGGGCTTGCACTTCGACCAACAGAAGCAAGCGTGAATCTGCAAGTGGACAATATCCCGATCAATTTACTGTCACCAGGCGGAGGTCGCGTGCCAGGCGTTCTCCTATGGTGAGGCCATCCTGCTTCTGCGATGACAAGCTCAGATGCTCTATGGAGTGATCGGCGTCGGGAATCACGTGCAGAAGATAGCGGCCACCTGAGTGTTCAAAAAGCGCCTTGGCCTTGGCCTGTGAGGTGAAATTGATGTTGGTCACGCCCTTAGAACCGAAGCCGCCGACTATCGGCACGTTTACGTCCAATGCGCCGTGGTAATTGTAAATCGTGTGGTTCGACGATGCTGGGCAGGAGCGCACTTCGGCCATCAGAGTGCCCGCCAGCGTGGCAACCTCTCTGAATAAATCGGTCAGGCAAGACATGGTTTGCATCATCATGGCACCGTTGGAGTGGCCAACGCCAAATGTGCGCTCTGGCGCAACGGCATATTTTCGTTGCAAATAACGTACGGCGCCGGTGATGTAGCCGACATCATCCACCTTGGCGCTATAAGGCTCACCACAGCAGCCGCTACCAGCATTCCAAGCCTTTAATCTATTGCCTCCGATGCGGGTTGCCGCCGAGCCGTTGAGATAGGCGACAATGAAGCCGTTCTTCTCTGCTACCCCGTCGATTTTCAGGTGATTCAGCATGAAGCGCGCGTTGCCGCCACCGCCATGCAATGCCACCAGCAATGAGCGCCGCCCCGCTGCCGGTAAGGAACGGGGAACATATACCAGCATTTCGCGCCCACCGAACGCATCATCGTGAATGTTCGCCGTCATTGCGCCCAATGATTCCTCGCTAACAACGGCTTCCTTATTTACCCGTTGTGTTTCCCGAATCTGCTTGAGACGTTGCCATCGCGACCCTGTCCCTTCATCTGTCTGTGCCCGTGCCGGTTGGAGCAAGGCGGAAAAAAAGAGGTATAGGAAGCAAAACGCGACAATACGGGCAAGATGGAATGCCGGTTTCCGATAGTGGTTGTTCATGATGCCATCTCCTTTGTTGCCCAACGAACTAAGGGGCCGGCCGCTTTTGGCGCGTCCCGCTTGACTGATGGGATGGACTCCCCCCTCTTTGTAGGCGCAAATTACGCGCAGCTGTCTTTCATTTGGCGTGGAGGTCAGCACTCATCAACTCCGAAGGGGAATCCAAAATGAATGCTACTACCGTTGCTGTCGATCTGGCAAAAAGCGTCTTCCAACTGGCCGTTGCCGATGGTTCGTGGAAGGTCATCGAATCGCACCGTCTTACCCGCAGCCAATTCGAGCGCTGGTTTCAGAACCGCGATGTCTCGCTGGTCATCATGGAAGCCTGTGGTTCGGCTCATCACTGGGCGCGATGGCTCAATCGCCTGGGCATCGAGGTTCGGCTCCTGCCCGCTGCCTATATCCGCGCCTACGTCAAACGCAACAAGACCGATGCCGCTGATGCCTGTGCCTTGCTTGAAGCGGCGCGTTGCAGCGACATCGTGCCGGTACGCGTCAAGTCGCTGGAGCAGCAGGCCTTGCAGGGGCTGCATCGAACCCGTTCCTTGTGGATGAGTACCCGTACCTCACGCATTAATGCGCTACGGGGTTTCTGCCGTGAGTTCGGTCTGGCGGTACCCCAAGGCGCGCGTACCGGTGTCGAAGCGATGAGCCGTGCCCTGGCCGATCCGGATTCTGGGATTCCCCTCCTGATCCGGCGCTCGATGTCGTTACTGATCGAAGAGATTCGGTTACTTGAAGTCCGGGTTGCTCAGCTGGAGCGGGAACTGTCCGAGTTGGCCAAACAGAGCCCCGCCTGTACCACGTTGCTGTCGATCCCCGGCGTCGGCCTGCTCACGGCCACGGCGATGGTTGCAGCGACGGGTGGCAGTGTCAGTCATTTCAAGGATGCGCGGCACTTCGCTAGCTGGTTTGGCCTCACGCCACGAGAGTTCAGTTCCGGCAGTACGCGAACGCTGGGGCGTATTTCAAAACGCGGGGATCGTTACCTGCGCATGCTGCTCACCCACGGGGCGCGCTCGGTTCTGCGTGCTGCGTCGGTGGCGCGAGAGGTTGGTCGCTCGGTCGATGGTCTGCGCACCTGGGCAATGGCGGTGCAGGGGCGGACGAATCACAACAAGGCGGCTTGCGCGCTGGCCAACAAGATGGCGCGGATTTGCTACGCCACGCTCAGGGATGCAACGCCTTATGGCGAACCGGCGCGCCTAGCGAAGAAGATTCAGCGCGAGTCGTTTGCGCTGGCGACCTGATCAACCAACATTCAAACCCGTCTTCAAGGAAAGGCAAAACATGACCGATTGGCACGACGTGCGCAGATTCCATGTCGGCACGGGCCACATAGAGCCCACTTACGATGCCGGATATACGACTGCATGCGCTTCCTACCAGCCAAACCTATCGGTCAGTCTTGACTTTGGGGGGAGTCCATATACGTAAAGTTAGAGCTATTCCCGAATTTCGTCCACATACTTTAGATATTCGCCATCTGTCTGATTGACGATCTCCCAAGCTTTTTTATAGGATCCACCGGGCAGTTGTCCATCAATATCGATTACTTCCTTAAGCTCCGATGTAAGTCCCAGTTCCAAAGAAACCGCCTTTTCGAGCGCAAAGAGATGTAGATGTTTTTTTACGCGTTTGCTCTCGTTTTGATGTTCGGACAAAAGACGGGAGTGAATTGGCATATGGTCATTCAGAAATTTGTGAAGAATCTCATGGAAAAGCACATTAACTTTATAACGAAGTGGCACGGGAGTAGGTATAAAGCTTGCGAGGGCATACCGCATGTCGGCGCGCGTCAAGGTAGTTGTCGCCTCAGTCATGCAGCCAACGGTTGAATATCGTTACCAGCCAAATGCGTCTTTATGATGGAGTCACGTTCTGGATTGAGCGTCACGGCGCCGATGGGGGCCCAATTTCGAGTGTCGCCAGACCAGCGTGCCGGGTTGAGTTCGCGCGCCCTGAGGTACAAGTCATGTCGTGCCGCCAGAATCGCATGATCGTCCCCTGCGTGGCGCTGAGCGGGGCTGACGTAGCGAATGCCGCTGTGACGGTGATCGAAGTTGTACCAGCGCACGAAACCAGCCGCCCAGGTACGGGCTTGATCGAGGTCAGCAAAGCCCTTGACGGGGAACTCCGGCCGGTACTTGGCCGTACGAAACAGCGACTCGGCATAGGCGTTGTCATCACTGACGCGAGGCCGGGAGTACGAGGGCTTGATGCCCAGCCAGTTGAGCATCGCCAGTACCGTCGTGGCCTTGAGCGTGGAGCCGTTGTCGCCGTGCAGGACTGGTTTGGTGCCCATCGCCGCAATGCCCTCGGCCAGCGCGGTGCGGCGCACCAGGTGCGCGGCATGATCGGCGTGGTCGCTGTCATGCACCTCCCAGCCCACGATCTTGCGGCTGTACAGGTCCAGGATCAGATACAAGAAGAACCATCGCCCCATCATCTGTGCCGGCAGGTAGGTCATATCCCAGCACCAGACCTGGCGCGGTGCGGTGGCGATATGTGTGGTCGGCGGCCGGACGGCCTTGGGTGTCTTGGACCGTCCGCGGTGGGCGGTTTGCCCGTGCGCCTTCAGCACACGGCTGAAGGTGGATTCGCTGGCCAGATAGACGCCCTCGTCGGCGAGCATGGGCACCATGCGCGCGGGTGGCACCGCAGCAAAGCGCGGCTCATTGGCCACGGCCAGCAGGTGCGCACGCTCGGCCTCGCTCAGGGCATGGGGCGGTGGCGGGCGCACGACCTGCGGTCGGCGATCAGCGCTGACGAGGCCATCGGCGGCCTGCCAGCGCTGGAGGGTGCGCAGGTCGATGCCCACAATCTCGCAGGCCGGCTTGAGCCGGGCGCCGGCGGTATGCGCCACATCAATGTTTCGGGCCAACGCCTGGCGATCTTCGAGGCCGATCATTCGTCCTCTCCCTTGTTGAAGATCGCCGCGACTTTTTTTGACAGTACGAGCAGTGCGGCTGTCTCGGCCAAGGCCCGATCTTTGCGCAGCAGCTCGCGTTCGAGTTCCTTGATGCGCTTCTTGTCTTGCCGCGTGGCTTGCGGGCTGGCGCGAGCTTCCTCGGGCTCCGCCAGCGCCGTGGTGGCGCTTGATCGCCATTTGTCCAATTCGGCTGGGTATACGCCGTGCTCGCGGCACCACGCGCTCTTGCCGGCTTCGTCCATCGCCGCCGCAGTGATTACCGCTTCGAGTCGGGCGCCCGCAGTCCAGGCCCGCCCTCGGGCGGGCCTGGACTGCGCGTCCTCACGCCATCGTTCCAATGTTTGCACCGACACTCCGATTTCTTTCGCCACCGCGCCAACATTCGCGCTCTCCGGCGGCAGTAACCGCGCCACCACTCTGTTCCTGAATGCTTCTCCGTACCGTGCCATCTTTCGTCCTTATCGCCCCCAAGTTCAAGATCATATCGGGGCGACAACTATTCTGACGCAGGGGGATGTTCACAACCACCCCCAAGAACGAGTCAGAAGGTATATCACAAAGTGTCAGACGCGCCGTGATGTTTTTCTGAGTGAATTGCTTGCCAGTAATTTTCTCGGTTGTCGCCATCATCTTTGGGCCGAGGGCGACCCACTGTCGCTCAAAATCAGGCAGATCGCGTTTTAGCTCTGTTTTCCATTTCTCTTCGATAGCCGAGCCGCGCACCAAACTGCATATCCCATCAAGAGATTCATTGTAGGAAAAATCCACAGCTGGCGGAGCAGCTTCGGCTCTTCCTACCCAAAGCAACAACACAAGTACAAATAGTGATCTCATTGGTGGCAGTCTCGATATGGCTCTAGAGGTGACCGGCGCTGCGCGGCTTTATCGCGCAGCGTCCAGCGACTGAAAGGAGCGGGGTCGACTGATGGGATGGACTCCCCCTCTTTGTAGGCGCAAATTACGCGCAGCTGTCTTTCATTTGGCGTGGAGGTCAGCACTCAACAACTCCGAGGAGGAATCCAAAATGAATGCTACTACCGTTGCCGTCGATCTCGCAAAAAGTGTCTTCCAGCTGGCCGTCGCCGATGGCTCGTGGAAGGTCATCGAATCGCACCGTCTTACCCGCAGCCAATTCGAGCGCTGGTTCCAGAACCGCGATGTCCGCCTGGTCATCATGGAAGCCTGCGGCTCTGCCCACCACTGGGGTCGCTGGCTCAATGGCCTGGGCATCGAGGTCAAGCTTTTGCCCGCCGCCTACATCCGCGCTTATGTGAAGCGCAACAAGACCGATGCTGCCGATGCCTGCGCATTGATCGAAGCGGCCCGGGCCTCCGACATTCAGCCGGTGCGGGTGAAATCGGTCGAGCAACAGGCGCTGCAGAGCCTGCACCGCACCCGTTCGCTGTGGATGGGCACACGGACTTCGCGCATCAATGCCCTGCGCGGCTTCTGCCGCGAATTCGGCCTGGCCATACCGCAAGGCGCGCGCACCGGGGTCGAAGCCATCAGCCGGGTGCTGGCCGATCCGAACACGGCCGTGCCCGGACTGATCCGCAGTTCGATGAAGCTGCTGGTCGAGGAGATCCGCCTGCTCGAAGCCCGCATCGCACAACTGGAGCGGGAGTTGTCCGCGGTGGCGAAACACAGCCCGGCCTGCACCACGCTGCTGACGATTCCCGGCGTCGGCCTGCTGACGGCCACGGCGATGGTGGCCGCCACCGGCGGATCGGTGAGCCATTTCAAGGATGCGCGACACTTTGCGAGCTGGTTCGGATTGACGCCGCGGGAGTTCAGCTCCGGCAGCAGTCGCGTCCTCGGGCGCATCTCGAAGAAGGGCGACCGTTACCTGCGGATGTTGCTAACGCATGGAGCGCGTTCGGTGCTGCGCGCCGCCAGTACGTCGAGAAACGTCGGGCGCAAGCTGGATGGGTTGCGGTCCTGGGCCATCGCGGTGCAGGCGCGCACCAATCACAACAAAGCGGCTTGTGCGCTGGCCAACAAGATGGCGCGCATCTGCTACGCCACCTTGCGCGATGCGACACCGTATGGTCAGCCGTCGCCCAGGGCGCAGCGCAAGATCGAGCGCCAGACCTTTGCTGTCGCTGCGTAGTCTGTAAGGAGAAAACATCTTGAGTTCCACCTCCCCGCGCTTGACCGATTGGCACGACGTGCGCAGATTCCATGTCGGCACGGGCCACATAGAGCCCACTTACGATGCCGGATATACGACTGCATGCGCTTCCTACCAGCCAAACCTATCGGTCAGTCTTGACTTTGGGGGGAGTCCATATACGCCGGGTTAGCGATCACGGCGGATTCACCATGCGCTGGCGTGCCTGTGCGGCCTTGACCAGCGTTGTTTGCTCACTTGAAAGCGGTTCCACATAAACCTCTACGCCAAAGATTCTGGCGGCCTCCGCAGCCCACGAACTACCCAATAAGAAGGCAGCGGCTTCAGCGCTACCAAAACACATAATCTTTCGCCAGCCAGGGCCAAGCTTCTTATCGATGTAGGCCAACTTCAAGATGTCGGCTTTTACCTTGTGAAGCTGCGCACCTTTGAGTTCACCGACGCGCGCATAGGCTTCAACAACCACTTTGTTTTCCGGGTCGATTCCATCGGGTTGAACGCCAATACCCAACGTGGCCCCCGCGACAAAATGGAGACCAAGCTTCATCTCAATGGCACGCAGCATGTGACTTTCTGCGGTTTGCTGTTCGGTCGAATCTGATTTGTGCGATGACATCGTTTTGATCGCTAACGTTTGAATTCACCGGCCTGCGCGGCTTTTCGCGCAGGTCCGGTGGAATGATGGGTTCGGCCCCTAGCCGGGTGGTGCAGAGAGAATGATTTTGACAAGGCGACCGTTCCTAAACGACAAAGTGAAATACTCCGGCAGTTCGCAGGTGCATGCCACCGAATACTGCCACTCGTCAGGGGAAATTTCTTTCTCCGGCTTTCCAAGGTTCTTCAGTACGTCGCTCTTAGGCGCGCCCAGGCGCAGGGCATGCCAATTACCAAAGCCCTCTTTTGGATTGAACCAAGGCGTTACAGCTTTCGTTCGTTCGGTAGCACCAACCTCCGAACTGACTCCTTCAGAGATCGTTACCTCTCCGATGATTGAATCCGTGAAGGCCACGACATGCAATGTAGCCTTGGCGTTTTTGTCAATGTAATAGCGACCGCCGGTATCACCTTCGGTAGCACGGAAGACGCCCTTCCCGAGAAGACGTTGCACATGCGAGTCTGTCGAGATACCCAACGTAATGCCGGCGAAGTGGAGGGGCCAACAAACGGCGCCCTGCGGGAGTTGAAGGTCTCCAGCAATAGCACCAGCGGCAGCCGGGGCCAACACAAGAGCAAGCAGAAATTGAAAGCGCCTCATGGTCTTGGGGCCGAACGTTCGCCATAACCGGCAGTGTAAAGCGGCGCATGCTTTTCGCGCCGTTTTACACTGTCCGAGTTGATGGCGTTGTTAGGCATGCTTTCTTGACACCGTCAGGACTATTTTGGATTTGGCAAGCACACCGTGCGCTCACGTCAAGAAACGCCCAATGGAAACCGCATATGTGGTGTCCACGCGTTGTCTCTGTATTCCATCAGTTCAATGCTCAAAGCGGTAGACTCAATTGTCACATCAGTTAAGCCAGCAAAAATACGTTGAAGGATGTTGTCATCTTGACTATAAGCCACCGTGAGATGGGGAGTTACGCAACCAGACACATCCGTATATGGAACAATTTCAGGCAATACGGCCATCGCAGTTTCAGTTAACATCAAAAAAGGCTCAATCGGCTCTGGAGCGAAATAGACATAATTTCCATATCTACGTGGTTCACGCAGCATAAAATTGAACGAAGCATGTTTAGAAAAAACAGATTCGAGCCTGTGACACCGTTGCTCCAAAAAAACAGAACTGTCGATCGGGAATAGAATGGTTATATGCGCACTGAGACCACGATCCGCTGACCAGTCATATTGCCGACGCCATTCACCAACAACAGAGTCAGCTTCGGGTACAAGAATTGTAAGAGCCAATAGAACATGTTGGCTGTTTTCTTGGTGAATCGAGTTTTGCATCTCCACAAAGTATTTTTTTCTTAATGTCATGTTGCCTAACGAATGAAAGGGACTTCCCCGTCCCGAGGCTGCGGCGGAAGCCGCGAACGGCAACGAGTGCCATGATGGGAATTCGCAATCACATCAAAACCACGAAAGGGGAAGTCCATGAGCATTATCACCATTGGAATCGATCTCGCCAAGAACGTCTTTGCAGTACACGGCGTTGATGATAACGGCAAGGCCGCGCTGGTCAAGCCGAAAGTATCGCGGGAGCACCTGCTGCCGCTGGTAGCGCAGCTGTCACCCTGCGTGATCGGCATGGAAGCCTGCTCGGGCGCCCACCACTGGGCGCGGCTGTTCCGCCAGTACGGCCACACCGTGAAGTTGATGGCGCCCAAGTTCGTCACGCCGTATCGCATGAGCGGCAAGCGCGGCAAGAACGACGCGGCGGACGCCGCCGCCATCTGCGAAGCGGTCACCCGGCCGAACATGCGCTTTGTCCCGATCAAGGAAGAACACCAGCAAATCATCCTGTGCCTGCATCGCACCCGAAATGGCTTTGTCGAAGAACGCACCGCAACCTATAACCGGCTGCGCGGCCTGATCAGTGAGTTCGGCATCGTCCTGCCGCAAAAGGTTGCCTGCCTGCGGCGGGAGATCGGCGCGCATCTCGACGACCTGCCGGGCTACGCCAGGCAATGCATCGGCGACCTGCTGGCGCATGCCGACGCGCTCGATGCCCGGATCGACGAGTACGACCGCATCATCGCCAAAGCCGCCAGGGACGATGCGCGCAGCAAACGCCTGATGGAACGCCCGGGCATTGGTCCGATCAGCGCCAGTGCGCTCTTGGCCAGCATCGGCGGCGGCCACGACTTCAAGAACGGTCGCCAAGTGGCGGCCTGGATCGGGCTGACGCCGGGGCAATACAGCAGCGGCGGCAAAGCCCGCTTGGGGCGCATCACCAAGGCCGGCGACCCCTACCTGCGAAGTCTTCTGGTCATGGGCGCGCGCGCCGTCCTGGCGGGCTTGGGCGACAAGCAGGACGGCTTCAGTCGCTGGGCGCGCAGCCTGCAAGAACGACGCGGCTACTGGAAAGCGGTGATCGCCATTGCTGCGAAGAATGCGCGGCTGGCCTGGGCGGTGTTGAAGTATGGCGAGGAGTTTCGTCTGAATCCGAACGCCGCCTGAACCTCCGATAAATGCGTCAGCAGGAAAGGACTACGAAAGGAACACAGGCACCACCGAAGGACCGGTGGACAGGAATCACCGATGCACTGCAAGCGTTGATGTGAAGCGGGTTGGACCCGCGTCGGAAGTGCCTGATTAGCTCAAGGGGAAGACGTCATTCCCGACTAACGATTGAGGTCCCGGCGCGCGTCTTTCATCAGGGTCCGGGCGAGATGCCCAACATGACCGGTTGTAGTTTCGCAGTCCTCCATCTTCTTACTCGACACGCGCAGTGAAACAGAAACCCGATCAGGAAACAGCCATGAACTGAAAACCGTAAAAGCACTTGCTAATTTTGGGGAAGCCCTTGTAGTTTACGAGTTAAGCGACACCCCCGCAGGCTGGCTGCGGTGATGGCTGTCGCGTCAATTTGGGTTGCAAGTGTGATCCTGCGGTTTCGCGACAGGCATGCAGCCAGACCAGTGGGGCGTAGCCGCTCACGCAGTGGGCGGTGTTCGCTTGAACGAGCGGTTCTACGGCGTAGAGAGCGGCACTCTGTGAACCCGTTCGTTATGGCCTTCTGCCCAAAAATCAGCACGGTTTTTTTGTCTTTCCACGAAGCGCAGGCTTTCGCGTCCGCATCAACGCGTGTTATGCGGCGCGTAAAGTGCGCTTCGCTTTTTAGCATTTTCCCCCGCCTGTATAAATGGCCTCATCTCTGGCTATCATCAGCAGTTTGCTCGCTAGCGCTCTATGACCGAAGAACGTAAAGTAGACACCCCAAAATTTACTGATAAATGCACCCGACAGGTGCCTAATTCGGGATGGAATTTTTTAGTTCCTTGTTTTTCAATGAATCGAATGATCACAACATCCCCTAAAACTTCCGCCAAAGACACCACGATGTTGCCCGGTGTGTTGCCAAACCCATCGCCGCGTTTGCTGGATCAGGTGCGCGACCGGATTCGCGTCCTGCATTACAGCATGCGTACCGAGGCGACATATCCGAAGTGGATTAAACGATTTATTCTAATCAGTGTGAAGGCAACCCAAAATGGACTTGATTAGCCACCAAACTCAGCCAGCCCTGAAATGCGCTATTTAGCAGGTCTTTTCGTCCGTCACACCGGCGAAAGCCGGTGTCCAGGACAGGCACCGACTGGATTCCGGCGTGCGCCGGAATGACGCTGAACATTGTGGCTAATCAGGAAAACGGATAACGTCCCTACTCGCTACATGTCCTTGACGGCATACACCGCCGGCAGGTTGCGCCAGGCACCCCGGATATCCATGCCGAAACCGAAGACGTAGCGGTTGGGCAGTTCGATGCCGATGAAGTCGGGGACAATGGGTTTGGCGCGGCCGAGATTCTTGTCGGCAAAGACAGCAGTCAGCACCTCGGCGGCGCCTTGCGCCAGCAAACGCTTGCGGATTTCCGCCAGGGTCACGCCTTCGTCGAGAATGTCATCCACCACCAGCACGACACGCCCGGCCACATCGCTGCGCGGCTCGACCACCCAGGACAGGCGGCCGCCGGCCGTGGCATCGCCGTAGCGGGAAACGTGCAGGTAATCGAAATCGAGCGGGAAAGCCAGTTGCGGCAGCAACTGGCCGGCGAACACCACGGCGCCGCCCATCACGGCCAGTAGCAGCGGGTTGGTTGCGGCCAGGCGGGCAGTGATTTCGCCTGCCACGCGCCGTACCGCCAGTGCCGACTTTTCGGCCGGGCAGATCAGGTCCGCCTCGGCGAGGATTTTCCTGGCTTCCTGCGGATTCATTTCATCCGCGCCAGCAACGCGGCGAAATCGCTACCGACTTCAGGATGGCGCAGGCCAAAGGCGACCATCGCCTCGAGGTAACCGATCTTGGAGCCGCAGTCGTAACGCGTGCCCTGGTAGCGATAGGCCAACACCTGTTCTTCGGCCAACAGCGCGGCGATGCCGTCGGTAAGCTGGATTTCGCCGCCGGAGCCTTTGCCGATGGTTTTCAGATGATGGAAGATGCGCGGCGTCAGCACGTAACGGCCGACCACGGCAAGCGTCGAGGGGGCGTCTTCCGGCTTCGGTTTCTCGACGATGCGGGTGATTTGCTCCACGGTTTCGGTCAACGGCTTGGCGTCAACGATGCCGTAGCTTTTGGTCTCGCTGCGCGGCACGTCCTGCACGCCGATCACCGAGGTCTTGTAGTAATCGTAGGTATCGACCATCTGTTTCATCACCGGCGGCGTGCCATCGAGCAGATCGTCGGCCAGCAGCACCGCGAAGGGTTCGTTGCCGACCGCCGGTTGCGCGCACAGCACGGCATGGCCGAGCCCCAGCGCCTCGGACTGGCGAATATAGATGCAGTTGATGTTGCGCGGCAGGAGGTTGCGCACGAACTCCAGCATCTCGCTCTTGCCACGGCGTTCGAGTTCGGTTTCCAGCTCATAGGCCTTGTCGAAATGATCCTCGATCGCCCGCTTGGAGCGGCCGGTGACGAAAATCATGTCGGTGATGCCGGCGGCGACGGCCTCTTCCACCGCGTACTGGATCAGCGGCTTATCCACGATGGGCATCATTTCTTTAGGGCTGGCCTTGGTCGCCGGCAGAAAACGGGTGCCGAGACCGGCGACGGGGAATACGGCTTTGGTGACTTTTTTCATGTTGTTAGCAATTCCATCAGTTGGGGTTCATCCAGTATCGTAATGCCAAGTTGTTGCGCTTTCTCGAGCTTGGAACCGGCTTCGGCGCCGGCAACGACAAAATCGGTTTTCTTCGAGACGGAGCCGGCGACCCTGCCGCCCAGCGCCTCGATCCGCTCTTTCGCCTCGTCGCGCGTCAGCGTCGGCAGCGTGCCGGTGAGGACAAAGGTCTTGCCGGCGAGCGGCAACACCGCCCGTGGCGCCGGCTCTCCCTCCGGCCAGTGCACGCCGGCAGCACGCAATTGTTCGATGACTTCAACGTTATGTGCTTCAGCAAAGAAATGGGCGATCGAAGCGGCCACAACCGGGCCGACATCGGGCACCTGTTGCAGCTCGTCTGCGCTCGCCTGCATCAGCGCATCCAGATTACCAAAGTAGCGCGCCAGGTCTTTCGCCGTGGCCTCGCCGACGTTGCGGATGCCCAGGGCATAGATGAAGCGCGCCAGCGTGGTGGTCTTGCTTCGCTCGATGGCAGCGAGAATGTTGGCTGCCGATTTTTCGGCCATGCGGTCAAGATGCGCCAGGGCCAGGACACCGAGCTTGTAGAGATCGGCGGGCGTCTTGACGACATGCTGCTCGACCAGTTGCTCGACCAGTTTCTCGCCCAGGCCTTCGATATCCAGCGCCCGCCGGCTGGCGAAATGGAGCAGCGCCTGCTTGCGCTGCGCCGGGCAGAACAGGCCGCCGGTGCAGCGCGCAATCGCCTCGTCGGCAGGTTTTTCCACCGCTGACCGGCACACCGGGCAGACTTTCGGCAATTCAAACGGCGGATGCAGCGGCTCCGCGCCGAACATGTCTTTCAACGGCCGCTTTTCCGCAACGATGGCGACGACTTCCGGAATCACATCACCGGCGCGGCGCACGATCACCGTGTCGCCGACGCGCACATCCTTGCGCCGGACTTCATCCTCGTTGTGCAGTGTGGCATTGGTCACCGTGACGCCGCCGACGAACACCGGCACCAGCCGCGCCACCGGCGTCAGCGCCCCGGTGCGGCCGACCTGCACATCGATCGCCTCGACCACCGTCAGCGCTTCTTCGGCCGGAAACTTGTGCGCGATGGCAAAGCGCGGCGCACGCGAAACGAAACCCAGGGTTTCCTGATCGGCCAGGCGGTTGACCTTGTACACCACGCCGTCGATGTCGTAGGGCAGGGCATGGCGCTGCGCCGCCAGTGTCTCGTAATAAGTGGCCAGCCCGGCAGCGCCAGTCACCACCGCGCGCTCACTTGCCAGCGGAAAACCCCATGCGCCGAGACGTTCCATTAGCTCACTGTGAAAAGTCGGCGCTGGCGACACGGCGGAAATCTGCGCCACGCCGTAGGCGAAGAAGCGCAAGGGCCGCTGCGCGGTCATTTTCGGGTCGAGCTGGCGCAGGCTGCCGGCGGCGGCATTGCGCGGGTTGACGAATTCCTTTTCGCCCCGCGCCCGCTGACGTTCGTTCATGGCCTCGAACTCGGCCCGGAACATCAACACCTCGCCGCGTACCTCGAGCCGTGCAGGAATCGCCTCGCCCGTCAGGCGCAAGGGGATTGAGCGCACGGTGCGCAAATTCTGCGTCACGTCCTCGCCGCTGAAGCCGTCGCCGCGTGTCGCGCCGCGCACGAACAGGCCGTCTTCGTAGAGCAGGGAAATCGCCAGGCCATCGAATTTCGGCTCGCAAGCGTAATCGATGCTGTCCCGGCCCAGCGCCTCGCGGCAGCGCCGGTCGAAGGCGGCGGCTTCTTCGGCGCTGAAGGCATTGCCGAGCGAGAGCATCGGCACCTCATGGATGACCTGGCCGAACTCGGCGAGCGCCGCGCCGCCCACGCGCCGGGTCGGCGAATCGGAGGCGGCGAGTTCGGGATGGGCCGCCTCCAGAGCTTGCAGTTCGCGGAACAAGCGGTCGTATTCGGCGTCGGGAATGGTCGGCGCATCGAGCACGTAATAGGCGCGGTTGTGACGTTCGATCTCAGCACGCAGGTGCGCAATGCGCGCAGCGACGGTAGCGGGCGGCATCAGGAGAATAATCGCAGCGCCCGGGTGCTGCCGGGGTCGATGCCGGCATCGCGCATGCGCTGCTGCACTTCGATGATCTTGCCGCGCATGGCGGCAATCATGGCCTCGGACAACGGCGCCCGCTGCGCATCGACCAGCACGCCGCCCAAGCCCCGCGCCAGTTGCTCCCCTGCCGCCATCATGCGGGCAAACGCAACGCCGCCATCCCGGGTGCGCGGCACATCGATACACAGGGTCAGGCCATGCGTTACCAGCGTGCGCAGCGTTTCGGCACTGAAGCCTTCTTCGCCGAGATTGCTCATGACGAACAGATCGCCCTGTTCCGCATCGCGCGCATGAAACACGCCGTCGGCTTCCAGCACCAGTCCCAGCGCCTCGGCCACGCCCCGCAACTTGGTGCCGCTGAAAATACTGCCGCTGGCTTCGACCACATGAAATCTGAACTGAATATCGACCCCGGCGCAAAATTCATCGAGGGCGGCAGCATCGAGCGCAACCTGGGCGCGTGAAGGCAATTCGAGCTTTGCCCCCACCTTCTCGGCAACCTGCGCCACACCATCGAAAAAGCGCGCCAGCTCGCTGTCGGAAACCGCCCCGCAACGATCAGCCAGCTGCAGGGCGGCCGCCCAATGCACAAAGCGCCCGGTTTCATTGCCATCGAGGCCGTGCCAGACATTCGCCGTCGCATCGGCCGCCAGCCAATGCACGGGCTTGCTCAAGCCGCCCGCCCAGGCCGACTGCATCGTCCATACGACCGGCGCCGGCACCGCTTCGGCGGTGGTGAACTTCACTATGCAATCGGACAGATCGTCCGCCCACTGCGCAGGCAAGGCGGATGCACCGGACATGGCGGCGACCTCCGGTGAATTCGCCACAGGATAGTCCGCAGGATTGGCCACGGCATCCGCTGCCACAAACTCCGGCTGCACTGCCGGGACATCGATTTTCTCCTCTACGCCGAAAGCAGGCAGATCGGCGGCCAGGGTGGGTTCGATGCGTTCCGGCATGGCGGTTGCGTTGTCACTTTGGCTGGCATTCGCCGTATCGTCGTCGCCCAGCAGCACATCGTCCCCGACCGGGGTTATGTGCTTGAGCATGGCCTCGGCGACACGCCGCACCTTGCGTTCCTGCCAGATGTTGTAGATCCACACCGCAGCCACACCGACAACGCCCGCGCCGATCAGGGAAATTTGCAATTCGTTCATGCGGCCTCCGCCAGTCGTAGCGCCTCGCCGATATCGACCTCGACCACGCGTGAAACGCCCTGCTCCTGCATGGTCACGCCAATCAGCTGCTGCGCCATTTCCATGGTGATCTTGCTGTGTGAAATGAAGATGAACTGGGTTTGCGCCGACATGCGCTTCACCATGTCGCAGAATCGTACCGTGTTCGAATCGTCCAGTGGCGCATCGACTTCATCGAGCATGCAGAAGGGCGCCGGGTTGAGGTGAAAGAAGGCGAATACCAGGGCGATGGCGGTCAGCGCCTTTTCGCCGCCGGAGAGCAGGTGGATCGTGGAATTCTTCTTGCCTGGCGGTTGCGCCATGATCTGGATGCCGGCATCGAGAATCTCCTCGCCGGTCAGCACCAGGCGCGCCTCACCGCCGCCGAACAGCTCCGGAAACAGCGTGCCGAAACGGGCATTGACGATGTCGTACGTGTCCTGCAGTTGCGCGCGGGTTTCGCGATCGATGCGCCGGATCGCATCTTCCAGGGTACCGATGGCCGCGGCCAGGTCGCCCGACTGCGCATCGAGAAAACCCTTGCGCTCGGCGGCACTGGCAAGCTCTTCCAGCGCCGCGAGATTGACCGGCCCCAGCGCCTCGATTTCATTTGCCAGACGCGTAATTTCAGCTTGCAGCACGCTGTCCTTGAGATTGCCGGCGAGTTCCGCCGCGAAGGAGGCTTCATCGGCTTCATTCACGATCTGCATTTCGAGCAGCCGCTGCTGGTACTGCTCTTCGCCCAGTTGCGCGGCCTGCGCCTTGAGCTTGAGCTCGTTGATGCGCTCGCGCAACGGCCCGACGCTCTGGTCCAGCTTCATGCGCTGCTCGTCGAGGCTGCGCAGCTCGGCAGCGGCGGCTTCCAGTACATTGCGCCGTTCCGCCAGCGCCGACTCCTTGCCCTGCTTCGTCTCCAGCGAACTCTGCAACTGTTCCTGCAGCACGGTGTCGCTGATGCCGGCGATCTCGGCCTGCGCGGCAGCGAGTTCGGCCGCGATGCGCTCGAGCTGGCTTTTGGCCGTGGCCGTGGCGCGTGCATTGTCGTCCAGCTTGGAGCGGCATTCACGTTCGGAAAAACCGGCCTCCTGTGCGTCACGTGCGAGCTGGCTCTCGAGCGCGCGCGCCTCGCGCAGGGACGCCTCGTGCCGGCGCTGGACATCGAGCGCCAGTTCCAGCCGCTGCCGGCACTCCGCCAGGCGTTCGCGCTGCACCTCGGCATCCTGTTCCGCCCGCGCCTGTCGCGCTGCTTCGTTTTCCTGTTGCCGGGTGAGTTCGCCCATATCCTGATCGAGCCGCGCCGAACGCTCCTCGAAGCGGGACTGCGCCTGCGTCAGCTTGAGCGCCTCGACGTGCGCCGCATGCGAGGCCTGCTGGCTTTCCTGCTGATTGCGGCGGGCCGCCGCGAGCTGGATTTGTAGTTCATTCAGGCGCCGTTCGGCGGCCTGCTGCGCTTCGCGCGCGACGTTCTCCGCGCTGGCATGCAATGCGAGTTGCACGGCCAGTTCGTCAATCTCGCGTTGCCGCTCGATCACGCCATGCGTCTTTGCATCCGGCACATACAGCGTCAAACCGGCCGGGCCGAGCAGGTGACCGGCGCGCGAAACGTGCATGCCGGCAACCCTGTCCGTCGCCAGAGGCAGCGCGGCGGCGAGGTCTTCGCTAACATGGCAATTCGCCAGCCACGCGTCCAGCACGGACGACCAGCGCGCATCGGAGCACTTCACTTTGGCGCGCAGGGAATCCGCAGCGACCGCCTGAGCACCCGCTGCAGCAGGCAGCGCCAGGGCCAGAATCGACGGCGGCGGATCGGCCAGTACCGCCGTCGCCGTCGTGGCGTCGGCGAGGAGCGCCGAGAACCGCTCGCGCAACACCGCCTCGACCGCTGTCTCCCAACCGCTCTCGACCTGTATCGATTGCCACAGCGGCCTGGCGTCGGCCAGCCCGTGCGCCGTCAGCCAGGCGCCGATTTCGCCGCGCTGGGCCACCTTGGACTGCAAGTGCACCAGCGCCTCATGACGGGCGCGGGTTTCGGCCAGGCGGCGATGCGCCGCCTGCAGTTCTTCGCGCGCAACCCGTAACTGCGCTTCGGCTTCCGGCACCACGATCTGCAGCTGCGCCAGCCGCTCCTGCGCCACGGCCAGCGCCTCTGCGGTACGCAGCTCGTTTTCCCGGGCCGTCGCCAGCAACGCCGGAGCAGGCGCATCCAGTGCCTGTCGATCCTGTTCCAGCCGGGCGCGCTGCTGGGCAAGTGCGCCCAGCGCCCGTTCGGCATGTCCACGGTCGGCTTCGGCCAAACGCAAGGCCTGCTCGCTCTCGCCCACACTGCGCCGCGCCTCGGCAACCTGGCTGGCCGTCGCCTGCATCAGGGCTTCGCTTTCCGGCAGGCGCGCGGCGGCTTCTTCATGCCGTGCCGCCGCCGTGGCGACGCGCTGCAGGGCAAGTTCAAACAGGGATTGCCAACGCAGCGCCTCACGCTCGAGCTCATCGCGCTGCGCGCCCCAATGCGTCTCTTCGCTCGCCAGTTGCGCCAGGCGTGCCGCAAGGCGCGCCCGCGCCTCGCGCATATGGGTAATCTCGGCCTCCAGGCGGGCGACCTCGCCATTGGCGGCGTACATCTCCGCCTGCGCCGCATGCAGGGTGTCGGAGGCGGTGAAGTGCGCCTCACGTGCATGTTCGGTGTGCGCTTCGAGCTCGCGCAGGCGGGCCGTCTCCGCTTCGACACGATTGACGGCCGCGTCCACCTGCTGCGCCAGGCGCTGCGACTCATGACGGGCATCGTTGCGCTTTTTCAGCCACAACAGCGCCTGCTTGCGCGACATCTGCTGCTGCAGGCCATGGTAGTTCTGCGCCACTTCCGCCTGCACCGCGAGATGGGCGACCTGCGTTTCAAGTTCGTTGCGAATATCCTCGACGCGGGCCAGATTTTCCCGGGCGTCATCGAGGCGGTGCCCGGTTTCCTTGCGTCGCTCCTTGTATTTGGTGACACCGGCGGCTTCTTCGAGGAAGAAACGCAACTCGTCGGGCTTCGACTCGATGATGCGCGAGATCATGCCCTGGCCGATGATGGCGTAGGCGCGCGGCCCAAGGCCAGTGCCGAGGAACAGATCGATCACGTCGCGGCGGCGGACATGCAGGTTGTTGATGTAATAACTGGAGTTGCCTTCGCGGTCGAGCACGCGCTTGACCGTGATTTCGACATACTGCGACCATTGCCCGGCAGCGCGGCCATGCGGGTTGTCGAAATACAGCTCGACACTGGCGCGGGAGACCGGCTTGCGGTTGCCCGAGCCTTTGAAAATCACGTCCTGGATGGATTCGCCACGCAGCTCGGACGCCTTCGATTCGCCCAGCACCCAGCGCACCGCATCAATGATGTTGGACTTGCCGCAGCCGTTGGGGCCGACCACGCCGGCCAGTTGTCCGGGGAAGACAACCGTGGTGGGCTCGACAAACGACTTGAAGCCGGCAATTTTCAGCTTGGTCAGGCGCACAAGGAATGAACCGAAAAAAGGATGATCGAGGAAGTAGTTTCAAGCCGCGCCATTATAATCGCTCCCACTTGTCTTCCCTGAATACAAACAGCATGCCGACTCCATCCCCGAAACCTGCCGAAAAAACGCTGGAAACCTTTGCCAATCCGGCGTCGCACCGGGATTACCGGATTCACATGGAAATTCCGGAGTTCACCTGCCTGTGCCCCAAAACCGGCCAGCCGGATTTTGCCGTACTGACACTGGATTACATCGCCGACAAACTCTGCGTCGAACTGAAAAGTCTCAAGCTTTATGTCTGGAGCTTTCGCGCGGAAGGACACTTCCACGAGGATGTCACGAATCGCATCCTCGACGACCTGGTGCGCGCCGTGAAGCCGCGCTACATGCGCCTCACCGCCAGGTTCTACGTGCGCGGCGGAATTTTCACCAACGTCGTCGCCGAACATCGCAAGAAAGGCTGGAAGCCGCTGCCCAGGGTGGAACTGGAAAATTTCCCGCCGCAATCGAATACACGCGGCTGACTCCCGCCCACCGAACCGTGGCGGGCGCAAGTTTGCCGTAGTATCAGCGCCGACTTTTCTGCAACCGTAATCTCCTTCGCCCGATACCAAAATGAAGATAGGCACCATGCGCAGGATCGACCATCTGGCCGGTGTTCCGCTGTGTTTCGTGGCCACGCTGCTGGTTCGTCTTATCTGTTTTTTCAGCGGCAGCCAGCCAACCCGGCCGAAAAAAGTCCTGTTTGTCGAGTTGTCCGAAATGGGCAGCGCCATTCTGGTCGATCCGGCCATGCGCAAGATCCAGCGCGAGCGTGACGCCGAACTGCATTTTGTAATCTTCAAATCGAACATCGCCAGTTTGCGTCTGCTGAAGACGGTTCCGGAAGACAATATCTTCACCATCCGCGCCGAAGGTTTCCTCACCCTCGCCTTCGACAGCCTGCGTTTTCTCTTCTGGACACGCCGGCGCAGGATCGATACCGTCATCGACCTCGAACTGTTTTCGCGTTACAGCGCGTTGCTGACCGGACTGACGCTGGCCGCCAACCGCATCGGCTTCCATGCCTTCAACGACGAAGGCCTGTATCGCGGCGCGATGCTGACACGCCGTGTCGCCTACAACCCGCACCTGCATATCGCAAAGAACTTCATTGCGCTGGTCAACGCCACACTGGCCGCAAAGGAAGAAGTGCCGTTCTCGAAAACGCCTGTCGCTGACGATGAAATCAAACTGACGCAGGCAGAAATCGACCCGAATGCGATAGAAGCCATGCGCGCGCGGATTCGCCAGGAATATCCGGCGTATGGCGAGCACCGGCATCGCATCGTGCTCATCAACCCGAATGCCAGCGACTTGCTGCCGCAACGCCGCTGGATGCCCGAACATTTCGTCACCGTCATGAAGGGATTGCTGACCGATGATCCGAACCTGCTGATCCTGATTACCGGTGCTCCGGCGGAGCGCGAGGGTGCGGCCGGGTTGCGGCAGAAGGTCGGTGACATGCGGTGCATCAACTTCGCCGGCTGCCATCGCCTGGAGGATATTCCCGCGCTCTATCGAATCGCGGAATTGATGTTAACGAACGACTCGGGGCCGGGTCATTTCTCCGCCGTCACCCAGCTGCGCACCTTCGTTCTGTTCGGTCCCGAAACTCCGAAACTCTACGGCTCGCTCGGCAACAGCACGCCCATTTATGCCGGTCTCGCCTGCTCTCCTTGCGTCAGCGCTACCAATCATCGCAAAACACCCTGCACCAATAACGTCTGCCTGCAGGTCATCCAACCCGCCACCGTGCTGGCACAGTTGCGCCAGGCGCTGACAAAACAGCCGCCTGCGGCATGACGCCGGATTCCCTCACGCCATGAACTGCCCGAGCATCGCGCTTTCTGCGTCACAAAAAAACCAGCTCTATGCTCTGGTCCTGCTGACGGCTGGAATCGATATCTCGCTGTTCGGCTTGCTCTACAGTCACCCGGAAGCACTGGCAGCAGCCCACATTGCCAGCTTCCTGGTCGCCGCCAGCGGCGGTTCCGTGCTCGCCTCCTTCGGCCCCTTGCGCGGCAATCACGCCCTGGGCTGGCGCCAGCTACCGTCTTTGCTGGTCATTACCTTGCTGACACTGTTTTTGCGCGGCGGCATGCTCGCTTCATTGATGCACATCGGCGCCCTTTCCGCCACTACGGCCCAGATCATTTCCGCCTTGCTGTCTGCTGCGGTCTTTCACGCTGCCAGCGTCTTCTTCATTTACTCACGGCGCATCGGGCTGCCCGCCGCAGTACGCTGGAGCCATTTCGTGCTGGGCGCGATCGCTTATTCGATTCTTCTGCGGCTGGCGTATCTCGGCGTGCCCGAACTCCTGTTCGAAGAAGCCTACTACTGGAACTACGCGAAGCATCTGGATATCGGCTACCTGGACCATCCCCTGATGGTCGCCTGGACGATCAAGCCCTTTATCGTCCTGCTGGGAAACATTGAACTGGCCGTCCGTGGCGGAGCCTTTCTGTTCTGGTTCGTCACGGCGTATTTTTCCTACCGGCTGGCCCGCGAGATTTTTGACAAGGCCATCGCCTGGCGTAGCGTGCTGCTGATTTCAGTGCTGCCCGCCTACTTTTCATTCGGCTTTTTCATCAGCCCGGACGCGCCGTTGACGGCCTTCTGGTCGATGGCGACTTACTTCACTTACCGGATCATCATCAAGGATGAGCGCAAAGCCTGGCTCGGCCTGGGTGTGGCCCTCGGGCTGGGCATGATCTCCAAATACACGATCGCCCTCCTCGGCGCGGCGATTGTTCTATATGTCATTTTCGATCAGCGATCACGAAAGTGGCTGACGCGGCCGGAGCCCTACATCGGACTGCTCATTGCACTGTTGCTGTGCTCGCCGGTGCTCATCTGGAACATGCAGCACGAATGGGCTTCATTTGCCTTCCAAAGCCAGGGACGCCTGGTCAGCAAATCTGTCTTCTCGCTGCCACGCCTCCTCCTCAACGCCCTTTTATTGCTGACCCCCATCGGAGTCCTGTCCGTGGTTGCACTCCTGCGGGGCCACAAACAACTTTTATCCGCCGGGGTGGGCAACAGCCAGCAGGATGCTCAAACGCTGCGGCAGAGTTACCGTTTATTGGCGTGGTTGACGCTGTTCCCGGTGTTTGTCTTTGCCTCACTCAGTCTGTTCAAGGCCAGCAAGCTGAACTGGACCGGACCGGCATGGCTCCCCTTGATGCCCTTCATGGCCTTGCTTGTTACGGAAAAATCCCTCTCGGGGGCCGGAAAATTGTTGCAGTGGTGCCGACGTGCCTGGCTCAACACGGCAATCATCTGCCTGCTCTTTTACGCTGCCGCTTTTCACTATCTCGGCCCCGGCTTGCCCGGCATGCGCTACCCCAGCAATGTGCATCTGATCGGCTGGCAGGATTTCGGCCGTGAAATCGAAGCTGTCGTCACCCAACTTGAGCGCGAGACGGGCGAGCAAATACTCGTCGTCGGTTTCGACAGAAACCGGATTGCCAGCGGGCTTGCCTTTTACCGCACCTACGGCCGGGATGCCACCGACAGCAAACCAGATCGCGACCCTGCCTCCACTACAGCCAGCGAGCATCTATTCGATGCCGTTGGCCTCATGTACGAAATGTGGTTCCCGGTTGACCAGCAAGCCGGGAAAACCATGCTGCTGGTTGCCGAGAATGCCGCTGTGCTGGAGCGCGAAACAATCCGCTCACGCGTCAGCGAACTCGGCCCCATTCAATCGATCCAGATCAGAAAAAATGGACGCCCCGCCGGGCAGTTTTTCTACCGGCTGGCTAGAGGCTATCGCAATAGTCCAGCACCACAGGATTCGACAATTCCCGGCCAGACCGACAACAAGAATGACATCGCCGAGTAAAAAAAAGCATTCAGGAATCGCCAGCGCGCTGATCCGTATCGTGGTCACTGCCTCGATGCTGTTTTTCATACTGCGCTCGATCGATGCCGGGGAGGCTTTGACGACATTCAGGCAGGCCAAGCACGACCTGCTGCTTGTTGCCCTGCTCATGCAATTCGGCAGCACCGCCGTAGCGGCCTATCGCTGGCAGTTGCTCATGCACAATCTGGACTTTGGCCAGCCTCTCAGGTTTTACTGGAACAGTTATTTCAAGGGTATGTTCTTCAACCAGGCCCTGCCTACCAGCATTGGCGGCGATGCAGTACGTGTACTCGATGTCGCACGGCGCGGATTCCGCAAGCGTGATGCCTTTTATGGCGTTGCAATCGATCGCCTGGCCGGTCTTGGCGCATTGGTATCCCTGGCCTTCATGGCCTATGTGCTGAATCCATCGCTGCTACCGCAGGAGGCCTACCAGCCGATTCTGATACTGACTGCAGCCAGCCTGGCCGGCCTGCTGGGCATTTCATTGCCGAGACGAATGGCATGGCTTGATCGCTACCCGAAACTGGTTTTCATCAAACTCATATCCGTAAAAACGCATCAGGCATTCGCCAAGGAACGCTTTCAGCTCCTGGTATCCTCCTTGCTGGTTCCCCTGTTTGCCATGCTGGGATTTTTCGCTTCCGGCAAGGCGCTCGGCCTTCCCTTCGATTTGATGACTTATTTCGCCATCGTTCCCCCGGCCCTGATGCTGACCATCATCCCGATCTCGATCGCCGGATGGGGTGTGCGCGAAGGCGCTCTGGTCGGCCTGTTCAGTCTGATCGGCGCCAACAAGTCAGCCGTCCTGATGATGTCGCTGCTGTATGGGCTCATGCTGATCATCGTCAGCCTTCCGGGACTGGTCGTATTCATGCGTGGCCGCCACCCCCAGCACAAACCCGGTTGAGACTTGTCCCGCAAGACATGAGATAAAAGGAATCCACACCCATGAACCAGGCAACACTGTTTCGTCCTGAATGGCGCTGGCGCGGACTCGCCCTCTGCAACGCGATCGCCTTCGGAATCCTGGGCAGCTGGTTATGGCAACCGACAAGGCAACTGTGGGAGCAGATCGATCATGCCGTGTTCAATATACTCAATTCGCCCTTGGCCACTCATCCGCTCTGGGCCCATATCTGGGCGATCGGCAGCATGCGCCCTGCGGACGCAGGCGCCGCGCTTGTCATGCTGCTGTTCCTGATCGGCAGGAACCTGATCTTCTCCGGCACGCAGGTTAGAACCGCATTGTTTGGCTTTCTTTCACTGCTCCTGTTGCTGACCTTGTTCCGTGTCGGCCTGTTTTCCAAAGTCGTCGACCTCATGCAATGGCAGCACTCCAGTCCATCGATCACCGTTGATGGCGCCGTTCAGCTAAGCACACTCTTTCCGGACTGGGAAAACAAATGGCACATGAAGGATAGATCGAACCAGAGCTTTCCCGGCGATCATGGCGCTGTTTTATTGCTGTGGGCCTTGTTTCTCTGGCCCTTTGCCCGAGGACTACGACGGCTTGTTGTCGCTGTCCTGCTTTGTCTTTTCATGCTGCCCAGACTGGTCGCCGGCGCCCATTGGGCATCGGATGTTTTTGTCGGTGGTCTTTTTCTCAGCCTGGTCACGCTCAGCTGGGGTTTATACAGCCCCTATGCGGCCAGGGTAACAAGCTTGCTGGAACGCTGGGGTGCCCCCATACTGGACCCTTTGGGCAGGCTACCCGGCCTAAACCGTATCAGCCTGTTTTCAAAGCGGTAGCCGCCCAGTACCTATCGCAGCACAACAGTCGCAATGAAAAGAAAGCATGAATAGCGAATTATCACTCCTCTCTCTTTGGGGTTACGGATTGGCTGCTGTGGGCTACCTTGCCCTGACAGTGCATTTAATTCGCCTGCGCAAGGCAACGCTGGCTGACCGTACCAGCCTTGTTTTGATAGCGGCAGTTGCACTATCGAGCATTTGGGCAATCACGGGAGCTGGCGTGTATCTGCTCTATGCGGATGCCCTGCAAACGATACATGAAGCACTGGATGCATTGCGCTACGGGACCTGGTTTACATTGCTGACACTGCTTCTCTTGCCGCCCCCGACTGACCGCAGCCCGTCTCCTAAATGGCGCCCCTCCCGCTTGATGTTCGTCGGTGGAACCATCGTTTTCATCAGTCTGTTTTGCCAGAGCCTCCGGCTCATCGATCCGATGTCATCCCTGGCCGCGAACAGCGCACATTACGCCGGGCTTGCGTTGGTGATATTTGGCATCGTTTTGCTTGAACAACTGTACAGAAACACCACTGAAGATTCACGATGGAACATCAAGCCACTTGCCATCGGTTTGGTGGCCATTTTCCTGTTCGATCTCTATTTCTATTCAGCCGCCGTGATGTTCAGGAAAATAGATGATGACGCTTTTTCCATCCGGGGCTTTGCTTACCTTTTGATCATTCCCCTGCTAATTCTTACGGTTTACCGCACTCGTGCGCGCCCGCTGAACGTCACTCTATCGAAAACCGCAGCATTTCAAACCACCACCCTGGCACTGGTTGGCTTGTATCTGATAGCTGCTTCTGCAGCCGGCTATTACGTGCGTTATCTGGGGGGCAGCTGGGGCGGTGCGTTGCAACTCGTGGTCTTGTTTGTCGCCTTGCTGCTGCTCATGCTGCTTGGATTTTCAGGATCGATGCGTTCCCGCCTCAAGGTGCTGATCGGAAAAAACTTCTTTCGTTACCGTTACGACTATCGGGAAGAGTGGCTTAAATTCACCAACGCCCTGTGTTCCGAAAACAGCGTGCTTCAGCTAGGACAGCAGGTCATTCGCGGCTTGGGCGATATGGTCGAAAGCCCGGCCGGCTCCTTGTGGACCAAGGATGCCTCAGGGAATCAATTTGTTCAAAGTGCGCGCTGGAATTTCCCGGTTTCCGATATCACGGAGCCTACTAACAGCCCGATGATCGCCTCGCTGGATGCAACTGGATGGGTGCTGAGTCTGGAAGAGTTTCGTTCCCGTCCGGGGCGCTACGGGGGCATGACACCTCCCGCATGGCTGCTTGAAATGCCCAATGCCTGGCTGCTGATTCCGCTACGCACGTCGGCCGGCATGGTGGGATTTGTTCTCCTGACCACCTCGCGAACACCGGTAGACCTCGATTGGGAAGTCAATGACCTGCTGAAGACAGCAGGGCGTCAGGCAGCCACTTTTCTTGCCCAGATGCAGGCCACCGAAGCCTTGCTTGAGTCCCGCAAGTTTGACTCGTTCAATCGCATGTCCGCTTTTGTGGTGCACGACCTGAAAAACATCCTGACACAGCTCTCGCTCATGGTGCGTAATGCCGAGCGCCACGCCGACAATGCTGAATTCCAGAAAGACATGCTATTGACGGTTCGTCATTCGGTTGACCGGATGCGTCAACTCATGCTCCAGCTGCGCGAAGGAGCAACGCCTGCGGACAGTTTCAGTGGCGTCAGCCTGGATGAGATTGCGCGTCGGGTACAAAAATCAAAGGCAGGCATGCTGCCGCTGGTCGATCTGGAAATTCATGAGACTGTCTCTATCCGCGGACATGAAGAACGGATTGAGCGCGTCATTGGCCATCTGGTTCAAAATGCAATTGACGCAACGTCTGCCGATGGACGGGTCTGGATGACTGTACGGCGCGAGGCAGGCATGGCGCAAATTGAAGTCGGCGATACCGGACAGGGCATGTCTGCAGACTTCATTCACGAACGCCTCTTCAAGCCATTCCAGACAACCAAGCAGGCAGGCATGGGCATAGGCGCCTACGAAAGCCGACAATACATTCAGGAATTGGGTGGGGACATTCAGGTGGAAAGCGAAGAAAATGCCGGCACACGTTTTCGCGTCAGGTTACCCTTGCTGGAAATTCAAACCACATCCGACCTGCAACAACCGGAGCTCAAATGACAACAGAAAAATTACGTCAATTACTGGTCGTAGAAGATGATCCTGCGTTACAAAAACAGATACGCTGGTCGTTTGACCAATATGATGTGCTGCTTGCCGGTGACCGCGAAAGTGCCCTCTCGCAAATCCGCCGCTACACGCCAGCGGTTATCACGATGGATCTTGGCTTGCCTCCGGACGCAGACTCGGTCTCCGAAGGTTTCAGGCTGCTGGAGCAAATCATGGCCATCGCCCCGGACACGAAAGTCATTGTCTTGACCGGGCAAAACGAACAGGCCAACGCGCTACGCGCCGTAGCACTGGGTGCGTATGATTTTTTCGTCAAGCCTTTTGAACCGGAGACACTCAATCTGACGGTTGAACGCGCCTTCCGTTTTTACGATTTACAGCAAGAAAACCACCGCTTGCAAGCAATGCAACAGCCTGACGCCCTGGGCGCACTCATCACGCGCGATCCGGAAATGCTGCGAATTTGCCGCACCATAGAAAAAGTGGCGCCCACCAATGCGACAGTCTTGCTGCTGGGGGAAAGCGGTACCGGCAAAGAGCTGCTTGCGCGCGGCCTGCACAATGCATCCCCCCGGCGCGACACCCGGTTCGTCGCCATCAATTGCGCAGCGATTCCGGAAAACCTGCTTGAAAGCGAACTGTTCGGCTATGAAAAAGGAGCCTTCTCGGGTGCAGCAAAAACCACCCCGGGGAAAATCGAGATGGCACATAAAGGCACGCTGATGCTGGACGAAATTGGTGACCTGCCCTTGACGTTGCAGTCCAAGCTGCTGCGCTTCCTGCAGGAACGGGTCATCGAGCGGGTCGGCGGCCGACAAGAAATCCCTATTGATGTACGCGTTGTCTGCGCCACGCATCAGGACTTGAAGACATTGATTCGCGAAGGCCGCTTCCGTGAAGACCTTTATTACCGCCTGGCTGAAATAGTCATCACGATCCCCCCTCTCAGGAATCGCATCGGCGATGCCGCGCTACTTGCGCACGCGCTCATTCGCCGGTTTACCCGCGAACAAAATCGCAGCACACTTTCACTCAGCGAAGAAGCGATACACGCCATCTCTGCCTACCCATGGCCAGGCAATGTACGCGAACTGGAAAACTGCCTCAAACGCGCAACCATCATGGCGGAAGGTACCGCCCTGTCCGCACAGGATGTTGGACTGGATCAAGTATCAGAAGAAAACACGATGACACTTGACCTGCGCACAATCCGCGACGAAGCCGAACGCAAGGCCATCATCGCGGCTGTCAGCCGCAGTAACGGCAATCTGGCACGGGCAGCCGACTTGCTTGGCATCAGTCGCCCGACTCTGTATGATTTAATGCATAAGTTCGGGCTGAAATCCTAGCTGGCTGGATGGCTCTTTACCCGGAATACTGCACCTCATTCTGGCTCGAGGACGCCGGTCTGGCTTTGGGCACAGAAGGTAGTTTCACCCTCCGCAACTTGACGCTGAAAAAAGGTTCGTTACTCACATGAGAAAAAACACTCAACTCCGGCTCACGAAAATGGCGGCACTCACCGCAACATTGATCGTCCTCGGATGCAGTGACGGTTCGCCAGCAAAAATGATGGCATCCGCCAAAGATTATCTCGAAAAAGGTGATCCGGCAGCAGCCATCATTCAGCTCAAAAATACCCTCAGCAAGGAGCCTTCTTCAGCCGAGGCCCGCCTGCTGCTTGGGCGGGCGCTTCTGGACAGCGGCGATCCTGTTGCTGCCGAGGTCGAGCTTCGTAAAGCCATTGAACTCAAAGCGCCTGCGGGGCAGGTCGCCCCACTTTTAGCACGTGCTTTGATGGTGCAAGGGCAATCAAAGAAAGTCATCGACGAACTGGCGAAAACGTCCACTGCCAATGCCGACGAACTTGCTGAACTAAAAACCGTACTGGGTCAAAACTATGTGCTGCTAGGCAATCCTGATATGGCGCAAGCGTCATTTAATGAAGCCTTGAACGCCAAGAAAGACTATGCTCCCGCCCAACTCGGACTGGCCCGTCTGCAAGCCATGAAAGGCAACCTGGCGGACGCCAGCAAAATAGTGGACGAAGTATTGGTCAAAAATCCACAGGAAGCCGATGCATGGCATTTCAAGGGAGATATCAAACGCGCAGAGCAAAAGCTTCCTGATGCATTATCGGCGTACCAAAAAGTGCTTGAACTCAGACCACGTTCCGCTTCCGTACACGCCAATATCATCATGCTTCAGCTGCAAGATCGCAAGATCGATCTGGCAACCAAACAGCTGGCCGAGATGCAAAAAATCGCTGCCAAGCAGCCCTTAACGGTGTATCTGGAAGCCCTGCTTGCCTTCAGCAAAAAAGATATCGCAGCCGCACAGAGCGCCGTGGGCAATTTGTTAAAAATGCAGCCGGATAATCCGCAAGGATTGCAGCTGGCAGGCGCCATCGCTTATCAGAACCGCTCGGATGTTCAGGCTCAGGAATATCTCGGCAAAGCCTTGAAAAGCGCTCCGGGGCTCGATTACAGCCGCCGCATACTCGTCACATCCTATCTGCGCAGCGGCCAGGCGGCAAAAGCCTTGGCCGCATTAGCGCCGGTATTGCAAGGAGCCACGACGTCTCCCGTCTGGCTCGCGCTGGCTGGCGAAGCCCATATGCAAAGCGGGGATGCCGAGCGTGCGGCTGAACTTTTTAGCCAGGCAGCGCAGCGTGATCCGAAAAATAACCGGGCCAAGACCGCTCTGGCCTTGTCGCAAATGCGTCTGGGCCACACCCAGGAAGCATTTTCCGATCTGGAGCAGATTGCAGCCAGTGATACGGGTATCTCAGCCGACATGGCGCTGATCGCTTCGGCCATGCGCCAGAAAAATTTCGACAAGGCGCTCCTGGCCATTGCCCAGCTGGAAAAGAAGCAACCAAACACCCCGGCAGTCTATAACCTGCGGGGTCAGGCGCTGCTTGGCAAAAAGGATTTGGAAGCCGCACGGAAAAACTTTGAAAAAGCACTGGCAATTGAACCCACCTATTTACCTGCAGCCACCAATCTTGTCTTCATTGACCTGACCGAAAAGAAAATTGACCAGGCACGCCAGCGTTATCAAGCCGTACTGGACAAAGACCCGAAAAATGTCCAGGCCATGCTTGCCTTGGCCCAGCTGAAAGCGCGTACAGGAGCCAGCCAGGATGAGGTCATCAGCCTGCTCAAGAAAGCTATTGCGGCAGCTCCCAATGAGGCAACACCACGTTTTGCATTGATCAGCCTCTTGCTCAGTACCAAAGACAAAGATAAAGCGCGCGCTGCCACAGAAGAAGCCTTGGCGGCCATTCCCAACAGTCCGGAAATTCTCGGCGTCGCCGGGCAGGTATTTCAACTTGCAGGGGACACCAACCAGGCGCTTTCAGCCTATAACAAACTCGCCAACCTGCTGCCCAATAATCCGCAAGCCTATCTTCGGATTGCAGAAATCCAGCTCGCCGCCAAAAATAACCAGGCCGCACGTGACACTTTGACCAAAGGGCTGACCAACCAGCCAGATTCGCTTCCCCTGCAACGCGCCCAGATCATGCTGAATGTCGCAGAAGGACGCTTTAACGATGCACTGACTATCGCACGCGCCATCCAGAAGGCCCAGCCCAAGGAAGCCGCTGGATATCTTCTCGAAGGAGACATCCAGCTTGCCCAGAAAGCCTGGAAAGAAGCCGCAGCAGCCTACCGTACCGGCCTCAAGGCGGCGCCCACCAGCGATCTGGCGGGCCGTCTGTACATTGCCCAGTTTCAGGGTGGCCAGACGGCAGAAGCCAGCGGTACAGCCGACTCCTGGATCAAAGCGCATCCGAATGACCAGGCCTTTCGTCTCTTCATTGCCGATTTGGCAAACAAGCGTAACGATTACGCAACGGCGGTAACCCACTACCGCGCCGTACTCGCGGCCGCTCCAAAAAACCCGGCCGTACTGAACAATCTGGCTTGGTCGCTCGGGCAGTTGCATGATCCGAAGGCAATATCCTATGCCGAAGAGGCCAACAAGCTGGCGCCGAACCAACCCGCCATCATGGAAACCCTGGGCTCGCTCTATGTCGCGCAGGGAAATATTGCTCCAGGGGTAGACCTCCTCGCCAAGGCCGTTGCGCTCGAACCTCAAAACAATGACATTCGCTTGAGTTACGCCAAAGCGCTCATCAAGGCAGGCAAAAAAACAGAGGCCAAACAGGCACTGGATACGCTCTCCAAGCTAGGGAACACCTTCCCGGCCCACGCCGAAGTTGTTGAACTGAGCAAAGGTCTATAGAGAATCGGCCATGGACACGGCGAAAATTCCTGCTATTGGCATTTTTCGGCGTGCTATCGCACCGCTGGTCTTCGGCCTGACTACATTCGCCGTATTGCCAGCGCCGACTTTTGCCGGGCAGGATCAACCCACCGAAGAATGGCGTGCCCTGCGCGAAAAAGCGCTGGCCTACGAGCATGGCGAAGGCTTGCCAAAAGACTTGAAGAAGGCCGTCGCACTCTACTGTCAGGGCGCCATGTCCGGCGACCCGGAGGCGCGCTACAGCCTCGGCTGGATGTACATGAACGGACGCGGCGTACCACGGGATGACGGAATAGCGGCCTATTTTTTGAAGCTTGCGGCCGATCAAGGTCATGAACCTTCGCAAAAAATACTGGCATACGCCGGCCAGCCCGTGGCTGAAGCGCCCGACTGCCTGCCCGACAACGCGCTCGCCGACGGCGAAGCCGCATGGGTCTTCAGTAACGAAAAGCAGCGGCGACTCGCAGCGCTGATCAGCCGCCTGGCGCCGGAATACGGTGTCTCGCCCCGACTGGCCTATGCCGTTGCGCATACCGAATCAAACCTTAATCCCAGTGCCGTTTCCCCAAAGAATGCCCAGGGACTCATGCAACTGATTCCAGAAACCTCGGCCCGGTTCAACGTCAAGAAACCCTTTGACCCGGAACAAAATGTTCGTGGCGGTCTGGCCTACTTGCGCTGGCTGCTGGCGTATTTCCGTGGCAATGTGGCGCTGGTTGCTGCGGCATACAACGCCGGCGAAGGCGCAGTCAACCAGTATCTTGGCATTCCGCCTTATGCGGAAACCCGCGAATACGTAAAACGAATTCACGCCGTATTTCCCTCACGCGAACACCCATTTGACTCGGCCATCACCGAGCCCTCCCCCAGCCTGCCTCAAATTGCACGTCGCATGGCAAGCGCCAAGCCATGACCTGCAATCCATGGCCTGAACCCAGGCTATATCGTTATGTGCCAATCTTTGTCGCCTTGACCCTGGCATTGACAACACCTATGGCGCAAGCCGGTTTGCCTGAAACCATAACGGCCATCAAGCCATCCATCGTTGTTGTGGGCACCTTCAGCCAGTTACGCAGCCCAGCGTTCCTGATGCGCGGCACCGGATTTGCGTTTGGCGACGGCTCGACGATTGCCACGAACGCGCACGTCATTGCACAAACGCTCGACGCGACCCAGCAGGAAACCCTGGCCGTGCTGATCCGGCAAGGCAATGAACTGCATCGGCGTAACGCCAAGGTCCAGGTTGCCGATCCCGATCACGACCTGGCTCTGCTGCGGATTTCCGGCCCACCCTTGCCTGCACTGAAAATAAAACCGGCTGCCAGCGTTCGTGAAGGCCAAGCCGTCGCCTTTATCGGCTTCCCCCTTGGCGGCGCACTGGGGTTTTCGCCGGTGACACATCGCGGAATAATTTCCTCAATCACGCCAATCGCTCTGCCTGCAGGCAACTCTGCCCAACTCAAGGAAAAACCCATTCGCCGTTTGCGCAGTGGCTCGTTTTCCATTTACCAGCTGGATGCCACCGCCTATCCCGGCAACAGTGGCGGGCCGCTTTTTGACGAAGACAGCGGTGAAGTCGTTGGCATCCTCAACATGGTTTTCGTCAAGGGAACGAAAGAGTCGGCACTTGAAAAGCCTTCTGGCATCAGCTACGCCATTCCGGCCAGTTTCCTGCTGGACTTGACTTCCCGGGCGTCACCATCAAACGGGCCGACAGATTAAACCGGCACATTTTCCCGCGGTTTGATTCCCGCTGTGGTCTTGTGCCACAAATGGCGCACCAGCAAATGCACAGGCAAACGCAAGGTCATTTCCCGCACAAATAGCAACTGATCGGCCACCCCCTGGGCACGCGGCCGCGTCTGTGGATGGCGCGTAGTGGCTGCACTGGCCAATAGCCATGACAAAAGGCTGCGACCAGCCAATGTCTCTTGCGGCAATGGCGTGCGAAAGAAGCGGTGGCACAACGCAAAAGCGCAACGGGTAATCGGCCCCAGACCCACAGTCTCGGCGCGCACCAGAACCCGATGGGCAAAATTCGGCGTTGTGTTTTCAAAATGCCGCATCAGCAAGTCGATATCCCACAAATCCCGCAAGCCGCGATCAAATTCCGAATTCAATAACAGGTGGCTTGCGGCATGCAAAACCATATCTTCGTCTGCAAGACGAAACCAGTTTCCCGGCCCGGGCAAGGGAACGGCTGCTGCAATCATTTGTCCGGAATTGATGTGAATACGGCAAGTCGGCATGGCCAGCGAGTGGTGCAAATCAATCGTTGTTCCCCGCTGCAAATGCGTCATTGGCGGTATTTCATGTGACCACTCGCGGTAATAGCGCTGGTCATATGTATCCTGCTTGCTCACCGCCCAGCCACCCAGCATCAGGGCCGCCTCTGCCCGGGGAAGAAAAGGCCGCGCAACCAGCAGATCAATATCGGAGAATATCCGCCCGCGCGCTGCGGGCAGCCCAGCCGCGCAATACGCCGCGCCTTTGAGCAGCAATACCGGCGTGTCCACATCTGCCAGCGCATCACTCAAAAAAGCCAGCTCGCGCTGTACATCGTGCGCCAGGCTATCACTCTGCCGAATGGCCGAAACAATATGCGGCATCACCTGGCATGGCGCATCAGATGACAGTAGCGTCGGGTAATCCTGCGCCAGCACCTTGGCGACCCGCGCCATCACGCCACACGCCCGCGCCTCGGCCAGCAGCAGGCTCCAGCCTTCGGCATCCAGATGCGTAGCGCTTGAGTGGTCAGCCAGAAAATTGAGCAACGGAGATGGGCTAGGCATCAACGTCGGCCAGCAGGTCATCGAGTGCAGCGACAGCATCGTCCAGCGATGAGTATTCAAGTTCCCAGGCCGGAGCAGATTGCGCCAGATCAGCCAGCCGTGAAAACCCCAGCGGCCCCAGCACGGGGTAGTTGAAGGATTGGTCAATCAGGCGCATGGCCGCTTGCCCTGCACCCACGGGCTGCACGCGTAGCGGCGCGCCAGTTGTCCATTTGGGAAAGATAATCAATGAAGGCGGCGCCGTTTCAGTAGCACGATCAATCGACTCATCAGGCGCCCGCAGGTGGGCAATCGTCCCCTTCTGGGTATCGTGCGCCAATGGGCCAAACTGCGCTCCGGGATGCCGCCTGCGCAGCAGATCGATCGACTGGTTTTTCAAACTGACAGGACGCGGAAAAGGAGTCAGCCTTAATGCCGGCCCGTCAATCAAGGCCAGTTCATCCGAGAAAAGCCGCCAGCCGCGCAGCGCCAGTTCTGCTGTCAGCGTACTCTTTCCGCTGCCCGAGGCAGCCGACAGCATGATTCCCTTGCCCTGCTTCTCGACAACCGCCGAATGAAGAATAAGGTATTGATGAACCGAGCTGCCTATCGTCCAGTTCAGCCCCCATTCGAACAATGCATGCGCATGATCGGCCGCCATGGGCAGAAAAGGCGCTTGACCGGAAAGGGAAAAAACAACATTCGGCCGGAACCAACGCCGCAAAAAAGATGCCGGTCGAATGGCGAGATCAAAATCATAGCAACCACCCGAAAGTGATACCGGATAATGGGCATACACTTGGCGCAACCCGGAACGAAGCGCCGCAGAGTCGCTATCAATGCGTATTGCGAACCCACCTACCTGGAGCCGGAACGTGCCGCCTCGCAAGCTACGTGCAAAGTCGGCATCTGTAACAGCGTCCAGCCTCAGCATCGCATGATGAGACCCGCACGCTCCAGCGCATTGACCATTGCCAGACGGTTATTTCCATCCGTCGGCATCTCGGCATCCAGTTCGCCCAGATCAAACTGTGCCGCCAAGGGGTTTGACTGTGATAGAGAAACGAAAAAATCCCACGTTGCGGGATGAATCAAATGTGTTGTACGTGCCGTGTGGTCGTAGACCAAGATGCCATCCTCGCAGGGGCGTACATCGAGATTCAAACGGGGCACAGAGAACAAGTTGCTTTCGAACAAATTGTCAGCAAAATAGCAACATCTGGACTATGACATGAAAGATCAGAGCGGCATGGTCGTTAGCAGGTAGGCAACGATTTGATCTGCATTCCATGTCACACCCGCCGTCGGCGAATACGAACCTGCACGACCGTTCCACATGTCGATCAGGTCTTGTATGCTCAGCACGGTATCAGGAACCCAGCCAATTTGATGGTTGAGATAAGCCGCTGCCAAGTGTCTGCCAAGAGCCTCGTAATTTTGATTCCCCCCAAGGCCCAAGACATCTTTCAGCGTTTTCCCAGGAAAGCCGCTACCAAATATGGTAGAGAATAGAACGCCTTCCCCGCCCGCAGTTACCCAAAAATTATGATTGGGATGGTCTGGCTTGGCAGCATTTTTCCAGAACCCCGGCGTCCGGCCCAGACAGTCCGCGTGCTCGCGATCCAGGCGGCTGTGCAACAGCGCAATCGAGGCTGCAGCCGAGGGCGCAAAACACTGCGCAGACAAAGCCGAAGAAGAGCGAATCGTCATGATGACGGGTACAGCCACTCCAACGCCACGGATAAAGCGCCGACGGGTATGCTGCTTGTTTTCCTTGGGCTGACTCTCAGAACTGGCGAGACGACCGGGTAAGTCCATGGTTTGCTCCTTCTGCAAATTTGCCGCTTTAATCATTAGCAAGCTGATGAATTATCTCGCTGCCTGTGTTGTTTGAAAAATATTTTTTGCCAGAAAACCACACATAGGCAGCAACACCAAAGTATAAGCAAATATTACGCCAATACATATAACAAGCTGATTTATATCTTGAAACCATAATACCAGAAAGATAGAGTGTAAGAAAACCTGACACTTTTTGGCTATTGCGCCCCTTTTCCGCCCACAACAACACCGACGGTTTCAAAGATAATCACCAGATCCAGCAAGAGGGTATGATTTTTGACATAGTAAAGATCATATTGCAGCTTTTGCACAGCATCTTCGACCGAAGCACCATAGTGGTATCTCACCTGGGCCCAACCCGTTACGCCGGGTTTCACGCTGTGCCGGATGGCGTAAAAAGGGATTTCCTTGGTTAGCTGATCCACAAAGAAAGCGCGTTCCGGTCGAGGACCCACCATACTCATGGTGCCCTCGAGTACGCAAAAAAGCTGCGGCAATTCGTCAATGCGCAACTTGCGTATAAAGCGCCCGACACGTGTCGTGCGATCATCATTCGCAGCCGCCCAGCGCGGCTTCCCGTCGCTTTCCGCGTCGCGCCGCATGCTGCGGAACTTGATCACATTGAACAACCGCCCATTAAGCCCAACCCGCTCCTGGCGGTAAAGCACCGGAGCGCCATCCTCGAGAAAAATGAGCAAAGCCGTAATCAACATCAACGGAGAGAAAACAATCAGCAGGATCACAGCCGCAATGATGTCAAAGCTCCGTTTGATGAACGAGCGTCGCACCCCCTGACGAAACCCGTCGCCAAAAATCAGCCAGCCCGCCCGCAAGGCATCGAGCCGAATCTGTCCCAGCATGCGCTCAAAGTGGCTCGACATATCCAGAACCAAAATACCCGATACCCGGCAATCAAGCAGTTCCCTCAGCGGCAAACGCCCCCCGCGACGGTCATCTATGGCCACAACAATCTCATCAACCTGGTGGAAAACGGCGGTATCCGCCAAAGGCATCGTTTGTGGCAGCACCCGATCTTGAGAGACCGCTATTTCCTTGCACATTGGCCCGGGATAAAAGCCCACTATCTGAATGGTCGGGTCTTCCTGGTTCAACGAGGCAGCCACTTTCGCCGCTTCCTTGCCCACCCCGAACACAAGGATACGATGAACGACACGTGCCCTGCTTTTACGATGCGAAGCAAAAACCCGGTGGGACAACATGCCAAAGAGCGCAGCCATGCCACTGAGTTCGAGAAACACCCGATCTGCTTCCGCAATCGGCAGCAGCAGAAAAATCAGATAGGCGATCGGCACTGAAAGATGAAGCGCCAGCACCGCCCGCGCCTGCGAATCTTCAACCGTCCGATCATGAATCCGTTGATAAAACCCCAGCCAGCTATTAACCACCAGTGAAGTCAGGGCGAGAATCCCCGCATAGGAAACCAGCAAGACCGTATCAATTGGCAAACCGCTCCTGACCCACATGGCTGCGATGAGGATGCCAACGAAAATAAAACTGAAATCGATGAGTATCTGCAGCAAAGTTGCCGTCCGCAGTGTATGCCCCAGCACGGTCTTGATCATGAATGCCTCGACGAGAGCGTGAGAATGTCACGAAGGCATTCGTGATAACAACAAGTAATCGTGGCCATAAAATAACTTGTGTGAATCCAGCTGCATAAAGGGGCCATGATACCTTGTGTGACAGTGCCACGGAAGTTGCAGCGCCCGCCCGATTCAGACTCCTTCGCGCAAGGCATCGGCAATCGGTTTGCGGCTGACCGTTCGCGCCGGCCGGAAAGATGCCAGCACAGCCGCCGCCGTTCCGACAATAAATGACAAGGCAACGACCTTGGGTACCACCAAGATATGGGAAATATAACCTTGGTCTGCATTCGGCGGGGGCGGCATGGGAATCCCCACCATCGAAATTACCTGAGCCAACACGATACCAAGCAACACCCCGCCGAGCGAACCCAAAAGGCCCAGCCAAAGACTCTCGAACACAATCAGCGAGAAAATATGGGACGACCGATCCCCCATTGCCATCATGGTGCCAAACTCACTGACACGTTCAAAAATGCCCATATTCACGGTATTGGAAACACTCATCAGCAGCATGGCCAGGATAATCACCACCAGAAAGCCGAATTGTTGCCGATACAGCGTGACCGTCTGGGTATAAAACACATTCAGCTCAACCCAGGTTTTTATTTCATACGCCTGGTTACCCAGTTTGTCTTGTATCCAGCTCGCGACGCGATCGGTATCTGCCGTATTCTTGAGCAATATCACCCCAGTATGCGCCCCCGAAGTCGCCAGCAGCTCCTGGGCTGCCGCCAGGGAAATGCGTACAGCGCGTGCATCGTAATCCTTGGAAAAAGTCTGGAATACTCCAGTCACCTGAAACTCAAGCAGATTAGTCGCCCCGCCGGCGGTGCTGACCAGCAAGGTAACAGGATCGCCCGGTTGCAGTTTCAGTGCCCTTGCAACACCCTGACCGATCATCATGCCGAACCTGTCGCTGTCCTCCAGCCGACGACCAGCAAGCACGGTGATGTAACTGGCCAACCTTTTCTCACGCGATGGCTCCACCCCTTCGCCAACAATCGACCAATCCGTCCGGCCGTTGCCCAACAACCCTGAAAATCCGATGCGCAGCATCACATCCTCTACCCCGGGGGCCGCAGCCAATTCACGGCGCAGGGTCTCCGGGTTCTCCATCAGATACTTTTCCGGACTGCGCACCCCGTATTGCCAATACCCCTGACGGGCAACTTGAAGATGGCCGGTGCTTGAACGAATCATGGATTCGCCCGTCTCCACGATCGTATCCTCGATGAAACCGCCCGCCAGAATCAGCGCAGCCACGCCAAACACAATCGACGCCAGCGTCATCAGCGTGCGCCCACGATGCCGAAAAACATTGCGACTGGCTAACTTGAAGAGCCCGAACACACCGCCCCCTTATTTGTTATGGCGGATCGCATCCACGATCACCATGCGCGATGCCCGCCAGGCCGGATACAGACTCGCCAGCGTCGTAGTGCCGAGGCCCACCAGCAGCGCCTCCACCGCTGTCGCCGGCGTAAAGACCAGATGCGCAAGATAGCCCCGCGTCAGCCCCGGCGGCGGCGGCATATCAATATGCAGCGCATCGATACCCCACCCGATCATGACAGCCAGCGCAAGCCCGGCCAGGCTGCCCAGCAATCCAATGAACGCGCCTTCCAACAAAAACTGCCCGAGCAGAATGCGTCGCCGCACCCCAAGCGCCATGGCGGTGCCGATTTCTCCGGTGCGCTCCATCACACTCATCATCATCGTATTGCTGATCCCCAGCAAGATAATCGCCACCACGATAAAACGAACTACGTCCAGCTGTTGCTGGAACAGATCCACCGCCCGCCGATAAAACTCCGCCAGCTGATCCCAGGTGCGCACCTCGAATCCGGGGGCGCCAAAGCGCGTGCGCAAGTCTTCCGCCACGCTCGGGGTATTCTCTGTTTTATCCAGATAAACCAGCCAGCCATGCGCACCCTCCACCTTGAGCAGTTTGCGCGCGGCTTGAATGTGAACCAGCAGCGCACTATCGTCATACGCCTTGCTCACAGACTCGAACACCCCGGCCACTTTTGCATCAATGGCGCTCAAGCCACTGGCAGGCGTATCCACCAACACCACCACGGCATCGCCCGCCTGAACCCCCAGGAGCGTTGCCAACCCCTTGCCCAGCAAAATCCGGTCATGGTCGGCGGCGCCCAGACGATGCCCCTGGACAATCTTCAAAGAGCGGTCGCCCGTCAAATCATGCGCAGGATCAAATCCCTCGCCAACGAAAGAAAGTGTGGATTCGCCATGACTGATCAAACCCGTCAGTCCAAGTCGTGGCCCCCAGGCACGAACATGCGGCAGCGTGCTTAACATTTTTGCCGCTGCATCATTCGGCAATAAATACCGGGCAGGATCCGCCAGGCCATTCTCGTGATAACCCGGCCGCGTGATCTGGATATGCGCATACTGCGACTCGATCGTCGCTTCGCGAAAGTCGGCGAACATCCCGGCGATAAAACCGCTGGCCACTGCCAGCGCCGCTGTTCCCAAAGCCACCGAAAATATGGCGATCAATGCGCGACGACGATGGCGCAGCAGGTTACGGAGGGCGAGTTTCGTCAGCGCGGATAGGATCACATTGATTTTATTCAGGACAACCTGGAAGCAATCATACTGCGTGCAGATAACCCCCCGATCGTGAAAATAGACTCATTAAAAGGGCATTACCCTGACACGGAAGCTTTTGCCGCATGACGGATATATTGTGGCCCAATAGAGCCGCTTAAAACCAAGGCACGTAACGCAACCCCGAATCTCCACACCACAGGCTGGCGAGCGAGCCAATCCGCCCAATGCACCAGGGGCGCCATTCTGCTTGAGCGCCGCGATGCCGCAAGTAGCGCAGTTGCAATGTCAGTCCGTCCCGCATCTTTCGCAACGCTCACCATTTCGTGATAAAAAATCTGTGCGCCCCCCCCGCCGATATAGAGTGTTTTAATTTTTTCCACAACGTAGAGCGTCCAGTCAAAAACCCCTGTGAAAGCTTTCCTTTTCCCCAAAATATCCAGCGCGATCATGGTGCGATAGCATTTCTCGCACTGGGAGCAATTTTCAATACCTGCGGCTTGGCAAACATGTAGTGACTTTTCAGCTTCAGGAAGCCTCGCCATAATCTCGGTCTTTCCAATACGGGTAAAGCTCGCACCGTCATGCGCTATGCCAAGTGATGATGTTGAAAAAAGGATGTCGACCATGGGATGCGATCCCCACGGCATGAGCCCGCCATAAGGGTAGGAAGAGCCCAGCACAACCTCACCGAAGCGTCTCTCCAATATGGCGCCAATAAATGCCAATCCCGCCCCAAAGGTCAGCGGGCCCCAGCTTTTTTTGAAGACTTCGGCGGCCTCGCGCAAGTTGGTACGCACAATGATGTGATTCAAGTTCATGGCGGCGGCGCTTCCCGCGAGTTTGTCAGCCAGCGGGCGAAACTGGGCTTCGTCATACACTCCGACATCAAAACCCCAGACGGTCAGCAGATCATCCACCTTCCCCACCGCGGGTATCCCGAACGCGTTCCCCGGCATGCGCCGCGCTATGGTGAAATAAGAGTCAATGCCGCCGGAGAAAAAGGCTGCCGTGCGAGTGGTCTGCGATGGCCGATAAGACAGTACGGGACAATGGATGCGAACATCGTGCAGTTCCGGGTACCATTCACGCCAGAGTGCCAGCACCCCTTTGACATTCTCGAGGAGCAGCGCATCCACAGGAAGCGCCAACTCAATGTCTTCACCCAGGCTCGCTGCCATCGGCAGCATCGCCAACAGCCACGGGTTCCCTGTATCGGAAAGACCCTCGGCATAGGCCTCCGGAACGTCGACCCACAAAATTATCGTTTGATTGTCGCCGTGAGAAATTTTCGCCGTTTGTCGAATACTTTTCGTGGTTTCCGGCGAAACACCCGTTTCCAGATCAATCAGCTGCATATCAAATCTTGCGAATCGGGCCGCGCAGCAAAAAAGCTTTGGCGCTGATTCCCAGACGCCATATTCCGGGCCAGGTCATTAACCACTCGCTTATTTTAACCAGCGGCCGAAGCACTTTTGAGCGACGTTCGGCAGCCTTGAGTGCATCCACAATATCCTGGCGATGGTATTTTTTTGCTGCCGCAATGATGTCGCTCCTGAAAATCCTGTCACCCTTGCTGCGTATAAAAAGTTTGCGGATAGCCTCTACCCGATAACCCGACCAATCAAATAGCTCACCGGCATGCTCACGATGCCCCAGCAAATCAAGCGTCATCATGGTTCGATAGCATTTATCACACCGCGAACAGTTGCTATCACCCTGCGCAAGGCACACATGCAGCGCGGCTTGTGCGACCGGCAGCCTGGCCACCACATCGGTTTTTTCGACGCGGGTAAAGCTCGCGCCATCATGTACGATTTGGAGCACCGATGTAGAAAAAAGGACATCTTGGAGCGGATGCGACCCCCATGGGAATAAGCTTCCATAGGTATATGAAGAACCAATCATCACTTCTTTATAGGCCTTCTCAAGGATTAAACCGATGAAAGCCAATCCAGCGCCATGACTCAACCGTCGCCACATATCTTTGAAAGGGATCAATTTTTCTGCGGCACGCAGATTGGTTCGAAAAACAATCTGTCGCAACTCTAGTTGCCGCGCACTTGTCGCCAGCATATTCGCCAGCGGGCGAAACTGGGCTTCGTCATACACTCCGACATCAAAGCCCCAGACGGTCAGCAGATCATCCACCTTCCCCACCGCAGGTATCCCGAACTCGTTCCCCGGCATGCGCCTCGCTATGGTGAAATAAGAGTCGATCCCGCCCGAAAAGAATGCCGCCGTGCGCCTGGCAGAGGGTACTTGACCTTGCGCTTGATAAGACTGTACCGGGCAATGGATACGGACATCATGCAGTTCCGGATACCATTCCCGCCAAATTGCCAGCACCCCTTTGACGTTCTCAAGAAGCAGCGCATCCACAGGAAGCGCCAACTCAATGTCTTCACCCAGACTCGCTGCCATCGGCAGCATCGCCAACAACCACGGATTCCCCGTATCGGAAAGACTTTCTGCATAGGCTTCAGGGACGTCAACCCAAAGCTGGAATGTCTTCCCGCGCCCCCAGACTAGTTCGCCAGAAGTTCGCACATACCCTGATGTTTCGGGAGAAGGCAACACGTCACCCTTCAAAAACCGCATTTTTTCTCCAGCCTGCTTATCTTTTGTATTTTTTGATTCTAATGTTTCAGGCAATAAAAAAGGGCTGCCCGATGAGCAGCCCTTGAATTTACTGACTGAAAATCCAGCGTTCAGGAAACCGTATTTTTACGGCGGCGCATAGCAGCCAATGCGGTGAGGCCAAGACCGGCTAGAGCAAGGGAGCCCGGCTCCGGTACGGCACGCCATGCCATGGTGACATAAATATCGCTGTCACCAGGGAAGTTTTCTGCCGTGAACACCCGCAACAACGGATCGAAGACAATAATCGCTCCCGGGCCCGCTTCCAAGCCAAAAGTCAGTTCATACAGAATGCCGTTGTACCAGAACGTTGTGGGTGCGAAAGCCAATGGGTCCAAGTCCGTGTAGATATCATCGCAAACTGTAGTGTGGGGGCTGCCAAAAGGACAGCTTCCGCCTGCGTTATACGTTTCATTGAAGGAAATCCGGTTTGTGCTGCCCAACTCATCATGAACCAACGTTCCGCCCACAGAGTCACTGAAAATACGCAAATTGGCCACGATATCGGCAACCCAGAGCGGGCTTAGCAAAGCGATGTCGCCGCCTTGGGCAAGCAACAAGGCTTCATTGTGATGATGAAGATTGGTAATCCTCCAGACTTCGCCCTCATTCCACGAGGCATCCCCATTCCCCGAAACTTCCACGCTGGTATTGCTCGTGTACGTGTTGACGGACAAGGAACTCGAGGCATCAGTCGGGTTCAGCGAATTGGCGCCTGCACCCTTCCAGCTCATGGTGGTGGCTGTTCCCGTCGGATACTGAGGGTTAGACAATAACGCCGAGGTACCGCCAAAGGTCAGTCCGCTGCCTGAATTGAAGAAAGTGCCTGCATCCGCATCAGTCGTCGGATTGACGATACCGGCTGATTGCGAAAAGAAAAACTCGGTCACCGGTGTTGCGGCTGCGCTGAAGCTGGTAGCCGCGGCGACAGCAGCAACCATGGCCAGTTTTGTAAATTTCTTCATTATCCACTCCTTCAAAGATTAGACATTCGTTGTCGAGCACATCAAAGACACCGCCCGAGCCTTATAAAGCAGATGCCGTGCCATAACATGCAACATCATGATAATACTGTTATTTCTATTTGAGACCGAAGTTTGGCTTTGGCTGAATGTAAAAAATTCCGACATGTTTTCTTTAAGAACTTTGGTGCAGGATTTTCCCGGTGTTACTGCGCCGGCTGCCAGTACGCAAACTTCCGTTCGTAGTCGATGGTTTTGCCGTGCGAGAAGGCGTCGTAAGCATGTACGGTTACCTCCAGCGCCTGGCCAGGCAACTGCGGGGCAAGTGTGTCATGCAGGGTTTCCACCATATCCTGTGCCTGCTCCTGGGTTAGCGGTCGGCCCTTCCCTGCCTGCACTTCCCAGCGGATTCCGCCTTCGGTTTGCACGATCCGATGGGCGCCGCTCATTTCCCGGGCCAATGCAGGGTGTTGATAGAGCGCGGCCTTGAACAGATCGGTATGTCCACCACCGGGCAATAGGTCTTTGGCGCGGCCATGAAGTGCAACGACAGGCAAGGTGGGCAACGCCAAGGAGAGCCCGCCGTCAGCCAGTGCACGAGCCAGCGCTTCCGGCAGGATGCGCTGCATGCGGTCGCCGGTGGCGTAGCGGATCAGCGGGATGGGCGCCTGGCGGTCGAGCATCGTGAGCAAAAGATCGCCCGTTGCATGTGCGTCCGGAGAAGATATCTCGACCAGCGTGCGCAACGGGTTGAACACCAGAAAAGTCGGCGCTGGCGATACGGCGAGATCAACGCCGGTGAGCTGTTTGAGCAATGCCGGGCGGCGGATGCAGGCGCGACGTAGGGCGACGGTTTCGCGCGTTTCATTGAACAGGTTGAGACCCAGTTCGCCCATGCCCATCGAACTGCCGATCAGGCCGCTGGCTGGATCGTCCGGCTGAATACCCAGCACCTGCGCGAGGTAATCGCGAAAAGTTTCAGGAAAGGTTTCTTCGCCAATAATCACATGCACGCGATGGCGGCGCCAATCCAGCCCGATGTCCTGTGAATGATCGCAAAGCCGTTTGAGAAACAAGGGGTCGCCGCAGAGGATAATCTGCCCGAACAACGCCCCGGCTTGCTGAATCACGGCGCAGGCCATGTCTTCACGCACACTCACGTTGGCTACGCAAACGGCCTCGGAAGCAAACGTCACGCCCATCGGCAGGCAGTTGACCAGCAAGCTGCGATGTTTATCGATGTCGAAGGCCAACTCCAATCCCAAGTCGATCAGCCAGGCCGCGTTGCGCGCCTGTCGCCGCGAAATCAGGCCGAGCGCAAAGCCGCTGCCCCCCTGGCCGGAACTGGTCAGTACCGAGGCCAGTTCCGTGGCTGGAATGTCGCTGCAAAGCAACTGGTCGGCAGAGAAACGGTGGAAGGTGTTGGCTTTGTTCAGTACCGGGCACCGGGCAAGCACATCCTGCGGGGTCTGAATGTCGGAAACCTTGATACCGGCCTCGGCCAGCACTGTCCGGTAAGCCGCCGACTGCGTGGCAGCACGCCGGAAAACAGCCAGCAGCCGCTTTTCGCCCTGGGCAATCAACTCATCGGGTTTGCTGCGAGCCAGTTTCGCCTTGATCAGGCGTCGCTCGAGTCGTGCGAAGGCTTGTTTCATACGAAAATCTTTTTCGCCACGCTAGCTTTTTCTGTGCGCAAGGCGTTTGTAGTGAACCCAGGTCTTGAGCGTGAGCCACAGGGTAATGGGCTCGCCTTCAAACCAGCGACTAAGAAATTCACTGGACTCCCGCAAGTCTCTGCTCAACACCCTCAAGTCGGCAAAATAAACCGCCACTGGCCCGTAGTAATCCATTTCAGGTCCAACCTGGGTGTAATGAAAGCCCATTTTGTCGAGCGAGCGGGCCAATCCCTTCTCCATCGCAGCAAACCAGTAATGGATGCCATTGTTGCGGCTGTGGAGATACATCTGGCGAAACATGCCCATCAATATCTGCGGGCTGATACGCCGCCGGTGCTTTCCTTCAGGGTCGTTCGGATCAATGGGAATGGCGTCGGGCCGCCCCTTTTCCACAAAATCCCTGGACACCCCCTGCATGGTATCGCCCGGGCGGCGGCGGTATCCCTTGCTCACAACCAGACGCGAAACTTCAGCGCACTCGACACGCGGCGGAAAAGCAAACTCGGCAAAGGTGGTGCAATGGTCTTCAAACGGAAAACGCCCCGCAGCATCCGCAAAGACCAGCCGTACCGTCCCGACGACCTGCCCCGCCTCATTGCGCGCCGCCACATGGTAAGCACTGGCGTCATAGGCATCGGATTCATACCCGTCCGGGTAATCCTCGGCATCAAGAAAATGACATTCACGGCAATACACTTCATACCGTAATCGCAAAATATCCAGACACAGCGATTCCTTGGCGCGAGCACATGCCCCGCCGAAAAACTTGAAATTCGGGGTTAATGGGTCACGTTTGTTGCGGCCGAGAAGCAAATCAAAAATCATCGCAGTCTTTTACCTGCCCCTTGCAAGGATGCTGCACAGGGGAATGAGAATGAAACTAAAAATAATATTTCAATTCCGAAAATACCCGGTCGCGATGCTCAAATCGGCCAAACAAGCCTTCCGGCGGGCCATGGAAAACATCGACACCCGCCGCCAGGCGCCAGTTCTTTTCAAACGTCCAGCTCACCTTCGGCCGCAGCATCCAGTCGGTCCGGTTGAAACTGGCCACCCACAGCACTTCGGCCTCAAGCTGCGGCAACAACTTGCCATTGAGCAAAAGGCTGTAGCCGCTTTCAACCTTGCGTGGAATCACATCCGGGTCGTGATTGGTGATGATGCTCTGGAACACCTGCGCATTGAAGCGTGCCTCGGCTGGCAGCGGCACGTCAAGACCGACCACCCAATCAAAAGTATTCTGCCTTACCACGCCGTCGGGCTCACCCAGACGCAGCACGCTTAGGCGTCGGCCACGGGTGGCCACCATCTCGCTTTTCAGCACCATGCTGCCAAAATCCTTGGCCAACGTGCCGCCCACTTGCGAAATTCGATCATGACGGGCTTCGTAAATCACCTCGCCCGGCACAACCTGCCGGTAAAACGTGGGCGCCGCATCCATGCTGCGATAAAAAAAGCCGGACACATCCCAGCCACCCAGCAACCATGAACCACGTGCGCCAAAATTGCTGTTGGACAAACTGCGCGACGGCTTGCGTTCATTCAGGTAGCGGGTGGACAACCCCGCAAACTCCGTCTGCAAAGGGAAAAATTCCGCCCCCGGCTTGCCGGTTTCATCGTAGGTAGGCACGGGAATCCAGAGCAGCTCACCATGAAAATTGCCCTTGAAGTATTCCGCACGCACCGCCCACTGGGGGATGCGCAGGATATTGAATTCCGGCAGGATGAATTGGCGCATGTCGCGCGCCGAGACCACATCGGCAAAAAAGAGGCTGACCATTTCGCCCCAGACCACATGCTGCCGGCCCAGGCGAATATCCCAGTCGCCCGCATCGACATCCAGATAGGTTTCGCGCAAGCCAAAATTCAGCCGCTGGTCATCGCGGACTTGCGCCGGATAGAAATGGGTCGCATCGAACACCGCGTCGTAATCCAGGCGGGCGCTCATTTTCCACTTCAAGCCTGCGCTGAATTTTCCGCTGCTGCCGAATTCAACACGCGTCAGCATCTTCGACCAATGGCTCGGGGCATTGATGGCACGGGCCAGCTCGAACTGGGCGGAGCCATGCAGGCCCCCGGAGGACTGCGCGGCAGGTGTCGCCGCCTGGTTCGCTGAAAGCGCCGGGGCAGCTGCATCAGCTTGTGGAGCGGCCGCATTTTTCGCGTCATCCTCGGCGGCCTGCCGCAGCAGGGCCTCCATTTCGTCATCTGCCGCCATAGTGCCATCGCCGACTTTTTCGGCCTGTGACACTCCGGGAACGAGCAGCAAGGGAACACAAGCCAAGGAAACACGCAACGCCGACCGAATCCGTTCTCCGACCCGGCAAGAACGCGGCGCACTTCCGCCTATCCGTCTTTTTTTGTAATCAGGCATGCACAAGGGCTTTCTCCTTTTCGTTCGACAACGCGCGATCCATGGCGGACTCTTCGGCACTGTGCAGGCGCACCGTCGCCCATTGCCCGCCGCGCCGCACACCCAGCTCGCGCAGTACACCATCTTCAATGCGCACCAGCCGGTCGGCCATGTCGATCACCCGTTGATCATGCGTCGAAAAAATAAAGGTGGTGCCCAGCTTGCGATTGATTTGTTTCATCAATTGCAGGATTTCGGTGCCGGTTGCACGATCAAGGTTCGCCGTGGGTTCGTCGGCGAGGATGATCGCCGGCTTGATCGCCAGCGCCCGTGCAATGGCCACCCGCTGACGCTGCCCGCCGCTCATCTGGCCGGGGCGATGATCGGCATATTTCGACAAGCCCACCATCTCCAGAAAGTAATGTACGCGCTGCTGGCGCTCTGCACTGGAAACATCTTTACGGTAAAGCAACGGGTATTCCACATTCTCGGCAGCCGACAATACCGGCAAAAGGTTAAACGTCTGGAAAATAAACCCGATGGAGTGCGACCGCAGATCGGCCAACTGGTTGGCTGACCATTGTGTTACCTCCTGGTCATGGATAAAAAGCCTGCCTTCGGTCGGCTGGTCGATGCAACCGATGACATTCAACAGCGTGGTCTTGCCACTGCCCGATGGCCCTGAAATCGCCAGAAACACACCCTGCTCGATATGCAGCGTGATATTCGACAGCGCCTGAACGATCTGATTGCCGAGGAAATAATCCTTGAAAACTCCCTCGACACGCACAATAGGCATCCTTGCTCCCTGACGATAAACTATCCCGGCGCAGCCAACACGGCAGTATGTTGTTAACCAGATTAACCCGATTTCATACGATTCTATAGGGATAAGCTCATGCAAAACCTCAAAAGACATCCCGTTTCACAGGATATTCCTCGCCTTCATCGCGGTGGATTCTTGATCCTGCTGGCCGCCATGCTGTGGCTTGCCGCCCCCGGACTCACGCGGGGGCAATCTGCCGCCGCCGAATCCACGGCAGCCACAGCATCTGCGCCGGCGGACCCGCAAGCGCAGGAAATTCTGCGCAAAGCCGACCAGATCCGCTTTCCGACCGAAGGCTTCCAGGTCGACATTTCCATACTGTCCACCAAGACCGACCAAAGCACCGAAGCACGAAAATACCAGGTGCTTTCCAAAGGCAATGACAAAACCGTGGTCATCGTCACCGAGCCCGCCTCCGAGCGCGGGCAAACCATGCTGATGAGCGGCCGCGAACTTTGGGTTTTCCTGCCATCGGTTTCGCAACCCGTCCGGCTCTCCCTGGCCCAGCGCCTCACCGGGCAGGTCGCCAATGGCGATCTGGCACGGGCGAACTTCGCTGGAGATTACACGCCTCGCATCTTGCGCACAGACAGCATCGAAGGCGAAAAATACACGGTGCTCGAGCTCATCGCCGTCGACCGTAGCGTCACCTACCCGCGGGTGATGTACTGGGTCAAGCAAAAGAACGGCTATCCGCACAAGGCAGAGTTCTACTCGTTATCCAACCGGCTGCTGAAAACCGCCCGCTATGAAAACTTCAAGTTGATGGCCGGAAAAATGCGCCCCACGCGGCTGGTGATGGAAGATTCGATCCGTGCGGGCGAAAAATCAGTGCTCGAATACGACGCCATGAAAGTGCGCGATATTCCAGACAAGTTTTTCACCAAGGAGTATCTGAAGAAAGTCGATTAGGGCATCACTGTTTCAGCGCGTCATTCCGGTAACAACCCGGGCGGCCTGAAGGCTTATCCGGAATTTCCCTAAACAAACCCCTCCGGGTTCTGCTGTTGCCAGCGCCAGGCGTCGGCGCACATTTCAGCCATGCCTTTTTCCGCTCTCCAGCCCAGCAGTTCTTCGGCCAGCGCCGGATCGGCATAGCACTGCGCCACATCCCCCGGGCGGCGGGAGGTAATGCGGTAAGCCACGGTTCGCCCACTGACCGCCCCGAATGCCGCGATGACCTCCAGCACGGAATAGCCGCGCCCGGTGCCCAGGTTGACCGTCAGCACACCGCGTCGACGCTTGATCGTCTCGATCGCCGCCAGATGGCCTTTGGCCAAATCCACGACGTGAATGTAGTCGCGCACCCCCGTGCCATCCGGTGTCGGGTAGTCATTGCCATAGACCGAGAGACATTCGAGCTTGCCAACCGCCACCTGGGTCACATACGGCATCAGGTTGTTCGGGATGCCGTTCGGATCCTCGCCGATTTCCCCGGAAACATGCGCCCCCACCGGGTTGAAATAGCGCAAAAGCGCAATGCGCCATTCCGGATCGGCGCCAGCAATGTCACGCAGCATCTCTTCGACCATGAGTTTTGATCGACCGTAGGGATTGGTGACGGAGAGTGCTGCCGTTTCCCGGATCGGCACCTCTCTGGGGTCGCCATAGACAGTGGCGGAGGACGAGAACACCAGGTGCTTCACTCCGGTTGCGGCCATCGTTTCAAACAGCGCAATGCTGCCTTCGACATTGTTGCTGTAATACAGTATCGGCTTTGCCACCGATTCGCCGACCGCCTTAAGCCCGGCGAAGTGGATCACGCCATCGCATCCACCCTGGCATCCTTCCAGCGCCGCGCGCATTGCCGAGCGGTCGCGAATATCCGCCTGGATGAAATGTGGTTGTTTTCCGGTAATTCTTGCAATCCTTTCCAGAACAGCAAGCTTGCTGTTGGAGAGGTTGTCGAAGATCGTGACCTGATGTCCCGCCGCCAGCAATTCCACACACGTATGGCTGCCGATATAACCCATGCCGCCGGTGACAAGGTAATGCGCCATGAACCTACTCCGAAACATGTAATTAGGCGATATTGTAAAGGGGTACGAAGGCGAAGAATAAGTTGTTAACAAATGAATAAATTTGTCGATATTTTTTACACCATCGATTAGAAACTCTGTGAAAATTTAAATGAATATCCTCAACGCATTGATATATAACATATATTTACAATATGGCATAAATTCTGCTTGATCCAGCGCGAAATTCCACCATTTTCGAATGCGTGTGAATTTCGGTATGTACTTAACTTATTTTCGAAGGAGTCTTGAAAATGAAAAATCTTTTAGTAACCACCCTTGCTGCCGCCACCTTGTTCGGCGCAGCAGGCACGGCCAATGCCCATTTGACGGCATTCGGCTGGAAAGATAATGGCAATGGCACCATCACCATGTTCGGGCAGCATTGGCACGGCGATCAAACTGAGCCATCCACTGCTAACGGTGGCGTAAGAATCGGTGTTTTCGGCACTGACGATACCCTGTGGCCTGTATTCCAATGGACCGGTTTTTTTAACAACGAGGGCGGTACCCTGGCCGGCATGGATGCCATGATCACTGCAGGCAGACTGACTGGCTATGCTGTGGAACCGACCAATTTTAGTGATAGCCCCTTCGAGAATGACTGGTTCTTCACTGACCCGCTGGTTTTGGGCAATGGTACGTGGGGTCTCTTTACGGGCACCAACTGCTGCATTGATACGATGTCAGCTCCAGGGCAATTCACCTTGACCGGAATTACCAGCGTTCCTGGCGGCACGGGGCCTGGGGGAGTTGTTCCGGAACCTGCATCACTGGCGTTGCTCGGCATTGGCATGGCCGGCTTGGCCGCATCACGCCGCCGCAAGCAGGCAGTTTGACCTGTCAGGTAGCTTGACAGCAAAACGGCAGCCGAGGCTGCCGTTTTTTATTGCACTGATGACAGCGACAAACACAGGAGAACAGGCCGCCAAAACAGGATACGGCTGCGATATGCGACAGACTCATCCCGCTTGCCGGCTTCAAAACACTTTTTCAAGCCACGCCAGAACAGCCATTTCCATTGCCTCGCGGGCGGCAGATTGAGAAAAGGTATGGTCGGCATCCGGGATAAGCAGCCGCTGGTGATGCGCGCTGGTTAATAGTGCCAGGCCTCGCTTGGAAGCCAGTGTATCCATGAACTCCCTGGCCACCAGATCGCGGCCGCTGAGCACCACCAGCAGTGCGCCAGGAAAGCGGCGCAGACCCTCAAGGGTTTGCGTTATAAAGTCAGCATCCCCCGTCTGATTGGCGCGACGCGCCATGCGCCGCTGGCCGAGATACTCGCCGATTGACGCGCGCAGCCCGACTCCGCCGCTCAACAGCTTGCGCCAGAAGGCAGGATCAAGCAGCCGTTCGACGTAGTAGTGTCGCACCCGCGCCCGTGCCAGGCTGACTTCGGTTCTCAACCAGGGATTCACCAGGCATAGTCCCGCCACGAAGGGATCGCCCGCCCGCTGCCAGTACAGCACCGCAGCCGTTGCCGCATCGCACAAGCCCCACAGCACTACCCGCTTGAGATACGGGCAGCGCGCTTTGAACGTGGCTAGTGCGGCGGCAATATCGGCATCCGCCATTTCAAAACTCTGCGCCGCGCCGGTACTGTCACCCATGCCACGAAAATCAAAGCGCAGAGATGAAAACCCGGCGCTGGCGAGACGGCGGGCGAGCAACACGAACTGCCGGTGACTGCCGGCGCGATACTGCCGGCCGCCGACCATGATGAGTACTCCGGTATCCGCCGGTTCGGCTGGCTGGGCAATCACCCCGATCAGGCGTTCCCCCGCGCAATCGAAAATGACGGGGCGCTCATTCAGGTCAGGCGCGAGATCAGGCGAGTCATGCAGTACCATCATCGCCCTCCGCCAGGAGTTGCGCGGTAGCCGCACGCAGGGTTGGACAATCCTCGGCCTCGGCGATTTGCCAGAAGGCAGGGCCGGGTACCACGCGGCTGTTCACGCTCCTGCCTTGTTCGCACCACGCGGTGACAGCTGCCGCCAGCGCAGGCGACAAGGCCGCTGAATCAGGATTGTCTTTGTCAGGAACCTGCCCTGTGCTGACTTCAATACAACGCACGCGCCGCGTGCACTCCGGCAAAGTCAGCCGAGCGGCAGACAAGCCGGCAACCAGCGCAGGCGAAATGCAATATCCGGCAATCTCGATCGCTGCATCGATCGCGGCGACAGGTTTTTCCACGCGCCCGGCGTGATGCTCGCCAGCCGCATCATAATTTTTCAGCGCATCGGCGGCCACCGCAAGGCGCTTGAACTGGCGCCAGTACAAATCACCCGACAGCACCGGCTGCCAGAACAAAAAATCCACAGGCTCATCCATTGCGCTGGCCGCCTCGGCCGCCAGCAGGCAGCCTGCGCGCAAACCCCAGAACGTCAGCGGAACGGCGCCCCCGCCACTGTGACGCGACTGCACCCAGCGCGCGGCCGCCACAATGTCGGCCACCCAGACCGACCAACCGGCCTCGCTGAAATCACCTGCGCTGTCGCCGCATCCAAAAAGGTCGATTTGCAGCACCGCATACCCCTGCGCCGCAAGCGCTCGCGACTGCAAGGCCGCCATGCGCCGCGAGAAATTCATTTCCTCGGCAAACGGGTGAATGTACACAATGGCGCCACGCGACGCCATGCCGGCGGATGCAGGCGGGTGATAAAGACAAAAACGCGAGCGACCGCCGACCGAAAGAAAAAAGGACTCGACAGTCACAGGCGTCCTTTGCCGCGTATCCCTTAGCGCGCCGGCGACAAGCCGACTTTATGCCGCACAAAAGCCAGCACCGAGCCGACGGTGGCAAACAGCCGGCCCTCGATCTCCTCATCGGCAACCCGCATGCCGAACCGCTCTTCGAGCCCGGTCACCAGATTGACGATCGCCATCGAGTCAAATTCAGGCAGCGCCCCCAGCAGGCGCGTCTCCGGCAGAAATGCCAGCCCCCGGCCACGCAGGCCGAGCGTTGTGTCGAGAACCATCAGCACTTCTTTTTCAATATCCACGCGGATTTCCCGATCGTACAAGGCATTTATTCTTCATGTTGATTTTTCGATTATACGCAGGGCATCCGAATGGACCGCAGCCTGCCATCATCGCCCGAATTCACGCACTGCTTGCGCCAGCAGTCCCAGCCATTCATGCAGCGTATACCAGCCTGCGTAGGCGGCTGACGCTCCCGGCAAAAAATCGCTGAACTCGGCGCCCTCGCTGCTGGCCGAAAAGAATCCCGTCGGCGCCGGAATCACTTCCAGCCCTTGCGCGGCAAATTCGTTCAGCGCCCGCCGCATGTGCGCCGCATGGGTGACCAGCACAATGCGATGTATTCCGGCCGCCCGCAGGATTACCGCTGAAAATCGTGCGTTGTCTGCCGTATCCAGCGAGTGCACTTCCTGCCAGCGCGGCTCGACGCCAAAATCCTCGCGCAAACTGCGTGCCATAGCCACGGCTTCGCCATCCATTCCTTTCGGCGCGCCGCCGCTGAGCAATACCGGCAAGCCGCTCTGACGCGCCAGCCGCGCGCCGTAACGCAGCCGCTCCAGCGTGATCCGGTTGGGCGTGGGGCCGCCATATTCCGGCATGTGCAAGCGTTGCCCGCCGCCAAGAATGACAATCGCCTGCGCACGCGGCAAGTCAGCCGGTCGCAGCACGGGAACCTGCTCCAGCGGAGCCGACAACAGATCAACCCCGGCCGGCGTCATCAACAGCAGGCTGAGCAACACGCCACCCCACGCCAACGCTTTCCCGAGCCGGGGCTTGCGGACCAGAAACCACAGCCCAAGTCCGATCAACAAGAGCGGCAAAAGCGGCGGCAGCAACATGACCGACAAAAATTTCTTCAACAAAAAGAGAACGTCAGCCGGCATGCAAAATATCCTCGTTTGGCTGGCACAAGCCGGGGTTAACCCAGCAGCGAGAGCAGATTATCCAACACTATCGACAGCAGACCACCCACATAATTCGGCTATCATTTGTCCTGTTTTAACATCCAACTTCAAACCTCATGAAAATTACCGTCATTGGCTCAGGCTACGTCGGCCTTGTTTCCGGCGCATGTCTGGCAGAAGTCGGCAACGACGTGCTTTGCGTTGACGTTGACGCCAACAAAATCCGCATTCTCAATGAAGGCGGCATCCCGATTTACGAGCCGGGCCTCGATGCCATGGTCAAGCGCAACAAGGAAGCCGGCCGCTTGCGCTTTACCACCGATATTGCCGACGCCGTAGCGCATGGCGATATCCAGTTCATCGCCGTGGGCACCCCGCCCGATGAAGATGGTTCGGCCGATCTTCAGTATGTGCTCGCCGCAGCCCGCACCATCGGCCAGCATATGACGGCTTACAAGGTCGTGGTTGATAAATCCACCGTTCCCGTGGGCACGGCCGACAAGGTGCGTGCGGCGATTGACGACGCGCTCAAGGCGCGTGGCACCGACATCGACTTCAGCGTGGTCTCCAATCCCGAGTTCCTCAAGGAAGGCGCGGCGATTGACGACTTCATGAAACCGGATCGCATTGTGGTCGGCGTCTCCGATGATCGCGCCGCCGATAGGATGCGCCAGCTCTATGCCCCGTTCCAGCGCAACCACGAACGCGTGATCGTGATGGACGTGCGTTCCGCCGAACTGACCAAATATGCCGCCAATGCCATGCTGGCCACGCGCATCAGCTTCATGAACGAGCTGGCCAACCTGGCGGAAAAACTCGGCGCCGACATCGAGCTGGTGCGCCAGGGCATAGGTTCCGACCCGCGCATCGGCTATCACTTCCTCTATCCCGGCTGCGGCTACGGCGGCTCATGCTTTCCCAAGGATGTGCAGGCGCTGGTGCGCACTGCGAGCGACGCCGGGCAGGAACTCAAGGTGCTGCAAGCGGTGGAAGATGCCAATGAAGTGCAAAAGCAGGTGCTGGCGCAAAAAATTGTCAGCCATTTTGGCGAAAATCTCTCCGGCAAAAAGATTGCCTTGTGGGGGCTGGCGTTCAAGCCGAATACCGACGACATGCGCGAAGCGCCGAGCCGTGTCCTCATCGCCGAGTTATTCAAACGCGGCGCGACCGTGTGCGCGTATGACCCGGTGGCCATCCACGAGACCCGGCGCATTTACGGCGCCGAACCGCGCCTTGAATACGCCCGGAACCCCATGGACGCACTCGAAGGCGCGGACATGCTGGCCATTGTCACGGAATGGAAAGAATTCCGCGCGCCTGACTTCGCCGCCATCAAGGCGAAGCTCAAAACGCCCGTAATCTTCGATGGCCGCAATCTTTATGATCCCGCTCACGTCCGCGCGGCCGGGCTGACCTATTTCGCTATCGGGCGGAACTGACGCCGACCGTGGTACCGGCCACCCGCAAACCATGATCGTCCGTCGCCTTGATGACTGCGCCGCGTTCCAGGCGGCCTTGTCAGTAAATCAGGCTGGCGATCAGGGCGCGTTTTTTCAGACAGGCGACTGGTTTGAACTGCTCGCGCATCACGGCCTGCCCTCCGCAACGAAGTTGCAATGGCTGGTGGTGACGGATGCTGACGTGCCCGTCCTCGGGCTGCCGCTGATCCAGGAAACAGGCAGTCTCACCAGCCTGAGCAATTTCTACACGCCGCTGTATGCGCCGCTGTGCATGCCGGCAGCGTCGCTTCCAGCCTGTCTGGCAGAAGCGCTGGCGGCCATCACCCATTTCTTGCGCCACACTGCGTCGCGCCCGGCGCTGATTCAACTGCAACCGCTCGACACCGCCAGCACCTTTTACCCGACCATGCGCGACGCGCTCATCACTGCGGGTTACGCCGTCGACAGTTACTTCTGTTTTGGCAACTGGTACCTGCCCTGCCGCGGCCTGCGCTTTGCCGATTATTTTGCGCAGCGCCCTGCGGCCTTGCAAAACACCGTGCGCCGCGCCCGCAAAAAACTCGATCGCGCAGGCGAATGGAAAATAGACATTTACACCCATCCCGGCGTGGCGCTCGACGCCGCCATCAACGCCTTTGAAGCCATCTACCGGCGCAGTTGGAAACCGGCCGAAGCCTTTCCCGATTTCGTGCGCAGGCTGTGCGCACTGGCGGCGCGGCACGGCTGGCTGCGGCTGGGCGTGCTCTCGCTCGATGAGACCGCCATCGCCAGCCAGATCTGGCTGGTGGATCACGGCAAGGCCGCCATCTTCAAGCTGGCCTACGACCCCGATGCCGCACGCTACTCGCCCGGCTCACTGCTCACTGCGGCACTGATGGAACATGTGCTGGCGCATGACGCCGTTGAGGAAATCGACTATCTCAGCGGCGACGATCCCTACAAGCAGGACTGGATGAGCCACCGGCGCGAGCGGCGTGGGCTGGTTGCCTTCGATCTCGCGCTGCCGCGCGGGCTCCTGGCCGCCGCACGCCACTATGGCGGCAAACACCTTCGTCGCCGGAAAGCAGGCGGGACAGCATGCGCAGCGACATGACCCGCCTTCTGCTCCCCGACCTGATCCGCAACGCGGCACAGCGCACGCCGCAGGCCGTTGCGCTGGTCGATCCCCGCATCAGCGGCGCAGCGCATCTCAGCTATGCCGAGCTCTGGCAGCAAACCGGACAGTTCGCCGCTGGGCTGGCCGCACTCGGTGTGACGCGTGGCGAACGGGTGGTGGTGTATCTGGAAAAACGCCTGGAAACAGTCGTCGCCTGCTTTGGTGCAGCGCACGCCGGCGCCCTGTTCGTGCCGGTCAATCCGATACTGCGGGCGGAACAGGTCGGGCATATCCTGAACGACTGCGCGGTCGCCGTGCTCGTCACCTCCGCTATCCGCCTGGATTCCCTTGCGGCAACGCTGGCGAACTGCCCGACCTTGCGCCACATCGTGCTCGTGGATGAGCCATCGGCCTGCCCTGACCATCACCGATGGCCAGAACTGATGGCGAATGCATCCGGCGCCGTATTGCCAGCGCCGGATTTTTCGGCCGCACCCAACGACACCGACGCCGTGGCGATTTTTTACACCTCGGGCAGCACCGGCAAGCCCAAGGGCGTGGTGATCTCGCATCGCAATCTGGTGATCGGCGCACAGAGCGTCGCCCAGTATCTTGAGAATCGGCCGGAAGATCGCCTGCTGGCTGCCCTGCCCTTGTCCTTCGATGCCGGGTTCAGCCAGCTCACCACCGCGTTTCATGCCGGCGCCTGCGTGGTGCTGCACAACTATGTGCTGCCGCGCGATCTGCTGCGCGCCCTGCATGCCGAGCGCATCACCGGCCTCACCGCCGTGCCGCCGCTGTACATCCAGCTCGCGCGCTGCGACTGGCCCACGGGCTGCGCCGAGGCCCTGCGCTATTTCGCTACCACCGGCGGACGCATGCCGGGCGACACGCTGGCGCGTCTGCGCGAGAAAGCGCCGCAGGCCCGGCCTTTCCTGATGTATGGCCTCACCGAAGCATTTCGCTCAACCTACCTGCCGCCCGACCAAGTCGACCGCCGGCCCGATTCCATCGGCCGCGCCATTCCGCAGGCCGAGGTGCTGGTGCTGCGCGCCGACGGCACGCTCTGTGCGGACGATGAACCCGGCGAACTCGTGCATCGCGGCCCGCTGGTCACCCTGGGTTACTGGAACAACCCGCAAGCCACCGCCGAACGCTTCAAGCCCCTGCCACCCCACCTTGAACCGGCACCTGGCGAGCGCGCCGTGTTTTCGGGCGATACCGTCCGCCGCGACGCCGAAGGCTTTCTCTACTTTGTCGGGCGGCGCGACGAGATGATCAAGACCTCGGGCTATCGCGTCAGCCCCACCGAGATTGAAGAAGTACTCTATGCCAGCGGCCAGGTGGCCGAATGCGCGGCTTTTGGCCTGCCGCATGACAGCCTGGGCGAGGCGATTCATGTCGTCATCAGCCTCACCGAAGGCGCCGATAGTGAAGCCGCGCCGGCTGCCTTGCTCGCCGAATGCCGACAGCATTTGCCAGCCTACATGGTGCCGGCCACGATCAGCGTTTACCCCGGCCCGCTGCCGCGCAACCCGAACGGCAAGATTGATCGGCGTACACTGGCCGCTGCCCATCCCGAGCCTTGACACGATGCCTACCTTGTCCTTTCCGCACGATGCACAGCATTTTGGTGGCCAGCCGATTGCACAGCTGGCCGCCGCGCATGGCACGCCGTTTTACGCCTACGACAGCCAGCGTATCATCCAGCGCATTGCGGATTTACGTGCCGCCCTGCCCCGCTCCATCGGCATTCATTACGCCATCAAGGCCAATCCGTTTCCACCCTTGTTACGGCTGATGGCCGGACAGGTCGATGGCGTAGACATTGCCTCCGCCGGCGAGCTTGAACTGGCGCTTCAGGCCGGCATCGTGCCCGGGCGCATCAGCTTTGCCGGCCCGGGAAAGCGCGACAGCGAACTGGCGCGGGCCCTGGCCGCCGGGGTACTGGTCAATGCCGAATCCGAAGGAGAACTGCTGCGCCTGGCAGCGATTGCGCAGGAACGGGGACAAGCAGCGCGCGTCGCATTGCGTGTGAATCCGGCGTTCGAGCTCAAGGGTTCAGGCATGCGCATGGGCGGCGGACCGCGACCGTTCGGCATCGACGAGGAAATGATTCCTGGCCTGTTGGCGGGCTGGTCACGCTTTGGCCGGCACCTGGAATTCGCAGGCCTGCACATTTTCGCCGGCTCGCAAAACCTGAGCGGCGAGTCCATCGCCGCGGCACAACATGCGAGCTACCAACTGGCCTTGCGGCTGGCCGCATTCGCCCCGACGCCGATCAAAACGCTCAATCTCGGCGGCGGCTTCGGCATTCCCTATTTCCCTCACGAATCCGCGCTCGACCTGGCCCCGATCAGCAAAGCCTTAAGCGAAATCGCCGCCGACGCCGCACAGCGCTTGCCGCACGCCGCCCTGCATCTGGAGCTTGGCCGCTATCTGGTGGGCGAAGCCGGCATTTATGTGACGCGCATCATCGACAAGAAAGTCTCACGCGGTCACACCTACCTCGTCACCGATGGCGGGCTGAATCATCATCTCGCCGCCAGCGGCAATTTCGGTCAGGTGATACGTCGCAATTATCCCGTCGCGATTATTCATGCGCACGACGCCCAAAAAGTCGGCGCTGGTAACACGGCGACCACCGAATGCAGCAGCGTCGTCGGCCCGCTGTGCACCCCGCTGGACCTGCTGGCCGACAAGGTCGATCTGCCCCGTGCGGAGCCAGGCGACCTGTGCGTTATTTTCCAGTCCGGCGCCTATGGCGCCAGCGCCAGCCCGCAAGGATTTCTCTCACATCCGGCGGTGCTTGAAGTACTGCTGTAAGCCACTCCGTCATTTCGCCAACCGCCGGATCAACTGCCCCGTCGCATTCTCAACCAGCGTCAGCACGGCGTCAAAGCCCTCCGGGCCGCCGTAGTAAGGGTCGGGCACCTCGTCTTCCGGCGTTGCATCGTCATAGTCGAGCAACAGGCTCAAGCCATTCTTGTGCGTTGGCGGGCAAAGTTTTTGCAACACCTTCAGGTGATCGCGATCCATCGCCAACACATAATCAAAACGGAAAAAGTCCTCCTCCGTCACCTGCCGCGCACGCAGCGGCGCAAGGTCGTAACCGCGTTTAGCGGCCGCCGCAATGGCACGCGGATCCGGCGGTTCGCCGGCGTGATAACCCAGGGTGCCAGCGGAATCGAACTCGAACAAATGCCCGACGCCCTGCTTCTCCGCCAATGCCCGCGCCACGCCTTCTGCCGTGGGCGATCGACAAATATTTCCGGTACAAACAAAAAGTATCCTGTGCTGCATGATCCAGGCTTCTCCACAACAATTCCTGCCACCAGACTACCCACTGTGCAGCCAGTCCGCATCCATTAACCTCGTTACCCCGGCCTCCCACCGTCACCCCGGCGTAGGCCGGGGTCCAGGACCACCCGCTCCGAAACCCCAAGCCCCGCCTCAGGCTTTGCATTCCCTCCGGTCAGCTTTGCATTCCCTCCGGTCAGATTCCGGCCTTGCCACCCCCGCGAAGTGGGAATCCAGGGCATGCAGAGCTCGCCGAAATCACGCGTTAATACTTGTTCAGAGTTTCCTTTGCTAACATACACTGCCGATTTCAACACATCACGCGCGCTCATCCAATACGCATTGCGACAGACGCTCATTTTAAAGACCTGAACCAGCAAATCCCGCCTAAGCCCATGACAAATACTCCCGCCCATCCTGCCGCATCTGCAAGCCAGCCGCCAATCATTCCCGTCTTGCTGTGTGGCGGCTCAGGCACACGGCTCTGGCCGCTATCGCGGGCGCAGTATCCAAAGCAGTTTTTGCGTCTGCTGGGCGAACATTCGCTGTTGCAGGCCACGCTGTTGCGTCTCGCCGGTTTTCCCGGCCTGGGCCGGCCAGTGCTGATTACCAATGAAACCCATCGCTTCCTGGTGGCCGAACAAATCCGCGAAATCAGCATCGAGGCCGACATCCTGCTCGAACCCACCGCCCGCAACACCGCTCCGGCACTCGCCGCTGCCGCGCAATGGAGCCGTCGCGACGGGCAGTCCCCGCTGATGCTGGTCTTGCCTTCCGACCATGTCGTCACCGACATTCCCGCCTTTCAGCAAGCCGTCACCCTGGGCCTGCCCCACGCCGCCGCCGGGCGCTTTGTCACCTTTGGCATCACCCCTGAACGCCCCGAGACGGGCTATGGCTATATTCGCCGGGGCGCCGCCATCGCGGATGGATTTGCCATTGACCGCTTTGTTGAGAAACCCGATCTGGCCACCGCCCAGAGCTATCTCGATACAGGCGAATACTATTGGAACAGCGGCATGTTCCTGTTCCGCGCCGACCGCTACCTGCAAACCCTGCACCGTCTGGCGCCGGACATTGCCGACCCGGCACGCAACGCGGTTGATCGCGCCCAGCGCGACCTGGACTTCATTCGTCTCGACAGCGCCGCATTCTCCGCATGCCGCGCCGACTCGATCGACTATGCGCTCATGGAAAAAATCGATAATGGCATCGTCATCCCGCTCGCCGCCGGGTGGAACGACATCGGCGCCTGGGACACGCTGTGCCGTAGCGCCAGCGCCGACTTCAACGGCAACACCTGCGTCGGCGATGTCATCGCCCATGACTGCAACAACAATCTGATCCGCGCCGAATCGCGGCTGGTCACGACCATCGGACTGACCGACATGGTGGTGATCGAAACCGCGGATGCCGTGCTCATCGCGCCGAAAAACCGCACCCAGGACGTCAAGAAGATCGTCGAGCAACTGCTGCAGGAAGGCCGCACCGAAAGCGATTTGCACACTCACGTCCATCGTCCCTGGGGCAGCTACCAGGGCATCGTGCAAGGCGAGCGCTACCAGGTCAAGCGCATCATCGTCAAACCCGGCAAGCAGCTCTCGCTGCAGAAGCATCACCACCGCGCCGAACACTGGATCGTGGTCAAGGGTACCGCCAAAGTCACCCGTGGCACAGACATCCTGCTGCTCTCGGAAAACGAATCCACCTACATTCCATTAGGCATCGTGCATCGACTGGAGAACCTGGGCAAGATCGATCTGGAGATGATCGAAGTGCAATCCGGCGGCTATCTCGGCGAAGATGACATCGTGCGGCTGGAGGATTCCTACGGACGGACGGCCTGAATGTCACCGTCGTTCAATCAGCACCAGATAGCACAGACAGGCAAACACCATCAGGGCAATCCCGCCCAGCAGCAAGGTACCGGCCTGAAATCCGCCGACCCAGTAATGACCCAGCAAACGCAACAAACCGGAGACGGCACTGAGCAGCACGCCGGCCACCGCCGCTAACCGACCCAGCCAGCGCAAGACTTTTGATTCCATGACTGCCTCCTTATTACTCAAGCAAACCGTGGGTGAATCTACACCAAAAAAAGTCGGCGCTGGCACAACGGCGAGGTTGATCACTGCGTGCGCGTTGTTTGCCCTCCTCGCATTATTCACGACCCTGGTCGTAGCTCAAAAAATAACAGATGACACCCTGCCCGAGACAGCCCCGTATCTCGGCGAAATCCGCCGTGCGCCCACCGGCGAACTGATCGTCATCCCGGCCCAACCCGAACCGCAAGCGCAGCCCGGGCCACCGGATGCGTCTCCCGGCGGCAAGGCAACAGGCGCCGCAGGCCGCGTCATCAGCGTTGGCCCCGCTGCCCGCATCCATACCATTGCCACGGCAGCCGCGCTGGCACGCAATGGCGATACGATAGAAATTGCCGCCGGCGATTACCCGCAGGATGTGGCCGTATGGACGCAGGACAATCTGACGATTCGTGGCGTGGGGGGGCCGGTGCGCCTGCTGGCCAAGGGCGCCAGCGCCGAGCAAAAGGCCATCTGGGTGGTGCGTGGCGGGCAAATCCTGATCGAGAACATCGAGTTTTCCGGAGCCCGCGTGCCGGATAAAAATGGCGCCGGCATCCGCTTTGAAGAAGGCCGGCTGACGATCCGCCACTGCCGCTTTTCCGACAATGAAAACGGCCTGCTCAGCGCCGGCGATCCGGATTCCACACTCGACATCGAAAACAGCGAATTCGGCCATAACGGCGCAGGCGACGGCTACAGCCACAACCTTTACGTCGGCGCGATCAAAAAACTGCGCGTCACCGGCAGCTATTTTCACCACGCCAATGTGGGCCACCTGCTCAAAAGCCGCGCGCGCGAAAACCACATTCTCTACAACCGGCTGACGGATGAAACCGGCGGCCGCGCCAGTTACGAGCTGGAATTCCCCAACGGCGGCACGGCGTATGTGATCGGCAACATCATCGAACAAAGCGCCACCACGGAAAACCCGACCCTGATTTCGTTTGGCGCCGAGGGCTACAAAACACCAAAAAACGCGCTGTTTCTGATCAACAACACGCTGGTGGATCACCGACCCGCCGGCGGGATGTTCCTCGCCGTGAAACCCGGCCCGATCAACGTCACCGCCTACAACAACCTGCTGCTGGGCAAGCGCCTGCTGAATACCGGCATCGACGGACTGTTCATCAATAACCCGAACGTGGATGCCCGCAGCTTTGTGCTTTCCGACCGGCAGGATTATCGGGTGAGCAAAGACAGCGGGCTGGAGCGAACCTATGTTTCGCCCCCCACGATCCCCGGCATCAGCCTCATCCCGCAGCAGGAATACGTGCACCCTGCCGCAACCCGCCTGCTGCCTGGAACCCCGACGCTACCGGGGGCGCGGCAAACCCTGCAGCCGGATTCGGAGTGATTGGCTCAGGCATCGGTTGCCGCTTTTTCGATCGGCATCTTTTTTACCCGATGGTCTTTGCCTTGCCGCCCTTGCCCCGGTAAGACGCTGTTTTAAGCGGACTGCCGTTTGCGACGCAAACCACCCAGCCCAAGAAACCCGACCCCTAGCAGCGCGAGAGTGGTTGGCTCGGGTACAGCCCGTCCTTCACCACCGATCGAAAGTACATCGTTATAGCAGGAAGGCCCCCAATGCGCATCCACCACGCCGAAGGTCTGGCCCGGGGCGAGGTTGAACGAGCTCAAATCAACGGCAACCTCCCACACGGCGTGCTGGTCGGCCGATGCTGTATTCAGTGTGGCATAGAGCTGCGCCATGCCAAGCGCGGTTTGTCCTGTGGTTGCATCGAACTGAACATGGCGGGTTGAACCGAGGGCGCCAATACCATTGCGCGTGGTACCTTGATTGACGCGCCAGACCGAACCTGCCACCTGGTCTGCCAAGGTGACCGTTCCAGTGGTAGAACCACCCGCATCGATATTGAACAGAGAACCCGCAGCGCCCTGCGTTTGCGCTGAGCCACCCACAGCACCCGCAATGCCGCCGCCCATTTCGATCACATACTCAGTGCCATTGATGGTCAGGAAAAGATCGCCCGGCGAATAGAGCGCAGCCCCATTGTCCGGCCGCTGCCCCGTGGCAATGCCAAAAAACAAGGTATTGTTGTGCTGCGCCATGCCGAGGAATTCGACATCGTAATTCTGGCCACCCCAGTAAGGCGTGACCTGATAATTATTGCTGTTGTCGTTGGTATCTTCACAGCGGAAATATGCATTCTGGCTGGCGCAGCCGGGCGATGCATCATTTGCGCCAAGGGTATGCGCCAGATTACTGCCGTTATTGTTGGCCAGTGTCACGCCCCAGTCGGCCAAATTGCCATCGACAGTCACCCCCAGCATGGGTATGGGCGCCGACCAGGCTGTGCCAATCGTCAGAGCACAACCGATGGCTACCAAGGATTTAGCAATGCTTGTTTTCCGCTGAATTGATTTTTTCATTTTGATCTATTCTCTTAAGGTTAGCGAAGGAAAATTTACAACACGATTCCAATAAAGCAAACGTCGTGCCACTTTATATTTATAATAAAATCAATGGATTGAAGAGAATTAATCATGTGATCATGCTATGTTGTAATAAAAGTCGACACCCCATAGCACGAAACACCCCCCCTCGGCGGCTTGTCTTTTGCAAGATTTCGCCATTCACACCGTGACGCCATGACAGCACGACAAAGTCATTGCAGTCTTTTTCCGACACTGCAAAAAGTCGGCGCTGGTGAGGCGGCGGGGCAATGCAAAGCGCCTAGAATCTCAACCTGTTTCAATCCCGGTCGAGCAAAACACGTACCGACAAAAAAAACGCATGCCCCCTATCGATCGCTGTGCCTTGATTGCCTTGCTGACCTGATGCAACCCATGCGCCAAAACGCTGCCCCAAAAGCTGTCCTTGTCGCTGCGCCACCCTTGCGTCCAATCTGGTTGTTTGCCACCCTTGCCTTCATCATTTACGGCAGCCTCGTCCCGCTCGACTTTCATCCGCATTCACTCGCCTGGGCCTGGGAGCAGTTTCAGCAGACGCCCATGCTCAAGCTCGGGCTGGACAGCCGCGCCGACTGGATCGCCAACGGCGTGCTGTATTTCCCGGCCGGCTTCCTGCTGGCGGAGCGTTTTGTCGGTCGGATTCGTGGATTGGCGCTGGGTGGCGCCGTCCTGCTGAGCATCGCGGCGCTGGCGCTCATCGCCTTTGGTGTCGAATTCACGCAGCTGTTTTTTCCACCGCGCACGGTATCGCAAAACGATCTTCTCGCCGAAACCATCGGCGGCGCACTGGGCGTTCTGCTCGCCCTGCCATTTGGCGAGTCAATCCGCCGCATGGCCGCCTTCCGGCCCGCGCACGGCGCGCAAGGCGTGACGCTGCTGCTGGGCAGCTATATGGCCGCCTACCTGGTCTATTGTTTTTTCCCGTTTGACTTTTTGCTCTCCGGGCAGGAAATCTCAGAGAAACTCGCGTCTGATCGCTGGAGCCTGCTTTTCGCTGCCAGCCCGCATGGCTACGGCCTGCGCACCCTGCTCACACTGGCGCTTGAAACGGCCGCCGTCCTGCCCTTCGGCGTGTTCATCGCACGCCGCAATCGCCTCACACGCTCCAGTCCTCCCGCCGTGTTACTGCTTGCCAGCGGCCTGCTGCTTGGCCTCGCAATTGAAGTCATCCAGTTTTTTACCTACACCGCCGTCAGCCAGGGCATCTCGGTTCTCACCCGCGCCCTCGGCGTCTATGCCGGGGGGATGCTCTGGGCTCGCCTGGCTGGCATGGACTGGCCGTGGCGGGCGTTCCTGCAACGTCACTGGCTAGCGTTAACCCTGTTCTATTTGCTTGGCCTCGCCCTTTTTACGGGCTGGGCTTACCCCCTCCGGGGCGGCATCGACAGCGCGCAAGAAGCACTGGGCAAGCTCCACTTTCTGCCGTTCTACTATCACTACTACGTCAGCGAAACCAACGCCTTGACCAGCCTGGTCTCGGTAGCGCTGCTTTTCGCGCCGCTGGGCATCCTTGCCGCTTTCTCGCGCCATCCCTTGTTGCTATCGACCTATGTCCCGGCAACCGCCGCCGCGCTCATTGAAAGCGCAAAGCTGTTCTCCCCCAGCACACACGCCGATCCGACCAACATCCTGATTGCCGTTGCCGTGGCACGCCTCACTTACTTTATGGCTGACCGACTAACACCCGATGAATCCGCCCCGGTATCCCGCCGCGCCGAGCGCGGACAAAGCGCGCGCCCTGCCAACGTCTCGACTGACAACGCAGCCTACGTCACTGCAAACGCCGCCGCCCCCTCGTTGCCCGCACCGGTAGTCTCACCCCCGCTCACCGGGCAGCACATGGTCCTATTAGCACTGGTCGCCGCAGGCTGCATCTACTGGCTCATCGGCTTCCCCGTACAGCCCCTGCTCCTTGCCGCCCTGCTGCTCGCCAGCGCGGTTGCCGTCTGGATCAAGCCCGTCAGCGCCCTCGCCATCATCCCCGCCGCGCTGCCCATCCTCGACCTCGCCCCCTGGAGCGGCCGTTTCTATCTGGATGAATTCGATGCCCTGCTGGCCGTTACCCTGGCAACGGGCTATGTGCGCACGACGACGCGCACTACCGCTTGGCCCCCCGCAGTGAAATGGACGCTGATCTTGCTGGCCCTGAGTTTTTTCTTCAGCACACTGCTCGCCCTGCTACCCTGGCAAGCGCCTGATTCAAACGCCTTCATCAGCTACTTCAGCCAGTTCAACGCCCTGCGCATCGACAAAGGTCTGGTCTGGGCCGTGCTGTTCACAGGCTTGGCGCATCGGCTTGCCACCGCAGACAGCAAATCCTTCCGGTGGTTCGCCTGGGGCATGACGCTGGGTCTGGCGGCGGTCGTTGCCGTTATGGTGCGTGAGAAAATCCTGTTCGGCGGGCTGCTCAACTTCAGCTCGGATTACCGTGCCACCGGCCCCTTTTCAGCGATTCATACCGGCGGCGCCTATGTCGAATGCTATCTGGCAGCGGCCGCGCCTTTTCTGCTTTATCTGATCGTCACCACCCGCCGCTGGCTGCTCCGGCTTGCCGGTACAGCGCTGCTGCTGGCCAGCACCTATGCCTTGATGGCAACGGTTTCCCGCAACGGCTTCGCCGGCTACGCCGTCGCCTGCGGCCTGGCCTTGCTGGCGCTGCTGACCGGCCAGGACAAAAAATTCAAACGATTCGTGCAGATTGTCCTGCTCTCCGGGGCGACGCTCGCCGTGGCCGTGCCGCTGTTTGAAGGCAGCTTTGTGCAAAAGCGCATGTCGCAAGTAAGCAACGATCTTGGCGTGCGCACCGCCCACTGGCAGGATGGACTCTCGATACGCGACAGCGGCTGGCTGACGGAAATCTTCGGCATGGGCATTGGCCGCTTCCCCGATACCCACTTCTGGCGCAGCCGCGAGCCCTTTCATCCTTCGCGCCATGCGCTCGGCAACGAGGCAGACAACAGTTTCCTGCGTATCGCGCCAGGCAGCACACTGTATGTCGAGCAAATTGTCGCCGTCCAACCGCGTCAGCGCTATCGCCTGCGCTTCAAGCTGCGCTCCGCCACGTCCGGCGCCACGGTTGGCATCGCCCTGTGCGAAAAATGGATGCTGGCTTCGTCGCGCTGCGCTACCTGGAACAAAAGCCAGGGCACAACCCAGGCAGGTGTGTGGCAGCCGGTGGAACAACTCGTCGACTCTGGCGAACTGGGTAGCGGGCGATGGTTCAGCCAGCGGCCGGTGAAACTCTCCTTTTTCACCAATGGCAGCGCCGTGGTGGAACTCGATGACATTCAATTCATCCCCGAGCACGGAACGGACCGTATCGCCAACGCCGACTTTTCCAATGGCATGGACCACTGGTATTTCGCCACCGACGAACACCTGGCCTGGCATATCAAAAGCATGCCGTTGGCGATACTGTTCGACCAGGGCGGGTTCGGCCTCCTCGCTTTTGGCCTGTTTTTCGTCGCCACACTCAGCCTGGCCGGCCGTGCGGCATGGCATGGCAATCATCCCGCAGGCATTGCCCTGGCCGCCGCTGCCGGCTTTCTGGTGGTGGGCCTGTTCGACACACTGATCGACAGCCCACGCTTTTTATTCCTTCTGCTTGCGCTCACACTGCTCGCCGCGTGCACGACGCAAATGCAGCGGATACCCGATAAACTGCGCGCCGATCATGGCCCCGACCCACAACCCTAAAACCAATCTCATCCGCGGTGCCGCATGGACAATTGGCACCCGCTGGATCATCAAGGGGCTGGGTTTCATCAACACCGTCATCATGGCACGCCTGCTGCTGCCGGAAGATTACGGCATTGTCGCCATGGGCATGCTGGTCGTTGGACTGATTCAGACCTTTCTCGATTTTGGCCCGGCCACTGCACTACTGCGCAAGGCGGAAGTCAGCCGTGATGAAATCGACTCTGCCTGGACGCTGGGCATCATCCAGGGCATCGCTGCCGGCTTGGCGCTCATGGCCGCGCTACCGGTTGCCGTCGATTACTTCAAGGAACCGCGACTCATCTTCGTGCTGTGGGCGCTGGCCGCCAGCGTGATCTTCATCAGTTTCAGCAACATCGGTCAGGTGCTGGCGCGCAAGGAATTCATCTACACGCTGGACTTCAAAATCTCGACCATCACGAAAGTTGCCAGCGTAGTGACCACCGTGATCGCTGGACTGATGCTGCGCGATTACCGCGCCCTCGTGATCGGCATCATCGCCGGGTATACCCTGCCCGTATTCCTGAGCTACCTCTGGCACCCCTATCGCCCACGTTGGAACACCTCGAAGATCGGCGAAATATGGATGCTCACCAAATGGCTGATGGTGGCGCGTATTGGCCAGTTCGTCCTGCGCAAGGGCGATGAATTTGTCGCCGGCCGCATCGGCACCACCGCCCAGTTCGGGCTATACAACGTGGGCTCCGATTTTGGCCAGATGCCGGTGGGAGAAATCGGCCCGGCCATGCTCAAAGCCCTGTTGCCCGTACTCTCCTCTCTTCAGGACGATATCGAGCGCACCAATCAGGCGGTGATCAAGACCATCGCCGCCGTCAATACCGTCATCTGGCCCATCGGGCTGGGTTTCATGGCCATCGCCGCCCAGGCAACTGAAATCGCCCTCGGCAGCAAATGGCTGGAGGCCGTGCCATTCATTTCATTATTCGCCCTGGCCTCCGTGCTGCAAACCATCACTGCGCCCGCCAATACCCTGTTGATCCTGCATGGCCATACCCGATCCCAGAGCCAGATTGTCTGGATCGAGTTCGGCAGTTTTGTCGCGGCCGCCATCGCCCTCGTCCCCGGCTTTCATCTGGTTGGCCTTGCCCTGGCGCGGATCATCAGCTCGGCCGTCAGCTCACTCGTTGCCCTGCTCTATACCAAAAAGATATGCCGGCTTCCGATCATCCCAATCCTGAAGACCATTGCCCGCCCGCTGGCAGGCGCAGTAGCGATGTACGGGCTGGTGACATATCTGCAGGGAATAATCGACGCGCCCATGCCACGACTTGCGGCTGCTATACTTTCCGGCGCAGCTTTTTTCATGCTTTGGTCATTGCTCAGCTGGCACCTTGCCGGACGGCCCGAAGGACTGGAATCGACCGTCATGGATAAACTCAACCAGCGGCGCATGAGCAGCACAAAAGCGTAAGACTTTTCGGTCATCATCGGCTCACACCCCATACGCATCCACAGGACACCCATGCAAGGCTACCTCACCCTCGCCACCGGAACGCCGTTTTATCTTGATCTGGCGATGAATCTCGTGCTCTCGCTGAAACTCAATGATCCGACGCGGCCGGTGTGCGTGGTGACCGACCGCACCATGCCCATTCCTGATGCGTACCGCAAGTTCATCGACCATCTTGTTTATCTGGAAAACAAGCCCGGGTTTCACGGCTGCCTCAACAAGCTGCGTATGAATGAAGTCAGCCCGTTTGAAGAAACCATGTTTGTCGATTCCGACTGCATCCTGCTCAAAAATGATATGGATCGGCACTGGGCCAAATTTCAAAGCCCGGGGTTTTGCAGTCCGGGTACGAAAGTCACCTCCGGCCGCTGGTACGGCTTCGATATTGCCGAAGTCATCAAAAAACTCGGCATCGACTACATGCGCACCCTGAATTCCGGCGTGTTTTATTTCCGCCGTGGCGCCGAAACCGACCATTTTTTTGCCACCGCGCTGGACCTGGTCGAACACCACAAAGAACTGCTCGGCTCCTTCCACCGCAACAAACTGCAACTCGCCGATGAACCCTTCATTGGCGCGACCTTGGGCAAGCTGCACACCCCGACCACCAGCTACAGCCCGGAGGAAGGCAGTATCCAGATCACCACAATCAACGCCTCCGGCATTCACTTCGATCCCTTCACCCGCACCAGCCAAATCACCCGGCATGATGATTTCCGCTTGCTGGGGCGCTTCTTCCCACGCACCCACGTGCAGCACTCGCCCTCGTTTGCGCACTTTGTGAAACTCAAACCCGAGGCCATCTATCAGCGCATTTCCGACCAGTTGCGTGAGCATTTCGGCCTGCCCCGTTTTGCCGCATGATGGCCACGCCGCTTTCCTGTTACATCCTGACTTATAACAGCGAACGCCGGCTGGAACAGGTGCTCGCCTCCATTCGAAATGTGGCGGATGAAATCCTCATTGTCGATTCCGGTAGCACCGACCAAACGCTCAACATCGCCCGTCGCTTTAACGCCACGATTCTCACCCGCAGTTTTGACAACTTTCGCGACCAGCGCATTTTTGCCGAAGACCACTGCACCCATCCATGGGTGCTGGCGCTGGATTCGGATGAAGTCGTTTCCGATGCACTCCAGCAACGCCTGCAGCAATTGAAGCAGACCAACTTTCAGCCTTCGGAAACAAAATCTCCTGACGGCTTTTCGATTCGCAGGAACTGGTTTTTCATGGGCCAGCCGGTGCGCAATTTTTATCCCGTCAAAACACCTGAATTCATCGTCCGCCTGTTCCAGCGCGAGCACCTGAGCCATCGCGGCAGCCGCATCATCCATGAACAGTTGCAACTGGATGGCGCCAGGATCGGCCAGATCAACGAACCCATTTTGCATTACAGCTGCGACAGCATTGACGATCTCTACGCAAAAATCGGCCTGTACACAAAACTAGCCGCAGAGGACATGCACGCCAAAGGCGAGCCCTCCTCCTGGCTGAAAATTTACGTCTATCCCTGGCTGATCTGGGCGCGCTGGCACCTGCTCTATGGCGGCTGGCGCGACGGCGCGCCGGGGTGGATTCTTGGCAAGTACGTGCGGGATACGGTTTATCTCAAGTATCTGAAACTCAAGTATTTGAATCATTCCTGAGCCATTCATACTTTTACCTTATCTTGCTTTCATTAATTCAAGATGCAGTTAGCGCACTGAGGCAACGATGACCACATCCAACCCGAGATGCATTGCATATTATTTACCGCAATTTCATCCAACTCCGGAAAACAATGAATGGTGGGGCGAAGGCTTTACTGAGTGGACTAATACCGCCAAAGCACGACCGTTATTTCCTGGACATTATCAACCACACATTCCAGCAGATTTAGGATTTTACGATCTGAGATTATCAAAATCGCGTATCGCACAAGCAGAGATGGCCAAGCGTTACGGCATAGAAGGATTTTGTTACTACCATTATTGGTTCGCAGGCCGCCGTATATTAAATGAGCCATTTGATGAAGTTTTACGCACCAAGGAGCCAAACTTTCCATTTTGTCTTTGCTGGGCTAATGAGTCTTGGACCGGCGTGTGGCATGGCTCTCCAAAGAGGATGTTAATTGAGCAAACTTATCCTGGTCGTGAAGACCACAAAAATCATTTCGATTACCTGCTCACTGCATTTCGCGATAACAGGTATATAACTATCGATGAGCGTCCAGTCTTTTTAATTTACAAGCCGGAAAGCATTCCAGACTGCAAGAATGTGCTCTCTCATTGGCGCGATATGGCCGCGCAAAGTGGCTTAAAAGGCCTCTATCTAGTTGGAGTATCTGCGGATTTTGATTGGAATCCATCGAAATACGGGTTCGATGGTGTTGTTCTTCAGAGAGTTTCACCAAGAGGCGCAATATATCGGCTCAGTAATGTTCGTCGCACATTATCACTGGCTGCTGGAAAAGTATTGCAGTGGCCAACCATCTATTCATACGAAGAAGCTATACACCATTTTCTTCCACGCCGACTCGTTGACCCAAACAGGTTCCCATGCGTAATACCGAATTTTGACAATACACCACGTAGCAGTTCCAGGGGTTTAGTACTTAACAACTCGACACCCGAACTGTTTCGTCGGCATTTCAGAGATGCATTGAACTTGACAAATGAAGTCGACTCGCATCAACGCCTTATTTTCATAAAATCGTGGAACGAATGGGCAGAAGGAAATCACTTGGAACCAGATTTAAAGTATGGAAAACAGTACCTTGATGTCATAAGAACTGAACTCAACATAAAAAGCTTCTGATATCAAAGAATTAACTGGGGAATTATTTAATGGCTTATTACCTCGCTCTGGCTTAGGTTGTCTGAACCAGACATCTCAAAATGGAATCGCAAATTGAACGGCTACTACAACCAAATTCGTACTGAGATGTTGCCGTTTGTTCCCCATAGCGCCAAGATGATCTTGGAGATCGGATGTGCAGATGGAAATTTTGGGGCTTTATTAAAAGCCCGGAACGGCGCTGCGGTCTGGGGACTTGAGTTGGAACCAAAAGTTGCGGAGTTGGCAGCCCACAAACTGGACAAAGTGATTACCGGTTCCGCAGACATACGCCTTTCGGCGCTTCCTGAGCAGCATTTCGACTGCATCGTCTGCAACGACGTTCTCGAGCATATGGCCTTTCCTGAGGCAGTGCTTGCCGCATTGAAGCGAGTCATGGCTCCCGGTGCCGTAATAGTCGGATCCGTGCCAAATGTTAGATACTTTCCTGTACTGCTTGATCTTGTCTGGAACGCCGACTGGAAGTATACAGATGACGGTGTTCTGGACCGCACTCATCTGCGCTTTTTTACTGGGAAAAGCCTTGATCGCTTCTTGAACCAAGCCGGCTACAAGCCGCTGGTCATTCAAGGCATCAATCCGACGACGGGAATCCGGGCCAGGATATTACGCATCATGACCTTGGGTCGATTCAGGGACTGCCAGTTTCGGCAATACGCCTTTGTCGCACGTCATTCTCCTTAACTGTCTCAGGGTAATGCATCTCCAGATGGAACCGCCATTCCTCACAATTCTCTCTCCCGAATCAACCTTGGAATTACAGTTGAACATAAATGGCATCTCCTGAATTTTCATGTCCACAAAAATCGGCGCTGGCGACACGGCAATTCTTTGCAGGCTCATACTGATCGCGCCATGAAAATTTTGATTTGCAGCATGCCCTCAGCCATAGGCGGGATGGAACGTCGCATCGAAGCAGAAATTCGGCTCTTGACCAAACTTGGCCATGAAGTTCTGGTTGCGACCAAGGACTTTCCTGCTCTGAATGAATGGAAGTGCGACTTAACCAATGCAGGCAGCCGCTATATCAAATGGCGCCCTTACAAGTTTCTCGAACGCCGGCATTTCGCCGCCCCCTTTCGCTGGCTTGCTCTGGCCACGCTCCCGGCACTACGGCGGCAACGAATTGATTTTGCCCACATTGCCATGCCCTGGAATTTTGTCGGGCTCTCGATGGCCTACGTTCTAAGCAAAGCTGACATTCCTTTTGTCTTTGGCATCCACAGCAAATTTGACGACAACCACCTGTCCAATAGAGGGCGGTCATTAGCAACCAAGGCCCTCACCAATTTCATCGGGGGATATGCTGTGTCCGAGCCGGTAAAAACAGCTTTTGTACGTTTGTACGATGGCCTTCTTCCGCCCTCTGCCTCTATTGAAACCATCCACAATGGCATTGATATCGTACGATTCAAATCCGACCCGGCCATCCGGCAGAACCTACGTCGCCAGCTGAGAATTGCCGAAGAGGCTTTCGTGGTCTTATTTTGTGGACGCCTTGATGCGAACAAGCGCCCCCTGTTTGCGCTCAACGTGTTTGCTGAATTTTTAGCCAGCCATCCCCAAGGGCGGCTGCTGATCGTCGGCGACGGGCCGGAAATGGCCGTACTCAAAACCGGGATCGATGCATTAAAGCTGCAAGACAAAGTGATTCTGACCGGACAAGTTGCCAACCCTGCACCGTATTACAGCGCCAGTGATTGCTATCTCTCAACCAGCGCGCTGGAGGGCTATTCATTGACAACCGCCGAAGCGCTGGCGAGCGGGTTACCGGCTGTCGTTCCCGATGACGACGTGTTCAACTCGGTGTATGGCGCCTCCACTGCGGTACAGCGCTGCAACCCTGCTGCCCCGGCTGAATGGTGCCAGGCGCTGCTTTCCGTCGTGCAGCTTGATGCAGCCGCCAGACAAGCGCTCGGCCAATCGGCGCAAAAATTCGCCCAAACGCATTTATCCGTCGAAATGATGAATCAAAAACTGGCTCTGTTCTATGAGAACATTGCCTCGAAGCTCAAGCATTGAAAGTCACCAGGAAAGCAAAGTACTCACCGTGGTTGCCCCAAAAATTATCCTCTACGGCGCCGAAGCCGCCCCCCGCCCGCCCTTATCGATAAGGGAACGGGTGCGCTTCGCTGCGCGCCGTAAAGTACATGGCTACCGTGATGCCGCCCGCTTTCGTCACGGCGATCTCTCGCGTCTCGACTATCGTAACTACGAGGGGCGGGACGCCATCAATAGGGGAGACGTAGCAATTACCCAGGCCACTGCGGCACTTGTCCGGAAATTGCTGCCGGAGGCCGAGATCCTTGGCATCAACTGGGGAGAACTCGATAAATATTCAGCCAAGAATAAAGATCGTCAAAAGACTGCGCTCATTTTTAGTGGCAGCGGATATTTTTATACCACCCCTAATGGACGGCTTGCAGAACGCATAAAAGACGACTTCGAATGGTTGCTGGATCAGCAAATCCCTGCTTTTTTCTTCGGTGTGGGTTTGAACAGGCCCTCGCACACAGATTTAGATACGCCTGTCTGCCTGCATCCGGAGGATGCGGCATTGGTCTCCCAACTGCTGGATTATGCGCAGGCCGTCTCGGTGCGCGATGCGACGACACAATCCGCGCTGGCGCCCTTGACATCGAAACCCATCCACCTGATTGGCGATCCTGCCTTGCACTTTTATCATGCCATACGAATTGAGCAGCCGCCTGCGGACATCTGTCCGGCGAACACCCCGCCGGTCATCGGCGTCAATTTCTCGTTTCATGGCAAAAACTCGAACGCGCTGCTCAATAAAAACCTGGCATCCTACTGTGCCGTATTACTCCGCCTGCAGGAAAAAACAGGGGCTACATTCCGCTATTTTGTCCACTACGGCACCGAAAACATCCTGCCCATGCTTCTCGCCCAGCACGGCGTGAACATTCAAAAAGTCTGCGCTGGCGATACGGCGACATTGGCACAGGAATACGCAAAACTCGACCTGCACATCGGCGGCATGCTGCATTCCTGCATCCTCGCCACCGGCGCCGGCACACCGTGCCTTGCGCTGGCGTATGACATCAAGCATCATGGATTTTTCGATCTGATGGGCCTGCCGGAACACTGTCTTTCGGCAATCGATTTCGACCCGGATGCGCTGTATGCCCGCGCGATGGATTTGCTGGCCAATCCGGCGCCGGTACGAACCCACATCGCGGCACGGCGCCAGGAGCTTGAAATCGAAACGTCAAGCTTCCTCAACAACCAGCTCATGGTGCCATGACGCCCGTCGTTTCCGTCATCATCCCCGTGCGCAATGGACGTGAATTCATCCACGAGGCATTGGCCAGCGTGTGCACTCAAAGCTTCAGCGACCTGGAAATCCTTGTAATTGATGATGGCTCGGATGACTTTGATTACCAGACACTCACCCAGCTGGACTCGCGGATTCAGGTTCACCGCCTTGAAGGCAGTGGCGTTTCCACCGCCAGAAACACCGGCATGAAGCTCGCCCGTGGACAATTTTTCGCTTTTCTTGATGCGGATGATGTCTGGTTCCCCGGCAAGCTCGTGGCGCAGATTCGTTATTTTGAAGGCCACCCTGAAGTCGGTTGCGTGTTTGGCGGCTTCATCAAATGGACGCGTGCAGCCGACGGCGGCTTTCCGGATGCGACAAGCCTGGTGCAGGATTGCAGCGCCCTCACCCGCTGCGAGGCGGAACGCTCCGGCTGGCTGTATACCCGCCTGCTCGATGGCCTGCTGGTGGGCATGAATACCGCCGTGATACGCCGCGAAGTGTTTGAGAAACTGGGTGGCTTCGATGCCTCGATGCGGATTGGCGAAGATTATCTGTTCTGGCTGAAGGTCTCGCGCATTTATCCCATGCATGCGCTGGACGGGCCGGTGGCGCTGTATCGCATCCACGAAGCCAGCGCCATGCGGCGGCTGGACCCGGAAAACCATCTCACCGATTTGCTGAAAATCGCGGTCGGCCGCTGGGGTCTGACCAACCCGGATGGTACCGGTCTGCCCCGGGACGAATTTGAAAAACGGCTGGCGGAAAGTGAATTCACCCACGGCTACAACCACTTCTGGGAAGGCTCGCCGACGGTAGCGCGGCGGGCTTTTCTGCGCGCGCTAAAGGGCGGAATTCTGCCGCTCCGCTCGGCCGCCTATATTGCCCTGACGCCGTTCCGGCAAGCCCTGCTCTCATTAAAGCCGCACCCATCTGCTTAAGGCCGCTGACGATGCCCCCCCATCAAAACACGCCACCAAGCCAGTTGCGCCATGACCGCATGGTCGCCACCGCGCAACGCTACGCCTGGTGGCTGGGCGCGCGCTCTCATGCAATGCGCACAGTGTTGGCGAACACCGGCTGGCGCTTGTCACGGCTGGGTTACCACAAGCTTGGCCGCCCCCCGGGAGCGCTAGCCTGGCCGCTCGGGCTGGCCTTCCTGACGCTTAACGCCACCACCGATCAGGCAAGGCAGGAATGCGCGTGGATAGAAAAATGCTTTCGCGGACTGATTGACGCACAAGGGCATTCCACGCTCGAGGGCGTAGCCATCGAGCGTGGCGGGCTGGGTTACGCCGCACTGAGATTATTCGAACTGACTCAAAACACACGTTACCTGACCTATGCCAGGGAGCAGGGCGAAGCGTTCGCCCGCTTGCCGGGCGTCGAGATCGGCTGCATCCCCTATACAGCGGGCAAGAATTGGGTGCTGGTCGATACGCTGGCTTTTTTATGTCCCTTTCTTGCCCGTCTTTCACGTTTGACGACGGAGTCACGCTACGCCAACATCGCCACCCGGCAGCTGGAAGCCATGTGGCGACATGGACAGGCAGATGACGGATGGGTATATCACGCATTTAACGTTAAAACCCTTGCACCCATCGGCATGGCTGGCTGGGGGCGAGGTATCGGCTGGCTGTTGCTCGGCATTGTCGACACCGTATGCGAACTGCCCGAGGGCGAAGAAAAATCCCTGTGGTTGGCGCGTGGCGAGCGCCTGCTGGAAAAACTGGCGGCCTGCCAGCGTGACGACGGGCACTGGCCGTGGCGGCTGGATTTGCCCACTGCGCCGCCGGATAGTTCAGTCACCGCGTTGATTGCCTATGCGCTGGCGCGCTGGCAGCAGGCCGGTTTTGCCGAACGGGAATTCATCCCCGCCATGCGCTCACGCGCCCGCGCGGCGCTTAATGCGGCCACCGACAACCAGGGCTGGGTTGGCCAGTGTTCCGGCGAAGCCGCCGGCATGGGCGACTACAGCACCGTCTTCGGCTCGTTCATGTGGGCCCAGGCGCCAGCGGTTGCCACCGATCTGATCCTGCGTGACGAAAAGGTATGATCAGGCTATTGTGCGCCACTCCGTAGTTTCATCAAGCGCGCCCCGAATTGAATACAGGGATCTTCGACCAACCGCTTGGTGAATCCCGCAATCCAGTATGTGGCCAAGACAGCAACTCCAAGGTGCACCAGCGCCTTCAGATTGGGAAAGTCCGTCAATAATCCACTTCCTTGATTGAAGCCGTAATCAATCAAGTTCATGAACAGGAAGTGCATGACGTACATCGAGAATGATCGTCGGCCAATTTCGCCGAGCCATGTCCCTTTGAATCGCATCGCTGCTGCCAGCGCGGCAAGACTGACAAACGCACACGCATAAGCCGCCAGCGCAAGGAAACGGGCGTTGTGAATTGGCTGCGCCCAGACGCCATATCCGAGCACGCCAAAGAGAAGAATTAACAGGCACAAAACCACGGGCGGCAATCTGGAAACGACTGGCAAGTAATAGAAACCGAGCATGCCGATGATGAACACTTGCAGTTGATTGGCAATATTGAAATAAAGAAAATCGCTGTTTGCTGTTGATTGTCCCAACTGCCACTGAACCAGGGAAACAGTCAAATAACAGCCTGCAATAAGGAGTCCGCTCAGCAGCAACGGTCGCTTGAGATTTCGATATAACAAAAACAGCAAGGGGAAGAGCACATAAAACACCATCTCCGTCCCAATTGACCAGCCGCCGGGAACAATATCGTTGTACGCCGCAGGAAAAAATCCGTGAATGAAAAAGATATTGGCCAGCACATTGGCCACTGTGTATTGCGGCAGCGGGCCAATCAATCCATGCTGGACCTGGTTTTTTGCAAAAGACCAGAAAAAATACAGCACGATGCCGACGTAATACATCGGCGCGATCCGGAAGTATCTCCGAATGGCGTATTTCATCAGCCAACGAGGTTTACCGTAATTATTTTCCAGCGACATGCACAGCGTCATGGCGGAAGCGACGAAGAACAACTGCACGCCATACCCGCCGAAACCGAATATCGTCTTGAGCAATGATTCGCTGCCTTTCAACCCGTGGCTCGCGTGCACTGCGATCACCATCAAAATGGCGATGCCGCGCAGGGTGTCTATCCACGGGTAGCGTTTATCCGCAAGGCCCGTCTGCTGCGTTGAATCGCCTGGCATAACGCCTGTCGAGGGCGGTATGACGGATGATGGGCCGGCTAACCAAGCCATCGATTCATTCGCCAGGAGGCGCTGAGCACGCCGCGAGCAAACAAACCACGCCACCCTGGAACATGCCATAAGCCACGGGAAAAGGTGTGTGTTTCGTTCGCGAAATCGCGCTTGGCCTGGGTATCGCCTTCACCGCGATCAAACACCTGAATACCTTCAGCGGCCGCCGCCAGGAAAAGATGCTTGAACAAAATCCGCCCTGGCGAGTAGCTGGAATACTTCGGGTTGTAAACCGGGAACCAGACGTGCAGCATGTCGTGGCAACGCAAGCCGAAGTGCACTGCAATGATTTCTTCGCCACAGCGCAGGATTGATAAAACGCCCTGGCAGTCTTTTTCCTGTGACCGCAATAGCCGATTCAGCAAGTCCACATTCTGGCTATCAAACAATGGAGCCTGAGCCTTGCCAGTGCGCGTGTATTGCGTCTTTTTTGATTCAATCAGCCAGGCCATGTCATGCGCCGGATTTTGCGAGGACCACTCGAATGTCACGGGGCCGACTTCATTGATCAGCTTCTTTTCGCGACGCTCGGTGTCGTAAACCAGTTTCTTGTCGGACTTTCTTAAATTGATCCAGTAATCACCTGCAGGAGTGCCAAGCCATGTGCGCAGCCCCGCTCTCGTTTCCGTTCCGCTCAAGCCAAAGCGCGCCTGCGTTTCATCCAGATGCGAAAAAAATACCGCATTCACCCTGCCCCGCGTTGCGGCTAAAAGCTGCGCGATATTTATCGTCAGGCCATTGCTCGCCACGATGCCGAAATAATCGGCCATCACGTCACCTACAGGCTCATAAACTCCAGCAGCTCCGCGCATGCCAGCGGCTTTTTGCAGCGGCAGGAAGCCGCATGGGACTCGACCGTCGTAGAGGATCAGCACCACCACATCGCCACCGGTTTCGGCCACAGTACGGATGTAGTGCCGGCTCATGAAGGCACGTCGCAAATCATCCTGCAACAACAGCGCATCCCAGGCAGCGGCTTCTTCTTCCGTAAGCTCGTCCGTGCGCCGGATGAAAAGGTTCTCCCCGATAATGAGCGACTTCATTTCTCAATCGGGCGAAAAAACAGAAACATCGCCAGTTTCTCATCCGCGATGCCTTTCGCACCACACGTCCATTCATTTTCAGGAATATGAATGCGTCCCAGCGGAGTCTGGGTCGATCTGGTGCGGGAGGTGTTCACCAGTATCGGATCGCTGGAATAACAAACGCGAAACCCCGCCGAATGCGCTTGTTGCAGCGTGGCTGCGTTATAAGCGCCATGCGGGAAGGACAGCACCGTATCCTCGCCACCCATGGCGTGCAGTTGCGTCCGGCAAGCGGCCAGATCGTCGCCAGCGCGGGGATGATGCGAGAGTGGTGCGTGGCTGTGGCCGTGGCCGGCCAGGGTTATCGACGGGCGCAGCAATTCGAGATCGGCACGCGTCAACATTTGCCGTGCGCCCGATGAACGTGAAACCCGTGGTTGCAAAATCGCCTGGCGCTGCGATTCCTCCAGCGCACCTAAGGTTGCCGTGATGCGCCGCAACTCTTCCGCTCGGCTTTCGCCAGGTATTTGCCGTATCGCCAGCGCCGACTTTATGGACGACAGTCCGCCTTCTTGCTCAAGCAGTTCGACAAGCACGTCCTGCCACCAGTCGTTGGTCTGAAGATCGACGACTTCTGTGGCGAGGAAAAGAACCGCAGGCAAGTTGCGCTGTTCGAGTTCGGACAAGGCATGGGTCAAGGTATCTCGCCAGCCGTCATCAAAGGTGATCATCCCTGCACAGTGGGGCAGGTGTTGCTCGCCATTCAAGTGCGCTGTGACTTCAGCTTGCGATACGACGTGGTAATGGCGCTGGATGAAATCGAGGCAGCGGCCAAAGCCCTCGACAGAAAACGTGAACTCCTTTTCAGCGGTCTGATATTCGGCAGAGTGTTTGGGCAACACCCGGTGAAACATGAAGACCGTGAGCGTGTCGCGATTGCGCAGGCGATGGGCCAAGCCCAACACACCCATGCGATACAGCAATTTGCGCAGAACAGTTTTTGCTGCGGCCATCAGTCAAGCTCTTTCAAATGCTCGGGTCTGGAATAGAAGTTACGCATCAGTTGCAGCGTCATACTCGTGCGCGAGGGGCCCCAGGGCGTGAAGCGCGGAATCTGATAGGACGAGGTCTTGTGATCTGCCACGCCCCATTGCGTGGTGACGGCATAACGATAGCCCGCCTGCTTGACCATCCGGATGTGGTGCGCAGAAAAGTCGACGCCCGGATGTCCGTTGGGATAGGCAAACGAGGTAACCGGCCGCTTGATGATGCCTTCGAGCACCTCACGCGTTTGGCCGATTTCATCGCGCGCGCGGTCGACATCACATAAGCCGAGTATTGGATGCTCCAGTGTATGCGCGCCAATCTCGAAGCCGCGGTTACTGATGGCTATCAGGTCATCCACACTCATCGCGGGAACGCTCGCAGCGGAGACGCCGGATTGCGCTTCGAGTTGTTCGAGAAAATCATCGCGTACAACAGGCGGCAGATATTTGAAGTGAAACTCCAGTTGCTTCATCGCGGCAGCTTTGTCATTGGCCGTCTGGATTGCCAAAGGAGGCAAACGAACGGCCGTGGTATCCAGCACTGGCCCGGTACATGCGCGCACAATCTGCGCCAGTCGTTCGTTCCACATGGGATGGCCAGAAAACTGGCCGGTGGTAATGAAAAATGTGGCAGGCAGGGATTTTTCTTCGAGAATTCGCGCCGCGCCATGGCGCCATTCAGGATAGCCATCGTCGAAGGTCAGCGCTGCGCTAAGCGGTGGCAGCGTGTCGGCCTGCAAATGCTGAACCGCATCGCCCAGCGGTAGTACAGCGAAAGTTTCCTTGATGAAATCCAGCAGACGGGCAAACTGCGCTTCGCTCAGGTCGCCGGAAAGCAGCGGATCGGCGCAAGGGGGTACCTTGTGAAACAAAAACACGGAAAGCTTGCCGTGTGCGGCCACCCGTAGCGCATCGCGCAGCAGATCCATTCAGTGCCCCCCTGGCGCCAATGCCGCCAAAGTGACGGGGTCACCTGTCGGCATCTCGTCGCGTTCTTTTTTCTCGCTCACAGCACGCTGCACCTCGCGCTTCAGAATTTCCATGAGCATCACGGCCATGTAGATAAACTCGGTATAGGCAATACTGACGGTCAGGCCACCGACCAGGAATGCGAAAATCGTGGAAGCCAGACTCCGCGAAAGGTCCAGCGCCCACTCAAGTTCAGGGCCGCCTTGCCGCGCCAAGCGGCTGATCTGGACGCCGGATTTCAGCGCGTTCAATAACAGCGCCATGAAGATAATGAACCCTGAAAAGCCCATGTCGCCCATGACTTCAAAATATACGCTGTGCGCTGCGCGGAAAATCGCCGAGTTCAGCCCGCTATCGATAAACCCCAATAATCCTTTCTGTCCCCGAAACTGATCCCACACCGACTGGGTTGCAACGGCGTGAAAACCGCCGCCCGTTAACGGATTATGTAGCGCGATGGCACTGCTCACCTGCCAGGCTTCTACCCGGGACATGAACGAAGAGTCCTGCTCCGCCTCCTGAATGGTTTCCATGCGCTGCGTCCAGGACTCGGGTGCGATAGCCACGACAAAGATGATACCGGCCACAAAAACAGTCAGTGCCGGAAGTTTTTTTCTACTGGTCAGTACCAGCCATAACCCCACCGCTACCATAGCGACAAACCCGCCCCGCGATCGCGTACCGATGACAGCCGCGATGGTTATGATGGCCACAGCCAGAGCCGCCAGTCTGAGCCAGCGGCTTTTTGAGTAACTTGTCATGTAAAGCAACAACGGCACTGCCATCACCAGCATGACGGCAAAGTGATTGTTGTCGCCAAACTTCTTGAATCCCCGAACGAGATGCGATCCTCCGCTGGAGAAAAATTTCAGGCCGTCGATGAGTCCATGGAACCCCAGACCCAGGCACATGACCAGCACAAAGGCGTGGATTCGATAGCGTTTGACGACCACCAGCGGCATCAGCATGGCAAATACCAGTTCTTTCCAGAACCGGTCATACAGTTCCCAGTTGAGCTGATTGCCGTCATAGGCAAACACGGCGGACAGGCTGCCCTGCAAGAAAAACAGGCTTAACAGAACGACGGTAGCATTCGCGCCCAGCACCCCGCGTTCCGTATCCTTTTTGAACAAAATCATCAGCATGGTAATCAAGGCGAATATGAAATTCAGCTTGACTGGCATCATGAATCCAAAAAGGTAATTCTCGATGGCGATCAACCCTGTCCAGCCCCAGATCAGGTAGGCGACAAATGCATTGCGGAATGCCAATGGCAGAAGAACCAGAAAGGCCCCAAGGAACATCAGGTCACGCACGCGGCACCTCTTGATCGGCGAAACTGCGTTTTTCTTTTTTCACGCGGGTAACCGAGTAGGCGAACCAGCCCAAGTCTTTATCATCGTTGCTGCGCGTAACCCGCAGCACACCAAGGCATAAAAAAATCAGGCTGATTACATCCAGCGTCAGCAGAAAGGCTTCCATGATTGCACCTCAAGAGCACGCACCCTCGGCGTGGTATGGCGATTACTTTGCAACAAGGCTGGTAAATAACTGCATTGCATTATCAGCCCAGTTTTCCCAGCTGTTTTGTTCTGCGTAGCGCCGTATTGCATTTTCATCATAAGTCGTTTGTGCCGCAGCCTGCATCGCGGCAGCGAAAGCCGTGGCGGTGCGCGGCTCAACAACCATGCCAAATTCCGGCGAATGAATTGCATCTTTGGCCGAACTGACATTGGAAGTCAGCACCGGACGGCCACAGGCCATCGCCTCGAAATACACGGTGGCCCAGCCTTCGGAGCTGCTCGACAGCAATAGCCAATCCGCCGCGCCCATCCAGAGGGCCACTTCATCATGGCGGCGCTGGCCGGCCAAAATAACATCGTTTTGCAATCCCAGCGCGACGATTTCATTTTCCAGCCGTTGCCGGTTGGGGCCATCACCCACCAGTACGACGAGCGGGACCGGCGCACCCTGCCGCCGGATTTCGACCAGCGCATGCAGAATCAGCGACTGATCCTTGCGGTCAATCAGAAAACCGACATACACCCCGATTTTCCGATCCGGCGGCAACCCCAGCCGGGCGCGACATTCGCTCTGCGCGCGAACGGAAAACTTCGAAGGGTCAACGCCATTGGTTAAAAAAACTGCGTGGTTCGTTGGGCAACCAAGTTCGATGCTACGGCGCATCAAGTCCGAGCTGACCGAGATGACGCGGTTTGCGTTACGCAACGTCCATCGCGTCATGGCGCCTGCAACAGGAATTTCCGGATATTGCCGCAAATCCGATCCATGACAGGTCACCACAACAGGCGCGCCGATGGCATGCCCCAGCCGTGTGGCGGCATAGCCATCGGGAAAAGCAAAATGCCCGTCAATGACGTCAGGCTGCCAATCGTCGTAATTTTCCGCCAGCTCGTGGCGCACGCTGCGCGCCATGCTCACGCCCTGCAACCAGGTGGCTGTACCGGGCAGCGAAGCGTAGCGCGGATAGGTGACGCGAATGTTTCCTTCCACGGTGCCCTGTCGCTCGACCCGGGTCCATTTCTTCCAGTCTTCTTTTCCAGGCAGCCAGCCTGGATAATAGGGCGTCGGCGCCATGACCCGGACATCGGCGTGCGCTGCCAGCGCCTTCGCGCGCTCGATGCAGAAGGTGCCAAACGCGGGAAACGCCCGGCTGGGAAAGAGCCGGGTCAGCATCAGAATCTTCAGGCGTTTCACTGTGGCCCTTCCCCTCAAGCAGAATTGACACGTTGCGGCTGGCGCTGCGTTGCACGGCCAAACAAGGCGCCATAACGTGCCAGTACGGCCGGCAGACCATAGCGCCGGATGATGGATTCCCTGGCAGCCAAACATTCGCTTTCTGCTCCCGAGCCGTGCTGTTTCAGCAGCTCGGCCGCCAGCGCTGACGCGTCTTCCGAAGGCACCAGGCGGCCACAGCGGCCGTCTTCCAGCAGCGCGGCGTTGCCGCCCACGTGCGTGGCGATGATCGGTAGCGCGGTGGCCATGGCTTCCTGCAAGGTGCATGAGGTGGCTTCTGACAGCGATGGCAACACGAAGCAATCCATCGCGCGCAGCAGTTCGGGAACATCCGCGCGCACACCGGCCAGCCAGACCCGACCAGCGATGCCTGCGACGGCAATGCGTTGTGTTATCTGTTCATGCAAGGGGCCTTCGCCCGCCATGACCAGCCGCATCGAGTCCGTTCCCGGCGCACGCGACTGTACCAACTGCACAAAAGCATCCACCAGCAGGAGCGGATTTTTAACGGGTGCCAGACGGCCGATGGTGCCGATCACCCAATGTTCCCCGCGCCGAAACGGGAAGCCGGGCGGCAACCCGTCCATATCGCAACGCGGGCGAAAGCGGTCGGTATCGACGCCATTCGGGATGGAATGCAGATGCGCGGCAGGCACGCCGATCTGGTTGCGTAAATAGTCGTGCTGCGGCTCGGCCACGGCGATGAATTCATGCACAAAGGGTTTATACAACCGGCGCAAAAAACGGTAACGCGGGTTTTTGCCTTCCAGTTCGCCCACATCCCAGCCATGCTCGGCATGCACGCGCAGCGGCACGCCAGCCAGCGCCGCCATCGGCGCAAACTCCAGCGCGGCCAGATTGCAACTGTGCAGCACATCGGGCTTGAGCCTGCGCAACAGCCGAAAAACCTGCGGATACAGCCTGAAAGGCTGGCCGGGGGGTTTATGCAGGGCAAGCACCTCGACCTCTGGCCGCGTGATGCGGGCGGCGAAGGTGGCGTCGGCCTCGCTGATGGCCACCACCGTATGCCGGAACTCTGCCGGGGGCAAGCCGTTGATGAGTTGCACGATGACGTTCTCCAGCCCGCCGGTAGCGAAGCGATACACCAGATGCACGACATGACAGGGCGTTGCCGCAGCCAACTCAGGCGCTCCGCTGCTGTCGGGCGGCGTCGGCCAGACTGGCAGCGAGTCCGGCCACACGGCGGGCATTGCCATCCCAGGTCAGGTCCAGCCGGTCGATGGTGGCGTGGGCGCCGACACCCAGTTTTTCGCGCAGGACATCATCCGCGCAAAGCTGGCTCAGGGCGTGCTCGAAGGCGTCGGATGCATCGGCATCGAACAGGAGCGAATTTTCGCCATCGCTCAGCACCTCACACAAATTGGGGGTGCGCGGGGCAATGATTGCCTTGCCGAGCACCAGGTATTCCATCAGCTTCAAGGGTGAGGCATACGGCACCACGGCCGGTTGCAGGGCGATGTCAAAGGCGGCAACCCAATCCGGCACCTGGTCGCGATGAATGACACCGGTGAAGGTGACGCGATCCTGCAAGCCCATCTGTTGCGCGAGCGCTTCAAGCTCGCCGCGCACGGGGCCATCACCGACAATGACCAGATGCACATTGCCGGGTGCGGCAGGCGTCGCCATCCAGCGAATGACCCGGTCAACGCCATGCCATTCGCGCACAAACCCGGTAAAGCCCAATACCAGCTTCCCGCCAAGACCGCGCTGCGCCTTGGCAAAAGTCGGCGCTGGTGCGACGGCGAAATGGGCACGATTGATGCCATTGGGAATCACCCGGATGCGCACATCCGGCACCCCATACGCGGTGACATGAGCGGCAAGCACGCGCGTGACGGGCAACACATAATCCGCGCTGCGCCAGGCCAAACCCTCGGCCCAGCGGGCTAGCCACGGCAGCGCCAGGCCGCCGCTGTGCTGGCAGCGCTCGAATACCAGCGGAGCGTTGACTTCGAGCAGCAGCGGAATGCCAAACCGGCGTTTTAGCATCACGCCGGCGAGCAGAAAAAGGTTGTAGCGCTCGTACAGCACATCGGGCTGAAACTCTCGCGCGGCCTGCGCCAGCCGACGATACGCGACGAGGCTGTACGTCAGTTCGAGCAGTTCATAAAGCGCTTTCGGCAATGCGCTGCGCAAGCGGTGCACCCAGCCGACGTTCGCTCCCATCTGGCCGTCAGCGCTCACCGCCGGGGCGACTACCCGAACTTCATGTCCCTGCGCGCGCAGCGCCGCGATCATTTCTTCAATGTGAACAGCCTGTCCATCCTTGGATGCCGTGCGATGGTGATAAAGAATCTTCATGAATTAAGGTAATCAGCGCGCACGCCGTGCCTGCTCCAGCAAAGCGCCCAATGCGCCGCCCGTGTCGGCGATAAACTTTTCCATGGCGGCTTCGGCTGCTCCGGGCGCACCCTCTTGCGCATAGACAAACACAGCGGCCGCATCATCGCCATGCCCCCGCAGCCGCGACCAGGCCAGCCAAAGTTTGCCCAGCGCATCACTGCTGGTGAGGTGGCCGTCAATCCAGTACCACTGCCAGACGCGCAGCCGCATAGGCTCGGCAGTAAGCGCGCCCTGCTGTTTCAACTGGGCGCTTTGCACCCGCAGGGGTTGCCCGGCCAGCGTGGTCAGATGCGTACCGCGTTCGACCTGGAACCAGTTTTCATCACCACTTTTCACCAGCACGTTCTCTGAACTGATGAGCTTGCGGTCATAACCCTGGTGCTGGTAATAGGCGATATGAATGCCGACACGTTGCGCGCCCTGGCTGAAAGACGCGATTTCAGTGACCGAGGGATTGGCAAATGCGGGCTGCCAGGTGCTGAGCGCTTGTCCATCCCGGGTCCAGCCGCCGGTCGCCAGGGCTTGTGCTGAAAGGATCGGCGCCGCCCCGCCGCTTTGCGCATCGAGCACCTTGAGCGCGCCCAGCGGTAACAGCGCAACGCCGAATGCAAGCAGCGTGGCGCTGACAAAACCTTGCGCAGCACCATGGCTTTTTGCGTTGGCGGCGGCCGCTGCCGCATTCACTTCTGCGATCGATGCTGCATCGTCATCTTCGCGCCAATGCATGCCAATGGCAAACATGATCAAAATGACGATGCCAAAGAAAACCCAGCCGTAGATCAGATGATCGGCGCCGGCAGCCAGTTCGTTGCCCGACAAATGGCCGAGCATGACAATGATGTAGGCGCGAATCCAGTTGGCGATGATCGGCACCACCAGGGACACGACGACGAAAATCAGGCGTCGCTTGAGCGAGCGATAGTTGAGATAGGCGAAGATCGTGCCCACGGTCAGCGACGCGATCAGATAACGCACCCCGCTGCATGCTTCCACCACCGACCAGCGGCCGGAGGGAATCACAAACTGCAACCCCTCCTGATAGACCGGAATGCCGGATGCGCGCAGACCAAGTACCGTCATGGTGGCTGTCCATTCCATGAACTTGGGCATGACAAATTCGCCGATCGGTACGGCAAAAAACAAAAAGCATAACGGGAAAGTGATCTGCCGCGCGGCAGGAAGGCCAATGACCAGCGGCACGACGAGAATCAGCATCGCAACGAACGCCAATTGCGTCACGGCATTGACGGCGGAGAGCTCGCCCAGCAGCCAGATAAAGGCCAGGGCCAGCATCGGCAGGGCCACCCAGTGCGCTGGCTGCGGCTGGAAATGTGCGAGCACTTTGCGCTTTTCCCAGATCAGCCAGAGGCTGATGGGGGCAACCAGAAAGGCATGGGTAAATGTTGCCGAACGCCACCAGATCGATACCATGCCGAGCGCAGTATCCCGGTAGATGAAGATCATGCCGAGGACAACCGCACTAATCGCGAGCACGGCAGGTCGCCAGGAAAAAGTCGGCGCTGGTGAGACGGTGTTCATGGGGCAAAGTCCTCGATATAGCGGTCGATCTGCGACAAATGGGCATGCCAGCTGTAACGATTCACCACGCGCTGGCGCGCGGCTGCGCCCATGCGTTGCGCCCGTGCGGGTTCCGCCAGCAATGCGTCGATGTGCGCAGCATATTCTTCGGCCGTTGCGGCACACAAGAGCTCGACGCCCGGTTCGACATCGATCGGTTCGGCGCAGGTGGTTGATGCCACGACTGCCTTAGCCATGGCCATGGCTTCCAGCACCTTGTTCTGGATGCCCCGCGCGATACGCAGTGGCGCCACAATCACTGCGGCATGGGCGATATAAGGCCGCACATCATCGACCGTGCCGGTGACCACGATGCCTGCGCCGGGGTTTGCCGCCAGGGCCAGCACAGCGGCATCCGGGCTGCGCCCCACCACGTAAAAGCGCAGCGCGGGATGACGCTTGCGCAGTGCGGGCAGCACTGTTTCGGCAAACCAGACGGCGGCATCGACATTCGGCCAGTAATCCATCGCGCCGGTAAAGACGATGGGCGTTTCGTCCGCCGGATAAGGCGAAGCGAGTAGATGGTCAGGCGAGAAGAAATCGGCATCCACCCCGTTGCACATGGCCTCGACATGGCCGACGGATTCAGGAGCAGCCTGCTCGAAAAGCGTCATCTCGGCTTCGGTCACAAAGAAGGAACGGCGGGCGCGCAGCGCCACAGCGCGTTCAAAATCGAGCAGGCGCCTGCCTTCGCGCCGGTAAACCCAGGACAGGGGCCAGCGGTGCGTGGCGGCGTATTGGGTCCACTTCGCCGAATCCATATCCACGAAATCGACCAGCGTCGGCAGCCGCTCCATGTCGGGAATGTAGTCCGCCATCACGGATGAAAAGATCACGGCGCCGTCGATCGACTCGCGCGCGCGGGTCGCTGCAACCCAGTCACGCAGGCCCCGGTCCCGATAGTACGGCAGCGAGAGCGCCTCGCCATTGAGCAAGCCCGACAGGCTGCGCAGCCTGGCTGACCGGGGATGGAGGCGGGCAACATGCATGTCGGCGCACAGGGCGCGCACGGTATCGAGGTAGGCAGCGTCGGCGGGATCATCTATAAAACTGCCGAGATAGATCTGGTGGTTTTGCGCCAGGTGCTTCAGCAGGTTGCAGGAGCGAACCTTGTCGCCTTTGTTGGGCGGGTACGGCAAGCGATGTACCAGATAGAGCAGCTTGGCCATGTCCGCATTACCCCAGGTTGCGCACGATGAAGGGGCCGAGGAAATTGGCCAGCGACAGGGGCATGCGCCGCCAGGCCTCGATCATCAGCTTGTATTTCGGATTGTTCGGGTTATTTTGCGGAATGCCATCGCGCTTGTAGAGGCGATATTCATAGTGCAGGGGTTGTGGTTCAAAGCCCCAGTTTTTCTTGAACGCATACGGCCCCGTTCCCACTTTGCTGCGGCCGTAATCGAATATCTTGATGCCACGCTGCGCCGCATGGCACATCAACGCCCAGTATTTGAAATCATTGGCGTAAAAGTTGCGCGCCTGCTCGGCATCGCCGGCGTAATACGGCAGGATTTCATCGCGAAAATAGAAACTCAAAACACTGCTCAGCGGTGTGCCATCCGGGGCAGTCACGGTGAGGATTTCGCAGTCCTTGCCGAATTCGTGCAGCAGGGCCGCGAAATAGCGTTTTGGCATCGCAGGCGTACCATGGCGATGAACGTTATCGGCAAACAAGGCAAAAAAACGGTCGGCCGATGTATCAAATTCGGCACGCAACCGATGGTTGATGCCCTTGCGCACCATTGCCCGCTGCTTGCGCGGAATCGCCAGCATGTTGGTTTCTTCGTCAGCCGCGATTTCCTTGCGGAAGGTGACGTACAGATCCTGCGTCGGCCATTCGGGGTGCCGTGGCGCCCTGTTGCGGTATTCAAGATGCGCAGCGCCAAGTTCCAGCGCCAATCGCTCGGCTTCTTCCTCGAGAGCCGTGGCAGCTTCGGTGGTGTCGGCGACAACCCCGCCATACACGGCAAAGGGCAACGCCGCCAGCGAATTGCCGAACAACCGGCTTTTGATCTGGGCCAGCGGCAGCACCCCTTCGATGATGCCGCCTCGTTCTGCGTAGAGAAAGAACGTCCGGTGGCCAAACACAGTGTGCAGAATGTTTTGCCAACCCGCGCGATGAAAAAATGTCGCTTCGGGCGCTGTTGCGACATAGGCTTCCCACCGCCCCACTGCAGCGGCATCATTGCGATCGAGCGGCTTTACAAGCAATTCGCCGGGCTGCGCAGCAGCGCGGGGAAACTTCTCCTGCGTCATGAAGAAAGAAATATCCGATCCATGCGACCCCATTTAAAGTCCTTCAGGAGGCATTTGAGCCGGCTTTCCATGCGATGAATATTGACGTAGTGGCGAAACCGGGTTTTGGCGCTGATGCCTCGAACACGAGGTTGCTCCTTGTCCAGCTCCCATGGATGAAAATAAAAAACGGCCGCCTGACCGTCTGTTTCATTGACGCGCGCAATCAGGCGTCGCGATAGCGCATAGGGCATCAGGCGAAAGTATCCACCGCCACTGGCCGGCCAGTTGCGATCGAACGCCCGCACGGTAGTCGGGGGCACTTCCATCAGCGATGGATAAACCTCGTGTGCAAATCGCGGAGCATCCGGCATGCCATAGTGATCGTGCCTGACTGGATAGACGCTGGAACTGTAGCGATAGCCTGCACGAGCCAGGCACTCAAACGCCCAGTCGCGATTGCTCGCGCCAATGGAAAAGCTGGGCGCCCGGTAACCAATGACCGGCGTCCCGCTGATATTTTCCAGAATGCTTTTGGCGCGCACCACGTCGGCCAGGAAATCCTCGGCATCCAGATCACTTACCCGCTGGTGCCCATAGCCATGGCTGGCCAGTTCATGGCCACCGGCCACGATGGCTTTAACCACCCCGGGGTAACGTTCGGCAATCCATCCCAAGGTAAAGAATGTCGCCTGGACACCTTGCTCGTCCAGCATGCCCAGAATGAGGTCGATATTACGGGCAACACGGCATTCGCACTGATCCCAGTCAGTGCGCTTGATGTGGGGAGCAAACGCGGAGACCTGGAAGTAATCCTCAACGTCAATGGTCAGCGCGTTGGTAATCATTGCTTTGCGGCGCCCTTGTCAGCGCTTGGCCTGATCTTCTCGATCAGCTTCTGGAACGTACGCAGGATCAATGAATTGCTTTGCTCAAGACGCAACAGGCTGCGTTCTATTCGCACCAGGCGATCAACCACACGGCGCTTGTTCATGTCATTGAGCATGCGGTCGGTTTCAGCCGCGACCGAGGCATCAATAGCCAGTTCCGCAAAATCAATTGTTGAAAAATCGTCGGCAAAAACATTGGGGCCGCTTAATGTGGACGTAGTGACTGCATTTGTCGCGCTGTTTATGTACGCACTATCGTTTATTTCGCCCGCAATCTCATCCACATCTCCTTTGTCAATCACCTTCTTTTCAGCGAGAAATCCGGCGAGGAGGAGCCGATCGCAAATGGAATTGATGCGGCGCGGAATGCCTGCACTGGCACGGTGGATCGCCTCATAAGCGGCATCCTCAAACTGCGGGACACCCGTCGAGCCGGCGCATTTGAGGCGATGCTGGATGTATTCCTGGGTTTCATTGGCGCCCAGCGGCCCTATATGACAGGTGGCAATCACTCGCTGGCGCAGTTGCTCCATCTGGGGACTGAGAAGAATCGCCCGGAACTCCGGTTGGCCAACGAGGAAGCTTTGCAATAACGCATGCGACTCAAACTGAAAGTTCGAGAGCATGCGCAACTCTTCAACCGCACTGGGTGTCAGATTTTGCGCTTCGTCGACAATCAACAGGCAGCGCTTGCCCTGACGCGCCACATCAACCAGGAAAGCCTCGAGCGACAGCAGCAGATCGGCCTTCGCCTCACTCTTGCTGCGTACACCGAAGGCCGCAGCAACCATGCGCAGAATATCGTTGGCATCAAGCTGGGTGCTGACCAACTGTGCGGCAATAACCTTTCCTTTATCCAGCACATCCAGCAAGCCGCGCACGATGGTTGTCTTGCCGGCGCCGATCTCTCCGGTGACGACAATAAATCCTTCATTTTGATGTACGCCGTACTCCAGATAGGCCCGGGCACGTCTGTGTTGCGTACTGTCAAAGTAAAACGAGGGGTCGGGGTTAAGCTGGAAGGGCCTAACCTTGAGCCCGTAGTAGGCCTCATACATAACGAGCTAGAAAGTAACGAAGAGTGAGCCTGTTATTGCCTGCTCATCATAGCTGCTGGCAAGGCCATTGGAATCAGAGCGGGTTTGGCGCAAGCCCATGGTCGCCGAAGTCTGGGGGCCCAGCTTGGTTGTCAGCAGCAATGACAAAGACTTTATTCTCGTATCAAGACTGGCGGTCGAACTTTTATTTCGTGATTGGCGACCATTCAGGGTGACCGCCGTATCGGGTGAAAGTTTGTGCGCCCAACTCGTTGTGAACCCTGATTGTTGAATGTTGGGACTGAGCGAAAAATCGTCTGCGACGCTTCCGCCTGTACCGAGTACCTGGTTATCACTCCTGTTCGCCGAAAGCGTGACGACATTTCTCGCACCGGTGAGGATAAACGAGGCTTCCTGGCGACGGGATATATAAACCCTCGACGTGATGATCGTGCCAAATGCTTGCGCATTGGCCGGAATGCCCAGTTGCTGAAGCTGCTGATTGACTATTTGCGCACGTAAAAACGGATCAGGAATGCTCGATGTCAGTTGCAGATTCAGCAGATCAAAAGCAGAGCCTAGTGAAGTATTCAGCAACCGGTCACTGGGAGTGCTCACATTTTTGCTTTGCGACAGCCTCCAGGCTGTCAACGCCGTACGGTGCTGGAAGCTGGCGCTATAACTATCCCCAAAGGAACGCGTCTGTTTATCGTAAGACACATTGGTGCGCTCTGTCGGCGCCCACTCGACACCATAGCCATGCACCGTTCGTGACTGGTTCTGCGTACTGCTGTAATCGTCCGACTCTCGACCGAGACTGGCACGCAGCTTCACTTGTGGATCAATCCGATACTCAAGAGAGCCCATGGCACGTTTGGACTGCGTGTCGCGCGCTGTACTGCGTCCAATTTTCTGTTGCTGCAGATCGACTGACCATCCCAGGCTGCTTAGCGCGGTATCTCCTGCCAGGCGTCCACTCCATGCCGAAGAGGTTGTTCCCGAGCCAACGGCAAGCTCTCCTGCGCCTGCCTTTGTCCGTGTTCCGGTATAGCGCAATATGTAGTCAGCCACCCCTCCCAGCCTGCCCTTGATATAAGGAGACAACTGGTAAGTGGAGGTTTCCGTGCGATTCCCATTGACCAACTCATTGCTCACGCCTTGCGTACCAAATGCCGATATCGGTTGCTGCGAAATTGATCCGCGACCGTCAAGGTATAGCCATTGATCTACCAGTTCCACCGTGGCATTTGCAGCAAGCGAGCGTTGCTGACTGTTGCGCCTGCTGTCATTGGCGTATGCATACTCCGACCAGCGAAAATTCAGCATGCCAGTCACATGTCCTCCCTGGCCTTCCACGACAATGCCTGGACTAAGCCGAGTGATCAGATCGCTTTTTTTAGCGGTGCTCACCAAGCCGACGTTATCGGTGTAAGTCAGGTCGGCGGCCATGGAAGGTACGATCCGCCATGCGGGAGCAGCAGAAAGAGTGCCGACTGACGCCTCTGCGGAGGGTGCTGAATCGACTTGCGCCAGCGCAACACTCACCCCACCGAGCGAAGAATATGCCGCCAGGGCCGCAAGCAGAAAACTGCCAAAGCAGCAGGGTGCAGGGCTCCGAACTCTGTCGATTGAATCAGGAGATTTTTTATTTAGCATTATCACGTAGAAGTTTACTCAAGATACCCATTATCTTGAGCCTGGCCGCTTGATTTTGCTCCATAGCCATATCCATAACCGTAACCATATCCATGTCCATCAAAATGACCGGACGCCTGGTTCAGCACCATCATCTTCACCGGACAGACTTCGAGAGCCGCAACAGCATGTTTGACTTCTGCGTGGCTTGTGCTATCTGCCTTGACCACAACAATCACCTGGCCCATATGGGCAGCCAAGGCACGCGCTTCAGTCGTTACCAGCAGCGGGGGCGAATCAAAAATAATGATTCGATCTGGATAACGCAGCGCCATCTCGGCAAGCAATTTATTCATTGCCGCACTGGCCAGCAATTCTGTCGCACGTGAATGGTGGGTACCTGCCGGCACGATGGACAATTTTTCAATATTCGTTTTTAGAATAACCTGGCCCAGATCAAGCCGGCTATCCAACAAAACGTCAAGCAAGCCTTTTTCATGCCCGAACCCCAGCACTCCAGGCAAGGATGGGCGTTCGACATCGGCATCGACAAGCAACACCGTGTGATCCAGCTCCATGGCAATGCTCATTGCCAGATTAGCTGCGAGGTATGTCTTTCCCTCTTTTGGGACGGCGCTCGTCACCATGATCAGGTTGGCATTTTTAACGGGTGCCGCACCTTTGCCGAGCACATTGCGCAACAGAGGGCGCTTGAGAACACGTAATTCGGCGCCAAGTTGGGAACGTGCTGTCTCGGGTGTAATTATTCCACGGCTAGCCACTGTCACCATGTCGATATTTACTTGGCGCGAGGTCACATTGGATGAATCGTTCAATTCTTGATGCGCTGCTGCGCCAGACGACACCCCCTGTCCGGCCTGTTTTTCCGGTACAGCAACAGCAGGCGCAGCTTCCGTCAGGGCGGGAGGCGTCTCGACTCCAGACTGACGGAGCTCGGCAAGACGTTTGGCGGCTTTTTCAATAATGTCCATTTTATTCATGCCACCCGCGAGATCATGATAAACGCCGCCAGGATAGCAAGCATATACACCCCGGCAAGAGAGCCAACACCGCCGATAAATCTCACTCGGTCTTTGCGCTCACCCAGTTTGTCCGTCAAGGTGACCAGGCGCGATACAGCACCCAGCAATGGCAGACCGGTTACCTCACGCAGCGTTCGCGCATCAGAGAATGTCGGTCGCAATTGATACGCCAGGAAACTCGCAAACACTCCCGCAACGAGGGATGCAAGCAAAGCAATCGGAAGCAAAACCAGACGATCCGGCGCCACAGGCTTGGGAGAAACCCTGGGCGGGTCGATCAACCGAAATTCAGCGACACTGGAAACCGATGACATTCCTTCAGATATGGAAGCTGACTCACGACGCTGCACAAGGTCATCATAGTTTTTCTTGATGATGCCGTAGTCGCGATTCAACTGGGCATACTCGGCTTCCACTTGGGGAAACCGTTTGACGTTGCTGACTGCTCTGGCATAGCGGGACTCATACTCAGCCACCCGGGCGCGGAGTGACGCTATTTGCGATTCTGTAGTCACCAATGCGGCCTTGAGCTGGGGAGATACCGAGTCACTATTAACCAAAGATGACGCGTTGCTGGCCGCCAGTTTTCGGCGAGATTCGATTTCACGCTGCTTCTGCTCCTCCAGATCCTTGATGACGCGCCTTGCACCACGAACATCCGGGTAGTCTTCCGTAAACTTTTGCAGAAGTGCATCCAGATTCTGCTTCATGGCATCGATACGGTTGTCAATTTCGGGCACGGACATCATGCCCGCCCCGCCTGCCGCCCCCTCGGTACCAAGAATTTGCTGCCGCAAGGAAGATCGCGCATTTTCAGCCTCGCGCAGCTCCAGACGGGCCTGGCTTAGCTGATTGCTCAAATCAGCCAGACGCCCGCCACCATCTTTCTCACTATCGAGCTGCGCGTCTAAATGATCGAGCTTGAATTTCTTCAAAAGATTTTCTGCATCTTCAAGCTTCTTCTGGTAGACCTTGATCTGCTCATCAATAAACTTGCGCGCCGAATCGGAATCGCTCCGGTTTCCGCCCAGCCCGGACTCCACAAAGATAGTCGTCAACGCACTAACCACCTTGCGAGCCGTTTCAGGATCAGTATCCCGATACTCGATCAGATAAAGATTGTCGCGTCCGATGCTCCTGATCTTTAATGCCCCGATAACGCTGTCAATCAGCGACTCCTTATCTTTTGCCGACTTGACACCCAGATCCAGATCAGCCATCCGAACCAGCTTTTCAACGTTCGGGCGGCTGATCAGGGTCCGACTCAGTATGGATATTTTTTGCTCAGTATTCCCCTGGATGACAAGACCGGACATAAGCGGTCTGAGAACAGAGTCGGTATCGACATATATGCGCGCCGAAGCCTCATATTTGTCCGGGGTAACAAAAATCGCGACTCCGGCAACAGCGCCCACAACCCATGCAACCGTGACGCCGAGCCAGCGATGCGACCACATGCCACGCAGCACAAGGCGAATATGCCGAACTACCTCATCCATTGACGAAACCCTCTACGCTCTGTCAAAACCAGCTGCGCGGAATAATCAAGACATCGCCCGGCTTCATCTCGACATTGGCAGAAACGTCACCTCGTTTAACAAGGTCCTTGAGACGCACACTGTATTGCTTGTTATCGTCAGCCGCACGCAGGATGGTTGCACCGTTGCCGTCCGCAAAATCCGTCACTCCACCGACAGCAATCATGACATCGAGCAAGGTCATTTTTTGCTTGTATGGCAACACCTGCGGCTTGGTTGCTTCGCCGACCACGCGTATCTGTTCGCTGTACGGCCCCACAAACTGGGTAACGATTACAGTAACCACCGGGTCACGAATGAATTTGGCCAGAGCTTTCTCGATATCACGGGCCAGCGTGGTTGGGTCTTTTCCTAGCGCAGGAAGATCCTCAATCAGGGGGGAAGCAAGCTTGCCATCCGGACGGACGGGGACAGACATCGACAATTCCGGATTCCTCCAGACCACAATATTAACGGTATCACCCGGACCAATATGGTAGTTGTAGTCGCTTGTAGCCGCGGTCTGCGGTGCAGGCGTCATTTTTGTTGACGCGCAACCAACCATCAGCAAGGCAGCGATTGAAATGAAAAAACAGCGGACCACCCACCCCGTCCGCCCGCAAACACTCCTAATATTTTTCTGCATCATCTACCCTCTCAAAAAATCAAGCCACCATGCTCAGGTATGGAACTGCGATAAAGATTCCAATGCTCATCGCTATATTACAAACAAATATTGGATCACTTTGACGCGCCCCGGATATCCAGGCTTTTTAAAACCAGACAACCACTTAATTCATTACAGGGCATAAGCATAACATGAACTCTTAACGCAAGACTTGAGTTTATCCCCATCCTCATGGGAGCGCCTGCACACCCTTCAAAGGTAACAGGGGAATATGTCTTGCATACAAGGAATAATAGGCATATTACCAACCAACTCCGCGTGATTGGACGTTGATAACACTAGGGAATGCCGAACACGAAAGTCCATTCGCCGGACGCGAAGGAGTTTTGGCGTGCGTGAAATCCAAAACCTTGAAAGGGACTTTGAAACTATGTGTTTTTTTGCTCGAATTCATGGTGCCGACAGCCTGAATCGAACAGGCGACCTACCGCTTACAAGGCGGTTGCTCTACCAAGCTGAGCTATGCCGGCGCGAAGTGAATTATAACCTGCCCAAAAAATAGAATCGTTCTAAACTTGGCGTCTGTTCTCTCATTTTTTGGCGGCTGTGAACTTCCCTCTTCAAAACCCTGCACCGTCATCGTTTATCCTGGTCATTGCACCAGCAGAGGAAATGCTTGGGTACGTGCAACCCGCTTTTGCTGCAGCCGGTAAAACAGCCAAGTTTTTGCACGTCGGCACACCGGGTGATCTGCGTGCTGCACTACATGAGCAATCATGGGATGCAGTGCTCTACATCCCCGGCATCACCACACTTCCTGTACAGGCGGCGGTAAAACAGATCAGCGAGCTTGGCTTTGACCTGCCCTTGATCTTCGTCGCCGGCCCAACCGATGGGCACGGCACGCAGCAGGCAATGGAAACCGGGGCCCGCGATGTTATCGATGCCAACCGGCTCGAATACCTGGTTCCGGCAGTAGAACGAGAAATCCGCGAAGCACGTCATCGTGCGGATCATCGTGCCGCGCTCGATATGCTGAACGCCAGTGAGGCGCGTTTTCGCGCTCTGGCCTCCAATCTTCCTGGCATGCTGTTTCAGCTGCGGCGTGACGCCGACGGTACCTACAAATTCCTCTATGTTAGCGAAGGCTGCCAAAAACTCTTTGGTTTCAAGCAACAGGAACTGCTCGTCCATGCCAGCCGACTGTTTGATGCCTTTGGCGCGGAGGAGCGGCAAAATCTTGAGCAGGCCTTGCTGAGCTCAGCAGCGAACGGAGCCCTGCTCAACTGGGAGGGACGCACGCGCGGACGCACGCGTCACAAGTGGATTAACCTGCGTTCAACCCCTCATCGTTTCGAACCGGGCATCATCGAATGGCATGGTATTGCCACCAACATCAGTGACAGCAAGGAAAATGAATCCGAGCTGCGTAGTTCGCGCCAGCAACTGGCGGAGCTTTCCTCGCACCTTGAAGCCGTCAAGGAAGAAGAACGCGAGCGTATCTCACGCGATATTCATGACGAACTGGGCTCGATTCTGGTCCGCCTGAAAATTGAAGTGGCCTTGCTGGCCAGCAAATTGCCCGATACGGCAGAAAATCTCCGTGATAAAGCGTACTCGATTGAAGGTTTGCTCGATCAGGCCATGGATACGGCCAGCCGCGTAGCTCGCGAGCTACGCCCGGGAATTCTCAAGGAATTCGGCCTGACAGCGGCGATTGAATGCCAGGCCGAGGACTTCACCCAGCGCTTTGGCATTCCATGCCGCGTGCAGTGCGACGAGGAAGCCTTCGAGCCGGATGCCGATACCTCGCTCGCCCTCTTCCGTATCGCCCAGGAAGCGCTGACCAATATCGCCAAACACGCCCATGCCTCGCTCGTTTTCATGCGTCTGCGACGCGAACGCGGTAACATTGTGCTGGAAATCCAGGACAATGGCTGCGGCATTCTGGAGACCGACATGCAAAAACCAAAGTCCTTTGGCTTGCGCGGTATTCGTGAACGCATACTGAGTCTTTCGGGCAGCTTTTTGATTGTTCCGGCAGAGCATGGCGGTACCCACATCACCCTGCGCGTGCCGGAACGAATTGGCGCCGCACCGCCGGATGAAGAAAAAGTACAACACGACCTGTTTTGATCATGACTGACAAGATTCACGTCCTCATTGCCGATGACCACGCCATTGTGCGCCAGGGTCTCAGACAGATACTGTCCGAGACCGATGACCTGATTGTCACAGGTGAAGCAGATGACGGTACTGAAGCGCTGCAACTGGCGCGCCAGCAAACGTGGGATGTCTTTCTGCTTGATGTCTCGATGCCCAATCGCAACGGCATCGACACGCTAAAGCAACTTAAAAAAGAATTTCCGCGCCTGCCGGTGCTGATACTCAGCATGCACCCCGAAGAACAATACGCAGTCCGTGCATTGAAAGCCGGCGCTTCGGGTTATCTGACAAAACAAAGCGCGCCGGAACAACTAGTCACAGCCATTCGGCAAGTTGCCGGTGGCAAAAAATACCTCAGTCCTGCTGTAGCTCAACAACTGGTCGAGGCGCTTTCCGACGACAGCGAAAAGCGTCCCCATGAGCGCATTACCGACCGCGAGTATCAGGTGCTGATAATGATTGCCGCCGGCAATACACTCACCCAGATCGCCGAAAAACTCAACCTTGGGGTAGCCACGGTCAGCACCTACCGCGCCCGGCTGCTTGAGAAAATGACCCTGAAAAGCACAGCGGATCTGATTCGCTACGGCCTGGAAAACGGACTGGTCGATTGAACCATGGATGAATTCACCCAGCCTTCAGAAATCGCCCGCGAAACGCTACGGCGCCTGGCGCTGAGCAAGAAGCTCCCGACCCCGGACAACTATCGCACCCTCTACCTGGAAATTTCAGGTGCTCAGGAGGCTGATCCCTTTCCTGCGCGAGAGCTCAAGCTGCTGCATGCTGCATTGCCTCGCACCACTCAAGAGCATATCCGGTTTGCCCGTCAATTCGAGATCGCCATCGCCAATGGCAGCTGGGCTGCCGTGCGGGCCGCATTGACCGATTTTCTTAGCAAATCCGACGCCGAAACAATGGACTGGCCCGGACTGGTTGGCCATTTGCTGCAACAGCTCGATACATATCACACAGGGATCACCCTTGCCCAGAAAAAAGAGTCGCTGGACCAGGTCTTGGCCTCCTCCAGCACGCCTGAACGGCTCTTTTCACGTTTGCAATCCATCCTTCGCTCTTGGTCGAAAAATAGTCCAGGGAACAGCAAGGAACTTGTAGCATCTACCCCGCCTCCAGAGCCCGTAACAGCGCCTCCGGAACCCGCAGCGAACGCCAAAAATCTCCCCGCGAATCCAGCCTGGCACGGTAGCGCCGAAGGACTGCAGGAATTGATTGCCTACCTGCTCGACAACACACTTGCACTGGTGTTGCGCGACAACCCTGAACTCGCTCGCGAAACGGGTGAAATTTCTGTTTCCGTGCGCGCTGCGAAAAGTGCCGAGGAATTGACCGGGCTCATCGAGCGGCTGAAAAAATTATGTTATCGCGCTCAATTCATCGCCGAGGACCAAGCCGAGCTGAATACGGCATTGCTGCATCTGCTGCAGCTCATCATGGAAAACATCAGTGAGCTGGTCGTCGATGACCAATGGCTGGCTGGCCAGATCAAAACGGTACGTGACCTGGCCAGCCCTCCCCTTGACTTGCGTCGTCTGGATGATGTCGAGCGCCGGATGAAGGATGTCATCGTCAAGCAAAGCTCGCTCAAGAAGAATTTGAATGAAGCGAAAGACCGGCTCAAGCTGATGCTGGCAACCTTCGTGGACCGTCTGGCTGATTTTTCAGAAACAACCAGTGAATATCACAGCAAGATCGAAAACTACTCCGAGAAAATCAGCCAAGCCGGCGATATATCCGAGCTCACTGACGTGCTGGACGAGGTGATGCGGGAAACTCGCGTCGTGCAACTCAACGCAGCGCGCTCACGCGATGAGTTGAGCGCCATGCGCAGCCGGGTGAATGAAGCGGAACAGGAAGTATCGCGCTTGCAAAATGAACTCTCTACGACCAGTGAATTGATGCGGCACGATCCATTGACCGGCGCGCTCAATCGCAAAGGCATGGATGAAGCATTGGAAAAGGAAGTTGGTCGCCTGCAGCGTCACGGTGGCACATTGAGCCTCGCGCTTCTCGATATCGACAACTTCAAGAAGATCAACGATGCCCGCGGCCATTCAGCAGGCGATGCCGCCTTGGTGCATCTGGTAAAGGTCTTTCAGGAAACGATCCGTCCCCAGGATACGGTATCCCGCTATGGCGGCGAAGAGTTTGTCGTGTTGCTGCCCAATACCCCCATTGATGATGCCATTACCGCCATGACGCGCGTTCAACGTGAACTCACGCGAAAGTTTTTCATGCACAAGAATGACAAGATCCTCATCACCTTCAGTTGCGGGGTAGCCGAAACGAAGGATGGGGAAGACCCTCATGAGGCACTGAAGCGTGCCGATGTGGCAATGTACCGGGCCAAACGTGCCGGCAAGAATCGGGTTGTACCCGCGTAACACCAACAAGGAGAAAGGCAATGAAAACCCTGAAACAATTACTCGGGTCGCATCCGCGCCAACCGCTGGCCGTTTCTCCCGACGACTCGGTATACGTTGCCCTGAAACTGATGGCGGAGCATAACATTGGCGCTGTCCTGGTCATGACGGACGACCATCTGGAAGGGATATTCAGCGAGCGCGATTACGCACGCAAGGTCATCCTGCATGACAGGTCGTCAAAAGAGACGCTGATCCGTGAAATCATGACCGAGAAAGTGCTTTGCGCCAGACTGGAACAAACAATAACTGAAGCCATGACCATGATGACTGAAAAACACATCCGGCACCTGCCTGTGGTTGATGGCGAGAACAAGCTGGTCGGCATAATTTCCATTGGTGACCTGGTCAAGGAAACCATTGCCGAGCAGGCTTTCCTGATCCGGCAACTGGAACAGTACATTGCCAGTTGAGAAACCGCCGCCAAACTACCCCGTACTGATGCTGTATCTATCCTGATCGCGTGGAATCCATGGAGGCAGCCAATAATCCCGGCACTGTGCAAGCGCGTCTGCTTGAGTTGCGCAACGAACATCGCCAACTCGATGAAACCATCAGCCGCCTGGCTGCCAACCCATCTGACGACGAACTCCAGTTGCGGCGCTTGAAGAAACGCAAGCTGCTGGTGAAAGATCAAATTTTCGCCATCGAACGTTCGCTCGACCCAAGCCCGGACGAATATGCATGACAGCGCATCGCCCGCCGCTTCCGGCGCAGCGTGCACCTTGTAAATCAGCGGGGAAATCGGCGCTGGTGATACGGCGTGGCGCCGCCCGCAGCAACCGGGATCAGCAAAACTGGTACGGCGCCGGGTCGAGTTCTGAGGCGCGCCCGGCCATCCTGTCTGCGAGCAAGCGCGCCGAACCGCAGGCCAGCGTCCAGCCCAGGGTGCCATGGCCGGTATTCAGCCACAATCCAGCGAGACCAGCCGCCCGCAACTCGCCGATCAAAGGCACATTGCCCGGCGTGGCCGGACGCAAACCCGCCCAGAACTCAATCTGTTCCACGTTCGCCAGCGCCGGAAACAGCTCGCGCGTGCGCCGCACCAGCGCCGCACAACGGGCCGGATTGGGCGACAGATCGTAGCCCGTGAACTCCGCCGTGCCCGCCACGCGCAAGCGCTGCCCAAGCCGCGAAAAAACAATTTTCGCCCCATCGTCGGTCAGGCTTACGGTCGGCGCCGCCACGCGCGCATGGCCATCCGGCAAGACCAGGGTTGCCGAGTAGCCCTTGGCCGGATAAACCGGCAGTCGCACACCCAATGGGCGCAGCAGCAAGGGCGAATAACTGCCCAACGCCAGTACCGTGGCATCGGCACGCACCTTCTCGCCCGAAGCCAGGCACACAGCGACCAGACGTCCGTCTTCACGCTCCAGCCCAGTCACCTGCTCGCCATACCGGAAACGGACGCCGCGTGCTGTCGCGCGCTGCGCCAAAACCCCGGTAAATCGGCAGGCATCGCCCGATTCATCCGCCGCCGTATAGGTACCGCCGACTATGGGCAGGGTAGCCGCTTCCAGCGCCGGCTCGATGGCCATGCATTCCGCCTCGGTCTGCGGTACGCGTTCGCACCCGAATTCGCGCATCAGGGCCGCTTGCTGCAGCGCATGTTCGAACTCGCGCCGGTCGGTATAAAAATGCAGGATGCCGCGCTCGAGTTGGTCGTACTCCAGCGCCAGGTCCTCCCGCAAGGCGCGCAAGGCGGCGCGGCTGGCCAGGCCCAAGCGCACGATGGCGCCGATATTGGCCCGCGTCCGTGCGGCGCTGCACTCGCGCAGGAAACGCAGCCCCCAGGCCCATTGCGCTGCATCGGCGCGCAAGCGCCACAACAGCGGTGCATCCTCTCGTCCCATCCATTTCAGGATACGCAGCAAAGCCGCCGGATTGGCCCACGGCTCGGCGTGACTGACCGAAATCTGACCGCCATTGGCAAAGCTCGTCTCCAGCGCCGGTCCAGGCTGCCGCTCGATCACGGTCACCTCGTGCCCCTCCGTCGCCAGATACCAGGCGCTGGTCACGCCGACCACACCCGCCCCCAATACCGTCACACGCATCGCATCACCCTGAACTTTTGCCGTAAACCCGCTTCTCATGCAGCTTCAGGTCGATTATAGTCAGCGCCCATGAGCGATAAGCCAACGATCATCAAGAGCGAAGCTGAATGGCGTGCCCAACTCACGCCGGAGCAGTATCGGATCGCCCGCGAAAAGGGCACCGAACCGGCGTTCAGCGGCAGATACTGGAATACCCGCGATGAAGGTATCTATCGCTGCATAGGCTGCGGCGAGCCTCTGTTCGATGCGCAGGCAAAATTCGACGCCGGCTGCGGCTGGCCCAGCTTCACCGCTCCGCTTGCCGATAGCGCCATTGCCGAACACGAAGACACCCGCTACGGCATGCGCCGCACTGAGGTCGCCTGTCACCGCTGCGGCTGTCATCTGGGCCATGTTTTTCCCGATGGCCCCGCCCCGGGCGGCCTGCGCTATTGTATAAACTCGGCTTCCATCGATCTCGAAAAGAAGTAATTCCACCTTCTACCCATGAAATTTCTCTTCGACCTGCTTCCGGTCATCCTCTTTTTTGCCGCCTTCAAGCTGTTCGATATCTACATCGCCACCGGCGTTGTCATCGCGGCGACGGCAGCACAGATTGCCTGGGTCTGGCATCGCCACGGCAAGGTGGACACCATGCTCTGGGTCAGCCTGGGGCTGGTTGTCGTCTTCGGCGGGGCGACGCTGATCCTGCATGACGAGACCTTCATCAAGTGGAAGCCGACCATCCTCTACTGGCTGTTTTCCGTTTCCCTGCTGGGGTCGGCACAGTTCTTCAAGCGCAACCTGATCCGCGCCATGCTGGAACAGCAGCAGATGAACCTGCCCGAGCCTTTGTGGGGCAAGCTCAACCTGGCCTGGGCCGGCTTCTTCGCCGTCATGGGTTGCGTCAACCTGTATGTGGCCTTCAATTTCAGCACCGCCGCCTGGGTCAATTTCAAGCTCTTCGGCTTCATGGGCCTGATGATCGTGTTCATCATCATCCAGGGTGCAGTACTGGCCAAATACATGCCGGAGGAAAAAAAGTAATGCTCTATGCCATCATTGCCGAAGATGCGCCAAACAGCCTTGAGCGTCGCCTAGCCACGCGCCCGGTGCATCTGGCACGCCTGACTGCAATGCAGGCCGCCGGGCGTCTCGTCCTGGCTGGCCCCTTCCCGGCCATCGACAGTCCCGACCCCGGCCCCGCCGGCTTTTCCGGCAGCCTGATCGTAGCCGAATTCGACTCGCTGGAAAGCGCGCAGGCCTGGGCCGAGGCCGACCCCTTCGTCAGTGCGGGCGTTTATGCCCGGGTCACCGTGCGCCCGTTCCGGCAGACACTGCCTGTCACATGAACGTCATCGCCGCCATGCGCGAACGACTCGCCGCGCTCGACCCTGTCGCGATTGAGATCATTGACGACTCGGCGCTGCACGCCGGCCACGCCGGCGCCGCCAGTGGTGGTGGCCATTTCCGGCTCGCCATAACCTCGCCCCGCTTTGCCGGTTGCAGGACAATGGAAAGACACCGCTTGGTGTATGATGCGCTGGCCCCGCTGATGAAGCGGGAAATTCATGCCCTGAGCATTACCGCAAAAACCCCTGACGAACCCACCTCCTCCATTTAATCCAGGAAGCCAAATAATGAACCGCACGCTCCGCCATGCCCTTCTGCTCGCTTTTGCCGCCTCACTGACCGCTACTCCGGCTCTTGCCGCAAAGAAAAACAGCGGCGACGCAGCTACCGTTTTTGTCACCGTCAATGGCAAGGCCATTCCGAAGAATCGTGCCGACACACTGATTGCCGGCCAGACTTCCCAAGGCCAGCCCGACTCGCCGGAACTGCGCAGCGCGGTCAAGGAAGAACTGGTGCGGCGTGAAATCCTGACCCAGGAAGCCATCAAAAAAGGCCTCGACAAGAACCCCGACGTGCAAGCACAGATTGAACTCTCGCGCCAGGGTGTGCTGATCGGCGCCTACCTGAAGAACTACGTGCAGAGCCATCCCATCAGCGACGACCAGATCAAGGCCGAATATGAAGCACTCAAGGCCAAACTGGGCAGCAAGGAATACAAGGCACGCCATATCCTGGTCGAAACCGCAGACGAAGCCCGCGCCATCGTCGAAAAGCTGGGCAAGGGTGAAAAATTCGAGGATCTGGCGAAACAATCCAAAGACCCCGGTTCCAAAGAGCGCGGTGGCGACCTGGGTTGGGCTACCCCGGCTTCCTTCGTCAAGCCATTCTCGGATGCGATGGTGAAACTGGAAAAGGGTAAATACACCACCGTCCCGGTCAAGAGCGACTTTGGCTGGCATGTAATCCAGCTCGACGACACACGCGAACTGAAACTGCCGAGCTTTGACGAAGCCAAGGGCCAGATCGCCCAGCAACTCCAGCAGCGTCTGGTGCAAAAGCATGTCGAAGACCTCCGCGCCAAGGCCAAGGTCGAATAAGCACGCATCACCCGATAAAAAAAGGGAGCCGCGGCTCCCTTTTTTATCGGCGGCGGTAATCTGGCCGTTATTCCTCATCGCAACGGAGATGAAAATGACGGCGATACTGAGCGAATCGACGCTGACCTGCCCCGCCTGCGGACATCAGCAGAAGGAAACCATGCCAATCGATGCCTGCCAGTATTTTTACGAATGCCCGGGTTGCCACCGCATACTGCGCCCACAGCCCGGGGATTGCTGCGTCTTCTGCTCCTACGGTGACATCCCGTGCCCTCCGGTGCAGCAGTCAGGCACGCCGCGCCGGGGCTGATGCCCCCACAGCCTGACGGAGAGACTGCCGGAAACCCTGTATTCGTCCGCGCCTATCCCAGCCAGCGTCGTGCGTTGTAGAACAGGGTCGCCCAGGGCGAGAGTGCACCAAAACGTGCCTCCCAATCGCGCGGATGCCATGACATCTGCACAACGCGGAAGGTGCGCTCCGGATGCGGCATCATGATCGTGAATCGGCCATCGGCAGTGGTCACGCCGGCAATGCCGTCGGGCGAGCCGTTCGGGTTTTGCGGATAACGGGTGGCCACCTTGCCATGATGATCGATGTAGCGTAGCGCCAGCGCCGACTTTTTCGCAGCCGCAGCGAATACCGCGCGCCCTTCGCCGTGGGAGATCACGACCGGCAGCCGCGACCCGGCCATGCCGGCAAGGAAAATCGAGGGCGACTCGGGTATCTCGACCTGCACCAGGCGCGCCTCGAACTGCTCGCTGCGGTTGCGCTGGAAGCTTGGCCAGGCATCGGCGCCGGGAATGATCGGCGCCAGATGGGCCATCATCTGGCAGCCATTGCAGACACCCAGCGCGAAACTGTCGGTACGGGCGAAGAAGGCGGTGAATTCATCGCGCAAGGCATCGTTGAACAGGATCGACTTGGCCCAGCCCTGCCCGGCGCCGAGGACATCGCCATAGGAAAACCCGCCGCAGGCGACAAAGCCCTTGAAGTCGGCCAGCCTGACGCGCCCCGCCTGCAGATCCGACATATGCACATCGAATGGCGCGAAACCGGCCTGCTCGAAAGCCGCCGCCATTTCGACCTGGCCATTGATGCCCTGCTCACGCAGTACCGCGATTTTCGGCCGTGCGCCGGTACTCACAAAGGGCGTGCAGGACGCCGCCGGATCGAAGCTCAGATGGACAGAGAGCCCCGGATCGTCGGCATCGGCCAGCGCATCAAACTCTTCCTGTGCGCAGGCCGGATCGTCGCGCAGTTTGGCAATCTGGTAGCTGACTTCGCTCCAGGTCTGCTGCAAGGTGCTGCGCTTCGCCGCGAAAATCTTCTTTGCATTGCGCCAGAGCCGCACTTCGTCCGCCGTGTTGACATGGCCGATGAACTGCGCCGCCTGCCCCAGCCCGGCGGCACGCAGCACCTGCATCACGGCACTGCGATCGGCGACACGGATTTGCAGCACGGCGCCCAGTTCCTCGGCAAACAGGGCGGCAAGGAGCCGATCCTGACTGCGTCCGGCAACGAGTTCGGGGCGCCGCTCGCTGCCATCGACATCGCTTGCCAATGCGTCGAAACACAACGCATCGAGATTGAGCGAGACGCCGATATGCGAAGCAAAACTCATCTCGCATACCGTCGCCCACAGTCCGCCGTCGGAGCGATCGTGATAGGCCAGAATTTTTCCATCGTGGTTAAGTTGCTGAATGGCGCCGAAAAAGGCTTTCAGCAGGCCGGCATCGGCATCCGGCGGCACATCGCCACTGACGCCGTAAACCTGCGCCAGCGCCGAGCCGCCAAGCCGGTTGCGGCCAAGGCCGAGATCGACCAGCAACAGTTCCGTCTCGCCAACTTCATCATCACGACGCAGCTCCGGCGTCAGCGTGTGGCGCACATCCGTCACCGGCGCAAAAGCGGTGACAATCAAAGACAATGGTGCAATCACGGCCTTGTCCTGACCGTCCTCCTGCCAGCGCGTCTTCATCGACAGCGAATCCTTGCCGACGGGTATCGAGATGCCCAGCGCCGGGCAAAACTCGAGGCCAACGGTCTTGACCGTATCGAACAGTGCCGCATCTTCACCGCCGTGGCCGGCGGCGGCCATCCAGTTGGCAGAGAGCTTGATTTTGCCAATGTCTTCGATAGCAGCTGCAGCCAGATTGGTGAGCGCCTCGCCCACCGCCATGCGTCCCGAGGCCGGCGCATTGAGCAGCGCCAGCGGCGCACGCTCGCCCAGGGCAAAGGCCTCGCCGCGCACCGTGTCATACCCCATGGCCGTCACCGCTACGTCAGCCACCGGTATCTGCCACGGCCCGACCATCTGGTCACGCGTCGTCATGCCGCCGACCGAACGGTCGCCAATCGTAATCAGGAAATTTTTCGAGGCCACGGCCGGCAAACGCAGCACGCGCTGCAAGGCATCGGCCAGATCGATAGCGGTCAGATCGAGCGCCGGTGCATGCACTGGCTGCCGTTGCGCAACGCGATGCGTGCGCGGCGGTTTGCCGAGCAACACTTCCATCGGCATAGCCACCGGCAGGTTGCCGAAATACTCATCCCTGACCGTGAGCTGATCGTCGTCGGTCGCCACGCCGAGTACGGCAAACGGGCAGCGTTCGCGCGCGCACAGGGTGCGGAATTCGTCCAGCCGCTGCGGCGCGATGGCCAGCACATAGCGCTCCTGGGCCTCGTTGCTCCAGATTTCACGTGGGCTCATGCCCGGCTCCTCGCTCGGGATGGCACGCAAATCGAAGGTCGCACCGCGCCCCGCATCGTGCGCCAGCTCCGGCATGGCGTTGGAAATGCCGCCGGCGCCGACATCGTGGATGGCGAGAATCGGATTCCCGTCGCCCATCTGCCAGCAACGGTCGATCACTTCCTGCGCGCGCCGCTGCATCTCCGGATTGCCGCGCTGCACCGAGGCAAAATCAAGATCTTCGGCATTGCTGCCGGTCGTCATCGACGAAGCCGCACCGCCGCCCAGCCCGATCAGCATGCCGGGGCCGCCAAGCTGAATCAGCAGCGTGCCGGCCGGAAACTTGATCTTGAACGCATCGCGCGCGGCGATATTGCCGACGCCGCCGGCAAGCATGATCGGCTTGTGGTAGCCGCGCACTTCGCCGGCGAATTCCTGCTCGAAGCTGCGGAAATAACCCGCCAGGTTCGGCCGCCCGAACTCGTTGTTGAACGCCGCCGCACCGATCGGACCGTCGATCATGATCTCGAGCGCCGAGGCAATGCGCTGCGGCTTGCCGTAGCCGGCTTCCCACGGCTGCGAATAGCCGGGAATATTCAGGTCGGAGACCGAGAAGCCGGCCAGCCCGGCCTTCGGCTTGGAACCGCGTCCGGTGGCGCCTTCGTCGCGAATCTCGCCACCGGCTCCGGTAGCCGCACCGGGGAAGGGCGAGATCGCCGTCGGGTGATTGTGCGTCTCGACCTTGGCCAGCAGATGCGTCAGTTCCTCGCGCCAGGCATAGGCGCCATCCGTCTGCGGGAAAAACCGGCGAATCGTCGCGCCCTCGATCACTGCCGCGTTGTCGGAATACGCCACCACCGTACCTTCGGGATGCGCCTTGTGCGTCTCGCGGATCATGCCAAACAGCGACAGCGGCTGATCTTCCCCATCCACCGTCCACGTCGCATTGAAAATCTTGTGTCGACAGTGCTCCGAATTGGCCTGCGCGAACATCATCAGTTCGACATCGGTCGGATTGCGCCCGAGTTTGCCGAAATTCTCGAACAGATAATCGATCTCGTCGTCGGACAGCGCCAGCCCGAGCGCGCCATTTGCGGCGACCAGCGCCGCGCGCCCACCCGCAAGCATATCCACGCTGACCAGCGGTTGCGGTGGCACATGCTGGAACAGGGCACGTGCGGCATCGACCGCATCGAGCACCGATTCCGTCATGCGGTCGTGCAGCTGCGCCGCAATCTCCTCGCGCCGTAGCGCCAGCACCGACTTTTTCACCCCGGCGACGTGGCAGACAATGCCGCGCTCGATGCGCTTCACCGCCACAAACCCGCAATTCCGGGCGATATCGGTAGCCTTCGAGCTCCACGGTGAAATGGTGCCCAGGCGCGGCGTCACAAGAAACAGTTCGCCAGCCGGGGGGGCAACGGGTGGTGTTGCCGGCTGCGACGGAACGTCCAGAAGACTCTCCAGCCGCGCCCGCTCAACGGCCTCCAGCGGACGCGTCAGTTCGACAAAAAACCATTGCTCGGCGCTCAGGGTGAGGGCAGCATCGATGGCCTGCAAGCCCAGTTGCAAGCGCCCCAGGCGTGCCGCAGAAAACGCGGCAGGCCCGCGCAGCGCAAGGAATTCAGTCATGGTCGAAGGAGCATTCGGACGATCTCAGGAAGGCCGAAATTATACCTGCGCCTTACTACCATTCCCTGCCTCTGGAGTGGCAACCGAGGATTGAGTCCCTAAACTGCTGTAAATCGGGTGGCGAGTAGCCACCACTTCGATTCGGTAAATTGACGTTGCGAGACGATCGATAACCGAAAGAGAAGAAGCGATGGCTGGGTATGAGATTAGCGTAGGAACGGGCTTGTTGCCAGGGCTCTTGAGCGGGCAGGACGGATTGGCAAAGCGGGTGGAGACGGTGCTCAACCAGATACTGGAGGCGCAGATGACGGAAACGCTGGGGGCGACGCGACACGAACGGACAGACGAGCGGACCGGCTACCGCAACGGCTACCGGCCGCGCACCCTCTACACGCGAGTCGGGCCGGTGATGCTGCTGGTGCCGCAAACGCGGGACGGCAGTTTTTCCACGGACATCTTCAAGCGCTACCAGCGGAGCGCGCAGGCCTTTGTCCTGGCGCTCATGGAAATGGCCGTGCAGGGCGTCTCCACGCGCAAGGTCTCAGCGATCACCGAAGAGCTGTGTGGCGCCAGCTTCTCCAGATCGACGGTGAGCGCGCTGTGCGCCGGGCTGGAGCCGAGGGTCAACGAGGAGATTCGCCGGCGGGAACGGGTGATCCGTATCTTCCCCAACGATGCGTCGGCCTTGCGCCTGATGGGCGCCTTGCTGGCCGAGCAGAACGAGGCTTGGCAGGAGCGGAAGTACCTCGATATGGATGAATTCAAGGAGTTGGCGGCTTCCCGCGCCGCCGCTGGCGAGGGCAACAATGTTGTTGCCCTCGCCAGTTGAAAGCGCAGCTTCGCCGCAAGGCAAAACCATTCGTCATTGATCGGATCGAGGTGAATTTACAGCAGAGTTCGGACTTGACTCACTGCTGACGCGCACGCCGAATATCCCCAGAGAAAACTCAGGGTTGGGATGGTGGGATAACTATCACGGTATCACCACCAGTTTTGCCGCGCTCACCCGCAGCTCCGGTATTTCCCGTGTTCCCGGTTGCGCCGGTATTCCCGGTATTTCCCGTGTTCCCGGTTGCACCGGTATCCCCGGTGTAGCCGGTCGCGCCGGTCGATCCTGTAGCGCCTGTCGGACCGGCGGGCCCCGGAACAGGGACGGGAACGGGAACCACGGTCGCAGGAGTCACGACAGTCGATCTCTCGCACGCGCTCAGCGCCAGCAGCATCAGTACTGATGAAAACACAATTGAATATTTCATGAAAATTCCTCTTTTGGTTGTTTGGTGAAAACTGTCCAACTGGACAGATTGGCGGCTATCAGGAACCACATTTATAAGGATGCGCCCTATACGCGTACAGTTCTGTGCGCCAGCGCACAGCATTGTCTGAAAGGATGGACAATAATTTCACTGTGTTTACCAGTTCTTCTCCCCCTTAAGAGAATTGGCGGGCCAAGGCCCTCGGTTATCCCTATCTCCGAGGGCCTGTTTTTTTGTTCTCTGAATGCGGCAAAACCCTTGTATCCCGGACCAGTTGCCCGCAATCACTGTCTTGTCCCGGACCGGCGTCGATCAACGGCATCAGCGTAAGCAATGGATTGACCATACCCAGCGCAATTGCGCCGAGCCCACGAGCGGCTGCGCGCCCCTTGTCGACTCTGACATCAGGCTTGGAAAAGCTGCCACGAATGGTGATCGGGCTGCGCAATGCCAAGGGACTGGTGTGCTTCGTTTTCTGATTGAGCGTCAAATCCAGCGCCTCCTGTCCCAGATCAATCCCGCCTGTACCGATGATTGTGGTGACCTCGGTGTCGAAGATCAGCGCGTCGACATGCATGATGCCCTCCTTGACGTCGAAGTCGGCTACCCCACAATGCAACTTGACGAGCCTGTCGCCGGCGATTTTCAGTTCGAGTATTTCCCAGAGGTGCAGGCCGGCTTTTTCCATCATCAACTTGCTGATCTTGCCACCGGCGATGACGAGTTCCACCTTGCCGCTGGAACTCGCCAGCATGCGCCCTACCGAGTTGCCTTGACCCGTCAGATCGAAGTCACCGTTGATCTGGCCAATGCTGGTCTTGGCCAGCTCGGCAGTCGGGAACAGCTTGGCCATCAGAATTTTTTTCGCCTGTACCCTGGCGTGCGCCTGAATTGGATTTTTCCGTCCATCCAGTGAAATCACGGCATTGAGCTGGCCGCCGGCCAACCCGAAATTGAGCGGATCGAGCGTCAGTACTGAATCACGCAAGCTCAAATGCGCAACGAGGTCTTCGAGCGGCAGCGCCCTGGCGTGGCGGATGGTTTTCGCCTTCAGTGTCACCTCCGCGTCGACGCTGTCCCAGCGGTCTGTCTTGAACGGCATGTCCGGCAGCACGCGCGCTTGCACAGGCGTGGGGGCGGTCCGGGAAGGCGGTGGCGCCGCCCGTTTGGCGGCTTGCACGCTGCCGGGCCGCGCGCCTATCAACGGGCCGAGGTCCGCGATATCGAGGACCCTGGAAACCAGCTCCGCTTTCATTGCCGGACGTTTGCCGCCGCTGTCGATCTGGGCCGTGCCCGCGATATCGCTACCCCCGACTCGACCCGAGAATTTTTCGTAGCGCCATGTATTAGCACTATGCAACAGGTGCCCCGCGGTCGTGTAAGCCGGCGTTTCCGGCAAGGCGATGCCGAGCAGCGGAAAAAGCTGCGCCAGACTCTTGCCGTGCAGGGCGATGCGCATGTCGACCGCGGAAAACTTCAGCAGACTGGTAATGGTGCCCGCAGCCTTCACACCGGTGTGGCCCACGGTGAACTCGGCCTGCAGCGGATAGGGTGTGTTTACGTCGCGCAATCCAAGCACCGGCCCGCCGCTGCCGTGTGCCTTGAGGGGCAGGCCCTTGTAGTGCCCTTGCGCCGTGAAGCTGACCCCGGCAACGGCGGGCCCGGTGTTCGAGGTCGAGAGTTCCGACCGGATGCTGGTCTTCTGCGCAGCATCGTCGTAGCCGACCGATCCATGGTCAAGCATCAGGCGATCGATCTGGATGCGCGCGCCTTCATCCTGCTGGTTGCGGTCCAGCAGCCAGTTTTTTCGACCGTCAGTACCTTGCTCCAGAAAGACTACAGGTCGCTCGAGCCGCACCTCGGGAAAAACGATGTTTTTTCGGAGCAACTGCGGCAAATCGATTGTAATTTCCACCGCATCGGCTGCGACCATCTGCTTCTCCCTGGCCCAACCCGGATTCGCAAATGTCACTGCATCGGCGTAAATATGCGGCAAAGGCCAGCCGAATTTCACCTTGAGTTCGCCGTTGATGGCGAGTACGCGACCGGTTTTCTCCGCCGCCATGCGCTCTATCGGGCCGCGCAGCCAGTTCCAGCCGAAAACCGCGATGAAAAGAACCGCCGGCACGATAAGTGCCAGAAAAACTCCGGCAATCCATTTGAGCAAACGACGCAGTGTCATGGTGGCACGATCAAACCACCTCCGGCAAGACCGGAACTGGTCTGCTCAAGTGACTGCTTTGCTTTCCGGTTGCATCGACAATCGTGCCACCCGAGAGCTTTTTGAATCCGTTTCCGGACATGCCGCTGGCCAGCAGTAACCCGCCTGGTTCACGTTTCTCCAGCAGGTGGCGGAAGTTGCACAGAGTCGTGGTGTCGGTCACCTGCTCCAGACCCACCGGCAATCGGCCATTCCCTACCTTTGGCTCCAGAAATGGATTCAAATAATGCGGCTCGCTCAGCGCACAGAGTCCGGTCCACAGCATCAAGTTTCCATGCGCGCCAAAAACTCCATCGTGCGCAAACAGCACAGCGTCATGCCTTGAGTCTGGCGCAAACCCGCTGCAGAAGTACCCGTACTTCCTTGCCCAAGGCATGGACCTCCGGTTTGTCGACCAATTGCAACACGACTTCGGTATCCATGAACACAACCGTGATGGTTCCATCGGTTTCTTCGCGCACGACCACATTGCACGGAAGTAACAAACCGATGTCGGGGTCAGCCTCGATCGCGCGGTGTGCGAGCGGGGGGTTGCATGCGCCGAGTATGCGGTACGGTCGGTGTTCGATATTGAGCTTGGCTTTCAGCGTCGCCTTGACATCAATATCGGTGAGCACGCCAAAGCCTTCCTGTTTCAGGGCCTCGGTGACTTTGGCGATGGCGGTATCGAACGGTACCTCTAGCTGAGTGCTGAATCCGTACATGGGCTGGCTCCTTGGTCAAACGCGAAGTAGAACTTTGCGGCTATTTGGAAGGCATGGACTGCATCATCTGATCGCGCTGCATCATCTGCTCCATCATCATCTGCATCATGTCCATGCGGTTTTCCATCATGGCGTGGTGCTTCATCATGTCGCAATCCTTCATGCCGTCCATCATCCCGCCGCCTTTCTGGGCGCCCATCATCATCGCGCCGCCCATGGCGTGCATCGCCTTCATGTTTTCCTGCATCGCCTGCATGTGCTCCCGCATCAGCTTCTGGCGTTCCTGCGGGTCCGCCGTGTTACGGATCGTGTCCATCTGCGTCTGCATCGCTTTCATTTTTTCCTGCATCTGGCTCATGTGCTTGTCCTTGTCCACGCTCATCGCCGGCTTGTCGTGCGCGTGCTTGTTGTCCTGCGCCGATACGATAGGTGCCGACAGGGTGGAGGCAACGATTGTGGCAACTAGTATTAAGGTCTTCATAATGGTCTTTCCTTCTTTAGGGTTGAATGCAATAAAATTGCCGTTACGGGTGACAGATGGTCGCCAATGCGAGCGGTGATCACAAGGCAACAATCCGTTCACTTTCTCTTTTGGCTGACGGTCCATGCCACGAAGCCGGCCACCGCGATGACAACCAGTATGGGCAACCACATCCCGCCGTATCCACCCATCCAGCCGAAACCATAGCCGCCCATCATGCCGGAGCCGGGCCCGTAAGCACCTTGCGGCGTCTCGGCCAATGCGCTTGTTGCCACTATCGTTCCGCCTGTCAATACGGCGGCGCTCAAGGTCTTGCGCAGATTCATCCATTTCATGGCCAAACTCCATCCAAGTTAAATAACTGCATGTTTCCGTTACTGATCACAAAACCCGCCAACGCAGTCCGTATGACTAATTGCAAGAACACCTATAGGCTAGGTACAAACTTTTCCACTGTCTGTACGCCACCCCACAGAATGCTCCTATAGCCAGCGCATCGACGCGGGAGCAGGCGGATATCCAGGCCGATGTACTCGACCTGAGCTTGCTCACCTCGGAATACGGCCGGAATATCCACCCCTGCAAGGGCTGCGTGTCCACAGCGATGCCCCTGTGCCACTGGCCATGCAGTTGCTATCCCAACCAAGCGAAGCACGATCCGCTTTGATCGTTAGTCGTAGCGCTTCAGGGCAATAGCCGAAAATTACCCGGTTTATGTGGGCTGGCGTACAGCGCCAAGCCTTGATTGCCGGCATGCTTTCCAGAATTGGGCGAGGGAACCTGAAATGGGCAAGATAAAAATTCTGGGCATCGTGGGGAGTCTGCGTAAAGAATCCTACAACCGCTTTGCGCTCAAGGCGGCGCAGGAGTCGGCGCCGGACGACACGGTGCTGAACCTGATCGAACTCCATGGCATTCCGGTCTTCAATCAGGATAATGAAATGGCGCTGCCGGCTACCGTGCTTGAATTCAAGCGACAGATTCTGGCCGCCGATGCCATCCTGTTCGCCACGCCGGAATACAACTATTCGGTGCCTGGCGGCCTCAAGAACGCTATCGACTGGGCGTCGAGGCCCTATGGTAAAAGCGCCTGGCTGGGCAAACCAGCGGCGGTGATGGGGGCTTCTGTCGGTAGCTTGGGAACGGCCCGCGCGCAATACCATCTTCGGCAAATCCTCGTCACGCTGGACATGCCCGTTGTCAATCAACCGGAAGTGATGCTCAGCAATGCCGAAAAGCGCTTTGATCAGAGCGGCAGGCTGACCGATGAGCCGGCCAGAGAGTTAATTCAGTCGCTTCTGAATGCGTTGTTGCTACTTGTAAAAAAACAGCCCGGCGAGCAAACACCAGGCGGCTTGATGATGGATATCCCATAAGGAGAAAACATGATGAAACAAGAAATCCCGTCCCGCAGAGTAGTGCTGCGCGGCGCACTGGCGCTTGGGTGCGGCCTGTGGGCGCCGATCGCACTTTTCGGTTGTGATTCAAAGAAAGGCGCTGACTCAAGCAGTTCCGCTCCAGCCAGCCCTCAGGTCACCCCGGCGGCGAACAAGAAAATGTCACAGGAAAATGTGCAGTACCAAGCTCAGCCGAAGGGCGAGCAGAAGTGCAGCGGCTGCCTGCATTTCATCGCCGAGTCGAATACCTGCATGCTGGTGGATGGACAGATCAGCCCAGAGGGCTGGTGCAGCCTCTGGGCCAAAAAGGCTTGAGTCGTTTTTCATTTAAAAAAATTCATCCGAATTTCGTGTGGGCCAGGGCAGCAGGATATAGGTTGAGACCGCCGCAAGTTCTTGCAATACACCGCTTCGACGCTCGCAGCCGGCGCCGGTTTGCCGCTTGTCGGCTAAGCGGTCAGAGCAGGCACCTGTGTGCGGTGATGCACACGAAGTACGACTTTCCGGAAATACGATGAACCGAATGATCAATGACTAACGCGCAATGGTTTCTGCTCGTGGGCGGTCTGTTGCTCGCCAGGGGTCTTACTTCTTCGATGCTCAAGCGCCTGCCGGTCACACCAGCCATTATTTATCTGGTGGTGGGACTGCTGGTCGGGCCTACAGTGCTCAATCTATTTCACTTCAACCCGCTCAAGGAATCGGCGCTGCTGGAAGTGCTGACCGAAGTCGTTATACTGATTTCGCTGTTTTCAGCCGGTGTCAAAATGCCCGTGCCGGTCAAGTTCGCCCACTGGCGCACACCGATTCTGTTAGCAACGGTATCCATGGCGGTCAGCGTCGGAATGGTCGCCGCCTTTGCTTGTTATCTACTCGGTCTGCCACTGGGCGCGGGCGTCTTGCTGGGTGCGATCCTGGCACCCACCGATCCGGTATTGGCGACCGATGTCCAGACCCGTCATCCTGGTGACCGCGATCAGCTTCGCTTCACCTTGACCTGCGAGGCGGGCATGAATGACGGCAGCGCTTTTCCATTTGTGATGCTGGGGATGGGGTTGCTCGGACTGCACGAGCTCGGTGAATTCGGCCTGCGCTGGGCGCTGGCCGATGTGCTGTGGGCCACGGTAGCGGGAATCACCATCGGGATCATTTCTGGCGCCGCACTGGCCCATTTGGTATGGAAGCTGCGCGGCGATCCACCCGAGCACACGCTCATGGACGACTTCCTCGGGCTTGGTCTGATCGGCGTGGTATACGGCTTGAGTGTGCTGGCCGATACGTGGGGATTTCTGGCGGTGTTTTTCGCTGCCGTCGCGCTGCGTCAGACCGAACTTAAACTCGCCAGCGCCGCTCATCAGGGTTCCCCGAATCCGCCGCAAACCCGCAGAATCCAGCCGGAAACTGAAAAAATAAGCCCTGATAATGCGCCAGTACCAACCGTCAGCGGAGGATCACTGATATTCAAGGAACACCTGGAACGGCTCTCGGAATTGATGCTCGTCCTGCTGATCGGCGGCACACTATTTCTCGATTCCTGGAGCTGGCGGGCGGTGGGACTTGCGCTGTTTTTGTTTATGGTGGTGCGCCCGATCAGCGTCCTCGTCAGTCTGTTGGGAACCCGCACTTCGTGGCCGATACGCGGCATGGTGGGCTGGTTCGGGGTACGCGGCATCGGTTCGCTGTACTACCTGATGTATGCCATCCAGCATGGCCTCCCAGAAGATCTGGCCCTGGAGCTTATCCAATTGACGCTTATTGCGGTATCGCTTTCGATTTTCGTCCACGGAACCAGCGTCAAGCCGCTGATGAGCCGCTTCTGGCGTCACCGCAGGCGTCTGCCAGCGCCATAAGCGTTCACCATCCGATCCAGTTGGCGCCGTGCCGCACCGTCCTGAGGGGTACGCTCAACTGCGATCAGCCCTGAGCGGACGCAGCAAACGAAGCGCTAAAAAGTTACGGGCCAACATGCACGATGCATCGGGAGCAGTCTCTATTTCGTTCGGTACCGCACAGACGATCACTTGCCAATCCATTAGCGTCGCCTCATGCCGGATCCGTCCCCGCTTGTCGTCTTACAAGGAAAAGTCCCATGAAAACCGTTACCTTCCCGCGCCTCCACCTTGCCGACCTGGCGGAAAAACAGGGCGGTCAATGGAGGCAATCGTGATTGAGATACGCAAGGGCCAGGCACCGGCCCAACTGGTGCGTGCGGAGTTCAGTACCCGGTTTCGGGCCTCCTTCATTGATCCGGCGTTCCGTGCCGAAGACCCGTCCATTGCCCGCCTTGAAGAGATCGCCTGGCAGGCCTACAACGAGGGCCGCAAGTCCCCCTTCAAACAAAAGGCGGGCCCGGGATATGTCGATCCGAACTACGACTTGTCATCCGAGTGGGTCGCTACGAAACAGCGCATCGACGCGGCACAACTGCGTTGGGCCGACGGAGCAGGCGGATATCCAGGCCGATGTACTCGACCTGAGCTTGCTCACCTCGGAATACGGCCGGAATATCCACCCCTGCAAGGGCTGCGTGTCCACAGCGATGCCCCTGTGCCACTGGCCATGCAGTTGCTATCCCAACCACACGCTCAACCAGACTAACGACTGGATGCCCGATATCTACGAACGGTGGACCGCCGCCCATGCGGTGATCATCGCCTCGCCCGTGTATTGGTACCAGAGCCCCAGCCCGTTGAAGCTGATGATCGACCGCCTGGTGTGCGCCGACGGTGGCAACCCCGACCCCACCTCGACCTCGGGCAAGAATGCCGACAAGGCGAAAGCACTCGAGATGGCGGGGTGGGACTACCCAAAACATCTGGCAGGGCGCGCCTACGGGCTGATCGTCCATGGTGATGTGGTCGGTGTCGAAAGCTCGCGCCGCGCCCTGTCGGACTGGCTCGACTGGATGGGTTTCATCGACGCCGGTGTGTCGGCGCGGCTGGACCGCTACATCGGCTACTACGAACCGTATGCGACCAGTCACGACGCCCTGGACAAGGATGAACCGGTGCAGGAAGAAGTACGCAATGTGGCCCGGGCCGTGGCGAAGGCCGTGGTCGAGTTGCGGGCCGGCCGACTCCAGGCGGTGCAGCCCAATCTGTCGCAGCCGCGACCAAAATAAGCAGCCAGGGCGAAAAGCGCCTGCTGTCTGCACAGGTGCTTTTATTTGTGCCCTATATGTTCATTACCGTACCGACTGTGCGCAATTTCTTGTTTAGCCTGCCTCTTGGAATTCATCGTGTGTGCTTGTCCGAGCTGTTGTTCCATGTTCGGATACAAGAAGAAATCGCTGGATTCCGGTTTCTATCCATCAACCATCATCCACCCTGCAACAGGAGAACTGCAATGAGTCAACTACAAGTGTTTTCAAATTCACCCGTAAAAGCGTCGAGCATGATCGGTACGGACGTGGTCAATCCCAAAGGCGACAACCTCGGAGACGTCAAGGAAGTCGTCATCGACCCCCGTACCGGGAAGGTCGCATATGTCGTCGTGTCGTTTGGCGGTTTTCTCAGCATGGGAGAAAAGCTGTTTGCAATCCCGTTCAGCGCGTTCGTGTACAACGTGGAGGAAAACAAATATGTGCTCGATATTTCCAAGGAGCAATTGGAGGCAGCACCTGGATTTGACGCGGATCATTGGCCTTCGATGGCCGAGGAAAAGTGGAACCGTGACATGTACAAGTACTACGGGCGGTCGCCGTATTGGGAATAGCGCCTTTTTCGGGTCAACCAGACCGGGCAAACAGGCGAGGTTATAAAGCGATCCTGGCTTCTCGGCCGCGCGTTCCCGTGCAAGTAAGCCCCCGGAGGTTCGGGGGGCTTTTTGCTGTTTTTGTTCCGCTCCCGATAACGCCCATTCTGGCAGCGTCGATACAACGGTTCGGTTCCAATTCCCCGACAACCATGAGTTCTTCAGCCGCTGTCTCTACGCTGAATTTGCCGCTCATAGATGATGCCGGCAGCACCATCCCGAAATGGCTGAACGCCAATATCCATGCGGCTTATGTGCCAGGAACGAAGACATCAGCGTACTGATGTTTGCGACGCTTTACTGAATATGAGGGAAGGCCCCTCGGAGTCGGCTTGCAGGAGCAGGCTCCAAACCACCTCAAGTTGCGGGGAGCCGGGGTAACCCCTCTCTGCTGCTCAGACGCTCCGACAAAGAGAGCACTGATGCCGGAAAGAAATGAGCGAAAAGGGCCATCAATATGAAGCAAGCCGTACGATCTTTTACGATTTTGTTCAGTGCAATGGTCACACTGACGGCTTGTGGCGATATGGCTAAGTTGCCGCCGTCGGCAAGCTTTGGCGCCAATCCGGCACTGCCTGAACCCAACCCTACGCTGCTTCCCACGGTCAACATTGCGCCCGCGAAAGGCTGGCCTGACGGCGTCAAGCCGGTGTCCGCGCCGGGCACAACGGTCACGGCCTTGGCAAAAAATCTCGATCACCCGCGCTGGATTTATGTGCTTCCCAACGGCGATGTGCTGGTGGCAGAGACCAACGCACCGCCCAAGCCGGAAGACGAAAAGGGGATCAAGGGATGGGTCATGAAGTGGTTCATGAAAAGAGCGGGAGCTAGTGTGCCGAGCGCCAATCGCATCACCTTGCTGCGCGGTATCGGGCCTGATGGTATGGCGATAAGCCGTAGCGTATTTCTGGAGGGATTGAACTCGCCGTTTGGCATGGCGCTGGTGGGCAAGGATTTCTATGTCGCCAATACCGATGCCATCATGCGCTTTTCTTACGTGGAGGGTGAGACGAGAATTACCTCTGCGGGCGTCAAGGTGATCGATCTGCCGGGCGGCCCGATCAATCACCACTGGACCAAGAACCTCATCGCGAGCCGTGATGGTTCAAAACTTTTTGTCACGGTCGGATCGAACAGCAATGCCGCGGAGAATGGCATGGCGGTCGAGACCGGCCGCGCGGCGATTTGGGAAGTGGATTTAAAAACCGGCACACACCGCATTTTTGCATCCGGCCTGCGCAATCCGAACGGCTTGGGATGGGAGCCGCGAAGCGGCGCGCTTTGGACAGTCGTGAATGAGCGTGACGAGCTCGGCAGCGATCTCGTGCCCGACTATATGACTTCCGTGACCGATGGTGGCTTCTATGGCTGGCCTTACAGCTATTACGGCCAGCATGTGGACACGCGCGTCAAGCCTGCACGGCCTGATCTCGTGGTCAAAGCCATTGCACCGGACTATGCGCTCGGTACGCATACCGCTCCCCTCGGACTGGCGTTTGCCGAGGGAAATACGCTGCCAGCCCCTTTCAATCATGATGGCGTTTTTATTGGCCAGCATGGTTCCTGGAACCGCAAACCCCATAGCGGATACAAAGTCATCTTCGTATCCTTTAATGCGGGCAAACCAGCCGGCGAACCGATCGATGTGCTGACCGGTTTTCTCAGCGCAGACGGCGACGCATTCGGTCGTCCGGTAGGGGTAGCGCTCGACAAGCAAGGCGCACCGCTGGTTGTAGACGACGTGGGAAACAGCGTGTGGCGTGTGACGGCCACAACAAAACCGCAGTGATCTCGAGCGGCAAAGCGGCGGCGAGGCGGGTGGCAAGGCAAACCGGTTGCCGGACGCAAAAAAGCCCTGCATCTTGCACGCTTGTGGGGCCTTTCGCTGTATTTTTCTGCCGCGCCCGCCGTCTCACCAGCGCCGACTTTTACCTGATGCGTCCGGCAGGGTGAAACTCGGCACTGGTCCGTGGTGATGGACGGCCGCAGGCGATGATCACGCGATTCCGGCTGCCCGCTGCGCCTTGTACTACAGCGCTTGAGAACTCAACCCGGCGCGCTGGTGCTACCGTAAATCTCGCCAGGCGGGTTGCCGGTAGCATGGTAACAAACGGGGATGTACGATCACGATGCCGCCCGCATATCGAACGCGATCTCCCGCTCAGCTCAACCGTCGCCGCGCATCCCGTCACTCCCGGCAACAAGCAACAGCGCAAAGTCCTCAGCCAACAAGGGGGGGCTGAACTGAAAGCCTTGCCCCTCGTCGCAGTGTTGAGCCCGGAGGAACTCGAGCTGCTCGTGCGTCTCTACACCCTCGGCAATGACCCGCTGTTTGAGGTTTCTCCCCATTCCAATCATCGTGCGGACGATGGTTGCATCGTCCGCGTCGGTGGCGATGTTGTGCACAAAGGATTGGTGGATCTTCAGGGTGTCAATCGGGAAGTACTTCAGATAGCTCAAGCTTGAATAGCCCATACCGAAGTCGTCGATGGCAAGCCGCACCCCCATGGCCTTGAGTCCTTCAAGCACCGGCGCCGAGGACTCGGCATCGTGCATGAGGATGCTTTCGGTCAGCTCCAATTCGAGATAGTGCGGCGCCAGGCCTGTCTCCTTCAGGATCAGGGCAACGCTTTCGAGAAAGCTTCTGTGTCTGAACTCCACCGCAGAAATGTTGACTGCTACGGGCACCACGCGCAGGCCCGAATCCAGCCAGGCCTGGACTTGCCTGCAGGCTTCGCGCAACACCCAGCAGCCTATCGGCAGAATAAGGCCACAGTCTTCGGCGATAGGTAAAAACTGCGCTGGTGACAGCAACCCTTGTTCCGGATGCTGCCAGCGGATGAGTGCCTCGGCACCGGCCATCGCGCCGCTGTGAAGGTTTATTTTCGGCTGGTAGTACAGCACAAATTCCTGCCGTTCCAGCGCGCAGCGCAGGCTGCCTTCAATGGATTGCCGCTGGCTGGCCCGAACACTCATGCTCTGCTCGAAGAATTTGTAATTGTTGCGTCCGCTTTCCTTGGCAGAGTACATCGCCGTGTCCGCACTCTTGATCAGGGTTTCCACATCCTGACCATCGTCGGGGTAGATGCTGATACCGATACTCGCGCCGATATGCAGATCGTGCTGGTCGATGCGGTGAGACAGTGCGAGCGCCGCGAGCATCTTTTGCGCAGACAGCGCCGCGTCTTCTGCGCGCTCGATATAGGGCAGCAGCAGCACGAACTCGTCCCCACCCTGGCGACTGATGGTATCCGAGTGACGCACACACCCCACCAGACGTTGTGCAACCGACCGCAGCAGTTGGTCGCCCACCGCATGCCCCAGGGAGTCGTTGATGTGTTTAAAGCGGTCCAGATCCAGAAACATCACCGCAAGTTGCCTGCCTTGACGGCGAGCCAGCTCAATCGCCTGGCCAAACCGGTCTTGCAGCAGTATTCGATTAGGCAAGCCGGTGAGAGCATCGTGCTGGACCAGGTGCTCCAGCTGGACTTTAGCGATCTGGACTTGTTCGGTCAGCTTGTGCGCTTCAATGGTAGCGGTGACCAGGCGTGCGTTCGCTTGCTGCAACATAACGATGTGGTCGTCGGATACTGCCTGCAGCGTCTCTGCCGCGCGAACTTCCCGCTCGCGCGAAGTAGCTGCCCCTTCGCGTTCATGCGCGGCATCTTCCCGTTCCGTGACTGATTTCTCGCGTCTCAGGACGGCCGCTTCATCGTCAATGACAGTATTTTCCCTGCGCGTGACATCTTTTTCGAGAGTAGCGGGCAAGCTGTCTTTGGGCTGGCTGGTCACGCCCCTTGGGTCATCGGTAGCCGAAACGCCATCCTTGTCATTTCTGTTCATTACCCCCTCCATCATCACGGGGATCCTGGAATTGCGCCATCCAAGCCTGTTTTTGCGAATTCCAGCGCCCTGTCCAGCGCCACCATGAATTCGTTTATTTTGATCGGCTTGGTGAGATAGCAGAAGAATCCGGCCTCCAGGCCTTTCTTGATATCACGTGGCATGGCATTGGCGCTGAGGGCAAGGACGGGAATGTGCGCCGTTGCCGGAGCGTCGCGCAGAATTTTTAGCGCTTGAATTCCGCTGATGCCAGGCAGATTGATGTCCATCAGGATCACATCCGGGAGATGAGCGCGCGCAAGCGTTATACCGAGGCCGCCATCGCGCGCGCTCAACATGCGTATATGTGGACGGCTCTCAATGATTTGCTCGACCAGCATCAGGTTGGCCGGATTGTCTTCTATATAGAGCAGGGTGCGCAGCGCTGCATTTTCCTGGGTTTGCGGCGCAGATTCTGCGGGCATTGCATGTCCGGCGGCAAGTCGTGGCGTAACGTCCCGGATCAGTTCGATCCAGAATTCGCTACCCACCCTGACGGTGCTTTCCACACCGATGGCGCCTCCCATAAGTTCGACCAGTTGCTTGGCGACCACCAGGCCGAGACCCGTCCCCTCCTCGACGCCGGCCTCTTGTCCGAGACGATTGAAGGGCTGAAATAGCTGCACCAGCTTTTCTGGCGGCAATCCCGCACCGCTGTCTTTGATACTTATGCGAATGCGCTCCGGGACAGGCACGGTGCACTCCACCGCGATCGTTCCCTGCTCGCGGTTGTATTTGATGGCATTGGTCAGCAGGTTGATCAGAACCTGCTTGACGCGGGTTCGATCGGCATAGGCACACAGGGTGCTGTCGAAGGGGAGAAAACCGAGATGGATGCCGCGTTGCTGCGCCTGCAGTTCAATCATGACTTGGCATTCGCGCATGACATCGATCAGCGGCACCGGTTCCCGCGCCAGCGGTAACTTGCCGGACTCGATCACCGCGAGATCGAGGATTTGGTTAATCAGGTCCAGCAGATACCATCCTGATTTTATTATCTGTTGAAGCCTTGCATTCTGGGTGCTTGTCAGCGGCGGCGACCCGATCTCCAGTAACTGGGCGAAGCCGAGGATGGCATTGAGCGGGGTACGTAACTCGTGGCTCATACCGGAAAGAAAATTCGATTTGGCGAGGTTGGCTTTTTCCGCCTCAAGCTTGGCATTCTCCAACTGAACTTTAGTCATTTCGACTTGTTCGGTCAGTTTTTGTGCCTCAATTGCAGTGACGACAAGGAACGCGTTCGCTTGCTGCAACATCGTCATATGACCATCGGATGCTGCCTGTGTTGCCTCTGCCGCGCAAATTTCCCGCTCGCGCAAGGTGGCAACCCCTTCACGCAGTTGTATGGCGTCTTCACGAAAATGCGCGACATCTTCACGTAACTGTGCAGCAGTTTCGCGTGCAGTACGCCCTGGAATGGCCGCTTCATTGTCAATGACAGCGCTTTCCCTGCTCCGCCTATCGGGTCTGCGGACAACGAACTCTCTGTCTTTGCCTTGGCTAGTCATATCCGGTTAACCTGGATCATCGATATCGGAAGCGCCGTAATCATTTCTGTTCATTGCCGCCCCTGTCGCCTGGCCATTCCGGCTACGGGCTGAGCACGGGCCGGCCCGACATGATTCCGGCATACCCGGACAAGGTTTCGCCAATCATGATGCCGTCGTCGGTAATGTCAAACAGGCGAATGTCCTTGCTGTGCTCGCTGCCACGGACCTTGACGACCGACAGGACACGTTTGAACTGGCCAGCGATTTCGATATAGCGCTGCACGATGATGGCATCAGCAAGAAAAGCACTGCCAAACGGACTGAAGCGCAAATCGGTATAGCGGTCTTCCAGTTCCGAGGTCATCAGTATGGTCACACCCATGCCCGTCAGCTCGGCAATCATCCTGTACAGCGATCCGCGAAAACCTTCCTGAAACTCGGGTGCCAGCGCCAGCTCGAACCCGGACAAGGAGTCGATGACGACGCGCTTGGCCTGCATGCGGTTAATCATTTCAATCAGATCATGCAGGGTTTCATCGATCGACAAATCCAGCGAACGCGTGTTGATCACCCCCACGTGTCCAAGCTGGACCAGCGCATACAGCTTATTGTTCAACAGTTGGCTGGGGCTTTTCTCAAACGCCGCAATCACGCCGGGTTCTCCCCTGCGCACTCCTTCGGCGAGAAATTCCGTCGCCAGGATGGTTTTCCCGGAGCCGGAGGGCCCGACCACGAGCAGGGAATAACCCGCCGGCAGGCCGCCGCCCAGCATGTCATCCAGGTCAGGCACCCCCATGGGCGCACGTTTCTCTCCTGTGGATAGCTTGATTGCCACCTCAACCGCTGCGCCCGGCTGGACAATCGCGCGCGGAAAAACCTGGATGCCTTCGTCACTGATGCGGAAGGTATGCAAACCGGGTGCCTGGGCTTGGCCACGCATTTTGACCACCTGAATTTTTCGCACCATGGAATTGCGGTGCAAATTTTGCGACAGCCACAGGATGCCGTCCGCCACGGTAAAGACCGGGCTGGCCTCTGCTTCCGGCAGCAAATATTCACCGATCAAAAAGGTGGTGGCCTGCCAGCTCGTCATTTGCATCCCCAGCTGCTGCATGAACCGCTGCAGATCGGACACCCCCTGCCCCCTCTCCTTCTCCTTCGCCGTCTGCACGACTGATCGAAACGAATCAACAAATACGAGGCTGGGTGAATAGTCTTTCACTTCGTCGGCAATGCGTGACAAGACACGGTCAAAACCGCCCCCCAGCAGATCGGTAGACAGGTTGACGAAGCGGATCGATTGATTGACTTTATCAATATCGAAAAACGGAAATTGCTGCTGATAACGAAGCATCTTCAACGCGGGTTCTCCGAGCACCGTGAAGAACAGCGCCCGATTATCCGGGTTGGCCAGCGCGAACATGATCTGGTGGGCGAGCGTGGTTTTTCCGCTTCCCGGCGTGCCCGCAATCAGGTTAAACGAGAATTCCGGCAGGCCGCCACCCAACAGGTTGTCCAGACCGGGTACGCCAGTTTTCAGCCGCTGGATGTTTACTTTTTTACTCATTCTCGAACCCCTTGCCGGCCCTGTCCGAAACATCATTGCCCCAGGCCGGACGTAAAATGTTGATTGTTAGCTCCTCGCCAATTAATGTAGCCAGGATGTCGGTGAAAGTGATCAGCAGCAGATGGTTTGCTTCGCTGACAAGCGTTGGCGTTTGGCCTTCGAGGCTCGCCCTTAACATCGCGAACCGGTGGTCAGCCTGCGGGGGGGGGGGAGCCAGGGAAAGGTTGACCGGGCAAGAAATAGACTACGCATGTATAGAGAATTGAATCCCCCTTCACCGACGACCGAAATGATCCGGATCGACATCTGCTCCCATAGGCTAATCGCGGCATCCGCACCTTTTTCAGGGTACTGTGCCATGAGACTCTTAATTATCTGCTGCCGCAGCAAGCCATTGGTTTCCATAAAAAATCTAAATACTCGGTCGATATAACGACGTTGGTGAAAGTTTTCCGACTCTTGCCAACGTCCTTTGACATGGAGAGTATAACCATGGCACTCAGCTCAATGAACTCCAATGCTGGCGACGGCCCATTGCAACAAGCGCCTAGGCACCCTCACGCGTATGCGCAATGATTTTTTTGGTGAACAGGTATTCATGGAGCTCCTTGGAAAACCTTGGGTCTTTGCGCCGAATCCATTCCAGCACCATGGATGCGTGCTCTTTTTCCTCATCCCGGTTGTGCTCAAGGATTGCCTTGAGTTCCATGTCTTTGCATGCATCAGCACGTTGGTTGTACCAATCAACAGCTTCCAGTTCTTCCATCAGGGAAGCAATCGCTCTATGCATGTCGCGCGTTTCAGCGGACAGTTCTTCTACAGACTCGTGATAACCGATGCTGGACATTTATTTCTCCCTATGATCATGGAACCTGATGACGAACGCCCAACTTAGTCAAGTCCAAATTCTGCTGTAAATTCTCTTCGATCCGATCAATGACGAACGGTTTTCAGCTGGCGAGGGCAACAACGTTGTTGCCCTCGCCAGCGGTGGAAGGCACGTTCATGACCTCAACAGCCCCATAACGCCTGCCGCATCGGCTACACCGCGTCCCGCTCTGCCGATCGAGGACCACTCTGGCATGGGGTCTGTCACGATAAAGGCGCGGCGACATCGCTTGCTGTCATGTTGCCACCTTCATCAACCCAGTCATCCAGTGCTGCCTGCTGTAGCTTTTTTTGTTTGTTGCAGTTGCGCGCAACCAAGAATGAGGCGAAGACGGAAGCGGCAACAGCGCCCCCAATCAGCACAAGTGGCAGGATGAAGCGTCTATAACTGGCCTTGCTCATGATTGATCTCCTTGGTGATTAACATCAGCCTGTCGACTACTGATGCGTTGGCGGTTATTGGTGCTGCACGATTCCTGTCACGGCACACCGGATCAAACAGTTTGCATTTTTCCTGCTGTTGAATGGTCATGCGTGCTTTGTACCTTCGAAGCTTAAGCATGCAGAACAGGCACGTCCGTACGGTGGCATACACATCGGGCATTCTGGTTTGCCAGATTTCCGGGCCAGCGTTACGCTCCAGCACACAAAATAGCGTAAGCGCGATCAGTACCATCAGCGTGCTCCCGCGCCCGTGAGCACCACGCCCACGGTTTCAAACAGGATGACGGTATCGAGGAACAGGGTATGGTTTTTCACGTAATAGAGATCGTATTGCAGCTTTTGTGCAGCATCCTCCACCGACTCGCCGTAGCGGTAACGCACCTGGGCCCAGCCGGTAACGCCCGGCTTGACACTGTGGCGCGCTGCGTAGAAGGGAATTTCGCGCGTCAATTGAGTGACGAAGTAAGGCCGCTCGGGCCGCGGCCCGACCAGGCTCATGTCGCCCTTGAGCACGTTGTAGAGCTGTGGCAGTTCATCGATGCGCAGCCTGCGCAGAACGCGACCAACGCGCGTCACCCGTGCGTCATTGCAGGCGGCCCAGCGCGGCTTGCCATCGGGCTCGGCGTCGCTACCCATGCTGCGGAACTTGACGACACGGAACAGCCGCCCACCCTGCCCCACACGCTCCTGGCAATAGAAGATCGGGAAGCCGCTTTCCAGCACGATCAGGAGTGCACTCAGCAACATCAGGGGCCAGAACACTCCCAGCAACAGCGTCGCGGCGACGATGTCGAACAGGCGCTTGACCGCCGTGCGTACCAGACCTTGCCGAAAACCTTCACCGAAGATCAGCCAACTGGCGCGCAGAGAATCCAGACGCACCTGCCCGAGGGCCCGCTCAAAGTAGCTCGACAGGTCCAGCACGCGCACGCCCGCCAGCCTGCACTCGAGAAGCTCATGAATCGGCACGGCATCGGTCCGCCGCTCACGCACCGCAACGATGATCTCATCCACCCTGAGCCGGCGTGTCGCCTCCGCCAGCGACGAGCTGTCCATGAGGATCCGATTGTGAGCAACGTGGATCGCCTCGTTCGAGTGCACCGGGTAGAAGCCCACGATGCGCACGTCCGGACTCAATCGCGCCAGCGATTGCCCGACGATCGCCGCCTCTGCGCCGGTGCCCAGTACCATGACGTGGCGCGGCAGCAGCGGGGAAAAACCACCGTGCACGGCATAACCGCGCATCGCCACGATGACGCCAAGGGCGAGCAGCACCGCCAGTTCCAGTTCCCCGCGCCAGGCAGCGGACTGCGGAACCAGACTGACCATACCATAGACCATCGCCGCCGCAAGGAGGAAGCACGCGATGACCCGTGTCGAAGTCCGGACCGCGGAACGATCAGGATCGCGCCGATAAACACCGAGCAAGGTATTCACCGCGATCATCCCGAGCGCGAACAGCAGCACGTAGGGCAACGCCGCCGCGACGCTGTGCAAATCGCCGCGGTCGAGCCAGGCAACGGCAAGAACTAGGGCGAGGCATGGCAGCACCAGATCGAACACCATCTGGAACAGGGTATTCGCGTGGAGCCAATGGCTGAATATCCGCACCAAAGCTAATGTACGCAGTGAGTCGCAAGAGCGCACGGGATAGCGAACCCCGAGCGCGGCGGTTTACGTGATTCCAGCGCGAGCCGGGAAGCGGAGAGGTACAAGTCCAAAATCACTCCATGGGTTAGCGTGTCCCTCAACCGGGCGGTATGATGCTTTGGCATTTTTGATGCTCCCAGGCAAACAAGTTCACGTCGGAGATTTTTGCCTAAGCGCAGGAATCCTCAAGTAACGCACAGACTCGCAACAGCGAGAACGAACTTGCTGGCGCGGCGTCTCTGCCCCACACTAATATCCTGTGTGCTACAAGGCCGGAAGATCAGCTTACGCCGAGTGCCCTGCGCGCGTCTGTGCGCTGTCGCACATGGGTAAAGTGGGAAATGCATAATGACGAGACGCCTCAAGCATTCCGCATCTGGCCGCGTTGGTGAGGTCATTCAATCATGGCTAATATATCAGGAGACCGCGCATGTACTCCCCGCACACCACCTCCGCTAACCCCTGCCAGAATCACCTTCTTGCCGCCCTGTCAGTTGACGAATGCGCGCACCTGTTCCCGCATCTGGAACTGGTTCCGATGCCGCTCGGTGAGGTGCTTTACGAGTCCGGCGTTAAGATGGGTCACGTCTATTTCCCTACCACCGCCATCGTCTCCCTGCTCTATGTCATGGAGGATGGCGCATCGGCCGAAATCGCCGTGGTCGGCAACGAGGGCATCGTCGGTGTCTCACTCTTCATGGGCGGTGAAACCACACCCAGCCGGGCCGTCGTGCAAAGTGCCGGCCACGCCTACCGGTTGAAGGGGCAACGGCTGAAGGACGAGTTCTGTAGCGGTGGCCCGATGCAGCATCTATTGCTGCGTTACACCCAGGCGCTGCTGACGCAGATGGCGCAGACGGGCGGTGTGCAACCGCCATCATTCATTGGACCAACAGCTCTGCCGCTGGCTGCTGCTCTCCCTCGACCGCTTGCCCGCTAACGAGCTGGTCATGACGCAGGAGCTGATCGCCAACATGCTCGGGGTGCGCCGCGAGGGGGTCACGGAGGCTGCCGGCAAATTGTACCGGGCCGGTTTGATCGAGTACCACCGCGGCCACATCACCGTGCTCGACCGGGCGGGGCTGGAGGCACGGGTCTGCGAGGGCTACGCAGTGGTCAGAAAGGAGTTCGATCGCCTGTTACCGGACGCAATCGCTACGTAATCCGCTTGCTCGAGTGCCGTCGCCGTCCCGCCAGTGCCGACTTTTGCACGCTGTTTGATGTCAGCAGCGGATGTAAATTGATACACCGAGTTGAGAGAAGATCGGCGGCTTCGAGGCGCCGGCGATCACGAACGATGCGCGACTGCGGCAATGAAGTCATCGGGCGGCAGCCGGTAACTCAGGCCAAGCCGAGGCAACATTTGTCGTAAGCCTCGACAAAGAGTTTCACACCGTCACGCTGCAGGCTTGCGCCGATGGTATTGAGGTCGATATCCAGATGCGCCAGTGCATCAATGTGGGTCAGCGCTTCAACGCTGCCGGCGCTCAGGGTGGCGGCGGCATGTCCATGGTCGCGGAAGGCGGCCAGGGTGGCATCCGGCAGGGTGGTGATGGTTTCAGCGCCGATCAGTGCTTCGACATAGAGCACGTCGCTGAATGCCGGATTCTTGCTGCCGGTACTGGCCCAGAGCAGCATCTGCGGTGGCACACCGGCCCGAGCAAGCGTAGCGAAGGCGGCGCCGTGAAAAATCTCCAGATAGCGGGCATGGCAGCGTTTCGCCAGAGCGATGCCGCTCTTGCCCCGCAACGCCTTGGCCTGCTCGGTGCCAATGGCGTCGAGGCGTTTATCCACCAGGGTATCGATGCGACTGAGGAACACGCTCGCGACCGAACGTACTTGTCGGGCCTCACCGCCACTGTCCAGCCAGCGTTGCGCACTACGTAGATAGGCTTGCACCACCGCCTCGTACTGCACCAGCGAAAAAATCAGGGTGACGTTAATCCGGATACCGGCCGCTGTCAGTTGCTCCAATGCAGCCACACCAGCAGATGTTCCGGGAACCTTGATCAGCACGTTGTCACGCCCCACCGCCGCGTGCAAACGCCGCACGGCAGCCTCGGTAGTGGCGAGGTCACAGGCCAGGTGCGGAGAAATTTCCAGACTGACATAGCCGGTCTCCCCCTGGCTGGCAACGTAGCTCGGCAACAGGACATCACAGGCGGCCTGGATGTCCGGAATCACCAGGGCTTCATAGCGGCCTTCAGCATCCAGATTTGACTGCCGCAGGCGCTCAATGTCCTCACGATAGTAGGGGCTGGTCGCGATGGCTTTCTCAAAAATGGCTGGATTGGATGTCACACCATCGAGTCCGTCCTCGGCGATCAAGCTTTCCAAGCCACCCTCCCTGAGCAGGGTACGGGTAAGGTTGTCGAGCCAGACGTGCTGTCCCAGCGCCTTGAGTGCGAGCAGCGGATTTTCATTATTCATGCGGTGCCTCCCTGATAGGGCCATGTCCAATCGCGGATTTCCGGCATGTCCTCGCCATGCTGGTGGATGTATTGCGTGTGCTGGCCGAGCTTGTCGCGCATCAGTTGCATGATGTGCGCCGCCTGCGGCTGCAACTTTGGCACCTGGTTCGCCACGTCCATCACCAGATGGAAGCGGTCCAAGGTGTTAAGCACCACCATGTCGAACGGTGTGGTGGTGGTGCCCTCCTCCTTGTAGCCACGCACGTGCAGGTTGGCATGACTGGTGCGGCGATAGGTGAGGCGGTGAATCAACCAGGGGTAGCCGTGATAGGCGAACAGGATGGGCGTGTTGGTGCGGAACAGCGAATTGAATTCGTCGTTGGACAAACCGTGCGGATGTTCCTCCTGCGGTTGCAGCGTCATCAAATCGACCACGTTGATGAAGCGGATTTTCAGTTCCGGCGCGAGCTGGCGGAGGATGTCGATGGCCGCCAGCATCTCCAGCGTCGGCACATCGCCGGCGGCGGCCAGCACGATATCCGGCTCGCCCGGCTGATCGTTGCAAGCCCACTCCCACAAGCCGATGCCGGCGCTGGCGTGGTTGATGGCCGCCTCCATGTCCAGCCACTGCTGCTCGGGCTGCTTGCCGGCGACGATCACGTTCACCAGGTTGCGGCTCTTCAGGCACTGGTCGGTGACGTAGAGCAGGGTGTTGGCATCGGGCGGCAGGTAGACGCGGATGATGTCGGCCTTCTTGTTCACTACGTGATCGATGAAGCCCGGGTCCTGATGCGAGAAACCGTTATGGTCCTGGCGCCAGACATGCGAAGTGAGCAGGATGTTGAGCGAGGCAATCGGCCGCCGCCAGGGAATTTCGGCACACACCTTGAGCCACTTGGCATGCTGGTTGAACATCGAATCGACAATGTGGATGAAGGCCTCATAGCAGGAAAACAGGCCGTGCCGCCCGGTCAGCAGGTAGCCTTCGAGCCAGCCCTGACAGGCGTGTTCGGAGAGGATTTCCATGACCCGGCCGTCGGCGGCGAGATGGTCGTCATCGTCAAAACGTTCGGCCATCCAGGCCCGGTTGGTCACCTCGAACAGCGCGCCGAGACGATTCGAGGCCGTTTCGTCCGGGCCGAAGACACGGAAGTTATCGGGGTTCTTCTGCATCACGTCACGCAGGAATGTCCCCATCACGCGCGTCGATTCGGCCAGCGTCACACCGGGGGTGATCACGGTCACCGCATAGTTGCGGAAGTCCGGCAGACGCAGGCCGCGCAGCAGGACGCCGCCATTGGCATGCGGGTTGGCGCCCATCCGCCGCGCGCCGGTGGGGGCGAGCGCGGCCAGCTCGGGCTTCAGCCGACCATGCTCATCGAACAGCTCATGCGGCCGGTATGACCGCATCCAGACCTCAAGCAGCAGCACATGTTCGGTTTTCTCCATGTCGCTGAACGGCACCTGATGCGAGCGCCAATTGCCCTCGGTTTTCAGGCCATCCACGTCCTTCGGCCCGGTCCAGCCTTTGGGTGAGCGCAAGACAATCATCGGCCACAACGGCCGCGTCGTCTCGCCACCCTCGCGCGCCTTGCGCTGGATGTCGCGAATCTCGGCAAGCACCGTATCCAGCGTCGCCGCCATCTGGCGATGCATCGCCTCCGGCTCCTCACCTTCGACAAAATACGGCGTGTAGCCATAGCCGACAAACAGGCTTTCCAGCTCGGCGTGACTGATGCGTGCCAGCACGGCGGGGTTGGCAATCTTGTAGCCGTTGAGATGCAGGATCGGCAACACCGCGCCATCGGTGCGCGGGTTGAGAAATTTGTTGGAATGCCAGGAGGTGGCCAAGGGTCCGGTCTCTGCTTCGCCATCACCAACGACACAGCAGGCAATCAGATCCGGATTGTCAAATACCGCGCCATAAGCGTGAAACAAGGCATAACCCAACTCGCCGCCCTCATGAATCGAGCCGGGTGTATCTGGCGAGGCGTGACTGGGAATGCCGCCAGGAAATGAAAACTGGCGGAACAGGCGGCGCATACCCTCCTCGTCCTGCGAGATATCGGAATACAGCTCGCTGTAGCTGCCTTCAAGGTAGGTGTTCGCCACCACCGCCGGGCCGCCGTGACCGGGGCCAGCAATGAAGATTGCGTTGATATCCTGCTGCTTGATCACGCGGTTCATATGCACGTAGATGAAGTTCAGCCCCGGCGTGGTGCCCCAGTGACCGAGCAGGCGCGGCTTGATGTGCGCCAGTTGCAAGGGTTGCTTCAGCAGCGGATTGTCCAACAAGTAAATCTGCCCCACCGACAGGTAGTTGGCGGCACGCCAGTAGGCATCCATCTTTTCGAGCAGATCGGCATCCAGTGCTGTCGCTTGAACAATTGCAGTCGAACACATTTCTGGCTCCTTGATTTACTCGGTCAATCCATGTTTTCAATTGCACCGCACGTCCACCCAATGCTCCTGCCGATCATCAACAAGGTAAATCACCTTATCGTGCCGTTCAACGCCGTCAACTATCACGCTCGCCACACCGCTCTTCCCATCATCGCCGACGTTCTTTTGCGAAACGGCAATGTGGTACACCGTCTCCCGGTACCGGTAGTGGATCTTGAACGCCTGCCAGTCGGCGGGCAGGCAGGGAGTGAAGTGCAGCTTGTCCACCTCGAGCCTCAGGCCGAGCAGTGATTCCACGATGAGCCGATACATCCATCCAGCCGAGCCGGTGTACCAGCTCCATCCGCCGCGTCCGGTGTGCGGTGCGAGCGCATAGACGTCGGCCGCCATGACGTAGGGTTCCACCTTGTAGGTCGCGGCGGTCTCCTGTGATTTCGCATGGTTCACCGGGTTGATCATGGCTAGCAACTCCCAGGCGCGCTCACGCTCGCCCAATGCGGCAAACGCCATCGCCGTCCAGATCGCACCGTGGGTGTACTGCCCGCCGTTCTCCCGCACGCCCGGTACGTAGCCTCTGATATAGCCGGGATTCAGGCTCGATTTGTCGAAGGGCGGATCGAGAAGCTGGATGAGCCCAGAGCCGCGACGCACGAGCCGATCATCCACCGCCTGCATGGCCAGGCGCGAGTGCGCAAGGTTGCCAACCCCGGCGCCCGCCCCGGACAGTACAGACCAGCTCTGCGAGATCGAATCGATCTGGCATTCCGTATTGCCTGCCGAACCAAGCGGTGTGCCATCATCGAAGTAGCCGCGCCGATACCATTCACCATCCCAGCCATGGCGCTCGAGGTCCTGGCGCAGCCGAATGCCCTCCGCTTTGCAACGCTCGGCAAAGGCTGTGTCGTCGTGCGCATAAGCCACTTCGGTGAACTGCCTGAGCACTTCGCACAGGAAGAAGCCCAGCCAGACGCTCTCGCCTTTTCCCTGTATCCCTACCAGATTCATGCCGTCGTTCCAGTCGCCAGAGCCGATCAGCGGCAGACCGTGTTCACCGAACCGCAGTCCGTACAGGATGGCTCGCACGCAATGGTCGTACAGGCTGGCCACATCGGCTGAGCGGCCGGGCAGATCATAGTAGGAATCGTCCTCGGGGCTGACCAGGCGCCCCTCCAGGAAGTGCACGGGTTCATCCAGTACTCCGGTATCCCCGCTGCTTTCCACATAGCGGCATACCGCCAGTGGCAACCAGAGGTAGTCGTCCGAACAATGCGTGCGCACGCCCCGGCCCGATGGCGGATGCCACCAGTGCTGGACATCGCCTTCCTGAAACTGACGGCTCGCGCACAGCAGCAGGTGTTCGCGCACCAGGCCGGGCTCGGCATGGATAAGCGCCATCACGTCCTGCAACTGGTCGCGGAAGCCGAAAGCGCCGCCCGACTGGTAGTAACCGCTGCGCGCCCAGACACGGCACGCCAGGGTCTGGTACACCAGCCAGCCGTTGGCCAGCACATCGAGCGACGGGTCGGGGGTTTCCACCTGCACCGCGCCGAGCGTATGGTCCCAGTGCTGCTGCACTGCTTCAAGTGCGCCGCGCGCGGCCAAGGCTCCGCGGAAGCGCTGTACCAGCTTGCCGGCGTCATCGGCGTTGCGCCCGACGCCAAGCCGGAAGACGATCTCGCGCTCTTGCCCGTCAGCCAGCTCGAAGCTCACCTGGATCGCGGCGCAGGGATCCAGGCCGGCGCCTACCCTGCCGGAAAGCTGCGACCGATACATGGCGGCCGGATTTTTCAGCGTGCCGTTGCGCCCGATGAATTCGGCACGGTCGCCACTCAGATTACGCGTCGATCCATCCACGTCGAAAAAGGCAACCCGATCGGCGAACTCTGGGTTGTAGGAGTTGCGCGCGTAGAGGGCGCCGCTCTTGGAGTCGATTTCAGTGACTACATGCATGGCCGATTTCGGCCGCAGATCTCCCAGCACCCATTCGGCATAGCCGGTCGCGGAAAGCTTGCGCAGTCGACCCGATTCATTGCGCACTTTCAGCACCGAGAACTTGACTGCCGCATCCAGTGCCACGTAAATCCACAGCTCGGAGCGAATGCCGTCGCAGCTGTGCTCGAAGACGCTGTAGCCGAAGCCGTGCCGACTGACACAGGGCGTGGCGCTGCCCCTTGGCAGCGGCGTGGGCGACCAGAACTGGCCACTTTCTTCGTCGCGCAGGTACAGAGCTTCTCCGCTCGCATCGCTCACCGGGTCATTGTGCCAGGGCGTGAGACGAAATTCATGCGCGTTCTCGCTCCAGGTATACGCCGCACCATTCTCCGAAACGATAGTGCCGAAGTGCGGATTCGCCAACACGTTGACCCACGGCGCCGGGGTCATCTGATCGGGTGCTGTCGTGATGACGTACTCGCGCCCATCCGGGGTGAACCCACCTAGCCCGTTGAAGAAGATCAGCTCACGCGATGGTAGCGTGGCATCGGCCGCCACATCGGGACGCTGCGGTCGTGTCGGTGCGAACTGCGGCGCATGCTTGTCCGCTACGGTACGACGATTGAGTTGCTCCGCCAGCGTGCCCCGGCCGTCCGTAATGATGATCCGGGCAACCGACTGGAACAGGATGCGATCCTCGATAGATATCTGCTCCGTCGGCCGCACAAAGATGCCGCCCGGCCGATCCACCACGTGGGCTTCGATGCCTGCGGTGATCAGCCCCATGATTTGCTCCTGAAGCAGTTGCCGATAACCACCCCGGTCTTCGTTCCAGATCACCAGATCCACTACCAGGCCCTTCAGACGCCAATAGGCATGGGCTTGAATGAGCTGGCGTACCAACTCGATGTTGGCCGAGTCTGCGATCTGTAGCAGCACGATCGGCAGATCGCCGGAAACGGCATAGCCCCACAGGCCGGACTGCCTGCGGCGGTTCTGGGCAAGAACGACCGCATCGGCGCGCAGCGAGGCATGGGCATAGATGATGGAGCTCGCCATCCGCCCGTACAGTTGTGCATCGGCCTCGGTGGCATTGATCTGGCGCAACACCACCTGGCTGTGCGTCCACGTCAGATCGAAGACGCGATCAGCCAGACGCCGGTCATGGTACTTCTCGACCAGGCTCAAGACTGCATCGTGGGTTCCGCCAACGCCAAACACCAGATCGATCGTCACCATCTCATCCGGCTCTAGTGTTATCGGGCAACGAATCGCGACGATCGGATCCAGCACCGAGCCCTCGCTGCCTGAGAGCGCCGCAGACTCCTTGAGCGCATAGGGAGTGGCGGCGGTGTTGCCGCGGCCGATGAAACGCATGCGGTCTGTCTCGTAAGAAACTTCGCCGATGCTGGCGCCGTGCACCGAGACCAGGTGAAACATCCACGGCGCCAATTCGTCGATGGAGCGCGGGCGGCGGGTGCACAGGATCGCGCGTCGCTCACGCATGATCTCGGTTTGTACGAAGAGGTTGCTAAAGGCTGGATGAAGGGCGTCTGCGGCCGGCGGTGAGATCACCACTTCCGCGTAACTCGTGACCTCAATCACTTTGCGGGTACGAGAGCGGTTGGTGATGCGTACGCGACGCAACTCGATGTCGTCCTCCGGCGAAACAACAATCTCGGTATAGGTGTCAAGATCGCCATCGCCAACCGTATCGCGACGCCGAAACTCCGCCCGCCCCTCCGAGAAGATCGCCTCGTAACTCGCCGGTCGCTTGAGCGTCGGCTGATAAGCCGTTGACCACAACTCCCCGCTATCCACATCGCGGATGTAGCAGAACGAACCCCAGTTGTCACGGGTACCGTCTTCGCGCCAGCGGGTGACAGCGAGATCCTTCCAGCGGCTGTAGCCGCTTCCTGCATTGGTGACCATTACATGGTAGCGACCGTTCGATAGCAACTGTACTTGGGGGGTCGGCGTGTCGGGACTGATGAAAACGCGGATCGGCGCCTCCGGCGCGACCAACGCCGCTTGCACATCGGAGAGTTGAGCCGTGTGCGAAAGCAATGTCGTGGCCTTGGGAATACGCTCCTGGAGCAGCAGCAGGACTGCCTGGAACAGTGGCTCCGACTCGAAACGCCGCTGCATAGGCCGATCGAGAATCAGGTAGGCTAAAGCGAGCAGGCTCATGCCTTGGTGATGGGCCATATAGGAGCGCACCACTGCATTCGCTTCACCGCGCCGTTGCCGTGACAGCGTGTAGTCGATGGCTTCGAAGAAGCCGAACTTCCCGATGAATCCCTCGGCGGCAAGTCGCTGCAGATTCAGGCATGCCTTCTCAGGCGCTACCATCAGCGCGAGCATCGAAGCATACGGGGCAATGACCAGATCCTCGCCAAGTCCACGCTTGAGTCCCAGTTCGGGCACACCGAACGCGCGGTACTGGTAATTGAGATGCACGTCGACCGTGTTGTAACCGGATTCCGACATGCCCCATGGGACACCTCGCTGCCGTCCATATGCGATCTGCGTAGCCACCGCTGCTCTGTAGGTCTGGTCGAGGAGTGTGTTCTCGTAGGTCGGCATCACCAGGAGCGGCATCAGATACTCGAACATTGAGCCACTCCACGACAGGAGAACCGGTTCGCCGCCGGTGCCGGTGAGGCGGCGCCCTAGCGCGAACCAGCTTTCCTGCGGCAGCTTCCCCTGCGCAATCGCCACAAAATTGCACAGCCTCGCCTCGGAGGCCAGCAAATCATAGTAACCCGGGTCGAGCCGGCGCTCGCCGACGTCGTACCCGATCGCCAACAGATGACACGCCCTGTCGTACAAGAATTCGTACTCTACATTCGACATTTCGCCCGCTTGCCGTGCGAGGTATTCGATTTCTGCCATCCGTTGCGCAGCGCGGCGGCTGCCCTGGGTGATGAGTTGCCCGAGTTCGATAAGCCAGGCGCGCTCTTCGGGCGCGGTGGCGTCATCAAGGCGACGCGCGATAGCTGATGAAAGCTCCGCATCACGTCCCGCCAGTTCGCGCAACGTCGGGATTCCGGCGATGCCGGGGAACTCGTCAAACCCGGTGGGCGGATTCTGCAACTCGATCCACGGGACGAGAAAACTCAGCTCGTCAAGGACACTGCGGCATTGCCCGACAAGCGCCTGCGCCCAACCAGTCGCCTCGTTCTCGGCAGTCTCTCCGATACTGCCGGCGACGTGTGTAATCAGACCAGTGGCACTTGAAGCCAGACGCTCGAGGCAAGCCCGGGCCACCACAAGCGTAGTCGGTCGGGCATCGCAAATCGACTCGAGAGTGTTCTGAAACTCACTTATCGGCGTCGGGGAAACTGCATCTGCGGCATCCGCAAGGAGCTTCAGTGTGTCGATCAAGCCCTCGAACAATCGCTCTCCCACAATCGGGTCATCGATAAGCGCGAGCAGACCCGGACGCAAAGTCAGCAAATGACCGGCTAGGTTGCCACTGTCCACCGTTGAGATGTATAGCGGTGGCAGCGGCTGCAGAGTCTGCGTGTCGTACCAGTTGTAGAAGTGCCCGTGGTACCGCTCCAGAGTTTCCATCGTACGCAGGGTGTTTGCCGTGCGCTCGATGAGCTGTCCGGCCGGGATGTAGCCAAAGTCGTACGCGGACAGATTCGCCAGCAGAGCCAGCCCCATGTTGGTCGGCGAGGTGCGATGCGCGACTGCGGCAACCCGATACTCCTGAAAGTTGTCGGGTGGTAACCAATGGTCTCCCGGGCCAACGAAGGTGTCGAAGAAGGCCCAGGTCCGGCGCGAAAGCATGCGCAAGAAGAGCGTCTGCTCGACCGTCAGGATCGCCTTGCGGCGAGCGAGCGGGCGACTGATCCACCAAGCGATGGCAGGTGAGGTAAACCACAGGAGCAATATCGGTCCCGCCACCACCAGCACCACCAAGTTAACTATCGCCAGATAGATCGCTACCGTAGCAGCCATAGCCGGGGCGATCCACATCGACCGGAAAGAAGCGACGAGGCTATTGCGGCCGCGCCGAATTGACTCGCGATCCACTTCGCTCGACGGATTCCATTCGAGCAGTCGTCTGCGCGTGACCCGCATTCGCCAGATCGTACGCACGATGGCATCCAGACTGAAGAACGCCTCATACAGGAGGCAGGCGAGCTCGAATGCCAACTGCATGAAGTGGCGGGAAGCTGAACGTGCCACGGCGGCGAGGTGCTGCCTCAGCAACACCTCGCCCGGTTTGCGGAACATGTCAAGAATCAAGGCGCACAAGGAGGGAAGCAGCAGGATGCCGATGACCGACAAGGTCCACAACCAGGCCGATGGCAAGACTGTCCATCCCAGCAGCAACAGTAGCGTCAGTGCTGCGGGGACGAGGCTGCGCCGCAGGTTGTCGAACAGCTTCCACTGCGACAGCATCGAGAGCGGATTTTTCTGGCGAGCGTTGTTCACCCCGGCATCCTTGCCTGTGCAATTGCCAGGTACACACCGACGCAACCATCCTGCAAGCTGCCAGTCGCCGCGAATCCAGCGGTAACGCCGGCTCACGTCCGCGCCGTAACTTGCCGGGTAATCTTCATACAATTGCACATCACTCAGCAAGCCCGAACGCACGTAGCACCCTTCCAGCAGATCGTGACTGAGAATACGATTGTCGGGAAAGCACCCGTTCAGCGCCTGCTCGAAGGCATCGACATCATAGATTCCCTTGCCGATGAACGAGCCTTCACCGAACACGTCCTGATAGACATCCGAGACGGCACGCGTGTACGGATCGATGCCCGGTTCCCCACCATACAGGCGCGCGTAGCGCGAGCGGTTCGTCCCTGGCAGACTCACCGCCACGCGTGGCTGCAGAATGCCATAACCCTCGACAACACGCCGCTTCATTTCGTCGTACCACGGACGATTCAGTGGGTGTGCCATGGCGCCGACGAACTGCCGTGCCGCATCGCGCGGTAGTTGCGTATCCGTGTCCAGGGTGATGACGTACTTCACGTTGGACAGGGTTGTGGTATTACCGACGACAAGCGAAAAAGCGTCTTTAGCGCCGCCATGCTCGCCACCGCGCAGTAGCGCGTTCAAGTCCGCCAGCTTGCCGCGCTTGCGCTCGTAACCCATCCATATCTTTTCCTGCGGGTTCCAGCGGCGCGGACGATGGAAGAGGAAGAACTTGTCATTTCCAACTAGTCCGTCCTCGCTGCGGTACTTGCCGTTCAGCTCTTCAATCCGTGCTTGAGCCAGCCGCAACAGCGGCTCGTCCTCAGGCAGTGATTCCTCGTCTGCATCCAGAAAATCGGTCAATAGCCCAAAATGCAGACTCTCATCGCGATTCGCCAGAAACCTGACTTCCAGCGCCTCGACCAGATCCTCGATGTTCTGAGCACCAGTGAGCATGGTCGGAACTACCACCAGCGTTTGCCACTGTGGCGGGATTCCTGCGGAGAAATCCATTTTTGGCAACGGACGGGGTGTCACCAGCAGGGTTGCCAGCCAGTTCACCAGCCCCACCGCCAACTGACTGGCGGCCAGCAAAGAGACGCTGCCAACCAGCGCGAGCGCCCAATCTGGCACGCCGTCGGCATAGGCCTTTGCCACCAGGCCGCCGCTCACGATCACGGCAGTCAGTGCGATGGAGCCCACATATAGAAGCAATGGAAATCGCCCACCCGCTCTGCGCACAATCTCCAGTACCGAAAAGCGCGCCTGCGCCGCGCGTTCAAGATCGCCCAAGCCGCTGCCGATCAGGTAGAAGCCCACGTGTGCCGCCCGATCGCCGCTGCCGTGCGTCAAGGCCGCCTCGTGCGCCAGTTGGATCGCCTTGCGCGCTACCTCTCTTTCGGTCAGCGGGCCGCATTTAGCTACCCTTTCCACAACGTGCCGGTAACGGTCACGCGTAGCGAAATCCATCTGGCCGTAGACCCCGCCCGGGTCCTCCTGAAGTTTCTGCTCGACGACGCTCATGGTCTCGACGAACTCGCGCCAGTTCATCGTGCCCAGGAACCGTAGACTGCCGATACTGTTGCTGATGGAGACTTGGTCGGTCGCCTGCTGCTGGTTTTCCGACTGCACCAACTGTTCGATCTTCAGGCCCGATTCAGACAGTCGCTGTTCGATCCAGGTCAGCGGCAAAGCCAGAGCAGGACCCTGTCCCTGCAAACGACGCGCGAGTTCCGCGACAAACGAGCCTGCCATGGGCGGACTCGACCGCGCCATGTCTGCGATCACCAGGATCAGACTCTTCGGATCCTTTTCGGCGGTCTCGATCATCTGGTCCGCCCAGGAATCGGCCATATCTCGCTCGGCCAGGCCAGCAGCGATCCATACGGCAACGCGACGGAGATTCTCGATGACTGCCAACCGCAGCATGATGGGTATCGCCCATAACTCACCAAGATTGAGCGCTGTGACGGTCTGATAGGCTGCCATGAAGCGGCTGAGAGCTTCCGCGTCCACACGGCCGTCGCCATGCGCAATGATCTCCAGCGCTATGTCATACACGCGCGGGCATCCCGCCGACGGCCTGTGCATCAAGCGAGGGAGTTCCCGACTGTAACCTTTTGGCAAGTGTCTCTTGGCCGTGCGTATCTGCTCTTCGATGAGATAAAAGTTGTCGAGCAACCATTCCCCGGCCGGCATGATCCGACGCCGCGCGGTGACTGCCGCCTTCAACAGGTTGCACACTCCAACCAGCACACTTTCGTTCGCTGCCAGCCGCGCCAAGAGCTGGTCCGGCGCGTATCCCGGCGCCAGCTTGTGCGAGGCTGCTAGAGCTCTGCCATGCTGCTCCATCTGGTCGGCGCTGAACAACTCGGATCGGAGCGGTGGTTCTTCGTTCAGGTGAATACTACGTGGCAAGCCGCTTTCGCGACGCCGCGTCTTCAATTGTCGAAAATATCGGGGGATATTCGTGCCGACGTTCAATTCAGGGGGCCCTTTCCAGAAAATCAAATCTCGATGCTGTGCATCGCATCGAGCGAGGAGCCATCTACCATCTGGTTTCCCGGCAATTCAGTCACCAGTTCAAGTTGCTTCACATGCTGAGCCACCACTTTCATCACAATGACAGTGATCGGAATGCTCAGCAACAGGCTCCAGACGCCCCACAGCCATGTCCAGAACAACATCGAGACGAACACCGCCGCCGTGTTCATCTTGGCAATGGCCCGCAGACAATTGATTATCTGCCGAAGCTACCGATTCAGGAGTCTGGATTGAAGCCATGAGGATGGACATCGGTGTTTGTGGGCAAGGTCTGTGGGACTTGAGAATGGTATCCGGCCAGCCACCAGAACGGGGGGGCGCGGGCCATCACGGGAATCATAGTCGCAGGGCCAAGCAAAGTTTGTACGATGCCGTACATAGGCCTGCATCGATGACGGGCCCGGCCGGCGAGTTCCCGCAGGCCATTCGGACTTCACTCCGAGGGTGACCTGCGGGCAACCATCACTTACTTGATCCGCATGTCGTTCTTGACGGATGTGACGCCGTGAACGCCGCGCGCCACTTCGACCGCCTTGTTGGCTGCGGTCTGTGAGCTCACGAAGCCACTCAGTTGAACCACACCTTTGAAGGTCTCGACATTGATCTCGGCGACCTTCAGAGTTGGCTCATTAAGTATGGCCGCCTTCACCCTGGTGGTGATGACGCTGTCGTCGATGTACTCGCCGGTCCCCTCCTGTTTCGACGTGGATGCACAACCCACGGCGGATACCAACGTAACGACCAGAAAAACCGCAGAAAGATACTTGCTAATTTGTTTCATGATTGACATCTCCCAATGTGAGTAAATAGAACGCCTTGAATAGGATCGACTACCCTTTTCGCGCCGCCCAGGATTTCGATTGCGCGGCGCGAAAGGGTCAATTCTCGATCGCTACGCCAATGGTCTCTCACACGCCGGGTTTTCTCTGTGCGCTGACGCTCACAGCATAAGCGGACGAAATGAGGCGACCGGATGTCACGAAAAAGGCCCCCGAACACAAGCTGCCGGGGGCCGAAACCCGCCAACCAATCATCAAGGGGGAAGAGTTAATTGGCGGGAAGGGAGAGACAAATTATCCACATCCGTACGAGGCATCTCTGTGCGAAAACGTACGGAAGGTGCAGGTTTATTCGATACAGGCATCAAACGGAATTCGGGTTTGGGGTGCGCCGTGCGAGAGGGGCTAGCCGACACCTGCGGGGACGACAAACGGCCGTGCGCGAACCGCATGGGATTGGCAATTTTGGATGCAGCGTTTCTGAAATTCTTGTGTGCGATGGCGTACAGACTATGCACAGCACGAGGATCAGAATGCCCATTCAATGTACGAGTGCCGACTGGGTGGCACATTAACCACAGCAGGGAATCGGGATGAACAGAGAACAATTCGTGGGGATCTGTCTGCAGATCATGGGAAAGCTGGATGAAACCTGGGGTGAACTGACGGGTGACCGGCTGCGTGCGGTTGCCGGGAAACGCATCCAGATCGCCGGGAAAGCCCAGCAATTCAGCGGGATCGCAGAGGAGGAATCTGCGCGCCAACTGAGAGATTTCCAGTATCGCAACCGTAACTGGCACGTTTAAGAGGAGCATGAAAATGCACAACAAAATTTTCCTCGGATTGTTCGCGTTGGCTGCTTTCTTTCTGCTGCCATTTCCGGTGAGCCAGGTCCACGCCCAGCAGCCCGTGTTCTCGGCCGCGATGCCGAGAATCGACGGCTTCGACGTGGAGCCGGTGGCACGGCCTGTTCCGGGCAACGAGCTGGTGTTTACGCTGTACGGCAGTCCCGGCGGGATCGTAACAGTCCAGATTGGCGGTGCAACGGGGGGTATAGCGCTGACAGAAACCGAAACCGGTGTTTATGAGGGTACTTACACCATCAGAAAGCGGGACAGGATTACTGTCGCAAGCGCAGCTACCGCCAACTTGCGCCTGGGCAACAAGGTGGCCAGCATGATTCTCGATGAGCCACTGGTCGGCCGAGCTTCCGCCAGACGGCCGGTCCCGGAGGCGCTCTCGGCCGCAGTACCGAGAATCGATCGCTTCGATGCAGATCCACCTGCACACCTTGTAGCAGGAGAAGAGTTGATCCTGACGCTGTCCGGCACTCCGGACGGAACAGCAAGCGCCAGGATCGCAGGCGTCAAGGGAAAGATCGTGCTGAATGAGATCAGGACTGGCGTATACGAAGGTACGTACACTATCAAGAATCGCGACCGGATTACGCCCAATGCAGCCGTAACGGGAAATCTCCGTATCGGTAATCGGGAAACCAGTACCGTGCTCGGTCAGCCGCTGCTGGCCAGTTCAGGTTATCAATCGAGCGCCCGACAGGCGGCCCGCTTATGCGTCAATTGCGGCGTGATCGAAGCAATCAACGTAATTGAAGTCAAGGGCGAGGGAACCTATCTCGGCAAAATCGCCGGTGGCGTAGCCGGGGCATTGCTTGGCAGCCAGGTCGGCAAGGGGAGGGGCACCACGGTAGCTCAGGTGGCCGGGGCCGTTGGAGGAGCCTACGCCGGCAACGAAATCGAAAAACGAATGAAAACGACCAAGCACTACGAAGTAATCGTGCGTCTCGAAAATGGCGGCTCCCAGACGGTTTCCTATGCTGCACAACCGGATTTTGCAGTCGGCACCAGGGTCAAGGTTGAAAACGGCACCCTGGCAATAGTTGGCAGCGGCGATACATCGCAGCCATGAAGCGCATTCTCCTGTCCCTGACCTGCATCCATGCGACGCTCGAGCCGCATGTCGAAAAACGAAAGCGGGTTTCTCGCCGCGATCAGTTGGCTGCTGACGCCGCCGGTAACGATGTTCTCATAGCGAGGTAACCCGAAATGAATACTTTTTCAGATATGACCCACCCGAATGTGACCCTGAGAGTGATTCTCTCCGGCGTAGCGTTAATCATCGTATCCGGCTGCGAAAATCGCCAGCCAGATACGGGCACAACGGCTCCTGCTACCACCAGCGTCGGTACAAAAATCGACGACAGTGTCATTACGGCCAAAGTCAAATCCGCGCTGCTTGCCGATCGGGACGTCAAGAGCTTTGATCTCAAGGTCGAGACCCGCAATGGCGAAGTCATGTTGAGCGGATTTGTCGGCAACCAGGCCCAGGTGGAGCGAGCAATCCTGATCGCGCGCGGCGTGCCGGGTGTAAAGGACGTCGCCAACAAAATGAGTCTGAAGGATGGCGCGGCTACCATAGGCAATACCGTCGATGACGGAATCATCACCACCAAGATCAAGTCCGCCCTGCTTGCCGATCCGAACATCAAGAGCTTCGATATCGCCGTCGTGACGCGCAAAGGCGAGGCGCAGTTGAGCGGATTCGTCGACACGCAAGCCCAGATCGATCGCGCAAGCGAACTCGCGCGTGCGGTGGAGGGTGTCAAATCCGTCGCCAACGAGATGAGCGTCAAAAAGTAGTCCCTGTACTCCGATCCACCAACCATAAAGAGGTCACCCATGCTTTATACCATCGCCGTCGTCCTGATCATCCTGTGGCTCCTCGGGCTGGTCACTTCATACACCATGGGGGGATTCATCCATATCCTCCTCGTGATTGCCATCGTCGTGGTCCTGCTGAGAGTCATCAGCGGGCGCAGGGCACTCTGACAAGAGTGGCGTTGCAGATGGCTTATTGGGAAAGCATGGGGGTTATGCGTATCCTGCATCCTCTTTGGAAAAATCTGCGGCAGTAATCTGCGGCAGTAAAAACCCAGGGCAGCCGGTGCAACGCGCCGTAGTAACATCCGCTACGGTGGGGAGCCCTGCCAGCGAGGCGGGCAGGGCTCTGTCCTGCCCCTTCTTGCTGTGCAGGGGCATCATCAATGGCTTCATCAGCTCCGGCTTTTGGCTGCGCCGAAAGCCGGAACGATCTGATGCGGCCTCGCCGTCCTGCCAGCGCCGACTTTTCAGGGGGGATGCGATGCTTCAATCGTCGCCGCCGAAAAGCGTCCCCAACACCCCGCCTTCTTCGCCACTGCGCCCGCCACCGCCCCTGGTCACTGGCGCGGCGGCGAAGATGCGCGATGCCAGCCGGGCAAACGGCAGCGATTGCAGCCAGACCGTGCCTGGCCCGCGCAATACAGCAAAGAACAGCCCTTCGCCACCGAACAGCGCGGTCTTGATGCCGCCGACGAACTGGATGTCGAAATCGATGCCCTGCGTATAAGCAACGACGCAACCGGTATCGACGCGCAACGTTTCGCCCGGCGCCAGCTGGCGCTCCAGCACCGTGCCGCCGCTATGCGCGAAGGCCATGCCGTCGCCTTCGAGCTTTTCCATGATGAAACCCTCGCCGCCGAAGAAACCGGCACCGAGCCGCTTCTGGAAGGCGATGCCGAGCGAGACGCCCTTCGCCGCACAGAGAAAGGCGTCCTTCTGACAGATCATGGTGCCGCCGTATTTTTTCAGGTCGAAGGCGATGATCTTGCCGGTATAGGGTGCGGCAAAGGCCACCTTCCGCTTGCCCTGGCCCTTGTTCACATACACCGTGGTGAAAATCGACTCGCCGGTAATCAACCGCTTGCCGGCGCCCAGCAACGCGCCAAACACGCCACCGTGCTTGCCCGAACCATCGCCGAAAACGGTATCCATGGCGATGCCGTCCTCCATGTACATCATGCTGCCCGCTTCGCCGATCGCCGCCTCGTCCGGATCCAGCTCGATCTCGACAAACTGCATGTCGTCGCCGTGAATGTAAAAATCGATTTCGTCCATCGCCATGCCCGTTCTCCTGCGTGAAAAAAGTTCAAGGATAACCGAGTCAGGCGATGTCAAGCCATTGCCAGCCATCCTTCTCTGCGGCATAGTGCGCGCCCCGCATCATTTGCCGCCATCCGCCATGCTGCCCTCCATCGAACACCGCATCGCCACCGAGCTGGACGCACGCCCGGCCCAGGTTGCCGCCGCCATCCAGTTGCTCGACGCGGGCGCGACCGTGCCCTTCATCGCCCGTTACCGCAAGGAAGCCACCGGCAACCTCGACGACACGCAACTGCGCCTGCTGGCGGAGCGCCTGTCCTACCTGCGCGAGCTGGAAGAACGCCGCGGCGCAATCCGCCACAGCATCGAAGAGCAAGGCAAGCTCACGCCACCGCTGGACGCCGCAATCGCCGCCGCCGAAACCAAGCAACGGCTTGAAGACCTCTACCTGCCCTACAAGCAAAAGCGCCGCACCAAGGCGCAAATCGCCCGCGAAGCCGGTCTGGAACCGCTGGCCGACGCGCTGCTCCGCGACCCGACGCTGAACCCGGAAACCGAAGCCGCAAACTACATCAACCCGGCCACCGAGCCGTCTGAACAACACGTGCCGGACACCAGGGCCGCGCTCGACGGCGCGCGGCAAATCCTGATGGAGCGCTTTGCCGAGGATGCCGCCTTGCTGGAAAAGTTGCGCGCCTACCTGAACGAACACGCCCTGCTTGTCTCCACCGTGGTCGCCGGCAAGGAAAGCGAAGGCGCCAAGTTCCGCGACTGGTTCGATTTTCGCGAAGCGCTCAAAAGCATTCCCTCGCATCGCGCCCTGGCGCTGCTGCGCGGCCGCAACGAAGACGTGTTGCGTTTGGCGATCAAGACCGAAGCCGAGTTGCGCGACCCGCCAGAGAGCTCGCCCGGCATCGGTATTGTCGTCCGCCATGCCGGTTTCGAGGATCGCGGCCGCGCCGCCGACCAATGGCTGCTGGAAACCGCCCGCTGGGCCTGGCTGGTCAAGCTCTCGCTACACCTTGAAAGCGAATTGATGACCCAGCTGCGCGAGCGCGCCGAAGAAGAAGCGATTCGCGTCTTCGCCCGCAACCTGCACGACCTGCTGCTCGCTGCTCCCGCCGGGCCGAAGACCGTAATGGGGCTCGACCCCGGCATCCGCACCGGCGTCAAGGTCGCGGTGGTCGATGCCACCGGCAAGCTGCTCGACACCGCCACCATTTACCCGCACGAGCCGCGCCGCGACTGGGAAGGCGCACTCGCCACGCTGCGCCAGATGGCCCAGCGCCACGGTGTCGCGCTGATCAGCATCGGCAACGGCACCGCCAGCCGCGAAACGGAAAAACTCGCCGGCGAGCTGGCGCAGCGCCATCCCGAACTCAAGCTGACCCGCGTCGTCGTCTCCGAAGCCGGCGCCTCGGTGTATTCGGCCTCCGAACTGGCGGCAAAGGAGTTCCCCTCACTCGACGTCTCGCTGCGCGGCGCCGTTTCGATCGCCCGCCGCCTGCAGGACCCGCTGGCCGAACTGGTCAAGATCGAGCCGAAATCGATCGGCGTCGGCCAGTATCAGCACGACCTCAACCAGACCCGGCTCGCGCGCAGCCTCGATGCCGTGGTCGAGGACTGCGTCAATGCCGTCGGCGTCGACGTCAATACCGCCAGCGTGCCGCTGCTCACCCGCATTTCCGGACTCAACGCCACGCTGGCCGCCAACATCGTCGCCCATCGTGACGCTCACGGCGCCTTCAAGTCACGCACCGGGCTGCTTCAGGTGCCACGCCTGGGCGAGAAAACCTTCGAGCAGGCGGCCGGCTTCCTGCGCGTCATGAACGGCGACAACCCGCTCGACGCCTCGGCCGTGCACCCGGAAGCCTACCCGGTGGTAGAGCGCATCCTGGCCGACATCAAGACGGCCTCGCTGCGCGAGCTGCTGGGCGATACCCGCCGCCTGCGTGCGCTGGAAGCGAAGAAATACGCCGACCAGCGTTTCGGCCTGCCCACCGTGCAGGACATCCTCAAAGAACTGGAAAAACCCGGCCGCGACCCACGCCCCGAGTTCCGTACCGCCAGTTTCAAGGACGGCATCGAAGACATGAAAGACCTCCTCCCTGGCATGCGGCTGGAAGGCGTCGTGACCAACGTCGCCAACTTCGGCGCCTTCATCGACATTGGCGTGCATCAGGATGGCTTGGTGCATGTCTCGGCACTCGCCGAGCGCTTCGTCAAAGACCCGCACGAAATCGTCAAGGCGGGCGATGTGGTGCAGGTCAAGGTGCTTGAAGTGGATCTGGCGCGCAAGCGCATCGCGCTGACCATGCGCTTGGGCGATGAAACCCATCCGGCCGGAAAACTCGGCGCCGGCGACACGGCGAATCGTCGCTCCGCGTCCGGTAAAAAACCACCCAACCGCCAACCCGTAACGCCCCCACCCGCCGGTGGCACGATGGCCGCCGCCCTTGCACGGCTGAAACGGTAAGCGCGCAGCGCACCGCTCAACGCTGCTTGCAGCGAGGCAGACCGGTTGCCGAAGTTTTCACCGAGAAGTGGCCATCGATGCTCGTGGTTCGACTGCCGGATCAGCCGCAGCGCTACCCCACAGCAGTGGAAACACTCGCAAGTCGAGCTGGATGCCGCCGCGCTCCGGGGTGTTGCTTAAGCGCTCGAGCTCCGCAGCCGTCAGGGGTTTGACCTTGGCGAGATCACGGCTGCGGCTGAAGACCTTGTTGCGCCATTGATAGACCTCGTCCATCTTTTCCTTGTAGGTATAGTAGTGATGGTGGTCGTCGTAGTAATCATCGAACTTTCCACGTCCCAGATATACCGCGTTGGAGCCCTCATATCCGGTTTTCTCGTAAGTCACGGGGTCTGTGTTCAAAAAGTAAGCCCAGTCGCCCGGGATAAAGTTCCGGGCAGGAACTCCGTACTGAATCCCCAGCAGTTTTCCGGGCCGGGCGCTGTCTTGCGGAGTGCTATCCGCCTCAAAGCTCCACATGATGCCAGGCTCGATGTAGCTCAAGGGCTCGCCTCCCTGCAGGAGTCGAGCCTCTACCAGCGCCAGGGTCGCAGTATCCTTTTTGATGCGTCGGTAATAGTCGAGGACACCCTGAATCATCACCAGCTTGGTCGCGGTGTAGCAGCCAATGGCGTAGCGTTCCTGATTGATGAAAGCGTCGTTCACCGCTTCGTGCAGGGGGTAGCCTTTGACAGGGCTGCCACGCTTCCAGTATTTTTTGTTCCAGCGCGCCGAACCGCCGTTGGGCCATTTCCATGCCAGGGATTCCGTCCAGGCCACGATGTTCTGGCGAACGCCCACATGATCCTGCAAGGCGTGAACATCACAGGCCTGGCCGCTGAAAAGCGACGTCCGTCCTCGCTGCAACATGGCAAGAACAATTTCTTTTTTTGACACGGTCAGCACCGTCTTTTTAGCACCCCGGGCAGCCGGTAGTTCCACCGCTTCATCCGTAAGCCCCAGGTCCGTACGGTCAATCAGATCCAGGGTGCCATTGCCCGGCAAGGGTCCGGCCCAGGTATAAGCCAGCGTGCCGGCCCGGGCATCCACCTGCCTTGACACCAGCGCGAGATCAACGCCCAGACTCGCCAGATAAGCATCCACGGCGGGCTGCAGCCCGGCTATCTGTTGCGCTGTGCATCTGAACACAATGCCTGCCCCTGCTGGCGTTGCGGTTGAGGCGGGATCACCGCCAGGCGACAGGACTTGCGCGCCGGCTGTGGCTGCCGCAAAAAACCCGGCGCCGCCGAAAATCAGTGCGGCCATGAGGGTCGCAGCCAGAGACCTGGTGGAAAAGATAGACATTTGTATCCTTAAGCCCACAAAAAACAGTTAACCGCGGAAGATACGGAGATCACTGAGAAAAAACCCATTCATCAAATCCTCGAAAATTTTGCAACAGGCTTGAAAACAGGCGGATCATAGCCACCTTCATTGGAATTGGAATCACCCTTTCCGCATCGAAAGAGGAGACCGTCATGCACCCGCCACCGCACACACCTCGCACACCTTACATCCACCGCCCGCCGGCCGTATCCGGCATGTTTTATCCCGCCGCGCCCGATCAGCTGCATGCCACGCTGCGCACCCTGCTGGCGACAGCTAACGTACCTGCGCTACGCCCGAAGGAAGTGCAAAGCCGCCCAAAGGAAGTGCAAGGCCGCCCGAAGGCGATCATCGTGCCCCATGCCGGCTACATTTATTCCGGCCCGGTTGCCGCGTCAGCTTACGCTCTTCTGCAACCCTTGCGCGGCACGATCCGCCGTGTCGTGCTGCTGGGGCCGGTGCATCGAACCTGGACACCGGGGCTGGCGCTGCCGGACGTCGATGCCTTCGACACCCCGCTGGGCAGCATTCCCATCGACCGCGAGGCGTTTGCTGCCATCGCCGACCTGCCACAGGTAACGGTGCACCCGGCGGCCCATGCCGGGGAGCATTCGCTCGAAGTGCAGCTACCCTTCCTGCAGGAAACCCTGGGCGAGTTTTCCCTCGTGCCGCTGGCCGTCGGCGGCGCCAGTGCCGAAGCCGTGGCCGAAGTGCTGGAACGACTCTGGAGCGGCGAGGAAACGCTGATCGTGGTCAGCTCCGACCTCTCGCATTACCTGCCCTATGCCGCCGCCGTCGCGACGGACCGGGCGACGCTCGCGGAAATTCTCGACCTGCATACCGATCTTGTTGGTGAGGAGGCCTGCGGCGCCCATCCGATCAACGGCCTGCTGCTCGCCGCGCAGCGCCATGATCTCACGCCGTATCTGCTCGATTACCGCAACTCCGGCGACACCGCCGGCGACAAGAGCCGCGTCGTCGGCTATGCGGCCATCGCCTTTACCGAAGCGGCGCGACATGGCGACTGAAGGGCAAGACAGGGGACACCTGCTCACCGCGCTGGCGCGCGCCGCCATCGCCGCCGAATTCGGCGTGTCCTGGCCGGCGTTGCCGCATCCGGCCTGGCTCGATACGCCGGCGGCCAGCTTCGTCACGCTGACCCTGCACGGCGCCTTGCGCGGCTGCATCGGCACGCTCGAAGCGCAGCGCACGCTTTACAACGACGTGATTCACAACGCCCGCGCCGCTGCCTTTGGCGATCCGCGCTTTCCGCCCCTGGGGGCCGACGAATTGCCCGCTGTGCGCATTGAAGTTTCCGTGCTCACCACGCCACAGCAATTACGCTTCACCGATGAAACCGACGCCTTGCGCCAGTTGCGCCCCGGCATCGACGGCGTAATCTTCGAGTATGGGCCATACCGTTCCACTTTCCTGCCGCAAGTCTGGGAACAGTTGCCGGAACCGATTGAGTTCATCATGCATTTAAAACAAAAAGCTGGCCTTTCTGCCGGTTTCTGGAACGATGGCATTCGGCTATCGATCTATCAGGCAGAGAAATTCAAGGAGGAGATATCCAAATGATCCCCGAGACTTCACACCCTGGCCGCTGGTGGCACGCCCTGCCCGACGGCCGGCTGCAATGCGACCTTTGCCCGCGCGACTGCAAGCTGCGCGAAGGCCAGCGCGGCGCCTGTTTTGTGCGCAAGATGGAAGGCGGGTGCATGGTTCTCACCAGTTACGGCCGCAGTTCCGGCTTCTGCGTCGACCCGATTGAAAAAAAACCGCTCAACCAGTTCTATCCTGGCAGTTCGGTACTGTCCTTCGGCACCGCCGGTTGCAACCTCGCCTGCAAGTTCTGCCAGAACTGGGACATCTCCAAATCGCGCGACATGGACCGGCTGATGGACGCGGCCAGCCCGGAAAAAATCGCCCGGACAGCCCAACGGCTCGGCTGCAAGAGCGTCGCCTACACCTACAACGACCCGGTCATCTTCGCTGAATATGCGATGGATACGGCCGATGCCTGCCATGCCATCGGCATCCAGAGCGTGGCGGTCACCGCCGGCTACATTCACCATGAGGCGGCCGTCGACTTCTATGCCAAAATGGACGCCGCCAACGTCGACCTCAAGGCCTTTACCGACGAGTTCTACGTCAAGCAATGCGGCGGACACCTGCAACCGGTACTCGATCTGCTGGTGTATCTCAAGCGCGAAACGCAGGTCTGGTTCGAAATCACCACGCTGCTGATTCCCGGTCTCAACGACTCGGAGGCCGAGCTGAAAGCCCTCGTCGAATGGATTGGCAAGGAACTCGGCCCTGACGTGCCGCTGCATTTCACCGCCTTTCATCCCGACTGGAAAATGGGCGACATCCCGCCCACCCCGCCGGCGACGCTCGTTCGCGCCCGGCAACTGGCGCAGGCCGCCGGCCTGCATTACGTCTACACCGGCAATGTGCACAACACCGAGGGTGACACGACCTTCGAACGCGACTGGTACGACATTCGCCACTATGCGCTCGGCGCCGATGGCCGCTGCCCGCAGTGCGGTACAACGATTGCCGGACGCTTCGAGAAATTCACCGCTGCCTTCGGCCCGCGCCGGATCCCGGTGAATATCGCGCACGACATCCGGGTTTGACTTGATCAGTGCCTTAACCGGTCGCGCCACCTTCAACGGTCAGTTCGCAACAACCACTTGGCTGATTTGGGTTGGATATTCAGTGGTAGCCGCACGAATGAGGCGACCAGTAGCAACTTGACACGCGCCGCAGCGAAGTTGTAGGCTTGCCGTTCCTGCAACCCACAGGCTGCAAACCGGTATGAGACACCTGCTGTCGCTCCTGCTGCTGGTTTCTTTCGCCGCCTGCGCGCAAACAGCGCTTGGCCCGACAATCCGGATTTGCGACGACTCGGGTTGCTCCGAGCGCCCGCGCGACTCGGCTACCTTTGATCCTGCAGCCAACACCAACCCTGAAGCCGAGCGCCGCCTCGCCGCGCTCACGGAGGTCGCCGGCAAGAACCCGGCCGCAGCCTACGATCTGGGCCTGCGGTACTTCCGCGGCGATGGCGTGCCCCAGAATAGCTACCAGGCGTTGCGCTGGATGCGCGAGGCAGCGGAACGGGGCGACCGGCAGGCCCAGACCGCCTTGGGCCGCTTCTATTTGATGGGCCTGGAAGAAATGGGCCCGGACCCGGCGGAAGCCGAAAAATGGCTGTCCATCGCCGCTGGCCGCGGCGACAAGCAAGCAGGCAAATTGCTGGCCGAGGCGCGTGCCGCGAAGAAAAATGAAACCTCATACCGGCGCTGGCTGGAACTGCATCGCGCCTCCTGGTATGGCTATTGGCACAGCGGCTACCCGTACCGCTGGCAGTGGCGGGAGGACCGCTGGTATTACCATCACTGATAAAGTTTGCCCCACCCACAACCCATTCGACAAAAGGTGCACAAAATGATCAAGAAATACTCTCCAGGCCGCTGGATGGCTTTGAGTGTGGCCCTCATGCTGGCTGGTTACGTCACGCCAAGTAGCGGCCAGATTGGTGGCATCACGACCGGCACCAGCCCCACAGCCGCCACCGGCGCAGCCGCTGGCGGCACCAGCGCTGGCGCCAACCCCGGTCTGGAACGTTGCAGCGCCCCGCTGGGCACACTGGCGGTTGACGATGGTCGTGACAAAGAGTGGTATGCCAGCTTCGGGCGGGCCACGCAAGTCACCAGCATCGAGCCGCTGTTGCGCCTGGCGGTGCAGCAGTCCAACTGCTTCGTGATCACCTCGATTGGCAGCGGCCGCACGGAAAGCAAGTTGTCCGCCATCACCGACAAGCAGCGCAACTCGGGCGAGTTTCGCGCCGGCTCGAAACAGCACAAAGGTCAGCGTGTGGCGGCGGACTACTACCTGGAACCAGCCATCATCATCGACAACGCATCCACCGGCAAAATCGCGGGCGCGCTTGGCGGCCTGCTTGGTGGCGGCTTCGGGGCCTTGGCGGGCTCCCTGGAAACGAAGTCCTCGGTCGTCACGCTGACCCTGTTTGACATCCGGTCGTCGGTGCAAATCGCGATCTCCGAAGGCAATTCCACGGCCACCAACTTCGGCGCCGCGCTGGGTGCTTTTGGCGGTGGCGCGGCCGCTGGCCTGGGTGGCTTCTCGCGCACACCCGAGGGCAAGGCCTCCGTGGCCGCCTTCGTGGACGCCTACAACAGCATGATTATTTCCTTGCGCAACTACAAGGCGCAGGAAGTCAAAGGCGGACTGGGCCGGGGCGGCACGCTCAAGGTCGGCCAGTAAATCCGGCGCCGTGAAAATGCCTCCTGCGGGAGGCGTTTCACGCGCATGTTCAAGCCATACACCCCATGATCCCAGATGTATCGAGACTGCGCCATCGCTGTCGGTGCGATGCAGTTGCGCGCCGCTTGATCGCCAGCGTTCCACCACATCCGGCTTCGGATAGCCGAAGTGGTTGCAGTAGCCCACCGGGGAAATCACTTCCCGCGCACCGGCGCCTATCCCTCGGCCGTTCGACTCGCCCAATGCTCCCGGTCAAATCTGAAATCATCCCGCGAAAACGAGGGTATTTACTGGCTCGATGAGTCAAGTCCAGATTCGCAGCGTAGCAGTTATATCTCCAGTCGTTTGCGAATCAACTTTAGTTCCCCTTTCCATGCGCTATCCGGTATGGGATATGACATTCGCAGTGACTTGAGAGCATCAAGAATAATCTGCGAGATGATCAAGTGGGCATTTTGCTTGTCGTCAGCCGGAACCGCATACCAAGGTGAGTTGCTAGTGCTCGTCGCACCGAGACATGCCTCATAAGCCTCCTGGTATTGCGGCCAGAACTTTCTCTGTTCGATGTCGGCCATACTGAATTTCCAGTTTTTGTCCGGCTCGTCGATCCGACGCAGAAAGCGGAGCCGTTGCTCCTCCTTCGATAGGTGCAGGAAGAACTTGATGATCCGGGTTCCGTTGCGGTGCAAATGACTCTCCAGATCATTTATGGACTGGTAGCGTTGCTGCCAGAACTCTTGCCCTTCCAATGTTTCGCTTGGCAACCCTTCGCTCTGAAGAATCTCGGGCTGTACGCGAACGATCAATACCTCTTCGTAGTAAGAGCGGTTGAAGATGCCAATTCGCCCTCGCTCAGGCAGACAGCTTGTCGTGCGCCAAAGGAAATCGTGAGCAAGCTCGGCAGTGCTTGGATGCTTGAAGCTGAACACTTGACAGCCCTGCGGATTCACACCGGACATCACGTGTTTGATGGCGCTATCCTTGCCAGCCGCATCCATGGCTTGAAAAATAAGTAGCAGGGAATAGCTGTTGCTGGCATAAAGCAGGCTCTGCTGCTCGGTCAGTTCGGCGATATGCGCTTCAATCAGTGACTGGTAATGCTTGCGCGATTTGTAGAGTGGTTTGATATTTGTCGGACGTGCAGCAAGCTCGACTTTTGTCCCTTCTGCAACACGAAAATCGTCGCAATTAATTTTCATTTCGATGTCTCCTGCTGTGCTGCCGGTTTGCTGGTTAGGGAAGCCACCGCCATGGGAACGCACCACCTGATCATCGCAAATTTCACGGCGTCATTGACGATAAGGCAGGACACCATCGCATAAACAAAAATCGCGAACGTCTGCCACCAGGGCAATGGCTGTAGTCCTGGGATACCGACAAACGTAAGAACCGTTCCGGTAATAGCATCTGCCATCAGCGCCCAGATGAGAGACTTGCTTGGTATCGTCGCCCAAAATCGATGACGCTCCCTGGCGGACACAATTGAAAACACGGCGAAGTACAGCAGCGTCAGGAAGCTGAAGGTATAGAGGGCATTGTCGTTAGACGCCAGACCAAAGCGCGACCAGCCAATCCACAGCAGGAGCAGCGACTCGATAACCATCACGACCCCCAGCACCACGGAAACCGCAATGAATCCACCGATGTTCCACGTCTCCGGCTTATTCGACGACCGTACATGGTCGGTGGCGAGGGAAATCTTGGCGAAGTCGGTCATGAAGACCAGCAGCAGCATGGCAAAGGCGGAGACGACGAACTTGCCGGTCACGATGAATGCGATCGACACAAAGGCTGCCTTCAAAATCGTCCGGCTGATCTTGTTGATGATCCAGGTCAGGATGCGCTGATAAATCGTCCGCCCTTGTTCAACCAACGCCACGATGTTGGTCAATCCGGGTTCGGTCAAGACCACACTTGCGGCACCCTTGGCCACATCGGTGGCAGTGCTTACGGCGATACCCACTTCAGCCTGACGCAAGGCAGGCGCGTCGTTGACGCCATCACCGGTCATCCCGGTCACATGCCCCGCAGCCTGCAGGTGTTGCACCACGATGTATTTGTCCTCCGGATACACTTCAGCGAAGCCATCGGCGCCGGCCATCAAATCAACCGATTCGCTACCAGGCTTCGTGCCCTCCTCCTTCAGGTCCGCCATGCGCCGAATGTTCGGCAAGCCGACACCACCTGCGATTTCCCTCGCGACGGCAAGAGAATCACCGGTAAGCATCTTCACTGCCACGCCTCGATCTTGTAGCGCTGCGATGAGTTGCTTCGCATCCGGTCGCGGCGGATCAAACAGGGACACCAATCCGATCAAGGCAGGCGTGCCCGATTCGGGACCGCGTGCCACCGCGAGCGTCCGATATCCCTTCGCCGCCGATGCGCTGACGCGTGCCTCCAATGCCTCGATGGCCGGGGGCTGTAGTCCGCAGGCCTCGGCTATCGTGCGTACGGCACCTTTCATTACCCGCAGCCGCTGACCATGCAGTTCCACAACGGCTTCAGTCCGCCGGTTTTTCGCGTCGAATGGTGTAAAGGAAATTGGAGCAGTTGGCAGGCCACTATCAAAAACGTGGTGCGCCTTTGCTGCTGCAAGGAACGCCAGATCAATCGGATCCTGATTGGCCTCATGCGAAGCGAGGGCGCCTGCGATCAATACGTCAGTTTCTTTCGCGCTTTCCAGCGGAATCACGTCGGTGACCGCCAATTGGTTCATCGTAATCGTGCCGGTCTTGTCAACACAGAGCACGTCCATCGTCGCCGCATCTTCAGCAGCGCTGAGGCGCGTAACCAGTACGCCACGCTTGGCGAGCTCTTTCGATCCAACGGCCATGCTGACCGTGAACATGACGGGCAGAGCTACGGGCACCGCGCTCATCAACAGCACCAGCATTAGCGGAACCATTTCAAGCAGGGGCGCACCACGGATCAGGGAAAGCACAGTCACCAGACCCAGTAGCGCACCAACGATGACGAATAGCCAACGAACCACCTTGCCCACCACAGCTTCAATGTGGAGTTTTGGACGTGCCTCCTGCACAAGTTGCGTGGTGCGACCGAAATAGGTCTGCGCGCCGGTCAGGATTACCACGCCGTTACCCTCCCCTCGGCGGACGATGGAACCCGATGAAACCACTTCGCCAGGTGTCTTGTCCGCATCCTTCGATTCACCAGTGAGCGCGGACTGGTCAACACTCAAGGTTCCAGTCAGGAGCTTCACGTCTGCGGGAATGATGTCACCGGAGCGAATGCGGACGATATCGCCGGGAACCAGTTCCCGCGCAGGGATGCTCTGCCAAGCCGCGTCACGCAGCACACGCGCACTTACCTGCAATCGTTGCCTAAGTGTCTCAACCACACCAGCAGCCCGCTGCTCCTGCATGAAACTCAGTACGGCATTGACCACCAGCAGCGCACCCACTACGACAAGATCCGAATACTTATGAAGGACGGCTGACAGAACCATGATCAGCTCTAGCATCCACGCCGAAATACCCCAGAACTTGCCAAGGAACGCCAGGACTGGATGCCCCTTCTTTTCGACTACTTCGTTATAGCCATGGTCTTTTCTACGTGAATCAACCTCTGCGCGCGTGAGACCTGTTTCCGGATTCACTCCAAGCGTTGTGAGGGTTGCCGGAAGTGACGCAAAAACAATGTCAGGTACTTTGGAGCTTGCGGGAGGCGGGCTCGGAGCTTCTGCTTTGGGGGTTTTTGTGACCGGTTGCATGGTGGTGACCTCTTACATTACAAAATTGCCCCCTGGACCTACCTCAGTTACCCCATATTGGCTGTCCGGGTAACCGAACATATTTTCATAGCCACCGCCACTGAGGCGGTGTTGCTGACATGGTTACATGCTGTTACAACAGGATTCAGCAGATTCACAAATATGAGACCAGTAATGCCTATCATAAACGCTCAGCCCCGCGCCGGAAAACAACAATGATTAGTGCATTAACGGAACTCCTCAGCAACTATTACCTGAGCGGTGATTTGACTCAAGTGGAAATGATCGCTCGAACGATTCGAGCAGTAATTCCGGATGACATAATCGCTTTACAGATTCTTGGATTAGCCTATCTCCAGAGAGGACGCACCTCTGACGCACTCAAGCTATTTCAGGAAGCTGACAGGAAAGATGTTCAACCACCTGAAATTAAATCCTTTGGCGATGGCAGCAGCGAACCTCAAATCGAGTTGGCGGCTTCAGCTTTATACCGTGAGGCAACGCGCAAACACTCCGGATTTGGCAAACTTTGGTATGACCTGGGCGCTGCGCTAATCGCCCTGAAACGACCGAAGCAATCAATCTGGGCACTCCGTACAGCGCTTGTCGCTCGGCCGGCATTTCCGGATGCGCTAATGGCTCTTGGGTCTGCCGGCCTGGAGGTCGGCGATCAAGCTGCGGCGCGTGAGGGGTTTTCCGGATTGCTTGCCATACAACCTGACAATGTCATTGCTCGAAGTGGCTTAGCCCATGTGAATCGCCCAGGTATCAGTTGACAGTCCGTGGTGAATTTCAGAAAAAGCGGCCTATAGATTAACAGGCTGTTGAAATTCGCCCACAAACACGACGCCAGATGCCATTGACGAGCAGATCAGATGCGAAGTGATGGTGAAATTGTGGTGATTCGAGATCATCGCCACTGCGGTTCCTGTCGCTCGCGATGAAGTCGGCCTGCATTACGTCTACACCGGCAATGTGCACAACACCGAGGAACGCGACTGGTACGACATTCGCCACTATGCGCTCGGCGCCGATGGCCGCTGCCCGCAGTGCGGTACAACGATTGCCGGACGCTTCGAGAAATTCACCGCTGCCTTCGGCCCGCGCCGGATCCCGGTGAATATCGCGCACAGCGCGTGAAATATTCATGACGTCATTCAGCGATCAAACCAGTAGCGCTGTTGTACCTCACGCGCGCGTTCAAGCGTGATGTCCTGTGATCCCAGATGCACCGAGACCGCGCCATCGCGATCGGTGCGATGTAGCCCTGCGCCGCTGGCCTGCCAGCGCTCCACCACATCCGGCTTCGGATGACCGAAGTGGTTGCGGTAGCCGACCGGGAAAATCGCCTCGTGGGCGCCGACGGCGGCAATGAATTCCGCGGTCGATGAAGTGCGGCTGCCGTGATGCGGCACGGTCACGACATCGGCAGTCAGTTCCGTCGGTTTTGCCGTTTTCACCAAACTATCGCGCCGCATCATCAGCGCCGACTTTTTGATGAGTTGCAACTCCTGCGGCGCTTCGATATCCGAGGTTATCAGCATCCGGCGCCCGCCCGCTTCGACGCGCAGCACGCAGGCGACGGCATTGGTCTTCTTCGCCACAGCATCGGCTTCCGGATGCAGCACGACAAAGCGCACGCCATCCCATTCCCACGCATCGCCCGTCGCGCAGGGCTTTTGCGGCAGCGGCCAAGCCGAGAGCGGATGGGTAAACGGCAGCGAAGTCACCAGCTGCGTGACCGGCAAGGCCGCCAGCACCGACTCCGCGCCGCCTTCATGATCCTTGTCGGCATGACTGATGACAAGCGCGTCGAGCCGGCGCACGCCGATGGCGCGCAAATACGGCACGATGATGCGATTGCCGCTGTCGGCCTCGGCGGAAAACTTCGGCCCGGCATCGAAGAGCAGGTCATGGCGGGCTGTCTGCACATGCACCGCCAGTCCCTGGCCAACATCGAGCACCACCACCTGCGCCTCGTCCATCGCCGGTCGCAGTGGCTGAAACGTGAGCAGGGGCAGAAAGGCAAAAACCCCCAGCCAGCGCGATGGGAAACCGCGCGGCAACAGCAGCCAGGCGCCCCCCGCAAGCGCCAGCAGCACGGCCCAGGAGGGCGGCAGCGCCTGCTGCCAGACAGCCCACGGCCAGGCCGCCAGCCATTCGATGAAACGCATCAGGCCCGTGGTGATGAAGTTCGCCACCGTCAGCAGGGGCGCAAGAAAAGGCAATACGCCCAGCATCGCCAGCGGCGTGATGACAAAACTCACCAGCGGAATCGCCAGCGCATTGGCCAGCGGCGAGACCAGTGAGAACTGGCCGAACAGCGCCAGCAAGGCCGGCAGCATGCCGAGCGTCACGGCCCATTGCGCGCGGCCCCATTCGGCAAACCAGTGTGCCGTCCCCAGCCGTCCGCTGCTGATGGTGAACAGCAGCGCCACGGCGCCAAACGACAACCAGAATCCGGCCGCCAATACTGCCCACGGATCGAGCAGCAGAACCGCCAGCAAGGCCAGCGCCAGCACCCGCGAGGCGGCGACTTCGCGACCCAGCAAGCGCGCCAGCACCACCACGCCCAGCATGTAGAGCGTGCGCTGCGCCGGCACGGCAAAGCCGGAAAGCAGGCTGTAGGCAAAGGCCGCGACGAAACCGGCAATCGCGGCGGCCTTCTGCGCCGGGAAATACAATGGCAAACGCCGCGAGCGGCGCCACAGGAAACTCGCCAGCAGGTAAGCCAGCCCGGCGAACATCGTCACATGCAGGCCGGAAATGCTCATCAGGTGCGTGATGCCGGTCTTGGCGAAAACCTGCCACAGCTCCGGCGCGATGGCCTGCTGGTCGCCGATCACCAGCGCAATGAGAATGCCGGCATAGGGCGCCTCCGCCAGCTCCGGGAATGCGGCTTGGAAACGTTCACGGATACGCTCGCGCAACATCTCTATGGCATATCCCGGACGCCAGACAACGGGGTCAAGCAACTGCGCGCCCTGCGGCCGCACATAACCGGTAGCGCGGATGTTGCGCTCGAAAAGCCAGGCTTCGTAATCGAAACCCTGTGGATTGACATTGCCGTGCGGACGCTTCAGCCGCACCGTGAAACGCCAGCGCTCGCCGGCATGAAGCGGAACAATGGCCGGGGCGTCCTCCTCATCCCACGCCTCCCGCCCGCGATACCAGGCCAGCGAAACATGCGCCGGCACGGGTGTGCTGGCCATCTCGACATCGAATTCGAAGCGCATGCCGCGCTCGATCTGCTGCGGCAGCGCACTGACCACGCCGATCAGTTCGATATCACGGCCTTCGTCGGCGACAGCCATTTCTGCACCGAGCCGCAGATGCCCGCGCGCTTGTGCCCAGGTGAAACCGAGCATGCCGCCGGCAACACAAAGTGTCAGGGCGACAAAGAATCGCCGCCTCGCCAGCGCCGAATTTTTAATCGCCAGAACAAGCGCCGCCATGCCCAGGGCGCCTGGCGCGATCAGCCACGGCCACGGCAACAGCACGGCCTGCTGTTGCGCCAGCCAGACCCCCATGGCCGCCGCCACGATAAAACATCGCATCAAAATTCCTGCCACAGGCCAGCGGGTTTCTGCATAATCGGGCTCATCACCTCATCCACCACAAAAATCGAAGGCACCCCCGAGGATACCCATGAATTACGTTATCACGCCCACCCCCCAGCCCGGTGTCGCAGTCGCCGGCAGCCATGACAAATTTCCCGTGCACCGCATCTATTGCGTCGGCCGCAACTACGCCGCGCATGCGCGCGAGATGGGCATCGATCCATCCAACTCATCACCCATTTTCTTTTCCAAACCGGCCGATGCGATCGTACCGGCAACCAGTGCGAAGCCGGTCAATGTTCCCTACCCGCCACAGAGCCATGACTTTCAGCACGAGATCGAACTGGTCGTCGCCATCGGCCGTGGCGGCCGCGATATTCCGTGCAGCGCCGCGCTCGATTATGTCTGGGGTTATACCGTCGGACTGGACATGACCCGGCGCGACCTGCAAACCGAAGCCAGGAAACGCGGCGAGCCGTGGGATACCGCCAAGGCCTTCGACCATTCCGCGCCGATCGGCCTGCTCCATCCGGCATCCCGCATCGGCCATCCGGTCAGCGGCGCCATCTGGCTCGATGTCAATGGCGAGCGCCGCCAGGAAGCCGATCTCGAACAACTGATCTGGTCGGTGCCGGACATCATCCACCATCTCTCGCGCTATTTCGAGCTGGCGCCCGGCGATCTGGTCTACACCGGCACGCCGTCCGGCGTCGGCCCGGTCAAGCGCGGCGATCACCTCTCCGGCGGCATCGACGACCTCGGCGAAATCAACGTGAAGATCATTTGATTGCGGCACACACCCCGCCTCGGCCAGCCCGGCCCGTCTCAAGCGCCCTGATGGAAATCCTCGCATGCGCCACTTCCTGAAACGTTTTTTGCCCAGCCACGAGGCAATTCGCGGCAACCGCTGGTTCGCTCCGTTTGCCGGCACCCTGCTGCATCCCAGTCTCTGGCACCTGAATCGTCGTTCCGCCGCCGGCGCGGTGGCTGCCGGGCTGTTCTGCGGCCTGATTCCCGGGCCCTTGCAGATGCTGGGCGCAGCCATCTGTGCCGTGGTTTTTCGCATCAACCTGCCACTGGCGCTGGCGTTTACCCTCTACACCAACCCTCTCACCATCGTCCCGCTTTACCTGCTGGCCTTCGAGCTGGGCAAACTGACCCTGGGCGCAGAGAACGGCGGATTCTCCGCACCGCCGGAAATGAGCGCCGGTCTGTCGAGCTGGATCAGCGCCCTGATCGACTGGATGGCCGGGCTTGGCGCCCCGCTGGCACTCGGCCTGCTGCTGCTCGCCAGCCTGCTCGCCAGCATCGGCTACATCACCACGCGCGTAGTCTGGCGGATCCACCTCGTTCGCGCCTGGCGGCGACGCAAATCAGTCCGCTAGCCGCCCATCGACCAGTTGCAGCATCCGCCCGGTACGCGCAGCCAGGCTGGCGTCATGCGTCACCATCACCAGCGCCGCGCCCTGCTCCCGGCACAGGCCCAGCAGCAGATCGAACACCGCATCGGCCGAAGCACGATCGAGATTTCCGGTCGGCTCATCGACCAGCAGACAGCTTGGCTGCGTCACCAGGGCGCGCGCCACGGCAACGCGCTGCCGCTCACCGCCGGACAGCGCTCCGGGACGATGCGTCAGCCGGTGGCCCAGCCCCACCCGCCGCAAGACTTCCGCCGCCTGCGCCTCGGCCGCGCGCCGCTCCATGCGCCGAATGAACAGGGGCATGGCCACATTCTCCAGTGCTGAAAATTCCATCAGCAAGTGATGGAACTGATACACGAACCCCAGCGCCCGATTACGCAGCGCGCCGCGCTCGCCCTCGTTCACCTGCGCCAGATCGCGCCCCTGCAGCAGCACCTGGCCGGACGTCGGCTGGTCCAGCCCGCCGAGCAGATGCAGCAGCGTGCTCTTGCCCGAACCGCTGGCGCCGATGACGGCCACCGTCTCGCCAGCACCGACTTTCAACGACACATCGACCAGCACCGGCACGGCGACCTCGCCCTGGAAAAATGTCTTGGCCAGCCCCGCGCAGGCAATCACCTCACTCATAGCGCAGCGCCTCCGCCGGTTGCGTGCGCGAGGCACGCCAGCTCGGATACAACGTTGCCAGCACCGTCAGGACGAAGGACACCGTGCCGATGGTGATGACATCCGACCAATGCAAGTCGGAGGGCAGTTCGCTGATGTAATACACATCCTTGGCCAGGAACTGCATGCCGAATACGCGCTCGATGAAGGGCACCACCACATCGATATTCAACGCCAGCGCAACGCCGCCGAGAATTCCGAGTGCCAGTCCGGAGACGCCGATCAGCGTGCCCTGAACGATAAAAATCTTCATGATGCCGGCCGGGCTGGCGCCCAGCGTGCGCAGGATGGCGATATCGGCGCGCTTGTCCTGCACCGCCATCACCAGCGTCGAGACAATGTTGAACGCCGCCACCGCGACAATCAGCAGCAGGATCAGGAACATCATGCGTTTTTCGATCTCCACCGCGCGAAAGAAGTTGGCATGGCCCTTGGTCCAGTCACTGATCCAGACAGGGGTATCAAGAAAACGCAACAGCTCGCGTGAAATCTGCGGCGCGGCAAACAGGTCGTCGACCTTGAGCCGCACCCCGGAAACGCGATCCTCCATGCGGTAGAGCTTCTGCGCATCCTCCATGTTGATCAGCGCCAGCCCGGAATCGAACTCGAACATGCCGACATCGAACACGCCGACCACGCGAAACTGCTTGACCCGCGGCATGATCGCCGCCGGTGTCACCAGGCCCTGCGGCGCCAGCAATGTCAGCTTGTCACCCAGCTGGACACGCAAGGCGCGCGCCAGTTCGACGCCGAGGATGATGCCGAACTCGCCCGGCCGCAGATTGCTTAACCGGCCATCCTTCATGTGTCCGGCGAAATCCGCCACGCGATTTTCAGCCTCCGGCACAATGCCGCGCACGATCACGCCCCGCACCTGGCCGTCATAACTCAGCATCCCCTGCTGCTGCACATACGGCGCCGCCGCCTTGACCCGCGGGTGGCGCGCGGCCGCCTGCACCACCTTGCTCCAGTCGGCCAGCTCGCCGGCTTCGCCGCTGATTTCGATATGCGAAACCACGGCCAGGATGCGCTCGCGCAGCTCTTTCTGGAACCCGTTCATCACCGAGAGCACCACGATCAGCGCGGCAACGCCGAGCGCCAGCCCGGCCATCGAAATCAGCGCAATGAAGGAAATGAAACGGTTGCCGCCGCCTTCGCGGGGCTGGGCGCGCGTGTAGCGCAAACCAATGAGGAATTCGTAGTTCATGGGGGATGGGGGCAAGCTTTTCTGCCGCATTATTCGGCCACTGCGTCATGCAGGTGACGCATGTTAACATGGACAAATGCTGACTCTCATCGTGCCGGGCCTGATCTGGCCTCATCAGGCGCTGCTTGACCTCACCTGCGGACTCGAACTGCCTGCTTTCACCACCTTGCTGGGATACGGGCGAGTGACGCGCAGCGCGCAGTCAAGTGCTTACGATGCGCTGGCAAAATCCCTCGGGCTGCCTTGCCCCTTGCCTGTCGCCGCCCTGCGCGCACAGGCCAGTGGCTATGCCACCCAGACCGCTGACTGGCTTTGCCTCGACCCGGTCAATCTGCAGCTCAACAAGGATCGGGTCGTGGTCGGCAACCCTGAAAAACTCGCCCTGACCGAACTCGAGGCGCACCAGCTCGCCGCTGCGCTGGCGCCGACTTTTTCCGCATTCGGTGAAATCAAGGTGCTCGCCCCCACGCACTGGATTCTGCAACTTGCCGCAGCATCCCGTTCCGCGACCGGCGCCATCCCCGCCTTGCCAAACTTCACGCCGCTGCCCGGCGTCATCGGCCGCAGCGCCGCACCGCTGCCCTCGGGCGCGGCCTACCGCCCCTGGCACACCGCCCTCAACGAAGCACAAATGACGCTGCATGGCCACCCGGTCAATCAGGCGCGCGCAGCGGCCAACAGGCCGGTGGTGAATTCGCTCTGGCCCTGGGGCAACGGACACCTGTCGCGCCTGCTGACCCCGCAACTGGCGGCGCCCGGTGGCATCGCCTGTGAGCGAATCATCGCCAGCGACCTGGTGGCCCAGGGCGCGGCACGGTTTTTTGAGCTGCCCACCGAGCCGCTGCCTGGGCAGTATCCCGGCCCGAATGCAGCCACGGACATGCGTTCGGCGCTGGTCATGTATGACAGCCTCGACACCCCCGCCCGTTCCGGCGACGCGCTCGCCTGGCAGGAAGCGCTGCACACGCTCGAAACCGGCTGGCTCACCCCGCTGCTCGCCGAACTCCGCGCCGGCCGCCTCGATGCGCTGCGCCTGATTGCCCCTGGCGAAACCCATTCCTGCGAGATCAACATCTCCCGTCGCCAGCTCTGGCAGTTCTGGCGCCAGCCTGCACCATTAACCGACCTCGCCACATCATGACCCATATCACCTGCCGTGAAACGCCGCCGCGCGCCGCCTGGACGCTAGAACAGGCTGGAGTGCACCCGCTGCTGGCGCGGCTTTATGCCGCACGCGGCATCCGCTCGGCCGATGAGCTCGACACCACGCTCGGCAAGCTGCTGCCGCCCGACCGGCTGAAAGGCGCACAGCAAGCGGCGCAACTCCTCGCCGACTGCATCGCCGCAAAAAAACGCCTGCTGATCGTCGCTGATTACGACTGCGACGGCGCTACCGCCTGCGCCGTCGGCCTGCGCGCGCTGCGCCAGATGGGCGCCACGGTCGACTACCTGGTGCCCGACCGTTTCGTCCTCGGCTACGGGCTGTCCGTCGGCGTCGCCCGGCTCGCGCTGGAACGCAAGCCCGATCTCGTCATCACCGTCGATAACGGCATCGCCAGCGTCGAAGGCATCGCCGAACTCGATGCCCACGGCATCCCGACGCTGGTCACCGACCACCACCTTCCGGGCGACGAACTCCCGGCGGCCGCCGTCATCGTCAACCCCAACCAGCCTGGCTGCACCTTCCCGAGCAAGGCGCTGGCTGGCGTCGGCGTGATGTTCTACGTTATGCTGGCGCTGCGCGCCGAACTGCGGCAACGCGGCGCCTTCGCCGGCACGCCGGAACCGAATCTCGCCAGCCTGCTCGATCTGGTCGCCCTCGGCACGGTCGCCGACGTCGTCCCGCTCGACCGCAACAACCGCATCCTGGTCGCCCAGGGCCTTGCCCGCGTCCGCAGCGGCAAGATGCAGGCCGGCATCCGCGCACTGTTCGCCATCGCCGGCCGCGAGACAGCCCGCGCCGCCACCTTCGATCTCGGCTTCACCCTCGGTCCCCGGCTGAATGCCGCCGGCCGCCTGGCCGACATGGCGCTCGGCATCGAATGCCTCACCACCGACGATAGCGCCCGCGCCATGAACATCGCGCAGCAACTCGACGCCATCAACCGCGAGCGGCGCAGCATCGAAACCGGCATGAAGGAAGACGCCGAAATTCTCCTTGCCAGCATCGAAGCCGCCGACCGCGCCAGTCTGACGCTGTTCGATCCCGACTGGCATCAGGGCGTGATCGGCATCCTCGCCGGACGGGTCAAGGAAAAATTCCACCGCCCGACCTTCGTCTTCGCCTGTGGCGCGGACGGCGAGCTGAAAGCCTCGGGCCGCTCGATTCCCGGCCTGCATCTGCGCGACGCGCTGGATCTGGTCAGCAAACGCCATCCCGGCCTGCTCCTGCGTTTCGGCGGCCATGCCGCCGCCGCCGGACTGACGCTGGAAGAAGATCGCCTCGCCGAATTCGAGGATGCCTTCGAGGCCGTCTGCCGCGAACTGCTCGCCCCGGCCGACCTGACCCGCACGCTGGAAACCGACGGCCCGCTGGAATCCGGCTATTTCTCGCTCGATGCGGTGCGCCTGATGCAACAGGAAGTCTGGGGCCAGACCTTCCCCGCGCCGCTGTTCGCCGACCGCTTCGAGGTCATCGCCCAACGCCTGCTGAAGGACAAGCACCTGAAGCTGAAGCTCAGGAAAGGCGGCCAGGAGTTCGATGCCATCCAGTTCAACTTCGCCACCGTCGCACCTGACCGCATCCACGCCGCATTTCGCGTCGACATCAACGAATGGAACGGGACACAAAACGTGCAGCTGCTGCTGGAGCATTTCGAGGCGGCATGACAGCAAAACGCATCTTCCTTCACCGTCTTGTCAGCGCCGACTTTTGGTTTCAGCCACCGCTGCGCGACTTAACCGGCTCTCGCCGGTTAGCCTGCACCGAAAATCGCCGCCTATCGACGGCAATTTTTGGTGCTATGCTCCCTCCAAATTTCTTGCATGCTGCGGCATAAAATAGCGATGCCTGAATCGCCGCTTCCCGAAATGACGATGCCCAGCCGTGCGCACCTGTTGCGGCATGTCAGCGTAACGCGCATCGTCCTGTTCTACGTTGCCTTGGCCACGTTATGGATCGTCGGCTCCGATCACTTGTTAACCCTGACCGTCGCCGACCCGGTCATGCAACAGCGTATCGAACTGGCCAAAGGCCTGGCTTTCGTGGTTGTCACCGGCGGACTGCTCGGATTGTTGCTGCGTCGCTGGCACGCCGTACTGCTCGCTGCACAGGAGCGGCTCCAGGCCACGCTCGACGCCATTCCTGACCTGCTCTTCGAAGTTGACCGCGAGGGCCGCTTTTTCGACTACCGTTCGCCGCACACCGAGCTGCTCTTCGTGCCGCCCGAAGTGTTCCTCGGCAAGACGGTGCAGGATGTGTTACCCGCCGAGGCCGCTGAAATCGCGTTCTCCGCCATTGCCGAAGCCGACCGGCAGGGATATTCCGGTGGCCGGAGCTACGCCCTGAACCTGCCCGGCGGCAAACACTGGTTCGAGCTTTCAGTCAGTAAAAAACCGGAAACGCAGGCCGCCGCCCCGCGCTTCATCGCCCTTGCCCGCGACATCACGGCGCGCAAAACCGCCGAACAGAAGCTCGAGCGCATGATGCAGCTCCATGTCGCCCTGAGCCAGTACAATCAGGCGATCATCCACTGCCGTAGCGAAGACGATCTGTTCCCGCTGATCTGCCGCGATAGCGTCATCTCCGGGGGTTTCAAGATGGCGTGGATCGGCCTGGTCGATCAGGCGCAACAGCGCGTCATACCGGCGGCCAGTTTCGGCGATGGCCGCGAGTATCTCGACGGCATCGATATTTCCACCCTGGCCAACCAGCCGGCTGGCCAGGGACCCACGGCCCGCGCCATTCGCGAGAACTCGCCATTCTGGTGCCAGGATTTTCAGCACGACCCGGCCACCGCCATCTGGCATGAACGCGGCGCCCACTTCGGCTGGGGCTCCTCCGCTGCCCTGCCGCTCACCTGCAATGGCAGCGTCGTTGGCGTATTCAACGTTTATGATGGCAAGCCTGATGCCTTCGACGAAGCCGCAAAGAACCTGCTGGTGAAAATGGCACTGGACATCAGCTTCGCTCTGGAACGCTTCGCTCATGAACGTGTCCGCACCAAAGCGGCAGCCACAATCGAGCGCCTGGCCAATTTCGATTCGCTGACCGGCCTGCCCAACCGTGTGTTGCTGAAAGACCGCACACAGCAGGCGATTGCCGGTGCCAGCCGGCTCAATCAAGGCCTGGCGCTGATGTTCCTCGATCTCGATCACTTCAAGAACATCAACGACTCCCTGGGCCATGTTGTCGGCGACCAGTTGCTGTGCGAGGTTGCCCTGCGCCTGCAAAACAGCATCCGCGAGCAGGACACCGCGGCGCGCTGGGGCGGTGATGAATTCGTGTTGTTGCTGCCCGATACGACGATCGCCGGCGCCACCCACGTTGCCGAAAAGTTGATGGCAGCCTTGAGCTCCCCCTATCAGCTCGACCATCACGAACTGAACAGCACGTCCTCCATCGGCATTGCGCTTTATCCCGTCGATGGCAGCGATTTTGAGACACTCGCCAAAGCCGCCGATACGGCGATGTTCCGCGCCAAACAGGATGGACGCAACGCCTTCCGCTTCTTCACCGCCGAGCTTGAGGCACGCTCGAAACGTTTTCTCGAACTGGAAAATGCGCTGCGCCAAGCGCTCAGGCGGAACGAATTTTTTCTCCACTACCAGCCGCAGATTGCGCTGGCCGATGCCCGCGTAATCGGCGCCGAGGTCTTGGTGCGCTGGCAGCATCCGGTACTGGGCCTGGTCTCTCCCGGCGAATTCATCGCCATCGCCGAGATGAGCGGACAGATTCTCGACCTCGGCGCCTGGGTGATGCGCGAGGCGATACATCAGGCCAAGGCATGGCAGGATGCCGGCCTGCCGCCGATCACGATTGCGGTCAATCTTTCGGCCGCCCAGTTTCGCCAACCCCACCTGGCGGAACAGGTGCACGCCCTGCTGACCGAGACCGGACTGCCGCCACAGTGTCTCGAACTCGAAATCACCGAAAGTCTGGCGATGGAAAACCCGCAGGCGGCCATCGAAACCATCAACACGCTGCGTGCCCAGGGCGTAACATTCTCCATCGACGACTTCGGCACCGGCTATTCTTCGCTTGCGCACCTAAAGCGCTTCAAAGTCTCCAAACTGAAAATCGATCAATCCTTCGTCCGCGACATCGCCAGCGACGCAGATGACCGCGCCATTGTCACCACCATCATCGCGCTGGCGCGAAATCTTGGCTTCACTACCATCGCCGAAGGCGTGGAAACCCAGGAGCAGCTTGACTACCTGCATCAGCATGGCTGCAAGGAAGTGCAAGGCTATTTCTTCAGCCGGCCAATTCCGGCAGCGGAATTCGAAGCGTTCGTGCGCACCAGAAATGACGTGTAGCCTCCCGATTCCGACGAAAATCGGGGCACTCCACGGAACACTCGCCGTGTCACCCGCGCCGACTTTTTGGGCGTCCCCGTATAATCGCGCCCTTTCCGCATCGACCTGCCCATCGTGTCCCGCTCGATTCAAGAACTCAAGGCGCAACTTGCGCGCCGCCGTACCTTCGCCATCATTTCCCACCCTGACGCCGGCAAGACCACGCTGACCGAAAAACTGCTGTGGTTCGGCGGCGCCATTCAAGTGGCCGGCGAAGTCCGCGCCCGCAAGGCGGCGCGCCACGCCACCTCGGACTGGATGGAACTGGAAAAGCAGCGCGGCATTTCGGTGACCTCCTCGGTGATGCAGTTTCCCTACCGCGAGCACATCATCAACCTGCTCGACACCCCCGGCCACGAGGATTTTTCCGAAGACACCTATCGCACCCTGACCGCTGTCGACTCGGCGGTGATGGTGCTCGATTCGGTCAACGGCGTCGAAGCCCAGACCATCAAGCTGCTGGGCGTCTGCCGCCTGCGCGACACGCCGATCCTCACCTTCATCAACAAGCTCGACCGCGAGGGCCGGCCGCCGATCGAGCTGCTCGACGAAATCGAGGAGGTGCTGAAAATCCAGTGCGCGCCGATGACCTGGCCGATCAGCATGGGCAAGCGTTTTCGCGGCGTCTATCACCTGTATGACGATACCATCGCCTTCTTCGACCCGCAGGCGGAAAAAGGCACGGCGGAAATCATCCAGGGACTGCACAACCCGCGCCTCGACGAACTGATCCCTGACCAGATCGAGGAACTGCGCATCGAAGTCGAGCTGGTGCGCGGCGCCTCGCACAGCTTCGACCGTACCGCCTATCTCGCCGGCAGGCAGACGCCGGTCTTCTTCGGCTCGGCCGTGAATAACTTCGGCGTGCAAAGCCTGCTCGACGCAGTGGTCGAACTTTCGCCGGGGCCGCAGCCACGCGCCACGCAAGGCCGCATCGTGCAGCCGGAAGAAGAAAAATTCTCCGGCTTCGTCTTCAAGATCCAGGCCAACATGGACCCCAAGCATCGCGACCGCATCGCCTTCGTCCGCGTCTGCTCCGGCGAGTTCGAACGCGGCATCAAACTCAAGCAGCTCTCGACCGGCAAGACGCTGGCGGTAAATAACGCCATCACCTTCATGGCGCAGGACAGGAACACCACGGACGAAGCCTGGCCGGGCGACATCATCGGTATTCCCAACCACGGCACGATCATTCTCGGCGACACCTTTTCCGAAGGCGAAGATCTCAAATTCACCGGCATCCCCTGCTTCGCCCCGGAACACTTCCGCCGCGCCCAGATTCGCAATCCGATGAAGATGAAGCAGTTGCAGAAAGGCTTGCAGCAACTGGCCGAGGAAGGTGCGACGCAATTGTTCAAGCCGATCCACAGCAACGATTTGATTCTCGGCGCGGTCGGCACGCTGCAATTCGATGTCGTCGCCCATCGCCTGGAATTCGAATACGGCGTCGATTGCTTCTTCGAGCCCTACAACGTGGCGACCGCCCGCTGGCTGCGCGGCGACGAAGCCCAGATCAAGGCGCTGGCGGAAAAATCCGGCGTCAATGTCGCCCTCGATGGCGCCGGGGATTACGTCTATCTGGCGCCGAACCGGGTCAACCTGAACATGACCGTGGAGAAATATCCCGATATCGTGTTCCTCGAAACACGCGAGATCCACTGATATAGCGGTCATGAAAGGCGTGCTCTACGACTGGGGCGGGCTGAATCTCTGGCTGTTCCATCTCATCAACGATGCGCGTGCGCCAGCCATCGACGGCATCATGCGGCTCGGCTCCTGGCTCGGCGACCCGGACCGCTTCGGGATTTTTCTCGCCGCCGCCGTGCTCTGGCTCTGGATACGGACACGACGGCCGGGCCAGCAGGCACTGGCCTCTGCCTGGCTCACCACACTCGCCGTATTTAGCGCCGGCTACGCTCTCGACGGCGCACTCGTCGGGATGCTGAAAACCTGGCTGGACTTTCCCCGCCCGGCAGCCGTCCTGCCGCCCGGTGCGTTCCACGCCGTCGGCGAAATGGCATTGCAACGTAGCCTGCCTAGCGGCCATGCCACCTTCGCCATGCTGCTGGCAGCGTGTTTCTGGCCGCAGGCAAGGCCTGCGCTGCGCCTCGTCCTCGCGCTGTTCGTGCTCTGGGTCGGCCTGTCGCGCGTGAGCCTCGGCGCGCACTTTCCTGCCGATGTGCTGGCCGGATTCGGCTTAAGCCTGGCCGTGGTCTGGTGGCTGCGCCAGTTGGCTGATAAATGGTCAGCCAAATAGTGCGGATCGTCAGCAGCGGTTTTGCCGATAACGGAAGATCAACCCGGAACCTTCCGGTCTGTCCAGCAAGGCAATGCGTCCACCCAGCCTGACCGCAGCCTCGCTGGCAATTGCAAGACCGAGTCCACTGCCTTCACCCTCCACTCCCGGCATGCGATAGAACGGATCCATGATGCGCTCCCTCTCTGTGGCAGGAATGCCCGGACCATTGTCGACAATTTCGATCACGGCGTCATTTCCATCCACATATAGACGAAGCGTCACTTTACCGCCTTCAGGAGCATATTTCAGCGCGTTTTCCAGCGCGTTCCTGAGTACCAACCGTAGCGTTTCCTCTGCTGTGAAAAGCGTGAACAGGGCTACTTCGTCGAGGCCCAGGTCGATTTCCTTGGCCTCAGCCATCGGGAGGTATTCCGCGATCAGTTCGCGGGCCATCACCGAGACATCCACTTCTGCAGTTTCCAAGGTTCCCGCCTGAATCCTGGCAAGGCTCAACAGCTGCTCCGTCAGCTTGCGCGCCCGTTCGATTCCGGACTGCAGCGGCAGAACGCGCTCATGCATGGACTCGAGAGTCCCTGCCTGCCTCAAGTTTTGCGCCTGCAGCGACAGTGCGGTAAGCGGCGTCCTGAGCTCATGGGCGGCATCCGCGATAAAGCGCCGCTGCTGGCCCAACAACTCGCCGACCCGTATGAGCAGTCGGTTGATGGCATGTACGAACGGGACGATTTCATCCGGAATATCACTGTCGGGGAGAGAGTGCGGCCGGTCTGCCGGCTGCCTATCCAGATCACCGGCGAGACGGCTGACCGGCAAAAGCTCGCGGCGGACGATGCGTACGATGAGCCATGCCATCACGGGCAGGAACAGCAGCAGCGGCACGAGGGTGCGCAACGCACTGTTCAGCGCGATCTCGTCGCGCGCGTCAGTCGGCTGGGCAACCACCATGGCCTTGCCGGAGGAGTCTTTCAGTACGAATATCCGCAAGCGTCCATTGCTCGTCTCAAGCGTACGAAAACCGGAAGGCCAGTCATCCACCAGCCAGCCAGGGCGGGCATCGCCTGGCAGACGAATCACGCTGATGCGCGCTTCCTGGTCATCCAACGCAAGGTCGGCACGCGTTTCGCGCGACGCCACGATCTCCGTTGAATGCGTTGCGGTTCGAGCAGACAACAGGGCGATCTGTCGCAACATGTCATCCTGAAATTCTTTCGCTTCGGCATACGCAAGAATGGAAGACACTACGGCGGCAGCAACACCCGCAAGCAACAGAGCGCCACCCAGCATTAAAGAAAGCCGCCGTTGCAGGGATCGATTCATTCTGATTTCTCTACCATCCAACCGGCGCCGCGCACATTCTTGATGACATCGACACCCAGCTTCCTGCGCACGCCATGGATCAGGAAATCGACTGCATTACTTTCCACTTCCTCATTCCAGCCGTAGATATGCTCTTCCAGTTCCGTTCGACTGAGGATCCTGCCGGGGCGCAGCAGAAACGCATGCAAGAGGGCGAATTCGCGCGCACTCAGTTGCTCCACGACATCGCCGCAGCGGGCTTCACGGGTTGCCGGGTCCAGGCTCACCCTGCCATTGGTGAGTATCGGTGTAGCCTGTCCGCCCTGACGGCGTACGACCGCGCGCAGTCGTGCGAGCAACTCATTGACGTCGAAAGGTTTGACCAGATAGTCGTCTGCGCCAATATCCAGCCCCCTGATGCGATCCTCCACACCATCGCGGGCAGTAATGACAACGACGGGAATCTTGTTGCCGGCATGTCGCAGGCGCCGCAAAACCTCCAAACCATCGCGCCTGGGCAGGCCCAGATCGAGCAGCACGGCCTGGTGATCGCCATGTTCCAGCGCACCGCCGGCTGCTACCCCATCCTTTACCCAATCCACGGCATAAGCGGCATCCTTGAGGGCGATGGACACCGCCTCGCCGATCATGAGATCATCTTCAATCAACAAAATGCGCATCAGCATGCTCGCCATTCACGATGCTTCATCATCGCACCCAGCCCCGGTGGATCAAACCGGAAAAAATCGCCCGATAGGGGCAGCGACTTGCGCATCAACGGTGCGATAACGGGATGCTTTTGCCACAAGCTTAGCCAGGCACTGCCCAGATCAATGTTGGATGGTCGCTCGGGAGCGAAGTATCCGGCACATGCGAAATCAGCGTCCGGCCGATTCCCGCCTCGAGCGGTCGGGGGCTGATACAAGAACAGGCCGATCAATTGATTGACCAGCAGCCCAACCCATCCCGAAACCATTGCGGCGAGCAAAACGTGACGCATGGGGGAAGAGCCTCGTAGCCAGAAGGAAATCAATCCCACCGGTACGATCCAGATCAGTCCGTCCGCCAGGACGCGTGCGACATCGACCATGGCGCTGGATGCGTCTGGTGAAGCATTGAGCAAAAGAAACAGGACATGGTTCAGGTGTTCCATGGTGCCCACAATCCGATCTGTGAAGAAATCTGGCATTACGTCAATGCCCTTGTTTAGCCGCTCTTTGCCAGAAGATCACGATGCAGGCCACGATAAAAACAAGGAGTGCAATCGACGCAGAATAGCGACTCAATGCCAACCCGCCTGCAGCGACCGGCTTGTCCAGAAAATCGCCGACCACAGCACCCAGGGGGCGCGTGAGAATGAATGCAGACCAGAACAGCAGGGTGCGGGATAGGGTTGTCCAGCAGTATGCCGCAACAACAAGTGCCAGCAGAGCGCTGAATACCATCGCACCTCCCCCATAGCCCAGCCCTGCCGTGTCGGCTGTCCAATCGCCCAGTGCCGTGCCCAGTGTCTGGGAAAACATGATCGTCATCCAATAGAACATCTCGGCCTTTGGAGAACTCACGGTATCAACCGATACTGTGCCGAGTGACCAATACCAGAGGGCCAGAGAGGCCATCAACAAGGCAAACAGTAGCGATGCCCCCCCCTGCATAACCGATCCCGAGCGAGCGGTCTGCAAAGTCGGCGAGGGTTGTGCCGACGGTTGTCGTGGCGATGATGGTGGTCCAGTAGAGAAAGGGGTGGAAGCCCTTTGCCCTGACTTGGGCAATCACGGCCAGAAGAAAAATCGCGGCGAAAATGACCGTCCCGACCAGATACCCCATATGCATCGACATCGACACGGCATCGCCACCGGTTTCACCCAGCGTGGTAGCCGCGATCTTTATGATCCAGAAGTAAAGCGTGACTTCCGGTACCTTGACCAACGTCTGGACCACATCCCCATTCATGTTCGTTTTCATTGCGAATCTTCCGTAGTTTTATATCCTGGCCCCGCCGGGCTCTCCAGGGAAACCGGAGTGGCATTGCCACTCCGTATGACGTCAGACTGGTAAGTCAATCGGCCGGATCATGGTTATCGTCATGATCATTTTTATCTTCCGTCACCGCGAGCACCTTGCCGGCTGTCGGGTCGACCTTTACCTCCATGACCTTCTTGCCACTCACGACTTCAACGTCGAAGACCGACTGACCCTTGTACTTCTCTAACTCGGCGTGGGAGGCTTTGCCGCCGACATGCTGTTCGGCGATGGTAACGGCTTGCGTCAGGCCGATTTTCGCAGCTTCGACGGCCAGTGCATCATTTTCGATGGTATTGGTTGCGTAGGCGCTGCCAACGGCAGTCATGGGAAGCGCGACAAGTGCCACCCACCAGATTTTGCGTTTCATGTTACTCACTCCTTGAAGTTACGCGGATAGTCGCGTGGTTTGCAAGATAGTGAGCAACAATTAGGAGAAGATTAGCCAGCCGCAGCCGTTTTCGGTCCCGGTCAGCCCCCGGTATCCGCTTCCTCGCCTACATTCCTGCACAGCCGCGGCTCTTCCGGAGCGGCCAGGCTCACGGCGAGCTGATTCACCAGGCGATGAATTTCATCGGTCGAGAACGTCATCAGCAGTTTGTTGGCCAGCCCCGGATCGAGGCGGAGGGTGCGCGTCGTGCCATCCGGCAGGGTGGCCGAAACGCCCGCCAGGCGCTTGCCGATCCAGCCTTCTTCCTGCGCCACACGCGTTGCGGTTTCTTCCATCAGCGCGTCATAGCGCTGCTCCAGAGCCTCCAGCATGGATTCAGGCAGGTCGTCGGCAAGCGTAACCAGGAAAACCGGCGTCTCGTCGTCGCCCATCGCGTCAGTGGTGCCGGATTCATATTCGATGCCGTGCTCGCAGATAAAGGCGATGAACTCGCGACAGAGCGGCTCGTTGAAGAAAATGTAGTCCATGATGCCCCTTTTCCCGTGCCGTTCAGACGCGCCGCTGGCGGCGGGCCTCAAACAGGCAGATTCCCGCCGAAACCGAAACATTCAGGCTTTCGATGCTCCCATGCATCGGGATGCGCGCCAACACGTCACAGGTATCGCGCGTCAGCCGCCGCAGGCCATCACCTTCCGCCCCCAGCACCCAGGCCGTCGGCGCCTTCTGGTCGACGGCATAAATGTCCTTTTCAGCCTCTCCCGCCGCACCGATCACCCACAGGCCATGCTCCTGCATCTCACGCAGGCTGCGTGCCAGGTTGGTGACGATGACATAGGGCACGGTGTCCGCCGCGCCGCTGGCGACCTTGATCGCGGTGGCATTCAGTCCGCAGGATTTGTCCTTCGGCGCGACCACCGCGTGCGCACCGGCGGCATCCGCCACGCGCAGGCAGGCGCCGAGATTGTGCGGGTCGGTCACACCGTCGAGCACCAGCAGCAGCGCCGGCTCGGTCAGCCCTTCGAGCACATCGTCGAGATCGACATGCTTCATCTGCGCGGCAACCCTTGCCACGACCCCCTGATGCGCGCCCTGATGAATTTTTCCGCCGGCGCCGACCAGCATGTCGAGCCGCGCGGCGTCGACCGGGAGCACACGCACGCCATGCGCTGCCGCGAGCTTCAGAAGGTCGCGCATGCGGCCGTCCTGGCGGCCTTCGGCGACGAACAGTTCTTTCACATCATCCGCAGCATGGCGCAGCTTGGCGGTAATGGCATGGAAGCCATGAATCATGCGGGTTTCAGACATTTTTTTCACCAGAAGGAGGGTTGAGCAGGCGAACTTCGTACTGCGGGAAGGGGATGGATATCCCGTGTTGTTTGAACGCGCGCCAGATGGCCAGGTTGATTGTCGAGCGCAAATCACCCTGGCTGCTTTCCGGGTCGGCGATCCAGCCGCCCAGTTCAAGATTGATGCCGGAGGCCGCGAATTCCTTCAGCAGCACGATGGGCGCAGGTTCCGCCAGCACCCGGGCTTGCGCCGCAGCGGCCGCTATCATCAGGCGCATGGCCAGGTCAAGATCGCTGTCGTAGCTGACCTGTACCGACAGGGCAAAGCGCACCTTGCGGTCGCTGTAGGACTCGTTCTGCACCACCGAGCCGATCAGCAGTTCATTCGGCACCAGCGCCTCAATCCCGCCCGGATTGCGCAGCACGGTGTAGCGCGTGGTGATGCGCGTCACTTCGCCGCGGTCACTGCCGACACTGATGACGTTGCCGAGCTGGATCGAGCGGTCGAGCAAAATGATGAAACCGGAGACGTAGTTGCTGGCGATTTTCTGCAAGCCGAAGCCGAGACCGACGCCCAGCGCACCGCCGAACACCGACAGCGTGGTGAGATCGAGGCCCACCAGCGGCAAAGCGATCAGCACCGCAACCAGCGTCAGCAATGTGCGCGACAGCCGGGCCAGGACGATGCGAAAATTGCTATCCATGCCGGCAGCCTGGTTCAGGCGCGCCTCGAAGGTGTTGGAGAGCCACAGCGCGCCAAGCAGGGTGGCGGCAACCATGACGACAGCCTGCAGCATCTGCCACAGCGTGATCTGGGTCTTGCCCAGCGGCAAGGCCGCGGCTTCCAGCATATCGATCACTTCCGGCAGCAGGCCGATGATATGCAGGGCAACGATGCCCCAGGCGAAGGTCGCAAAGCCCCGTTCGAAAGACGCCAGCCAGGGCGCATTGCCAAAGCTGTGACGCAGGATGTAAACCACCAGCCGGATCACCGCCAGCGAGGCGAGCAGTGGCAGGGCGAGGTTCAGCAGATGGATATGGATCTGCGATTTGAGCAGCAGCCGCGCCAGCAGCACCAGCAGCAGCGCCGCCAGCGGGAAAATCACCCGTTTCAGGCTGCCCCCGAGCAGCCAGGCGCGGCCTTCCGCGGCCACCGCAGCGGCAGAATGGGCCACGCGGTCGCGCACCCGGCCTTCGATGAACCTCGCCAGCAGCAGGCAGACGGCGAGCACCAGTACTTGCCAGACGATGTCCGGGTGCTGCAATTCGCTCAGGATTTCCTGCCAGACATCGGAAAGTTCAGCGGCCATGATCGGTTGCTTTCTCTGCTTGATACGCCTCGGCTTCGGCGCGATGGCGTTGCCAGTTGTTCAGAAAATCTTGCTGCACGGCAGGATTATCGCGCAGGATCAGCAGGTTCTCGGCATTGCGCGCCTGTGCCGACCAGGTGAAATTGTAACTGCCGGTGATGACGACGCCATGTTCGCTGGCGGCATCGAGCAGCATGATCTTGTTGTGGGCAATGACGTAGCGTGTCTCCAGCCAGACCGGGATGCCGGCAGCGGCAAGCTCGGGAATCCGCGAGTTCTGCCCGTTCACCACCATCTCGCGGTCGGCCAGGATTTCCACCTTGACGCCGCGTGCCTGCGCGGCCAACAGGGCGCGGGCAATCGGGCGGCTGGTCAGCAGATAGGCCTGCACATGGATGCTTTTCCGGGCCGCGCCCAGGGCGCGAATGATCGCGCCTTCGACATCGTCCCAGGGCGTGAACAGTGCTTCGACGCTGCCCGTTGCAGGCAGTTCCGCCGCATTCGCCGTGCCGCCAGCGCCGACTTTTAGCACCAGGGCACAGCACAGCAGGACAAGAATTCGTCTCACACGCTGCGCTCCAGCACCGCCGCATAAAACGCATCGGTGCCATGCGTCTGCGGCGCCAGCCGCATGTCTTGACCACACGCGATGGTGATGCCCTGCGCGGCGAGCACCTCCTGCGCCGACAGGCGCCGGAACTCGGGATGCGTGGCGAGGAAGGCGTCGACGATGGCGGCATTTTCCTCGTCGAGGATGCTGCACGTGGCATACACCAGGCGGCCGCCGGGTTTCAGCAGACGTGCCGCCGCCGTCAGAATGGCAGCCTGTTTCTGCGTCAGTTCGGCGACGCTCTGCGGCGTCTGCCGCCATTTCAGGTCGGGGTTGCGGCGCAGCGTGCCCAGGCCGGAACAGGGCGCATCGACCAGTACCCGATCGACCTTGCCAGCGAGCCGCTTGACGCGAATGTCATTTTCATTGGCGATGGCGATCGGATGCACATTCGACAAGCCGGCGCGGGCGACGCGCGGTTTCAGCTTGGCCAGCCGTTTTTCGGCCACGTCGAGGGCGTACAGCCGCCCCGTCCCCCGCATCAGGGCGCCCAGAATCAGCGTCTTGCCGCCGGCCCCGGCGCAAAAATCGACCACCATCTCGCCGCGTCGCGGCGCCAGCAGGTGACCAAGCAATTGCGAGCCCTCGTCCTGCACCTCGATGCTGCCGTCGAGAAACAGCGGATGCTTCTGCAAGAAAGCGCGATTCCTGACCCGCAGGCCCTGTGGCGCATACGGACAGGGCGTGACCGCCAGCCCCTCGGCGACGAGTTGCGCCAGCACCGCGTCGCGCGTGGCCTTCAAGGCATTGACACGCAGATCGAGCGGCGCCGGCGTGTTCAGGGCGCGCGCCAGGGTCAGCGCCGCGTCCTCCGGCATCTGCGCCAGCAGGCGCTCGGCCAGCCAGTCGGGAAAATCGAGCCGCTCGGCCAGCGTCAGTTCCGGCTCCGGTTGACGCCGGATTTCCGCCAGCCAGTCCGCCTCGTTCGGCAACAGCGCGGCTTCGAGCTGGCGCTGCGACATACCGCGCACGCGGGAAAGCGAGAGCAGCACCAACTCGCGCGGGGTGATGCGATTCCGTGCCGGATGCTTGCCGGGATACAGCACCAGCATCGCCAGGCGCTCCAGCAGGCGCTTGCGGCGCAGCACGGCGTAGGCCGTCTCGGCGATGAAGGCACGGTCGCGGGCGCCGCTTTTCTTGCTGCGGAAAAACGCCGACAGCGCGGCATCCGCCGGCTGCGCAAACTGCAACAGTTCGGTGCAGGCTTCGACGGCGGAATTGAGCAGCGGCGCGCTCAGCCCGTCGTCGCTGACCGGCGCGGCGCTCGCCTCCGGTGCGGAGTCACGATTGCCACGCGGCTTGCCGGAGAATTTTCCGCGCACTTCAGTGCGTGAGGAAGTGCGTGCGTTGCGCCGTGGTCGCGCCGATCGTTGATCTTGAGTCATGAATTCTCCGGGTGTTCGTTATGCAGGTCGATGCTGTCAGCGCGCTGATCGAAAATTTCGCCCTTGCGGTCAATGAAGCGAATTTGCAGCGGCAGGCCGCGCAACTCGGGCGCGAACCACAGCTCGATGATGTCGGTGCCGTTTCTTGTCCGGTAACGCAGCGTATGGAAGCTGCGCTGGTTGTAGGCCATGTCTGCCGCATCGACAAATTCGAAGCGGTAGATTTCGACTGCACGGCGGGTGATGATCGGCAAGGCAATGACCGGCGGTGGTGCACTCCCCGGCGGTAGCGCGGCAAGCTGCCAGGCCAGTTGGTAATTCATCGAGAGCATGTCCTGGGTTCCCTCGGGCAGCGCCGCACTCAAGTCTGCCGCCGTGATCTGCCGCGTGGTCCAGTCGAGCACGGCATCGCGGATGCCCTTCTTGTCCTCCTGATGCACGGCATGCGGTTGCAGGCCAGCGGCGGTAATTTCGCCACGACTTTGCTGAACGATGCGCGCCGGCTTGAACAGGGCGGCGATGCCGGTGGTCTCGGTCACGTTTTCCAGCGTGTAAGCGCTACCGTCGCGCTGCCAGGTGTGCACCGACTGGCCGACGACGAAACCGCCTTCGCCGCGCGTGATGATGTAGCGCACCCGCCCCTGCGCCGCGAGCACCGTGGCAGGATTAAAAGTCGGCGCTGGCGACACGGCGGCTGGCGGCGGCAAATCGGATGCAGCCGCTGCGCCCGTCAGCGGCGTCGCGTCCTCCGGCGCGGCCTCGACCGGCGGCGCTGCCGCAGCGCGTGGCAGATGCCGTGGTTGCCGTGGCGGGTGCGGCAGCGGTTTGCGCTCCGGCGGCGCAACAGCCTCCGCAGTGACAGGATGCGACGCGGGTGACGCGGGTGGCGGCATGACAAGTTGCGCCTCCAGCAGCGGCGTGGTCTCGTCACGGTTCCAGTCGGGCAAGGCCCAGCCGGGACCCAGCAGCGCGGCGGCGTGGATCGCGGCCGAAGCGACAAAGGCGATCAGCAGCGGCATCTCAGTCGAGCGACGGCACGAACAGCTGCGCCGGCGACGATGCTTCGCCGGCCAGTTGCACACGGCCATCGTTCAAGCGCAGGCGGCCGTCGAGGAACCAGCGCGCCACCTGCGGATAAAGCCGGTGTTCGGCGGCAAGCACACGCAGGGCAAGGCTTTCTTCATCGTCGCCGGCCAGGACCGGCACCGCCGCCTGCGCCGCAATCGGCCCGCCATCGAGCGCAGGGGTGACGAAGTGCACGCTGCAGCCGTGAATCCGCACCCCGGCGGCAAGCGCCTGCGCATGGGTATCGACCCCGGGAAACGCCGGCAGCAGTGAAGGATGAATGTTGAGCAGACGACCGGAAAAACGCGCGACAAAGCCCGCCGTCAGGATGCGCATGAAGCCGGCCAGCAGCACCAGCTGCGGCGCATGCCGTTCGATTTCTTCCGCCAGCGCGGCGTCGAACGCTTCACGCGTCGGATACTGGCGGTGATCGACCACGGCGGTGGCAATCCCGCGCGCCGCGGCTGCCGCCAGACCCGCCGCTGCCGGCCGATTGCTGATGACGGCCGCGCACTGCCCGGGCAGGCCGGCAGCGAGCAGCGCCTCCATGTTGCTGCCACGACCGGAAATGAGAATGACGTAAGGCTTCATCGGAACATCGCCACCGGCAGGAAGACGGCCGTGGCCACACTTTGCGTAACGCGGGCGATGGTGCGGTTGCTCTTGTCGGCGATCAGTTTGGCGAGCAGGTCAAGGTTGCCGATCAGCTTGCCGAACTCCCGCTCGAAACTGAGATTGCCCGCTTGCATCGGTGTCGCCGCTTCATTGCTGAGCAGCAACAAATTGCCCGCAGCATCCTTCGCGTTGGCCAGCTTCCAGGCGGCAATTTCGAGGTTGCGCGCGCTGTTGTAGAGTTTCTGCGGGTCCAGGTCGTCGAGCATGAAAAATTCCGTTTTTTCATCGAAGGCAGTATTCAGCATGCCACCGATGCCCGCGATGAAAGCCGCCACGCGGTCACCGCTGTACTCGGCAGAAAGCGCCAGCAAAATCGCGTCGGTCCCGTGCTTGCCCTCCAGCGCCGGCAGACGCCAGCCGGTGCGCGGATCGAGCAGATGATTGAGAGCGTCGTCAAGGCTGGCATAGCCGCCCTTTTTCCACTCGCGCGGGTTGCGCCGGTAGAGCTTTTCGGCCAGCACCCGCACGCTGGCGAACACTTCGCGCCGATGCGCATCGGCAACGCGGTCAATGTCGGCCTTGGCAATCTGCTTCGGATCGAAGTTGCCCACCGACTGACCAACCGAGCCGGTCTGGGCGCAGCCCGCCAGCACCAGAGTGACGAGAAGCGGCGCCGCCCGCTGCATCAGCCGGCTCGTGCCGCCAGGCGATGGCGCAGCCAGCCGATGACCAGCGGCAGCAGCGACAGCAGGATGATGCCGAGGATCACCAGCGTCAGGTTGTTCTTGATGAAGGGCAGATTGCCGAACCAGTAGCCGGCCAGGCACAGCGAGCCAACCCAGAGCGCCGCGCCGATCACGTTGAACAGCGTGAAGCGTACCGCCGTCATGTCAGCCACGCCGGCCACGAAGGGCGCGTAGGTGCGCAGGATCGGCAGGAAGCGCGCGATGACGATGGTCTTGCCGCCGTGATGCTCGTAGAACGAGTGCGTCTTCTCGAAGGCCGCCTTGTTGAAGAAACGCGAATCCTCCCAGCGGAACACCCTGGGTCCGAACCAGTGACCGACGCGAAAATTGACGCCGTCGCCGAGCACCGCCGCGACGAACAGGACAGCCATCAGCAGCGCGATATCCATGCCGCCAGTCGCCGCCAGCGCCCCGGCCACGAACAGCAGCGAATCGCCGGGCAGAAAAGGCATCACCACCAGGCCGGTTTCGCAGAACACGATGGCGAACAGGATGACGTAGATCCAGGTGCCGTACTGCGCCAGCAGCAGCGCCAAGTGCTTGTCCAGATGGAGGACGATGTCGATGAATTGGGCAAGGAGGTCCACGCGCGGTCACAGGGAATGGAAAGGCGCGATTTTAGCGGAAGCTATAATCCATTCCCTATGCGCTTTCCGTCCCCCACACAAAAAATCAGGCCCTTGCCCGACCTGCTGATCAGCCAGATCGCCGCCGGCGAAGTGGTCGAGCGCCCGGCCTCGGTGGTCAAGGAACTGGTCGAAAACAGTCTCGACGCCGGAGCGACGAAAATCGAAATCCATCTGGAAGAAGGCGGCGTGCGCCTGATCCGCATCGTCGACGACGGCGGCGGCATCGCCCCCGACGAACTGCCGCTGGCGCTGGCGCGCCATGCCACGAGCAAGATCGCCAGCCTCGACGACCTGGAACAGGTCGCCAGCTACGGCTTTCGCGGCGAGGCATTGGCCTCGATCGCCGCCGTGGCAAGGGTCACGCTGACCAGCCGGCATCCGCCTGCGGCGCATGCTTTCCGGCTGCGCAATTCCGGCGCCGGCATCGAGCCTGCCGCGCTGGCGAGCGGCACCGTGATCGAAGTCGCCGACCTGTATTTCAACACCCCGGCGCGGCGCAAGTTTCTCAAGAGCGAGGCCACCGAAGCCGCGCACTGCGACGAGGTGGTGCGCCGCATGGCGCTGGCGCGACCGGATGTCAGCTTCCATCTCACGCACAACGGCAACGTCAGGCGCCGTCTCGCCAGCGCCGACTTTTCACAGCGTGCGCGCGACCTGCTGGGCGAGGATTTCTTCCCCCATGCCCGCGTCATCGATGTCGCCGCCGGGCCGCTGCGCCTGTCCGGACTCGCCGCGCTGCCTGCCTATTCGCGTTCCGGCCGCGACGAGCAATATTTTTTCGTCAATGGCCGTTTCGTCCGCGACAAACTGCTGACCCACGCCGTGCGCCAGGCCTATGAAGACATCCTGCACGGCGCGCGGCATCCGGCCTATGTGCTGTTTCTCGAACTCGACCCGGCCGGGGTCGATGTCAATGTCCATCCGGCCAAGACCGAAGTACGCTTCCGCGAGGCGCGTGGCATCCATCAGTTCGTCTTCCATGCCGTGCAGCGCACGCTCGCCGTGCCGCTGGCCGGGGCGAGCGCCCCGCCTGCATCTTCCGCCAGTGCAGAACCCGTCGCCTGGCCGTACCAGAGCGGCTTTGGCCGCAGCTTTGCCGCCGCCGAAACCACCGCCCGGCCGTATCTCGACTTCGCCCGCTCCGCCTTCGCTGACGGCCGCAGCGCCGTAGTACCCGCGCCGGGTTTTTCCGGCACGAACGAAGAAAGCGCCGCCGCGCCGCTCGGCTACGCCCTCGCCCAGCTCCACGGCATTTACATTCTGGCGCAGAACGCGCACGGCCTGGTGCTGGTCGATATGCACGCCGCCCATGAGCGCATCCTCTACGAATCCCTGAAAAATTCGCTCGCCGCCGGCGCCGGCCAGACCCAGCGGCTGCTGGTTCCCGTCGTCATCCACACCACCGCCAAAGACCTCGCCACCGCCGCTGAACAGGCCGCGACGCTGGCCCGCCTCGGCTTCGAAATCGCCCCGCTCGGGCCGCAGGAACTCGTGGTGCGCGAAGTCCCGGCGCTGCTGGCGGGCGGCGACCTTCCCGAACTGATCCGCGCCCTGCTGCGCGAACTGGCCGAACATCCGGCCAGCCGCGTCATCGAGGCGCGGCGCAACGAACTGCTGGCGACCCTTGCCTGCCACGGCGCGGTACGCGCCCATCGCACGCTGACCCTGCCCGAGATGAACGCCCTGCTGCGCCAGATGGAAGCCACCGAGCGTGCCGACCAGTGCAATCATGGCCGCCCGACCTGGGTGCAACTGCCGATCGCCGAACTGGACAAGCTGTTCCTGCGCGGACAATGAGCGCCGGCCTGAAACTGCCCCCGGCGATTTTCCTCATCGGCCCGACCGCCAGCGGCAAGACCCAGCTCGCCTTCGAGCTCGCCACGCGCTTTCCCTGCGACATCATCAGCATCGATTCGGCGCAGGTGTTTCGTGACATGGACATCGGCACCGCCAAGCCCGACGCGGCGACGCTGGCGCGCTTTCCGCACCGGCTGATCGACCTCATCACGCCGGAAGAGCGTTACTCCGCCGCCCGCTTCCGCGCCGACGCCTTGCGCGAAATGGCCGCCATCACCGCCGCCGGACGCATCCCGCTGCTGGTCGGCGGCACCCTGCTCTACGTCAAGGCGCTGCGCGAAGGGCTGGCCGACCTGCCGGAAGCCGACCCCGCATTGCGCGCCGAAATCGACCGCGAAGCGGCCGCCCACGGCTGGCCGCACCTGCATGCCGAACTGGCGCGCCGCGACCCGCAAACCGCCGCGCGCCTGCAACCCGCCGATGCCCAGCGCATCCAGCGCGCGCTGGAAATCGTCCGGCTCAGCGGACAAACGATGGCGGAACTGCTTGCAACGCAAAAGCCGGACGCCGCGACATTTCCGTATACCACCCTCGCCCTCGCCCTCGTGCCCGACGACCGCAGCCACTTGCATCGCCGCATCGAGCAGCGCTTCGAGGCCATGCTCGATGCCGGCCTCGTCGCCGAAGTCGAGATGCTGCAGAAGAAATACACGCTCGACCCCAACCTGCCCTCGATGCGCTGCGTCGGCTACCGCCAGGCGTGGCAAATGCTCGAAGGCGAAATCCCGGCCGCCGAGCTGCGCGAGCGCGGCATCTACGCCACCCGCCAGTTCGCCAAGCGCCAGCTGACCTGGCTGCGCGGGATGGAAGGTCTCACCCCGTTCGATCCCTTTGCCGCGACAACGCCAGCCGCCGTCCACGCTACCGTCGCCGCTCATCTCGACCGCGCTTCAAGATGATAGGATCAACAACCTCACCCCTCCCCTTACCCTTAAGGAGACTCGCATGAAGCTCGACAACCTCTACACCCCACTCCTTGTCGCACTGCTTCTCGGCAGTACCACAACCACCCGTGCTTTCGAATTATCGAGCCCCGACCTCAAGCCCGGCGCCACCATCGACTCACGCCAGGTCTTCAACGGCTTCGGCTGCACCGGGGAAAATATCTCGCCGGCACTCGAATGGAAAAACGCCCCGCAAGGCACCAAAAGCTTCGCGCTGCTGGTGCATGACCCCGACGCGCCGACCGGCGGCGCCGGCTGGTGGCATTGGCTGGTGTACAACATCCCGGCCACCATCACCGCGCTGCCGCCAGGCGCCGGCACACCTGATGGCGCAGCCCTGCCGGCCGGAGCCGTGCAGCCCGCCACCGATTTCGGTACACCGGGCTGGGGTGGCCCCTGTCCGCCCATCGGCGACAAAGCACACCACTACCGCTTCACGCTGCATGCCCTCAAGGTGGAGAAACTCGACCTGCCACCCGGCGCCAGCGCTTCGCTGGTGGGCTACATGGTCAATGCCAATACGATTGGCCGCGCACTATTGGTAGGGTTCTACGGCCGAAAAAAATAAGGACGACCGCCGGGAACATCGCGCAGGACAGTCCACGCATGACGCGTCGCATTGCCCACCTCGACATGGATGCGTTTTTCGCGTCGGTTGAGTTGCTCACCTACCCGGAGCTACGCGGCCAGCCGGTCGCCGTCGGCGGGCGGAGCGCACCGTCGCCGCAGCGCATGGCGGATGGCCGCCTGCGCTTTGCCCGTCTCGCCGAATATGCCGGACGCGGGGTGCTGACCACCGCCACCTATGAAGCACGCGCCCTCGGCCTGCACTCCGGCATGGGCATCATGAAGGCGGCACAGCGTGCACCGCAGGCCATCCTGCTGCCCGCCAATTTCGAAGCCTACCGCCAGGCCTCACGCGATTTCAAGGCGGCCGTCGCGACGCTTGCGCCGGACATCGAGGACCGCGGCATCGATGAAATCTACATCGATCTCAGCGCACTCACCAGCGACATGACCACAGCGCTGGCGCTGGTGCAGCAGCTCAAGGCGGCGGTGCATGCCGCCACTGGCCTCACCTGCTCGATCGGCGTGGCGCCCAACAAACTGCTGGCAAAGATCTGTTCCGACCTCGACAAGCCCGATGGCATCACCCTGCTCAATGCCGCCGACGTGCCAACCCGCCTCTGGCCGCTGCCGGTGCGCAAGATCAACGGCATCGGCCCCAAGGCCGGCGAGAAGCTCGCTACGCTGGGCATTGCCACGATCGGCGAACTGGCGCAGGCCGATCCGATTTTTCTGCAACAGCAGTTCGGCCGCAGCACCGGCCATTGGCTGCATCAGGCGGCAAACGGCATCGACGACAGTCCGCTGGTAACTCACCGCGAACCGAAATCGATCAGTCGCGAAACCACCTTCGAGCGCGACCTGCATGCGCGCCACGACCGCACCGAACTGGGCGAAATTCTCAGCAGCCTGTGCCTGCGCGTTGCCGCCGACCTCGAACGCAAGGGTGTTGCCGGCCGCACCATCGGCATCAAGCTGCGCCATGACGACTTCACCACCGTCACCCGCGACGTCACATTGGCGGAAGCCACCGCTGATGCCCATGTCATCCGCCGCACCGCCGCCAGCTGTCTGCGTCGCGTGCCGCTGGAACACCGCCTGCGCCTGATGGGGGTGCGGGTCAGCGGCCTGGCGCCACGTCAGGCGGCGCCAGAAGACCCGGGCGCGGCACAGGGAGAATTGCTGCTAGCATGAAAGAGGGCGCGGATGCCGCGCCGATCCGCATTCCAACCGAGTTTGCGAGAGCCGCGATGAACGACAGGGGATTTGGCAAACGGCTGGCGCAGGAACTGCCGCGCTGGCAAAAGGAGGGATGGGTGAGCGTCGAGGGTGGGCAGGCCATCCTCGACGATCTGGCGGCACGACAGTCGAAGGCGGGGTGGGCTTCCTCGCTCGCACTGACTGGCGCGCTCCTGCTCGGCATCGGCGTCATCACCTGGTTTGCCGCGCACTGGAACGAGATGAGCAAGCTCGTGAAGCTTGCTCTCATCTTTCTGGCCCTCACCGGCAGCCATGTCGCACACGGCCTCTGCCTGACCCGTGCCGCGCTGCCGAAACTGGCACAGGGCATGGCCTTCCTTTCGGTGCTGCTCGACGGTCAGGAACGCTACCGGGAGACGTTGTTCTGATGAACCGCCGGACAGCCTGCCCGGATAACCCAGGCAGAAAAAGCAAAAACCCCGCCGCGGCGGGGTTTTTGCAGCCCTGATATCGTTTGATATCGTTCAGTGTTGCCTGCGGCGACGAACAGCGGCAAGACCCGTAATCCCGAGGCCGAGAAGAGCGAGCGAGCCGGGCTCGGGGACGCCGTTCCGCTGGCAGGTGCGGTCGTCAATACAGATATTGTCGAACTGGTGGAACGGGCTGGCCTGAACCCAGGAAACGCTGCTTATTCCCTGAAAAAGGCCGTTGAACGCAAATGTTTCAGCCCCAAATGCATTGCCGTCGAGCGTAAATGTCTGTGAATCGTTGTTATTGCTTGTGAACACGACCTGAGCGATGCTGGAACCATTCAGTTCGGCAAGATCGATACTGAACAGGTTAAACAAGCCACCGCCTGTGCGCGTCAGCGTAACAACCCCGCTAATCGTATCGTTGAACAGAGCCGTCGAGCCAGTGAAGCGGGATTCCAGCGTACCAAACGTTGCAAGCGCATGCGGCTCATTTGCACCTTGAGTCAGCGTAAAACCGTCTTCCGAATAGGTGGATCCGTGATATGTGGTCAGTCCATCAACATGCTGAAGCGACTCAAAGTCGATTACCACAGCATTCGCGGCCAAAGGTAACGCAAAAACACCAACAGCCATCAAAGACAGAAGTTTCTTAACCATATTATTTTTCCCTTATAAAATATAGCAGCACTGGCATGTACGGCTTGAGGTTATAAAGCATCAACCGTGCCATGAACATTATTTTGTTAATAAACAATATATTATTCTTATTTTCAGGCTCATTACCAAAAGATAATGTAAGAAATTCCGACATTTTGAACTTGAAACTACCGTATAAAATCGGCGCTGGCACTACGGCAAAAAGAACGCTAAACCACAACGTCCCGCGCAACGTTCAAACGATCACCGTTTGCGCCTGCCCTTCGCCGCGCGCCTCGATGCGACCGATGGCAAACACCCGCTCGCCGGCGGCAGCCAGCAATTGCATCGCCGTGCCAGCTTCGGCCTCGGCCACGATCACCACCATGCCGATGCCGCAATTGAAGACGCGGTGCATTTCGCTGTCGGCGACATGGCCTTCGCGCTGCAGCCACTGGAACAGCGGCGGCAGCGACCAGGCGGATGAGTTGATCACGGCGGTGACATTTTCCGGCAGCACGCGCGGGATGTTTTCGGTCAGGCCGCCGCCGGTGATGTGCGCCATGCCCTTGACGCCATGTCCACCCAGCGTCTGGATCAGCGCCAGCAGCGGCTTGACGTAGATCCGCGTCGGCGCCATGACGGCATCGGCCAGCGCCACGCCGCCGATGTCGAGCGTTGGCGCTGCGCCGCTGCGTTCGATGATCTTGCGGATCAGCGAATAGCCGTTGGAGTGCGCGCCGGAAGACGCCAGCCCGAGCACCACGTCGCCCGGCCGGATCGACTGGCCGTTGATGATGTGCGCCTTCTCCACCGCGCCGACGGCGAAACCGGCGAGGTCATATTCACCGTCCGGATACATGCTCGGCATTTCCGCCGTCTCGCCGCCAATCAGGGCGCAGCCCGCCAGCTCGCAGCCGCGGGCGATGCCTTCGACCACCGTGGCGGCGGTATCGACATCGAGCCGGCCGCAGGCGAAGTAGTCGAGGAAGAACAGCGGTTCGGCGCCCTGCACCAGGATGTCATTGACGCTCATTGCCACCAGGTCCTGGCCCACGGTGTCGTGACGGTTCCACTGGAAGGCCAGCTTGAGCTTGGTGCCGACGCCATCCGTACCGGAGACCAGCACAGGCTCGCGGTATTTGTTGGTCAATTCAAACAGCGCGCCGAAACCGCCGATACCGGCCAGCACTTCGGGTCGCATGGTGCGCTTGGCGGCCGGCTTGATGCGTTCGACGAGGGCGTCACCAGCATCGATATCGACACCGGCATCGCGATAGGTAAGGGGAGATGAAGTGGTCACGGAGGAATCCTTGAAAAACCCGGAGGTGGGGCGCAATCCGAACTTGAACTCGCGCCGCCAGATAACGAACGAACAACCCGACAAACTATCCGACTGACAATCAGGCGATAATCCGCGCTGCAACTCACACCAGAGCGCCGATGCCAGAGCGTACAAGCCGCAAATTCTACTTGAAATGACCCTGTCCCAAACCGACCGCCTGCATGCTGCCCTCTGGATCGCCGCTGGAATTGCCGCGCTTGTCCTGCTGTATGCGCTCTCCGGAATACTCACTCCCTTCCTGCTGGCGGGCATTCTGGCTTACATCGCCAACCCGGCGGTTGACCGGCTGGCGCGCTTCGGCATGCCACGGACAGGCGCCGTGCTGGCGGCGCTGATCGCGCTGGCGCTGCTCTTTGCCGGACTGGCACTGATCATTTTCCCCCTGCTGTTCGAGGAACTGGGGATGCTGACGGCACGCACGCCGGAGGCCATCGCGCAGCTCAACCAGCACTTCCTGCCCTGGCTGGAAAAGTCCTTCGGCATCCGTCTGCGGCTCAACCCGGCCGCGTTGCAGAAGTTTGCCGCCGGCAATCTGGATCTGGTGCAGACGGTTCTGCAACACCTCTACGATTCGGCAAAGATCGGTGGCTCGGCGCTGCTTTCGGTCGTCGTCAATCTGCTGCTGGTGCCGGTGGTGATGTTTTACCTGCTGCTTGACTGGCATGCGCTGCTGCAACGCGTGACACATCTCGTGCCTTTGCCCTGGCAAGGCCGGCTCGGCACCCTGGCACAGGACATCGATGTCGTCCTCACCCAGTATCTGCGCGGCCAATTGCTGGTCATGGCGCTGCTCGCCATGTATTACAGCGCAGCCCTGTGGCTGGCCGGCATTCCTTCCGCATTTTCGCTCGGCCTGGTCAGCGGGATGCTGATTTTCATCCCCTATCTGGGTTTCGCTACTGGTTTCGGCCTCGCCCTGCTCGTCGCCGGGCTGCAATTTGCCGGCTGGACGCCGGTCATCGCCGTACTGGTCGTCTATGGCATCGGCCAGATACTCGAAAGTTTCCTGCTCACGCCCTATCTGGTCGGCGAACGCATCGGCCTCCATCCGCTGGTCGTCATCTTCGCCCTGATGGCCTTCGGCCAGGTGTTCGGCTTTTTCGGCGTGCTGCTGGCGCTTCCAGCGGCGGCGGTGCTCGCCGTCGCCTTGCGCGAAGTACGCACGGCCTATCTCGCCAGCCGGTTCTACCAAGGCCAGCCGTGATCGTTCAGCCATCGTCAATGCCGCAGCAACAACTGCTGCTCGATCTCAAACCCAAGCAGCCGCCAACGCTGGAAAACTTCGTCGCCGGCGCCAATGCCGAACTGCTCGCGCGTCTGCGGCTGCTGACGCAACCGCAGTGTTTCGAATCGCTTTACCTGTGGGGCCCTGCCGGCAGCGGCAAAAGCCATCTGCTCGGCGCGACAGCCGGCGCGTCTGCGCATCCGGCCACTTTCCTGCCGGCGCAAAAAGTCGGCGCTGATACCACGGCGAGCGCCGGCAGCCTGCTCGTCATCGATGACGTCGAACAGCTTTCCGCCGACGCCCAGATTGCCCTGTTCCGCCTGTTCAATGCGGCGCGCTTCCTGGGCCTGACGCTGCTGCTCTCCGGCAGCGAACCGCCACTGCGCCTGAACCTGCGCGAAGACTTGCGTACCCGCATCGGCCAGATGCTGATCTATCAGGTACAACCCCTCTCCGACGGTGAAAAGGCCGCCGCCCTGCAGCGCCATGCGATCGAGCGCGGCATGCTGATGGATGCCGGTGTCGTGCAGTACCTGCTGCGCCACGGCCGCCGTGACCTGCCGTCCCTCATCACCATGCTGGACTACCTCGACCGCGTCTCGCTCGAACAGCACCGCAGCCCCACCCTGCCGCTGCTGCGTGAACTGATGCAAACCTCATTCGACCTCGACCCGCCATGAACCTTGCCCTCTTCGATCTCGACAACACATTGCTCAGCGGCGATTCGGATTTTGCCTGGGCGCAATTCCTTATCGCCAAAGGCGTGCTCGACCGCGAATTGCATGAAGCGAAGAATGCCGCGTTCTACGACCAGTACAAGGCCGGCACGCTCGACATCCACGCCTTCCTCGACTTCCAGCTCGCCCCGCTGTCGCGCCATCCGCGCACGGAACTTGACGCCTGGCATCGGGAATTCATGACCACCTGCATCCAGCCCCTGATCGGCGCGCCGGCACGCGCACTGGTCGCCCGTCATACCGAATGCGGTGACCTGCTCGCCATCGTCACCGCCACCAACAGTTTCGTCACCGGCCCGATTGCCCGTGAATTCGGTATTCCGCACCTGATCGCAACGATCCCGGCACAGAAAGACGGCCAGTTCACCGGCCAGCCGCGCGGCACACCCGCCTTTCGCGAAGGCAAGATCGAGCGTGTCGAAGCCTGGCTCGAAGCGCTCGGGCTGTGCTGGAGCAGCTTCGGGCAAAGCCGGTTCTACAGCGATTCGCATAACGACCTGCCGCTGCTGGAAAAGGTCACACACCCGATCGCCGTCGATGCCGATCCCATCCTGACCAAAATCGCTACCACACGAGGCTGGCCGCACATCAGCCTGCGCGACTAATCTCCAACAAGCAGAAGAACAACAATGAGAGTCGAGCCGATTCAGGTATACTTCGCCGCCTGAAAAGCAGCAACATCTGTTGAACGCTTTCGGAGACGTGGCCGAGTGGTCGAAGGCACACCCCTGCTAAGGGTGCATCCGGGCAAAACCTGGATCCAGGGTTCGAATCCCTGCGTCTCCGCCAAGAATTTCAAGCAAAACATTCTTGAGCAAAAACGATAACCCCGCTACACGCCAGTGTTTGCGGGGTTTTTTGTTTAAACCTGCTGACTTCGCTTCTACGTCAAACGCATAAAACACCCCTGAAACGGCATTCTTAGCGCCCATATTCTCTAAACCTGTTGACTACGAGGAATTGGTGCAGAATTTTCAATCCCTTGTGGCACAAGGCTTTCCTGGCGATCGGTGCCGAATTTGTGATGGAGTTTGTTTTGGTTGCTTTTGATCACCAAAACGAACTCTCTATTGGGTACGGCAGCAGTAACTCATTGAACGAACGTTGAAAACAGGGATACTATCGTGGTTTACCCGGCAGGACCCGGCCATCAGCCGCCAGTGGGGATGTTGCTCCCATTGCGGCCATACAGCCGAAGTTTTTCTCTCAAACCGGCCGTTCAGTCGGTGTCACGAATCTCTAGATTGAATTGGTCCGAAAAACCAGGCAGTTCAATACGATTTGGGTTGAGGCCAATTCGAACCTGTGCGCTTTGCAATTTTCCTGACTCATAGCGTTAGATCTCGGTATTTTTCTTCCAGAATTCTTTACTCAAACTTCTTTACGCTTAATGGCGCAATGTATAACCTCCGTTCTGTCAGCACTCAAAACAACGCGAGGCAACCATGAACCAAACCAAGATGACCGTAAAGATCTATGAACCACTCCTCAAGTCGTTCGAAGATCAGATGGACCAACTCTGTATCAAGCGTGATGCATTTCTAAACCACATGATCAAGATAGAAACTCCCTATTTGGCCGGGGAACTTGACGGCCGCCGTTTGTCCGTCAAAGCACGCCGCTACATTTCTGGACGCCTGAAGAAGATGGGCACCAAGACGGTGAACCTTGTTGTTGACCGGGAAACAGCCGATGCGCTGAACGCCGTTGTCGAGTCCTCCAATATTGTTCGGGATGCATTCATTAATCGCTTGGTGATGTTCTTACGTTCGAGTGATTCGCTCCTAAAGTTTTACGATTTGCCTAACTTCGTAGTCAGATCTGAATTTGACAGTTGGTATGAGGACATGCCAACAAGCCCTCTGAAAGCAATGGAGTCGGTGTTCAACGACCCCCTGTACTACCTGCGAATAGCAGCTGAGGAACGCCTCGATAGCGGACTTTACATGCTTGGATTGCCGGAGAGATTCAGTGGGTTATTGATCCATCTCGACGATCATTCCGTGCCGGGCACCAAGGAATATGAAGAACTCGACCTCCTCCTAGAACTGGATAGAACTGAAACGGAGGCATTTACTAAGAAGCCAACAAATTTAACTAATGTTAAGGGGGCTTGAGATGAACACCACTCATGCGGCAGTACGAGCGCAACAACGAGGCATCCCACCACTAATCCGCGATTGGTTACTTCAGTTCGGAGAAGAACAATATGACGGGCATGGTGGAATCAAGCGATTCTTCAGCCATCGAAGCATACGTGAAATGGAGCGCTGCTTTGGCAGACAGCCGGTAAGTAGGATGTCGGAATTCCTAAGCACGTACCTAGTGGAGAGCGTCCATGATGGGGCGGTTATCACCATCGGCCACAATTATCGTCGCTCGCATCGTAGCCACTAATCCATGGTCGACGTACAACCTAACTTTTCGATTTCAAACGAAAGCCGGTTTTGTCGTGCATCCCTAGGCCAAGCATGTGGCTGATTGGAGCGGCCACCTGGGGCGCCTGGAAGCACTATCACCGTAGGCATTCGAACGCAGCGGATAAGGAGAGCATGATGAAAACCGGACATGATTACCAACATGAACTCGATTTGCACGACGAAATTGAACGGCTGATTCCCATCCTTTCGCCGGAACATTTCCCCAATCTAATCATCAATCTCGACAGAACACTCCGAGACTTGAAGTCCACGCTCGATTTGGCGACACAAGAACGAAAGACTCTCAAAGAAATCATTCAGGAAAAGATGTCACAGGCAGCCGGGCAGCAGCAAGCAATGGCATGACTCACTCTAACGAGAAATATCGTGGCGCCCTGCTCGGACTTGCTTGCGGCGATGCGGTGGGAACGTCGGTCGAATTCAAACCGCGCGGCAGCTTTCCGCCGCTGACCGACATGGTCGGAGGCGGCCCTTTTGGGTTGGCAGCCGGCGAATGGACGGACGATACCTCGATGGCCCTCTGCCTGGCCACGAGCCTGCTCGAATGCAATGGTTTCGACGCGGTGGACCAGATGCAACGCTATTGCGACTGGATGGACTCCGGATACCTTTCCAGCAATGGACGCTGCTTCGATGTCGGCATAACCGTCGCGCACGCGCTGCGCGCATTCAAGGCTGGCGGTAATCCGTATTCAGGATCGGTCGCCCCTTATAGTGCTGGAAATGGCAGCCTGATGCGTCTGGCCCCGGTGCCCATGTACTATGCCAGGGATCGCGATCTGGCCATACAGATGGCCGTAGAGAGTTCCAGAACGACACATGGCGCCCCCGAATGTGTCGATGCGGTTCGGTTGTTCTCAGCCATGCTACTGGCGGCTTTCGCGGGGACCTCCAAGGAAGAAATACTGTTCGGGCACGGAATAGAAATTCGGTCATCGCACCGGCTGGCGGGTATTGCGGACGGCAGCTACCGGAACGCGACCTCAGACGTAATCAACGGCACCGGGTACGTCGTGGACAGTCTTGAGGCGGCACTCTGGAGTTTCCTGACCACGAGCAGCTTCAGGGAGGCCGTCCTCGCCGCCGCGAATCTTGGAGGGGATGCTGATACGACTGCGGCAATCTGTGGGCAGCTTGCTGGAGCCTACTATAGCGAGTCGGGAATCCCAAAGGAATGGAATGAGCGACTGGCGAAGGCAGACCTGATTCGATCGTTGGCCGATCGCCTTTACTCCTCCGCGTTCGGTGTCTGAGATGGGAGCAAGGCTATGAAGATAAACTTTTTTTCCTCAGACCCACGGCAGAAGGCGCGAGAGGCCATGGACCAACTGATGCGGCAAGGTACGGACCAATTGGCGATCGCCACGGGCTTCTGCTCCGCCGCTGACGTGAAAATTCTGATGTCGCATACAGACCTATTGGCGCATCCCGGTTCATTTGTCGTGGTGCCAATGGCACCACCCACCGATTACGATGAACTGGAAAAACTGCACGCGAAAATTCCAAGCAATTTGTTCGTCCATTGGGGAGCCGATTAAGGTTTCGCCTTTACGGGAGTTACTGTCATGCAAGAAGTCTTGCAGTATCTGAAGAAACACGGCCAGCGCCTCGACTCAGAGATTGCTGCGGATACAGGAATACCCATTGAACAGGTGCGACGAGATATATCTATCCTTTTAGCCATGGGCGAGATCACCACCTGCAGCGTGACGCGATATAGCGGGGACGACCGCTTTGAAGGAACTCAGTGCCGTCCATCGGCATTCAGACTACCCTCCAGCCCCGGCAGAAAGCCCGGAGTTACGACGAAGACGTCCACATGACGCTGACCAAAGCAGAACTCGCCGACAGTCTTTTTGAGATGGTTGGCCTGAACAAGCGCGAAGCCAAGGATACCCCCCGTTTCGCCGGTTTTCGGTTCTTACAGGCCATCATTCTCGAAACCTCCTGACTGCGGGGTTTTAGTGCAGATTTTCAATCGCCCTGTTCATGCAGGTTTCCGGGCGTTCTTCTCTGGCTTCGCAATGGCGTATGTCTTGGTTTGGTAGGGGATATGAACACAATCCCCGGAGGGCTGGCTGAATTTCATGCTGCCCGTCTTATATAGAGAAAGCGTGATGGTGCGATCATCAGGATCGGTAATTACCCCCCCGATAAATTTATCACTATTAATTTTGTCAGAGGCTCATCCAGTGAGCTGCGCAGGTGATGTAATTGATGCCACCAAACAGGTCCGGGATTGCCTTCTGAATGCAAATTGGAAATCACATAGTCGATCCTAGTACCATATAGGTAAATCTCGCAATTTAATAACTCAAACAAAGACTTTGCCTATGAATGAACCTTCTACGGAGGACAAGTCCTCCATGGCACCTGCAAGTGCATGGGTTAGGTTTTTGCGCTCGTACGGGCCGACCCCTAACGACCTTAATTTATTTGACGAATACGTCACTGGAGCACTGGGTCGAGCGAAGGTTCAACCGATCACACTGGCGAGCCCCCAACTCGATGCCATGAAGAAATGGGTTGAGTCAGGCTCGGCCGGATCGATTTTGATTGCCGGGACTGCCGGTGACGGCAAGACTTACCATTGCCGAGGCTTATGGTCTGCCTTCGGAGGTACCGCCGAGGAGTGGGCGGCGCCGACTCCGGTCAAGCAACTGACGTTGCCTGATGGTCGTACAGCAGTGTTCGTAAAGGATTTGAGCGAAATAAGCGACGAGCGCCAAAGCGACCAGGCTCTTGAGGCCTTGGAGGGTACGGTGCTAGGTGGCGACGATTCCCAAGTGATGGTGATTGCTGCCAACCATGGCCAAATTCTTGAGCGACTGCGCGATATGGGTATTCGGCAGGGACGAGTCCATCCGTTGCGCAAGCCCGTGCAGGATGCTTTCCTACTGGCTAGGGCCGCACCCGAGCGACTCGCGATCTTCGATTTGAGTCGGACGGCCAGGCGCCACTCGCTGGAGGAAGTCCTTTCTGCCGTTGCGGGTCACCCCGAATGGGCAAAGTGTTCCAGTTGTAAATGGAAGGCCGACGATCGCGTTTGTCCTATTTTCGAAAACAAGGAACGCCTCCTAGGCAAGGATGACGACGATCGTTTCGCTCGACGTTTGGGTGACTTGGTTGAGGTATCGCGACACAACGGCTGGCACCTTCCGGTTCGAGATCTTCTAGCCTTAGCCTCGAACATGGTCCTGGGGCACAAAGATGCCAAGGAAGGGCTACTGTCGTGTTCCGAGGTAGCCAGAATTCAGGAAGGCGGGAAGTCCGAACGCGGAAGCGTCTACGACAATGCTTTTGGGGTCAACTTACCGCGTCGCCGGGCCAATGACAGGCAGGTGTTTCGTGCTTTGGCTGCGTTTGGCATTGGCCAGGAGACCACCAATGGATCTGACGGTCTTCTTGTCTACGGAGCCGATGATTCGAAACTCTCTGAACCGTTCAATCGACTGGTGAAAGCTGACAAGGTCTATGGCGCAACCGCTTCTTATTTGGCGGCCCAGACCCGCTATCTTGAAGGAGATGAGGACGCCCGACTTGAAGATGGTGCTGCCGACTTCCTCGCGCGGCTTGAATCGCAGCGTCGCCGATTATTCTTCACACTTCCAAAATCCGAGCCCGACTATCCATTTTGGGGCATGACCGCATTCCGGTTCGCCGGGGATTATTTACAACTGACGACTGCATTGCCCGAAAAGAAGTCAATCGACGAGTCGGTTCGAACAAGGCTCGCCAAAGATCTCAACCGCGTGATGACCGGCTTGCTAATTGAAAACTTCGACAAGATTTTCGTCGCTAGTTCCGGTGGCTTCACGCAATCAAAGGTCAGTGTCCTTTGCGACACCGAAGCCCCCGCCCGGCGTTCCGGAGGGGTCGGCATGCAGGTGAAGATCGACAAGTACACCGAGCGACCTTCGATCGACCTGGCGCTCGCGCCGGGAGCGTCAGGCTCAGTAACATTCAACCTGTCCCCGGTGCGTTTCGAATTCCTATGCCGAGTAGCCGATGGTTCGCTGCCCGGCAGTTTTTCTAATGAATGCCTTGAGGACATGCTCGCCTTCAAGGCGAAACTTCTGCGCAAGGCCGAATTGATTCGAGCCGCGATCAAGGCAGAAGACGACGAGGAGGATGCTGGGGCGCTGACGCTCAACTTCATCGAGGTCGAACAGAGTGGCCACGGATTCGTGCGACCGGTAACTGTAAACCGCGCATTGCCGGCGCATCCAGCATGAGCGAAGCCTGCCCGTTTTGCCTGCTGCCACCTTCGCGCATTGTTTCCTCCAATGAGTGGGCATTCGTCGTCCGCGACGCGTTCCCCGTTTCACCGGGTCACACACTGATCATTCCACGCAGGCATATTGGCTCATTCTTCGAGATAAAACCGAATGAGCGCGAAAGCCTGTTGAACTTGCTTGACGAAACAAAGATAGTGCTAGAGCACGAATTCCACCCTGCCGGTTACAACATCGGCATCAACGATGGCGCAGCTGCCGGGCAGACTGTCCTGCACTTGCACATTCACCTGATCCCGCGTTATCCGGGCGACTTGACTGATCCTCGCGGAGGGGTGCGCTGGGTGATCCCCGACAAGGCAAAATACTGGGCATGACCCGCGACCAAATTCTTCGTGCATTCGATAGCATCCGCGTCTGGCGACAGGGCGACCGACGTGCCGTGCATAAGCCGTTGCTGGTTTTGTTTGCGCTCGGAAAAATCGGCTCTGGTGAGACGGCAATGCTTGATTGGAACGATGTCGAACCGTGCCTAAAGGAACTGCTCGATGAATTCGGCCCCGATGGGTCAAGCAAAAACCGGCACAACCCGTTCTGGCATTTGCGCACTGACAATCTCTGGGCGCTGGCAGGTCCGCCAAGTATTCTCGGGCGGGCACCGGGAGCAACACCCACACTCACCGAACTGCGCACCAATCACGTTCGTGGAGGGTTCCCCGCCGCGCTGCATTCGGCGCTGACACGTGACCCAGCACTTGTCGCCACCATCGCCCAGCGCATCGTCGAAGCACACTTCCCCGAATCAATTCGCTCCGACGTCCTGACTGCCACAGGATTGTCAGTAGAGATGTCGGAATCAACAGGTCACCCAGGCAATGTTCGCCGGCGAGATCCCGTGTTCCGCGAAAAAGTGCTGCTGACCTACCAGTACCGCTGCGGCGTCTGTGGTCACGATTTGCGGCTCGGCCGGCAGATCATCGGCCTGGAAGCCGCGCACATCAAATGGTTCCAGGCCAACGGCCCGGACATCGTGCCAAACGGCATTGCCTTGTGCTCGCTGCACCACAAGGTATTTGATCTTGGCGCGTTCACCATCCTGCCCGACACGTATGAGATTGCGTTCAGTCAGCATCTCAACGGAAGTGACGATGCGGCCGCGAGGATGCTGGCGCATCACGGGGCCGGATTGATATTGCCGCAAAGCCGTGAGTATTTGCCACGGCCAGAGTTTCTTTACTGGCATCAGAAAGAGGTTTTCAAAAGTCCATTAAGAACCTGACAACTATCCAGACCACCGGGAAAGTCGGCGCTGGCGAGACGGCGTTCAAACGAGCTCTCGTACTCGATCCCATTGTGTTATCCCGGTAATCTGAATCCTGGCGACGTTTCTCCTGTTGCCAGCGTCGCCGACGCTCACGCTGGCACTTTGGCGATGAGCAGTACGCTTGGTCGGGGACTTTGGAATGGGGTTGAAATTCGTTGCCACAGGCTTTGCATTGTTTGGTCATGAGATGCTCCATACGAAGTGTCGAAATGGAACGTGCGTGACCGGGCTGCCTTTGGCCGGGAAGAGTACTGCCAGGGTGGGCGTGCTCCTACACGCCCGTTCCGCTACATTGGTAGATATTGACTTCTGCCGATGTTGTGCAACACTATGCCCTATATGAACACCACCAACGACAGGCTTATCGAACTCGTGCGATCCCAGGGGCTGCTTCGCCCATGCGATCTGACCGCACAGGGAATCCCGAGGGTTTCCCTGACTCGGGCTGTTCGTCGCGGGCAACTGGAACGCGTGGGGCGAGGTCTTTACGGGCTTCCGGGCCGCCAGGTGTCAGAACACGGATCGCTCGCCGAGGTGGCTCGCCGTGTCCCCAAGGGGGTCGTGTGCCTCCTCTCGGCACTGAGATTTCACGGCCTGACGACTCAAGCCCCGTTCGAGGTGTGGCTCGCCATTGAAAACAAAGCGCTGGCCCCCAAACTGGACTACCCGAAGCTGCGAATTGTCCGGTTCTCCGGCGCGGCGCTGACGGAGGGTATTGAAGAGCATCGTGTTGACGGGGTCACGGTCCGCGTTACTGTTGTCGCCAAGACCGTCGCCGACTGCTTCAAGTACCGTAACAAGATCGGTCTCGACGTTGCCCTGGAAGCCCTGCGCGATGCGTGGCACACGAAACGCATGACCAGTGATGACCTCTGGCATTACGCCAAGGTCTGTCGTGTCGCCAACGTGATGCGCCCTTATCTGGATAGCCTGTCATGAGCGGTCGAAACCTTGGGGCGTCGATCCGTGACCGTCTGCTGAACAAGGCCAGGGCGGAAAAGCTGGACTACAACCTGCTGCTGACCCGGTATGCACTGGAGCGCATGATCTACCGACTGAGCATCTCGGCAGAACGGGATCGGTTCCTGTTGAAAGGGGCCTTGCTGTTCGACTTGTGGTTCGATGTGCCACACCGGCCGACACACGACGCCGATTTTCTTGGTTTCGGATCGGCGGAGATTCCGCAGGTGGAAGCAGTATTCCGGGATATTTGTCGCATCGAGGTCGACGATGGCATCGTGTTCGATCCGAACTCAGTCAAAGCGGCCGAAATTAGGAAGGAAGCCAACTACGCCGGAGTTCGGGTCACGCTGTTGGGCATGCTCGACAAGGCGCGTTGCCCGGTACAAGCTGACATCGGCTTCGGGGATGCCGTCGTTCCCGGTCCCGATGAAGTTGATTACCCGGTTCTCCTTGCTGAAATGCCGGCACCCCATCTGCGCGTGTATCCACGCTATACGGTGGTCGCCGAGAAACTTGAGGCGCTGACCTCTCTTGGCATGCTCAACAGCCGAATGAAGGACTACTTCGATCTGTGGGTGCTGGTCAGGTATTCAGAGTTCGACATGCAGATCCTGATCCGAGCTGTCGCGGCCACATTCGAGCGCCGCCAGACTCGAATTCCTAACGGGGTACCAGTCGGGCTGAGCGACGAGTTTGCCAATGATTCGCTGAAGGAGAAGCAGTGGAATGCGTTCCTTCAAAAGAATTCGATTGCTCCCAAACCTCTGTCCGAAGTGGTCACAGATTTACGTGACATCCTTATGCCAGTTCTGTCATCTGCAGTAAATCACTGATAGCTGATGATGTGGAGGTATAGATACCTCCATCGACCAGAAAACGCCCGCTTTGTTACTCACGTCATCAAATTGCAACATATATTTTGATATTATTTGAATAGTGGATACTTTAAATGCTGCGGAAATCCTCTCCGCCCTCGGGCACGAGTCTCGACTTTCAATCTTCCGACTTCTGGTCGAGGCGGGCCCGGCGGGCATCAACGCTGGTGCAATCGGCGAGCAGCTGGAAATTCAGCCCGCGACGGCCTCGTTCCATCTGGCCCATTTGACGCGCGTTGGCTTAATCAAGGGCGAACGAGAAAGTCGCTTCATTCACTACTCAGCCAACTACGAGACGATGGACGATCTCATCGCCTTCCTTACGAACAACTGCTGTCAGGGCGAGTCCTGCCTGCCCAAAACTGTCGAGGTCAATACCATGACCAAGCGACGGGGTGCAGCAGCATCACCATCCTCCACGAAAGGCAAGAAATGACTGATCGCATTTATAACGTGCTGTTTCTTTGCACCGGAAATTCGGCCCGAAGCATTCTGGCGGAATCTATCCTCAACTCGCCGCTCATCGGAAAAGGCCGATTCCGCGCCTTCAGTGCCGGGAGCCATCCGGCCGGCAAGGTGAATCCGTTCGCCCTCGAAATTCTGAAGCGCAACACCTTTCCCACGGATGAGCTGCGCAGCAAGAGCTGGGATGAATTCGCAAGGACGGATGCACCGCATCTCGATTTCGTCTTCACCGTCTGCGACAACGCCGCCGGAGAGGTTTGCCCCATCTGGCCCGGTCAACCGATGACGGCCCACTGGGGTAGAGTTTCCAGGATTTCGATACGGTAAGACGGATTGGCTTCGTGAGCAGGATTTGCGATGGCATCGGTGTCGATCAAGCTGACACGGTGAGTCGGCCGATCGCTTGTTCTGGATTCGCAAGACGCAGTGGGCCAGAATGATTGCGATTTGGCGCAGCGGAGTGATGGGGTAGGCAGGTGCCTGCATGCCGGATTCCTGTCGGTTACGTGGTATCCGCATATAAATCCCGTAACCTCAGGAAGAAGTCAAGGTTGCAACCCTGTTGCCGCGACTGTTCGGGAGTTCCTGTTTTGGCGTAACAGAATTAGCAACAGTAAGTTATCATCAGCTGATACAATTGGTCATGCGTGAAGACCACGGAATAGCCAATCTGCTAGACCTACACGATCAGATCATTGATCAGGACGGTGGCTATTGGGTGAAGATCGAGGCTTGGCGTGTCGAGGTAACAGCAGACGTCCCACACGGAGTCCGTTATTCCCTGACGCTCCACGAGCCTTACGGAAAGCGGATTCTGGGGTACGACAACGCGCATGCGGTAAAGCCGCCGAAGAAGTTCAAGTATGCCGGGCAGCGCCTGACTTACGATCACAAGCATCGGCATGTGAGCGACAAAGGCGTGCCCTATGAGTTTCAGGATGCACAGCAACTCCTGATCGACTTTTTCAACGAAGTCGACCTGGTTCTGAAGGAGGCGAGACAAAAATGAAAGCCATCGTGATCGGTATCATGCCGCAGGACAAGATTCGGGAGCGGGTCTTGTCGATTGCTCGTGGCGAGCACAAACCCAAATCGAGTGAGCCAAAGATCTGGTTCACGTCGATGCGTTCGCTTGCCGAAGTGTTGAGCGATGAGAACCGAGCTTTGCTTCAGGTGATCAGGGAGACAAAGCCGGAGTCCATTACGTCTCTGGCAGAGACCACTGGTCGCAAGCCGGGTAATCTGTCGCGCACACTGAAAACGATGTCCAACTACGGCATCGTTGAAATGAAGCGCGAGCGCAACCATGTGCGTCCGGTTGCCAAAGCGACCGAATTCAGGATTGTGGCCTGAATAACATCCTCGCTAAATCAATATGTTGGAGTGTAGACAGTTTGTTGTGGGGCATATCTTCTGGCCCGCCAATAACATTGGCAAAACCAGTCTCTGACTGGACGACAACCCCGCCGAGCCCCGAGCTCTGTGGGGTTTTTCGTTTATACCTGCTGACCTCGGGGGTGTCGGTGCAGAAATCCTATTAGCCCGCTACAGGGGGCTTACAGGGCTCTGAGGGCTCAATTCCGCGTGGGATACGTTTTGCCGATAACAAGGATGCCATCGCGAACTATTGAGTAGTCTTCGTCTGTCCAATATATTTGCCAGTGGCGCGAACAGCCGCACGGCCATGAGAATGAGTGCGAGCCACAGCAGATTTTCGCCGACCACCTCGCTGCCCGCGGCTAGCGCAGGGAATGGGATGGCAAACAGCAGACAGGTCAGCTTAGTCGAGCGCATAGTTCTCCATTGCTGTGTTAGGCCGGCTTGACCGGGCGACACCAATTCGACATCGTCCGCTGCCTTGTCAGCAGTCCAGGTCAGAAGGCCTGATCCCATCGGATCGAAAGCCTTATGGCGGCGTTGATCAGTCCAACCATGCTATAGGTTTGTACGAAGTTCCCCCACTGCTCTCCGCTACGGGGATCGATGTGTTCCGCCAGCAGACCGTGGCGGTTACGGCAGGCAAGGAGTTTCTCGAACAATTCACGCGCTTCCTCGCGGCGATCCAACGCAGACAAGGCATTGACATACCAGAAGGTGCAGACGAGGAAGGCGTTCTCCGGTTCGCCGAAGTCGTCCTTCTCGACATAGCGGAAAATGTAATCCCCATGACGCAAATCCTTTTCAACTGCGCCAACGGTGGCGGCAAAGCGCGGGTCGGCGGCGTCGAGAAAGCCTACTTCGGCCAGCAGGAGCAAACTCGCGTCCATCGCTTCGCCCTCGAAGGTCGATACGAAGGCGCCACGCTGCTCGCTCCAGGCTCGCCGGGTAATGGTTGCATGCATCTCGTGAGCCTCGTTCAACCAATAGGCAGCGCGATCGTCCAGTCCCAGTTGGTGCGCAATGCGTCCGAGTCGATCGCACGCCGCCCAGCACATGACAGCCGAGAAGGTATGCACACGGGCACTACCGCGCAGCTCCCACAGCCCAGCATCCGGCTGGTCATAACAACGCACGGCCTGCTCACCCAACAGTTCGAGGCGACGGAATAGGGCTTCATCGCCCCGTCGGGTCAGGCGCTGATCGAAGAAAACATGGGTCGCGGCAAGGATGGCTGAACCATAAACGTCATGCTGAACCTGACGATAGGCCTGGTTGCCAATGCGCACAGGGCCCATGCCACGATAACCGGTGAGTGACGGCGTTTCCCGTTCGTCCAGTTCTGCACGTCCGTCGATTCCATAGACCGGCTGCAGGGTACCACCGCCTGAATTGGCGGCAATGTTGATGATGTAGCCGAGATAACGTTCCATGGTGCGCGTAGCCCCCAGCCGGTTCAGGGCATTTACCACGAAATAGCCGTCACGTAGCCAGCAGTAGCGATAGTCCCAGTTGCGACCGCTTCCCGCAGCCTCGGGTATGGAGGTGGTCATGGCGGCGACGATGGCGCCGGTATCGTCGTAGGCATTCAGCTTGAGCGTGATGGCGGCACGAATCACTGCCTCCTGCCACTCGTAGGGAATACCGAGGAAACGCACCCATTCGTTCCAGTATTGCTTGGTCTCGTCAAGGAATCGTCGCCCCACTTCACCTGCCGCCTCATGTACCGTCTCATCAGCGCCAAGCAATAGGGTTACAGTGTCCTCGATGAAGAATGTGGTTTCCTGCAAGATTGCCGTCAGCGAAGCATCGGTCGTCAGGCGCAGCGTCAGGCCGGGTGCAATGTAACGAATGTGGTTGCTGCCCCAGGTGACCTCGGGGCGAGAGGCGCCATTACCGCAGGCCGGTCGAATGCGCAACGTCAGGCGCGGGCTGCCGGAAAGTTTCTGAATGCGCCGGACCAGCATCATCGGCCGAAACATCCGGCCGTACTGGCCAAAGCGAGGAGCGAAGTCGGTAACCTCTATCGAGCCACCATGACAATCATAAAGACGGGTGACAAGGATCGCTGTATTTTCGAGATAGTGCTGCTCGGTTCGCTCGCGACCTGCAAGATCAACAGCAGAAAATCCAAAATCGTCTGTCTCTTTGAGGAGTGAGCAAAAAACCGGATCGCCGTCAAATCGGGGAAAGCAGCCCCAGACAATATTGGCCCGGGCATCGACGAGTGCACCTACCGTACAGTTGCCAATCAAGGCTAGGTCTAGGTTCTGCATTCCCACCCTTTCAGCACATTTGCCAGCCACTTTCTCACCGCCACCACGTCGGGCAAATGGTAGCGAGCACAGCTTGCGGCATCGCCCACCTTGATTGATATTCCGTCAAGCAGATTGACCTCGGCAAAACCATGCTCGTCGTTGAGGTCATCGCCGATGAATACAGGTGTACGACCAAGAAACGGAGGTTCCCGCATGTATTCGGCAATGGCCGTGCCCTTGTCGATGCCCGCCGGTTTCACTTCGACCACACGCTTTCCTCGCTGCAATTCGAGCCCCTCGCCGACCTCTGCCGCGATCCGGGCTAACAGTCGATGCACGTAGCCGGCCAAGTGAGGCGCTTGTCGATAATGTAACGCAAGTGTCAAACCCTTATCCTCCAGCAGCAACCCGGGATGACGAGCAAGAACTGGTGCCAGGGCTTCCTTTATGATGTACTTTGCTTCGGGTGCAGCAGCATGTATCCACAGACGTCCGGCCACATCGCGGCGCTCCAAGCCGTGTTGTCCCGCCATGGGCAAGCGTGGCAGGCCAAGCAGGTTTTCCAGGTCGTTCAGCGAGCGACCGCTGACGAGCGCTACCGCGCCAGCGCTATGTCGATGTAGTTGCGCGATCAGGTCAAGCAGACAGGTATCAACGCTTACGGCTGAAGGCGTATCGGCAATCTCCAGCAGCGTGCCATCAACATCGAGGAAAAAAGCCCAGTCGGTCGATGGCGTTGGCGGGAGATGATTGCGTGCCACGATCAGGCTCCCCCGGTCACACCGGTGCCTACCAGTCGATTGCGCTTGCGCATGGCAGTAGCGTCGAGGAGCATGCGGCCAGCCCAACGAAAGACATTGAACTCAGCCACCAACCCACGCATCAGTCGCATGCGATCACGCTGCTCCGAGTCCGGCATGGTCAGCGCCATGTGTAATGCAGCCGCGCACTGATCTGCGTCATACGGATTGACAATCAAAGCCTCGGGCAATTCGCGAGCTGCCCCGGTGAACTGGGAAAGAATCAGGACCCCATAGTCGTCATCGCGTGCTGCGACGAATTCCTTGGCCACCAGGTTCATGCCATCGTGCAGGCTGCTGACAAAACAGAGATCGGCAGCACGAAAATACTCGTAGACCTCGCGTGGCTCATGGTGTTCGACCTTCAGGATGATCGGGGGGGGCCCTTGGCGGTCGAAACGGCTGTTGATGCGCATCGCCATCGCCCGCACCTGCGCCTCATGATGCTGGTATTCGTCAATGCCCGAACGCGTCGGAGCGGCGATCTGGATGAAGGTGAAGCGCCCGATCCAGTGCGGGTTCAATTCAAGCAGTCGTTCAATGGCGTGAAACCGCTCAACGATGCCCTTGGTGTAGTCGAGGCGATCCACACCAATTCCCATTTTGTGTTCGGCCGGCAAGTCTGTTGCTTGACGAATGTCGGTCCTGCACGCGGGCACCTCCTTTTGTACCATCTCATGCTCAGGCGGCCAGGCAATCGAAATCGGATAACGACGCACAGCCGTCAATTTGCCACGAAAGGAAACATTGAAGGATTCGCGATCGACTCGTGCCTCGAGCAGGCGATCGACGGTGTCGACGAAGTTGTTGCAATGAAATTGCGTGTGGAATCCCAAAATGCTGCTGCCCAGCATGCCTGCAATAATCTCCTTGCCCCACGGACAGATGGCGAAGGACTCCGGATTGGGCCATGGAATGTGCCAGAAGGTAATGATTGTGGCATCCGGCAGTTCCTCTCGGATCATCTTCGGCAGCAGGGCGAAGTGATAATCCTGTACGAGGACGATAGGGTTTTTAGTTTTTGACTCGCTCACGACCGCTTTAGCAAACTTGCGGTTGACCGCAACGTACTGAGCCCAATCTCCGGAACGAAAAGTAGGGCGAACATGTGCAATGTGACACAGCGGCCACAGCCCTTCGTTAGAAAATCCGTAGTAGTAGCCAGTTTCCTCCTCGGCGGTAAGCCACACGCGGCGAATCTGATAAGCGGGGCTTTCAGGGGGAACCGCGACACGATCATGCTCGTCGACAACCTCGCGGTCAGCAGAGCCACTACCGTGGGCGATCCAGGTACCGGAGCAGGCGCGCATGATGGGCTCGAGCGCCGTCACCAAACCGCTTGCCGGTCGTTGCACATCAATATGATCGCCACGCCGCTGGTGAATGTAGGGCTCCCGGTTGGAGACGACGATGACGTCCTCTCCTCGCAGTTCGCCATGAAGAATTGCGCGCAGCGCTTCCGGCGTCCAAGTGATCTGGCTTTCGTCGCGCGCGCGCGTCTCCGCCTCGAGTTCCCGAATCAGCAGTTGCAAGTCGCGAGCAATAGGCTTGAACTCAGGCAGAGCCTGCTGTGCACCTGCTGCAGGTTGGCGCAACAGTCCTTCCCCGCGAAGTAGGGATCGCATACCAGCCATCCAGCCCCGCCACGACAACTGGGCGATGATGACCGTGATGAGCGATACGACAATCGCCAGCCCCATGAAAAGGTAGAAGACGTAGCGCTTGGTCTCCTCGCTACGCCGCGTGACAAAACTCATGTCATGGATAAGAACAAGCTTCCCGGCGGGTGCGGCTTCACTCGCCATGTCCTTGACCGCAACATGCAAGGGGCCCTGGGCACTGGCCAGCAGGTGGTCACCGGGCAATTCCCAACGTCCCAGATCGGCACAGCCTATTCCCTCGGGCAGTGAGCGGCTAGCTAATGCTTTGGCCTGTGGAGAAGCGCAATAGCCGACTGCGTAAAGACGCTCGTCCTGGGTGATACGAGTGAAAAACTCACCGATCTTGGCTTTCTTGCCGGCCGCCAATTGTTCCTGCAGCGGCTCCTGAATAGTGTTGGCGATGAGGGATGATCGCATGTCGAGATCGCGCACGAACCAGCGCAAGGTCATCTGATCGACAAGCGGCGCAACGGCGTAGGCGATACCTGCCAGAACGAGCATCAATGGCAGAACGAAGCGCAGGGAGAGTTTCATGAGGGAGCCTCCGTCAAGAACACTTTGAACAGTAGGTTCACGGGCGGTCTCAATTTATCGTGCGGCGGCCCGACCTGCACGAATACCTGCCCGTGATTACGATGAGATGTGGCTTCTATTCACGGACACCCATTGCGCTGCATTTTACACTGGGGAGCTGGCGCGGATACAGCGACCAGAGAACGCCCGTCATGCTATTCGCGTCATCAAATAGAAACATATATTTTGATACTATTCGAACAATGGATACTTTAAATGCTGCCGAAATCCTCTCCGCTCTAGGGCATGAGTCTCGACTTTCGATCTTCCGTCTTCTGGTCGAGGCAGGTCCCGAAGGCATCAATGCCGGTGCTATCGGCGAGCGGTTGGAGATTCAGCCCGCCACAGCCTCGTTCCATCTGGCCCACCTGACCCGTGTTGGATTAATCAAGGGCAAGCGGGAAAGCCGCTTCATTCACTACTCAGCCAACTACGAGACGATGGACGACCTGATCGCCTTTCTCACGAACAACTGCTGTCAGGGCGCGTCCTGCCTGCCCAAGACTGTCGAGGTCAACAGCGTGACCAAGCGACGGCGTGCCGCATCCTAAGGTCGCCCTGAAACAGGAACTCAATGGAACCGGCGCACTGCGCGAACGCGGCGAATAACCATCAACGAAACCGCCTTTCTGGAATACATCATGCCCAAGAACGCCCTTGTCCTCTGCACCGGCAATTCCGCCCGCTCCATCCTGGGCGAAATGCTCTTCAATCATCTCGGTCAAGGCCGTATCAAGGCGTATTCCGCTGGCAGCAAGCCGGGAGGCGTCGTCAATCCCGTGGCCATCGAGACCCTGCAAAAACATGGCATTCCCTGCGAGGGGGCGCGCAGCAAGTCGTGGGATGAATTCGGCCGGCCCGATGCCCCGCAGATCGATTTCATCTTCACTGTCTGCTCCAACGCCGCTAACGAGCCTTGCCCAATCTGGCCGGGACATCCGGCCACGGCGCATTGGGCGATCCCCGACCCGGCCTATGTTGAGCCGATGGATGCGCGACGTGTCGCTTTCGAGGAGGCCTATCAGTCACTCCGCAAGCGAATTTCTGCCTTTTTAGCTTTGCCGCTGGAAACTCTGTCGCGAGACAAGATCGTTGCCGCAGCGCGTCGCATCCACGAAGAGGCTTGACGGGAATGTCCGCCCAATGTGAAGTGACCGCCAAAGCTGCCGCTGGCGCACCAATGTCGGTGTTTGAACGCTACCTGACCCTCTGGGTGTTCCTGTGCATCCTCGTCGGCATCGCCCTCGGCCAGTTTCTGCCAGCGCCCTTCCAAATGCTTGGCAAAATGGAAATCGCTCGGGTCAATCTCCCGGTCGGCCTGTTGATCTGGGTGATGATCATTCCGATGCTGGTGAAAGTCGATTTCGGTGCCTTGCATGAAGTGAAGCAGCATGTCAAAGGCATCGGGGTCACACTGGTCATCAACTGGCTGGTCAAACCCTTCTCGATGGCCTTCCTCGGCTGGCTGTTTATCCGCCAGATCTTTGCGCCCTACCTGCCTGCCGACCAGATCGACAGCTACATCGCCGGACTGATACTGCTGGCCGCGGCACCGTGCACGGCCATGGTGTTTGTGTGGAGCAAGCTGAGCAACGGTGATCCGTTGTTCACGCTCTCGCAGGTGGCGCTGAACGACACCATCATGATCTTCGCCTTTGCACCGCTGGTCGGTTTATTGCTCGGCATTTCAGCAATCACTGTGCCCTGGGACACATTGGTAACGTCGGTTGTCCTGTACATCGTGATTCCGTTGGCGCTGGCACAGCTCTGGCGTAAAGCGCTATTGGGCAAGGGGCAGGAAAACTTCAATGCAACCATGGAAAAGATCGGCCCTTGGTCAATTTCGGCGCTGCTCGCCACCTTGGTGCTGTTGTTTGCCTTTCAGGGTAGCGCCATCATTGAACAACCCCTGGTGATTGCCTTGCTGGCCGTGCCCATCTTGATTCAAGTCTTCTTCAATTCATCGCTGGCCTACTGGCTAAACCGCCTGGTAGGGGAAAAGCACAATGTAGCCTGTCCCTCGTCACTGATCGGCGCCAGCAATTTCTTTGAACTGGCGGTGGCCGCCGCCATCAGCCTGTTCGGCTTCGAATCCGGTGCGGCACTGGCAACAGTCGTTGGCGTGCTGATCGAGGTCCCCGTCATGCTGCTCGTGGTCAAAGTGGTCAACGCATCCAAAGGCTGGTACGAAGCCGGCCAAACCTCAAGGAGTCTTTCATGAAAACACTCGACGCTGCGCTTCCAGTTCCGACAACCCTTGCCCATGGCTATCCAGGGCCGCCAAGGCCGCCTCAGGCGTCTGCTGGGCAATGCTCATACCCGGGCTGCTCATGAATCGCCATTTCAGAGTGGAATGGAAAAAATACGGCTGCAGTTCTCTCAGCCAATATTCCAGGCAGCAAGAAATTCCCGCCAGTGCGCTGCGCCGGTGGCGGCGAGATTTGCCTTCACCAAGTCAAGCTCATGTGCATGCTCGGTGGCGGTCAACTGCCCGCGCATCCGCTGGAAGCGCAAAAACACCAACCAGGTATTGACCACATCCGTCTCGCAATAATCCCGGATTTCGTCGCTGCGTCCCTCTTGCCAGGCACCCCAGACGGCGGAGCCGTCCATGCCGAGCTTGCCCGGCAGCCCCATCAGGCGCGCCAACTGATCGAGCGGCGCACTGGCGCGCGGCTGGTACATCGCCAGCAGGTCCATCAGGTCGAGATGCCGCATGTGATAGCGGCCGATGTAGTTGTTCCACTTGAAATCGCGCGAGTCGCGATAGTCACCTTCGCCCATGTCCCAATAGCGCGGCGCGGCGACGCCATGGATCAGGCCGCGATAATGCAGCACGGGCAGGTCGAAGCCGCCGCCATTCCATGACACCAGTTGCGGGGTGAATTTTTCCACGCCGTCAAAAAAGCGCTGGATGATCTCGCCCTCGCCGGACTTCGGCTCGGCCAGCGACCAGACGCGAAACCCCTCGTCGCTGCGCAGCGCACAGGAAATCACGATCACCCGCTGCAAATAGTGCGGCAGGAAGTCGCTGCCGTTCTTCGCCCGCTGGCGCTGGAAGGCGAACTCGGCAACCTCGCTGTCGGCCAGCGTCGCCGGCAGTTCGTGCAGGGTGCGCAAGCCGCCGATATCGGGGATGGTTTCGATATCGAAAACCAGTGTGGGCGTCATGCGCTGCGGAACTCCGGTGATGCGGCAAAAAGTCGGCGCGGGTGATACGGCAAAATCACAGCACCAGTTCCATGCCTTCGCTCGACAGCATGATCTCCGGCTCGCCTGGCGCACCGGGGGTGTAGCCACAGGACTCCAGCGCAGCAGCGAAAACACGCTCCAGATCGTCGTCGGAACGGGTTGGCTCGTGGTGGGTGCAGACCAGTTTTTTCACGCCCAGCCGCCGTGCCCAGGCAATGTTACCTTCCAGCGTGCCGTGTCCCCAGCCAATCTTGGACGGATATTCGGCAGCGGTGTAAGAGCTGTCGGCAATCAGCACATCAATCCCTGCGAGCGCCGCATCGAGCTGGTTCTGCTGCATCTCGATCAGGTGCTGGAACTCGGCCCAGCCTTCGTCTTCCGGCTCGTAAATGTTGCGCCACGGTTCGTGATCGCCGGTAAAGAATACCGACTTGCCATTGCATTCGATGCGATAGCCGAAATTGATTGTTGGATGGTTGAGCAGCAGCGGCGTGACTACGGCATCGCCAACCGCCACGCCAACCCCTACCTTGAGGGTCTGATATTCAATCCCGGCACGCATTTCGGCTTCGCGAATCGGGAAATAGCTGTATTGCAACTGTACGTCCAGCACCTGTTCGATGCCGCGTCCATTGACGATATCGTAGGCGCCATGAATGCGTACCTCGTTGCCGGGAATGTAGAGCGGGGTAAAGAACGGCAGGCCGTGAATGTGATCCCAGTGGGTATGGGTGATGAAGATGTTGGCGCGCACCGGCAAGGCGGCGAGCAGCTTCTGCGCCAGGGGAAAAATACCGGTTCCGGCGTCAAGGATGAAAAGCGTGCCGTCATCGCTGCGCACCTCGATGCATGTCGTGTTGCCGCCGTAGCGAACGGTGCGGGGCCCCGGAACCGGGATTGAACCGCGTACCCCCCAGAAGCTCACTTTCACAGACAGATATCCCTTCTATCGCTCACTGCCGATATGCGCAAACAGCTCGGCATCGGAAATTATTTTTTCGAATGAACCCACGCTCCTGGCGGCACTTTCAACATCATGCACACCGGCCTCCCGCAACGCATCGGGCAACACCGGCTCCTCGCCGGCATGCCATGGATTGCCACTGTCGCCGATCTCATGATAGCGCACGATTTGATCTGCGAGGCGCAGACAACTCATCATCAGCGACGGCGCCGCCGCCGGATCGTGGTGATCGCGGATGCAGGTCACCAGATGTTCGGGAAACTGCCAGCGCACCGCCAGCATCGCGCCAACCATGCCATGGTCGACCCCGATCACCGCCTGTTCCGCAACATTGAGCGGGACATGATTGGCTTTTGCATACGCCAGCGTCGCCAGAAACTCGCCCGCCAGGAACTCGGCAAACACAATCTTGCCGAAATCATGCAGCAAACCGGCGATATAGCAATCGCCCGGTTCCAGCGTACCGTCATTCAGCTGCGTCGCCAGCTGCCGCGCCGTTCCGGCGACGACCAGCGAATGCAGCAGGTAGCGCTGCACATCGAAACCGGCTGCGTTCATGCGCGGCAATATGCCGACGGCGGCAAATCCGAGGGCAAGGTTCTTGATGGTATTGAGCCCGAGAAAGACCACCGCATGGCCGACCGAGGTAATGCGGGAAGGCAAGCCGTAATAAGCCGAATTGATGACCCTGAGTATCTTGACCGTCATCACCGGATCTTTCTCGATCACGCCGACCAGTTGCTTGGGCAGGCAATCGATGCGCCGTGTCAGGTCGAGAATCTGCTGCACGCTGCGCGGGAAAGCCGGCATGCGCTCGACCGCATTGCCGAGTTTGAGTTCGAGCTCGGGGGTCAGCGTAATGAGTGATGCAGTAGTCATTCCTGGGCGCCGCCTTCCGTCCTGCCAATGAATCGATGAACCAAATTATACCGGGCAGATGACGCTGCAATGAACAGGGATGACCATGAGTACTGATAGCATTACGGGCATGACGCCTACGAATGCAAAATCACACGCTCACGCCCGGCCTGGCTGGGTTTATCTGGTCGGCGCCGGCCCCGGCGATCCGGAACTGCTGACCCTCAAGGCCGCGCGCCTGATTGCCGAGGCCGATGCACTGGTCTATGACAACCTGGTCGCGCCGGCCATTCTCGACTTCGTTCGCGCCGATGCAGAACGCATCTATGCCGGCAAGCAGCGCGGTGACCACACCCTGCCGCAGGAGGAAATCAACCAGCTGCTGGTGCGGCTGGCCAGGGCCGGGCGCTCCGTAGTGCGGCTCAAGGGCGGCGACCCCTACACTTTCGGCCGGGGCGGCGAGGAAGTCGAAACCTTGGCCGCGATGGGCGTCCCGTTCGAAGTCGTTCCCGGCATCACGGCTGCCGCCGGTGTCGCTGCGTATGCCGGCATTCCGCTGACACATCGCGAGCATGCCCAGGCCTGCGTCTTTGTCACCGGCCATCTCAAGGATGGCAGCATGAATCTCGACTGGCCGGGGCTGGCCCGGCGCGGCCAGACCGTCGTCATCTACATGGGTCTCTCCGGCCTGCCGCACCTGTGCGCCAAACTCATCGAGCATGGCCTCCCCGCCGACTGGCCTGCAGCCATTGTCCAGCGCGGCACCCAGCCCAGCCAGCGCACCGTCACCGGCACCCTCGCCACACTGCCGGCACGGGCGGCGGCAGCCGTGTTGCGAGCGCCGACTTTGATCATCGTCGGCACGGTGGTCACCCTGCGCGACAAGCTGCGCTGGTTCGAGGAAGCACCGGACAGCACCGAAACACAAGACCCGCCGTTGTAATAATCCCGGCAATATCTTCATGGATAATGACCCACCTCATCGGGAGCGGGTCATGGCTGAAGAAATCGAACTCAAGCTGGCGCTACGCATGCAAGACCAGCCGCGCCTGCTGCGCCAGGCACTGCTCAAAACCGCCCGCCAGCGCCAGTCCGCGTTGCTGGACAACATCTATTACGACACCCCAGACCTCGCCTTGCGCCGGCGCGGAATCGCCTTGCGCCTGCGACGGCAGGGCCCGCTCTGGTTACAGACCATCAAGCTCGCCGGCACCGCGACCGCCGGACTCTCCAGCCGTCCCGAATGGGAAATACCCTACGCCGGACATTTCGACTTTTCCGCGATTGAAGTCAAGGCGGTACGCGACTGGCTGCAACGGCCCCGTCTGCTCGCGCGCCTGACCCCGATTTTTGAAACCCGCTTCCGGCGCACCACCTGGCACTTTGCCCTGCCGGACGGCGATGTGATTTTCACCCTTGATCGCGGCTGGATCATTGCCGGCGGGCAACGCGAAAATATTTCCGAACTGGAGCTGGAACTGGCGGATGCCGCAACCGGCCAAGTGGCGGCGCTGTTTGCCCTGGCCCATCCGCTGGCCGCACGCCTGCCGCTGACTCCTGCTACCTGTTCCAAGGCAGAACGGGGTTACCGGCTGCATACGGGCATGGCGCCACAACCCGCCAAGGCCACCCCCATCGAACTCGACGACACCTTGTCGCCGCTCGCCGCCTTCCGTCACATCGCGCTCGCCTGCCTTGACCACCTGCAACAGAACCATGCGGGCGCACTGTCCAGCGACGATCCCGAATACATCCACCAGATGCGCGTCGCCCTGCGCCGCCTGCTTGCCGCACTGCGTCTGTTTGCGCCGCAACTGCCCGAGGCGCTGCCCCTGCGGCTGAAAGAGTCCTTCCGCCCGCTGGTCCAGCAGTTAGGGCTTGCCCGCGACCTGGATGTGCTGCAAACCGAAATCGTTGCCCCGGTACTCGCGGCCCTGCCCGACGAGCCGCGCCTGGCACAGCTATCCAATGCCATCACCCTGCAACGCTATCGTGCCCGCAGCGATGTCAATGCCCAGCTGCAGGCACCCGCCTACGGCCAGACGCTGCTCGCTGCGCTCCACACGCTGCTCTGCCAGTTGCCAGTAGCAGACAACCCGCCTGCCGCTTCCACGCCACCCGCATCCCCGCCGCTCACCCTGCCCGCCTTTGCGGCTGCGCAACTGCGGCGCCTGCACAAAACCCTGCTGCGGCGCGCCCAGGCGGCACATGCCGGCGACCCGGTGTCGCTGCATGCACTGCGCATCGCCGTCAAACGCCTGCGCTATGCCCTGGAATTTCTTGCTCCGCTCACGCGCGGCACTTCGTCGCGTCGCACGCTGCGACGCCTCGCTGGCACGCAGGACACCCTGGGGCAACTCAACGACCTAGCGCAAGCCGGCAGCCTGCTGATGCGCTGCGCCGGCGACGACCCGCAACTGCGCGAGGCGGTGACGCTGATCGGCGGCTGGCACGGCCCTCGCCATGCCCGCTTGCTGGCCACGGTTCCTGAAATCGTGGCCAGCCTGCCCAAACTTCGCCTCCCACGCTTGAGCATGTAATCTTCCAGTCATCCAGGGTCACTAGAATGCCCGGCTCAAAAATACAAAAGGAGACCACCATGGATCTGATTCTCTGGCGCCATGCCGAAGCTGAAGAAGGTGGACCGGAACTGCCCGACCAGAAACGGCGGCTGACTGCGCGCGGCGAAAAACAGGCGCAGAAAATGGCCAAGTGGCTGCGTGAACACCTGCCCCGCAAGCATCGCATCCTGGTCAGTCCCGCCGAGCGCACACAGCAAACGGCCCACGCTCTGGAACTGCCTTACGAGATCGAGCGAAAAGTCGGCGTTGGCGCCACGGCGGCCGACCTGCTGGCGGCTGCCGACTGGCCTGAACAAAGCGGTGCCATCCTGATCATTGGCCACCAGCCTGCGCTCGGACAGCTCGCCGCCCTCCTGTTGTCCGGCGTCGAAGCCGACTGGCCGGTCAAAAAAGGCGGCCTCTGGTGGTTTTCCAGCCGTGTTCGCGAAAGCCAGGCCCAGACCGTGTTGCGCGTGGTGCTGAATCCGGATTTTCTCTGATCGCCAGGATACGCAATGGTCATCTTCCCGGGCTACTCAACCCGACGCCGGTTCTGCCGTAAAATGGGTACCCGATCCATCATTGGCCACGTCCATGAATTTTCGCTCTGTCCCGCTTTTGATTGTGCTGCTTGCCGGCTGCGATCGGCTCGGCATCGAAAACCCGGCGCAGGAAGCTGCGCGTTCCGAGGCTGAAGGCAAGGCCATCGGCAGCGCCTGCCGGCAATCCGGCCGCGCCCTTGAAGACTGCTACCAGATGAATGCAAAAGTCTCCAAAGCCACGATTTTCGATGGCTGGCGCGACATGGATGGCTACATGCGGGAAAACAAGATCAGCGATGCCGTGCCGCAGCTCTCGACGAAAGCCTTGCCCAAGCGCAAATCGGGTGAAGTGACCGAAGAACCGGCTAACCCGCCACCGGCCGATGATGCCGCCGCCAAAACTGCCGCCCCTGCGGAACCCGTACCCGCCGCCAAGCCCGCAAATACAGCGGCGCCCGCAGGAAAACACGCAACCTGACCTCTGCTTGACACGCAGACATCGCAGGCAGGGGCGGGTGTAATACAATGCGTCTTGGCGTGCCCTGCCGGTTGGCGCGCATTCCGGCATGTTGCCGCACCTCACACCCCAAGCGCTTCGCCGCCTGAACCGGTTCTCCCTTTGAAGGGGCAGGCCGATTCAGGAGTTCCATTGAACGCAACGACCCCCGCCAGCGATCCCGCATCGCCCCCGCCCACCGTCTCGCCAGCACCAGCGCTTTGCGTCCCTGCGGGAACTTTTGACGAACTCGGCCTGCTTCCCGAACTGCTGCGCGCCGTCAAGGACAACGGCTACACCACGCCAACGCCGATCCAGGCACAAGCCATCCCGATCATCCTGGCCGGCAAGGATGTCATGGGCGGCGCGCAAACCGGCACCGGCAAGACCGCCGGCTTCACCCTGCCGTTGCTGCAACGGCTGGCCAAGTACGCCAGTTCCTCGCCCTCGCCGGCCCGCCACCCGGTGCGCGCCCTGATCCTGGCGCCGACGCGCGAGCTGGCGATGCAGGTGCATGAAAGCGTCGTCACCTACAGCAAGCATCTGCCGCTGCGCTCGGTCTGCATCTACGGCGGCGTCGACATCAAGCCGCAAATCGCCGAATTGCGCCAGGGCCGCGAGATCATCGTCGCCACGCCGGGCCGCTTGCTCGATCACGTCCAGCAAAAGAGCGTCAGCTTCGGCGCCGTCGAAGTCCTGGTGCTCGACGAAGCCGACCGCATGCTCGACATGGGCTTCATTCCCGACATCAAACGCATTCTTGCCATGTTGCCGACGGCACGCCAGAGCCTGCTGTTTTCCGCCACCTTCTCGGGCGAAATCAAGAAGCTGGCCGACACCATGCTGAAGGCTCCGCAGCTGATTGAAGTGGCGCGCCGCAATGCCATCAATGAAACCATCAGCCACCGTGTCTATCCCGTCGCCAGCGATCTGAAGCGCAGCCTGCTGGTGCATCTGCTGACGCACGAAGACATGCGCCAGGTGCTGGTCTTTGTCGGCACCAAGTTCGGCGCCAGCCGGCTGGCCGTTTACCTCGCCCGCCAGGGCATCGAAGCCGATGCCATTCATGGCGACAAGAGCCAGGCGCAGCGCACCGAGGCGCTGGAAGGCTTCAAGTCGGGAAAGATTCGCGTGCTGGTAGCCACCGATGTCGCCGCGCGCGGGCTGGATATCGACGATCTGCCGCACGTCATCAACTACGAGCTGCCGCACACGGCGGAAGACTATGTCCATCGCATCGGTCGCACCGGCCGCGCCGGCAAGCAGGGCACGGCAATTTCGCTGTTTGCCCCGGAAGAAAGCGGGCGCCTGGCGGATATCGAAAAGCTGATCAAACGGCCAATCGAACGCGTCGAAATCAGCGGCTTCGCGCTCGACAAACTCCCGCTCAAACGCGAAAGCGAAACCACGGCTCCGCATCGCGGACGGCCGCAGGGCGAGCGCTCAGGCAGCGGTCATCGCCGCGAACATGAGCGGAAACAACCGGTGAATGAAGCCAGTTCGCATGATCGGCGTCCACCACCCCATCTTCCGCCCGCAGCAGCACATGTACCAAAAATCGAGCCGAAACTCGATTTCGATCCGCGCAAGCCTTACGAAAGCAAGCCTGGCCCGGCCAAACCCGCTACAGAGAAGCCCGGCCCCACACGCCCGCAACGCCCCGTTGCGGCACTGCTTGGTGGTTTTGGCAAGAAACCCGCTTAAGCGGTTTCACCCATAAAAAAACCCGCACTGTACTCCGGTGCGGGTTTTTATTTTGGGTACGTCACCCAAAACAGAGAGGATCAGGCGGCGACCTGAACGGGAATTTTTCGACTGTGGTGGGTGATGCGATTCCTGGCATCGACGTACACCAGATCGGGCTCGAAATCCGCCAATTCGATTTCATTCATCACGGCATAGCTGGCGATGATCAGCAGATCGCCCGGAGCCGCCTTGCGCGCGGCGGCGCCATTCACCGAAATCGTTCCACTGCCGTGTTCGGCGCGGATGGCGTAGGTGGTAAACCGCTCGCCGTTGTTCACGTTGTAGATGTCGATCTGCTGGTATTCCTTGATATCGGCTGCATCAAGCAATGCCTCATCAATCGCGCAGGAACCCTCGTAGTGCAGCTCGGCGTGAGTCACCGTGACCCGATGAAGCTTTGATTTAAGCATCGTGCGCTGCATAGCCGTTCCTTTCCCATGCAAAAGCATCAATCAAAAACGGGAAGCCATCCACAGCCCTTCCCACACGTTCCCGGCCTAGAGTTCCAGATTGTCGATGAGGCGCGTGCTGCCCAAGCGCGCGGCAGCCAACACCACCAACCCGGAATCCTGAGCGGACGCGGATTGTAAATCAAGTTTTTTACGCAATGCAACATAATCCGTTTGCCAACCGTGCTCATCCAGCTCCGCCATCGCCTCCCGCTCCAGTCGGGCGAAGTCGCGCACACCGCCGCGCACCGCCGCGCTCAGTTTGACCAGAACCCGGTAAAGACGCGGCGCTTCGGCCCGCTCCGCCGCCGAAAGATAGCCATTGCGTGAGGAAAGCGCGAGGCCATCGGCTGCCCGCACCGTCTCGCCAGCGCCGACTTCTACCGGCAGGTTGAAGTCGCGCACCATGTTGCGGATCACCATCAGCTGCTGGTAATCCTTCTTGCCGAACAGCGCCAGGTCAGGCTGGGCAATCTGCAACAGTTTCATCACCACCGTGGCGACGCCGCGAAAATGGCCGGGACGGAACGCGCCATCGAGAATGTTCGCCTGTTCCGGCGGCGGCTCGATGTGATAGGTCTGCGGCTGCGGATACATCTCCGCCTCATCGGGCGCGAACAGATGATCGACGCCTGCGGCGACAAGCTGCTCGCAATCCGCCGCAAAAGTACGCGGATAACTCTCGAAATCCTCGTCGGGACGGAATTGCAGGCGATTGACGAAAATGGTGGCGATGACGGCATCGGCCCGTTCCCGCGCCTGCTGCATCAGGGCGATGTGCCCGGCGTGCAGGTTGCCCATGGTCGGCACCAGGGCCACGCGCCCGGCGGCTTTCCGCGCCGCGCGCAGGCCGGCAATGGTTTCGTGAATCTGCATCAGTAAGCGTGCTCCGCACCGGGGAAGCTGCCATCCTTGACCGCCTGGACATAAGCCAGCACGGCGCCGTCGATGCTCTGCGCCTCGGCCATGAAATCCTTGACGAAACGCCCCTTCTTGCCGGGATAGACGCCCAGCATGTCGTGCAGCACCAGCACCTGACCATCGCAGGCCAGTCCGGCGCCGATGCCGATGGTGGCGCAGGCCGTCAGCATCTGCGTGATTTCGCCGGCCAGCGTCGCCGGCACCATTTCCATCACCATCAGGCTGGCTCCGGCCTGTTCCAGCGCCAGCGCGTCCTGTTTCATGCGCGCCGCCGCGGCCTCGCCGCGGCCCTGCACCCGGTAGCCGCCCAGCGCATGCACCGACTGCGGCGTGAGGCCGATATGCGCGCACACCGGAATGCCGCGCTCGACCAGGAAATGCACCGTCGCGGCCATCACCGCGCCGCCTTCGAGCTTGACCATTTCGGCGCCAGCGGCCATCAGCCGCACGGCATTCTTCAGCGCCTGCTCCTTCGATTCGTGATAGCTGCCGAACGGCATGTCGGCCACGCACATGGCGCGAACTGCCATATGACCAACGCATTCGGTGTGATACAGCATCTGCTCCATCGTCACCGGCAGTGTCGAGCTCTTGCCCTGGATCACGTTGCCCAGCGAATCGCCAACCAGGATGACATCGACGCCGCAGCGATCCTCCAGGGCGGCAAAGCTGGCGTCGTATCCCGTCAGCATGGCGATTTTTTCGCCCGCCTGCTTCATCCGCAGCAGCTCGGGCAAGGTAATGGGTTTGTTGCTGGCGAGATAGGTCATGGTTGTCTAAGGATGAAATATACGCGCCAAGGATACACAAACCGGCCCACGGATAATCGGGTTACTGAAAGAGGCTGACATCTTCAGCGGTTCGTTGATGCGAGCCTTTGAATCGGCTGCCCGGCACATCCGGCCAGCAATTCGATCACCCTGCCCCGCCCCGGAATCACCAGCCCGGGCGCAATTTCCGCCAGCGGCGCGAGGACGAAGGCGCGCTGGTGCAGGCGCGGATGCGGCAAGGTGAGCCGCGCATCGTCGCACTGTACATCGCCATAGAGCAGCAGGTCGAGATCGAGCGTGCGCGGTGCGTTCTTCACGCTACGGAGGCGGCCGAACCGTGCCTCGATGGCAAACAACTGATCGAGAAAAGTCGGCGCTGGCAGGACGGTGAATACTTCCACCACGGCATTGATGAAATCCGGCTGATGCAGCAGGCCAACCGGCGCCGTGCGGTACAAGGACGAAGCAACAACAAATTTGGTCTGCGGCAATTCGCGCAAAGCGGCAATGGCTGATTCCACGGCCGCCACCGGATCGCCCAGGTTGGCGCCCAGGGCGATGAAACAGCGTACATCCATGTCAGTCGTCCGCGGCTACCGACGCGTTCCCGTCAAATGGCTTTTTGGCACGGCTGCGGCGACGACGTTTTTTCGGTCCGGAATCGGGTACCAGCATGGCTTCGCGCCGCTCCGGATCGGCATTCTGGAAATCCAGCCACCAGTCGGCCAGCTCGTGGTCGAGCTCGCCGCTTTCGGCGCGCAGCACGAGAAAATCAAACCCCGCACGGAAGCGCGGCAGTTCCAGCAGCCGGTAAGGTGCCTTCCCGGCACGTTTCTCGAAGCGCGGTTGCAGCGCCCAGATGTCCTTGATGTCGCCGGCGATGCGGCGCGTGATGGCGAGCTTTTCGGCCTGGATATCGAGCACTTCGTCCATTGCCTCGTAGAGCGCCGGAATCGATACCTCGCCGCGCGCCTTGCGCAGTTCCCAGTTGGCCAGCACTTCATGCCACAGCAGGGTGGCGAACAGATAGCCGGGCGATACCGATTTGCCTGCCTTGACCCGTGCATCGGTGCTGGCCAGCGAAAGCATGACGAATTTCTCGCCCAGCGGCTGCTCCAGGATCACATCGAGCAGCGGCAGCAGCCCGTGATGCAGGCCGTCGTCGCGCAGGCGCTTGAGGCATTCGACGGCATGCCCTGAAAACAGCAGCTTCAGCATCTCGTCGAACAGCCGCGCCGCCGGTACGTTTTCCATCAGCGTCGCCATCTCGCGGATTGGCGCCCGCAGCGCCGGATCCAGCGCCAGCCCGAGCTTGGCCGAAAGGCGCACGGCGCGCAGCATGCGCACCGGGTCTTCGCGGTAACGGGCGCGCGGCTCGCCGATCATGCGCAGCGTTTTTTGTTTCAGGTCGGCGACGCCGTGATGGTAGTCGATCACCGTCTCGCGGGTCGGGTCGTAGTACAGCGCGTTCACCGTGAAGTCGCGCCGCGCCGCGTCTTCCGCCATCGAGCCAAAGACGTTGTCGCGCAGCACGCGGCCATGCGCGTCCTTGGCTGTATCGGCATCGTGGGCGGCGCGAAAGGTCGACACCTCCAGCGTCTCGCCACCCTGCATCACATGCACGATCTGGAAACGGCGGCCGATGATGCGCGAGCGGCGGAACAACGAACGCACCTGTTCCGGCGTGGCATCGGTGGCGATGTCATAGTCCTTGGGTTCGATCCCGGCGATCAGGTCACGCACCGCACCGCCCACGACATAGGCCTTGAACCCGGCTTTCTGCAAGGTTTCGCAGGTACGGCGGGCGCCGGAGGAGACATGTTCGCGATGAATGCCATGGCGCGCCAGCGGAATGACGGCCGATGCGCTTGAAACAGGGGATTCGCCGCGACGAAAGACACGGCGCAACAGCTTGACGATCATGGGTTAACAAGGAACTACGAAAGGCCGCAATAATAACGGAAACAGGGTGTCAACGTCAGCTGACTGAGTGTTTATCAACGCTCGGGGCCCAATCGGCGATGCCGAATGAGGGTCAAAAAATCGGCGCCGCTGACACGACAAGGAAACGAAAAATCGATCCGATACCGACCTTGATCGTTACTTTGATGGCCGTTTCACCACTCCGGGCAGAAACATCGGAGTTTGCGCGTGATAGCGCTGGTAATCCTCGCCCAGGTTGCACAACAAATCCTGTTCCTCGAAATGGACGCCGACAACAATGTAAAGGCTGAACCCGATGGCCAGGACAAGATGGCTCATGCTCATTGCCGGTGTAGCCCAGAGCGCAATGAACATCCCGAGCATCATCGGGTGACGTACCGTCTTGTACAGGAAACGATGGGTAAACACCGGTGGGGCATATGTCCGGCCAAGCAGATGCAAATAGACCTGACGCAAGCCAAACAGATCAAAATGATCGGTCAGGAAAGTGGCAACAAATATGATTGCCCAACCGGCAGCAAACATGCCATAGATGGCATAGCGCACCAGCGGCGCGTCGAAATGCCACACCTCCGGGCCAATCGGCTGCCACTGCCAGATGAGCAGCAAAAGCAGCAGGCTGGACACCAGAACATAGGTGCTGCGTTCCAGGTGCGCCGGCAGAAACCTGGTTAGCCAGTATTTGAAGGCAGGCCGCGCCATCACGCTATGCGGCACGCCAAACAAGACAATCAGGAAAAGGTCGTTCACGGCAGATTTGAGGGCATCGCCTGTCCGTATCGGCGCAAACAGATAGCCCGGCGGCAGAAAGTCGCCGACGAAAGCGATAAAGATTAGAAAAACCAGCAAAAAGAAAAAATAAGCTGCCACCCCATACGCAAATGAACACATGCGCCCGGTTGTCGACGAACCCATTTTCATACCCCCATTTTTTGATGTACTGGCTCGATGAAGATCAAGTCAGAGCATGCTAGCACGGTCAAAATCCGCGTAAAGCGGCGGTGGGCAGCGTCAGTTTCATGGACCTCGTCACACAAACCGGCTTCCGTTCCGGCAGTTTCGGCGTGTCTATCCGCTAAAATTGCTTTTTTTGCCTCTTAGTACCTTCATGGAACTCACCAAGAGCTTCGAACCCGCCGCCATCGAGCGCCACTGGTATCCGATCTGGGAATCGCGCGGCTATTTTGCCGCCGGCCTCGATACCGGCAAGGCGGACAATTTCTGCATCCTGCTGCCGCCGCCCAACGTCACCGGCACGCTGCACATGGGGCATGGCTTCAACCAGGCCATCATGGATGCGCTCACCCGCTACCATCGCATGCGCGGCGCCAACACGCTGTGGCAGCCCGGCACCGACCACGCCGGGATCGCAACGCAGATCGTGGTCGAGCGCCAGCTCGATGCCCAGGGCATTTCCCGCCACGATCTCGGACGCGAGGAGTTCCTCAAGAAAGTCTGGGAATGGAAGGAATATTCAGGCGGCACCATCACCCGCCAGATGCGCCGCCTGGGCACCAGCCCGGACTGGTCGCGCGAGCGCTTCACGATGGATGCCGGACTGTCGCAGACCGTCACCGAAACCTTTGTCCGCCTCTACAACGAAGGCTTGATCTATCGCGGCAAGCGGCTGGTGAACTGGGACCCGAAACTGCTCACCGCCGTTTCCGACCTCGAAGTGGTGAGCGAGGAAGAAGACGGTTTCATGTGGGAAATCCGTTATCCGCTGGCCGATGGCAGCGGCAGCTTGACGGTAGCCACGACCCGGCCGGAAACCCTGCTCGGCGACGTCGCCGTCGCCGTCAATCCGGAGGATGAACGCTATGCCCACCTGGTCGGCAAGCAGGTGCACCTGCCGCTTACCGGCCGCACCCTCCCGATCATCGCCGACAGCTATGTCGACCCGGCATTCGGCACCGGTTGCGTCAAAATCACGCCGGCGCATGATTTCAACGACTGGCAGGTCGGCCACCGGCACGGCCTGACCCCGATTTCGGTCCTGACGCTCGATGCCCGCATCAACGAACACGGCCCGGAGAAATACCGTGGCATGGACCGCTTTGATGCGCGCCGTGTCATCATCGCCGACCTCGAAGCGCTCGGCTTGCTGGCTGCCACCAAGCCGCACCGGCTGATGGTTCCGCGCGGCGACCGCACCGGCGTCGTCATCGAGCCGATGCTCACCGACCAGTGGTTCGTCGCCATGAGCAAACCCGGTGCGAATGGCAAGAGCATCACCGCGCAGGCGCTGGAAGTCGTCGCCAGCGGCGAGGTGCGCTTCCATCCGGAAAACTGGGTGAACACCTACAACCAGTGGCTGAACAACATCCAGGACTGGTGCATTTCGCGGCAACTGTGGTGGGGCCACCAGATTCCGGCCTGGTATGCCGACGATGGCCGCGTCTATGTGGCGCACGATGCCGCCGAGGCCAGCCGGCTCGCCCGCGCCGACGGCTATGACGGTGGCCTGACGCGTGATCCGGACGTACTCGACACCTGGTATTCGTCCGCGCTGTGGCCGTTCTCGACGCTCGACTGGACACCGGATTATCCGGACAAATCCAATCCGGCGCTCGACCTCTATCTGCCCTCGACCGTGCTGGTCACCGGCTTCGACATCATCTTCTTCTGGGTGGCGCGCATGGTGATGATGACCCGGCACCTCACCGGCAAGATTCCCTTTCGCGACGTGTATGTGCATGGCCTGATCCGCGATGCGGAAGGCCAGAAAATGAGCAAATCGAAAGGCAACGTGCTCGACCCGATCGACCTGATCGACGGTATCGCGCTCGACGACCTGGTGAAGAAACGCACCACCGGGTTGATGAATCCGAAGGATGCGTCAAAGATCGAGAAGCGCACGAAGAAAGAATTCCCCACCGGCATTCCGGCCTACGGCACCGACGCGCTGCGCTTCACCTTCCTCAGCCTGGCCAGTCCCGGCCGCGACATCAAGTTCGACATGCAGCGCTGCGAGGGCTACCGCAATTTTTGCAACAAGCTGTGGAACGCCACCCGCTTCGTGCTGATGAACTGCGAGGGGCAGGATTGCGGCCTTGCACCGCACGGGTCTGCTGCCTGCAATGGGACGTATCTGGATTTCTCGCCGGCCGACCGCTGGATCGTCAGCCTGCTGCAAAAACTGGAAGCGGAAGCCGCCCGGCACTTCGCCGATTACCGCTTCGACCTGCTGGCCAAGTCGATTTACGAATATGTCTGGGACGAATATTGCGACTGGTATCTGGAGCTGGCCAAAGTCCAACTGCAACATGGCAACGAAGCCCGGCAACGCGGCACCCGCCGCACGCTGATCCGTGTGCTGGAAACCGTGCTGCGCCTGGCCCACCCGCTGATTCCCTTCATCACCGAAGAACTCTGGCAGAAAGTCGCGCCGATTGCCGGCAGAGCCTCCGGCGACGGCAGCGAATCGGTGATGCTGCAAACCTACCCGCAAAGCGATCCCTCCCGCATCGACGAAGCCGCCGAAGCCTGGGTCGGGACGCTCAAGGAGATGGTCACTGCCTGTCGCAGCCTGCGTGGCGAAATGAATCTATCGCCGGCGCAGAAAGTGCCGCTGGTCGGCACCGGCCCGCAAAAACCCGGCGCTGGTGATACGGCGGCATTACAGGCTTACGCCCCGTATCTCGCGGCGCTGGCCAAGCTCTCCGAAGTCAGTGTGGTCGATACGCTGCCGGAAACCGACGCGCCGGTGCAAATCGTTGGCGAGTTCCGTCTGATGCTGAAAATCGAAATCGACATCGCCACCGAGAAGGAACGCGTAACGAAGGAAATCGATCGTATCTGCGGCGAAATTGCCAAGGCAGAGGCAAAGCTCGCCCTGCCCAGTTTCGTCGAGCGCGCACCGGCGGCCGTGGTGAGCCAGGAGCGCGAGCGGCTGGCCGGATTTGTCGCACTGCGTGAAAAACTCGCAACGCAACGCGCGCGCCTGGGATAGGCCGGGCTACCCCTTTGCCATTCCAGACGCACTGCGTGCCAAAAATTACTGAACCCCGACCTGCGCCAGTGTGACGGAAGACGATCAGATAAACAAGGTCACGTCCGCCTCTTGCGCCACCGGCAGGAAGGTGGCGGCGCCGGCAAAATCGAGGCCTTCGATGAAGTCCGCCTGACTGAAACCAAACAGATCCATCGTCATCTGGCAGGCGATCAGCTTCACACCGGCTTCGACGGACAGGCTGCGCAGCTCCTCGATACCGGCCACGCCCTTGTTGCTGATGGTCTGCTGCATCAAGCGGGTCGCCAGTGTCTCGAAGCCGGGAATGCCGGCCTGAATGGCATTGGGAATGTTCCAGTTGATCGCCTTGAACCACTCCGGGCCGAAGGGCATTTTCATCGGCATGCCGGGGTTGCCCAGCGGGCTGACCTTGAGGTCGGAGACATCCTGCTTAAGCAGGTTCAAACCGTAGAACGTGAAGAAGATCGACACATCCCAGCCTAGCGCGGCAGCGGTCGAGCCAAGGATGAAGGGGGGATAAGCCCAGTCGAGCGTACCCTTCGAGGCAATGATGGCCAGCGAGGGCGTTCTCGCCGCTTCCCGCTCACGCAATGCTTCCTCAATTTTCTGCGGCAGTAACTCGGCGAGCCGACGGTTGACGATCTCGTCGATGGTTTCGGGCGTAATGGTCATATCCATGGACAAGCCTGGCTTCAGAGAAGCACGGCTTACTTGCGCTGCATGAAGAATTCAAATTCCTTGCCGTGCACGTTGCTCGCCAGCAAGGCATTGCCGGTCTGCTTGGCAAACGCGGCAAAGTCTTTGACCGAACCGGGATCGGTGGCGACGATACGCAACACTTGGCCGTGCGCAAGCTCCGTCAACGCCTTCTTGGTGCGCAGAATGGGCAACGGACAGCTCAATCCGCGGGCATCGAGTTCCTTGTCAAAATTCATTTTCGTTTCCTGGATTCAGATCATGGGGCCAGCCGCAATGGAGCCGGGAGCACCATATTACCAAACGATGAAGATGCCGGCACTCCCAACCGCCCTGCTAGAATCGACCGGCCTGAAATGATCCACCCCGCATCAAAAATCACCCTGCCCATGCCAGATAACCGATACCCCCAATGGATTTTGCAGTTCATCCGCTATGCCGGGGTCGGCGGCTTGAGTTTCGTGGTGGACTTTGCCTGTCTTTACTTTCTTACCGAGCATGTTGGGTGGTATTACCTGCTCTCTGCCGCAGTCGCCTTTTGTGCCGGGCTGGCCGCCAACTATCTGCTTTGCCTGCTCTGGGTATTCGATTTCCGCCGCATGGAAAACCGCCTGCATGAGTTCCTCGTCTTTGGCGCCATCGGCATCGCCGGATTGCTGCTCAACACGCTGCTGCTCTGGCTGCTGACCGATTTCGCCGGGCTGCATTATCTTTTGTCCAAAGTGTTTGCCGCTGTGTTTATCCTGTTCTTCAACTTCTTCCTGCGGCGCTGGATGCTGTTTTCACCTTCCCGGAGCGGCGCTCCCTCAATGGAAACCACGCCATGACCCAAACCGTGCTCATCATCGGCGCCGGGCCCGCCGGCCTGACCGCCGCGCTTGAACTTGCACGCCGCTCCGCCATCCGGCCCATCGTGCTGGAAGCCCTCGATGATGTCGGTGGCATTTCGCGCACCATCGAGTACAAGGGCAACCGGATGGATATCGGCGGCCATCGCTTCTTTTCCAAGTCCGACTGGGTGATGGACTGGTGGCGGCAGATGATGCCGCCGGCGCCCGACAAGGATGCCAACGGCTTTTCCGTCATGCCGCAAAACGACCGGCACCTGCTGATCCGGCCACGCCTGTCGCGGATTTATTTTTTGCGCCGCTTTTTCGATTACCCGATTTCGCTCTCGGGAAAAACCATGGCCAACCTCGGCCCGGTACGCCTGGTGCGGATTGGCATTTCCTATATCTGGGCCAGCCTGTTCCCGCGCCAGCCGGAAAAGAATCTCGAAGACTTTTTCTACAACCGCTTCGGCGGCGAGCTGTACCGCACCTTCTTCAAGGACTACACGGAAAAGGTCTGGGGCGTCGCCTGCCGCGCCATCAGCCCGGCCTGGGGGGCGCAGCGCATCAAGGGCCTGTCGATCACCAAGGCCCTCCTCCACGCCGCAAAAAAAATCTTCTCCGGCGCCAGTAAAGATGCGGCCGGCGTAGCGCAGAAAGGCACCGAGACCAGCCTGATCGAACGCTTCCTCTACCCCAAGTTCGGCCCCGGCCAGATGTGGCGGCTGGCGGCGGAAGAACTGCGCGGGCGCGGCGGCGAGATTCACTTCGGCCTCAAGGTTGTCGCACTCAGGCACGAGGACAAGCGCATCGTCGCCATCGAAACCGAAGCCGCCGATAAAAGTCGGCGCTGGTGGCACGGCGACTGTGTCATCTCGACCATGCCCATCCGCGATATGGTGCAGGCCCTGCAACCACCTGCGCCCGACGCGGTGCGCGCCGTGGCGGACGGGCTGATGTACCGCGATTTCATCACCATGGGGCTGTTGCTGAAAAGACTCAAGCCGCGTCCCGAAGGCAAGCCGCCGCTCAATCTTTTACCCGACACCTGGATCTACATTCAGGAACCCGATGTCAAGATCGGCCGCCTGCAAATCTTCAACAACTGGAGCCCGGCGCTGGTCAAGGAGGCCGACACCATCTGGATGGGCCTCGAATATTTCTGCCAGGAAGGCGATGAACTGTGGCGCATGGACGATGCCGAATTTTCGCGCTTCGCAATTGCCGAACTGGCGAAAATCGACCTGATCGACCCCGCCGACGCACTCGACTGGCATGTCGCCCGCGTGCCCAAGGCCTATCCTGCCTATTTCGGCAGCTATGACCAGTTCGTTCGATGGTCACCGCCAAGCTCGCCGCCGAAGCCATCATGGCCGGCATCACGGACAAGGCCGCGATCTGGTCGGTGAATGTGGAGGAGGAATACCACGAGGAAAAGCGCGACAACACCCGTCCGCCGGGCTGAGGTTCACGATAGCGCAGGGTAAGGCGGAATCGGCGGGCAACAAACCATGGTCATGGCGCGAATCGCCAGCCCTCTACCCGAAGGGAAACACTGATGAGCAATATTATCTACATCGTTGGACTGGTCGTAATCGTCCTCGTCGTCCTGTCAGTCTTTGGCCTGCGATAAGGCGCCGGGATTCGCAAGCTTGACCAGTTCTTCTGCGTTGAAGAAGGTTCTGACGAAGCAGTACTGAACCTTGGTCTTAGTCTGCCGCCCGGGCAAATTGCCTGGCGACGAAGGACCAGATCATCCGTGAGGCATCCGGGCCTTTGGGGTCGCTGCAGTAATGCCCTGCGGCACCACCGCTCCAGGCATGTCCGAGCCGGTCGACGGCACAGAGCGTCGCGATCACCCGGCCGCTTTTTCGATAATCGGTGATTATCGCCGCATAACGCACGCCACGCTGCACGCGGCGCGGCTTGCTCGCCTTGGCACCAACCCGTTCCCCCCAGCGCATGGCCGCTTCGGCGCCATTCCCCGGCGCCACCACGTGGTCCGCTGCGCCGTGGATGACCAGCAACGCCGGCAGTCTCACATCGGGCGCAATGGCCGGGAGAGGCGACGTTGTCACGCTTTGCCCGAACATGGCCTTAATGGCGCTCGCCGACGAATGCGCAACGCCCGGCGCAATCCCCGAATGCATGGCAATGGCCCGAAAGCGTTCGGGATGATGTGTCGCCAGCAGCACGGCCATACCGGCCCCGGCTGAAATTCCTGCCAGGGCAATCCGGCTGCGGTCGACGGCTTGCGCCGCCAGGCAAACCTGTTCAATGGCCGCACTGATCGAATTGGCTTCGGCCTGTGCACGCCCCGTCCGGGTGTCGTACCAGTTCCAGCATCCCTGCACATTCGACAGGCGATCCTGCTCGGGATAGAGCACGAAAAAGCGCTCACGGGCCGCGATCGTGTTCATCCGGCTGCTGGCAGCCAGTGCTTCGGCATCCTGCCCACAACCGTGCAGCATGACCAGCAATGGCAGAGTCTCGTTACGCCGCACGCCGGACGGCTTGTAGAGCCGATAGCGGCGAGGCCCCGCCGCGCCAATGGCGATCCCCTTCGTCCAGTTGGCCGACGGCGCCATCGCCTTTTTAACAGGCTTGCGTTTGCCTGCCAGCGGAGCGGCCCGCAAACTTTCCTTGAGCGCCTTGGTACCGATGCGCATGGCTGTTCGTGTCACCGTCTTCAATACGCCCTGGAATGATCGGCTCCAGACCGTTTTTCGTATTCGTCCTGCCATTTGTTACCCCTCGAACCGGTACTTTCAGTAGCCCGATTATCGAGCCAGGCCAACTGCCGCATCTGTCTGTTCCCGAACATTTACCTGGCCAGTTTGCTATGTGTGCCAGCGCACTGACTGCCTGCACTGCCTTGCCTAGTCTCTCCATCACGGGTTCCGGATCGCAGTTCCGGTACCCGCCCCCCATCAATTTCATTCTCAGGAGTTCACCATGAACAAGGATCAAGCCAAGGGTCGTATCGAAAAAGTCAAAGGCAAAGTCAAGGAAGTCGCTGGCAACCTCGTCGGCAATGACGATCTGGCGTTGAAAGGAAAGATTCAAAAATCCGGCGGCAAAGCCCAGGCTGCCTACGGCGACCTGAAAGAAGACGTCAAGGATGCCATCAAGGGCAAATAAATAGTCGAAACCTTGGCCGAACTTTCGGCAAATGCCCTCTGACTTGCTTGCGGTGCCGCTGGGAGCGCCCGATCGCCTGGGAGATCCGTTCTGTCAGCAGCACCCGATTGGGCAAGCCGGTGAGCACATCGTGCTGGGCCAGATGCGACATCTTCAACGCCAAAGCCCGCGCTTCGCTGACGTCGTGGAACACGAGCACCGCGCCGGCGACCTGGCCGTCCCGGTTGTGGATGGGCGCGGCGGAATCCTCGATCGCGGCTTCGAAGCCGTCGCGGCGGCTCAGCACACAATTCGCGGCCAGCCCTACTCCGGTGTATCAGCATCCATGAAAAGGCTAGGCGAACTTTGCCCTCAACTCGGTGCGCTGACGTACAGACGCTTGCCCGCGGGCGAGTAGTCTTGATAATCGGAAGTGGCGATGTCTGCCGAGATTGGTGCTGCTTCGGCTTATCAATGGTCACTCTACAACCTCACCCATGTGAAGAAAATGGGGCATCCGTATATCGCAAAACTTGCCGCAGCGCTTTGCCTGGCACTGCTCGCGGGTTGTTCAATACCCTCCATGGTTCCCGACATGGCGGTGCGGCCGTCGTCGCCTGTGCAACTCGAGGGGGCGCGTGGCCCCTTGACCGCCAAGCAGAGCCAGGCGGTTATCGCCAGACTTAAAAGCAATGGCGCGGAGACGAATATCTTCGCTAGACACGTGGCGCTGGAAGCGGAGATTGTCGGCAGCCCGCTGGTGGTGGGCAACCGAGTAGTGCTGCTGGTAGATGGCCCGGCAACGTATGACGCCATGTCCGCTGCCATACAGAATGCCCAAGACCATATCAATATGGAGACCTACATCATCGACGATGATGAGATCGGGCGGCGGTTTGCCGAGCAATTAATCAACAAACAACGCAGCGGCGTGCAGGTCAACCTCATTTACGATAGCGTCGGGGCAATCAACACGCCCAAGGAGTTCTTCAAACCGTTGCAAGACAGCGGCGTGAATGTTCTGGAATTCAATCCGGTTAATCCGCTCATCGCGCGTAAAGGCTGGGACGTCAACCAGCGTGATCACCGCAAGCTATTGATAGTGGATGGGCGAGTCGCCTTTGTTGGGGGTATCAATGTCAGCAGCGTCTACTCCAGCGGGTCATTCGGCAGACATAAACCGACCAAGGCCAATACGCCATGGCGCGATACCCATTTGCGCATGGCGGGGCCCGTTGTCAGCGAATTCCAGAAATTGTTCATGGCGACCTGGAGCGAGCAAAAAGGCGCGCCATTGGCACCCAGGGATTATTTCCCTGAACCAGCCAGTCAGGGCAATGAAGTAGTCCGTGCCATTGGCAGTTCGCCCGCGGAGTCCTACAGCCAAATCTATGCCACCCTGCTCTCCGCCATCAATAGTGCGGAAACCCAGGTTTTTCTGACCAATGCCTATTTTGTCCCCGATCCGCAACTGCTTGCCGCGCTGAAGGAGGCGGTGCTGCGCGGCGTAGACGTGCGGCTGTTGTTACCCGAAAAAATAGATTCGGCACTGGTGTATTACGCATCGCGCTCTTATTACGATGAGCTACTCAGCGCCGGCGTAAAAATCTATCTGCGGCAGGATGCCTTGCTGCATGCCAAAACCGCGCTCATCGACGGTGTCTGGTCAACCGTCGGCTCGACCAATCTCGACTGGCGGAGTTTCCTCCACAACTACGAAATCAATGCAGTGGTGCTGGGGCAGGATTTCGGTGCGCAAATGCACGCGCTGTTCGAGAAAGACCTGGAGTCGTCCAAGCTCGTTACGCTCGAAAATTGGCGCAACCGCTCGATCGGCGCCCGCATCAAGGAACGGGCGGCGCGTTTGTGGGCGCACTGGTTGTAAGCCGTCAGCATGCGCCGAGGCAAACCGGGATTTTGCAATGCAAATAAAAACTGTGCGTTTTAGCCGGGCATTCAAGACCGGGGCGTTGCGCTGGCTGCCCGTTCTTGTGCTTGCCTGCGGGGTCTGGTGTGGCGCCGGGCAGTCTTTTGCCGCCGCACCGGATCTGTCCGCCGCAGCGCTACGCGCCAAGTTCACGGCATTGGGCAAACAACTCCACAACAATCCGTTTCAACGCGCGCTCTATCTTGATTCCGCGGAATCATCGCAAGATTTGCAGGGCGAAATCTATGCCGTGGTCGATTATCCGTTTACCGCCGTCAACGCGGCGCTCAACAACCCGGCGCATTGGTGTGATGTGTTGATACTGCACGTTAATGTCAAATACTGTCATGCTTCCAGCAACCAGGCCAACCCTGTCCTCACCGTAAGTCTCGGCAGGAAATACGATCAGCCGCTGGCGGATGCCTATCGTGTCGCGTTCAGCTATCGCGGGGCGAGCGCGACCCCGGATTATTTCGCGGTGGAACTCAATGCCGAGAACGGCCCCTTGAACACCCATGACTATCGCATCCGGATTGAAGCCACAGCGCTTGAAGATGGGCGCAGCTTTCTGCATTTCACCTATGCCTATGCCTTTGGTTTAACTGGCCGCCTCGCCATGCAAGGCTACCTGGCAACCATCGGCAGGGATAAGGTCGGGTTTACCGTCACCGGCAAGCAGCCCGATGGCCAGCCTGCCTATATTCAAGGGGTACGCGGCGTGGTGGAACGCAATACCATGCGCTACTATTTAGCCATTGATGCTTATCTTGCCGCGCTGACCACGCCGCCCGAGGATCGGCTGGAGAAACGCTTGCGGCATTGGTATGACGGCACTGATCAGTACGCCCGCCAGCTGCATGAAGTAGCGCGGGAGGATTACCTCGAAATGAAACGTAAGGAGTATCAGCGCCAGCAGGTGGCCCAGTAGGTGATATATTTGCGGGCGATTCCATTGGGATGATGTTCCACGCGTTGCGCTATGCTGATTGTTTGTTGACCACTGCGCGGAAATGGGTAATGATGCCCCAAATGTAGCCTGTGAGGGGTTGTCTGCCGGCCGGGGTCGCGCCACGCAAAACCAGCGGGTTACGAATTTACAGAACGAATGTTGCACTAGCGGATGTTTGCATCAAGCATTCGATTCGGCTGTCGCCCGCGTGCCCAAGGCCTATCCTGCCTACTTCGGCAGCTATTTCGATGGTCACCGCCAAGCTCGCCGCCGAAGCCATCATGGCCGGCATCACGGACAAGGCCGCGATCTGGTCGGTGAATGTGGAGGAGGAATACCACGAGGAAAAGCGCGACAACACCCGTCCGCCGGGCTGAGGTTCACGGCGGACCAGGCGGGGAGGCGACGTGCTGCCGGGCCTGGGGGAGCGCCGTCCATTCCACGCGATAGTCCCGCATCACCCCGTGCAGGAGTATCGCGGCAACCAGCAGCACGGCGATGCCCGGACGCGGAACGGCGACCCGGTTCCAGCCCGATGCGCCTTCACGCGTTGAAGCGGCGAGCAGCGCAAACGCGATGGCCGCGAAAAACAGGTATTGCAGGTGATACAGCCCGCCATCCAGCAAACCGGTCACCAGCAAAAACACCAGCAAGGCGGCGCCCAGCCCGGTCATGCCGGCTTTCTCCGGCCGCAACTCCGAACGCGCCGGCACCCCCTGCCCGACCAGCCACAGGAGCAGCAACAAGCCGCCCAGACCCCAGTCGGACACGGCCTGCAGCAAGATGTTATGCGGATGAAATATCTGGCCGAACATCAGGTGCAGGCGAACAAAGCCATTCCCGCCGGCGCCCAGCAGCGCGATGCGGGGATCGTGCAGCGCGGCGAGGGTTTCCAACCATAAACTCATTCTGCCGGACGACACGCCATCGAACGTACCTGTGGTGACGGCGCTGCTCCAGCTGCGCAGGAACGCGCCAAAAAAACCCATCGAGGGATTTCCCACATCAAACAAGATCGACAGCGCTATGGCAACTCCAATCTCAAGAGACCAGCCACGCCATCTCGACCACTGCTGGGTCAGGTGGATAAACATCAGCAGTGCCAGCAGCCAGGCCAGCATGGCGCCCCGGCTGCCCGACCAGAACAGCAAGCTTAATCCAACGACGCGGGCCAGAACCAGCAGCCATTTCTCACTCTGGCGGTATCCGGCATCGAGATAGAGAAATACGCTCATCAGTCCGGCGGTCATCGCCAGGCGCCGGATATTCCCGAAGATCGGCAGCTTGACCCAGTCAAAAACAGCGTCGGCGCCATCGATCAAACGATAGGCAATAATAATCAGGCTGAACGCAACGGCAACTTGCAGCGCCTTGAGTGCATTTTCATTCTTGGCAAAGAACGGCTTATAGAGAACGACAAGTAACGGCAGAATCAGCCAGTGAACGTCGCGCGCCAACGCCGGCAAGAACTCGCCGCTCAGCGCATCTGCGAAAACCACCCAGACGGCAAAAGCGCCATACGCAAACATGCTGCGCCGGGTGATACGCACCGCCGTCACCCGCAGCAGGAGCAGGCATACCAGCGCGATGGCACAGAACAGCGCCGGTTCAAGCAGAAAGAAGCTTCCCGGAACCGGCCACCAGCCGAGAAACACGATCCCGGCAGCCAGCAGATGGATCAGGAAAACAACCGGCGGGGTGCTTTCTGTGCGCATGCGCCTCTCGTAAGCCTCAAAAAGTCGGTGCTGGCGAGCCGCCGGCATGCTGCCGTGCCGATGGACAAGCATAAAGCGCCGCGCCTGAAGGCGCTATAGCAACTGCGGCAACTGCGGCAACTGCGGCAACCGCAGTAACGGCGGCCAGCGGTTGCATTACGACCACCCAGTCAAGCAGCGGGTCGGCGCACAGCGCCAGGCGGTTTGGCGCAGCCGCCGCCAACGCCCCGCGCCGTTGCCATTCGGCAAATTTGTCGTGCGAGAACACAACGCCAATTCCCTGCGTCTTGCCCCAATAACTGGGCGTATGCAGTTCAAGCCAGACCGTCATTTCCTGCTCCGGCCAAGCGACTGTTTCGCCACGGCGGATAGAGGCGGAAAACGGGTGTGGCGGCTGATGGCTATTCAGGTAACGCGCCTCCATGCGCTGCACAGAAAGCGGGCGTTTATCCCATGAACCAAGCACCAGGATAAGCAGTCCGGCCACGGCAACCCCTGCCGCCAGCGCAACGCCTGTCCTCGAAGACAGAGGTTCTCGCCCCAGCAGCCAGGCCAGCAGCAACGGCAACGGCCACAGGCTTCCTGCCACCAGTCCATGCAGCACGAGGGCACCCGGCCACCAAGGAGTGATAAAGCGCGCACCGGCAATCTCAAGGTCCACAATGAGTCCCGGCAGTGCCAGCAAGCAGAGCACGAGCATCGTCACCCAGAGCGCTTTACGCCATGCGTTGACGTGTGCCGCCAGCGCATTCAGATAAGGCGCGGGCAACCAGCTCGCCGCACACGCCAGCCAGATCACGGGTAGCAGCCAGTCGCCATCAAGCGCCAGCAAAGCCAGCCCGTTGCCGATCAGCAAGGGCACGCCATCGGCCGCCGCCGCACGCTGCAACAGATTCAGAAAGGCCACGCCCGCCAGCGGAATCGCCAGCCAGAAGACTCGCCAGGGCTGCCCTTGCACAATGACTTCCAGCGGCAGGCCGTAAGAAGAAAGCAGGGTCAAAACCAGCCCGCCAGCGGCCAGCGCCAATAACCGCGCATACAACGGCCGCCATTGCGGGCTGCCTGCACGCGCTCCGGCAAGCAGCGCAATCAGCGCGGTGAGATACACCGGCAGCCGGGTCGCCTGTGGCGACTTGAATAGAATATCGGATGCGCCGCGCAGATAATCCAGCCATTCCCCCTGCATCAGCCGCAGGTAAGGCAGATCCGGATTGAGCAGGCCAATGCCTATCACCGCCAGCGCAGGGGACAGCGTCAGCGGAATCACCCAGCGCAACGGCAGGCGTGCAAGGATCACCAACGCCAACGGCCAGAGGCCGAGCAATGGATGCAGCAGACATGACAACAGGGCGGCGGCGGCAGCCCGCCGGAATTCTCCCGCCGCCAGCCAGGCCACCGCCATAAGTCCTGCCGGCATTGCCCAGACCCGCGCCGTGGCAAAGTTTTCATTGAGCACAAAGACCGAGGCATTGGGCGAATAACTTACACTCAACATCACGCCGAACAGCAGCGCAAAGCGCCCGGCCAGCGTATCGCCCAGCATGTTGCGCGAAAGCTGAAACAGCGCCGCGACCCACAGCGCACCGCCCGAGAGCGTGACCAATCGCGCTGCCCCATCCAAGCCGAGGGCGCGCACCAGCTCGCCATAGATTGGGGTAAACAGGGTCAAGCTGCCTTGCGAACCAAAGCGGAAGAACAGATCGCTGGCCAGCGCCTCGGGATACATCCAGTGCGCGGCGATCAGCCCATAGATGCGGGCGTCATGCCAGATGCCCTGGTAGGGATGGTTGAGCAGCCAGAGCAGAAAAGCCAGCAGCAGCAGAACCGCAGTGCTCCAGGCCGCATTTCGCCGCATCACCAGCGCCGATTTTTCCGGCGCGCTCAGCGGAGCGTGCGCCTCACTCGCCTTTGACCACATGCATGAACGCCGTTTCCAGCGACAGCGTAGGCTTCACCTCGATCACGTCATGCCCGGCAGCCTTCAGCGTTTGCAGGATGGGCCACAGATCCGTACGCGAGACCTCGATCACCCAGCGGCCGCCGGGCTCTGGCCGCATGCCGTCGATGACCGCTGCCGCACCCTGGCTGCGCACCAGCACACGGTCGTCCTCGCCCGCCAGCTCGGCCGGCGAGCGCACGGCGCGCAGCTCGCCCTTGTGGATCAGGCCGAAGCGATCGGCGAGGCGCTCGACATCATGCAGTACATGCGAAGTCAGAAAAATCGTCCCGCCCTGTTGCCGATATTCGGCCAGGATATCAACCACCTCGCGGCGCCCGATCGGATCGAGGCCGGAGAGCGGCTCGTCGAGAATCAGCAGCCGCGGCTGCACCGCCAGCGCATGCGCCAGCGCCGTGCGTTGGGCCATGCCTTTGGAAAAGCCGCGCACGGTTTTGTTGGCCGCCTCGCCCAGGCCGAAACGCTCGAGCCATTGCATCGCATGCGCACGTTGATCGGCCACCTGCCGTTTGTGCAAGGCGAGCCCCATGCCGAGAATTTCCAGCGGCGTCAGATAATCCGGCAGGCTGGGGTTCTCCGGCACATAGCCGAGGCCGGTACGGGCCGCACTTTCGGTGACGTCGATGCCGAAAAGCGCCGCGTTACCTGCTGTCGGCCGCATCACACCAGTGAGGATTTTTATCAGCGTGCTCTTGCCCGCACCGTTCGGGCCGATGAAGCCGAAGGTCTCGCCTTCGGCCACGCTGAGCGAGACGCCTTTTAACGCCTCGAACGGCGGCGAGGCCCAGCGGCGCGGATAGGTTTTGCGTAGATCGTGGATTTCTATGGCATTCGTCATGATGAGGGAGGAGAAGTGCGTAAAACAATGTCGCCCTGTGCGTCGAAACCAAAACCAAAACCAAAGGGGTCTTGCGGCAACGCCACGAGAATGCCGGAATTGACCAGGGCTTGCAGGTCAGGCACAGGTTTGCCGAACCGTTCACGATAGGCGGCGGCAGCGATCCTTAACTGTTGCAATTGCCGCAAGCGCACCACCCGCGTTTCCAGGTACTTACGAAAATCCGGACGCCGCGCTTCTTTGGCCAGCGCCTCGACCACGCGAATCGCCAACCCGGTATCCCGGGCTTTATCCATCCAGCGTGCCGCCATGTTTTGCATGGTCAATTGCTGGTCCGGATCGGGCAGCTTTTTTGCCGCCTCACTCAGCCAGGCGGCGGCACCTGCTGGATCGTGTCTGTAATACCACTGGTTGAACGCATAAAAGAACGCGGGCTGGTAATCGAAGAACCGGGCGCGACTGGCGCGGGCCAGAATGTTTTGCACCACATCGAGTGCGCCGTACTGGGACAGAATCGCGAAGGCGATGTAGTAGTTGTCTTCATGCGCCGGATTGAGCCATGAAACATCCTCCTGTACTTTGGCGAGGATTGCGTAGTCCTCCGGCTTCATTTTTTCGGTGGCGACGACCAGCGCGCGAATGGCGGCGATATTGGCGGCGAGATAACGGTCACCCATGGCCATGAACACTTGCACGAATAACGGCAAGGCAACTTGCATTTCCACTGCCACTGTTTGCCGTGGCAAGGGCTTGAGCCGCTGCGTGGTGGCGATAAATGTTATCGCCAGAAGCACAACAAGCAGTGGCGCAAACCACCGTTGGCGAAACATAAGCACGAGACTCACTGTGGTCACCGTCTCACCAGCGCCGACTTTTCGCGCTGGCTACTCAAAATCCCGGCGGGTGAAGGTCATCACCGCCAAGGTGATCAGCAGCGCCGCATAGCTCACCGCCATAATCAAACCTAGTCCGACCGCCTGGCTCGCCGGTGCCAAGTCATACATCGGCCATGCCCGAAAATCCAGCCGCGATAAATCAGGCAGCACCCACTGAATCGCATCGATGATCGGCGCAAAGCGCATCAGTGCCGGGTCACCATCCGCCCCCCTGGCCAGATATTCGGCCACCGCACCCAGACTCTTGCCGCCAACGGCAAAAGCCAGGCCCAGCGCCAAAGGCAACATCGGCACAGTAGAGAACGTGGAAACCCACAGCGCAAAGGCCGCAACCACCGCCGCATCAACCCATAAACCCGCCACCGTACTCCAGTAGGCGGAGCCGAGAACCACCGAGAAACCCTGCGCATAACCCTTGCCCAAACTGAGCACCACCGCCCAGAGCAACAGCCCCAGCAACAAAGCCGCCAGGGCCAGTAGCCCCAGCACACCCAGATAGCGCCCAATAATATAGCGGCCGCGCGCTACCGGATAGGTAAGTGAAAACAGCACCGTGCGCCGCTCGATTTCACGCGCGACCAGCTCTTGCACCCAAAACAGGGCAAATAAAACCAGCGTGATACGCAAGCCGGATATACCCACATCCAGCGCCACTGTCTGCGGCTGGCGCGGAGAAAACGAGGCGGAAAGATACGCAATGCCCACCAGCAAGGCACCGAGTATCAGGATGGACTGAATACTCCGGCTACGCAGCCCGGCACGTCCGGCGGAAAGCATGAATTGCCACATGGCATCGCCTTAAGAAAAAAGAGCGCACCAAAGGGTGCGCTCTTTTAGCATGAAACAACTTTGATCACGAACTAGAGTCAAGTGCCGCTTGAGCAGTAGCAGCAGTAACATTTGTCGCAATACAGCCGCTAGCAGCACAATCAGCATGCTTGACAACCCCGCCACCAGCACTAGAGCCTTTAAACGACTGGTTACCTTTCTTGGAACCAGAACCCACCGCAAACCCCGTAGCAGAAACTTCGTTGTAGCTTACTATCGTGTTTGCAGAACACTGAACATCAAATCCTGTTTGAAGAAAAATTGGCGACGTTGCTGTAGTACCTTTACCGCCATTAACTGTACTTTTCACTACTGTACCACCATCACAAACACACTGCTCAACACCAGCCGTTCCACCGGTAGCCGCCCCTGCAGCTTGTGCACCACCGGGAGAAGTAGTAGCTGTCGCAGTGCAAGCCGCAGCAAACGCACCTGCCGAGAAGAGGCTGGAGATCAAACCAATTACAAGTATCTTTTTCATTTGAATGTCCTTTGAATTAGTTAGCGTTAGCCAGACCAGAAGTCAGAACGTTCTTGGCATCAGACTGCGCGGCCTTGTTCTCGCCCTTCTTGGTGTATTCGGTGAACTGCGGAATCGCAATCGCGGCCAGGATGCCGATGATCGCCACGACGATCATCAGCTCGATCAGGGTGAAACCTTTTTGCAGTTTGTTCATAAAAGCTCTCCTTTGCAAAGATGAAGCGCGACAAGCGTCGCTGGTTTTGATAAAGCACATGTCATGCCAAGATATGGAAAACAGATACCACACCTATATTCGGCAACTTACACTCAAACTTTAGCGCATAGACTGACAAAAAGCGTCACTTTTCGGCGCATTTAAGTCAGTAGTGTTGTTTCATCTACTGTATCAATCTGCGCCGGATCGAGAAACTGTTCCGCATAGCGTCGATAGACTTTCTGCTTGATGAAGACATCGAACAGGTCCGGATCGATGTGGCCGTTCTGCTTGAAATTGGCAAGAATCTTCAGCGCCTGCGAGAGCTTCATGCCCTGCTTGTAGGGCCGGTCGCGGGCAGTCAGCGCCTCGAAAATGTCCGCAATACCCATGGTGCGCGCCTGGATGGACATCTGCTCGCGCGTGAGACCCCTCGGATAGCCCTTGCCATCCATCCGCTCGTGGTGGCCACCGGCATATTCAGGCACGTTCTTCAGATGCCTCGGCCAGGGCAGTTGCTCCAGCATCTTGATCGTGGCGACGATGTGGTAATTGATGATTTCGCGCTCTTTTTGCGTCAGGGTGCCGGCGCGGATGGTGAGATTCTCGATTTCGTCGGCGCTGAGAAATGCCGCCGTGACACCGTCGACATTGCGCCAGCGGTACTCGTCACCGATGGCCCGCACGCGCTGCTGGTCGGCTTCCTGCATCGACTCGCTGCCAATGTTGGCGCGGCGCAGGAATTCGCGGTCGGCATCGAACGCCCGCAGTTGCTCCGCAAGCGCCTGCTGGATGGCGCTTTCGGCCGGCCCCTGCTTTTTCTCGCGCAAGGCGAGCTGCTGGCGCAAGGCGGCGATTTCGGCGTCACGCTTCAGCACCTCGAAGCGCGTGTCGATCAGATGGATGCGGTCAAAAATGGTTTGCAGCTTGGTCGCCTTGTCGACGACGTGCACCGGCGTGGTGACCTTGCCGCAATCATGCAGCAGGCCGGCGATCTTCAGCTCATAGCGGTCATGGTCATCCATGCAAAATGCCGCGAGCGGGCCTTCCGTGGTCGCGTCCACGGCTTCGGCCAGCATCATGGTCAGCGCCGGCACGCGCTGGCAATGGCCGCCGGTGTAGGGGGATTTTTCGTCGATCGCCAGGTTGATCAGGTTGATGAAGGACTCAAACAATTTTTCCAGCTGGTCGATCAGCAGGCGATTGGTCAGGGCAATCGCAGCCTGGGAGGCCAGCGATTCGGTCAGCCGCTGATCGGCGGCGGAAAAGGCAACGACACGACCCGCTCCCGGCTCCAGGGCATTGATGAGTTGCAGCACGCCGATGATCTCGCCCTCGTGGTTTTTCATCGGCACGGTGAGGAAGGACTGCGAACGGTAACCGGTGCGCTCGTCGAACTCGCGCGTCCCGGAGAAATCGAACCCGGCCGCCGTATAGGCATCGGCAATATTGACGGTCTGGTCGTGGATCGCAGCATAGACCGCGACCATGGAGTCATTGGGCTTTCCCTGATCATCAACCAGCGAAAGATCGGGGAAATGAATGGTATTGCCGGTGGTGCCGCCCAGCGCGATGTGCAGCGAATCGGTGCGCAGTATCTCGAAGCGCAGCGCCGAACGATCGTCGGTCATGCGGTACAGCGTGCCGCCATCGGCATGGGTGATGGTTTTCGCCGCGACCAGAACGGCTTCCAGCAGCCGGTTGATATCGCGCTCTTTCGACAGCGCGGCGCCGACGGCATTGAGCTGCTCCAGGCGACGAAAAAGTTCTTCCGTGCTGTCCATCGTCCTCTCCTTACTTGATACAGACTGCGCGCACCTGCTTGACGTCCGTTACACCCTGCAGGGCCTTTTCCAGTCCATCCATTTTGAGTGTCAACATGCCGTCATCAAGCGCCTGGGAGAATAACTGGGTAACACGCGCATGTTCCTGAATCAGCTTCTTCAATGGCTCGGTGCCTACCATCAGTTCATGCAAGCCCGCGCGCCCTTTGTAGCCGCTGCCGCCGCAGACATCGCATCCCTTGGCGCGATAGAAGACCAGATGCCCGTTCTTGCCATAATCCTTGACCAGGCGTGCCAGTGTCGCGTCGTAAGCCGCCTGGAAATCGGTCTTGAAGGCCTCGGTGTTCATCAGCTCGGTACAGTATTCGGTCATGAACAGCTTGACTTCGTCGGCATCGGGAACGTATTCCTCCTTGCACTTGCACAGGCGCTTGGCCAGCCGCTGGGCCAGGATGCCGAGCAGGGCATCGGAAAAGTTGAACGGATCCATGCCCATGTCGAGCAGCCGGGTGACCGATTCGGGCGCGCTATTGGTGTGCAACGTGGCAAATACCAGATGACCGGTGAGCGAAGCCTCGATGCCGATGCCGGTGGTTTCGGCGTCACGCATTTCGCCCACCATGATGATGTCCGGGTCGGCGCGCAGGAAGGCCTTCATGACGGTGGCGTAGTCCATCACTTTTTTATTGACCTGTACCTGACGCAGGCCTTTCTGCGTAATTTCGACCGGGTCTTCTGCCGTCCAGATTTTGGTATCCACGGTATTCAGGTAGCCCAGTATTGAATGCAGCGTGGTGGTCTTGCCAGATCCGGTCGGGCCGCAAACAAAGAACAGGCCATAGGGTTTGGCGATGGTCGCCTTGAGCTTGGCCAGATTCGTGGGCAACACGCCGAGTTTATCCAGCGGGATCGGTTCGCCGCCCGCGAGAATGCGCATCACCACATCTTCAACACCGCCCGTCGTGGGAAGTGTCGCAACCCGCAATTCGATATCCAGCGGGCCGTATTTCTTGAACTTGATCTTGCCGTCCTGCGGCTTGCGGCGCTCGGCAATGTCAAGATCGCACATGATCTTGATCCGCGCCACCATCGCACTGCGATAACTGGAGGGGACCTCAATGTACTTGACCAGCGTTCCGTCCTTGCGGAAGCGGATCATTACCTTATCCTTGCCCTGTCCGGGTTCGATATGGATATCCGAAGCGCCTTGCTGGTAAGCATCAATGATGATTTTATTGACCAGCTTGACCAGTTCATTGTCTGCCGCTGCCGAAACATCGTCGCTTGCTGCGCCCTCCCCCTCGGCCTCACCCTCGTCAAGGGACGACAACAAGTCGCCAACCAGGCTGTCATCGGTAAAGCCAGGAACTCCGCTGCTGCCAAACAATTGATCCAGCGTTTGCACGAATTCCCGGTTGGAAGTCACGCGGTAGTTGATCTTGCCACGGGGAAAGATGTTGTTGACGATGCGCGAGCCTTTGATCTGCTCCGGATCCAGACAAACCACAATAATGCCTTCGGAATTTTCCTCGACGGGGGCCCACTGGTTTTGTTGCAGGTAATCCCGCTTCAGGTTCTTCAGCAGGTCGATCGGCTTGATCCGGTCGCTTTTGAACGCTTCATAAGGAACAGCAAAGAATTTCGACAGGGCCGCACCGAGCGCCGCCGGTTTGACCTGGAATTCATTGACCAGGACATCTTCGAGATCGAGGTTCTTGCGCCGCGCGGTGCGCTGCGCCAACTCCAGTTCTTGCGCCGACATCACGGCATCGGCAATCAGAAAGTCATATTTTGTCCTGACGGCATGCGTCGGCTTGCTGCGCTGGGCGAAAGCAATCGCCAGGGTTTCGCACAAACCCCGGATGCCGTCTTCTGCCACGACATCAAACGGCACCCCGGCCTTGTTGTTGATAATCTGGACGACACCCAGCAGTTCTGACTTTTCAGCTTCAACAATCGGAGCCACCAGCATCTGCATGGTGCGGTAGCCTGTACGCTTATCCACCTCCTGCAGGAAACGCAGCGAGGAATTGATCGACTTGAGTTCGCTTTCATCATAGACATCGTGGATATTGACCACCTTCCGTGCCAGCGCAACATGTCCGGCGATACTCTGGTCGGAAATCGGCAGACGCAGATCCTTGAAGGAATTGAGGCCGATCTTGACCTTGGCCACAATGGACGCCTTGTCCTCGCCGATGGCGTAGATCGTCAGGCGATCCGCGTTGAACAAGCTGCAAATGTCTTCCGATAACTCCAGCATGATTTCATCGATGTTCGACGTCGCATGAATATGGTTGGTGACCGTCTGGAGATGCTTGAAAAAAGCAAGGCGGCTGCTGACATCGGCGTCAGCCGGCTCGGCTGTTGCATTCGGAGGGGTGCTCATCTGACTGACTCCATGGGTTTGGCATTGCGCACTGTATCAGCAACCCGCACGCCTTCAGCAAAGGCCGCGCCTGCGTCCAACTTATCCAGCTTCATCGAAATTCCCATTGTTATGTGGTCTTGCGCGGCGCTCCGCAATGGCTAACCCGAAGAAAGCGGTTGGTCGCGGACTCGCCCGGACAGGCGCGACACCTCAGGCTCTCAGAAAAAACTCCATCCGGGTTCCTGTCAGTTCAATTACATCGTGATCGCTCAAGGGATACGCCGCAGTACCGATCGACTTCCCATTGACCGCAGGGAAACTGCTGCCTTCGACATACGTGATGAAATACCCGCGGGGACGACGCGCAATCGCCACCACCAGCACGCCAGGCTTGCCCAGGGTAGTCAGCGTCTTGGTCAACTCGAGCTGCTTGCCTGCATTCGCCCCCGAAAGTATCTGGATGACGCCCAAGGGCAACACGGCAGGAGCGCTTACCGGAGGAGTTGCCGCCGGAGGAATTGCAATCGGGCCCGCAACAGCAACGGGGCGAGCCGGCGCCGGGGGCATGGGCGTTGTGCCCGGCACGGGCATCGCCGTCCCGGAGGACGGCTCCACAGGGGCTGGCGGCGCCAGCATTCCCGGCCGCAGGATCATGGTTTTCTCAAAATCCTGCCCGCCAGCGGGTTGCACCGCCTCGCTCAGGTATTTCAGGCAATATTTTCCAAGCTCTATGTTGTCGCCATTCTGCAGAAAGTGCTTGCTGACCGGCTGGCCATTGACGAAGGTGCCGTTGGTGCTGTGCAGGTCCTCAAGAAACGCATCGTTAAGAATGGAGATGATCACGGCGTGCTCGCCGGAAATGGCCAGATTGTCAATCTGAACATCATTAGTCGGCTTGCGGCCGATCGTGATGCGTTCCTTCGTCAGGGGAATTTCCTTGAGAACCATACCTTCAATACTGAGTATGAGCTTGGCCATTTTTTCTTCCTTCAGGACAAATCACTACGCTGGATCATTTGAACCACGCCAGAAACCGCTGCCACCAGCCATGCGCTTCCTGATACCCGCTTTTGACTTTGACCAACGCCACGGAAACATTGTCGCGACCGCCATTATCGTTCGCCATTTGTATCAACTGCGTGGCACACAGATCGAGATTCGCTGCCAGCAACCTCAGGGTCATGGCGATTTCATCATCTGCAACCATGTCGTTCAGGCCATCCGAACAAAACAGATAGATATCTCCCGGCAACACCTCGTAGTCATGTATCTCGGCTTGCACCTCAGGATCGATGCCAACCGCGCGGGTGACCAGATTCTTGTTCTGCGAATGCCGCGCCTGTTCGCGCGTCAGCAGGCCGCTGTCAATCTGCTCCTGGAGCAGCGAGTGGTCGCGCGTGATCGGCTGGAAATCATCGCCGCGCAAACGGTACAGACGCGAGTCGCCGATATGGGCCACCGTCAACCGATTATCGTGGAATGCGCCAATCACCAGCGTGGTGCCCATCCCGGCATACTGCGCCTGACTCTGTGCGGCCCGATAAATAGCGCCATTGGCTTGCGCAATCTCACGCTCCAGCAGGGCGTGTAGCCAGGGCCGGTTTGAGGCGCCCATTCCTTTCCCGTCCGGTGCGGTCAGCGCCTTCTCCAGCGCCGTGCCGAGCAATGCCGTTGCCATGCCGCTTGCCACCTCGCCGGCGTTGTACCCCCCCATGCCATCCGCCAGAACAACCAGTCCGCAGGCGGCATTGGCCATGACGGAGTCTTCATTGTTGGAACGCACCATGCCCGGGTCGGTCCGGGTAACAATTTCCAGCGCTGAAGTTAATTCCATCATCAATTTCCCGCAAACTTACCGAACAGATCAGGCATTGCCCTGACACAGAAAAACAAGGCAACAGAGGAAGGAAAACGACGTCGCCGGCCAAAGAGCCTGCTACAAAACAAGGCGATGGGCGCAATTCTTACAGTCCGGCATCAACTCCGTCAATCACTTTCACGGCATTCGGTGAAAATTGACTGGCCAATGACGTCCAGTCAAACGAAAAAAGCCGCTCCAACCTGCGTCGGAGCGGCTTTTTCCAGGACAGCCGGCGTGTCGCCGGCGCCGACTTTCTACGCTTACAGCAACGCCTTGAGCAGCCTGGCCATTTCCGACGGGTTGCGTGTTACCGTGAAGCCGCACTCTTCCATGATCGCGAGCTTGGCATCGGCCGTATCGGCGCCGCCGGAAATCAGCGCGCCGGCGTGGCCCATGCGTTTGCCGGCCGGAGCGGTGACACCGGCGATGAAGCCAACGATCGGTTTCTTCATGTTGGCCTTGCACCACAGCGCGGCTTCGGCTTCGTCCGGGCCGCCGATTTCACCGATCATGATGACGGCATCGGTATCGGGATCGTCGTTGAAGGCACGCATGATGTCGATATGCTTCAGACCGTTGATCGGGTCGCCGCCGATACCGACCGCCGACGACTGGCCGAGGCCGATTTCGGTAAGCTGGGCAACCGCTTCGTACGTCAGCGTGCCGGAGCGGGAAACGACGCCGATGCGGCCCTTGCGATGGATATGTCCCGGCATGATGCCGATCTTGATTTCATCGGGCGTGATCAGGCCGGGGCAGTTGGGGCCGAGCAGCAAGGTTTCCTTGCCGCCGGCGGCGACCTTCTGCTTCATCTTGTTGCGCACGATCAGCATATCGCGCACCGGAATGCCTTCGGTGATGCAGATCGCCAGGTCCAGATCAGCCTCGCAGGCTTCCCAGATCGCAGCGGCAGCGCCGGCGGGAGGCACATAGATGACGGAGACCGTAGCACCCGTTTCGGATTTGGCTTCTTTCACCGAACCGTAAATCGGGATGTCAAAAATCTTTTCGCCGGCCTTCTTCGGATTGACGCCGGCGACGAAACAGTTCTTGCCGTTGGCGTACTCCTGGCATTTTTCGGTATGGAACTGGCCCGTCTTGCCAGTGATGCCCTGGGTGATGACCTTGGTGTCTTTGTTGATCAGAATGGACATGGTTCTATTCCTTACTTGACGGCAGCGACGATCTTGGTCGCGGCCTCGGCCATGGTATCGGCGGAGATGATCGGCAGACCGGATTCGGCAAGAATCTTCTTGCCCAGGTCTTCATTGGTGCCCTTCATGCGCACCACCAGCGGCACGGACAGATGCGTCTCGCGCGCTGCCGTCACCACGCCGGTAGCAATGGTGTCGCACTTCATGATGCCGCCGAAGATGTTGACCAGGATGCCCTTGACCTTGGGATTCTTGAGCATGATCTTGAAGGCTTCGGTGACTTTCTCGGTGGTGGCGCCGCCGCCGACATCGAGGAAATTGGCCGGCTCGGCGCCGAAAAGCTTGATGGTGTCCATGGTCGCCATCGCCAGGCCGGCGCCATTCACCAGGCAGCCGATGTTGCCATCGAGGCTGATGTAGGCCAGATCGTATTTCGAGGCTTCGATCTCGTCGGCATCTTCTTCGTCCAGATCGCGGTAGGCAACGATCTCGGGATGACGGAACAGCGCGTTGGAATCGAAGTTGAACTTGGCGTCGAGCGCCTTGATCGCACCATTGCCCTCGAGAATCAACGGATTGATCTCGGCCAGGCTGGCATCGGTTTCCATGTAGCAGGTATAGAGGTTCTTGATCTGCTGCACCGCGTCGGCCTGCGAGGCGGCCGGCACGCCAATGCCGCGCACCAGGTTCAGCGCCTGCTGCTCGGTAACGCCGACCAGCGGATCGATGAACTCCTTGAGAATCTTCTCGGGTGTGGCGTGGGCCACTTCCTCGATGTCCATGCCGCCTTCGCTCGAAGCCATGATGGCAACCTTCTGCGTGGCGCGGTCGGTAAGCACGGCCAGGTAGTATTCCTTCCTGATATCGGCGCCTTCTTCGATCAGCAGGCGGCGCACGCGCTGGCCGGCCGGGCCGGTCTGGTGGGTCACCAGCTGCATGCCGAGAATCTGGTCGGCATATTGACGAACTTCGTCAAGCGATTTTGCAACCTTGACACCGCCGCCCTTGCCGCGTCCGCCGGCGTGAATCTGGGCCTTTACCACCCAAACCTTGCCGCCGAGGGTTTCCGCCGCCTTCACTGCCTCGTCGACAGAAAAGCAGGGGATGCCGCGCGGAACCGTCACACCGAACTGCTTCAGGAGTTCCTTGCCCTGATATTCGTGGATCTTCATGCATCTTCCTTGTTGTTGGTACTCGGTTGATTAGAGCCGGCCTGTGGCTGATGCTTCAGGCACCGGTCTTGGTGTTGCGGAACCAGCGCGGATAGTAACGCCGCACAGTCTCCGAAGTCGTGGCCAGTGCATGGCACTTGTCAAGTTGAAATGGCTGCTCGCCTGACACATGACCCTCGGTATCACTCATGTCGCTGGCCAGCGTCTGAATAGCCGCCGTCGGCAGCAAATTGAGCAGCTCGGTAATATGGGAACAGCCACGCACGGATTCAAAGGTATCTTTCACCCTGCGGCGAAACCCATCGAACAAGTTCATGCCAATCAGTTGCCGATAAACCGGGGCGATGGTATCGCAACCCCCGGGATAGGGCACGGCATCGGAACAAACGACAGCGTCGTGAATGGCCATGCTGCGATCGATCGTAATGCGCACCCGCATGTCATGAAGCGCCTCGCCCTTGCGGCGTAGACCGGAAGCCAGCGGATAGTCATGATCTTTCCGATCCGTCAAACGTGCTTCCATGTCCCACAGGCCATCATCGCGCCGCCATCCATCAACGACGATCTGCCGGGTATGAACCCGTGTGCGGAAAATAGTGGCGACAGGTAAGGGCATGAAGTCAGGTAGTTGCAAGGCTATGGGACAACGCTGAACGACGCTCTGCATATAAGAAGAGAATTGTTGCGGCGCAGAATATTAACACAGCAGGCGCTCCAGATGCGAATAGAAACGGATACCGCACCTCAAGTGCTATCATTTGCTCGGGCCTATCAACCCCAACTACGAGGGAGCGCATATCATGACCAACGAAGCCACGCAGCCCCATCAGCGTCAGGGAAATACGCCAGAAAATGAGATAGCCACCCTCGGCGGCGGCTGCTTCTGGTGTCTGGAGGGCGCGCTGACGCAACTGGCGGGCATCCATTCCATTCTCCCCGGCTACACCGGAGGGCATGTGGATAATCCGGACTACGACAGTGTATGCAGCGGCGAGACCGGACATGCCGAAGTCATCCAGGCGCGCTTCGACCCGGCCGTGATCGACTACCGCACCGTGCTCGAAGCCTTTTTCACCATCCATGACCCGACCACACTCAATCGGCAGGGGAACGATGTCGGCACCCAATACCGCTCCGTAATCTTTACCCATGACAGCCGGCAGGAAGCCATCGCAAAAGCGTTGATTGCCGAGCTCACAGCCGCCCATATCTGGCCTGACCCCATCGTTACCGCCGTCTTGCCAGCGCCGACTTTCTGGCCAGCCGAGAATTACCATCGCGACTATTTTGCGAAACATCCCGAGCAGCCTTATTGCCAGATCGTCACGCACCCCAAAGTTATCAAGCTGCGCCAGGCCTTTGCCAGCCGGCTGAAAAAATAAACCGCCTGCTTGACTTCGGCTTACCGGGATTTCCAGAGCAAACCTGCTCGCTACCGACTCAAGGATGAACCGGCGCCTGGCCGCGCAGCAGGGCGGCTGCCTGCCGATAGGCGCCAAGGGCTGCCGCGCGGTTTCCCGCCGTGCTGAATTCACGGGCGCGGTGCAGGAGCGCCTCGACTGCGTCATCGCTTGCCGCCGTCTCGCCCGCGCCGGCTTTTGCCGTACCCGCACCACTGGCCGGGGTCGCATAGCGCAAGCCCGCTGTTTGCCGCTCCGGCGCAGCGCGCTGCGCCGAGATTACCAAGCCTGTCGCCGGCCGCTGTCCGGCGGATGCACTCGGCCCCGACGATGCGCGCAATACCGCCAGCGCGGCGCGATACAGCTTCAGGGCGGACGGACGGTTTCCGGCCGCTTCCATCTTGCGCGCCTGCGCCAGCAGCATGTCGGCGCGATCCGGCACCGGCTGCGAACGCACCGCGCGCCCCCAGGAAGCCGCCGGCTTCGCCGCCAGAAGGGCAAAATCTTCGCTTCCGGCAATCTCGCGGGCCATGATCAGATTGTTGTTGCGCATCGCCCAATGCACCGCGTTCTCGCCATTGTCATTGACAATATCGCGCCGGGCGCCGGCGGCCAGCAGCTGCGTCGCAATTCCGGCATGCCCTTCACGGGCCGTCATCATCAGCGGCGTCGAACCGTTCGGCGACAGCGCATCGACATTGGCGCCCTGCTCCAGCAAGACGCGCACGACCGCCGCATGACCGGCAAAAGCGGCATAGTGCAGCGCCGTCCATTGCTTGCCGGGACGATTGGCCTGCGCGCCATGCGCGAGCAACCAGCGCACGGCTTCAAGGTGTCCTTTCCACGCCGCATGTAACAGCGCTGTCTCGCCAAGGGCATTGGCCCGATTGACATCCGCGCCGTGCGCCAGGAACAGCTCCATCATTGGAATACTGCCTTCCCAGGCGCCGATCATCAGTCCGCTGCCAATCACGCTGCCTTCGAAGTCAGGCGGCAAGCCGGCATCCAGCCATTGCCGCGCCAGAGGCAGATCGCCGCGCTCAAGGGCAACGGAAAAGGTGATCCGATCCGGCAATCCGGCAGCCACAGCCGGCAGGGCAAGAGAGCCAATGACAAGCAACAGGGCGCAAAGAGTTTTCATGCGCGAATTATAAAGAGCGTTTCACAGCCGAGTCTCTTAAAATTGGCGCAATGCCGCTTCATTTCGCCCTGCTGACCAGTCTCTTTTTGCATTTTGCATTTATCTTCGCTCCGGCGTGGCTCGCCGGCCGGACGCCACCCCCGCGCCAGCCCCGCCTCGAAGCCCGCCTCCTGCCACCTGCGCTACCGGCCTCGCCGATCGATGCTGTGAGTACCGAAGCACAGCCAGCGGATGCGGTGGCTCCCGCAACGTCGGCATCGTCCACGCCAGCCGCGGTGGCGGCGCCGAAAAAAATGCGTGGCGTCGCGTTGCAGCGGGCGCAGAGCGCGTTGTCGAAACATCTTTTTTATCCACCGGAAGCCATCGCCGCCGGACTCGAGGGTGAAGTCGTGCTGCTGCTGACGCTGGCCGATGACGGCCGCATCATCACGATGGAAATTGCCAGGAGTTCCGGCCATCCGCTGCTCGACCAGGCGGCCCTGGCCGCCGCCGGCCATATTGGAGCGCTGCCCGGCAATCCTCGTCAAACCCTGCTACCCGTCAGTTTCCGGCTGCAATAAGGGAGGCTTAAACCGGGTTGTCGATATCGACGAACATGCATTCGATGCCGCAGGTCTGCTGCACATGTGCGCCGAGGGCCATAACACCATAGCGTTCGGTGGCATGGTGTCCGGCGGCAAGGTAGGCCATGCCGGTTTCTCGGGCCAGATGTACGGTCTGCTCGGATATTTCACCGGATACAAAAATATCGGCGCCGGTGGCCAGCGCGTCCTCGAAATAACTCTGCGCACCGCCGCTGCACCAGGCGATGCGCTTCACTTCGCGGGCAGGTGCGCCTACCAGCAAAGGTTTTCGCCCCAACTGCATCTCGACCTGCAAGGCCAGCTCACCCGCAAAAGTCGGTGCTGGCGGAACGCCGACGAAACCGATCTCCTGCTCGGCAAAACGTCCGGTGATCTGCCAGCCCAGTCGCAGAGCGAGCTGCGCGTTGTTGCCCAGCGTCGGGTGGGCATCGAGCGGCAGGTGGTAGGCGAAAAGACTGATGTCATGCGCCAGCAGGCTGGCCAGCCGCTGCTTGCGGTAACCGCTGACGCGGCCATCCTCGCCTTTCCAGAACCAGCCGTGATGCACCAGCAAGGCATCGGCCTGGCGTTCAATAGCCGCATCAACCAGCGCCTGGCTGGCGGTGACACCGCAAACCACACGCCGGATCTCGGCCCGCCCTTCCACTTGCAACCCGTTTGGGCAATAATCGCGAAAGCGCGCCGCATCCAGCAAGACGTCCAGATAGCTCCGTAATTCTTCGCGCTGCATTCTTTTAATCCTCTGTGGAACCCGATCGATGATTATGCACCGACTTTGGCTCACCTTTGCCCAAACTGTCACACTGTGCGTTGCCCTCCTGTTTGCCGTCAAGACACTCAAACCCGAGTGGCTGAATTTCTGGCCGGTAGCCACCACCATCACCAGCAGCACGGCAACCATCGTCGAAGCGCCAGCCGGCAGCGATGTTCGTCGCCCCGGCTCGTTTGCCGACGCGGCACAAAAAGCATCTCCCGCCGTGGTGTTTATCTATACCAGCCAGGAGGTCAAGGCGCCACGCCCGCCACTGCTCAACGATCCGCTGTTCCGCCATTTCTTTGGCGATCAGTATGGCGCAGCGCCCCAACGGCGCGCGGGCTTGGGCAGCGGTGTCGTGGTCTCGGCCGACGGCTACATCCTGACCAATTACCATGTCATTGAAAGCGCCGACGAGATCGAGGTTGCCAGCAACGATGGTCACAAATATAAAGCGCGCGTCATCGGTTCCGACCCTGAATCCGATCTGGCCGTACTGCGCATCGCCACCGACCACAAACTGCCGGTGATCACCTTTGGCAACAGCGACAGCCTGCGCGTAGGCGATACCGTGCTTGCCATCGGCAATCCTTTCGGCGTCGGACAAACCGTCACCTCAGGCATCGTCTCGGCGCTGGGGCGCTCGCATCTGGGCATCAATACCTTCGAAAACTTCATCCAGACTGACGCCGCGATCAATCCGGGTAATTCTGGCGGCGCACTGATCGACACCAACGGTTATCTGATCGGCATCAACACCGCGATTTACTCACAAAGCGGCGGCTCGATGGGCATCGGCTTCGCCATTCCGGTCTCGCTGGCAAAAAACGTGATGGACCAGATACTGAAAAACGGCGCGGTGACCCGTGGCTGGATTGGCGTCGAAGTGCAGGAAATCACGCCCGAGCTGGCTGAATCATTCAAGCTGCCTGATACCCAGGGCGCCCTGATAGCCGGGGTCATGCGCGGCAGCCCGGCAGACAACGCGGGCATCAAGCCGGGCGACGTGTTGCTGCGTGTTGCCGAGAAGCCGGTGAAGGATGCCCAGTCGATGCTGGCGCTGATCGCCGCATTGGCTCCGGGTAAACCCGCCCGCTTGACGCTGCGACGCGAGGGCCGGGAATTTGCTGCGGATGTTGTCATCGGCAGGCGACCCAAGCCGCAACCGGAAGAAGCGCGTTAATCGGCAGCTTGGGGCGCCGCTGCGCGGCCAATGAAATTCGCCAGCACCATTCCCAATTCATAGAGCAGCCACAGCGGCACGGCCATCATGAATTGGGAAATGACGTCGGGTGGCGTAAAAATGGCGCCAACGACAAAAGCACCGACGATGACGTAAGGCCGCCATTCACGCAACGTGGCCACACTGACCACACCCACCCGAACCAGTACGATCACGATCACCGGCACCTCGAAAGTGGCGCCAAACGCGAGGAACATGGTGAGGACAAAGGAAAAGTATTTCTCGATATCCGTCATCCAGGTCACGCCCGCCGGTGCGAACTTCGACATGAAGCCGAAGACCATCGGGAAGAAAGCAAAATAGGCGAAAGCCATGCCGGTGAAAAACAACAGCACCGAGGCAGCCAGAAGCGGCAGCGCCAGATGCCTCTCGTGCGCATACAGCCCGGGCGCGACAAAAGCCCATATCTGGTACAGGATATAGGGCAGCACCACGAGGAAGGCCACCATCAGGGCGACTTTCATCGGCACCATGAAAACACCGACCACATCGGTCGCGATCATCGTGCCTCCGGCCGGCAAGGTCGCCAGCAAGGGCGCGGCGAGGATGGAATAGAGTTCACGGGCGAAGAACGCCAGCGGCACAAAAGCCACGACCAGCGCGATCAATATCCGGATCAGCCGGTCGCGCAGTTCAACCAGGTGGGAGAAAAAACTTTCCTGGTCGTCGATCATCAGGATTTTTTCGGCTCGGTCGCTGGAGCCTCCGCAACTGTCGTGGGTTTTTCCGGTGCGCTCCCGGAAAAAGTCGGCCCTGACGACACGGCGGCAGGCAGCACAGCGGGCTCTGCAGCAGTTCCGGTAACCACTTGAGGCGGAGCAATAGAGTTTTGGAGTGTGGATTCAAGTTCGCCTACTTCATGACGTACTGAAGCCGCCGTCTGATCGGCCTGTTCTGCAACTTCCCGCTGAAGTTTTTTCAGCTCGTCAAGCTGGATTTCACGGTTGATATCCGCCTTGACATCGCTGACATAACGCTGCAACCGGCCGAGCAACAAACCCGCCGTGCGCGCCACTTTGGGCAGACGCTCAGGACCGATGACCACCAGCGCCACCACGCCAATCACCATCAATTCGGACAAACCAACATCAAACATGACTCAAAAATCCGGAAAATAACCGCAGGACAACCGGGCGCAACAGGCCTTCAGGCAACACCGTCCGAATCAGGCGCAACCGTTTCAGGGCTTGGTGTGTTCCCGCTGTGCTTCGACGTCGATGGTCTGGCCCGTCACCTGTTGCGACGGCGGCACGGGCGTATCTACGGCGCCTTCCTTCATGCCGTCCTTGAATCCCTTGACCGCACCGCCAAGATCGGAACCAATGTTCCGCAGTTTCTTGGTGCCAAACACCATCATGACGATTACCAGGACGATCAACCAATGCCAGATACTCAAGCTTCCCATGATTTTCTCCTTAAAGGCTGTGCGTTCGCCGCAACATCGGTCCCAACGGATCGGAGCCACCCAAAATATGAACATGGAGATGATACACCTCCTGTTGCGCTACCCTTCCCGTGTTGATGATGGTGCGAAAGCCGTCATTCAAGCCCTGGCCTTTCGCCAACTCACCGGCTTTGGCGAGAATCCGGCCCAGCACCTGCTGGTGTTCCATGGTGACATCATCCAGAGAAGCGATGTGCCGCTTCGGCACGATCATGAAATGCACCGGAGCCTGGGGGTGAATATCGTGAAAGGCGAAAATCTCCTCATCTTCATAAATCTTGTTCGATGGAATTTCACCACGGACTATTTTGCAGAAAACGCAGTCACTCATGCTCAGGAACCCCGGCTCTTTTTCTCGTCCAACCCTGAAATCCCCTCGCGCCGGCGTAGTTCGGCGAGGACATCATCGATGCCGAGATCGAAATGGGTGAGCAACACCATACTGTGAAACAAAATATCGGCCACCTCGCGCACCAGATGCAGGCGGTCGCCATCCTTGGCTGCCATGAGAGTTTCCGCCGCCTCTTCAATCACCTTCTTGCAGATCGAGTCCACGCCCTTGGCATACAGGCTGGCGACATAGGAAGAATCGGGCGGCGCGCCTTTGCGTTCAAGCAAGGTTGCCTGCAGGCGATGCAACACTTCGGTATCGATCATTTGTAAATCTCCTTGGGGTCACGCAGTATCGGATCGACCGTGGCCCATTCTCCGTTCTCCAGGCGCCGGAAGAAACAACTCTTCCGGCCAGTATGACAGGCCATGCCTGATACTTGTTCCACTTTCAGCAACACCACATCGCTATCGCAATCCAGCCGGATTTCCCTGACCCACTGCACATGGCCGGACTCTTCCCCCTTGCGCCACAGCCGGTTGCGTGAGCGCGACCAGTAAATTGCACGGCCTTCACTGGCCGTCAGCGCCAGCGACTCGCGGTTCATCCACGCCACCATCAGCACCGCGCCGCTGTCTGCATCCTGAGCAATCGCCGGCACCAGGCCTGCCTCGTCCCATTTGATCTCGTCCAGCCAGCTCACAGCCGCACCTCGATGCCCCGTTGCTGCATGTAGTCCTTGGCCTGGCGCACCGTGTATTCGCCGTAATGAAAAATACTCGCCGCCAGCACGGCGTCCGCGCGCCCCTTGGTGACGCCATCCGCCAGATGCTGCAAATTTCCGACGCCGCCGCTGGCGATCACCGGAATGCTTACTGCATCGGCAACGGCGCGCGTCAGCGCCAGATCGAAGCCCGCTTTTGTGCCATCGCGATCCATGCTGGTGAGCAGAATCTCCCCCGCCCCCAGCGCGGCAACACGTTGCGCCCACTCAATCGCATCAAGCCCGACATTCTTGCGTCCGCCGTGGGTGAAAACTTCCCACTTGCCGTGGCTCGTCTGCTTCGCATCAATCGCCACCACGATACACTGCGAGCCAACCTTGGCCGCTGCGTCCGCCACCAGTTGCGGATTATTCACCGCCGCCGTATTCATGCTCACCTTGTCGGCGCCGGCATTGAGCAAGCGCCGCACATCCGCCACCTCGCGCACACCGCCGCCGACAGTGAGCGGGATGAACACTTGCGAGGCCACCGCCTCGATGATATGCAGGATGATGCCGCGATCTTCCGAACTCGCCGTGATGTCAAGAAAGGTAATTTCGTCGGCGCCCTGCTCGTCATAGCGCCGCGCGATTTCGACCGGATCGCCGGCATCGCGCAGCTCGACGAAATTGATGCCTTTGACCACGCGGCCGGCATTGACGTCGAGACAGGGAATGATGCGCTTGGCCAGCATTTACGCCTCTCAAAGTCCGGACAGCTTGTCCGCCGCCGCCTGGGCCTTCCTGAAATCCAGCGTGCCTTCATAAATCGCGCGGCCGGTAATGGCGCCCACGATGCCTTCGTCGGCCACCTTGCACAAGGCCTCGATGTCTTTCAGGCTGGCAATGCCGCCGCTGGCGATAACGGGAATCGACAACGCTTGCGCGAGCTTGACGGTAGCCTCGATATTCACGCCGGAGAGCATGCCGTCACGCCCGATATCGGTGTAGACCACAGCTTCGACGCCGTAGCCCTCGAACTTCTTTGCCAGATCGATGACATCGTGTCCGGTCAGCTTCGACCAGCCATCAACCGCCACCTTGCCATCCCTGGCATCCAGTCCAACGATGATATGGCCAGGGAAAGCGCCGCAGGCATCATGTAAAAAGCCGGGGCTCTTCACTGCCGCCGTGCCAATGATGACGTAGCTGAGGCCGTCATCCAGGCAGCGCGCGATGGTATCCAGATCGCGAATGCCACCGCCCAGTTGCACGGGAATCTCGTCGCCCACTTCGTCAAGAATCGCCTTGATCGCCGCAGCGTTTTTCGGTTTTCCGGCGAAAGCGCCATTCAGATCGACCAGATGCAGGCGTCGTGCGCCCTGGTCGATCCAGTGCCGTGCCATCGCCGCCGGGTCTTCCGAGAACACCGTGGCATCTTCCATCGCGCCCTGTTTGAGACGGACGCAGTGACCATCTTTCAGATCAATTGCAGGTATCAGCAGCATAGAAAATAAGAGACAGGGAGTTGAACGAAATTTGAATCAAAATAGCCCGTTACGGGTTCCAGCGCATGAAATTACCCAGCATGGCAAGACCCGCCTGGGCGCTTTTTTCCGGATGGAACTGCACCGCGAAGATGTTATCGCGGGCAATGGCGCTGGTAAAGGAAATACCGTAATCGGTCTCGCCAATGATGCAGGCCGCATCGGTCGGCGCGACATAATAGCTATGCACGAAATAAAATCGCGTGGCATCGGCAATGCCGTTCCAGAGCGGATGCGGGTTCACCTGCCGCACCTGGTTCCAGCCCATGTGCGGCACTTTCAGGCGCGAACCATCGGCCGCGTGCATGCACTCCGACGGAAAACGCGGCACACGCCCGGGGAAAACATCGAGGCCCGTTACATTGCCTTCTTCTGCGTGTCCAAACAACATTTGCAAACCGACACAGATGCCGAGAAAGGGTTTTTCGCGTGCCGCGCGCACGATCGCCTCGCGCAACCCGCGCTCCGACAGTGCCCGCATGCAATCCGGCATCGCACCCTGCCCTGGCACCACCACACGCTCGGCCGCAGCAATCTCGGCGGCATTGGCGGTAACCCGCACCTCGGCATCCGGCGCAACATGCTCGAGCGCCTTGGCCACGGAGCGCAGATTGCCCATGCCGTAATCGACAACAGCCACGGTAGTCATGGTCGGACAGGGATCAGAGTGCGCCCTTGGTCGAAGGAATGGCATTGACGGCTCGCGCATCGACTTCACAAGCCATGCGCAAGGCACGGGCAAAGGCCTTGAATACCGTCTCGGCCTGATGGTGGGAATTGTCACCACGCAGTGCATCAATGTGCAACGTGATGCCCGCGTGATTCACCAGGCCCTGAAAAAACTCGTGGATCAGGTCAACATCGAACTCGCCAATCGCAGCGCGGGTGAACGACACGTTGAATACCAACCCAGGCCGCCCGGAAAGATCGACCACCACCCGCGACAAGGCCTCGTCGAGCGGCACATAGGCGTGGCCGTAGCGGCGCAGGCCTTTCTTGTCGCCCAGCGCCTGGGCTAGCGCCTGGCCCAACGTGATGCCGACATCTTCCACGGTGTGATGGGCGTCGATATGCAGATCGCCCACCGCTTCGACCGTCAGGTCGATCAGGCCATGACGAGCAATCTGATCCAGCATGTGGTCGAAAAACCCGACGCCGGTGGACAGTTTTGCCACGCCCGTGCCATCGAGATTCAATGCCACACGAATACGGGTTTCGAGGGTGTTGCGGGAGACGTCGGCTTGCCGCATGGCAGTCTGTGACTCGCAGTTGAACAAGGCTCGCATGATACCATCGCCGAACTTTTCGTTCATCCCAATTCACCTTGCCATGAGCCGTTTCTGGAGCGATGTCGTCAGGGAACTCACGCCCTACGTTCCCGGTGAGCAACCCAAGCTCGCCAACCTCGTTAAACTCAACACCAACGAAAACCCCTACGGTCCCAGCCCGCGTGCGCTGCAAGCGATTCATGCGGCAGTGAACGACACGCTGCGCCTCTATCCCGACCCCAATGCCGAGGCGCTGAAAGCCGCCATTGCCAGCTATCACGACGTCAATGCCGGCAATGTCTTCGTCGGCAACGGCTCCGACGAAATCCTGGCGCATGTCTTTCTCGGCCTGCTGAAACATGCCCGCCCGGTGCTGTTTCCCGATATCACCTATAGCTTTTATCCGGTGTATTGCGGGCTGTATCAGGTGGCGTTCGAAACCGTGCCGCTGGCGGACGATTTTTCGATTCGCGTTGCCGACTATGCCCGTCCCAACGGCGGCATCATCTTCCCCAATCCGAATGCGCCCACGGGCATGGCGCTGGCGCTGGCCGAGATCGAACAACTGCTCGCCGCCAACCCCGATTCGGTCGTCGTCATCGACGAAGCCTATATCGACTTCGGCGGCGCAAGCGCGATTCCGCTGACCCGCCGTTACCCCAACCTGCTGGTGGTGCAGACGCTGTCGAAGTCGCGCTCGCTGGCCGGCCTGCGGGTCGGCTTCGCCGTCGGCCATGCCGACCTGATCGAGGCACTGGAGCGGGTAAAAAACAGCTTCAACTCCTACCCGCTGGATCGCCTTGCCAGCGCCGGCGCCATCGCGGCCTTTGCAGACCACGACTACTTCGAGCAAACCCGCCAGGCGGTGATCGACTCACGCGAGCAACTGGCGAGCGAACTGGTCGCGCTGGGCTTCGAGGTATTGCCCTCCGCCGCCAATTTCATCTTTGTTCGCCACCCGCAGCACGACGCCGAAAAGTCGGCGCTGGCGCTACGCCAACGCGGCATCGTGGTGCGCCATTTCAGGCTGCCGCGCATCGAACAATTCCTGCGGATTACGGTCGGCACGGATGAACAGTGCGCGGCACTGGTTGCTGCGCTGCAGGAAATACTCGACGAACGCTAAACCGTGCTGAGGATTTTTACTTCAGACATCATCACGCTTCACTTTTTACACTTGGACATTGAAACCGCCGCCCTTTATTTCATTCAACTGACGGTCATGCAGGCGGCCGAGCAGCAGCAGGGCGCTCGTCGCGCCAACCAAGGCCAGGAACATGTCCCACTGGGCATCCCATGGATCACCCTGGGTGCCAAGAAAAGCTACCGAACCGTCTGCCCAGAATAGCGCCGCAGCCCATTCGATCAGCTCATAGCTGGCGCTGATGCCCAGGCAGGCCAGCAGCAGCAGAGAAAAGAGCCATTTCCCCGGCCTTAGCGGCGAGGTGCGCAACAACAGTTCCCGCCCCAGAATGGCCGGCGTAACGCCCTGAAAAAAATGTCCGATACGGTCGTAAGGATTGCGTGTGAAGCCGAAGACCTCCTGCAACCAAAAACCGAACGGCACCCGGGCGTAGGTATAGGCGCCGCCGAGAATCAGGATCAGCGCGAAAAAGGCGATGAGATAACAGCTCAGTGGCGTCAGCGGAAACTGCCGGCCCGTGGCGACCAGGATGGGTACCGCGATCAGAACCGGCATCACCTCGGCCCACCAGGTGGCGCGATCGAAGGGTGCGACCGCCGACGCAGCCAGGGCCGCCAACACGGTAGCGAGGAGGAAGAAGCGGAACATGTTCAGGCAATGATCATGTGTAACTCTCCGGTGCCCTCGACGGTGCCGGACATTAACGCTGCGTGATGCGCAGTTCTGCGGCGCGGGCGTGGGCGGTGAGCCCCTCGCCATGTGCCAGCGTGGCGGCAATCGGCCCCAGTGTCTGTGCTCCGGCCGCCGAAACCTCGATCAGACTGCTGCGTTTCTGGAAGTCATAGACGCCAAGCGGCGAGGAGAAGCGCGCGCTGCGCGAGGTGGGCAGCACGTGATTCGGCCCGGCGCAGTAGTCGCCCAGCGATTCCGAGGTGTAATGGCCGATGAAAATCGCACCCGCATGCCGGATTTTGTCAACCAGCGGCTGCGGTTCGGCGACCGCCAGTTCGAGGTGTTCCGGCGCGATGCGGTTGGCAATGGCGCAGGCTTCATCCAGGTCGGCCACCTGGATCAGCGCGCCGCGCCCCTTGAGCGAGGCTTCGATCACTGCGCGACGCGGCATGGCAGGCAGTAGTTTTTCAATACTGGCAGCGACACGGTCGATGAAAGCCGCATCGGGACAAAGCAGGATGGATTGCGCCAGTTCGTCGTGCTCGGCCTGGGCGAACAAATCCATCGCCACCCAGTCCGGATTCGCCGACGCATCGGCAATCACCAGCACCTCGGACGGCCCGGCAATCATGTCGATGCCGACCGTGCCGAACACGCGCCGCTTGGCGGCGGCGACATAGGCATTGCCGGGGCCGACGATCTTGTCGACCTGTGGAATGGTTTGCGTCCCGTAGGCCAGGGCGGCGACAGCCTGCGCGCCGCCAATGGTGAACACGCGATCGACGCCAACGAGACAAGCGGCGGCCAGCACCAGCGCATTCTTTTCGCCACGCGGCGTCGGCACCACCATGATGAGTTCGGTCACGCCCGCGACTTTCGCTGGCAGCGCATTCATCAGTACGGAACTGGGATAGGCCGCCTTGCCACCCGGCACATACAGGCCGACACGATCCAGTGGCGTTATTTTTTGCCCCAGGCGCGTACCGTCGGCTTCGGTATAACTCCACGACTCCATCTTTTGCCGCTGGTGGTAACTGCGAACACGTGCGGCAGCAGCTTCCAGCGCCTGACGCTGCGCCGCAGGCAGGCTGTCAAGTGCAGCGGCAAGCTCGGCCTGGGACAACTCGAGCTCGGCCATCCTGACCGCATCGAGGCCATCGAAGCGGCGCGTGCAGTCCAGTACGGCCGCATCCCCCTCGACGCGAACCCGGGCGAGAATCTCCGCTACCGTGCGTTCGATGCCTTCGTCCGTGGCGTGATCGAAAGCCAGCAACGCGTCGAGCGTGGCGATAAAGTCCGGCGAACTCGTAGCTAACCGTCGCATCATGGGTTCACCGCACCGGCAAAGGCATCGATCAGCGGCTGCAAGAGATCGCGCTTCATTTTCAAGGCCGCCTGATTGACGATCAAGCGCGATGAAATCTGCATGATTTCTTCCACTTCGGCCAGCCGGTTGGCGCGCAAAGTAGCGCCGCTGGACACCAGGTCGACGATGGCATCGGCCAACCCGACCAGCGGCGCCAATTCCATCGAGCCATAGAGTTTGACCAGATCGACATGCACGCCCTTGGCGGCAAAATGCTCACGTGCGGTGGTGAGATATTTCGTCGCCACACGCAAGCGCGCGCCGCGTCGCACGGCAGCGACGTAGTCAAATCCTTCGGGTACGGCGACCGACATGCGGCACTTGGCAATGGCAAGATCGAGCGGCTGGTACAGCCCCGCTCCGCCGTGTTCGAGCAGGACATCCTTGCCCGCGATGCCAATATCGGCCGCACCATACTGCACGTAGGTGGGTACATCGGAAGCACGCACGATGACAACCCGCACATCCTCGCGGTTGGTACCGATGATGAGCTTGCGCGACTGCTCCGGATTTTCAGCCGGCACAATACCCGCCGCCGCCAAGAGCGGCAGGGTTTCCTCGAAGATGCGGCCTTTGGAAAGCGCGATCGTAATCATGTCGGCGGTACTCATGGCGTCATTTTACCCGCTGCACCCGTGCGCCCAGCGCAGTGAGTTTCTGATCCAGCGCTTCGTAGCCACGATCAAGATGATAAATCCGTTCGATCAGCGTCTCGCCCTGCGCCACCAGGCCCGCAATCACCAGGCTCGCCGAGGCACGCAAATCGGTGGCCATTACCGTCGCGCCTTGCAGCTCGGTGACGCCTTTGACGAAGGCGGTGTTGCCGTCGATCTTGATGTCGGCACCGAGGCGGATCAGTTCAACCGCATGCATGAAACGGTTCTCAAAAATGGTTTCGCGGATCACTGCAGTACCCTCGGCTACTGCATTGATCGCCATGAATTGCGCCTGCATGTCGGTCGGAAAGGCCGGATAGGGCGCCGTGCGGATGCTGACGGCGGTCAATCGTGGCGGGGCTTTGAGCCGGATGGCATCGCGCTCGCTGATGATCTCGCAACCGCTGTCCATCAGCTTGTCGATCACCGCATCGAGATAGGCCGATGAGGTGCCGGTCAGGCGCACCTCGCCACCCGTGGCCGCCGCCGCGCACAGGTAGGTTCCGGTTTCGATGCGGTCGGGCATCACGCGATGCGTGGCGCCATGCAGGGCGGCGACGCCCTGGATGCGAATGACATCGCTGCCGGCGCCGGAAACCCGCGCACCCATGGCATTCAGGCAGGTGGCCAGATCGACCACCTCGGGTTCGCGCGCGGCGTTTTCAATGACGGTTTCGCCCTCGGCGAGGCAGGCGGCCATCATCAGGTTTTCCGTGCCGGTCACCGTCACCATGTCGGTGAACAGGCGCGCGCCCTTGAGACGCCTGGCCTGGGCATGCACATAGCCATGCTCGACGGCAATCTCGGCGCCCATCGACGTCAGGCCCTTGATGTGCTGATCCACCGGCCGGGCGCCGATCGCACAACCGCCGGGCAACGATACCTTCGCCTCGCCCGCCCGTGCCACCAGCGGGCCGAGCACAAGAATCGCAGCGCGCATGGTCTTGACCATTTCATAAGGCGCAACGAGGTTGTCGAGCGCCGCTGCATCCAGCGTCACCGTATCGCCAGCACCGAGTTTTCCGGCCTCGCGCGTCACCTTCACGCCCATTTGTTCCAGCAGCCTGAGCATGGTGCCGATGTCATTCAGGTGCGGCACATGGGTGAATGTCACCGGCTCGCGCGTCAGCAGCGCGGCGCACAAAAGTGGCAGCGCGGCATTCTTTGCCCCGGAAATGGCAATCTCGCCGCTGAGCGCAACACCCCCGGTAATCTGCAGCTTATCCATTGGCGCCCCATTCCTCCGGCGTCAGTGTCTGCATCGACAGCGCGTGCAGCACGCCGGTATCGAAATGCGGCTTGAGGATGGCATTCACCCGTTGCTGCCGCTTGACGCGATTCAGACCGGCAAACTCCTGACTGACGATCACAGCGGAAAAATGCTGGCCGTCGCCGTCGATGGCGAGATGCACGCAGGGCAGTCCGGCGGTAATCCAGGTTTCAATTTGTTTCGGGTCAAGCATGGGGTTCTCCGGGATTCTCTTAGTCGCGCAGTTTATAACCGCGCTCCAATAAATTCAGGGTAATGCCACTCACAATCAGCAAGCAGCCGAGGGCAACAGCAAAACTCAACCACGGCGAACTGTCGGATACGCCGAAAAATCCGTAGCGAAACCCATCAATCATGTAGAAAACCGGGTTCCAGTACGACACCTGCTGCCAAAAAGTCGGCAGCGAGGCAATCGAATAGAACACACCGGAGAGAAAGGTCAGCGGCATGATCAGGAAATTCTGAAATGCGGCGAGCTGGTCGAACTTGTCCGCCCACATGCCGGCAATCATGCCCAGGCCACCCATGATCCCTGCGCCCGTCAGGGCAAAGGCCAATATCCATAGCGGTTCGGCAAACGTCAGCGGCACAAACCACAGGGTGGCCAGCAAGACCCCGGCTCCGACCACCAGGCCGCGTATTACCGAAGCCAGCACATGGGCAGCGAAAAATTCGCGCGGCGAAATCGGCGGCAGCAGGATGAAAACGATGCTGCCCATGACGCGCGCCTGGATCAGCGAAGACGACGAGTTGGCAAAAGCATTCTGCAGCATCGACATCATTACCAGGCCGGGAACCAGAAACGCCGTGTAGGGAATGTCGTGTACCTTGATGTGATCTTCGAGCACGTGAGAAAAAATCAGCATGTAGAGCAGAGCCGTCAGCACCGGAGCAGCCACGGTTTGCGCGCCGACTTTCCAGAAGCGCAGCACCTCCTTGTACAACAAGGTCGCAAAGCCGCCGCCCATCTCAGTGCTCCTGCTCCTGCATGACCTTGAGAAATACATCTTCCAGGTCGGGCTTGCCAATCTCGAGATCGACAATCGTGCAACCAGCGGCCCGGATCCGCGCCAGCCGTGTCTCGATTTCCGAAAAGTTTTCAAACCGGAATATCCACCAGCCGTCCTCCTGCATCGGCCCGGCGCCCAGATCGGCAGGCAGACACGCGTCCGTGCGTACGCGCAGCATCCGTACCGCAGGACGACTCAGCAGATTGCGGGTGGTGTCAAGCGCGACGATGCGGCCAGCCTTGAGCATGGCAATGCGTGTGCACATGCTTTCGGCTTCTTCAAGGTAGTGCGTGGTGAGAACGATGGTGTGACCTTCTTCATTCAGGCGCCGGATGAAGCGCCACAAGGCCTGCCGCAAACCGACATCGACCCCCGCTGTCGGTTCATCAAGCACGATCACCGGGGGCCGATGCACCAGCGCCTGAGCCACCAGAACACGCCGCTTCATGCCGCCGGACAGGGTACGCATGTTGGCATTGGCTTTTGAGGTGAGATCGAGATTGTCGAGAATTTCGTCGATCCAGGCATCGCGGGCCTGGCCCCGGGCGATGCCGAAGTAGCCGGCCTGCATCTGCAGGGTCTCGCGCACCGTGAAAAATGGATCGAACACCAGCTCCTGGGGTACTACACCAAGCTGACGGCGCGCAGCACCATAATCGTTTTGCACGTCGCAACCCATCACGGCAAGCCGACCGGAATCCGCCTTCACCAGGCCGGCCAGGGCAGAAATCAGGGTGGTCTTGCCCGCGCCGTTGGGCCCCAGCAGACCAAAAAACTCTCCTTGTCCAATCTCAAGATCAACCCGATCCAGCGCCTGCGTCGCGCCAAAACGCTTGGAGACCTGCTCGATGCGGATCGCAGCCGTCATGTCAGAACCCCACGCCGGGTGGGGTCAGCGCTGCGGGAGAAACTCGGCGACGCCGTAGACGGCGGCGAGACTCAAAAGACTTTCCGGGGAATTCACAATTCGAAACGACTTTCCGGCAGCGCGTGCCGCACGCATCCAGCCAAATATCACCGCAAGACCGGAAGAATCCATCTCGCTGACAGCGCCCAGATCAAATTCGGCAACGTCGGCAGCAACAGCAGCCAAGGCTTCCTTGCCTTCGACAAGCAAGGCTGCACCACTTGACATGGTCAGCGGCCCCGACACCTCGACACGATTATCGGCGACACGAATCATTTTTTAACCGATACTGGCTCGCCGGACTTGTTCTTGGTTTGCAGTGTCTTGATCAGGCCATCGATGCCGCCATTGCGAATTTCGGAAGCAAAAAAGTCCCGATAGTTGGTGACAAGACTGATGCCGCCCACTTCAATATCGTAGACCTTCCACGCTGTCCCAAGCTTCTCCAGGTAGTAATCGAGCTGGATCGGCTTGCCGCCAGAAGGTTGCTTGATTTCAGTGCGTACCTTGGCATCGGTATCGCCAGGCTTCATGGTAAATGGTTTGTAATCTATGGTCTGGTTTTTGTATTCGGTCAGTGCCTTGGAGTAAGTGCGCACCAGCAAGGTATGAAATTCACCAACCAGCACCTTTTGCTGTTCGGCACTGGCTTTGCGCCATTCCCGCCCCATCGCCAGCTGCGTCATATGAACAAAATTGAAATGCGGCAAGACCTTGATTTCAACCAGTTCCACGGCCTTCCTGGTGTCACCGTTGCGGATATCCTTGTCCTTGCGGACGATCTCCAGAACGTCATTGCTCACCGACTTGATCAATACATCAGGCGCAACTTCCTGAGCCGAAACAGCGGTAGCCAAGAGCAGAGCACCAATAAACGCAAACAAAGATTTCATCATACAGTCCTGAATTTTTTAGTTTCCGACAGACAGCTCCGCAGAAAAAGACTACTCGGCTTGAGCCGGATTCTGTTGGGCAACAATTACCGGAGCGGTCATTGCGGCCTCGGCATGTGCCGGCGATTCCTTTATGGCGACGACCGGATGCTGCTCCGGCAAATCAGAGTCGAGTTCCAGCTCACGCGGCGCGTTGCCATCGTAAATCAGGCTACGTCGACGCTGCAGATAGGCGTCGCGGACATAAGAATACTTGTCCAGCGAGGCCTCCTCAATCACCTTGTCCGCAGGCAACAAATTCGCCCGATCATTAACCAGTCGCAACGCCAGTGCCGTATTGCGCGTAGGCACATGACCATGATTCGCCACCGGATCGGCCGCAACATCAAGCACCAAACCAGCGGTATCACGCACATCACGCGAACCAAACAACGGCAGCACGATATACGCACCGCTGCCAGCCCCCCAACGACCAAAGGTCTGCCCAAAGTCCTCTTCGTGTTTCTCCAGCCCGACATCCGTCGCGACGTCAATCACGCCGAGAATACCGACCGTGGTATTGATCGCCACCCGGCCAAAATCGCCGAATCCTGCAGCTACCTTGCCCTGCAGAACGTTATTGATACCGATGAAGAGGTCCGCAATATTGCCGAAGAAATTGGTCACCCCGGTCTGCACAGGGGCGGGCAGCACGGCATCATAGCCGGTAGCGACGGGCTTGATGATAACCTTGTCAAGACCTTCGTTGAAGGCGAACATGGCGCGATTGAAGCCCTCGACCGGGTCTTTCGGATTGCCTGAAGTGGCACAACCACCCAACAGACCGGCGGCAACAATCAGAACCAACAGTTTCGTTTTAGCAGCAGATGATGTTTGCATTTGTTCGTTCCATTAACGATATGGAGATCGGAGAACTACTTACTACTTTTTAGTGGCTGTAGTGGCGCCATCTTCGGCCGCCTTGTTGAACATGAACTGACTGATCAATTTCTCGAGCACGACAGCCGATTGTGTCTTCTTTATGGTGTCGCCAGACTTTAGCATATTTTCATCGCCGCCAACCTCGAAACCGACGTACTGCTCGCCCAGCAGACCTGAGGTATTGATCGTGGCAAAGGTGTCGATGGGGAATTTATACTGTGCCTCCACCTGCATGGTGACCAGGGCAACATAATTGACCGGGTCAAAGCTGATACCAGAAACACGGCCGACGACGACGCCTGCACTTTTCACCGGGGCGCGCACCTTTAATCCACCGATGTTGTCGAACCGGGCCTGAAGGGTATACGTTTCTCCACTACTGGCCGATGCCAGATTGCCCACCTTGAGCGCAAGAAACAGCAGCGACGCCAGGCCAATGGCAACGAAAAAACCAACCCAGATATCTATGGTGGTACGACTCATGTCATGCCCCTCTAAACATGAAAGCGGTAAGAATAAAGTCGGCAGCCAGAATGGCCAGCGACGACGTAACGACAGTGCGCGTGGTTGCGCCGGAAACCCCCTCGGCGGTCGGATCGGCATCGTAACCTTCGAATACGGCGACCCAGCTGACGATGATACCGAAGACAAAACTCTTGATTACCCCATTCAGGATGTCTTGGCGGAAATCCACGGATGCCTGCATCTGCGACCAGAATGAACCCTCATCAACACCAATCAACTGCACCCCGACCAAATAGCCGCCGAAAATGCCCATCGCGGAGAACAGCGCCGCCAGCAGCGGCATCGATACCACTCCGCCCCAGAAGCGCGGCGCCACGACACGGGCGATCGGATCAACCGCCATCATCTCCATGGCTGATAGCTGTTCAGTCGCTTTCATCAGTCCGATTTCCGCCGTGATCGCCGAACCGGCCCGGCTGGCGAACAACAGGGCGGCGACAACCGGGCCCAGTTCGCGCACCAGAGACAGCGCAACAAGAATGCCGAGCGCTTCCGTCGAACCATAGCGCTGCAGAGTATCGTACCCCTGCAAACCGAGCACCATGCCAACAAACAAACCGGAAACCAGGATGATGATCAGCGACAGGACACCAGTGAAATAAATCTCCCTCAGCGTCAGATTCAGTCGCCGAAAGGCCGTGCCAGACTGGAGAAATATCGCCAGGAAAAAACGGCTGGCAAAACCAAGACGCCAGATACGACGGGTAACCTGGTTACCCAGGTACTGCAAAAATCGTAGTAGCGCGTTATCCACGCTTCACCTCGCGTTCCAGCAATTCCTCGCCATAGGTAGTACGGGATGGGTAATGGAATGGCACCGGGCCATCAGCCTCGCCCCAGACAAACTGGTGTACATAGGGCGCCGTTGAGTTCTTCATTTCTTCGGCCGTGCCTTCGGCGACGATCTTTCCCTCGGAGACGAAATAGACGTAATCGACAATCTTGAGGGATTCATGCACATCATGGGTTACCACGATGGAGCTCGCGCCCAGTGCATCGTTCAGCTTGCGGATCAACTCGCCCACAATCGACAGGGAAATCGGGTCGAGACCGGCGAAAGGCTCGTCATACATGATCAACATGGGATCAAGCGCAATCGCCCGCGCCAGCGCCACGCGCCGCGCCATGCCACCGGACAGTTCGGACGGCATCAGATTATGGGCGCCACGCAAGCCCACGGCATGCAACTTCATCAACACCAGGTCGCGAATCATCGTTTCGGGCAGATCGGTATGCTCGCGCATCTGAAAGGCAATGTTGTCGTACACCGACATATCGGTAAACAACGCGCCGAACTGAAACAGCATGCCCATGCGCCGACGCAGCGCATAAAGCTTGCTGGCATCGAGCTGATGCACCACCTGCCCACCGACACGGACTTCGCCGGACGTCGGCTTCAGCTGACCGCCAATCAAGCGCAAAGTCGTGGTCTTGCCGCATCCGGAACTGCCCATGACAGCCACAACCTTGCCACGCGGGATCGTCATGTTGATCCCGCTCAGAATTGGGCGGCTATCGTAGGAAAAGTTCAGGTTGCGAATTTCGACAAGGGATTCCTGGGGCATTTTCAAACCGAACAAGCGGAGATTTTGCAGCGCGCCATTGTAACAGAACCGATAGACCTGCCAGCGTCCGAAGCACGCAGAAGAACAGGGGAAATGCCGCTTACTCGTTCCGTTGAGCGGCTTGACTTTGCCTCTATGATGAAGCCGGCTATTTAACCTAGAGCGACGACCAACCTTCCCGTGAACGCAACCGAAAGCAAAGCCGCCCTGCTGATTGTCGACGACGACCCGTTGATCACTGAAACGCTGGGTTATTTCCTCAGCCGCGACTATGTCGTCGCCACTGCGGCGACACGCAGAGAAGCCATCAGCCTGCTGCGGCAGGAAAAAGTCGCCCCGGTACTGGCCCTGATCGATCTTGGGCTGCCGCCTGCGCCACACCGACCGGACGAGGGGTTCGCCCTGATCGCCGATATCCTCGCTCACGCTCCCGGCACGCGCATCGTCGTGCTTTCGGGACAGAGCGAGGAAGCCAATGCCCGCCATGCGCGGGCATTGGGAGCCACCGAGTTTGTCTCCAAGCCGGCCGATCCCGAGAGCCTGCGCCAGCTGATCCGGCGCGTACTGGCATTCAGCGACACTTCGACCGTGGTCGCCGATGGGCTGATCGGTAACAGCCCGCCACTGCAAAACCTGCGGACGCAATTACGCCAGTTCGCGCGCTCGCCGTTCCCTGTGCTGATCGAAGGCGAATCGGGCAGCGGCAAGGAGCTTGCCGCCCTGGCGCTGCATCGCCTTTCGGATCGTCGCGACAAGCCGTGCCTGACCTTGAATTGCGCCGCCATTTCTCCCAATCTGGTCGAAGCCACGCTGTTCGGGCACGGCAAGGGCGCATTTACTGGTGCGACCGGCGCGCGTGCCGGATATTTTGAAGATGCCGGCGAAGGCACGCTCTTCCTCGATGAAGTCGGCGAATTGCCGCTCGATCTGCAACCCAAACTGTTGCGGGTACTGGAAAATGGCGAATTTCAGCGCATCGGCGAGACCCAATCCCGCCATTCCTCCGCCCGCATCATTGCGGCGACCAATCGCGACCTGAAAAAAGAGGTGCATGAAGGCCGCTTCCGCGCCGACCTCTACCATCGGCTGTCAGTATTCACTATCACCGTACCCCCCTTGCGCGAGCTGGGTGATGACCGAATCCGCCTGCTCGAGCACTTCAGCGCTGTGTATGGTGCGCAAGCCGGCGTGCCGCCCTTCCGGCTTGAAGCAAAGTCTGCCGAGCGCTTGCTGGCCTACGCCTTCCCCGGCAATGTACGCGAATTGCGCAATATCGCCATTCGCCTCATCACCAAATACTCAGGCCGAACGGTCAGCCCGAGCGAGCTCGAAGACGAACTCGATGTCGCGGGCGCTTCCGCCCCGCTCGCCGCCTCGCCAGCGCCGACTTTTTCCAGCAGCGCCGAATTGATCGCTCACGCACTCCACGAACTGCAAAGCCGTTCCGATTTCAATCTCGATGCTACGTTGCGACGCTGGGAAGAAGCCTACATCGAGGCCGCCCGCCAACTTGCGCACGACAACCTGAGCCAGGTCGCCCGCCTGCTGGGAATCAACCGCACCACACTCTACAACCGCATCGATGCACTGGGCCGTAACAGGCGCCCATCCTCGAAATAGCTGGAGTCCGAACCGACACCATGTACCTGGAACACTTTGGTCTGACCGAGCCCCCCTTCCGCATCACCCCGCATACCGACTTTTTCTTCGATGGCGCCAACCGCGGGGCAACGCTGGACGCGCTGGTCTACGCCATCGCCCACGATGAAGGTATCGTCAAGATCAGCGGTGAGGTAGGCAGCGGCAAGACCATGCTGTGCCGGGTGCTGATGGAGCGCCTGCCAGCAAACGTGACGCTCATTTATCTGGCCAATCCGTCGCTCTCGCGCGAAGACATCCTTTATGCCATTGCCGACGAATTGCATCTCGACATCCCGGCCAATGCCCGCCCTTCCGCCGTACTGCGCGCCTTGCAAAACCATCTGATCATGTCTTTCGGCGAAGGCCGACAAGTCGTGGTGCTGATTGACGAGGCCCACGCCATGCCTGCTGAAACCCTGGAAGAAATACGCCTGCTCTCGAATCTCGAAACCAACCACCACAAATTGTTGCAACTGGCGCTCTTCGGCCAACCCGAATTGAATGACATCCTCGCCCGTCCCGATATGCGCCAGCTCAAGGAGCGCATCACTCACAACTTTAACCTGGAGCCCCTGGTACGCAACGACATCGCCAGCTACCTCGACTTCCGCATGCGCGCCGCCGGCTATCGCGGCCCCAGCGTATTTTCGGCCGCCGCCATCAAGCTGATCGAACGCTCCTCGCGCGGGCTCACCCGCCGCATCAACATCCTTGCTGACAAAGCCTTGCTCGCTGCCTTTTCCGCTGGCAGCCACCAGATCGGGGCGAAGGAAGCCCGCGCCGCCATCAAGGATTGCGACTTCAGCAAGGCCACGTATGCAGACAAGACACTGCGCAGGGAACCGGCCGTCATCGGCGCCGGAATCCTGAGCCTCGGTGCGCTCATCGGTGCTGCCTGGCTGCTGCTTGCCCCATCGACGACACCAGCTCCACCCCATCCAACGCACGCAATTGTCCCGGCAGTGGCACCGGCTTCAACAGCAACCAACAATATTCCGGGTGTTGCTTCTGAACCGGCCAGCCTGCTGCCGCCCACGCCACAGATCCCCACCTCTCAGCTTTCGCCGCCTGTCCAATCACGACTCGAAGCAGGGCGGCTCTGGCTTGAGCAGGCACCCGATAACCACTGGCTTATCCAGTTGTTCGCCGCGGATGCCGACCGGCCACAAGAAATAGCGGCTTTTTTGAAAAAAGTGACGGCGAGTACCCTTGACATGAACGACATACACATCTATCAATCTGCACTTAGCGGCAAGATCCGCTATGGCATTGTTTATGGAGAATATCCAACAGAAGCCGCCGCCAAGTCTGCTATAGCAGGCTTACCCATGGCACTGCGGGCAAACAAACCTTATCCACGTCAAGTTTCCCGACTGCGCTGAAGCAGGGTGAATTCGATATGTGCATTAAAGAAATCATCAAGTTGCGTCGTAAACTTAACGTGTTATGCTAATCCTATACTTATTGACGTCAGATGATCGGAAAATAACGTGCGCCTGCCATTCTTGAAGCGAAAGTCGGCATTCCCTGCTATCCGGGTTGGGAAACACGTTGCCAGCCTCATTACCGGCCTCGCCCTGACCGCATGCAGCAGCGTCCAGCCGCCAACGCCGGCGTCCGGGCATCTGCACGCCGAAACCGCACCCCTGGCGGCAGACGAAAAAGACATTCCGGCTCCCGTCGTTTCAACCGCCATGCTGGCGCGCCCCAAAGCGGCGGCAAAGGCCGAGTCATACTCGGTTTCGGTGCGCAATATTCCGGTGCAAGACCTGCTTTTCGCCCTGTCGCGCGATGCAAAACTGAATATCGACGTGCACCCCGGCATCAATGGCGTCGTCACGCTCAACGCCATCGACCAGACCTTGCAACAAATCCTGACCCGTATCGCCAAACAGGTCGACATGCGCTGGGAACTGGATGGCCCGAACCTGATCGTGATGCCCGACTCGCCGTTCTTGCGGACGTACAAGGTGGACTACGTCAACATGTCGCGTGACGTGAGCGGCACGGTTTCCATCAACACACAGATCGCATCGACCAGCACCGGCGCAACCGGTAGTAGCGCCACAACGGGCAGCGCCGGAAACAGCTCCAACACGTCGGTAAAAAGTTCGGCCCAAAACAATTTCTGGCAGTCGCTGGAAAAGAATTTGAAGGATATTCTGCGCGAAACCGACAAAATCCTGCCCGAGGGTTCCAGCGAGACGATCACAGAACACAGCGACGAACAGTCCACCACAGGCACCGGCGCCCAAGCGCCAGCGAACAAGAACAGCAATGCGACATCTTCTCTGGCAGGAAGCCCCAATCCGGCCCACCTGCAGCAGCAAGGCACTACGGTGGTCAAACGCACAACCTTCCGCGAAGCCGCTTCGATCATCGTGAACCCGGAAGCCGGTGTCGTTGTCGTCCGCGCCACGTCCAGGCAACATGAGAAAGTTCAGGAATATCTCGACCTGGTGCTCACGAGCGCCCGACGCCAGGTCATGATCGAAGCCACCATCGCCGAAGTCAGCCTCAATGACAACTACACCCAGGGCATCAACTGGCAGAGCCTGCGTACCTTGCGCAACCCGGGAACCGCCGGCTTCTCCGCAATACAGAATCCAAGCGGGCCGACACTGGGCACCACCGGCGCCGCCTTTTTGCTGAATTACGTCGCCCCCGGCCTGGGCATATCCGCAACCCTGCAATTGCTGGAAAACTTTGGCAACGTCAAGGTCCTTTCGAGCCCCAAAATCAGCGTGCTCAATAATCAAACGGCGATGCTCAAGGTTGTCGACAACATTGTTTATTTCACGGTCAAGGCAGATACCACCACATCGGCCAGCGGTCCCTCCCTGACCACGGTTACGACCACGCCGAACTCCGTTTCGGTCGGCCTGGTCATGAGTGTCACCCCCCAGATCAGCGAGAACGGCAACATTTTGCTCAACGTGCGCCCGACCATTTCGAGGCACACGGGAGACATAAAAGATCCAAATCCGTCACTCACCATCGAGAGTCTCATCCCCCAGATTCAGACCCGTGAAATGGAGTCCATGCTGCGACTGACGGATGGCGAGATCGCCGTCATGGGCGGACTGATGTCCGACGAACTCAACAACACTACCGACGCCGTTCCGGGTCTTTCGAAACTGCCGGGTATTGGCGCATTTTTTACCTCGCGCAAGGATCTCACCAAAAAAACCGAACTGGTCATCTTTATCAAGCCAACCGTCATCCGTGACCCCAGCATCAATGGCGACTATCGCGATTTCCGCAAGCAACTGCCGAACCGGGAGTTCTTCGCCAACAACCCCGGCCCGGAGCAGAAACAGATTGGCGCTCAGGGAGCGCATGCGCCATGAGTCTGCTCATGGATGCGCTCAAGAAAGCTGAACTGGCCAAGCGGCAAGGCGCCGCACCCGGGATCAGCGTGGCTGCAGAAGAACCTAAAGAGGCAAGCGGCCTCATGCTGGAACCCTTGTCCACCCAGCCCATGGCCGAAGCAGAACCTGCCGCCGCCAAACCCGCCCCTGAACTTCCGATTCACGATGCACCAGAACACACGCCAGTTGCCGCCAGCGCATTGCCCGACCTGTCTGCGCACCTGGAACAGCTCGACGCCGACTTCCTCGCTGCTGCCCGGCAGCAGGCCGCCCGGAGGACAACCCGGACATCGCCCGTTGTTCGTGACGCACCAGCACCTGCGGCACAGGGCCAGACTGCGAAAGACCCTGCTGCCGCTCCGCCACGACCCGCCGCCAAGCAGGATCAAGCAACGGTGCAAAATGTTTTTACTGCAAAGCAGCCCGTACCTGCTCCCCGAAAAAACTTTGCCCTGGCTGCAGGCGGCGGAACCCTGCTGGCCCTCATCGCCATCGGCGGCTATTTCTGGTGGCAGCTACAGCCACAATCAGGACTTGCGGCCCATCCCGCCGTCCTCGGCACGAACGCACCGCCACCTCAGCCACCCAGTCTCCCCGTGCCCGCCGTGACGCCACCAAGCGCAGTGCTGGCGGCGCCTTCGACCCAAGCTGCCAAGGCAATCCGGCCCGCCTACGCCAGCAGCGCGGATGACCGTCAAGAGGATAAGGAGGACGGCCAAAACAGCATTGCCACGAAAACCCGGCGGCGGCACAACGCCGAACTCGCCAGCCCCGATAGCCGTGACGAAACCGTCCGCCTGACACGTGCACCGCTACGCGTCGACCCGTCCCTGATGCGTGGCTTCGATGCGTTCAATCGTGGCGACCTCGCCGTTGCCCGCATTGAATACGAACGCGCGCTCAAATCCGACCCCCGTAACACCGACGCGCTCCACGGCCTTGCCGCCGTGGCATTGAGCCAAGGACAAGCGGAGCAGGCCGAATGGCTCTATCAACAGGTGCTGGAGGCCAACCCGCAGGACCCGGCAGCCCAGGCCGCACTGATCAACATCAGGGGACAGGCTGATCCGGTAGCCGCTGAAACCCGCCTCAAAACGCTGGCGGCAGAACAGCCGGAACTGGCCGCACCGCATTTTGCCCTGGGCAACCTCTACGCCCGGCAGAAACGCTGGGGCGAAGCGCAGTCTGCGTACTTTCGCGCCTGGAATACGGAACCCGACAACCCGGACATCCTCTACAACCTCGCGATCAGCCTCGAACATCTGCATCAGACCCGGCTTGCCATCCAGTACTACGGCCAGGCTATCGCCGCCGCGAATACGCGGCCGGCCAGCTTCGACAAGTCGCAGGCCGCAGCCCGCCTGCGCGCATTGCAGCCTTGATCGCATTGCCGGCACGCCAGCGCATTTCGGCGCCCTTCGGCACACAGCAGCAGGGTTTGCCGACAGTCACGGATACAGCATAATGATGGCCGTATGAACTCGATAGCCACTCCCCCCGCCCAGCGGCGTCCCATTGGGCAAATACTGATCGCGCAAGGCATCATCAGCGAAGATCAGCTGCGTATTGCCCTGCTGGAGCAAATGACGTCCAACCAGCCGGTCGGCAAGTTGCTGGTATCGCTGGGGTTCGTCTCCGAAGCCACACTGCGTGACGCCCTGGGCGAATCATTGGGCCAGAATTCGATTGACCTAGCCAACTCCATCGTCGACCCAGAAGCCTTGAAATTGGTGCCGCGCGAACTGGCAAAACGCCACATGCTCCTGGCCCTGAGCTATTCGCGCAGCACGCAGCAACTCAAGATCGCCATCGCCGACCCCAACGATGTCGTCGCCCTTGACAAGCTGCGGGCGCTGATCCATACCGACCTGCAGATCGAAACCCTGCTCGCCGGCGAATCCGAGATTGCCCGTGCCATCGACCAGTACTACGGGCATGAACTTTCGATCGACGGCATCCTGCATGAAATCGAAACCGGTGAAATCGACTACCGCAGCCTGTCCGCCTCCCTTGACGAATACAGCCAACCGGTAGTGCGCCTGATCAATGCACTGCTGACTGACGCCGTCAAACGCAGCGCCTCCGATGTCCACTTTGAACCGGAAGCAAATTTCCTGCGCATCCGTTACCGTGTCGACGGCATGCTGCGCCAGATACGGGCCCTGCACAAATCCTACTGGGCAGCCATGGCTGTGCGCATCAAGGTCATGAGCGGCATGAATATCGCCGAGACCCGTGCCCCGCAGGATGGCCGTATTTCACTCAACATCAGCGGCAACGAAATCGATTTTCGTGTCGCCGCGCAACCCACCATCCACGGCGAGAACATCGTACTGCGCATCCTCGACCGGCAAAAAGGCATCGTGCCGCTGGATGGGCTGGGGCTTGACGAACAGCAGCTGGGTTTACTCAAGCTGATGGTGGCGCGGCCCGAAGGCATCATCCTCGTTACCGGCCCCACCGGCAGCGGCAAGACCACCACGCTCTACTCGGTGCTCAATCACATCAACGAAGAGGGCGTGAACATCATGACCCTCGAAGACCCGGTGGAATACCCGATGGCGATGATCCGGCAGACCTCGGTTGCCGAATCAGCCAAACTTGACTTTGCCAACGGCATCCGCTCGATGATGCGCCAGGACCCGGATGTCATCCTGGTCGGCGAAATCCGCGATGCCGACACAGCCGAAATGGCCTTTCGTGCCGCCATGACCGGCCATCAGGTGTATTCCACGCTGCACACCAGCTCGGCTCTCGGCGCCATTCCGCGCCTGCTCGACATCGGCGTGCTGCCGGACATCATGGCCGGCAACATCATCGGCATCGTCGCCCAGCGCCTGGTGCGCCGCCTGTGCACGCACTGCCGCAAGCCCTACCCTGCCGAAGCCCATGAACGCAAACTGCTGGGGGTCAGTAAAGGCCAGCCGGCGCCCATCCTTTACCACGCTGCGGGTTGCGACCACTGCGAGTACCAGGGCTATCGCGGTCGACTCGCCATCATGGAACTGCTGCGCCTGGATGCCGACCTCGACGACCTCATCGGTCGCCGCGCCGCGCTGCGCGAGATCAAGACTGCTGCGCTGGAAAAAGGGTTCCGCCCCCTCGCCGAAGACGGCCTGCGACGTGTACGCGACGGCTCCACCTCGATTGAAGAGATCGGCCGCGTAGTCGACCTGACGGAGCGGATGTAAGCATCCTCTTCCACAATCATGGCGCTTTATACCTACAAAGCGATTGATCAGGGCGGCCGCATGACGCTGGGGCGACTCGAAGCAATCAACCTGATCGACCTCGAAATGCGCCTGAAACGAATGGAGCTTGACTTCGTCAATGGCGCCCCGATCAAGCAAGGCAGCCTGCTGGGCCAGGCCAAAATCAGCCGCCCCGAATTGATCGCCTTCTGCTTTCATCTCGAACAGCTTGCCCGTGCCGGCGTACCGCTGGTCGAAAGTCTCGCGGATCTGCGCGACAGCCTGGAAAATCCGCGCTTCCGCGAAATCATCGCCGACATGGTGGAAAGCATCGAAGGCGGGCAAACGCTCTCCCAGGCGCTGGCCAAGCATCCAAAGACATTCGATGAAGTCATGGTCAGCCTGATCCGCTCCGGCGAAGAAAGCGGCACACTGCCGCAGGTACTGCATAACCTGCTCGAATCGCTCAAGTGGCAGGACGAACTCGCAGCCCATACCAAAAAACTCATCATGTATCCGGCCTTCCTCGGCACCGTCGTAGTCGCCGTTACCCTGTTCATGATGATGTACCTTGTTCCCAAGATGGCCAGCTTCATACGCAACATGGGACAGGAACTACCACTACAGACAAAAATACTGATTGCCACCTCGGAATTTTTCGTGAGCTATTGGTATGTCGTGCTGGGGCTGCCGCTCATTGCGGCCGCAGGCATTGCCTTCCTGGTGCAGCACAATCCTGCGGCGCGCTACCGTTTTGATGACATCAAGCTGCGCCTGCCCTGGATCGGGCCGATCCTGAAGAAAATCATCCTCTCCCGTTTCGCCTCCGTCTTCGCCATGATGTATTCCTCCGGCATCACCATTCTTGACTCGATCAAGACTACCGAAGGCATCGTCGGCAACCTCGTCATCCGGCGCGGCCTGGAAGAGGTCGGCGAGTTGATTGCCGAAGGGCAGAATGTCACCGTGGCGTTCCAGAATGCCGGACTCTTCCCGCCGCTCGTGCTGCGCATGCTGCGCGTTGGCGAAAATACCGGGGCGCTCGATACCGCATTAGGCAATGTCAGCTACTTCTACAACCGCGACGTGCGCGAGTCGATCGAAAAAGTGCAGGCCATGATCGAACCGGTGATGACCATCATCATCGGCCTGATTCTCGGCTGGATCATGCTGGCCGTACTTGGCCCGATCTACGACATCATCACCAAGATGAAAACCTGATGGCACAAAAGTACATTCTTTTCTTCAATGGCAACCAGCTCAGGATTCATTCCTGGAAAACCGGCCATGTCAAACTGGAAGCCGAGTTCCTGCCGGATTCCGCCGGGCTTGAAGCCTTTGCAAACTGGATTGGAAATCATCGTGGCAGCCTGTTCTACCTGCTGGCCGACGTAACCGAGGAAGGCTTCCAGCGTGAAGACATTCCCTGGCTCCAGGGCAGGGATCGCAGCGCGGTCATCAAGCGTCGGCTGAGCCAGTATTTCTACGGCACACCGCTAGCCGTCGCGCTCTCACTCGGTCGCGCCACCGAGGGGCGCCGCGATGAAAAGATGCTGTTTTGCGCTCTCACCCGCGCCGAAGCGTTTGCTCCCTGGCTCAATATCCTGCACCAGACCGAGGCCCGGCTTGCCGGAATCTGGTCGGTCCCCCTGGTACTAGCGGGATGCGCCCCACGCTGGATCGGCAGTGCGGAACCGACACTGCTGATCACCCTGACCTCCGGTGGCGTCCGGCAAACATTCTTCAATGCGGGGAAGATGCGTTTCTCGCGCCTGACACCCCTGGCCACCCGCAGCCAGAACGAAATTGCACGAGCGATCGGCAATGAAGCAGCCAACACCTATCAGTATCTGGTTGGCCAGCGCCAGATCCAGCGCGACACGGCCGTCCGTGTCATGGTGCTGGCCAGCGCCGTGCATCATCCCGTGATACGGCAGCATTGCCGCACTCATGACGCACTAACGGTTGACTTCATTGATCTCGCGGCCACAGCGCGCAACGATGGATTCAAGATGTTACCTGACGCCGAAACGGCCGATGAATTGCTCAGCCATCATCTGGCTGCGAAACCTCCCCGACTGCAATTCGCCCGTTCTCCCGACCGACGCTTCTATCGCCTCTGGCAACTGCGCTTTGCGCTGACTGCCAGCGCCTGGATCATCCTTGCCAGCGGCTTGCTGTTCGCTGCCAAAACCGGAATCGCCATTCAAGGGCTGCGCCAGGATATTGCCGAAGCCGAAACCCGCACGCAGCTTGCCCAGCAACACTATGACGCGCTGCTGGACAGCCTGCCAAAGGTCAAAGCCACGCCTGCCGGCCTGTTCGCCCTGATGGGCCGTCTCAATGAACTGCAAAACCGCAGTCCGGATATGGAGCCTTTGCTGGCGCATCTCTCACAGGCTCTGAACCAAACTCCGAAAGTTGAACTGACCCATCTCGAATGGAAAATTGCGTCGCACCTCGATGCGCCCGGAAAACCCGGCGCTGGCGAGACGCCGTCTGCGGCCCCCGGCGGCGCCTGGACCGCACTGGAAATCCAGGCCCAACTCCCGCCCGGCCTTGGCGCCGACCTGCGCGCCCAGAAAGAGATCATCGACAGTTTTGTCGAGCGACTGAAAAATCCGCAGACCACCGTGCAGATCCTCGCCATGCCGTTTGACGTCGAATCCGGCAAGCCGCTCAAAAGCCACGGCGAGGCCAGCGACAGCCACAATGACGTCGCGCCGAAGTTTTCACTCCTGATTGCCCGCCCCCTGTGAGGCCGCCATGAAACTCGACGTCAAGGATTTCAAGTACCTGCAAGGCGCACTCATGCTTTTCACCGGCTGCCTCCTGGTTGCCGGCATCCTTGTGTGGGGCGCCGGCACGATCAAAAAAAGGACGGAAGCCGCTCATCAAGCAGCACTGGCAGCGCAACAGGGCGCCGAGAATACCCTCGCCCGCGCACGCAGCGAGGAACAGCAGTTACGTGAAATGATCAACCGCTTCCAGATTCTCACCACACGGGGCATCATCGGCCCCGAACAGCGTCTGGACTGGATCGAAACCCTGGGACGCATCAAAACCGCACGCCGGATTTACCAGCTTGACTATGATTTTGCAGCCCAGCGCCCAGTCACCGCAGATATTCTTCCCTCCGGTACGGCTAATGGCTATCAGCTGATGGCCAGCCAGATGCATTTCTCCATGCACTTGCTGCATGAAGGTGACCTTCTGGGTGTTATCGATGACCTGCGTCAAACGGCCCCGTCCCTGATCCAGATTCGTTCCTGCCGCATCGACCGGAGCAGCCCCAATACCGCCGAGCGCCCCGCCAGAGGCCTGCTGACATCCGAATGCACCCTCGAATGGATCACAGTGAAGGAGGACAAATGAAATCCAGCGCGCCATCGTGGGCATGGATTCTCCTCGCCGCGCTCAGCCTGCCGGCAAAAGCGGCCGAGGTGGCAGCACCCCCGGCCCCCGCCTCGGCCATCGGCCGCCTTTTCTTCACCCCGGAAAAGCGCATCCTCCTGGAACGCCAGCGCCTCTCCAACATTCGCGAAACCCGGTCACTCGAAGGCGCCACCATGAGTCTCGACGGCGTGGTGCAACGCTCCAGCGGCAAATCCACCGTCTGGATCAATGGCCATCCCCAGACCGAACATGACAGCACACGCACCGGCGTCGACGTCAGGCTCTCACCCAAAAACCCTGGCCACGCACAGCTTGCGCCAGGTGAAGAATCGCCCACGCAACTCAAGGTCGGCGAAGCCATCAATCGCGCCACCGGCGAACGCAATGACCGGCTTGGTGGCGGCGTAGTGAAAACGCCGCCCAGGCGTTAAACGGACGCACTCCATTGAGCAGCCCCCAGGCACAACGGACAGCCCAGCGCGGCTTCGTGCTGATCAGCCTGATCGCCTTGCTGGTCATGGGCGCGCTGGCGTTTCTGGTTTCCAGCCTGTCTCCTGAATTCATGCAAGCCTATCGCCAACGGCAGACGGATGCGGCACTAACGCAGGCGCGTGAAGCACTCCTCGGCTATGCCTTGCGCTTTCGTGAAGCCAACCCGAACGCCGCGAATGTGCCGGTTTATATGTACGGCTACCTGCCACTGCCTGATCTGGGAACCTCCCGCAACAACAATGTCAGTTGCACCAGCGAAGGCTGCGATGCCGCCAACTTTGCCGGCAATGCGCCGAATGTGACCGTGATCGGCCGTTTCCCCTGGCGCATGCTGGGCACCGGTGCATTGCGGGATAGCGCCGGAGAATGCCTCTGGTATATCGTTTCCGGCAGCCATCAGCGTATCCAGCAAACCACTCCGATGAACTGGGATGTGCCCGGCCAACTCGATGTCGTTATCGCCAACAGCACGGTGGCGATGCAGAACACGCTTGCCTCGGCACACGACCGCCCCGTCGCCATCATCTTCTCGCCCGGCCCGCCGCTGGCCGGACAAGACCGCAGCACATCCGCCACCGATACAGTCACCGAATGCGGCGGCAACTACGACGCAAAAAACTATCTCGATCCGGCCACAGCCGCGGCTCTGGGCGGCGTTACCCACTACTTCGCCGGTTCGGCCAACAACGCCTCCGGCGATACCTCGGCCACGGCGAAGTCGCTCTCGATACAAGGCACAATCCTGCGCAAGAATGACAACACGCTCTGGGCCGGCAGCTGTCCGCCGGGCGCAACATGCGACATCGCTGCCAACGACAAGGGACTCACCCTCACCAGCGACATGCTATTTTCAGCCCTGCGCAAATCCTCGCTGTTCCGCCTCGACATCAACAGCATGCTCGACCGCATGACCAGTTGCCTGCGCGACGCCGGTGTCGTCGCCTCTGCGCATCCCCTTGCCAGTAGCACCTGTTATGACGATAGCCAGGATCCAAGAAATTATTTCAGCAGTTATCAGGATCAACTGTTTGTCGCTCCATGTGTCGGCAACTGTGCGGCAACCATCGACGGCGCCACCCCGGCCACGACGTGTCCGGCGGTGCTGCTCTTTGCCAGCCAGCGCAACAATGGCAGCCAGACTCGCCTCACTGCAGCCGATAAAGCCAACCCGCTGAATTATCTCGAAGCTCCCAATGCCAACAGTTTCACCACCGGGGGTACGGCTTACTCCGGCGTCAGCACTTTTTCGCGCGTCACCACGCCAGCCTCGGTATATCAGGACATCATCCGCTGCATTCCATCCAGCGCCAGCCTTGTCTCTGTCCAATCAGCCACGCTAAGCTCGCTCGGACTCGGCCAGCTTTCGAACTACAACGCCGCCACCCGCACCCTGACACTGGGCAGCCTGAATGTCGTGACGAGCGCGGTCGGCGCCAGCAACGCGGCGGCCCTGTTCGGTTGCAGCTGGACGCCGGAAACTCACGCCACGGGCAGTGGCTTGCGCAGCTATTTCATGTTCAACATCACCAACACCGGCTTTCCCGGTCCCGGATTCACTTTTGCCGCCATCGACGGTGACCGTAACACCGCCAGCGTCTGCGGCGGCGCCAGTCAGCATCTGGGTTATTCCGGCAACAATGGCAACACGCCGATTGTCGCCGCACCGAAAATCGGCATTGAGTTCGACACCCAGCGCGACTACCGCAATCAGCCTCCGTTTCTGCCGGCTGGCTTCAATCCTTCCCGCGCCAGCAGCAGCTCAACGCTGAATACACTCGCCAATGGCCGCGCCGATCCCAATTACACCGGCGGCCATATCGCCGCAGTGTACTGGGGCAGCGCTGCGCCCATCAGCACCGGCTATGCCTGCAGCACGGGCTGCCGCGCACCCAGTGTTTGCGATACCGTGGATAACATCTGCAAGCTCCCGGCCGAGGAAGACGACAACGTCCACGGCCAGCTGCCTGTTCCGCCCGCCGTACGGCCAGCGCCGACAAATCCAGCTCCACCTGCCCCGCTCGCCAGTCCGCCGCCCTATCCACCGCCCGGCGTAACCAAGCTCGATCCCAACCTGAGCGGCACGCCCACCAACCAGAACATCCATGTTCGCGTTGAAATCGAACGCACGGGTTATGCCGGGCGCGACGACAACAGCCGGCTGGTCAAAGTCGTTGCAACGACGCCCATCACGCTTTCCGGCTTGCAAACCATCGACTCAATTGCCCTGCAAGCCGGTGACACCGTGCTGCTGACCGCGCAAGCCGATGCACGGACAAATGGAGTTTATCTCGCCGCTGCCGCCACCTGGACGCGCGATGCAAGCGCCGACGATGGCATCGATTTGCCGCCGGGCACCTCCTGGTTTATCAAGGCGGGGGCAATCAACGGCGGCAGCCTGTGGCGCTTGCAAAACCCAGACCTCCCGGTAATCGGCTTCGACGCGCTCACCATCCAGCGTGTACGCCTGCCGGTGCGGGCTGTCGCCACCAGCAACATCCCACTGTCGGGACTGCCCACCATCGACGGCGTAGTGCTGGCCGCCGGTGATCGCGTGCTGGTCACCGCCCAGACGGCAGCCGCCCAAAACGGTGTGTATGTCGCCGGCAGCGGCTCCTGGACCCGTGCTGCGCCGGAAAATACCGCACCGGGAATGAAGGATGGCGCCACATGGTTTGTCAGTGCCGGCAGCCTCGCCGGCAGCTACTGGCGTCTGGATGGCGATGCCGTACCGGATGGCAGCAACATCAGCATCGCACCCGTCACCGCCAACGATCTCTATTCGGCCACGGTGCAAACGCAGGTCTGGATGCTTGCGGACAGCGCGACATCGGCCAACCGGATCGCCCGCATGAAGACCACCACGCGCGCGATGGCACAACTCGATCCAGTCGTCCGCTACGGCCAATGCAGCGGCTCCTGCCCGGCCTCCAACCCTGCCGGCCAGTACTGTGGCGGCACCGAAACCGATGGCAACCGCTACTGCCACACCGGGCAGCAGCCCGACCTGTATGACCGCCAGAAGCTGTACGACGAAAAAGGCAACGCATGCAGCAGCGGAGCGGCATGTTCTGGCGGACAATTCTGCGGTATCGACAACTTTTGCTACAAACCCGCCTTGCGTACCCTGCGCCTGGGCTTTACCAACAGCCAGGGCAACCGCGACCAGGTGATTTCGATTACCAACTTCTCGACCACATGGCTGCCATGAAAACCGCTGCTCCACCAGCGCCAATCTTTCAGCACCAGGGTTTCACCCTGATCGAGCTCGCCATCGTCATGTTCATCGTCGCACTGTTGCTCGGCGGCATGCTGATGCCGCTCTCGGCGCAGCAGGATATCCGCTACCAGACCGACACCCAGAAGCAACTCGCAGACATACAAGAGGCGCTGCTGGGGTATGCCGCCAGCCATCAGGCTGCCGACGGCAAGCCCTACCTGCCCTGCCCGGACACCGATAACGACGGCCGGGAAAATCGCACCGGCAACGCCTGCACCAATCCGGATGGCACCCTGCCCTGGGGCGATCTCGGCATCGGCCGCCAGGATGCCTGGAGCAATGCATTTCACTATCGGGTGACAGCCGTCTTTTCCAACAACGCCGCCGGATTCGTCCTGACCTCGCCTGGCGACATGCGCATCTGCGACCGGGCCAATTGCAGCGGCACCATTCTCGCCACCCAGATTCCCGCCGTCATCTTCTCGCGCGGCAAGAATGGCGCTGCCGTACCGACCGATGCCGACGAACTGGAAAACCTCGATGCCGACACCGACTTCGTCCAGCACCCGATCACGAATGCCGGCTATGACGATCAGGTGGTCTGGATATCCTCCAACATCCTGTTCAACCGCATGCTCTCCGCCGGCCGCCTGCCGTAAAAGTCGGCGCTGGCAACACGGTAGAATCACGCCATTCATCTTCGAGAGAGCGTCATGTCCAGCACCTTCAGAATCGCCCCCAGCCTGCTTTCCGCCAACTTTGCCAAGCTTGGCGAGGAAGTCAGCAACGTCATCGCCGCCGGCGCCGACTGGATTCACTTCGACGTGATGGACAACCACTACGTCCCCAACCTGACCATCGGCCCGCTGGTCTGCGAGGCCATCCGGCCGCTGACGAATGCCGTGATCGACGTGCACCTGATGGTCAAGCCGGTCGATCGCATCGTTCCCGACTTTGCCAAAGCCGGCGCCAACATCATCACCTTTCATCCGGAAGCCTCGGAACACATCGACCGCACGCTGTCGCTGATCCGTGAATGCGGCTGCCAGGCCGGGCTGGTGTTCAATCCGGCGACACCGCTCGATTATCTCGATTACGTCATGGACAAGGTGGACATCATTCTGCTGATGAGCGTCAATCCCGGTTTCGGCGGACAGAAATTCATCCCCGCCACGCTCGACAAGCTGCGCGCGGCGCGTGTCCGCCTCGACCGTTACCGCGAACACAGCGGCCGCAACATCCTGCTCGAGGTCGACGGCGGAGTGAAAGTGGACAACATCGCCGAAATCGCCCGCGCCGGAGCCGATACCTTCGTCGCCGGCTCCGCCGTGTTCGGCGCCGGCCTGGACAGCGATCCGCACCGCTATGACAGCGTAATCGCCGCGCTGCGCGCCGAACTGAAACAGTGTTGAAGCCGCACTGATGCACATCCGCTCGGTCACGCTCGATCTCGACGGCACCCTGCTCGACACCCTTCCCGATCTCACCGCCGCCGCCAACGGCATGCTGCGCGAGCTGGGACGTGCGGAATATCCGCCACAGGTAATCGCCACCTTCGTCGGGCGCGGCATCGACAACCTGGTTGAACGTTGCCTGCCGGACCTTTCCGGTGCCCCGCTAACTGCGGCCAAGCACCTGTTCCGCAAGCACTACGCGCGCGAGAACGGCCGCCAGGCAACGCTGTTCCCCGGCGTGCGGGAAGGGCTGGAGCTCTTTCGCGCAGCCGACCTGCCGCTGGCCGTGATCACCAACAAGGCCGCTGCCTTCACCGAACCCCTGCTCGCCGCCAGCGGCCTGGCGCCGTATTTCCGCTTCGCCATTTCCGGCGACAGCGTGGCACACAAAAAACCGCATCCGCTGCCGCTCATCGAAGCCTGCAAACGCCTCGGCGTCGCGCCCGGCGAGAACCTGCACATCGGCGATTCCAGCCACGACGCCGTCGCCGCACGCGCCGCCGGCTGCCCGGTGTGGCTGGTACCCTACGGCTACAACGCAGGCAGGAGCGTGCAGCAAGGTATGCAGGATGGCGGCTGCGATGCTATAGTCACATCGCTGGACGAGGCAGCCCGACGCATCATTGACGCAGCGCTCGCCGCTCCACCAGCGCCGACTTTTTAATTTTGAATTCCAGAGCACAGCCCACCATGCTCCACGACTCTCTGCAAGCAACGACGGAATGCGCCGCAAAGTGCGAACTTTGGGCGGAGGCCTGGCCCTGGCGGCCCTGATCCTGCCATTCCCAAGCCACGCCAACACCGTGGCATGAACCGCGCGACAACCCCATCCTTCGCGCCACCACCGTTGCAACAGTTTTTCCTTGTGGAGCACCCATGACGCACATCACCGAGAGCGAATTCAACCGCCTGGCTGCCGCCGGCTACAACCGCATCCCGCTCACGCTGGAAACCTTCGCCGATCTTGACACACCGCTGTCGCTGTATCTCAAGCTGGCCAACCGGCCCAACAGCTTCCTGCTCGAATCCGTGGTTGGCGGCGAACGCTTCGGTCGCTACTCCTTCATCGGCCTGCCGGCACGCACCCTGCTGCGCACCCACCAATGGACCACCCAGGTCATCCGCGATGACGTGGTGATTGAAGAATCCGACGCCAATCCGCTCGACTTCATCGCCGACTATCAGGCGCGCTTCAAAGTCTTCGTGCCTGAAAACTTTCCCCGTTTCTGCGGCGGCCTGGCCGGTTATTTTGGCTACGACGCCGTACGTTACATGGAAAAGAAGCTCGCCCGCTTCGACCTGCCCGATGAAATCGGCATGCCCGACGTACTGCTGCTGCAGACCGAAGAACTCGCCGTGGTCGATAGCCTGGCCGGAAAAATCTGGCTCATCGTCTACGCCGATCCGGCGCTGCCCAATGCCTGGGCTGGCGCCCGCGCCCGCCTGGCCGAACTGGCGCAAGCGCTGCGTGCGCCGGTGAACATTCCCGCCAGCCTGCCGACGCCCGCCACCGAGGTCATCCGCGATTTTGCCAAAACTGGTTACCTCGCCGCCGTGCAAAAAGCCAAGGACTACATCGCCGCCGGCGACATGATGCAGGTGCAGATCGGCCAGCGCCTGAAAAAACCTTTCGCCTGCCCGCCACTGGACCTCTACCGCGCACTGCGCTCGATCAATCCGTCGCCCTACATGTATTTCTACGACTTCGGCGACTATCAGGTGGTTGGCGCCTCTCCGGAAATCCTGGTGCGACAGGAAGCCACACCCGCCGGCACGCGCGTCACCATCCGCCCGCTGGCCGGCACCCGTCCGCGCGGCGCAACGCCGGAAGAAGACGCGGCCCGCGCCGAAGAGCTCCTCGCCGATCCGAAGGAGCGCGCCGAACACGTGATGCTGATCGATCTTGCGCGCAACGACATCGGCCGCATCGCGCAAACCGGCTCGGTGCACGTCACCGACCAGATGGTGATCGAGCGCTACTCGCACGTCATGCATATCGTGTCCAACGTCGAAGGCCTGCTCAAACCCGGCATGAGCAACCTCGACGTGCTGAAAGCCACCTTCCCGGCCGGCACGCTGACCGGCGCGCCGAAGATCCACGCGATGGAAATCATCGACCAGCTGGAACCGATCAAGCGCGGCCTGTACGGCGGCGCCTGCGGCTACCTCAGCTTCTCCGGCGAGATGGACATGGCCATCGCCATCCGCACCGGCATCGTCAAGGGCGGCATGCTCTACGCCCAGGCCGCAGCCGGCATCGTCGCCGACTCGATACCTGAAAGCGAATGGCAGGAAACCGAAAACAAGGCCCGCGCCCTGATCCGCGCCGCAGAACTGGCGCAGACCGGCCTCGACCGTACCCAGTGAGGAATATGCCATGCTGCTGATGATCGACAACTATGACAGCTTCACCTACAACCTGGTGCAGTATTTCGGTGAACTGGGCGAGGAGGTGCGGGTGTTTCGCAATGACGAAATCACGACGGACGAAATCGCCGCGCTGCATCCGGCGCGGCTGGTCATCTCGCCCGGCCCTTGCTCGCCGGCAGAAGCCGGCATCTCGGTGGCAGCGATCAAAGAGTTCGCCGGCAAGATTCCGCTGCTCGGCGTCTGCCTCGGCCACCAGAGCATCGGGGCGGCCTTCGGCGGCGAGATCGTGCGCGCCAGGGAGCTGATGCACGGCAAGACCTCACCGGTGCATCACGCCAGCCAGGGCGTGTTCCGCGGCCTGCCCAATCCGCTCACCGTGACACGCTACCACTCGCTGGCGATTCGCCGCGACACGCTGCCCGAGTGCCTTGAAGTGACCGCATGGACAGACGACGGCGAGATCATGGGCGTGCGCCACAAGACGCTGGCGGTGGAAGGCGTGCAGTTCCATCCCGAATCGATCCTGACCGAATGCGGCCATGAGCTGTTGAAGAACTTCCTGCGGGGTGACAAGCAATGATTACTCCGCAACAAGCGCTCCAGCGCATCATTGACCAGCATGAGCTGTCCCATGACGAGATGCTGCAGCTGATGCGGCAGATCATGCGTGGCGAGATTTCACCCGTCATGGTAGCGGCGATTCTCTCCGGGCTGCGTGTCCGACGGGAAACCATCGGCGAGATTTCCGCCGCCGCACAGGTGATGCGCGAATTGTCGACCAAGGTCGTCACTCCGCACGGGTTGGCCAACCGCGCGCACTTCGTCGATATCGTCGGCACCGGCGGCGACGGCTCACACACCTTCAACATCTCCACGGCATCGATGTTCGTCGCCGCGGCCGCCGGGGCGACGGTGGCCAAACATGGCAACCGCAGCGTCTCGTCGAAGTCCGGCTCGGCCGATGTGCTCGAAGCGCTCGGGGCGAGAATTGACCTTGCACCGGAGCAGGTCGCCCGCTGCATCGAGGCGGTCGGCTGCGGTTTCATGTTCGCGCCGAATCACCATCCGGCAATGAAGAATGTCGCCGCCGTGCGCCGCGAACTGGGTGTGCGCACGATTTTCAATATCCTCGGCCCGCTGACCAATCCGGCCGGTGCGCCGAACACCCTGATGGGCGTGTTCCACCCCGACCTGGTCGGCATCCAGGTGCGCGTGATGCAGCAGCTCGGCGCCGACCATGTGCTGGTGGTCTGGGGCAAGGATGGTATGGACGAGATTTCGCTCGGCGCGGCGACGCAGGTCGGCGAGCTGAAGAATGGCCAGATCACCGAATATGAGGTTCATCCCGAAGACTACGGCCTCTCCATGGCCTCGAACCGCAGCCTGCGCGTCGCCGATGCGGTGGAATCGAAAGCCATGCTGATCGATGCGCTGGAAAACAAGCCCGGCACGGCGCGCGACATCGTCGCCCTCAACGCCGGAGCGGCGCTCTACACCGCCAATGTCGTCGATTCGATCGGCGCCGGCATCCTGCGCGCCCGCGAAGCGCTCGCCTCCGGCGCGGCACGGCAGAAGCTCGACGCCTTCGTCGCCTTCACCCGGAAGGTTGCCTGATGTCCGACATCCTGAAAAAAATCCTCGCTGTCAAACAGGAGGAAGTCACCGCCGCACGGGCACAGAAACCGCTGTCCGCATTGCGTGCCGAAGCCTTGGCGCAACCGGCGCCGCGCGATTTCGTCGACGCCATCCGCCACATGATGGAAACCCGGAAAGTTCCCGAAGGGACGCAACGCGCTGGCGCTGGTGACACGGCGAGCCACACGGGAAAGACCGTCGCGGTCATCGCCGAAATCAAGAAAGCCAGCCCGTCGCAAGGCGTGATCCGCGCCGACTTTCGCCCGGCCGAAATTGCCGCCGATTACGCGCAACATGGCGCCGCCTGCCTCTCGGTGCTGACCGACCGGCAATTCTTCCAGGGCGCGCCCGAGTACCTGCAGGAGGCCCGCGCCGCCTGCGCCCTGCCGGTCTTGCGCAAGGATTTCCTGGTTGATCCGTATCAGGTTTATGAAGCGCGGGCGATGGGCGCCGATGCCATCCTGCTCATCGTTGCCGCCCTCTCGCTCGGGCAGATGCAGGAGATGGAAGGCATTGCGCAGGAACTGGGCATGGCGGTGCTGGTGGAATCGCACGATGCCGCCGAACTCGATCTTGCCCTGCAACTGCAAACGCCGCTGATCGGCATCAACAACCGCAACCTGCGCAGCTTCGAAGTCAGCCTCGATACCACGCTGTCGCAGTTGCACCGAATTCCGCCGGGGCGCATCGTGGTCGCCGAATCCGGCATCTCGACCCCGGCAGCAGTGGCCACGCTGCATGACGCCGGGGTGCGCGCCTTTCTGGTTGGCGAGGCCTTCATGCGCGCGCCGTCGCCCGGTACGGAACTGGCGCGGCTGTTTGCCTGAAGCAACGCCGCCAGTTCAGAGTTTGCAGGTGCCGCTTGAATCCGGCACGCCCAGCTTCCTCAGGAAAATATCCATCGGGCAGAAGGTGGTAAAGCCGCTCTGAAACAGGTTGGCGCCGACAAAGGCGGTGAACCACAGCCACGAAACATGGCTCAGGTCGACCTGGCCGCTGAAATGCGCCAGCGTCAACGACAGCAGGATGAAAAACCCGGCGATGATGCGGACGATGCGATTGACGTTCATGTCACTCTCCTTGCTCAAACGAATGTTGCGGCTTACGGTTTTTCATGGCAGAAAAATACAGCACCGGAATCACCACCAGCGTCAGCACGGTGGAGACCAGGATGCCAAAAATCAGGGACAGTGCCAGTCCGTTGAAAATCGGATCGTCGAGAATGAACAGCGCCCCCAGCATGGCGGCCAGCCCGGTCAACGCAATCGGCTTGGCGCGGACGGCCGCAGCCTGGATCACTGCCTCGGCAAAATCGACGCCCTGCGCCAGTTGCAGGTCGATGAAATCCACCAGCAGGATCGAGTTGCGCACAATGATGCCGGCCAGCGCGATCATGCCGATCATCGAAGTCGCCGTGAACTGGCTACCGGCCAGCGCATGGCCGGGCATCACACCGATGATGGTGAGCGGAATCGGCGCCATGATGATCAACGGCACCAGGTAACTCTTGAACTGCGCCACCAGCAGCAGGTAAATCAACACCAGGCCAACGGCATAGGCTGCGCCCATGTCGCGGAAGGTTTCATAGGTCACCTGCCATTCGCCGTCCCATTTCACCGCATACTGCGCATAGGGATCATCCGGCTGGCGAATGAAATATTCAGCCAGTGTGCCGCCTTGCGCCAGCCTGATATTTTTGAGTTTGGCATTAATGTCGAACATGCCATAGAGCGGCGAATCCAGCTTGCCGCCCATGTCGCCGACAACATAAACCACCGGCAGCAAGTCCTTGTGATAGATCGTCCTGTCGCGCAGCGTCGACTGCTGTTCAACCAGTTCGGAAATCGACACCAGTTGTCCGCCATGATCCGGCATGGCGCGCACCTTGAGCCGGAGCAGCTGGTCGATGCTGTTCTGCCGCTCGGCCGGCAATACGATGCGCACCGGAATTTCGTATTTCGCGTCGCCGCCGTGCAGCGACACCACATTCTCTCCGGAAAGCCCCATGTTCACGGTTTCAACGATGTCCTTCTGCGCCACCCCGAGCTGTGCCGCCTTGGCCTGATTGACATGGAGGACAATTTTTTCCGCATCCGCATCCACCGTGTCATCAACACCGACAATATCGGCCGTTCCTTCGAAGGCCGCGCGCACGCGTTTCGCCACGGCCATCTGGCCGACGTAATCCGGGCCATAGACCTCGGCCACGATGGGTGACAACACGGGCGGCCCCGGCGGCACTTCCACCACCTTGGCATTGCCGCCGTACTTGCGTGCCACGGCCGCCACCTTGTCGCGGATAGCAACCGCCACAGCATGACTTTGCCGCTTGCGTTGGTGCTTATCCACCAGATTGACCTGGATATCACCCATCTCTGGATTGCTGCGCAGGTAATACTGCCGCACCAGGCCATTGAAGTTGATCGGGCTCGCCGTACCCGCATAGGTCTGGTAGTTGCTGACTTCCTCAACCTGCGCAACTTCGGCCGAAATTTCGCGCAGAACACGTTCGGTTTCTTCCAGTGGCGTGCCCACCGGCATGTCGAGCACGATCTGGAACTCGCTCTTGTTGTCGAACGGCAGCATTTTCAACACCACCAGTTTCACCACGCCGAGCGAAACCGAAACAATGATGGCCACCAGCACGCCAAGCCACAGCTTGCGCCGTGCCGCCTGCCCCGTGCGCTGATCCAGGAAAGGCATCATGATGCGGCGGAAAAAGCGGTCGAGCCGGGTGACCATTTTGTCGCCACCCGGCGCTGCTCCGTGCGCGGCAGGCTTCATCAGCTTGAGCGCCAACCAAGGAGTGACAACAAAGGCGATGGCTAGCGAAATCGCCATGCCCATCGAGGCATTGATCGGAATCGGGCTCATGTACGGCCCCATCAAGCCGCTGACGAATGCCATTGGCAGCAGAGCGGCGATCACCGTCAGGGTAGCGAGAATGGTCGGGCCGCCAACTTCATCAACGGCCGCAGGAATGATCTGCAACAGGGGTTTCGAGGGATGCAGCAGATGCCAGCGGTGAATATTCTCAACCACCACGATGGCGTCATCGACCAGAATGCCGATAGAAAATATCAGGGCAAACAGCGAAACCCGGTTTAGCGTGAATCCCCAGGCCCAGGAGGCAAACAAGGTGGCTGCCAGGGTCAACGTTACCGCCGTGCCGACGATCACCGCCTCGCGCCGGCCCAGTGCAAAAAATACCAGCAACACGACGAAGGCCGTGGCGAACACCAGTTTGCCGATCAGTTTCTGCGCCTTGTCGGTCGCTGTCGCACCATAGTTGCGCGTCACGGTGAATTCGATGCCCTCCGGAATCACTGTCCCCTTCAGGTTTTCAGCGCGTGTGATGACGGCATCGGCGACATCGGCGGCATTCACGCCTGGCTTCTTGGAAATAGCGAGGGTAACGGCAGGCGACTCGCCCTGCTTGTCGCCGTACCAGACATAGCGCGAGGGTTGATCGGGGCCATCGAGAATTTGCGCCACATCGGCCAGGTAAATCGGCTTGCGTTCATGGACGCCGACCACCAGCCGTCTGACATCAGCCGCCGACTCGATATAGGTACCGGTCTGCACCAGGATATCGCGGTTGTTACTGACCAGATTACCGGTCTGCTGTGACGCATTCGAGACCTGCAAGGCCATCTTGATATCCTGCGCAGAAATGCCATATGCATTCATGCGCTCGGTGTTCATGATCACACGCAGCACATGGCCGGGGCCACCGATGGTTGCCACGTCACGCGTGCCGGAAATGCGCTTCAGCTCGATTTCCACCGTCCGCGCCACTTGCTGCATGTCAAATGCCGACTGCGAAGGATTCGCGGAATGGAACGACAAGGTGACGATCGGCACATCGTCTATGCCCTTGGGCTTGATGATCGGCTCAAGCACGCCCAGTTGCGGTGAAAACCAGTCGCGATGCGAATGAATCGTGTCGTAAAGCAGCACCAGCGCCTTGACCGGGTCCTCGCCGACGAGATATTGCACGGTAATCACCGCCATGCCGGGACGGGAAACCGAATACACATGTTCGATGCCGGCGATGCGCGACAGCACCTGCTCCGCCGGTCGCGCCACCAGCGCCTCCACATCCTTTGCCGAGGCTCCCGGAAAGGGGATGAAGACATTGGCCATGGTCACATTGATCTGCGGCTCTTCTTCACGCGGCGTAATCAGGGTCGCCGTGATGCCGAGCAGCAGCGCTACCAGGGAAATCAGTGGCGTCAGCGAATTCTTCAGAAAAAAACCGGCTATACGGCCAGAAATACCCACATATACCTCATACAGACCCGTTTTGAAAAACCATGCCCCGGCCGGCTTTGCTGCCGGGGCATAGCCGAAGCAACAGATGCCGACTATTTGTCCTTCAGCTTCATGATGCCGAGCGCATTCATCACCATCTTCTCGAACGCCGGCTCCGTGGTGCCTTTTTTCATCTTGCGCATGAAATATTTCTCAAAGGCGATCTTGGCCAGATGCACCCATTTGCCTTCCGAAAACCAGTTCACATTGCGTGGCGGAATCTGCGGCAGGGCAACGAAGGCAACGCCGGTATCGCCGAAGTCGGCAAGGCAGACGGCATTCCAGGTGGCCTTGTGCGACGGCTGCCCGCCATCCAGTTCTTCCCGGATGTTGTGTGCCGTGGCAGTCACCATCGATTCGATCATGTAGCCGGTCTTCGGTGCGCCGGTCGGCACCGGCGTGGCCTCCACCGGCGGAATGGCGACGCAGACGCCAACCGAATAGACATTCTTGAACTTCGGGTTGCGCTGATGCTCGTCGACCAGGATGAAGCCGCGCGGATTGGTCAAGCCTTCAATGCCGAAAACCGCATCGACGCCCTTGAATGCCGGCAGCATCATCGAGTATTTGAAATCGAGCGTGTGCTCCTTCTTCACCGAGCCGTCCTCGTTATGCTCGGTGACGTACATCTTGCCGGCTTCGACCTTCATCACCTTGGCATTGCAAATCCATTTGATGTGACGCTCGCGCAGCGCCGACTCGATCAAGCCTTTGGAATCCCCCACACCGCCCAGCCCGAGATGCCCGACGTAGGGTTCGGCGGTGACGAAAGTCATCGGTACCTTGTCGCGAATCTTGCGCTTGCGCAGGTCGGTATCCATGATGAAGGCAAACTCGTAGGCAGGGCCATAGCAGGAGGCCAGTTGCACAGCGCCGACCACTACCGGCCCCGGCGCCTTGACGAATTCCTGCCAGCCTTTTTCTGCATTCACCGCATGATCAACATGACAGATCGACTGGGTATGTCCCTCCGGCCCCAGGCCTTCGACTTCCTCGAATGCCAGCCTTGGCCCGGTAGCGATGACGAGAAAGTCATAATCAATGGTGCGGCCATCATCGAGCTCGATCTGATTTTTATCCGGATGCACCCGTTTGGCGCCGACCGGAATGAAGTCGATGCCCTTTTTCGCCAGCGGCGGGCCCGCCTCCATCTCGATATCGTCGCGTGTGCGCCAATCGACCGCCACCCAGGGATTGGACGGTACGAAATGAAATTTCGGATTGTTTGAAATGACAGTGATCTTGTCTTCCTTGCGCGCCAATTCACGCATTTCATACGCCATCGGCATGCCGCCGATACCGGCGCCGAGAATTACGATGTGAGCCATGATCGATCCTCCTGTTTTAAGTTATAGCCATCCGTTGCCGCCGTGCTGCAAAACACTGCCATGAAACCCGTGTCAGTTCCAAACCCGTGTCAGTTCCGCTGCGCAGGCGAGGCCTTGAGATTGACCCCGGTTTTCACCGGCTCAAGGCTCACCCGCTCTCCTGCACTCAAGCCAGCCAGGACTTCGATTTCACCATCGCTGACCGGCTCGCCCAGACGTACCTGGCGCAAACGTGGAAAATCTTTCTCATCCAGCACATAAACCGCCGTGACCTCGCCCCGCCGCAATACGGCCGCCGGCGGCACCGTCAGCTTCTGCCCTTTGCCGGTCGTGAAATAAACACGTGCCGCCATTCCTGGTATGACACCTTCGACACCCGCCGGCAAATAGACCCGCACCGTTCCGCTGTGACTTCTGGCATCCACTGTCGGCAACACCTCGATGCGGACAGCCTCAATCCGGCGACCGTTTTCCTGAAGCTCGACCTGGGCGCGACCACTTTTTCCAATCCCGGCCAGCATGGACTGGGGAACACTCGCCACCACGCGCAGGCTTGCCGGATCGAACACCGTCAGCAAGGGCCTGCCGGGTTCCGCCATCTCACCCAGCTCGATCTGACGCAGTGCCACCACACCGGACATCGGTGCGGTCAGTGAGGCATGAGAAAGTTCCGCCCCCGCCGCACCCGCCGAACCCTGCGCCGCCTTCCAGGCCGACTCTGCCTGATCCATGGCTGCCTGGCTGATAAATTTTCGGGCATGCAGATTCTTGGCGCGCTCATATGCAGCGCGCGATTGCACCAGCGCAGCCTGCGCCGCCACATTGGAGCCCGCTGCGGCGCGCGCATCGAGCCGCAACAACAATTCACCGGCTTTTACCCGCTGCCCGGCATCGACCCGCAGTGCAATCACGCGCCCGCTGACTTGCGCCGCAACCACCGCCTGTCGCACGGCTTCAACCGTGGCTTCCGCAGGCTGGCTCAAATCAACCTGGCGCAGCCGTACCGCCACACTTGCCGGTGACGAATCGTCCGCCGCAAAAGAAATCTCGCTCACCGACACCAGGCCAGCAAGCGATATGAAAAGAGCCGCCAAGATTACGGGACGAGGGCTCTTGGGGACAAGAGAGACGAGTATTCGCGATGTCATGTTTATTATCATATTATTATATATTACTTTGGTCAAGCGCACCTCCTCCGGTTGCCAGCCTCACTTGCCAGGCAGGACATCAAGTGCATAGTCAGCTATCGCGGCAAGCACCGGCGGAACTTCGCCAACGGGGAGCGCCAGGGTGATGTTCGCCCCCGGATGGCGCTCCATCGCATTCGCCGCCAGCTGCGGCAAATCCTTGTTCACATGGCTGCCGCCGGCAATGAAAATCGGCACCACGACAATTTCAGTGGCGTCCTGCTGCACCAGCGCAGCAATGCCTTCATCGAAGGTGGGATGCATCAATTCCAGGAAGCCGAATTCGACCCGCGCCGCCGGATCAGCTGCCAGGATCGCCGTGCGAATGTGATGGAATGGCTCTGCCCACTCGGGACGCCGTGCGCCATGACCAAACAGAAGAATGCCTTTCATTGCACCGCCCTTTTTCGCAGGCAGCGCATCACGATTGACGGCTGCATTGACCACGGGATTGTAGTACGCGCATCGGAATGCGGAAAGGCAGTCGCAAAATCAGCAGGTGGGAAGTCCGCCGATAAGCCGGGTTCTGTCGTGGGCAGCCATTCCTCTGGGACTGACGTTACCGCCAGCCTCGTCGACTACCGTCGCCGATAGTCATTAGCAGCCTACCCGGGAGCGACGCGGGCCACGCCATTACTCCCCTATTTGGCCTTGCCCCAGATGAGGTTTGCCGTGCCGTTTCCGTTACCGGAAACGCGGTGGGCTCTTACCCTGCGCTCGCTTGCGCGACCGCAGCACGCCTTGCGGCACGCCACCATTTCACCCTTACCTGTCTCGCCCCACCCACTAAAGGGACTTTGCCGCCTTACGGCGTCAAAGTCTGGGCGAGCCATCGGCGGTATCTTTCTGTTGCACTGTCTGTCGCCTTGGATTACCCGACTTGCGTCTGGCAACTTATAGCGCCCGGCCGTTAGCCGGCATCTTGCCCTGCGGGGCCCGGACTTTCCTCCATGAACTTGCGCTCACAGCGGCTGCCTGGCGAACTTCCCGCACACATTGTACGCGCCGGGCTGACGAACAAAAAGCCGGCGCTGGCGCCACGGCGATTCCACGCAGCCGCGTCAGGCCGGGGGCTTGGCGAGATACGACAACACGCCGTCCTTCACCTGAAAAGTACCCACCATCTCGCCCGGTTCGGGTGGCGGCTCCTGGTACATCTGGAAACCGCAGCTCTGCAACGCAGTGACATACCAGCGCTTGCCGGAATTGAGGATGAACACGCCGGGCTCCGGACGATAAACCGTGATCCTGACCTTGTCACCCGCCATGCCCTTGAGCGGGTAACGGCGCTGGCACTGGGGAAAGCCGGCAACGATCAATGTCGTTTCCCACGGCCCGTTGAGGTAGGCCTGTTCACGGATGATCGAAATCGAATGGTCGCGGTCGCCAGCCTCAAGCGAGGCCATTTGACTATTGCCACAGGCGCCGAGCAGCAGCGCTGAAAACAGGATTGCGAGTCGTTTCATTGCATCACTCCAGCAGGCGCCAGGCCACGGTCTCGCCGGCGCGCAGCGGCACCAGGACATCATCGGCAAGGTAATCGAGACATGGCGGCACGTCCAGCGGATCCCGCAACAGCGTGATGCGCCCTGTATTGCGCGGCAGGCCGTAGAAATCCGCACCGTGAAAACTGGCGAAACCTTCAAGCGCATCCAGCGCCCCCGCGGCCTCGAAGACTTCGGCATACAACTCGATCGCCGCATGCGCGGTATAGCAACCGGCGCAGCCGCAGGCGGCCTCCTTGGTGCTTTTGCCGTGCGGTGCGGAATCCGTACCGAGGAAAAATTTCGGGCTGCCGGAAGTCGCCGCCGCCAGCAGCGCCTGTCGATGACGCTCGCGTTTCAGCACCGGCAAGCAGTAATGATGCGGCCGCAGGCCGCCGGCGAACAAGGCGTTGCGGTTGAGCAGCAGATGATGCGCGGTGATGGTCGCCGCCACGTTCACGCCCGCCGCGCGCACGAAATCCACACCCTCGGCCGTGGTCACATGCTCCAGCACCACTTTCAATGCCGGAAAATCGCGCCGCAGCGGTGCCAGCACGCGTTCGATGAATACTGCCTCGCGGTCGAACATGTCCACCGCCGCGTCCGTCACCTCGCCGTGCACCAGCAGCGGCATGCCGAGCTTTTCCATGCGCGCCAGCGTCGCGGCGCACTTGCCGATGTCGGTCACGCCGGCATCCGAATTCGTCGTCGCCCCGGCCGGGTAGAGTTTCACGCCATGAATGAAGCCGCTTTTCTGCGCCGCATCGATTTCGGCGGGCGCGGTGTTATCCGTCAGATACAAGGTCATCAACGGCTCAAAATTCATCCCTTGCGGCAGGGCATCGAGAATGCGCTGGCGATACGCGGCGGCCAGCGCCACGGTGGTCACCGGCGGCTTGAGGTTGGGCATCACGATGGCGCGGGCAAAACGCCGCGCCGTATCCGGCAGCACGGCTGCCAGCGCCGCGCCATCGCGCAGGTGCAGATGCCAGTCGTCGGGGCGGGTGAAGGTCAATGTTTTTTGCATTGGCGGATTATAAAGCGTCATTTTTCAGCGCCAGCGCCCGTGCATAGAGCGCGTTTTTCGGCTGCCCGGTGATCTGCGCCGCGAGCTTGGCCGCCTGTTTCACCGGCAGTTCGGCCAGCAGGGCAGCCAGCACCCGCTCGCTCGCAGCGTCGAGCGCAGCGGCATCACGCGCCGGCGGCGCCGAGACGATCAGCACGAATTCGCCGCGCTGCCGGTTGGCATCGGCTTGCAGCCAAGCCATGGCCTCCCCCAGCGGCAGGCGCACGATCTGCTCGAACAATTTGGTCAGTTCACGGGCGATGACGATCTCGCGCTGCGGCTCGAGCCGCGTCGCCAGATCGGCGATGGTTTCCATAACCCGGTGCGGCGCTTCGTAAAACACCAGCGCCGCATCGACCGCCGCCAGAGCATCGATCGCCGTCTGGCGAGCGCCGACTTTTGCCGGCAGGAAGCCGACGAACAGAAAACGCTCAGCCGCCAGGCCTGCCGCCGAAAGCGCTGTGACCGCCGCATTCGCCCCCGGCAGGGGGATCACCGGAAACCCCGCCGCGCGCACCGCCGCCACGGTGCGCGCGCCGGGGTCGGAAACACCCGGCGTGCCGGCATCGGAAATCAGCGCGATGCGCTTGCCTTCGCCCAGCAGGTGGATAAGCTTTGTCGCCGCCTCGTTTTCATTGTGCTGGTGCAAAGCCAGTGTCGCTACGCGGATGCCGTGGTGATCGAGCAGATGGCGCGCATGGCGGGTATCCTCGCAAGCGACCCGATCGACACTGCGCAATGTGTCCAGCGCACGCAAGCTGATGTCGCCGAGGTTTCCGATGGGCGTGGCAACGACATACAATGCCGCCGTTATGGAGTCTTTATTCATCCCCGTCATTCTATGACGAGCCGCCAGCAGAAAGGCCGGGCCGGCGAAGATGCGGCCGCCGCGCATCTCGAACGTCATGGCCTGAAAATCATTGACCGCAATTTCCGCGTCCGTGGCGGCGAGATCGATCTGGTCTGCCGTGAGGGTGCGGCCACCGTGTTCGTCGAAGTCCGGCTGCGTAGCCGCAGCGACTACGGCGGCGCGGCGGCCAGCATCACCGCCGCCAAGCAAGGCCGGTTGATCCTCGCCGCACGGCACTGGCTGGCGCGTTCCGGCCGCGAGGACATTCCCTGCCGCTTCGACTGCGTACTGATCGACGGCGACCAGCTCGACTGGGTGCGTGATGCGTTTTCTGCGTAGCGTCCTGCACATTCATCTTCTGATCCTCGCTCTGCTCCCGTGCGCCGCCCGGGCGGAAGGCGAAGTACGGCTGCTGGTGCAAAGCTCGCCGCTGGCCGGGTTTCGCTACTATGCTGGCGAAACGCTGTGGCAGGCGATGCGCGAAGGCGACCGCCTGACGCTGGTGCGCGAAGCGGACAACCCGCACGACGCCCACGCCGTGCGCATCGAGTGGCGCGGCCAGAAGCTCGGCTACCTGCCGCGTGCCGAGAACCGCGCTGTGGCCGCGGCACTGGATAGCGGCGAGAATGTCGCCGCCCGCATCGAAAAACTGCGGGCGCACCGGAACCCCTGGCAACGTGTGCTGATCGAAGTATTTGTTGTACTCTAGCGGCCTCCCTCACCCTGGAAAAGTGCCTTTTCAAGACCATTCACACTCATGTCACTCATTCACCGCGTCCAGCAAAACTTTCACGACAGCATCGAAACCAAACAGCGCGCCGTCGCCACACTGACCGGGCCCATCGAAGCGGCCGTGCGCCTGATGGTGCATAGCCTGAGGCACGGCGGCAAGATCATGGCCTGCGGCAATGGCGGTTCGGCCGCCGACTCGCAGCACTTTGCCGCCGAACTGCTCAACCGCTTCGAGAAGGAACGTCCGCCGCTGGCCGCCATCGCCCTGACTACCGACACCTCGACGCTGACCTCGATCGCCAACGATTACCGCTACGAAGATGTCTTCGCCAAGCAGATCCAGGCGCTCGGCAAGGCGGGTGACGTGCTGCTGGCGATTTCCACTTCAGGCAACTCGCCCAACGTCATCGAAGCAATTCATGTCGCCCATGCGCTGGGCGTGCGCGTCGTCGCCCTCACCGGGCGCGGTGGCGGCAAGATGACCGCACTGCTCAAGGCCGACGACATTCATCTCTGCGTTCCGGCCGAGCGCACGGCGCGCATTCAGGAAGTCCATCTGCTCACCATCCACTGCCTGTGCGACGGCATCGACGCACTTATACTCGGAGAACTGCAATGAAGATCACCACCCAACTGCGCGCAGCCGCCCTGCTGCTCTGCCTGCCCCTGCTTTCCGGCTGCTTCGGCGTCGCCGCCGTCGGTGTTGGCGGCGGCGTCCTGATGCTGTCCGACCGGCGGGCCTCCGAGACCTACGTCACCGACGAAGGCATCGAACTGCGTGCCGGCAACCGCATCAGCGAAAACTACGGCACCAAGGTGCACGTCAATGTCACCAGCTACAACCGCATGGTGCTGCTGACCGGCGAAGTGCCTTCCGCAGCGGTCAAGGCCGAAGTCGAGAAACTGGTCAGCGCCGTGCCCAACGTCAAATCGATCAGCAACGAACTGGCCATCGCCAGCCCTTCGAGCATGACCGGGCGCAGCAATGATGCCTACCTCACCTCCAAGGTCAAGGCCCGCTTTGTCGACGCCCAGAAATTCTCCGCCAACCATGTCAAGGTGGTGACCGAAGCCGGCGTCGTTTTCCTACTTGGTCTTGTCACCCAGCCTGAAGCCGACGCGGCGGTGGACATCGCCCGCACCACCGGCGGTGTGCAAAAAGTGGTGCGTGTATTCGAGATCATTTCGCCCGAGGAAGCGCAGCGACTCGATGCCAATCCTCCCGAACGCAAGGCGCCGGTAGCGCCGGCCAAATAATGGAGGAGGCCTGCCTCGCTGCGCCTCCCGCATTCGAGGCCAAGATCGTCGCGCCCGCCCGGTTGCCGGCACGGGTGCACGACCTGCCGCGGCCGCTGGTGTTCACCAACGGCTGTTTCGACATCCTGCACCGCGGCCATGTCACCTACCTCGCCCAGGCGCGCGCGCTCGGCGCCAGCCTGATTGTCGCAGTGAATTCCGATGCCTCGGTGAAGCGCCTGGGCAAAGGCGGCGAGCGGCCGGTCAATACGCTCGACGATCGCCTGGCGCTGCTCGCCGCACTGGAATCAGTAGCGCTGGTCACCTGGTTCGAGGAAGACACGCCGCTGGCGCGTATCCTCGATTGCCGCCCCGACGTGCTGGTCAAGGGTGGCGACTGGCCGCTGGAAAAAATCGTCGGTTACCGCGAAGTCACCGCCTGGGGCGGGCGCGTCGAGTCGATCCCTTTCCTGCACCAGAAATCGACCACCGCCCTGCTGGAAAAAATCCGCCGCCTGTAATTTCGCCGCAAAAAGTCGGCGCTGGTGAAGCAACTGATAAAGCAACTGCACAGCAAGAAGGGGCAGGACAGAACCCTGCCCGCTTCGCTGTGGATGCGCTACAAGGCGGTCGAGCAAAGAACGCTCAGCTTTGCAGACTTGGGCTTCCCGCTTCGCGGGCAAGTCAGCTTTGCAGACCTGGGATTCCGCTTTGCGGGCAGGTCTCCTCGCCGTAGCGGATGCCGAGACGCCGAAGATACGGTAGATTACCCCGCCGTACGCTTCAGAATCGTCTCTCTTACCAGCCCGATGTGCTGGCGCAGCGTGTAGAGCATGTCGGCAAACGCCAGCGGGGTACGGATGCGGCTGGCATCGGCCTCGATGGCGTCGAGCTTTTCCAGCCAGGCATCGCGGCTGTGGCGTGAGGGGTTTTCCTCGACTTCGCTTTCGAGGAACTTGAGCTCGCCGTAGCGGCGGTAGATGCGCGAGCGCACGCGCCAGCCATAGAGCCCCGGCGCCATCTTGAGCAGCGGATAGAGGACGACCAGCAGCGGCACCAGCAGCACCACCAGCCGATCCACCCAGATGGCCGCCCAGAACGGCAGGTAACGTTGCAGGAAGGGCTTGCCCGAGGTGTAGAAACGTTCGGCTTCCTGCGCCAGCGGGAAATCGCCGTGGCTGGCGCGCGGGAACTCGCCCGGTTTCTGGAACACGCCGGGCTCGCCATGCACGTCGTGCGCCGCTTGCAGCAACAACCAGATCAGCGCCGGATGCGTGTCTTCGCGTGCCAGCAGGGTAGCCGTGGTGGACACGAGTTGCATGTCATGCGCCGGAATATCCTGCGCCAGGTCGATGGCGCCGCGCGGCAGGACGAGGTGGGTCAGGTAGGGGAAACGCCGCGTGTAGGCTTCGGCATGCGCCAGACTCATCAGGTGCACACCCGGCGTGTAGAGCAGCGCCCAGACCAGCGCCGACTGCGTCGGTCCGACGACAAAGGCGGCATCCAGCTCGCCGCTCTGCAAACGGGCCGCGACGTCGAAACCACCGGACTCGATCAGTTGTGTGTTCTTCGCATCCAGCCCGTTGGCGGCGAGAATTTCCAGGGCAAGGTAATGCGTGCCGCTGCCGGACTCGCCAATCGCCACGCGCCGACCCTTGAGATCAAGAACCCGGTCGTCCTCCTGTCCGCTCTTGCCATTCTTGATAACGCCCGGGCGATAAAACACCCACAGCGGCTCATAGTACAGATCGCCCAACGACACCAGCTTGTCGCCTTCCTGCGGCCGCGCCGTGCCACCCTGAATGAAGGCGGCATCGAGGGCGATGCTCCGGTCGCGCAAGCGTTTCAGGTTATCCACCGACCCGGCGGAAGGCTGCGCCTCGAGCTGAATGCCGTAGCGTACCAGCACATCCTTGTAGAGCGCGCCAAAGCGCTGGTAGGCCCCGCCCTCGCCGCCAGTGGCCAGCACCAGATGCCCGGGCGGCGCCGGCTTGACGTACTGCGCCGCCAGCCAGAACGCCAGGGCGGCCAGCAGCAGCGAGGGCAGCGCGACAAAAACCACATCGCGCCATGAAAGCAGCCGCAATCTTTCAGCCATTGCCTGTAACGTCATGGCAGGTCACGATGGCAGAGCGCCGCCCTGGATTCAAAACGGGATGTCATCCTCGAAATCATTGAAGTTTCCGCCGCCGGCAGGAGCGGCCGCAGATGGTTTCGCCGCAGCGGCAGGCGCCGCGCCGTAACTGCTCTCGCGCGGCGGTGCATCGCTCATGCCCTGGCGCGAACCCAGCATCTGCATGGTGTCGGCCACAATTTCCGTGGTGTAGTTGGTGTGGCCGTCTTTCTCCCACTTGCGGGTCTTGAGCGAGCCTTCGATATACACCTGCGAGCCTTTTTTCAGGTACTGCGCGGCAATCTCGGCCAGCTTGCGGAAGAACACGACGCGGTGCCATTCGGTAGCTTCCTTTTTCTCGCCGCTGGTCTTGTCCTTCCAGGTGTCGGTAGTGGCCAGCGTGATGTTGGTCACGGCTTCGCCGCTGGGCATGTAGCGGGTCTCGGGGTCTTTGCCGAGGTTGCCGACCAGAATCACTTTGTTTACGGATGCCATTTCATTCTCCTCATGATTTCATCTCAAGTATGTCTTGCCTGTCACCTGTCACAGCCGCCTGCGGTCGGGTTCGAATGGGCTGCATGGTGCTGGCGGCCAGCAGCCAGAGTGTAGCCATGCCGGACGCAAAAGCAAAGACGGCTGTCGGCCCGAAGTGCTTTGCCAGCCAGCCGCCCAGCGCGCCGCCGAGGAACAGCCCCAGCGATTGCGTCGTGTTATATACGCCCAGTGCGGCACCCTTGGCGCGCGGCGGAGCAACGCGTGAAATCAGTGAGGGCAGCATGGCTTCGAGCGTGTTGAAGGCGACGAAAAAGCTCACCAGCCCACCGGCAACGATATAAAAATGGCGGCCCTCCAGCCACATGGTGAGCAGGGTTAGCAGCAGCAGCGCAATCGCGGCAACGAACACCCGCCGCAACTGCTGTCGTTTCTCGGCGTAGATGATCGCCGGCACCATCAGCACGAAAGATGCCAGTACGGCCGGTAAATACACTTTCCAGTGCGACGCCAGCGGCAGGCTGCCGGCGCTCACCAGCAGGCCGGGAACGACGACGAACAGCATCATCTGGCTCATGTGCAGGGTAAAAATGCCGAGATTGAGGCGCAGCAACTGGGTATTGGCCAGCACCTCGCCGAACGGCACACGCGGGCCGGGGTGCGGCGGCGGCGGTTCGGGCACGACACGCGTCACCAGCCCGATGGCGGCCAGCGCCAGTGCGCCGGTCAGCCAGAAAATGCCGCTCATGCCGATCACCGCATAGAGCGTGGGCGCCGCCACCAGAGAGACAGCAAAGACGGCGCCAATCGAAGAGCCGATCATCGCCATCACCTTGGTGCGATGCTGCTCGCGGGTCAAATCGGCGGCCAGGGCCGTGATGGCGGCCGAAATCGCTCCGGCACCCTGGATGACGCGACCGGCGATGGTCCAGCCGATATCGTTGGCCAGCGCAGCGACCACCGAGCCGATGGCGAACACCAGCAGGCCGAAGACGATAACGCGCTTGCGGCCGAACACATCGGAAGCCATGCCGAAAGGAATCTGGAACAGCGCCTGGGTCAGACCGTAGGCGCCCAGCGCGATGCCCACCAGCGTCAGGTTATCGCCGCCAGCCAATGTCTTGGCATAAATGGCGAATACCGGCAGGATCAGGAACATGCCCAGCATGCGCAAGGCGAAGATCGCCGCCAGCGCTGCGCCGGCGCGCTTTTCGTCGCGACTCATGGGCTCGGCGGCAGGAGAACGCATTTCGGATAGTGAGACAGGCGATTGGAGCCGCGTATACTAGCAGGTTGCCTCACTCCATCGCCCCGAAACCCGCCCCAAACGATTCATGGATGCCATCAAGATTCGCGGCGCACGCACGCACAATCTGAAGAACATCAACCTCGACCTGCCGCGCAACCGGCTGACGGTGATTACCGGGCTTTCCGGCTCGGGCAAGAGTTCGCTCGCCTTCGATACGCTGTATGCCGAAGGCCAGCGCCGCTATGTCGAATCGCTCTCGGCCTATGCCCGGCAATTCCTGCAACTGATGGAAAAACCGGATGTCGACCTGATCGAGGGCTTGTCCCCCGCCATTTCTATCGAGCAGAAAGCCACCAGCCACAATCCGCGCTCGACAGTCGGCACCGTCACCGAAATCCATGATTACCTGCGCCTGCTCTACGCCCGCGCCGGCACACCGCATTGCCCGGAACACGCGCTGCCGCTGGAGGCGATGAGCGTCACGCAGATGGTCGATCACGTACTCGCACTGCCTGCCGACACCCGCCTGATGATCCTCGCCCCGGTGGTGGCCGGACGCAAGGGCGAGCAACTGGAACTCTTCGCCGAACTGCGCGCGCAAGGCTTCGTGCGCCTGCGCATCGATGGCGAAGTGCATGACATCGACAGCCTGCCCAAACTGGCGAAGAACAAAAAACACAGCGTCGATGTCGTCATCGACCGCCTTAAAGTTCGTGACGATCAGCGCCAGCGCCTGGCGGAAAGTTTCGAGACGGCGCTGCGCCATGCCGATGGCCGCGCCCTGGCAGTGGAAATGGACAGCACGAATTTGTCACTGCACGAGCACCTGTTTTCCAGCAAATTCGCCTGCCCGGTCTGCGACTACGCGCTGCAGGAACTGGAACCGCGCCTGTTTTCCTTCAACAACCCGATGGGCGCCTGCCCCAAGTGCGACGGCCTCGGCCAGATCCAGTTCTTCGACCCGGCGCGCATCGTGGCCTATCCGCATCTGAGTCTCGCCGCCGGCGCGATCAAGAGCTGGGATCGGCGCAATTCGTTCTATTTCCAGATGCTCGAATCGCTCGCCGCGCACTATGGCTTCGATGTCGACATGCCGTTCGAGCAACTGCCGCCCGAGGCGCAAAACATTGTGCTCTACGGCTCGGACAAGGAGCCGATCCGCTTCAATTACCTGAGCGACAAGGGCACCCGCTTCGAACGCTCGCATGTCTTCGAGGGCATCCTCCACAGCCTCGAACGCCGTTACCGCGAAACCGACTCGCCGCAGGTGCGCGAGGATCTCGCCAGGTATCTGAACAGCAAGCCTTGTCCCGAATGTCATGGCGCGCGCCTGCGCCGCGAGGCGCGCCACGTGCTGATCGACGGCAGGACCATCACCGCGCTGAGCGGCCTGTCGCTTTCCGACTGCCGTGATTTTTTCAGCCAGGTGCAACTCACCGGCCACAAGGCGCAGGTGGCGGAAAAGATCGTCAAGGAAATCACCGCGCGGCTCTCCTTCCTGATCAACGTCGGCCTCAACTACATCTCCCTCGACCGTTCGGCGGAGACGCTCTCCGGCGGCGAGGCGCAGCGCATCCGGCTGGCTTCGCAAATCGGCTCCGGCCTCACCGGCGTCATGTACGTCCTTGACGAGCCCTCGATCGGCCTGCACCAGCGCGACAACGCGCGCCTGCTGCAAACCCTGTTTCACCTGCGCGACCTGGGCAACACGGTGATCGTGGTCGAGCACGACCAGGAAGCCATCGAGGCAGCCGATTACGTCGTCGACATGGGCCCGGGTGCCGGCGAACATGGCGGCCAGGTGGTCGCCCAGGGCACGCCGCAAGAGGTCGCCGCCCACCCGGACTCGCCCACTGGCGCCTACCTCAGCGGCCGGCGCCGTATCGCCAGTGCCGACTTTCGCACGCCGCCGCAACAAGACCGCTGGCTGCGCATCGCGGGCGCCAGCGGCAACAACCTGAAACACGTCGACCTGGCCATTCCGGTCGGGCTGCTGACCTGCGTCACCGGCGTTTCCGGTTCCGGAAAATCCACGCTCATCAACGACACGCTGTATGCCGCCGCCGCGCGCCATCTCTATGGCTCGGCCGTCGAACCGGCGCCGTACCAGGAAATCCGCGGGCTGGAATTCTTCGACAAGGTGATCAACGTCGATCAAGCGCCGATCGGCCGCACGCCACGCTCCAACCCGGCCACCTACACCGGTCTGCTGACCCCGATCCGCGAGCTGTTTGCCGGCGTGCCGGCCGCGCGCGAACGCGGCTACGGACCGGGGCGTTTTTCCTTCAACGTCAAGGGCGGGCGCTGCGAAGCCTGCCAGGGCGACGGCACGATCAAGGTCGAAATGCACTTCCTGCCCGATATCTTCGTTGCCTGCGATGTCTGCCACGGCAAGCGCTACAACCGCGAGACGCTGGAGGTGCGCTACAAGGGCCAGACCATCCACGACGTATTGCAAATGACGGTCGAGCAGGCGCATGATTTTTTTTCCGCCGTCCCGGTCGTCGCCCGGAAACTGCAAACGCTGGTGGATGTCGGGCTGTCCTACATCCAGCTCGGCCAGTCCGCCATCACGCTCTCCGGCGGCGAGGCGCAGCGCGTCAAGCTGGCGCTGGAACTCTCCAAGCGCGACACCGGACGCACGCTCTACATCCTCGACGAGCCCACCACCGGGCTGCATTTCCACGACATCGAAATGCTGCTCTCGGTGCTGCACCGCCTGCGCGACAACGGTAACAGCATCGTCGTCATCGAGCACAATCTCGATGTCATCAAGACCGCCGACTGGGTGATCGACCTCGGCCCCGAAGGCGGCGCCGGCGGCGGCGCCCTCATCGCCAGCGGCACACCGGAGGCCGTGGCTGGCACGGCAGGCAGCCACACCGGCCACTACCTGGCCCGGCTATTCACCACCGCGCCTCCCGCTGCCGCAGAAGCCAAACCCAAGCGCCACAGGAAGACCCTCTGACCATGAGCCTCCCGGAAAACTACGGCAAGGAAACCGCGCAGATCGAGCTCGAGATCGAGCGCAAGGGCGTCATCCTCGGCATCGACTGGAACGATGCCGCGCAGGTGCGGCAACTCGCGCACGACGCCTTCCATTGCCGTCTCGGACAAGCCGATTGCGATGTCGACCACCCGCTGCGGCGCGCCCGCGTCGAACTCTTCGCCCTGGCGCAACTGATGCTGGCGGTGATGACCGAGAGCGCCGAAAATGGCGTTGAAAGCCACGGCGGTGCGGCGTGGAAAATCTTTGCCCGCGCCCTGTGGCTGGAAAAGGAAAGCGCTGCCACGGACAAGACTGGCGCCCCTCCTTCAACTTCAGCAACGGAATAACTCATGCAAAGCATCGGCAACCCGCTCATCTGGGGAATTTTTTTTACTATCGTGCTCACCATGCTGGCGATCGACCTCTTCGTCGTCGGCGGCGGCAAGGAGCACCGCGTTTCGTTCAAGGAATCGGTCACCTGGACGCTGGTCTGGATCGGCATCTCGCTGCTCTTCGCCGGCGGCCTCTGGTTCTGGCTCGATGCCACGCAAGGAGCCGCCATTGCGAAAGCCAGGACGATGGAATATCTGACCGGCTACTTGCTGGAAAAATCGCTGGCCATCGACAACCTGTTCGTCTGGCTGATGATCTTCGGCCACTTCGGCGTGCCGCCCGCGCTGCAAAAGCGGGTGCTGGTGTACGGCATTTTCGGCGCCCTCATCCTGCGCACCGTGATGATTCTCGTCGGCGCCATGCTGGTCGCGCGCTTCCACTGGATTCTGTATTTCTTCGGCGCCTTCCTGCTCTACACCGGGGTCAAGATGGCCTGGTTCGCCGAAGAGGAGCCCGACCTGGAAAACAACGCCCTGCTGCTCTGGGTGCGGCGACACATCAAAATCACCCCCGCGCTGCATGGCGAACGCTTCTTCGTCTGGCTCACCGAGGCCGGCCACCGGGTGCGTTACGCCACGCCGCTGCTGCTGGTGTTGATCCTGGTTGAAATTTCCGACATCGTGTTCGCCGTCGATTCCATCCCGGCCATCTTCGCCGTCACCACCGATCCGTTCATCGTGCTGACCTCGAACATCTTCGCCATCCTCGGCCTGCGCGCGATGTACTTCATGCTCGCCGGCATGGCCGACCGCTTCTCCCTGCTCAAATACGGCCTCGCCGCGGTGCTGATGTTCGTCGGCGTCAAGATGCTGCTGATGGATGTCTATCACATCCCGATCGGCTTCTCGCTGGCCGTGATCGCCACACTGATCGGCGTTTCGGTAGGGCTGTCGCTGCGGCACACGGCACGGCAGGCCCCGCGCCAATGAAGCATCAGCCCATCACCTGGCCCAGGGCACGCAATTGACCGCCATCGTCCCGCACCCCATGACTGCGCTCAAGCAACTCGGCGTCGCCGCGCTCTACGCGCTGCTGACGTGGGTCGTTCTGGCCTACATCATCCCGACCGGCAGCAGCAGCATTTTCTTTCTGGCTAGCGGCGTAGCGCTGGCGGCTGTGCTGATCGGCGGCAAACGCTACGCCTGGGGCATTCTTCTGGGGGCGCTTTCCGCCAACATCTTTTTCGGTTATCCACTGGAAATCACCCTGCTGAAATCGTGCGGCAGTACCCTGGGGGCGCTGCTGGGCGCCTGGCTGATCGAACGTAATGGCAAATTCGATCCGGCCCTGCCATCCTTCCCTGATTACCTGCGGCTGATTGTTCTCGGCGGCTTCGGCGGCAGCAGCCTGAGCGCCCTGATCGGCTCCATCAGCTTGCTGAATGCAGGCATCCTGACCCTGGAAACCTGGCCGGCCGGCTGGCTGCATTGGTGGATGGGCGATGTCCTGGGCGTGATTCTGGTCGCGCCGCTCGCCCTGTTGTGGCGTCGCGCCGCCGATGCAAGTTCGATCGCCTCGTTGCCGGGGGAAACCCCGCTGATCGTCGGCACGACATGGTTCTCCGGGCAAATGGTGTTCATGGGCTGGTTCAGCGGCAGCATTGGCCACCTGGCGCTAGGCTACTGGATGTTTCTTTTCATCGCCTGGGCCGCCGTGCGCCTGAATACCCGCTGGACGGCGCTGCTCATTACCATGGCAGCACTTCAGGGCGTGCTGGGCGCCTACCGGGGCGTCGGCTATTTCGCCCATGACCTTGCGGCTGCCCAGCTCATCAACTATTGGTTCTTCATGGCGATCCTGTCGCTGGTGGGCATGATGCTGGCCACCCATCTCACCCAGCGGCGGCAGGCCGAAACCAAACTGCACCGCCATACCGATGAACTGGGCCTGCGCAACCGTATGCTTCAGAAAATCAGTCACGGCACGGCCTTGCACGATGCGCTGTATTACCTGGCGCATGAGCTTGAGCGGCTTAACCCCGGCATGCTGTGCTCGATCCTGCTAACGAATAAATCCGGCACCCATTTGCGCCACGGCGCGGCGCCCAGCCTGCCGGATTTCTACACCGAGGCCATTGATGGCCTGGCAATTGGCGATGGCGTCGGCTCGTGTGGCACGGCGGTGCAGCGCAACGAACGGGTCATCGTTGAAGACATCCGGAAACACCCTTACTGGGCTACCTACACCGAACTTGCACAGCGGGCGAATGTCCGTTCCTGCTGGTCGCAACCCATCGTGGGCACGGACAAGCGCGTACTGGGCGCCTTCGCCATTTATCATCGGCGCCCTGCCTCGCCCTCGGCCGAGGAAATCAGCCTGATCGAACGCATGGCTGATTTTTGCAGCTCGATCATTGAACAAACGCGCATTCAGGACGACCTGCGGCTGACGTACCAGGCGCTCAATGCCACGGCAAATGCCATCATGATTACCGACAAGGAGGCCCATATCCAGTGGGTCAACCATGCCTTCTGTGTTCTCACCGGCTACACCCTGCAGGAAAGCATCGGGCAGCGTCCCCAGAATCTGGTGAAATCAGGCAAGCAGAACAGTGCCTTTTACAAACATATCTGGGACACCCTGCGCGCCGGAAAAACCTGGCACGGCGAGCTGATCAACCGACGCAAGGACGGCACCGAGTATCACGAGGAAATGACCATCACCCCGGTTAAAAACACTGCGGACGAAATCACGCATTTCATCGCTGTCAAACAGGATGTGACCGAGCGCAAGCAGGTCGAGCAGCGGATTCGCGCCCTGGCCTTCCATGACACGCTGACGCAGTTGCCGAACCGCCGCCTGCTGTATGACCGGCTGGAACACGCCATGGCCACCAGCAAACGCAGCGGCAACTATGGCGCGCTGATGTTTATTGACCTCGATAATTTCAAACCGCTCAATGATGCCCATGGACATGCTACGGGCGATCTGCTGCTGATCGAAGTTGCCCGCCGCCTCACCCGCTGTGTCCGCGAGACAGATACTGTCGCCCGCTTTGGCGGCGACGAATTCGTGGTGATGCTCGACGAACTGGATGTGGACAAGAACGAGTCGATGAGACAAGCCGGTATTGTCGCCGAAAAAATCCGCAGCCTCCTGGCCGAGCCCTATCTGCTGTCGCTGCAAGAAGAGGGAAAAACCGGAACCACCATCGAGCACCGATGCACCTCGAGCATCGGTGCAACCCTGTTTTTCAGTCATGAAGCCAGCCCGGACGATATTTTCAGGCAGGCCGATCTGGCGATGTATCAGGCCAAGGCAAGCGGGCGTAACGTAGTCCGCTTTTTCAACGCGGCAGCCTGATGGCTGCGGCGACGGCGCCGTAGCGCCAACGCCGACTGTTCACGCTCAGCGCTCCTCGCGCGTATGCCAGATGCGCAAAATATAGATGATGCTGTCCTGAACTTCGTAGCGCATCTCGTAATTGCCGACGAGGATACGGCGCACCTCGCGCGGGTCGAATTCCTCCAGGCGCTCGCCGATGCGCGGATTGACCAACAGACCCGGCGGCGCGGCAGTCAGCGACTGCACCACGCGCGCAGCGGCAGCCGGATTCACCGGCGCCAGAAAATCATGCAGCCGGGCCAGATCGGACAAGCCCTTGCTGGCCCACTTCAACTCCATCAGCGCGGCGCCGGCAACGGATTGGGCGTGCTCAAGCTATCGGCCCAGGCATGCACTGCCTGATGATCGATGACGCGGCCGGTGTCGACGTCGTCCAACGCCTCGCGGGTCAAGCGACTGCGCTCCTCCTCCCGGTCGATCCAGGCAGAAAGTGCCTGCTTGACGATCCACCCCCGCGAGCGCTCCAGGCGCGCGGCAACCTGATCGACTTTTTCAGCGAGCGCCAGCGGAACATGGGCGGTGAATACCTTGGTTGTGGCATGGGGCATGACAGGCTCCAATCGAAACTAATCGGATTTAATCGTAATGGCACATAAGGGTCCAGTCAAGCGCCACGAATAGCAAGCCTGCAAACGATTTTCCGGGGTTCGTCAGGAATTTGGTCGACCCGCCCCTGATGCGCCGAGACCTCACGCTCAACGCCCACGCCAGGAATCACCCGGCCTGCACGCCACCCACCTGCACAAACCGCTCCTTGTGCAGCAGCGCAGTGAATTCCTCCACCGGCAGCGGCTTGCTGAACAGGTAGCCCTGCATTTCGTTGCAGCCGTGCAGTCGCATGAACTCCAGTTGCGCCTCGGTTTCCACACCTTCGGCGATTACCTTGAGGCGCAGGCTGTGGCCGAGCGTGATGATGGCGCGCGCAATCGCCGCGTCATCCGCGTCCAGTGTCACGTCGCGGACGAAGGACTGGTCGATCTTGAGCATGCTGATAGGAAACTTCTTCAGCCGGCTGAGCGATGAATAGCCGGTGCCGAAATCGTCGATCGAAACCCGCACGTCCAGCAGGCGCAGTTCGCTGAGCGCCGCGATTACGTCGCCCTCCGCATCCATCAGCAGGCTCTCGGTCAGTTCCAGCTCCAGCATCGCGGGCGGCAGTCCGCTGGTCTCAAGGATGGAGCGCACGCGGCGAATGAAATCCTTGTGCCGGAACTGACGCGCGGAAACATTGACCGCCACGCGCAAACCGGAGAATCCCATGTCCAGCCAGCGCCTGCCCTGGGCGCAGGCGGTCGCCAGCACCCACTCGCCGATCGGCACGATCATCCCGGCCTCTTCCGCCACCGGGATGAACTCGGCCGGCGAGACGCGCCCCAGTGCGGCGCTGTTCCAGCGCAGCAGCGCTTCAACGCCGACAATGCAGCCGCTTTTGATTTCCACCTGTGGCTGATAATGCAGTTCCAGCTCGTTATGTTCCAGCGCGCGGCGCAGCGCGGCTTCCACCCGGCTGTGATGGCGCACCCGCTCATTCATGGCCGGAGCGAAAAACTGCCAGGTATTGCGCCCGCCCTGCTTGGCATGGAACATCGCGGTGTCGGCGAAGCGCAGCAAATCTTCGGTATCCGCCGCGTCGTCGGGGAAAAGGCTGACGCCGATGCTGGCACCAATGAAAATCTGATGCGCATCCACCGGGCAGGGTAGCGCGAGGGCCGTCAGGATTTTCTGCGCCACGGTGGCGGCGTCCTGTATGTCTTCAATGTCGGGCAGCATCAGCAGGAATTCGTCGCCGGAGAGCCGCGCCACCGTGTCGCCCTCGCGCACGCAGGCCAGCAGGCGCTGCGCCACGATTTTCAGCAGCCCGTCGCCCGCCGAATGGCCGAAGGCATCGTTGGTCTGCTTGAAATTGTCGAGATCGAGGAACATCACCGCCACCCGGCAGCCCTGCCGGTGCGCCTGGGTCAGCGCCAGCTTCAGCCGGTCAATCGCCAGCACCCGGTTGGGCAGGCCGGTGAGCGAGTCATAATGCGCCAGATGGTCCAGGCTGGCGCGCGCCTTGAGGATTTCCTCCATTTCATGCGCGTTGTCCAGCACCAGCGAAAGCGAGTGGGCGAAGCTCATGGCCAGCAGCTCGTCCTCTGCGGTGAACGGCTCGCCGCTCACCTTGTCGCACAGGTAAACACGTCCATAGACGCGCCCGGCGTGCGAGACGGGCACCGCCAGCAGCGATTTCATCGGCGGATGGTTGGGCGGGAAACCCGCACTTTGCGGATGCGTCGTCAGATCCTCCAGCCGGATCGCTGTATCCTCCTTGATCACCACCCCCAGCAGGCCCTTGCCGCAGGGCGCCTCGCCGATGCGCTCGGCTTCCTCGTCACTGATGCCGGCAACGACGAATTCAACCAGGGCGCCCGCCTTGTCGAGGATACCGATCGCACCGTAGCGCGCCTCCAGCAGCTTGGTCAGCGCCTCGACGGCGACCTGCAGCAGGTTTTTTTCCAGCGTGGTATGTGCCAGCACGGTGAGCAGCGCGCGCGAGGCAGTCTGCAGTTCGGTCAGTCGCGCCGACCAGCGTTCGAGCTGCCGGCGCTCGGTTTCAGCAATGGCGGCGTAATGCCGCGCTTCCTCCAACAAACTCCGTTCCTGTTTCAGCAGACCGCGCAGCAAGCTGGCCTGGGTCACGGCGCCGACGAAGCTGCCGGCAGCATCGATGACCGGCAGCGCCTCCAGCCCGCTTTTCCTCAGCCAGCCCAGGCAGGCCGCCAGCGTGGTGCTTGGTTTCACTTCATACAAGGACCGGTGCTCGACCAGATCGGCGAAGATCCAGTTCGGATGCGCGGCGATGTCGCGCTCACTGGCCAGGCCACAGAACTTCGTCCGCCGCCCCGGGTCGGCAAACACGGCAAAGACCGTGCCTTCAGCCGCATGCGGCGGCCGCTCTTCCTCCAGCACGCGCCGCACCTGCGGCCACAGGCAATCGCCCGCCTTCAGCAGTTTCATGCAGCAGAGGACACCACGGTAACTTCAACATCGAGATCGACCTGCAGCACTTCCTCCTCACCCATCAAGGGCTTGACGTGCTCCAGCACGAAGGCGATGATCTTTTCCTTCGACACGCGACGCAACAGGTTTTCGCGAATCAGGATGTCGGCGATTACCGGATCGTCGAGCTCAATATGGGCAAAGGGTGCCTTGACCAGCAGCGACAGGGCGCGGCGCACGGCATGGCAGCCGATCGAGGCCTCGCGCCCCAGCACCAGCGCATCGCGGAACGGCGGAATCTGGTATTCGCTGACACGCGCCACCAGATGAGTCTTCAACTGCATATCGGTCATTCTCATCCCTCATCTTCCTTACGGAGGAATCATAGCATCAAGAGGGGGAAGGCAAATATGCAAGCGCCGTGCGCAAGAGCGTCCGGAAGAAGATTCGCCGTCTCGTCAGCGCCGACTTTTATCACCCCTGCAGGGTCTTGATGTCGGCGATCACGTCGGCGATTGCCTGTTGCGCGCTACCGTAGAGCAGGCGGGTATTTTCTCCGTAGAACAGCGCATTCTCGATGCCGGAATAACCGGCGCCCTTGCCGCGCTTGTTGACGATCACGTTCTGCGCCTGATCGACATTCAGTATCGGCATGCCATAGATCGGACTGGATTTATCCGTGCGCGCCGCCGGATTCACCACGTCATTGGCGCCGATCACCAGCGCCACGTCGGCGGTGGCAAATTCCTCGTTGATTTCTTCCAGATCGAAGATCATTTCATACGGCACGCCGGCCTCGGCCAGCAGCACATTCATGTGGCCGGGCATGCGCCCGGCGACCGGGTGGATGGCGAATTTCACCTCGACACCGGCCTCCTGCAGCAGCCTGGCCATCTCCCACACCTTGTGTTGCGCGCCGGCGACGGCCATGCCGTAGCCGGGGACGATGATGACTTTCTGCGCAAAACGCATCATCGCCGCAGCGTCCATGGCGCTGGCTTCCTTCATCGTGCCGCTGACCGCCGCCCCGCCCTGCGCCGCGCCGCTGATGGGCGTGAAAATCACATTGGCAATCGGACGATTCATGGCTTTGGCCATCAGCTGCGTCAGCAACGTGCCCGAGGCGCCAACAACAATGCCGGCGATGACCAGCGCCGGATTCCCCAGTACATAGCCCTCGAAACCGACGGCGAGGCCGGTGAAGGCATTCAGCAGCGAAATCACCACCGGCATGTCGGCGCCGCCGATCGGAGTAGTCAACACCACGCCCAGCACCAGCGAAAGCACGAAGAAAACGATGAGATCGCTGCCCAGCGGAAACCCGCCAGCGACAATCCTGATCGCCAACCCGAGCACCGCCAGGGCCAGCGCAAGATTGACCGCGTTCTGCGCCGGCAGGCGAAATGCCTTCTTCATGAGACCCTGCAACTTGGCGAAGGCGACGCAGGAACCGGAAAACGCCACCGAACCGATCAGGGCGCCCAGTACCGCGAGTATCGTCGCCGTCGTGCCATGAACATGGCCGCGAGCGAATTCGAGCGCCGCAATCGCCGCCGCCGCGCCGCCGCCCATGCCGTTGTAGATCGCCACCATCTGCGGCATGTCGGTCATCCTGACGACGCGGCCGAGATAGGCCGCGAGGCCACCGCCAAGGACGATGGCGACGAGCATCAGGCCAACGTTCTGCATTCCCGGCGTGGCGAAAGTCACCAGTGTCGCCAGCACCATGCCGATGCCGCCCCACTGGATGCCGCGCCGGGCCGTGACCGGTGAGGCCATCGCCTTGAGGCCGAGGATGAAGAGGACGGCAGCGGCGAAGTAACTGGCCTGAATGAACACGGTCATTTTCCGTCCCCTGCCTTCGCCCGCGGTTTGAACATGGCCAGCATCCGCTCGGTCACCACATAGCCGCCCGCCGCATTGGCAGCGCCGAGAAATACTGCGAAAAAGCCGATCGCCAGTTGCAGCGGATCGTTCGCATCGGCGGCGCCCAGCGCCACCATCGCCCCGACCAGCACCACGCCATGGACGAAGTTCGAGCCGGACATCAGGGGCGTGTGCAAGATCACCGGCACCCGCGAAATCACCTCGTAGCCGGTGAAGGCGGCAAGCGTGAAGATATACAGATACAGTAGGTTGTCCATGATCAGCTCCCCAGCACTTTCTTGACGCCCGGATGCACCAGTTCACCATCGCGTGTCAAGCACGCCCCGGCCAGCACCTCATCGTTCCAGTCCAGGTTCAGCGCGCCGTCCTTGATGAAGGGCGCAATGAAGTTGTACAGATTCCGCGCGAACATCTCCGAGGCATGCACCGGCATCTGCGCCGGCAGGTTGAGCGGGCCGATCAGCGTCACGCCGCCGACCTTGACCGTCTCCCCCGCCACCGTGCCGGCGCAGTTGCCGCCGCCCTCGGCTGCCATATCGACCACCACCGCGCCATTTTTCATGGCGGCGATCATGGCTTCGCTGACAATCAGCGGCGAACGCTTGCCCGGAATCGCCGCCGTGGTGATCAGCACATCGGCATTGGCCACGGCGCGGCCGAGTTTTTCCGCCTGCTGCGCCTTCTCCTCCGCCGTCAGCTCGCGCGCGTAGCCGCCGCTGCCGGCGGCGGCTACGCCGGTGTCGACAAAGCGGGCGCCGAGCGACTCGACCTGCTCGCGGGTTTCCGGCCGCACGTCATAGCCTTCGACGATGGCGCCGAGCCGCTTGGCCGTGGCGATGGCCTGCAAACCGGCAACACCGGCGCCGATCACCAGCACCCGCGCCGGACGGATGGTGCCGGCGGCATAGGTGAGCATGGGGAAGAACTTCGGACAATGGTTGGCGGCGATCAGCACCGTCAGGTAGCCGGCGACAGCGGCCTGGGAGGAGAGCGTATCCATGCTCTGCGCCCGCGAGATGCGCGGAATCAGCTCGGTGGCGAAGGCGGTGATGCGCCGGGCGTTCAGTGCGTCGAGGCGTTCGCGGCTGGCATAGGGTGCGAGCGCCCCCAGCAGCACCGTGCCGGGTGTCATGGCGTTGATTTCGGCGATGCCCGGCGGCTGCATTGCGAGCACCACCTGCGCCTGCGCCAGCACTTCCGCCGCGGAGCCGACGATGTCGGCCGCGAAGTCGTCATCACAAATGAAGCTTCCCGCCCCGGCGCCGGTTTCAATGCACAACCGGACGCCCAGCGCCTTGAATTTTTTCACCACCTCCGGCACGACGGCAACGCGAGTTTCGCCCGCCAGCGTCTCGCGGATGACACCAATGGTCAACACCATGATCGTCCTTGTCCCGTAATCCGTACTGTGTGCATGATAGTGAAAACCCTTCCTCGCCGGTCAATGCTGTCGGCTTTGCTACAAATTGTGTTCGCCACTGCGCCAGAATAACGTCACGCAAACACCATGCCCAAGCCGTTGCATTCCGGTATTTCATGCACCTGGCGACGATCCGACGCGGGCGTGCAATCAACGTCCCGGATTCTCGGCGCTGATGAAACCGCTGCGCTACAAGGCGGTCAAGCAAGAAACGCTTTCCTCGCCGTAGCGGATGGCGCCACGGCGATTTTTCGCATCGGCAATGGTGTTGTGCAGGGAAGCAGCCAATTCAGGCGGCTGTCACGGGAAGCGGCAACGTCACCCAGGCCGCGCGCATAGCGCAACGCAACCGCACCGGGTTCTACAAGCTGCTGGCGCGCCATGGCATCGACCCGGCACGCTACAAATAGTGCGCCTCCCGCCACGGCGCCAGCCAGCCGAAACTGTCTTCGCTGCGACCGCTCGGCAGATACTCGCATCCAACCCACCCGGCATAGCCGATGACATCCAGATGGCGCAGCAGGAAATCGAAATTGAGCTCGCCCGTGCCCGGCTCGTGCCGCCCCGGCACATCGGCGAGCTGGATGTGGCCGATCTGCGGCAGATGCGCTTGCAGGGTATGGGCGAGATCGCCTGCCATGATCTGGGCGTGGTAGAGGTCGTATTGCAGGCGCAGGTTGTCGCTGCCCACCTCGGCAATCAATTCCAGTCCGGCACACGGCGTGGCGACAAAGAAACCCGGCACGTCGCGCGTGTTGATTGGTTCGAGCACCAGCTCGATGCCGGCACGCCGTGTCGCGATAGTGGCAAAACGCAGATTCTCGAGTAGCGCCCGGCGCGCCTGCTCCGCTGTCACACCCGGCGGCGCGATGCCGGCCAGGCAATTCAGCCGTGGACAACCCAGCGCCTGCGCATACTCGATGGCCAGCCCGACGCCGTCCTGAAACTCGGCCAGGCGCTGCGGATGGCAGGCAATCCCGCGTTCGCCCGCCGCCCAGTCGCCCGCCGGCAGGTTATGCAACACCACCTCGACGCCCGAGGTCAGCACCACCTCGGCCAGCTGGGCGCGCTCGAAGGCGTATGGAAACTGCATTTCCACTGCGGCAAAGCCGCACGCCCGTGCTGCGGCAAAGCGCTCGAGAAACGGCCGTTCGGCAAACAGCAGCGAAAGGTTGGCGGCAAAACGGGGCATGCGCGGATTATGCTGCAACAACCGGCGCTGTGGACTATGATGCCGCAAGCCTTCTCGCTGCCAGAGCAAACACGTCCGCCATGACCGAGGCCGCCACCCATTACCGAACCTGCCCGCTCTGCGAAGCCATGTGCGGCCTCGCCATCACGCATGTGGAGGGCAGGATTCTCTCGATCAGGGGCGACCCGGCCGATCCGCTTTCGGCGGGTCATATCTGCCCCAAGGCGGTAGCCCTGCAGGACATTCACAGCGACCCGGCACGACTGCGCGCACCGCTCAAGCGCACGGCCGCAGGTTGGATCGAAATCGGCTGGGATGAGGTCTTCGCCACCGTCGCCGGCAACCTGCAACGCATTCGCGCCAGCCATGGCGCCACCGCAATCGCCGCCTACTTCGGCAATCCGACGGTGCACACCCCGGCGCTGCTGATGGTGCCGGGCTTTCTCGAGGCGATCAAAGGCGCGCAAATTTTCAGCGCCACCTCGGTCGACCAGTTGCCGATGATGCTGGCCAGCCTGGAAATGCTCGGCCATCAGCTATTGCTGCCGATCCCCGACGTTGACCACTGTGATTTTCTGCTGATCATCGGCGGCAATCCGGCGGCATCACAAGGCAGCTTCATCAGCGGCGGCGATGTCATGGCGCGCATCGGCGGCGTTCGCCAGCGCGGCGGCCGCGTCGTGGTGGTCGATCCGCGCCGTAGCGAAACGGCAAAGCTGGCCGACCAGCACCTGTTCATCCGCCCCGGCGCCGATGTCTTCCTGCTCGCGGCGATGGCGCAGGTGCTGTTTGCCGAAGACCGGGTGCGCCTGCGCGAATTGGCCACGCTGGCCGATGGCCTGGAAACCCTGCGCGACGCGGTGGCCGAATTCACGCCCGAGCGCGTGGCACACAAGACCGGCATCACGGCTGAGCAGATACGCGTCCTGGCCCGCGCCGTCGGGCAGGCCGAACGCGCCGCGATCTATGGCCGCATCGGCTCCTGCACGCAGGAGTTCGGCGCCCTCTGCAACTGGCTGCTGTATGCGCTCAACATCATCGGCGGAAATTTCGACCGGGAAGGCGGCATGCTGTTTCCGACGCCGCCGATCGACCTGGTGCGCCTCGGCCCACGCGGCAGTTTCGCCCAGCGGCGAACGCGGCTGCGCGGCTTGCCGGCATTCGGCGACGAGTTCCCGGTGAGCGCCCTGGCCGAGGAAATTCTTGCACCGGGCGCGGGAAAGATTCGCGCCCTGATTACCCATGCCGGCAATCCGGTGCTATCCACGCCGAATGGCCGACAACTCGAACGGGCCCTGGCTTCGCTCGATTTCATGGTGGCGATCGATTTTTATCTCAACGAAACCACCCGCCATGCACATATCATCCTGCCGCCGGCAGGCCCGCTGGAGCGACCCCATTTCGACGCCGGCCTGCCGCTGGCCGCAGTGCGCGCCGCCGCCAAATGGTCGCCGCCGCTGTTCGCGGCGCCGCCCGGCAGCTATCAGGACTGGCAGATCCTGGTAGAACTCGCGCTGCGCCTGCACCCTCGCCGCAGTGGACGTCTGGTGCAGCGTCTGGTCAAACATCTCGGGCTGGAGCGCGTCACCGACTGGCTGCTGCACCTGGGCCCGTATGGCGCGCAGGCGGCGCTGCTCGATCCAGCGACCTCCCTGATGCAGAAGCTGCGCTGCCTGCTGGTTCCCCTGCGTGACGGTCTCAGCCTGGAAAAGCTGCGTCGGCACCCACACGGCATCGACCTTGGGGCGATGCGACCGGGACGTTTGCGACAACATCTGCACCGACACCAGGCCCGCATCCAGCTCGCCCCGCCGCTGTATCTGGCTGACTTGCCACGGGCCCGGGCGCGGCTCATGGAAGCCGACGCCACGTGCGACACTCTGCTGCTGATCGGCCGCCGCCATGTCCGCAGCAACAATTCCTGGATGCACTGGATACCGCGCCTCATCAAGGGCCCCAGGCGCTGCACCCTGCTGCTGCACCCGGACGATGCCGCGCGCCTCGGCATCGCCGACGGCGCACTGGTCACGGTCAGTTCGCGGGTCGGCGCCGTTACCCTGCCGGCGCAGATCAGCACCGACATGCTGCCCGGCGTGGCCAGCATGCCGCACGGATTTGGCCAGCGCCAGCCGGACCTGCCTGAAACCAGCGCCAGCATCAACGACATCACGGATGAGCTGTTTACCGACGCGCTCACTGGCACACCGGTGTTGAATGGCGTGCCAGTGACGGTAACACCGGTAACGGGACGGCCTGCCGCTCCTGCGTCGCCCGCATGACCTGGGCAGTGGTACATCAAGGGGACGACATCCCTGATACCCAGATATCATGCAATTCCGGCATGGCCACCGCCCTTCTCGCCCCCACTACCATTTGCTGATGATCGACGTACGGCTTCTTATCGCCGACTCCGGCTTTCTTTACACGATATGAATATGAAAATGGACATTCAACAGAAACGGCGGTTACGTTGGAGGTGCTGTTGCTCGTGCGGTTGAGTTCCCTATCCCTGGCCGGTACGGCCGCTATCGCGATAGCGGCCTACGCCTACCGCCGCGCTCGTCAAACGCGATGGACGTCGCCCGGCGGGCGCGTCGTAAAGACATCCTCGCTGAGTGTCCGACTCCTCGGCGACACCGGCCCGCCTATCCTGCTCCTGCACGGCCTCGTCGCGTCGGGCCTGTACTGGGGCGGCATCTACGACCAGCTCGCCGAGCACAATCGACTCCTAGTGCCCGATCTGCTTGGGTTCGGACGCTCCCCTCGGCCCGCATCCGGGTACGGGCCCGACGATCACGCCGAGGCCGTGATCGCTTGCCTCGACGCTCTCGACATTACCGAACCAGTCGTCATCGGCGCACATTCTCTCGGCTGCCTCATCGCGCTGCGGCTCGCCGTTGTCCATCCCGAACGCGTGGCCGCCATCGTTGCGTTCGGTCCACCCCTCTACCCCGGAACAGCCGCAGCGCGTGCCCATATCACCGCCGCCAGCCCGATAGGTCGCCTGTTCGTGCTCCCCGGCCCTGTCGCCCAAGCTGCGTGCAAGTGGATGTGCAACCATAGAACCCTCGCGGCCCGGCTCGTTGTACTGACCCACCCCGGGTTGCCGCCGGAAATCGCCGCCGATGGCGTCCAGCACACCTGGGCCTCGTACTCCCAGACCATCCAACAGTTGATCCTCGCCGCGCAGGCACAAACCTGGCTCGATCGGATCAGTTGCCCCGTACACCTTGTCGCCGGCAGCCACGATCCCGTCGTCGACCACGGCTACCTGCGCCAGTTACCCACCAGGCACCCCGCCATCAAGCTGACCGAATGGCCGGGCCGCCACGACCTGCCCCTCAGCCAACCGGCTGGCTGCGTCACGCTGATAGCGGCAGCCGCCAATTCCACGGTTTGACGCGATAAGGGCCAACCAGCCCGGTGCGCCACGGTTCCGCCACAACCTGCGCCGCAATGCCGATCCGACCACCGATGCCCCACAGGCGCAAAGCAGCGTCTACAATACCGGCATGGGACATCGACTTTCAAAAATCTACACGCGCACCGGCGATGCCGGTACCACGGGCCTCGGCGACGGCTCGCGGACGGCAAAGGATTCGGCGCGGATTGCGGCCCTGGGCGACGTGGATGAAGCCAACTCGCTGCTCGGCGTCATCCTCTGCGAAGAGCTGCCGGCGGATGTGCGCGAGCTGTTCATCGGCATTCAGCACGACCTGTTCGATCTCGGCGGCGAATTGTCGATTCCGGGCGCGGTGCTGCTCAAGGCAACGCAGCCGGCGCGGCTGGAAGCCGCCATCGATCGCTACAACGCTGACCTGGGACCGCTCAAGGAATTCATCCTGCCCGGCGGTGCCCGCGCTGCGGCGCTAACCCATCTGGCGCGCACCGTCTGCCGGCGCGCCGAACGCGCGGTGGTCACGCTGGCTGCCGTCGAGCCGGTTTCCGATGCCGGCCGGCAATATCTCAACCGCCTCTCCGATCTGCTGTTCGTGCTCGGCCGCTGGCTGAACAAGGCAACGGGTCACGGCGATGTGCTGTGGCAAAAAGGCAGGAACGCGTGAAGTCAAAAAGTCGGCGCTGACGCTACGGCGAACAAATGCCATCCACGCAATCGGTACCGGCAATCTCTTCTTCCAACACCGTGTCGCACATCCAATCCCGCTGGTCGCCGCGCCTGCCGCTCGCGCCGGAAGCCCGCACCTATCGCAGCTGGCTGACCGAGCGCCGCTCGCTCACCGCCCGCTGGCAGCGTGCCAGCGGCGCTTTTCGGGTCGAGCCAGTACGACAGGGCATCGCCCCTCCGCTGGCCGATGAACACGCCCGGCTGGCCCTGCCACCGCGCCGCCAGGCCTGGATTCGCGACGTGGTGCTCTACTGCGGTACAACCCCGGTCGCCTTCGCCCACACCGCCGCCCCGACCCTGCCACGCGGGCCGGTGCACCACTGGTTGCAGCAGCTCGGCAAACGCTCGCTGGGTACGCTGTTGTTTTCCCATCCCGGCTTTGTCCGTATCGCGGTGGACTACGCGGCCATCGACCGCCGCCATCCGCTGCATGCCGACCTGCTGCGCCACATTCCTGACGAAGGCCGTGGCCAGCCCCGCTACTGGGCACGCCGCACGCTGTTCGCCTACGGCCGCCAGCGGGCAGTATTGACAGAAGTCTTTTTGCCTGCTGTATTGAACTATTGAACACCGCATCCGATTATCGTCCGCCAGCAAGATACCAAGATACCGAAGGAGACTGCGATGATTGCCGCAACCGACCCACGCCTGACCGCTGTCCTCGGCGCCATTACTGCCGATGCCGCCGCTCTCGGCTTGCACTGGCTGTACGACGCCGATCGTCTCAAGACATTGCAGGCCGGAGGCCCGCTGGCCTTTCGCGAACCCGATGCCGCCAACTATGCCGGTGTTCCCGGCTACTTTGCTCATGCCGGAAAACACGCGGGAGAGAATTCCTTTTACGGCGAAACCTGCCGCCTGATGCTCACCCACCTGGCGCGGCACGGCCGCTTCGACCGGCTGGCCTACCAGAAGGAATGGCTGGCGCATTTTGGCCCCGGCGGTACCTATACCGGTTACGCCGATCACCCGACGCGGAATCTGGTGATCCGGCTCCTCGGCTGCGCCACCCCGGAGGACTACCCCGCCGTCAGCGGTTCAGATGACGACCAGCTTCCGGCCCTGGAGTGCGTACCGGCCCTCGTCGCCTGGCACCGCGGCAGCCGTGGCGAATTGATCGATACCGTGCTGCAGGCCGTCGCCGTGACCCATGACCATCCGCTGGCGCGCGACGCCGCCACCCTCGCCGCCCACGCGCTGGCCGATGTGATCGCCGGCATGCCGCTGCCCGAAGCCCTGAGCGCTGCCGCCAGCACCGCTGGCACGATGCTCAAACCCCTGCTCTCGGAAGCGCTGGCCATGCCTCGGCTTGATGTCGTTGCCGCAGCGGCACGCTTTGGCATGCCCTGTCGCCTGCATCAGGGCTTGCCGCTGCTTTTCCATATCGCCCGCCATGCCGTGAATTACCGCGAAGCGGTCGAAGCCAACCTCCTCGCTGGCGGCGATAGTTGCGGCCGCAGCCTGCTGCTGGGCGCGCTGGTGGCGACGCGGGATGCGCTTCATGACGGAACAGTACAGGAAGACCCAGGAATTCCCCTGTGCTGGCTGACGCGCGTACAAGGCGTGGCCAGCTGCATACGCGATGCCGAGACAGTTCTGGCCCGCATCCGCTGAGTCCGGATATATAATCAAAGCCTTCTCGTTTAGCCACCTGAAAGGTATTGTCATGAAGCATGTGTTACGAATTTCTGGAGCGGTGCTGGCTGTTCTGATGATACTGTTCGCATTGCCAGCCAGGGCACAGATGATGATCGGCCACATGTTTCACGGTCATGGCAATTGCGTCATCGAAACCGGCACCTATCCGGTTGAGTTTGCCGCCTACCCGCTACCCGGGCCGGGGGAAAATCCGAACGCAGAAGTTCACCCTCATTGCGATCACATCCCCAAATCCGGTCAAGTCCGTCTTTTGGTCGATCTGGTAAAGCCCGAAGAACGCGAGATGCCGCTTACTCTGCGCCTGGTCAAAATGGAGGGCAGCACCGAAAAAGAACTCCTTTCCGTACCTGAAAAAATCTATGCAACCGGCTTCGCGGCGATTGAAACAGCACTCGAACAGGAAGGGCAGTACGCGCTGCTGCTTGATTTTGCCAAGACCGCCAGCACAGCCGAAGGACATATTCGCATCCCGTTGCACGTCGGTGACCGGGACGGCGACCATGGCGTACCGTGGCTGAAGATCGGCGCTGGCATCCTTCTCCTGCTGGCAGCTGGCGGTGGCGCCTGGTACTGGCTGGACCGCCGCCCCGCAGGCAAAGTCTGATTGCTCACAACAACGGCGCGCGTCACATCGCGCGCCGTTAAGTGGGTTACGCCTCCCGCTGCCACAACATGGCGTGGGTGACGATGTACTGATACTTCCGCTGGTGCTCTCTGATCACCAGCGGAACTTCATCTTCGCGCCGCAGGACAAAGCCTTCATTTTGTAAAAATTCGCGCAACACTTCGGCGCTGCGGATTTCCTTGCCATCTTTCACATAACCGCCCAGCCAGGCGCCATGCGGCGTGAATTGCTCCAGCCAGCTATAGGGCGAGAACAGCGCCACCAGACCGCCCACCCTGACCAGGCCGCGCGGCCCGCCCAGGCGTCCAAGCAGCGATTTCGGGCTCGGTAGCCGGCACAGCAGATTGGCCATCAGCACCGCATCGAAATCCACCCATTCCGCCGGCAGCGAGCAGGCATCGGCCTGGCGAAAGGTCACACGGCGACGGTCGATGGCCGGATCGATTGCCGCTGTCAGCGTGGCCCCCAGATCACCCTCGTCCTTGCGAAAATAGTCGAGACGGCCGTCGCGCTTCAGCGCCTGCCCGGCCTCGATGAAGGCCGCCGAGAGATCAACTCCGGTCACCTCGCGATAGCCGCGCGCCAGTTCGAAGGTAGCGCGGCCGACAGCACAACCGATATCGATCGCACGCTCCGTGCCGGCGCAAAATTCGCGCGCACCTTCCAGCAACCAGCGCGCACAGCGCAGCGGAAATTCGGTCGCCTCCTGCGGACCGAAGGCATGGGGCATCTGGTCGGCTTTCGCGCCGTAGTGCAACAGCATATAGTCATTGGCCATCTGCCGGTCTTCATACACCTGATGCGCTGCATCCGCTCCGTCAAGATGCACGGCGCCGCCATCGTGACTCGCCTCAACCAGCCGGAAACCGGCATGCTGGAAGAAATGCGAACGGAAATGGAAACGCGCCCACGGCCCGGCTTCCTCTCCCGTGGACACCCATGAGCCGCCGAGAATCATCTGGTGCTGTCCGTCGTAACACGGGCTGCTGAAGTCGTCATAGTAGGGATGCACTTCACTGCCGGGCAGCGGATTGAAATCATCTTCCAGCCATTGCCAGAGATTGCCGAACACGTCCTGGAATCCGGCGGCGGTGACGCACCCCGCATCGACCGGGCTGGATGAGCCATACGCCAGATTGAGATTGATGCCCCGGTTGCGGAAAGCCGCGCCATCGCATTGCAGTGCAAGATCGTCGACAACATCGTGCACCGGATTACGCAGCGCATGGTGTTCGTTCTCGGTCGGCAAGCGGTAGCTCTTGCCTTCCCGCTCCGACTTCCATGAACAGTAGGCGCGGGCTTCATGGCCATTGACCTCGGCCGGCCAGTTCCACGGCATATCGATTACTTCGAACAAGGTGCGCAATTTGTAGAGATGCGAGCCCTCAGGGCCATTGGGCACCCAGAAGGTCGGCCATTTGAGGTTGCGGTAACGGCGCCAGGCCCAGCCGGCAGCCGACCAGTAGCGTTCCTCGCGATAACCGCCGGCGGCGACGAACTCGTGGAATTCGCCATTGCTGACCAGCCGCGTGCCCGCGCGAAACGCTTCGACGCGAACACTGCGCGAGCCGTACTCGTTGTCCCAGCCATACGAAGGCCAATCCTGCGGCTTGCCCAGGGTAACGCGGGTGGCGGCCACATCACGTAGTTCCGGCAGCGGGTAATCCACGCCAGGACGCGGCCGTAGCGCCGTGGCGCTGGCGCCGACTTTCCCTGTCGTTGCCGAAGGATGCAGCGCCGGCCAGGCGGCGGGCCGCTGCACCAGGTCGAGCGGTAACTCATGAATCAACACGGCCGATGTCTCGATATGAATCCGCTCATGCTCGAAGCCCATGAACAGGGCCCACAGCGGATCATTCGCGGTAATCGGCGGATGCCCTGCGGCCAGCCCCGGATGGGTCGCAATCACGCCGCTCACCGCTGCATGAACGGCGCACCGGTAGGCATGCACCTCGCTCACGCTCGGCCAGAGCATCTCGTTCTTCGACATGTCGTCCCAGCGCATCTCATCGACCCCGACCTCGAACAGCTTCTCGAAATAGGGATTCAACGGCTGCGCGATCAGGCCAGCGACACGCAGCTTGTTGATATAAAACGCCACCGGATGACAGAAATAGAAAATCATCGGATGGCGCAGGCCATGATACGGCGGGCGGAAAAACGCCTCTTCGCCCCTGAGCCCGGCAAACAGAGTCTCGGTCAGGGTCCAGCCGTTGTCGAAATAATCCTGCACCTCCTGCCGCGTGCAAGTGGCAAGATTGGGCAGCGGCAATGACGTCAAGATGCCCTCGCCTTCCCGGCCAGGACATTCGGCCGGAATCTTTCCGGTCCACCAGGTCGCCTCGCGCGCCTTGTTTAATACGGCATCCATGTCGCCGCGCAAATTGGCGCGCCAGGGTTCATCCTGAGTCAGTACTGTCTTGGCGTTCTGGATTAGCATCATTCCCTCCTCTTTTTTACGTCAGCAAGGTACACAGACTTGTTTCGAAAGTATACGCTCCCGCGCCAGGGGACATGATCACAGACCGATTCACCTGTCCGCTGGTTTCTTAAGACGATGTTAAGCCGGCAAACCTTACACTTCTCCCATGAGCCGAAAACCCACCCCCCTGTTTGCCCTGCTCTTGTCGCTGACGCTATCTTCCGTTTCAGCCGCAGAACAGGCGCTTCCTTTCACCCCAGAACAACGCCGTGCGCTGGCCATCGTCAGCCAGCCGCTGGCTACGCTGACCGCCAGCAATGCGCGACGCCTGCCGGCGCAGGTGAAGATTCCGCCCTCGCGGATCGAGGTCATCACCGCGCCGCTCGGCGGCATTGTCTCCGCTGTAAAAGTCGGCTATGGCGATACGGTGAAGAAAGGCCAGCCTCTGGTTCAACTGCAAGGCACGCCCCTGCTCGAGGCGCAACGCGATTACGCGATCAATGCCTCACGCGCGCGTCTCGCCGCCGAGTCGCTGAAGCGTGATGAATCCCTGTTTGCCGATGGCATCATTCCGCAAAGCCGTCTCGCCGCCACCCGCGCCGCGCACGAAGAAGCCCAGGTCATGCTCGCCGAGCGCCGGCAATCGCTGGCGCTGGCCGGTCTGCCGGTTCCAGCAGCCGGCAAGGTGGCCGGACGTGCCACCCTGGTTGCACCCTTTGCCGGCACCGTGCTGGAAGCGATGGCCGAACCGGGCATGCGTGCCGAGGCTGGCGCCGTCCTGGTGAAATTGGGCCGCCTCGATGTCCTCTGGCTGGAACTGCAGGCCAGTGCCAGCGAAGCCGCTACGCTCAGCGTCGGCGATGCCGTCACGATTCCCGGCTGCGCCGCGACCGCCCGCATCACGGTCATCGCCCCGCATCTGACACCCGGCAGCCAGTCGGTGCTGATACGAGCAGAACTGGCAAAAGCGCAGGATTGCGTCAAACCCTCACAGACGCTGGAAGTTACCGTCGCTTCGACCAAACGCGCCAGCAATGACTATCGGATCCCGACTGCGGCACTGGTGCGACATGAAGGCGCCCGTTGGGTCTTCCTCGACAGCAAGGACGGCTTCGTGCCCCACGCCGTGACCGTGCTTGAAGAAGCCGATCAGAGCCTGCGCATTTCCGGCCAGGGCTTGCGTGGCGACATGGCCATCGCCACCAAGGGCGTGGCCGCGATCAAGGCCGCCTGGCTGGGAATCGGCAAAGCGGAAGGCAAGTGATGTTCGCCCGCCTGATTGAATTCTCGCTGTCGCAACGCTTGCTGGTCATCATCGCCACCGCGCTGATCGCCTTGGCCGGTATCGCTGCCTTTCGCGAATTGCCGATCGACGCCTTCCCGGACATTTCGCCGACCCAGGTCAAGATCATCATGAAGGCGCCGGGGATGACGCCGGCCGAAGTCGAAAGCCGCGTGGTCACCCCTCTCGAACTGGAACTGCTCGGCATACCGCACAAAACCATCCTGCGGGCGATGGCCAAATACGGCATTGCCGACATCACGCTGGACTTCGCCGAAGGCACTGACCTTTACTGGGCGCGCCAGCAGGTCAGCGAGCGACTTGCCGCCGCCATGGCGGATTTGCCCAACGGCGTCAGCGGCGGCCTGGCCCCGATCTCCACGCCGCTGAGCGACGTGCTGATGTTCACCATTGAGGGCGATCTGTCGCTCAGTGAAAAACGCAGCCTGCTCGACTGGGTCATCCGCCCGCAGCTGCGTACCCTGCCCGGTGTCGCCGACGTCAACACGCTGGGCGGTTATGTCCGCACCTTCGAAGTTCGCCCTGATCTCGTCGCGCTCAAGAGCCGTAAATTGACGCTGGCCGACCTGCGGCAGGCGATCGAAGCCAACAACCGCAATGAAGGCGGCGGCCGTCTGACAGAAGGCGAGGAATCCTGGCTGGTGCGCATCGAAGGCAGCGCAAAAAGTCTCGACGACCTGGCGGCGATCGTCATCAGGAATGATGCCGGCGGCCTCGTCAGGGTCGGCGACGTGGCGCAGGTGGTCATCGGCCACCTGACCCGCTACGGTTTCGTCACCCAGGATGGCAAGGGCGAAGCGGTCGAAGGACTGGTGATGGGCTTGCGCGGCGCCAATGCCCGCCAGATCGTCGACAGCGCGCGCCATCGACTCGCCGAAATTGCACCGACACTGCCGCCCGGCGTCACGACGAAGATTTTCTACGATCGTGGCGCGCTGGTCGATCGCGCCGTCGGCACCGTGGCGCGTGCCCTGCTCGAAGCCACCGTGCTGGTCGTGATCCTGCTGCTGGCCTTCCTCGGCAATCTGCGTGCCGCGCTGGTGGTGGCCGCCATTCTGCCACTGACGGCGCTGGTCACTTTCATCCTGATGCGGCTATTCGGCATGAGCGCCAACCTGATGAGCCTGGGCGGCCTGGCGATTGCCATCGGCATGCTGGTCGATGCCGCTGTCGTTGTCGTCGAAAATATCGAAAGCCATCTCACCAGCGCCAGCAGCACGGCACAGCTGCCGCTGTTGCATCGTATTTACCGCTCCTCGCGCGAAGTGGCGACGCCGATGGTCGCCGGCATGGCCATCATCATCATCGTCTTCCTGCCGCTGCTGACGCTGCAGGGGCTGGAGGGCAAGCTCTTCGTGCCGGTTGCGCTGACCATCGTTTTTGCCTTATCGACTTCGCTGTTGCTGGCGCTGACCGTGATCCCGGTGCTGGCCTCGCTGCTGATCAAGGTTAGCGACGGCGCCCATGAGCCCTGGTTGCAGAGAAAATCGCTGGCCTTCTATACCCCGCTGCTGACGCGCGCGCTGGCCAACCCGCGCCGTGTCATCGTCGGCGCACTGATCACACTGGCCGCAGCCATGATCGCCTTTCCATTTATCGGCAAGGCCTTCATGCCGACGCTGGACGAGGGCGACATCCTGATGCAGGTCGTCAAGTTGCCATCGATCGAACCCACCACCAGCATTGCCGAAGACCTTACCGCACAGCAGGCGATCCTGAAGCATGTTCCCGAAGTCAAGAGCATCATCGCCCGCACCGGCGCCGATGAACTCGGCCTCGATCCGATGGGGCTGGAGGACACCGACACCTTTCTGGTGCTGGCGCCGCATGACGAGTGGCGGCGCCAGGACAAGGCCTGGCTGACGGAAGAAATCCGCAAGGTGATGGCCGACTTTCCGGGGCGCGACATCAACTTTACCCAGCCGATCGAAATGCGGGTTGCGGAAATGCTGACCGGCACCCGTGGCGATCTGGCGATCAAGATTTATGGCCCGGAACTGGGCGAGCTCAATCGCCTGGCGGCACAGATCGCCGCCTTGGTCAAAACCCTTTCCGGCGCCGAGGACGTGCTGACCACGAAGAACGAAGGCGTGCAGTATTTCGCCGTGGAGATCGACCGTCTCGCTGCCGGTCGTGTCGGACTCAGCGTCGAGGAAATTGCCGGCACCCTGCGCATGCAGCTCGAAGGCGAGCGCGCGGGGCTGGTCCTCGAAGGCGGCCGGCGGACGCCGGTCACCCTGCGTGGCGGCGACGAAATTCGCCTCTCCCCCGCCGCCTTCTCCCGCTTGCAGCTTCCTCTCTCAGCGGGTGGAAGCATTCCACTCTCGGCGGTAGCACGCCTGACGCGAACTACCGGGCCGGTCAAGATCGAGCATCAGGATGGCGCCCGCCTCGCCACCGTGCAGGCCAATGTGCAGGGACGCGATCTGGTCGGTTTTGTCGAGGAAGCCAAGGCGCGCATCACAAAGGATATTCCCTTGCCGGCCGGCTACCGCCTGGAATGGGGCGGCCAGTTCGAGAACCAGCAGCGCGCCGCGCAACGTCTGCTGCTGGTGGTGCCGGTGGCGCTGGCACTGATCTTCCATGTCCTGTTCACCACCCTGGGTTCGCTGCGCCAGGCGCTGCTGGTGTTCGCCAACATTCCTTTCGCCCTGGTCGGCGGTATTTTCGCCCTGCTGCTGACCGGCGAGTACCTTTCCGTGCCGGCCTCGGTCGGCTTCATCGCCCTGCTCGGCATCGCGGTACTCAACGGGCTGGTCATGATCTCTCATTTCAACCAGTTGCATGCCCAGGGCCTGCCGATCGAGCGCGTGGTCGTGGAAGGTGCACGGCGCCGCCTGCGGCCGGTATTGATGACCGCGAGCATCGCCGCCTTTGGCCTGGTGCCGCTGCTGCTCGCCTCGGGGCCAGGCTCGGAAATCCAGAAGCCGCTGGCCATCGTCGTCGTTGGCGGCCTGGTTACGTCAACCTTGCTGACCTTGGTGGTGCTGCCGATCCTCTATCGGCGCTGGGGCGTGGAGAAAAAATCATGAGTGCCACCCTCTGCCTGACGCTGCTGCTATCGCAAACACTCGAGGAAGAAGTCATCGACATCCTCCTGCTGCACTATCCGGAGCAGGGCGGCCGGCCCTTCATTACGACCACGGTCGATGGCCACGGCACGGCGGGACACATGTCCAGCGCCAACGAGCAGGTGCGCGGCCGCACCGCGCGAACACGCATCGACATTCTGGTCGAGGCGGAGCACGCCACGAGTTTGATCAATTCACTGCGCGACAAGATGCCGGGCGCCGTCATTGACTGGTGGCTCGCCCCGGTGATTGATTCCGGAACACTTGGGCTCTGAACCAATGAAAATCACTGCCGCCTTGCACTTCTCCGCCCTGCTATCCCTCAGCCCGTTCATGGCATGGGCAGACAACACTGCCTATGCCGATCTGCCTCCGGTGCCGCTGGTGCGAAAAGCGCTCGAGGTACATCCCGATGTCGTTTCCGCACAAGCCGGACTTGCCGGCGCGGCAGGCGAGCGCGAGCGCCTGCAGGCCGGCCCGTATGAGCCAACGCTACGTCTCGGCAGCCAGCGCCGGCGCGACAAACTCTCCAACCAGACCTTCGGCGAGCAGGAAATCGGGCTGGAAAGCGGCATGCGACTGCCGGGCAAGGCGGCCCTCGACGACTCGCTCGGCGAACTGGTCATGGAAACCGCACGCCAGGCACACAGCCAGGCTCTGCGCCAAACGGCGCGGCTGCTCCTCAAAAGCTGGTTCGATCCGTTGCGTGAACACGCTGCGGCAAGCGAGTGGCGCCGCCAGGCAGAGCTGCTTTCGCGTCAGGCGGCCGTTGTGAAAAAGCGTGTCGATGTCGGTGATGCCGCACTGCTCGACCAGCGTCAAGCGGAAGCGCAACGCGACCAGGCACTGGCCCAACTGGCCCAGGCCGAGTTGCGCGCCGACCTCGCGACGGATGAACTCATGCGTCATTTTCCCGGCCTGCCACTGCCTGCCGCACATGTCCCTGCAGCACCGCAGGCACTCGAAGGAAATATCGAAAGCTGGCGTGAACGGATACTCGCGCATGATCATGAGCTGCAACTGGCGCAGGCGGCGTCTCGCCAGAGCCGACTTTTGGCCCGCCGCGCCGATGCCGACCGGCTGCCCGATCCGACGCTCGGCCTGTTCACCACGCGCGAACGCGACGGCCAGGAACGTGTGCTTGGCCTGCAACTCTCGATTCCACTGCCGGGCGGCGCACGTTCAGGCAGCGCACGCGTCGCAAGCAGCGCAGCTGAAGCCGCCGCTGCGCACGAAAACGCCGTGCGGGCGCGGCTGGAAACCGGACTGCGCGCGCTGTGGCGGCAAGCACAGAGCAATTACAACCAGTGGCAGCGCTTGACGGCGGTTGCCGACGCCATGGAAACCAATGCCGATGCGCTGGATCGCGCCTGGCGTTTGGGTGAAGGCCAGTTCAGCGACCTCAGCCAGGCGCGTCGGCTGGCAATAGAAGCACGCCTTGCAGCCAGCCAGGCACAGTTTGATGCCAACGAAGCGCGCTATCGTTTGCTGCTGGACGCTGGTGATTTATGGGGCGATTAAATAGACAGGAGCAACTGCGGCTTTCCTCTGGCGGACGAATTTCAGCGCATCCAGGCAGGACGCTAGTGTAGTGCTTGCGAATGGATTGAACCATTGAATGGTACTGATGTGATATTTGCATTCCTTCTTCGATGCAGATGATCAACCAAGCTGCCACGATCGATCACACTGACCGATGAACAACGAGCGTAACTGAAGCGCCGCGTGAGATCGCAGACGCTGAATACCCGCAGTGCGGCGCGCGCGAATTGTGCTGATTGCGGCCGATGGGGTTGGCAATCACGAGATTGTGCGGCAGTTAGAAACAGTCGATGTCAGGTAATTGCGTGGCGCACCAGGTTCGGCAAAGGCAGCGTAACTGCGATCGAGATGGGCTTGCCGCGCAGCGGACGCAACCCAACGGTCACCGCAGCGAAGATTGTGCGCATCACGACGCAGATGAAACCGGAAGGTGCAATCCACTGAAACACGCGCAAGCTGGCTGCCAGACTTGCAGCTCGGATACCTCGATACTCAATGCGCGGCAAGCCAACGGCCTTAAGCCGCATCTGGTCGACACCTTGAAGCCGCGCACGACGTGAGACTTGTACCGTTGGCACGTCAGTAACCGCGAGAACACATGCCGCCCTTTGGGAGCAGGACTGGAACAGTCCTGCGCGCCATCCACAAAAATAAACGCGCGCCACTAGAAAGTAGCGCGCGCTTATATCTGCTTATAACGCACCCTGCCGTAAAGCAGGGCAATTCTTCGCCGCTTCCCTTAAGGACGGGAACCTGTAGGAAATGGCCAAGCTGCTGCCGGATTCAGCGATGACTTCAAGCCGGGAGTTGCAGCAGTCGACGGCGGACTGGCCGGCTTGACTTCTGCCGGTTTCTTTGCAACAGCTGGCTTCTTCGCTGCCGGCTTCGCCGCTGGCTTGGCTGCCGGTTTCTTGGCAACAACCTTCTTCGCCGCTGGCTTGGCTGCCGGCTTCTTGGCAACAACCTTCTTCGCCGCTGGCTTGGCTGCCGGTTTCTTGGCAACAACCTTCTTCGCCGCTGGCTTGGCTGCCGGTTTCTTGGCAACAACCTTCTTCGCCGCTGGCTTGGCTGCCGGCTTCTTGGCAACAACCTTCTTCGCCGCTGGCTTGGCTGCCGGCTTCTTGGCAACAACCTTAGCTGCAGCTTTCTTCGGGGCCGCAGCTTTCTTAGCGGCGGGCTTGGCCGCAGCCTTCTTTGCGACCGGCTTCTTGGCCTTCTTATCTTCAGCCATGTTGAACCTCCTTGACAAGTTAACAGGAAAACCACCACTACATTTTTACTGCAACCCATTTGGGTTACTGAGGATTATCCATCACATGATGTATTTGAAAACAATGAATTCCGCCCCTTTATCCACCTATCACTAAGATTTGATTTACGGTCGCAATATCTGATTATGCCATATAAATACCAGAAAATCTTCGGGTTGCCTGGCAACTGCGACTACAAGACACCATAAAACCCTTCGGTCTTTTCGCTGCTGACATCTCACTTGCTGATGACGTGACTTTTGCTTGTCAGCCTGCTCCAGTCAAAATACGGACCTGGGTCTGTTTTTCGGCCCGGCGCAATATCACTGTGCCCAACGATGGCTTCAACCGGATATTGCCGGCATATCTCTGCTAGCAAAGTATTAAGCGCAAGATACTGGGCATCTTCAAATGGCAAATAATCGCAACCTTCAAGCTCGATCCCTATGGAAAAGTCGTTGCATTGATCGCGCCCGTTCCATTGCGAAATGCCTGCATGCCAGGCACGTTGCAAACAAGAAACAAACTGGATTACAGCTCCGTCACGGCGAATCAAGAAATGACTGGAAACCCGAAGTCCTTTTATTTCCCTGTAATACGGATGCGCCGCGGGATCCAGTTGATTGGTGAATAGATCAATGATGCCCGGGCCGCCAAATGAATTCGGCGGCAGGCTGATGGCATGAATGACAATCAAACAAATATCGCTACCAGAGGGGCGGCCATCAGCGTTTGGAGAGGGTATCCAGCGCGCACCGGAGAGCCACCCTGTGTCATCACCGCTTCCAGGCAGAGGATTCACTCATTGATCCCCAGTCGCACCATGCGGTACCGCAGGGAACGGAATGTCACTCCAAGCAAACGGGCCGCCGCTGTACGGTTGTAGTTAGTCTCCTTGAGTGCCGCAATGATTGCTTGGCGCTCAACCTGATCCAGATGTTCCTGCAGCGTTGCAGGAACCACAAGGGAGTCGTTGCGCTGTACGGGCAATAAATTCAAATCCTCGACTGCAAGGCGGTTCCCCCCCATCAGGGCCAAGGCACGCTCCAAGATATTCTCCAGTTCACGCACGTTCCCCGGGAAAGAATAATTTTGCAGCGCGGCCAGCACCTCTGGCGTTAACAAGGGCGGCCCTATCCCCGCCGCGCGGGCCAGCTTTTCAAGAGTGTGCTGCGCTATCAATGGGATGTCATCGCGGCACTCACGCAACGCCGGCATGCGCAATTCAATGACGTTGAGTCGATAGAACAAATCCTGCCGAAAATTCCCCTGCTCAACCAATGCCTTGATGTCCTGATGCGTTGCGCAAATCACACGCACATCCACAGCCTCTTCGGTGGTTGCCCCCACTTTCCGTACCCGTTTCTCCTGTATCACACGCAGTAATTTGACCTGCATGGACAGAGGCAAATCCGCTACCTCATCAAGGAACAGCGTGCCCTTGTCGGCTGCCTGAAAGAATCCGTCCCGATCCTCATTGGCTCCGGTAAAGGCGCCTTTACGGTAACCAAAGAATTCGCTTTCCATCAGGTTCTCGGGAATCGCGCCACAGTTCACTGGCACAAAGGCGTAATCACGCCGTGCGCTCAGTCTGTGCGTCAACCGTGCTGCCAGTTCCTTGCCGCTGCCTGACTCGCCGGTGATATGCACAGGGGCCTGGCTACGCGCCACGCGATCAATCAGCGTCCGCACTTGCTTCATGGCCGGCGAACTCCCGAGCAGGCTCGACTCGATGCCGCTCACCCGCACCGAGTCTGTCGTGGGCAACTCCAGCGCCGACTTGATCAAGGCCCGCAATTGATCAAGCGATACCGGCTTTGCAATGTAGTCAAATGCCCCGGCTTTCAACGCAGACACCGCATTTTCCGTGCTGCCATGCGCGGTAATCACAGCAACCGGCAAATCCGTCACTGTTCCACTGATAAACCTCACCAAGTCCAGCCCGGTACCATCTGGCAACCGCATATCGGTCAGGCACAACTGGTAGCGATCTTGCGCCAACATTTTCCGCGCCTCTGCCAAAGAGCCAACGCAATCTGCCACGAGACCCATTCGAACCAGTGTCAGATCGAGCAACTCACGAATATCGGCCTCGTCATCCACGATCAGAACACGCTTGGTTTCGCCGCGCCTGCGGCGCTCAGTTCTTAGCAACATATCCTCCCCTGGCGGTAATCCGGAAATGGGCGCCCGTTCCCTCGTCCATCAGCTCAAGACGAGCCCCGTTTGCCTCACACAACTCCTTTGCAATATAAAGCCCAAGCCCGGTCCCTGCTTCATGGGTCGTGAAAAATGGCTCGAACACCAGGCCTCGCAACGCAGCGTCGATCCCTGGACCATTGTCGATAATATGCAATTCCACGCGATTAAAACTCGCTGCCCTTGCTTCAATGGATACAGAGCCATCATCCGTACCGGCATACCGCAATGCATTGCCAAGGAGGTTCCACAGCACACGATGCAGGTGGCCCCGATCAAAGCGCACCTCAATATTCGCCCCCTCAACTACACGAACACGCTTTTTCTCGGAAAGATCATGCAGCGCCATCTCCTCGAGGAAACCGGACACAAAACTTTGCCAGCCAATAGTCTCCGGCACAGCGCGGTCACGGCGGCCAAGCTCCAGAACTTCGGTAACCAGCCGGTTGAGGCGCTGCGTATTGTCATAAATGATGGAGGCAAGCCGCTGCCTCAATGGATCGATATCTTCCTCGATCAATATCTCTGCCGCATGACTGATAGCAGCCAGTGGGTTACGGATTTCGTGAGCCAGATTGGCAGTCAGGCGTCCGAGAGCGGCCAGCTTGAGCTGTTGCGCCTGGAAATCAATCCGCACCATGTCTTCAAGATAGATCATTGAATTGCCCCCTGGCTCGGCAGGTGGCAGATAGCGGGCACGCAACTGGCGATCATCCGCTGGGCACAGGATTTCGGCAACCTCGGTATTTCGTCCTTGCCATCGCGAATAAGGCTCGGCCAGCACATCAGGAAGCGCCTGTATTCCGCCTAAAACATCCATGCCAAGCAAAGTTTGCGCTCGTGAATTGAGCAATCTCACCTGGCCGAAAGTATCGACAACCAGGACACCGTCCTCCATGTCCCGGATGATTCGTTCGCTGATTCGCAGCTGTTCATCAAGCTGCCGTCCCCGCTCGCGAGCCAGAACCTCATTGGTCACCACCCGCTGCGCCAGCAGGCGGGCAATGATCGCAGCAGCAAAGAAAGCAACACTGGTGATCCCAGCACGAACAAAGTCGGCCGGATCAAAATCCAGCATCAATGCCCGCCAGCTTTCTTCAAGCAGCACGGCAACCGAGGCCAGCGCCGCATAAAACAGTGTCATCCTTCCTCGTCCAACCAGCCCTGCACCGGCAACCACCACCAGTAACAGAATGGCAATACCGCTTTTCTGCCCCCCGCTGGCATACATCATCAAAGTCAACGCGAGGATATCCGTCGCGACATGCATTGATAGATGAAAGTCAATATGGCGCCGGCGTCGCAACAATGTCACCAGAAAACCTGCTGCCAACAAAAGGTAGGCGATGGCAACGCTGCGGAATACATTGAAATTCTGCGTGCCAAGACTCAGGGCATCACCAAAGATGAGGACTGCCACCAGAAACAGCAGCGCAATGGCCAGCCGGTAAATGGCGAAAAATCGCAATGAGCGCCATAACGACTCAAGCGTCTCCCGCTCAACCGGCCCTTGATCGAGAGCACTCACTTTTTTGCTCCCTGCAGCCGATGTGCCTCGCAACAGAATAGGTACCCATCCTCGCGAAGCGCCTCAGATTCCGGAAAATGGACACCGCAAAACGCACATCGCACCATCGGCTGCGGCTGACCCGACAAGGGCTTGTTCTCCTCCCGCCGAGCAGGAGCGCGCAGCACCGCATAGATGATGGCAACCACAAAAACAAAGAGGAGAAGTTTCACCACGGTCAGGCAAGCTCCCGTAGCGCAAAGAAGTGGTCGGGGTGAGAGGATTCGAACCTCCGACTCCTGCGTCCCGAACGCAGTACTCTACCAGGCTGAGCTACACCCCGACGGTGAGTTGGTGGCAAGGCATGACGCGGCGGGAAATGGCTCCGGAACAAGAGCCTGCGGTTCATCCTTGCAGACATTGCGGGATCAGAAACTTCGTTGCACCGCAAAGTCCGCCAATTGTAGCAGCGTTCCCCGAAATTTTGAATCTGGCACATACATCAGCGCCCTCTTTGCGGCCTCTGCCTCAGCGATGCCCTGCTGACGTGCAGCATCCAGGGCACCACTGGCACGCACCGCCGCCAGAACGGCGGTAAAGCTTTCGCGATCAGCCGCTTCTATCGCATGACGTACCAGCACGGCTTGCTCCGCCGTGCCGTTTTGCATGGCATGAATCAACGGCAGCGTCGTCTTGCCTTCTGCCAGATCGTCACCCAGATTCTTTCCGGTTTCTGTCGCATCGCCCGAGTAATCGAGCACATCATCGATCAACTGGAAGGCCGTACCGATATGCATGCCATACGCCGCCATCGCCTCCTCGCTCTCGGCACTGACATTGCCCAGAATCGCTCCCAGCCGCGCAGCCGCCTCAAACAGCTTGGCGGTTTTGTAATGAATGACCTGCAAATAGGCATCCACCGTGATGTCGGCATTACGGCAGTTCATCAATTGCAACACCTCGCCCTCGGCGATGATATTGGTCGCATCCGCCAGCACCTGCATCACGCGCATGCTACCGACGCCGACCATCATCTGGAAGGCCCGCGAATACAGGAAATCGCCGACCAGAACGCTGGCGGCATTACCGAACATGGCATTAGCGGTATCGCGCCCACGGCGCAGCGCTGACTCATCGACCACATCGTCGTGCAAAAGTGTAGCGGTATGGATGAACTCGACGACGGCCGCGAGTTCTTGATGATGCGTACCGGAGTAACCGCAGGCACGGGCGGAAAGCAGCGTCAGCGCCGGGCGCATGCGTTTGCCGCCGGCGGAAATGATGTATTCGGCCACTTGCCTTACCAGCACGACCTCGGAGTGCAAACGCGCACGAATGACGGCATCGACAGCCTGCATGTCGTCGTCAATGGATGTGTAGAGATTGGGAAAATCCACGGCAGGGAACGGAATCAAGAGAAAGGCGCGATGTTAGGCGGCACACCCGCCGGCGTCAACGTAACATGCACGCAACCCCGCGCGCAGCCGCATCACTCGCACCTTGTAGCGCAGCCACAGCGAGGCGGGAAGAAACTGCCGCCAAAAAATCTGCTGCATCCATAATCACTCCCGATCGGGTTGCTTGAGCAATGCTTTGACCGCCGACCACTGCCGACGACTGACCGGCAACCGCTCGGTGATGCCGGTCAGGATGATCTGCCAGCAGGGTTCGTTCTCACCTTCCGGACCGGTACGCTCGACACCGCAGACAGCATCAACGGCGGCCAGGCAATTGCGATGAATCCGCACAAAACGCTCGGCAAATTCGGCCTCCAACTGCACCAGCGATTCTTCAAGCAGATATTCTCGACTCAGCGTGCGTGCCGTAACGTATTTCTGCTCCGCCTTGAAATAAATGATGTCCGCCACGGGAATCAGAAGTATCCGGCCGCGTTCAATGCAAGAGAGGTTTCGCCGTGTTGCCAGCGCCGACTTTTCCAGCCGCTGTGCCTCATCCGGATGGCGGCTGGCTTTCGCCAGTGCCGCCGCCAGGCGCGCTGCGCGCACTGGCTTGACCAGATAATCGAGCGCCGCCAGATCGAACGCCTTGACCGCATATTGGTCGTAGGCCGTGACAAAAATCACTGCCGGCGCCGGCGACAGTCGCGCCAGGTGCCGGGCAAACTCGATACCATCCATCCCCGGCATGCGGATATCGACCAGCACCACATCAAATACATTCGCCTGCACCTGCTCCAGGGCCATCATGCCGCCGTCTGCCTCCGCTACCGTGGTCGGCATTTCGGCAGCAATGTCGGAGAGCAGATCACGCAGCCGGGCGCGGGCAGGAGCTTCGTCGTCAACCAGCAGCAGGCGCAGCGGCGGATTCATTTATTCAAATCTACTCAGCGCGGGAACGATAGGGAAATTCAATGGTAACGTGAAAGCGGCCTGCTGCAATCCCGGTTGTCATCATCGCGTCGAGCTCGAAAAACAGCAGCAGCCGCTCCCGAATATTGGCCAGCGCCATCTGGTTGCCCTGTCCATGCCGATCGGCGGTGGCTACCGGATTCGAAAGCTCGAGACGCATATAACGCCCCCGGCGTTCGAGGCGAATCCGGATCTCGCCAGCCTCGGTCGCCGGCTCGATGCCGTGATAAACCGCATTTTCCAGCAGGGGTTGCAGCATCAGCGGCGGCACCAGCGGATCGGGGGGGCATTCGGTCATGTCCCACTCGACCCGAATCCGCTCACCTAATCGCAAGCGCTCAAGGTTGAGGTACTGGCGCGCTACCGCGATTTCTTCCGACAGGGGAACCAGCTCGGCATTCTCGCGCATCAGGATGCGGAACAGGTCGGCAAGCTCCTCCAGCGCAGTTTCCGCCCGCCGCGGATCGGAACGAATGACACCCAGAATGCCGTTCAGCGCATTGAACAGAAAATGCGGCCGGATGCGGGCGGTGAGCGCCAGCAGTCGCGCCTCCGCCAGCGCCGGCGATTGCGCCCGGACGCGCAACTCGAACCAGGCGAGCAGGCCCAGCGTGCCAACCGCAGTCCACAGCGCAGCACGGCCGAGCCCTGCTTCCTCCGCAGCAATCATTTGTTGCGCAACCAGCGTCCCCTGCACCGCCGCCGCAGCCAACAACGTCAGCAGCAGCACGAACAGCCTCCCGTGCCGCAGCGGCAGCCGCGCCAGCCACTCGGCAGCAACAGCCAGAACGACGAGACTGACCAACAATACGGGTTCAACGCGCAGCAGCACGGCCATCAACTCGGCGCCCAGGCGGCGCCATTCCCGATTGGCGGCCAACGCATACAAGATGGCGGCGCAGTTACCCGCCAGCAACGCCTGCAACCAGACCGCCGGCGCACGGAAGTCAGGCAAGCCGGACGCAGCGGGGTTTTCCCTTATACTTTGCAACGTATCCAATGGCCTGCAACCTCTGGTTTCTCGTTGGTTTTTTACTCTTATTGAAGCGCCGTATTACCGGCATCCCGATTATGACAGAACCCACCTCCCCAGCGTCTGACAAGGCTTGGTCCGGCCGCTTCTCCGAGCCCGTTTCCGATCTCGTCAAACGCTACACCGCTTCCGTCCTGTTCGATCAGCGCATGTGGCGCCAGGACATCTGCGGCTCGCTGGCCCATGCCCGCATGCTGGCACGACAAGGCATCATCGCGGCCGAAGATTTTGCCGCCATCGAGCAGGGCATGGCGACCATCACCAGCGAAATCGAGGCCGGACAGTTTCAATGGAACCTCGATGACGAAGACGTCCACCTCAACATCGAGAAACGCCTCACCGCACTCATCGGCGATGCCGGCAAACGCCTGCACACCGGGCGCTCGCGCAACGACCAGGTGGCCACCGACATCCGGCTCTGGCTGCGCGACAGCGTTGACACCATCGACCAGCAACTGCGCAATCTGCAAACGGCGCTGATCGGCCTGGCCGAAATCCATTACGCCACACCGTTACCCGGCTTCACGCATTTGCAGGTCGCGCAGCCGGTAACCTTCGGTCACCACCTGCTGGCGTATTTTGAAATGTTCGCGCGCGACCGGGAGCGCTTCGCCGATTGCCGACGGCGCATCAATCGCCTGCCGCTCGGCGCCGCCGCCCTGGCAGGAACGACTTTTCCCATCGACCGCGCATTTGTCGCCCGCGAACTGGGCTTCGAGGCCGTCAGTGAAAATTCGCTGGATGCCGTTTCCGACCGCGATTTCGCCATCGAATTCTGCGCGGCGGCGGCATTGGTAATGACACACATCTCGCGCTTGTCCGAAGAGCTGATCCTGTGGATGAGCCCGCGTGTCGGCTTCATCGACCTGCCCGACCGCTTCTGCACCGGATCGTCGATCATGCCGCAGAAGAAAAATCCGGATGTGCCGGAACTCGCGCGCGGCAAGACGGGGCGCGTCTTTGGTCATCTGACGGCCTTGCTCACGCTGATGAAAGGCCAGCCGCTGGCCTACAACAAGGACAATCAGGAAGACAAGGAGCCACTGTTCGATACGGCCGATACGCTGATCGATACGCTGCGCATCTTTGCCGACATGGTACCGGGCATTCGCGTCAAGCCGGAAGCCATGGCTGCCGCCCTGCGCCAGGGTTATGCCACAGCTACTGACCTGGCCGACTACCTGGTCAAGAAAGGCCTGCCCTTCCGCGATGCGCACGAGGCCGTGGCGCGCGCCGTGCGTGCCTGTGAAAACCGTGGCTGCGATCTGGCCGATCTGTCCATCGACGAGTTGCGCAGCTTCTCGCCCTTGATCGACAACCAGGTATTCGCCATCCTCACCGTCGCCGGCTCTCTGGCTGCCCGCAATCACATCGGCGGCACCGCGCCGGTACAGGTACGCGAGGCCATCGCGCGCGCGCGATTGCGTCTCTGACCCGACGATGGAACTCCCGCCGCGCATCGGCAAATACGAAGTTCGCAGCAAACTTGGCGAAGGTTCCACCTCCACTGTCTATCTGGCTCTCGATCCGTTCAACGAACGCGAAGTCGCCATCAAGCTGATCTCCCCGGAGATTCTGCGCGACAAAACCCATGGCCAGATGTACCGCCACCTGCTGTTGAACGAGGCCTCGCTGGCCGGCAAACTGATGCATCCGCACATCGTTCAGATTTTCGATGCCGTCCTCGAGGAGGATCAAAGCTATATCGTCATGGAATATGTGTCAGGCGGAACGCTGGAAAAATTCTGTACGCCAAACAACCTGCTACCGCTCGATCGCCTGGTGGAGATCATCTTCAAGTGCACCCGTGCGCTGGATTACGCCTGTCGCGCCGGCATCACGCACCGCGACATCAAGCCAGCCAACATCTTGCTCGCACAAGCAGGGAATATCCATGGCGACATCAAGATTTCCGACTTTGGCTCGGCCCTGATCACCAACAGCGACCAGGCCCACACCCAGGTTTTTGGCGTCGGCTCGCCTGCGTACATGTCACCGCAACAACTGCGCGACGAGCCACTGACGCAGCAGACCGACATTTATTCGCTGGGCGTCGTCATGTACCAGTTGCTGGCCGGGCGGCTTCCGTTCCAGGCATCGTCCAACTACGGCATGATCTACCAGATATGCAACATCGAAGCGCCCCTGCTCGCGACCTTTCGCGACGATCTCCCCCCCGGCCTCGGGACGGTGGTCGCTCGCGCAATGCAAAAAGAGCTGTCCGCCCGTTATCAATCATGGGAAGAGTTCTCCCGTGATCTGGCGCAATCGTTCCGCAACAAGCAACTCTCGGCCCAGCGCGAGGAGTTTCCCGACAGTGAAAAATTCGAGGCCTTGCGTACCCTGCCGTTCTTCGCCGAGTTTTCGGATGTCGAGCTCTGGGAGGTGGTGCGCTTCTCACGCTGGAACGACGTTGCACCCGGCACAGTAATCATGAAAGACGGCGAACGCGGCGATTTCTTTGCTTTCCTGCTGGAAGGCGAACTCGCCGTGCTGAAGAAGGCGCATTCCTTGGGATCGCTCAGTGGCGGCGAGTGTTTTGGCGAGATGGCGATCATCCGCCGTGGCCGGCATGACCGTGGGGCGGATGTCGTAGCACAAACCACGGCGCGCATCGTCACCATCCCGGCACACGCCCTGCAACATGCGTCAGATGCCTGCCGGATGCACTTTTATCAGAGCTTTCTCGATGTTCTCGCCGCTCGCCTGGCCGATGCAAACAACCGGCTGGCGGCGCTGTAGAACGTCTGGCCTTAAAGCCGATGCTTAGCGTGCGCCGATAATCGGCTCGAGTTGTTTCTGCAATTCTCCGGCCTGATACATCTCGGTCATGATGTCACTGCCGCCGACAAATTCTCCGCTGATGTACAACTGCGGTACGGTCGGCCAATTGGCGTAATCCTTGACGCCCTGACGAATCTCCGGGTCGGCGAGAACATCGATAGTCACCGGCGCGGTGACGCCGCAAGCGTTCAGAATCTGTATGGCCCGCGCAGAGAATCCACACTGCGGGAATTGCGGCGTACCCTTCATGAACAGCACTACCGGATTGCCGGTCACAAGATCGTGAATTTTCTTTTGAACATCCATTTTTTGCTCCAGGAAAGACTAATAGTTGAGTAAATAGCTTGGTTATTTTAGCGGGGTAGCCTGCGTGCGGTCAACTCACCATTACCGTCCCATTTGAACTCTGCAGCATGGCATACACTCAATGCTTCCATGCAATCGCCGCAGTTCAGCAAAAGTCGGCGCGGGTGATACGGCGCTAACAGGAGTCCCGGCCAGAAACCCACCATGCGTCCTTTCCGCCATCGCACTGTAAGGTTTGGCTTTGCATAGCGTCACTGGAGCACAACTTTGAACGTCATGGAGACGACATCATGCCCAACCGCCCACCTGCCGACATCGCACCATCGGAAATCACGCCCCGCGCACTCTTCAATCGCCGCCGCGAGTTTTTGCAACTGTCGACCGGCATTGCGCTGAGCGGAATCATTCCCGCTGCCGAAGCGAAACTTGGGCCCGGCAAGCCCAGCCCCTATTCCACCACTGAAACGCCGACGCCCCTGAAACACATTACGGGCTACAACAACTTTTACGAGTTTGGCTCCGACAAGGAAGATCCGGCGCAATATGCCCATACCCTGCGCACACGCCCATGGAGCGTCAGCATCGAAGGTCTGGTCAAAAGACCGAAGACACTGGGTATTGAAGACATCCTGCGACTCGCCCCGTTGGAAGAGCGTATTTATCGTTTGCGCTGCGTTGAAGGCTGGAGCATGGTGATTCCCTGGCTCGGCTTCCCGCTCTCCAGCCTGCTGAAACAGGTGGAGCCGCTCGGCAATGCCAAATACGTCGAGTTCATCACCGCCGTACAAGAAGACACCATGCCTGGAATAAAAAGCCGGGTTCTCGACTGGCCCTACACCGAAGGGCTGCGGCTGGACGAGGCCATGCACCCGCTCAGCATCATGGCCGTCGGGCTTTATGGCGAAGTGCTGCCGAACCAGAATGGTGCACCACTGCGCCTGGTGGTGCCGTGGAAGTACGGCTTCAAGAGCGGGAAATCCATCGTCAGGATTCGCTTCACCGAACTGGAGCCACGCACCACCTGGATGAACGCGGCGCCGCGTGAATACGGCTTCTATTCCAACGTCAATCCGGAGGTCGATCACCCGCGCTGGAGCCAGGGTTCGGAGCGCCGCATCGGCGAATTCCTCAAGCGCAAGACGCTGATGTTCAACGGCTACGCCGATCAGGTCGCCCAACTCTACAGCGGCATGGATTTGAGGAAAAAGTTTTGAACCCCGCCTGGCTCAAACCGCCCGTCTTCATTGCCAGCCTGTTGCCGCTGGCGTGGTATCTCTGGGGTGTACAGGCCGACACGCTGGGCGCCAACCCGATCGAGGCCGTGACGCGCGGGCTGGGGACATGGGCGCTCAACTTCCTGCTGATTACGCTGACCATCACACCCTTGCGCAAGTATTCCGGCTGGGCCTGGCTGGTTCGGCTGCGGCGCATGCTGGGTCTGTTCGCCTTCTTCTACGTCGTTCTGCATCTGACAACCTATCTTTGGCTCGATCAGTTTTTCGACTGGATGGCCATCGCGAAGGATATTCTGAAGCGCCCCTTCATCACGGTGGGCATGACCGCATTTTTCCTGCTGCTGCCGCTGGCACTGACCTCGAATAACGCCGCGCTTCGCAAACTGGGAGGGCGGCGCTGGCAGAAACTGCATCGCAGCGTCTACGTCATCGCCATGCTGGCCGTGTTGCATTATTTCTGGATGGTCAAGGCGGACGCCACCAAGCCCTTGATCTACGCCGTCTTGCTGTTCATGTTGCTCGGCGTTCGGATACTGTGGCGGATACAGGAGCGGCGCCGGCAGCAGGCGGGGAGTTACTCGCCAAAGCCACCGCAGCGCGTCATTCCCCTCACAGTCAAACGATAGCTTTGCGCAGCCGAATCAAACGAAACCAGCCACCGGCCAGTACGGCTTCGTTTGCTGCCACCTGAAGACTGGCTGCAGATTCCATTACTTCTTCGAAAACCACATCAAGCCGCGTTGCAATCCGCCGCGTCAATGGAGTAAGCCAGCGCTTCCAGCCCGTTTCACCACGCCGCAAAAACTTGTCGAAAATCAGCACCTGGCCTCCGGGCCGCAACACGCGCGCCACTTCGGCAATGCATAAAGTCGGCTCTGGCACCACGGTGAGGATCAGGTGCAGGACGATGGCATCAAAACTGGCATCAGGAAATGAGAGGCGCTGTGCATCACCACGCAACAACAAGCAATCCAGTTTTTCCGCGCGCGGCCGGGCGTGCTTGAGCATGGCGGCGGTAAGATCAACTCCTACATATTGGTGCTGCAATGACAGATAAGGCAAATCAAGTCCCGTCCCTACGCCCAGTATCAGCACCTTTCCGGATGCGCTATCGGACAGCGCCGCGAGGCTGCGCTTGCGTGCGCTGCGCGTGGCTGCAGTCACGAATGCGTCGTAAAAAGGTGCCATCAGCGTGTAGCTCTGTTTGAGTGACATGCGTCGTCCTATGAATGGACTGCGTCAGTGCAAGACGCGGGGCATGGACAAGACGAACTCGCTGATCGGCGCATCAAATTGCACACCATCCTCGGCCGTCATCTGATAACTTCCCCGCATCGTGCCGACAGCAGTAGCCAGTTGGCAGCCACTGGTGTACTCAAAACTTTCCCCGGGGCCAAGCAGCGGCTGATGACCGACGACACCCAGACCGCGCACCTCCTGCACCGAGCCTTCCGCATCGGTAATGATCCAGTGCCTGGAAATCAGTTGCGCAGCAACATTTCCCGTATTACGCAAAACAACTGTATAAGCAAAAATATAGCGATTAAGCTCGGGAGCAGACTGCTCCGGGATATAGTGAACCTCGGTTTTTACCTCGATCTGATACTTTTTTGCTTCAGCCATAGAGTGACATTCAACACCAAATCAACTCTTGGAGCAAGGAATCAGCAGGGTGCTGTCTACAGTTCAAGCGGCTGTTGACCATTTTTCATGATTCCACGACACTGCTCTATGCGAGCTAACTATATCGCAGAAAAATTGCATAACCTTTATCCATGATCGCCAGCAAGCCAACTACTGCTTCGCCCCGATTTATCACCGCGCTACGTAACGCAGGAATCGAGCCCGGAGACAGTGAAGAGTTACGCCTCAGCAAATCGTTGCTGATGTTCACGACCGGTTTGTTCACTCTGACCACCATGCTGTGGGTAGTTATTTATTCCTTTTTTGGGCAACAATTCTCGACCACCTTGCCACTGGTGTTCCAGGTGCTTTTAGCTGGAAACATGCTGCTTTATCTAAAGACAGGCCGTTTTGATTTTTTCCGCATCAGCCAACTTGGGTTATTCCTGTTTCTCCCCTTTGTTGCGCAGTGGGCAGCAGGTAATTTCATCACATCGAGCGGCGTGATTCTTTGGGCATTGCTCGCGCCTGTAGGTGCGCTGCTCTGCATCGGCGCCAGCGAATCCATTGGTTGGTTTATTGCCTGGGCCGCGCTTACAGCAATCTCAGGTATCACAGACTACTACTTGCTCGACCCCGTGCTGGTAAGCAAGCACCCTCCCGACCTTCGCACCAGTGTTGCGTTCTTTGCGCTGAACTTCATCATGGTATCGTCAGCCCTCTATGTTCTGCTGCGCTATGCCCTTCTGGAAAAACGAGCCATTCAGGGGAAGCTGGAAAACGCGCATGCCCGGATTCAAATCGAACAGGAGCGCGCAGAAAAATTGCTCCTGAACGTACTGCCAAGATCTGTAGCGGATCGGCTCAAAAACTCGAACCAAACGATTGCTGATGGTTTTTCTGACGTCACGGTAATGTTTGCCGACATCGTCAACTTCACTCAGGTTGCAGCTGGCTTGTTGCCAGAACAAGTGTTTTCAATGCTCAACCGTGTATTTTCAGCCTTTGATGAACTGGCCGAAAAACATGGCCTGGAAAAAATAAAGACCATTGGCGATGCCTACATGGTGGCAGGCGGCCTCGATAGCAGATGTACCGACCACGTGCGCGCCATCACGGACATGGCCATCGATATGCGCGATCTTCTCCGTAGAGACTCAATCGTCAATCCATTGCACCTCGAAATCCGGATTGGCATTGGTACTGGACCAATCGTCGCCGGAGTTGTTGGAAAAAATAAATTCATCTATGACATCTGGGGTGATACTGTCAATATTGCCAGTCGCATAACGTCTGAGGGCGCACCAGGAATGATTCAATGCGATGCCACCACATACCAGCGCGTATCAAAGGCGTTTCGTTTCGATGGCCCCCTGACGGTGCACCTCAAAGGAAAAGGCGAATTGCCGATATATCGCCTGATTGAACGCATGAACGTAGCCACCCTGGCTGCGACTTAACCAAAAAACACCCTACGGAGCCACGGATAAGTCCGTTGCGCCGCCCCGGTTTTCACTGGGTGACGGCTAAGCCGGTCTCAAGCGCGTTGATTTTCATTGTCTTGCCTCCCTTCAGGCAGATTCCGGCTTGCGCCAGAATGACGTTCTGGTGCTTATTCAGCGGCTCTCTATCGAAGCCAGGCGAAAACACACACATCCAGCTCGATTTTCCGCCAAGGTCAGGCGATACCCTGCCAACTCTGCATAATGCGCCGCCTGGTATAGCCCTATGCCCAAGCCGTTTTTTGGCTTAACCGGAGCTGCCAGCAAGCCAGCAGAAACCTCTTCAGCTATGGGCGAACCATCGTCGTAAGCAAGCAATTCGATGGGCCCATTGCTGTCAATAAGCTCAAGCCGCATTTTTAGCGCCGGCTCTCGCAATCGCTTGTCGCTGGCATTTCGGATCAGATTTTCAACCACGTTAGAGAAAACCTCGGCCGGGATATCCCCGGATACACCAGATGAGACCAGGCTTATCCATGAACTGAATGCCACACGCTCCTGTAACTCTTCCCACCACATGGACGCTGACACAGCCTTTACCGGCATATCCTCAGAAGGCGCCTCAAGCTTTACCAATGTCTCGGCCAACCGTGTCGCGATAGCAGGTAACTGCCGACGAACGAGTGCCTGATACGTTGCGGACGAAGCTGCCTCTGGTTCATTAGCAGCCGAGCAAAGCACATTCAGTGTCTGAAGAATATTTTTCACATCATGCGTGAGGCGGGCGCCTGTTTCGTGAATTGCCTTCATGTAAGACATTTTCTTTAACGCTGAAGCTCTTACTTTATCGGCGTAAAACTCTGCCATCAATTTCGCCATCAGATTGAAATGAAATATTAAAGCAGCGGTGAGTCGATGCCGGGTATGGATATGAAGGGTTACCCCTTCAAAACTGTACACGGAACAATATCCCTCGATCAAACCAAACTGCCCCTTCTTTCTGCTTGAAATCCATTCGACGCCACTGACCCACTGCAATGACTTTGCCATATTAGTGCATGCCTGCTCAAGAAAAATCTCGGGATCATCTTCGTACATTGCAAGGTTTGCAAGGGTATCGAGCCATCGCTCTATGGGTAGCCCGATGGACATCAAATAACGCGAGAACAATCCACCCAACCCGGAAAATCCCGCATGCGGATTCCATGCCCACCCCAGCAATAACAATGCTGCACCAATCAGCAACAGCGACTGCAACAGTGCGTCTATGTAGCTGCCATCAAGCGTCAGCATTACAGCCAACGTGCCAAGAATCAATGTGGCAAGAAGTAGAAAGACGAGCAAACTGCTAATGAAGTCGACGACATCCTCGACATGGTTCTGAATACCGGCCTGGAGCAGCAGCGGGATTACTGCCAGAATCATGAACAACAATCCCGCATAGCCAATTTGGGTTATATGCTCAGGGACTTTTGTGATTGGAAGAATGGCAGGAACAGCAATCAGAAGCAAAGCAAGCAGCAAAAATGCAAATACGAGTTGGTACGCCACACGGACTAAGCGCTCACCGAACAAGGGAACCCTGCCGCCTATTATGGCTGCCATCGTCATAATCCAAATCACCAGCATCCAGCCTTGAAGGCTAACCAGAATGCCTATGGATACGAGCAGTATTGCGAATAATGAAGCGACTGATAAAGGGTGATCCCTGCGCACAAATGGTTGCCAGATAATAAAAAGGCCCAAATGCACGACGAAAAATGCCCGCCCGAGCAAACTGGTCGGAGCAGCCCACAGGGCGAAATATAAAGTGCCTAGCAGGCCTGGCAATAGCAGGTTCTTCCACGCAGAAGCAAGACGGGATGGCGGCATGACTGGTTGAGAGAGGGGAATCACCAAGTGTTGTCGGGAAGGATAAACCATATCCCGCTTCACTGGCCCACATCCAAACGCAAACCCCCTTCAACCGATGAGATTGAAGGGGGAATGAGATGGTAAGGGAGTCTGGCGTTGACCTACTTTCGCGCACGGTGAAGTGCACTATCATTGGCGCGGAGGCGTTTCACGGCCCTGTTCGAGATGGGAAGGGGTGGTTCCACCTTGCTATGGACACCAGACTAAAAAGGGGTGTTCCGGGGCGAGACGATTGCCTCTATCCGGAGCACATGATTCGGAAGAAGTAAGGGATAGGGGTGATTGTTACCTTGATTGGTTGCCCTTGATTCCATCAGCTTAAGCCAGAACACGATGAGGTTCTGGAGCTCAATGTTATAGGGTCAAGCCGCACGGGCAATTAGTACCGGTTAGCTGAAGGCGTTACCGCCCTTGCACACCCGGCCTATCAACGTCCTGGTCTAGGACGACCCTTTAGGGGGGTTAAACCCCCGGGATATCTCATCTTGAGGCGAGTTTCACGCTTAGATGCTTTCAGCGTTTATCTCTTCCGGATTTAGCTACCCGGCGATGCCACTGGCGTGACAACCGGTACACCAGAGATCCGTCCACTCCGGTCCTCTCGTACTAGGAGCAGGCCCCCTCAAATATCCAGCGCCCACGGCAGATAGGGACCAAACTGTCTCACGACGTTTTAAACCCAGCTCACGTACCACTTTAAATGGCGAACAGCCATACCCTTGGGACCGACTACAGCCCCAGGATGTGATGAGCCGACATCGAGGTGCCAAACTCCGCCGTCGATATGAACTCTTGGGCGGAATCAGCCTGTTATCCCCAGAGTACCTTTTATCCGTTGAGCGATGGCCCTTCCATACAGAACCACCGGAT
>JACRMV010000004.1 GCA_016235025.1 Rhodocyclales bacterium | reverse complement strand
CGCTTCGCCTCCAAACTTCGCCGACAGAATCGTCGTGATCGCCGCAGTCAGGGTCGTCTTGCCATGATCTACGTGCCCAATCGTCCCTACATTCACGTGCGGCTTGGTCCGCTCAAATTTGCCTTTTGCCATGTCGATTACTCCAGCGAAGATTCAATAAAAAGTGCTACTCAAGTTAAAAGTGGTGCCCATGACGTGGATCGAACACGTGACCTCTCCCTTACCAAGGGAGTGCTCTACCACTGAGCCACATGGGCAAATTCTATTTCTCACAACCTGGAGCGGCGAGCGGGAATCGAACCCGCGTCATCAGCTTGGAAGGCTGAGGTTCTACCATTAAACTACCGCCGCCTATCCATCCCCAATCCAATTGGTCGCCAACTCCGCAATCACACCACCATCAAACTAACGACAGCAGCAACCATCCAATGCAATAAGTTACAACACTAGCAAATGCCCTGGTGGAGGGGGAAGGATTCGAACCTTCGAAGGCAGAGCCGACAGATTTACAGTCTGTTCCCTTTGACCGCTCGGGAACCCCTCCAGCGAAACCCTGAATTGTCTCTGAATTAACGTAAGCCGTCAACGAAAATCTAACCTTCTGCTATCGCAAATTTTTTGGGGCCAAAATAACCGACTTGCCATATTGCGCCATATGGGATTCCAATTCGGCCTCAACCTTGAGTCACCCGGCATCCCCCGTACCAAACAGGCAGACACCAAGCATCCGGCCAGATAATCACAACAACCGCCACATTCAGAATCCGGAAACCGGAATATTCGCGGCAACATGTTAATTAAAAAAGATAAATCCATTCGCAAATTTGGCGACCATCCTTTGCTCTCGGCGTTAGTCATACAGCTGCTCGGTACGTTGGCAGCAGGTAGTTTGCTGATGATTCTATTTCGCACGCCCCCCTCCGATCCGTTGTCCATTGCTGCCCTGCAAGGGGCATGCACGCTCCTGGTTGCCTGGCTGCTTAAGTCGCCCGGCTGGTGGCTGCCGATTCATCTCACTTTTTTGCCTCTCATGGTTCTTGCCACCCGGCTTGCGCTGCCGCCCTGGGTTTGGCTTGCCGGATTTACTCTCTTGCTGCTGGTTTTTTGGCGCACCAACAGCAGCCGCGTTCCGCTTTATCTTACAAATCCGAGCAGTAGTAACGCCATACTTCACTTGCTACCAACGACGCCCTGCCGCATCATTGACCTTGGCTGTGGCGATGGCGCCCTGCTACGCCATCTGGCGCGTGCCCGCCCGGACTGCTTTTTCGTTGGTATCGAACATGCGCCACTGACTTGGTTCTGGGCTTGGTTCTTTTCGCGCCGACTGGACAACGTCAGCATCCGGCGCGGCGATTTCTGGACCCACTCTCTCACCAACTACACCTTGGTCTACGCATTTCTTTCGCCAGCACCCATGTCCCGCCTGTGGGCCAAAGCCCAAGCCGAAATGTCGCCAGGGGCTTGCCTCATCAGCAACAGCTTTGCCATCCCGGAAACCGCCCCCCACTTCAGTACCGATGTCCCTGACCGGCGCCACACCCGACTCCACGTCTATCTGCCCGCCGGATAAACGGAACGATTGCCGCGCAACTCCGGCCTTCATTTTTCCACCGATGTCGAATAATTGCCGTCATTCAGCCTCGTGCCTGATTGCATGGAGCGGCAGGAGCAAGTAATGGCAGACATCATCTGCATCATCGGCAACAAAGGCGGTACAGGGAAAACCACGCTATCCCACATGCTCTGCCAGGGTATGGGATTGCTTGGGCAGCGCTCGGTCTGCGTGCTGACCGACACCTGTCGCGAACCGCTCGATCCTGCCGGCCGGCGCTATCTGGTCGCCGATGCCCGTTCGCGCGATGCGCTGATCAAGGTCGCGGCGAAGATCCGCTCGCTCAAGTCATGGATGGGGGTTATTGATGGCGGCGGCAACCGCACTGAAATGGACTGCAAACTCTACGGTATGGCCGACCTGGTATTGTTGCCGTTTCGCGACTCACACGAAGACATGCGCACCGTACTCCGTGACCTGGAACTATTCCCCCGCGCCTATGCAATCCCTTCGCAATGGCCAGTCAATCCGTGGCAGCGTGAAGTAGCAGAAAAAACCCTGGCCGAATTTCTCGGGCCCTATCGTGACCGCATTCTTGCCCCGGTCAATACGCTCTCGGCGAGCAAGCTCTTATTGCAAAAAACAGTCGCTGGCAACCTGCCCTCACCTCTGGCCAATGCGTGTCGCGGCATCGGCCGGCAAGTGCTCGACCTCCTTCACTTGCCCTATACCGACGAGGTCAGAAGCAACATACCCGTGACCAATTCCGCTCGTTTATCGACTCCCCATGCCGCAATGGCCACCTGAAATTGCAACTCAGCGGGAATACACCACTCATCAATGAGCCGCACCCGTTCTGCCGCGGTAAGATGGGCAAACTTAATCAGGGAGATGTGCCATGAATATGCCACCCAACGATCCAATGGAATTTCTCAAGTCACTCTGGGGGAGTGCCGGCATGCCGCTACCAGGATTGATGACCCCCACGCTCGACACCAACGAACTGGACAAGCGCGTGACCGATCTTAAAGCTGTGGAGGGCTGGCTCAAAACCAACCTTGGCATGCTACAGATGACCATTCAGGGGCTTGAAATGCAGCGCGCGACACTCACCGCGATGCAGGCCTTTAGCCAGTCGGCTCAGGCCACCACATCTGCCGATGCCAGCACCAATCCATTCGCCAATCCGGCGTTGTGGCCTTGGCAATTTCCCCAGCACACCGCACCTGCCACAACTCCGGAAACCCCGGCAAAGGCTGAAACCGGAGACTCTCGATCCGAAAACACAGCCGACAAATCAGCCGCTCAGACCAAAAGCAAAGGCAAATCGTCTCCGGCAAACTAACCGTACATTGGCCGCCGTCCAGTACCGGGGGCTACTGAAAAATGTTTTTGGCAGCAGCCGGCTTGGCCAGCAGGGCTTGCAATCCTGGAATATCGAACAAATGAATATGTCTTTTGTCGACGTCGATCAGCTTCGCCTCGCGCAAGTGACTGAACGCCCGGCTCACGGTCTCGATCGTCAGGCCGAGGTAGGAACTGATTTCCTCGCGCGACATGCGCAGATGAAACTCAACCGGTGAATAACCACGCGCGGCAAACCGCTCCGAGAGATTAAGCAAAAAAGCGACCACACGCTCTTCTGCACACATTGTACCCAGCATCACGATCAGCCCCTGATTGCGAACAATCTCGCGGCTCAGAATTTTGTACAAATGACGTCGCAACGCAGACATCTGCGCCGAGAGCGCCTCGATCTCATGGAACGGGAACAGGCAGACTTCGCTGTCTTCAAGCGCAATGACGTCGCAACTGTGAGCCTCAGTGCTGATGCCATCCATCCCGAGAATTTCACCCGCCATCGGGAAGCTGGTGACCTGAGTACGACCGTCCTCGGTCAGCACCTCGGTCTTGAAGAATCCGGTCTTGACAACGTAAAGCGACTCAAATGGATAGCCGGCACGGAACAGGCTCTGTCCGCGAACCAACTTGCGCCGCTTTCCACCCAGCACATCGATATTCCTCATCTCCTCATCGGCAAGATTCGGCGGGAAACACAGTTCGCGCAGACTGCACTGCGCACAATCAACCCCGGAGTCTGATATGCCGCCCGCACCGAAAGGATTTTCGTTGCCCCTGTACTCCGGCTCGAGGGAAGCCACGTGCGGTGCTCCGTTATTGGTTTTCATCGGCTAGTGTAGTGTTGCATTCTGTTTGGAACTTAAGCGGCTGTTGGCACGAATGACCTTCTGCAGGATGTCGCGGAAGAATCGCTCGACCATGTTGAGCCACGACACCGAGGTCGGCGTGAAGTGCATGTTGAAGCACGGATGTTTCGCGAGCCAGTCCTGCACAACCGGATGTTTGTGTGTGGCGTAGTTGTTGGCGATCAGATGCAGCGTCTTGTCCTTGGGCTCCTCGCGGTCAATCTTGCGCAGGAAATTCAACCACTCGGCGTGAGCGTGGTGCTGCTGACATTGGCCTATGACCTGCCAATTCAGCACATTGAGCGCGGCAAACAGCGTCGTCGTGCTGTTGCGCTTGTAGTGGTGTGTCATTGTCGCGGCGCGCTGCCTGTTTCAAATCCAGGCGCAGGTTTTCTTGTTGCGATTAACGAGACAAAACGACGAGCTGTTTTGCCCTGCGGCATTGGCCCCGACAAGGCGCGTGAGGTCGAGCACACAGACGGGCCTTGTGCCGCCGTCTTGCCATCCGCTATAACGAGGAAACCGTCCGCGAAGCGGAAAGTCCAATCATGCAAAGGCGAGCGTTTGTTGTCCGACCGCCCTGTGGCGCATCCACAGCAGGAAGGGGCAGGGTAGAACCCTGCCCCTTCCTGCTGTGCAGTTGCCTTATCAGGAGCTTTAGCAGCGCCGGCTTTTCCATTCATGGCCGCGGCCATTGCGCTCACATGCTGCGGCGGTACTGGCCGCCGACGTCATACAGCGCAGTGGAAATCTGCCCCAGCGAGCAATAACGCACCGCATCCATCAATACAGCGAACACATTCTTGTCCTCGATCACTGCCTGGCGCAAACGCGCCAGGCAGGGTCCCGACTGATCTGCATTGCGGGTCTGAAACTCCGCCAGCCGCTGCAACTGCGACTGCTTTTCTGCATCAGTCGACCGCGCGAGCTCGATTTCGCCAGCCGCCCTGGAGCCATTCGGATTAAGGAAAGTATTGACACCGATGAGAGGCAACGAGCCATCATGTTTCTTGTGTTCGTAATGCATCGATTCTTCCTGTATCTTGCCGCGCTGGTAACCGGTTTCCATCGCCCCCAGCACGCCACCGCGCGAGGCAATGGCCTCGAATTCCTTGAGCACGGCTTCCTCGACCAGATCGGTCAATTCCTCGATGAGGAAGGCGCCCTGGTTCGGGTTCTCATTTTTTGCCACACCCCACTCGCGGTTGATGATGAGCTGGATCGCCATGGCGCGCCGTACCGATTCTTCGGTCGGCGTGGTGATGGCCTCGTCATAGGCATTGGTGTGCAGGCTGTTGCAGTTGTCATAAATTGCGATCAACGCCTGCAAGGTGGTGCGGATATCATTGAAGTCCATCTCCTGCGCATGCAGCGAGCGGCCGGAGGTCTGTATGTGATACTTCAGCTTCTGGCTGCGCTCGTTGGCGCCATAGCGGTTCCTCATCGCTACGGCCCAGATCCGACGTGCGACGCGGCCGATCACCGAATACTCCGGGTCCATCCCGTTGCTGAAGAAGAAGCTGAGGTTCGGCGCGAAATCATCGATGTGCATGCCACGCGCCAGATAGGCCTCGACGTAGGTAAAGCCGTTGGCCAGGGTGAAAGCAAGCTGCGAAATCGGATTCGCTCCAGCCTCGGCAATGTGATAGCCCGAGATCGACACCGAATAGAAATTGCGCACCTGGTTATGAACGAAATACTCCTGGATGTCACCCATCATCTTCAGGGCGAACTCGGTGGAGAAAATGCAGGTGTTCTGACCCTGATCTTCCTTGAGAATGTCCGCCTGCACCGTGCCGCGCACGCTGGATAATGCCCATTCGCGTATCTTTTCCACCTCGTCGTCGGTCGGATCGCGGCCATTCTGCGGATGAAATTTCTCGATCTGCTGGTCGATTGCCGCATTGAGGAACATCGCCAGGATGATCGGCGCCGGGCCGTTGATGGTCATCGAAACCGAGGTTGCCGGATCGCACAGGTCGAACCCGGAGTACAGCACTTTCATGTCATCCAGCGTGGCGATCGAAACGCCGGAGTTGCCGATCTTGCCGTAGATGTCTGGACGCGGATCGGGATCGCAGCCATAGAGCGTGACTGAATCAAACGCGGTCGATAGCCGTTTCGCCGGCAGGCCTTCAGAAACGCGGCGAAAGCGGCGGTTGGTGCGGAATGCATCGCCTTCGCCGGCGAACATCCGGGTCGGGTCTTCATTCTCGCGTTTGAAGGCAAACACGCCGGCAGTGTAGGGAAAACTGCCCGGGACGTTCTCCTTCATCAGAAAACGCAGCAACTCACCTTGATCCTCGAAACGCGGCAGCACGACCTTGCGGATTTTTGTGCCGGACAAGGTCTCCGTAACCAGCCGGGTACGAATCTCCTTGTCGCGAATCTTCACGACATAATCGTCCCCGGCGTAGGCCTGCTGCATGTCCGGCCATTGGGCCAGGAGCTTCTTCGCGTGTGCTGTGAGTTGACTTCCCTTCGACTCGATCAACTCGCCGAAATCCTTCACCTCCTTGCCGCAGCTTTTAAAGATCCTCTGCGCCGTCACCAAGGCCTGGCATTCATGCGCCACCCGCGCTTGCGCTGCGACCTGTTTGTGATAGTCACGCAATGCATCGGCAACATCGGCCAGGTAACGCACCCGATCCGGCGGCACGATGGCGCGTCCCGCCGAGGAATGTTTGCCGCTCACCGCAGGCAGCCGTCCCGGCTCAAGCTTGAGGCCATGCGCAGCCAGCCCGGGAATCAGCGCCTGATACAGCGCCGTCACGCCGTCATCATTGAAGCGCGCCGCCATGGTGCCGTACACCGGCATGTCCTCGGTCTTTTCCGAGAAGCGTTCACGGTTACGCTGGTACTGCTTGCGGACATCGCGCAGCGCATCTTCCGCGCCCTTGCGATCGAACTTGTTGATCGCCACGAAATCGGCAAAATCCAGCATATCGATTTTTTCAAGCTGCGAAGCCGCGCCGAATTCCGGCGTCATCACATACATCGAGACATCAACCAGCGGCACGATGGCAGCATCGCCCTGGCCAATCCCGGACGTCTCGACCACGATCAGATCAAACCCTGCCACCTTGCAAGCCGCGAGGACATCAGGCAATGCCCTGGAAACTTCCGAACCGGTATCCCGTGTCGCCAGCGAGCGCATGTAGATGTTCGGGTGCTGGATCGCATTCATGCGGATGCGGTCGCCGAGCAAGGCACCCCCAGTGCGCTTGCGCGAGGGGTCAATGGAAATCACGGCTATTCTCAGCTTGTCATCCTGATCAAGACGGAAGCGACGAATCAACTCATCGGTAAGCGAGCTCTTACCAGCGCCGCCGGTGCCGGTGATACCCAAAGTCGGCGCTGGCGAGGCGGCGGCGCGTGCCGCCGCCTTATCCAGCAAGGCTTGCTTCGCCTTGGCGGGCCAGGCATTGTTCTCCAGTGCCGTGATGACCTGGCTCAGCGCGCGGCGATCGCCACTTTCCAGCGCCTGCAAGTCCTGCGGTGCGCGACCGCTCAGATCAAAATCACAGCGCGCCACCATGTCGTTGATCATCCCCTGCAAACCAAGCTTCTGGCCATCCTCGACCGAATACAGATGCGTCACGCCATAATCGTGCAATTCGCGAATTTCCGCCGGCACGATGACGCCGCCACCACCGCCGAAAACCTTGATGTTTTCGCCGCCACGCTCTTTCAACAGGTCGATCATGTACTTGAAGAATTCGACATGGCCGCCCTGATAGGATGACACCGCAATGCCTTGGACATCTTCCTGCAGAGCGGCAGTGACAATCTCTTCGACCGAACGATTGTGACCGAGATGAATCACCTCGACACCGGTCGCCTGCAGAATGCGGCGCATGATGTTGATCGAGGCGTCGTGTCCGTCGAACAACGAGGTGGAGGTGATAAAACGCACCTTGTGCTTCGGCTTGTAGGGGGCCAGCTTGGCAATAATCGAAAGATCGGTCATGACAAAAGCTCCTCGGGATTGATTATGCGTTCATTGTGAGCCTGCTCCCCAAGCAATTCCATAACAAAAAATGACGCATACTATGCATGAATCGCCATTATGAATACCACCCTGAAACCCCAGCGAACCGCCCCAAAAAGCCAACCCAGCGTGGCAGTTGGCTTTGTGACAGGCATTCTGGCGGGGGTTTCGCGTGCTGGATTACGGCCTGAGACACTGCTTGACCATGCGGAAATTGCCAGTGAACTTTTGCACCAGTCGGCCGCCCGAATTCCGGTGGCGAGTTATGCGGCGCTCTATCGGCTGATCAATGAACGCCTCGATGACGAAGGTTTTGCCCTGTTTTCCCATCCTCTGCGTCGAGGCACATTCGAGTTCCTCTGCCGTGCCGCGATATCGGCGGCGACCCTGGAGGAAGCCCTGGAGCGTATCGCGCGATTTCTGCGCATCGTGCTTGATGACCTAGAAATCGACATCGAAAAAAACAGGCATTCCGCCATTCTTGTGATCCACCAGGAGCAAGCCTTGCCGGTCGGCGCAGCCGGACGCGTATTCGCCTTTGAATGGCTGCTGCGCATGATTCATGGTCTCGCCGCTTGGCTGGTGGCCCATCCGTTGCCACTCGATGAGGTTGTCTTCCCCTACCCGCCGCCACTACACGCCGCCGACTACGCGCTGATTTTTGCGCCAATCTATACCTTCGATGCGCCACGCCTCGAAGCACGCTTTCCCATCAAATGGCTGACGCTGCCATTACGCCGCGACGAGGCCGCATTGAGCGCTTTCCTGGTCGATGCGCCAGCCAGCATTACCACCCTTTATCGTCGCGATCGCGCCTTGTCTCTGCGGGTGCGTGAATATCTGCGCGCCACCCTGCCAAAACTGCCGACCCTATCCGAGATTGCCCGCCAATTTCATCTGTCGCCGCGCACCCTGCACCGCCACCTGAATGCGGAAGGCGCCAGTTTGCGGGCGCTACGCGAAGACTTGCGACGGGAATTGGCGATTGACTGGCTGACCAAAACCACTTGGCCGGTCTCCCGTATCGCCGCCGATCTTGGCTTTGCCGATGCGGCCTCGTTCTATCGCTCTTTCTCCGCCTGGACCGGCCACGGGCCGCGCGCGTACCGGAAAAAGACGCAGTGACCCGGCGCCGACGCCGTCTCGCCGGGGCCGGCTTTTCACTCGGTCGACCTTACTCGACGGTTACGGACTTGGCCAGGTTGCGCGGTTTGTCCACATCCGTGCCCTTCACCAGCGCAACGTGATACGCCAGCAGTTGCAGCGGCACCACGTGGAGCACCGGCGAGAGCAAGCCATAGTGCTCGGGCAAACGCAGCACATGCACGCCCGCCTCCTCCGCCACGGCCGAGTCGGCATCGGCGAAGACGTAGAGCTCGCCGCCACGGGCGGCGACTTCCTTGAGGTTGGATTTCAGCTTCTCCAGCAAGGCATCGTTGGGCGCAACGCTGACCACCGGCATGTGCTCATCCACCAGCGCCAGCGGGCCGTGTTTGAGCTCACCGGCCGGATAACCTTCGGCGTGGATATAGGAAATTTCCTTGAGCTTCAGCGCGCCCTCGAGTGCAATCGGGTAGTGATGGCCGCGACCGAGAAAGAGGGCGTGCTGCTTATCGGCAAACCGCGTGGCCCAGCCGGCAATCGCCGGTTCCAGCGCCAATACTTTCTGCACCGCCACCGGCAGGTGGCGTAGCGCGATGAGATGCTCGGCTTCCTGCGGCAACGCCAGGCGCCCGGCCTGCTTGGCCAGCGTGGTCGCCAGCAGGAACAGGGCGGCAAGCTGGGTGGTGAAGGCCTTGGTCGAGGCGACGCCGATCTCGGGGCCGGCGCGGGTGAGGAAGCGCAACGCGCATTCGCGCACGATGGCAGACTCCGGCACATTGCACAGCGCCAGCGTGCGCCGCATGCCCAGCGCCTTGGCGTGCTTGACCGAGGCCAGCGTGTCGGCGGTTTCGCCGGACTGCGAGATAGCGACGACAAGTTGCTGCGGATTGGGCACCGAGGTACGGTAGCGGTATTCGCTGGCAATCTCGACCGAGCACGGCAGGCCGGCGAGCTGCTCGATCCAGTAGCGGGCAACCAGTCCGGCATGGTAACTGGTGCCGCAGGCGAGAATCAGCACCGCATCGATGCCGGTCAGAAGCTCGGGCGCATCGGCGCCAAACAGGTTGGGCGAAAGCGCCTGCGCGCCGCCAATCAGTTCCAGCGTGGCGGCCAGCGCCTGCGGCTGCTCGAAGATTTCCTTCTGCATGTAGTGCCGGTAATCGCCGAGTTCGACGGCATCGGCGGAGAGATGGCTTTCCACTAGCGGACGCTCGATCGCCGTGCCGCCAGCGCCGACTATTTTCACGCTGCCCCGCTTCAGCTCCGCCACATCGCCGTCTTCAAGGTAAATCATCTGCCGCGTGACTTGCAACAGGGCGGCGGCATCCGAGGCGGCATAGCGTCCATCTTCCGCCACGCCCAGCAACAGCGGCGCACCGTGGCGGGCGACGACGATCCGGTCTTCCCATTCCTGCACCACGGCGATCGCATAGGCGCCGACGAGCCGCGCAACAGCCCTCTGCACGGCGACGAAGAGATCGGGCTCGCTCTTCAGCGTATGCCGAAGAAGGTGGGCAATCACCTCGGTATCGGTGTCGGAGCTGAATACAAAGCCCGCCGCCTGCAATTCGGTCTTGAGTTCGGCATAGTTTTCGATGATGCCGTTATGCACCACCGCGAGACCGCCGGAGACATGCGGATGGGCATTGCGCTCGGAAGGCACGCCGTGCGTGGCCCAGCGGGTGTGGGCGATGCCGTGATGGGCGACCCGGTCCTGGGCCTGCGCTTCAAGCTCGGCGACCCGGCCGACGCTGCGCAGGCGCGTGAGCGTGGGATTGAGCAACGCCAGGCCGGCCGAATCGTAACCGCGGTATTCCAGACGCTTCAGGCCTTCGATCAGCACTGGAACAATGTTGCGCTCGGCGACGGCCGCGACAATGCCACACATGGCGTTAATCCTTTTTTGTTTTGAGCGGCCGCTTCCAGCCAGGGATGGCAACTTGCCGGGTGCGTGAAATCGTGAGCTGGTCCGGCGGCGCATCCTGGGTCAGGGTCGTCCCCGCGCCCAGCGTCGCACCACGGCCGACGGTCACCGGCGCCACCAGCTGGCTGTCAGAGCCGATGAAGACATCATCCTCGATCACGGTGCGGAACTTGCTGGCCCCGTCGTAATTGCAGGTGATGACGCCGGCACCGACATTGACCCGCTGACCGATGGTGGCATCGCCGATGTAGGCCAGATGGTTGGCCTTCGAATCGGCGGCGATGGAAGAGTTTTTCACTTCGACGAAGTTGCCGATGTGTGCACGCATACCCAGTTCCGTGCCGGGACGCAGACGGGCATAGGGGCCGACCACGGCGTCCGCGCCGATGACGGCATCTTCAATGTGGCAGAACGGCGCAATGCGCGCGCCCGCGGCCACGCGGCAGTTCTTCAGCACGCAATGGGCACCGATGCTAACCTGGTCCGCCAGCTCGACGCGGCCTTCGAAAACACAATTGACGTCAATGCTGACATCGCGCCCGCAGGCCAGCTCGCCACGGATGTCGAGCCGCGCCGGATCGGCCAGGGTCACGCCCGCGAGCAGCAACTGTTCGGCAAGATTGCGCTGATGAACGCGTTCGAGCTCGGCCAGCTGGCGCTTGTCATTAACGCCTTCAACCTCCCACACGGCATCCGGATGCGCGGTGACTACCGGCATGCCTTCGGCCACGGCGAGAGCGACGATGTCGGTCAGGTAATACTCGCCCTGCGCATTGCGATTGCCCAGCGTCGGCAGCCAGCGCGCCAGCGCCGCCGTCGGTGCGACGAGAATCCCGGTATTGATTTCGTCAATGGCGCGCTCGGCATCGTCGGCATCCTTTTCCTCGACGATGCGGACGACCTTCCCGGAAACGCGAACGATGCGGCCATAACCTTTGGGGTTGGCGAGACGGGCGGTGAGCAGGCCCAGCTTGCCCTCGCCAGCGGCATCGAGCAGGCGACGCAGCGTGGCCGGGCGGATCAGCGGCACATCGCCGTAAAGCACAAAAGTCGGCGCTGGCGAGACGGCGTCCAGATGCGGCAACGCCTGCAACACGGCATGGCCGGTGCCCAACTGCGGCTCCTGCTTTGCCCAGGCAATGTCAGGCGCATCGAGCACAGCACGCACTTGCTCGCCGCCGTGTCCATACACCACGCAAATACGCGCGTCACTCAATTGGCGCGCCGTATTCAGCACATGGCCCAGCAACGGCGCGCCGGCCAGCGGTTGCAGCACCTTGGGCAGCGCCGAGTGCATGCGCTTGCCCTGACCGGCGGCGAGAATTACAACATGGGTAACCAAGTCAGTCTCTCGACAGCAGCACCGCTTAACGCGGCAGGATGCTCTCGCCCATCAGGAACTCATCCACTGCGCGCGCGCACTGGCGGCCTTCGCGGATCGCCCAGACCACCAGCGACTGGCCACGGCGCACATCGCCCGCAGCAAAGACACGCGGCACGGTGGTGTGATACGCCACCGTGCCTTCTGTCGGTGCGCTGGCGTTGCCACGTGGATCGCGGGCAACCCCGAAAGCATCGAGCACGCCTCCCACCGGGCTGACGAAACCCATGGCAAGGAAAACATAATCCGCAGGAATTTCAAATTCCGAACCGGGAACTTCGACCATCCGGCCATCGATCCATTTCAACCGCACGACGCGGATCGCTTTCAGTCGCCCCTTCTCGCCGATAAATTCCTTGGTGCCCAGCGCCCAATCACGCACGCAGCCCTCTTCGTGCGAAGACGAGGTGCGCAGCTTGATCGGCCAGTACGGCCAGGTCAGTTCGCCGTTTTCCTGCTCTGGTGGCTGTGGCATCAATTCGATCTGGGTCACGCTGGCGGCGCCGTGACGATTCGAGGTGCCAACGCAATCGGAGCCGGTGTCGCCACCGCCGATGACGACGACATGCTTGCCCTTGACGCTGATCGGATTCTTGCGCCCGCCAGCGACTTCCTTGTTCTGCGGAATCAGGAACTCGAGCGCGAAATACACGCCCTTGAGTTCGCGGCCAGGCACCGGCAGATCGCGCGGCTGCTCGGCGCCGCCAGCGAGGATGACGGCATCGAAGTCCTGTTTCAACTGCTCCGGCGCGACCGTCTTCTTTGCATCGCTGTGGATGCCAGAGGGCAGCTTGGCTTTGGTGACCATCACGCCGGTCACGAACTTGACTCCTTCCGCCTGCATCTGCGCCATGCGCCAGTCGATCAGGCGCTTGTCGAGCTTGAAGTCGGGAATGCCGTAGCGCAGCAAACCACCGATGCGATCGCTCTTCTCGAATACCGTGACATCATGGCCGACGCGTGCCAGTTGCTGGGCAGCAGCCAGGCCGGCCGGACCGGAACCGACCACCGCCACTTTCCTGCCGGTTTTCTGCGTCGCCAGCTCAGGCACGACCCAGCCGTTCTCGCCTGCCTTGTCGATGATGACGCGCTCGATCGACTTGATGCCGACCGGCGTCTGCGGAATGTTCAGCGTGCAGGCCGCCTCGCAGGGTGCGGGACAGATGCGGCTGGTGAATTCGGGGAAGTTGTTGGTCGAGTGCAGCACCGCGATGGCTTCCTGCCAGTTGCCGCGATACACCAAATCATTCCAGTCCGGAATGATGTTGTTCACCGGGCAGCCCGTGGTGCAAAACGGGATGCCGCAATCCATGCAGCGCGCACCCTGCTTCTGCGCCTGGGTATCCGTCAGCCGTGGCACGAATTCCCGATAAAAACGAACGCGTTCTGCAACGGGTACATACGCCTCGGAAATGCGCTCAAACTCCAAAAATCCGGTGGGCTTGCCCATCAAGCGGCCTCTTTTATCTGGGTCGCGGCCATTTCCTTGAGCGCGCGACGATATTCATGGGGGAAGACTTTGACAAATTTGTTGCACGCGTTTGGCCAGTCGGCGAGCAAGGCCTTGGCGCGCGGACTGCCTGTCAGTGCCGCATGTTTTTCGAGCATGCGTTTAAGCTGCGTTTCGTCGGCCTCGCCACCGTGTAATGTTCCATCATCGCCTTGCCTGTCCGCCGGCAGAAGTTTCTCCAGTGCCACCATGGCCGGATTGCAGCGCTGCGCAAACTGTCCATCCACGTCATATACATAGGCGATGCCGCCCGACATGCCGGCGGCAAAGTTGCGGCCGGTCAGGCCCAGCACCACCACCGTGCCGCCCGTCATGTATTCGCAGCCGTGATCGCCGGTGCCTTCGACTACAGCCGCCGCGCCTGAATTGCGGACGCAGAAACGCTCTCCCGCCACGCCGCCGAAAAATGCCTCGCCGGCGGTGGCGCCATACAGCACCGTGTTGCCAACGATGATGTTTTCCGCTGACGCACCACGGAAGGCCTGGGGCTGGCGCACGATGATGCGGCCGCCCGACAAACCCTTGCCCACGTAGTCATTGCCTTCACCGACCAGATCCAGCGTAATGCCATGCGCGAGGAAGGCGCCAAAGCTCTGGCCGGCTGTTCCTGTGAGATTCACCGTAATGGCGCCATCCGCCAAACCCGCATGGCCAAATCGCTTCGCCACTTCATGCGACAACAGGGTGCCGACGGTACGGTTCTCGTTCCTGATCGGCGACTTGATTGTCACCCGCTCGCCCCGCTCCAGCGCCGGGCGGGCCTCGGCAATCAGGCGGTGGTCAAGAGCGTGCGCCAGGCCGTGATCCTGATCTTCGCAGTGACGAAGCGCAACGTCGTCCGCCACGGGCGGCATGTAGAAGATGCGCGAAAAATCGAGCCCCTTTGCCTTCCAGTGTTCAATGCCCTCTCGCGTATCCAGCAGATCGGCGCGGCCAACCAGATCGTCGAAACGGCGAATGCCCATCTGGGCCATCAGCTCCCGCGCTTCTTCAGCGACAAAGAAGAAGAAGTTCACCACATGCTCCGGCTGACCGGTAAACCGCCGGCGCAATACCGGGTCCTGCGACGCCACGCCAACCGGGCAGGTATTCAGATGGCATTTGCGCATCATGATGCAGCCTTCAACCACCAGTGGCGCCGTGGCAAAACCGAATTCGTCAGCGCCCAGCAACGCACCGATCACCACATCGCGACCGGTTTTGATCTGGCCATCCGCCTGCACCCGAATGCGGCCACGCAGTTTGTTCAACACCAGGGTCTGCTGCGTTTCCGCCAGACCCAACTCCCACGGTGTGCCCGCATGCTTGATCGAGGAAATCGGCGAGGCGCCGGTCCCGCCATCGTGACCGGCAATCACCACATGGTCGGCCTTGGCCTTGGCCACACCAGCCGCTACCGTGCCAACGCCGACCTCCGACACCAGCTTGACCGAAACACCCGCCTCTGGATTGGCATTTTTCAGGTCGTGGATCAGTTGCGCCAAGTCCTCGATGGAATAAATATCGTGGTGCGGCGGCGGCGAAATCAGACCGACACCGGGCACCGAATGACGCAGGAAACCGATGTATTCGGAAACCTTGTGTCCAGGCAGCTGACCGCCTTCTCCTGGCTTGGCGCCTTGCGCCATCTTGATCTGCAACTGGTCGGCATTGGCCAGATATTCGGCCGTGACGCCAAACCGTCCGGATGCAACCTGCTTGATCGCCGAGCGCAGGCTGTCGCCTTCCCTGAGCGGAATGTTGGCCTCGACGCGACTGGCGCCAATCACGCTGGCCACCGTCTCGCCAGCGCCGACTTTTCCGAAACGCCTGGGGTCTTCGCCCCCTTCGCCGGTATTCGATTTGCCGCCAATCCGGTTCATGGCAATCGCCAGCGTGGTATGCGCTTCCGTCGAAATTGCGCCCAGCGAAATGGCGCCGGTGGCAAACCGCTTGACGATCTCCTTGGCAGGTTCGACGTCCTCCAGCGGAATGGGCGGCCCGGCCGGCTTGATCTCGAACAGGCCGCGCAGGGTCAGATGACGACGCGTCTGGTCATTGACGAGACGCGCATATTCCCGGTAGGTCTCGTACTTCCCGGAGCGCGTCGAGTGCTGCAGGTTGGCAATCACATCCGGCGTCCACATGTGCTCTTCGCCACGAATGCGGAATGCGTATTCGCCGCCAGCGTCGAGCGCTGCGGCAAGTACCGGGTCGGACGAAAACGCAGCACGATGCACACGCACGGTTTCTTCCGCGATTTCGGCCAGGCCGATGCCTTCGATTTGCGTTGCCGTGCCGGTAAAGTAGCGACCGACAAAAGTGGAATTGAGGCCGATGGCTTCGAAAATCTGTGCACCGCAATAGGACTGATAGGTGGAGATGCCCATCTTCGACATCACCTTGTTCAAGCCCTTGCCGATGGCCTTGACGAACTTCTGCTGCGCCTCTTTTGCCGCCTTGCCGGAAAAATCGGCAATGGTTTGGAGCGCCAGCCAGGGACAAACCGCTTCTGCACCGTAACCGGCAAGCAGTGCGAAATGATGCACCTCGCGTGCCGAACCGGTATCTACCACCAGACCGGTGCTGGTGCGCAAACCCTTGCGGGTCAGGTGGTGATGAACCGCAGCGCAGGCCAGCAATGCAGGCAACGCGACACGCTCGCGCGACACGGCTCGATCGGACAAAATGACAATGTTGTAGCCGTCCGCCACCGACTTCTCGGCAGCGGCGGCCAATGCGTCAAGCGCGGCCTCGCATCCTGCAGCGCCTTCCGCCAGCGGATAGGTGATGTCCAGAACCAGCGACTTGAAACGCCCTTTGGTTGACTTGTCGATAGCCTTCAGCCGCGTGAAATCCTCGTCCAGCAACACCGGCTGGGTAACTTCCAGGCGCGGCGTCAGCGGTTCCTCGTCATCATTGGCGATGCCCATCAGATTGGGCTTGGGGCCGATGAAGCTGGTGAGCGACATGACGATCTCTTCGCGGATCGGGTCGATCGGCGGATTGGTCACTTGGGCAAACAACTGCTTGAAGTAAACGTAGAGCGGTTTCTCTTTCGACGACAGCACCGGCAGGGCGGAATCGTTGCCCATCGAGCCAGTCGCCTCTTCACCGCTTTGCGCCATCGGTTCGAGAATGAAACGGATATCTTCCTGCGTGTAACCGAATGCCTGCTGCGTATCCAGCAGCGATTCGCTGCGCGCCACAGCGGCCTTGGGACTGACCGGCAGATCGGCCAGGAACAGGCGCGACTCCTTGACCCATTGAGCATACGGCTGCTCGGTGGCAATGGCATGCTTGAGCTCGGCGTCATCAATAATGCGACCGGCTTCGAGGTCAATAAGGAACATCTTGCCCGGTTGCAGACGCCATTTCTTGACGATCTTTTCCTCGGGGAAGGTCAGCACGCCCATCTCCGATGCCATCAGCACAATGTCATCTTCGGTGACCAGGTAACGCGCCGGGCGCAGGCCATTGCGATCCAGCGTGGCGCCAATCTGGCGGCCATCGGTAAATGCGACTGCCGCCGGACCGTCCCACGGCTCCATTATCGGGGCATGGAATTCGTAGAAGGCGCGGCGCTCTTCGTCGATCAGCCCGTTACTGGCCCAGGCTTCCGGGATCAGCATCATCATCGCATGCGGCACCGAGTAGCCTCCCATCACCAGCAGTTCGAGCGCATTGTCGAAACTCGCCGAGTCGGACTGGCCGCCAATGATAAGCGGCCACAGCTTTTCCAGATCCTCGCCCAGCCATTTCGACTTCATGGCCTTTTGCCGCGCCGCCATCCAGTTGATGTTGCCGCGCACGGTGTTGATTTCACCGTTGTGCGCAATCATGCGGAATGGATGCGCCAGATCCCAGGTCGGGAAGGTATTGGTGGAAAATCGCTGATGCACCAATGCCAGCGCGGAGGTCAGCCGCTTGTCCTGCAGATCGAGAAAGTAGCTGCCGACCTGCGCTGCCAGAAGCATGCCCTTGTAAACAATCGTGCGCGACGAAAGCGAAGCGATGTAGAAACGGGCAACATCGCCCAGCTTCAACCGCCGCACTTCATGCTCGACGCGTTTTCTGATGACAAACAGCTTGCGCTCGAAATGATCCTGATCGGCGCAATCGGCGCTGCGGCCGATGAATATCTGCCGTATCACCGGCTCGATGTCGCGCGCGGCCTGCGCCAGGCCGGCATTGTCGCGCGGCACATCGCGCCAGCCGAGGAAGTCCTGGCCTTCCTCGTGGATGATGCGCGCCATGACCGACTCGCACGCCGAACGACCGTTTTTCGATTGCGGCAGGAAGACATTGCCACATGCATACGAGCCTTCTGCCGGCAGCGCAATGTCGCTCTTGATTGCCTCTTCACGCAAAAACACGTCCGGCAGTTGCAGCAAAATCCCGGCGCCGTCACCGAGCAGTGGATCGTACCCGGTCGCACCGCGGTGCTCGAGGTTTTTCAGAATCAGCAAGCCCTGCTCGATAATGGCGTGGCTCTTGCAATTTTTGATGTGTGCCACAAAGCCGACGCCACAAGCGTCATGCTCTTGGGCAGGATCGTACAGACCCTGGCGCGGGGGGAGGATCATCTCGTCATTCCTCAGAAATGCAGCCGGCAAAAAAGCCGGGGTGGCGATGCATCCCCGGCCTTGGAAGGCCCGCAGAACATGGCGGGCAAGCGAACAAATGATACCGCCAAAGGCGGCCAAACTCAATACGCTGCAATGCAGCAGACAGGCATCACATTTCGCCGATAGCGAACAGGCGCCGATACTCTTTGATGGCGTAGCGGTCGGTCATTCCAGCGATGTAATCTGCCGCCGCGCGCGCCAGGCTTTCAGCGGCCGCCATATCCTGATACTGCGGGGGCAGCAAGCGCGGTTCGGCCATAAAGGCGGAAAACAGTTCACTGATGATGCGACGCGCCTTGGAGGTCATGCGCACCACCTGATAGTGGCGATACAACTTTTCTCGCAAAAACCGCTTCAATGCTTGGTTTTCCTGATGCATGGCTTCGGAAAAGCCCACCAGCGACGGCGCTTCGTGTACCTCGGCCAGGGTTTGCGGAGCGGCTTTTGCAATCCGCCGCGTCGTTTCGGCCAGCAGATCGGTCACCTGCGCGTCGATTACGCGGCGAATGGTTTCATGCACCCGGCGTCGCCCCGCGAGTTGCGGAAACTTGAGGTCAACCTCGGCCAGATGGCGGCTGAACAAATCGACCTCCTGCAATTGCCCGAGCGTGATCAGGCCGGAACGCAGGCCATCGTCCACGTCATGGTTGTTGTAGGCCACCTCGTCGGCAAGATTGCATATCTGCGCTTCCAGCGAAGGCCGTCGATCATCGAGAAACCGCTGCCCCAGGTCGCCCAGCGTGCGAGCCCGCGCCGGCGAGCAGTGCTTGAGGATGCCCGCGCGGGTTTCAAACATCAGGTTGAGGCCGTCAAACGCGCCATAGCGCTGCTCCAGCAATTCGACGATGCGCAATGACTGAAGATTGTGCTCAAAGCCACCGTGGCCCTGCATGCATTCGTTGAGCGCATCCTGTCCGGCATGACCGAACGGAGTATGCCCAAGGTCGTGCGCCAGGGAAATGGCTTCGGCCAGATCGTCATTCAGATGCAGCGCGCGGGCAATCGAGCGGGCGATTTGCGCCACCTCGATGCTGTGGGTGAGCCGGGTGCGAAACAGATCGCCTTCATGATTGACGAAAACCTGCGTCTTGTATTCGAGACGACGAAAAGCGGTCGAATGCACGATGCGGTCACGATCGCGCTGAAACTCGCTGCGCGTGCGCGGCGGCGGCTCCGCGACGCGGCGGCCGCGGCTGCAGGCGTCGGTAACGGCATAAGATGCCAGCTCACTCATGGCAACACGCGGCGATGGTATCGGCAATGAGTTGTGGCGGTGCGTCCGCCCAAGTCACGCCTTCACCGAGGGATTTGAGCAGCACCAGCCGCAGGCGCCCGTTCAACACTTTTTTGTCATGCGTCATCAGTTCGAGATAACGCTCGACACCGAGTTGCGGTGCAATCACAGGCAGTCCCGCCCGTTGCAGCAGCGCGCGTACCCGCGCGACGTCGGCGGCCGACAGCCAGCCGAGTTGCCGCGACAACTCGGCGGCCATCACCGTTCCCGCAGCAACGGCTTCGCCATGCAGCCAGACGCCGTAGCCGAGTCCGGTTTCAATGGCATGGCCGAAGGTGTGCCCCAGGTTGAGCAGCGCCCGGCCGCCTTCTTTCGCCGTTTCGAACTCGTCAGCGGCCACCACATCGGCCTTGTTGATGCAAGAACGCTCGATGGCGTGAGCCAGGGCATCGCTATCACGGTCGATCAGACGCTGGATGTTGGCTTCCAGCCAAGCGAAGAAGGGCAGATCACGGATCAGGCCGTACTTGATGACTTCGGCCAAGCCGGCAGAGAATTCGCGCGCCGGCAGGGTGGCCAGCGTATCGGTATCTGCCAGCACCAGCTTCGGCTGCCAAAAAGCGCCAATCATGTTCTTGCCGCGTGGATGATTGATGCCGGTCTTGCCGCCCACCGACGAATCGACCTGGGCGAGCAGCGTGGTGGGAATCTGGATGAAGGGCAGGCCGCGCTGATAGGTAGCCGCTGCGAAACCGGCGAGGTCGCCAATGACGCCGCCGCCCAGGGCAATCAGCGTCGTGCTGCGGTCGCAGCGTGCCGCCAGCAGCGCATCGTAAATCGCATTGAGCGACTCCCAGGTCTTGTAGGCCTCGCCGTCCGGCAGGATGATCGGCGTCACGCCAACGCCGACTTTTTCCAGCGCCGCAAGCAGCGGAGCCAAATACAGGGGGGCGACAGTGACATTGCTGACCACCGCCGCACGCGACCCTGGCATATGGGATCTGATTTCCTCGGCCAGCGATAGCGCACCACTCCCGATCAGGATCGGGTAGCTGCGTGCCGCCAGTTCGACGTTCAGGCGGCGCATCGCTGGCGAATCTCGCGTTCGATGCGGGCGACCATGTGGCAAACGCTGCCGTCGCCGCTGGTGACGACCACATCGGCCACATCCTGATACAGCGGATCGCGCTGGGAAAAAAGTTCTTCGATTCTCATCATCGGATTGGCAACCTGCAATAGCGGGCGGTTCTGGTCATGACGGGTGCGCTCAAAGAGAATGCGCGGCGGAACGCGGAGATAAATAACGATGCCGCTGCGCTTCAGTGCCGCCCGGTTTTCAGCACGCAGCACGGCGCCACCCCCGGTGGCGACAATCAGCCCGGATTGGCAGGCCAGGTCGGCAATGATCAGCGACTCGCGGTCACGAAAGCCATCCTCGCCTTCGATTTCAAAAACCACGGGGATCTTGACCCCGGTGCGCGCCTCGACCTCATGGTCGACATCGACAAACTGACGCTTCAGGCGACGCGCCAACTGGCGCCCAACCGTCGTCTTTCCGGCGCCTGGCATGCCAACGAGATAGATATTGTCGGTCGAATCCACGTCGTGATTGTATCAGCGCGAAGGCAACGGGCCAGCAATGCCAGCCCGTTGCCTTGCGGGATTAAGCGCAATCTAGCGTTGCGTCAGCGAATCAGTCACGATGCGCGGAGTGATGAATACCAGCAACTCGGAACGCGATCGGCTACGGGTCTTGGCCTTGAACAGGAAGCCAACATAGGGCAAATCACCGAGAAACGGGACGCGCTCCTCGGAACTGATGTCATTGTCGCGGGCGAAGCCGCCGATTACCACGGTGCCGCCATTCTCGACAATCACACTGGTACTCAATGTATTGGTATCGAGGCTGCCGGTAGCGGCATTGGTGATGGTGCTCTTGGCAATTTTCAGATCCATGCCGATCTTGTTGTCCGGCGTAATCGAGGGCGTCACATCCAGCGTCAGGGGTGCAGAATAAGTCTGGTAAATCGGCAATCCAGTCTGCGCATTGACTCCCACCAGCAACGTGACCTGCTGCGTGTTGTCAATCTTGGCATTCTTGCGGTTCTGGGTAACCACGCGCGGCGCAGAGATGGTCTTGTTTTTCGAATCGGATTCGGCGGCCAGCAGTTCCAACGAGAGTAGCCGGGTTGCCGCACTGTTGAACAGCATCAGATTGATTGCTGTTGTGCCTTTGGCAGTAAAGTTGGTTCCGAATCCCTGGGTCGAGGTGCGAACCAGAGACGGCGTTGCCGGTGCCCCAAACGCATCCACATTGCTGAACCCGCCGCTGCTCGGCGTGCCCAGTGAGGCATTCGCCCCCCCGCCAAGATGGGTCACCGCATTGCCAAAATACTTCATGCGCACACCCAGGGCATCCGCAAACCCAGTGGAGGCTTCGACAATGCGCGCCTCGATCATGACCTGCTTGGGTGGCACGTCGACTGCGCGAATGACTTCGCGAATGGATTCGATGACAGCGGCCGTATCGCGTACGAAAATTTGCCCTGTGGTCGCGTGCTGTGAAATGCTCCCTCGCGCCGAAAGCAATCCCTTACCGCCCCCCCCGGCTGCTCCTGCAGGCGTAGCCGTGGCTGCCGCAGGCGCGGCGGCTCCAGTTGCAGCCTCCGTAGTACTGCCTGTCTGGCCAAAACTGCTGCTGATGAGCGCCAGTACATCGGCCGTCTTCACATAGTTGAGCTGGAACGTCTCTGCTGTCAAAGGAGCCGTATCGTTGGCTCGCGCTGCTTCGTCAGCCGCATCCTGATCCCGCTTCTGCAGCGTCGCCCGGTCGCCGAACAGGATCACGTCATTACGCACCCGCATGCCGGCATTGACTTGCGACATGATGATGTCCAGCGCCTGATCATAGGGCAGATTATCCAGATTGACCGTGACACGACGACCGTTGAGCGAGGGATCGACCAGAACATTCTTTTTCGATATCTCGGCCAGAGTGCGCAACACCATGGTGGCATCCGCATCAAAAAAATTGATCGATACTTTTTGCCCTTGCTGCCCTGTCTGCACCAGTTTATTGACATCGTCCGCAGGAATGGGCTTGATTTCAATGGTTAGCTGATTATTGGCGAGACGGGACTGGTGAAACCAGCGTCCCTTGGCCGCTATATCCATACGCGTCAGGCGGTCGCTGACGGCCCGCGAGCTGATGCTTGTCACCGGAGTTGCAAAATCATTGACGTCCCGTTTGTTCTGCAGGCGCTCAGGCAGTTCCACATCGCGCAATTCGACAACAACCCCATCGGCAACCCGCCGAACATCGATTGGCACTGTGCCGTCAGTCAGGTCGACAGTGATAACGGCATCTCCATCTCCGCCGCGACGGAAAACGATATCGCGCACAGACGCGGTATCGGCAGCAGCCATCTCGGACTCGCGTTTTTGTGCGCTTGGCTGATAAATGCTGGGGGCCGCCTCCTGACTGGCCGCCACGGTTTGTGTCTGTAATTTTATGTACAGGACATCACCAACAATCTCGGTGGAAAATTTCGTTGGCCGATAAAGATTCAGTACCAGCCGTGTCAGTTTGTCGGTCTGCGCCAAATTCAGGCTCTTAAGGTCGCCCACAGCAATTTGCTGGGACGACTGCCCCGATTGGTTATCCGTCTCGGGGAAATCAAAAACCACGCGCGGCGGCTCGACTACGCTCCAGTTGCCCGGCAACGACTTCAAGGGGGCTGCCATTTGTATCTTGAGCAGCACCTGATCGCCATCGTTGCGCACCTGAACCTGCTTGATCGAATTCTCGGCTGCCAGCAGGCCTCCCGACAAAACCAGCCAGCAAGTCGCCAGGACGGCTCTCACACTTCGCGTCTTCTTCATTGATCCTCTCCTCATTTCGGCACGAGCAAGGTCTTATCCTGCTCGACCCATGCACCGTTGATATCCTTGACGGTTTCACGAACGGTGACACCTTCGCGCGTAATTGCGGTGATCTTGCCGTAGCTCTGCCCCATATACTCACCCACGCGCACATGCTTCGGCTTGTTGGGCGGCGGTGTTTGAATCAGCGCGTAGGGCACGGCGCCCGACAGAATAATGCCAACCACTTTCAAATCTTCCAGCGGGAAACTTTCAAGCGGCTGGACTGGCCGGTTACGGTCCGGAGCCGTTTTGTCCAGCACGGCCTCTATCGTAACGATCTTGCTTGGAGAGAATGGAGATGTCATCGACTCCGTTTCATAGGCCACCGGAGGAAACGGCTTGATCTCAGGCAACGGCGGTACGCGGCCACGCATGTCCTTGGACTGTTCCCGCATCCATTCCTTGATGTCCTGGTGCTCCTCGGAAGCGCATCCTGCCAAGCCGACAAGCGCAAGCACTACCGTTGTAACGCGAAAGAAGTTCATCATTTCGCTCCCGCGCCGGCTTTCGCCTTTTTCTGCCGCGCCAATTCCTCTTCGTCAAGATAGCGGAAAGTTTTGGCTGTCGTCCGTAATGTGAGCACGCCCTCCTTGCCTCCCGTCGTGGTCAGATTGAGGTCATTGAGCGTGACGATGCGGGGTAGTTTGGCAATATCCCCGGTAAACCCGCCGATATCGTGATAACTGCCGATCAATGTCAGCGTTATCGGCACTTCGGCATAAAAGTCGCGCGGCACCTCCCCACCCGGTTTGAACAACTCGACCAACAGACCGCGCCCCTGTGCTGCCTTATTGATATCGACCAGCAGATCGCCCATTTCAGCACGGTTCGGCAACTGCTTCAGCAAGGCGCCAAACGAGCGATCAATTTCCGCCAGTTGGCGTCGATACTCATCGAGATTGACGGCTTGGGTCTTTTTTGCAATCCACTCTTCCCGAAACTGATCTTCCTGGGCTTTTTGTGTTGCCAGTTCTTCGAGCTGCACATTCCAGCCAAACCACCAAGCCGCCGCAAGCAGCCCGAGGAACAACCCAAGCAGGATAACAATGCGTGGCGCCAGCGGCCAGAGTCCGGGGTCCTTGGGATCCAGGGTTTTGAAATCCTGGGCCAACTGCTGAAAGTCGACCAGCGACGGCCTGGGCTTGGCAGATGCGGCATCTGCCCCTGTACCGCGGTCGTTTACGGGCTTTTTCTTCAGCAAGTCAGTCAATTTCATTGCTTCCTCCCTGACTTCGATGCCGCGCCAGCGTCCGTGGTCTGACGCGTTATCTGCGTTGTAATGCTGAACCCATTCAGGCGTCGATTGTTGATCACTTCGGCCTTGGTTTCGATCAACGTCGAATTTTCCAGCAGCGGTGAGTCATCGAGATTGTTCATCAAGGTGGTAATGCGGGCATTCGACTGCGCCACTCCGGAAAGCACGAGCTTCGGCCCGGTTTGAACCAGGCTCCGCACGTAGATGCCTTCTGGTACCTGTTTTGCCAATTCGTTGAACAAATGCACTGTCTCGGTACGATTCGCCTGCAAAGCTTCGATCACCCGCTTTCTGGCCAACAGGGCTTCCGTCTGCTCTTTTAGCCGCCGGATTTCGGCAATGTCCTTATCCAGCACTGCAAGCTCTTTCTTCAGGAATTCATTCTTGTCGTTCTGGGCATCGATCTGGCGGTTGATGATCGTAAAGCCAAGGAACCAGATGACCCCCGCTAGGATCGAAACCAGGCCGATAAGAGCATAGAACTGCTGGCGCCGCGCCCGGCGCGTTGCCTCGCGGTGGGGGAGAAGATTAACCCGGATCATTGGTCGAATTTCCTCAATGCGAGGCCGCATGCCACCATTAAAGAAGGCGCATCTGCTGCCAGTTGGCGCGCCCGTATGCGGGGTGCAATCGCCATGCCGGCAAATGGATCAGCCAGCAAAACATTGGCATTGGTGCGCTCCCTGATCACATTGACCACGCCAGGAACCAGAACCGATCCCCCAGCCATCACAATGTGATGCACTTCGTTGTGAGGTGTCGATGTGTAAAAAAACTGCAGGGCGCGCGCAACCTCCTGCGCCATATTCTCGACAAAAGGGTGCAGCACTTCCACTTCATAATTGTCTGGCGGGGTTCCCGATCGCTTCAGACTTTCTGCTTCTTCCGGCCCCAGCCCATAGGCGCGCATGATTTCATCGGTAAGCTGCGCGCCACCGAATGCCTGCTCACGCACATAGAGCGACTGATCATCCTTCATGACCATAACCTTCATTGCAGTAGCACCGACATCCACTAGCGCAACAATCTGCCCCCTGCCTCCGTTTGGCAGCTGTTTCTCCACCAGTTCATATGCGGCCTGGATTGCAAAGGCTTCTACATCCATGATCACCGGTTTCAGTTCCGCCAGTTCGGCAACTGCAACCCGATCATCCACCCGCTCCTTGCGTGACGCAGCAAGCAGGACATCGACATCATCCTGGCCCGACGAAGACGGCCCGATGACCTGAAAATCGAGATTCACCTCCTCCAGCGCAAAAGGGATGTACTGATTTGCCTCGGATTCAACCTGAACCTCCATCTCCTGCTCCCGCAAACCGGCAGGAAGAATGATTTTTTTGGTGATGACCGCAGCCGTTGGCACCGCCATGGCGACGAAACGGGTCGAAGTGCCCATACGCTTCCAGCAGCGGCGGACAGCTTCTGCCACAACTTCAAGGGCGGCCATGTTGCCGTCGACCACGGCGTCCCGCGGCAAGAGCTCAATCGCATAGCGCTCCACCCGGGGTTCGCCATTGCCTGAATCCACCAGTTCCACCATCTTGACAGACGTCGAACTGATATCTACACCAATCAAGGGGCGCAGCTTCGGGTTGAAAATTGATTTCAACGCAGAGAGGTCGATCTGCAACTTTTTTCCCTTATAAAATAATTAGTTATAGTGTTTAAACATAATTCACTTCAAATGCTAGCAGTAACTATATCGGCTGTAAAGCTAAATTATTGAGCCAGCCTGTCTAATAATTAGTGCCTTCTGGCATCACTATATAATGCGGGACTGCCCTACAGCCCATTCCACTGTGCCCACACCTTCCCCATCCGTACCTCAAACCGCCATTCGCCGCCTATTGCTTGCCCTGCTACTGCTTGGTGGCGGCGCCCTAGGCCTCGTCGCGCTTGCCGGCATCGTGGTAATGCTCGCCTATCCGTTGCTTCCATCACTGGAAGTGCTAACCGATTATCGGCCAAAAATTCCGTTGCGCGTCTATTCCAGCGACGGCTACCTGATGGGCGAATTTGGCGAAGAGCGGCGTGACTTCGTGCGCATCGAGGCCGTACCTGCGGTCATGAAACAAGCCATTCTGGCCGCCGAAGATGAACGCTTCTATACGCATCCCGGCGTAGACACGCTGGGCGTGTTACGCGCTGCGTATTCCAACTTCGCCAGCGGCGGCAAGCGGCAGGGCGCCTCCACCATCACCATGCAGGTCGCGCGCAACTTCTTTCTCTCCTCCGAAAAAACCCTGACGCGCAAACTTTATGAAGCCCTGCTGGCGCTCAAGATCGAGCACAGTCTGTCCAAGAACGAGATCTTTCAGCTCTACATCAACCAGATTTATCTCGGCCAGCGTGCTTACGGATTTTCGTCGGCCGCACAAATCTATTTCGGCAAACCACTGAAAGACATCACCCTAGCTGAAGCAGCCATGCTTGCAGGCCTGCCGAAGGCGCCCTCGTCCTACAACCCGGTCGCCAACCCGCGGCGAGCCCAATTGCGGCAACACTATGTATTGCGCCGCATGCGCGAGCTCGATTTCATCAATGATGCGCAACTCAAGGCAGCGCAGGAGGAGACCCTTCACGTCAAACGCGACGCCAACGATTTCGGGATACATGCCGATTATGTTGCTGAAATGGCGCGCCAGATCGCCGCCGAACGTTTTCCTGATGACCTTTACAGCCGTGGCTACCGCGTCATCACCACCATTACCCGCGATGACCAGCAAGCGGCCTGGCAATCCCTGCGTCGGGGTGTTCTTGATTATGACCGTCGCCACGGTTATCGCGGTGCGGAAGCCTATGTTGACCTGGCGGATACCCCTCCCGGTCAGGATGACGCCATGGAAGAGCTTCTCGGCGACATTGAAGACAGCGGCGACCTGCTTCCCGCCATCACACTCGAAGCCACGCCGCAGCAGGTACGTGTCTGGCTGCGTAGTGGCGAAATCCTGAACATCAGCGGCGACGGCCTGAAGTTTGCCGCCGCCATGCTGAGCGACAAGGCGCCGCCCAACAAGCGCATCCGGCGTGGCGCGGTGATTCGGGTACAGAAAGCCGACAAGGGCTGGCAGATCGTCCAGTTGCCCGAGGTGCAAGCCGCCTTCGTCGCCGCCAGTCCGGTCGATGGTGCGATTCGCGCTCTGGTTGGCGGCTTTGACTTCAATCGCAGCAAGTTCAACCACGTCACCCAGGCCTGGCGCCAGCCGGGATCCAGCTTCAAGCCCTTCATCTACTCTGCGGCGCTGGAAAAAGGCTACACCCCCGCCTCGGTCATTCCCGATGAACCGATTGTCATTTCCGCCGAAGAGACCGGCTCGCAGGCATGGGAACCGAAAAATTATGACGGCAAATACGAAGGCCCGATGAGCTTGCGCACGGCGCTGGCAAAGTCGAAGAACATGGTTTCGATTCGCCTGCTGCGGGCAATCGGCCCCCATTACGCCCAGGATTACGCCACCCGTTTCGGTTTCGATGCCGACAAGCAGCCCCCTTACCTCACCCTGGCGCTGGGCGCCGGCTCGGTCACGCCCTGGCAGCAACTCACCGCCTATTCGGTATTCGCCAATGGCGGCTATCGCATCGAGCCCTACATCGTGCGCCAGATTCTCGACGACAAGAACAATGTCCTGGCCGCCACGCAGCCGGCCGTGGCTGGCGACGAATCCCTGCGCGTGATCGATGCCCGGAATGCCTGGCTGATGGACAGCATGATGCACGACGTCGTGCGTCGCGGGACGGCAACACGCGCTGCCGCCGTACTGAAACGTGGCGACCTGGCAGGCAAGACCGGTACCACCAACGATTACATCGACGCCTGGTTCTGCGGCTATCAGCCAACCGTTGTCGGTATCGCCTGGATTGGCTTCGACCAGCCCAAGCGCATGGGCAGCGGTGAAACCGGGGGAGCGGCCGCCCTTCCCATCTGGATCGGCTTCATGGCACAGGCACTCAAGGGCGTGCCGCAAAGTTTCATGGAAATTCCTGAAGGACTGGTCGCTGTGACCACCAGCGACCCGACCGGAAATGTCAGCAAAGAATTTGTCTACAAGGAGCATCTGCCCCCGGTTCCGACGGAAAGTACCGAGCCGGAGCCGCAACAGGCGCCGGCACCGGTCGAGGATGCGAAACCGAAAGTGGTGGAAAAAGCCGCACCGCCGAACCCAGCGAAACCTGGCGGCGACAAACCCGCCGGGAACATTAAAGATTAACGCTGGCCCCCGTTTGCTCGGACAGCGTGCGGGCGATGGCAGCCAGCAACTCCTCCCCGTTACGTGCATCCAGCCAGCGGCCATTTTCCGGTCGAAAGTGATAACCGCCGGACTTCGCCGCCAGCCAGATTTCGCGCGCCGCGCCATGCCGATTGATAATGATCTTCGAGCCGTTCTCGCATTCAATTTCGATCACCCCGCCGGGCTTGATCTCGACATCGAAATCAGCCTGCCCGACGGCGGCCTCCAGTGCCGCCTCGATGCGCACCAGCTCTGCATCTGCCCGCCGGGTAAATTCCTGTTCATCCATCGCGTGATACCATCCTTCGTCCGTTTTTCACCGTCTTTTCAATCGATTCAGCCATGCACCCGACACATACCCTGCTCGCAATTTTCGCGCTGACCGCGCTGGCCGCCTGCGGCACCAAAACTCCGCTGACTCTGCCCTCGCCGCAAGCCAGGCCGCCTGCCGCCGTGGCGCCAGCACCGACTCCTGCGCCGGTCGATGATAGCAACAAAGCGGGACGCACCGCGCAATGACGCCGGCCACCTCGCATCCTGACGGCCTGCATGTCGAAGGCATCGCCCTGAGTGCCGTCGCCGCGCGTTTCGGCACGCCCTGCTATGTCTATTCGCGCGCCGCGCTGACGGCCGCCTTCGCCGCCTACCGTGACGCACTTGCGGCGCAGGGCATGGCCGGACGCAGCCTGGTCTGCTACGCCGTAAAGGCCAATTCCAACCTCGCCATCCTCAACCTGTTCGCCCGCCTCGGCGCCGGCTTCGATATCGTTTCCGGCGGCGAACTGGCGCGCGTGCTGGCGGCCGGCGGCCGCGCCGACAAGATCGTGTTTTCCGGCGTCGGCAAGGCACGCGAGGAACTGCGCGCGGCGCTTCAGGCAGGAATCCACTGCTTCAACGTCGAATCGGCCAGCGAATTGCTGCATCTGAACGAAGAAGCTCGCAAACTCGATGTTCGCGCGCCGATTTCCCTGCGCGTCAATCCGGATGTCGATGCCAAGACGCATCCCTACATTTCCACCGGGCTGAAGAGCGCCAAGTTTGGCATCGATATCAATGCCGCCTTCGATCTTTACCGCCAGGCCGCCGCCTTGCCGCATCTCGCCGTCAAGGGCATCGACTGCCACATCGGCTCGCAACTGCTCGATCCGGCGCCGGCGGCGGAGGCCGTGGACAAGGTGTTGCAACTGGTCGACCGGCTGGCCGCCGCCGGCATTCCACTCGAACACATCGACATCGGCGGCGGCATGGGCATCCAGTACCGCGCCGACGAACCAGCCCCGGCGGTGACGGATTATCTGGCTCCCGTTCTGGCCCGGCTTGCCGGCCGCCGCGAACGGATCATCCTCGAACCCGGCCGCTCGCTGGTCGGCAACGCCGGGCTGCTGCTGACCCGCGTGATGGTGCTCAAATCCGGGGAAGAAAAAAACTTTGCCGTGGTCGATGCGGCGATGAACGACCTGATGCGCCCCGCGCTCTACGATGCCTACCATGAGATCAAAAAAGTCGGCGCGGGTGATACGGCGACCCAGTCCGTAAACCGCTGGGAAATCGTCGGTCCGGTCTGCGAGTCGGGCGACTTTCTCGGTCACGACCGGGAACTGGTGCTGGCCGAAGGCGAACTGCTGGCGATATTCTCGGCTGGCGCCTACGGCATGGCGATGGCCTCGAACTACAATACCCGGCCGCGTGCTGCGGAAGTCATGGTTGATGGCGATACGATGCACCTGATTCGCCGTCGCGAGGACGTGACCGAACTTTTTGCGCTGGAATCACTGCTGCCCTGAAATCGCCAGCACCCAGGGCAGTACCAGCGGAATCACCGCCAGCGCCACCAGATTGCCGATCAGCACGATCGAGGCGACGCGTTCAGGCTCCTGCCGGTAGCGCTCGGCAAACATGTAGTTGAGCACGGCAGGTGGCAGGGCGCCGAACAGGATCAGCATCGCCGCATCGCGGCCGGTGAGACCCAATGCCAGATTCGCCAGCAGCGCCATTGCGATGCCTGCAACTGGCGAGGTAAAGGCGGCTGCCAGACCGATCTTCCAGTCGTCAAGGCGGCTGTCGGTGAGCCGCACGCCGAGCGAAAACAGCAGCAGCGGAATCGACACGTCGCCCAGCATGTTCACCGCCAGCCACAGCGGCGACCATACCGGCCAATGCAGCAGGCTCAGCGCCAGTCCGCCGAGCGTCGCCGCGATCACCGGCACCCGCCACAGAGTCCACACACTGGCGCGGTGGTCGAGCAGCCAGGTGCCCAGCGAATAGTGCAGGAAGTTCTCCGCCAGAAACAACACCACCGCCGCTGGCAGCGCATTCTCGCCGAAGGCCAGCGCCGCCAGCGGCAAACCCATGTTGCCGGAATTCTTGAACATCATCGGCGGCACGAAGGTGTTGCCCGCCACGCCCAGCAGGCGCGCCACCGGCCAGGACAGCAAGCCCGCACCGAGCACTACGGCAGTGGCGCCGATCAACAAGGGCAGATGCCGGGCGATGTCGAACGACTTCGCGGTCAGTGCCGCGAACACCAGCGCCGGCACGAAGATGTCCATGTTGATCCGGTTGACCACTGTCAGATCAGGCCGCCGCCAGCGACCGTAGCCGTAGCCGATCGCGATCAGGGCATAGACCGGAAAGACGATGCCGACGATGCGTTCAAGCATTGCCGCTATTACAAAACGTAACGCGCCAGATCCTCGCTCTGCGCCAACTCACCCAGCCGTCGATCAACACAGGCGGCATCGATGACGACGGGCATGCTGTCGTGACTGCCGGCATCGAAAGATACTTCTTCGAGCAGTTTTTCCATCACGGTATACAGCCGGCGGGCGCCGATGTTCTCGGTTTTCTCATTGACCTGAAACGCGATCTCGGCGAGGCGCCGGATGCCGTCGGCGGCAAACTCCAGCTGCACGCCTTCCGTCGCCAGCAACGCCTGATACTGTCGCGTCAGGCAGGCGTCGGTCTGGGTCAGGATGCAGCAGAAATCGTCCACCGACAGGGAATCGAGTTCGACCCGGATCGGGAAGCGACCCTGCATCTCGGGAATCAGGTCGGACGGCTTGGCCAGGTGAAACGCGCCGCTGGCGATGAACAAAATATGATCGGTCTTGATCATCCCGTACTTGGTCGACACCGTGGTGCCTTCGACCAGCGGCAGCAGGTCACGCTGTACGCCCTGGCGCGAGACATCGGCGCCACCAATTTCCGAGCGGGTCGCGATCTTGTCGATCTCGTCAAGGAAAACGATGCCGTTCTGTTCGACATTTTTCAGCGCGGCGAGCTTGATTTCCTCGTCGTTGATGAAACGCACCGCTTCATCATCGGCCAATGCCTTCAACGCATCGCGAATCTTCATCCGGCGCGTGTGTTTCTTGCCGCCACCAAGATTCTGGAACATGCCCTGAATTTGCTGCGTCAAGTCTTCCATGCCGGGCGGCGCGAAGATTTCCATGCTCGCGGCAGGCGCCGCCACATCAATTTCGATTTCCTTGTCATCGAGCTCGCCTTCGCGCAGCTTTTTGCGAAACTTCTGGCGGGTTGATGAAGCCTCGCCCGCCTTGCCTTGCACTCCCATCGGGTCGTCGCCGGCGCCAACCCGTGCGGCAGGCAGCAGGATGTCCAGCACCCGGTCCTCCGCGGCATCCTCGGCACGATGGCGCACGGCACGCATCGCCTGCTCGCGGGCATCCTTGATCGCACCCTCGGCCAGATCACGGATGATGGTATCGACATCACGACCGACATACCCGACCTCGGTGAACTTGGTCGCCTCGATCTTGATGAACGGCGCATTGGCGAGCCGCGCCAGACGCCGCGCGATCTCGGTCTTGCCAACGCCGGTAGGGCCGATCATGAGAATGTTCTTCGGCGTGATTTCGGTGCGCAGCGGCTCGGCGACCTGCGCCCGCCGCCAGCGGTTGCGCAGGGCAATCGCCACCGCGCGCTTGGCGCGGGCCTGGCCGACGATGTGCTTATCGAGTTCCGAGACAATCTCGGCCGGCGTCATGTGGCTCATCTGTGTCATTCCAGTGTCTCGATCAAATGGTTCTGGTTGGTGTAGATGCAGATGTCGGCGGCGATGCTGAGCGAGCGCCTGACGATCTCCTCCGGCGCCAGCTCGGTGTTCTCCAGCAGCGCACGCGCCGCAGACTGTGCGTACGCACCGCCGCTGCCGATGGCGACAATGCCGTACTCCGGCTCCAGCACATCGCCGTTGCCGGTGATGATCAGCGAATGCTCGCGGTCGGCAACCGAGAGCATCGCCTCCAGCCGGCGCAGGGCGCGGTCGCTGCGCCAATCCTTGGCCAGCTCGACCGCCGAGCGCAGCAGATTGCCCTGGTGCTTTTCCAGCTTGGCCTCGAAACGTTCGAACAGGGTAAACGCGTCGGCCGTGCCGCCGGCGAAACCCGCCAGAATGCGACCATCATAGATGCGCCGCACCTTGCGCGCGGTCGCCTTGATGACGATATTGCCGAGTGTCACCTGGCCATCGCCGCCCAGCGCAACCCGGTTGCCGCGCCGCACGGAAAGAATGGTGGTGCCGTGATATTGCTCCATGACTATTGACCTCGTGAAAACTCAGGCTGACCGTTCGACCAGTTCCGCGCTGCGGGCAACGCCCTGAAGTTCAAGAAAAACCGCATTGAGCACCGACAGGCCGCGAATCACGATTCGCCTGCCGGTCGCCTTGATTTCGTCCGCCGCCTGCTGCAAAACCCTGGCGCTGGCGGCATCGATGCGCAGCAGCGCCGTCGCGTCGATGACAAGCTCATCACGCCCCGGTGCGACCAAGGCCGTGAACTCCTCCCGCCCGACGCCAACTATCTGCCCGCGCAGGGGAATCGCGCCGGCTTCAGCGGCAGGCGCCGCAGCGGGCATGGCCGGCAGCGAATACACCGGCAGAAGCTCCCATGACGGGGGGGATTTTTCAAACGTCACCGCATAATTGACAGCCGCGTCCTCGAATTCATTTTGCATTGACGCCTGCTGGTACAGCTCCAGCAACAGCAGCCACAGCGCCTCGTTTTCGGCCCGTCCCTGCGCCAGTCCGGCACTCACCGCCGTGGCCAGCGGCTGCGGGGAAATCAGCACATAGGCTTTTTTCGCCTTCTTCAACGCTGTCAGGGCATCAAGCAGCAGTGTGGCGCCGGCATTGTCGGCGGCGTCCAGATGCGTCAGATCGAAGCACACCACGGCGCCTTCCCTGGCCAGCGCGCGCGCTTCCTGGAGAACATCGGCCGCATGGGCATCAAGCATCTTTTCAAGGCAGACGTGAACATGGCCGCCGCTGATGGCCTGCGCCTTGTGCTGTGCCGCGACTTCGATTTTCCAGTGGGGCGGGGGCAGCTTGAAGCGCTTGCAAAAAGCCAGCGCCAGCGCATCGAATGCATGACGCCGTTCGAGCAACTGCAAGACCTCGAACAAGGCCTGCCACACCCGCACTTCGGCTGCACCCGGCACCTCGCAGCCCTTGATGGCGACTTCGAGGCGCCGCATCGCGCCCAGGGCATCGCCTGCGGCATGGAGCGTGGCGGCGTCCACCAGCGCGGGCGGCAGATGCGCAAATGGAGCCGCCTTTGCAACCGGCGCAGGCGGAACCGGACCAGGCGATGGAGCGCTGATCAATCCGGGCAGGGTGAAATCGAGAGAGGGCAGATCGTCGTCGGACACGAATTGCATGGCGCCATCTAAAGGATTCCATAGTATACCGCGCCAGCATAGCCCGCTCATGCACGGAAGCGTTGCTGCACAAGGGAATACATTACCGCAAATCAGCCGGCGTCATGCATCCGCTGCCACACCGCTGCGACCAGTCCCACAATCGCCAGCACCAGCGCCAACAGCGGGCCGAAGGGCTGATCGAACAGCAATGCCCCGACAAAGGCCAGCACATGCGCGGCAACCCCGATGCCCGTCGCCCAGAACAGCGAACCGCGCCAGCTTTGCGCATGCCGCCAGGCCAGCCAGGGCGGCACGAAGATCAGGGCGAAGGCGCTCATCACGCCGATGCTCATCGTCGCCAGCGCCAGGCTTGCGGCGACCAGCCCGTCAAACACCAGCGCGATGCGACGCGCCGAACCGCCGCGACTGCGATAAAAATCCGGAAAAAAGTGCGCCGCGAGCACCTGCGGTGACAAGCGCCACAACACGCCCAGCACCGTGACCGCACACACCAGCGCCGCGATCAGATGGGGAATTTCGGTGAAATACAACTGGCCGTCAAACAAGGCATGGCCAACGCGATCAGCCACCGGCAGATTCGACACCAGCAGCACCGACACACCCCAGCCAATCAGCAACAGCAAGGCGTAGGCTGCTCCCTGCCGCTTGCGCTGACCGCCTTCGACAGCGTTTTTCAGCAGCACCGCCACCGCAGCGCCCGCCACTCCGCCCGCCATCAACGGCACAGCCGTAAGCAGCGACAACAGCGCACCGGCCGCCGCCATCTGCGCCAGAGCCAGCGCCGCCAGCCATTCCTCGCGCAGGCGCAAATAACACCCCAGCAGCGGCAGCAACGCGGCAAAAATCAGCCCGATGAAAAAAGGCTGCAGAAACATCGAATCGAACACCAGATCGAAGTTCATTGCCCCACCTCCTCGATACGGGTACACACCGCAACCAGGAATTCCCGGTCATGGCTGACGAGCACGATGGCCGCGCCTTGTTCTGCGCGCTGGCGCAGGGCCATGATGAGGAAGGCCACGCCTGCCGGATCGAGGTTGTTGGTCGGCTCGTCGAGCAAGACCACTTCCCCCGGCGCATCCAGGCAGGCCCAGAGATGCAGGCACTGGCGCTGGCCGCCGGACAGCTGGTCGAGCCGCTCGAAAAGTCGGCTCTGCAACCACGGCGGCAAACCCGCGGCCGGCGCGCCGGTGAGTCGCAGCAGTTCCTCGCCGGTCAATGGCACGCCGTCGAGTTCCGGCACCTGCTGCATTTGCAGCGCCAGCCGGGCGCCCGGAGCAAGCATGATGCTGCCGGAGAATATCTGGGCAGCGCCGCTGACCGCGGCCAGCAGGGTCGATTTGCCGGTGCCGTTGGGCCCGCTGATGCCGAGAATTTCACCTCCCTGCACCCTGAAAGACACCGGCCCGATCACCGGCCCGGCGGCGCGGCTCCAGCCGGCGCTCAGGTTTTCGGCCTGCAACAGAGGCAGGCCGGTCATGGCGCATCCCGCCCCTGCATTCCGTCCAGCAAACGCTGCACGGTCGCATCGAACAAGCTGAAGATATCCTTCGCTTCGGGCGTACCGCCAATCGTGAAAGGCACGATCACCCTGTTGATTTTCGTCCTCTCGGCGAGCCAGCGCGACGGCGCATCGTATTGATAGGCCGGGCGCAGCACCATTCTTGCCGGCTGCGCCTGTTGCCGCGCCAGGATTTCCGCCAGTTGCGCACTGGAAGGCTCCATCCCCGGTTTGGCTTCGAGGCTACCCGTTTCACGCAATCCGAGCCAGTTTTCAAGGTAGGGGAATGCCTTGTGCTGCACCAGGATCGGCGCACCCCGCAGCGGCGCGGCGGCTTTTTCCCAACGGGCAATCGCCGCCTGCAAGCGCTCGCGAAAGCGCTTTTCGTTGGCCGCGTACACCGCCGCATTCGCCGCATCGAGCTGCGCCAGCCGCTGCGCCAGGGCCGCACCGACCTTGAGAAAATTGCGCGGATCGGTCTGAATGTGCGGATTGCCCGCCGCATGCACATCGCCCTCGGCGCGGTCCAGGCGCGCCGGTTTCTCCAGCAGGACGACGTACTGCGCCGCCTCGAAATACCCCGCTTGCCCGGACTGGATGCGCGGATTGCCTGACTCCCTCTGCACCAGCGGCAGCCAGCCGAGTTCCAGCTCGGCGCCGGTGGCCACCAGCAGATCGGCATTGCGCGCGCGGCTGATCAGGGACGGCTTGGCCTGGATGCGGTGCGGGTCTTGCAATCCGGTGGTGGCGGTAAATACGGTCACTTTGTCGCCGCCGATTTCCTGCGCCAGCGCACCCCATTCCGGCACCGTGGCGAAAACATTGACCGTCCCCCATGCGGGCGCGGCAGCAAGCAGCGCGGCAATTATCAAAAAATGGCGTTTCATTACTCTGACTCCTAGAATTTATGGGCGCCGTGGGCGCCCAGGCTCATGATGTAGTGCACCCACAACTGGTTGTCGGTGACTTCCGGCCGGGTCTGGTCGTGCGCGTACTGGAAGCGGATGCGCGAGAACTCGGACGGCGACCAGTCCATCATCGCCGTCTGGCGCTTTGGCTTATAGGCCTGCAGCAGCGGAAAATCGGCGGCTGTCAGCACACCGCTGTCGACCAGGCCAATCGCGGTTGCAGGCGCGCTCAACTGGTCGTAGCGATAACCGATCCGCCATTGCGGCATGAATTGCCACACGCCTTGGGCATAGAAACCGGACTGGCTGGAGCGGAAGCTGCCGCTTGTGGTGCCGAGGCTGGCGCCTGCGGTGTCGTAGGCCAGTTCGCCCGTTTCGCGACGGCGGAACCACTCGCTCTGGAAGCTGAAGTTTTGTTGCCGTGGATTGCCCTGTGGCGCCCATTTCCAGACCAGGTCGGCGCCGACGGTACGGCTCGTGCCGGAGAAACTGTTGCTCACCAATGTGCCTGCGCCATCGACATCGTCATAGCCACGGTCGTGCGGCTTGGCGTCAAACCAGGACACGCCGGCACGCCAGCTGCTGGAGACGCCGAGATCGCCGCCGACGTGGGCAAACAGGCTGCCGGACATCAAGCCGTTCTTTTTCGCGTTGGCATCGGTGGCCGGAAAGCTGCGCGCCCGGCCAACTTCGGCGCCGAGTTCAAGGAACAGTTCAGTCGGCGCCAGCCACTTCAGCTGCACGCCGTCATAACCCAGCTGCGGGCCGAAGAAGGCCTGGTACGGCAGCGCGGCATCGGAGAAATCCCACGCATGCGGATGCTGCTCATTGGCATAACCGATGCCGGAAAAAAACCGTCCTGCCTTGACGTTGAATCCCTGTCCCAGGCCAAGCGTCTGGATGTGCGCCTCCTCGACGCCGACCGTGTCGTCCGGCGCAATGGACAGCAGAAATGTGCCGCGAAACAGCGGGTCGATGTTGGCCGCCAGCGCCAGCTCCGATTCGCCGAGATTCCACGAGCGCGCTGGCGCCCCGCTCGCCATCCCGCTCGGCAGCACGCCTTGAATCCGGCGTTCGCGGCCGGCTGCACCGGTCGGATCCTGCCGCGCGTCCTGCGCGGTGTTGGTGTACCTGCCGGAAAGAATCAGCGAGATTTCCGGGTTGAAGGCATTGACGGCAGCCGGTGCGCGGGCCGCCTCTTGCAGCGCGAGTTGCGCCTGGTCTGCCGTTGCGGCGGCTGCTCCGGCTTTATTTTCCGTCTCCGCCAGACGCTGCTCCAGCGCCGCGATGCGCTGCTCATAACTTTGTTTCATCTGCGCGATTTCCTCGCGCAAGGCTTTCAAATCACTGTCCGCCGCCGTTGCCGGCAAGCTGCTCAGCACGCCGCATGCCGCCAGCGTCGCCATCGAAATACGTTTCATGGTCTTGCTCCCGATCCCGGAAATGACACCCGCGCCAGGCTTTCGACATGACGCGAACGCGAATGAATTTCAGGCGGGGAGCAAGGGCGGGGCGCGGGGCGCGAAGGCCGCTAGACGGAAAAAAGTCGGCGCTGGCGCTACGGCGAAATGAACCGCCACAGCCAGTACGGAAGGGGAACTGCCCATGGGGGCGGTCGGTGGCGCGCCCGGACTGCCGCCGCAGGCCACACACAGCGCGCAGAAATCCGCTGCCGCATCGAGCGGATCGCCGTCCGGCGCCTGGAGCTGGGCTGCCGCCACGGAATCTGCGTGCGGCGACACATGGCTGTAGCCGTGCGTCACCGCCGTATGCTGGCCCGCCAGCAGCGACACCACCAGAACAACAAGCCGCAGCAGGCTCATGCCGGATGCCCCCCGCCCGCATCACCGCAGCGGGCGCAGGTGCCATGCAGATCGAGTTCCGCCCCATGCAGGCGAAAGCCATCCGGCAGACTGGGCGCAGCAGGCGGCGGAGCATCGAGGCAGAACACGCCGCCGCAGTCCTCGCAGCGGAAATGGGCATGGCGCTGGTGCGCCACGCCGGTCTGCGCCGCAGAAAAGCGGAACACCCCCCGCGCATCCACGGCTTTCAGCGCCAGCCCCGCCGTCACCAGCGAATCCAGCACGCGATAGAGCGTCACCCGGTCGAGCGGCGACGCAGCAGCCGCGAGCCGTGCCTCGATCTCGCCGTGGCTGGCCGGCTGCAACGCGGCATGCAGCACTTCCAGGACCCGCCCACGCGCCACGGTCGCCTTCAGGCCGACAGCGCGCAGTGCGGCGGAAAACGGGGGCGTGGACACAGATTTCGCGGGCATGTCCGGAGTAGACCACAGCAGCACATGGAATGCAACTGTGTTGCGTTTATTCGCTATGTTGCACTAATCAACCTGTAGCAGCAGCCCCTTGAGGTACTCGCCTTCGGGAAAGGCGAGGCTCACCGGATGGTCGGCAGCGCCCTGCAGACGTGAGACGATACGCGCGCTGCGGCCGGCGTCGAGCACCGCAGCGGCGACGATGGACTGGAACAGTTCGAGGCCGATGCCCCCGGAACAGGAATAGGTCATCAAAAAACCGCCGGACGCGATCAGGCGCAGGGCGGCAAGATTGATGTCCTTGTAGGCGCGGGCGGCGCGCTCGGCATGCTTGGCCGAGGGCGCGAACTTGGGCGGGTCGAGAACCACGATGTCAAAGCTTTCGTCCGCTTTTTTCCGGGCGCGCAGTTCCTCGAACACATCGGCTTCGCGCCAGAGCGCACACGCCGGATCGAGCTGCGGATTCAGCGCCAGGTTTTGCCGCGCCGTCACCAGCGCCGGGCCGGAGCTGTCGACCGAAACCACCTCGCGCGCCCCGCCCGCCAGCGCTTGCAGCGAAAAGCCGCCGGTGTAGCAAAAACAGTTCAGCACGCGGCGGCCAGCGGCAAGCCCGGCAAGGCGGCGGCGGTTGTCGCGCTGATCGAGATAGAAGCCGGTCTTGTGCCCGGCGACGACGTCAACCGCCATGCGCACGCCATGCTCATCGATGACGATGCCATCCTCCGGCGCGGCGCCGAGCAGCCAGCCGGTCGCCGCCGCCAGGCCTTCCATGGCCCGCACGCCGGAATCGGAGCGTTCATAAATCCGCGCACAGCCGGTCGCCTTGTGCAAGGAGTCGGCGATGGCGGCACGCCACTTGTCGGCGCCGACGCTGGTCAGCTGCAGCACCACGGTGTCGCCGTAGCGGTCGGCGGTGACGCCCGGCAGGCCATCCGATTCGGCGTGGATCAGGCGCAGCCCCTGCTGCCCGGCGAGTTCCGGCAGCGCCTCGCGGCGCGCGATGCTGGCAGCGATGCGGCGCTTGAAGAAGGCATGATCGACCGCTTCGTTCTCGTCGAAAGCCCACACCCGGGCGCGAATCTGCGAGGCCGGGCTGTAGCTGCCACGCGCCAGCCAGCGGCCCTCGGCGCTGACAACATCAACCGTGTCGCCCGGCCGGGCGCGGCCCTCCAGCCGCTCGACCGAACCGGCGAACAGCCAGGGATGGCGGCGCAGCAGCGATTTCTCCTTGCCGGACTTGAGTATCAGGATGGCCATCGGTACTCCGTGACTCAACCGCCGCGAGCACGCGCCAGCAGGTTTTCGAAACCGGGATAGTGCGCTGCCGTCAACGTGAATTTGCGTGTCGTCTCGCCCCAGCGCTCACCGGCGGTACAACGGGCGAGGAATTCATCGGCAGCGACCACCCGGCTGCCGCCCACCGCGGTGACGCCGGCGGCGAACAACGGATCGGGCAGGCAGCCGGCGGTCGGGCCAACCAGAGCCACCGCCTGCGCCGCCCGAAAGCGCGGCGCCAGCAGTTCGAACGTATCGTTGAGCAGCAACGTACTGGTCGAGACGATCTTGTTGCAGCCCGCCAGCCGTGCGGCGTCGAGCGTCACCGTCAGCCCCGGCTCCTCACGCACCAGTTCGGGCTTCAATTCCAGCACGGTGACCGGAACGTCCAGCGCCCGCGCCTTCGCCACCAGCGGCGGGAAGAAGCCAACCATGCCCAGCCGGTCTCCGGCGGCGAGCGCCAACGTACCGAAGGAATCGACGGCGACATCGGGAACGAAACCGGCACGCGCGAACAGGCGTTGCGTCAGGGCATTGATTGTCGCCAGCCCGAGCACACGCAGGGCGCCGTCATCGCCCCCGTAACCCGCCGCCACATCAACGGCCGCCCGGCCGCGGAAAGTGACGGCAGGATCGCGTCGATACAGCGCATCAAGGGTGTCATCGAACAGGGCAAAGGCAACGCCGATGCTGCCGTCATCAAGCTGAACAGCGCAGAACTCGCCCATCTGGCCCGGGTCGACGAGCAGCGGCGGCAACACCACGCGTTCGATCCGCGCCGGGCCCAGAGTGGCATCGATGCGCTTCGCGGCCGCAACCAGCCAGTGGCGCACCAAGGGAATGGGTGTTTCGTTCATGCCGGTTACTTCCTCTTCGCCCGCGGATGAGCGCTGTCGTACACCTGCGCCAGGTGCTGGAAATCCAGATGCGTGTAAATCTGCGTCGCGGCGATGCTGGCATGGCCGAGCATTTCCTGCACCGCGCGCAAATCGCCGGAGGATTGCAGCACATGCGAGGCGAATGAATGGCGCAGCATGTGCGGATGGACATGCAGGCCAAGACCCTGCCGCTGCGCCCAAAGCGTCAGCCGATTTTCCACCTGCCGAGGCGAGAGCCGCGTCCCGTGGCGGCCGACGAACAGCGCCGGCTGCCCGGCGGCGGCAAATTGCGGGCGCACCTCGATCCATGCGGCCAGCGCCGCACAGGCCTTGCTGCCGACCGGCACGGTACGCGTCTTTTGCCGCTTGCCGGTAACGCTCACTTCGCCGCCCGCCCCATCGAGCCCGTTGGCGAGGTCGAGGCTGACCAGCTCTGCCAGACGCAGGCCGGAGGAATAGAACAATTCGAACATCGCCGCATCGCGCAGTTCCAGCACCGTCTCCGGCACGGCATCGAGCAGTGCGGACACCTGGTCGGCGCCCAGCGCCTTGGGCAGGGCGCGGGCACGCTTCGGCGCCTTCAGGCCCTCTGCCGGATTTTGTGCAATCACACCGCGTCGCGCCAGCCAGGCGTAAAAACTGCGCCAGGCCGAGAGCGTGCGCGCGATCGAACGCGGCGCCAGCGCTCGCGCATGCAACTGCATCAGCCCGCGCCGGAGTTGCGCCGCGTTCAGCGTGGCCGGATCGGCCGCTGCCGCAAGTGCTTCGAGCTGCTTCAGGTCGCGCCGATAGGCATCCAGCGTATGCGGACTGGCGCGGCGCTGAATCGCGAGTTCGTTCAGAAAATCGGCGATAGCCGGGTTCATGCCATCAGGATGCGACGCGCAACAGGGCGGCGGCGGCCAGATCGCCGATGTGCTCCAGGTACAGGGTGCCCAGATCCGGGTAGAACCGGTGCGGCTCTTCGCTGGCCATGACCAGCAGGCCGAAGCAGACGCCGCCCTGTTCGCGCAGCGGCACTTGCGCCATCGACCGCAGATGCGGCGCCGCATCGCCAAACCAGGCGGTCGACTCCTGCTTGAGCGTCGTTCCGCAATACGGCCGGTGCAGGCCGGCAGCCAAAGCCTTGATGCCATCGTCAACGGCCTCGAACTCGCGCCCCTCACCCGCCGCCAGGCCCCACAGGCGCAGGCTGACATGCGGCACGGCAAACGCTCCGCCGAGATGGGAATACAGCGCGCGCACCACGGCATGGGTATCGACCGCAGCAATCAATGCCACGGCCAGCCCATGCACCTTGGCGGAAATCGCGTCGTTCTCGTGACCGAAGCTGACCAGCTCGGCAAGCTTGGCTTCCAGCACGCGCACCTTCTCGCGCAAGCTGAACAACTGCTTCTCGGTGATCGAGATGGCACGCCCGGTATGCGGATCGGGCAGCGTCACCAGCGCCAGCACATCGGCATAGTGGTCGAAAAATTCGGGGTGGTCGTGCAGGTAATGGGCGACGTCTTCAGCGTTCATTTCAGGTCCTCAGGTAATTCAATCGTTCCGGTAAATACCGTCACCGCCGGGCCGGTCATGATGACCGGCATATCCGCACCAGCCCAGACGATGGACAGGTCGCCGCCACGGGTCGTGACCCGCACCGGAGAATCCAGCAGGCCGCGCCGGATGCCGGCCACCACCGCAGCGCAAGCGCCGGTGCCGCAGGCCAGGGTCTCGCCGGCGCCGCGTTCCCAGACGCGCAGGCGAATGGCATGGCGGCCGACCACCTGCATGAAACCGGCATTGACCCGGCGCGGAAAGCGCGGGTGATTTTCGATCAGCGGTCCCAGTGCAGCCACCGGCGCGGCGTCCACCTCGGCAACCACCTGCACTGCATGTGGATTGCCCATCGAGACGACGCTGATCGCGAGCGCCTCGCCCGCCACGTCGAGTGGCTGGATCACGTCATCGCTCGCGCTCTCGAACGGAATCTCCGCCGCACGAAAGCGCGGCACACCCATGTCGACGCTCACTTCGCCCGTATCTTCCAGTCGCGGCGTGATGATGCCGCACCGGGTTTCGACGCGAATCGCGCGCTTCGCCGTCAGGCCCTGTTCATGCACGAAGCAGACAAAGCAGCGCGCGCCGTTGCCGCATTGCTCGACCTCGCTGCCGTCGGCATTGAAAATGCGGTAGCGGAAGTCGGTATCCGGCCGGGTCGCTGCTTCCACCACCAGAATCTGGTCGCAGCCGATGCCGAAATGCCGGTCGGCGAGAAAACGCGCCTGCGCCGCGCTGGGCACGAAGCGCTGGCCAGAGTGACCGGTGGCGTCAAGCACGACAAAATCATTGCCCAGGCCGTGCATCTTGCTGAATTCGATTTTCATGGCATGAATGGTAGCCCAAGCGCGGCGCGGCAATCGCCGAAGACGCCGCTCAATAGACGCCCTTTTCCCCTTCCGGGCGGGTCTTGAAGCGCCGGTGCAACCAGTAATACTGCTCCGGCGAGCGCAAAATCTCGGCCTCCAGGACGGCATTCATGCGCCGCGTGTCGGCTGTCACGTCGGCCGTCGGGAAGTCCATCCACGGCTCTCCGATGCTGACCACATAACGATTTCCAGTCATCCGCGTAATTACCGGCAGCACCGTCGCACCGGTCAGCTTCGCCAGCCGCGAGAGTCCGGTGATGGTCGCCGCCGGCACACCGAAGAAGGGCACGAAGACGGCTTCCTTGCGGCCGTAATCCATGTCCGGCAGGTAATAGAACGGCCTTCCGGCACGCAACGGGCGAATCACTTTCTTCACTCCGTCCAGGCGCGAGATCAGCTCGATGTTGCCAAAGCGCGAACGTCCCCGCCACATGGCCGCATCGAAGACCCGGTTCTTGGCCCTGGCGTAGATCGTCACCATTTTCTCTTCCATGCCCAAGCGGATCCCGCCGGCATCGACCCCGGTGAAATGCGGCGCAAACAGAATCACCGGCCTGCCGCGCAACGCCGTCAGCCGTTCGCCGTGCTCGATCACCACCAGGCGCCGGATACGCTCCGGCGAGGCCCACCACCACAGCCCCAGCTCCAGCATGTTGCGGCCGAAGGCCATGAAGTGGCGTCGCGCCAGCGCCGACTTCTCGGCGGCGGAAAGTTCAGGAAAACACAGCCCGAGATTGGTCAGCACGATGTGTCGCCGCTTGCGCACGACACACCAGAAGAGCAGCCCCAGCCCGCGCCCGAGCCAGGCCAGCAGCGGCAGCGGCAGCCAATGCACCAGCCACATGAAGGCCAGCCATAAGCGCATCGGCATCTGCGTCACGCCTCCCGCTGCGGCGAGGCAGGTGCCACGCCCGCCGGGACTTTGTAGCGGTTGTAGCCCCACAGGTATTGCTCCGGGCACTGCCGGATCAGCCGTTCCATCTCGTGGTTGAGTTGCACCGTGCGTTGCGCAAGATCACCTTCCAGGGGGGCCGAGAGAGGGAAAAACCGCAAGTGGTAGCCAGCCCCGTAAGGCAGCCGTTCGGCATAGGTCAACAGCACATCCGCGCCGGTTCCGGCCAGACGCGCCGCCAGCGTCATGGTGTAGGCGGGGCGGCCGAAGAACGGCGCCCAGATACCCTCGCCCTGGCCTGGCACCTGGTCGGGCAGCATACCCACGGCTTCGCCCTGCTTCAGTGCCTTGAGCAGGCGGCGCACGCCCGAGAGATCGGCCGGCGCGAGGTGCAGATTGGCGCCGCGCCCTGTTTCCATCAGCGACGCCAGCCAGGCCTGCTTTGGCCGCCGGTAGAGCACCGTGATCGGTCGCTGCACGGCGTAATACTGCGCCGTGATTTCGAAACAGCCCAGATGCGGCGTCAGAAACAGAATGCCACGCCCGGCGTCCCGTGCCGCCTCGACCAGTTCCCAGCCCGAGACCCTGACCACCCGGGCGACCACTTCCGCCTGCGGCCGCAACCAGATTTTTGGCAGTTCCATCAGCGTCTTGCCCGCCTCCGCAATCGCCGCCCACTTCACTTCCGGTATGCCGGCCGTGGCCAGGTTTTCCGCCAGATGCCGGCGGTAGGTGGGCGAAAACAACCACGCCAGCCAGCCGGCGAGAGCCCCGAGGTTGTGCAGCAGGAAAAGCGGAAAGTGCGAAAACAAACGGAACAGGACAGTCATCGGATAGCAGCAGACAGGCGCGGGCGGGATTGGCAGGTAGAATTATCGCCTACTGTTCGCCCTTCGAGCTCCCATGCCCAGCAAACTTCGCGCCGCCGTGATCGGCGTCGGCTACCTCGGCCGTTTTCATGCCCAGAAATATGCGGCGCTTGCAGCTTCTGCGGAAAGCCCTGTCGCGCTGGTCGGGGTTGCCGATGCGCAGCGCGATACCGCCCGACGGGTGGCGCAGGAGCTCTGTGTACCGGCCTTTGCCGACCACCACGAGCTGCTTGGCCAGGTCGACCTGGTTTCAATCGCCAGCACCACGGAAAGCCACTACGCCGTGGCACGCGACTTTCTTGCCGCCGGCGTGCATGTGCTGGTGGAAAAGCCGATCACCGTGACGGTAGCCGAGGCCGACGAACTGATCGCACTGGCCGCCGCCAGAAATCTCGTCTTGCAGGTCGGCCATCTCGAACGCTTCAACCCGGTCTGGCTCGCGGCGCGGCCGCAGATCGCCCGCCCGCTGTTCATCGAGGCGCATCGCATGGCGCCCTTCAAGCCGCGCGGCACCGATGTCTCGGTGGTGCTCGACCTGATGATCCATGACCTCGACCTGATCCTGCCGCTGCTGGACAGCCCGCTCGTTGATCTGCGCGCCGCCGGCGTCTCGGTGCTGACCGACGGTATCGACATCGCCAATGCGCGCCTCGAATTCGCCAACGGCTGCGTCGCCAACCTCACTGCCAGCCGCACCTCGACGGCCTCGCTGCGCCGGCTGCGGGTGTTCCAGCACCACGACTACCTGTCGATCGATTTCGGCGAGCGCCGCATCGGCCATGCCGCGAAAAAAGTCGGCGCTGGCGCTACGGCGAATACCACGGCGGACACCGACCCCGCCGCCCTGCTCGACTCCGAAAGCCGCCAGTTACCGCCCGGCGACGCGCTGCTGACCGAGATCGAAGCCTTCCTCGCTGCCGTGAAAAATGGCACGCCGCCGGTGGTGAGCGGCCGCGACGGCCGCGCTGCACTGGCCGTCGCGCTCGATATCGAGCAGATGATCACGTCACGCCAGAATTCCCCTTCCTGAAGAAAGCCAGCCATGAACATCCCGATGCTTGATCTCAAGGCCGAATATGAACTTCTGCGCGAGGAAGTCGAACCGGCCGTGCTCGCCGCGCTGGCCGCCTGCCAGTACATCGGCGGCCCCAACGTCAAGGCCTTCGAGGCCGAAGCCGCCGCTTATGCCGGCGTCAGGCACGCCATCTCCTGCGCTTCCGGCACCGATGCGCTGCTGCTGGCGCTGCGCGCCATCGGTCTGCAACCCGGCGACGAAGTCATCACCACGCCCTTCACCTTCGTCGCCACCGCCTCGACCATCCTCATGTGCGGGGCGAAGCCGGTGTTCGTCGACATCGATCCGGGCAGCTTCAACCTCGATCTGGTACAGGTTGCCGCCGCCATCACCCCCGCCACGCGCGCCATCGTGCCGGTGCACCTGTTCGGCCAACCGGTGCATCTGGCGCCGCTCCGGGCGCTGTGCGAAAAACACAATCTGATGCTGATCGAGGATGCCGCGCAGTCGTTCGGCGCCGACTATGCCGGATGCAAATCCGGCGCCTATGGCGACATCGGCTGCACCTCGTTTTACCCGTCGAAAAACCTTTCCGCCTTCGGCGATGGCGGCCTCACCCTGACCGATGACGACGGCCTCGCCGCCGAGCTGCGCGTGCTGGCCAGCCACGGCTCGCGCCAGCGTTACCACCACCATGTGCTGGGCTACAACTCGCGGCTGGACGAATTGCAGGCGGTGATCCTGCGCATCAAGCTGAAACGCCTCGATGCGTTCAATAATCGCCGTATTGCCATCGCCGAGTTTTACAACCGCCTGCTCGCGAACCTGGCAGACCAGATCGAGACGCCGTTCGCCGACGGCCACGGCCGCCACGTCTATCACCAGTACACGATTCTTTCCGACCGCCGCGACACGATTCAGAAAGCCCTGACCACCGCCGGCATCGCCTGCGCCGTGTATTACCCGGTGCCGCTGCACCAGCAGGAAATGTTCGCCGCCACACACGGCCACATCCGGCTGCCAGTCACCGAACGCACCGCCGCGCGCTGCCTCTCGCTGCCCATCTCGCCGATGCTGAAAGACGAGCAGATCGAATACATCGCCGGCGTAATCCGGAGCGCCTTGAAATGATCCATCCCAGCGCCATCGTCGCCCCCGACGCCCGCTTCGGCGCCGGCATCCGCATCGGCCCCTACGCCGTGATCGAGGAGGACGTCGTCCTCGGCGACGGCTGCATCATCGCCGCCCATGCCGTAATCAAGCGCCACACCCGGATGGGCGCGCACAACCGCGTTGCCGAGCACGCGGTGATCGGCGGCGACCCGCAGGATTTCAAGTTCAATCCCGACTGCCTCTCTTACACCGAGATTGGCAACGACAACTGCTTCCGCGAAGGCGTCACCATCCATCGCGGCTCGCGCCCGGGCAGCGCCACGCGCCTCGGCAACCACTGCTTTTTGATGGTCGACTGCCATATCGCCCATGACTGCATCATCGGCGACAACGTCGTCATCGCCAACTACACCGCGCTCGCCGGCGAAGTGGTGGTCGAGGAACGCGCCTTCATTTCCGGCCTGGTCAGCGTGCATCAGTTCTGCCGCATCGGCCGCAACGCGATGGTCAGCCAATCCACCCGCCTCACCCAGGATGCGTTGCCGTACTGCATCACCGAAGGCAGCCCGAGCCGCGCCCGCGGCCTCAACCTGGTCGGCCTGAAACGCAACGGTTTCAGCCGCGAAACCATCGGCGCGCTGAAGGATGCCTACCGCCTGCTCACCTCCGGAATCACGCTGGCCGCGGCATTGGCGCAGATGCAGTCCATGCCGGAGCCGCATGTGCAGCACCTGGCCGCCTTCATCGCCGGCTCGAAACGCGGTTTTGCACATCCGGCGCGCTAGGTTAGAATGCACCTGATCCGCCGAGTTAAAGACAACTTGCGTGGCGGAGAAAGCACTGGAGACATCACCCCGGTGCAGGAAAACAAATTTCGCTAAAGCGTCGCTCGCTCATGCCCCGGAGCCGGCTTCGCCGGTATCGCGGGGCATTTGTTTTTGAGGAGCACACCATGGCAAACGATTACTTCTTCACCTCCGAGTCGGTTTCCGAAGGCCATCCCGACAAGGTTTCCGATCAGATTTCCGATGCGATCCTGGACGCCATCCTGGCCCAGGATCCGCATTCCCGCGTCGCCGCCGAAACCCTGTGCAACACCGGGCTGGTGGTGCTGGCCGGCGAAATCACCACCGCCGCCAATGTCGATTACATCCAGATCGCACGCAACACCCTCAAGCGCATCGGCTACGACAACACCGAGTCCGGCATCGACTACAAGGGCTGTGCGGTGCTGGTGGCCTACGACAAGCAGTCGCCCGACATCGCCCAGGGCGTGAACAAGGCCTACGACGACAACGTCGACCAGGGCGCCGGCGACCAGGGCCTGATGTTCGGCTACGCCTGCAACGAAACGCCGGTGCTGATGCCGCTGGCGATTCATCTCTCGCACCGCCTGGTCGAGCGCCAGTCGATGCTGCGCCGCGACGGCCGCCTGCCCTGGCTGCGTCCGGATGCGAAATCGCAAGTGACGATCCGCTATGAGGATGGCAAGCCGCATTCGATCGACACCGTGGTGCTGTCCACCCAGCATGCAGCCGACATCGAACTGGCGCAGATCCGCGAAGCGGTGATCGAGGAGATCATCAAGCCGGTGCTGCCGAAAGAACTGATCAAGGGCGAGATCAAGTATCTGGTGAATCCCACCGGGCGCTTCGTCGTTGGCGGCCCGCAGGGCGATTGCGGCCTGACCGGACGCAAGATCATCGTCGACACCTACGGTGGCGCAGCCCCGCACGGCGGCGGCGCTTTCTCCGGCAAGGATCCGTCGAAGGTCGACCGCTCGGCGGCCTACGCCGGGCGTTACGTGGCGAAGAACATCGTCGCCGCCGGCCTGGCCGATAAATGCCTGGTGCAGATTTCCTACGCCATCGGCGTCGCCCAGCCGACCTCGGTCTGGGTCACGACGCAAGGTACCGGCAGGATTCCCGACGAGAAGATCGCGGAACTGGTGAAGCGCCACTTCGATTTGCGGCCAAAAGGCATCGTGCAGATGCTGGACCTGCTGCGCCCGATCTACGAGAAAACCGCCGCCTACGGTCACTTTGGCCGTGACGAGCCGGAATTCACCTGGGAAGGGCTCGACAAGGCGGCGGCATTGAGGGCCGATGCCGGCCTGTAAAAATTCCGCAGGACGCAGAGCGCTGGCGCCGGCACTACGGCGAACTTAGCCTCACCCGCCAAGCCCGCTCCGGCGGGCTTTTTTTCGTCCCGCAAACCACCCGCGCGGCGGCTGCGCGATAATGCAGTTTGACCGGAGAATCCATCATGCAAGACCTTGCCAAGAATGTTCTCGGCGGCGTATTACAGCCGTGCAGTCTCGATCCATTGACCGGCTTCTTTCGCACCGGCTGCTGCCAGGTGACTGAAGAGGATGCCGGCAACCACGGCGTCTGCATCGTCGCCACGGCGGAGTTTCTGGCCTTCTCGAAGACGCGTGGCAACGATCTCTCGACCCCGCATCCCGAGTTCGATTTTCCCGGCCTCAAGCCGGGCGACCAGTGGTGCCTGTGCGCCGCGCGCTGGCAGGAAGCGCTGGAAGCCGGCATGGCGCCGCAGGTGCTGCTCGCGGCCACGTCGACCGCCGCGCTGGAAGTCGTGCGCCTCGCCGATCTCAAACGTCACGCCGTCGACCTCGCGGCATGAATCCGCCTCTCTACACATTTTCCGCGCCCCTGCTCGACGGCAGCGAGCAGTCACTCGCCGACTATCGCGGCAAGGTGCTGCTGATCGTCAACGTCGCCAGCCAGTGCGGCTTCACGCCGCAGTACGCCGGGCTGGAACAATTGTGGCGCGACTATCGCGCACGCGGGCTGGTGGTGCTCGGCTTCCCCTGCAACCAGTTTGGCGCACAGGAGCCGGGCGATGCCGCCGCCATCGGGCAGTTCTGCCACACCACCTATAACGTGACGTTCCCGCTGTTCGCCAGGATTGAAGTCAATGGCGCCAACGCCCATCCGCTTTACCGTTATCTGAAACACGCCGCACCCGGTTTGCTCGGCAGCGAGGCCATCAAATGGAACTTCACCAAGTTTCTGGCGGACAGCGAAGGCCGTGTGCTCAGGCGCTATGCCTCGGCGACAAAACCGGAAGAACTCCGGGCCGACATCGAGCGGCTGCTTCAATCCACCACGCCGTCGACGTAATACCAGCGCCCCGCCTCGCACACGAAGCGGCTCACCTCATGCAGGCGTACCGCCCGCCCGCCGACGCGGTAGCGGGCGACGAATTCGACGCTGGCGGCAGTGTCCTCAGCGTCTGCCGCCTGCCGTGATTTGACGTCGAGGCCGAGCCATTTCGCCACCGGTTGCGCATCCAGGTTCAGCGCCGCCGGCCGCGTCGAGGCATGCCAGGTCGCCCGCAGGTAATCCTCCAGCCCGAGCACATACGCCGTGTAACGCGAGCGCATCAGGGATTCCGCATCAGGCGCCGGCGCCCCGGCGTGAAAGCGGCCGCAACACAGCGCGTAAACCTCCGCCCGGCCGCAAGGACACGCCAGGGCAGCGCTGGACGCATTTCTCGCCTTGCTCTGCACTACCTTCGGGTCGCTGCCAGCGCCGGGTTTATGTGCCATTTTTGCCGTCATTTTTGCCGTCATTTTCGCCGCCAAATCAGCCGCCGCGTTCCCACACCGATTGCAGCAGCGCATCCATCGCCGGCCCGGCCTGCGCGGCGCGCGGATGATTGACCAGGAAAACCACGATCCAGCGCCGCCCCTGCCGGTCCAGCACGAAACCGGCCATGCTCTTGACGCCTTCCAGCGAGCCGGTCTTGATGTGCGCCTGGCCGGCCACGCCGTTCTCGTGCAGGCGCTTTTTCATCGTGCCATCGACGGCGACCACCGGCAAGGAGGCCATCAACTCCGGCATCACCGGGCTGCGCCAGGCGGCCTGCAACAGCCGGGTCAGGCTGGCGGCGGAAATGCGTTCGCGGCGCGACAAGCCGGCGCCGTTTTCCAGCACCAGCTCGGGAAAACTCAAACCGCGCATAGCCAGCCACCGGCTGATCGCCGCCGCGCCGTCAGCGCTTCCTGCCGGACGCTGGCCAGCCGCCAGGCCGAGCGTCAGGAACACCTGGCGCGCCATGACGTTGTTGCTGTACTTGTTGATGTCGCGCACCACCTCGCCCAAAGTCGGCGCTGGCAACACGGCGAATGGCCGCGCCTCGGGCGGCGTCAATCCCTCGCGCACCGCGCCAGCGAGTTGCCCGCCCAGACCCTGCCACAAGGCACGGAAAACCCCGGCGACAAACAGCGTGTGCTCGGGCAGTGCGATGTTCCAGCGTTGCTCCTTGCAGCGCGCCGGATAGTGTCCGGAGAGCACCAGCCGCAGCGTCGCGCCACGCACAATCACATCGGCGCGCAGGCTTTCCCGCCAGTCGCCGCACTCGGCCGCCGGGTCAAGCTGCAGCCGGTTGATCAGGTCGAGATTGGCCAGCGGCGGCTCCACCAGGATGGATACCGTCGCGCCGGCAGCATCGGGAACCAGCGTCAGGCTCAAGGCATTGAAGTTCACCAGCAAGGCATCCGGCGCGACGTTGTAGGGGCGCAATGACTCGCCATCGAATGCCCCCGGATCGCTGCTTTCGGCGGCGAACGCACTGCGATCAAGCACCAGGTCGCCCCTGATTTCGCGCAAGCCCCGGGCCCGCAACTGCTGCAGCAGTCCGCCGAGGTGTTCCCAGGTCAGTTTCGGGTCGCCCCCGCCACGCAGGATCAGATTGCCCTCCAGCACGCCATCGGCCAGGCGGCCGCTGATCAGTGCCTCGGTCTGCCAGGCAAATGCCGGGCCGAGCAGGTCCAGCGCGGCGAACGTGGTCAGCAGCTTCATGGTTGATGCCGGATTCATCGGCGACGCCGGATTGAGCGCAACACGTGGATGAGCATCGTCCACGGCCTGCGTCACCACCGCCACGGCGCTGAGCGGAATCCCGGCGGCCTTCAGTTCCTGTGTCACCGGAGCCGGCAATCCCGCCGCCAGCCCTGACCCGGCAAACCCGAGCCACAGGCAGCCCGCGTAAAGAAGGCGGCAGGCCGTGCGCCGCATGTCAGGCAAACGGCCGCACGCCAATCAGCCACTCATGGCCAAAGCGGGCAAATACGACCCAGGCCACGCCACCCAGCACCACGGCGGCCACAGTGCGCGGCCAACCCCGGCGCGAATAAATCTTCCCCGCCACCCGATCACGTCGGCGGGCGACCGCAAAAGCCACGATCGCCCAGACCAGAAACGAGCCGAACAACAACAGGTCGCCCAGCCGGCCATTGGCCAGCAAATGCGCCAGCGCCCATACCTTGACCCCGGCCAGCAGCGGGTGGCCGACAGCCGCCTGGATGCCATTACCCGGCACGCTGGCGGCGGCAGCCAGAATGAACGCCGCCAGCGTCAGCAGCGCAGCCAGGTGGCGTGCCCAGAGCGGCGATTGCCAGAGCACCGTCGGCTCCGCTCGCACCAGACTGAATCCCCAGATAATCAGCCCCAGTCCGAGAGTAGAAAGCAGCGCATAAACCACCCGCCAGGGCATCACCCCAAACCGTGCAATGCAGTCCCCGCGCCAATCGCTGGCGACAATGGACACGGAGTGAACAGCAAAAAACACGACCAGACCAAGGATCAATAAGCTCATGTAAACATACCGATACAAAATGTTGAGCATATCACCTGCCACTGATATGCGACTACAATGACAGTCATAAATGCGTCATTGGACGCAACAAAATAGGGGGTGCGGTGAATAAATTCAAAGCCGAGGCGCAGGAATTCGCCATCAAGCTGATGGCACATCTGGTGGTGCCGACCTTCGTCCTCGATGCCGAAGGCCACGTCATCATCTGGAACCGCGCCTGCGAACGACTGACCGGAGTCATGACAGCAGACGTCCTCGGCACCCGTGAACATTGGCGGGCGTTTTACGATGCACCCCGCCCATGCCTGGCCGATCTGCTGGTACAGGGGCGCGCCGCCGAAATCCCGGCGCTGTATGCCGACTCGGACACGCTGACGACGCTGGAACACGGCATCCATGCCTCCAACTGGTGCGTCATGCCGCAACTCGGGAAGGAACTCTATCTCGCCATCGATGCCGGCCCGATTTATGGCGATGATGGCCGCCTGCTGGCCGTGGTGGAAACACTGCGCGACATGACCGACCACAAGCGCGCGCAGATGGCACTTGAAAACCTCGCCGCCTGCGATGGCCTGACCGGGCTGGCCAATCGCCGCAGCTTCGATGACTTCCTGGAACGCGAATGGGCCCGCGCCCGGCGCGATGTCCGGCCTCTCGCGCTGATCATGGTCGATATCGACCATTTCAAGCGCTACAACGACAGCTATGGCCACCCGACGGGCGATGAGTGCCTGCGCCAGGTGGCGACCGCCCTGCAAGCGGCGGTATTCCGTTCCGGCGATGTCGTGGCCCGTTATGGCGGCGAGGAGTTTGCCCTCATCCTGCCCACTACCGATGCAGACAGAGCCATCCTCGTTGCCGAGCGGATCAAGGCCCAGGTCGGCCGCCTGGCGATTCCCCATGCTGGCAGCGAACACGGCCATGTCAGTGTCAGCATGGGGATTGCGGCGCAGATTCCAGAGGCCGGCGCCACGGCCGAATCCCTGCTGTCCGCCGCCGATGCCGCGCTGTACCAGGCCAAGCATGCCGGCCGCAACGGGTTCGCCCTGGCGCCGGTACTGAAGTAAGCCTGCTCCGGCGCGTGCACGGCGCCTCCCCAGCGGATTGATTGGCTTCCCCTCTTGAAAACATCCACTCCAGGCCCTATCATTAGCACTCGTCATTGATGAGTGCTAGCAATCCATCCATCGTTTCGCGTGCAGGGCATACCCTGCATTTTTGTTAAACCAGAAGGAGTTATCAAATGAAAATTCGTCCCTTGCATGATCGCGTGATCGTCAAGCGTCTTGAAGAAGAGCGTAAAACGGCCTCCGGCATCGTGATTCCCGACGCCGCTGCCGAAAAACCTGACCAGGGTGAAGTCCAGGCCGTGGGCAATGGCAAGATACAAGAAGATGGCAAAGTGCGCCCGATGTCGCTCAAGGTGGGCGATCGCGTGCTGTTCGGCAAATACTCCGGCCAGACCGTCAAGATCGACGGTATCGAGCTGCTGGTGATGCGCGAAGAAGACATCATGGGCGTGATTGAAGCCTGATCGTCTTAATCTTTCAAGAATTCAAGGAGAAACATAATGGCTGCAAAAGAAGTTCTGTTTGGCGACTCCGCTCGCCAGCGCATGGTTCGTGGCGTCAATATCCTCGCCGACGCGGTTAAGGTCACCCTCGGCCCCAAGGGTCGCAATGTCGTGCTGGAGCGCTCCTTCGGCGCCCCCACCGTAACCAAGGATGGTGTCTCCGTCGCCAAGGAAATCGAACTGAAGGACAAGTTCGAGAACATGGGTGCGCAAATGGTCAAGGAAGTCGCTTCCAAGACCTCCGACGTCGCCGGTGATGGCACCACCACCGCCACCGTGCTGGCCCAGTCAATCGTCCGCGAAGGCATGAAGTTCGTCGCCGCCGGGATGAATCCGATGGATCTGAAGCGCGGCATCGACAAGGCGGTCATTGCCCTGATCGACGAACTGAAGAAAATCTCCAAGCCCTGCACCACGACCAACGAAATCGCCCAGGTCGGCTCCATTTCCGCCAACTCCGACGCCGACATCGGCAAGATCATCGCCGACGCGATGGACAAGGTCGGCAAGGAAGGCGTGATCACCGTCGAAGACGGCAAGTCATTGCAGAACGAACTGGAAGTGGTCGAAGGCATGCAGTTCGACCGCGGCTACCTGTCGCCCTACTTCATCAACAATCCGGACAAGCAAATCGCGGTTCTGGACAATCCTTTTGTGCTGCTGCACGACAAGAAGATCTCCAACATCCGCGACCTGCTGCCGGTACTGGAGCAAGTCGCCAAGGCCGGCCGCCCGCTGCTGATCATCGCCGAAGACGTCGATGGCGAAGCGCTGGCCACCCTGGTGGTGAATAACATCCGCGGCATCCTCAAGACCGTCGCCGTCAAGGCACCGGGCTTCGGCGACCGCCGCAAGGCCATGCTGGAAGACATCGCGATTCTCACCGGCGGTACGGTGATCGCCGAGGAAGTTGGCCTGACACTGGAAAAAGCCACGCTCGCCGAACTGGGCCAGGCCAAGAAGGTTGAAGTCAACAAGGAGAACACCACCCTGATCGACGGTGCCGGCAAGGAAGACGCCATCAAGAGCCGCGTCACCCAGATTCGCGCCCAGATCGAGGAAGCCACCAGCGACTACGACAAGGAAAAGCTCCAGGAACGCGTCGCCAAACTGGCCGGCGGTGTGGCGCTGATCAAGGTCGGCGCTGCGACTGAAGTCGAAATGAAGGAAAAGAAGGCGCGCGTCGAGGATGCCCTGCACGCCACCCGCGCGGCCGTTGAAGAAGGCATCGTGGCTGGCGGCGGTGTCGCCCTGCTGCGCGCCCGTGCCGCCGTTTCGCTCAAGGGCGACAACCACGAGCAGGATGCCGGCATCAAGATCGTGCTGCGCGCCGTCGAGCAACCGCTGCGTGAAATCGCCGCCAACGCCGGCGATGAGCCCTCCGTGGTGATCAACAAGGTACTTGAAGGCAAGGGTAACTTTGGCTACAACGCCTCCACCGGCGAATATGGCGACATGGTCGCAATGGGCGTGCTGGACCCGACCAAGGTCACCCGCACCGCATTGCAAAATGCCGCTTCCGTCGCCGGCCTGATGCTGACCACCGACTGCATGGTGGCCGAACTGGTCGAAGACAAACCGGCCGGCGGCGGCATGCCGGGCGGCATGGGCGGCATGGGTGGCATGGGCGGCATGGGCATGGATATGTAATTCCAGCCGCACGGCCAGCTGTTCCTGGCCGGTTTCGCCGCACCAAGAAAAACCCGGCTTTAGGCCGGGTTTTTCTTGCAAAATACGTTATCATGCGCTCCGTTCTGGTTGGCTGATGCAGCAAGCACATAGATTCAACCAGACGCCGGCAATGCCGGTGGCTCCAACAACTGGAGGAGGAGAACGAGGGCAAAACCCCGAATTAAGCCGACCCGCAAGGGTCGGCTTTTTATTTTCTGCTTCGGGTCTCAGGTGTGTAGCAGGCGCTTGCCGCCGTATCACCCGCGCCGACTTTTCAGTGGCCCGAGGCCCCGGATGCGCCGAGACCGGTCTCGGAGCGGATTTGTTGCGCGGCGAACAGGGCGCGCTCCCGTTCCGCCTGCGCGCTGCGGTCGGTCAACGACGCCAGCCAGATGACCAGGAATGCCGCCGTCATCGAGAACAGCGCCGGCGAGGCATAGGGAAACCAGGCCGAGCCTTCGGGATGGCCGAGCACCTTCTCCCACACCGCGGGCGACAGGATGGTCAGGCTCACGGAGAGGAACAGGCCGACAAATCCTCCGGCCACCGCGCCGCGCGTGGTGCAGTTTTTCCACAGCACCGACATGAACAGCACCGGAAAGTTGGCCGAACAGGCGACGGCGAACGCCAGCATCACCATGAAGGCGACATTCTGCTTCTCGAAGGCGATGCCCAGCAGCACCGCAACGAGGCCGAGGCACGCCGTGGTGATTTTCGAGACCCGCAACTCGGCCCAGCTGTCGGCCTTGCCGCGCTTGATCACCGTCGCATACAAATCATGCGCCACGGCCGAAGCGCCGGAGAGCGTCAGCCCGGCCACCACCGCCAGGATCGTGGCAAAGGCCACCGCTGAAATGAAGCCGAGGAACACATTGCCGCCGACGGCATTGGCCAGATGCACCGCCGCCATGTTGCCGCCGCCCTTCAGGCCCTTGGCCAGGTCGCCATCGACGTAATAAGCTGCCGGGTCTTGCGTCAGCAGCACGATGGCGCCGAAGCCGATGATGAAGGTGAGGATATAGAAGTAACCGATCCAGGTCGTCGCCCAGGCCACCGACTTGCGCGCCTCCTTGGCCGATGGGACGGTAAAGAAACGCATCAGGATATGCGGCAGACCGGCGGTGCCGAACATCAGTGCCATGCCGACCGAGACGGCGGAAATGGGATCCTTGATCAATCCGCCCGGTGCCATGATCGCGTCCTTCTTGGCATGCACCTCAACGGCTTTTGCGAACAGAGCCTCGGGGCTGAAGTGAAACTGGAACAGCACGGCAAACGCCATGAATGACGCCCCAAGCAGCAGCAGCACCGCCTTGATGATCTGCACCCAGGTGGTCGCCGTCATGCCGCCGAACAACACATACGACATCATCAGGCCACCCACCACCACCACCGCTACGTTGTAATCCAGACCGAACAGCAGCTTGATCAACTGCCCCGCGCCGACCATCTGGGCGATCATGTAAAACGCCACCACCACCAGCGAACCGCACGCCGCAAAGGTGCGGATCGGCGTCGGCGAAAAGCGGTAACCGGCAACATCGGCAAAGGTGAACTTGCCCAGGTTGCGCAGGCGTTCGGCCATCAGAAAAGTGACCACCGGCCAGCCTACCAGCCAGCCTATTGAAAAAATCAGGCCATCGAAGCCACTGGCAAACACCAGACCGGAGATGCCAAGAAACGACGCCGCCGACATGTAATCGCCGGCAATCGCCAGGCCATTCTGGAAACCGGTGATGCCGCCGCCAGCGGTGTAGAAATCCGCCGCCGTGCGGGTTTTCCCCGCCGCCCATTTGGTGATCCACAGGGTAACCAGAACGAAGCCGACGAACATGGCGATCGCCGTCCAGTTGGTCGCCTGCTTTTGCGTCTGCCCCAGATCGGCGCCCGCCGCCAGCACGCCGCCTGCTGCCAGCAACGCCAGCAAAACAAACCCGCCCCGCCACTTCATTTGCCGGCCTCCTCCAGGACTTCGGCAGCCATCCGGTCGAAACGCGTATTGGCCAGATACACATAAACCGCCGTGATGGCGACGGTAAACAAAATCACCCCCAGCCCCAGCGGAATGCCGACCGAAGTCACCAAGCCATCGCCCAGCTTGCGGGCGAGAAACGCCTTGTCGAACGCAATCAGCAGGATGTAACCGAAATAAACCAGGATCACCAGAAATGTCAATGCCATTGCCCAGGCATTGCGCGTCCTGACCAGATGCCGGAACTTTGGATTGCCCCGGATATGTTCGGCCATTCCATTACTCATAAACCCTCCTGTCAGAATCAGTGACTTTTTATTTTGACGTGAATACCCTGAGCCCCTATAATACGCGGCCTTAACGGCCAGGTAGCTCAGTCGGTAGAGCAACGGACTGAAAATCCGTGTGTCGGCAGTTCGATTCTGCCCCTGGCCACCAGTATTCATAAGGCCCCTTCCGGTTACCGCTGGTTGGGGCCTTTCCTTTTGTGGCTTCCGGTTGGATCGGGGCAGTCTTGGGATACGTGAGCGCTACTGCCTCGGGGCCGTCGCGGGGAAGCTTGAGGGGTTCGGCGAGAGTGTCGGCTTTTTTCATCGGCGCAATGCTTTGCGTCACCGGGATTGCCTTCCTGTGGCGGCGAAAGAAAAGAATTTTTGAACGCACCAACCGATACGGTGTTGAGGAGTTCCGGAGCTACTGGGGCAAGCTTCTAACGAGAGCAAAAGATGGCACAATATACATGTCATTGGGCTTACCCTGCTAACAGTCGGAGCGCTTGCCATCGGCATCGCATTTGAAGATAGCTGGGGCAGGGTGATAACAATACCGTTTTATCTCCTCATCCTGTTCGCTCTGCTGGGCACATAGCTAACCACACAACCATACGGAGCATGAAATGCCGCTCGGACTGACATTGAAATTCGCCGTCCTACTTGGATGCATCATTGCTGGGGGTATTGTTGGCTATAAATTCGCGTCAGGAAACGTCGACAAGACTTCAGCTATCGTGGCCACCATCAACGAACCGATTGTGATGCGCACCAAGGGCGGCCTTCTGGAGGTCTCAACGATCACAGCAACGGAACTCTTTCAGACCAAGACGACGCATACTGCCCTAGGCCTTGACGTCGGCAAGACCATAACGCAAATACGCGTCCCCGCAACTTACCGCTATCACATCGAGTTAGCACCCAAATGGCGTTTCGAGCAGAAGGGGGATTCGTTTATTGTGATTGCACCACCCGTCAAACCATCGCTACCAGTCGCTATCGACACAACCAAGTTCGAGGTCGAAGCGCATGGGGTATGGTCGCTGATAACCGGACCAGAGGCTAAAGAGCGTCTTCTGAAGGGCATTACACCAACGCTAGCCGAGTACGCTGCCTCGAAGAAATACGTTGAGCTCCAGCGGTCATATGCCCGGGAAACGATTTCCGAGTTCGTCAGGAAGTGGGTAGTGTCTCAGGAAAAGTGGTCTAAAACTTCAAATTTGCAGATCAGGGTGTTCTTTGCCGATGAATCTATACAGGCCATGCAGGGAACCGGGCTCATACCGCTCTGATTAACGCAGCAACATCAGACTTGCCGCCGCAGCACCTGACAGAAGCAAGGATTTCACGCCTGATTCATTCCACCCCGGGGCTGCGATATTCTGCCACCCGCGCCTTGAGTCCCTGCTTGACTTCGGTCTCGCTACGCAACGGAGCGGCCAGCCAGGCATCCAGACCAGCCAGCCAGGCGGCATCCGGCGCATCGCCTGGCCGGGCGATGCGCAGTTTCGGGTGCGGCGTCGGCAACGTGGTTTCGCCATCGGCCAGCAGTTCCTCGTAAAGCTTCTCGCCCGGACGCAGGCCGGTGAATTCAATCCTGATGTCATCCTCGTCGAAGCCGGAGAGCCGGATCAGGTCGCGCGCCAGATCGACGATCTTCACCGGCTCGCCCATGTCGAGGACGAAAATCCTGCCGCCCTCGGCCTCGCGGCTGGCCAGCAACCCGGCCTGCAGTACCAGTTGCGCCGCCTCGGGAATCAGCATGAAGTAGCGAATGATTTCCGGATGCGTCACCGTCACCGGTCCGCCCCGCGCAATCTGTGCACGAAAATGCGGAATCACGCTGCCCGACGAACCCAGCACATTGCCGAAACGCACCATGACGAACCGCGTCGTCCGTGCCTGCGCCTGCATGCCCTGGCAGGCCCGCTCGGCCAGCCGCTTGCTGGCGCCCATGACATTGGTCGGATTCACCGCCTTGTCGGTCGAGATCAGAACGAACTCGCTCACCCCGTGCGCCATCGCCGCACGCGCCACGTTCAGCGTGCCGAGCACGTTGTTCCGCACCGCCTCCCAGGCGTTATGGCTTTCCATCAGTGGCACATGCTTGTAGGCGGCGGCATGGAACACGACCTCGGGGCGGTGCTCGGCAAACACCGCGGCCAGCCGCGCCGCATCCTTGACATCGCCAATCACGCCGGCCACCGCCTGGGCGGAAAACCGGCTGGAGAATTCCTGTTCGAGCTGGTACAGCGCATATTCCGACTGCTCGAAGAACACCAGCCGCGCCGGTTCGAAACGGGCGATCTGGCGGCACAGTTCGGAGCCGATCGAGCCGCCCGCGCCGGTCACCAGCACCGTGCGGCCACCCAGCCACTGCGCCAGACCCGCCGTATCGAGCTCGACACGCTCGCGGCCGAGCAAATCCTCCAGCTCCACCTTGCGCATCTGCGACACCACGACGCGGCCCGCAAGCAGATCATCCATGCTCGGCACGGTGAGCACCGTCAAGCCGGCCTGCACCGCCATCTCGGCAACATGTCGGCGCACGCTGGCGCTGGCCTGCGGCATGGCGAGCACAACGTGCCTGACGCCCAGCCGCGCCGCAACCTCGGCGACAGCAGAAAGCCGTCCCAGCACCGGCACGTCCTGCACCCGGCGGCCGATCTTGTCCGCGTCATCATCGAGAAAACCGACCACCCGCCACTCGCGCGTCGCCGCCAGCCCACGCAGCAGGCCCGCCCCGGCGCTGCCGGCGCCCAGCACCAGCAGCGGTTCGCCTCCAAGCTCGCCGAACGAGAGCAGATGCCCATCCTTCCACGAGCGGTAGGCAAAGCGCGCGCCGCCCATCACCAGCACCAGCAACAGCGGATGCAGGATCAATACCGAGCGCGGCACATCGACCAGGCGCAGCACCAGGAACAGCAGCAGCGGCACCGCCAGCGCCGCCAGCCCCACGGCCAGCAGGATGCGTTTCAGATCGGGCAGGCTGGCAAAGCGCCACAAACCGCGATACAGACCGAAGCGGTAAAAGCTCCCCGCATGCACCGCCAGCACCCAGGGCAGGGTGATGGCGATGGCGTGCCAGGTCGTCGCCGTGGTGTCGAAATTGAAGCGCAACAAAAACGACGCAACCCAGGCAAAGGCAACGGCGATGAGATCGAACAGGGCGACGGCAAGGGCGCGGGGAGGGATGGTGCGAGTTCCGCCGCTCATGGATGCGCTCCGGCTGCGGGCGGCATCAAACGGTTGGCGAGGAGCAGAGGCGTCTTCATATGCAGCGTACCAATTCAGAATAAGGCACCAGTGCCGCATCGGCGGTGAGCAACTGCGCAGGCATCAGCAAGGCTTGCGCAACCAACAGCCGGTCGAATGGGTCACGGTGATGCCGGGGCAAATGGGCACTCTTTGCGCCATGAGCGGCGCTGACGGGAAGCTCGACGAATCCGGTGTTCTTCGCCGCTTGCGTAATGTCCTCTGGCGAATAAGGAAAATCGATTTTCCCGAGTGCGGCCTTGATGGCGATCTCCCAAATGCTTGCGGCGCTGAAATAAACCATTGTTTCCGGTGACTCAAGCTGCGCCACAACATCCGGCGGCAGGCGTTCCGGGGCATCCAGTGCCCACAGCAGAATATGCGTATCCAGCAGCAGAACCAATTAGCGCCCCTCGAACAAAGCCAGATCGCTGTCCGTCAGCGGTGCATCAAAATCCTCCGGGACATTCAGCCTGCCTTTGAGCAGGCCAAGCTGACGGTTTCCCGGCGCGGCCGCCAGCGGCACCAAGCGGGCTACCGCCTTGCCGGCTTTTGCGATGATGATCTCCTCACCTCCCGCCACGTGCTCCAGCAGACGCGAAAGGTGGGTTTTTGCCTCGTGGATATTGACAATTTGCATAATGCCTCCGTAGTACCTAAAGAACTTGACTAAGCTAAGTCTAGCATGATCCAATTCCAGATATCTATACGCATTGCAGATTGATATGGAAACGGGAGTTGCCGTGTTACTTTTTCTGCCGCCAGTGGCGCGCCACAGCGAACAAGAGCGCGGTGTAGAGCGCCGCCCAGACCCCAAGTCCCACGGTAACCCAGGCGGCTGCAGAAAAGCGCAAAACCAGTGCGCTTGCCGCACAGCCCGCCATCAGCAGATACGCTGCCAATGCCAGCCGCCGGTGCGACCAGCCGGAGCGCACCAGGCGCTGATAGGCATGGTCATGATGCGCCTGCCACACCTTCTCGCCGCGCACGCCGCGCCGCGCCAGCGTTACCGTGGCATCGACGATAAACGGCGAGAACACCAGCAGCGGAAACCACGCCGGCCAGACGGCGTCCTGCCAGCCCCACAGCCCCAGCGCGCCGGCCAGAAAGCCCAGCGGAATGGAGCCGACATCGCCAAGAAACACCCGCGCCGGATCAAAGTTGAAAAACAAAAATGCCAGCGCCGCCGCCGCCACGCTGCAAGCCAGCGCCGCCAGCACCGGCTCTCCAGTCAGCCCGGCGGCGGCCCCATACGCCCCGAAACCGAAGACTGCCATGCCGCCCGCCAGCCCGTTGGCCCCATCCATGAAGTTGTAGAGATTCATCATCCAGCCCAGCGCGAGCACCAGGCCGCCCACGGCAAACCAATTCGCCGTCTCACCAGCGCCGACTTTTCCAGAGCTTGCGACCCACACGGCGGCAATGGCCAGATGCACCGGCAAGCGCAGCGCGGCAGACAGTCCGCGACGATCATCCACAAAGCAAAAGCCCCCCAACAAAATCAACAGCAACAGCAGTGTCCATAGCGATAACGATAATTCGCCACGGAGCGTCAATATCGCCATGGCACCGCCAAGAACGCCTGCCAGCACGCCTAGCCCGCCGATGCGTGGCGTTGGCACGGCATGCAGCGAGCGGTGATTCGGCTGATCCATGACCGTCGCCGCCAGCCGCCCGCGCAGCAACCCGCGCAAGAGGAAAAAGCACACGGCAAACGCAACCAGCGCGGGCACGCCCAGGTTTGCTAAGTACATTTCCTGATCCCCGCTTTCTTCATCGGCGCGCCATCACATGTCACGCCACTGTGTCGTGCAAGCCTTCGTCCAGCGCTGAACGGAGGCCAAGATGCGTAACGAACGGATCAAAGTCCCTGTCGCTATACAGAAGAGGCAATCCGCTCTCGATGCAGCGCGTGGCAATCACCGTGTCAATGGTCTTGCGCATCGTTATCCCGAGCGATCGCAGTATCCGAAAGTTCCTGGCGGCTTGAATGGCCGTGGTCTGCCCCATCAGGTCCACAACCACCAACGAGGTCATGAGCTTCCTGGCCTGGTTAAGGTCACGGTCGCTGATAAAACCTTGAAGCACTTCGGTCAGAATAAGGTCGCCCGTTGCAATGGGCGTATTGCCAAGCAGCGAGTCCAGCTTTTCGGCTTGTGGCGTCGTGGCTCCCCGAAAATAGTCGATCCAAACGCTGGAATCGACCAGAATCACTTGTCGGTTCTCATGGCATCAAGGTCGCCCTGCCAGTCGAGCTTCCCACGAAAGCGTTTGATTTCCTCCTGCTGCCGCAACCGCAGCAAGGTACGGAGTCCCAATTCCACCGCTTCCCGTTTGGTCTTCAACCCGGTCGCCCGAAGGGTGCTTGCCATGAGCTCGTCGTCAATCATGATGTTGGTACGCATGGTGTGTATCCTTCCATCTATGCCTACACATTGTAGGCCGGTTCGCTTATCTGGCAACCATTCCTGGAAACCAGCGGATGTACGCAACATGGTATTTGCATCTTTATGGTAAAAGTAGTAATTTACTACAAGTAGTAATTAATGGAGAAAATCATGGAGCTTGCACGCGTTACGGCCAAAGGTCAGGCAACAATTCCCAAACGTATCAGAGACGCCGCCCATATTCGGGAGGGCGATATGCTGGCGTTTGATCTGGATAGCAACAACCGGATCACCATCAAGCGTATTGACCCAGCCATTGATGTCGAGTTATCCGCATTGCAAGAGACGCTGTCTGAATGGAACTCACCTCAGGACGAGGCAGCCTGGCGTGATCTTTAAGGCATTTGATGTAGTTGCCGTTTCTTTTCCGTTCACGGATCGTGAGGCCACAAAGCGCCGCCCGGCATTGGTGATTTCCAATGAGCGTTTTAATCAGCAGCACAATCAGCTTGTTTTGGCCATGATCACCACAGCCACCGGGGATGTTTGGCCCAGTGATATTTCATTCGCCCATTGGCAAGAAGCAGGGTTGAAAGTGGCCTGTCATTTTCGTTTGAAATTATTCACGCTGGATAAAAATCTGGTTTTGAAGACTATCGGGCATTTATCACCCCAGGATGTGAAATCCGTGCAGGCTGTCCTGACTGAGTATGTTGATGTTGGTTAGTTATGACGAATGAACCGTGCTTAAAGCAGGGCAGTGGCGCCGCAGAGCTTAGGACTTTTGCGGCAGTCATTGACTGTAATGCATTTTTGCATTATCATATGAATCATCATTCATGAGCCGGTGAGGACACCATGACCACATTGACCGTTACCGCACGGGGACAAGTGACTTTCAGAAAAGACGTGCTGCAACACCTCGGTATCAGGCCGGGGGAAAAGATCGAGCTGGATTTGCTGCCCGATGGCCGGGGCATGCTCAAAGCAGCCAAGCAAACCGGAACAATTGCCGGCTTTGTTGGATTGCTCGCGGGCCGGACAGAGAAAGTCGCCACCATTGAGGAAATCAACGCGGCGGCTGCGCAAGGCTGGGCTGGCAAAGAATGAAAGTTGCTGTTGATACCAACGTGCTTGTTCGTGCTGTCGTGCGTGACGATCCCGCACAAGCGAGCGTTGCCGCCACGGCCCTGACCGATGCCGAATTGATTGCAGTCGCACTGCCATGCCTGTGCGAATTTGTGTGGGTGCTGCTCAGGGTCTACGGCTTCCAACCGTCCGACGCGGCCGCCGCAATCCGCGCGCTGCTTGCCGCCGCCAATGTGGAAGTGAATAGGCCGGCCGTAGAGGCTGGCCTGTCGATGCTCGAAGCAGGCGGCGATTTCGCCGATGGCGTCATTGCCTACGAAGGGAACTGGCTGGGCGGGGAAACGTTCATTTCCTTCGATAAAAAGGCAGTTGCGCTTCTCACTGCGCAAGGTCAACCCGCGCGCCTTTTGTGAATGAGCAAAGAGAGGGTCGGGCGGTTCTGATCTCGTCAAGAAGATCGGGATGACACAGAAGCACCTTGGTTCAAATACCATGCCGCAGTCTCGCGCAAGCCCTGATCCAGCGTGAACGGCGGCGACCAGCCAAGCTCACGGCGGATGGCGCTGCTATCAACCGTGAGCGAATCGAAGAGCCGTATCGCCAGCGCCGATTTTTTGGCAAGCCGCGCCGCAAACCGCAGCAGCGCGGGCGGCACAGGCAGCAATCGTGCCGGGCGGCCCAGCGCCGCCGCCATGCGGCGCACCAGCCCGGATGTCGACACATCTTCGCCGTCGCTCACCAGAAACGTCTTGCCTGCCGCGGCCGGGTGTTCAAGGCAGCACAAAATCGCAGCCGCCAGATTGCCCACGTAAATCAGGCTGCGCCGGTTGTCGATCGCGCCCAGCGGCAACGGCATGCCGCGCGCCACCGCACGCAGCAGCGCCAGAAAATTCGCCCCCACGCCCGGGCCATACACCAGGGGCGGGCGCAGAATCACCACCTCCAGCCCGGTTTCCGCCGCAATCTGCCGCAAGCCCTGTTCCGCCTCCCACTTGGAAAGCGCGTAAGCATCCTCCGGCGCCGGCGTATCGGCTTCGGTGTAGGGCGTGGCGCGCTCCTCGCCATTGACCTTGACCGAGCTGACGAACACAAAGCGCCGCACCCCGGCCGCCGCACACTGACGCGCCAGGTTCAGCGTGCCTGCGGTGTTGATGGAACGAAAAGCGGCCAGTGGATCCATCGCAGAGTCATTCATCACATGCACCCGTGCCGCGAGATGCACCACCGACTCCACGCCGGAAAGCGCCGCACGCCAATCGGTGGCGGGATCGATGTCACCGACGACCCGCTCCTCCGCCAGCCCGGAGGGTCGCCGCACCGCAGGCAGCATCGCGTGTCCCGCCTGGCGCAAGACCGTGCGCACGGCACGGCCGACAAAGCCATTGGCGCCGGTGACCAGTACCTTCATGCCAGCCGCTCGCGATACAGTTGCAGGGTTTGTGCGATCACCTGCTCCTGAGAAAACTCGGCCAGCGCCCGTTCGCGTGAGCGAGCGCCCATGCGCGCCCGCAAGCCGGCGTCGGCAATCAGCCGTTGCAACGCAGCGGCCAGCGCAGTGGCATTACGCAGCGGCACCAGCAAGCCATTGTCGCCATCATTAACCACTTCACGGCAGCCCGGCGCATCGGTGGTCACAATGGGCAGACCGGTGGCCGCCGCCTCCAGCAGACTCTTGGGCAGTCCTTCCCGATACGACGGTAGACAGGCGATATGCGCCTGGCGCAGCACGGCAGGCATGTCGTCACGCCGGCCCCACCACTCCACACCATGCCGCCCCTGCCATTCGTGTAAGGTCGATTCAGGCACCGAGGCCGGATTGGCGGGGTCGGGCTCGCCCACCAGAACAAAGCGTGCATTCACTCCCGCATCGGACAACCGGCGCGCCGCTTCGACGAACTCGCCCACGCCCTTGTCCCACAGCATGCGCGCGGCCAGCACAATGAAAAGCGGACCGGCAGGCGGTTCCACCGGATGAAATACCTGCGTATCCACCCCCGCGCCGCGAATCAGATGAAGTTTGTCAGCCGACACACCCGCCTGTTGCAGCAGCGCGCGGTCGTCCGGGTTTTGCACAATGGTCACGGAATGGGTTGCGGAAAGTCGCCAAGCCAACACGCGCCGCACCACAGGCCGCAACCAGCGCACCCACCAGCCACCCGAAGTAAACAGCCAGCCCAGCCCGGCCACCGCATTGACGACGTGCGGCACCCGCGCCAGCCACGCCGCCAGCGTGCCATACAACACAGGCTTCAATGCTACGTGATGCACGATATCCGGCCGTTCATGCTGATAAAGACGGATGAGGCGCGCCATTTCAGCCAGCGGATTTCCGCTGCGGCGGGAAAGCTCGAAAGGCACGAGCCGAATGCCCGCCGCCTTGATTTGTTCGCCGTGCGCATTCACCCGCGTCGCCACTGCCACATCGAACCCCGCCTTGCCCGCTGCAACGGCCAGAGGCAGTCGATGCGAAACAAAATACCAGTCTTCGGTGACGACAAAGAGCAAGCGTGGCTTATTCACGAAGGTTTGTGTCCATTTTGCGCATCATGTTTGCAATATCGCCATCGCCACCCTATCAAACCTAGTCCTATCCAGACAAGCATCATCGGATACCGCATGCGGTAAAGCGTCCCAATGTTGCAGATCACGAGCGCATAGAGCAACACTGCCGTGATCGAGAATCCCAGCACCGCCAGCAGGACGCCACGATCATGACGAGAAAACCATGGTAGCCAAAACCAACCGATGAGTGCGCCGTACAGCACCAGCATTTCAACCCCTGCAATGAGGCGCATAAGGCCACCACCCGGCGATTGTGCGGGAGTTCCAATCCACATATCGGGGAAAGGCGCGAATAGGCTGATTTGCAAGGCACGGGGCAGGTACCTGAGGATGTCATCCCCGCTGCTGAAGGCTACCTTGGTGTCAATGTTAGACCCAGCATCAGGATAGCCGCTACAAAAACCTTCCCGAGTGGATACCAGTTTGGCAATCTGATCATCAATAAGCGGTAAAACAAGCCTGGATGGTCCTGCTGCTAACCCAGTTTGAATTGCCATCATTTGAGGCTGATCCACCGTTGAATCAGTCAGTTGAATGACCATCAGCTGGATGATCAAGCCTGCAAACAGCATACTGAGCCAAGAGAGCTGCAACGATTTTTCGCGCACCCGGACGATCAACAAGATGGCGGCAGCCACCGTACTTGCGAGCAGAAAAACTTTGTTGGCATAGGGGCGGACGAGCCAAACGAGCAGAGCCCCTACCAGAACACGGGCAAGTAGCCGAGTCGCAGTGTGGCCAGCACACTCAGTCTGCCCGAGGCCAACCCAGAATGAGAGTATCAGCAGGCTGCCTGGAAGCATCCATACGTCCTTGTGTATCTGGCCCCAGATCATCGCCGCAGACGGAAAGGCCAGCATCGGCAACACGACCCACAGGGCGCTGCGACGATCACCAGATAACGCGAACACCATACCGGACAATACGGCTGCAGCAAGACCATAGAGCAGGCCATTGAGTGGCAGCAAAATCCATGGTTCATGAATGCCGGTAGCGGCATAGACCGCAGCGGCAATGCCGATCGGTGTCTGATCCTCAGGACGAAGTTGCCAGGATTGCCAGCCAGCACGCTCAATTTCATGGGCGAGCCTAACTGCATCCATATGGAAGCTGACCCAGTCCCCGCCTGAAAGAAGCCCATACCCTGCATGCCAGGGGGTTGCCGGAATCACAACCCATTGCAACGCAGCACCTGCGATGAGAACAAACAGGAAAACCATGCCGAATATCCGTCGTGGGTTCATCGCGAGCACTCCAGCCACGCCTGAAACATCAACACGTTCCACAAATAATATGCCCAGTTGCGCTGACCTGAGAGATGCTCCCGCCACTTTTGGCGAATCGGTTCCGGATGAAAATACCCTTCCTGCCGCAGTTTGGCTTCATCCAGCAGGCTTTCCGCCCAGTCGCGCAACGGGCCGCGCAGCCAGACATCCAGCGGGATGCCAAAACCCATCTTGGGGCGCTCGATCAACTCGCGCGGCACATAGCGATAAAGCACCTGGCGCAGCAGCCACTTGGTTTGCCCGTCGCGAATTTTCATTGACAGCGGCAGTTGCCAGGCGAATTCCACCACCCGGTGGTCGAGCAATGGCACCCGCGTTTCCAGACTGACGCCCATCGCCGCACGATCCACCTTGGTCAGGATGTCATCCGGCAGATACGTCATCTGATCCAGGTACATCATGCGCGATTCGAAATCCGGCACGTCCGCCCACTGCCGCCGATCGGTCAGCACCGTGACGGGCTCCCGGGAACCGATCACCACGCTGGCCGGCCGATCGGTGTGCGACACCAGCGCCAGGTAAATTTCCTCAGGCGAGCGCACAGCCAGGATGCCGGCCAGTTTGTGCAGCTTGTCGCCGGGGTTGGCATAGCGCCAACGTTTGGGCAAGAGCAACGAAAGCCCGGCAAACACCCCATTCCAGGCCGCCGGCGGCAAGGTCGTCAGTATCCCCGCCAAGGCTGCGCGCAAGGGCCGCGGCGCCCAACCCAGCGAACGCCAGATGCGACTGGCCCACACATAGCGGTTGTAACCAGCAAACAGTTCATCGCCGCCATCGCCCGATAGGCTCACTGTCACGTGCCGCCGCGCCAGTTCCGCGACCAGAAAGGTCGGGATTTGTGAAGAGTCGGCAAAGGGTTCGTCGTACAGCGCCGGCAACCGTGGGATCACCGCCATCGCCTGCTCTGCCGTTACATACAGCTCAGTATGCTCGGTGCCAAAATGTGCGGCTACGGCATGGGCATGCTCTGCTTCGTTGTACCCTGCCTCATGAAAGCCGATGGTGAACGTTTGCACCGGCCGACTTGACTGCGCCTGCATCAAGGCCACCACGGTGGAAGAATCAATTCCGCCGGAAAGAAACGCGCCCAGCGGCACATCCGCCACCATCTGCCCGCCAGTGGCGCGGCGTAGCAAGGCATCGAGCGCAGCGATGGCTGTTTCATCGTTCAAATCACGGCGCACGCCCGCTTGCGCGGCATCGCACGCGCGCCAGTAAAAAGTCGGCGCTGGCGAGACGGCGGCGGAGATATTTGCGGTCAGCGTCAGCCAACTCCCCGGTGGCAGTTTGGCGATGCCGCGATACATTGAATACGGTGCCGGCACATAGTTGTGCCGCAAATACAGCGCCAGCGCGTCGCGGTCAATCTCGCCAAGGAACGCCGGATGTGCGCGCAGCGCCTTGAGTTCCGAGCCAAACAGAAACGCATCGCCCTGCCAGCCGTAATACAGCGGCTTTTCACCCAGGCGGTCGCGCGCCAGCGTGAGCGAGCGCGTTTCGCGATCCCACAATGCCAGGGCAAACATGCCGACACATTTTTTGAGTGTTGCCTCGATACCCCATGCTTCGAATCCAGCGAGCAGCGTCTCCGTGTCGGAATGCCCGCGCCAGACAATGCCCGGCAACCCGGCACGCAATTCGAGATGGTTGTAAATCTCGCCGTTGAACACGATGACATACCGCCCGCCGGGCGAGGCCATCGGCTGATGGCCGGCGGGAGAAAGGTCGAGAATGGACAAACGCCGGTGCGCCAGCGCAATGCCAGCGACCGCATCTACCCATACCCCGGAATCGTCCGGGCCACGATGGGTGATTTGGAGGGCCATGGCCCTCGCAATCGCTTCAGACGCTTCAGCCGAATCACCAGCAACTTGCCAGTAGCCGGTCAGGCCACACATGGGTGCACACCTTTTGAAAGGGACGCCACGCTACAGAGCATGCGCCAACAATGTTTCATAAAAATCCTCATACTGCCGCACTATCTTGCCAATCTCGAAATGAGCCGCCACCCGCGCGCGCGCGCGTTCGCTTAGCGCCGCTTTTTCAGAGGGGGGCAACACAAGCAGTGCTTGTAGTGCGAGAGCAAGACCAGCCATGTCACCTGATGCGACAACGCGCCCCGTATCACCCACGATGTAAGCTGAGTCACCCACATCCGTGACCGCACAAGGCACGCCACAGGCCATTGCTTCACCCAGCACATTGGGAAATGCCTCTCCATAAGAAGAAGAAGCCAGCACATCCAGCGCCGCCATCAAACGCGGAGTGTCGTTGCGCAAACCCAGCAGATGGGTATTGGCCAACACGCCTGCCTTGTTAATCGCCCTCATCAAAATGGCATTATTCCGTTCAATGCCATGGCCTGCGAGCACAAAATGCACGTGCGGCATTTGCTGATGCAGCATACTCGCTGCCTCAAAAAAACCTGCATGGTTTTTCTGTGGATCAAACCGGGCGATCAACCCTACCAACGGCGTGCTATCGGCAAGCCCCAGTTCGGCACGTAGAGCACTTCGCGCATCGCCATCCGGCTTGAATCGGGCGAGATCAAACCCATTGGGCACGACCCGCATTTTTTCTGCCGCATAACCCAGCGCTACATGAACCTGCCGCGCCTCTTCGGAGCACGAGAGGATTTGTGACGGCACCCAAGTTGATAGGCGCGCACACAAACCAACCACGGCACGGGTTGAAAACTTGGTTTTGTCTTTATCCAGATTGCTGTTGCGAATACACCAACCAATGGCTGAGACCCCTGCCAGCCGAGCCGCCAGTCCGCCTAGCAAATCAGCGTGGTAGAGCCAGGTGTGCACCACATCAGGCTTCACGCGCCTGATTTGGCGCACCAGACGCAAGAACGTTATCGGGCTGGGCAGGCCGGGCTGTATGCCCATAGCCTCAACAGGAATGCCGAGTGCTGCGATACGCGGCCCGATCTCGCCCAGCGTCGTGAGGGAAATAACATGAAGCGCGAAACGGTTTCGATCCAGCCGCTCCAGCAGCTTCAACAGCATGGTTTCGGCCCCGCCGGTGGAAAGGCCGGTGATGATGAAGACAATGCGCATCATACTGGCTAAAGCGATCCGTTATTGCCGCCAGAGGGTGTGGTGAGTTTCACCACATAAACCTTGCATGCGCTGCCCAGCAGTTTGGACAAAAAGCGCCGCCATGACATCGGCAAGCTGGGAAATAGCGTGTATCCCGTATAAAAATCCCTGCTGGATAGCACTGGTACACCGCAAAGCCACCAGCGGCAAAACGCTTGCGCCATGCGCGCTCACGAAAGGCAGATAGCTCGGCAAGACTGCTGGGATATTCGCCGTGTGGCGCAGGCCACAATGCGCGCTTAAGTAAACCCAGCAAGCCACGGCGCTGGATAACAGCAGCCACGCCTGGCTGAACCATTCCCCTCCCCTGGGGGTTCCACGTATCACGCGCAGAATGAGCCATGGGTAATGCGCCATGATCGTCCACAGCCGCCACACGGGAGTGGGTACAAGGTGCACCGCAAAGCCGCCGGGGACAAGCACGCGGCGCATGTCGGTAAACAATGCTTGCAAGGCATCCTCCGCAATGTGTTCCAGCACATTGGAAGAAAAAATGACGTCTACTTTTCCATCTGCGATGGGAATGGTTTTCCCGTCGTAGCCGACAACATCGAAATAACGCTTAGTCCAAGCGCCCTGGGTATCGATATCAATCGACACCACCGCTAAGCCCCATGATTTCAGGACGGCGGCCTGATAGCCGTTGCCGCCGCCGATCTCCAGCACGCTGCCGTTATCTGGAAACAGGGAGCGGACAGAACAGAGTTCGACATAACGAATCCAGTCAAGATAGCTCGCTTGCTCAGGCGCCATTACATCGTTTTTCTATAAACATATTCGTCACAGCCTGACCCGAGCACACTGGTCAGACCAGAACGGACAAAGCGACGCTCCAGCACAAAGCCCAAGGAACGCAGCAGCCGATCCACTTGCGGAGGCGAGATTGATTCGTAGGGATAGCCGCCCAGCCAGTCATGCACGTCATGCAGAAATTCCATGCCGCGCATTTTCTTGTACTCCGCAACATATTTTTTGAAACTCCGTCCAGTGACGGTGCAGCCCAGGCGGAAAAGCGTGACATAAATGGCGCGTGCGATTCCCTGTTGGCGAAGACCTGTCTTGGCGTACCACTTTTTTTCGGCGCGCCACAACCCGCAGTAAGGCGTTTTGCGGTACAGCGCAAAAGCAAACAGCCCATCCGGTGCGACCATGGCGGCTGCCTTGCTTATGGCCTCCACCATGGCACCGGTATGGTGGAGTACACCCCATGAATAAACAACATCGAAGTCCGGTTTCAATTGATCGGGTAAATCAAAAACGCTAATCTGCATGACGCGATAAGGCTTGCCAGTCCCATGTTTTGCCAGTACCTTTTCCGTTGTCTTCACAGAGTCGGCATCGAGGTCCGTCGCTACAATCTCTTTTGCGCCAAGCAGCAGCGCAGCGAACGAGTGGAGACCCGACCCGCAACCAATATCCAGAAATCGTTTCTCCAAAACACCGCTATCGCCAAGAAGTTTTTGCAATCCATCAACCGAACTTCTGATCCGGTCTTCGTCGATCAAGTCTGAATAGCTGGACCAGTTTTCTCCAAATCTGAAATGAGACTCGACGGCTTTTAAGTCATTCATGGGCTTGTCTCGTTGGGTCATCGCTTTTGATTGCTACACAAGCAATATAGGGAGATGTTAGCCGGTTCGGTGGAAGGCGCAAGAAGCTGTGATCCTCAAGCCACCAGACAAGCGCGGATAGCGCGACCAGTGCTTTAGTGATGATCTTCTTTACAACACGCATGGGCAGGCTGTTCGAAGCGCTATCCAGGTTGAGTACCCCAAAATTTATTGAACAAAGGTAGCTGGCTTGATGGGGAGTCAAGCCAGCACGCTGATGCGCAGTCTGAATATCGTCAAGGCCAATTGGCACATGGATATCAAATACTTTGCGATCAAGGCGCTTCTGCACTTGGCCTGTCCAGCCGACCATATTGGGCACGACGGTAAGCATCATGCCACCCGGCCGTAATAATTTGGAAAGCGCTGTCAGAATATGCTCGGTAGGCTCAAAGTGCTCGACCAGGCCGTTGGTAAACACCACATCAAAAGCGCCTAGCAGCTCCGCAGGGGGAGCCCAAATGTCCCCATAAATAATTTCCCCTTTAATCCCAGCTACTGTCAAAAGCGCTTGCGCTGAAGCGCAGCCCGTTGGGCTGTAATCCAGCCCAACGACGGAGCAGCCATGTTCAGAGGCAAAGTAAGGCAGCCATACCGAGTTGGCACAGCCCACCTCTATCACGCGCTGCCCGCGATGCCCGGCTATCGCACCGGAAAAAAATGTGTGGAAACAGCGCCGCACATGGTTTCGCAGACGCTTGTCGTCCGGCACAACAAGCCGGGGCAGGGCAGCAGCCTGCCATGCGCTATCCCAATAGCGCTCCCCTGCTTTGTCAGTCGTTTTGCCTGGTTGCAACATGGGTGACATGTCCTTTGTTGATGATCATGGTGCAAACAGTTAGGTTGTGTATCGTATGTGTAACCTGGAAATCAAAAGAGCTACAAAGAGTACATGCTACGTTTTCCAGGGAATTCGGCATTCAAGGATCTCCAAACGATGGCACCAGAAAGCAAAGCGGAAATAAACAGGACCACAGATGTGGCAAGAGCAATGCCTACCACTCCGAGGGTTTTCATAAAAACCCAGTTAAGCAGAATGTTGGCAAAGAAATTAAATATGCCTACAGCAAGAAGCACATGATTTTTGCCCAACGCTGAAAGCATGCGCACCAACAGCACACCAATAAACTGAAATGTTAATTGTAATGAATAATACTTTTGCACCTCGGCCACATGCGCGGTGTCGATGGAGGTAAAAGCGCCGCGCTCAAAAAGCTGGGTAACCAGCCAGTCAGAAAAGCCCCAAACGATAACCGTAAGACCGAGTGCAACGCCGCCAATGATGAGCAAGGCTTGCCCCATCAAACGCCGTGCTTCAGCCCATTTTTTATGGGCGGTTAGTTTGGAAAAGTGGACGATGGCGGGAACCCCCAGGGCGCGTCCGGCAAACGCGTTGAGGTAGTTCACCAAAATACTGGCAAAGGCCAGCGTGGCAACGCTACCAGGCGTCAGCCAGCCTGCCATGACTTGATCCGTCACTGCAGTGCCAATCATGAACAGGGAACCTATCGTGATGGGTAAATATTGATTCCAGACCGCACGCAGCTGGTTTCGCTGTGCTTGCCATGTAGGCCAGAGCCATCGGGGTTCTTCCTTCAAGATGAAAGCAACGAACAGGCACTGCATCAGATAACCAAGCACCAGGCCTAGAGCCAGTGCGTCAGGTGTAGGTGAGACTTGAATGATGATGATTCCGGTCAATGGAATCATCGCTGAAGCCAAGGTTGAAAACAGTAACCGGCGTCGAATATTTAGTAGAACCGTTGCATAGGCAGCCCATCCGGCCAAAGGTAGCAGCGGTAATGTCAGGATGAAAAGGCTGTGGGTCAATTGCTGCTTTTCCGGTGCGAAGTTGTGGGCTATGACCGAAATGATAGGTTTGGAGAAGGCATACAGCAGCACGGCAATGACCACCATGCCCACTAGAAGACGCGCTAATACGGCGCGACACAATTCTTCTGCAGCAGCTTTGCCTGAATCGACTTCAACTTGTATGGTTACCGGAATCAATGACGAAGCCAAAGAGCCGCCAATAGCTGCGGCGAGGAAAATAACAACCGAGCTCGCCAGTGCAAAAGCGTCAGTGATATCCCCGACGCCAAAGCGCGAGGCAATAATCTGTTCGCGAAGAATGACGGTAATTGCAACAATGATCGATGCTGCAACGACCACCATGGTGTCGCGCGCCATGTCTATGCTTATTGTCTGGATCTTCAACGCAGCCTTCTTATGTGCATGGGATCGAAATTGCTGAATAGATGGGCGCATTCAAGCGTTCGGCGTAAGACATACAGGTAGAGGGTGTTTTAGCTGTGGATAATGCGGACTGAAGATTTCAACTAAAACCGCCCAAGGTCAGATGCAACGAAAACAATGCTATCTCTTGCATCACTCCGTCCCTGCTGGCCGCCCGGCCTCCAAATAATCCGCATACGCTCTTGCCACACCCTCCCACAGCGGCGTTTTCGCCCGCCAACCGAGGCTGGACAGGCGCGAGACATCGAGCAGCTTTCTTGGTGTGCCGTCGGGTTTGCTGCTGTCGAACACAACCCTGCCCTTGAAGCCGACTACGTCCATCACGGTTTCGGCCAGTTCGCGGATGGTGATGTCAATGCCGGTGCCGATGTTGATTAAAGGCGGAACTGAGGGCGCAGGGCTGAGGGCCAGATTGAAATTATCATCTGGCAAATCCATCAAAAATACACAGGCGGCGGCCATGTCGTCAACGTAGAGAAATTCGCGGCGCGGCGTGCCGGTGCCCCAGACAACATATTCGGTATCGCCACGCAATTTGGCTTCGTGGGCCTTGCGAATGAGTGCCGGCAGAACGTGGCTGTTGGCGAGGTCGTAGTTGTCGCCGGGGCCGTAGAGGTTGGTCGGCATCGCGGCCAGATATTTCGTGCCGTACTGGCGGTTGTAGCTCCAGCACATTTCGATGCCGGCGATCTTGGCCAGGGCATAGGGGCGATTGGTCGGCTCCAGCGGGCCGGTGAGGAGATATTCTTCCTTGATCGGCTGCGGGCAGTCGCGCGGGTAGATGCAACTGGAGCCGAGGAACAGCAGGCGACGGACATTGTTTTTGTATGCGGCGTGGATGACGTGGGTCTGGATGGCGAGGTTGTCGCGGATGAATTCGGCGGGGTAGGTGTCATTGGCGTGGATGCCGCCGACTTTGGCCGCAGCGAGAAAAACGTAGTCGGGTTTCTCGGCGGTGAAGAAAGCGTCGACGGCGGCCTGGTCGGTCAGGTCAAGTTCGGCGCGGGTACGCGTCAGCAGGTTGGCGCAACCCTTGGTCTGCAAGCTGCGCATGAGGGCGGAGCCAACCAGGCCGCGATGGCCGGCGATATAGATTTTGTCGGCAGGATTCATTTGCGCTTGCTGATATCCGCCGGGAAACCTGTGGGATGAGCCCAGTTTTCAACTTTTAATCCGGCTACCCACTTGAACTCGCGTTCGTTGTTGGTGACGAGTATCCAGTTTGCCGCTTTGGCGTGTGCGGCAATCCACAGGTCGTTGTTGCCGATGATTTGGCCCGCTTGTTCGAGTTTTGCGCGGATTTTTCCGTAGTGTTGCCCGACGCTTTCGTCTAGCGGGGCGACCTGTATGAAGCTGGTCAATTGCTCGATCGCAGCCAATGCCTTTTTCGGCGACTGGCTTTTCTCCGCACCGTAGCGCAGTTCCCCCAGCGTAATCACCGACATGGCAAGCTCTTGGGCCGTGTGTTGCGCGAATCGCTCACGCACGGCGGGCGGGTTATGTTTGGCAATATAGATGCAGATATTGGTGTCCAGCAGGTAATGCACAGGCATCAGAACGACTCCCGGCGTTGCGGCGGCGCATCGTTTCTGTTTTCGGAAGTCAGGTCTTGCGGCAGCTTGGCCAGGGCGTCGAATATCGATGTCGCGCTGGCAGGTATTTCACGCAATACGACCTCATTGCCGCGCCGGTAGATTTCCACTTGTTCCACGGCAAAGCGAAACTCTTTCGGCAAACGAACAGCCTGGCTGTTTCCGGATTTGAACACACGCGCATGGGACATGGCCATTCCTTCGGATGGAGATACGCAGAGTATATACAAAACAGGTTAAAGGTACAAGCAAACCCGGCGTCGGCGCTGTAATTGAGCCTTGCCCATTGCCCTTAAGTCCGCTTCATTCGTGATGATCCAGCGTCTTGTAGCCATGCTTCTTCACCAGTTCGTCGCGCTCGGCGGATTTCAGGTCTTCGCGAACCATTTCGGCAACCAGCTCGGCGAAGCTGATCTTCGGCGTCCAGCCGAGCTTCTCCCTGGCTTTGCTCGGGTCGCCGAGCAGGGTTTCGACTTCGGTGGAGCGGAAGTAGCGGGGATCGACGGCGACAATCGGGGCTTCCGATGAAGCTGGATTCCCGCCTTCGCGGGAATGACGGTTGCTCCAGTATCCCTTTTCGTCGACCCCCTCGCCTTCCCAGCGAATGGTCATGCCCAACTCCTTGGCGGCGGAGTACTGCCGTGAATCGGCAGGCGCATGGGTAAATTGTTCCAAAAACCTCACAGCGCCCACACCTTTCTCGCCCCGAATGCGTCGCGTCCGAACACTGATTTGACGTCAATGACGCAGCCGTCCGCCTTCAGGCGTCCGGCGATGCCGCTGGCGCCGCACTGGCGGTAGGCGTCGTGCGCCACGGCGACAACCACCGCATCCGCGGCGGGCAGATTTTCCCAGGCGGTGAGCGTCAGCCCGTATTCGTGCATCGCTTCGCCTGCATCCGCCAGCGGGTCATGCACAGTGATTTCAATGCCATAGCTTTGCAGCTCGGTGATGATGTCCGGCACTTTTGAATTACGCAGGTCGGGGCAGTTTTCCTTGAAGGTGAGGCCCAGCACATTCACCTTCGCACCCTTGATCGGGCTGCCGGATTCGATCATCAGCTTTACTGTTTTTTCGGCGATGAACTTGCCCATGCCGTCGTTGATGCGCCGCCCGGCGAGGATCACCTGCGGGTGGTAGCCGAGCATGTCGGCCTTGTGCGTCAGGTAGTACGGATCGACGCCGATGCAGTGGCCGCCGACCAGTCCCGGCGAGAATTTGAGGAAGTTCCATTTGGTGCCGGCGGCGGCCAGCACGTCAGCGGTGGCGATGTCCATCTTGTCGAAGAGGATCGCCAGTTCGTTCATCAGCGCGATGTTGAGGTCGCGCTGGGTGTTCTCGATCACCTTGGCGGCTTCGGCCACCTTGATGCTGGCTGCACGATGCACGCCGGCGCCGATGATGGTTTCATACAGTTGCGCCACTTGGTCCAGCGTTGCCGCATCATCGCCCGAGACAACTTTCACGATGCGGGTCAGGGTGTGTTCCCGGTCGCCGGGGTTGATGCGCTCGGGACTGTAGCCGACATGGAAATCGGTCTTCCATTGCATGCCGGAATGCTTTTCCAGCACCGGGATGCAGACTTCTTCGGTGGCGCCGGGATAGACGGTGGATTCATAGACCACCACCGCACCGTGTTTCATGTGCTGGCCGACGCTGGTCGAGGCGCCGATCAGCGGGCCGAAGTCGGGCTGGTGCGCGGCATCCACCGGCGTCGGCACGGCGACAATGAGAAAGTCGGCGCTGGCGAGACGGCGCGGATCGGTGGTGCATTCAAGTCGGGTTGCCGCGCGCAGCTCGTCGGCCGCAACCTCGCCGGTCGGGTCACGGAATGCGCGGTACGCGGCGATCTTGGCGGCGGAAAGGTCAAAACCAATGGTCTGGAATTTCTTGCCGAATTCGACGGCCAGCGGCAGGCCGACGTAACCAAGACCGACAATGGCGAGGGTGGGGTTTCCGGGGAGCATGCTCAATTTACGCACCTTCCGGGCGGGTCAGCAGGTTATTCATATAGGGAGCAGGCTCTGATAGGCCAAGCGTGGCGGCCGAGATTATGCCCGATGAAACCGGGTTGTTCAAATTGGCCTCGGGCCGATAACGCCGGGCCGCCGCCATCCGCCGGAGCGGCGGCCTGCGGGCTGCGGAATCGGCGGCGACGAATGGGCGCTAAAATGGGGCGCGACAATTTCAATGCTCCATTCGGGTTTCCCGTTCGCGGCGGGATTCCGGCCATTCACTTTATTTCCTATTTCCGCCTCTTTCTGGATCCGACCGACGTGCAGCTTTTTGCTCTTGGCATCAACCATCACACCGCGCCGCTGGCCGTGCGTGAACTTGTTGCCTTTGATCCTTCGCACCTGAGCCAGGCCTTGCGCGATCTGCTGCGCGGGCAGGATGTGCGCGAGGCCGCGGTGCTGTCGACCTGCAACCGCACCGAGCTGTATTGCGCAACGGAACATCCCCAGGCAGCGGCCGACTGGCTGGCGACCTACCATGCGCTGCCGCCCGCGAAAATCCAGCCTTACTTGTACCAGCATCCGCAGCAGGCGGCCGTGCGCCACATGTTCCGTGTCGCCGCCGGGCTGGATTCGATGGTGCTGGGCGAGCCGCAGATTCTTGGCCAGATGAAGCAGGCCGCGCGCATCGCCGAAGAGGCCGGGACGCTGGGCACGCTGCTGGGAAAACTGTTCCAGCGCACCTTTTCGGTGGCCAAGGAAGTCCGCTCGACGACCGCGATCGGCGCCAACATCGTTTCGATGGCCGCTGCCGCAGTGCACCTTTCGGCACGGATTTTCGATGCGCTGGCCGGGCAGCGCATCCTCTTCATCGGCGCCGGCGAGATGATCGAGCTGTGCGCCACCCATTTCGCCGCGCAACAGCCAAAGCAGATCACCATCGCCAATCGCACGCCGGAGCGCGCCGCCGCGCTGGCCAGCCGCTTTGGCGCCGACACCCTGCGCCTGGACCAGATCGGCGAACGCCTGGCCGACTACGACATCGTCGTTTCCTGCACCGCCAGCCCCTTGCCGATCATCGGCCTGGGCATGGTCGAGCGCGCCATCAAGCTGCGCCGCCACCGGCCCATCGTCATGGTCGACCTGGCCATCCCGCGCGATATCGAGGCCGAGGCCGGCACGCTGGACGACGTGTTTCTCTACACCATCGACGACCTCGGCCAGATCGTCGAATCCGGACTGGAAACACGCCAGGCGGCGGTCGTCGAGGCCGAGGCCATCATCGACACGCAGGTGCAGGGCTTTTTGCACTGGCTCGAAGCGCGCGAGGCGGTGCCCACCATCCGCGCCCTGCGCGATGCCGCCGAGCGCATGCGCCACCATGAAGTCGAGCACGCCCTGAAACTGCTGGCGCGCGGCGATGCGCCGGACAAAGTGCTGGAAGCGCTCTCCCACGGCCTGACCAACAAGTTGCTGCACCCGCCGACCCAGGCCCTGAACCAGGCCGAGGGAACCGAGCGCAGCGAGATTGCCCGCCTGATCGCCCGCATCTATCGCCTTTCCGCACACGAGTAACGGCGCCAACCGCCGTTGCTACCGGTGCATTCCCGCCCGACATGAAAAAAAGCATTTACGACAAACTCGAACATCTGGCCGAACGCCTGGCCGAACTTGATGGGCTGCTGGGCACGGAAGGCGCCACCCAGGACATGGAAAGCTACCGCCGCCTGAGCCGCGAGCACGCCGAGATCACGCCAGTGGTCGAGCTGTTCCATGCCTGGCGTAGTGCCAGCGCCGACTTTTCTGCGGCACAGGAACTGCTGGCCGATCCGGAAATGAAAGAACTGGCCCAGGCCGAGCAGGCAGCGGCCACGATGCAGATGGCGCACCTCGAAGATGCGTTGCAAAAAGCGCTGCTGCCGCGCGACCCCAACGACGACAAAAACCTTTTCCTCGAAATCCGCGCCGGCACCGGCGGCGACGAATCGGCGCTGTTCGCCGGCGACCTGTTCCGCATGTACGCGCGCTATGCCGAACGGCAGCACTGGCGCGTGGAGATCGTCTCGAAGAGCGAGTCCGACCTCGGCGGCTTTCGCGAAATCATCGCCCGCATCGAGGGCCAGGGCGCGTATTCGCAACTCAAGTTCGAATCCGGCGGCCATCGCGTGCAGCGCGTGCCGGCCACCGAAACCCAGGGCCGCATCCACACCTCCGCCTGCACCGTGGCGGTGATGCCGGAGGCCGACGCGCTGGCCGAGGTTGCCATCAACCCGGCGGACTTGCGCATCGACACCTTCCGCGCCTCGGGCGCCGGCGGCCAGCATATCAACAAGACCGATTCGGCGGTGCGCATCACCCATCTGCCGACCGGCATCGTCGTCGAATGCCAGGACGACCGCTCGCAGCACCGTAACCGCGCCCAGGCGATGGCGGTGCTCGCCGCGCGCATCGCCGCCGCGCAGGAACGCGAGCAGCAGCAGAAAATCGCCTCGACGCGAAAATCGCTGATCGGTTCCGGCGACCGTTCCGAACGGATTCGCACCTACAACTTTCCGCAGGGACGGGTCACCGATCACCGCATCAATCTGACGCTGTACAAGATCGATGCCATCATGGGCGGCGAACTCGATGAACTGGTCGCCGCGCTGACCGCCGAGCGCCAGGCCGAATTGCTGGCCGAGCTGGCCGGCTGAATCTGTCCACGCCATGACACGCCTCGCGACCATCGCGGAAGCATTCGCGGCTACGCGCGGCATGTTGCCGGCGAGCGAGGCGCGCCTGCTGCTGGCGCATGTCATGGGAAAACCCGCGGCCTGGCTGCTGGCGCACGATGAGCAAACGCTTCCGGCAGAAACCCTGGCGGCTTTCCAGGCACTGCTGCAACGGCGTGTCGCCGGCGAGCCGGTAGCCTACCTGCTCGGCCGGCGCGAGTTTTACGGCCGCGACTTCAGCGTTTCGCCAGCGGTGCTGATTCCCCGCCCGGAAACCGAATTGCTGGTCGAATTTGCCTTAAGGAAAGTCGGCGCTGGTGAAGCAACTGCGCTACAGGGCGGTCGGGCAAAAAACGCCCAGCTTTGCAGACCTGGGCTTTCCGCTTCGCGGGGCGGTCTCCTCGCCGTAGCGGATGGTGACACGGCGACCATTCTCGATCTGGGCGCCGGCAGCGGCTGTATCGCCATCACGCTGGCGCTGGAATGCCCCGGGGCACAGGTCACGGCGATCGATGCCAGCCCTGCGGCACTGGCTGTGGCACAGGAAAATGCGCGACGCCTCGCGCCCCAAGCCACGGTGCGCTTTCTCGCCAGCGACTGGTTTTCCGCTCTGGCGGGGGAGCGCTTCGATCTGATCGTCAGCAACCCGCCGTACATCGCTGCGGCAGACCCGCATCTGGCACAAGGCGACCTGCGCCATGAACCCCGCACTGCACTGGCCAGCGGTGCGGACGGGCTCGATGCCATTGCAAACATCATCGCCCTGGCGCCGGGGCATCTCACCCCCGGCGGCTGCCTGTGGCTAGAACACGGCTACGACCAGGCCGCGGCGGTGCGCGCCCTGCTCGCCGCCGCCGGCTTCACCGCCATCGAGCAGCACAGGGATCTGGCCGGCATCGTGCGCATCAGCGGCGGCAGAATGAAATAAACGGGAAATAAAAACGGCCCGCTGCCGGATCGGCAGTGGGCCGTTTTTATATTTCAGCAGGCGGCCGTGGCCGCCCGAATCAGTGCAGACCGGCCATGTAGTCGGCCACCGCCTTGATTTCCGGATCGGTCATCTTGAGCGCGATGGCGCGCATCATCTTGTTCGGATCGTTGGCGCGGGTGCCGTCGCGGAACGCCTTCAACTGTGCTTCGGCGTACTCCGCATGCTGGCCGGAAACACGCGGAAATTGCGATGGCATGCCGGCGCCGGTCGGACCATGGCAGGAGGCGCAGGCCGGGATGCCCTTTTCTGCATCACCCGCACGGTAGAGCTTCTGGCCGGCTTCGACGGTTTTGCGGTTCTTCGCTTTTCCGGCCTTGGGTGTTTGCGAGGCAAACCAGGCGGCCATGTCTTTCATCTGGTCGACGTCGAACGCGGCGATCATGCCGCCCATGACCGGATTCTCGCGCTTGGCGGGCTTGCCATCCACGGCCTTGAAGTTCTTCATCTGCTTGAGCAGGTAGTCATAATCCTGCCCGGCGAGGTTCGGATTCGCTGGAATCATGCTGTTGCCATCGGCACCATGACAGGCGGCGCACGTACCGGCGGCGAGTTCCTTGCCGCGCGCCGGGTCACCTTTTGCCGGAGCCTTGGCCGGCGCCGGAGCGACCGTCGCGGCCGGTTTGGCGGCTTCCGCTGGCTTGGCGGCCTCGGGCGCGGCTTTCACCTCCGGCGCTGGCTTGGCGCTATCCGCGGCACAGCCAGAAAATGCAGCTGCCATACATACCAGCGCAAACAGGGAACGCTTCATGGTCTCATCTCCTCGTGATTGCCGGAAGCCCGGCCTTTAAAAGCTGTTATTCTATCCCAGCTGTTTTCCACCACAACTGGCTACTTCCGGACAATTCTCGCATACTACAGTTCATCTGTTTCACACCGGCCCCATGTCTCTTTTCCGCCACGCCACCTTTGAAATTTCCGCTGCCAAGCCTAGCGGCCTGCCATCTGCCGCAGGCGCCGAAATCGCTTTTGCCGGCCGTTCGAATGCCGGCAAGTCGAGTGCGATCAATACGCTGGTCGGACACACACGGCTGGCCTTCGTTTCCAAAACGCCGGGCCGCACGCAGCTGATCAATGTGTTCCGCATGAAAAATGGCGCCGCACTGGTCGACCTGCCGGGCTACGGTTTTGCCCAGGTGCCTCTGGCGGTAAGGCTCCAGTGGCAGAGCCTGCTGGAAGATTACCTGACCCGCCGCGCCAATCTGACCGGCCTGGTGCTGATCATGGACTCGCGCCGCCCGCTGACGGAGCTGGACTGGAAGATGATCGGCTGGTTTGGCTCGACCGGCCGCCCGATTCACTGCCTGCTGACCAAGTCGGACAAGCTCACGCGCCAGGAACAAACCCGCACCTTGCGCGAAACCCGCGATGCCCTGGCGGACTATGGCGACCGGGTCACCGTGCAATTGTTTTCCAGCCTGAAGAAAACCGGCATGGACGAAGTCGAAAAAATCGTCGGCAACTGGCCCGGAATGGGGCAGCCAGGCAGGGGCGCCGCAGAAAAAGAAGCGCCCCCGGTGCTGGAGGAAACCACCGGGGGCACAACGCTTTGATGAACTCAAAGCACCTGCTCAGGGGGAGGGAACAGGGCGTGCCGTACTTCGCACGCACTTCCTAAGAACAGCATTTGCTTAATAAGTTCAAATTAATTTATGGAGAATGGAGCAATGACGCCAACCGGGACATTCCCTGCCCGGCGCATGCGCCGCATGCGCCGGGATGACTTCTCGCGACGCCTGATGCGTGAGCACATACTCACCGCAAATGATCTGATTTTTCCGGTATTTGTTCTTGAAGGTACAAATCGTAGCGAAGCCGTCGGCTCGATGCCCGGGGTCGAACGCCTGACGCTCGACCGTCTGCTGCCGGTCGCGGAACGGGCGCTGGCGCTCGGCATCCCGGCGCTCGCCCTGTTTCCGGTGATCGACAATGGCAAGAAAACCCCGGGCGCCGAAGAAGCCTGGAATCCGGCAGGCCTGGTGCCGACCGTCGTCGCCCGCCTGAAAAAGGAATTCCCGGAACTCGGCGTCATCACCGACGTGGCGCTCGACCCCTACACCAGCCACGGCCAGGACGGGCTGATCGACCCCGCCGACCCGCGCGCCTATGTGCTCAACGACGAAACACTGGAAGCACTGGCGAAACAGGCGCTGTGCCATGCCCGCGCCGGCGCCGACGTGGTGGCGCCCTCGGACATGATGGACGGACGCATCGGCCGCATCCGCGCCGCGCTCGATGACGAAAAATTGATTCACACCCGCATCCTCGCCTATGCCGCCAAGTATGCGTCGAGCTTCTACGGGCCGTTTCGCGATGCCGTCGGTTCGGCCGGCAATCTGGGCCAGGGTGACAAGAAAACCTACCAGATGGACCCGGCCAATTCCGACGAAGCCCTGCGCGAAGTCGCCCTCGATCTCGAAGAAGGCGCCGACATGGTGATGGTCAAGCCGGGCCTGCCCTATCTCGACATCGTGCGCCGGGTCAAGGATGCCTTCGGCGCGCCAACCTATGCTTATCAAGTCAGCGGCGAATACGCGATGCTGAAAGCGGCCGCCCAAAACGGCTGGCTCGACCACGACGCGGTGATGATGGAATCCCTGCTGGCCTTCAAGCGCGCCGGCTGCGATGGCATCCTGACCTATTTCGCACTGGAAGCGGCAGCGCTACTGAAACGATAAAAGTCGGCGCGGGTGATACGGCGCTGCGGCGCTGCATTACCTGCCGAAATGCTGCATCAAGCGTTCGGGCAGCCAGTCGATATTGCCGGGGAAAGGGCCGGAAGGAAATCCCACATGCCCTCCTGTTTCAGGCTGCTCCAAGGTCACCGCAGAAGATACTTCGGCGGTCGTCGGCAGAGCCTGGGCGGGCAGAAAAGGATCGTTCTTCGCGTTCAACACCAGCGTAGGCACCGCTATGTGCTTGAGCCAGGGCTTGGACGCAACCTTTGCCCAGTAATCCTCGGCATCGGCAAAGCCATGCAGCCGCGCGGTGACCAGAGTATCGAATTCCTGAAACGTGGTGGCCGCTTCGATCGCCCGTGCATCGAGCAGACCGGGGAACCGTGCCGCCTTGCGCAGCGACTTGGCCTTGAGCGTGGCCAGAAAACGTGCGGTATAGACACTGCGATTGAAACCGGTATCGAGGGCATGGCCGGCCGCCGCCATATCCAGCGGCGCAGAGACCCCGGCGGCGCGCGCAACCCATGTCTGCGCGGATGCGCCGCGCTCGCCAAGCCATTTGAGCAGCGCATTGCCGCCGAGCGATACCCCGACAGCATAAAGTGGCGCATCGGGGTGGCGCGCTTTGACATGCACCAGGATGCGCTCGATTTCCTCGCTGTCGCCGGCAAAATACCCCCGTGGCAGACGGTTGTCCTCGCCCGAGCAGCCGCGGAAATGGGGAACCACTCCGCTCCAGCCGCGCGCCTTCACGGCACGCATCAAGTCGCGCGCATAAAAACTCTGGGAACTGCCTTCCAGCCCGTGAAACAGCACCACGACCGGTTTGTCCGCCGGGCCATCGACCCAGTCCAGATCGAGAAAATCGCCATCCGGCAACTCCCAGCGCTCGCGCCGGAAATCGACGGGCGGGGGTGAAAGAAAGAGGCTGGTATAAATCGTCTGCAGTTGTCCTCCCGGCAACCACGCCGGAGCGACGTAAGACTCAAAAGCGCACGCGGGTCCGATGGTCGTCATGACTGTCAGCAAAATGCCAGCAAAAATTCGTGTCATCGGAAATTTTTGCCTCCTTCTACCTTTGCTCCGGCACAGAACATCCTTGGGCTAGCGCGCCAGCAATGGCCACTGCGCCGGCCATTGCGCCAGCGGGTCGGCCTTGAAGCCGCTTTTGACGAAACGCTGCCAGCGGCCCAGCGTGTAGCACATCAGCACATCGGCATGCGCGCCGAAATCGTGGCTGGCCGCCAATGCCCCCTGCGCCGCCGCCACCTTGAGACATTGTTTGAGCGTTGCCTCGATGCGGTCGAGCAGCTGGTTGATGCGCGCCTGCAGGCGCGGATTTTCGTGCACCAGCGCATCGCCCACCAGGACGCGTGTCAGGCCGCGGTTTTTCTGCGCAAAGCGCAGCAGCGATGCAACGATGGCTTCCGCCTGTTTCAGCCCCGACTCTTCCGCCGCCTCGATCTGGCCGATCACCGCGAACACGCCGCTCTCGATGAACTCGATCAGCCCTTCGTACATCTGCGCCTTGCTGGCGAAATGGCGATACAGCGCGGCTTCCGAGACATTGAGCTGCTTTGCCAGCAACGCCGTGGTCACCTTTTCCGCCGCCGGGCGTTCCAGCATTTCCGCAATGGTTTGCAGGATCAACAGTTTCTTCTCGCCGGCTTTGGCGCTGCGCGCTTCGCTCATGAGGCCCCCTCGCTATTTTGATTTGATCAGTGTGCCGACACCCTCGTCGGTCAGGATTTCCAGCAACAGCGCATGTTCGACACGGCCATCAATGATATGCACGCTCTTCACGCCACTGCGCGCCGCATCCAGCGCCGAGCCGATCTTTGGCAGCATGCCGCCGGAGAGCGTGCCATCGGCCACCATCTCGTCAATCTCGCGCGGCGTGATGCCGGTCAGCAAACTGCCGGCCTTGTCCAATACGCCCGGCGTGTTGGTCAGCAAGATCAGCTTTTCCGCCTTCAGCACCTCGGCAATCTTGCCGGCGACGACGTCGGCATTGATGTTGTAGGTCTCGCCACCGCTGCCGACACCGATCGGCGCAATCACCGGGATGAAGGCGCCGGAATCGAGCAGCGCAATAAGACTCGGGTCGATCGAAACGATTTCACCGACCTGGCCGATATCGAGCATCTGGTCCGGATGGTCTTTATCCTCCATCAGCAGCTTCCTGGCGCGGATGAAGTTGCCATCCTTGCCGGTAAGGCCGACCGCCTTGCCGCCCTGCTGGTTGATGAGATGGACGATTTCCTTGTTCACCTGGCCGCCGAGCACCATCTCCACCACGTCCATGGTCTCGGCATCGGTGACGCGCATGCCCTGGACGAACTCGCCCTTTTTGCCGACGCGGGCGAGCAGGTTCTCGATCTGCGGCCCGCCGCCATGCACCACCACCGGATTGAGACCGACCAGTTTCAGCAGCACCACATCGCGGGCGAAACATTGCTTGAGATGTTCGTCGGTCATGGCATTGCCGCCGTACTTGATGACGATGGTGCGGCCATGAAACCGTTTGATGTAGGGCAGGGCTTCGGCGAGTACCGCAGCCTTGATCGCAGGAGTGGAGGTTTCGCTCATGTCAGTAGGAATGCGAGTGATAACTTCGCGCATTCTACTGACGCACACAAAGAAACGGGGCGCACCCCGGATAAAAGGATGCGCCCCTGCGGGCGATGCCGCAGCGCCGTAGCGCCATCCGCTACGGCGAGGAGACTTGCCCGCGAAGCGGAAAGCCCAAGTCTGCAAAGCTGAGCGTTTCTTGCTCGACCGCCTTGTAGCGCAGTGGCTTTATCAGCGCCGACTTTTTTACTCGATCGTCAGCCGCTTCGACTTGGCCGCCGTTTTCTTCGGCAGGACCAGTTCCAGCACGCCGTCGGTGTACTTGGCGCTGGACTGCGCCTCATCGACTTCCTGCGGCAACTGGAAACTGCGCGAGACCTTGCCAAAGTAGCGCTCGCTGCGCAGCACCTGCTCGCCTTCCTTGACCTCCTTCTCCTCCCGACGTTCGGCGGAAATCGAGACCACCGCGCCATCGATCGAGACGTGGATATCCTCCTTCTTCACCCCGGGAACCTCGGCATGGATGGCATAGGCATTCTCCCGCTCCCTGACATCGACCTTCAGGGCTGGCGCAGAAACCTCCCCCTGTCCGCCGAACTCGACGGGACGCACAAAAAAACCACGAAAGAACTCATCCAGCGGATCACGGTAATTCACCACATTGGCCATTTCCATTTCTCCTTTACTGTCATCAAGGGCTCCCGCACCCGCGAGAGCTTCCATGTATGGAAATGAGAACGATCGCCCGATTTTCAAGTGGCGTAATATGGATATTTCCATGATCCCCAATGAACTTTCCGCCATCCTCGCAACACTGCGTCCACGCTTGCTGCGTTTTGCCCGTTTGCAAATGCGCGAGGATGCTGCGGCCGAAGACGCAGTGCAGGAAGCCCTGCTCTCTGCAACCCTCCACGCTGCTCAATTCCAAGGAACGGCGGCGGCAGCAACCTGGGTGTTTGCCATCCTGCGCAACAAGATCATCGACGAATTCCGCCGTCGCAGCCGCCAGCCGCTGGCCGACATGGATATTGAGCAGGAACGGGGCTGGGAAGAAGCGCTGGACAATCAGTTCGATGCGCGCGGCCACTGGACGGCGCAGCCGGCGGCCTGGATGGAGCCGGAAGCCGCACTGGAACAAAAGCGTTTCTGGGAAGTGTTCGATCTCTGCATCATGGCCCTACCGGCAAAACCGGCACGAGTCTTCGGCATGCGCGAGTTGCTGGGGATGGAAACCGAAGAAATCTGTAAGGAACTGGATATCTCGTCGTCGAACTGCTGGGTGCTCTTGCACCGGGCGCGCCTGGGGCTGCGCGATTGCCTGTCACGACGCTGGTTTGGAGAAAATTGATGCTGTCTTGTCGCGAAGAAACGGAACTGATGTCCCAGGCGCTGGATCGGCCGCTGTCCTTTGGCGAACGATTCCAGCTCGGGTTGCATCTGATGATCTGCAAAGGTTGTCGCGCGACCGAAAAACATCTGCTGTTTCTGCAAGCTGCCACTCGGGCCTGGCGAGAGAACCATGATTCGAAGCACGTTCCACCACAACCCAACCAAGGAGAAACACCATGAAGAAAGCTCACACCCTGTCGTTCGCCATCGGCGCCGCCTTTATTGCCGCCACCCTGAGCCCGGTTGCCTTCGCCGCCGATAATCCGTTTGCCATGCAAAAGCCGAGTACGGGCTACCAGTTGGCCGAGCATGATGCCAACATGGACAAGATGAAGGATGGCAAATGCGGCCAAGGCATGAAAACCGAGAAGAAAAAAGAAGGCAAATGCGGTGAAGGCAAGTGCGGTGCCGGCATGATGAAGAAAAAGACAGAAGCAGGCAAATGCGGCGCCAGCATGGAGAAAACCAAGGACGGCAAGTGCGGCGCCGGCATGAAGGCCGAGGAAAAAAAGTAAGCCGGACAACCTGAAATTCGCCGCGACTTCAGGCCAGGCCCCGGCTTCAGGCGGGAGCTGCTTCCCGACCTGAAGGCCGGGGTAGCGGAACCGCCGGCTTCTTCGGTTCAGCACCACTTACCGGAGTCATGAAAAATGAAACATCTCGCCTACATTCTGCTTGACTTCATCGACAAGGTCGGTCAGTGGCTCGGCATGCTCGCCCTGCGCCTCCTCCTGGGGTGGGAATTTCTCGACTCCGGTCTGGAAAAATTCCGCGGCGAGAACTGGTTTGGCGAAGTCGCCGACAAATTCCCCTGGCCGTTCAGTCTGGTGTCGCCCGATGTCAACTGGCAGATGGCGACCGGGTTCGAGATCGTCGGCGGCATTGCCCTGATGATCGGCCTCGGCACCCGTTTTTTTGCCACCGCGCTGTTCATCCTGACCGTGGTCGCCATCGCGGTGGCGCACTGGCCGGCGGAATGGCATTCGCTCGCCGAACTCGCCCAGGGCTATGTCATCAGCGACGACGGTCACGGCAATTTCAAGCTGCCGCTGATCTTCCTGGCGATGCTGATCCCGCTGATCCTTTCCGGTCCCGGCCGTCTCTCGCTCGATGCCTGGGTCGCCCGCAGTTACTTCGGCAGGGCGCGGGGCTGAACACTCCCGCTGCCTGCATCTGCTATGCTTTATACATCCGGTCGGCCGCTGCGCACCGGACACCCGATGGCATCGTGCCATTCGTCATTCGTCATTCAAGGAGAACCGCCATGAACAAGACTTCTGTAGTATCACTCCTCGCCAGCGCCATCCTGGCTGTCGCCGCACTGAGCCCCACGGCCTTTGCCGCCGACAATCCATTCGCCACTCCGGCCCGCGGCACCCAGCTTGCGGCAGCTGAAGCAGGCAAGGAAATGAAGTGCGGCGCCAGCATGGGCAAGGAAGAAATGAAATGCGGTGCAGGAATGAAGAAGGAAAAAGCCCAGTGCATGGGTGAAGGCGATGGATGCGGCTGCAAATGCAAATGCATGGAAAAGATGAAGGACATGAAGTGCGGTGCTGAAATGAAGTGCGGCGCCGGAATGAAAAAAGGCATGAAGTGTGACGCCAGCATGAAGGCTGCCCCGCCGGCCACACCACAAGCCGCGGAAACAAAATGATCTGCCTTGCATGAACAATGGTCATTGCTGAAAAGTCGGCGCTGGCGGAACGGTGTGGCGCTATGGCGGATACAGCATCCGCCACCTCCTGCTGCCCGCGCTGCGGCGTCGCCTTCACCTGCGGCATGACAGCCGGGCACGCCGTCTGCTGGTGTGCCCGGCTGCCGTCCATCCAGCCGCCCGAGCCGCTGCTCGGGCGCTGCTTCTGCCCCGACTGCCTGCGCCTGCTGGCGGACTCTGCGCCTTCGACTCCACGCTCTACCTCATGAATCGACGCCATCCCGACCCCGCAGCACCGCCGCTCGCCGAACTGGCTGACTGGCGGCAGGCCTTGCTTTCGCGCCGCCGTTTTTTGCTCGCCGCCACTGGCGGCAGCCTGGCGGTGCTGTTCCCGTTGTTGTCGAATGACGCTGCGGCGAAAGCGCGCCGCAGCGATCCCTGGCTGCTGATCGCTACCGTACAGGACATCCTCTTTCCCTCTGAACCCGATGCACCCGGTGCGCGCGAAATCAATGCCCTCGGCTACCTGCGCGGCGTGCTCGCCGAGCCGAGGCGCGACCTCGACGAAAACCGGCTGATCCTGAAAGGCGCCGACTGGCTCGACGACCTGAGCCGGCAACGACGGCATGCCGGCTTTCTCGCCCTGGCAGGCGACCAGCGCGCGCAGTTGCTGCATGAAATCGCCGCCAGCGACCAGGGCGAACACTGGCTGTCGACACTGCTGTTCTACATCTGCGAGGCCCTGCTGACCGATCCGGTCTACGGCGGCAACCCGAATGGCGTCGGCTGGGCCTGGCTGGGTCACACGCCGGGCTTTCCGCGGCCGAGCGTCGACAAACGTCACGGGGCATGGAAATGAGCGATTACGATGTCTGCATCATCGGCAGCGGGGCCGGCGGTGGCGCGGCGGCCTGGCGTCTGACGATGGCCGGTTTCCGGGTACTGGTGCTGGAAAAGGGGCCGTGGTTCACCGAGGCCGACTACTTCAAGGATGAACTCGCCTGCTGCCGGCGCAGCGTTTACACCCCTGACCTGCGCGATGAACGGCACGTCGTCGAGGAGCCCGACGGCGAAGGTGACTGGAACGCCACACCGACCAGCGAAGCCGACTATGATTTCTGGAATGGCAACGTGGTCGGCGGTTCCAGCAATTTCATGTCCGGCTTCTTCCATCGCCTGAAACCGGTCGATTTCCGCCTGCGCTCGGAATTCGGCCCGATCGCCGGCGCCAATGTCGTCGACTGGCCGATCGGCTATGACGATCTGGAGCCTTATTACGCCGAGGTGGAGCGTGCGGTCGGCGTCTCCGGCAAGGTCGTGCCACACCGTTTTCTGGAGCCGCGCTCGACACCGGATTTTCCTTATCCGCCGACAGCCGAACACCCGGTCTCGGCCTGGATCGACACCGCCTGCGAGCAGCTCGGCTTCCACTCGTTGCCGCTGCCGCGCGCCGTGCTCTCGCAACCGAAAGGCAAGCGGCGCAGCTGCGAATATGCCGGCTACTGCGGCAGCTACGGTTGCGCCACCGGTGCCAAGGGCAGCTCGCGCGCCGCGCTGCTCGACGAAGCCGTCGCCACCGGCCGTTGCGAAGTGCGCCCGCACAGCCATGTGCTGCGCCTCTCCAGCGATGCCCGGGGGCGCGTCAACGGCGCCATCTACCGTGACCAGGCCGGGAAAAAACACACGGTCGATGCCCGCATCTACGTCGTTGCCTGCCAGGCAGTCGAAACCTCGCGCCTTTTGCTCTCCAGCCGCGGCCCGCGTCATCCGCACGGCCTGGGCAACCGTTACGGGCAAGTCGGTCGCAACCTGATTTTTTCCGGCGGCGGCATCAGCCACGGGCGTTTTGTTTACGCCGAGCTCGATGCCGCGCGCACGGCGCAGGTGCAGGCCGTCGGCCCCTTCGTCAATCGCACGCTGCACGACTGGTATGTAATCGACGACCCGACGCTGGGTCGCGTCAAGGGCGGCGTGATGGACTTCCTGTTCCATCACCCCAACGTGGTCTCGCGCGCCACGGCGCTGACCCGCGACGACGCTGGCAAGCTGGTCTGGGGCAGCGCCCTGAAACGCCGCATGGAAACCACCATTCGTGGCGAGCGACGAATCGATTGCGAAGTCTTCGTGGACTGGTTGCCGACCGACAACTGCTTCGTTCGCCTGGACCCCGGGGTCAGGGACAAATGGGGCCAGCCGGTTGCCAGCGTGCGCATTGGCGCCCATCCACACGACCTGAAAGTCGGTGGCTATCTGGCAGAAAAAGGCCGCCAGGTGCTGGCCGCGATCGGCGCCCGCGACACCGTCGCCAGCGTCTCCGCCGCGCCGCCGACCAACCTGATGGGCGGCGGCTGCCGCTTCGGCAACGATCCACGCAGTTCGGTGCTGGATGCCGACTGCCGGATGCACGGCGTCGACAACCTGTTCGTCGCCGACGGCAGCTTCATGCCAACCGGCGGCAGCGTGACCTACACCTGGACCATCTACGCCAACGCGCTGCGCGTGGGCGACAAGATCGCAGCCCAGCTGGGGCGGGCCGGATAAAAAGCCGGCGCTGATGAAACAACTGCGCTACAAGGCGGTCGGGCAAAAAACGCCCAGCTTTGCAGACTTGGGCTTTCCGCTTCGCGGGCAAGTCTCCTCGCCGTAGCGGATGGCGGGACGGCGTTTTGCCTGGCTGCGTCCGGCTCCACGGCATCGCACTCGTTTGTCGCAGGCGGCCGCAGACCTTACGTTTCTCTGGCGTAACCGGGTGAAAAGCGTTGCGGCAAGGCCAGGATCGCATCGCGGTTGCTCCATGAAAAACATTCTGCGGCGGCCTGCGACCAGGGCAGCCAGCGATAGCCAAGATGTTCTGCGGGCGCCACCGTCACCGGTATCCCGGCCGGCACGCAGAGGCTGAAGACATGCTCGGTGTTATGCGTCACCCCCGGCGCATAGCGATGGCGCCATTCTGGAAAAATTTCGAAACAGTTGGTTTGTTGCCAGTCGAGCAGATCACCATCGGCCACGACGATGCCGGTTTCTTCCAGCACTTCGCGTCGTGCCGTTTCACGCAGCGGTTCGTCGTCCTCCTGGCTGCCGGTGACCGACTGCCAGAAGCCAGGATGCCGCGTGCGTTCGAGCAGCAGGACGGCAAGCGCCGGCGTGTGAATGACGACGAGGACGGAAACCGGTTTCTTGAATTTCATTGCCCGGGCTGGGCAACCGTGGGCAGCCAGGCGAGGCCATCGGCCTGCATGTCGACCAGACACCAGAACGGCACGTCTTGCTCGCGCCATTCGTTGGCAACGGCCTGGATTACCTGCATCAGGGTGACAAAGTCACCTTCGGCGCGGGCATGGATGCCATCGCAATGCTCAAGGATGATGACGTAACCCTCTGCAGGCCGCCAGCCCATGTCGAGCAGGCAGTCGTTCAGGGCATCCCAGTTGTGGCCAAACCACTCGGGAAAGCCAAGGCTGCGGCCAATGGCCTCAAGCAATTCATCACGATTGCGGGCGCCGCGCAGATCAACCTGCTGCACCAGGCAGCCGGCCGCTTCGGCGCCTGCGATCAGGTCGTGCCGATCCCCCTGCGGCAGGTGGTAGACACCGGCGTGGGAAGCAGAGCCAAACAGGGCCTGATAGTGGGCAACGCTCATCGCTGAATCCTGCGGAAGCTGCGGTAGTGGTCGTCAGTGTAATGGAACTCGCCGGGCGGATCGCCGCCGGTGATGATGCGGCGCGCGCCGCGGGTGCGGCTGCCCGGCGTCGGCACCGTGTATTCATGGTAATAACCACGGGGACGGGCCGGCAGGCGGCGTTCGAAATTGTTGAAAACGATGCCATCGCGGCGTGAGGAAAAGGGGCCGCCCTGATCGATCAAATGCAGCGTTTCGCGCGCCTCCGGCGGCAACTGCGCGACGCCAACACTTCCGCCCGCCGTAGCTGCAAGCGCGAAGCCGGTGCAAAGCAGTGCAAGCAGGTAGCGCATGATGCAATGACCCGTCGGCACGCAGACGTCAGCCGACTTCGACCTGGGTTTCCACTTTCTGTCGCAAGCGGATATGCAGTTCGCGCAACTGCTTTTCATCCACATCGGAAGGCGCATCGGTCAGCAGGCACTGCGCGCGCTGCGTCTTGGGGAAGGCGATCACGTCGCGGATCGACTCGGCGCCAGCCATCATGGTGACGATGCGGTCGAGGCCGAAGGCCAGGCCGCCGTGCGGCGGTGCGCCATACTTGAGCGCATCGAGCAGGAAGCCGAACTTGGCCTGCTGCTCTTCTGGGCCGATGCCAAGTGCGGCAAACACTTTCTCCTGCATCTCTGCACGATGGATACGCACCGAACCGCCGCCCATTTCCCAGCCATTCAAGGCCAGGTCGTAGGCCTTGGCCAGGCATGCTCCAGGGTCGCTGGTCATGAGTTCCTCGTGACCATCCTTCGGGCTGGTGAATGGGTGATGACAGGAATTCCAGCGCTTGTTTTCGTCGTCGTATTCGAACATCGGGAAATCCACAACCCACAGCGGGCGCCAGGCTTCACCGGTGAGATAGGCTTTCTCGTGGCCGATCTTGCTGCGCAGTGCGCCGAGTGCATCATTGACGATTTTGGTCTTGTCGGCGCCGAAGAAAATCAGGTCGCCGGATTGCGCGCCGGTACGGACGACGATTTCGGCCAGCGCCTTTTCATGAAGGTTCTTGACGATCGGCGACTGCAGGCCTTCTTCGTTGAGTTTGCTGGCGTCATTGACCTTGATGTAGGCCAGCCCCTTGGCGCCGTAAATTTTGACGAATTCGGTATAGGCATCGATCTCGCTGCGCGTCATGGCCTTTTCGCCACTGCCGCCACCGGGAATGCGCAGCGCAGCGACGCGCCCGCCGGTAGTGGCGGGGCCGCTGAATACCTTGAAGGCAACGTCGGTTACGGCATTGGTGACATCGACCAGCTCAAGCGTGACACGCAGATCGGGTTTGTCCGAACCGAAGCGCCGCATGGCTTCGGCATAAGTCATGCGCGGGAATGGATTGGGCAAATCAACATCGAGGGCCGTCTTGAACACGCTGCGGATCATCGCTTCCATCAGCGCGGTAATCTGCTCCTCGGTCAGGAACGACGTCTCGATATCGACCTGGGTAAATTCCGGCTGCCGGTCGGCGCGCAGATCTTCATCGCGGAAGCACTTGGTGATCTGGTAATAACGGTCGTAGCCGGCCACCATCAGCAACTGTTTGAACAATTGTGGCGACTGCGGCAACGCAAAGAACTGGCCCGGATGGACGCGCGACGGCACCAGGTAATCGCGCGCGCCTTCCGGCGTTGACTTGGTCAGCATCGGCGTCTCGATGTCGATGAAGCCCTGTTCATCGAGAAAGCGGCGAAAGGCCATCGCCACCTTGTAGCGCAACATCAGGTTCTTCTGCATTTGCGGGCGGCGCAGGTCGATCACGCGATGGGTGAGGCGCACGTTTTCCGATAAATGGTCATCATCAAGCTGGAAGGGCGGCGTCACCGCGGTGTTGAGCACTTCCAGTTCATGGCAAAGAATCTCGATCTCGCCGGTCGAGAGGTTGGAATTCTCGGTGCCGGCGGGACGGCGCCGCACCCGGCCGGTGACACGCAGCACGTACTCGTTGCGCACCTCCTCGGCCACCTTGAACATCTCGGGCCGGTCCGGATCACAGACGATCTGCGCCATGCCTTCGCGGTCGCGCAAATCGATGAAAATGACACCGCCATGGTCGCGCCGGCGGTGGTTCCAGCCGCAAAGGGTAATGGTCTGGTCGACATGGGAGGCGTTGATCTGGCCGCAATAGTGAGTACGCATAAAAGTTCCGGACTAGGATGAAATACGCCGCCAGAGCGGCGGGTAATTATTGATTCTGGGCACGTCCAAGCGGATTCTTCATCGGCGGAGTGACAACGCCCATGGACACGATGTATTTCAGCGCATCATCGACGCTCATGTCGAGTTCGATGACATCCTTGCGCTTGACGAAAAAGAAAAAGCCATTGACGGGACTCGGCGCCGTCGGAATGAAAATTCCAACGTATTCGTCCGGCAGCATGTCCGCGATATCCCATGCCGGGTTGCCCGTTTGAAATGCCACGGCCCATGCTTCGGGATGCGGATAGCGCACCAGCAGGACTTTGCGGAAGGCCTCGCCCGAGCCGGAAAACAGGGTGTCGCTGACCTGCTTGACACTGTAATAGATCGACTTCACCACCGGAATGCGTGCCAGCACGCCCTCCCAGAAACGCAGCAGGCGCTGGCCGACGATGTTGGCCGTCACCAGGCCGGTGAGGAAAATGACCAGCAAGGTCAGCAGCGTGCCGACACCCGGCACATAGAGGCCGAATACGCGCTCGGGTTGCAGGCTCTGCGGCAGCAGCAGCAGCGACTGATCCATGGCGCGGATGATGGCCGTCAGCACCCAGACGGTGATCGCCAGGGGAACCCAGATCAGCAGGCCGGTGATGAAGTATTTTTTCAAGGCAATCAGTTGCAGGCGCAAGGCGCCGTTCCACCCTGGCAGGGCGGCGCGCTGGCGGAATCAGTCACCGGCTTTTCGGCAGGTTTATTGCCGCCGCCCTTGAAATCGGTCGCATACCAGCCACCGCCCTTGAGCTGAAAGCCGGGAGCGGTCAGTTGCTTGGCGAACGACGTGGACTGACATTCTGGGCAAACTGTCAGCAGCGGATCGCTAATCTTCTGCATGACATCCTTCTCAAAGCCGCACTGGGTGCAGCGATAAGCATAGATCGGCATGGGGTTTCTCCAGTCATTGCGGAAAAGACGCTGATTATAGCCGAAGCCCTTCGCGACAAGGCCCTGATTTCAAGAGGTTCAGGCGCCAAACAGGGCCTGTGTCAGTGATTTACCCCAGAACAGGGCGATGATGCCGGCGATCGCCAGATAGGGGCCAAAAGGGATGGGAACATTGCGGCCATGACGGGCAAAAACCATCAGGGCAATGCCGATGACGGCGCCGACGAACGAGGAGAGCAGAATGGTCAGCGGCAACGCCTGCCAGCCCAGCCAGGCGCCAAGCGCCGCCAGCAACTTGAAGTCGCCATAACCCATGCCTTCCTTGCCTGTCGCCAGCTTGAAGCCCCAATACACCAGCCAGAGCGAAAGATAACCGGCCATGGCCCCGATCACGGCACTTTTCAGGTCGGTGAAGACGCCAAACATGTTGAGCCCAAGGCCAAGCCAGAGCAGCGGCAGCGTTATGTCATCCGGCAGCAGTTGCGTATCAAAGTCGATCCCGGTCAGCGCCATCAATCCGGCGATGAAAACCAGCGCCGCCAGAGCGGTCGCGCCAAAGCCGAAATGCCAGGCGGCGAAGGCGAACAGCACGGCAGTTGCCAGTTCGACCAGCGGATAACGCATCGAAATCGGCGCCGCGCAGCCCTTGCAGCGGCCACGCAAAACAAGCCAGCTGATGACCGGGATATTTTCCAGGGCAGAAATCATGTGTCCACAGTGAGGGCAGCGCGAGCGCGGCTTTGCCAGGGAGAGCGGCTCGAAAACCGGCGCCTCCTCCCCCCGCAACTCGGCGCACTGACCAGCCCATTCGCGCTCCATCATCTGCGGCAGGCGATGAATGACGACGTTGAGGAAGCTGCCGACAGCCAGGCCAAGAATTCCGGCGCACCACGCGAACACCGCCGGATCGGCGAGCAGGCTGAGCATCGCGGAAATTAACCGACCACCGACCCGAGCTTGAAGATGGGCAGATACATGGCCACCACCAGGCCGCCGATCAGGATGCCAAGAATCACCATGATGATCGGCTCCATCAGGCTGGACAGCGCATCGACCGCATCCTCGACTTCCGCCTCGAAAAAGTCCGCCACCTTGCCCAGCATCCCGTCGAGCTGACCGGACTCTTCGCCGATGGCGACCATCTGCGTCACCATCGGTGGAAAGACATCGGCATTCTGCATCGCCACCGTCAGGCTGGAGCCGGTGCTGACCTCGCCCTGAATCTGGCGCGTAGCCTGGGCATAGACATGGTTGCCGGCAGCGCCGCCCACCGACTCCAGCGCCTCGACCAGCGGCACGCCGGCAGCAAACATGGTGGACAAGGTGCGGGTCCAGCGGGCAATCGCCGACTTCCGGATCAGGTCGCCGAACACCGGCAGCTTGAGGGCATACTTGTCGACGGCAATCTGCATGGGACGGGAGCGTTTGTAAAACTGGGCAATGCCATAAATTGCGGCGAAAAGACCGCCGAAAATAATATGCCAGTTCGCCACGAAGCCATCTGAAATCGCAATCACAACCAAAGTCGGCCCTGGCAAGTCGCCGCCGAAACTGGTAAACACATTCTTGAATGCCGGCACCACGAAAATCATGATCACGGCGGTAATGACGAAGGCCACCACCAGAATCGAAATCGGGTAGAACATCGCGCTCTTCAGCTTGGACTTGATGGCCTGGATTTTTTCCTTGTAGGAAGCAAGCCGGTCCAGCAGGGTATCCAGAATCCCGGCCTGCTCGCCGGCGGCGACCAAGTTGCAGAACAGGGTGTCGAAGTGCAGCGGATATTTGCGGAAGGCAGTCGCCAGGCTGGAGCCGGTTTCGACGTCGGTCTTGATCGCCAGCAGGAGTCTGGCCAGTGCCGGATTGTTGGTACCCTTGCCCACGATGTCGAAGGATTGCAGCAACGGCACGCCGGACTTGACCATGGTGGCAAGCTGGCGGGTAAACAGCGTGATGTCCTTTTCCGTGACCTTGCCGCCAGAGCCCAGCTTCTTCTTTTTGATCTTGGTAACCAACACCCCCTGCCGGCGCAAGGCGGCCTGCGCCAAGGCCATACTGGGCGCCAGCATCTCGCCGCGCACCGGCTTCCCGGATTTATTCTTCCCTTCCCAAAGGAAGCTGAAATCCTTGGGAGTGTCTTTCCTTTGCGCCTTGCCTGCTGTGGCCATCCGTTTCTCCTGCATGGTTCCGAGCCATTCTATCTTCTGGCTATGCCAAGAGTATCACGCGCCCCGCTGTCCTCCAACAAGACGATGGAGCCGCACCATTTTTACCTTGCGATCCTGTGTCTGGACGATTTCCATCGGCACATCCGCGACGCGCACCCAGACTCCAGCCTCGGGAATATCCTGCAAGTGCTCGACAATCAGGCCATTGAGCGTGCGCGGGCCATCGACCGGCAGCGACAGGCCGAGCTGGCGATTGAGATCGCGCAGACCCGTCGCCCCATCGACCAGCACCGTACCGGCCGCATCCCAGACCAGACGATTACCCGTGTCGGTCTGCCGGGTGGTAAATTTACCGACCAATTCCTCGACAATATCTTCCAGCGTCACCAGACCCTGAAGCTCCCCATATTCATCCACGACCAGTCCCAGACGCTGGCGGTTCTCCCGGAAAAATTGCATCTGGGTATAAACCGGTGTTGCGGCCGGTATGAAATAAGGCTCGGACATGCGTTCTCGCAGCGACGCCGGATCAATCTCGCCGGTCAGCGCTTCGGACAACAGGCGGCGCAAGTGCAACACGCCGATGACGTTGGCCGGATCGTTCTCGACCACCACCACCCGCGTGTGGTAGCTGGTGGCAAGCTGCGCGGTGATCTCCGCAATCGGCGCGGCAATATCGATGGCTTCGATCTCGCCGCGGGGGGTCATGATGTCAGCTACCGTTACATGCTCAAGCTCAAACAAATTAAGCAAAATGGAGCGGTGCTGCTGGGGAATGAAATGTCCGGACTCCAGGACGACCGCGCGCAGTTCATCGGGTGAAAGATGAGATGACTCCTGCCCGGGCTTGGGTTGCAGGTGCAGTAGCCTCAGCAGCGGCTGGACAAACAAGTTGACCAGCCAGACGACAGGATAGGCCACACGCAACAAGGGGGTCAGAATGTAACCAATGCGCAGCGCCAGCCAGTCCGGATAGGTTGCCCCTGCCACCTTGGGTGTGATTTCGGAAAAAACCAGCAGGCAAAAGGTGACGAACAGGGCTCCCGCTTCCAGTGCCCATTTTTCGTGACCGAAAACTTGCAGCGCGATGCTGCCGGTGAGCATGGCGGCGATGGAATTGAGCAAGGTGTTGCCCAGCAGGATGACACCCAGTAGTTGGTCGGTCTTCCCCAGCAGGGCAACGGCCAGACGGGCGCCGCGATGCCCTTCCTGGGCCATGTGCCGGAGGCGGATGCGATTGGATGCCATCATGGCGGTTTCCGCCATGGAGAAAAAAGCCGAGCAGACCAGCAGTATGGCGAGCGCTAGGAATTGCGCAGATAAGGGAATTTCGTCCATTAGCGGCCGAGGATGATCTCCAGCACAAAACGGCTGCCGACATACGCCAGAAGCAGCGCGGCAAAGCCGGCCAGGGTCCAGCGCAACGCCACCCGTCCACGCCAGCCACGCAACTGGCGGCCGAGCAACAAGGCCGCAAAAATCAGCCAGGAGATAATGGCGAAAACCGTTTTATGGTTAAGGCTCATGGCCTTGCCAAACAGGGTTTCTGAAAAGAACACGCCCGACAGCAAGGTCGCCGTCAGCAGCACAAAAGCCACCTGAATCAAGCGGAACAGCAGCTTTTCCATTGCCAGCAAAGGTGGCAGCCCGGCCAGCAGGGGCGAGATGCGGCCCCGGTGCAGGCCTTTCTCCGCCGCCGCCATCAGCAACGCATGCAGCGCCGCCAGCGTAAATAGGCTATAGGCCAGCATGGCCGCCAGAAAATGCAGGCGAAACGCCACCGAGCCCGCATTGACCAGCACATGGGACTCGAAGAACAGGGCCGGCAACAACGCTGCAAGCCCGGCAGCCGGCAAGCCAAAAACCAGCAAACCGTCCATCCGGGCGTAGAAACTCTCGATCCAGTAAATGGCCATCGCCAGCCAGAACATGACAGAAAGCGCGATGGCAAATCCGAAGCGCATCACATCGCCGTCAAAAATCGACAAACGCAGACTGATTGCGTGAACCAGCAAGGCCAGCAGCAGCAATCCGCGTTCAAACGCCTTGAGTCCGGCCGCCGGCTGATCGAGCAAGGGGCCACGCCAACGGGTGCGCCAAAAGTGATAGGCCAGACCGGAATACAAGGCAGCGGCCAGTAGATGCATTAAGATTGCGAACATCCTTAAAGTCTACACCAAGCCACCCTGCCACCATGCTCGATAACCTTACCCACCGCCTCGGCCGCGTTGTCAAGAACCTGCGCGGCCAGGCTCGCCTGACTGAAGACAACATTACGGAGATGCTGCGCGAAGTGCGCATGGCCCTGCTCGAAGCCGACGTCGCCCTGCCTGTGGTCAAGGAATTCATCGCCCGGATCAAGGAAAAGGCGCTCGGCCAGGAAGTCATCGGCTCGCTCACTCCGGGCCAGGCCCTGGTCGGCGTCGTGCACCGCGAACTGACCGATTTGATGGGCGGGGCTAGTAGCGGCCTCAATCTCGCCACCCAGCCGCCGGCCGTGATCCTGATGGCTGGCTTGCAGGGCGCAGGCAAGACCACGACCACCGCCAAGCTCGGCAAATGGCTGAAGGAACGGCAGAAGAAAAAAGTGCTGACGGTCAGTTGCGACGTCTACCGCCCCGCCGCCATCGAACAATTGAAGGCCGTGTCGGCCCAGGCCGGGATCGACTTCTTCCCCTCGTCGGGTGCGCAGAAGCCAGCCGACATCGCGGCGGCCGCGCTCGATCATGCCAAACGCCATTACTACGATGTGATCTTCGTCGACACCGCCGGGCGCCTGGCCATCGACGAAGCGATGATGGCCGAGATCAAGGACTTGCATGCACTGCTGAACCCCATCGAAACCCTGTTCGTGGTCGATGCCATGCTCGGCCAGGATGCGGTGAATACGGCCAAGGCCTTCAGCGAAGCGCTGCCGCTGACCGGCATTATTCTCACCAAGCTCGATGGCGATGCGCGTGGCGGCGCAGCGCTGTCAGTGCGTCACGTCACCGGCAAGCCGATCAAATTTACCGGTGTCGGCGAAAAACTCACCGGCCTCGAAGAATTCCATCCCGAGCGCATGGCCAGCCGCATCCTCGGCATGGGCGACATCCTCAGCCTGGTCGAAGACGCCCAGCGCAACGTCGACCAGGACAAGGCGCAGGAATTCGTCAAGAAAATGAAGTCCGGCAAGGGCTTCGACCTGAACGACTTCAAGCAACAAATCGGCCAGATGAGAAACATGGGCGGCATGGCCGCCATGCTGGACAAGCTGCCGGCGCAGCTTGGCGCCATGGCGCAAAAGGCTGGCGCAGGAATGGAAGACAAATCCATCCGGCGCCTCGAAGGCATCATCAACTCGATGACGCCGATGGAGCGCAGCAAACCGGAAATCATCAAGGCCACTCGCAAACGCCGCATTGCCACCGGTTCCGGCGTGTCGGTTCAAGAAGTGAATCGCCTGCTCAATCAGTTCGAGCAAACGCAGAAGATGATGAAACAATTCTCCAAAGGCGGCATGCAAAAACTGATGCGCGGCATGAAGGGAATGCTGCCGGGCATGCGGTAACCCGCTCGCTGTCGTAGCGGGCCGCGACAACCGCTGGGGGGGGAGCTTGCCGAATCACGCTCTGGCTCGTCCCATGTCGAAAATCACCGTATTACCACCGCCGACTTTCCACTTTCGCTTCCACGTCCACGCCGGGACTCGCCCCGGCAAGCGCAGTGCTTTCTTGTTGTACGGCAAGAAAGCACCTAAAGGAGAAGTGTGTCCCGCGCCCCGGTCCTGCGGGCTGCCCTCGCTGCAAAAACCCCGCCGGGCCGGTCGCTAAGCTGGCTGCCCGCAGGCGGTTGGCGCCGGACAACACGACCCGGCTACTCCGGCGAATCTTCCCCGCTCGGCAGGATAGAGGGAAGGGAAAACCATCGCACATGAAAGTCGATCAGCGCCGTCCTTCGATCCACATGACCCAGCACCCCGCCAGCCGGTCAAGGTATTGCCCCAGCTGGTCGTCAATAGCCATTGTCATCACTCTCACGAAAGAAGATGTGAGCGTTATCGGCAGCTTTTAGCATTTATTGGCACAGTCAGACTAGTTCCACGCCACCCAGCCGAAGTGCCAGGTGACGAGGATGAGCAGGCCGAAGGCGATGCGGTACCAGGCAAAGAGCGTGAAGTCGTGGTGGGCGATGTAGCGCAGTAGCCAGCGCACGCAGAGGAAGGCGGAGGCGAAGGCGGCGAGGAATCCGACAAGCCACATGCCGAGGTCGTGTGTTACGAGCAGCGCCCGCTCTTTGTAAAGCTGATAGACGCTGGCGAGAATCAGGATGGGAATGGCGAGAAAAAAGGAAAATTCGGTCGCGGCCTTGCGCGATAGTCCGAACAGCAGGCCGCCGATGATGGTGGCGCCGGAGCGCGAGGTGCCGGGAATCAAGGCCAGCGCCTGGGCAAGGCCGAGTTTGAGCGCATCGAGGGCCGTGATGTCGTCCACGCTGTCGATGCGGATGCGGTGTTCGCGGCGTTCGGCCCAGAGGATGATGAAACCGCCGAGAATGAAGGTTGTCGCGACGACCGGGGCATTGAACAGGTGCGCCTTGATCGCCGTGCCGAACAGCAGGCCGAGGATGGCGAGCGGCAGGAAGGCGATGATGAGGTTGGCAGCAAAGCGTTGGGCTGCTGCTTCCGTGGTAAGGTTGCCGAGGACATGGCCGATGCGCTGGCGGTATTCCCAGCAGACAGCGAGAATCGCGCCGGACTGGATGACGATTTCAAACAGTTTGCCGCGTTCATCATTGAAATCCAGCAGCGCGCCGGCGAGAATCAGGTGGCCGGTGGAGGAAACGGGCAGGAATTCGGTGAGGCCTTCGACGATGCCCAGTACGAGGGCTGAAAACAGGGCGTGCAGATCCATGATGAATACGAGGAAAAAGTGGCGGCGAGTCTAGCATGCTGAAAAAAATTGGCGCCGAGCAGCTGCGTGTCGGGATGCATATCGACGAATTGTGCGGTTCGTGGATGGAGCACCCGTTCTGGCGCACGCACTTCCTGCTCGAGGATGCGGAAGATATCCGCCGGATTCGCGAGAGCGGGATTGCCGAGGTCTGGATCGATACGGCCAAGGGGCTTGATGTGGCCGTGGCGGAACACCAGGCAGCGTTGCGCTCGGCCGCCGACGTGGCCGCCGAGGTCGAGCGGACGCTGGCCCCGACGACCGTGCGCAACGCGCCGCCGCGGCGGGTGGCGATGGCCGATGAAGTCCGGCGGGCGGCAAAAATTTGCGCGCACGGCAAAGAGGCGGTGATCTCGATGTTTCAGGAAGTCCGCATGGGCAGGACGGTGTCGGCCGAGGCGGCAGGCGCGCTGGTGGATGAGATTTCGGCTTCGGTGCTGCGCAATCCCGGGGCGCTGATCAGCCTGGCGCGGTTGAAAACGGCGGATGATTACACCTATATGCATTCGGTCGCGGTGTGCGCGCTGATGGTGGCGCTGGCGCGCCAGATGGGGCTGGACGAGGCGCTGGTGCGCGAATCGGGAATGGCGGGCTTGCTGCACGACCTGGGCAAGGCGGTGATGCCGATGGCGGTGCTGAACAAGCCCGGCAAGCTGACGGACGAGGAATTCGCCATCATCAAGCGTCACCCCGAAGCGGGACACAAAATCCTCGTCGAGGGCAGGGGCGCAGGCGACATTCCGCTCGACGTGGTGTTGCATCATCATGAAAAAATGGATGGCAGCGGCTATCCGCAGCGGCTCGGGGGCGACGCAATCAGCCTCTACGCCAAAATGGGCGCGGTCTGCGATGTGTATGATGCCATCACCTCCAATCGCCCCTACAAGGCGGGTTGGGATCCGGCGGAATCGATCCGCAAAATGACGGAATGGTGTCATGGGCATTTTGACGAGGAGGTTTTTCAGGCATTCGTCAAAAGCATTGGCATCTATCCCGTCGGCTCGCTGGTGCGTCTGACGTCAGGACGGCTGGGGGTGGTGATGGAGCAGTCGGGGGCGTCGCTGCTCACGCCGTGCGTCAGGGTGTTCTTTTCAACCAAGGCGCAAGCGCACATTCCGCCCGAGGTGGTTGACCTCGCGCAGCCCGGCGTGACGGACAGGATCGTCAGCCGCGAGGCGGCGGCAAGCTGGGGACTGAAAGACATCAAGCGGCTCTGGGCGCCCTAGCCAGACAGGACTCACCCTGCAGCACCGTAGTGCCAGCGCCGACTTTTCGATCCGGGCTGCTTCCGTCAGGATGCTGGCTTGTAGATTTCTGCGCCGCTCCTGATGAATTCAATGGCTTTGATTTCCATGCCTTTTTGCAGGGCTTCCTGTTCCGGGATGCCGAGTTTTTCGGCGTAGTCGCGCACGTCCTGGGTGATTTTCATGGAGCAGAAATTCGGCCCGCACATGGAGCAGAAGTGCGCGGTCTTGGCGCCATCCTGGGGCAGGGTTTCGTCGTGGAATTCACGCGCCTTGTCGGGGTCGAGGCCGAGGTTGAACTGGTCTTCCCAGCGGAATTCGAAGCGTGCTTTCGACAGTGCGTTGTCGCGCGCCTGCGCTCCCGGGTGGCCCTTGGCGAGGTCGGCGGCATGGGCGGCGATCTTGTAGGCCATGATGCCGTCCTTGACGTCGTTCTTGTCCGGCAGGCCGAGGTGTTCCTTGGGTGTGACGTAGCAGAGCATGGCGGTGCCGTACCAGCCGATCATGGCTGCGCCGATGGCGCTGGTGATGTGGTCGTAGCCCGGGGCGATGTCGGTGGTGAGCGGGCCGAGGGTGTAGAACGGTGCTTCGTGACAGAGCTTGAGTTGCAGCTCCATGTTTTCCTTGATCATGTGCATCGGCACATGGCCGGGACCTTCGATCATCACTTGCACGTCATGTTTCCAGGCGATCTGCGTCAGTTCGCCGAGGGTTTCCAGTTCGCCCAGCTGCGCGGCGTCGTTGGCGTCGTAAATCGAGCCGGGACGCAGGCCGTCGCCGAGGCTGAAGGCGACGTCGTAGGCCTTCATGATTTCGCAGATGTCTTCGAAGTGGGTATAGAGAAAGTTTTCCTGGTGATGGGCGAGACACCATTTGGCGAGAATCGAGCCGCCGCGGCTGACGATGCCGGTCATGCGCTTCGCCGTCATCGGGATGTAACGCAACAGCACGCCGGCGTGGATGGTGAAGTAGTCGACGCCCTGCTCGGCCTGTTCGATCAGCGTGTCGCGGAATAATTCCCACGTGAGGTCTTCGGCCTTGCCATCGACCTTTTCCAGCGCCTGGTAGATCGGCACGGTGCCGATCGGCACCGGGGAGTTGCGCACGATCCATTCGCGGGTTTCGTGGATGTTCTTGCCGGTGGAGAGATCCATCACCGTGTCGCCACCCCAGCGGATGGCCCAGGTCATCTTGTCGACTTCTTCCTGTATCGAGGAGACGATGGGGCTGTTGCCGATGTTGCAGTTGATCTTGACCAGGAAGTTGCGGCCGATGATCATCGGCTCGGATTCGGGATGATTGATGTTGTTGGGGATGATGGCGCGGCCGCGGGCGACTTCGTCGCGGACGAATTCCGGGGTGATCGCCCTGGGCAGGCTGGCGCCAAAGTCGTGCCCCGGATGCTGGCGCCGCAGGTCGGCGTGGAGGGTTTCGAGGCGCTGGTTTTCACGAATGGCGACGAATTCCATCTCCGGCGTGATGATGCCCTGGCGCGCGTAGTGCATCTGGGTGACATTCCTGCCGGCCTGCGCGACACGCGGCCTCCGCGCCAGGTCGAAGCGCAGCCCCGCCAGCTCGGCATCGGCCAGGCGCTGCTGGCTGTAGTCGGAGCTGAGTCCGGCGAGTTCGATGGTGTCGTTGCGCTCGGCAATCCAGCGGGCGCGCAGCGGCGGCAAGCCCTTGCGGATGTCGATGGCGACGGCGGGATCGGTGTAGGGGCCGGAGCAGTCATAGACGGTGAGCGAGGGATTGGGCGTATCACCGGTCGGGCTTTGGGCGATTTCGCGCATCGGCACCCGGATGTCGGGCCGGCTGCCGGTGACATAAATCTTGCGCGAATTGGGCAGGGGGGCGATGGCCGCCGCGTCGACGTGGGCGGTTGCGGCAAGGAATTTTTCGTTGGCGTTCATGGGCGGATCGATTGGAAAGGGCTGAGTCAGGCGCGCGAAAGCGAGATGCTGAAGCTACTGGAAACCTGCTGCCAATGCAAGCTGTTGCGTGTCATGCGTTCAGTATCGTCAGTCCGGCGCAGGCCGGAGTCTGACCGAGGGAAATGCAACACCATGAAAATCAGCGCATTGGACACTGCCCGGGGCTTCACCTGGATGACGGCCAAGCCGGTGAAAACCGGGGTTGTGCGCCGGACTCAATCAGTGCTTCCTTAAAGTCCGCCGCAGAGGCGCAGAAGGCTCGATTAAAGAATTGCGGCCCGGTGCCGTTGTAGGGATGGCTCTAAAACGAAGTTTCGGTGGCGTTGCCTTCGCGTCGAAACACAATAAAGGGAAATCATGGCTGCATTGCGCGGATTGTCGATTGGACTGTTTTTCTTCCTTGGCCTGCATGGCCTGGCGGCGGCCAGTGTCTGGCAGACAGTCATTGCCGGCAAATACGAGAAGGTCGACATCGACAAGACCCGCATTGCGCGTGCGGATTCGGGCGTTACCGCCTGGAGCCGGATCGCGCTCGAGCGCGATGCCCAGGATGTGGGCGGCGCCTACAACATCATTCAGGCGCAGATTCTTTATGACTGCACGGGGCGCCGATTCACCACTCTGCGACGTGTCTATTTCAATGGCGACACGCTGGTGCGCGAGGATGTGGTCGCACGTCAGCGTGCCAACAAGGTGGAGGTTGGCAGTATCGACGAGCGCTTGTTTGCTGTCGCCTGCCAGGCTCCGGCCAGTCGCGAGACAGCCGGGCGGGCAACGGGCGAAAATCAGGCGGTAGTCGCCGCATTGTCCGCCAGCCAGGATGAGCGGCCGGCTCCGATGCATGCGGACATGCGCACGCTGGCGGCCGATGCGGTGACGCCGCGCCTGGTGCCGGTTGCCGATACATCGCCGGTGGCGCCAACGGAAAAACCCAAGCTGATTGTCTTGCCCACAATCGACAAGGCCGCCGCAGATCAGGCCGCCGCCAGCGCCGGGCAGAAGCCGGGCGCTGCCGCCTCTGCGCCATCCCCGGCCAGGGCCGGGATGCCTCCGCCGCGAACTGCCGGCACTGCTCCCGCCGCCGCTCCGCCCGCCAGCGCAGCCGTTCCTTCGCCCGCGGTGGAAAGCGCCGCCGACAGGCGTCTGCGCGAGCTGCACTATGCCACCTCGGGTCCGCGTCGGGCGGCGAAGCAAAAGAAGCCGGCCGTCAGGCCAATGGAGGACACGCAGGAAAACCCGGCGGCGCGCATGTCTGCCCGCTGGTCTTATGACGGTGAAGGCGGGCCGGCCAACTGGGCCAGGCTGCGGGAGGACTATGCGACATGCGCGTCGGGGAAGCGCCAGTCGCCGATCGATATTCGCGAGGGCATCAAGGTTAACCTCGAAGGCATCAAGTTTGACTACAAGCCGTCCCGCTTTCGCATTGTCGATACAGGACGCACGGTACAAGTCAACGTTGGCGAAGGCCTCGGGCTAACGGTGATGGGCAAGCATTACGACTTGATGCAAGTTGATTTCCATCGCCCTTCCGAGGAGCGGATCAATGGCCGCGCCTATGACATGTCGGTGCATCTGGTGCATCGGAATGACGAAGGCCAGCTGGCGGTGGTCGCCGTGCTGCTGGAAAAAGGCAGCGAGCATCCATTGATCCAGACCCTGTGGAACAACCTGCCGCTGGAGCAGAACATGGATGTGACGCCGGAAGACGTCATCGACCTCAACAAGCTGCTGCCGGAAAACCGCGCCTACTGGACGTATATGGGCTCATTGACTACCCCGCCCTGTTCCGAGGGGGTACTCTGGATGGTGTTGAAGCAACCGATGCAGGTGTCGCCCGAACAGGTATCGATCTTTGCGCGCTTGTACCGCAACAACGCCCGCCCGGTGCAGCCGGCGAACGACCGGCTGGTCAAGGAATCGCGTTAAATCCCGCTTGCGAGGCGTCGCCCGGATGGGTTGACGCCTCTTTTTTCGCCTGTATTATGACTGACCAGTCAGTAATTTATTTAATGCGCTGTCCATGCCCGCTGCCGACGTGTCCCTCCCTGTTTCAGATCAACCTGCCGCCTTGCCGCGCCAGCGGCGCAAGGAGGCGCGGCCGGCCGAGCTGACGACGGCGGCGCTGGAACTGTTCATCACCAACGGCTATGCGGCAACCCGGCTGGAGGACATTGCGGCGCATGCCGGTGTTTCAAAGGGTACGCTGTATCTGTATTTCGAGAGTAAGGAAGCCTTGTTCAAGGCGGTCATCCGCGAGGGTATCGTCCCGGTCATGGCGCAAGGCGCGGAGCTGATCGACGGGTTTTCCGGGTGCTCGGCGGACTTGTTGCGGCATCTGATCCTGGCTTGGTGGCAGCGTGTCGGCGAAACACCCTTAGGCGGCGTTCCCAAGCTGATGATGAGCGAAGCGGGCAATTTCCCGGAAGTTGCCGCATATTACGCCGAGGCAGTCATTACTCCCGGCCGTGACTTGCTGCGCCGGGTGCTGGTGCGCGGCATGGTACAAGGAGAATTTCGCGCGCTGGATGTCGAAACGGCCATCGATGTCATCTTCGCTCCGGTGCTGATGCTGTTGATCTGGCGCCATTCGATGGGCGCCTGCGGCTGTCGCACACATGAACCGCAGGCATTTCTGGCCACTCACCTCGATCTCGTTCTTAACGGACTGGCGGCGGACATCGTCGCAGCCGCCTGACTTTTACCCGCCATGATCATGAAAAACCCGCTCTACCTTGCTTTGCTTGCGTTCGTTCTTGCTGCATGCAGCGAGGCTCCGCCACCCCCTGCGCCGCTCAAGGTAGTACGCACGCTAATAGTCGGCGCTGGCAATACGGAGAATGCACGCACTTACCCGGGCGAAGTGCGCGCGCGGCATGAGACGACGCTTGGCTTCCGCATTCCGGGCAAGGTCGTCGCCCGCCTGGTCGATGCCGGCAACGTGGTCAAGGCCGGTCAGCCGCTGGCACGACTGGATGCGGCGGATGCCGGCCTGCAGGCGGCCCAGGCCGGGGCGCAGGCGGCGCTGGCACGGGCGGAGGCGAAACGCTACCGCGAGTTGCGGGCGAAGAATTTTGTCAGCCAGGCGGCGCTGGACGTGCGCGAGACAGCGCTCACGGCGGCCGAGGCGCAGGCCGGCCTGGCGCGGAATCAGGCGGCCTACGCCACGCTGGTCGCCGATCGCACGGGTGTCATCGTGGCGGTGCTGGCCGAGCCCGGGCAGGTGGTGGCGGCCGGGCAGCCGGTGGTTCGCCTGGCGCCGGATGGCGAGCGCGAAGTCGCGATCAACCTCCCGGAGACGGAGGTCGCCCGTTTTGCGGTTGGCATGCCGGCGGCAGTCAGTCTCTGGGCGCAAGGCAAGGCGGCGCCGGCGCTGGCCGGGAAAATTCGCGAAATCACGCCGCTGGCCGATCCGCTGACACGCACTTACGCAGTTCGCGTGGCCCTGCCGGGCGCCGATCCGCGATTGCCGCTGGGACTGACGGCCAGTGTGCGCTTCCCGGAGGTGAAGCCGGCGGATGGGGCGGCACTGCGCCTGCCGCTGACGGCTGTTTTTCAGCAGGGTGCGCAGATGGCGGTATGGATAGTCGGCGCTGACAATACGCTGAGCTTGCGCCCGGTGACGGTCGCCGGATTGTCCGACGACGGGGCGCGGATCACGGCCGGGCTGACGGCAGGCGAGCGCATCGTTGCTATCGGAGTGCACAAGCTCAGCGTCGGTGAAAAGGTGCGCCTCGCCGAGCCAGCCAAGGCCGGCGTCAAATGAAGCGGGTCAATCTCTCCGAGTGGTCACTGCGCCACCCGTCGATGATCGTCTATCTGATGGTCGTGCTGATGCTGGGCGGTGTACTTTCCTACTTCAAGCTGGGCCGCGCGGAAGACCCCGACTTCACCTTCAAGGTGATGGTGGTGCGCACGCTCTGGCCTGGCGCCACGGCGCAGGAGGTGGAGCGCGAACTGACCGAGCGGATTGAAAAGAAATTGCAGGAGACGCCCTGGCTCGATGTGGTGCGCTCGAGCTCGCGCCCTGGCGAATCGCTGATTTTCGTCCAGCTCAAGGATTTCACGCCGAAACCCGAGGTGCCGGCGGCGTGGTACCAGGTGAGGAAGAAGCTCGACGACATTCGACATACGCTGCCGCCGGGGGTGCAGGGGCCCTTCCCGAACGACGAGTTTGGCGATGTGCAGATGAACATCTTCGCCCTCACCGGCGACGGTTTCGATCTGGCGGACCTGCGGCATGAGGCCGACCGCATCGCGCGCGAGCTGCGGCTGGTCGCGGATGTAGCCAAAATCGAGATGATCGGCGTGCAGGACGAAAAAGTCTACGTCGAAGCCGAACCGGCGCGCTTGGCCACGCTGGGCCTGACGCCGGGGTTGCTGTTTGAAACCCTGCAAAAGCAGAATGCCGTGGCGGCGGCGGGTTTCGTCGAGACGGCAAGCGATCGCGTGCGGCTGCGCGTCAGCGGCGCGTATGACAGCGTCGAGAGCATCCGCGCCACCGATCTGAATGCCGGCGGACGGCATTTCCGGCTGGGCGACATTGCCACCGTCAAGCGCGGCTTGGCCGAACCGCCGGGTCCGCGCCTGCGGGTTGGCGGGCGCGATGCCATCGGCATTGGCATCGTGATGGCAAAGGGCGGCGATGCGATTCATCTCGGTGAAAACCTGCGCGCCCGGGTGGAGCAAATCAAGGCCGATCTGCCGGCCGGGATGGAGCTGTCGGTCATGACCGACCAGCCCAGGACCGTGCAGGAGGCGATTCATTTGTTCGTCAAATCGCTGACCGAGGCGATTGCCATCGTGCTGGCGGTTTCCTTCCTCAGTCTCGGCTGGCGCACCGGCGCCGTGGTGGCCTTGTCGATTCCGCTGGTGCTGGCGGTGACCTTCCTCTTGATGAAGTTTTTCGGCATCGACCTGCAACGCATTTCGCTCGGCGCGCTGGTGATTGCGATGGGTCTGCTGGTCGATGACGCCATCATCGCGGTGGAAATGATGGTGGTCAAGATGGAGCAGGGCTGGGATCGCTACAAGGCGGCGACCTTCGCCTATACCTCGACCGCCTTTCCGATGCTGACCGGGACGCTGATTACCGCTGCCGGATTTGCGCCGGTCGGCTTCGCCAAATCGAGCGCCGGCGAATACACGTTTTCGATCTTCGCCGTGGTCACCATCGCGCTGCTGGTGTCGTGGCTGGTCGCGGTGGTGTTCACGCCGTTTCTCGGTTATCGCCTGCTGAATGCAAAAAAACTGCGGGCCAGCGGCGAAAAGCATGGCGATGTTTATGCCACACCGTTTTACCGGCGCTTCCGGCGCTTCATCGAGCGCTGCCTGCAGCATCGCTGGTGGGTGATCGGCGCCACCGTCGGCGCCTTCGCGCTGTCCATCGTCGCCTTCAATACTGTCGTGCAGAAGCAGTTTTTTCCCTCGGCCAGCCGGCCGGAGCTGATGGTCGATGTGTGGCTGCCGCAGGGCGCCTCGCTCAAGGCGACGGAAACCGAAGTCAGGCGTGTGGAGCAATTGCTCGCAACGGATACCCGCGTGGCATCGTACGCCTCGTTCATCGGCAATGGCGCGCCGCGCTTTTACCTGCCACTCGACCAGCAGTTGTTCAATGACAATTTTGGCCAGCTTTTGATCGTCAGCAAGGGACTTGAGGAGCGCGAGGCGTTGAAGGCCGGACTGGAGGCGGAGTTTGCCACTGCGGATGGCCGCTGGTCGCATGTGCGCACTCGCGTCCTGCGGCTGGAAAATGGCCCGCCGGTGGGTTATCCGGTTCAGTTCCGGGTCATGGGCGAAGACCTCGAGCAGTTGCGCCAAATCGCCGAGCGGGTAGCGCTCCAGATGCGCAAGCATCCCAATTTGCAGGATGTGCATCTTGACTGGAACGACAAGGTGAAAAGTGTGCGGGTCGAGATCGACCAGGATCGCGCCCGCGCCCTCGGCGTCACCAGCCAGGACGTTGCGCAGACCCTGCAGGGCTGGCTGGTCGGGGTGCCGATCGCCCAGCTGCGCGAGAACGACCAACTGATCGATATCGTCTGGCGGGCGCAGGATGCCGGTGGCAGCCCCGGCAGCAATGCCGGTTTCAATGGCCGCACGCTGGAGCATCTGCCGGATCTCGATATCGTCACGGCCGGTGGTCGCCATGTGACGCTGGCGCAGGTGGCGCGGCTGGTGCCGGTGCTGGAAGAGGGCATCATCTGGCGCCGCAATCGCTTGCCGACGATTACCGTGCGCGCCGATGTCATCGGCCAGATGCAGGCGCCGGTGATATCGCTGCAGATCGATCCGCAGCTTGACGCCATTCGTGCCGCGCTGCCGCCGGGTTTCCGCATCGAAATGGGGGGCGCGGTCGAGGAATCGGCCAAGGGCGAGGCCTCGATCATCGCCGCGATGCCGCTGATGGTGGTGGCGGTAATTACCCTCCTGATGATGCAGTTGCAAAGCATCAGCCGCACCGTGATGGTATTGCTGACCGCCCCGCTGGGACTGATCGGCGTGGCCCTGGCGCTGCTGGTGTTTCAGGTGCCGTTCGGCTTCGTCGCCAATCTCGGGGTGATTGCCTTGATGGGCATGATCATGCGCAATTCGGTGATCCTGATCGACCAGATCGAACAGGACGAAGCGGATGGCAAGAGTACCTGGGAAGCCATTGTCGGCTCCACTGTGCGACGCCTGCGCCCGATCGTGCTGACCGCGGCGGCGGCGATTCTGGCGATGACACCGTTGACCCGCCAGGCGTTCTGGGGGCCGATGGCCATTGCCATCATGGGCGGGCTGATTGTGGCCACGGTGCTCACCTGCATCTTTCTGCCGGCGTTGTATGCGGCCTGGTTCAGGGTCAAGGCCCCCGTCCCGGCGTAGAATTGCGGTTGGCGCAGGCGGCAGGATGGATTTAATCAGATTATGCTAATATTGGAACTGTGATGAATATCGAACAAGCCCGTTTCAACATGATCGAACAACAGCTTCGTCCGGCGCGCGTGCTGGACGCGGATGTGCTGGAGGCACTCGCGGTGGTCAAACGCGAGGATTTCGTGCCGCCGGCGTGGCGTCACCTGGCGTTTGCCGAGACGGAACTGCCGCTGGGCCATGGCGCGGCCATGTTTTCGCCCTTGCTCGAGGCGCGCGCATTGCAGGCGCTGGCCATGCGGCGGCATGAGAACGTGCTGGAAATCGGCGCCGGCTCGGGCTACATGGCGGCACTGCTGGGTGCGCATGCCGATCACGTGTATTCGTTCGAAATCGAGCCGGAGCTGGCAACCCTGGCCCGTGCCAACCTGCAACGCGCCAGCGTGTTCAATGTGCATGTCGAGCCTGGAAATGGCCTTGCCGGTCTGCCTGCCCATGCGCCTTTCGACGCCATCATGGTTTCGGGTGGTGTCCGCGCCGTGCCAAAGATTCTGCTTGATCAATTGAAGCCTGGCGGCCGCTTGTTTGCCGTGGTTGGAACGCCGCCAACGATGCAGGCCATGCTGTTTCAACGTAGCGGTGAACATGTTCGCAGTACGGCATTGTTCGAGACTGAAGTTGGTTTTCTGCGCGGCGCCGAACCCGAGCCGGATTTCGAATTCTGAGCGTCATACCCGCTGTTCCTATCTCCTGGATGACTGATGCAACAACTTTCCCCTACCCAGCTCAAACAGTGGCTTGACGACGGGCAGCGCACCCAGCCGTTGCTGCTTGATGTGCGCGAACCGTGGGAGTTTGCTACTTGTCATATTCCCGGTTCGGTTTCGATGCCGATGCGCAGCGTGCCGGCGCGTTATGCCGAACTGAACCGCGAGGCGGATGTGGTCGTCATTTGTCACCATGGTGCGCGCAGTTTTCAAAGCGGCTTGTTTCTCGAGCAGGCGGGGTTTGGCAGTGTGATCAACCTGCAAGGCGGTGTCGCCGCCTGGGCGCAGGACGTCGATCCGGCCATGCCGCGCTATTGACCACACAAGTAAAATTACCGGGGCGGAGAATGCAATGAACAAGCGGGTTTGCCGGATTTTCCGGGTCTACCTATTGATCGCCGCCGCACTGGCTTCGGGCTGGGCGGAGGCAGCCGACCTGCTTTCGGTCTATCGCGATGCTTTGGCGAATGATCCGCAATTTGCTGCGGCGCGCGCCAGCCTCGACGCCGGGCGCGAAAGCCTGCCGCAAGGGCGCGCTGGCCTGCTGCCGACACTCGGCGTTAACGTCAATTCGACCTGGAACAGCGAAAACTACAAGCTGCGCCCGGCTGGCAACATCGACAAGCGCTACAACAGCAACGGCTGGGTCGCGCAACTGACCCAGCCCCTGTTCCGCTGGCAGAACTGGGTGGCCTACACCCAGTCCGAACTGGCGGTGGCCCAGGCCGAAGCGCAGTTCGCCCAGGCGCGCCAGGAGCTGGCTTTGCGCGTGACGCAAGCCTACTTCGATGTGCTTTCCGCGCAGGAGGCCTTGGTCACAGCGCAGGCGCAAAAGGCCGCGATCAGCGAGCAGCTCGAAGCGGCGAAGCGCAATTTTGAAGTGGGCAGCGCCACCATCACCGATACGCACGAGGCGCAGGCGCGCTTCGATCTGGTCGGTGCCCAGGAAATCGCCGCGCAGAGCGAGCTCGAAATCAGACGGCAGATGCTGCGTACCCTGCTCGGCAAGGAGCCGGAGGGGCTGAAGAACCTGAAACCCGGCGTGACGCTGGGAGCGCCGCAACCCAATGACATTGGCAAGTGGGTGGAGATGGCCGAGAGTTCCAGCCCGGCGGTGCAGGCATCCCAGGCCGGACTGGAAATCGCCAGTCGCGAAATCGAAAGGCAGCGTGCCGGCCACTATCCGACGCTCGACCTGGTCGCTACCCGCAGTCATAACGCGGTGGCCGACAGCCCGTTCTTCGGCGGCTATGAGGCCGACAATCATACGGTCGGCGTACAACTCTCGATTCCCCTGTTTTCGGGTGGTTACACGATGTCGAAGGGGCGCGAGGCGGTGGCGCGGAAAGAAAAAGCGGCAGCCGATCTGGAAAATTCCCGCCGGCAGGCGGCGCTCGCCGCGCGCCAGACCTATCTTGGCGTTACCTCGGGGTTGGCGCAGGTGAAGGCACTGGAGGCGGCGCAGACCTCCTCGCAGTCGGCGCTGGACTCGAACAAGCTGGGCTATGAAGTCGGCGTGCGCATCAACATCGACGTGCTCAATGCCCAGAGCCAGCTTTACGACACGCGGCAAAAGCTGGTACGCGCCCGGCTCGACACCCTGCTCGCGCTGCTGCGCCTGAAAGCCGCCGCTGGAATTCTTGGCGAAGAGGACATCGCCGCGATCAACGCGCTGCTGGAGTAAATCCCGGGAAGCCCTTGATCCCCTTCATTCCCGTCGCCCAGTCTGCACCGGGGTGACGAAAAGGGATGCCGGGTGACGAATTTGTGGAAGCCGCTGGTAGAGAGCAAAGACTGCAGCGGCGAACGCGTGCCTGCATAACCGCGCCGGGTTTCAGCTGCGCGCCGTTTTGCCGCTGGCGGCTTTTTCCAGGTCGATCAATGCCAGTGTGCGTGCCGTGGCGCCGCGGTGATGCGCAGAAAATTCGCGTCCGGCGGCAGCCATCCGGGCGCGGGCAGCGGGGTCGGCCAGCAGCGCCAGCACCTGTCGCACCAGATCGTCGGCATCTTGCACCGGACTCGCGGCGCCGCAGGCCAGCGCCTCGCGCACCGCGTCGGCGAAGTTGAAGGTGGAGGGGCCGATCAGCACCGGCGTGCCGACGGCAGCGGCTTCGATCAGGTTCTGGCTGCCGAAATCCTTCAGGCTGCCACCGATGAAGGCCAGGTCGGCGGCGCCATACCAGGCGAACATTTCGCCCATGCTGTCGCCGATGAGGACTTCGGTCGTCGCTGCAATATCCTGATTTTCACTGCGCCGCTGGACACGGAAGCCGCGCTCCTGCGCGAGCCTGGCGACGGCGTCAAAGCGCTGCGGATGACGCGGCACGATGATCAGCAGCGGGCGAGGGTCTGCTACGCTTTTCGCCGTCTCACCAGCGCCGAGTTTTTTCCATGCCTCCAGGATCAGCGCTTCCTCGCCTTCGCGTGTGCTGGCGGCGAGCCATGTCGGACGGGGGCCGCAGCGGGCGCGAAATGTCTGCGCCAGTTCAAGCTGGGCCGGCGGCGGTTCGATGTCGAATTTCATGTTGCCGGTTACGGTGACGGCGATGGCGCCGAGGGCACCGAGGCGTGCGGCATCGGCCACCGTTTGCGCACCGATGGCGCTCAGGTTGTGCAAGGCCTCCCGCGTCAGTGCGGGGAAACGGGCGTAGCGCGCGGCCGAGCGCGCCGAGAGGCGGGCATTGACCAGCAGCACCGGCACATTGGCCTCGCGGCAGGCGGCGAGCAGGTTCGGCCAGAGTTCGGTCTCCAGGATGAGGCCCAGTTCGGGCTGGTAACGGCGCAGGAAACTGCGCACCGCCCAGGGCAGGTCGTAGGGCAGGTAGATGCGTTCCACGCGGTCGCCGAACAGCGCCTCGGAGGTGGCGCGGCCGGTGGGCGTCATGTGGGTGAACAGGATGCGATGGTCGGGATAGCGTTGGCGCAAGGCCGCCACCAGCGGTTCTGCGGCGCGGGTTTCACCGACCGAGACGGCGTGCAGCCATAAAGTTCCGGCAAGGACGCGCCGCGCTGGCTGCGGCGCGACGGCGGGGAAAAAGCCGAAGCGCTCGCGCCAGTGGCGCAGATACTCGGGTTGCCGGCGCGCCCGCCACAGCAGGTGCAACAGGGCCCAGGGCAGCATTGCGCAGGCGAACAGGGTGTAGAGGAAGCGCGCCATCAGAGCCAGGCTTCGGCGTGGGCCAGTACCTCGGCCACCGTCGGCGGGGCGCCGCGGTGGCCGAGATTGATGGCCGGAGCATCGGTTGCAGTGCCGCTCTGCGAGCCAGCCAGCACGCCGGTGAGCGTTGGCTCGGAGGCGCAGAACAGCGCCAGTGTCGGCCGTCCCAGCGCGGCGGCGAGATGCACCAGGCCGGTATCGACGCCAATCACGATCCGGGCCGCCGCGAGTTCCTGTGCCAGGGCGCGCAAGCTGAGCGGTGGCAGGGCGCGAGCGGCGGGAATGGCGGCAGCCAGGCGTGCTGCCCGGGCGCGCTCGGCCGCCGTTCCGGCTGGCAACAGGCAGGTCAGCCCGCGCTGGCTCAAGGCCTGGCCGAGGGCGATCCAGCGGTCTTCCGGCCACAGCTTGTCGCTGCGCGAGGTGGCGGTGAGAAGCAGCGCCGTGTTGCCATCCGCTACGGCGAGGAGAGCGTTTCTTGCTCGACCGCCTTGTAGCGCAGTTGTTTCACCAGCGCCGACTTTTTCGGCGCCCTGCAGCGCTGCGGCAATCCCGTAATCGACCCCCGCTGGCAGCGGGTAGCCAGCCGCCAGCGCCGCCAGTTGCCGGTTGCGGGCGATGGCGTGCAGTGTTTTCGGTACGCTACAGGTGCGCTCGTAAAACCGCGCGGCCAGCGTTTCGCGGGCGGATGCGGCATCGTAACCGCAGTGCAGACCCTGCGCCAGGCGGGCGAGCAGCGCGCTCTTGAGGAGCCCTTGCGTGTCAATGATCAGGTCATATGCCTGCGCCGCCAGTGTGCGGCGGAAGGCGGCGACTTCGCGCCAGGTGGCGGCGGCAAGCGGCGTTTTGCGCCAGCGTCGCAGCGCCACGGGAATGACTTGATCGATGCCCGGATGCAACCGTGGAATGGCGGCAAACGTCTCTTCCACTACCCAGTCGATCACGGCTTCGGGGTACGCTGCCCGCAGATCGGTCGCCGCTGGCAGATTGTGGACGACATCGCCAAGAGACGAGGTCTTGATGAGAAGAATGCGCATGGGGTGCCAGATTATACGGGCGCGGCGCTCATGATAAGCTCGCGCCAATGCTGCCGCCCGCCTCCCCCTCCCTGCCCCCGCTGCCAGTTTCCGCCGTCCTCATCACGCGCAATGCCGTGCGCGAGTTGCCGGCCTGCCTCGCCAGCCTTGCGTTTTGCGCCGAGATCGTGGTGGTCGATTCCGGTAGCGAGGACGGTTCGCAGGAACTGGCGCGACGCTTTGGCGCACGGGTGATCGACGAGCCCTGGCGCGGCTTCGGCGCGCAGAAGCAGTTCGCCGTGGAACATGCCGCTCATGACTGGGTGTTGTGCATCGATGCCGACGAACGGGTGAGTGAGCGCTTGCGAGATGCCCTCATTGCGCAGTTCGCCGTGTTACCCGCACCGACTTTTTGCGCCTTTCGTTTCGCCCGCTGCAACCTTTTCATGGGCCGCTACCTGCGTCACGGCGAAGGCTACCCCGATTGGAGCCTGCGCCTGTTCGACCGCCGCCGGGCGCGCTGGTCGGACGATGCGGTGCATGAGAAGGTACTGGCCGACGGCCCGGTCGGCACGCTGGAGGGCGATCTGCTGCACGAGTCGGCGGAGTCGCTGGAAAACTATCTGGCCAAGCAGAACCGTTATTCGACGCTGGCGGCGGAGACCGCGCTGGCCGCCGGCAGGCGGGCGACAACCGCGCAACTGGTGCTCTCGCCGCTGCTGCGCTTCGTCAAGTTCTATCTGTTCCGGCGCGGTTTTCTCGATGGCGTGCCGGGACTGGTGCATATCCTCATCGGCTGCGGCGCGAGCTTCGCCAAATACGCAAAAATGCTGCATGCGCAGCGTTCCGCCGCCAAGTAAAATGGCGTTTTCCCTGCGACTCCGTTCCCCGGCACAATGAAAATCCTCCTCACCGGCGCAGCCGGATTCATCGGCATGCATGTCTGCGAGCGCCTGCTGGCGCGCGGCGATGAAGTCATCGGCATCGACAACCTCAACGATTACTATGACGTCGCGTTGAAAGAGGCGCGGCTGGCGCGTTTGCTGGCGCAGCCGAATTTCCGTTTCGTCAAAATAGACATTGCCGACCGCAGCGGCATCGCCGAGCTGTTCGCGAAGGAAAAACCGCAGCGCGTAATCAACCTCGCGGCCCAGGCCGGCGTACGCTATTCGCTGCAAAACCCGCATGCCTATATCGACAGCAACATCGTCGGCTTCACCAACATCCTCGAGGGCTGCCGCTACAACGGCGTCGAGCATCTGGTCTATGCCAGCAGTTCCAGCGTCTATGGCGGCAACGAGAAGATGCCGTTCTCCGAGCACGACAATGTCGACCATCCGGTCAGCCTCTACGCCGCGACGAAAAAAGCCAACGAGTTGATGGCCCACACCTACAGTCACCTCTTTGGCCTGCCGACGACCGGGCTGCGCTTCTTCACTGTCTATGGGCCGTGGGGACGCCCCGACATGGCGCTGTTTTTATTCGCCCGCGCGATTCTCGACGACCGCCCGATCGACGTCTTCAATCACGGCAGGATGCAGCGCGACTTCACCTACATCGACGACATCGCCGAAGGCGTGGTGCGCGTGCTCGACCAGCCGCCGACCGCGAACCCGGCGTTCGACAAGACGCATCCCGATCCGGCGGCAAGCTGGGCGCCGTGGCGCGTGTTCAACATCGGCAATCATCAGCCGGTCGAGCTGATGGCCTACATCGAGGCGCTGGAAGCGGCGCTGGGCAAGACCGCGCAAAGGAACTTCCTGCCGCTGCAGGATGGCGACGTGCCGGCCACCAGCGCCGATACCGCCGAACTGCGCCGCATCACCGGTTTTGCCCCGGCAACGCCGGTGCAGGAAGGCGTACGCCGTTTCGTCGAGTGGTATCGCGGCTATGCCGGCGTCGAGGCAAAATGACTGACCGCTACGCCGTATTCGGCCACCCCGTGAGCCACAGTCTGTCGCCGAGGATTCATGCGCTGTTCGCCGCGCAGACCGGGCAGGATCTGCGCTACGAAGCGATTTGCCCGCCGCTGGATGGCTTTGCCCCGGCAGTGATGGCTTTCATCGCAGCTGGCGGGCGCGGGGCGAATGTCACGGTGCCCTTCAAGCTGGAAGCCTTTGCCCTGGCGAACAAAATCACGCCCCGCGCCGCCGCCGCGGGTGCAGTGAACACCCTGAGCTTCAATGGTGCGGAGATTCATGGCGACAATACCGATGGCGCCGGACTGGTGCGCGATCTGGCGGTGAATCTCGGTTTTTCTCTGGCCGGGCGGCGCGTTCTGCTGCTCGGCGCCGGTGGCGCGGCGCGCGGTGTGATCCGGCCGCTGCTGGAACAAAATCCGGCCACGCTGTTCATCGCCAACCGCACCCCGGACAAGGCGCAGCAGCTGGCGGACGCGTTCGGTGTCAGCGGCGGCGGGTTTGACGCGCTGGCGAACCAGACGTTCGATCTGGTCATCAATGCGACCTCCGCCGGACTCTCCGACGCCGTGTTGCCAGCGCCGACTTTTTCAGCGGATGCCCTGGCCTACGAAATGCTCTATGGTCGCGAGACGCCCTTCATGCGGGCGGCACGCGCTGCTGGCGTGCGGGTCGCCGACGGCCTCGGCATGTTGCTGGAGCAGGCGGCGGAAGCGTTCTGCGTCTGGCGCGGCGTGCGGCCGCAGACCGCGCCGGTGCTGGCGGCCGTGCTTGCCTCCTTGCAGAGCGCATGAGGCCGGCGCCGCGCTGGCTGAAACTCGGCCTGGCCTGGACCTTTGGCCTGCTGCTGCTGTGGCAGGGTTGGTACGTGGGCTGGGTGGTGTGGTGGAAATGGGTCGATCCCGGCATCACCAGTTTCCAGAGCCAGCGGCTGCATGAACTGCGGCAGAAGAATCCGCAGGCGGAACTGAAACGGATATGGGTGCCCTACGAGAAAATTTCCGTCCAGTTGAAGCGTGCCGTGATTGCCGCCGAGGATGACCGTTTCATCGATCACGAGGGCTTCGACTGGGAGGGCATGCAGAAGGCGCTGGAAAAAAATCGGCGCAAGGGCCGTGTCGTGGCCGGCGGCTCGACCATCTCGCAGCAACTGGCGAAGAACCTGCTGCTCTCGCCCAGCCGCTCGGTGCTGAGAAAAGGCGAGGAGGCGATCATCACGCTGTGGCTGGAACTGTTGTGGGACAAGCCGCGCATCCTCGAGGTGTATCTGAATGAGGTAGAGTGGGGCGAGGGAATTTTCGGCGCGGAGGCGGCCGCACGGCATTATTTCGGCGTGTCGGCCGGCCAGCTCAACGCCGCCCAGGCCGCCCGTCTGGCGGTGATGCTGCCGGCGCCACGCCGCTATGAAAAAAATCCGTACTCCGCGTACATCAACGGGCGCACGCAATTGATTCTGGGCCGGATGGCGGATGTCGAAGTGCCGCGTTGAGGGCGCCACGGTAAGAGCAGCCATGCCGATGCGGCAAGGCTACAATGGCAGCCTTTGCCGCTTCTTGCAGTTTTGCCCAGCGGTTTGCTACGGAATGTCACCATGACACCGCCTTCTGACGATCAACTCTTGCCCGATCAAGACGCTATGGATCCCGCCGACGTGGAGGACAATCTGCGCGAAGTACAGACCTTGCTGGCACAGCAAAAGCGTGTCGAAGGGCTGGTGCATCGGCAGGACATGCCGCGTCATGATCTGGTCGAGAACCTGGTGCATAAGCAGCATCTGGCGGCCTTGCGTGACAAGCTGGCGCAGTTTCCGGCGGCCATCGTTGCCCGTATTCTCGAGGCCTTGCCGCAGGATGAAAGCCTGCTGGTCTGGGAACTGGTGGCGCGTGAACGCGGGGATGAAATTCTCGACGAGCTGTCCGACGCGGTGCGCGAGACGCTGGCCGCGACGCAGCCGTTGCAGCGTAAACCCGTGGTGCTCAATGCCTTCGAGCTGGACAACGGCCGTCTGCGCCAGGTGCCGATTTCGAGCAAGACCGAACTGGCCGCGACCACGCCGATCTGGGTCGATTTGATCGCGCCGTCAAAAGCGGAACGCGCCTGGGTCAAGGAAATTTTCGGCCTCGCCCTGCCGGATACCGATGATATTTCCGATCTCGAGGAATCGGCGCGGTTCTATATCGAGGACAACGGCGAGGTGCATCTGCACTCGGCCTTCCTGCTCGACAAGGAAGACGAATCGCGCAACGTTGCGGTGGCCTTCATGCTGCACCGGAACATCCTGTTCTCGGTACGCGACGAAGAGCTGCCGGTGTTCCGCCTGCAACGTCTGCGTGCGCGCATCCAGCCCGGCTATGTTTCCGATGGCAAGGATGTGCTGCTTGACCTGTATGCCGCCGATGTCGAATATTCCGCCGATGCGCTGGAAGAGGTTTACGCCGGCCTCGAGGCTGTCGGCCGCAAGGTGCTGTCCACTGATGTGACCGATGCCGAGGCGGCGTCGATCCTCGCCGACATCGCCCGCGAGGAGGACCTCAACGGCCGCATCCGGCGCAATGTGCTCGACACGCGGCGGGCGCTGTCATTCCTGATGCGCGGGCGGCTGCTGGCGGCCAACCAGCATGAGGATGCGCGACAGATCCTGCGCGACATCGACTCGCTCGACGGCCACACGGCCTTCATCTTCAACAAGATCAACTTCCTGATGGATGCCACGGTCGGTTTCATCAACATCAACCAGAACAAGATCATCAAGATATTCTCCGTGGCCTCGGTCGGGCTGTTGCCGCCGACGCTGATTGCCAGCGTCTATGGCATGAATTTCAGGGCCATGCCCGAGCTCGACTGGTCCTTTGGCTATCCGTTCTCGATTGCCCTGATGGTGGTTTCGGTGGCCGTGCCATTCGCCTATTTCCGCCGCAAGGGCTGGCTGCGCTGAGGTAAAACGCAGTCCGGTCGCCGTCTCGCCAGCGCCGACTTTTTACTTGGCCAGCATCGAAAAAGCCTTGTCCGCTGCGGCGAGTGTCGCCTCGATGTCAGCCGGCGTATGCGCGGCGGAGACGAAGCCGGCCTCAAAGGCCGACGGTGCAAGATAGACGCCGGCTTCGAGCATGGCGTGGAAAAACCGGTTGAAGGCGACGACATCCATGGCCATGACTTCGGCGTAATTCCTCGGCGGCGTGGCAGCGAAATAAAGGCCGAACATGCCGCCCACGGCTTGCGCGGAAAACGGAATACCGTGGCGCTGCGCCGCCGCACAGAGTCCTTCGGTGAAACGGCGGGCCGTGTCCGCCAGCGCTTCGTAGAAGCCCGCTGCTTGTACTTTCTTCAGCGTCGTCAAACCGGCGGCGACCGACAGCGGATTGCCGGAGAGCGTGCCGGCCTGGTACACCGGGCCGAGCGGCGCAACTTTTTCCATGATCTCGCGCCGCCCGCCGAAGGCGCCGAGCGGCAGGCCGCCACCAACGACCTTGCCGAAGGTGGACAGGTCGGGTGTGATGCCGTAGAGCCCTTGTGCCGAGGTCAGGCCAACGCGAAAGCCGGTCATCACCTCATCGAAAATCAGCACCGCGCCATGCCGGGTGCACAGCTCGCGCAGGGTGGCGAGGAAGTCTGGCGCGGGCGCGACCAGGTTCATGTTGCCGGCCACCGGCTCGATGATGACGCCGGCAATCGTGTCGCCGCTGCGGGCGAAGGCCTCACGCAGCGCCCCGACGTCGTTGTAGCCGAGTACCAGTGTATGCCGCGCGAGATCGGCGGGCACGCCGGCGGACGATGGATTGCCGAAGGTCAGCATGCCGGAGCCGGCCTTTACCAGCAGGCTGTCGCTGTGGCCGTGATAGCAGCCCTCGAACTTGATCAGCGTGTCGCGTCCGGTGTGGCCGCGCGCCAGGCGGATCGCGCTCATCGTGGCTTCGGTGCCGGAAGAAACCAGACGCACCATCTCCATGCTCGGCACCAGGCGTGTCAGAAGTTCGGCCAGCTCGATTTCGCCTGCCGTCGGCGCACCGAAGGACAGTCCGCGGGCGGCGGCTTGCTGTACCGTACGCACCGTGTCCGGATCGGCATGGCCAAGAATCAGCGGGCCCCAGGAACCGACATAGTCGATGTAACTCTTGCCGTCGGCATCCCGGATGCGGGCGCCTGCGCCACTGGTGATAAAGGGCGGCGTACCACCGACCGAACGGAAGGCGCGCACCGGTGAATTGACGCCGCCGGGAATCACGCCTTGAGCGCGAGCGAAGAGTTCAGTGTTATGGGTCATGAAAGAAGGATCGGGCTAAATCGGGCGAGTTGCCGTGATGCTGAACAGGCCAGGAAAGACAGGCTCAGGGGGCGGCTTTTTTCTGTGGAGCCAGGCGACCGGTTTCCCGGGTTTTGGTTGCGTCACCCTGCCCATGCGTTTGAAAAAGTTTGCTGTAGTTCTCGGCGCGGGTCCGGATGTCCATTGCATCGAAGAGATCGCTGGCGACGGCGATGAGATCGACACCGGTAGCCAGTACGCCGGGCGCATTGCCTAGGGTGATGCCGCCGATGGCGACGATGGGCAGGCTGAAACGCCGCTTGGCTTCGGTCAGGAGGTCGAGTGTCACTTGCGCCGCGTGGGGTTTGGTGGTCGAGGCAAAGACCCGGCCGAAGGCAAGATAGTCGGCGCCGGCAGCAGCGGCTTCTTCGGCGCAGGTGAGGTCGTTGTGGCAGGAAATGCCAAGAATGCGTTTGGGTCCCAGCGCCTCGCGGGCGGCCTTGAATGAACCGCCGGGGGCATCCTCGCGGCTGATATGGGCGCCGTCGGCGCCGATTTCGACGGCCAGCCAGACGTCATCGTTGATGATGAGCCGGGCCCCGGCAGCGCGGCAGATGCGCAACAGGTCGGCGGCCTGGGCGCGGCGCAAGGGTCGTGTGGCTGTCTTGTTGCGGTATTGCACCAGGCTCGCGCCGCCCTCCAGTGCCGCGCTTACCAGTGCGGAAAGCCGGGGCAGCAACAGGTCATCCTGGGTAATGGCATACAAGCCGTGCAGTCGGTTGGCGCTGGAATGTCGGGATGGCTTATTGGAATTCATGTGTTATCCACCTCCTCCTCATCTTCCTGCGACCAAAACATGCGATCAGGGATAAATTGCCCCATGCCGGGGCGGAATCCCGCCGCAAGGGTATGCCAAGTATATTCCTGTGCGCCCCGAATGGCTTCCGTCATGTCGATGCCATTGGCGAGGTGGGCGGCAATGGCCGAAGCCAGGGTGCAGCCAGAGCCATGATAGCTGCCGGGCAGGCGTTCCCAGCGGTCGGTGCGGATCACGCCGTGGCTGCCATAGAGTGTGTTGATGACCTGGGGTGTGCCCTCATGTGTGCCGGTAATCAAGACATACTCGCAACCCAGTGCAATCAACTGGTGCGCGCAATGGGCCAGGTCATCGGAGTGCGCCGCATCCCCGGCATCCGCTTCCTCCCGGGCTTCCTGCGCCAGGCGCCGGGCTTCGAGGCTGTTGGGTGTGATCAGCGTGGTTTGCGGCAGCAACAGGCCGATCAGGGCTTCGATCATTTCTTCGTCGGCGAAGGCGTCGCCTCGCCCCGACGCCAGCACCGGGTCGAGGATGACGGGAATGTCCGGATAGTCTGCGATCACCTCGGCGATGGCTGCAATGCTTTCGACACTGCCCGGCATGCCGATCTTGAACGCCGCCACCGGCATGTCTTCCAGCAAGGTACGCGCCTGGTCGGCGACCCATTCGGCATCGATCGGCAGGATGCCTTCGACGCCGGCGGTGTCCTGCACGGTGATCGCCGTCACTACCGAGAGCGGGTGGCAGCCGAGGCTGGCCAGCGTGAGGATGTCAGCCTGCAGGCCGGCTCCACCGGTGGGATCGGAGGCGGCGAAAACCAGCACGATGGGTGGCGCGTCATTAGTGGGTGGCGTGGCGGTCATGGCTTTGGCTGCGACCGCCCCACGAACTTGCTGACAGGGCGGACGACAGCATCAGGCGGCTTGGGTTAATATGCTGCTGATTCTAACCCAACGCTGTGATATGACGATCGAACCGCCTTACCGCACCTTGATGTGTCTCGTCTGTGGTTTCATTTATGACGAAGCCCGCGGCTTGCCGGAAGAAGGTATTCCGCCTGAAACCCGCTGGGAAGATGTACCCCCCAACTGGGCCTGCCTCGAATGCGGTGCGCGCAAGGAAGACTTTGAAATGGTCGAATTCCAGCTATGATGCCGGTGCAAGCCGATAACCAGTCAGAAGACCAATAGAAGATAGACAAAAAACGTGAGCGAGTCCCCTTTGCTGGCAGACATCAAGGTCATGGTGATTGATGATTCGAACACCATTCGCAAGAGCGCGGAAATTTTTCTGTTACAGGCCGGTGCGCGCGTAATGCTCGCCGAAGATGGCTTTGATGCGCTGGCAAAAATCAACGACCATCAGCCGGATGTGATTTTCTGTGACATCCTGATGCCACGGCTGGACGGCTACCAGACCTGTTCATTGATCAAGAAAAACCCGAAATTCGCAGCCACGCCAGTGATCATGCTGTCCTCCAAGGATGGATTGTTCGATCGCGCGCGCGGCCGCATGGTCGGTTCGGACGAATACCTGACCAAACCGTTTACCAAGGATGCCCTGCTGAAAACGGTGGCCGCCCATACAGTGGAGAAGAAGTGATCGTGCCCATCAAGAGAATACTCATCGTTGATGATTCACCTACCGAGCGCCTGTTGCTGACCCAGATTCTTGCGGCCGGTGGTTTTGAGATCATGACCGCCGAGAATGGCGAGGAAGGTATCGAGCGGGCAAAGCAGCTTCACCCCGACCTCATCCTGATGGATGTCGTGATGCCGGGAATGAATGGCTTCCAGGCGACCCGCTCGCTATCGCGGGATGAAGCGACAAAAGCTATTCCAGTGATCATGTGCACCACAAAAAGCCAGGAGACCGACAAAGTGTGGGGTCTGCGCCAGGGCGCGCTGGACTATGTCACCAAACCGGTCGATGGGCCGGTCTTGCTGGCCAAGATCGTGGCGCTCGGGTAAGGGGCGGGAGGCGCTCATGGGTCGTCTCAATCGCCGCGAATTCCAGGAGAACCTGTCTGCGCGCCTGGCGCAGGCCGAGCGCGGCGAACTCGGACAGTCGCTGCTGGCGGTGGAGTCGGGCACTGATGATTTGCCCGGCGGGCGTCGCTGGCTGATCGATCTGGCCGAGTCGGGAGAAGTGGTGCCGTTGCCTCCGCTGACGCCGGCGCCGCTCACCCGGTCGTGGTTTGCCGGTGTCGCCAACATTCGTGGCGCGCTCTACAGCGTGGTGGATTTTGCGGCCTGGCGTGGCGGCCTGCCCACGCCGCGCAATGCGCAGGCGCGCCTGTTGCTGATCGGTGCCCGGCACGGCAACAACAGCGCCCTGCTGGTTGAGCGCACTTTGGGTCTGCGCGCAATGGCTGCCTTTGCGCCGGCAGCCGAAGCCGGCACCGGGCGGAACCGGGGTTTCGCGGAGCAATGCCCCATGCCGCTGGAGCTGAACGACGATGCAGCACCGGTCACGGATGAGGCGGCGCTCTGGCAGGGTGCGCGGTTTTCCGATGCGGAAGGCGGGCACTGGACGCTGCTCGATATTCCGGCGCTGCTCGTCACCCCGGGCTGGCTCGACATCGCTCTTTGATTTCTTCATTGACTGACTTCTTGCAGAAGATAAACCATGGCCTTCAATCTCAACTTACCGTTCAAAAACCGCAGCGCCGATGTTCCGGTTGTCGAGACGCCTCTGACTCTTCCGCCGAAGCTTGGCAGCGGATTCACTCTCGATCAACAGTTTCGCGTTCTTGGCGTGGCTTTTGCGGTCAGTATGCTGCTGGCAGTGACCGCCGCTTATGTACAGGTGCAGAACAGCGGGAAGGCCACGATCTACGCTAAAGTGACCAGTCAGTTGCAGCCGCTGGCGCAACAGATACCGAGAGCGGCACAAAACGCGCAACGGGGTGAGATGCGCAGTTTTGTCGAACTGGCGGAAGGACGCAATCGTTTCAACCTGTTGCTCGAGCGTCTCGCCAACGGCGGTGAAGTCGAGGGCGTGAGTGTGCCGCCCACCAGCGTCCAATCGCAGCTCGCCTTGGGCAATCTGCGCAATATCTGGACTGCGCAGGATGCCTTGGTGGCCCAGGTGCTGGCACAGGAAAAACCTCTGGTGGCGCTCGGACGCCTGGTCAATGAAGCTGTAAGCCGCGGCCCGGCGCTGACCGCCGCTGCGGAGGCGGCGGGAGGGCGCCTGCCCTATCTGACCGAACGCATTTTGCGTACCGCGTCCCAGCTCGCCTTGAGTTCCGAGCTTGACGAGCTTGCCGTTCTGCAACTGGCGCGGGATATCGCTACCGCACGAGAACTGGCTCCTGCCGGAAGTGCTCTGGCCAAGGGGCTGACCGCTTTGCAGGAAGCGACCGCCGCACTGCCGGCCGATATCCGGCCCCTGGCCAAGGCGCATGCTGCGGGGGTCAAGCTGGAAAAGGGGGCGAAAGACCTGGCGCCGGCGGTGGATGATCTGGTTGCCGCCTACCAGCGCGAGTTCGTCACGCTCGAAATCGTGGTCGCCGCTGCGCCGTTCTTCGGCTCGCTGGCATTGGGCATATTGGTCATCATGGTGCTGCTCTACAATAGCGATGCCGCGCACCGCCGCGAAGAGGCCGAGAGCCAGCGGCGCCAGGCCGAAGCAGAGAAAGAGGTGACGCAGAACGCCATTTTGCGGTTGCTGAATGAAATGAGCGATCTGGCCGACGGTGACTTGACCGTGCGCACGACGGTCACAGAGGACATTACCGGCGCGATCGCCGACTCGGTGAATTTCGCCATCGAGGAACTGGCGACGCTGGTGCGGCGCTTGAACGATGCCGCCGAACGGGTTACCCATACGACCGATCAGGCGCAGATCATTTCGCGCGAGTTGCTGGCCGCTACCGAGACGCAGGCAAACGAGATCCGGCAGGTCAGCAGCAGTGTGCTGGCAACTGCCGACTCGATGGGCGCCGTGTCGGTCTCGGCGCAGGAGTCGGCGCAGGTGGCACTGGCTTCGGTTGATGCGGCGCAAAGAGGTGCAAGCGCCGTGGCAGACTCGATTTCCGGCATGAATGAAATTCGCGGCCAGATTCAGGAAACCTCCAAGCGGATCAAGCGATTGGGTGAATCTTCGCAAGAGATCGGCGAAATCGTCGAGCTGATTTCCGACATTACCGAGCAGACCAACGTGCTGGCCCTGAATGCCGCCATTCAGGCTGCCTCTGCAGGTGAAGCCGGGCGCGGCTTCTCCGTGGTGGCCGAGGAAGTGCAACGGCTGGCGGAGCGTTCCGCCGGGGCGACCAAGCAGATTGCGGCGCTGGTCAAGACGATTCAGACCGATACCCACGATGCCGTGGCGGCCATGGAAAAGTCGACTCAAGGGGTGGTTGAAGGCACCAAGCGGTCGGATGCGGCCGGCCAGTCGCTGGCTGAAATTTCCAGCGTGTCACAGGATCTTGCGCAGCGCGTGATGACCATTGCCGGGGCTACGCAAACCCAGGCGAAAACTGCCACCGAGGTAGCAGTTTCGATGAAAAGCATTCTCGAAATTACCGACCAGACCACGGCCGGCACGCAACAGACCGCCCGTTCCGTCGCCGAACTGGCCGCGCTGGCTACCGAGCTCAAGGGTTCGGTTGCTGGCTTCAAGGTGTAAATCTGCGCTTCCATGGCTATTGATCTCGATATTGGCCCGCTGTCCTGGGTTAAAGGTGAAATTGACCTTTCCCTGGAACGTGTTGCCAGTGAACTGGCTGCTTATGCGGGTAATCCGGACAATGCAATACTGAAACAGGCGCGTGCCAGCCTGCATCAGGCGCATGGCGCTCTGGTCGTGGTGGGGCTCGAAGGCGTCATTGAATTTTCTCAGGCGATCGAGACGGCACTGGCGACACTGGACGAGGCCTCGGTAGCGGAACGGGCGGCGCTCATTCATGTGATAGAAGATGGACTGGGCGCCCTGCGGACTTATCTGGACGATTTGATGGCTGGCGGCGCGCACCAGCCGCTGAAACTTTTTCCGGCCTATCGCAGTTTGATCCTGGCGCGGGGCTTGCCGGCTCCGGGCCCGGCCGAATTTTTCTTTCCCGACCTGACCCAGCGCCCGCCCAAACGCGAGCGGGAGTTGACGCCGATGCTACCCGAGGCACTGCTGGCGCGCCTCAAGGCAGCGCGCTTGGGTTTCGAACGCGGCCTGGTGAAGTGGATCAAGGGCGATGTCAAAGGGGTCAGCGAGATGAAGGCCTCGCTCACCATGATCGAGACGACGCGCCAGGCGCCGGGCGCCCGCGCGTTGTGGTGGGTTGCGCTGGGCGTACTCGATGCACTGGGGGCGGAGGGTTTGCCCGACGCCGACGAGGCCAAGAGGTTTCTTTTGCGCCTGGCGGCCCGGATCAAAAAACTGATCGAGGGTACCGAGGTAACGTCCGATGCCTTGCTGCGCGAGGCCCTATACCTTGCAGCCACTGCCACCCACGGCCACGCCGCATTGGCTGTGGTGCGCGCTGCGTACCGGCTCGATGGCTCGATACCCGACCTTATGCCGTCGCAAGGTCGGGAACCGCATATTCGTCGCCTGCGGGAATTGCTTGCGGCCGCCAAGGACGACTGGAATCGCCTGTCGGCTGGGACAGTCGCCGCCTTGCCGCCGTTCCACGAGCGGGTCATAAAAATGGGCGAAGAGGCCGCAGCGGCTGATCAGCCAAGCTACCGGCGCCTGATCGACGCCATTCGCCAGCAGGCCGATCTGTTGCGTCGCGACCCAACGCGTCACAGCGATATCCTGGCGCTGGAGATGGCGACAGCGTTGCTGCTGGCGGAAACCGCGCTGGATAATTTTGCCACGCTGGGCAAGGACTTCACCGAGCTGGTGGATATCGTTGCCGGGCGTCTCGACGCCTTGACGCGTGGTGATGCGCTCGCTGTCCTCGAGCTTCCTCGTCTCGATGCCATGTCACGGCGGGCGCAGGAACGCCTGCTAATGGAATCGGTGGTACGCGAAATACGCACCAATCTGGGTGTCATCGAGCAGACGCTGGATGCCTTCTTTCGCGATCCCTCACGCAAGCCGACACTGCCGGCACTGCAACAACCGATCCGTCAGGTCGAGGGCGCACTGGCGGTGCTCGGTGAAGACCGGGCGGCCAGTTTGCTGGCCGAATGCGGCGTGGCGATTCAGCGCTTTACCGAGCCGGGCCATGTCCCGCAACCGGGTGAATTCGAGGCTGTCGCCGAGAAGCTGGCTGCGATTGGTTTCTTTGTCGCGAAACTGCAACTCGGCCCCGCCGATATCGATGCCATCCTTGCCCCGCCAACTCCGTCCCCCGCGCTTGAGATGGTGGCTGAAGCCGAGGTCGCTGCCTCGCCAGTGTCCCCCGAAGGCGCCGAGCGATACGCCGAGAGCGGTCTTGAACTGCCGGCCGAACCGACGCCGGATGTTCTGGCGCCGCCCGAGACACCTCCGCCGTCCGCTGAAGCCGCGCGCCTGGTTGAAGCCAGCGCCGATGAACTTGACGCCGAATTGCTCGGAATTTTCATCGAGGAAGCGCACGAAGTACTCGCCACCATCGACGAACATCTGCCGCAAGCGCACAGCGCGCCACACGATCAGGCCATCCTGGCGGTGCTGCGCCGCAGCTTCCACACCCTGAAAGGCAGCGGCCGCATGGTGGGCCTTGCCGAACTGGGTGAGGTGGCATGGGATGTCGAGCAGGTGCTGAACCGCTGGCTTGACGAAGCCCGCGATGGCACTGCCGGATTGCTCGCCATGCTGGATAGGGCGGCAGAGGTTTTCCGCACCTGGGTGCAGCAACTCGAGCAGGGTGGCGGCAGTCATCTTGAGGCCGGTGAGCTGTCGCGGCAGTGTGCGGCACTGCGTGGCGAAGCCGTTGCCGCAGAACCCGCCGTTCCGCCAGCGCCGACTTTTGTCGAACCGCCCGTACCCGAGCCAACCGCAACAGCGGACGTGGCAGCAGCGCAGGCCGGTGTGCCTGTGGTTTCCGCCGAGGTATTCGATTTCCCTGAACCGGCGCCAGTACGGGTGGGCGAGGTTGAGGTGGCGCCTGCGCTCTATGGCATGTATCTGGAGGAAACCCGTGGCCATGTCGCCGTATTGCAGGCGCAGCTCGGTCACGAAGGCGTACCCGGTGACGAAGTGATTCGCGCTGCGCATACCATGGCCAGCATTTCTGCGGCGACCGGGTTTCTGCCGGTCCATCATCTGGCGCATGCACTGGAGGCTGCGCTGCTGCGGTTCGCCCAACTCGAGATGGTGCCGGATGACGACCAGCGTTTCATCTTTGCCCGTTGTGCCGGTGCGCTGGAAGGCATGCTGGGCGCCATCGCCGAGCGTCGTATGCCAGGTGAAGAAGCCAAGCTTGCTGGCGCACTTGCCGCCATGTCGCCGGCCCCGATCGAGGTGGCACCTGAAATACCGACCGAGACCCCGGAGGCGACGCCGGCCGGGGTGCAGGAAGAAACTGCATCGGCAACAGTGCAGGAAACCCCGAGTGAAATCCCGGCCGAAATCCCTGACAAGGCAGTGGCCGAGGCCATGCCGGAAACCGTTGCTCCCGAGGTGGAGCGTCGGGCGCTGCGGATCGAAGATGAAATCGATGCCCAGTTATTGCCCTTGTTCCTCGACGAAAGTGTCGAGTTGATGAACAGCATCGGCGAGTTGTTGCGGGCCTGGCGTGACGCGCCTGAGGAGAGCGATCCTCTCCAGGCGCTGACGCGCGCACTGCACACGCTGAAAGGCAGTGCACGCATGGCCGGCGCCATGGCTTGCGGCGAGCTGCTGCATGCGATGGAAACCCGGATCGAAGATGTCGCGGCAGGGAGGACGGGGGCATCGACAGTGATCGACTCCCTGGAGGCATCTTATGACCGCGCTGCAGGGCTGATCGAACGCTTGCGTCACCCGCAAGCCGAGACGGTCACGACGACTGTCGCCACCGCGCCGCCCCAGCCTCTGGCTGGTGCGGCTGCGATCAGGCTGGCAGGACCGGCCGACCACGGACGAGTGTCTGACGCTACCCAGGCGCAGTTGCGGGTACGTGCCGCGCAGGTCGATCAGTGGGTTAACGAGGCGGGTGAAATTGCGATTGCCCGCGCCCGCATCGAAGGCGAGATGCGTGAAATCAAGGCCTCGTTGCTCGACCTGACGGAGAACGTGCTGCGGTTGCGCAGTCAGTTGCGCGAGGTTGAAATCCAGGCAGAGTTGCAGATGCAGTCGCGTCAGGCACTCGCCATCGAGCAGGGGCAGGTGTTCGATCCGCTCGAGTTTGACCGGTTCACCCGCTTCCAGGAAGTGACCCGGATGATGGCCGAGAGCGTCAGCGACGTCGATACCGTCCAGCATAACCTGCTGCTCAATCTCGATCATGCCAATGCCGCGCTTGCGGCCCAGGCGCGCCTCAACCGCGACTTGTCGCAGCGACTGATGAGCGCGCGCATGGTGCCTTTTGACAGCCTCGCCGAACGTCTGTACCGGGTGGTGCGGCAGGCGGCGAAGGAGGTCGGCAAGCGGGTCAACCTGGACCTTCGCCATGGTCAGCTCGAAATGGACCGTTCGGTACTGGAAAAGATGGCCGGGCCGCTCGAACACCTGCTGCGCAACAGCGTGGCGCACGGCATCGAGGAGGCGCCGCGCCGCCGTGCCGCCGGCAAGCCGGCGATTGGCCAGATCACCCTGTCGCTGGCACAGGAAGGCAATGAAATTGTCATCAGCATTACCGATGACGGCGCCGGCCTTGATTTTTCCAAGATTCGCCAGCGTGCCGTCGAACGTGGTCTGCTACCGCGCGATATGGCCTCCGCCGCGACGGAGGCCGCACTGACGCAACTGATCTTCCAGCCCGGCTTTTCCACGGCGGACGAGGTAACAGCGCTGGCCGGACGTGGCGTCGGCATGGACGTGGTGAAAAACGAAACCACCGCCCTGGGTGGGCGCATCGACATCCTCTCGGCGCCCGGAGCAGGCACCACCTTTCGTCTGACGCTACCCCTGACTCTGGCCGTGACACAAGCGCTGCTGGTGCGGGTGGGACATCGCCAGTTCGCCATTCCTTCAGCCATGGTAGAGCAGGCCAGCGAACTCAAGGCTGATGCCATTGCCACCGTGCGTGCGATGGGGGGGCTGGACTGGCAGGGAACGCATTACCCCTGGCAATATCTGCCACAACTGCTTGGTGATGATGCACCGCCGCCACCGCCGGCACGACGCACTTGGGTGCTGCAGATACGGGGCGGTACCGGTGTCGTGGCACTGGAAGTCGATGGCCTTTCCGGTAATCAGGAAATCGTGGTCAAGCCTATTGGCCCGCAACTGGCACGGGTGCCGGGCCTGATCGGCGCCACGGTGCTGGCCGACGGCGAAATCGTCTTCATCGTCAACCCGGTCGCCCTGCTGGCTCATGCCGCCGAACGCAGCTTGTCGGCAACGACCGCCATGACAGCAACGGCAGTGATGCCGATCCCCGCCGCGCCAGATGAAGCCGCTGCCGCCATCGCTACCGTCATGGTGGTGGATGACTCCCTCACCGTGCGCAAGATTACTGGTCGTCTGCTGATGCGGCAGGGTTACCGGGTGTTGACTGCCAAGGACGGTGTCGATGCGCTGGAGCAACTGGCCGAGGAGCTGCCGGACGTAATGCTGGTCGATATCGAAATGCCGCGCATGGACGGTTTCGACCTGACGCGGCATGTGCGCGCCGACGAACGTCTGCGGCACGTTCCCATCGTCATGATTACTTCGCGCACGGCCGAAAAACACCGCAGCCATGCCATGGAACTCGGCGTCAATCACTACCTCGGCAAGCCCTACGACGAAGACGAACTGCTTGCTCGCATTGCGGAATCCATCAAGCATAAACAAGGAAAAATATGACACGCCCATTCAAGGTTCTCGGTATCCAGCAAATCGCCGTTGGCGGGCCCTCGCGCGAGCGTCTTGCCAGGCTATGGGTGGATATGTTCGGCTTGCAGGTCAGCGGCCATTTCGTCAGTGAAAAAGAAAACGTCGACGAAGCCATCACCACCCTCGGCAGCGGCCCGTTCAAGGTCGAAGTCGATCTGATGCAGCCGCTCGACGCCGGCAGGAAACCCGCTGTGCATGAGCCACCGCTGAATCATGTCGGTCTGTGGATCGACGATCTGCCGCGCGCTGTGGACTGGCTGACGGCGCAGGGCGTGCGCTTCGCCCCCGGCGGCATCCGCAAGGGGGCGGCCGGCTATGACATCACCTTCCTGCATCCCAAGGCCAACGAGCAGTTTCCGATTGCCGGCGAAGGCGTGCTGATCGAGCTGGTGCAGGCGCCGGCCGAAGTCATCGAGGCCTTCACGCGCATCGCCGGTTAAGCGATGCGGCCGAGCGCCCGGCACTCAAAAAGTCGGCGCTGACAAGACGGCGAAAAGCGGTTAAATGTGCGCAGAACAAGCCGTCCCACTGGCGTTCGCCAGTGTGACGATCGGTGCTTGATCCGTGTTACCGCGGTGAAATGCCTTTCCTGATTACTTGAAGGCGATGATGGGTTGATCGACGGCGAGACTTTCGCCCGCTGTGGCGAGGAGCTTTTCCACCACGCAATCGCGTTCGGCTTTCAGCACATTTTCCATTTTCATGGCTTCAATGCGCACCAGGATTTCACCGGCCTTGACTTCCTGCCCGGCCACGACGGCAATCTGCGTCAGCAGCCCGGGCATCGGCGAGAGCAGGAGTTTCGAGGTATCGGGCGGCGCCTTCACCGGCATCAGTGCCTGCAATTCGGCGGTGCGCGCCGACATCACCCGCAGGTCGGCCTGCACACCCCAGTGGAACAGGCGATAGACCAGGTTGCGTCGTTCCACCTGCATGCACACCGGGGTGCCGTTCAGCGTGCCGAGATAGAGCGGGTTGCCGAACTGCCACGTGGAGCGCAACGCATACCGTTTCCCGGCGAATGTGACATCCCAGCCTTGCTCGCCAGCCGGTGCGGCAAGCACCTTGACGTGATGCTGGCCGCGACCCTCCAGCACCACGAAGTCGTCGTCGGGATGAAATTCGTGTCCCGGCAACTGCCCCGTGATCGTGGCATTGCGCGCCAGGTACTGGCGATGGATGGCCGCCGCGACGACGATCAGCATCGACGGGTCGTCATGCACCACACTGGCGGCGTCGAAGCCATTGGGATATTCCTCGGCAATCAGTCCGGTGTTGAAATTGCCGGAGACAAAGCGCGGATGTTGCATCAGCGACGCCTGGAAGGCAATGTTGGAGGCCACGCCGCGAATCACAAAGCGATTCAGCGCATCCCGCATGGAGGCGATGGCCTGGTCACGGGTGGCGGCATGGACGATCAGTTTGGCGATCATCGAGTCGTAATGCATTGAAATTTCGCCGCCTTCATAAACGCCGGTATCGACACGCACGCCGCCCTCTTCCGGCGGCGGGATGTATTTGACGAGCCGACCGGTGGAGGGCAGGAAACCGCGGAAGGGGTCTTCGGCATTGATGCGACATTCCATCGCCCAGCCGTTGAGCCTGACCTGCTCCTGGGTGAATGGAAGTTTCTCGCCTGCGGCGACGCGAATCATCAACTCGACCAGATCAAGGCCGGTAATCGACTCGGTTACCGGATGCTCGACCTGCAAGCGGGTGTTCATTTCCAGGAAGTAGAAGCTCTTGTCCTTGCCGACGACGAACTCGACCGTGCCCGCCGACTGGTAATCGACCGCCTTCGCCAGCGCCACGGCCTGCTCGCCCATGGCCTTGCGGGTGGCCGCATCGAGGAAGGGCGAGGGCGCCTCTTCAATCACTTTCTGGTGACGGCGCTGGATCGAGCATTCGCGTTCCCACAGATAGACGATGTTGCCGTGGGCGTCGCCGATCAGCTGGATCTCGATATGCCGTGGTTCCTCGACGAATTTCTCGATGAACACGCGATCGTCGCCGAATGCATTCTTCGCCTCGGTCTTGCACGAAGCGAAACCTTCATGCGCTTCATTGTCGTTGTAAGCGACGCGCAAGCCCTTGCCGCCGCCGCCGGCCGAGGCCTTGATCATCACCGGATAGCCGATGCCTCGGGCGATCTTGACGGCCTGTTCCGGCGTGTCGATGGCGTCGTTGTAGCCGGGGATGACATTCACTTTTGCCTCCAGCGCCAGTTTTTTCGAGGCGATCTTGTCGCCCATGGCGGCGATGGAGGCGTGTTTCGGGCCGATGAAGATGATGCCGTTTTCTTCCAGCCGGCGCGAGAATTCGGTGTTCTCGGAGAGGAAGCCATAGCCGGGATGGACCGCCTCGGCGCCGGTTTCCTTGCATGCGGCAATGATCTTGTCCATCGCGAGATAAGACTCTTTCGATGGCGCCGGGCCGATGCAGACCGCTTCGTCCGCCAGTTCGACATGGCGTGCATCGGCATCAGCTTCGGAATATACGGCGACCGTCTTGATGCCCATTTTGCGGGCGGTCTTGATGACACGGCAGGCGATCTCGCCGCGGTTCGCAATCAGGATTTTCTTGAACATGGTGGATACCTTAAAGAGGAATGTTGCCGTGCTTGCGCCACGGGTTCTCGATTTTCTTGTTCTTCAGCATCGCCAGGCTGCGGCAGATGCGCTTGCGGGTTTCGTGCGGCATGATCACATCGTCAATGAAACCGCGTGCGCCGGCGACAAACGGGTTGGCGAACTTGGCCTTGTATTCGGCCTCGCGTTTCGCCACCTTGATCGGATCGTTCTTTTCTTCCCGGAAGATGATCTCCACTGCACCCTTCGGCCCCATCACGGCAATCTCCGCCGAGGGCCAGGCGAAATTGACGTCGCCGCGCAGATGCTTCGAGGCCATAACATCATAGGCCCCGCCGTAAGCCTTGCGGGTGATCAGGGTGATCTTCGGCACAGTGCATTCGGCATAGGCGTAAAGCAACTTGGCGCCATGCTTGATGATACCGCCATATTCCTGCGCCGTGCCGGGCATGAAGCCGGGAACGTCGACCAGGGTGATGATCGGAATGCTGAAGGCATCGCAAAAGCGCACGAAGCGTGCGGCCTTGATCGAGGACTTGATGTCCAGACAGCCGGCCAGCACCATTGGCTGGTTGGCGACAATACCCACGGTCTGGCCTTCCATGCGGGCGAAACCGATGATGATGTTTTTGGCATGATCGGGCTGGATCTCGAAGAAATCGGTGTCATCGACCATCTTCAGGATCAGCTCCTTGATGTCGTAGGATTTGCTGGTATTGTCCGGCACCAGTGTGTCGAGTGAATAGTCGAGCCGGTCGGCTGGATCGTCGGTCTGCCGGATCGGCGGTTTTTCCCGGTTATTGAGCGGCAGGTAATTGAAGAAGCGGCGCAGCATCAGCAGCGCATCGACGTCGTTCTCGAACGACAGGTCGGCCACTCCGGACTTGGAGGTGTGCGTTACCGCGCCGCCAAGTTCTTCCGCTGTGACTTCCTCGTGGGTCACGGTTTTCACCACTTCCGGACCGGTGACAAACATGTAGGATGAATCCTTGACCATGAAAATGAAGTCGGTCATGGCCGGGCTATAGACGGCGCCGCCGGCGCACGGCCCCATGATCATCGAGATTTGCGGGATCACGCCGGATGCCATCACATTACGCTGGAATACTTCGGCATAGCCACCCAGCGCGGCCACGCCCTCCTGGATGCGCGCGCCACCCGAGTCGTTGAGGCCGATCACCGGGGCGCCGACCTGCATGGCCTTGTCCATGATCTTGCAGATTTTCTCGGCATGTGCTTCCGACAGGGCGCCGCCGAAGACGGTGAAGTCCTGCGAAAAAATGAACACCATGCGGCCGTTGATTGTGCCGTATCCGGTCACCACACCATCGCCAGGGACATGGTTGTCAGCCATGTCGAAATCGACGCAGCGATGCTCCTTGAACATGTCCCATTCTTCGAAGGTGCCCTCGTCGAGCAGCATCTCGATGCGCTCGCGCGCCGTCAGCTTGCCTTTGCCATGCTGTGAGTCGATGCGTTTTTGCCCGCCGCCAAGCGCAGCTCGCTCACGCTTGGCGTCTAGTTGATGAATGATGTCATGCATGTAGATTGTCTCCCCCAAAAATCGGTTTATGTAAAAAGAGCCAGCAGTTGCCGGGCGGCCAGTGACGACGGCAGGGTGCCGGCCGCCACGGCACGGGTGATTTCCGGCAGTGCGGCCCGGATGGATGGATGGGCGCGAAAGCGCTGACGCAGGGCCGCGTCGATCTGTTGCCACATCCAGTCGCTGGCCTGCCGTTTGCGCCGTGCTTCCAGTTCTCCGGTGGCAGTCATGACGTCGCGGAATTTTTCGACGGTCTGCCAGAATTCGGCGAGACCTTCCTTTTTTATGGCCGAGAGCGTCAGCACTGGCGGCTGCCAATGGGGCGATGTCGGACGCAGCATGGTCAGTGCCGAACGCATCTGGCTGACGGCGGCCTGCGCCGCCACCGGATCGATGTCAGCCTTGTTGAAGACGATCAGGTCGGCCAGCTCGACGATGCCTTTCTTGATCGCCTGCAAGTCGTCGCCGGCATTAGGCAGTTGCAGCAAGACGAAAACGTCGGTCATCCCGGCCACGGCGATTTCCGACTGGCCGACACCGACGGTCTCGACGATGATGACGTCGAAGCCGGCCGCCTCGCACAGCAGCATGGCCTCACGGGTTTTTTCCGCCACGCCGCCCAGGCTGCCCGCCGCCGGCGATGGCCGGATGAAGGCGTCTTCCTTGCGGCACAGCAATTCCATCCGGGTCTTGTCGCCGAGGATGGAGCCGCCAGAAACTGAGGACGAGGGGTCGACCGCCAGCACCGCCAGACGGTGGCCACGGGCAATGAGAAACAGCCCCAGCGCCTCGATGAAGGTCGACTTGCCGACACCCGGCACGCCGGAGATGCCGATCCGGATGGTATTTCCGGTATGCGGCAATACCTCGGCCAAGACTTCCTGCGCCAGCACATGATGTTCCGCCAGAGTGGATTCGACCAGCGTGATGGCCTTCGCCAGTGCACGGCGATTGCCGCCCCGCAACTCGCGGGCGAGCATCCGGTAGTCGATGGCGGACGTAGCGTGCACCGGGGATCAGGCCTTGTGCGTGCTCTGGTGTGCGGCCTGGATTGCGCGCAGCACCTCGCGCGCCGACACCGGGATCGGCGTACCCGGACCGAAGATACCGGTGGCTCCGGCGCGGTAGAGCTCGTCGTAATCCTGCGCCGGAATCACACCGCCGACGAAGACCACGATGTCGTCCGCGCCCTGCGCCTTGAGCGCCTGCACCAATGCGGGCACCAGCGTCTTGTGGCCGGCAGCGAGGGTGGAAACGCCAATCGCATGGACGTCGTTTTCGATCGCTTGCCGCGCGGCCTCTTCCGGGGTCTGGAACAGCGGACCGACATCAACGTCGAAGCCGAGATCGGCAAAGGCGGTGGCCACCACCTTGGCGCCACGGTCGTGGCCGTCCTGTCCGAGCTTGACGATCATGATCCGCGGCCGGCGTCCGGCAGCAGCCGCAAAGTTTTCAATTTCCGTGCGAATGTCACTCATCGTGCCGTCCGTTTCTCCCGCGCCATAAGCCGCACTATAAACGCCGGAGACGGCTTGGTTGGTGGCGCGGTGCCGGCCCCAGACTTCCTCCAGCGCATCCGAGATTTCGCCCACAGTGGCGCGCAGGCGCGTGGCCTTGATGGCCAGTTCCAGCATGTTGCCGTTGCCGCTCTTTGCCGCATCGGTCAGCGCCGCCAGCGCCGCCTTGACGGCCGCTGTATCGCGCGTGGCGCGAATCTGCTTGAGGCGGGCAATCTGGCTGTCACGCACGGCATGGTTATCGACATCGAGGGTGTCGATCGGCGCCTCTTCCTTCAGCTTGTATTTATTGACGCCGACAATCACGTCCTTGCCGGAATCGATGCGCGCCTGTTTTTCCGCTGCGCATTTTTCGATCTGCAGCTTGGCCCAGCCGCTTTGCACCGCCTGCGTCATGCCACCCATCTTGTCGACTTCGGCGATGATCTCCCAAGCCTTGTCGGCAATGTCCTGAGTCAACTTCTCCATCATGTAGCTGCCGGCCCACGGGTCGATGACATTCGTGATGTGGGTTTCTTCCTGGATGATCAGCTGGGTATTACGCGCGATGCGCGAGGAAAACTCGGTCGGCAGGGCGATCGCTTCGTCCAGCGAATTGGTGTGCAGCGATTGGGTGCCGCCGAACACGGCCGCCATCGCCTCGATGGTGGTGCGCACGATGTTGTTGTACGGATCCTGCTCGGTGAGTGACCAGCCCGAGGTCTGGCAATGGGTGCGCAGCATCGAGGATTTCGGATTCTTCGGCTTGAACTCGTCCATGATGCGCCACCACAACAGGCGCGCGGCGCGCAGCTTGGCCACTTCGAGATAGAAGTTCATGCCGATGGCGAAGAAGAATGACAGCCGACCGGCAAACTCATCCACATCCATGCCGCTGGCAATCGCCGTCCTGACATACTCGCGGCCGTCGGCCAGGGTGAAGGCCAGCTCCAGCGCCTGGGTCGCCCCGGCTTCCTGCATGTGATAGCCGGAGATCGAAATCGAGTTGAACTTCGGCATGTTCTGCGCGGTGTAGCCGATGATGTCGGCAATGATGCGCATTGAGGGTTCCGGCGGGTAGATGTAGGTGTTGCGCACCATGAACTCTTTGAGAATGTCGTTCTGGATGGTGCCCGCCAGCTTGTCCTGGGAGACTCCCTGTTCTTCGGCCGCCACCACGTAGCCGGCAAGGATCGGCAGCACCGCGCCGTTCATGGTCATCGAGACCGAGACTTTGTCGAGCGGAATGCCGTCGAACAGGATTTTCATGTCCTCCACCGAATCGATGGCCACGCCGGCCTTGCCGACATCGCCGGTGACGCGCGGGTGGTCGGAGTCGTAGCCGCGATGGGTGGCCAGGTCAAAGGCGACGGAAATGCCCTGGCCGCCTGCGGCCAGGGCCTGGCGGTAAAAGGCATTGGACGCCTCGGCGGTGGAGAAGCCGGCGTATTGGCGGATGGTCCATGGACGCACCGCGTACATGGTGGCCTGCGGCCCGCGCAGGTAGGGCGCAAAGCCCGGCAGCGTATCGGCGAACGGCAGCTCCGCGACATCGGCCTGCGTGTAGAGCGACTTGACGGTCAGCCCTTCGGGCGTCACCCAGTCCAGCCTGGAAACATCGCCGCCGGGTGCCGATTTGGCGGCGGACTTGGCCCAGGCTGCAAGCGAGGGAATATCGACTTTCGGGTAAGCGCTCAAAGGGGTGCTCATGGTTTCGACCTTTCTGCAACCTTGCTGCAAAATTGACCGGCGCGCCAACCGCAAAGCCAAGGCGACGCCGGTCGATACAGTTGACATCCTGAAGACTCAATATAATACTGCATCCATAATTATGGATGCAAGACAGCCCGCCCCGCCTCCAATTCAAAGCCTCAATGCGCTTGCCCTTTACGAGCAGGTCGCCGAGCGCCTGCGGGAGCGCATTTTCGCCCATGATCTGGCGCCGGGAAGCTGGATTGACGAGCAGGCGCTGGCACTGGAGTATGGTATCAGCCGCACGCCCCTGCGCGAAGCGCTGAAAGTGCTGGCGGCCGAGGGGCTGGTGGTGCTGAAGCCGCGTCGCGGCTGTTATGTGACCGAGCTTTCCGAGCAGGACATCGACGATGTCTTTCAGGTGATGGCGCTGCTTGAGGGGCAGGCCGCGGCCGAGGCGGCGCGGCGTGCCACCAGCGCCGACTTTTCGCGTCTCGAAGCGCTGCATGCAGAGCTTGAGCAGCACGCCGCCGCTAACGATGCGGATCGCTTCTTCGAGGCCAACCAGCGTTTTCATGCCGCCTTGCAACAGATCGCTGGCAACCGCTATCTCACCCAGTTGCTCGACGATACGCGGCAGGTGATCAAGCTGACACGGCGCGATTCGCTGCGGCTCGAAGGCCGCGTCGCGCAATCGCTGCTGGAGCATCGCGCAATTCTCGCCGCGCTGCTGGCGCGTGACGCCAATCTCGCCGGCCGGCGCATGCACGATCATCTGCTGTCCGGACGGGCGGCGCTGGCAAAGCTGGCAAAGGCGGGCTGATCCCGCGATAATCGCCGCTTTCCGGGAACCGCGCCATGAGCCATTTCAAGCACCACGTTTTCTTCTGTACCAACCAGCGCGCGGCGGGCGAAGCGTGCTGCAACGATCACGGCGCGAGCGAGCTGTGGGCCTATGCCAAGGAACGCGTCAAAGCGCTGGGCGAGCAAGCACCGGGGCGGGTGCGGATCAACAAGGCCGGCTGCCTCGACCGCTGCGACCAGGGGCCGGTGCTGGTGATTTACCCGGAAGCCACCTGGTACACCTACGTCGACACGGAAGACATTGACGAAATCATCGACGAACATCTGCTGCACGGCCGCGTGGTCGGCCGGCTCAAGGTCGACCCATGATCCGGCACCAACATGCCATCATCGACGGGCCGGAAGGCGCGATCGAGATTTTCATCGACCTGCCGGCGCAGCCAACCGGCATTGCACTGATCGGCCACCCGCATCCGCTGTTCGGCGGCACGCCGGATAACAAAGTCGTCACCACACTGGCGCGCGCCCTGCGCGAGAAAGCTTGCATCGTTTTGCGCCCCGGCTTTCGCGGCGTCGGCGCGACCGAGGGCGAACATGACCAGGGTGCAGGCGAAACCGATGACCTGCTCGCCGTGCTCGCCTGGGCGCAGGCGCGGCATGACCCGGACGGACAGCTGCCAATCTACCTGGCCGGGTTTTCCTTCGGCGCCTACGTCGTCACACGGATGGCACAGCGCCTTGCCGCCACCGGACACCCGGTGCGCTGGCTGGTGCTGGTCGGCACCGCGGCGGGCTACGTCGAGGGCGCCCGCACCTACGAAACTGCCGCCGTGGCGCCCGGCACGCTGGTGATCCACGGCTCCAGCGACACCACCGTGCCGTTGGAGAACGTCCTCGCCTGGGCCGAGCCGCTGGAACAGCCGGTGGTGGTGGTGCCCGGCGCCGACCACTTTTTCCATCGCAAGCTGCACATTCTGCGCGATATCGTGCAGCGCGCCTGGCCGCAGTGAACGCCCCGCCGGGTTTGCCACTGGGTTCGCCGCTGGTCGTTCGCAACCTGCACAAGTCCTATGACGGTCGGGAAGTCGTCGCCGGCCTGAATTTCAGCTTGCGGCGCGGCGAATGCTACGGCCTGCTCGGTCCCAACGGCGCCGGCAAGACCACCACGTTGCGCTGCTGCCTCGGGCTCACCACGCCCGATGCCGGCGAGGTCATGCTGGCCGGCCTGCCGGCCCCTGAGCATGCACGCGAGGCGCGCATGAACGTCGGCGTGGTGCCGCAGTTCGACAACCTCGACCCTGATTTCACCGTGGCCGAAAACCTGCTGGTGTATGGCCGTTACTTTGGTATTCGCGACGCCGTGCTGAAGCCGAAGATTCCCGCCCTGCTCGATTTCGCCGGGCTGGCGGGCAAGGAGCAGACAAGCATCCGCGTCCTCTCCGGCGGCATGAAGCGGCGGCTGACGCTGGCCCGCGCGCTGGTCAACGATCCGGAACTGCTGATCCTCGACGAGCCGACCACCGGCCTCGATCCGCAGGCGCGGCATCTGATCTGGGAACGCCTGAAGCAATTGCTGACGCAGGGCAAGACGATCCTGCTGACGACGCATTTCATGGACGAGGCGGAGCGCCTGTGCCAGCGTCTGGCGATCATCGACAATGGCCGCACGGTCTGCGAAGGAGCGCCGCGCGAGCTGATTCGCGCGCATATCGAAGCCGAAGTGGTGGAAGTTTACGGGGAGGATGCACCGGGCTGGGCGGCACGCGAGGGCGGACGCTTTTCACATCGCGTCGAAGTCAGCGGCGAAACGGCATTCTGCTACGTCGATGCGGCGGCTCCCTTGCTGGATCATCTGGCCGGGCAGCCAGCGCTGCGGACATTGCACCGGCCGGCAAATCTGGAAGACGTGTTCCTCAAGCTCACCGGGCGCGAGTTGCGTGATTGAGATGAACCCGACTGCGCTGCCCCGCCTCTCACTGCGCGCCCTGGCTGTCTGGCGGCGCAATTTCCTGGTTTGGCGCAAGCTGGCGATTCCCTCGCTGCTGGGCAATCTGGCCGATCCGCTGATCTATCTGTTCGGTCTCGGCTATGGCTTGAGCAGCCTGTTGCCGCAGGTCGCCGGCGTGCCTTACATCGCGTTCCTGGCGACCGGTATGGTGTGCGCCTCGACCATGAATGCGGCATCGTTCGAGGCCCTGTACTCCAGCTTCTCGCGCATGCACGTGCAGCGAACCTGGGAGGCGATCATGAATGCGCCGGTCTCGCTCGACGACGTGCTGGCCGGTGAATGGTTGTGGGCGGCGGCCAAGTCAACGCTCTCCGGCGCCGCCATTTTGCTGGTGATCGCACTGCTCGGCTACGTCGCCTCGCCGCTGGCGCTGTGGGCGCTGCCGGTGATCTTCCTGACTGGACTGGCCTTCGCCGCGCTGGGGCTGATCGTCACGGCGCTGGCGCCCTCATATGACTTTTTCATGTACTACTTCACGCTGTTCATCACCCCGATGATGTTGTTGTGCGGTGTCTTTTTCCCGCCGCAACAGTTGCCTTCCGTAGTGCAGGCGGTTGCCGCCTGGCTGCCGCTGACCCACGCCGTGGCGCTGGTGCGGCCGCTGCTGACTGGCTTTGTACCGCACGACATGCTGTTGCATCTGGCCGCCTTGCTGATCATTTCCATCGTCGCCTTCGGCATCGCATTACGGCTGACCCGGCGCCGGCTGCTGAAGTAAAATCGGCGCATGGAAATTTTCATCAATGGTGAAGTACAGCACTTCGCCGCCTCGCCCACGGTGGCCGATCTGCTCGCCGCTCGTGATCTCGCCGGCAAGCGCGTGGCGGTGGAACGCAACGGCGAGATCGTACCCAAAAGCCGCCATGCTGAAACCCGGCTCGCCAGCGGCGACCGCATCGAAATCGTCATCGCCGTTGGCGGCGGCTAACTCATTCAACCCAGACCATGAACCCAGACCCACTCGTCATCGCCGGCACGGCCTACACCTCGCGCCTGCTGGTCGGCACTGGCAAATACAAGGATTTCGCCGAGACCCGCGCAGCCATCGACGCCTCCGGCGCCCAGATCGTCACGGTGGCGATCCGCCGCGTGAATATCGGCCAGGAGCCCGGCCAGCCCTCGCTGCTGGAGGTGTTGCCGGCGGACCGGTTCACGATCCTGCCCAACACCGCCGGTTGCTATACCGCCGAAGAAGCCGTGCGCACCCTGCGCCTGGCGCGCGAACTGCTCGATGGCCACACGCTGGTCAAGCTGGAAGTGCTGGGCGATCAAAAGACGCTGTTCCCGAACATGCCGGAAACCCTGAAAGCCGCGCAAACGCTGGTGCAGGATGGATTTCAGGTGATGGTGTATTGCGCCGACGACCCGGTGCAGGCGAAGATGCTGGAAGATCTCGGCTGCGTCGCCATCATGCCTTTGGCATCCCTGATCGGTTCCGGCATGGGCATCCTGAATCCGTGGAACCTGCGCCTCATCATCGAGCAGGCCAGGGTGCCGGTGCTGGTCGACGCCGGCGTCGGTACGGCATCGGATGCCGCGATTGCGATGGAGCTCGGCTGCGATGGCGTGCTGATGAACACCGCCATTGCCGCCGCGCAACATCCGGTGCTGATGGCCAGCGCCATGAGGAAGGCGGTGGAGGCCGGGCGTGAGGCGTTCCTGGCCGGGCGCATGGCACGGAAGTTTTATGCCGCGAGCCCCAGTTCGCCGCTCGGGGGATTGGTGGGCGGGCCCGGCGGCGCAAAGTGAAACGAATTTTTGCTCTCGTTCTCTGCGGCGTGCTGGCAAGCGCAGCTTCCGTGACCTGCGCCGGGGAATTCGAGCCGAAAATCCCCCGTGCAGAGGCTGTTCCGGCCGCTGTGGCACCGGTGGATGTTGACGCCCCGTCCGCAGTGCCGGTTGCTTCAAGCGCAGCGGCTGAGCTTGTCATGCCCGCAGAGCCGCTGGCCGTTCTTCCCGGCCGCCAGGGCTATGCCGTCGATCGGCCGGAAATTCTCGTGCGCCAGCGCGTGTTCGGCCGGGCGCATGGCGTTTCCCTGCTGGCGGCGGCCTGCCTCGATTTGCCCGCGCAATCCGCAGCGGTGCAGGACGCCTACGCCGCCTGGCATGCGAAACAAGCCGCGGCGATCGAGACCGTGGTGCATGAGCTTTCCCGCTACTATTTCGGTGAGCGTGCCGGCGAGGCGCAGTGGCCCGATCTGACGCGGGCGCTGAATCTCAAGGACGATATCGCGCCCTCGCTTGGCCAGTTCACCCTGGAAGTGGCTTGTGCCAGCCTGACTCAGGTACTGGACAAGCCGCGCTACGATCTCGTCAAGCTGCTCGCCGATCCGGCCGCCTTCGATGCGCCGGACCTTCCCGTATCCGCGCCCGTTCCACCCGTTCCGGCAAATCCGGCGGTTGCAGAATCCGCCACACCCGTTGCGGTGCCCGCTGCGGCCGCAGCACCCGTTGAACCCGCCCCGGCCGTCGTTGCCCCCCCGCGTAGCGGGCATCCGGGCATGCAGAGCACACCCGCGCCGACTTCTGAGACAGTTCCCATACCGCATGAGTGATTCCAACAACGAACAAGCGGCCGCCACGTCGCACGGCGGCCACATCCGCAGCTTTGTCCTGCGTCAGGGCCGCGTCTCCGCCGCGCAATTGCGCTTTCATGAAACAGGCATGCCGCGCTTCGGCATCCCGTACCAGCCGACGCCACTCGACCTGACGGCCGTGTTCGGCGATACGGCAGGCGATACGGCAGGCGACAGGCGGCCGAAGATTCTCGAAATCGGCTGCGGCATGGGCGAAACCACCGCTGCCATTGCCGCCGCGCAGCCGGACAACGATTACCTCGGCATCGAGGTGCACACTCCCGGCGTCGGCAGCCTGCTGAAGGAAATCGTTACCCGCGAGCTGGGCAACCTGCGCGTGATCCAGCACGATGCCGTCGAGGTGGTGCGCGACATGATTCCGCCGCAGAGCCTGGCCGGCATCCACATTTTCTTTCCCGATCCGTGGCCGAAAAAGCGCCAGCAAAAGCGCCGCCTGATCCAGCCGCCGTTCGTCCATCTGCTGGCCGAACGGCTGGCGCCCGGCGGCTATCTGCACTGCGCCACCGACTGGCAGGAATATGCCGAGCAGATGCTGGCGGTATTGTCTGCCGAGCCGCTGCTGGAAAACACCGCGCATTCCGCCACTGGCTTCGCCGCGCGCCCCGCCTACCGGCCGCAAACCAAGTTCGAGACGCGCGGCTTGCGCCTCGGCCACGGCGTGTGGGACGTGATTTTCCAGCGGCCGGCCGGGGCGCCTCAGTAAGCCGTTGCCGGAGCCAGGCAGCCGTTTACGCCGGCGGCAGCTGCGATGGCCTTGAGACGGGAAATTTTCTGCGTGTCATCAAGTCCGCCTTGCAGGAACACGGCATCGGCATCGGTGGCGAAACGCTGGCATTGCGGGTCGCCCGAGAGCCGGGTGCGAAATTCGTAGGCGCGGCTGAGGTCGTTGATCGGCGGCGGCGCCAGCGGCGCCCGGATCACCGGCGGCTTTGCCGGCGGCGCGGTATTGTCGGCCGCAACACCGGACAGCGGCAGCAAGGCAGCCGGAATCGCGACCAGAATCAAAAACGTGTGTTTGCGTTCCATTGCGATCTCCTCGACAGTGCGTGGACAGCCGCGTCAACGATACGCTTCGAACCGGGTTTCCGCCACGTTTTGCCATTTCCGTCCGTGCGCTGGAACACCGGCTCATTGCAGGAACAGCAGCAGCAGGCGGTTGAGGAAGCGCTGGCCCTTGGGCGTAGGCTTGACCTGGTCATCGGCGATTTCCAGCAGGCCCTCGCGCCGTGCCGTCAGCGCCGACTTTTCGATTGCGGCGAGCGGCAGACCGGTGCGCTCGCTGAACAGCCGCAGCGGGAAACCGTCGCACAGGCGCAAGGCATTCATCATGAATTCACCCGGCAGGTCGGCCGCTGCGATGGTCTGCGCGGTGCTGATGAACTCGCCGCGCGCCGCGCCCTCGAACCAGGCGCGCGGATGGCGGTGGCGCGCCTCGCGCCAGATGCGCTGATGGTTCGACAGCTTGGAGTGGGCGCCGGGGCCGATGCCGAGGTAGTCGCCGAAATTCCAGTAGTTGAGGTTGTGCCGGCAGCGCTCGCCGGGCCTGGCGAAGGCCGAGGTTTCGTAATGCTCGAAACCCGCCGCAGCGAGTTCTTCCTCGATCAGTTCCTGCATGTCGGCGGCGAGGTCGTCCTCCGGCAGGGGCGGCGGCGCATGATGGAACGGCGTGTTGGGTTCCAGCGTCAGGTGATAGGCGGAGAGGTGGCTCACGCCGCTGGCAATTGCACGGTCGATATCGCGCCTGGCTTCGGCCAGCGTCTGCCCAGGCAGCGCATACATCAGGTCGAGATTGACGCGCTCGAAATGTCTGAGCGCCAGTTCGATCGCGGCCTGCGCCTCGCGGCTGTCGTGGATGCGGCCCAGCGCACGTAATTTTTCGTCGGCGAAACTCTGGATGCCGAGCGAGAGCCGGTTCACTCCGGCGGCGCGGAAGGCGGCGAATTTTTCCGCTTCCGCCGTCCCCGGATTGGCTTCGAGCGTGATCTCGGCATCGGGCTGCAAGGGCACGCGCATGCGAATCGCGGACAACAGCGCATCGGCCGTTTCGCCCTGCATCAGGCTGGGTGTGCCGCCGCCGATGAAGAGGCTGCCGACCGGACGGTTCCATATCTGCGGCAGCGCGGCTTCGAGGTCGGCAATCAGCGCCGCAAGCCAGGCGGCGTCATCAATGCCGCTTTTCGCTTCGTGCGAATTGAAGTCGCAATAGGGACATTTTTTCACGCACCACGGCCAGTGGATATAGAGCGCGAGGGGCGGCGGCGCGACAAGTCCCGAATCTGCGCTGCCGCTTGAAATACTCGGCGGTGGCGAGACGGCGCTGATGGGGATGATGCGTTTCGTCATGCGCCGTATTGCAGCTGTTCGACAAGCTGGCGCAGCGCCTGGCCGCGATGCGAGCGACGGTTTTTTTCCTCGGCAGAGAGTTCGGCGGCGGTTTTGCCCAGATCGGGGACAAGGAAGATCGGGTCATAGCCAAAGCCGCCTTCGCCGCGTGCCTGCAGTGCGATCTCACCCCACCACTCGCCATGTGCGATCAGCGGCTGCGGATCCTCGGCCGAGCGCAGCAGCACCAGCACAGCGACATAATGCGCGCGGCGGTCGGCGCTGTGCGCCAGCGCGGCCAGGATTTTTTCGTTGTTGCGCAGATCCGATTTCGGTTCACCGGCGTAGCGCGCCGAATGCACCCCCGGCGCACCGTCCAGCGCCGGCACCACCAGCCCGGAATCGTCGGCCAGCGCCGGCAAGCCGGTGAGCCGCGCGGCATGCCGCGCCTTGGCCAGCGCATTCTCGACAAAGGTCGGATGCGGTTCCTCGGCCTCCGGCACGGAAAACGCCGACTGCGGCAGTACCTCGAAATCGAGCGGGGCAAGCAGTTGCGCGAATTCACGCAGCTTGCCGGCATTGCCGGAGGCCAGGACGAGTTTATTCACAGGGAGTCCACCGCGAGATCAGCGCGCATTCACCGTATCGCTAGCGCCGACTTTTGCGCCGCGACGATGTCGCCGATGCCCTGCGTGGCGAGTTCCAGCAGGACGTCGAGTTCGGCGCGCGAGAAAGCTGCGCCTTCGGCCGTGCCCTGCACTTCGATCAGTCCGCCGCTTTCCGTCATCACCACGTTCATGTCGGTCTCGCAGGCCGAATCCTCGGTGTAATCGAGATCGAGCCGGGGTTCACCACCCACGATGCCGACCGACACCGCAGCGACCAACTCGCGCAGCGGATGCGCGGCGAGCTTGCCGCTGGCTACCAGCGTCGCCAGCGCATCGTGCAAGGCCACGCAGGCGCCTGTAATCGAGGCGCAGCGCGTGCCGCCATCGGCCTGCAGGACATCGCAATCGAGTGTGATCTGGCGTTCGCCCAGCGCGGTCAGATCGGTCACGGCGCGCAGCGAGCGGCCGATCAGGCGCTGGATTTCCTGGGTGCGGCCGGACTGCTTGCCCTTGGCGGCTTCGCGTGCGCTGCGGGTGTGCGTCGAGCGCGGCAGCATGCCGTATTCGGCGGTGACCCAGCCGGCGCCCTTGCCGCGCAGGAAGGGCGGCACCGATTCCTCGACGCTGGCGGTGCACAGCACTTTGGTGTCACCGAACTCGACCAGCACGCTGCCTTCGGCATGGCGCGTGTACTGGCGGGTGATTTTCAGCGGGCGCAGCTGGTCGGCAGGGCGTCCGTTGCGCGGGATGACAGGTGTGATTTGGTTCATGAGTGTTTTCGCGGGTTGAGAAATCAGGATTGCAGGCGATTGCGCAGGGTTCTGACCCAGGCTGACCAGCCACTGCTGGCGGCGTTGGCGAGCGCGCTCTTGAGCGCCTCGGCGCTCGGCGGGCGGCGTGCCGGATCGAGCCGCAGACACTCGTCGATGGCGACCAGCAGGCGCGGCGGATAGTGATCGGAAAAGCGCTGCCGTGCCGGCGCCAGTTGATCGTCGATCAGCCGCGCATCGGCGGCTTGCGGCGCCGACTTGGCCAGCGTTGCGTACATGCAGGCGCCGACGGCATAGATGTCGGTCCATGGCCCCAGCGTGTAGTCGCCATGGTATTGCTCGGGGGCGGCGTAGCCCGGCGTGTACATCGCGCGCGGCGCTGGCGGGCCGATGTCGACCGCGAAGCGTGCAGCGCCAAAATCGAGCAGCACCGGTGCCATGTCGCAGCGCAGCCAGATGTTGGCCGGCTTGATGTCGAGATGCAGCAGGCCCTGTTGATGCACAGCGCCGAGGCCATCAAGCAGGCCGCTGAACAGGCTGCGGAATGCTGTTTCGCCTGGCCGTCCCCGGTGCACGCGGACGTGGTCACGCAGGGTGCGTCCGCGCTCCAGTTCCATCACCATGTAGGCCGTGTCGTTGGCACGAAAGAAGTTCAGTACGCGCACGACATGCTCATGTTGAAGAATGTTCAGCGCCCTGGCTTCTTCAAAAAAGCAGGCGAGGCCACGGTTGAACTCCGCCTCATGGTCTTCCAGCGGTTCGACGCGGCTGCCATCGCTGCCACGCCGGGCCAGCGTTTGCGGCAGGTATTCCTTGACCGCCACCGGCATTTCGTTCGCATCGTGGGCGAGATAGACGATGGAAAACCCGCCACAGGAAATCTGGCGTTCGATGCGGTAGCCTTCCAGCATGAAGCCGGTGGGCAGGGGCGTGGGGACGGGGGCGGACATGGTCGGATTGCTATACTGCACTGATTCTCGCTGTTCGGCGGTGCCCTGTAAACCAGAGCTTGGCGTCGAAACAGCGGCCGTGGCTTTTTGCAGCAGCATTATCCTCCAGGGAATGACTCCATGATCCACAGCATGACCGGCTATGCCGCCGCCAGCCGCGACCTCGGCAGCGCCGCACTCAACCTTGAAATCAAGAGCGTCAATTCGCGCTATCTCGACATCGGTTTTCGTCTCGGCGAAGACCTGCGTTTCATCGAAATGCCGCTGCGTGAAAAAATCACCGAGCGCATCGCACGCGGCAAGATCGAATGTCGTGGCTATCTGCTGGCGCAGCCGGCGCAAAGTGGCAGTGCGCGCGAGCGGCAGCCGAATCCGGTGCTGTTGTCCGAGTTGAGCCGGCTCGATACGGCGGTGCGCGCCGCCCTGCCGCAGGCGCAGCCGCTGTCGGTGGCCGAAGTCCTGCGCTGGCCCGGCGTGCTCGGCGAGGACACGCTTGCCGCCGACACCCTGCAAGGCGCGGCGCTGGAACTCTTCAACACGCTGCTCGATGAATTCGTCGCCAGCCGCGAACGCGAGGGCGCCAAGCTCGTTGACGTATTGCTGGCCTGCGTTGCGCGCATGCGCGAACAGGTGGCTGCGGCCATGCCGCTGCTGCCGGCGGCGCTGGAAAATTACCGCGAGCGCCTGGCCGCCAAGCTGCGCGAAGCGGTAGCCAACCTCGACGAGGAGCGCATCCGCCAGGAAATCGGCGTCTTTGCCGCCAAAACCGATGTCGCCGAGGAAATCGCGCGCCTGGCGACGCACCTCGACGAAGTCGAGCGCGTGCTGGAAAAAGGCGGCGCGGTGGGAAAACGGCTGGATTTCCTGATGCAGGAGCTCAACCGCGAAGCCAACACCCTGGCCTCGAAATCGGTCTCCGCACAGGTCACGGTAATCGCGCTGGAACTCAAGCTGTTGATCGAGCAGATGCGCGAGCAGGTACAGAATCTGGAGTAAAGAATCACGCCGTCGCACGACGGCGCAGAAAACCAACAAAGCCCCATCCACGGGGCTTTTTTCATTTCATGCCATTACATAAAGAATCGAAAGAGCGCCGAACTCGTGTGCACCAAAATTGCTACTCGCCTAATTGCTACTCGCCTGCCGGTGTGAAGAGCTGGTACAACGCGAATAGCCTGCGATAATTCCACAACAACTCGGGGTACCCCAGGAGACTGTCATGCAAATCAACGTTCAGCAAATGGTGCTCACACTTTCCAGTGCCGTGGACCTGGTCGGAGTTAATGATGTCTTTCACGGTCGGCGCGTGGGTATGATGGCGGTTGAATGTGCCAGAACCCTCGGCTGGGATGAGGAAACCCGGCGGCAGCTGTTCGACGCTGGCCTGTTGCATGACTGCGGCGTTTCATCCACCCGGGAGCACCACCGGCTGGTCAATGAGCTCGACTGGGAGGGATCGAATCTCCATTGCGAGAAAGGCTATGGATTGCTCCGGGACTTCGCGCCGCTGGCCCATCTGGCGCCGATTGTCCGCTACCACCACACCCATTGGGAACACATGGCAGGGCTCCGGATCGAACCACGCATCGCGCACCACGCCAACCTCATCCACCTGGTAGACCGGGTGGATGCGCTGGCCGCCCGCTACTATCAGGACGAGTCGCTGCTGCTGCATGCCGGCGAAATCCGGGATGTGATCAGTCGCTACCGCGACCAGTTCTTTGCGCCCGATCTGGTGGATGCGTTTCTTGCAGCATCCGCCCCGGAAGCGTTCTGGCTGCTGCTGGATCCGGCCTACATCCCTCAATATGTCGCGGACATGAATGCGTCCGGTGTGATCCGCCCAGGCACGCTGGAGGAATTGAAGCAGTTCGCCTTTCTCATCGCCCGCATCGTCGATGCGAAATCCCACTTCACCGCCGAGCATTCGCTGGGCGTCGCCCGGCTGGCGCGCTTCCTCGGAGAGCAGTCCGGGGTGACCGGAGAGCGTCTCGAGAAGCTGGAGATCGCGGCCCTGATGCATGACATAGGCAAACTCCAGGTGCCTGACGAGCTGCTGGACAGCTCTGCCATATTCTCGCCGGAGAACCGCTCGGTCATGAAGAAACACAGTTTTGCGACCTACCAGATCCTGCGCCGGATCGGAGGATTCGAGGAGCTGGCGCTGTGGGCGGCGGAGCATCATGAGTCTCTCAACGGCAGCGGCTACCCCTTCCATCTCCAGGCCGGAGAGATTCCCCACGAGGCGCGCATCATCAAGGTGGCCGACATCTTCCAGGCCCTGGCCCAGCGCCGCCCGTACCGGGCGCCGATGCCCGTGCCGAAGATTCTGGCGCTGCTGCGCACGATGCAGGCCGCGGGTGAAGTCGATGGCGCCATCGTCGATCTGGTCGCGCTGCACCCCGAGGAATGCCGCAGGGCCGCCGAAGGGGAGGCCGGGTGAATCCGCGTGAAGCGCATGGCAGGCGATGCCACGTTCCACCCGATGCGGGCGCGCATGAAAGTGGCATCGGAATTCACCTGCCCGGTGCGGCGATATGCCGCATTGCGCCGGTTACGAATATCGTCCATCATTCGCAGCGTAGTAACCCCCGCAGTAACCCCTTGTGGCTCCTTACGGCTGACGCCCCCGCGCCAGCCGTTTTTTTTCGTTACCGTTCCCTCTGGCGGCGGCAAAAGTCCGCGACGCCCGGCGCGGTGAAGCCGGAGACATCACGCTGAAACCGCAAACCCATGTCCTGCGCGAAATGCAGCACGCCGCCCCGCCCAAGCCGGCTTTGGGTGTGCCTTGCACGGGCTGCGGCGCCTGCTGCCTGCTGGAGCCCTGTCCGGTCGGCCGGCTCTGGCTGGGGTCGTGGCGCGGCCGCTGCCGCGCGCTGGAATGGGATGGCGCCGCACATCGTTATGTTTGCGGCATGGTGCGGCAGCCAGCGCGCTATCTGCGCTGGCTGCCGGCACGCCTCAATGCCTGGGCCGGCCGCCGCTTTGCGCGCTGGATTGCCGCCGGCGCCGGCTGCGACGCCGATATCGAGATAACGGACTGAAGCGCCCGGTTTATCCGTCGTGCGCCGTATCGTCAGCGCCGACTTTTATTGCGTTACGGACGGATCGGTGACGAAGCCGATCCGCACCAGGCCGGCCTTGGCCGCGAGCGACATGACCCGCGCCACTTTTTCGTAACGCACGTCGCGGTCGGCGCGGATATGCAGTTCGGGTTGCGGCTGCACCGCTGCGGCAGCGGCGAAGCGCGCCGGCAGCTGCTCGAGCGTCACCGCTTCGCCGGCCCAGAACAATTCGCCATTTTCTCGGATGCCGAATTCGATGTGTTCCGGTTTGGTGACATTGGCGCTGGAGGAGGCCTTGGGCAGGTCGATCTTCACGGCGTGGGTGAGCAGCGGCGTGGTGACGATGAAAATCACCAGCAGCACCAGCATCACGTCGACCAGCGGCACCACATTCATTTCCGCCAGCGGCGCCTGGTGGTTACGGGCGCCAAAATTTCCGATGGCCATGGTGTGGTTCCTTTCAGCGCGGGGCGTGGGCGCCGAGGGTGGCGAGGGTCAGCAGGTCGTGGGCGAAGGCATCGAGCCGCGCCAGCCACATGCGGTTGCGGCGGTTGAAGGCGTTGTAGGCGAGCACGGCGGGAATCGCCACGGCGAGACCGAGGGCGGTCATGATCAGCGCCTCGCCCACCGGGCCGGCCACCTTGTCCAGCGTACCCTGGCCGCTCATGCCGATCTGCACCAGGGCGTGGTAAATGCCCCACACCGTGCCAAACAACCCGACATAGGGCGAAGCCGAACCCGCCGTGGCAAGTATGGTGAGGCCGAATTCGCTGCGCGCGGATTCAAGATCGAGGCCGTTGCGCAGCACCCGGGTGAGATAGTCGTTGAGCCCTCCGGCGGCTGTGAGTTTCTGTGCGCCGCCGGCTTCAAGCTCCTGCTTGGCTTGCAGACCCTGCCGTGCGAGTTCGGCAAAGGCATTGTCGGGGGCCTGCGTCTTCAGCAGCACTTCAACGTCGGCCAGTGATTTTGCATTCCAGAAATTCTCCAGAAATGCCGCGGCGCGGCGTCTGGCCTGCATGAATGCCAGCGCGCGGGTAACGATCAGGTACCAGCTTGCCACCGAAAGTGTCAGCAGGATCAGTAATACCAGTTTGCCGACACCGTCGGTATGGGTCAGAAAATGGGCAAAGCCCAGGCCGGTAGCAGCGGTTTGTTCCATGGATCAGTTTCCTTGCAGGATGAAATTGAAGGGTTGCAGGGCGATGGCGCGCACCGGCTGGCCGTTGCGCGTGGCGGGGGTGCAGCGCCAGGTTTTGACAGCAGCCAGCGCCGCTTCGTCGAGCCGGGAATGGCCGCTGGAGGTCTTCACCTGCGCGGCGGCGACACGGCCCTGTTCGTCGAGCTCGACGCGCAGGACGACCACGCCGGTCTCGCCCAGTCGCCGTGAAAACGGCGGATAGGCCGGCGGTGTGCGTTGCGGGCAGGCCAGCGAAAGCTCGGAGCCGAGGCTTACCGGCACGGCGACGATGGGCGAGACCGGCGCGGCGACCGGCGCCGGCTCCGGCTGCGGCGGAGCGACATAGTCGGTCGGCGCCACCGCCGGCGCCTGGGTCACCAGATGCGGATGCGGGTCGCGCGGTTTTTCCACCGGTCGCGGCTGCGGTGGCAGCGGTTTGGGTTCGTCCGGCTTGGGCGCCGGCGGGGCGATGAAGCTCACGAACAGCGTGGACGCCAACTCCTGCGGCGTGGGAATGATCTCGTATTGCCACAGGCTCCACAGCGCCGCCGCATGGAGCAGAACGACGAAGACGATCCCCGGCCAGCGGCGCTCGTGCGGCGAGAAGTCGAAGGATGGATCGGACATGACTCAGCGAGCCCTTTTCTGTGTGTGCGAATTGCTTCTTAGCCAGTCCTCGACGAACGCCGTATCGACCAGTCCGCTTTTTGCTTCGGCGCGATGCGCCGCGTCAAAGAAATAGGTGCGCGGCACCTCGCCATGCCAGGCCGGATCGAGCGACCAGCGCAGGCGTTCGGCATAGTCACTGGCGAAGGCGCGCAGGTCGGCGTTCGCGCCGGCATAACGCGCGGCCATGTGTTCCGCTGCGGCATGCTCTGCGGGCGGGTCGATGCTGACCAGCACCACCTTCACCGCCGGATAACGCCGGCTCCATTCGCTCCACAGGCGCAGCTCCTCGCGGCAGGGGACGCAGCTCACCGACCACAGGCCGACCACGAAGGGCCGGCCGGCCTGTTCCTTTTTCAGTGCGGCCAGGCTGTTCTCGTCGAAGGGTTTGAGTTCGACAGCGGCGGCAAGCGGCGTCATGACCATCAGGCCGCAGGCGAGAAGCGAAGCAAGGCAGTGTTTCATTTCAGGGCCACTACGCGCATCGGTTCGTTCTCCGTATTCCACAGCACATAAAAATCCGTTTCCTTTACCAGCAGGCGTGGGTGGTCGGAGGGGCCGCTGGTGTGCGCCAGGGCAATGCGCCGCCAGTGTGCACCGCCATCCTCGGAGATTTCGCCGAACAGTTGCGTTTGCTGGCCGTCGAATTCTTTCCAGGCGATGGCCACGCGGGTTCCGGCAGCCGCCAGATCGGCATGCGCCGCCGTATCGCCAGCGCCGACTTTTCGCTGACCCTCGACGGCGCCTTCGACGAGGCGTCCGTAATAGACGCCGACCCGGCTTTCGGCGCCGGTGAACCATACCGCATGCAGCTGGCCGCGGGCGTCACGGGCGATGGCCGGACCGTGATGCGGGCAGCCATCCACCGGCCAGCCATCGAAGGTGGCGCGGCGGAATTCCTTCACCGTGCCGTCGGTCGAGAAACGCGCCAGCGCATGGTCGCGGATGTTGGGTTCGAAGACATGGCGCCAGAAGGCAATGACCTCGTGCGTACCATCGGCGCGCAAGGCGAGGCGGCAGCATTCGCAACTGTGGTCGGCGAGCCTGTAGTCGCCGCGGAAACTGGCGCCACGGTCGTCGGAGACGGCGAAGTACACCGCCGCGCCGCGATACTCGGCATTCAACTGTTTGGCCTGTTCCAGATCGCGCTTGTCGATCCATGCGACAACAATCTGGCCGCTGCCGGTAACCGCCAGCGCATCGAAGCGGTGGGTGATTTCCTGGCGGTCGGCGTGCACGGTGAGCGGCGGCGAGAAGCTCATACCGCCGTCGAGCGAGCGGGAGAACCGCACTTCGCCGCTGTAGGGTTTGCCCATTGGCCGGGTCCAGGTGACATAAATTTCACCTTGCGGGCCCGGTGCCAGCTTCGGCGCCCCGTCACCATCGGCGGCGATGGTTTCGGGTTCGGGGTTGATCCTGACCGCGGGCGACCAGTGGCCGCCCGCGTCGGTTGAGCGTTGCAGCACAACATGGCCGTTGTCGACATGCACGGCCAGGAGCGCTCCGGTGGCGTCAAACACGGCACCGGCAGCCAGCGCGGGGCCATGCTTCATCGCCGTTTTCATCGGCGCCGGTGACGCGCCGCCGGGCTGTGCACAGGACAGGCCGGCCATCGCGGCGAGCGCGATGCCAAAAACCGGGAGCACGGTGCGGAATGCGTTCATGGCACAGTCAATAATCGAATTTCAGACTGGCGAGCCAGGTCCGTTGCGGATAGGGGTTTGGATTGACGTAGTACTTGTAACTGAACAGGTTATTCACGCCGAACGCTGCTGTCCATTGTTTATCGACCTTATAGACGACCTTGCCATCGACCACGGTGTAACTGCTGACGGCGCCATAGACGTTGGGATTGATATCGTTGTACTGCCGGGTCGTGGTGTTGAACAATGCATTGTGCTGGCGCCCGCTGTAACGTGCCGCAAGGCTGTAAGAAAGGCGATCGGAGGCACGATAGATGCCGACCAGCGTCGCTCGCCAATCGGGGATGCGCGGCTGCTTGGTGCCTTCGAGGCCGGGATTTCTTGCATCCTTGAGAATGAATGAGTCAGTGTAGGTAATGCTGCCGGAAAGATCGAGCCCGCGAATCCAGAGATCGTTCGCCTGCATGGAGGTTTCGAGGCCGCGGGTGCGCACCCGGTCGACGTTCTGGATGCTGGAGATGGTCGGTGTAACCGTCACATCGGTCTGCGAGATCAGCGCATCGCGTTTATCTTCCCAGAACAGGGAGGTGCGCCAGAGGGCATTGGCGAACGATTTTTCAGCGGTGAATTCGCTGGACAGGACATGCTCGGGCTTCAGGTTCGGGTCGTTGAACTTGACGCTACCAGGCAGGCTGATGCTCTGGAACATCTCGCTGACCGTAGGATAGCGATACGCCTTGCCCAGCGAGCCACGCAAGAGCCAGTCGGGAGCCGCCTGAAACGCAAGCGAGAGCTTGGGTGAGAAATTGCTCTGCGCGCGGTCGGCATAAACCTGGTTTGTCGCGTTCGGAGCGAGGTTGGCCGCATTGTAGTTGCTGCCGTCGAATGCTTTCCAGCGCTCGAAGCGGCCGCCCGCGGTCAGCTTCCAGTCAGGATGAAACTGCCAGGCATCCTGCAGATACAAGGCTTGCGTTTCGGTCTTGCCGCGCGAATTGGTAGACAGCGTGCCAGGTGCGCCGTTGAGCCAGTCTGTGGCGATGCTGTAGGTATCCGAATCAAGGATGTAACGATCATGGTGGTAGCCAAAGCTGACCTGATGCGCGCTCTTCAGGTCGCCGCCGGGCCGCCACTCGCCGCGCAGATCGAGATTGCGCCAGCCGGTGCCGTCGGCCAGGGTAATGTTTCCGCCCGGCCGGACAGGGCCGAGGCCGGAGTCGTAGCCGAAGTTGGTGGCGGTGCGCGAAATATCTTTTTCTTGGTTGTAATAGCTGGCAATCGCTTCCCAGTCCCATGCGCCGCCGGTCGCCGATTTGAGCGAGAGGCCATGCATCCAGTGCTCGCTCTCGCTATACGCCGGACTGGCAGTGGATACGGTGTAATCCAGGCCGCCGATGCGAACGTACTGAAACGGGGATGCGCCCGTCCTGGTGCCATAGACAAAATTGCCGGCGGCATCTTTCAGGTAGGGATCGACCGTGGTGTCGGACTTGTTCTGCCAGAGGCCGAGGATGTAGCTGGCACGCAGCGTCGGCGTGATGTCGTAGGCGATCTTGAATTTGCCATTGTCCTGCACCGTGTGATCCATGCCGGTGGTGCTGGTGATGATGCGCGGATTGCCCGAGGTATCGATGTCGCGCACTTCGCCGCTGACAACGGTGAAGGTTCCGGCGCCGGCTGCCGCTCCTGATTTTCTGGTTGCGGTGCCGAACGTCTGTGGCTGGCCGTGGTTATCCAGATGATCGAGGGCAGCCCAGAATGACCAATTGCCCATCTTGTTGCCAAGCGACACACTGCCGTGGTCGCCATCGAAATTTCCATCGGCCTTGTACTGCTTGAAATGCTGGGTGAAGTAATCGACCTTGGCATGGAACTCGAATTTCTCCGGCATGCGGGTGGCAATATTCACCACGCCGCCCGCCGAGTTGCCGGGATAAAGCGCGGAGAAGGGGCCGTACATGACGTCGATGCGCTCGATTTCCTCGGGCGCCACCATGCCCCAGCGCGGCGCGGTGCTGAAGCTGTTGTTGAGGAAATTCGACAGCAGCAGACCATCGGCATAGACCGTGGTTTGTGCGCTGGCGATCGAGCTATTCACCCGCATCACCAGAACGCCGTTACGGTCGCCAATGTAGCGCTCGCGTACATGCATGCTGGGCAGGTATTGGAGCACCGAGGCCGTCGTCACGGCGTTGATACTCTCGTCGATCTGCTTTTTGGTCACACTCTCGACGGTATTCGGTACATTGGCCGGAAGCGCCGGTTTGTCGGCCATGATTGCCATTTCAGGCAGAACGGCAGCAGTCTCTGGCGTGTCTGCGGCAACGCACAGGCCAGGCGCGGCGAGCATGGCGACAACGGTCAGCGCGATAGGCCGGGGGTGCAAGTGCGTGATAGGCAGGTACATGCCGGTTTCCTTTTGGCGTTTCTTGTTTTCAAGTAAATGCAGCGAAAGCTGTGCGCAGGGCCGTTACGCCGCCAGTGGCTGCGGAGTGCGGCTTTGCCCCGGTTTTTGCCGCGTGCGGTGCGGCAGGCCGCCCTCCATGTCGAGAGCGGCGGTCATGCGACACACGGTTTCGACCGTGAGATCGGTGATTTCGGCGATATCGGCCAAGCGCAGCGCCAGCACACACGGGGGCAGCGCGCGGTCGCGAAATATGGTCGGCATGGCGGGGGGATTCAAAAGCGGTAACGGACGCCCAGCGCCAGCGACCAGGGGGCGGTAAGCTGGCCAGAACCGGGGGTGGCCGGGTCTGTATTCACATACTGATGCAGCGGCAATTGCACGAAGCCGTAGACCTGGGCTTGGGGTGTCACTGCCATCGTCAGGCCGGGGCTGAGGTTGAGGGAGTGACCGCCGGAGGCTGGATTGGCGTTGGCGCCGGTATCGCGTGCGCGGTGCTGGGCGTTGAGTTGCAGGAGTGCGCTGGTGGTGCCGGAGAGGGCGTAGCCCAAGCCGAGATTGAGGCTGAGGCTATTCCCCGGACGGTAGTTGTCGCGGGTTCGAATGGCGGATTGTGCCTCGCCGCTGACGAACCAGGTGAGGGCGCTGCCCGGCGTGCCGCTGAAATGGTAGGCGCCAAGGATCAGGTCGGTGCTGCCGCTTCCCGGCTGGGCGCTGCGTTCGAGCGCATAGGGAGTGGTCGGATCGGCCGGGTCGGCCGGAGACATGGTCTTGTTGATCGCGCCGGTGGGCAGCTTGAGACCGAAGCGGATGCCGTTGCCAGAGAAGGGATTGTCGTTTTCAAAGCGATATTTGCCAAGGACGCGGATGTCGCCGAGCTGGCTGAATTTGGCCTGTTGCTCGATGGGCGTGCCGGTGGTTGAGTCCAGCGTATGCGTGTGGTCGCGAATCACCAGCGGAATGTTGACGCCGATGTTCCAGCGGCGATCGATCGCGTAGTCAAAATCGGCGTTGAGAAGCTGATTGATGGTGCGTTTGTCTTCCAGCTCTTCGCCACTGGCACTGGGCGCTTCGGCACTGATCCGGGTCGATCCGGCGCGCAGCCGGTCAGCTTTCGCCCAAGAGTAATGCAGGTCGAGACTGAGGCCTTCGCTGTGCGTGATTCCTTGGGCATCCCAGTGGGTATCGACCGAGCAGAAGGCTGTGCCGCAGGCGGCGTGGGCGGATGGCAGGGCGAGGCCGGCGAGTGCGGCGAGCAGCCAGTGCGCGGCGGCAGGCGTGGCGATGTGGCGGATGACAGGGTGCTCCATCTGAAAACTCTCCTCGAAGGCGACTCGTTATAGAAATTGATAATTGCCACGCTGCGGATATTACAAGCGGGATGGCCGCCTGGAAATGTGGCAAATTGTCGCACCCCCCACTGCGCTGGCCCTTCTTGCTGTGCAGTTGTCTTACCAGTTGCTTCACCAGCGCCGACTCCTTGACCTGGGTTTTCCGCTTCGCAGACAGGTCAGCTTTGCAGACTTGGGCTTTCCGCTGCGCGGGCAAGTCAGCTTTGCAGACCTGGGCTTTCTGCTTCGCAGACAGGTCTCCTTGCCGTAGCGGATGGCGAGACGGCGTGCCGGCCTGCTACACTCGCAGCATCGGAGTTTTATCAGTCGGAATCATGACCACGGGCACTCTATTCATCATCGCCGCTCCTTCCGGCGCGGGCAAGACGACGCTGGTTCGCCGCCTCATGGCTGCCGATCGGCAGGTCGTGCATTCGATTTCCTATACGACCCGGGCGCCGCGTTCCGGCGAGATGGAAGGGCGGGAGTACCACTTCATCGATGTGCAGCGTTTTCTTGCCATGCGCAGCAACGGTGAGTTTGCCGAGTGGGCGGAGGTGCATGGCAATTTTTACGGCACGTCGCGGACCTGGCTGGAAGAGTGCGTGCGTTCCGGCGCTGATGTGCTGCTCGAAATCGACTGGCAGGGTGCGCAGCAGGTGCGGGCGAGGTTTCCCGATGCGGTGGGGATTTTTATCCTGCCGCCGTCGATTGCCGAGCTGGAACGGCGTCTGCGCAGCCGGGGTACCGACAGCGACGATGTGATCAATCGTCGGCTAGCGGCTGCCCTGGGTGAAATGCGTCATGTGGCCGAGTTTGATTTTGTTATAATCAACAATGAGTTGGATGCAGCGTTTGACGACCTCAATGCGGCTGTTCGTGCCTCGCGCCTGCGCTTCCCGCGGCAATTTGCCCGTTTCCCCGATGTTTTCCGTTTTATTGACCAGGACTGAATCTCATGGCTCGTGTTACCGTTGAAGATGCTATCAAGACCATTACCAACCGCTTTGAGCTGACGCTGGTGGCAGCCTATCGTGCTCGCCAGCTGACCATGGGCAGTACGCCACTGGTTGATCCCCTGCACCACAAACCGGTAGTGATCGCTCTGCGCGAAATTTCCGCAGGCAAGGTGGGCGTCGAGATACTCCACCGCAGCGAGCTGTAAGCACATGTTTACGGGGTGAAACGTGACCGCCTTCGCGCCACCCCGTACTTTGCCTGGTCACGCCGATGAGCCGGGCATTATTCCGCTCGACATGCATCCACCGGTGGATCTTGCCGAGGATCTCGAGTGTTTCAACGCCAAGCTGGCGACCTACATGTCGCCGGAAGATATCGCCCTGGTTGACGCCGCCTATGTTTTTGCCGCAGCGGCGCACCGGGGCCAGATGCGCGTCAGCGGCGAGCATTACATTACCCATCCGCTGGCGGTAGCCGAATCCCTCGCCGACTGGCATCTCGATGTCCAGGCGCTGCGCGCCGCCCTGCTGCACGATGTCATGGAAGATACCGACATCAGCAAGGAGCAGATTGCCGAACGCTTCGGCAAGGTTACGGCAGAACTGGTCGATGGCGTCTCCAAGCTGGATCGCATCGAACACCAGAGCTTCGAGGAGGCGCAGGCGGAAAACTTCCGCAAGATGATGCTGGCCATGGCGCGCGATGTGCGTGTCATCCTCATCAAGCTGGCCGACCGGCAGCACAACATGCGTACCCTGGGTTCGATGCGGCCGGAAAAGCGCCGCCGCATTGCGCGCGAAACGCTGGATATCTATGCCCCGATCGCCAACCGGCTGGGCCTCAATGCCCTCTATCGCGAGTTGCAGGAGTTGTCGTTCCGGTACGCCTACCCCTTGCGCTACCAGGTGCTGGAAAAGGCGGTCAAGAAGGCGCGTGGCAATCGCCGCGAAGTGGTGGGCAAAGTGCTCACGGCGATTCGTACCGCGTTGCCGGCCGCCGGCATCGAGGCCGAAGTGGCGGGGCGCGAAAAACACCTGTATGGCATTTACCGCAAGATGCGCGAGAAGCAGCTCTCCTTCTCGCAAGTGCTGGATATCTACGGATTTCGCATTGTCGTCAAGGATCGCCCGACCTGTTATCTGGCGCTGGGCGCGCTGCATGCGCTGTACCACCCGGTGCCGGGGAAATTCAAGGACTACATCGCCATTCCCAAGGCCAATGGCTACCAGTCGCTGCATACAACGCTGATCGGCCCGTTCGGTACGCCGGTGGAAATCCAGATCCGCACCGCCGAAATGCATCACGTTGCCGAATCCGGGGTTGCCTCGCACTGGCTTTACAAGGATGCCCAGGCAATTGACCAGTTGCAGCAGAAAACCCACAAGTGGCTGCAATCGCTGATTGACCTGCAATCCACTTCCGGTGATTCCACCGAGTTCCTCGAGCATGTGAAGCTCGACCTCTTCCCCGGCGAGGTCTATGCCTTCAGCCCCAAAGGCAAGATATTTGCCCTGCCGCGCGGTGCCACCGCAGTCGATTTCGCCTACGCCGTGCATACCGATATCGGCGATCGCTGCGTTGCCTGCCGCATCAATTTCGAAACCATGCCCTTGCGCAGCGAGCTGAAAAACGGCGACCGTGTCGAGATCATCACGGCGCCGACGGCGGCGCCTAATCCGGCCTGGCTCGGCTACGTCAAGAGCGCCCGCGCCCGCTCCCGCATCCGGCATTTCTTCAAGACGCAACAAAACGAGGAATCGGTTGCACTGGGCGAGCGTCTGCTGGCGTATGCCTTGCGCGAAATGGATTTTTCCCTGGCGGATATCTCCGCCACCGCGTGGGATCGCCTGAAGCGTGAGTCCGGCGCGCGTTCACGGCGCGCCATTCTTTCCGATATCGGTCTTGGCAAACGCCTGCCGGCGATTGTGGCGCGGCATCTGGCCGAGGGCCTGGAAGCGCCTGCTGCGGGCGCCCCGGAAAAGAAACACCGCAACCGCCCGCAGGCGATCCTGATTCACGGGAGCGCGGGTGTCGCCGTGCAGCTGGGCAAATGCTGCCGGCCGATTCCGGGCGACCCTATCGTCGGCTTGATCCGCAAGGGGCAGGGGTTGGTGGTGCATACGCACGATTGCCCGACGCTTGCCAAGCTGAGAAGCGAGCGCGGCAACTGGGTCGATGTCGAGTGGGAAAGCGGGATCGATCAGTTATTTGAGGTCGGCATTCGCGTCGTCGCCAGTAACGCACGCGGCGTACTGGCGAGGCTGGCCGCAGGCATCGCCGAGACCGAGTCGAATATTACCGATATCAGCATGGACGACGATCGCGGCGCCACACCGACGATTTACTTTACAGTACAGGTCAGCGACCGAATTCATCTGGCACGTGTGCTGCGTGCCTTGCGCCGGGTGCCCGAGGTGGTACGCGTTGCCCGCCATATCAATCCGCAAGCCTAGGAAGGAAATACCATGTCAGGTTACGAATCCGAACACACCAAATTCATCCGTGAGTGGATGAAGCAGCATCCCGAGGAACTCCTGGAACAGAAAAAAGGCCGCGCCCTGTGGTGGGACAAGCCGCCGCGCACCCCCGACGAAATCAAGCGCAGCGAGGCAGCGCAGGTGCCGGTCAAGGCCTATTACTACGACATAAACTGACAAGAAGAAAGTTCCATAGGACGCAGAGCGCTGGCGCTGACAGAACGGCGCCTGACTTGTTCGTCATAGTCCCTCTTCAAGCCGAATGGGGGTCAGCGTGGCCGCAACCACGACCGCAGTTACATTCGGCGCCAGCAGCGCAGGAGGCACTTGATGAACCCCAGACTCGACGAACTCCTGGCGCGCATCCATGAACTGGAGCAGACCCTTGAGGCCGACCTCGCCGCACAGCGGGATCGCCTGCACTACCGGATGGAAGGCCACCGCGCCCGTTTCGAGGACGAGGCTGCGCGCGCCCTGCGCCATTTGCGCCGCAGCAGCTGGCGCACGCTGATCGAGGCGCCGCTTCCCTGCCTGCTCACGGCGCCGCTGGTTTATGTCGTCGGCATCTCATTGCTACTGCTCGACCTGGCGGTGAGCGTGTACCAGTGGGTCTGCTTTCCGGTGTATGGCATTCCGCGCGTCCGGCGTTCCGCTTACTTCGTTTACGACCGTGGGATGCTGCCCTATCTCAATACCATCGAGCGCATCAATTGCCTTTACTGCTCGTATGGCAATGGACTGATCGCATGGACGCGTGAAATTGTCGCGCGCACCGAACAGTTCTGGTGCCCGATCAAGCATGCCCGGCAGTCTGTGATCCAGCATTCGCGCCAGGCACTATTTACCGATTACGGCGATGGCACGGCCTACCGGGCGGAACTGGCGCGCTTGCGCAAACGCTGGGACGATGTCGCCACCAAACGCGACGCGGACCCGGGCTGAAACGCGGCGAAGATTACCGCCGCAGCACGGCCAAACCCAGCCCTGCTGTAAACGCAAAGAGCGCACCGGCATAGAACGTCAGGCTCGGGCCAAAAGCGGTCCATAAACCGCCGGCAATCACGCTGGCCGCCAGCAGCGCCACGCCGCTGGCCAGATTGAAGACGCCGAACGCCGTGCCGCGCAGATCGGCCGGCGCAGTATCCGCCACCAGCGCGGCCAGCAGGCCTTGCGTCGCGCCCATGTGCAGCCCCCAGAACACGGCTCCCAGGCCGACCATCCAGGCATTGACGGCAAGCGCAAGGATCAGGTCGGAAGCAATCAGGAACCCGATACCCAGGATCAGCAGGCGCCGCTGGCCGCCGTTGTCGGAATGCTTGCCGAACGGATAGGCGCTGAGGGCATAGACCACGTTCATCACCACCAGCATCAGCGGCACCCAGCGCACCGCCAGTCCGATGTTCTCGGCACGCAGCAACAGGAAGGCTTCGGAGAAGCGCGCCAGGGTCAGAATGACGGCAAAGGCCACTATCTGCCAGAAACGGATGGAAAGTCGGCGCAGGTTTTCGCGGTGAATGGGGAACCGGGTTTGCCGCGCAGGGCGGCTGGCTTCGGCTTCGTCCACGCCGAAAACGATCAGCAGTACGCAAACGAAGGCCGGCGCCACGGCCACCCAGAACACCAGCCGAAAGTCGTTTTGCGTCAGCGCCATCAGGATGACCGCCACCAACGGCCCGGCGAAAGCGCCGACCGTATCGAGCGACTGGCGCAGGCCATACGCTGCGCCGAGATTTTCCGGCGGCGTGATGTCGGCAATCAGCGCATCGCGCGGGGCGCCGCGGATACCCTTGCCGATGCGGTCAAGAAACCGCGCCGTGAGTACCGCGCCGATACCGCTGGCCAGCGGAAACAGCGGCTTGCTCAGCGCCGCCAGGCCATACCCCAGCAGTAGCAGGGGTTTGCGGCGACCGATCCAGTCCGAGATGACGCCCGAAAACACCTTGGTGATCGATGCAGTTGCCTCGGCGATGCCTTCGATGAAACCCACGGACAAGGCCGAAGCCCCCAGCACCGTGACCAGGAACATCGGCAGCAGGCTGTGGATCATCTCCGAGGAGAGATCCATGAACAGGCTGACCAGCCCGAGCGCAACGACACCGCGCGGCAGGCGTCGCGAAAAGCTCAGCAAATACGTTCCCAGAGGCCGGTTTCATCTTCCAGCCGGTCGAGCTCGAGCCCCTTGAAGTCCCCGCGCGAGACGATGCCGAGAATCTTGCCGTTGGCCAGGATGGGCAGATGGCGATAGCCGCCGTCGCTCATCATGCGCAGGGCATCGATCGCGGCAGCTTCGGGGCCGATCGTTTCCGGCTTGGGCGTCATCACCTTGGCCAAGGGCGTTGCCGCAGGGTCCTGGTCTTCACCCAGGGTGCGCACGGCATCGCGGCCGGTGAAAATCCCCACCAGAGCGCCTTTGTCGTCCGTCACCAGCACTGCGCCGACGCGCCGCAGCCACATGTGCTGGCAGGCATGCTGCACGCTGGTGTGCGCAGAAAGGATCAGCGGATCCTGGTGTCTGATGATGAACCCGATATTCCTGTTTGTCATTGCATTCTCCCTGAGTGAATCCATGAATCAGAAAATTTATCCGCCTTCCGCGCGCCCGCTTTTGCCGATCGAACGCAACAGCCAGATGCTGCCACCCACCGCCCCAAGAAAACCGAGCAGACCGAAAAACGGCAAGCCAAGCAGGGTCGGCCCGCCAGGAACGGTCATCACGATCGAGGAACCAATGATCAGGGCCGCAACAACAATCCCCACGGCAAGCCGGTTGGCGGCGCGGTCGAGCTGATCGCCGACATGCCTCAGGTGTGTGACGTCGATATGCACCTCCAGTCGGCCACGGCGTGCGGCACGCAGCAGGTTGGACACATCCTGCGGCAGATCTGCAAGCAGGCCGAGCAATTCCGTGACACCAGCCCAGCTGCGCTTGAGCACGGCGCCCGGGGTGAAGCGCTGGTGCAGGGCATGTTCCAGCAGCGGCATCGCGGCGCTGGCCATTTCGAAATCGGGGTCAAGCTCGCGGCCCATGCCCTCGAGCGAGATGAAGGCCTTGACCAGCAAGGCCAGGTCTGCCGGCAGCACCAGCCGGTGCCCGCGCAGCAACGTCGCCAGATCGGCAAGCATCCTGCCCAGCCGCAACTGCTTCAGCGGCACGCCGTGATACTGATCGACAAAGGTTTCGATTTCCAGCAAGAGGCCGCTTTCATCCACCGCGCCATCGCCGGTCCAGTCGAGCAACACATCGACCACGCGTTCCGGCTTCTGCTGCACCAGGCCGAACAGTAACGCAATCAGCTGTGCACGGCGCTGCTCGCCGAGCCGGCCGACCATGCCAAAATCGATGAAGGCGATGCGGTTGCCCGGCAGATAAAACACATTGCCGGGGTGCGGATCGGCATGGAACAGGCCATCCTCGATGATCATCTTCAGCACGGCAGCGGCGCCACGCCGGGCCAGCAACGGGCGATCGAGCCCGGCCGCGTCGACCGCGGCCAACTGGCGTCCGGGAATGCCGGCGATGAACTCCTGAACGCAGACCCGCTCTCCCGTCCATTGCCAGAAAACCCGGGGAATGACGATGATCGGCGATGTATCCGGCGTAGCGCCGGCGCCGACTTTTCCCGCGGCGCCCGGCACCGTCCCTGGCGCTGCCCCGTTGTCGTGGAAACCGACGAAATTGGCTGCGATGCGTTCCGCACTGCGGCATTCACTCGCAAAATCCAGCTCGCGGTGCAACGAACGGACGAACTGGCGCACAATCTGGCGTGGCCGGAAGGCGCGCAATTCGGTACTTTCGCTTTCGGCCATGTCGGCCAGCCGCAGCAGCCAGCGCAGGTCCGCTTCGATGACCGGACGGATGCCCGGGCGGCGAATCTTGAGCACAACCTCGCTACCGCCCTGCAGCCGTGCCCGGTGCACCTGGGCGATGGAGGCGGCCGCCAGCGGCTGGGTATCGATGGCGGCGAACAGGTCTTCCGGCGGAGCGCCCAGATCTTCCAGCAACTGGGCGCGTAGATCTTCCCATGGCACGGCCGGTGCGCTGTCCTGCAGGCGGCTGAATTCGGCAATCCATTCTGGCTCGAACAGATCGACCCGGCTGGAAAGCACCTGCCCCAGCTTGATGAACGTGGGGCCGAGCTCCTCCAGCGCGCGCCGCACGCGGGCGGGCGCCTCGAGGTGCGCAAGCGCATGCGCATCGTCCCAATGCAGCGCAGTACCGGCTTTTTCCAGCGCGGCCGCCAAGCCCAGGCGACGCACCATGTCGCCGAAACCATAACGAACCAGGATGGCCGCGATCTGGTGCAGCCGGCCCAGATCACGGGCAGTGGCCAGCGCCTGCCAGAGCATCAGGTTTCCTTCTTGCCGTCCGGTTTGATGCGCTCGGCCAGTCCGCTCAACATGCCGGCGGCAATCTGCCGCACCATGTCGGAGGTAGCGCGTGCCAGCTCGACGCCGGAGGCCAGCTGGGCCTGGGTGACCGCCCCCATCTGCTGGCTGAAGGTGGCAAGCGTGGTCTTCACCTGCTCACCCACCGCAGTACGGGTGCGTCTGGCGTGCTCACCCAGCTCATGCAGCGTCTCGGCAGTAAAGCCTTTTGCCGCCGCAGCGGAATTGCGCAGGGTTTCGACGAACAGCGTCTCCAGGGCTTCGAGATCGGCACGGGTGCGGGCAAGATCAGCGGTGGAAAACCGCTGGGCACGGCCGGCGGCTTCTTCCAGCGCCAGGCGCGAAGCCTCGGCAAATTGCGCCAGCGCCGCGTCGAGGCCGGCCACTGCCTCCTTGATGCGCACCTGCGCCGCCAGGGCTGCATTCGCCGTTTGCTGCAGTTGCGGCTCGATGCCCTCACGCGCGCCCTGCACCACCGCCTGCATGATGCTGCGGATGGATTCGAGATTGAGGTTATGCGCACTCAAGGCCTCCAGCGTCAGGCGGCGCACGGCCTCCTGAACATTGGAACCGTGGGCCACGGCTTCACGGACACGGGTTGCGAGGGGGATATCGTCGGTGCTTGTTTCCATGATCGGCATTCCTTTCAGAGGTTACGATGAGATGCGATGAACTGTCTTAGCTGCCCTGTATCCGCAGCTGTGCCCGCAGCATTTCGATTTCATCGAGCAGTTGCAGCGCCAGGGCAACGCCCGCGGTATTGATCTCCAGATCGCGCTGCAAGCGCAGCGCCGTGCGCGCATGACGCATCTGCAATCCGGTGAAGCGCCAGTCGTGCGGACCGCTCCCCGCCGGATCGAGGACGCCCTCGTTGATCAGCCCGATGATCGACTCGGCATGCACGGCACAGGCGCCGCAAAGTTCAGCCAGTGTCAGATGCATCTGCTCTTCGAGGATCAGGCCCTGAATGCTCGTTAGTGTGATTTCGTCGGCCATGATCAGACTCCCAGTCCGGCACGCGGGTTGAAGGTTTTGAACTGCTCAGCCATTTGTTCGTAGATTTTGCGCGCGGGGGCGTCTTGGGCTGGCGGCAAGACGATTTGCAACACAACATAAAAATCACCGGGGGTCGCTGCCGGGATGCCGCGGCCTTTCAGCCGCAGCCGGGTGCCGGATTTTGCTCCGGCCGGGATTTTCATTTCCACGACGCCGTCCGGCGTGGGTATCTTGACCGTGGCACCCAGCGCGGCTTCCCAAGGCGCCACGGGGAGATCGAGCAAGACATCGCGCCCGACCGCGCGATAGAACGGATGGGGACGAAATTCGACTTCGAGATACAAATCACCCGGCTGGCCCTGGCCCATGCCCGGGGCGCCCTGGCCGGTGAGCCGGATATGCTGGCCGGCGCGCACGCCGCGCGGAATGGCCACATTCAATGTCTGCTCGCGCAGCGTGACCTGGCCGTGCGCATCCATCTCGGGATGACGCAGTGTGAGGGTGCGGATACCGCCGCGATAGGCATCCTCGATGTCGATCAGTATCCTGGCCTGCCGGTCGCTGCCGCGGGCATGGAAGGCTGCGCCTCCTGCGCGTCCCGCAGGCCCTCCGGCGCGGCCGAACAGTTGTTCGAAGAAGTCGCTGTAGTCGGCTGCATCGCCCCCGCCAAAGCCACCGCCGGAAAATTCGAAGCCCTCGTTCCAGCCGGGTGGCGGACGGAAATCCTGGCCTGTCTTCCAGTGGGTACCCAGGCGGTCGTAGGCGGCGCGCTTTTCCGGGTCTTTCAGCACCTCGTAGGCTTCACCCACTTCCTTGAAGCGGGCTTCGGCATCGGCCTCCTTGCTGACGTCGGGATGGTATTTGCGCGCCAGCTGGCGGTAGGCGCGCTTGATTTCATCCGCCGTGGCGGTGCGCGCCACGCCCATGATCTTGTAATAATCCTTGAACTCCATCAGTCTTCCCTATGTAAATGTACCGGTTTTCTAAGTGGGGGCGCTTTCACAGATCATAAGACTGTCCCAGCATCGGCATTTCAACCCGGGTATTTTTGAGCTGCGCGGCGAACTGTTGCATCGCTGCTTCCTCGCCATGCACAAGAAAAGTCCGCGGCGCCTGGCTGTGACGATGCCAGGCCAGCAATTCATCGCGATCGGCATGAGCGGAAAAGCCGTTGATGGTGTAGATGCGGGCGCGCACCGGGATGTCCTCGCCAAACAGGGTCACGCTTTTGGCGCCGTCGATGATGCGCCGGGCCAGCGTGCCCTGGGCGGCAAAACCGACAAAAATGACGCTCGAATTCTCGCGCCACAGGTTGTGTTTCAGATGATGGCGCACCCGTCCTCCGGTAGCCATGCCCGAGCCGGCGAGGATCACCGCGCCGCCGCTGATGGCATTGAGCGCCATCGATTCGCTGCTCTCGCGAGTGAAGTGCAGGCCGGGCAAGGCGAACGGATCGTCGCCACGAACGAGCGCCTGCACCGTCTCGCCATCGAAACATTCGGTATGGCGGCGAAAGACTTCGGTCGCCGAAATCGCCATCGGCGAATCAAGAAAGACCTGCATGCTGGCCCTGAGCCGGCCGGAACGCATCCCGGCATGCAGGTAGTACAGCACTTCCTGCGTGCGCTCAAGCGCAAAGGTCGGAATGATCACATTGCCGCCACGGTGGAAAGTGTCGTCGATGGCCTGGTAGAGTTCCTCGACAGAGGGCGCCAGCGGCTTGTGCAGGCGGTCGCCGTAGGTGGTTTCCATGACTACGGCATCACAGGTAGGGGGTGGCACCGGATCGCGCAACAAGGGCCGGCCAGAATTTCCGATATCGCCCGAGAACACCACGCGGCGGGTTTGGCCATGCGCCGCAAACTCGAGCAGCACGCTGGCCGAACCGAGGATATGCCCGGCGTCGAAAAACGTGGCGGCCAGCCCCGGGGCGAGTTCGAGCACCTGGCCATAGGCGGCGGTGCGACCGAAGAATTCGAGGCTGTTCAATGCATCGAGCCGGTCGTACAGCGGTTCGGCGTATCCTTCCTTGCCACGCCGGGCGAGTTTCTTCGCACGCCAGCGGGCATCCTCTTCCTGCAGGTAGGCCGCGTCGAGCATGACAATGCGCGCCAGTTCGCGGCTCGCCGCCGTGGTGATGACTTCACCGTGAAAACCGCGCCGGGCGAGCAGCGGGATGCGGCCGCAGTGATCGAGATGGGCATGGGTGAGGAGGACGACATCGATGGCACCTGCATCGAAACCAAAGGGGGCGGCGTTTTCCTCGTCCAGCTCGCGCCCGCCCTGATACAGCCCGCAGTCGACGAGGATTCGTTTGCCGGCGCACTCAACGAGGTAGCAGGAACCGGTCACCCCGCGCGCCGCGCCATGAAAGGAGATTTTCATCGTATGCCACATGTTGGTGGTTATTCTGCCGCAGCCCAGTTTATTCCGATTTTGTCCCGCGCATCACGGGCGACGCACGTTCACGCGTGCCTCCCGTCCCCGCCGTTGCCCCCTCGCAAAGCGGGCGTCCGGGCATGCAGAGCACGCCAGCGCCGACTTTTACCCGGACACAGCACGCAGCAGATTACGCCTGCCGCATGCCAGCCTCTGATACTTCCGACACAGCGACTGCAGACACCGACCACGGCCTGATATAAATCCCGCCCCGGCCATCAGGGTTCCCTTCCGCAATCAACCTACCGGGAGGCGGGGAGCACAAGAGGATGACAAAAGCCAACAGCGCCACTAGGGCATGGGTCCGCACGACCGGGGTCGGCAAGCGGCACCGGCAGCGAGAGCAAACAGAACGGCCGCGTAGACGGCCAGCATGAGAATCTCCATTGTGGTTTTGTCATCGATGCTTCGGCGGCATCGCGTGACGGCAATCTTGGCCAGAATTGACAAATTCACAGTGAAAAACTGGTCGCGACGGAAGCGATTCAATCCTGGCGCAAGCGCGCATCGAGCAGGTCAATCAGTTCGGCCCAATCGGCATCCGCCTCCAGCGCTTCGCGCAGGAATGCCGCCTGGGCCGGTGTCCAGAACGGCGCATCGGCAAGTGCGCTCTGGTGCGGCAGCGGCGCGTGTGCGGCAATGAAGGCCTCGATCGAAGCCGCATCCGCCGGCAAACCGAGCTGCGCGAAAAGCTCGCTGAATGTGTGTTGTGAGTTTTCCATGGTCGATCTCCCGGGATTCTTGCGCACCGGATTCAAACATACCGCGCAGCCGCCCCTTGCGGAACGGCTGCGCTGGGCGGCTTTGGTTCAGCGCTGCGGGCGGGCGGCGATGAAGGCCGCCACAGCCTGCATGTCATTCTCATCGAGGCGCGCAGCGATCCGGGTCATCATCGGTGGCATGGCCTGGCGCTCGCGCGCCTGAAACTGCTTCAGCTGCGAGACCACATAGGCCGCCGGCTGCCCGCCCAGGAGCGGAAAGCGTTCCCGCGGGCCATGACCGGGGCCGGTATCATGACAATGGGAACACGCCGGCAGATGCCGGCTCGCATCGCCCTCTTCATACAGCGCACGTCCCGCCTCGACCAGGCCGGGAGCGCTGGCCCCGGAACCCGGGCGCAACTTCAGGGTTTGTACGCTGAAATAGGCTGCCAGAGGCGCTGCATCCTGTTCCGCCAGCGCCTGGGCGACCGGCGTCATCAGTCGGTTATGGCGCCGGTCGGCACGGAAGTTCTGCAGTTGTGTCAGGAGATAGGCGGATTTTTGTCCCGCAAGCGACGGGATCGTTGCTTCGCTGGCATTGCCATCGGCACCATGACACCGCGCGCACTCTTGCGCCGCCCGTTGGCGGCCGCGCTCCATATCGTCTGCAGTAAGCGCATCCGTTGCCGTGGCACCCCTGCACCCATGTTCTCCGCCATGACCGCACATCGCGAACGCCGTGACAGGCAGGGCAAGCAGCCCGCCGCTGGCCAAGGCCGCTGAAAACAGCAAAACATTGCTCCAGGATTTCACTTTCATGAACCGCTCCTTTGTGGTGAGATAAAAATCCAGTCATCTTCCTTCATGCCGCGTCGCGTTTCGGACGCCCGTCCATTGCACGCAAGCGCTGGCGATCAGTCCTGAGCTCCGTCACAGCGCCATCCGCCAGCGCCGCCAGAAGCTCATTCACCCAGCGCGGCAGCCTGCCGGCCAGGCGATAGAACACCCACGTACCCTGACGCCGCGAAAGCACCAAGCCAAGCGCTTTCAGCACCCCCAGATGGCGCGACACCTTGGGCTGGATACCATCCAGCGCCGCCGTCAGTTCGCACACGCACAACTCCCCTTCCCTTACCAACAGGGCGAGCAGACGGCGCCGTGTGGCATCGGTCATCGCATCAAATATGGGCTGCACATCCATAAGCCAAACATACGCCAATTCGAATATATGCGTCAACGTATATTTGCGTTCGTCGTTGATTACAATCAGCGGGCTTTTCACCAGGAGGAACAATGGAATCACGGCTGACCGAACTCGAACTCAAGCTGAATCTCGCCGAGGATGCGCTGGATCAACTCAATCGCACAGTCTTCCGCCAGCAACAGCAAATCGATCTGTTACAGGCACAGTTGCGCGAGGTGTATCGACTGGCGCAGCCATCAGACGCGGCGGCTCCGGATGGAGAGGCGCCACCCGATCCGCGGGCGGATATCCCGCCGCATTATTGAGGGAGTAGCGGCCGTCAGTTGCCTGCCGTATCAATGACCACGCGCACACCCTTTGCGCCGGGCCTGACCGGGGCGCTGGCGCCGGTGAGATCGCCTGCGCCCGGCATGGCCTGGCCGGATTTCGAGACCCGGACTTCGATGCGCAGTTCGGCGGCACTGGAGATGCCGTGGCCGGGTTGCATCGCCATGCTATCGTCGAGCGAGAAATCCAGCGGCAGGTCGGCCACCGTGACGCGCTTGACGGCGAGCGGCATGCGCGGGCCATTCACGGCGCGGGCGAAGATGAAGACGGTAGCTTCTGGCGCCGCCTTGGCGCGTAAGGCTGGTGCCAGTTCGACGCGGCCACTGACAGCATTCCTGGCGAGGGTTTTTGCATCGACTGAAGGGGCGCTTGATGCAGGCTTTTCGGCATTGGGCGCCTTGCTTTGCACTACCTCCGGGTCGTCACCCGCGCCGACTTTTTGCCCCAGGCGCTCGCGGGCGCGGGCAATCGCGGCTTCGATCGTTTTCGTGTTTTCCGAGCCGGGTTCGATGACTTTCAGCAGCCGCTGCCAGTATCCGATGGCGACGGCATAACGCTTGTTCTCGAAGGCATCGACGCCGGACAAAAGCAGCGCTTGCGTTGCGTTGGCGTCCAGGCGCAGGGCCTGGGCCAGCAGTGCACGTGGCTCCCCCTCGAAACTGCCGGCGTGTTGCGCCAGCACTTCGGCGCGGTCGGCCAGCAGCGCGGCGTCCTGCGCCACGATCTGCGGGATGTGGGCAAACGCGCGTTCGGCTTCCTCCCAGCGTCCCAGTGCCTTGTAGGAACGCGCCAGCATCACCCAGCCTTGCGGGTCGTCGGGATTCTTTTCCATCTTTTGCGCCAGCTGGGTGACGAGCGCTTCCATTTCCGTCGCACCCGGTTGCATGCGTGCGGTTTCAGCGACCAGCGCAGCCGGTGTGCCGAGCAGCGCGTACAGGCCAACAGCCGAGGCAGGCAGGAGCAGGGCGAGGGCAACGGCGATGCCATGGCGGCGCTGGGTATTTCCCCCGGGGGCGGCGACATGCTCGATCGCCGCCGTGTCGTCGAGCAACTGGCGCTGCAATTCCTCGCGTGCCTCGGCGTAGTCGGCGGCGGCAAGTACGCCGCTGGCGCGGTCGCGGTCGAGTTCGGCGAGCCGGTCGCGGTGGATGGTCGTGTTGAGTTGCGCGGAAAAGTCGGCGCTGGTGGTACGGCGCTTTGACCGCAGTGGGCGCCACCACGGACGCAACAGCAACAGCAGGACAGCCAGCACCAGCGCCGCTGCCGCGAGAAGGAAGGGAGTCATGAATTGGACGTGTCGGAAGTCTCGGAGGATTTGAGCAGCGCCGCTGCGCGCTGGCGTTCCTCTGCGGAAAGGGGTGTTGCCGCCGGACGTTGCCGGCGCAGAAAGAGCAGCAGCGCGACAACTCCGCCGCCCAGCAGGACGAACGGCCCGCCCCACAACAGCCAGGTGGTCGGTTTCACCGGCGGCCGGTAGCGCACGAAATCGCCATAGCGGGCAACCATGAAGTCGAGGATTTCCTGATCGGTCTTGCCGTCCCGGATCATCTGCCGGATCTCGCGCCGCAGATCCTGCGCCAGGTCGGCGCGCGAGCCGGCCAGTGATTCATTCTGGCAAACCAGGCAGCGGAGTTCCTCGCTGATCGCCACCATGCGTTTTTCGACGGCTTCGTCCGCAGCCAGCGGCGCAACCTCTTTCGCCAGCGCCACGCTGCCGAACAGGAGTGTGAAAAGCAGCAGCAGGGTTTTCAGCTTCATTTCGCGAGCTCCGCGAGCAACGGCAGAATCTGTTTCTCGAGCGCCTCGGGCGTGATCGGGCCGGTCTGCTTCATGCGAATGATTCCCGCCTTGTCGATGACATAGGTTTCCGGCACGCCATAAACGCCGTAGTCGATGCCGACGCGGCCATCGGCATCGACCACGGCAAGGCTGTAGGGATTACCTAGGCGCGCCAGCCATTTCTTGCCATCTTCGCTGCCATCCTTGTAGTCGAGCCCGATGATGGGGACGGTGCCGGTCTTGGCGAATTCGACCAGCAGCGGATGCTCTTCGCGGCAGGAAACGCACCACGAGGCCCAGACATTGAGCAGCCAGACGCGGCCCTTCATGTCGGCGGTGGAAAAACTTTTGGCCGGGTCATGCAGCAGCGGCAGGGTAAACGCCGGCGCCGGCTTGCCGACCAGCGGTGAAGGCACCTCGTGCGGGTCGCGCGTCAGGCCGATAGCGAGAAACGCTACCAGGACGGCGAACAGGGCCAGCGGGACGAGGAAGCGTTTCATGCCGGAGCGCCTTGCCCGACAACGGCCTTGACGCCCAACCGGTAACGGCGGTCGAGCATGGCCACCAACCCGCCCAGCGCCATCAGCAGGCAACCGCCCCAGATCCAGTCGACAAAAGGTTTGAAGTAGACGCGCACGCTCCAGGCGCCGCTGGTTTCACCCGGCTTGTCCAGCGGCTCGCCGAGCGAGACGTAGATGTCGCGAACGAAGCCGGCATCGATCGCAGCTTCGGTCATCGGCATCGTGGAGGAGAAATACTGGCGTTTCTCCGGATGCAGTGTGGTTACCGGTACTCCATTCCGGGTGACTTCGACTTCACCGACACTTGCAGTGTAATTCGGCCCCGGGGCAGTACGGATGCCGATCATGCGGAATTCATAGCCGCCCACGGTGACGGTGTCGCCGGGCGCCATGCGCACATCCTTTTCGTCCTGGAAGCCGCCGACCATGGTCACGCCGAGGACGAAGACGGCGATGCCGAAGTGCGCCAGGTGCATGCCCCAGAAGGATGCCGGAATGGTGCCGAGGGCGTGGCCGGTTTTGATCCGGTCAATGATCTGGAACAGCGTGCCGGCGGCGATCCAGACGGCCAGCAGGGAGCCGATGGCCGTGAGCGGCGTCCATGCGCCCATCAGCCGGGGCAGGGCAATCCCGGCCAGCAGCGCCAGCACGGCACTGGCGCGCAGGCGACGGGTCATCGCGGCGAGATCGGCGTGCTTCCAGCGCGCCAGCGGGCCGACCGCCATCAGCAGCAGCAAGGGCACCATCACCGGCACGAACACGGTATTGAAATAGGGCGGCCCCACCGAGAGCTTGCCCAGCCCCAGCGCATCGATGAGCAGCGGGTAGAGCGTACCCAGCAGCACGCTGGCGGCGGCGACCACCAGCAGCACGTTATTGACCAGCAGCAGGGTTTCGCGCGAGAGCAGGGCGAATGCGCCGCCCTTGCTCACCCTGGATGCGCGCCAGGCAAACAGGGTGAGCGAGCTGCCCACCACCAGCGCCAGCAGGATCAGGATGAAGATGCCACGGCGCGGGTCGGTGGCGAAGGCATGGACGGAGGTCAGGACGCCGGAGCGGACCAGGAAGGTGCCGAGCAGCGAGAAGGAAAACGCGCTGATCGCCAGCAGCACGGTCCAGTTTTTGAAGGCGCCGCGCTTTTCGGTGACGGCCAGCGAATGGATCAGCGCTGTGCCGACCAGCCAGGGCATGAAGGAGGCATTTTCCACCGGATCCCAGAACCACCAGCCGCCCCAGCCGAGTTCGTAATACGCCCACCATGAGCCCAGGGCGATGCCGAGGGTAAGGAAGCACCAGGCGGCCGTGGTCCATGGCCGCGACCAGCGTGCCCAGGCGGCGTCGAGCCGCCCCGAAATCAGCGCGGCGATGGCGAAGGCGAAGGCTACCGAGAAGCCGACATAGCCCATGTAGAGCAGTGGCGGATGGAAGACGAGACCGGGGTCCTGCAGCAAGGGATTCAGGTCGCGTCCTTCGGCGGCGGCCGGCAGCAGACGCTCGAACGGATTGGAGGTGAACAGGATGAAGGCCAGCAGGCCCACTGCAATCAGGCCGAGCACTGCCAGCACCCGCGCCACCATGGTTTCCGGCAATTGATGCGAGGTGATCGAAACCATCGCGCCCCAGCCGGAAAGCATCAGCATCCACAGCAGCAGCGAGCCTTCATGTCCGCCCCAGACGGCGGCGAAGCGATAAAGCTCGGGCAACTGGGTGTTGGAATGTTGCGCGACATAGAGCACGGAAAAATCGTTGCCGAGAAAGCTCCGGGCAAGACAGGCGAAGGCGAAGGCGATCAGCAGGAATTGCGTCTGCGCCGCCGGCCGCGCCAGCGCGACCCACTGCGCGCGGCCGGCGAAGGGCGCGCGCTGGGCGCCGACCAGCGGCACGCTGCCCTGGACCAGCGCGACAGCAAAGGCGAGGATGAGGGCGAAGTGACCGAGTTCGGGTGTCATGGGGCGCCTCCCGCCGCTTGTTGTGCTTTTTGCGCTTGTTCAATGGCGTGCCTGGCTTCGGGCGGCATGTAGTTTTGGCTCCGGCCGCCGCCATGCGGCTTAACATTCGCTGCGCTCATGTGAGCCTGCACCGAAACTCCATGCCTTCGCGGGTTCATTGGGACATTCCTTTTTGCTGCGCTTTCTGCGCTTGTTCAATGGCGTGCTTGGCTTCGGGTGGCATGTAGTTTTCGTCGTGCTTGGCCAGGACTTCGCTGGCGACGAAGGTTCCGTCCGCACCCATCCGGCCCTGGACGATGGCACCTTTGCCTTCGCGGAAGAGGTCGGGCAGGATGCCGGTGTAGGTGACGGGAATCTCCTTCACCGTGTCGGTGACGATGAAATGCGTCGCCATGTCCTGACGCTGGATCGAGCCCGGCTTGACCAGGCCGCCGACGCGGAAGGCATTGCCCTGCGGCGCCTTGCCGGCAACGACTTCCGAGGGTGTGATGTAGAGCGCGATATTGCTGTCCAGCGCCTTGAGCACAAAGGTGGCGGCGATGCCCAGCGAGGCGAGCCCGCCGGCAATCAGGGCGATGCGTTTGGTGCGTGGTTTCATTTATTGCCTTGTTCGAGTTGGTCGGCCAGCCGTTCACGCCGGATGCTCTGGCGGACGGCGGTAAGACGCTGCCTGGCGAGAATAGGTTCCACCAGCATCAGCAAGGCGCAGGCGCCGAAGCTGCCCCAGACGTAGAAGCCATAACCGCCCATGGCGAAAAACTCGCCGACGCTAGTCCACTGCATGTTTCACCCATTCGGTATGCCGCTCGCGTTCGAGCATGATGGCGCGCGCCCGGGTCAGCGCCACGGCGATCGAATACATCCAGAACGCCAGCGCCATCAGCAGCATGCCAAGCAGCATGGTCTGCGCCATCGACGGCGCGCGCGTCAGGTTGATGGTCGAGCCCTGATGCAGGGTATTCCACCATTTCACCGAGAAATAGATGATCGGAATATTCACCACGCCGACCAGCGCCAGGATCGCCCCGGCCTTGTCGGCACGGCGCGGATCGTCGATCGCCGATTGCAGGGCGATGAAGCCGATGTAGAGGAAGAACAGGATCAGCTCCGAGGTCAGCCGCGCATCCCAGACCCACCATGTACCCCACATCGGCTTGCCCCACAGCGCGCCGGTCCACAAGGAAAGCGCGGCCATCAGCGCGCCGGTGGGAGCCAGCGCCTGCGCCATCATGCCCGAGAGGCGTGTCCCCAGCGCCAGGCCGAGGCCGGCCCAGAAGGCCATCACCATGTAGATGAACATCGACATCCAGGAGGCCGGGACATGGACGAAGATGATGCGGTAGCCCTCGCCTTGCTGGGCGTCGGTGGGCGCGACGAAAAAAGCCACCCACAGGCCGGCGATGCCGAACAGTGCGGCCAGAGTCCAGAACCACGGGATCATCCGCCCGGCGAGCGGATAGAAGCTTTGCGGGCTGGCGAAGCGGAACCACTGGATCAGATTCATCGAGAAAAAGTCGGCGTTGGTGAGACGGCGAGACAACGACAGTTAACTAGCAACGGGCTTACTCCAATGCAACTTTCAAGGCTGCCGTGGTCGCCCATGGCGCAAAAAATACCGCCAGCGCGAGCAGCGCGGCCAGCAGCGCAAAATGCCCTCCGGCATCGAGCCCGGCACCATGGGCTTCCGCCGCGCCAGCACCAAAAATCAGCGCCGGGATGTAGAGCGGCAACACCAGCAGCGCCAGCAGCACCCCGCCGCCGCGCACCCCCAGCGTCAGCGCCGCGCCAATGGCGCCGATCAAGGACAGCAACGGCGTACCCAGCAGCAATGCCAGCATCAGGACACCCAGCGCCGGAGCGTCGAGGCCGAACTGCAGGCCCAGCAGCGGCGCCAGCAGCACCAGCGGCAGACCGCACAACAGCCAGTGTGCCGCAATCTTGCCCGCAACCAGCAGGCCGAAGGAGGAAGGTGAAAGTGCCATCTGTTCGAGCGTACCATCGATATGGTCGGCTGCAAATAGTCGTGGCAAACCCAACAGTGTCGCCAAAAGCGCCGCTACCCACAACACGCCAGGAGCGACTTTTTTCAGCAGCGCGGGTTCGGGCCCGATGCCCAGCGGAAACAGGCTGACCACGATGACGAAGAAAAACAGACTGGTAATGACTTCGCTCCTGCGCCGTAGCGCAAGCAGCAGATCACGGCGGATGCTGGCAAGAAAAGCGCTCACAACAGCAAGCTCCGGCCGCCCGGCAAGGGCAGCGGCTGGTGGCTGGTGAGCACCGCCATGCCGCCGCCCGCCAGGTGTTCGCCGATCAACTCACCCAGCAGCCGTACAGCGCCCGTATCAAGCGCATTGAACGCCTCATCAAGCACCCACAGCACGGCCGGACGGGTCAGCAGGCGCGCCAGCAGTACACGGCGCTTCTGTCCGGCCGAGAGCACGCGCACCGGCAGGTCTTCACGCCCGCGCAAGCCGAGGCGGGCCAGTGCCGCCAGGGCGATACCTTCGTCGAGCGCGATGCCGTCGAGAGCCGCTGCGTAGCGGAGGTTTTCCAGCGGAGTGAGTTCATCCTTCACCGCCGCGTGATGACCGAGATAAAGCAGTTCGCGATGAAACCCAGCGGCGGGCGCCGGCTCGTCGCGCCAGTGAATCGTACCGGCGTCGGCGGGGGAAAGCCCCACCAGAAGGCGCAGCAAGCTGGTCTTGCCGGCGCCATTCTCGCCCTGCACATGCAGCCACTCGCCAGCTTTCAGGGTGAAACTGACGCCGGAGAACAGGCGGCGTTCGCCCCGCGAACAGGCAAGATCGGTAACGGTGAGCATGGCGTCATTGTGCATCAAACGGTCAATGCCAGGTCCGGGCGAGGTTTTGGCGGCGTCTGGCGCGGAGCGACAAAGCCACCAAGAAAAACGGCTTCCATCACTGGAAGCCGCTGGAATGCTGGTGGGTTGTGACAGATTCGAACTGTCGACCTACGGATTAAGAGTCCGCTGCTCTACCAACTGAGCTAACAACCCGAAGGGCAAAATTATAGTGCAGATTGCCTGAAATGGTGGGTCGGGCGAGACTCGAACTCGCGACCAACGGATTAAAAGTCCGCTGCTCTACCGGCTGAGCTACCGACCCGGGAAAGGGCGCGAATCCTACCGGTCTTCGCCTGGAGTGTCAAACCGGAGCCTTATCCACCGTGGCATGAGCCTGAACGACGGTCTGTATTTCCACTGAAGCATGAGCCTGAAGTCACCTAAAACGAAGCGAAGTGCGCGGCGGGTTGATCATTCGAAGGATGGTGATCAACATGAACGAAACCTCAACGGTTTTCAATTTGTTCATGTGGAGACGTTCGGCGCGATTAGCGTCACCCCCGGGAAATATGCGGCGTAGCGTCGTGTATCCCGGGTCAAAACTGGATGACCTGATATTGCAGCGTGCGCACCGATAAAAAAATCGCCGAGAACATTGCTTTTCGTACCACCTTGCCGGCGGTAACGCACAAAAGCCTTACCGGCGAGGAACAATGCCGGTCGCGGCAACTCGATCAGCACCAGCCCCAACGCCTCGATAGTTTCGTCCAATGCCTCGACGGTCGAGAATGTCAGCGACAACTCGGCATAAATAATCGGATTGATCGCCAGCCGGTGAACTTTCGATTGCGCACGTAGCTGGCCAATCGACCAGTCCGCCCAATCCGGATCGTTCTCCAGAACATCGACCAGCACGTTGGTGTCGACTAGCAACATCAACCTTCGCCGCGCAGTAGCGCCATCAGGTCGTCAGTTCGCCATTTGACATCGGCTTTGCCACGGGCAGACTCGAATCGATCGGGCTTGCGACTCGGTCTCGCGCCCACCTTGTGAATTACGACATCACCTTCACGATTGACCGCAAAATCTACCGAACAGCCGGGTTCCAGATTCAGCGCATCGCGAATCTGCTTGGGAATGGTGACCTGACCCTTGCTGGTAAGTGTCGTCGACATGGCATAGCTCCTCTTGTATTACACAGATTATCATTGTAATACCCGGCGAGCTGGTATGCAATCCACACGAATATCACCAGGCCAGGATTACTGTGTGGATTGCCTCGGGACGGGGATAAAATCAGCCGTTTAGGGAGAGTTGGCGATGGAATGCACAGTACGTTGGCATGAGGGAATGAGCTTTGTGGCGGAAACCGGCAGCGGGCACATGGTGGCGATGGATGGTTCGTCCGATGCGGGCGGGCGCAATCTCGCGCCGCGCCCGATGGAACTGCTGCTGGCGGGCGCAGGCGGCTGCACGGCGTTCGATATCGTGCTGATCCTCAAGCGCGGCCGGCAGGAGGTGACAGGTTGCGCGGTGCGTCTGAATGCCGAGCGTGCCGAGACCGACCCCAAGGTTTTCACCCGCATCGACTTTCATTACACCGTCAGCGGCAAGGGCTTGAAGCCGGAAGCCGTGGAACGGGCGATGAAGCTTTCCTCGGAGAAATACTGCTCGGCCTCGATCATGCTGGGCAAGACCGCCGAGATGACGCACAGCTTCGAGATTGTCGAAGTGTGATGCCGGCTCAGAGCTTGTGAAGAAATCGTGGCGAGCGGGCCGCAGCGGGGCGCGGCCGGAGCACAGAAACCGGAATGTACGTTGTTGTACATGAGGATTTCGAGCACCGCCCAAACCCCGATCCGGCACGCACAGTAGATTTATTCACAAGCTCTCAGATGTAATAGGCGGTTTTCGTCATCACCCTGGACGAGAGCTTCATCGCCATCTTGATCGGCACAGGCAGTTCGCGGGCGCCGTAATGGATGGCGGTTTCGGCGTGACGAATTTCATCTGTTTTCATTTGCTCCAGCACTTCCCAGGATTTTTTGTCCTGCGGCGGCAGTTGCGCCTTGTGGCTTTCGAGATGGCCTTCGACCTGGCGTTCGGTTTCGGCGAGAAAACCAAGATTCCAGTCGTCGCCAAACTTTCCGGCCAGCACGCCGAGGGCGAGCGAGCCGGCATACCACAGCGGATTGAGCAGGCTTTTGCGGCCGCCGAGTTCGGCGATACGGCGTTCGGTCCAGTTCAGGTGCTCGGTTTCCTCCCACGCCGCCTGCTCCAGCGCGCGCTTGACTTCCGGATTGCGTGAAGTCAGCGCCTGCCCCTGGTACAGCGCCTGGGCGCAGATTTCACCGCAATGATCGATGCGCATCAGGGCGGCGACATGGCGCTTTTCGGCGTCGGTCATATCCGCTTCGGGCAGCTCTTCGCCGGGCATCCGGCGGCGGGTCGGGGCCGGTGCGAACAACGCACGCAGGGCTTTGTCAAATTCGGGGATCAATTGGTCGATCATGATGCGTCTCCTCGTGGTTATTTTGTATCCGGGTGCTTGCCCAGACGCAGGGCGTTGCGGCCCTCGTCGGGGCTAAGAATCGGGTTGCCGTTGGGGCAGAAGTAATCGCGGCTCAGGGCGGCATGGTGGCGGTTGAGCAGCTTGTTTTCAATGGCCCGCCATTCGCTGATGCGCGCCTTGCTCCATCGACCGTCACGCGAGCCGGTGGCATAAAGCTTCCAGCTCATGTCACTGCAGCGCATGCCCTCGAAACTGATGTTTTCCGCTCCGCCGGCGGTACGCACCGCCAGCACATAGCGCACGACGCCGTCGCTGCCAACCGCAAGGGTGCTGGCATCAATCAGGAAGGTGTTGCTGGCGATGGCGCTGACGTAAAACTCGCGCAGGTTTTCCGGCCTGGGAAACGCCGGCGGCTCGATCTCGAGCTCCTTCCAGGGAGCCGCTTCTTCCTCGGAATACTGGCTACCGGAGTCGGAGCCGGGACCCATCAGCCCGTAGCGGCTGGCTTGCGCCAGCGCAGGCATTGCCCCCAGTGCGGACAATGACAGCAGCAGGGCGACGGGGCGTTTCATCGCGGCTCGGACTCTTCCGCAGGATTCGGATAGAGTGGATTTTCTCGCTGGTCGGGAAACAGCAGGCGCGAGAGTTCCATCAGCGCCGTCTCATACACGCCGCGTTTGAACTCGATGACGTTGGCGAGCGGAATCCAGTAATCGCACCAGCGCCAGGCGTCAAATTCGGGTTTTGGCCCGGCACGCAGGCAGACATCGCTGTCGCGGCCCACCAGCCGCAGCAGAAACCAGATCTGTTTCTGTCCACGGTAGGTGCCGCGCCAGTCGCGGCGGATCCAGTGGTGCGGCACGTCATAACGCAGCCAGTCGCGGGTACGGCCGATGATCCGCACATGTTCGGGCCTGAGCCCGACTTCCTCGTGCAGCTCGCGGAACATCGCCTCTTCGGGAGTTTCGCCCTTGTCGATGCCACCTTGCGGAAACTGCCAGGAATGCTGGCGGACGCGTTTGCCCCAAAACACCTCGTTGCGACTGTTGGTCAGGATGATGCCGACGTTGGGGCGATAGCCTTCACGATCGAGCATGATGCAAATTCCAATGATTGACTTGACGCCATTCTTTCACAATCGACGCCAACTGGAAAGCGGCCTATTTCAATCCCGGCCAAAGGTAAAATGCGCGCTTTACGATTCCCTGTCCCCATCATGCGCGCCAGCCGTTTTTTTGTCAGTACCCTGAAAGAAGCTCCAGCCGATGCCGAAATCGTCAGCCACAGGCTGATGCTGCGCGCCGGCCTGATTCGTCGCCTGGCCGGCGGCATCTACACCTGGATGCCGATGGGGCTGCGCGTTTTGAGGAAGGTCGAGGCCATCGTACGCGAGGAAATGAACCGCGCCGGTGCGGTGGAACTGCTGATGCCGGCGGTGCAGCCGTTTGAATTGTGGGAGGAGTCGGGGCGCGGCCCGCAGTACGGCCCCGAGCTGTTGCGCTTCAAGGACAGGCATCAGCGCGACTTCGTCATCGGGCCGACTCACGAGGAAGTGATTACTGACATCGTGCGACGTGAAGTACGCAGCTACCGCCAGCTGCCGCGCCACTTTTATCAGGTGCAGACCAAGTTCCGCGACGAAATCCGGCCGCGTTTCGGCGTCATGCGCGGTCGCGAGTTCCTGATGAAGGACGGCTATTCCTTTCATACCTCCTACGCCGATCTGGAGCGCGAATACCGCAGCATGTACGAAACCTACACCCGCATCTTCACCCGCCTGGGGCTGAAGTTTCGCGCTGTGGCGGCGGATACCGGTTCGATTGGCGGCACCGGCTCGCACGAGTTTCATGTGCTGGCCGATTCCGGCGAAGACGCGATTGCTTTCTGCCCGGCCTCCGGTTACGCGGCGAATGTCGAACTGGCCGAAGCCGTGGCGCCGCAAAAAGTCGGCGCCGATGATACGGCGCCGATGGAGAAAAAGCCCACGCCGGGCAAGACCCGCTGCGACGATGTCGCCGCGTTTCTCGGCATCTCGCTCGAACAAACCGTCAAGGCGGTGGCGGTGATGACGCAGCCGCAAGAAGGCGCGGGTGAATTCGTGCTGCTGTTGCTGCGCGGCGATCATGAACTGAACGAGATCAAGGCACAGAAGCTGATCGGCGAATTCCGCTTTGCCGGCGCCGAGGAGATCATCACGGCGCTCGGCTGCAAACCCGGCTACATCGGGCCGGTGGGTTTTGGCGGCAGGATCGTCGCCGATCGCGCCGTGGCGGTCATGAGCAATTTCGTCTGCGGCGCCAATGTGGAAGACCACCACCTGACGGGCGTCAATTTCGGCCGCGACCTGAGTTTGCCGGAAGCTGTTGCCGACATCCGCAATGTGCTGGCGGGCGACCCGTCACCCGACGGCAAGGGGCCGCTGGAGTTGTGTCGCGGTATCGAAGTCGGGCATATTTTCCAGTTGCGCACCAAATACGCCGAGGCGCTGGGCTGCGTCTTCCTTGATGAGCAGGGCAAGGAGCAGGTGATGGAAATGGGCTGCTACGGCATCGGCGTGTCACGCATCGTCGGCGCCGCGATTGAGCAGGGTCATGATGAGCGCGGCATTGTCTTTCCGACGGCGATTGCGCCGTTCGCCGTGGTGATCGTGCCGATGGCCTACGCCAAGTCGGAGAGCGTGCGGGCGGCAGCGGAAGCGCTTTACAGCGCGCTCGGCGCACTGGGCATCGATGTCGTGCTCGACGATCGCGACGAGCGCCCCGGCTCGATGTTTGCCGACTGGGAACTGATCGGTGTGCCACATCGCGTGGTGGTGGGCGAGCGCGGGCTGAAGGAAGGCAAGCTCGAATACAAGGGCCGCAGCGACGCCGAGCCGACGCTGGTGGCGGTTGCTGAAATGACCGGATTCCTGCAACAGAAACTGTGCGGCTGATTGCTCATCTTGCGCTGCTGGTACTGATGGCGCTGGCTGGCAAGGCCTGGGCGGGCGCCCAGCAATACGAGCCGCTGGCCGCCAGCGTGCAGGCGGCGCTGCATGCGGCGATTGCCGACCAGGCTGCACCCGAGCCGCAATTTCCCTCGCTCGCGGAAAAAATCGACTGGCTGAGCGAGATGTCGCGCCGTCTGCAACCGCGCATGCCGGATCGTGAAGCGCGCCTGGATTTTCTCAAGACGGTGTATTACGAAGCCAAGCGCGCCGGTCTCGATCCGCAGATGGTGCTGGGGCTGATTCAGGTTGAAAGCGGATTCAGGAAATACGCGGTGTCGGAAGCCGGCGCGCGCGGCTACATGCAGATCATGCCGTTCTGGGTCAGGCTGATCGGCAGCAAGGACAGCAACCTGTTCCATCTGCGCAGCAATCTGCGCTTTGGCTGCACCATCCTGCGCCACTATCTCGATATCGAACACGGCGACCTTTACCGCGCGCTGGGCCGCTACAACGGCAGCCTGGGCCGGCCGGAGTATCCGAACATGGTGCGCGCCGCGTGGGAACGGCAATGGAACTGGGGCCCGCGAGTGATTCAGGCAACACCCTGAGGGGGTGAGCAAAACCCGCACCACTGCCGCGTCTTCTGCGCCGTGCCATCATCCGCTACGGCGAGGAGAGCGTTCTTTGCTCGACCGCCTTGTAGCGCAGTTGCTTCATCAGCGCCGACTTTGCTGTCGCTTCAGCTTCAGCGCATGCCCGCCACGACGGCGGGCATCAGCACATCAAGGCATGCAACTGGCACCCGCACCGGGGTGCAAGCTCGGCCAGCCAGCCGAGATGGCGGCGGTAGTCGTCGGTCGCTGAAAAGCAGGCCTGCCGGTTGTTGCCGCGCCGGTTTTCGGTTTTTTCTTTTGACCCCTGTTTTTTGGACGAAAAAAACGGGCGCTCCCGAAGGAGCGCCCGTTTCAGGTTCTGACTCATGAAAAGCGAAATAGGGGTCAGACCCCTATTCCACTGTTTCAGATTAGAACGAGTGACGCAGGCCGAGCTGAAGACCGGTCAGCTTGACATCGCCAGCGGCGAGGCCGGTGGAGTTGTTGCCGAAGTCATAGCCAATAGCGTTCGTGTCATTCTTCAGGTGGGCATAGGCTGCATTGAGCGAGGTGCGCTTCGACAGGCTGTGCTCGTAACCAAGGGTGAAGAACTTGGCGCCGGTATCGGAAGCCGCCAGAAAACCGTCCTTGAGGTCGTTGGCACGATAGTACTGGCCGGTGATCTTGCCATTGGCGGTAACGTTGAAGGTGCCGCCGATACCCCAAACGGTTTGCTTCGCAATATCACCGAGGGAAGTATCGCTCTTGTTCTGCGACCACATCAGGCGCACCGTGGCGTTGCCGAAGTCGTACTTGCCGCCGAGGCGGGTTTCCTTGGTGCGGATATCGTTGCCGAGGGGAGCCAAAGCGCCAGCCAGGGTCAAAGCAGCACCACCGTCCTGGTTACGCACCTGGATGTCGCCGTGGGTCAGGCCGACCCAGATCGGACCGTTGCTGTAGGTCAGGCCCAGATCGACGGCCGAGGTGTTGACCTTGGTCCCGACGGCGTCGGACTTGTTTTCACCGGCAACATAACCGATAGTGGCCTGGAAGCCGGAGAAGTTCGGCGAGACATAGGCGATCACGTTGGGCAGGTACTGGTCGAAAACCGAGGCGCCGTTGCCGGAGCGGACTTGGGAGTGGTTAACACCAGGAACGCCAAGAACAGCAAGAGGATTGCTGCCCGTGGGGGCGAGGTCAGCGACGTTGTTCACGTTGAGACCGGCCCAGGCGCCGCCCAGCTTGCCGAGGATGGCGCGGTTGCTGGTGATGCCGTCATGGTTGGTATTGACGTCCATGGCATTGGCCAGGTTGCGGGTCGGGCCGGAGGCGGAACCCATGATCACGGTACCGAAGCCGCCGGCAAGGCCGACGTAGCTGTCGCGCGAGAAGCCGAGCAGGGCGCTGCTGGCGCCGCCGCCATCCAGATTCACGGCGGTTTCGTACTGGAACACGGCGACCATGCCGTTGCCCAGCGATTCCATGCCCTTGAAGCCGATGTGCGAGCCATTGCTGGAAACGCGGTTGTAGTTCGGGGTGTCCGCACCGACAGCGCCGCCACTCACGCGGATGAAGTCGAACGAAGCGTCGGCGGCACCGTAGACGGTGACGTTGGATTGCGCGAAAGCCGCGCCGGACAGGCCGGCAATGGCGAGAGCGATGAGTTTCTTTTGCATGGAATGCTCCTGTAAAAGTTGTAAGAGTTGATGGTTTTTGTTGCCGCCTGCAATGATTCCACGTGGTTGGTCACTGCAAGCCCCCCCTTTGTTGCCAAAGAGTGAAGCGATTGTGCGTGGCGCCCCGCCGGGCAGCAAGCGGAAACTCGGGGTTTCATGGCAATAGCGGCGAGTGTGTGGTTTTTTTGCAACAGATGGCATGGCTCAGCTCGTCACCCCGGCCTGCGACACCTCCAGCATTTCATGAGCGAGCGCATATTCGACTTCAAGGGCTTCATATGCCTCGGTAAAACCACGGCGCCTGGAGGCTTGCTCAAGAAACTGCTTGTGGTCGTGACGCACAGGTTTGAATTTCAGATCAGTCATTTTGTATCTCCCTCAACCGTTTTCGTGCGAGCTTGATTTCCTGGTCGGGCGTTTGCCGAGATTTCTTGATGAAGGCGTGGAGAACCACGACACGCTTCCCGACGAGGAAGCAGTAAAACGCCCGCCCAATACCCGACCGACCGCGAGGCCGCAACTCAAACAAGCCATCACCGAAAGCTCGCGAATACGAGTGGCTTTTCTGCTCGGGATAATCGTTTTCAGGAAAACCTCTTGTTTCGTTTCCACAAACGGCACCAGATAGGCGTGACCGTGCTTCTTGCAGTAACTCGTGTGACGATACGCTGCCAGCGCGAACCAACTCGGCAAGCCCCAACGCATCGTAGTCCTGGTAGTTCGTGAGTACGCTCATGGAATCCTCGTAGCCGCTACCGTTCAAGGTGACCGGCGCTGCGCGGCTTCATCGCGCAGCGTCCAGAGAGCGAAGCGAACGGGGTCGACCGCAGGGTTGGGCATCACTGGTTGAAGGTGACCCCGGTGACCTATTTCCGGTGGGCCCAGTAGCCGGGACGCCTCCTGTAATGGGCGACGGCAAGAATGCGGAGTTCCTCTGCGGTGAGTTGATAGATGATGCTGTATGGGAACCGACGGAGAATATATCGCCGACGAGTGCCACGGAATACAGCACCGAGCAGAGGATTGGCCAAGACGAAATTGGCCGTTCGTTCAAACTCCGCCACAAACGCGAGACCAAGCTCAACATTCGCTTTCAGCGTATAGAACGCGGCCGCATCGTGTAGTTCGGCGAGCGCCAGCGGAGCAACAACGAGCTTCACTTCAGCGACGCACGTACCTGTGCAAGCGCATCAGCAATTGGAATGACCTGTACCGCTCCGCTCTCAATGTCAGCAATTCTGCGCTCGGTCTCGGCGGCCCACGCTTCTTCGATGTCGGAATCTTCGTCGAGACTAGCAAGCAATAGCTGGGCGAAAGCTGCGCGCTCGCCGGCTGTCAGTTGCAGGGCTTCGGCTTCGAGCAATTCGAGTTTATTTCCCATGTCGAGTGCCTCCGTAGCGAGAGGCGTCATTGTACTGCGTGCCCGGTTCCGAGTGATGGTGACGTCCAACGTTGACATAACCGGCTGGCTGGAAGCCAGTCCGTGTTGATGGAGGGGTTGGGTGTCACGGCTCTATTCGCCACAGACGCTCCTCGCCTCATTGAGGACGAGAGAGCGCGCCCTCAATGATATCGGTGTTCTGCGAGTCGATGATCGACCATCCTATGGGGGTTTTGGCAAGCACATTGAGAAGAATCCCGTGGCGCACGGGAAGTGGCGAGCCTTCGGGAGAAACATGCCCCTCAAGAACCCAGCGCGCCCTGGCTATGGCAATGTCCGCAACAGGAAATCGAACAGAAACGTCGGAGATGGTCAATCGGCTGTTTTTGAACATCGTTGCATGCGTGAACTCGTGGGCCTTCTTGATTTCCTCTCTGCCTTTCCACCAGAGACCAACGACATTGACGAACTCCGCATCTGGCGCGAAAAGTTTGGCAAATGCATTCATGTCATGCCGGTTCCAGCATTCAGCGAATGTGAGGACGACTTGCGTTACCTCGGCGACTGCATCGGACATTTAGCAACTCCTTTACCTGTACAGAAAACACATAGGGTTATGGCGCCCAACGGGGTCACCGGCGCTGCGCGGTTTTATCGCGCAGCGCCGGTGACCGAAAGGGGCGAGGCTGGCGAAGCCAGCCGTAGCAAGTCGGCTGCAGCGAAGGGTTAGGCGGTACTTGAACTCCGGGTGCGTGCATGGCAACTAGGCAGCGGAGCCAGGTGGCATGCTGAGGCGGCGCTCAAGCTCCGCGATGCGCCGATGCTGAAGCACTAAGACATTAGCGATGCAGACGCCAAGGGCACCGAGGCCAGCATACAGCGTACCGATATCACTGCCGCTGCGTGAGATACCGAGCCAAAGGGCCCCGAGTGCGAAGACCCAAACGGGCAAGACAAAGATGGCAGAACGCATAAGTACCTCGGTGTAGGTATGACGCCTAACGGACGCGCCGCTTTTGGCGCGTCCCGCTTGAGCGCAGGGTTAGGCTGTTCTGTGGCTCAACAAGACGCCCTGTGACATATTTGTGAAGGACGCTGGACATCAGTGTTTGATAAGGAATCGCCTCTTCTGCAGCCTTGGCCTGAATGTCATCAAGATCGCGGGAAGAGATGCGAATGTTGACCCGCTTGTCTTTCGCCAGAGAAGCCGAGGCCATTGCCGCAAAGCGTGCTATTTCACTTTTGTTTTTGGGAACTGGCTGCCATTCACCTCTTTCAAAGGATGCCAAAATTTCTTCCTCCAGTTTTCTTTCTTTGTCCATTTCAACGCTCCTCATCAAGATAGATACGAGTGGCTTTTCTGCTCGGGATAATCGTTTTCAGGAAAACCTCTTGTTTCGTTTCCACAAACGGCACCAGATAGGCGTAGCCACGAATACGAACCACAAACATGCGTTGGTTCGGATATTGATCTGTGTTCGGGTGATCCAGCACGACAAGAAGACCTCCATTCGACATGGCCGATAGCACCTCCTCAAAAGATACGCCTCGCTCTGCCTTGAGACGGATATTTTTCTCGGTACTCCAGTTCACAGGTTTCATACAAAAAATGATACACCTGTGTGCCTTATGGCATCAAGTGGCCCAACGTTGAAGTTCAGAGGCGCTGCGCGGCTTTATCGCGCAGCGTCCTCTGGAACGACGGGTTCGGCCTCGCGAATAGCAAAGGCGCCTATTTCCAATTGAGATCGGGTTTGCGATGAGAAGCTGCGCAGTCTCTCAAGTAGAGGTTGATGAGGCTCTGATATGGAATGCCTACGTCTTCAGAGATTGTCTTGAAGTACGTGATGGACTCTTCGTCGAGCCGAATGGTGATTTGCTTCTTGAGCTGTACTGCGTATGGGTTCTTCCTAGCAGTGGAGAAGTCGTATTCTTTTCTCATGTGGCACCTCTATAGATAAGACTTGGATTCCTTGGCCGTCGCCTTGCGCGCGGAGATGATGCGAATAACGTTGCTTTCGCTCCGATACCCGACTAACGATTGAGGCCCCGGCGCGCGTCTTTCATCAGGGTCCGGGCGTCAGGTACGCCCAACATGACCGGTTGTAGTTTCGCAGTCCGCCATCTTCTTGTCAGACACGCGCAGTGAAATTGAAACCGGATCAGGATATTGAGATGAACTGAAAACCAAAAGCACTTGCTAAGTTTGGGGAAGCCCTTGTAGTAGAGTTAAGGGGCTCGCCCGCTTCTGGGCGAGTCCCGCTTGAATGCCGGGTTGGGCCGCGGCTAAGAAAGCGTTTCCCAAGCCCCCTTTTTTATAGACTTCTCACTGCTTCCGGTGTTCCAAGCGTCACAGTGGGGATGGAGTCGGTATTCGTAATCACCTGGCGCTGCGGCAGGTAATGAAGCAGCAGATCTGTTTCCTTCTTGACCACGCTGTAGCACTCGCAACTCAGAGTTTCAAGTTTCGGCCGGTCAATCACCTTGATCAATCCGCGCGAATATGTAATCACGCCTAGCTGCTGCAATTTTAACGCGGCCTGGGTGACGCCTTCGCGGCGAACGCCGAGCATGTTGCCGATGAATTCCTGTGTCATCGTCAAGTGGTTATGTGACAGGCGATCCATGGAAAGGAGGAGCCAGCGGCAGACCTGCTGGTCGATCGAATGGTGCCGGTTACAAACTGCGGTCTGAGAGACTTGCGTGATCAGGGCCTGCGTATAGCGCAGCATCAGCATCAGCAACTGGCCGTGGCGATTAAACTCCTCTTTCACCCGCAGTCGGGGAAGTCGATAGGCGTAACCGGCGCTCTGTACCAGCGACCGGCTCGGCGTGGTCTCGCCGCCCAGAAACAAAGTGATGCCTAGCAATCCCTCGTTGCCCACCACGGAGATCGCGGTCGATGCCCCGTTTTCCATCACGTACTGCAGCGAGACTATGGAGTCGGTGGGAAAGTAAACGTGACGCATGGGGCGTCGGGATTCATACAGGAGCGCACGCAACGGCAGTGGCACCAGCTCTAGGTACGGAAACAAACGGCCTTGAACTTCAGGCGACAGGGCTGCCAGAAGATGATTCTGCTGGGGCTGGGGTTTTGGTTTGGTGGACATTTCGGTGCTCTTGGACCTGAGTAGGTAGAGATTAGCCGATCACAGCCGCTTGAACGCACTTTTTGGCCCGCGCGAATTCGGTACAGTAGCCCACAGATGGTGAGGGCTCTGAAAACTCGCATGAGACGAGCCTATGCATGACTTAGCAGCCAACGACGCTGTAGAAAAAGTTCATTCATAACCGCATTCTGCTGTGAACCGAACGGGATATCAAGTGTCATAAGCAGGTCACTTTCGGAAACGCTCCCATGGCCCGCTACAAGCACATTGACACCAGCCCGCGCCTGATTGCCGTTGATCTTGAACGGCAGCTGCTGCCCGGCAGCTTCGAGTACGCGCTGAATCATCTGATTGAGCGCGAACTGGATTTAACCGGCTTCGACACCCGCTACAAGAACGACCAAACCGGCCCGCAGCCTACCCGCCCGCCATGCTGCTCAAGGTTGTGTTGTTCGCCTACAGTCAGAGCATTGTCAGCTCACGCGGCATCGAGCGCGCTTGCCGTGAGCACATCACCTTCATCGCCCTCAGTGGCGACAGTGCCCCGCACTTTGCCCCGAAGGAAATCCCCTTGGGGGACACCACCATTGCCGCTTTCGTCTCCGGCCTGGGCGACGACATCGCCAAACTCTTTGCCCAAGTGCTCTACCTGTGCGACCGCCAAGGCCTCATTGGTCGCGAGATGTTCGCCATTGATGGTGTCAAGCTGCCCAGCAATGCCTCGAAGGCCAAAAGCGGCACCCGTGCCGACTTCGAACGTCAGGCCGCCAAACTCGAATCCGCCGCCCAGACCATGCTCGCCCGCCACCGCGAGAACGACACCCTGCCCAGCGAACCCGGCCTCGACGAGAAAGCCCAACGCCGAATCGCCCGCCTGCAAGACGATGCCGCCCAACTGCGCCACTGGCTCACCGCCAACCCCGAAGACCGCAAGGGAGCCAAGGGCAGCATCAGGAAGAGCAACCGCACCGACAACCAATCCGCCAAGATGGCCACCAGCAAGGGTGTCATCCAGGGCTACACCGGCGTGGCGGCGGTCGATGACTGGCACCAGATCATCGTCGAAGCGCAGGCGCATGGCACCGGCTCCGAACAGGAACTGCTGTTACCGATTATTCAGGCCACCCAGGCCATGCGCACCGACCAGACCCTGATCACCGCCGACGCCGGCTATCACTCCGAAGCCAACATCACCGCCCTGGCCGAACAGGAAATACCTGCCCTGGTTGCCGACACTGGCATGCGCAAACGGGATGAGCGCTTCAAGGATCAGGGCAAGTACAAAGCCCTGCCCGATCCGCTCTACGACAAGGCGCACCCGAAGAAGACGGCCGGTCACTACCGGCCAAAGGACTTCGACTACGACCCGGAGGCCGGCACCTGCCGCTGTCCCGCCGGCAAGTCGCTCTACCAGAACGGAGCGAACTGCCATCACAACGGCCATCTGGCGGTGAAGTTCCATGGCGCGTTACGGGATTGCGGGCCCTGCACGCAGCGCGACAAATGCCTGAGGAAGCCGGACACGACCAAGACCCGGCAGGTCAGTTTCTTTCGTGGCAAGGTGGCCGACGGCAAGGTGAGTTACACCGACCTGATGAAGCGGGCGATCGATTCGGAACGGGGCCGTGCGCTGTATGGAGGACGCTTCGCCACGGTGGAACCGGTGTTTGGCAACATCCGCCACAACAAGGGGCTGGATCGCTTCACGCTGCGCGGGCAGAAGAAGGTGGATACGCAGTGGAAGCTCTTCTGCCTGGTGCACAACATCGAGAAGCTGGCCCATCACGGGTATGCGCAGTAGGGCGAACGGGCGGGAATGACGCTGAATTCGCCGGCCGCTCGCCGCATGGCCTGAAAGTCGGCGCTGGTGACACGGCGGTTCGACAAATCCGATAGTGAAATGACAAATGGCGCGAGGAAGATCGCGCCATTCGGAGAGGATTTTGCGGCTCGGAAAAGGGTTTTTCTACAGCTTCAACGTCTGACATAACCGGCGCTGCGCGGCTTCATCGCGCAGCGTCCGGTGGAATGATGGGTTGGGCTTCACTGCTGACCGAGCGCTTGCTGCAACTCGTGCTGAATGACGAACATGAAGGCACCGGGGTCTGTCTTCCAGATGACGTTATCACCCTCAGCGGTCACCTCAACAAGAACTTGGCGCTCGATATTCTTGTACTGAACGACTGCCAACCCTTGGTACTTGTTGCCCGACTCCTTGACAACGACCACGCTTTTGATTGAGATTCCCAGCTTGCTAAGTTCGGGGTCGGTTGCAAACCGCTGCTGCATTCCCAGCAGCACTTTGTTGCCAATTTCGGCGGGCGATGGGCTGCAAGCTGCCAATACAAAGGACATCGCTACAGCGACGAAAACACCGCGCGCACGGCTAAGGGAAGGCCGCAGCATCTTACCTATACCACTTGGCGCGCATGTCTTCTCTGAATTTCCGCGCGGCTTCCACTCCTCCTTTTCCATATGCCTCCCTCTCAGCCTTGTTGCATGTCTTGCAATATGATCGATTCTCTCGATTGCCGTAGGCAAACTCCGCGATCGGAAAACTTACGCCGCATATCGAGCATGCCTTGCGCGAGGATGTTTTCATTTTGTAGCACCCAGGATAATGACGTGTTGCTGTGAAGCCCAACGTAAAGTCGGCTTCCTAAATGACGGAAAATAATCCGTCAAAGACGTGTTTGTCGTCAGTATGTTGGCTTAATATGGCATGCATATCATCGTGATACATATTTTTAGTGCCTCCTACAATGACGGATCAAAAGACTCAGCCGGATGGCGTTCGTTTGCTCGACCAAGTGCGCGGGAAAATCCGCCTCAAGCATTACAGCATCCGTACCGAGCAGACTTATATCGATTGGATTAGACGATTTATCCTGCATTTTGGCAAGCGGCATCCGCGCGAACTTGGGGCATCTGAAGTGGAGGCGTTTCTGACGTATCTGGCAGTCGAAGGCAGGTCGCCGCGTCTACGCAGAATCAGGCGAAAAGCGCGCTGTTGTTTCTGTACAAGGAGGTGCTTGAGGTCGAACTGCCCTGGCTCGACAACGTCGAGCGGGCGAAGGTGCCCAAGCGCCTGCCAGTGGTGCTGACTCACACCGAGGTTCAGGCCCTGCTGTCGCGCCTGTCGGGCACGCATTGGCTGATGTCGAGCTTGCTGTACGGGGCAGGATTGCGGCTGATGAAGTGCCTGCGCCTGCGCGTCAAGGATATCGATTTTTCCCGCAAGGAAATTCTGGTGCGCGACGGCAAGGGCTTCAAGGACCGGGTGACGATGCTGCCGACAGCGCTGGTGACGCCGCTGCGCGCGAATTGCACCGGCAGGATCTGGCGGCAGGTTTTGGGGCGGTTTATCTACCTTATGCGCTGGAGCGAAAATATCCCGGCGCGGCGCGCGACTGGGGCTGGCAATATGTGTTTCCGTCCGCGAAGTTGGCGGTCGATCCACGCTTGGGTGAGACGCGCCGCCATCATGTGCAGGATCAGTCCGTGCAGCGCGCGATGAAGCAGGCGGTACGCGATGCCGATCTGACCAAGCCGGCCACGCCGCACACGCTGCGGCATTCCTTCGCGACGCATCTGCTGGAAAGTGGCTCGGATATCCGCACGGTGCAGGAATTGCTCGGTCATTCCGATGTTTCTACGACGATGATTTACACCCATGTGCTGAACAAGGGCGGGCGTGGGGTGATAAGTCCGCTGGACAAGCTCTGATGTCTGCCTGGCCCGCGTGTCCCGGGTGGATTCAGCCTTTGCTCAACCGGCGCATGCTGCTCTGCGTGTTCACCGGCTTTTCTTCCGGCTTGCCGCTGTATTTGCTGCTCAATCTGCTGCCGGCGTGGCTGCGCTCGGAAGGGGTTGACCTGAAGACCATCGGCCTGTTCGCGCTGATCCAGTTTCCCTATACCTGGAAGTTTCTCTGGGCGCCGCTGCTGGATCGCTATGTGCCGCCCGTGGGTATCAAGGGACGGCGGCGCGGCTGGATGCTGGTAACGCAGATCGGCTTGCTGTTCTCGATTGCGGCGCTGGGCTTTTTGTCGCCGGCGGCGGCGCTGGATTCCATCGTCTGGCTGACGGTCGCCATCGCGCTGTTTTCGGCAACGCAGGATATTGCGCTGGATGCCTTTCGCCGCGAGATATTGCCGGAGCGCGAGATGGGCCTGGGCAACTCGGTGCATGTCAATGCCTATCGCATCGCCGGGCTGGTGCCGGGCTCGCTGGCGCTGATTCTGGCCGACCATCTGCCGTGGGTTCAGGTGTTCATCATCACCGCGCTGTTCATGCTGCCGGGGCTGTTGCTGGCGCTGTTCGCCGCCGAACCGGTGATTGCCCGCAGCGCGCCGAAAACGCTGCGCGAGGCGGTAGTCGAGCCGTTCCATGAATTCATCACCCGCGCCGGCTGGCGCGAGGCGGCGCTGATCCTGGCCTTCATCTTTTTGTACAAGCTGGGCGATTCGATGTGCACCGCGCTGGCGACGCCGTTTTATCTCGACATGGGTTTTGCCAAGTCGCAGATCGGGGTGGTGGCGAAGAATGCGGGCTTGTGGCCGGCGGTGATCGGCGGCTTGCTGGGCGGGCTGTGGATGGTGAAGATCGGCATCAATCGGGCGCTGTGGTTGTTCGGCGTGGTGCAGTTGCTGTCGATTTTCGGTTTTGCCTGGCTGGCCTGGCTGGGCCCGCGCGCCGCGGTGGGCGCGGCGGAACTGGCGCAGCTGGCGCTGGTGATCGGCTTCGAGGCGCTGGGCGTGGGGCTGGGCACGGCGGCGTTTGTCGCCTTCATCGCGCGGGCGACCCATCCGCTGTACACCGCGACGCAGTTTGCGCTGTTCACCAGCCTCGCCGCCGTGCCGCGCACCTTCATCAATGCCGCCACGGGTACGCTGGTGGAACAGATGGGCTGGTTCAACTTCTTTTTGCTTTGCGCCGTGCTGGCGGCGCCGGGCATGCTGTTGCTGCTCAAGGTGGCGCCGTGGCAAAAAAACAACAGTCCCGCCTGAATTTCTCTCGCATGCCAAATAATTCGATATCCCGATGAGCACCTCGTAATACTCTCTGCAGGCAGCTTATGCGAGGAGACTGGGCAATGAAAACCATCAAAACAGAAGACAAGGTCTTCGTCGAAGACGAGTTCGGTGCGTTCGAGGAGGAAGTCCTCAACGCGGGATGGATTCCCCCCCTGGAAAACCCGGCGCTGGCGGAGCGGCGCGCCGAGGAGCCCACAGCGCATGCTGCCGATGAGCTCGTGTTCGACACCGATGCTTTCCTCAACCTGGTGTATTCCAACCAGCAGTAACGCGCAGCACAGCACCGCCGTACAACCACCGGCCGCCCGGCACGGGCGCCACAAAACCTGCTCGATTCGCCGAAACCCTTGTGCCACAAGGGTGCGACAATTTGTCGCATTGACCATGTGATTGAGCGGGTAAATAATCGAATCCTCATTTTCCAGCCTGAGGATTCCCGCGATGAAACATTTTCCCCGTCTGCTCTCGGTTGCCGCCGCGTTGCAGGCTGCTTTGGCAGCCCATGCCTTTGCCGCCGATGAAACCACGTTGCCGCCGGTGGTCGTTACCGCCAGCAAGGACGATGTGCAGCCGCTGAACGCTGCCAGCGCCGGCACCTTGTCCACCTTGCCGGCGGCCACCAGCGATACCGCCAACCTGTTGCAGGATATTCCCGGCGTCAGCCTGTATGGTGCGGGGGGCGTTTCCAGCCTGCCGGCGATTCACGGCCTTGCCGATGACAGGTTGCGCATAAAGGTCGATGGCATGGATTTGATTTCTTCGTGTCCGAACCACATGAATTCGCCGCTCTCCTATCTCGATCCGAGCAATGTCGGCACGCTCAAGGTCTATGCCGGGATCACGCCGGTGAGCCTGGGGGGTGACAGCATCGGCGGCACCGTCGTCGCCGAGACGCCGGCGCCGGAATTCGCCGCGCCGGGCCAGGGCGCGCTGGTCAAGGGACAGGTTGGCGCTTTCTATCGCAGCAACAACAATGCCCGCGGCGGCAATGTCGCCGCTACCTGGGCCAACGAGAGGTTCAGCGTCAGCTACAGCGGGGCGGTGAGCCAGGCCGATAACTACACCGCGGGCAAGGACTTCAAGACGACAACAGCCACCGGCCGCGTGGGGCACACCCTGCCGCTCGACGAAGTCGGCTCCACCGCCTACAAGAGCGAAAACCACACGCTGGGCTTTGCGCTGAAGAGCGCAAACCATCTGCTTGAGGCCAGGTTCGCCTACCAGGACATTCCCTTCGAGCTCTACCCCAACCAGCGCATGGACATGCTGGGCAACACCGCGCACCGCTTCAACCTGCGCTATCTCGGCCAGTTCGACTGGGGTGCGCTGGAAGCGCGGGCGTACCGCGAGACGGTCAAGCACCATATGGACTTCGGCGATGACAAACGGTTCTGGTACGGTTCAGGCTCCGGTGGCAGCTTGGCGACCAATGGCACGCCCTGCTCACCGATCAGCGCGGCCTGCGCTGCCGGGATGCCGATGGATACCGAAAGCAAAACGACCGGCGTCAGCGCCAAGGCCAGTATCGATCTGACCAGGAACGATATCCTGCGTCTCGGCGGCGAGGTTCAGCAGTACACATTGAATGACTGGTGGCCGCCGTCCGGCGCCGTGATGTGGCCAGGAACGTTCTACAACATCAGCGACGGCCAGCGCGATCGCACCGCACTGTTCGCCGAATGGGAGGGACGCGCCCGCCCGCAGTGGATGACGCTGCTGGGCCTGCGCTACGAGCATGTCAAGACCGATGCCGGGAACGTCAGCGGTTATGCGGCAACGGACGGCATGGGATCCAATCAGCTGCGCGACAGTACCGCCTTCAACGCCAGGAGTCATGAGAAAACCGACAACAACTGGGATCTGACCGCCCTGGCCAGATACACGCCGAGCGCGACGCAGGACATCGAGTTCGGCTTTGCCCGCAAGGTGCGTTCGCCCAATCTCTATGAGCGCTACACCTGGTCTACCTGGCAGATGGCCGCTTTGATGAACAACTATGTCGGCGATGGCAATGGCTACCTGGGTGACATCGATCTCAAGCCGGAAAAAGCGCATACGCTGTCGGCCACCTTCGACTGGCACGCGGCCAACCGCGACTGGGAATTCAAGGCCACGCCCTATTACACACGGGTCACCGACTACATCGATGCCGTGCAATGGAACGGCGCGACCAACCTGCCGCAAACGTCCCTGCTGACCAACCAATTCACGGTGCTCAAGTTCACCAACCAGTCGGCGCGGCTGTACGGTCTCGATCTTTCCGGCAGGATGCCGCTGGCCAGGAACGGCTGGGGCGAATGGGGCCTGAAAGGCGTGTTGAACTACACCAACGGCAAGAACCGCGACACGGGAGACGATCTGTACAACATCATGCCGCTCAACACCAAGCTGACACTGACGCAAAAACGGGGCGGCTGGGACAACGGCATCGAGCTGGCGATGGTGAAGGACAAGAGCGCGGTTTCTGACGCACGCAACGAGATCAGGACGCCGGGCTACAGCCTGGTCAATCTGCGCGGCAGTTATTCCTGGAAACAGGCGCGCGTCGATTTCGGCATCGAGAACCTGTTCGACAGGCACTATTACCTTCCCCTGGGCGGCGCCTATGTTGGCCAGGGAACAACGATGTCAACCACAGCGACAAGCTCGCCTGCCTGGGGCATTGCGGTGCCTGGCATGGGGCGCTCGCTCTACGCGGGAATCAACTACAAGTTCTGACCCCTGTTGCAGCAAAAACGAGAACCCCGCCACGGCGGGGTTCTCGTTTCTGGCATGAGGGTTTCTGTGCCTACAGCGCGTGCGTGCGGTCGCCGCGCAAGAATCCCAGCAGCGGTTGCGGCATGCCGCGGCCCAGCGCGATCACCTTGAACAGCTCGCCCATCTCGTTGGGCGAGAGCAGCACGCTGACGGCGCCCTGGGCGCGCAGGGCGGCTTGTTTGTCGGGCCTTGCCGCATTTCTTGCCGTACCACCAGCGCCGAGTTTTTCCTGCAGCAGCTCGCCAATCCCGCAATTCATCAGGAACTGCGCCTGGCTGGTGTAGCCGAGTACGCCCAGGCCGACATCGAAGCCGGCTTCGGCCACGGCGGTGAAATCGACATGCGAGGTGATGTCGGAGAGGCCGGGAAACCAGAACGGGTCGTCATGCACGCGGTGCCGGTAGTGGCAGCGCAGCGTGCCGCCGTTGCGCTGCGGGTGGTACAGCTCGCGGCGCGGCAGTCCGTAGTCGAGCAGGATCATCGCGCCTTTTTCCAGCCGCCGCGCCAGCTCGGCCACCCAGGCACGCGCGGCAAGGCTGACCTCGCCACGATAAGGGGCGGTGACGGGAATCTCGCGGGCAGCGGCTTGCAACGCAGCACCGGCCGGACGTTCGGCGACGAGCAACTGCTCACTCTCGGCGCCTGTGCGCAAGCCGACACCGCGTTCAAGCAAACCTTCCTCGCTCCAGCGCAGCGCATGCGTGGGCATCGCATCAAGCACCTCGTTGCCGATCAGGCAGCCGGAAAATTTCCCGGGCAATTCATCGAGCCATTCGACACGCCCAAGAAATTGCGGCGCACGTTCGGCAAGCGTCGCCACCTGGCGCGCACGCAATTCGCCGGAGAGTTCGAGGATTGAATAACGCTCTGGCGCAGAGCCCATTGCATCGAGCGCCAGCAGCATGTCTGCGGCCAGATGCCCGCTGCCGGCGCCGGCTTCGATGACCTGTGGCACAGAGGCGGCCAGCACCTGCGCCACCTGCCGCGCCAGCGCCTGGCCGAACAGCGGGGTCAATTCCGGTGCGGTGACGAAATCGCCGCCCGAAGCGTTATCGCCGAATTTGCGCGAGCCGCCGCTGTAATAACCGAGGCCGGGCGCGTAGAGCGCCAGCTCCATGTAGCGGGCGAAGGACATCCAGCCGCTGGCCTTGATCTCGGCTGCGATGATGCGCATCAGCGCGGCGCTGGCGGCGCGGGCATCCGGCGAGGGTTCGGGCAGGTCGGCTTTCACAGCTGTGCTTCGGGCAGTGCGTCAAGTTGTTCCTGCAAGGCCAGCCAGCGTTCTTCGGCGCGGCTGATTTGCGTTGCCAGCGCCGCCTGACGCTGGGTCAGCGTTTGCAGTAGCGCGCTGTCCGCGCCGCTGTAGAGCGCCGGGTCGGCGAGGCGACCTTCGAGCAAGCTGCGCTCACCCTGCCAGCCAGCCAGTTGCTGTTCGAGCGCGGCAAGCTCCTTGAGCAGCGGTTGCCGCCGTTGTCCCCCCGCGGAACGGGCATCTGGGCACGCAGAGCGAGCCGGCGCCGGGTTTTCTGATTTTTCCGGCTCGGCCTTGCGGCTTGCGACCGGTGCGGCGGCAGGCTTGCCTTTGCCGCTTTTTTCGGCCGCGCGCTCCTGCGCCAACCATTCGGCATAGTCGTCGAGATCGCCGTCGAAGGGCCGCACCTGGCCGTCGGCAACCAGCCACAGCTCGTCGCAGGTGGCGCGCAACAAATGCCGGTCGTGCGAAACCAGCACCATGCCGGCTTCGGTTTCCTGCAGGGCGATGGTCAGCGCCTCGCGCATTTCGAGGTCGAGGTGGTTGGTCGGCTCATCGAGCAGCAGCAGGTTGGGCGCGGTACGGATCATCAGCGCCAGCGCGAGGCGGGTTTTTTCGCCGCCGGAAAACCGGCCGCAGGGCGCCTCCGCCATGTCACCGCGAAAATCGAAGCCGCCGAGATAATTGCGCAAGTCCTGTTCGCGCGTTCGCGGCTCTTGATGAACCATGTGCCACAGCGGCGATTCAGCCGGCCGCAATTGTTCGAGCTGGTGCTGGGCGAAGTAGCCAAGCTTGAGGTTGCGTCCTTCCTCGCGCGTGCCCGACAGCGGCTGGATGCGGCCGGCGAGCAGTTTCATCAGCGTCGACTTGCCGGCGCCGTTGCGACCGAGCAGGCCGATGCGGCTGTCGGGGCGCAGGCTGAAGTTGAGCTTGTCGAGGATCGGCGCCGTCGCGCCATAGCCGACTTTTACGCGGTCGATGACCAGGAGCGGATCGGAAAAAGCCGCCGGCTCGGGAAAGCTGAAACTGAACGGCGTATCAATGTGCGCGGCGACGATGTCGCCCATTTTCTCCAGCATCTTGATCCGGCTTTGCGCCTGGCGCGCCTTCGAAGCCTTGGCGCGGAAGCGGTCAATGTAGCTTTGCAGGTGCGCCGCCTCGCGCCGCTGCTTGGCGGCCAGCGCCAGGTCGTTGGCCAGGCGCTCGGCGCGGGCGCGCTCGCAGGCCGAGTAGTTGCCGGTGAACATCTGCATGCGGCGGTTTTCGATATGCACGATATGGCTGGTGATGGCGTCGAGAAAATCGCGGTCGTGCGAAATCAGGATCAGCGTGCCGGGATAACTCTTGAGCCAGGTCTCGAGCCAGAGAATCGCGTCGAGATCGAGGTGGTTGGTCGGCTCGTCGAGCAGCAGCAGATCGGAGCGGCACATCAGCGCCCGTGCCAGATTGAGCCGCACCCGCCAGCCGCCGGAAAATTCCGCCACCGGGCGAGTGAAATCGGCATCCGAAAAACCCAGGCCGTGCATCAGCGCGGCGGCGCGTGCGGGCGCGGCGTAGCCGTCGATTTCGGAGAGGCGCGAATGCAGCAGGCCGATCTGCTCGCCGGCGTGGTCATCGTCGTGATGCGCTTCCGCCGCCAGCAGATCACGCTCGATCTGACGCAACTCGAGGTCGCCATCGAGCACGAAGTCGAGCGCGGCGTCCGGCAAGGCCGGCGTGTCCTGCGCCACATGCGCCATGACCCAGCCGGCGGGACGTTCCAGGTCGCCGCGGTCGGCATGCAACTCGCCGCGCAACAGCCCGAGGAAGGATGACTTGCCACAGCCGTTGGCGCCAGTCAGGCCGACCTTCCAGCCGGGATGAATCTGCAGCGATGCGCCTTCAACCAGCGCCTCGCCATTGCGGGAAAAACCGAGATTACGGAGCAGGATCATGGCGCGCTTGTCAGGTGAGTCGCCCGCCGGAAACGCTTGCGTCCCGGCAGCCGGCAGGTTTCAAAATCGTCACGCCACGCCCTGGCTTGCGAGATATTCCTCGTAATTGCCGCGGTAGTCGACGATGGTCCGGTCGGGCTTGATGTCGATGATGCGGGTGGCGAGCGAGGAGACGAATTCGCGGTCGTGGGAGACGAAAATCAGCGTGCCGGTGTATTTGTCGAGCGCGGTGTTGAGCGATTCGATGGATTCCATGTCGAGGTGGTTGGTCGGCTCGTCCATCAGCAGCACGTTGTTCCTGAGCAGCATCAGCTTGCCGAACAGCATGCGGCCCTGCTCGCCGCCGGAGATCACGTTGACCGGCTTCTTCGCGTCGTCGCCGGAGAACAGCAGGCGGCCGAGCGTGCCGCGAATCAGGGTTTCGACGTCGCCGCCTTCATAGCCGCCTTCGCGCACCCATTGCACGATCCATTCGGTGAGCGGCATCGTGGAGGCGAAGTCGGCGGCATGGTCTTGCGCGAACACGCCGGGACGGGCTTTTTCGGCCCATTTCACCTTGCCGACCTGCGGCGTCAGTCCGCCCAGTTTTTCACCGGCCAGCAACCGCAGCAGCGTGGTCTTGCCGACGCCGTTCTCGCCGATGATGGCGACCTTGTCGCCGGCCTCGATGCTCATCGACAGTGACTTGATGATTGGTACGCCAGGCTCGTAGCCGAAACCAAGATTCTCGATTTCTACCGCCTGCCGGTGCAGCTTTTCCTTCTCGTCGTAGTCGAAACGGATCCACGGGTACTGGCGCGAGGAGGGCTTGATGTCTTCCGGCTTGATCTTCTCGATCAGCTTCATGCGGCTGGTGGCCTGCCGTGCCTTGGACTTGTTGGCGGAGAAGCGGCGCACGAAACCCTGCAATTCGGCGACACGCTCCTTGGCCTTGGTGTTGGCCGCCGTCAGGCGCTCGCGGGCGATGGTCGAGGCTTCCATGAAATCGTCGTAATTGCCGCCGTACACCTTGATCGTGCCGTAATCCAGATCGGCCATGTGGGTGCACACCTGGTTCAGGAAATGGCGGTCATGGGAGATGATGACCATGGTGCTCTCGCGGGCGTTGAGGATGTCTTCCAGCCAGCGGATGGTGTTGATGTCGAGGTTGTTGGTCGGCTCGTCGAGCAGCAGGATGTCGGGGTTGGCGAACAGCGCCTGCACCAGCAGCACGCGCAGCTTCCAGCCCGGCGCGACTTCACTCATCGGACCCGTGTGCTTGTCGATCGGGATGCCGGCGCCGAGCAGCAGCTCGCCGGCGCGCGCTTCGGCGGTGTAGCCGTCGTATTCGGCAAAGCGGCCTTCGAGTTCGGCGGCGCGCATGTAGTCGTCCTCGCTCGCCTCCGGGTTGGCGTAAATGGCGTCGCGCTCGGCCATGCAGGCCCACATTTCGCTGTGCCCCATCATCACCACGTCGAGCACGCGCTTATCCTCGTAGGCGAACTGATCCTGCTTGAGATAGGCCATGCGCTCGCCGGGGTCGAGCGAGACATTGCCGGCGCCGGGCTCCAGCACGCCGGCGAGAATCTTCATGAAGGTGGTCTTGCCGCAGCCGTTGGCGCCGATCAGGCCGTAGCGATTGCCTTCACCGAACTTGACCGAGACATTTTCAAAAAGCGGCTTGGCGCCGAACTGGATGGTGACGTTTGATGCGACGAGCATGGGAGTGCGACCGGAAAAACAGCGAGGCGTGCATTCTACTGGGTGCACCCGCTAAAAGTTCCTGCAAGGACGCACCGCGCTGGCGCTGGCGCGACGGCGGGAACAGCGCTTCGCCCCGCTCGCTGCGCGGCAGACTCCATCCGCCCGCCGCGCAGGAACGCCGGGGAGCCCGGTTTTAGTCGGTTACCAGCCCGGCCACCTTCAACTCGGCCCATTCGTCGTCGGTAAACAGCCGGGAACGGGTGTGGAATGCCTTGCCTTCCGATGCTTCAATCGAAAATGTGCCGCCCTGCCCGCCTTCGATCACGTCGATGATCAGCTGGGTATGTTTCCAGTACTCGTACTGGCTCGCACTGATATAAAACGGGCTGCCGCCGATGTCGCCCAGATGGACGTCATTGGCGCCAATCGTCAGGTCGCCGGGGAGATAGCAGTTGGCCGCACTGTTGTCGCAGCATCCGCCGGACTGGTGGAAAAAAACCGGGCCATGCTTTTTCTTCAGCACCTCGATGAGCTCAAGTGCTGCATCGGTTGCTATTACGCGCTCAACCATTGTTCGCTCCTTGTCTGAATTGATGAAAAAACAGGGCGGCCCGCAAGCCGCCCCGCAGTCTTCCATCCTGCCCTGCCGGGCAAGCGTGGTGCGGGCAGAGTCCCCGCATCACGTCCATTTGATCAGAAGAAGCCCAGTTTGTTCGGGCTGTAGCTGACCAGCAGGTTCTTGGTCTGCTGGTAGTGATCCAGCATCATCTTGTGGGTTTCGCGACCGATACCGGACTGCTTGTAGCCACCGAACGCGGCATGCGCGGGGTAGGCATGGTAGCAGTTGACCCAGACGCGGCCAGCCTGGATGCCACGACCCATGCGGTAGGCGGTGTTGCCGTCACGGCTCCACACGCCAGCGCCCAGACCGTAGATGGTGTCATTGGCAATGGCCAGTGCATCGGCTTCGTCCTTGAAGGTGGTCACGGCCAATACCGGGCCGAAGATTTCTTCCTGGAAGATGCGCATCTTGTTGTGGCCCTTGAACATGGTCGGCTGGATGTAATGACCGCCGGTCAGGTCGCCGGGGAGTTCGGCACGATTGCCGCCGACCAGGCACTGGGCGCCTTCCTGCTTGCCAAGGTCGAGATAGGACATGATCTTGGTCATTTGCTCCTGGGATGCCTGGGCTCCGATCATGGTCTCGGTATCCAGCGGGTTGCCCTGCTTGATGGCCTTGACGCGGGCGATGGCACGTTCGATGAAGCGATCGTAGATCGACTCCTGGATCAGCGCACGCGATGGGCAGGTGCACACTTCGCCCTGGTTGAAGGCAAACAGAACCATGCCTTCGATGGCCTTGTCCAGGAAAGCGTCGTCGGCTGCGGCCACGTCGGCGAAGAAGACATTGGGCGATTTGCCACCGAGTTCCAGGGTGGCCGGAATCAGATTGTTGGCAGCGGCCTGGCCGATAACGCGGCCGGTGGAGGTCGAGCCGGTGAAGGCGATCTTGGCGATGCGGCTGCTGGTGGCGAGCGGGAAACCGGCTTCGCGGCCAAAACCGTTGACGATGTTAATCACGCCCGGGGGCAGCAGATCGGCAATCAGTTCGATCAGCACCAGAATCGAAATCGGGGTCGATTCCGCCGGTTTGAGCACCACGCAGTTGCCCGCGCCGATGGCCGGAGCCAGCTTCCAGGCGGCCATCAGGATCGGAAAGTTCCAGGGAATGATCTGGCCCACAACGCCGAGCGGCTCATGGAAATGATAAGCCACGGTATTCTCGTCGATATCACTCAACGAACCCTCCTGGGCGCGCAGGCAGCCGGCAAAATATCGGAAGTGGTCGACGGACAGGGGAATATCGGCATTCAGCGTTTCACGGATCGGTTTGCCGTTATCCACGGTCTCGGCATAGGCCAGCAACTCCAGATTCTGTTCGAGGCGATCGGCAATCTTGAGCAGGATATTGGAGCGCGCGGCGATCGGGGTGCGGCCCCACGAGTCGGCAGCGGCATGCGCAGCATCCAGCGCCAGTTCGACATCCTCGGCGGTGGAACGGGCAGCCTGCGTGTACGATTTGCCGGTGATGGGGGTAATCACATCGAAATACTGGCCCTTGACCGGTGCGACCCACTTGCCCCCGATGAAGTTGTCGTATTTGGCCTTGAATTGGACTTTGGCGCCGGCGGCTCCGGGGAGTGCGTAAAGCATTCGAATCTCCTTGTAGTATGAATAATGACTTGCGTGGCCCCGCTCAGGGGTGTCGAGACTCAAGCAGTATTCGTGCCATCTTGCCGAATTCCTTTTGCAGCAAGGCACTTGGCCCGCCAGCCGGGGTAATATGGGTTAACGCGGCACTGGAAGCGTAACGTTTCGGAACACTTATTTAGCCGGCAGGACAATGAAGTTGCCCTGCTGACGACATTACTGCTGGCGGCCAGGCAAGCCAGCATGCACCCGGGTTTTCCTTAACTGCTTGAGTGCCATCACTTCTTGGCGCAATTCGGAGATTCAGCGCGCCCATATTTATTCCAGCGCACACAGACAAATGGCATCACGAAAATATCGATGGCAAGTGTCACACTTAATGACACTTTTTGCATATTGACGCACCTCTGTGGGGCGACCATACTTTTTGCGGAAAATCAAAAGAACCTGCGGCACACCCCGGCCACCTGGCTGCATGATCGATAGGGAGGTGGCTGGGTGTCGATGGCGGGAGGAGAAAAAATGGGTGTAATCGCGATACCGAAAAGTAACGATGCCGGCGAGGCAATGCGTGTTGCAAGACGCCATCTGCTTGATTCTGGAACGATTCCTGATGGATTGGTCAATGCCAACATCGCACGCTCATGGCGTCGCTCGCTGGCTGCCGGACTGGATCCTCACCGGAACCACCCCGAGATGCTCGCCGCCAGCGAGCTTGACCTGCGCAAAGCGAGAGAAAGCCAGCGGGAACTCATCGACCACGCCCTGCCAGCGATGGCCTATCTTCATTCGCAGATCCGCGATTCGGAAAGCATTATTGTTCTCGCAGACACGGACGGCATGCTGCTTCAGTCATGCGGCAACGCCGATTTCGGCAACAAGGCAGCGCGCATATATTTGTCTCCCGGCGCTTCATGGCACGAGACGCAGCGCGGAACCAATGCCGTTGGCACGGCGCTGGCGGAACACAAGCCGATCGTTGTCAATGGGCCTGAACATTTTCTCGTCAGCAATGACTTCCTCGCCTGCGCCGCCGCGCCGATCTCGGATTCCAGCGGGCGCCTTCTTGGGGCGCTGGATATTTCCGGGGACTACCGCAGCCAGCACCCGCACACTTTCGGCCTGGTGTGCACGGCAGCGCAGATGATCGGAAACCGGCTGTTCACTTCCCGGCACACCACCCACATCAAGGTTCATTTTCATCCACTGGCGGAAGGCATCGGCACTCTGGCCGAAGGTATGATGGCTCTCACCGAGGACGGCTGGATCATCGGCGCCAACCCGACCGGCCTGTCCCTGCTCGGACTCACGGCATCCGACCTTTCTGCGGTACAACTGGAAAAAGTATTCCCCCTCCACATGAGGAGCCTGCTGGACTGGGGCATGCGCCACGCCGATGAGCCTTTGCTTGTTCGCCGGCACGATGGGGCCACCCTGTTCATGCGCATGGATATTCCGCGCTCGATCGCATCGTATCCGGTTACGCCGCCGCGGTCACCCGCGCCCACCGATGCGTTATCCCTGCTGGATACCGGCGATGAACGGTTCAAGACCGCCATCAGCAAGGCGCGGCGGATACTTGCAAAATCAATCTCGCTGCTGATCACCGGTGAATCGGGGGTTGGCAAGGAACTGTTTGCCAAGGCAGTGCATCAGTCAGGCCCGCGCCGGGAAGGCCCGTTCATCGCGCTCAACTGCGCCGCGTTCCCGGAAAGCCTGATCGAGGCAGAACTCTTTGGCTACACCGGCGGCGCGTTTACCGGCGCCCGCCGCGAGGGCCGTCTCGGACACTTGCGCGAGGCGAATGGAGGCACCTTGTTCCTCGATGAAATCGGCGACATGCCACTGGCCCTGCAAGGGCGCCTGCTGCGCGTATTGCAGGAGCGCGTGGTACACCCGCTGGGCGGGGGGCGGCCGGCGGCTGTCGATTTTCATCTCATCTGCGCCACCCACCGCCAACTCAAAGAAGCGGTGGACGCAGGCCATTTCAGAACCGACCTCTACTATCGGATCAATGGTCTCACCTTGTCCCTGCCCCCCTTGCGCGAACGCAGTGACGTGCACTCGTTGATTGCCGCGCTGCTTGACGAGATCGAGCCCGGCCGGGAAATTTCACTGACACCCGCATTGACCAAAGCCTTTGCCAGTCATGCCTGGCCTGGCAACCTGCGGCAATTGTCCAATGCCCTGCGCACCGCCTGCGCCATGCTGTCCGAACGGGAGCGGCGCATCGACTGGCAACACCTGCCCGAAGACCTGGCGGATGAACTGCGCCAGCCCGCCATCGGTTCCCCACCTGCGACCGCACCCGAGTCCCTGCAGGTACTGGGAGACCAGTCCATTGTCAGGACGCTCGAGGCCACACAGGGCAACGTTGCCGAAGCGGCCCGCCGACTTGGCATCAGCCGCAACACCCTGTATCGCCGCATGCGGCGGCTGGAAAACCGCTAGGCGGAGGCAATCAGTCCACGCCCACCATCACGCTGTCGGCCTTGATGATGGCATAGGCAGGCATGCCCTGCCTGAGGCCAAGATGCGCCACCGAGGAACTGGTGACCTGGGCCGTGACAACGACGCCGGGTGCGATTTCGATGACAACTTCGCTATTCACGGCTCCGGCTGTCACGGATTTGACGGTGCCTTGCAACTGATTGCGGGCGCTGACTTTCATGAACGTCTCCTTGGCGATCGATACGGTTGAATAAAGCCCGTTACAGACATAGTCTAGCGCCTGGCATTGGGAAAAAACAGTTGCTCGCCATTGATCTTGTAGCTGCCAATGGCCGCCTGACCATCCTTCGAGAGCACCCAGTCGATGAACTTCTGGCCGTCTTCCTTCTTGACATGCGGGTGCTTCACCGGATTGACCAGTATCACGCCATACTGGTTGAATAGCCGGGTATCGCCTTCGACCAGCACACGCAAGTTGCCGCGGTTCCTGAAGTTAAGCCAGGTGCCGCGATCGGCGAGGATGTAGCCGTTCATTGCCGAAGCCGTGTTGAGCGCCGGCCCCATGCCGGAGCCGGTATCGCGGTACCAGTCGCCCCCGCCTTGTCCCTTCGCCTTGTCGATTTCCACACCGGCGGCTTTCCAGTAGCGCAGTTCGGCAGCATGCGTGCCGCTCTTGTCGCCGCGCGAGATGAACGGCGGACGGGGTGATAAGTCGGCGCTGGCGATACGGCGCAGGCCTTCAAGAATGTCCTTGCCCGCTGTTTTGGCCGGGTCGTCTTTCGGCCCGATCAGGATGAAGTCGTTATACATCACCTCGAAGCGCTGCACGCCAAACCCTTCGGCAACGAACTTCTCCTCCGCCGTCTTGTCATGGACGAAGACCACGTCGGCATCGCCACGGCGCGCCAGATCGAGCGCCTGGCCGGTACCCAGCGCCACCACATGCACATTGACGCCGGAAGCTTTTTCGAAGGCCGGCAAAAGATGTGCAAACAGCCCCGACTGTTCGGTCGAGGTGGTCGAGGCCACGGTGATGAAGCGATCCTCCGCCTGCACTGCGGGCGCGCCAGCCAGGACGGCGGCGCACAACAAGGCGGTAACGAAACGACGGCGTTGTGCCGGATTATTTCCCTGTGTCATGGTATTTCCTCCTCAAGAAAGTGTTGCGCCACGACAGAGCGCGGCAGGTTGAAAAATTCGGCGACGGGCGTCTGCTCGGCAATCCGGCCGCCGGCAACGAACACGATTTCCTCGGCCAGCCGGCGCGCCTGGCCGAGATTGTGCGTCGTCATCAAAATATGGGCGCCACTGGCGGCGATATCGTTGATGATGCGCTCCACTTCGCGCGTGCTCGCCGGATCGAGGCTGGCCGTCGGCTCGTCGAGAATCAGCAGTTGCGGCGCCAGCGCCCAGGCGCGGGCGAGCGCCACCCGCTGCTGCTCGCCGCCGGAAAGCAGTCGCGCCGGCCGCTCGGCCAGATGCATCAAGTCAACGCGGGCCAGCGCCTCGCGCGCCTGTCGCACGCAGTCTGCCAGCCGCAGTCCCTTGAGCTTCAGTCCATAGGCCACGTTGTCCAGCGCCGTCGCGCGCAGCAGCACCGGCTTCTGGAACACCATTGCCTGGCTCAGCGGTTGCGGCCAGTCCAGGGTGCCGCTGCTTGGGCGCAGCAAACCGTGAACCAGGCGCAGCAGCGTGCTCTTGCCCGCGCCGTTGGGGCCCAGCACAACGGTGCGGCGGGCGCTCAGGCCAAGCGAGATATCGTTGATGATACGGATATCGCCGCGGGCCAGGCTCAGGTGGTCGATCGCAAGCCAGTTCATGGTTGTCAGCCCCAGCGTCTTTCCGCCCAGTTGCGCACGGCATAGGCGATGGCGTTCACCGCCAGCACCACACTGATAAGTATGAAGCCAAGCGCCAGCGCCAGCGGCAAATCGCCCTTGCTGGTCTCCAGCGCGATGGTAGTGGTCATCACCCGCGTCACACCGTCGATGTTGCCACCAACGATCATCACCGCGCCGACTTCGGCAATCGCCCGGCCGAACCCCGCCAGCCCTGCCGTGGAGAGGGAAAAGCGACTGTCCCACAGCAACGTTGCCGCACCGCGCAAGCGGCTGGCACCCAGCGAACGCAACAGTTCGTGCATAGTGCCCCAGGCATCGGCAATGACCTGCCGGGTGAGCGCAGCGACAATCGGCGTCACCAGCACGGTTTGGGCAACCACCATGGCGGCGGGCGAGAACAGCAGGCCAAACGCTCCCAGCGGTCCGGCGCGCGAAAGCAGCAGATAAACCAGGAGGCCGACCACCACCGGCGGCAAACCCATGAAGCCGTTGAACAGCACGATCAGCGCCCGGCGACCGGGAAAGCGGCCAACTGCCAGCAACGCCCCCAGCGGCATGCCGATCAGACAAGCGAGCAGTGTCGCGGTGAGACTGACGCGCAGCGAAAGCAGAACGATGCCCAGCAGATGCGGGTCGCCCGCTCCAAGCAGATGCCACGCAGTGGAAAAACCGTCGTTGAGTTCGGGCATGGTTTTGCGAATGGATTCGGGACATCTATGCACGCCGCTGCATAAGAGAGCAACAGGTTAAAGTACGATAACTAAGGATCAAATATGTCAAAAATTGCAACAAGCCGCCCGCGTACCCAGCCCCGCTTGCGCTGGGCCTGGGACTTCGGGTCGCTACTGGGTGATGTCAATACCTCCCGCCTGGCAGACCTGCTGACGGCAATTCGTGATGTCGGGGCGCTGGGCGGTGCGGCGACGGCGGTCGATATGTCCTACCGCGCGGCATGGGGTTTGCTGCGTCATTGTGAAACTGCGCTAGGCATGCCGCTGGTCATCATGGAGCGCGGTCGCGGCAGTCATCTCTCTGAGCTGGGACAAGCCATTGTCGAACTCGATCGCGAAGCGCGTCTGGCGCTCGGCGAGGTTCATGCGCCCTGGGAACACCGCTTGCAGCAATTGCTGCGCCCGGCGACGCCGGTGGTGCCAGAACGCCTGCGACTGGCGGCCAGCCATGACCTGGCGCTGGCCGACTGGCTCGACCGCAAGCGCGATGGCACGCTTGATCTGTTCTGGCATGGCAGCGAGGAAGCGCTGGCGGCGCTCGGCAACGATGAATGTGACGTTGCCGGCTTCCATTTGCCGGAAACGTGGCTCGCCACCCAGGTCTCGGGCTGGCTCGGCCGCTGGCTGACGCCGCGCATTCATGTCTGCCTGCCACTCATGCGCCGCCAGCAGGGACTGCTGGTTGCTGCCGGAAATCCACTCCGAATCAAAACGCTGGCCGATCTCTCGCGCAGCGGGGTACGCCTCATCAACCGCCAGCGCGGCTCGGGCACGCGCAGCCTGATTGATCAGCTGCTGGCGGCCAACGGTCTGCGTCCGGAACAGATCAAGGGTTACCACCACGAAGAATTTACCCACGAGGCCATCGCCGCGACCGTGGCCAGCGGTCAGGCCGATGCCGGTTTCGGCATCGAGGCTGCCGCGCGCCGCCTGGGACTCGACTTCGTGCCGCTGGCATGGGAACGCTACGGGCTCGCCCTGCGCGCCGGCATCGCTGCCGGGGCCCAGGGCCAACACCTGCTGGCCAGCTTGCAGGGGCCGGAGTTTCACCAGCATCTGGCCGCCCTCCCCGGCTACGCAGCGCTACCACCCGCCCGGCCCGGAACCTGGGAAAAATTTCTCGACTGAACTGGATCGCGCCTCCAGCCCGATGATTTGCCGCCGTGCCCGCTGCGCTTCAAATGCGGTTTCAGGGTTTCCGGCTTACAACCCCAGCGCGACCTCCGTGCCTTGTGCAATCGCACGCTTGGCATCGAGTTCCACGGCAACATCGGCGCCACCGATCAGGGTATGCGGCATCCCGTTTGCGAGCAGGCCGGCAACCAGCTCGCGGCGTGGCTCCTGGCCGGCGCAGATTATTACGCTATCGACTTCCAGCAGACGCTTCTCGCCGGCGATATCGAGATGCAAGCCGGCATCGTCGATCTTTTCATACTGCACGCCGCCAATCATCTGCACGCCACGTTTTTGCAAGAGCAGGCGGCGCGTCCAGCCGGTGGTTTTGGCCAGGCCTGCGCCAAGCTTCCCCGGCTTGCGCTGGAGCAGCCAAACCTGACGGGGTACGGGCGGCATTGCGGGCGGCACCAGGCCGCCGCGTTCCTTGGTGTATTCCGGGTCAATGCCCCATGTCCTGAAATAGCTTGTCGCAGGATCGGCCCCGTCAGCGGAATGAGTCAGGAATTCTGCAACATCGAACCCGATGCCGCCGGCTCCAATGACGGCGACGCGTTGCCCGGCAACCGCGCGGCCCTCGATCAAATCGACGTAGCGAATGACTTTCGCATGATCGAGGCCGGGAATGTCCGGCGTCCGCGGCGTAATTCCAGTGGCGAGGATTACATGCTCGAAGCCGGAAAAGTCGGCGCTGGTGACACGCCGATTCAGGCAGACGACAACCTTGAGTTCCGCCAGCCGGGTGCCGAAATAGCGCAAGGTCTCGGCAAACTCCTCTTTGCCCGGAATGCGCCGCGCCAGGTTGAACTGGCCGCCAATTTCCGCCGCCGCCTCGAACAACGTGACCTGATGGCCGTGCCCGGCCAGCGTGGTCGCGGCGGCCAGTCCGGCCGGGCCGCTGCCGACCACGGCGATACGCTTGGAAACCGGTGCGGGTGATGCGGCGATTTTGCCGATCGCCTCGCTTTCACGGCAGGCCAGCGGATTGACCAGGCAAGAGCAAAGCTGGCCGACGAAAATGTGGTCGAGGCAGGCCTGATTGCAGGCAATGCAGGTGTTGATGGCCGTCGCGCGACCGGCAGCGGCCTTGCTGACGAAATCGGGATCGGCGAGGAACGGGCGCGCCATCGAGACCATGTCGGCATCGCCGCGGGCGAGGATGTCATCTGCCAGTTGCGGGTCGTTGATGCGATTGGTGGCAATGACGGGAATCCCGACTTCCTGCCGCAAGCGCCGCGTAAGCGAGACAAAGGCCGCGCGCGGCACCATGGTGGCGATGGTGGGTATCCGCGCCTCGTGCCAGCCAATGCCGCTGTTGAGCAACGTCACGCCGGCAGCTTCCAGCGCACGGGCCAGCACCGCGACCTCGTCCCAGGTGCTGCCACCCGCCACCAGATCGAGCAGCGAAAGACGAAAGATGATGATGAACTGCGGCCCCACACGCTCACGCACAGCGCGAACCGCCTCCAGCGCAAAACAGATGCGGTTGTCAAAACGACCACCCCAGCGGTCGGTGCGCAGATTGGTTGACCCCGCGATGAACTCGTTGATCAGGTAGCCTTCGGAGCCCATGATCTCGACACCGTCATAACCTGCCGCTTGCGCCAGCCCTGCGCAATGGGCATAGTCGGCGATGGTCTGGAGAATCTCGTCCTCTGTGAGCGCATGCGGCGTGGCCGGATTGATCGGCGCCTTGACGGCAGAAGGCGCGACCGGCGCGCGGACGTAAGCATAGCGACCGGTATGCAGTATTTGCAGACAAATTTTGCCCTCATGCCGATGCACCGCGGCGGTGATCACGCGATGCCTGTCCGCTTCCGCCTCCGAATCGAAAATGGCGCCACCGGGCGCCACGACGCCGTCCTTGTTCGGTGCGTAACCCCCGCTGACGATGAGGCCGACACCACCTTTGGCGCGTGCCGCATAAAACGCTGCCAGGCGGACGTGGCCATCGGGAAGGTCTTCCAGGCCGGTATGCATCGACCCCATGAGGACGCGATTGTTGAGTGTAGTGAATCCCAGATCGAGTGGCGCCAACAAATGCGGATAGGGCATAACGAACTCCAGAGTGCTTCACGCTGGGCGGTGACGCAATGACAACCGGCAAGTTACGGCAAACGCTCCCGCCATTTTGCTCTCTCGCAATGAAAAACGATGCTGATGTGCAGAAAATATTTATTTCGACAGACACTCTTTCATGAAAGCCTTGCGCTCGGCGCCCTTCTTGCCAGCGGCATCCTTGTTGCAGGTCTTCATTTTATTTTGTTGTGTGCTCTTGCCATCAGCGGCGGCCGATGGCATATCTTTTTGACACTTCTTCATGAAAGCGGCCTTGGCGGCGCCATGCAGAGGCTTGCCGGCCGCGCTCACGGCGCGGGCTTCACAACCGCCCGCTGGAGCGGCGGCAGGAGCAACGGCAGGGGTAGCGGCCACGGCGGGAGTGGCGGGAGTGGCGGGCTTGGCGGACTTGGCGGGAGCAGCGGCAGGCGTCTGTGCCAGCGCCACATTGGCCGCGAAAAGGGAAACCAGGGCGAGTGTAATCAACTTATGCATCGTGTTCTCCTTGGGTCAGTAAACGGCAGCTGCCGTGGCGAATCAACGCGCATGATACGAGCTTAGTTGACGCTATCGCCCCCGGTGCCCATCGCGGTTTCCTGCCGTTCGAGAAATTCCTGCATGCTGTCGAAGCCGCGCAGGCTAAGAATAACCACCCGCACCGCCGCTTCAAGCAGCACGGCAAGATTGCGCCCGGCGGCGACCGGGATGGTCACGCGCCGCACGGGCACCCCCAGGATGGATTCATTCTGGGCATCCAGGGGCAGCCGTGCTGCCTCGGGCACACCGGGAACCGGCCTTTGCAAATGAACGATGAGCTTGAGCCGCATGCGGCGACGGCACGCCGTTTCACCAAACACGGTGCGGATATTGATCAGCCCCAGGCCACGTACCTCGAGGAAATCGCGCAGCAACTCGGGACAACGGCCTTCGAGCAAGTCGAAACTAATGCGTGACACCTCGACCACGTCGTCCGCCACCAGCCCATGCCCACGTGAAATCAACTCCAGCGCCAGCTCGCTCTTGCCTGCGCCCGAGTCGCCGGTGATCAGCACCCCCATGCCCAGCACATCCATGAAAACACCATGCAAAGTGACGGTTTCGGCTAGGTGCCGGGCGACGAAATGGCGCAGCACGTCAATTACATAGGCCGCCGGCAGTGAAGTCTTGAACAGGGGTGTGTCGGTTTCCTCACAGCCAAGACGAACGACATCGGGAATTTCGCAATCGTCCGCCACGATCAACGCCGGAGGGGAGGCGCTGAAAATGTCCCGCATGTGTCGCGCCACCCGCTCGGGCGCCTGACGCGCCGACCAGGCGCGCTCCGGCACGCCAAGAACCTGAACGCGTTCCGGATGCATCAGATTAAGGTGGCCGATCAGATCCGCCGGGGCCACGCATTCCTGGTTCGTCGAGATTGTTCGTGTTAACGTGCCGCTCACCCACTCGAGCTTGAGCCGGTCACGATTGCGCTCAAAGAGCTGGGAAACGATTAGCTGGCGTTCCAATTGACGAACAAAGCATGAAGTGTTGCCGCATCGGGGGCCGTTGCCAGTTGCTCGCGCAACGCACGATCAGAAAAAAGCTGTGCCAGTTCGGAAAGCAAGTGCAAATGCTGCTCATTGGCCGCCTCGGGCACCAGTAATATGAAAACGAGGTTCACCGGCTGCCCATCAGGGGCATCGAACTGTACCGGCACATCAAGGCGCACAAACGCGCCCATGGGCACCTTCAAGCCCTTGATGCGTCCGTGCGGAATGGCAATGCCCTGCCCCAGTCCGGTGGAGCCCAGTTTTTCGCGGGCGAAGAGCGCATCGTAGATGACACTGCGGCCAATGTGCTGGTGATTCTCGAACAGAATTCCGGCTTGCTCGAAAACCCGCTTCTTGCTGCTGGCATCAAGATGCGCCACCACATTATCAAGTGGCAAAATGGAAGCAATCAAATTCATTTGAATCGGCAGGGAAGGCGTTGAAAATGGCGGCGCACAGTATAGCGCGCCGCCCGTCAAGGCTTATTCGACCTCGGTATGCTTGTCATGGTTGTGATTGGTCACTTTTTCCTTATGCTTGACGACTTGGCGATCAAGCTTGTCGGCCAGCAGGTCAATCGCCGCATACAGGTCTTCAGATATGGCGTCAGCAAAAATATCCTTGCCCTTGACATGCAAGGTAACCTCGGCCTTGTGCAGCAGTTTCTCAACGGACAAGATGACGCGTGTGCTGGTGACGTGGTCGAAATGACGGATGGCCCGCCCCAGCTTTTGCGTGACATGCTCACGAATGGCGGGCGTAACTTCAAGATGGTGTCCGGTGATGTTGAGGTTCATGATTTCTCCTTGTCAGAAGGGTTTCTCAGAGGTTCTTTCTGAGGTTTACCGGCGGAATGCCGAGCAATTCGCGGTACTTCGCTACGGTGCGCCGTGCCACGACGATGCCCTGCTCGCCGAGGATTTCCGCAATGCGGGCATCGGGGAGCGGCTTCTTGCCGTCCTCTGCGCTGACCAGTTGCCGGATCAGTTCCCGTATTGCGGTGCTTGACGCCGCGCCGCCGCTGTCGGTGGCGACGTGACTGCCAAAAAAGTATTTGAGCTCGAAAATGCCACGCGGACTCGCCAGATATTTCTGCGTCGTAACGCGGGAAATGGTCGACTCGTGCAAGCTCACCACCTCAGCGATCTCACGCAAGGTCAGCGGCCGCATCGCGACGGCGCCGTGATCAAAAAACGCCCGCTGCCGATCCACGATGGCCTGCGACACGCGCAGGATGGTGTCAAACCGCTGCTGCACGTTCTTGATCAGCCACTTCGCCTCCTGCAGTTGGGTGGCCAATCCAGTACTGCTGCCACTTCCTTGATGGCGCAGAATATCGGCATACAGCCGGTTGATGCGCAGGCGCGGCATGGCTTCATTATTAAGGCTGGCAATCCATTCTCCACGCACCTTGCGCACCGTCACATCCGGGGTGACGTAGCGTGTGTCGAGCGGCGCATACTGCGCCCCCGGCCGCGGATTAAGGGAGCGAATCAGAATCTGCGCCGCACGTTGCTCCTCATCCGAGCAACCCAGTGATTTCTTGATGCGAGCAAAATCACGCGCAGCCAGGTGCTCGAGGTGCCCATTGACGATCGCCAGCGCCAGATCGCGCTCGGTCGAAGGGGGAGCGTTCTTGAGTTGCAGCACCAGGCATTCCTTCGCGTCCCGGGCACCAATGCCAGGTGGATCGAAGCTTTGCAAATGCTGCAAGGCGATGGAAAGATCAGCACGCAGCAACTCGCGCTCGTCATCCTCCTCCGTAGCCAGCAGATCAAGCAGTTCGTCAAGCGATTGCGTCAAATAGCCATCTTCGTTCAACCCCTCGATCAGGAAGGCTACCAGCACCCGCTCGCGCCCGGACAGATGCGTCATCGCCAACTGCGCACAAAGATGTTCGCGCAGGCTGGTAGCTGCCGCCTGCAGGTCGCCGCCATCCGCGTCATCGTCGTTTGGATCACGCTGGCCGCTGCTGCCGGAAAAATCCACGCCCCAGCCTTCGTCGTCACCGCCGCCGGGTTCCTGGCGCTCCTCGGTTTCAGCAGGAGTCGCTGGCGCAACCGGCAGATCGACGGCCTGGGTGAAGCCCGACTGATCGGGCTCATCCCGCTCCAGCAGCGGGTTGTCCTGCAGCGCCTGCTCAATCTCGGCATTGAGTTCCAGCGTGGACAATTGCAACAGACGAATCGACTGCTGCAATTGTGGCGTCAATGCCAGATGCTGCGAAACCCGGAGTTGAAGCGACTGTTTCATTACATTCTGAAGTGCTCGCCGAGATAGACCCGACGCACGTGTTCATTATCGACTATCTCGGAAGGATGTCCAGCAGCCAGCACCGAACCTTCATTGATGATGGTGGCGCGGTCGCAGATACCCAGCGTCTCGCGCACATTGTGGTCGGTGATCAGCACGCCGATACCACGCTCCTTGAGAAACCCGATGATTTTCTGGATATCGATCACGGCAATCGGATCGACACCGGCAAATGGCTCGTCAAGCAGGATGAAGCGCGGGCGCGTCGCCAATGCACGAGCAATTTCAACCCGTCGCCGCTCGCCGCCCGAAAGCGACGCGGCCAGATTCTGACGGATGTGGGTGATGTGCAATTCCTCGAGCAGGATTTCTTCCCGCTCGTCGATTTCTGCCGCATCGAGATTTTGCAACTCCAATATGGCCCGAATATTGTCCGCAACGGTGAGTTTCCTGAATACCGAATTTTCCTGCGGCAGATAGGACAAGCCGAGGCGTGCCCGCTGATACATCGGCAAATGGGTCAGGCGATCATGCTCACCCTCCCGGTCGATACGGATTTCGCCACCATCTGCCGCCACCAGTCCGACGACCATGTAAAAGCAGGTGGTCTTGCCGGCACCATTGGGCCCAAGCAGGCCAACGACTTCGCCGGCGGCAACCTCGAACGAAACATCCGTGACGACAGTGCGCGCCTTGTAGGTCTTGCGCAGGTTGTGCGCCGACAAGGTGGCCGCATTGGTGGCGGGGATGGTCACAGCGGTCATGCGCACCGGTCTCCGGAAGCATTTTCGGGAAGCTCCTTGAGCAGGCGACAAATGGTGTCACTACCAAAACCACGCCCCTGCAGAAAGCGCGCCTGCCGCGCCCATTCCTTTGCGTCAGCCGGCGCAGCAGAAAACTTCCGCAGCCACAGGTCGCGCGCACGCGCCATTTCATCCGGCAAGTCACCGCTCGCTGCCGCCGCTGCCAGTTGCGACTCGATCAACGCGTCGTCCAGCCCGCGCTGCCTCATGCCTTGGCGCAAGCGGACCAACCCCAGCCGGCCGGCATGCGCGCGCACATGGCTTTCCGCGCAGCGAACATCCGACTGCAGGTGACAGGCTTCCAGGGAGGCAATCACGGCATCAATTTCTTCCGGCGTGCCATGCGCTGCCAGTTTGCGCGCCAGCTCGACACGGGTGTACTCGCGCCGGGCCAGCAGCCTGATTGCACGGCTGCGCAAGGCATTCACTCACATTCACTCGGCAACCGGGGCCGCCAGCGCAGTCACACCCAGAGCAGCGCGCACCTTGTTTTCGATCTCGGTGGCAAGTTCCGCATGCTCGCGCAGGAACTCGCGGGCATTGTCCTTGCCCTGGCCGATCTTCTCGCCGTTGTAGGCGTACCAGGCGCCGGACTTCTCGACGATCTTGTGTTCGACGCCCAACTCGACGATCTCGCCTTCGCGCGAGATGCCTTCCCCGTAGAGAATGTCGAAATGCGCTTCGCGGAACGGGGGCGCCACCTTGTTTTTCACCACCTTGACGCGGGTTTCGTTGCCCACCACTTCGTCGCCCTTCTTGATCGCGCCGGTGCGGCGGATGTCCATGCGCACCGAGGCGTAGAACTTGAGCGCGTTGCCGCCGGTGGTCGTCTCCGGACTGCCGAACATGACGCCGATTTTCATGCGGATCTGGTTGATGAAAATCACCAGCGTATTGGTGCGCTTGATATTCGAGGTCAGCTTGCGCAATGCCTGCGACATCAGCCGTGCCTGCAGACCAGGCAACTGGTCGCCCATCTCGCCTTCGATTTCCGCGCGCGGGGTGAGCGCTGCGACCGAATCGATCACCACCAGGTCAACGCCGCCGGAGCGCACCAGCATGTCGGCGATTTCCAGACCCTGCTCGCCGGTGTCGGGCTGCGAGATCAGCATGTCGGGGACATTGACGCCGAGTTTGGCGGCATAGCCCGGATCAAGCGCATTTTCCGCATCGATGTAGGCCGCGACACCGCCGGCCTTCTGAATCTCGGCGACCACATGCAGACACAAGGTGGTCTTGCCGGAGGATTCCGGGCCGTAGATTTCGACCACCCGGCCGCGCGGCAGGCCGCCGATGCCGAGCGCGATGTCCAGCCCCAGCGAGCCGGTGGAAACCGTCTGGATATCATCGCTGACATTGCCCTCGCCCATCTTCATGATGGAGCCTTTGCCAAACTGCTTTTCGATCTGGGCCAGCGCTGCTTGCAGTGCCTTGCTCTTGTTTTCGTCCATGAGTCCGTTCCTTGAAAGTGGATTCGATTATGGCATGGATGGCACAGTTTTTGCGCATCCATGTCCGGGTTGTTTGTGCCTCTTTATAGCGCGCCAAGACGAGACAGCAGCCCCTTCAGTGCATGCACCACAGACTGCCGCCGGATGGCCTCGCGCTCGCCGGTGAAGTGCAGCATTTCAGTCTGCGCCAGCGCGCCCGCTCGACACCAGGCGAAGCATACGGTGCCCACTGGCTTACCCGGTGAGCCACCCCCGGGGCCGGCAATGCCGGTAATCGCCAGCGAAACCTGAGCCCTGGAGTGCTTCAGCGCGCCCTCCGCCATTTCCTGCGCCGTCTCGATGCTGACGGCGCCAAACCCGGCCAGCGTCTCTGCGCGTACCCCGAGCAATTCGCTCTTGGCGGCATTCGAGTACGTCACAAAACCGCGCTCGAACCAGGCCGAACTGCCCGGCGTGTGAGTGATTACTTGCGCCACCCAGCCGCCGGTGCAGGATTCTGCGGTTGCCAATAAAAGTCGGCTCTGGTGACACGCCGCACCGATTGCCGCCGACAGCGCAACCAGCTCAGGCTCCATGCCAGAATGCATCCAGCAGGGACTTCGCCACGGCCAGGGTAAACACCGTATAAGCGGCGGCGACCAGATCGTCCATCATCACGCCAAAACCGTTTTTCACTTCCGTATCGAAGTAACGCGCTGGCTGGGGTTTGGCAATGTCGTAGAAGCGAAACAGCAGAAACGCCGCCAGTTGCCAGGACAGTCCCAACGGCGTAAATAAAAGTACAAACCAGAACGGCACCATCTCGTCCCACACCATGGCGCCATGATCGACCACGCCCAGCGCCCGGCCGGTGATCTGGCAAGCCGCGGCGCCGACCGCGAACAGCAGAACAAGAAACACGGCCAGCCAGCCGGCATGATGAAAATACGCCTGCAAACCCGGCCACAACAACCAGGCCAGCAGCGTCCCCGCCGTGCCCGGCGCGATGGGCGAGAGGCCGCTGCCAAAACCGCAGGCAATCAGGTGCGCCGGATGCGCCAGCAGGAAGCGCAGCGGTGGGGCGGGAATCCGTGACTTCACTTCAAGCATCGCTCTGGGCTCCTTCAATTCTGAAAATGATCAAAGCCGCACCGCGTGACAACAATCGCCTGCGCCTCCGCGTCCTGCAGAATAAACGAACCGGCCGCACCGGTAACGATCTCGCCGATGCGGGTCAGCGCCAGCGGCAAGGTCTGCCCGAGCCGCATCACTTCGTCATCGACTTCCGCTGGCGCGGTAAACACCAGTTCGTAATCATCACCGCCGGCCAAAAAGCAATCGCGCTCGATGCCTGGTGGCGGCAGGCCGGGAATCGACAAATGCGCCGCGCATCCCGAGGCATCAAGGATGTGCCCAAGATCGGCCAGCAGGCCATCCGAAACGTCGATCGCCGCATGCGCCAGGCCGCGCAAGGCCAGACCGAGCGCCACGCGCGGCTGCGGCCGGTGCAGCGCCGCCAGGCAAGCAGATAATTGCGGCTCGGCCAGAACCACGCGTCCCTGCAGATGCGCCAGCCCCAGGGCCGCGCGCCCCGGCCGGCCGGAAACCCAGATCGAATCGCCAGGCTGCGCTCCGCTGCGCCGCAAGGCCTGTCCGGCGGGAGCCTCGCCGAGGATGGTGACGCAGAATGCCCGCGGCCCGCGCGTCGTATCGCCGCCGACGAGATCGACGTCGAAGGCGGTGGCGCAGGCGAAGAAACCGCGCGCGAAGGCTTCCAGCCAATCAAAAGTTCCCGCAGGGACGCACCGCGCTGGCGCTGGCAGCACGGCGGCCAGCAGCGCCCAGCGCGGCAGCGCACCCATGGCGGCGATGTCCGACAGATTCACGGCCAGGGTTTTCCAGCCCAGCGCCTCGGGATCGGTATCCGGCAGGAAATGCGTACCCTCGACCAGCATGTCGGCAGACACCACCAGTTCGCAGCCCGCCGTGGGCGCCAGCAGGGCACCGTCATCGCCCACCCCCAGCAGGGCATGGCGTGGCAGACGAGTGAAAAACCGGCGAATCAGGTCGAATTCGGATGGCATAGCCGCATTTTTACCTGAATTACCTGAATGGATACGGCAATCGGGCGCACTCCGGCATGGGCAGGCCAGCCGCTATCTTGCGGCCAGTTCTGTCGCCCGCAAGGCCAGGGCGGCCTTGTCCAGCACGCCATTGACAAACTTGTGTCCGTCCGCACCGCCGAACGACTTGGCCAGCTCGATGCATTCGTTGATGATGACGCGATACGGCGTCTCAGGATGCAGCCGCAATTCGCAGGCACCCAACAGCAGAATGCTGCGCTCGATTGGCGAGATTTCATGCCACGGCCGCGATACATGCGGCTCGATGTCGGCCCGCAGGATATCGGCATGGCTCATGGCTTCGTGCAGCAGCGTCGCATACAGCACGCGATCGGCCTTGTTGAAGCCGGCCACGCTTTCTGCCTGGACCTGGATTGCCGCCTCATCCTGGCCACCCACCTGCCATTGATACAGTCCCTGCATGGCAAACTCACGCGCGCGCCGACGCGCCGACCGGTTGTTGTCCGTCATTTTGCCGCCCGCAACAGATGCGCCATTTCGACCGCCGCCTGCGCTGCCTCGGCGCCTTTTTGCACCATGCGTTCCAGCGCCTGATCGTCGTTTTCGGTGGTCAGCACGGCATTGGCAATCGGTACGCCGGTCTTGAGCTGCACCTCGGCAATGCCGCGCGCCGATTCATTGGAAACGACCTCGAAGTGATAGGTTTCGCCGCGAATCACGGCGCCCAGCGCCACCAGCGCATCAAATTTCCCGCTCTGCGCCAGCGCCTGCAATGCCAACGGCAACTCCAGCGCGCCGGGCACGGTGGCATAGGTGACATCGCTGACGCCGAGGCGCTCAAGCTCGCCCAGGCAACCGGAGCGCAGGCCGTCGCCGACGTCCTCGTTGAAGCGGCTTTGCACCACGCCGACAGTCAGGCCGGCGCCGCTGCAACACGGTTCGATTTCGTGAAGATTCATGATTGATTTTCCTCGTCCGGTGTCAGATAGCCGGTAACTTCAAGGCCAAAGCCGGCCATGCTGGGCATTTTCTTCGGGCTGGCCATCAGGCGCATGCGGCCGACGCCGAGCTCGTGCAGGATTTGCGCACCGATGCCGTAGCTGCGCGGATCCCACTTCAGCGCCGGACGCGCGCTACGTTCGCCCCGCACGGCCGCGAGCAGCGTCTGGCTCGATTCGACGCGATGCAGCAGCAGCACCACGCCACAGTCGGCGCTGGCGATACGGCGCAGGGCGAAATCGACACTGAAACTGTGGCGCGAATGGTCGGCATCGAGAAAATCCAGCACCGACACCGCCTCATGCACGCGCACCAGCGTCTCCCTGTCGGCAGCAATCTCGCCATGCGACAGAGCCAGATGAATGTCACCGCTGCTCTTGTCGGCGAACGCACGCAGGCGGAAATGGCCCTGCGGACAAGTCACCTCCTTGTCCGCCACGCACTCGACCAGCTTTTCGGTTTCCGAGCGGTAATGGATCAGGTCGCGGATAGTGCCGATCTTGAGCTGATGCTGCGCCGCGAATTCGAGCAGATCAGGCAGCCGCGCCATGCTGCCGTCATCCTTGAGGATTTCGCAGATCACCGCCGCCGGCTCAAGCCCGGCCATCTGCGCCAGATCGCAGCCGGCTTCGGTATGGCCGGCACGCACCAGCACACCGCCGTTTTGCGCCATCAGCGGAAAGATGTGGCCGGGCTGGACGATATCGACGGGACGGGCATGCTTCGCCACTGCGGCCTGCACCGTGCGGGCCCGGTCATGCGCTGAAATACCGGTGGTCACGCCTGTGGCGGCTTCGATGGAAACAGTGAATGCGGTGCCATGCACCGCCTTGTTGTCGCGCACCATCAGCGACAGGTCGAGCTGGCGGCAGCGCGCCTCGGTCAGCGTCAGGCAAACCAGCCCGCGCCCATGCCTGGCCATGAAGTTGATCGCCTCCGGCGTGCAGCATTCGGCCGCAATGACCAGGTCGCCTTCATTCTCGCGGTCTTCTTCGTCGACGAGAATGACCATGCGGCCGGCGCGCATCTCGGCAATGATGTCCTGAATCGGGCTGATGCTCATGGCAAATTCATGGCCGGGCGGCCAGCAAAAGAGAGGCGCGCATTCTACGCCGTCCGCTCCACGCTCGCCTCCGCCGCACGCATCCGCTCAACGTAGCGCGCGATGAGATCGATCTCCAGATTCACCCGGTGGCCGGCGACGAGGCGGCGCAGCGTGGTGACGGCCACGGTGTGCGGGATCAGATTGATCGATACATCGGTTCCGGCGACCCCATCGACAACGCGGTTCACGGTGAGCGAGACGCCATCGACCGCGAGCGAACCCTTTTGCGCGACGTATTTCGCCAGTGCCTGCGGCACGCGGATCACCAGTTCGTGCGATTCGCCGCGCGGCGCGAAGCGGATCACCTCGCCGACGCCATCGACATGACCGGAAACCAGGTGGCCGCCGAGCCGGTCGACGAGGCGCAGCGCCTTTTCCAGATTGATCTCGTTCAGCCCTTCGAGACCAACCGTGCAGGCCAGGGTTTCCCGCGAGACATCGACCTTGTAACGGCTCCCGGCTTTTTCAATGACGGTGAGACACACGCCGCCGTGGGCGATCGAATCGCCGATGGCGACGTCCTCCAGATCAAGATCAGGCGCCTCGACCGTCAGCCGCAAGCCCTGCTCCAGCGCCTGCACATGGGTGATGCGGCCGACGGCCGCAATGATGCCGGTAAACATGGGGTTCCTTCCGGTTCGATAAATCTCAGCGCAGCGCCTGCGCCAGCGTGGGCAGGAATTTTTCTGCCGGCTGATAGCCGACGATGCGGAGTTCCGGCCGCTCCGTGCCCTGGCGGTCAAAAAAGATGATGCCTGGCGGACCGAACAGCTCGAAGCGCGCCAGCAACGCCTTGTCTTCCGCGTTGTTGGCGGTGACATCGGCCTGCAACAGGACAAAATTCTTCATTTGCGCCGCGACGCGTGGGTCAGCGAAGGTGAACTCCTCCATCTCCTTGCAGCTGATGCACCACTCGGCCCAGAAATCGAGCATCACCGGGCGTCCTGCCGCCGTCGCCGCCTTGATCCGCGCGTCGAGTTCGGCCGCTGAAGCCACACGCTGAAAAGTCGGCGCTGGCGCTACGGCGGCCTGTGTCGCGGCGCCCCCGCGCAGGAAGGACAGCGGCTGCAACGGGTTCTGCGCGCCGCCCAGCAGTCCGACCAGCAGCAGTGCGCCGCACAACAGCAGCACCACGCCGAACCCCTTGCCGAAGCGCTGCCAGCCATGTGCATTGTGCGGCAACGGATCGAGCGCCGAAAGATAGATCGCCGGCAGGATCAGGAGCAGCGCCCAGCCCAGCATCGCGAGCCAGCCCGGCAGCACCGGCGACACCAGCCACAGCGCGGTAGCCAGCATCAACACGCCAAAGAACTGCTTCACCCCTTCCATCCACGGTCCCGGCCTGGGCAGCAGCGAGCGCGAGAAGGTGCCGACCAGCAGCAGCGGCGCGCCCATGCCCAGCGCCAGCGCGAACAGCGCCATACCGCCGAGTGCGGCGTTCCCGGTCTGGGCGATGTAGAGCAGTGCCCCGGCCAGCGGCGCCGCCACGCAGGGGCCGACGATCAAGGCCGAGAGCGCGCCCATCGAGGCAATCGCCGGCAACGAACCGCCCTGGCGGTTGGCCGTTGCCGACAGCCGGCTTTGCAGCGCGGTGGGCAATTGCAACTCGTAGAAGCCGAACATCGACAGCGAGAGCACGACGAAAATCAGGGCAAAGCTGCCCAGCACCCAGGCATTTTGCAGGGCGGCAGACAGCAGCGTGCCGGAGAGTCCGGCCGCCACACCCACGGCGGCGTAGGTCAGCGCCATGCCGAGCACATACGCCAGCGAGAGCACGAAGGCGCGCAGGTGGGTCACCGCATGGCCGTGATTGACGATGATGCCGGAGAGAATCGGAATCATCGGGAACACGCAGGGGGTGAGCGAGAGCAGCAGGCCGAAACCAAAAAATGTCGCCAGCGTCAGCATCAGGCCGCCGCCCTTGAGCAGACCGGCGATGCGCGCCGTTTCATTGCTTGCGGCCGGCGGCGGGGCTGCTGGCGTGGACGCAATCGCTGCTGCGGGTGCTGCTGGTGCTACGGTAGCCAGTGTTGGCGGCGAGGAAAAAGTCGGCACACCAAGGGCACTTCCTGCGGGGCGCGCTGGCGGGACGGCGAGTGGCGCATTCACGGCGGGCAGGGCCGCCGCAGCGTCAGGCGGTGCGACACGCGGCAAACCTGCCGCTGGCAAGGTCAGGTCCGCGCTGTAGTTCTGCGGCGGATAGCAAATCCCGCCGTCCCAGCAGCCTTGCGCCACCGCCTTGAGCGTTACCTTGCCGCTCCCGGTTACCGGCAGGCGGATGTTCACTTCATGCCGATAGGTTTCGACCTTGCCGAACAGCTCATCATCCTTGATCTTGCCCGGCGGCAACACGGGAGCGCCGAGCTCACCGCCTTCCAGCGTGAACTTGAACTTTTCGCGGTACATGTAATAGCCGTCGGCAATCTGCCAGCGCGCTTCCAGCGTTCCGGCATCAATCACCTGCGCCGAAAACCGATAGGCCTGGTCCGGCGGCAGGGGCTCGGCGGCATGAACCGGCCCCAACAGCCCGGTCACGGCAAGGAAAAACAGCAGCAAGGCGCGTATCAGCATGTCAGGTTTGAAAGGTGGTTTTTTGGGTGACTTCATTCGCGACCCACATCAGATAGTCCGGCAGGCCGTGCGTTACAGGGACAGCGAGGATTTCGGGAAGTTCGTAGGGATGGCGGGCGCGAATCGCCGCCTCAAGCGCGGCATACCGCGCCGCCGTGGTCTTGATCAGCAGCGGCACCTCTTCTGCCTGCTCGAGCGCCCCCTGCCAGCGGTAGATGGAACGCACAGCGGGCAGCACACTCACGCAGGCCGCCAGTTGTTCCGTCACCAGCGCCTCGGCCAGCAGTTCGGCACTGGCGGCGTCAGGCATCTGGGTGAACACCAGCAGGATTGGCACGGCTTGGATGGGTTCCATCGGCTCATTCTACCTTCGCCGAGCGCACCACTGCATTGCGCCATCCCTGCGTCTCTGCGGCAAGCTGCGGGTTTTGAAAATGCAATCGCCCTGCCCTTGCACGACAGCCCTGCACGCGTCCTCAGGCATCCGGGGACGCTCAGGCGACCAGGGGCGGCGGCGTCCAGGCCCATTCGAAGCGGCCGCTGCTGCCGCTGAAAAGCCGCTCGCCACGTGCGCGCGGGTCGCGCAGTTTCTGCTTCATGTCCTGCGCCGTCAGTCCGTGAAAGAGCGGGATGCCTGGCTCGACCAGACGCATCTGCACCGTCACTTCGCCGCTCACATTTTCGATGCGACAACTTATTCCGCCAGCCGCCAGGGCGCGCTCCTGCTCCAGCGCCGCCAGCTCTTCGCGGCGTCGGGCAAGCCGTGCCAGCAACGGGGCCAGTTCGTCGTCCAATGTGCGCAGTTCCGCCAGTGGCCGCGCCAGCTTCTGGGTCGCCTGCTGCCACTGAACTTCCTGCGCCGCGGTCAGCGTCAAGACCCCGGCGCGCATATGCTCCACCGCCGCAAGGTAGCTCTGCACTTCCGGCATGCCGAGCCACTTCTCCTTGTGTTTTTGCTGCGTCGCCACACGCTGCTCCAGCACCTGTACCGCCCTTGCTGCGGCGAGGCAGCGGCGGTCGATGGCGCTCAAGTCCGGCACGCAAACGGTAATCAGCGTTTCCACATGGCGATGGCTGCCCGCCTGCCCCAGTTGAATGCGCCGCGCCGCAATGGCGCAGGCCAGCGCCTCGTCGATCATCGCCTCGTCAGCGACGATATCGCAGGCAACGGCCTGTTTGATATTCACCTGGCGCGCAATCAGGCTGACGCTTTCAGCAAGATTGATCGCCACCTCGCCCCCGGCGGCATCGATGATCGAGCTTGTGGCGCGGCCATCAACCACCACCCGCCCCTGCGGATTTTCGATATGGCCCCCGGCGAGCGTGGCATGCAGATGCACCTGCCCGCCACGTGAAACGATGCGTCCAAAGACATCGGCATGAAAGCTCATGTGCAACCCTTGCACCACGCGCCGCTCCTGCACCTCGCCATGCTCCTCGAATTCATCGCCGGAGAGCGTCAGGTCGCCGGTGGTGCGAATGCTGACGCCGGCGCGGTTAATGATTTTCTCGGTGACCGAAATCATCTGCGACTGCATGTCGATATCAACGAAACCATCGCGTGCGGCAGCAATGAATTCACCCTCACCGGTTCGCTCGATGCGCGTGCCGGGGCCGGCCAGCGTCTCGATCTCGAAATCGCGCGGTGCAGGCGGCTCGATGAGCGTGCCGGAAACCTCTATGCCGCACTCGCCGAAACGGCGCGGCACTTTTTTCAGCAGCCGCGTCCCCGCCGCCACCTGCGGGAAACGGTTCTTGAAATGGCGCAGATCGATCCTGCCGTTGGGCAGGATGGCCGGTGAATCGTCGCGATGCAGCGCCGCCGTCTCCTCGCTCACCGTAGCGTCAGCGCCGACTTTTGGCGCAACACGACGGGCAACCACCACCCGTCCGGTGACGCCTGTCGCAATCGCCGCGCGCACCGCCGCAACATCAATGCCGGCACGCACGTTCCTGACCCACAGGATCATGACGAATTCATCGACATCAAGCGACGTCGCCTCGCTCTGCCGGATTTCCTCGAAACCCGTCACCACCGTTGCGCCGCCGGCATCAACGCCGTACAGCGGACGCTGCACCACGCGCTCGATCCGCACCGGCTCGAACAGATACTCGACATGCGCATCGCGCCCGGTGAGCCTGACCTCCTTGTACAACATCTGTCGCTCCGGCAGAAAGCGACGCAAGCCGGCGGCAATCCGGACCCGCCCGGTCTCGTTGCGCACTGCAGGCGCCCCGGTCGGCGTAACGGGATACAACAGGCGGCTGAGTGCGGCGTAATCCAGTCCGGCAAAAAAACTGCCGGCAATAGCCACCCGATCGACAAACCGCAGCAACTCTGCCGCGTCGATCCGCTGCTCCAGATCGACATACAAGCCATCCGCCTGCTCCACCACAAAGGATGGCAGCAGTACCTCGCCCGGCTCCAGATCGGTCAGATTGCCCACTGCCGCTGCAGGCGATGTCCCTGTTCCGTCCTGATGCGCGCTCATGGGTGATTTTCCCCGGTTGCTACCGGATACTTGACGGCGTTCTTGACAATCTTCTGCCGCGCGGCGGCGAGCATATCGATCTCCAGCACGTCGGCCAGTTCGGTGAGATAGATCAGCACATCGGCGATTTCGTCGGCGACGGCGGCTTTTTTCTCCGCTGCAAGCTTGCGGCTTTCTTCCGCCGTGGCCCACTGGAAATGCTCGACCAGTTCCGCCGTTTCGACCGAAAGCGCCATGACGAGGTTTTTCGGCGTGTGGTAGCGATGCCAGTCGCGCGCAGCGCAAAAATCGCGCAGGGCGTCGCGCAAGCTGTGCAGGTCGGTAATCGGGTCAGCCGGATGGTTCATGACGTGCGGAAGCTCCTTGAATGAGAACCAGCCAGGGCAGGGCGAGCCAGGGCCAGAGCATGGCGGCGAGATGCGTCGCGCCGTGGAAATTGAGAAACTGCCCGGGGTGCCAGGCTTGCAGAGTACTTTCGAGATAAGGATTTTCCGGCACCATATTGACCAGCACAGTGGCAGCGAGCAGCGACAGCGCCGCCAATGCGCGCTGCACAGCGGACGGCAGGACGGAAACCAGCAGCCACAGCACGCTGCCGATGGCAAGCCCGCGCAGGCTGCCGGGCGTGGCCCAGACGAAGGCGGACTGCGGCGCCATCATCAGAGTGAAGGCAAGGGTCTTGGCCGCCAGTCCGATACCAAGCAGACCCAGTGGAAAAAGTCGGCGCTGGCGCGACGGCGCCAGCAGGTCGGCCGTGAGAAGAATTGCCAGCGTGGCGCTGGCGGCAATCAGGTTTTCGAGGGAGGAGAAGGCCTCGGCGCTGAACGACTGTTCGGCCGGCAGATCAAACAGCTGCCGCAGGTCACCGGCGCCAAACAACAAGGTTGTGGGATCAAACTGGGCCAATAGCCACAAGCCGAGCAGCGTCAGCCCGGCATCGGTGCGGCCGCCCTGTCCGGGCCAGTGGGTATGGCGCAGCTCGTCAATCAGGCGTGGGCCGAACAGCGCGCCGGCTAAGGCGCCGATGACCGTGCCGAATACATTGCCGGCCCAGTCGAGATTGGAGGCGACGCGGCTGGGCAGATAGTTCTGCACCCATTCGGCGCCGAAAGAGAGCAGCGCACCCGCCAGCACCGCTATCGATATGGCACCGACCGGATCAAACCAGCGCCGTCCCGCCGTAGCAAGAAAAAACCCCAGCGGCAGATACGCGGCGACATTGGTGATCAGGTCGAAAGTCGTGATGTAGCGTGGCCAGGGAGCAAGGATAAAAGCCAGCGAGGCGCTACCACTGCTGTGCCACCCCGTCAGTGGATAGAGGCTGGCATAGACGATCAACAGCGCATAGCCGAAGCTGAAGTACAGCGCCAGCGACGAACGGAATGGATGCTTCATCCGTGCGGATGGGAATGCCCCAGATCGGGCACATGATGCGTCTGCGCGGCAGCGTGATGGCCGTGACGCAGTTCATCGTGGATCGCCGGATTGTGATGCATCAACTGCGGCGCCAGCGAACCGGCGACCATGCCGATGACGCTGCCGATGAGGCCGGCAAACTGGGCCGGAATGAAAGGATCCTCCGGTCCGGCGATAAGGATGGCGAGCCAGGTGGCGAGTCCGAGAAAAATCGCCACCGCCGCACCCTGGTTGCTTGCCCGCCGCCAGTAAATGCCGCACACCAACGGCACGAAGGCAGTCACCAGGGTGATCTGGTAGGCATTCTCGACCATCTTGAAAATACTGGCTTTTGAGTTGATGGCATACAGCGTGACCATCAGGGTAAAGATGAGCGTCACGGTGCGCATGGCCAGCAGCAGCTTGCGGTCGCTCAGGGGGTGGCCGGGGCGGTTCAACAGCGGTTTCAGAATGTTCTCGGTGAACGTGACCGAAGGCGCCAGCAGCGTGGCCGAGGCGCAACTCTTGATCGCCGAGAGCAGGGCGCCGAAAAACAACACCTGCGCCAGCAGCGGCGCATGATCGAGCACCAGTTGCGGCAGGATCATCTGCGAATCGGCAGCAACCCGTTCCGCTACCATCTGCGGAGCGATCAGCATCGCTGAATAGGCGAGGAAAATTGGCACGAAGGCGAACAGGAAATACAGGCTGCCGCCGAGAATCGAGCCCCAGATGGCAATTTTTTCGGTCTTTGCCGACTGCACGCGCTGGAACACGTCCTGCTGCGGAATCGAGCCGAACATCATGGTCATGCCGGCGGCGGCGAAGGCAATGATTTCCTTGGCATCCGCCGCCGGCCAGAAGCGGAACATGCCGGCCTGCGCCGCATGATCGACCACCACGCCGACGCCGCCAACCATGCCGGAGATTTCGCCGCCGATCCAGAGCATGCCGATGACGATGATGATCATCTGCAGGAAGTCGGTAATCGCTATCGCCCACATGCCGCCGAACAGGACATAAATGAGTATGGTCGAGGAGCCTATCCACATGCCGGCGAATCTGCTGATTTCGCCGCCCGAAACCACGTTGAAGACCAGCCCCAGCGCGGTGATCTGCGCCCCGACCCAGCCCAGATAGGAAATCACGATGGCCAGCGTGGTCGCCACCTCGACGCCGCGGCCGAAGCGTTTTTTGTAGAAGTCGCCGATGGTCAGCAGATTCATCCGGTACAGCGGCGCAGCGAAAAAGATGCCGACCAGGATCAGGCACAGCGAGGAGCCAAACGGATCGGCCACCACGCCATGCAGTCCCTCCTTGAGGAATGTGGCCGGAATGCCGAGCACGGCCTCGGCGCCGAACCAGGTGGCGAACACGGTAGCCGTGACCATGTAGAACGGCAGGTGACGGCCGGCAATGGCGAAGTCCTTGGTGTTGTGCACGCGGGTCGCGGCATACAAACCGATACCAACCGAAACCATCCAATAGGCCATCACAAACCAGAACAGCATGCGTTACTCCATTGATATTTTCAGCCCGGAAACTTCATGAAACCACGGTGCAGAACGTAGACAAAACCTGTTCGGACTCAATGCAGCCACTGTACCGCCAGCAGTCCTGCCAGCAACAGGGCGATCAGGGCCAGCCAATGGCGTTTTTTCGTTTCTTCGGCACGCAGCGCGGCCAGCTCGGCCAGCAGTTCGTCATCACGATTCGAAGTCAGCGCGTGCTGCACCAGACGTGGCAGTGCGGGCAGGACGGAGGCCCACTGCGGCGCCTCGCGCTTGAGATTCTTGAGCAGACCGCGCCAGCCAACCTGCTCGCTCATCCAGCGCTCGAGAAACGGCCGCGCCGTCTGCCATAGATCGAGATCGGGATCGAGGTCGCGACCAAGGCCTTCGATGTTGAGCAGGGTCTTCTGCAGCAGCACCAGCTGCGGCTGGATTTCGACATTGAAACGGCGCGAGGTCTGGAACAGGCGCAACAGCACGCGGCCGAAGGAAATATCCTTCAGCGGACGATCGAAAATCGGCTCGCAGACGGCGCGGATCGCCGCCTCGAATTCATCGACACGGGTGTCTTTCGGCGCCCAGCCGGATTCGATGTGGGCCTCGGCCACCCGCTTGTAATCGCGGCGGAAGAAGGCGAGGAAGTTCTGTGCCAGGTAACTCTGGTCGATCTCGGTGAGGGTGCCGACGATGCCGAAATCAACGGCAATGTAGCGCCCTTTCACTGTGGCGCCGGTGGCGACGAAGATGTTTCCGGGATGCATGTCGGCGTGAAAGAAGCCGTCACGGAACACCTGGGTGAAGAAAATCTCGACCCCGGCCTGCGCCAGGCGCGGAATATCGACGCCGGCGGCGCGCAAGGCCTCGGTCTGCGAGATGGGAATGCCGTGCATCCGCTCCATGACCATGACATTGTGGGTACACCAGTCCCAATACACTTCGGGCACGATCAACAAATCGGAGTTGGCGAAATTGCGCCGCAGTTGCGAGCAATTGGCGGCCTCGCGCATCAGGTCGAGTTCGTCGTGCAGGTATTTGTCGAACTCGGCCACCACTTCACGCGGCTTGAGGCGGCGGCCGTCGGCCCAGAGTTTTTCCAGCAGGGCCGCCGCGACCTGCAACAGCCCAATGTCATGATCGATCACCGGCCGGATGCCGGGCCGCAGTATCTTCACCGCCACCTCGCGGCCATCGGGCAGGGTCGCGAAGTGCACCTGCGCCACCGAGGCCGAGGCTACCGGCTCACGGGAAAATACGGCGAACACCTGATCTACCGGCTTGCCGTAGGCGGCTTCGAGCTCCGCGACGGCGAGTGCCGAGGAGAAGGGCGGCACGCGATCCTGCAGCTTCGCCAGTTCGTCCGCCAGATCCAGCGGCAGCAAGTCGCGGCGGGTGGACAACACCTGGCCGAATTTGACGAAAATCGGCCCCAGGTCTTCCAGCGCCTGGCGCAGACGCACGGCACGGGGCGCCGAGAAGTCACGCCAGAACATCAGCTTCTGCGCGGCCAGCAGCACGCGGCCAAGAACGCCGAAGGCGGACCCGTTATCGAGAATCATGCGATCCAGGCCGTAGCGATAGGCGACAAGAGCAATGCGAAGCAGGCGGAAGAGGCGCACGGAGGAAGACGGGGTTGCGAAAACGGGAAGTATAATTCAGCGCTCGTTCAAAGCACCTACTATCCTGCCTCCCATGCCCTCTTCTGCCGTCAAGAATCCCGTTCCCGGCGCCGACATTCGTCACCATCTGACGCAGTTGCTGCGCGCGGCACTAGCCAGCGTGGCGCCGCAACAGCTCGATACCGAAATTATCCTCGAACGCCCGAAGCAGGCCAGTCACGGCGACTTCGCCAGCAACCTGGCGCTGCAACTGGCACGCAGCCTGAAAACCAGTCCGCGCCAGGTGGCCGAACGGCTGGTACGCGAGCTGCCGCCCTCGCCTCTGGTCGCCAGCGCCGAGATTGCCGGCGCCGGCTTCATCAATTTCACGCTGACGCCGGCTGCGCGCACCGCCATCATCCATGCCGTGCTCGCCGCTGGTGAAAACTTCGGCCGCGGCGCGCGCAAGCATCGCCGCCTGCAGGTCGAATTCGTTTCCGCCAACCCCACCGGGCCGCTGCATGTCGGCCACGGCCGCGGCGCAGCGTATGGCGCCAGCCTTTCCTCATTGCTCGAATTTTCCGGCTTTGCCGTCGAGCGCGAGTATTACGTCAACGATGCCGGACGGCAGATGGACATTCTCGCCGTCTCCACCTGGCTGCGTTATCTCGAACGCTGCGGCGAGCGCCTGCCCTTCCCGCCCAACGCCTACCAGGGCGATTATGTGATCGAAATGGCGGAGCAAATCGCCGTCGCGCATGGCACAACCTACCTGCATCCGGCCGCCGCCGTGCTGGCCTGCATTCCCGAATCAGGGGACCCCGATGCGCGGCTCGATGCCTTCATCGTCGCCGCCAAGGACTTGCTCGGCGATGGCTGGCACTACATCCACCAGCACGTGCTCAACGAACAGATCACGGATTGCCGCGCCGATCTCGAAGGCTTCGGCGTACATTTCGACGTCTGGTTTTCCGAGCGCAGCCTGTATGACACTGGCAAGGTGGCGCAGGCCGTGGCGCTGCTCCAGGCCGGCGGTCATCTCTACGAGCAAGACGGCGCGCTGTGGTTCCGCTCCACCGCCTTCGGCGACGAGAAGGACCGTGTGGTGCGTCGTGACAATGGCATCTACACGTATTTCGCCTCCGACATTGCCTACCATCTGAACAAGTTCGAGCGCGGCTTCGACATCCTGGTCGATGTCTGGGGCGCCGACCATCACGGCTACATCTCCCGCGTCAAGGGCGCACTCGCCGCCGCCGGCGCCGATCCGCGCCGGCTCGACGTGACGCTGGTGCAGTTTGTCAGCCTGTTCCGCGATGGCGAGAAGGTCTCGATGTCCACCCGCTCCGGTGAATATGTGACCCTGCGCGAATTGCGCAACGAGGTCGGCAACGACGCCTGCCGCTTTTTCTACATGCTGCGGAAATGCGATCAGGCGCTGGATTTCGACCTTGACCTGGCCAAGTCGCAAAGCAACGACAACCCGGTGTATTACGTCCAGTACGCCCATGCCCGCATCTGCTCGGTGCTGGCGCAACTCGCGGAAGGCGAGGCCGACGCCGTCGCCACGGCCGAACTTGCGCCTTTGACGCACGAACGCGAATACGCGCTGTGTCAGCGCCTGGCCGAGTTTCCCGAGCTGATCCAGAATGCGGCCCGCGATTACGCGCCGCATGCGCTGGCCTTCTACCTCAAGGATCTGGCCGCCGACTTTCACGGCTGGTACAACGCCGAACGCGTGCTGGTGGATGATTCCGCCACCCGCCAGGCGCGTCTGGCGCTGGCGCTGGCCACGCGCCAGGTGTTGCGCAATGGCCTTTCCCTGCTTGGCGTTTCCCAACCTGTGAGCATGTAATCATCATGAACGGTATGAAAAAGTCCCCGGCGGAATCATCCCGCAACCGCACTGGCGGCGCGCGCAGGAAAAGTGCGGGCGGTACCTTGCTTGGCTTGTTCATCGGGCTGGTCGTCGGCCTGCTGATTGCGCTGGGCGTGGTCTGGTACATCCACAAGTCACCGCTGCCGTTCGAGAACAAAACCGAGCCTGCGCCCGGCGCCAGCCGCGAGAAAACCGCCGGAGTCCCGCTCGAGCCCGCGCTCCTGCCAGGCAAGCCGGGCGACAAGCCGCGCGAGAAACAGAAACTCGAGTTCTACGACATCCTCGAAGGCAAGCAGCAGCCGGCGCCCGGCAATGCCGGCGTGAGCGTAACCCCGGCGACCCCGGCAGCAGCCGGCGCGGACGCCACGCCAGCCGAGCCCGCCGAAAAACCGGGAACGGTATTTTTCCTCCAGGCCGGCGCGTTCCAGAAAGTTCAGGATGCCGACAACCTGAAGGCCAAGCTGGCGTTGATGGGACTCGATGCCAGCGTGCAGGAAGCGAAAGTTGCCGACAAGGGCACGATGCAGCGTGTGCGTGTCGGTCCGTTCCGCAGCCCCGAAGAGATGAACCGCGCCCGTACCGCGCTGTCGCAAGCAGGCGTACAGGCCACCGTCGTCAGGCAGAAGGAATAAGTGCAGGTGACGCGCTGCGGCAAATTGTTGCGGGCGCTGAACGCAAGTCCTGGCAATGGCCGTTGCCAGGCACTGACCGCAGGTGGCGACACCGCCCTGCTGCAACGGATCGGCCAACGCAGCGTCCTTGCCCGCCACGAAGCGGCGGCCGCAGCGTAATGCGCGTCTTCATTACCGGCGCATCGAGCGGCATCGGCGCCGCACTGGCGCGGCACTATGCCGCTACCGGCGCCACGCTCGGTCTGGCGGCGCGGCGCCAGAGCCGACTTTTTGCACTGGCGGCAGAACTGCCCGGCAACCACGCCACCTATCCTCTTGATGTCGCCGACGCGGCGGCGCTGCAGGCGGCGGCCGCCGACTTCAGCGCCTGCTTTGGTTGTCCGGACACCGTGATCGCCAATGCCGGCGTCTCGGTCGGCACGTTGACCAGCGAAACGGACGACCTGCCGGCGTTCCGCCGCGTGCTGGAAACCAATCTGCTGGGCATGGTGCACAGCTTCGCCCCGTTCGTCGCCGCCATGCAGCAGCGCGGCAGCGGCACGCTGGTCGGAATTGCCTCGGTGGCGGGCATTCGTGGCATCCCCGGTGCGGGTGCCTACTCTGCCTCAAAGGCTGCGGTCATTGCCTATCTCGAATCCCTGCGGGTCGAATTGCGGGGTAGCGGGGTCAAGGTGCTGACCCTCGTCCCCGGCTATATTGCCACGCCGATGACGGCGCAAAATCCCTACCCGATGCCGTTCATGCTCCCGGCCGATGTCGCCGCGCGACGCTTCGCCCGCGCCATCGAACGCAGTGCCAGCTACGCCGTGATTCCCTGGCAGATGGGCCTGGTGGCGAAGCTTTTACGGCTGTTGCCCAACCCGCTGTTCGATGCGATTTTTGCCCATGCCGGCAGAAAACCGCGCGGCCTCGAGCTGTAGTCCGCCGCAGCGATGACACTGCGCGATGCGCTTGGTCACGCACACGCGCCGTTCGACGGCGTGCCGCGCATCGTCAGCCTGGTGCCAAGCCTGACCGAATTGGTCTGCGACCTGGGCCTGACCCATGCGCTGGTCGGCCGCACCGGATTTTGCGTGCATCCGAAGGAAGCGCTGCGCCATGTACCCAAAATCGGCGGCACCAAGGATGTGAACCTCGACACGGTGCGGACACTGCGCCCCACCCACCTGATTGCCGACATGGATGAGAACCGCCGCGAACAGGTCGAGGCGATGATGGCCTTTGTGCCCCATGTGGTGATCGTGCATCCGCACACGGTGGACGACAACCTCGCGCTGTATGCGCTGCTCGGCGGAATTTTCCGGCGTCCGGTTGAGGCTGCGCAGCTGGCGGCCAATTTCAGCGCCGCGCGCACGGCGCTGGTCACGCTGACCGCCCGCCGCCCGCGCCAAGCCGTGCTGTATCCGATCTGGCGCGGGCCGTGGATGACTGTCAGCCGCGACACCTATATTGCCTCGATGCTCGCCGCCGCCGGCTGGGACACCCTGCCTGCGGAATCGCCGGTACGTTTTCCGCTGTTCGAATGGGATGCGCCGTGGCTGGCTGGAGTCGAGCGCGTATTGCTGCCTTCGGAGCCGTTTGCCTTCACCGCCAGACATGAAGCAGAAGTCATTGCCCTGAGCGGCAAGCCGGTGCAGCGCATCGACGGTGAAATGGTCTCGTGGTACGGCAGCCGGGCCGTTGCGGGCCTGCGTTATCTGGCGCAGCTGCGCGGATAAGCCCTCACTGCGCTCACCGCGCCGTAACACCAGCGCCGGGTTTTTAACCTGCCGCCACCCGTTGCGCGATGTGTGCCAGCGCTTCCTCGATCTGATCGATCAGGATCAGGCACAGATCACCCGGCGCGAGGCCGGCGAGGGCCTGGTCGATGGCGAGGAATTCGCCGTGAACCTCTTCGATCTGCCGCGTGCGCGTGGCGCCCGCGAGCCCCTCACGCAGCAGCGCCAGGGTTTCACCCGGCGCCCGGCCGCGCTGGCAGGCATCCTCATACAGCACCAGGCGATCGAATACCGCGCCGAGCAACTGGCTCTGCTGGCGGATATCTTCGTCGCGGCGATCACCGGCGGCGCTGATGACGGCGGTACGCCGCTTGCCCGGCATCGCCTCGACGGCCTGCACCAGCGCCATGATTGCGTCGGGATTGTGGCCGTAATCGGCAATCAGCGTCGCGCCACGATAGGTGAACACATTGAAACGGCCGGGCACAGTGGCCGCGTCGCTGACAAAGCTCGCCAGCCCGCGCCGCACGACGTCCCAGTCAAGGCCCAGAGCCCAGGCAGCGCCTATCGCGGCCATGACATTTTCAACCTGGAAGCCGAGCGCCCCGGCATGTGTCAGCGGGATGGCGGCCAGCGGGAAGCGCACTGCAAACTCGCCTTCGGCCGCAACCAGATCGGCGCCGTCGCGAAACACCACGCGCCGCTTGCGCGCGCGATGCGAGGCCAGCACCGGGTGGTGGCCGTCCGTGGCGAAGAACGTCACCGCGCTGGGGCAATAGGCCGCCTTGCGCGCCACGATGGGATCGGCGGCATTGAGCACGGTCATGCCGGTTGGCATCACGTTATCGACGATGACGCGCTTGACCACGGCCAGATCCTCGACCGTGGTGATGTAATTGAGACCCAGATGATCGCCCAGCCCGATATTGGTAACTACCGCAACATCGCAGTGATCGAAGGCCAGGCCTTCACGCAGGATGCCGCCGCGCGCGGTCTCCAGCACGGCGGCATCGACGTCGGGATGGAGCAGCACATTGCGCGCGCTTTTCGGTCCGCTGCAGTCGCCGCTGTCGATGCGGCGGCCAGCGATATAGACGCCATCGGTGGTAGTCATGCCGACACGTCGGCCGGCCACGGTTTGCAAATGCGCGATCAGGCGCACGGTGGTGGTCTTGCCATTGGTGCCGGCCACCGCCACCAGCGGGATGCGGCCGTTGTCGCCGGCCGGGAACAGTTGCTCGATGATGGCCTCGCCCACCGCGCGGCCTTTGCCATACGAAGGCGCCAGGTGCATGCGCAGGCCGGGTGCGGCGTTCACTTCGACAATCCCGCCGCCTTGCGCCTCGAGCGGACGGGTGACCGTGTCGCACACCACATCGACGCCGCAGATATCCAGCCCCACCATGCTCGCAGCAGCAACGGCACGGGCCGCAAGTTGCGGATGAACGTCATCGGTGACATCGGTGGCCGTGCCGCCGGTAGATAGATTGGCGTTGTTGCGCAACACCACGCGCTGGCCTTCGGCCGGCGTCGTCTCCGGTGTCAGGCCCTGCTGCCGCAACGTCGCCAGGGCAATCTCGTCGAGACGGATTTTGGTCAGCGAAGTCGCATGTCCTTCACCGCGGCGCGGGTCGCGATTCACCGCATCAACCAGCGCACGAATGCTCTGGCGGCCATCACCGATCACTTGCGCCGGTTCGCGGCGGGCAGCGGCAATCAGTCGCTTGCCCACCACCAGCAGACGAAAATCATGGCCGGGAAGAAAGCGTTCCACCAGCACGTCGTCGCTGATCTCGGCCGCTGCCGCGTATGCCGCCAGCACCGCCTCGCGCGTGCGGATATCGACCGTTACGCCTTTACCCTGGTTGCCGTCCTGGGGTTTGACAACCACCGCGCCGCCACTGCACTGCATGATTTCCTGCGCCGCAACCCACGCCGCCTCGGCATCCTCCACCGGGCGACCTTCCGGCACCGGAACGCCGGCGGCAAGCAGCAGTTTCTTGGTGAGTTGCTTGTCCTGCGCGATGCTCTCGGCAATGGCCGAGGTGCAATCCAGCTCGGCCGCCTGAATCCGGCGCTGTCGCGCGCCCCAGCCGAATTGCACCAGGCTGCCGGAGGTCAGGCGGCGGAAAGGAATCCCGCGTGCCACGGCGGCATCGACAATCGCGCCGGTACTGGGGCCCAGCCGCTCGTCTTCATCCAGCGCCCGCAAGCGGGCAATGGCGGCGGCCGTATCAAACGGCCGATCATCGCGCGCAGCGTGATACAACTCCAGCGCCAGTTCGCACGCCAGACGGCCGACAGCTTCCTCGCTGTATTCAACCACCATCTGGTAAACGCCTTCTTCCGCGGTAGCGGTGCAGCGATAAAACGTCACCGGGCAGCCGGCGCTGTTTTGCAGCGAGAGGGCGGCAATGGCGAGCACCTCGGGCAAGGGGATGGACGTATTGCTGCCGGTGACATGCAAGGGGGCGAGCGCCGGAAAACGGGCTTGCAAACGGATTTTGAGTCCCGGCAAATCAGCCAGCGTGCGCTCACCCGGAGGGCAGGCGATGGTCGCCTCCATGGCCGTGTGACGGCCCCACAGGTTAGGGCCACGCAGGGCGCGCAAACGAATTATGTCCATGACCGATAAGGTAAAAAGTAAATTCAGAAAGTTTCAAGACCGGTGCACAGTATGTCCAGCGGCACGTTCAGCGCCCAGGCTGCGCCCACGGCGGCGAGCAGCGGAATCATCTCCTCGTTGGGCGCCGTGTTGCCAGCACCGACTTTTTCCACCGCCGCGCGTGGCGGCAGGTCATTCAGGCTGATCAGCGCCTGCTCGCCCTCGGCAGCGGCCAGAATGACCGTTCCGCTGCGCACAAAAACGGCCCGCCCGCCCCGGGCGCGATGTGCCGCGATGGCCGTGGCGGTTGCAGTGTCTTCCACTTCGGCATCCTCGGCCGCGAACAGGATCACCTCGCCATCACACAGTTCAGCCATGTCGCGCAGCAATGAGCAGGCGGCGTTGAGCACTGCCACGCCGCCAGGCAGGACGACGTCCACCTGGGTGCGCACGACATTGAACAGGAGCTCGGGCGTATCGATGTGATATTCCGGCTGCAAGGCCGCCGGATCGAGCACCGTGACCACGCCCACCTGGCAGCGGTCATACGCCAATCCTTCGCCCAGCAAAGTCTCGATTGAATTTTCAATGACGACCGCTTCCGTGCAGCGATTGATCAGGAGTTGCCGCGCCGCCGCCCAGGGCGACAGGCCATGGGTGACCACTGGATGCTGGCCGAGAAACACCCCTTTTGCACAGGCCAGTCCGGTGGCCTGACCTGTCAGCCGCAAGATGTGATCCAGCCGCTGCGCCGCCAGCGTCGTCCCCGCGCTACCGGCAATGCCCACCAGTGGAATACGGCCGTCGCCACCCTCCGGGAACAGGTAATCCACAATCGCCGACCCGACCGGCCGCGGCTGCCCGGAGGCCGGCTTGAGATGCATCAGCAAGCCCGGCCCGGCATTCACTTCGACAATCGCGGCGCCCTGGGTGGCGAGCGGCTGCGCGATGTCGGCCGCCACCAGATCGATGCCGGCAATGTCCAGCCCGACGATGCGCGCGGCCAGCGCGGCCAGCGCGGCGGTATCGGGGTGCACCTCGTCGGTGCAATCATGGGCCACATTGCCATTCCGCTGAATCAGCAGGCGTTGGCCAGCGGCTGGCACGGCATCGATGGCCGAACCCTGGCGCCGGAGTTCCAGCTCAACCGCCGGATCGTCATGAATCCGGTTCAGCGGGTGCGCTTCGCCGGTGCCACGACGCGGATCGCTGTTGATTTGCTGATCGATCAACTGCTGCACCGTCGCCTGGCCATCGCCCACCACCCAGGCTTCTTCACCACGCCCGGCGGCCACCAGTTTTCCGCCCACCACCAGCAAGCGATGTTCAATGCCGGGAATGAAACGCTCGACCAGCACGCCGTCTCCTTCTTCTTGCGCCAGGGCAAAGGCGGCCTCGATGTCTTCACGACGCGACAGGTTAACCGAAACGCCGCGCCCATGATTGCCATCGACCGGCTTGATGGCCACCGGCGCGCCAATATCCTGTGCTGCTTCCCAGGCCTCGTCGGCACTGGCGACGACACTGCCCTCCGGCACCGGCACGCCGCAGGAATGGAGCAGGGTTTTAGTCAACGCCTTGTCGCTGGAAATACTTTCGCCAATCGCCGAGGTGGAATCCGTTTCCGCGGTCCAGATGCGGCGGCTGTGGATGCCATAGCCCAGTTGCACCAGATTTCCTTCATTGAGCCGAATCGCCGGAATGCGCCGGTGCTTGGCGGTGGCGGCGTCGACAATGGCCTGGGTGCTGGGACCGAGCAGCAAGCGATCGGCCATCTGCGTCAGATGCGCCACAGCGGCGGCCACATCGAAGGCGGTGTCGTTAATCGCCGCCATGACCAGATCGCGGCCATGCAGCAAAGCCTCGCGGGTGATGTCTTCATGCCAGCAGCGCACGGCGACCTTATACACGCCACGCTGCGACGTGCTGCGCGCCTTGCCAAAACCGCCGGGCATGCCAGCCAGGTTTTGCAATTCAAGGGTGACGTGTTCGAGGATGTGCGCCGGCCAGGTGCCTTCTTCCAGCCGTTTGAGGAAACCGCCACGTTCGCCATAGCTGCAGCGGTGCTCGATCAAGGTTGGCAGAAAGGTGGTCAGCCGTTCATTGAAACCCGGAATCGTGTTGGAGGGTGAATCTTCCAGCACGCCAATATCGACCCAGGCTTCGATGACCGGACGGTAGGTCCATAGGTTCGGGCCGCGCAGGGCAATGAAATTAAGAAATTCGATCACGGAATCAGGCGCCTCTCGCCATGTCAGTTTCATCGGTCCGGAGATGCCCGCCGTATCATCTGCGCCGACTTTTTGACGGGCAGACGCAGCGGTAAAAATGAAGCCAATCCCCGGGCAAAGTCGTTTTCAGGTTGTTATAGTGAAACGCCAACTCGCACTTAAGCGTGGAGTAACGCGCGTCCGGCAAATTTGCCGACACGCCGGCAAGACCGCACGCACATTTCAGGCGCCATGCTCCTCGGCCCCTTCCTCACCCTCCACCTGCGGCCACAGGCTCGCGAGGTCGACACCCTTGAGGTGGTCGGGGCTCGCTGTATCGGCAATCCCGAAGCTGTCCTTGCTGGTCAGCCGCTTCGGGGGTTCAGGATAACGAATGCCGTTGCGCGAGCGCAGGCTGCGGACCACGGGATGCAGCGGATGCAGCGTACGGCGGACGACCACGGCCGTTTCGCCATTGACCAGGGTGACCACCGTCCCCGGCGGATAGACGCCGATCACCTTGATGAAATGGGACGATAGCTGCGGATCAATGGTCGCCGCCTGACGACTCAGCAACTCACGGGCCGCGATGTTCGGCGGTGTTGCCACCCGATAGGCGCGCTCCGAAACAACGGCGCAGTAACGGTCCGCAAGCGAGACAACCTGGGAGATGAGACTGAGATCGGGCGACTTTTTCCGGCGCGCATATCCGCTGCCGTTGATCATCTCGTGATGATCGTAAACGGCATCCAGCAGCGCCGTGTCGCTACAGCCGGCAGCGGACAAAAGAGCCACCGCCCGCTGCGGATGGAGGACAACCGCCTGCTTCTGCTCCAGCGTCAGCGCCTCCTCCTGCCGGTACAGCTTATCCTGCAACTCGAGCATGCACAGATTCATGCACAGCGCCGCCTTCACGGCGCGATGCACGTCGGCCACGTCCTGCTTCAGTTCCCGCATCAGCACTTCGGTGAGAATCGCCGCAGCGAAGGCGTGGCGCACCGAGTAGCGCGGAGTCTTGTGCAGCAGAATCATGGCCAGCGCGGCATCGGCATCGAGCAGGCAGATCCGCTCGATCTCCTCTGCAATCCCGGCAAGACGACTTATCGCCGCGGCATCAATCGGCTGCGCCAGCAGCGCTTCATATTCCTCGGCCACGGCAATCCCCAGTTGGTAAACGGAGACGCGTTCGACTGCGGTACTCGTTGCCACCCCCTCCTCGAAGGCATCAAAATAGACGCCGCGCTCCACCAGACGCTCGAGTTGGTCTGCGCTGGAAATGACATAGCCGATATTCAAAAGCGTACGCCCCGACTCATTCATTATCTTGAAAGTCAGGGGCACGCCAATTTTGACATCGTCATAACCGAGCCGTATTTTCGCCATATCTTCTTTTTGTTGCCCTCCAGGTGATGCCCTACAGGCAGGCAGCGCCGCACGCGGCCTCGGCTTGGATTGTGGCACGAGCATCGCTTTAAAACCAAACACGGCACCGTGAATCATGCTTTCCTGCATCAGGCCATGTGGGTTTTACAGTGACTGCCGGATCGAAGTCAGGGAAACCTTTCGGCAATCCAGACAGGCACGGTATGATTCCGCCCCACGCCTTTTGGTGGCCCATCGACTTCATGGCTGCGTCTGGAATCCTCCCTGTTCATCTACCCCGCGCCTGGCAGGCGCCCTTGCTGGCGGTGTTGCACCCCGGCGAGCAACTGCTCGCCTGGGTTGAGCTGGATCTGGACAGCCAGTTGCGGTTCGGCTCCGGGCTGGTAGCGCTGACCAGCCAGCGGCTGCTGGCCAGTGGCCATGACGCCGACTGGCAAAGCTGGCCGTTGCATGCGGCGCTGCACCTGCAGCACTTCGATCATGCTGGCATCGGCACGCTGACGCTCAGCGACGCCAGTGCGCGCTGCGCGCACTGGCGTTACACCCTGGCACGCGCCACGGCGGTCAAGCAGCTGGTCGAAAGTTTCGCCCGTCAACGCGAAGATCTGGCCAGCGGCACGCCTCGCGTCGCCCGCAGCGAGCCGCTCTGCCCGGTCTGCCACACGCCCTTGATCCCCGGTCAGGAAGGCTGTCCGGTGTGTACCAGGAATACGCAGGCGCTGCCTTCGACCCTGACCCTGCTGCGCTTGTGGCGCTTTGCCGATCCCTACCGCTGGCAATTGCTGGCCGGGTTTTTATTGATGCTGGGCGGCACGGCGGCGACCCTGATCCCGCCCTACCTGACCATGCCGCTGATGGATGAGGTGTTGATTCCCTACCAGAACGGCGCCCCCATCGATCCGATGAAGATTACGCTCTATCTCGGCGGACTGGCAGGAGCGGCGATTCTTGGCTGGGCGCTCTCCTGGGCCAAGACTTACATTCTGGCGCTGGTCTCCGAACGCATCGGCGCCGACCTGCGCACCACCACCTATGAGCATCTGCTCAAGCTGTCGCTGGAGTATTTCGGCGCCAAGCGCACCGGCGACCTGATGTCGCGTATCGGCAGCGAGTCCGACCGCATCTGCGTTTTTCTCTCGCTGCATCTGCTCGATTTCGCCACCGATGTGCTGATGATCGGCATGACCGCGCTGATCCTGTTTTCGATCAACCCCTGGCTGGCACTGGTCACCCTGTTACCGCTGCCGTTCATTGCCTGGCTGATCCATCGGGTGCGCAACCGGCTGCGCTATGGCTTCGAACAAATTGATCGCGTCTGGTCAGAAGTCACTTCGGTGCTGGCCGACACCATTCCCGGGGTGCGCGTAGTCAAGGCCTTCGCCCAGGAGAACCGCGAAAGCCAGCGCTTTCGCGAAGCCAATGCCCATAACCTGCTGGTGAATGACCGGCTGAATAAAACCTGGTCCCTGTTCTCGCCGACGGTCGGACTGCTGACCGAATTCGGCCTGCTGGTGGTGTGGGCCTTCGGCATCTGGCAGGTATCGAAAAACCAGATCACCGTCGGCGTCCTGACGGCTTTCATCGCCTACATCAGCCGCTTTTACGGCCGCCTCGATTCGATGAGCCGCATCGTCTCGGTGACGCAGAAAGCCGCCGCAGGGGCAAAGCGAATTTTCGATATCCTCGACCATGTCTCGAGCGTGCCGGAGCCAACCCAACCGCAGCGCCTGCCAGCTATCCAGGGCAACATCACGGTGCGCGAGGCCGCTTTCCGCTACGGTAACCGCAGCGTGCTGGATGGCGTCTCGCTCGACATCCGCGCCGGCGAGATGATCGGGCTGGTCGGCCACAGCGGCTCGGGCAAGAGCACGCTGGTGAACCTGATCTGCCGTTTCTACGATGTGAGCGAGGGTGCGATCCTGATCGACGGCGTGGATATCCGCTCGCTGCCGGTGACGGAGTATCGCCGCCATATCGGCCTGGTATTGCAGGAGCCCTTTCTCTTTTTCGGCACCATTGCCGAGAACATCGCCTACGGCCGGCCGGACGCCAGTCGCGCCGATATCGTTGCCGCTGCACGTGCCGCACATGCCCACGAATTCATCCTGCGCCTGCCGCACGGCTACGATTCGCTGGTCGGCGAACGCGGCCAGGCACTCTCTGGCGGCGAACGACAACGCATTTCCATTGCCCGCGCGCTGCTGATCGACCCGAAAATCCTGATTCTCGACGAGGCAACCTCCGCCGTCGATACCGAAACCGAGCTCGAAATCCAGGGCGCGCTGGATAACCTGATTCGCGGCCGCACCACCATCGCCATCGCCCATCGCCTGTCCACCCTGCGTACCGCCGACCGGCTGGTGGTGATGGATCACGGCAAGATCGTCGAGATCGGCCCGCACGACGAATTGCTGGCGCGGCAGGCGGCTTACTGGCGGCTGTATACCGCGCAAACCAAGCAGCTCGATGCGCTTGAAGGACGTAACGATGAAGCTGCGGAAGACGATCTATGAGTAACCACGTGCTGACGCGCAATTCCTTTGGCCACCTGGTGCTGACGACCCCCGATGGAATGGTTCATGAAGACGTGGTGCCGGTACGCGCCTTCGCCCTTTCCGCGCCCGACGAAGGCATCGCCCTGGTTGATCGCCACGGCCGCGAGCTATGGTGGCTGGAACAAATGGCCGACTGTGCGCCTGCCGCACGCACGCTGATCGAAGAAGCGCTGGCCGAGCGCGACTTCATGCCGGAAATCCTTGCCATCCGTAAGGTCTCGACCTATGCCACCCCGAGCCACTGGCAGGTCGATACGGATCGCGGCCCGACGACGTTGACACTGAAAAGCGAAGACGACATCCGGCGCCTGAAATCCGTCGGACAGCCCCAGGGGCTGCTGATTGCCGACAGCCATGGCCTGCAATTCCTGATCCGCGATCGCACACAGCTCGATCGCGCCAGCCAGCATTTCCTGAGCCGCTTTTTGTAATGATCCGGCGTGTTACCAGCGCCGACTTTTTCTTCCACAGGGCTTTCGCCCCGACCGGGTGCCGTACAATCCCGACATTGCTCGATTTGCAGAGCGACAACCCCGATTGAGGAAAGCCGATGGCCAAACCCAACTATTCCTTCGAGAAACGCCAGCGCGACCTCGCCAAGAAGAAGAAAAAAGAAGAGAAGGATGCGGAAAAACGCCTGCGCAAGGCGGGAACACCCGGTGCAGCGGACGAGACCGCCGCTGGATCGGCCGAGTCAGCCGACCAGCCGCCGCCCCAGCCGGTAGACGGCGAGACTGCCTAAAAAATTGGCTTCTTCATCGACGGGGCGCCCGGCCTCGTCGAGTACCTGCCGCTCACGAATCGACAGCTCCATCTTGGCGCACAACGCCTCGAAATCCAGCAGCGTGAAGAAACGCAGATTGGGCGTGTCGAACCATTCGTAGGGCAGGTCTTCCGATACCGGCATGCGGCCATTCATCACCGCCATGCGGTTTTTCCAGTAGGCGAAATTGGGGAAGCTGATCACCGCCTCGCGCCCCACGCGCAACATTTCGGCCAATAACCGCTCGGTGTGGCGCACCGTTTGCAGCGTGCGCGAAAGCACCACGTGATCGAAGGTGGCATCGTCAAAACCGGTCAGTCCCTGCTCCAGGTCGCCCTGGATGACATTGATGCCACCGGCAATCGCCGCCAGCACGCCGGCATCCTCAAGCTCGATGCCGTAGCCCTGCACCCCGCGTTCCCCGATCAGGCGCTTGAGCAGCGAACCGTCGCCGCAACCCAGATCGAGCACCCGCTCGCCCGGCCGCATCCAGCTGGCGATGACATCGAAATCGGCACGGGCAGAGGATGGGCTCACAGTTTTATCCGTCGCAGATAAGCCGTCACCACGGCATGGTAATACGCGTCGTCCATCAGGAATGAATCATGGCCATGCGCGCAGTTGCTTTCGGCATACGCCACCGCCTGCCCGTTATGCACCAGCGCATGCACCATCTCGCGCGAGCGTGCCGGGGAAAACCGCCAGTCGGTGGCAAAAGCGATGATCAGGAAACCCGCCCGGGCCGGAGCCAGCGCCGCAGCGAGATTGCCGTCATATTCGAGCGCCGGATCGAAATAGTCCAGCGCGCGGGTCATCCGCAGATAGGTATTGGCGTCAAAAATACCGGCGAATTTGTCGCCCTGGTAGCGGAGATAGGACTCGATCTCGAACTCGACGTCGAAACTGTAACTGCCGGCGCCGACACGTTGCCTGCGGCCGAATTTCTCGGCCATCTGGTCATCGGAGAGATACGTGATGTGACCCAGCATGCGCGCCAGCCGTAAGCCGCGCAGCGGACGCACGCCGTGCTCGTAATAGTGGCCGCCATGAAACTCCGGATCGGTCAGAATCGCCTGCCGCGCAATCTCGTTGAAGGCGATGTTTTCCGCCGACAGCTTGGGTGCGGCAGCAATGACCAGGCTGTGACGCACCCGCTCCGGGAAACTCAGGCTCCATTGCAATGCCTGCATGCCGCCCAGCGAACCGCCCACTACGGCGGCCCAGGCGTCGATGCCGAGGTAATCGGCCAGCCGCGCCTGCGCCACGACCCAGTCCTCCACCGTCACTACCGGGAAATCGGCGCCCCAGGGTTTACCGGTTTGCGGATTGATGCTCGCCGGCCCGGTCGAGCCGTGGCAACCGCCGAGATTATTCACGCCGACGACGAAGAAGCGCCCGGTATCGAGCGGCCGGCCCGGGCCGACGATGTTGTCCCACCAGCCCAGGCTGTCCGCCTGCCCGGCATAGCGTCCGGCGACGTGATGATGGCCGGACAGGGCATGACAAACGAGAATGGCGTTGGATTTCGCGGCATTCAGCGTGCCATAGGTTTCATAGACCAGGTCGAATGCAGGCAGCACCGCCCCGCTTCGGAGGATCAGGGGTTGCGAAAAATGGGCGCGTTCTGCGCTGACGATGCCGATGCTCATGGGGCAGCGATGATACGTGATTCCCTTAAACCTGGATTCCTCAGTTGGACGCGCCTGAGTGTGCGGCTGGCGGGTTGGCTGGCAAGGCGCGAGGAGGACGCAGGAGCGGCCCCTGCTACGACGAGCAACGCCGCCAGACGACCCGCCAGCCGTGCAATCGGGTGCGTAGCGCCCTCACCCGCTGGGTGACGCTGGTCAAAGGCAGAAAACTCGGTAATCATCAGGCTCTCGTGGTAACGGCAAGCGGTCAACTGAGGAATCCAGGTTAAAGCCGCGCGATCAGTTCGCGCATCTTCTCCGGCTCGTCCAGCTTGAGCAACCTGGTCACCAGCGGGCCGAGCCGGCTGCTGTCGGCCATCAGGATCTCCTGCTTGATTTCCAGCAGTTGTGCCGGATGCATCGAAAACTGGCGCAGCCCCATGCCCAGCAGCAAGCGCGTCAGCTTCGGGTCGCCGGCCATTTCACCGCAGAGAGCCACCGGCACACCGGCCTGGCGGCCGGCCTGCAGGGTTTTCCCGATCAGGAACAGCACCGCCGGATGCAGCGGGTCGTAGAGATGGGCCACCGAACTGTCGGCGCGGTCGACGGCCAGCGTGTACTGAATCAGGTCGTTGCTGCCAATCGAGAGAAAGTCGAGTCGGCGCAAAAATGGCCCGAGCATCAGCGCGGCCGCCGGTATCTCGATCATGCCGCCCAGTTCGATATCCTCGTCAAACTTGCACCGCGTCGCCCGCAGTTGCGCCTTGGCCTGTTCGATCAGGGCCAGTGTCTGTTCGATCTGCTGCACATGCGCCAGCATCGGGATCAGGAGCCGCACCCTGCCGTAGTGCGCGGCGCGCAAAACCGCCCGCAACTGCGTCAGAAAGAGTTGCGGCTCTGTCAGGCAGAAGCGGATGGCGCGCAGGCCCAGCGCCGGATTGGATGAAGCGTAACCGCCGCCACGTCCGCGCAGCGCACGCGCTTCCTTGTCGGCGCCGATGTCCAGGGTGCGGATGGTGACCGGCTTGCCGGGAAAGCTTTTCACCACCTGCCGATAGGCTTCGAACTGCTCGTCCTCGGTGGGCAGTTCGTCGCGATTCATGAACAGAAACTCGGTACGGAACAGGCCGATGCCTTCCGCACCGACTTCTTTCGCCCGCTCTGCGTCCGGCGGCAGCTCGATATTGGCCTCCAGCGAGACCTTCTCGCCATCCAGCGTGACACTGCGTGCCGTCTTCAGCCGCATGCGCTTGCTGCGTTCAAGCTCCAGCGTGGTTTTCCGGAGACGATACTCGTCAAGGATGCGCGCATCGGGATCGACGATCAGCACTCCGCGTGCGCCATCGAGAATCAGCACGTCGTCATCCTGAATCAGCGCCCGTGCCTCGCGCATGCCGACCACGGCCGGAATGTCAAAGCTGCGGGCGACGATGGCGGTGTGCGAGGTAGCGCTGCCCATGTCGGTGACAAAACCGCCGATTTTCAGGGTCTTGAACTGCAGGGTATCGGCAGGCGAAAGATCGTTGGCGACGACGATCAAGTCGCCCTCGGTCGCTTTGCGCCGCGCCACCCGTTTCGGCTTGCCCTGCAGGATGCGCAGCACACGTTCAACCACCTGCTCGATGTCATGCTTGCGTTCACGCAGGTAGGCGTCTTCAAAAGTATCGAACTGCGCCATGGCCTCCTGCATCTGCTGCACCAGAGCCCATTCGGCATTGCAGCGGCGCTCGGCAATCAGCGCCCGCACACCGTCGGTCAGCGCCGGATCGGCAAGGATCATGGCATGCAGATCGACGAAGGCGGCGAGCTCTCCGGGGCTGCCGGCATTGCGGGCTTCCGCGCGCAGCGCATTGAGCTCGGCGGCAACGGCCGCAATCGCCTCGTCGAGCCGCTGCAATTCGCCGCCTACATCCTTTTCGCGCACCTGATACTGCGCCACTTCGAGCAGCGCATGCGAGATCAGCTGCGCCCGGCCAATGGCGATGCCGCCGGAAACTGCAAGTCCGTGCAGGCTGAAGGTCACGGCTTACTCTCCCTCGCCAAACCGGTCGTTGATCAGCTGCAGAATCGCCTGCAAGGCTTCGTCGGCCTGTTCGCCGTCCGTATCAACCGTGACCGTCGTACCCTTGCCGGCTGCCAGCATCATCACTCCCATGATGCTTTTGGCATTGATGCGGCGGCTGCCGCGCTCCATCCAGACTTCACAGGGAAAACTTCCTGCCAGCTGCGTCAATTTGGCCGAGGCCCGCGCATGCAGGCCCAGCTTGTTGGTGATCTCGACTTCAACTTTAGGCATTTCGTCGATTGTCCCGGTAATGGTTCAGTGATGCAGCATGTTCAGCACACCGTCACGGCCACCGCTGGTGGCGCGGGCCAGCAGGATTTCCATGCCCTTGTCGCGATAGGTCAGGGCGCGCAGCAGCATCGGCAGATTGACTCCGGCCAATCCTTCGATGCGGCCCGGATCGAGCAGTTTCATGGCCACGTTGGCCGGAGTGGCGCCGTAAAGATCGGTGAGGATCAGGACGCCGTCGCCGTGATCGACAAAACGGAGCATCTCGCGCGCCAGCGGCAGGGCATCGAGCGGGTCATCCTGCGCGGCAACTCCCAGCTGCGTGATCTGCGCCGGGCGCTTGTTCAGTACATGGCAGGCGCACTGGATCAGCGATTCACCATAGGTGCTGTGGGTGATGAGGAAGAGACCTATCATCGGGTCATTCTAGCGCAGGAAAATCCAGCGCAACAGAATGCAAAACAAGGCATCGCGCCAGGATGATTGCCAGCCGACGCGGCCTGCGCCGGCTGGCAATCAGGCTCACGGCTCCACAAACCTGACATTGGGCGCCTCGATTTTCAGGCGCTGACGCATGGGCGGCGTGGCCTGCACCGTACCGTCAGCGCCGACTTTCAGCACTGCCGTAACACCCAGCTTTTGCGCCATGGCCTGCCAGTCCGCGCCGGCGATGAAAATCGGCTTGGACAAGGCATCCGAGCGCATGCCGGCCTGCGGGCCGGGCGGAATCAGGAGGGTCACTGCCTGCGCGCCCTGCGCCGGTCGTCCCGTGCGCGGATCGATCAGGTGGCTGTAGCGCAGGCCATCGACCATGAAGTAGCGCTGATAATCGCCCGAGGTGCCGATGGCCTCGCCGTCACGCAGTTCAAGGCTGGCCAGCGGCGCGCCGCCGACCGTCTCCGGCCGTGGATGCTGGATGCCGACGCGCCAGGGAACGCCGTTCTTGTCGCCCAGCGCGAGAATGTTGCCGCCGATATTGACCAGGGCATTCCTGATGCCGGCGGCCCTGAGGATCAGCGCCGCGCGGTCAAGCGCCACGCCCTTCAGGTAACCGCCAAAGTCGAGCGCCAGCGCACGATTGCGGCTGCTGACCCGGTTGCCCTCAAGGTGCAGGTCGGCGATCGAGGGATGTTGCGCGATCAGCGCAGCAAGCTCCGCCGGCGGCGGAATGTGCGGCTGGATCTCGTCGCGGTGAAAGCCCCACGCCTCGATCAGGCGGCCGATGCCCGGATCGAACAAATAATCGCCGGCACGGGCGACTTCCTCCGCTTCGCGCAGGTAGCCAGCAAACTCGCCGCTCACCTGCTGGGTCCGGCCGGCGGCCAGCGCCGCGTTGAGCGTCGACAACTCGGATGGCTGCCAGGCGTGGTAGGTGCGATGCAGACGATCGAATTCCGCCAGCACCTGGTTGCCTGCCGCCCGCGCCTGCTCTTCCGGGGCGCCGGCAATCAACAACTCGACGCGGGTGCCGAAAACAAAGGATTCCTGATGCAACGGCGCCCCCGGGCCGCAACCGGCCAGCAGCAGGGCGCCCAACAAGGCGAGCAACGCGCCGCGCATCCCGGCGCTCAGGCGCATTGCCGCTCCAGGGCGTCGATCGCCTTTGCGGCGACATCGAAGCCGGTCTGCTGCGCGATTTCGACGAAGCAGGTGGGGCTGGTGACGTTGATCTCGGTGAGTTGCTCGCCGATCACGTCGAGACCGACGATCAAGAGGCCGCGTGCCCATAAAGTCGGCGCCAGCGCAACGGCGATTTCACGGTCGCGCGCGGACAGTTCGCGCGCCACGCCGGTGCCGCCGGCGGCCAGGTTGCCGCGCGATTCGCCGGCCTGCGGAATCCGCGCCAGACTGTATGGCACGGGTTCACCGGCGATCAGCAGGATGCGCTTGTCGCCCTCGCGAATCGCCGGCAAATAACGCTGTGCCATGATGCTGCGGGCGCCGAAGGCGGTCAGCATTTCGACGATCACATTGCGATTCGGGTCACCGCGCCGGACATGAAAAATGCTGCTGCCGCCCATGCCGTCGAGCGGTTTCAGGATCGCCTCGCCAAGTTCGTCGATGAAGGCGTGGATCTCGGCCGGATCGCGGGCGATCAGCGTGGTCGGCGCGAACTCGGCAAATTCGGCCAGCGCCACTTTTTCCGAATGGTCGCGAATCGCGCGCGGATCGTTGAAGATGCGCGCACCGGCAGCCTGGGCCCGCTCCAGCAGCCAGGTGGCGACGATATATTCGAAATCGAAGGGCGGATCCTGGCGCATCAACACGGCATCGAAGGCGGTGAGCGGCAGATGCTGATGGCCGACGATGGAGAACCACGCCGCATCGCTCCCGGCCGGATTGATATGCAATGCCTGCGCGCTGACCACGCCATCGCGCCAGGAGAGCGATGGCCGCTGGATCGTCCACACCTCATGCCCCCGCGTTGCCGCGCTGCGCATCATGGCGATGCTCGAGTCCTTGGCCGGCTTGAGGCCGGACAGCGGGTCGGTGATGAAGGCAAGTTTCATGACTGCAAGGATTTATCGGCTGCCGGCAGGCGCGGTGCGTTCGAGCTCGATGGCGGCGGCCAGCAGCGCCAGCCGCGCCACCACGCCATACGCATAGAAACGGTTGGGCGGCGCATCCGGATCGAGCTGCGCATCGGGCAGGGTGCAGCAGGTGGCGAAGGCCAGCGGCTTGAACTCCATGCCCGGGGCGTTGAGATTCTGATCCGGCCCGCGTGCCGCATTGACGCGGTAAAAGCCGCCAACGACATGGCGATCGATCATATACACCACCGGCTCGGCCGTCCCTTCATCAACCCGTTCAATCGTCGGCACGCCTTCCTGGATGATGACCTCGGTGACCGGCATGCCTTCCTTGGCTACCGCCATCTTGTTGCGCTGGCGGCGCGAGAGCCCCGTCACCTCACTCGCATCCTTCACCGTCATGATGCCCATGCCATAGGTGCCGGCATCGGCCTTGACGATGACGAAGGGTTCCTCGGTTATGCCATATTCCTTGTATTTGATTCGCATGCGCCCCAGCAGCCGGTCCACATTGGAGGCCAGGCACTCTTCTCCGGTACGCTCATGAAAATTGATTTTGCCGCAGACTTCAAAAGCGGGATCGATCAGCCAGGGATCGATCCCGAGTTCGCTGGCGAAGTCCTTTGCCACATCACGGAAGGCGGCAAAGTGCACCGACTTGCGTCGTGCATGCCAGCCGGCCCACAGCGGCGGAATGACGAACTGCTCATCGAGGTTTTGCAACAGCTGCGGCACGCCGGCAGAGAGATCGTTGTTGAGCAGTATCGCGCAGGGATCGAAGTCATCGAGGCCCAGCCGGCGGCCGCCCGCGCCGATGCGCTTGAGCGGTTCGAGCACCAGCTTCTGGCCATCCGGCAGATCAAGCGTGGTCGGCGCGGTGACTTCCGGCAACAACGAGCCGATACGGACTTCGAGGCCGACATGGCGCAGGATGCTCGCCAGTCGCGCCACGTTCAGCAGGTAAAACTGGTTGCGCGTGTGGTTCTCGGGAATCAGCAACAGGTTCCTGGCTTCGGGACAAATCTTTTCGATCGCCGCCATCGCCGCCTGCACGCACAGCGGCAGGAATTCCGGATTGAGGTTGTTGAAGCCGCCGGGGAAAAGGTTGGTGTCGACCGGCGCCAGCTTGAAGCCGGCATTGCGCAGATCGACCGAGGCATAGAACGGCGGGGTATGTTCCAGCCATTGCGTGCGCAACCAGCGCTCGACGGTGGCCTCACTGGCCAGCAGACGCCGTTCGAGATCAAGCAGCGGGCCGGAGAGGACGGTGGTGAGATGGGGAACCATGATGACGTCGCAGGAAACGGAAAGCGGCGCCCGATGTTACACCACCTCCGCTCCCGCAAATTCGGCGAACTCTTCGGGCAGCAGGGCGTGCTCCAGGCTGCGTTGGGAAAAAATGAAACGGCCGTCGCAGACGAAGCCAAGCTCTGCCCAATCGACATTGTTGAGCATTTCCGTCAGGCGTGAAAAGTCGGCCGTGGCAAGACGGCGATGCGGAAACAACGCCAGCACCGCGCCGTCATAATCGGTGCAGGGATGGAGGAAGAACGGCCGTGGATTGCGGGTGCGGCCATTGACGTAAATGCGCGGCTCCCTTGACCTGTGGTGATGGCGTCCCCACTGCCACCAGTTGCTCTCGTCGAACTTCGTCACCCGCCGTGCCAGCAGGCGCTCCCTGAACTGCTCGAGATAAGGCAGCGGCCCTTCCGTGGTGCGATAGATCATGCGCCGCAACGCGCCGGTTTGCGCTGTTCTGGAGCAGACGAAGTCGGCATTGCCAAGTTCGTCATGGGTGAAAATTTCGTCCGCGCCGGAAACCGCGCCGACCTTGACGAAAAACACGCGATTGAGCGGCACGCTGTAAATGCCGCGCGTAAACATCAGCTGGCCGTGCGCCAGTACCATGCGCCGGCCATCATGCAGGCGGTGCGAGAGATTGCCTTTTTCAAAGCGCCAGATGGCGCAGTTCGGCGTCGCCCCGGCGAAAATCCGCGCATCGCCCAGATCATCGAAATCGGTGAGCGTGCCTTGATCGAAAAGCCAGGTGTTGAGCCGGGCGGCGCCGGTGGTCTTGAGAAAATCGCGCGGCGTGATGAAAATCAGCTCGCCACCGGGGACGAGGTGACGCACGCACTTTTCGATGAAATGCAGGTACAGGTTGGCATGGCCGTCGAGCAGGCGCGAATGCAGCAAGCGCCGTGTCGCACTGCCGATGTCGCGCGCCTTGACGTAGGGCGGATTGCCGATGATGGTGGCGAACTGCTCGCTTTCCGGCAGGCTGAAGAAGTCGATATTGCGCGCCCCCGGCGGGCAATGCGCAGGGTCGATTTCGATCGCGGTGCAGCCGGGGATGCGGGAAGAAAACGCGCCGTCACCCGCCGCCGGATCAAGTACGCGGCCAGAATTTTTACGCAGCGCAAGCAGGCGCTCGACGATCGCCGGCGGGGTAAATACCTGCCCGAAAGCCGCGACATTCTTGCGGTTTTGGCCGGGAATGAGCGGCAGAGCAGAGGCAGCTCCGGCCTGCGCCGGAATGACGGGGGTCGGGAGGGCCCCGGCGGGCGCAGCAGTGTTATTCACTTGCGATCAGAACGTGCCGATCACCCACATCGGCACCCGCAGGCCGGAGCCGCTGGCGGCATCCTGGCGCACCCAGCTACCGTCGCCGCGATCGTCCATCAAATAATAGGGCACGCCATGCGGCGGTGTTACTTTCAGCATGTAAAGCTTGCCGTTGAGGCGGTACTCCTCGACCTTGTCCTCGCCACGCTTGGTAATTGTCACCTGCGGCTCGAACGACTCATCGGCCAGCCCGGCGGGCGGTGGTGGCGGCTCGGGTATCGGCTCCAGCTTGGGCGGTGGCGTCTGCGCCAGGACGTTCAGGGCAAACAGCGAAACCAGCAGAAAAAATGAACGACGCATGGCAATTTCCTCGAATGATCCGGCCAAGTGTATCAAAGGTTGAGCAGCAACTCGTGCTCCTCGGGCAGGCGCTCGAAACCGCGTGTCTCGTAATGATCGAAGATTGCCGCCACCACACGTTCCGGCTCATCGATCACCTGCAACAGATCCATGTCTTCCGGGTTGATCATGCCCTCGGCCACCAGCCGCGCCCGCAGCCAGTCGAGCAGCCCGGCCCAGAAGGCGCTGCCGACCAGGATCAGCGGAATGCGCGGACTCTTGCCGGTCTGGATCAGCGTCAGCGCTTCGAGCAGCTCATCGAGCGTGCCGAAGCCGCCGGGCATCACCACATACGCCACGGCGAATTTGACGAACATGTATTTGCGGGCAAAGAAGTGGCGGAAGGTTTGCGAGATATCCTGATAGTGGTTGGCCTTCTGCTCGTGCGGCAACTGGATGTTGAGGCCCACCGACAGGCTCTTGCCTTCGAAGGCGCCCTTGTTGGCCGCCTCCATCACGCCCGGCCCGCCGCCGGAAATGACCGAAAAACCCGCGTCCGACAGCAGGCGGGCGATGTTTTCCGTTTGCCGGTACACCGCCGAATCCGGCGCTACGCGCGCGCTGCCGAAGATCGACACCGCCGGCCGCACGCTGGCCAGGCGTTCGGTCGCCTCGACGAACTCTGCCATAATGCCAAACACGCGCCAGGCCTCGCGGGCGCCCAGTTCCGTCGTCGGCGAACGCTCGAAACCCTGCGGCAATTTATCCTTCATATTCATAGCCTTCCTCCATGCCTACGCTCTTGCTCGTCGACGGTTCGTCCTATCTCTACCGCGCCTTCCACGCGCTGCCGGATTTGCGCAACTCAGCCAACGAACCCACCGGCGCGATTCGCGGCGTGCTTTCCATGCTGCGCGTGCTCGAAGCCGACTATAAGGCAGATTGGCGCGCCGTGGTATTCGATGCCAAGGGCAAAACCTTCCGCGAGGACTGGTATCCGGAGTACAAGGCGCACCGCCCGCCGATGCCGGAAGACCTCTCGGCGCAGATTCCCCTGTTGCATGAATGCATCCGCGCCGCCGGCTGGCCGCTGCTGATGGTCGATGGCGTCGAGGCCGACGACGTGATCGGCACCCTGACCCACGCCGCCAGCGGCGCCGGCGTCGATTGCATCGTCTCCACCGGAGACAAGGACCTGACGCAACTGGTCAATCCGCACGTGAAACTCATCAATACGATGAGCAACGAAACGCTCGATGCGGCCGGCGTGCAGGCCAAGTTCGGCGTGCCGCCGGAGCGCATCGTCGATTACCTGGCGCTGGTCGGCGACACGGTGGATGGCGTCCCGGGCGTGGCCAAGGTCGGCCCCAAGACCGCCGTCAAATGGCTCACCCAGTACGGCACGCTGGACGCCATCGTCGCCCACGCCGACGAGATCAAAGGCACGGTGGGCGAAAACCTGCGCAAGCATCTCGACTTCCTGCCGCTGGGAAAAAAGCTCGTCACCGTGGCCTGTGATCTCGACCTGCCGGTGCGCTATGCCGACCTCGCGCCACAGCCGCCCGAGCGCGAAAAACTGCGCGCCCTCTACAGCCGGCTCGAGTTCAGGAGCTGGCTGAAGGAACTGGACGGCGAAACCAGTGAACTAGGGGTCAGACCACGATTAAATGCCGAAGCGGAGGGAGGCAACGGTGAAAATCGTGGTCTGACCCCTGTTTTTCCAGAGCCCGATCGCAGCGGCTACGAATGCATCCTCACCGCCGCGCAGCTTGATGACTGGCTGATGCGCCTCGAAGCCGCGCCGCTGGTCGCGCTCGATACCGAAACCACCAGCCTCGACCCGCTGGCGGCGCGTCTGGTCGGCATCTCGTTTGCCGTTGCCGCAGACGACGCGATTCGCGCCGCCTATCTGCCGCTCGGCCACCGCTATGCCGGCGTGCCCACGCAACTGCCGCTGGCCAAAACCCTGGCGCAGCTCAAGCCCTGGCTCGAATCCGCAGCGAAACCCAAGCTCGGCCAGCACCTCAAGTACGACCGCCATGTCTTCGCCAATCACGGCATCGCCCTTGCCGGCGTGGTCGAAGACACGCTGCTCGAATCCTATGTGCTGGAATCGGACCAGCCGCACGATCTGGGTTCGCTCGCCGCGCGCCATTGCGGCCTCAAGACCCTGAGCTATGACGAGCTCACCGGCAAGGGCGCGACGCGTATCTGCTTTTCCCAGGTCGATGTCGCGCGCGCCGCCGAATACGCCGCCGAAGATGCCGATGTCACCCTGCGCGTGCATCGCGTGCTGGCGCCGCAGCTCGCCGCGGTACCGCAACTCGATGCCATCTACCGCACTCTTGAACTGCCGGTGGCCGAAGTGCTGTTCCGTATCGAGCGCAATGGCGTACTGATCGACGCGGGCGCACTGGCGCAGCAAAGCGTGGAACTCGGCCGCGCCATGCTGGCGCTCGAAGCCGAAGCGCACGCGCTGGCCGGCCAGCCGTTCAACCTCAACTCGCCGAAGCAACTGGCGGAAATCCTGTTCACGCAGCAGGGCCTGCCGGTGCTGAAGAAAACTCCGGGTGGCGACCCCTCGACCAACGAAGAAGTCCTGAGCAAGCTGGCCGAAGACTACCCGCTGCCGAAAAAAATCCTCGATTACCGCAGCCTGGCCAAACTCAAGGGCACCTACACCGACACCCTGCCGAAAATGGTGAACCCCGCCAGCGGCCGCGTGCATACCAGCTTCTCGCAAGCCGTCGCCGTCACCGGCCGGCTCGCCTCGTCCGACCCCAACCTGCAGAACATCCCGGTGCGCACCGCCGAAGGCCGCCGCATCCGTTCCGCCTTCATCGCGCCGCCCGGCCACCGTATCGCCAGCGCCGACTATTCGCAGATCGAGCTGCGCATCATGGCGCATCTGTCGGACGATGCGCGCCTGCTCGCTGCCTTTGCCCAGGGCGAGGACGTGCACCGTGCCACCGCCGCCGAGATTTTCGGCATCGCGCCGCAGGATGTCGGCCCCGACCAGCGCCGCGCCGCCAAGGTCATCAACTTCGGCCTGATCTACGGCATGAGCGCCTTCGGCCTGGCGCGCGAGCTGGGCATCGAGCGCAGCGCGGCGGGCGCCTACATGGAACGCTACTTCGCCCGCTACCCCGGCGTCGCCCGCTACATGGAGGCCACCCGCGCGGCGGCACGCGCGCAGGGCTACGTCGAAACCGTGTTCGGCCGCCGGCTGTGGCTGCCGGAGATCCGCTCAAGCAACGCCGGCCGCCGCCAGGGGGCCGAACGCGCCGCGATCAACGCGCCGATGCAGGGCACCGCCGCCGACCTGATCAAGCGCGCCATGATCGCCGTGCAGGGCTGGCTCGACGCGCAAAACATGCGCACGTTGCTGGTGCTGCAAGTGCATGACGAGCTGGTGCTGGAAGTACCGCAAGACGAACTCGCCGCCGTGCGTGAGACCTTGCCGCAGCTCATGTGCGGCGTCGCCGAACTGAAGGTGCCGCTGGTGGTGGACGTGGGGGTCGGGGCGAACTGGGACGAGGCGCACTGATGCCGCATAGCGGCCCGTGATCTGTTGCAAACTACACGAAGAAGCCTCCAGTTCACGGCTTCGGAGTTCGCCATTTGCTAGACTCGCCCCTGCCTGCTGGTTTCAAGCGCCGACGTTGGCCGCTTGACTGGCAAAAGCAACCGATTCATGCCTTCCTTCCGTTGAAAATATGCGACTAAACATTGGCTGTGGCGAAAAACCAATCCCCGGATGGACCAATATCGATTTTGTTCCCACCGGCTTTCAGGACATGGTGGGCAACATTGAAACAGGGATCGACCTGCCCGATGCGTGCGCCAGCGAAATACTTCTCGATAACGTGATCGAACACCTCGAGTCCATCCCGAAAGCCATGCAGGAAATCCACCGCCTGCTGAAGACCGGAGGCACCGTGACGCTCATCACGCCGCACTTCACCTCACTTTCTTCCTGGCGCGATCCCACGCATCTGCATCACCTGTCGTATTTTTCTTTCGACATGTTTTGCAAAGAACGTAACACGCATTACCTTGGCGGTCGGCTGTTCGTCACCATCCGCAAGAGGCTGTCGTTTGGCGGCGGCATCATGGGGCTGGTCGGGCGCGCGCTATTCGCCATCAGCCCGGAGGTTTATGAGCGAAAGTTCTGTTTCATTTTCCGCGCATCGACGCTTACGGTCACACTACAGGCGCTTTAACCCAGTCACCGGGCGCTCTCGGCCCTAGCCACAGGCCAAGCAAGAGCATCGCCAGCAGGCCATGCTCATGATGCAAGGTAGTGTTAAAAATACCCGCTACCACGACCACGGTTCCCGCCGCTACGGCGCCAGACCAGCGAATCCATTCGTCGGTCTGGCCGACCGCCGGCCGCCGCAATAGCGCCCGTGCCCAAGCAAGCAACAATAACAGCAAGGCCGCGATACCCAGAGCGCCGCGTTCGGCCAGCGTGTTGAAATAAAGACTGTGCGAATGATTCAGAAATAGATACCGGGATGGGGTGAATACTTCGCCGCGCTGTTGCACCCAGGCCTCAACCACAGGCTGCGTCACCTGACCGAAATTGGCCGGCCCAACACCGGTGATCGGATGCGCACGCCAGGCTTCAATTGCTACCCGCGCCAATTCCAGCCGGTAAGACTGCGGGTTGCCGCTCTGGCTCAAAGCAACAGTCTTCACGACAATAGACGGATGCATGAAGAGCACAAGCCCTAGCGACACAAGCAGAACCATGAGCGGTTTAACTGGATGGATTCCTGAGTGTCGACGACTGCCAACAGCCAATACAAGAACGCCAGCCAAGAGCGCGAGCAAGGCAGCACGGCTGTCCCCGATCAGCACCAGAAACACTAACACACCCGCCGCCAAAGCCAGCAGCCAGCAGGTGCGCGGTCCGTCACGGAACCGGTCTGGCCACCGGGCCAACAATCCGCCGATCGCAGCCAGAGCTGCGATCGCCAGATAGATGGCGGAATGATTGACATGGCCCACTGAATTCAATTGCAATGTGGAGCGCAGCGGATCTACCCACCAGACCCACATCCCGTGGATTCCTGCCAGCAGGGTGCCGGCGAGTACGAAGGTCAGCAGCAGGCTGACTTGCCGTGACGAAAGCGCAGACCGCGACAGCAACCAGCCCAGCAGAACCCAGCGCGTCACGTCGAGCGCCTCCCCCCACTGCTGCGGCAGCGGCGCCGCTGCCCACGCGGAAACGAAGGCTGCACCTATCATTCCACAAAATACGGTATCCGGGATTTTCCATGTGCCACCCCATCCCGCAGCAGTGCCCGCACGCACCAGCCAGGCAATGACAAAGAGCAGGAAAAACAGGGTCTTGGGTACTTCCCACAAGGGCAGTACAAAAGCCAGCGCGACAAGGAAGTAGAACTCCGGAGAAGAGAGCTTGTGCATGTGTGAAATATTCCGGGAAGCGATGGATCAAGTGAAAAGTCAGAGCCAATGGGTCATTGCAGGTTCGACCGGCGGCAGCGGTTCACTCTCACCTATTAGCCGCACCCCGGTCCCACGTTCGGCGGCGTCGCGCCAGTCAAGTAGCACCGATCCCCACAGTCTGGCAACGCCGAAACGGGGATGGCTGCGTTCCGTGCGCACCGGGGGAAGTATCGCGACGGCCCGAACCCCAAGCAGATTGGCGGCCCAGTGCGAAAAGCTGGAAGTAGGCGTGGCCACGATGGAGCTACAGCAGGCCAGGCCGAACATATCGACCACGGGATGCCCCTCTGCGAGGTGTCCCGGAAGAAGAGATTGATAGTCGAAGACTCGTGGCAAGGTCACAATCTCAAAACGATTCTTCAACTGCGTCAGCGTAGCTGAATCCCCGCTATAACCAAGGACAAAATAAACATCCGGAAACTGGCGAACATAGGTGCTCATGACATGTTCGTACCACCAGAGCGCCGGCGCGGGGTGGCGGGAAGCGTTAGCGTCATAGGTATCACCCGCTACCGCAAAGTCACCCCGCCGGATATGCACCGCCACCGCCGGACGGTGCGCGTAAGGGGCCAGCGTTTCCCGAATCGCCTCGCTGATGTGCGGATGTGGCTGCAATCTGGCTGCTGTCGCCTGCAGGTAACTCTTCTGGAGTTCGCGCGGACCATAAGTGCCCCGCAAATTGATGACCCGTACTCCACCCAGTTCCTGCAATACCCGCTGATCGAAATCGCGCAGCTTCAGGCTACCAATACGATCCCACCAGGGTATGGAACCAACCTGCGTTCCGGCAATCGTCAGGCAATCCGTTTCCGGCCAGTCCAGATAGATAGCGTGACCATGAGCGTCTTCGATCATGCCGGCAAGCACCAGAGTCTCCAGACGATTACCCAGCCCCGAGGTATTGGCGATGTAAATTTTCTTGCGGCGCAAAATTAGCTGCCCCGCGCATGTTCTGCCGCGCCGTCTCGTGTTTGAACAGCATTAAATATCGCCTCCATCTTGTCCAGCATGGCTTCCCGCCCATGGTGGGCGACCACAAACTGCCTGGCGCGAGTACCCAGCGACTGTGCAAGAGTGGAATCGTGGAGCAACCGTTCAATCGCATTCACCAGCGCCCCTGTGTCCTGCGGTTTGACAACAAGCGCTGTGTCTTCATCACGCGCCAATTCGCCGATGGCGCCCACCTGCGTGGTGATGCAGGGCAAACCCGCCGCCATGGCCTGCATCAGCGCCTGGGGCACGCCTTCATTGGCATAGGAAGGTAAAACGAAAAGATCGAAAGCCTGCAACCAGTTCTGCACATCCTCCCGGTTACCCGCCATCAGAAATCGATCCGGCTGATCAATAGTTGCGATCTGCGTCCGCAAGGCTTCATTCTGGGGCCCATCGCCGACAATCACCAAACGAACCTCGGGCGCCAGGCGGGCTACCGCATCCACCAGATAGCGGTGTCCCTTCCAGCTCCTGAGCGTGGCCACGATGCCCACGATAGGCGCTGACTCGTCCAAACCAAGCAGGCGGCGCGCGGCCAGCCGATTACCGGGCACATACCTTTCCGTATCGATCCCGGTGGGAACCGAGGTGACCCGCTCCGGTGCAATCCCGGTTGCCGCGATGACATCGCGCCGCAACGCCTCGCCGGTGGTGGCGATATGCGCGCTGGCGCGGGAGTACAGCCAGCAGGTCGTCCAGCTGCTGGAAATGGGCGCCGAGATGTGGCGCGTACGCACCAACGGAGGGGCGGCGCGCAAGGCGGTGCAGGCCAGTGCCGCCAGCCAGCTATCGGTGGAGCTGTGCGTATTGATTACATCGACCGGCGTCTGCCTGAGGAAATCCCGCAGGGCACGCCAGCCGACAATCGACTTGCGTGCGATAGGCAGCGCCTGCACGGAGAGACTCAGCTTGCCTGCCTCTTCGAAGATTCGCGCCTCCCGAGGGCAGACCAAGGTCACCTCGTGGCCACGGTCGCGCAGGCCGCTGGCTTCGGAAAGAATTCGTATCTCCTGCCCTCCCCAGCCGCAGGAGGCCTCTGTATGCAGAATCTTCATTCAGTGTTCTCACCAGAATTTTGTGCAAAGCACACACAACACATGTGAGCAGTAACAGTGACGCCAGTCACACGAACTCACCGCCAGCCTCCTGCCAGAAGCTCGTTGCAGGCGGCAAGCACCTGGGCAACCGGCAGCTGCGTCAAACACTCGCTGACCTTGCTGCCGCCGCAACCGTCGAGCCCGCAGGGGCGGCACGGATGCTGCCCGCTGGTCACCACCCGCGCTACCGCCGACCAGGGCGCCCACGCGATGTCGTCAGTAGGGCCGAACAAGGCTACCACTGGCGTACCCATTGCTGCGGCGATATGCATCGGCGCCGAATCCACGCCCACAAACAACCGTGCCCGGGCCGTCAGTGCAGCGAGTTCCTTGAGGTTTAGCTGTCCGGCCAAGTCAATCACCGCTGCATTCATCGACTTTCGCACGGCCTCAATGATTCTGCCTTCCGACGCGCCGGGCGCCGCAGTCAAGACGATCCTGAAACCCTTCGCGGCCAGCGCATCCGCAAGCTGCGCGACGCTGGCGGCAGGCCAGCACTTGAACAGCCAGCGCGACCCGGGATGGATATGAATGTAGCTCCCCGCAGTCAAGTCAAAGTGGGTAAATAGATCGTCAATCCTCGCTTCGGCAGCAGCACCCGCCACCAGCCGCAGAGCTTTATCGCCAGCGGCGGGTTGAATTCCGAGCCGCCGCAAGGCATCCAGATTAACTTCGATGGTATGCCGTGAGCGACCGATCGGGTGACGGTAGAAGGTGCGAAAACTGTTGCGCCACCACCAGCGCAGCGCGGATTCCGGCGCCACGGACCATGTCGGCTTGATCAGGCGCGTCAGCCACGCGCCGCGCGGATGGTCGGTCAGATGCACGACCAGATCGTAGCGCCGCGCAAGCAGCCGGCGCAGCAAATTACGTTCGGCAGCCATTTGGCGAAAGAGTCCGGAGCGCTTCCAGTCGCGGTCAATCCAATGGAGTTGGGACAAAGCCGGGTGCCCCTCCAGCATTGCCGCAGTATCGGCATACACCAGCGCATCAACCTCGCATTGCGGCGCCACGCGCTTAAGGGCCGACAGCACCGGGGAAGCCAGGAGAACGTCGCCATGATGGCGGAGCTTAATGACTAGCGCACGGCTCAGGAGCGTGGTGTCGAAGGTGCGTAAAGACTCGGTATGAAGAAGATTCACGACGTGCGCTGCGCCTCGCTAGACCGTTGCATGCGGTAGAAGTTGGCATAGGTTCCCTCCTGCACCAGCAGCTCGGCATGACGACCTTCCTCGATGATATGCCCGGCTTCCAGTACAACAATGCGATCGGCATGCTCAATGGTGGACAAGCGATGCGCGACAACCAGCGTGGTGCGGTTTTTCATCAGTGTGTCGAGCGCGGCCTGGACATGACGTTCCGATTCGGTGTCGAGCGCCGAGGTGGCCTCATCCAGAATCAGGATCGGCGCATTCTTCAAAATGGCACGTGCAATCGCCAGCCGCTGGCGCTGGCCGCCGGAGAGCTTGACGCCATTCTCGCCAATCAGCGTCTCGAAGCCTTGCGGCATCGCCTCGATGAATTCCAGCGCATGAGCGGCGCGGGCGGCCTCGAGCAGTCGCTCACGCGGCACCTCGCCGAGGCCATAGGCGATATTGGCTGCCACCGTGTCATTGAACAGCACCACGTCCTGCGACACCAGTGCGATGTTGGCGCGCAGCGAGGCCAGCGTCAGGGTTTCGAGCGGATGGCCGTCGATCAGGATAGCGCCTGAGGTCGGACGATAGAAGCGCGGCAACAGGTTGGCCAGCGAGGTCTTGCCGCTCCCCGAGGCGCCGACCAGGGCAACCGTCTGCCCTGCAGGAATGGCAAGATCAACGTCGATCAGGGCATCGCGCGCGGCATCTGGGTAACGCAAATGGATGTTGCGAAATTCAACATGTCCCTGCGCTCGACCCAGTTCCACCGTGCCGCGATCGTCCTCCGGCACTTCGTCAATCAGGTCGAACACGCTCTCGGCCGCCGCCAGCCCACGTTGCAACGGAGCATTGATGTCGGTAAGGCGTTTCAGCGGCGCCAGCAGCATCAGCATGGCGGTGATAAAGGAGACGAAGTCGCCGACGGTCGTGCCTCCGGCGACGGACTGGCGCATGGCGATGGTAATGATGATCGCCAGCACGATCGCGGCGAATACCTGAACGATGGGGCCAAGCGCAGCAGCGGCGATCGTCTGGCGCATCGCCTGACCGCGCTGCTGGCTGCTGGCCGCAGCGAAACGACGAATTTCATACGACTGGCCACCGAAAATCTTCACCACCTTGTGCGCCTCGATGCTCTCTTCCAGCACATGCATGATCTCGCCCATCGCCCGCTGCACGGCGCGGCTGGTGGCACGCAAGCGTGAACTGAAAGTGCGCACAATCAGGGCAACGACAGGAATCAGCAATAACGCGAGCAGAGAAAGTTGCCAGTTGAGCCAGAACATCCAAGCCAGCAGGCCGATTACGGCGAGGGAATCCTTGATCAACGTAGTCACCACGTTGGTCGCTGCGCTGGTAACACCCATCACGTCGTAGGCGATGCGCGACATCACGGTGCCGGAGGACTGGTTGTCAAAAAAATCCGTCGGCAGCTGTACCAGCCGCTTGAACATGTCGTTGCGCAGATCGAGCACAATCTTGTTCGAAACCCATGACATGGCGTAATCGGCGCAAAAGCCGAGTGTGCCGCGCAGCAGGAAAATGCCGACAATGAGCAGCGGCAACAGCCACGGCGGGTATGTCGCGTTGCCACTGAAGCCACCATCCAGCAGGGGTTTCATCAGCGCCGGGAAAGCCGGTTCGGTGGCAGCAGAGGCTGCCATCAGCACGATCGAGAGGACGAAAATACGCCAGTACGGCCGCACATAACCCAGCAGCCGCAGATACAAATCACGGCTGGTATGGAGCGTCGTGGCAGGACTCCGGCGGGCAGATGAGGTCATTGAAATGTTGTTGATTGCGTCCGCCGCACCGGGGCAGGGCCTGCTGCGGTGACGGACACGGAGTCGCGACCGAAGAAAAGAGCAGCGATTATACCGGCCGCAGCCACAGCGCCTGTCATCGCGACGACTGCAATAGCAAGTCGTACAGTGCGCTCAAACGCTGCGCCATGCGCTCCAGATCGAGATCAAGCACACTCTGCCGCGCCGCTTCGCGCATCGAAGCGGCGTGGCCGGGGACACACAGTGCATCGAGTTGCACGGCCAGCGCCGCGACATCGCCGGCCGCGATCACCGCGCCATTGGCGACACTGACCCGTTCCGCCGCGCCGCAGGTGGCAGTGGTAAGCAGCGGCAGGCCGCAGGCCAGCGCTTCCAGCGCGGCATTCGGGAACGGGTCGTAGCGCGTCGGCAGGGCGAACACGTCGGCCGCGCCGTAGAACGGTCGCACGTCCTGCTGCGCACCGAAGAAGCGTACCCGCGCGGCGATGCCGAGCCGCTGCGCCAGCGCCTGCATCCCCGCCTCGTTCTTGTCGCGGCCGACCACCCACAACTCGGCCTGCCGCTGCGCCATGTCGGCAAAGGCGGCGAGCAGCGTCGGCAAGCCTTTGCGGGCGTAGCCGGAGCCGACGAACAGCACTACTGGCGCCGTGTCGGCAGCGCCGACTTTTCCTCGCCATGCCTGCCGGTGCGCTTCGCGCAGGCGCGGATGGAAGTGCTCCAGGTCGACGCCGTTGTAGATGACATGCAGCTTTTCCGCGGCGACGCCAAAGCGCCGTGCGATATCGTCCCGCACCATGCGCGAATTGCAGATCACCGCGCGCAGGTTGGGATGGCCAAACAGCGCGCGTTCCGCCGCCAGCGTATAGCGGTGCCAGGGCGCAAACGGCGCCGGAGCGCCGCGCAGTTCGAGCCAGGTGGCATGTACGCCATCGCCGGCACGGTATATGTGGCAGCCGGGAATCCGCTCGTGGCTTTGCACCAGATCGTAGTCGCCGGCGGTGATGATTTTCTGCACCGCACGGGCAAATCCCCAGTCGCGCCAGGTGCGGCCGAGATAGAACGGATCGACGCAGCGGCCGGGCGCCGGGCCATCCGTCCACTGCCGGGCAATGATCTCGACATCGACGCCGCGCGCGACAAGACTTTCCAGCGCGCGCGCGACGAAGCGCTCGGCGCCGCCGAACGGCGTGTACTTCTGACGCACGAGCGCAAGCTTCACGCTATGGGCAGCACGTCGCCATGACGATGCAGCTTGATTGCCGACACACACTCGGGGCGGCGGCGGAAAAGGTTTCAGCGGACATCCGCGCATTGTGCCAGAGGCGAATGGATTTCCTCCCGCCATTGCTTGACCGGCTGGCGCTTTTCGCCGAAACTTGGCGGATGAACATTTCCTCCGATTCCCTTGATGCCATCGAGCGCAAGCTTGATCAGTTGCTTGCCATCATGAACAGCCTGCGTGCCGAGAACGAAACCTTGCGCGCGCGCGTCGGTGCGCTCGAAAGCGAAAAAGCCGCGCTCGACCACACGATCGACCTTACCCGCGAGCGGCTCGAAGCCCTGCGCGACCGGCTGCCGACACCATGACCGATACAACGGATACCATCGACATCAATCTGCTGGGCAAGGACTATCGCGTCGCTTGCGCGCACGAAGAACAAGCGGCGCTGACCGCTGCCGTCGTCTTTCTTGATGACAAGCTCAAGGCCATCGGCACAAAAACCCGCAGTAGCGGCGAGCGTCTGGCCGTGATGACTGCCCTGAACATTGCCCACGAATTACTGGCGCTGAAAGCAGCATCGCCCGAGTCAATTTCTTCACTTGAAAGCGATTTGATTCAGCGTAGAATCAAATCCATCGAAGCCAGTCTCGATCTTGCGTTAATGCATCACGAACAATTGTTCTAGAGCGTCAAGGCAGAAAATCCGGCTTCACAAGTTTCAGGTTTTTCCCCTGCGGTGCGCGCCAAGGCCATATATTCCTTGAACCAATACGCATGGCATTGGCTGCTGACCGTAACGTCGTCGTTGTGATCGCCTCTGGCCTCGTGCCAATCGGTGAACCTGAAACGGCAGGGAGGCAGCCACTCTGAACTTCGGTTCAGGATGCCGGCCAAACGGCACCAGCGGGGGGATTTACAGCAGAGCGCGGAAAAATTCCGCGCTCTCTTTTTGTCATCGGTAACGGACTTCTGCCTGCATGACCACTGGCCCCGCCCAACTGCGTGAAACCTTTCTTGGCCGGCAGCCCATTCTCGACCGGGATCAGACCCTGTTCGGCTACGAACTGCTGTTCCGCACCAGCGCCGAGAACCGCACGCAGATCGACAATGCAGCGTCATCCGAACGGGCAACGGCCGAGGTCGTCTGCACCATGTTCACCGAGCTCGGCCTGGCCGATGTTCTCGGCCCGGCACGCAGTTTCATCAATGCCGGCGCGGAATTCCTGATCAGCGACTTCGTCGGCCTGCTGCCCGCATCCTGCGTCGTGCTGGAAGTCGATATCAATGCTTTTTCCAACGCCCAGCTGTTGCCGCGCTGCCAGGAGCTGAAGGCCCAGGGCTATGCCTTCTCGGTCGCCGGAATCACCGATGCCGGCGAGGCGCTGGCGCCGATTTTTGATCTGGCGACCTGGCTCAAGATCGATATCGGCAGTGTGGCGCATGACCGGCTGCAAACCATTGTCCATGCGCTCATCGCCACGCGCCACTCCCTGATCGCCAGCCGGGTCGAGACCCCCTCGCAGAGGGAGCTTTGCCTGCTGCTTGGATTTGATCTGTTCCAGGGCTATTACTTCGCCCGCCCCGAAGTCATCCAGGGCCGCACCCTCGACGCCTCGACCCAGGGCATCCTGCGCCTGCTGCACCTGCTCACGGCAGATGCCGGAACGACGGCGCTCGAAACCGCGTTTTGCAGCGAACCGGCACTGATAGTCAATCTGCTGCGCCTGGTCAACTCAGTGGGTATGGGCCTGCGCAACCGCGTCACCTCGATTCGGCAAGCCATCACTGTCATCGGCCGCAAGCCGTTGCAGCGCTGGTTGCAGCTTTTGCTCTTTTCCCACGGTCAGGCCGCTGATCCGGCGCGCAACCCGCTCCTGCAACTGGCAGCCCTGCGCGCCCGCCTGATGGAATTGCTCGCCCACCGCCTGCATCCCGCCGCACCACAGCTCGCCGACGAAGCCTTCCTTACCGGCCTTGTTTCGCTGCTGCCGGCCGCGCTGGGTCTGCCACTGGAAGAAGTCATCAAGCAACTGGCGCTGGCCGATGACATCAGCCTGGCGCTCACGCAACAGACAAATGCCATTGGCAAACTGCTGCGGCTGCTCGAGCGCTATGACGACGGCGATTTTCAGGCGGTCGGGTGGCTGCTTGCGGGGTACACGCCGGCCATCGATGCCGGAGTGCTCAACCAACTGCTGACCGAGGCGCTGGTCTGGGTACAGCAACTCGACACGGAGAACTGACCATGCGCTACTGGCTGATGAAATCCGAACCCTCCGTGGTCGGCATCGACCACGTCCTCGCCATGCCGCAGCAAAGCATCGACTGGTGGGGCGTGCGCAACTATCAGGCGCGCAACTTCATGCGCGACCAGATGAGTGTCGGCGACGGCGTGTTCTTCTACCACTCGTCCTGTCCCCAGCCCGGCATCGCCGGCATCGCCGAAGTTGCACGCCGCGCCTATCCCGACCGCACCCAGTTCGATCCGGCCAGCCCCTATTACGATCCCAAATCGACGCCGGAAAATCCGCGCTGGGTGAACGTCGATGTCCGCATCGTCAGGAAAACCCGGCTGGTCGGCCTCAGCGAGCTGCGCGCGCACCCCGAGCTCGCCCGCATGCGGGTGCTGGAGCGCGGCAGCCGGCTCTCGATCACGCCGGTCGATCCGGCCGAGTGGAAATTCATCGTTGAGAAACTGATCGATGGGAAACCGCCTGCATGATCTGGCTGCTCGCCTATCTCGGCCTCGGCGCCACCGCCGGCCTGTTTGCCGGATTGCTCGGGGTGGGCGGCGGCGTCATTCTGGTGCCGGTACTGGCCCTGCTGTTCGCCGCGCAGGGCTTTCCCGCCGCGCACCTGATGCATCTTGCACTCGGCACCTCGATGGCCACCATCATCTTCACTTCGCTTTCCAGCCTGCGCGCACACCATGCCCGCGATGCCGTGCTCTGGCCCGTGGTCAAGCGCCTGGGTGCAGGGATGGTGATCGGCGCCCTGCTCGGCCCGCAACTCGCCGCCCGGCTGCCGACCCAGCCGCTGGCCATCCTCTTCACCCTGTTCATGACCTATGTCGCGGCGCAGTTGCTGCTCGACCGCAAGCCCAAGCCCTCGCGTGAATTGCCCGGCCCGCTCGGCCTGTTCGGCGTCGGCGCCGGCATCGGCAGCCTTTCCGCGCTGGTGTCGATCGGCGGCGGTTCGCTGGTGGTGCCGTTTCTTGTTGCCTGCAACGTCAGGATGCATCAGGCCATCGGCACCTCGGCCGCCACCGGCCTGCCGATCGCGCTGGCCGGCAGCGTCGGCTACATCATCGCCGCGCATGGCGCGGGCGGCCTGCCGGCCGGCAGCTTCGGCTTCATCCATTTGCCGGCGCTGATCGGTGCCGCCAGCGCCAGCGTGCTCGCCGCCCCGCTGGGGGCAAGGCTGGCGCATCGCCTGCCGGTCGCCACCCTGAAGAAGATTTTCGCCGCCGTGATCCTGCTGCTGCTGGCCAAGATGCTCTCCAGCCTGCTGTAGCCTCGCGCAAAAAGTTGGCGCCGGTGGCGCGTTTCAGCCATGCACCAGTCCCTTGGCGAGCTGACCGATCGCTGCCTCGTCCAAGGTTTCGTGCACCAGGAGTTCCTGTGCCGCATGCTCCAGCACGCCGCGATTTTTCTCGAGCAATTGCAGCGTGCGGGAAAATACATCGCCAATCAGGTGGCGAATCGCCGCGTCGATCTGCCGTGCGGTCGCCTCGCTCATCCGGCCGCCGCCCTGCTGCGGCATGCCTGGCAGATCGAGAAAGCGCGGCGGTTGCGCCTCCCACGCGACATAGCCCAGCGCCTCGTCCATCCCGTAGCGGGTAATCATGTCGCGAGCGATGTCGGTGGCCTTGGCCAGATCGTCTGCCGCGCCGGTGGAGAGATCGCCAAAGATCAGCTTTTCCGCCGCACGTCCGCCCAGCAGCACGGCGATCCGCACTTCCAGTTCGGCGCGCGTCAGCAGGAAGCGATCCTCCGTCGGGCGCTGGATCGTATAGCCCAGGGCACCAATGCCGCGCGGGATGATCGACACCTTATGCACCGGGTCGGCGCCCGGCAGGGCGAGCGCAGTGAGGGCGTGCCCCATCTCGTGATAAGCCACGCGTTCCCGTTCCTGCGGACTGAGCAGGCGGTTCTTCTTCTCCAGCCCGGCAACGATGCGTTCGATGGCGCGGGTGAAATCCTCCAGTGTCACATCCTCGGCGTGCCGCCGCGTCGCCATCAGCGCCGCCTCGTTGACCAGGTTGGCGAGGTCAGCGCCGGAAAAACCCGTGGTCAGCGCCGCCACCTGCTCAAGCTCGACAGCGGGAGCGAGCCGGATTTTCCTGACGTGGACTTTCAGCACATCCACCCGCCCCTTTTTGTCCGGCCGATCGACCAGCACCTGGCGATCGAACCGGCCGGCGCGCAACAACGCCGGATCGAGAATCTCCGGCCGGTTCGTGGCGGAGAGAATGACCAGGCCGGAGCCGCTGTCGAAACCGTCCATTTCGACCAGCAGCTGGTTCAGGGTCTGCTCTTTCTCGTCATGCCCGCCAATCCCGGGAAACGCACCACGGGCGCGGCCCAGGGCATCGAGCTCGTCGATGAAAATAATCGCCGGCGCCCTCTGTCGCGCCTGCTCGAACAAATCGCGCACCCGCGCAGCGCCGACGCCGACGAACATCTCGACAAATTCGGAGCCGGAAATCGAGAAGAACGGCACCTCCGCCTCGCCCGCCACCGCACGCGCAAGCAGCGTCTTGCCGGTGCCCGGAGGCCCGACCAGCAACACCCCTTTCGGCACCCGTGCGCCGAGGCGGCCATACTCCTTCGGGTTCTTGAGGAACTCGATGACCTCGCGCAGCTCTTCCTTGGCCTCATCGACACCGGCAACGTCGTCGAACCTGACCCCGGTCTCCTTTTCAACATAAACCTTGGCTCGGCTCTGGCCGATGCTCATGAAACCGCCCATGCCCTGTTTCTCGGCGAACTTGCGGAAAACGAAAAACCAGATGCCGACGAAGAAAAGCGTCGGCACTATCCACGACAGGATGTCGCGCAGCCAAGTGCTCTCGATCACCCGGCTGTAGCGCACGCCGTATTTCTCCAGCCGTCCCGCCAGATCGGGCTCGACGCGCGTCGCCACCAGCAGTGTCTTGCCATTGGCCTCGGGCGTCTTGAGGATGCCGGTAACCGTCTGGTCGCCGATCACCACTTCGGCGACCCGGTTTTGCGCCAGCGCCTGCTCGAATTCGCTGTACGGCACGGACTCCACCTGGCGTGCCGTATTCCAGCTCTGCCACAGGAACAACACCGCAAGGGCCATGAGCCAGTAACTGATGTTCCATCGGGTTTTCCTGTCCATGTCAGCTCGCCTCCTGCAAGGTAACGTTCGCCTCGAACTTCCTGCCACCGCACCAAAAAATCGTTATGACTCCGTTACGTCAAAATTTTATCGAAAGAAAATCCATGTCAACTACCGGCCATGAAACTGCGGCGGCCGCTTTTCCAGAAACGCCGCCAGCCCTTCCCGGTAATCCGCGCTGTCGAGAAAATCGAAGGCCGCGCGTTTTTCTGCGTCGCTGAGCGGGCGTCCTTCCAGCAAGCGCTTGATCCACTGCTTGTGGGCGCGGGCGACCAGCGGCGCACCCTGCGCAATGCGTTGCGCCGTGGCCTGCGCTTCCGCCATCACCTCGGCATCGGCGACCACGCGCGTTACCACGCCCTTGGCATAGGCCTCGGGCGCCGTCAGCAGCCGTCCTTCGAGCAGGATTTCTTTCACCACCGCCGGGCCGACAAGGCCGAGGATGCCCTGCAATTCGCCGGGATACATCGGAAAGCCGAGCTTCATGATCGGTGCACCGAATCTCGCCCCCGTGCCGGCGATGCGCAGATCGCAGGCGCAGGCGATTTCCAGCCCGCCCCCAACACAGGGGCCGGCAATCGCGGCGACAGTCGGCAGCGGACAATCGGCCACGGTGGCGAGCGCCGCGCCGACCGCCTCGTGGTACGCCAGCGCCAAATCAACATTGGCGCGGGCGGTGCGGAATTCTTCCAGATCGCCGCCGGCGGCGAAGGCGCCCCCCGCTCCGGCAAGAATCACGCAGCGCAAATCGTCCATCGTCGCCAGTTCTGCCATTGTCTCGCGCAAACGCCGCCACATCGCGGCATCGATCGCATTCAGCTTGCCCGGATTGGACAGCGTGACAGTTGCAATCGGACCCTCACGGCGGCACAGGATCTCTCCGCCTGCAAGAAACTCGCCGGGCCGCTCCAAGGGTTTTCGGGCCGCCGTGGGAGACGACTCGGAGCGGAGGCGGGAATCCGGAACTGTGCTCATGCGGCAAACCTCTGTGCCCACCACAGCCGCGCGCGCAGGCCCCATTCCGTAGCGTAACCGACGACGCGAAAGCGCACATTGCCATGGGCATCGACAATGAAATGCGTCGGTACGCCAACGATGCGCCAGGCCGCCGCATTCACGCCTTCGTTATCGATCAGCGCCGGATACGGCACGCCGCGTTCCTGCAAATGCTTCGTCACCGCCACCGCATCGCCCGATTGCATCGCCACCGAAAACACCGGCCAGTCCTTCGCCACCGCGACGATGTTGTGCTCCTCCGCCTTGCACACGCCGCACCAGGTGGCCCAGAACACCACGAGAACCGGCTTGTTCGCCGTACCACCAACGCCGAGTTTTTGAAACTCGACCAGACTCGTCGCCACGCCATCGCTGCGCATTCCCGCCAGCGGCGGCGCGGCGCCGGCAGGCAGGCCACGCGTCTGCCAAAGCTGGACAACGACCACGGCGGCAATGATGAGGACGGTTTCGAGCATCCAGTGTCTCCGGCGAGTGAGCAAAGAAAGGGGTTTGAGGAATCGGGGCAGGCGCATTGCCGACATGGTAGCCGATACCCCCGTATCCGGACACACAAAGCCTTTGGAATGCCGGTGCGGGAAGCCGCGCTTCCGGCGTGCTTGCGTCATGGATATGCCGCCGTTACGTTATATAGTTGCGCCGATGAATCCTCCCCCGCGACGGCTGGCCTTCCTGCTCGCCGCACTTGCCGCTCTCGGCCCGTTTTCGATCGACACCTATCTGCCCGCCTTTCCGGCGATGGCGCAGTCGCTGCACGCCAGCGACATCGAAATCCAGCAGTCGCTGACCGCCTATCTGCTGCCGTTCGCCTTCATGATGCTTTGGCATGGCGCGATCTCCGACGCGCTCGGCCGCCGCCGCATCATATTGTTCGGTCTCGGCTTGTTCGCCAGCGCCTCGCTGGTCTGCGCCAGCGCCACCCGCATCGAGATGCTGTGGCTGGGGCGCGCCCTGCAGGGCTGCTCTTCCGGCATCGGCATCGTCGTCGGCCGCGCCATGGTGCGCGACCTGCTCGACGGCCCCGACGCGCAGCGCCTGATGGCAAAAATCGCCGTGCTGTTCGCCATCGCCCCGGCCATTGCCCCGGTGATTGGCGGCTGGCTGCTGCATTTCTTCGACTGGCCGGCGACGTTCATTTTCCTGGCGCTGCTCGCCGCCCTGCTGTTGGCGGCATGTGCGCTCTGGCTGCCGGAAACGCTGCCGGTGGAGCAGCGGCAATCGCTGCATCCGGTGCCGCTGGCGGGCGCCTATGCCCGGCTTTTCCGTCACCGCCGTTTCCTGCTGCTGGCGCTGGCCAATGCCTGCAACTTCAACGCCCTTTTCATTTACATCCTGGCCTCGCCGGTGTTCCTGATCCGGCACCTGGGGCTCTCCGCCCAGTCCTTTGGCTGGATGTTCGTGCCGCAAGTCGCGGGGATGATGCTCGGTTCGTCGCTCTCCGGTCGCCTCGCCGGCCGCCTGTCCTCGCCGCAAACCGTGCGTCTCGCCTACCTTCTGATGAGCGCGGCGGCGCTGCTCAATCTCGGCCTCAACCTGACGCTGCCGCCCGGCCTGCCCTGGTCAATCCTGCCGCTGCCGCTGTTCGCCTGCGGCATGGCGCTGGCGATGCCCAACCTGCAACTGCTGGCCCTCGACCTGTTCCCGACACGGCGCGGGCTGGCGTCGAGCGGACTGGGCGTGGTGCACACCAGCATCGCCGTGCTCTCCAGCGCCCTGCTCGTGCCCCTCTTGTGGGCCAGCACGCTGGAGCTGGCCAGCGGCATGGCGCTGATGATGATGACAGGCGGAACGGCCTTCGTCTTGTCGCAACGCGGGGTGTAAGCGGCCCGGGCCCCCGCCGGTATATAATCGTGCCCCTGCTTCCGAGGAGCGCTGCAAGGTCGGGCTGTTTGGTCCAAACCCCAGGCTCGGGACCTGTTTTCAACGGCGCTCACCACCCCTTGCAACATTCTGCCGGGGCCACGGGTGAGCCGCACTTCAACATCGCTCCCCGCCCCGGTCATGAATTGGAGAAGCACGTGACCGCCAGTTTCCATCCGCAACCCGATCGCAGTACCGAACTCCGCACACTGCTCGCGCAGCGCATCCTCATCCTCGATGGCGCCATGGGTACCATGGTGCAACAGCACGGACTGGTCGAAGCCGACTATCGCGGTACGCGCTTCCTGGCGCACGGCAAGGACCTGAAGGGCAACAACGACCTGCTCTGCCTGACGCGGCCGGATGTCATCCGCGGCATTCACGAAGCCTACCTCGCCGCCGGCGCCGACATTCTCGAAACCAACAGCTTCAACGCCACCCGCATCTCGCAGGCGGAGTACGGGCTGGCCGGGCTGGCCTTCGAACTGAATGTCGCCGCCGCGCAGCTGGCGCGCGCCGCCGCCGATAAATTTTCCACGCCGGATAAACCACGCTTTGTCGCCGGGGTGCTGGGGCCGACTTCGCGCACTGCCTCGCTCTCGCCCGATGTCAATGATCCCGGTGCGCGCAACGTGACGTTTGATGCGCTGGTGGCCGATTACATCGAATCGGTGCGCGGCCTGACCGAAGGCGGCGCCGACATCCTGCTGGTGGAAACGATTTTCGACACGCTGAATGCCAAGGCCGCGCTGTTCGCCATCGAACAGTTTTTCGACGAGGCGGGTCGGCGCTGGCCGGTGATGATATCCGGCACCATCACCGATGCTTCCGGCCGCACGCTCTCGGGGCAGACGGCGGAGGCGTTCTGGAATTCGCTGCGCCACGTCCGGCCGCTGTCCTTCGGACTGAATTGCGCGCTGGGGGCGAAGGAGTTGCGCCAGTACGTCGCCGAGATTTCGCGCCTGTGCGACTGCTTCGTTTCCGCCCATCCCAACGCCGGGCTGCCGAATGCCTTCGGCGGCTACGACGAGACGCCGCAGATGCTGGCGGATGAAATCCGCGAGTGGGGCGAAGCCGGCATCATCAACATCGCCGGCGGCTGCTGCGGCACCACGCCGGAACACATCCGCGCCATTGCCGCCGCGTTGCAAGGCATCCCGCCGCGGCGTCCCGCCAGCGCCGGCTTTTCTCTCCGCCTCTCCGGCCTCGAAGCCTGCAACATCGACGACACCAGCCTGTTCGTCAACGTCGGCGAGCGCACCAACGTCACCGGCTCGAAGGCCTTTGCCCGCATGATTCTCGAAGGCCGCTTCGACGACGCGCTGGCGGTGGCGAGGCAGCAGGTGGAAAACGGCGCGCAGATCGTCGACATCAACATGGACGAGGCGATGCTCGACTCGCAGGCGGCGATGGTGAAGTTCCTCCATCTGGTCGGCTCCGAGCCGGACATCTGCAAGGTTCCGCTGATGCTCGACTCCTCGAAGTGGGAAGTGATCGAGGCCGGCCTGAAATGCATTCAGGGCAAGGGCATCGTCAATTCCATCTCAATGAAGGAGGGCGAGCAGAAATTTCTCGAACAGGCGCGCCTCGCCCGGCGCTATGGCGCGGCGGTGATCGTCATGGCCTTCGACGAGCAGGGCCAGGCCGACACCTTCGAGCGCAAGACCCAGATCTGCAAGCGCGCTTATGACGTTCTGGTCGCCGACGGTTTCCCGGCCGAGGACATCATTTTCGACGCCAACATCTTTGCCATCGCCACCGGCATTCCCGAGCACGACAACTACGCCGTCGATTTCATCGAGGCGCTGGCCTGGATCAAGAAAAACCTGCCGCACGCGCGCACTTCGGGCGGCGTCTCCAATGTCTCGTTCTCGTTCCGCGGCAACGAGCCGGTACGCGAGGCAATTCACACCGTGTTCCTCTATCACGCGGTCAAGGCCGGGCTGACGATGGGCATCGTCAATGCCGGCCAGCTCGGCGTGTATGACGACCTCGCACCCGACCTGCGCGAGAAGGTCGAGGACGTGGTGCTGAACCGAAAACCCGGCGCTGGCGAGGCGCTGGTCGAGTTCGCCAGCACGGTGAAAGGACAGGCGAAAGAGCAGGTGCAGGACCTCGCCTGGCGCGAATGGCCGGTGGAAAAGCGCCTCGGCCACGCGATGGTGAAAGGCATCACCGAGTTTGTGGTGGCCGACACCGAGGAGTGCCGCGCCGCGCTGGCCGCCGCTGGCAAACCGCCGCTCTCGGTGATCGAAGGGCCGCTGATGGCCGGCATGAACGTGGTCGGCGACCTGTTCGGCGCAGGCAAGATGTTCCTGCCGCAAGTGGTGAAATCGGCGCGCGTGATGAAGCTGGCGGTGGCGCATCTGTTGCCTTTCATCGAAGCCGAGAAGCTGCGTACCGGCTCGACCAGCAAGGGCAAGATCATCATGGCCACGGTGAAGGGCGACGTTCATGACATCGGCAAGAACATCGTCGGCGTGGTGCTCGGCTGCAACGGCTACGAGGTAATCGACCTCGGCGTCATGGTGCCGGTGGGCAGGATCCTGGAAGCGGCGAAAGAGCATGGCGCGCAGGCCATCGGGCTGTCCGGCCTGATCACGCCTTCGCTGGAGGAGATGGCCCACATCGCCAGCGAAATGCAGCGCTTGGGATTGGCCGGCACCGGCGGCAGGAATGCCCTGCCGTTGCTGATCGGCGGCGCCACCACCAGCCGCGCCCACACCGCGATCAAGATCGCGCCCAACTACGACGGCCCGGTGGTGTATGTGCCGGATGCCTCACGCGCCGTGGGTGTCGTCACGCAGCTGTTGTCGCTCGACCTGCGCGATGACTTCGTCGCCGGCGTCGCCGCCGATTACGAAAAAGTGCGCGCCCAGCATGCAGCGAAAAAAGGCGTGCCGCTGCTGTCGCTGGCCGCTGCGCGAGCCAATCGCGCGAAGCTCGACTATGCGCCGGTCAAGCCGCGCAGTTTGGGCATCACTGTGCTGCGCGATCTCGATCTCGCCGTGCTGGCCGATTACATCGACTGGGGCCCGTTCTTCCAGACCTGGGATCTGGCTGGCCGCTTCCCGCAGATTCTCGACGACCCGCTGGTGGGCGAAGCGGCGCGCAACGTGTATCGCGATGCGCGGGCCATGCTGCAAAAACTCATCGCCGAAAAATGGATTGCCGCCCATGCCGTGTTCGGCCTCTTCCCGGCCAACAGCGCGGGGGATGACATTGTGTTTTACGCCGATGAGTCACGCACGGCACCGCTGCTGACCTGGCATGGCCTGCGCCAGCAACAGCAGCGGCCGGACGGGAAACCGCAGCAGTGTTTATCTGATTTTGTCGCACCCGTAAAACCCGGCGCCGATGACACGGCAATTGCCGACTACGCCGGCGCCTTCGCCGTCAGCGCCGGTATCGGCATCGAGAAAAAGCTCGCCGAATTCGAGGCGCAGCACGATGACTACCACGCCATCATGCTGAAGGCCCTCGCCGACCGTCTTGCCGAGGCGGCCGCCGAATGGCTGCATCAGCGCGTGCGGCGCGAGTACTGGGGCTATGCCGCAGATGAAGTCCTGACGCCCGACGACCTGATCGCCGAAAAATATCGCGGCATCCGCCCCGCGCCGGGTTACCCGGCCTGCCCCGACCACACGGTGAAGAGTGCACTGCTCAAGCTGCTGGATGCGCCGGTGAATGCCGGCATGGAAATCACCGAGAACTACGCCATGACGCCCGCCGCCTCGGTTGCCGGGTTTTACCTGGCGCACCCCGAGGCGCACTATTTTGCGATCAGCAAAATCGGCCGCGACCAGCTCGAGGACTGGGCACAGCGCACAGGCATGACGCTGGCCGAGGCGGAGCGCTGGCTGGCGCCGTTGCTGTAGCGCCGGGTTTACGCTGCGCTACACGCCCCACAGCACCGGCTTCCGCTTCTTCAGCGCCCATTCGAGCAGATACAGCAGTGGCGCGGCGCGCTGGGCGAGGCTGACGAAGGGGCGCGTGTTTTCTCCGTTGCCGCCATTTTGCGCCGGCTCGCTCTGTGGCCGCTCGGCCTCGGCCAGCGCCGCCATCCGCGCCTTGTCTTCGGCAACCGCCGCACGCAGCCGCGCAATCGCCTCGGGCAACTGCTCAACGGTGACGATGCCCTGGTCGGTGACGTCCTTGCCCATGAGTTCCATCATGCGTTGCGCCACATCGCCGAACATGATCACATCGCCGGCGGCGGCAGATTTGAAGGTAACAATCATCTCAATCCTCGCTGAAAAACCGGAGCAATTCCTCACTGACTTCGTGTGGCGCTTCCTCCGGTAAAAAATGTCCACATTCCAGAGCCCTGCCCGTCACCTGTGCGGCATAGTCGCGCCACACCGGCAACACATCGTAGCTGCGCTGGATGAATCCCTGCGCGCCCCACAAGACCTGCAGCGGACAACGGATTTTCTTCCCGCGCTCGCTGTCGTGGTCGTCGTGCCGCAGGTCGATGCTTGCCGCCGCGCGGTAATCCTCGCACGAGGCATGAATCGTTTCTGCCGTGAAGCAACGCACATATTCGGCCACCGCGGCGGCGTCGAAACTCGCCCCCGGCGCGCTCCAGCGCCTGAGTTTCTCCTTCAGGTAATACGCCGGGTCGGCGCCGATCATGCGCTCCGGCAAGCCATCGGGCTGGATCAGGAAAAACCAGTGGTAATAACCAGTGGCGAACGCCTGGTCCGCCGTGCGGAACATGTGCCGGGTCGGCACGATGTCCATCACGCAGGCCTTGCGGATGCATTCGGGATGATCGAGCGCCAGCCGGTGCGTGACCCGTGCGCCGCGGTCATGGCCGGCGGCGAAAAACTCCCGGTAGCCCAGCGCCGCCATCACTTCAACCATGTCCTGCGCCATCGCCCGCTTTGAATAGGGCGCATGGTCTGCGGTGCTTGCCGGCTTCGAACTGTCACCATAGCCGCGCAGATCGGGGCAGATGACATGAAAATGCGCGGCCAGCGCCGGCGCGACCCCGTGCCACATGACGTGGGTCTGCGGATAGCCGTGCAACAGCAGCACTGGCGGCCCCGCGCCGCCCTGCATCAGGTGGATCTCGGCGCCGGTGGTGGCAATGCGTGCCGTGGAGAATCCGGTGCCGAAATTCATCTCATGCCATCCCTGGCGCCATCACAGACCGCTGGCTTGCAGCCAGTCGAGAATGTCCTGCGCCGGCTGTTGCCAGTCGCGCTCGAGCATCAGGCCGTGACCCATGCCCTGGAAGATCACGGGGTCGACACCATAGGTGCGCGCCGTCATCGAGACGAGAGAGGCCGGAATCAGGTGGTCGAATTCCGCGCCCTGAACCCGCAGCGGCGTGCGCTGCACGCGTTCCGTGCGCGGCAGGGAAAACATCGACATGTCCCACAGCGCGCGATGCGATTCGGGTTGCGCCAGGCGATAGAAACGCGTCAGTTCTTCAGTGCCGACCGGCTGGGCGAACAGCGCTTCGCGCAGGGATTCGAGCGCCACCGTGCCACCATTCATCAGGTTGTTGAGATCCTTCAGCAAACCGGGCCGCGAAAACATCATGCCGAACGCAGAGGACATCAGGCCCTGCGGCGGCACCGAGCACATCAGCACGGCCGCCGGCGCGATCTGCCGCTCCAGATATTTCTGCACCACGAAACCACCCATCGAGTGGCCGATCAGCACCGGCGACGCGGGCAGGGAAGCCACGGTCAACGCGACGTCATTGACATAGTCATCGATGGACAGGCTGTCGAGCCGCTCGCGGCCGGGCGAAGTGCCGTGACCGGAGAGGCTCAGGGCGTGGGCGGTATAACCGGCCCTGGCAAAAAAGGGCAGGAAGTGCTCTTCCCAGCACCAGGCGGCGGTAAACGCACCGTGGATGAACAGCAGGGGTGTGGCGTGGCGAGGGGTATCGGCCTCGGGCCGATGGGTGAGAATTTCGTGGTGGCGCAGGTGTGGATCGTTCATCTTGAAAAGTACCCCGCCGCAAGGCCACGCACGGCCCGCCACAGTAACTTTTACTCCTTGTTTTGTAAGGCAGAGATTTTACCGGCTTGTTACCCGCTTGCACCATGCAGTGCAGCAATCCGTGCCTCGCGGATGCGGGCGGCGATCTGTGTTGCCGGATGCGATTCCGATTCCAATGCCTCGTGCGCTGAATTTGCCGTGTCATCAGCGCCGACTTTTATCGGCCCGCGCGCAATCGCGCCGGCATCGACCGCGCGCACCACGGCCAGCGCCGCCTGCCACTGCGCCGCCTGCGGATAGGCGCGCTCGCCCCAGCCCAGCCGACCGCGATAATCGGCTTCGCAGGCCAGCAGAATCTGCTCGAAACGCTCCGGCCGGCGCAGCGCATCGCAGGCCTCCAGCAAATCAAGCGTGGTCGCCGGCCGCAATTCGGCGTAGCGATGAATGTCGCCGTGGTAACGCGCGACGAGCCGCGCCACCTCGCGGCAATCGACCGGCACGCGCAACCGCTCGCACAGGGGAAGAATCAGCGCGACGCTTTTTTGCTCATGTCCCGAATGACGCGGCAGCAAGTGGGCCGGCGTCAGCCCCTTGCCCAGATCATGGGTCAGCGCCGCAAAGCGCGCCGGCAGGGGCGCCGCGAGCCGCGCCGCCATGTCGATCACCATCATCACATGGACAAAGGTGTCGATCTCGGGATGGTAATCCGCCCGTTGCGGCACATTTTTCAGGGCCGTCAGTTCCGGTAGCAGTTTGCTCAACGCGCCGCAATCATCCAGCACCGCGAACATCCGTGCCGGTACGGCTTCCATCAGGCCGCGCGCCAGTTCCTGCCAGACGCGTTCGGGCACCAGCGCGTCGACTTCGCCGCCGGCCACCATCTGCCGCATCAGCGCCAGCGTCTCCGGTGCCAGCGTGAAGTCGGCAAAGCGGGCGGCAAAACGCGCCACGCGCAGGATGCGCACCGGGTCTTCGGCAAACGCCGGCGAAACGTGGCGCAAGACCCTCGCCGCCAGATCGGCACGGCCGCCGTAGGGATCGATGATCGTGCCGTCGTCGGCTTTCGCCATCGCGTTGATGGTCAGGTCGCGCCGCTGCAGATCCGCTTCCAGCGTCACCTGCGGCGCCGCATGAAAGGCAAAGCCGGTATAGCCCGGGGCGGTTTTGCGCTCGGTACGAGCGAGTGCATACTCTTCGCGTGTGCTTGGGTGGATGAACACCGGGAAGTCACGCCCGACCGGCAGAAAACCCTGCGCCAGCAGCGCCTCCGGCGTGGCGCCGACCACCACCCAGTCACGATCCTTGACCGGCAGGCCGAGCAGTTCGTCGCGCACCGCGCCACCGACGGCGTAGATTTTCATCGGGCGGGCGCCAGGTACAACGGGGCAATGGCCTCCAGCGGCGTCGCCAGGCGGCCGAAGGGCAACGCGCAATCCTCAGCGCAGACGCTGGCGATACGCATCGAGCGCAGGTTGTCGCGGGTCATCGGCGGCTTCGGCAGCCACTCCAGCGCCCGCGCCTGCCACCAGCCCAGCGTGTCGGGCAAGGACACGATGCGGCGCGGGTGACCGGCGGTAGCGGCGGCATAGCGCACCAGTTCGGCCAGCGTGTATTGCCGCGGGCCGCACAGATCGAAGCTCTGACCGCTGCTCTCGGGCCGCAGCAGGCTCTGCGCCAGCGTCGCCGCCACGTCGCCGACCCAGACCGGCTGGAAGCGGGCCGTGGCGGAGGCCAGCGGGAAAAACGGCATGATCCGCGCCAGGCGGGCAAACAGCGTGAGGAAGGAATCGCCGGCGCCGAACATCACCGACGGGCGGAAGATCGTCAGCCCGAATCCACCTTCCTGCAATACGGCTTCGCCGGCCGCCTTGGACCGCAGATACCCTGAAGGCATGTCGGCGGCGGCCTTGAGTGCCGACACATGCAGCACCCGGCGCACCCCTGCGGCCTTTGCCGCAACGGCAATCTTGCGTGGCAACTCGACATGGGCGCGGGCGAAGCCGGGGCCATACGGTTCGCCCTCGCCATCATGCAGGATGCCGACCAGGTTGACCACCGCGTCCTGCCCGGCCATCAGGCGGGCCAGCGTGGCGGGATCGTGTACGTCGGCCTGAATCAGATCCACGGTCGGCAGCACGATCAGCGCCTTGGCCCGCTCGCGGTGGCGCGTCGGCACGGTCAGAAAAAACCCGTCGCTGTGCCCGGATGCCCGCTGCGCGGGGGGGCAACAGCGCGCCAGTTCATTGACCAGCGCACGGCCAAGAAAACCGCTGCCGCCGATCAACAAAATCTTCTTCATGGCAGGCTCACGGCAAATCCGTCACCACCGCGTCGCGTGCGCCGGCCGGTTGCACCAGGCCGAGACGGGTCTTGAGCGACAGCATCCGGCCGCCGAACAGGGCGTTGTAATACAGCGTGTTGCTCATCACCTTCTTGACGTAATCGCGGGTCTCGGCGAAGGGAATGGTCTCGGCATAAATGGCGCCTTCCAGCGCCTCCTCACCACGCCAGCGGCGGGCGCGGCCGGGACCGGCGTTGTAGGCCGCCGAGGCCAGCACGGGCTGGTCGTCAAGCGCATCCAGCACCATTTTCAGGTAGCTGGTGCCGAGCCGCACATTGATGTCCATCTCGGCGGCCCGGTGCGGACGAAAATCCACCAGCTTGATCTTTTTCGCCACCCATTTCGCCGTAGCCGGCATGACCTGCATCAGCCCCCGTGCGCCGACCGCCGAGTTGGCGCTCACCACGAAGCGCGATTCCTGCCGCATCAGGCCATACACCCAGGCCGGATCGAGCCGCTGCGCCTCGGCCTCGGGGGCGACCACGTCACGGAAGGGCGCCAGATAACGCAGGCCGAAGTCATGCTCGCCGCGGGTGCGCTCGGCGCTGGCGATGGCGCGATCCCACACCGCGTTGCGCCGCGCCAGATCGGCCGCCGCGAGCAACTGGCGGTCGTTCATGCCGCGCAGGCTCCAGCTCCATTCACGGACGCCCTCGCCCCGCAGGTCGAGGCGGAACAAGGCCAGCGCACGCTGCAAACCGGCGTTGGCCTCGGCATTCACCTGCTCCTCGGGCAGCAAGGGCGGCGCCTGCGGTGGCAGGCTGAGCGGACGGCCCAGTTCTTCGTCGGCGAGGATGCCGTAGAAGCTGGGCTGACCGGCGATCTTGATGAACAGGGCACGCGCCTCGGCCAGCGCCGCTGGCGTGGCCTGCGCCGCCAGCGCCCGGCCCTGCCAGTAAATCCATACCGGCTGTGCCGCCTGCGCCGGCGGCATGACCGCCACCGCCCGCCACAGCGCCGGCCAGTCCCGCGCACGCAAGGTCGCGCGCGCGCGCCAGGCGAGCTGTTCTTCGTTCAGCAGGGTGAGTGCTTGCACTCCAGCGGCTGGGGCGGCCCTCTCATACCAGTCCAGCGCCTGCGGCAGATGACGCAGCGCCGCCTGCCAGGCAATCTGGCCCCAGGCGTAGGCGCGATCTTCCGCCGTAAAAGCCGTTTCAAGCGCGGTCAGCCGTTCTGCCGCCTGCGCCGGATCGCTGCGCGCCAGGCGCCCGATGGCGAACAGCACGGTTTCGCGCCGGCCACGCGGCGTGGCAAGGGCACCGGCAAAATCCGGCGGCAACTGTTTCAGGTAACGCACCGGATCGACTGCAATCGCCTCCAGCCCTTTGCCGTCGAAGCCCTGATCGACCGGCAGGTACTGCGCCGCCGTCCTCGCAGCACCGACTTTTTTCGCTTCCAGAAAACGCCGCACCCGCTGCCAGACCTCCTCCACCGTCAGGTCGCCGGCAGCGACCAATTGATCCACCAGCGTTTCGCACGCGACGGGCAAGTCCTGCCCATCACGCCACAGCGGGCGCACGCTCTGCGGTGCCCCCGCTGCCTGCGCCGCATAACAATTGAGTTCGACATCCGGCTCGACCAGACGCGGCCATTCGCGGCGGAAATCCTCCCATTGGCCTTTCTTGCCCAACGCACGCAGCCAGTCGGCGCGCAGTTTCTCGGCCAGATAAGCACCTTCATTCGCTGCCAGGAAGCCGGGAACGCCGCGGCTATCGTCGTCATCAAGCTGCTGCCGCAACTGCCAGTACTCGGCCCAGGCGCGCAAGGGATAATCCGCCGGCAAGGTCTCCAGCGCCCGGCTCAATTTGACGCGGTCGCCGCTGCGCACCGCGTCGCGCGCCGCAAGAAATGCCGCATCGCCGGTCGCGGCAAAAGCCGGCGTGGGCGATACGGCGCCCAGGCCGACAACGCCAGCCGCCACCGCCACCATCCAGCCCCTGCGCCACGTTCCGCTTCCCGGCCGCTTCATGTCATCATTCCCGCTTTCATACCGACAACCATAGCATGGCCAGTCCGCCCTCATTTGTCAAAGACGCCGCCGATTCGGCTGCTTTTCGCACCGCGCTGCGGGAGGAGAAACTCGCCGCCCGGCGCGCGCTCGATGCCGCTGCCCACGCCGCGCACTCGGCCCGGATCGAAGCCCACCTGCGCGCCTGGCTCGGAACGCGCCCACCGGCCTGCCTGGCTTTTTGCGCCCCATTCAGGAACGAATTCGACGCCCGCCCGCTGGTCGCAGAGCTCATCGCGCAAGGCTGGCAGGCGGCGATGCCGGTCGTGATTGCCGTCGATGCGCCGATGATTTTCCGCGTCTGGACGCCGGATGCCACGATGACCACCGACCGCTACGGCCTCCCGATTCCAGCCGGGGGCGCAGAAGTCACGCCGGACATCGTGCTGCTGCCGCTGGTCGCCTTCGATGCCGCCGGTTTCCGGCTGGGTTACGGCGGCGGTTACTTCGACCGCACGCTGGCCGCCCTGATTCCACGTCCGCTTGCCATCGGCGTCGGCTTCGAACTCGCGCGCGCCGACAGCATCCGGCCGCAGCCGCACGACCTGCCGCTCGATCTGCTTGTCACCGAGGCGGGGGCGACGATTCCGGCGCGGTGACGAGAATCCGTGTATCCAGGCAATCCACCACCTGCCCGGCGCGAATCTTGGCGCGCTTGCGATGCTCGGGCTGGCCATCGACCCGCACCAGATCATCGAGCACCATCTGCTGCCCTTCGCCGCCGCTGCTCGCCAGACCCGTCAGCTTGAGCAACTGGCACAGCTCGACGTAGTCCTCGCGCACTGCAAATTCGAGCGTTCTCATGCCGCCGCTCCCGCGCCGCCAGCCGTGCGCGCACGCTGCCAGGCAATTGCCGCCTGGTTGGCCTGGGCGAAAATCGCCGTGCCCTGCGCCTCCGGCAGGCTCTGGCGCAGCGACTGGAACAGCCGCTGATTCATCTCCTGCGCCAGTCCCGTCGCCGCCGCGCCTTCGGCCAGGCAACGAATCTGGATGTGCGCCAGCGTATCCGCCGCCAGACGCCAGCCCAGCTGCGGCATGCGCAGCACCAGCGCCCACAACAAACTGCCCAGCGCCGCGAGAACCGGCTCGGCTTCATCCTCTGTCTCGCAAGCGAGCATGGCGTGCCACAGGGCGAGGTGGATCGAGCGTCGCAGCGCCATCTTGAAATCCACCGCCGCGCCCTCTTCCGCCTCGATGGCGGCGAACTGGCGCTGAAAGCGGGCATCGGCGACCGCATCGAGGCCGTTGCGCAGGCTGCCGAGCAAGGCCGTCAGCCCCGGAATCGCTACCAGACCGAAGGCCTGGCCGTAGGCCAGCCCCCACTGGTCCAGCCCGGTCGCCAGCAGCGCCAGGCGCAGGGCGCGCGCCTCGTCGTCAGCGGCCGCCCGCGCCCAGTTGCGGCACAGCGGCTCCATCTCGGCGACACCCAGTTGGAGCGCCGCCGCATCGCCGGCCAGGGTCAACCGGAAAATCTGCGTGAACGCATCCTGCGCCATGCGCGCCGCATGCCGCTGAATCTCGGGGGGCGCCAGCACGGCGAGGGCGTCAGGCGGCAGGGTGGGAAGGTCGATCATGCGGAAATCCAATGGTTAGGGTTGATGGTTGATGAAATGGGGAAAGTCGGCGCCGGCAAGACGGCGACGGGGGAAACTGCAGCCGCGGCGGCATGGTTAAATTGCGCCATGACGCTACGCCTCACCCCCGAACAAAAACGCCGCCGCACCCTCGCCCTCTGTGTCATCCTGGCCGCCTATGTGCTGTCGTTCTTCCAGCGTTTCGCGCCGGTCGGCATTGCACAGGATCTTGCCAGAGCATTCCAGACCTCGGCCGCCGCGCTCGGGGGGCTCGCCGCCACCTATTTCTACGTCTATACGCTGATGCAGGTGCCAGCCGGCATTTTATCCGACACCCTGGGGCCGCGCCGCATCCTGCTGCTGGGCGGCCTCATCGGCGGGGGCGGCAGCCTGCTGTTCGGCCTGGCCGGCAGCCTGGAAGCCGCGCTGCTGGGCCGCGCACTGGTCGGTCTGGGTGTATCGGTCACCTTCATCGCCATGCTCAAGATCATCGCCGTCTGGTTCGAGGAAAACCGCTTCGCCAGCCTGGTCGGGCTTTCGATGCTGGTCGGCAACCTCGGCGCCGTGCTCGCCGGCGCGCCGCTCTCGGCGCTGACGCAGAGCGCCGGCTGGCGCGGTGTGTTCATCGGCGTCGGCGCGCTGTCGCTGCTGCTGGCCGCGCTGTGCTGGTGGCTGGTGCGCGACCGGCCGCAAGCGGCTGCGGATGCAGCGGCCGCCGTACCGGCATCCGCTACGGCGAGGGGAGCGTTTCTTGCTCGACCGCCTTGTAGCGCAGTGGTTTTATCAGCGCCGACTTTTGACCGCACCGTCATCCTCGGCGGCCTGCTGCGCGTGGTGCGCAACCCGGCGACCTGGCCGACCGTCTTTGTCAATGCCGGGATTTCCGGCAGCTTTTTCGCCTTCGCCGGATTGTGGGCAACGCCGTTCCTGGTGCAGGGCCTGGGCATGAGCCGCGCCACCGCCGCCGCGCATCTCTCGCTTTACTTCGCCTGCTTCGCCGCCGGCTGCCTGCTGATCGGCATGCTCTCCGACCGGCTGCAACGGAGGAAGCCGGTGATCCTCATCGGCACCCACATCTACAGCGCGATCTGGCTGATCTGGCTCTCCGGCTGCGCGCTGCCGCCCGCCGCGACCTGGGTGCTGTTCGGCCTGATGGGGCTGACGACCGCCAGCTTCACGCTGACCTGGGCCTGCGCCAAGGAAGTCAATCCGCCGCTGCTCTCGGGCATGTCGACCTCGGTCGCCAACATGGGCGGCTTTCTCGCCGGCGCGCTCCTGCAACCGGCCGTCGGCCTGCTGCTGGATGCGCGCTGGAACGGCGTACTGGCCGACGGCATGCGGCTCTACACCGCCGCGGACTACCGTTTTGCCCTGCTGCTGCCCGCCATTTCAAGCGGCCTGGGCGCCGCCGCCGCCTGGCGCCTGCGCGAGACCGGCTGCCGGAATATCTGGCGCGAGGAGAAATAACTGCCGCGAACGCGGCGTTGCTCGGGACAGACCGTTATTACCGGCACGCCGCGGCCAGCCGCGCCAAGGCTTCATCGAGCAGCGCGCGGCGGGCGCCGAAATTGAGGCGGACGAAGCCGGGGGCGCCGAAGGCGGCGCCGTCGGAGAGGCCGAGGCCGTGGGCTTCGAAATGCCTTGCCGGATTGTCGATGCCGCGCGCGGCAGCAAATTCACGGGCATCGATCCAGGCCAGATAGGTCGCTTCGACCGGGTGCATGGCGAGGCCGGGAATCCTTGCCACGGCGGCCGCGACGGCGGCGGCATTGCCGCGCAGGTAATCCAGCAGCGCGGCGTGCCAGGCATCGCACTGGGTGAACGCCGCCTCCAGCGCGGCCAGGCCGAGCAGGTTCGGGTGCGGCACGATGCCGGCCATGGCGCGGGTGAATTGCCGGCGCAGCGCGGCATGCGGGATGACGGCAAAGGCGGCGCCGAGGCCGGGGATGTTGAAGGTCTTCGATGGCGCCAGCAAAGTAATGGTGCGCGCCGCGATTTCCGGCGACAACGTGGCGAAAAGTCGGCTGCGGCAAGACGGCGCGAGTACCAGACCATTATGGATTTCATCGCTGCAAACGATCAGGTCATGCTTTTCGGCGAGCCGCGCAAGCGCTGCGAGTTCCTCATCGTCCCAAACACGGCCCGTCGGGTTGTGCGGATGGCAGAGCAGAAAAAGTTTCGTCGGCTGTTTTGCGAGCGCGGCCTCGACGGCGGCAAAATCCCATTCCCAGCGCCGCACGCCCTGCACCAGCGGCACGCCCACCAGCGGCCGGCCGGCGTTTCCTGGTGCGGTGAGGAAGGGCGGGTAGATCGGCGTCGCGGTGAATACGGCCTCCCCCGCCTCGCCCACGGCGCGCGCAGCGACATTCAGGCCGCAGACCAGTCCCGGCAGCCAGACAATCCAGTCCGGCTCGATAGTCCATTCAAACTTGCGCGCCAGATAATCGACCACGGCCTGCGTCTGCTCCGCGGCCGGCTGGTTGTAGCCGAATACGCCGTGCGCCACGCGCTTCTGCAAGGCATTGATGATCGCCGGCGGCGCGGCGAAATCCATGTCGGCGACCCACAGCGGCAGGATGTCGCGTCCGGCGTATTTCGCCCATTTTTCCGAATCGCTGCCGGCGCGGTCGCGCGGCGCGTCGAAATCGAATCCGCCGCTGTCGAAGTTCATCCGAGGAACAGATGGTAGGCCGGGTTGCCGGTTTCGTCCCAGTAGCTGTAGCCGAGACGCTTGAGGAAGGCGCGGAAGGCCTTCATTTCGGCAGCCGGCACCTGCATGCCGACCAGCACGCGGCCGGTGTCGGCGCCGTGGTTGCGGTAGTGGAACAGGCTGATGTTCCAGCCGGCGCTCATCGCGTTGAGGAAATTCATCAGCGCGCCCGGCCGCTCGGGGAACTCGAAGCGGTAGAGCAGTTCGTGCTGGCCGTCGGCCTTCGCCTGCGGGGCGTGGCCGCCGACCACATGGCGGATGTGCAACTTGGCCATTTCGTTGTCGGTGAGATCGACCGACTCGTAGCCGTGCTTCTTCAACTGCTGCAGCAGTTTCGCGGTTTCGCCGCGACCGGCGACTTGCAGGCCGACGAAGACATGGGCGGCGCTGGCGCTGTGGTAACGGTAGTTGAACTCGGTGATGTTGCGCGTGCCAAGCAGCGAGACAAACTGCTTGTAGCTGCCGGGACGTTCCGGCAGGGTCACGGCGAGCAGGGCCTCGCGCTGCTCGCCGAGTTCGGCGCGCTCGGCGACGAAACGCAGGCGGTCGAAATTCATGTTGGCGCCGGAGGCCACCGCCACCAGCGTCTTGTCCTTGTGTCCGTGCTGCTGCGCCCAGGCCTTGGCCCCGGCAATCGCCAGTGCGCCGGCCGGTTCGAGAATCGAGCGGGTGTCCTCGAACACATCCTTGATCGCGGCGCAGATGGCGTCGGTATCGACCAGCACCATTTCATCGACATACTGGCGGCAGAGGCGGAAGGTTTCGGCGCCGACATACTTGACCGCTGCGCCATCGGCGAACAGGCCGACCGTATCGAGCTTGATGCGCCGGCCGGCCTTGAGCGAGCGCGCCATGGCATCGGCATCGCAGGCTTCGACGCCGATGATCCTGGTCTGCGGCCGCAGCCGCTTGATGTAGGCGGCAACCCCGGAAATCAGCCCGCCGCCGCCGACGCAGCAGAACACGGCGTCGATCGGCTCGGCATGCTGGCGCAGGATTTCCATGCCGATGGTGCCCTGCCCGGCAATGACATCCGGGTCGTCGAAGGGGTGCACGAAATTCAGCGTGTGCTTTTTCTCCAGCACCAGCGCATGGGCGTAGGCGGCGTCATACGAATCGCCCGCCAGCACCACTTCACCCCCGCGTTTTTTCACGGCGTCGATCTTGATCTGCGGCGTCGTCGTCGGCATCACGATCACCGCGCGGATGCCGAGCTTTTGCGCCGAGAGCGCCACGCCCTGGGCATGGTTGCCGGCCGAGGCGCAGATCACGCCGTGCTTGCGTTGCGCCGGCGTGAGATGGACGATCTTGTTGTACGCCCCGCGCAGCTTGAAGCTGAACACCGGCTGCATGTCCTCGCGCTTGAGCAGGATGCGGTTGCCGCAGCGCGCCGATAAATTCGGCGCCAGCTCCAGCGGCGTTTCGATGGCAACATCATAGACGCGGGCGTTGAGGATTTTTTCCAGGTAATCGGTCGGCATGGCGCAAGGCTGCAAGGCTGAAATGAAGCGCAAAGGGTAACATGCGGCATGGACTTCCTTCTCACCCCCGAGGCCGCGCAATGGGGTCTCTTCGGCCTGTTCCTCTCCGCCTTTCTTTCCGCCACGCTCCTGCCCGGGGGCTCGGAAGTGGTGCTGTTCGCCCTGATCAAACTCCATCCCGAACAGACGGCGGCAGCCTTCATCCTCGCCACCCTTGGCAATACGGCGGGCGGCATGGTCACCTACTGGATGGCGCGCCTGCTGCCGGAGCCGAAGGACACGGGCGGGACCTCGCAAGCCCACAAGCGGCTGGAATTCGCCCGCCACTGGGGTGCGCCGGTACTGATCCTGGCCTGGGCGCCGATCATCGGCGATGCCTTGTGCGTCGCCGCCGGCTGGCTGCGCCTGCCGATCGTGCCCAGCACGCTGTGGATGGCGCTGGGCAAAGCCGCGCGCTATGGCGCCATCGTCGCCGGGGCGGGGCTGGTTTAAGCCTCACATCCGCTGGTCGTGCAGCACGCCGCCACTGAGATCGGCGATGTCCGGCGTCACCTGGTCGAAGCGCAGCACTTTGCCGCCTTCCTTTTGCGCGAAGGTCTGTGCATCGCGCTCGGTGGCGAAACTGGCAATGGCCGGGCCCATCGACCCGGTTTTTCTGCTGCCGACAACATAAAAAGCTGTCCTGGCATCGATCCAGTGGCCCCTGGGCTGCGTCCAGTCGGCCTGGCCCATGTCCTGCGTGTACAGTGCGACGACGCGCTTCTGCTGTTCCGGCCGCAGAAAAATGGAGAACATTTCCCTCACGTCGCAAAAGAAATCGGGTGCGCCCTGGTCGTAGTGAATCTGCGCCTTGGGTCCGGGAAAATCCTGCAACGACATGCCGTCGAGGGAGCAGACCGTATCCGCGCCAGGTTCCTGCGCTGGCGTCACCCTGGCCGTTTCGCCGCAGGCTGCCAGCAGCATGGCGATAAGAAGTCCGCTGATAAGAACCCGAAAACGGCAAGCCTTCATTTGAACCTCCAGGTTGCCACGGCAAGCGGCGCAACGATCCATGACATCATGATGGCGCCGAGCAGCCACGGATTGGCCAGCGTCTCGGGAAACACGGTAGCCAGACCGTAGAGCTGACGCACTTCTTCAAAACCGAAGATATTGAGGATGCGGAAGATATCCGCTGGATTGAGCAGCAGCAGCACGGGAAAGAAATCCATGCCGAACCGCCCCTCGCTCACCACCAGGATGCCCAGCAGCAGCAAGTCATAGACAAGCACATAGAAGAACCACAGCGCAATCGCCGCGCCGCTGGCGCGCATGCGATCCTGCGCCAGCACCGAGACCATCACCGCCATGCTCAGAAAGGCGAGGCCAAGCAGAAAGGAGCTGGCGATGAAACCGCCATAGTGATACAGCGCCTCGCCGCCAAGCTGGTAGAACAACAATACGCCGGCCAGGCCGAACCCGGCGACGGTCGCCACCCCAAGCGCGCCGGCCAGGCCGACGAATTTGCCAAGCAACAGCTCCAGCCGGGTGAGCGGCAGCGACAGCAGCAGTTCCAGAGAACCGCGCTCGCGTTCGCCGACAATTGCGTCATAACCGAGAATCAGCGCGATCAGCGGCACCAGATAGATCACCAGGCTGACCAGGCTGGCGATGGTGACGTCGATGCCGCGAAAACCGACGGCGCCCTGCTGCGCCGAACCGAAATAGGCGATGACCAGCGCGAACACGGTGAACACGCAAGCCACGGCCAGCACCCAGCGATTGCGCAGGCGTTCGCGGAATTCCTTGGCGGCGATGACGCCGATCTGGCTGATTTCGATGCGGCTCATGATGTTTCATCCGTATAACCGAGAAAGACGTCTTCGAGCGACGGCTCCCGCATTTCGACATCTTCCACCTGTGCACCGAGTCCGGCGAGCACGCCGAGCAGCACCATCTTGCGGCTGTGCAGGCAATGCACATGGGCAATGCCATCCTTGATCTCCACGTCGCAAAAGTCCTGCGCCGAAAGCGCCGCGCGCAGCGTCTCGGCGGCGCCGGCACGCAACACGATACGTAGCGTAAGCGGCAGATCGCGCACCGCACGCAACGCCTGCACCGTGCCCAGTGCCTGGATGCGGCCGTTGCGCATCAAGGCCAGGCGATCGACGCGCTGCTGAATCTCGGCCAGGATGTGTGAAGTGATCACCACCGTCACACCGCCGCTGCGCAGTTCGTGGAGCATCCGGTAGAACTCGAGGATGCCCTGCGGGTCGAGGCCGTTGGTCGGCTCGTCAAGAAACAGCAGGCGCGGCGAGCCGAGCAGCGCCTGGGCGAACCCCAGCCGCTGGCGCATGCCTTTCGAATAGTCGCGGACCCGCTTCGCCGCCGCTGGCGCAAGACCGACGCGGTTCAGCAACGGCTGGCATCCGGCCAAATCGGCGCCCTTGAGCCGGGCGAAGAATTGCAGCGTTTCCAGTCCGCTGAGGTTGTCGTACAGCGCAAGGCTTTCGGGCAGATAGCCGATGCCACGCCGCACCTGGCGGAAGGCCTCGCCGCGGACTGCCTGGCCACCGATGCATATCTCGCCGGCGCTGGGCGACACCAGTCCCAGCAGCATCTTGAACAAGGTGCTCTTGCCGGCGCCGTTGTGTCCGATGAGGCCGAACATCTCGCCTTCCGCGATCTCCAGGTCGACGCCGGCGACGGCCGCGACATCGCCGTAGCGTTTGTGCACGCCGCGCAGTTCAATGAGGCTCAAGCCATTTCCTCCAGTTCGGGTACTGCGGATGCATGCGCGGATGCGGATCGACGATGCTCGGGCCGCGCAGCAGCGGAAACTGCCGCGCAATCAGGCGCAGGCTCTGCACCGCCGGGCTGTTGAGCAACAACTTGACCAGCGGATGCTTCCAGGTCAGCCGGTCGACGATGTCGTTGGCCTCGTAGGGCACATCGCCGCTGCCGTCGCCATCGGCATCCCAGCCTGCGTAATTGCTCCAGTAGTTGCCCTGCCTGATGCCCCAGACCTCGTCGCGGGCAGCAACGTAACGCACCTGGTCGCGGTTCTGGATGAAATCATTGGCGTCGACCTCGTTGTGGATCGAGCCGGCCCAGACGTGGGCGCCGGTGGCATTGGCAATCACCAGATTGCCGCGAATCACGTTGTACTCCGCGTCATAGATGAAAAAACCGCGATTGTTGCCGGCTACCACGTTGTTCTCGATCAGCGAATCCTGGATCGTGCGCAACATGATGCCATGATCGGAATTGCCCCAGGCGCGGTTGTTGCGCACGATCTGGCGGCGTACTTCCATCAGGGCCAGACCGCCGCGGTTGCGGTAGCTTTCGTTGTCTTCCCACAGGTTATCGTTGGAATTCATGTAATGCGTGCCATAGCGCAGGTGGTGCATCTTGTTGCCGCGGAAAATGGCGTGATTGGAAAGGTCGACATAGATACCGTCGCGCGCGAAGCTGATGGTGTTGCCGACGATGCGGGCGCCTTCGGTGTTGTAGAGCTGGATGCCGTTGCCGCGCTGGGCCGAGTCCAGGTCGCGCTTGCCGGTAATCAGGTTGCCCGTGACTTCCGGGTTCTTGAGCTTCTCAATCCAGAGGCCAAACAGGTTGTAGGCCAGCACATTGTTGCGCACCGCGAGGCGATCCGAACCCGGTTCGGCATAAATGCCGGCGTTCTGCGCGGTAAGGTCGGCGCCGCTGTCGCGGACGATCAGGCCCTCGATGGTGACGTCCGCCGACTTGACCCGGATCACGTCGCCAACGCCCTCGCCGGAGAGCGTCGGTCGGCCGATGCCGCGCAGCGTCAGCGGTTTGTCGAGTATCAGATGCTCGGCGTACAACCCTCGCCTGATAGTAACCGTGTCGCCGGCGGCAGCCGTGCTGATGGCAGCGGCGACCGACGCGCCCGGATGTACGATCCATTCGGCGGCGATGGCCGGCCCCGCAAGACAAAAGCCCAGCAGCGCGGCGCCTTGCCAGCGCCGAGTTTTCATGGCGGCGACAGGAGCCATGCTCACCGATACAGCCAGTCGAGGGCCGGCAACCGCTGCAGAAAATCGAGCACGCCGACGGCATGCAATGCAAGAAACAGCAGTGCGCCGAGCAGCAGGTTCTTGAAGGAGACATAGCAGATCATGTCCATCAAATTCGCGCGTCGGTAGTGGCGGCCCCACCACGGCCCCTCCTTGATGTAGGGCTTCGACTCCATCCGCACCAGAACTTCGAACACGCTCCAGCCAACCCACCAGCCAATCACCACCGATGGGCCGATGCGGCCTGCGGCAGCGAGCAGCCAGACCACTGCGACCGCCGTCGCCGCGCCGCCGGAGAGCGCCAGCAGGAAGCGATGGCGACCGAAGCCGCGCCGGCTCCAGGGCCACAGGTGATCCCAAATCTCGCGGCCGATCCAGGCCATGCGGCTGTTGTCTGCAGCGTAGTGCGGCAGCATCGTGGGCAGATCGTGTGTTTCGCTCATGTGACGTCATCCTGCGCAGGTTTATCGGCCGGCACCGGCTTGATCGGGATGTAGTAACCGTTGCCGGCGATCGGGGTCAACGGCAGGCCCGCCTTGCCCCGCCGCTTGCGTTCCTGCACCAGCGGCGGACACCCATGGTCATCATAGTAGAGTATCTGGCAATCCAGACACAGCAGGCATTCGCGTGGGTCGATGCGGCCGTCGTCGGCGATCGCCTGCGGCCCGCAGCCGGCCTGGCAGGCATGACAGGTGGTGCATTCCGCCTTGCGCTTGAGTCCGAACCAGCGGAAGGTGGTCGGCATCGCCAGTCCGGCACCGAGCGGACACAGGTACTTGCAGAACGGTCGCTCGGTGAACATCGACAGCACCAGCAGCGCGACGAAGTAAAGCGCGAAGGGCCAGGAACGGTTCAAGACCCCGACCAGGAAGGTGGTCTTGAACGGTTCAATCTCGGCCAGTTGTTCGGCGGCGCCCATGGACCAGAACGATACCGCGAGCAGGCCGGCGAAAACCGCGTACTTGGTCCACTTCAGCTTGTCATGCAGGCGCTGCGGCAGTTCGAACTGGAAGCGGCGCAGCGGTGTGGCACGCGTCAGCTTGAAGGCGATCTCGGACAGCGAGCCATACGGGCACAACCAGCCACAGAACAAGCCGCGCCCCCAGACCAGGGTCGTACCGAGGAGAAACCACCAGAAGATGAAAATCAGCGGATCGGAGAGAAACAGTTCCCACTTCCACTCGAAGGCCAGCGCATGGAACCAGGTCAGCACCTGGGTAATGCTGGGCTGCGCCATGGTATAGAAACCGACAAAGCCGATACTGGCCGTCCAAATTGCATATTTCGGCCACGACACCCAGCGCTTGTCCTTGTGCGTGGCACGTCGCACCAGATGGTCACGCAAACCATAGACGGTTGCGGTAGCAGCCAGCAGCAGCAGGAAGATTGCGATTTCGACCTGCTTTGCTTTCCAGATCGCTTGCCAGGCTGGCTCGGGCTGACTCACTGCGGGTCGCCCACCTTCGAGGTAGCGTGCCGGCAGCCAGTACTCGCGCTCGAAATTGACAAAGCTCTTGACGCGGGTCTCGCGATCCATCTTGTTGCCGAGAAACACCATGTGCCACGGATAGGCGGCGGAAAATGCCGGATTGCGGATGATGAAAATGCCCGATTCGCGAAACGACGGCGCACCGGCCGCCTCGATCCGGTAGAGATTCAGGTAATCGGTGTCGCGAAAGGTGAAGCTGTCTATCTCCTGCAGCACCTGGATGCGATCGTAGATGCCACCACGTACGAAACCCGAGCCCTTGAACGAGCCGAGGCCATTGGCCACGATGAAGATTGCATGTTCGTCGGCTTTCAGGTCTGCCATCAAGCGGGCATAGCCGTCCGCACCGAGCATGGCGCGGCCGATGGCCGGTGCATTCAGATAGCCGAAATACATGTCGATGTAGGGCTCGCCCGTCTCCGGCAACCCAAGGTCGCCGGGCTTCACCGTCAGGCGCTCGATTGCGCCTTCCCTGACCATGGCGTTCCAGTCGGGCGCATCATTCAGCGCCGTGAATCGCGCCGCGGCCCTCGGTACGGCCTTGACGATCCCCACCTGGCGCGCAACGGCATAGGCGCTGCGCATGATCGTCTGGTTCTCGGCGATGACGGTGACCGTCGCGCCGCTGATTGCGTCGAGCCCGATGCGTCCGCTCCCCGCCAGCGAGGTGCCGATCTCGACCTTGGCGCCGGCAAATTTGCCGATGTATTGGGCGATGAAGCGATCAAGCTGCGCTTCGGGAATGCCCACCAGCAGAATTGGTTCGCTGTGCTTGAGGACTCGCACGCCACGGATAATGCCGCGCGTATCCATCCCGATCAGAGTAACCATCGGCTTGCCCGAATACGCCGGAATATCGACGATGTCGGTGGACAAAAAAACGTAGCCGATCAACTCGCCGTGCTCGCGCTCCTCCCGTTCCCCCTCCTGGTGTTCGTCCTCCTGGTCCTTGCGGCCATCGCGCCCCGCCTTCTCGTACTCGTCCCTGATCCTGTAAGCCTCGACGTAGCCGGGTCGTCCCTTGCGCAGGGAAAAACTGTCGGCGCCCGGCATCACCTCACGGCACGGTGCATACGCGCAGAGATCAGGGTCGCTGGCCAGTTGCGGCGGCAGCGGTGCATCATAGGAACCGGCGAAACCGGCCGCCGACCACAGCAGGGCGAGCAGCACATTGCCCAGCCAAAGCAGGGAGCGCGGGAATCTCATGATTCGATCGGGAACAGGGTCGGAGAAAAGGCGGGGTCTTGGCGCCCCGCTTCTTTCTGGTGCAGCCGGATCAGGCCTCGACAATCATGCGGCCGCGCATCTCCAGATGCAAAGCATGACAGAAATGCGTGCAGTAGTACCAGAACATCCCCGGCTTGTCGGCCTTGAAGGTGACCGAGGCGGTCTGCTGGGGGTTGACGATGAAGTTGATGTCGTACTGCTCCAGACCGAAACCGTGGGCCAGATCCTCGACCTTGTCGTGGTTGGTCAGGATGATCGTCACTTCGTCACCCTTCTTCACCGTGAACTCGTTCATGCTGAAGTTTGGAGCAACACCCATCAGGCGCACGGTGACCTTGTTACCCTTGCGTTCGACGCCCGCCGCATTGGCATCCTTCACCGCATGCGGAAACTCGTCCATGGTGTAGATCTGCTTGGTCTTGATCTTGTCGCGCCGCACGATGATCGCATCGTGCGGTTCGGGATAGGCCGTATGGTCGTGCAGCAGCACCATCTTTGCACCCGTGATGTCGATCAACTGTTCGGCCTCGACGTGCAGCGGCCCCACCGGCAGGAAACGATCCTTGGAAAACTTGTTGCCCGAGTTGAAATACCTGCCGTCGGCCTCCCTGGTCTCGCCCATCGAGGTGTAGCCGTGGCCTGGCTGGTAATGCACATCGATGCGGTCGAGCACCACCTGCGCCTGCTTGTCGCCCTTGAACTGGGCAATGGCCTTGTCGATGTTCCACTTGACGACCTGACTGTCAAGAAAGAGCGAAGTGTAGGCATTGCCGTGGCCGTCGAAACCGGTGTGCAACGGCCCCAGCCCGATTTCCGGTTCGGCGACGACGGTCTCACGCGGCTCCTTGAGCCCGCCGTCGAACCATTTCAGCACCAGCTCGTGCGCGATCACCGTCGCGGTGGGCGAGAGCTTGCCGGCACAGACGAAATACTTGCCATCGGGCGTGATATTCACGCCGTGCGGATTCTTCGGCACCGGCACATAGCAGGTCAGCGCAGTCTTGGGATCGGCATTCGCCGCCTTGGTGCCGTCGATCACCGGCACCTTCGAATCGCCAAGGGTGACGAACTTGCCCGCCTTGAGTGCCGCTTCGATGCGTTCGATGTTGAGGAAGACGCAGCCATCGCGTTCGGCGGACATCATGTCACCCAGGATCACACCGTTCTCGCTGTTGTACTGGTTGAACGCCGCCAGCTTGCCGTCATACGATGTGGCGCACAAATCCATGTTGCCGTCGAGCTTGAGCTGCCAGCGGATTTCCATGGTTTCGGCATCGACGCAGGTGGCCAGCGAGGCATAGTTCTTGATGTCCCTGACACCCGGTCCGCGGGTCACGAATGGCGTATTGAATTCCCCGCCACAGAAGACACGGGTGGTGTGGTTGATCTTGGCATCGAGCGGATCGCACTTGTCCGGAAACATGCCGTGGAAACCCTGCACATTGGGAATCTCGGTGATCTTGTCGCATTCCATGTAATCGCCGCGGATGCGCGCCAGACGGTTGTTGAGCTTGTCGTTGGTCCAGAAATACTTGCCGTCGTAGGTGCCGTCCGTGTAGGAACCGTGCACATGGTGCGTGTCGCCGGTACGATATTTCGGATTGCCGTCCGGCTTGACGCCGATGATTTTTTTCGATTCGTTGGTGATGCCCCAGCCCACCATGGGATCGATGTTGAATACAGGGATGCGCTTGATGGTACGACCCGAGGGTGCGCCGTATATCCGCACTTCACCCGAATGTCCGCCGCTGGACATGATGTAGTAATCGTCCAACTGCCCCGGCTTGACTTCGCCACTGGCATGCGCGCCGGCAACGGCCGTTTTGCCGGCGGCATCCTTGCCCGGCACTACGGCGGCCGGAGCCTTGTCGGCCTCCTTGTTGCAGGCCGCCAAGCCCAAACCGGCGCCGGCCAGCCCGACCACTGCGGCAGAACCCAGAAACTTGCGCCGGCCCGGCTCGGCCGGAGTTTCATCTGCCGTTGTCTGTTGTTGTTTATCACTCATGGAACCCACCCTTTTTTTTATGACCGCCTGTCGTACCTGGTTGCCGGCAGCCGAAAGCAAGCTTTTCAGTTACCAAGGAGACTACGCGCAATTTCTTGCAAATTTATTGACTGGCATCAATTTTTGATACGAACACCCGGAACCCGCTTCGGAAAGCATCACCTTCCCGAAAAAGACTTGGGCAGGACAGGATGCGCCGAGATGCGCAAAAAATACCCGGTCACACCGATCCCGGCCACCACCAGGCTGGCCACTGCCGCCAGCCAGAAACCGGCGGCGCCGCGTGACGGGCCGAAGACATCGGTCAGTCCCAGCAGGTAGCCGCCGCCGAGGCCGACGCCCCACAGCGCCACGGCATAAATCAGCATCGGCGCCAGCGCCCGTTTGTAACTGCGCAGCACCTGCGCCATCACCGCCTGCACGGTGTCGGCGACATGATAGAAAGCGACCAGTGCGAGCAGCGCGGCGGCCTGCGCGGCAACCGTCGCATCGGGTGTATAGAGGCGTGCCAGCGGCAGGGCAGCAAGGTAAATCACCGCGCCCAGCACCAGGCCAAACGTCGCCGCCACCGCCAGTCCAAGCAGGCCGGCGTGTCGCGAGCGCCGACTTTCTCCCGCACCCAGCGCCTGACCGACAATGACGCCGGTCGCGCTGCCCAGTGCCATCGGCACCATGAACAGGAACACGGCGACATTGGCGGCGATCTGGTGCGCAGCCGACATCACCGGGCCGAGGCGGGCGATGAACAGGGCCATGAAGGTGAATGCGGTGACATCCACCAGAAAGGTGATGCCGGTGGGAATCCCCAGCCGCAGCAGCTCTTTCAGCGCCGCCTGCTGCGGCCAGTCGAAGCGGCTGAAAATCTCATAGGGCGCGAAACTTTCCTCGCGCCGGCACCAGCTCCAGGCCGCCAGCGCCAGGCTCCAGGCGATCACCGCCGAGGACCAGCCGCAGCCGGGGCCGCCCAGCGCCGGCATCCCGAAGTGGCCGTACATGAAAACCCAGTTGAGCGGCGCTTTCAATGCCAAGCCGGCGAGGTTGAACAGCATCACCGGACGCGGCCGGCCGATGCCGCTGGCAAAGCCGTAAAACACGCGGAACAGCAGATAACCGGGAACGGCGAAGGACAGCGCGCCAAGATAGGCGCGCACCTTGAGCTCGACTTCCGGCGTGATGCGGGCGAGGGCGAGAAACGGCTCGGGATGACGCAGCAGCCACACCGCGCCGGCGGCAAGGATCAGCGCCAGCCAGAGGCTCTGCCGCACGTCGGCACCGATCGCGGCCAGGCGGCGCGCGCCATAGTGATGCGCCACCACGGGAATCAGTGCCAGCAGCACGCCCATCGCAGTGACGAAAACGGTGGCATAGATGCTGGCGCCGATGCCGACCGCCGCCAGATCGAGCGCCGAGAGGTGGCCGGCCATCACGGTATCGATCACGCCGCTGCCCATCACGGCGATCTGCGCAATCAGCGTCGGCCACGCCAGGTGCAGCAGCTCGCGCGGCAGCGAGCGCGGCGCCGGAGGTGCGCCTGGCGTGCGGATGGGCGTTGTTACTTCAGCCACGCCGATACTTGCGGCCAGAGGATGAGACCCCAGGTACAGGCCATCAGCAGCAGCGTCAGCAGCACCGCCGCGCTGCCGATATCCTTGGCCCGCCCGGAGAGCTCGTGATACTCCAGCGAGACGCGGTCGACCACCGCCTCGACGGCAGAATTGAGCAGCTCGACGATCAGCACCAGCAGCAGCGAAGCAATCAGCAACACCCGCTCGATCGCCGTCAATGGCAGCAAGAGGGCGAAAGGCAACAGCACCGTCACCAGCAGCAGCTCCTGGCGAAAGGCTGCCTCCAGCCGCCAGGCGAGCCGCAGCCCCTGCCATGAATTGCGCGCCGCAGCGAGCAGGCGACCGATACCACCGCCGGTGCCGAATGGGGTTTCCTTCATCATGACCTCGCCATTGCCAATCCTGGAGGGCGCAGTTTAGAGCCAATCCCCGGGCGGCGGCAGCCGTACCGGCTTTCTCCTTGACGTCCATAGGGCCATGTTGTCTGCCGGACAGCAGTACGATGCCCTAAAATGCGGGCTTGATTACTTTGTCGTGCCGCCACCATGAACGCCCGCCTGCGCGAGATTCCATACAACTACACCTCCTTCTCCGACCGCGAGATCGTGATTCGCCTGCTCGGCAGCGCGGCCTGGGAAACGCTCACCGGCTTGCGCACGGAACGCGTCACCGGCCGCTCGGCGCGCATGTTGTACGAGGTTCTGGGCGACATCTGGGTGGTGCGCCGCAATCCCTATCTGGAAGATGACCTGCTGGCCAACCGCAAACGGCGCAGCGCGTTGGTCGGGGCGCTGCGCCACCGCCTGGGCGAGATCGAACGCCGCCGCGAAGGCAACGAACGCGTCGCGCAATTGCTGCAGGCGACCTTTGTCGCCGTCGATGCCTTCGAGCAATGGTTCGACGACACCGCCCGGCGGCGCAAGGAGGTGGTGAAACGCTTCCAGAGTCACACTCGCCGCGACAACATCTGTTTTGACGGCCTCTCGCGTGTCACGCATGTGACAGACGCCACCGACTGGCGCGTCGAGTTTCCCTTCGTGGTGCTGAAACCCGACACCGAAGTAGAAATCGCCGCGCTGGTGAAGGGCTGCATCGAACTCGGCCTCACCATCATCCCGCGTGGCGGCGGCACCGGCTATACCGGCGGCGCAGTGCCGCTCGATCCATATTCGGCCGTCATCAACACGGAAAAGCTGATCGATCTCGGTGCCGTGGCCATGCAGCGCCTGCCGGATGCCGAACGCGATTACGCCACGGTGCGCACCGGCGTCGGCGTCGTCACCCGGCGCGTGATGGAAGCCGCCGAGAATGCCGGCTTTGTCTTCGCCTGCGACCCGACCTCGGCCGATGCCTCCTGCATCGGCGGCAACATCGCGATGAATGCCGGCGGCAAGAAGGCGGTGCTGTGGGGCACGGCGCTCGACAACCTGGCTTCGTGGCGCATGGTCACGCCCGACGGTCACTGGCTCGACGTGGAACGCTTGAACCACAACTTCGGCAAGATCCACGACCAGGAACAGGTTGTCTTCCGCCTCACCCGTTACGACGAAACCGGCAGCCACAAGCTCGACGAAGAAATCATCCGCGTGCCCGGCCAGCGTTTCCGCAAGGCGGGGCTGGGCAAGGATGTGACCGACAAGTTTCTCGCCGGCATTCCCGGCGTGCAGAAGGAAGGCACCGACGGCATCATCACCTCGGCGGTGTGGATTCTGCACAAGATGCCGCCGGTCACGCGCACCGTCTGCCTCGAATTCTTCGGCCAGGTGCGGGATGCCGTGCCTTCGATCGTCGAGATCACCGACTACCTGAAAACCCGCCCCGGCGGCGCCTTGCTGGCCGGACTCGAGCATCTGGACGAGCGTTACATCAAGGCCGTCGGTTACGCCACCAAGGCCAAGCGGCACGGCCGCCCGAAGATGGTGCTGATCGGCGATATTGTCGGCGCTGACGAGACGGCGGTGATGGCCGCCGCCTCCGAAGTCGTGCGCCTGGCCAGCGCCCGCAGCGGCGAAGGCTTCATCGCCGTGAGCCCGGAAACACGCAAGAAATTCTGGCTCGACCGCGGCCGCACCGCCGCCATCTCGCGCCACACCAACGCCTTCAAGATCAACGAGGACGTGGTGATTCCGCTGCCGCGCATGGGCGACTATTGCGATGGCATCGAGCGCATCAACATCGAGCTTTCACTCGACAACAAGCTGACGCTCTGCGCGGCATTGATCGAACTGCTGCAGGGCGAGCTGCCGCTGACCGTCGGCGATACCGGCCTCGACAAGGAGGTGCTGCTCGGTGACCGCCGCGAGCGGGCGCTGGAGCTGGTGCGCGACGTACGCGGGCGCTGGCAGGCGTACCTCGACGAGCTCGACCGCTATTTCGACGACCTCCAGAGCTATCGCCTGCGCGCGTCGTGGAAGCTGGAACTGAAGGCCGGCCTCGAGGTCATTTTCGACGGCGCCGCTTTCCGGCCGCTGCTCGACGCCCTCATCGCAAAACACAAGGAAGTGCTCAAGGGCCGCGTCTTCGTTGCCCTGCACATGCACGCCGGCGACGGCAACGTGCATACCAACATTCCGGTCAATTCCGAGAACTACGAGATGCTCGCCACCGCCAACGCGGCCGTGGTGCGCATCATGGCGCTGGCCAAGTCGCTCGGCGGCGTGATTTCCGGCGAGCACGGGATCGGCATCACCAAGCTGGAATTTCTCGAAGATGCCGAGATTGCGCCGTTCCGCGACTACAAACAGCGCATCGACCCGGAAGGCCGCTTCAACCGCGGCAAGCTGTTGCCCGGCGGCGACCTGGCCAACGCCTACACGCCGTCGTTCTCGCTGCTCGGCACCGAATCGCTGATCATGGAGCAATCCGAGATCGGCAAGATTTCGGATTCGATCAAGGATTGCCTGCGCTGCGGCAAGTGCAAGCCGGTGTGCTCGACCCATGTTCCGCGTGCCAACCTGCTGTATTCGCCGCGCGACAAGATTCTCGGCACCTCGCTGCTGATCGAGGCATTTCTTTACGAGGAGCAGACGCGACGCGGCATTTCGCTCCAGCATTTCGACGAATTTGCCGATGTCGCCGATCACTGCACGGTCTGCCACAAATGCGTGACGCCCTGCCCGGTGGATATCGACTTCGGCGACGTCTCGATCGCGATGCGCAACTTCCTGCGCAAGCAGGGCAAGAAGAAGTTCAACCCCGGCACCTTCGCCGCGATGGCCTTCCTCAACGCCACCGACCCGGCAACGATCAAACTGATCCGTGGCGGCATGATCAAGCTGGGTTACCAGGCGCAGCGCCTGGGGCACCGGATGGGCAAGGCCCTGGGCCTGATTCAGGACAGCGTCAAACACCCGCCGGCAACGCTGGGCAAGCCGACTGTCAAGATGCAGGTGGTTCATTTCATCAACAAGCCGATGCCGCGCAACGTGCCGGCACGCACCGCGCGCGGCCTGCTCGACGTCGAGGATGACACGCTGATTCCGGTGATCCGCAATCCAAAGCAGACGACGGAGAATGCCGAGGCCGTGTTCTACTTCCCCGGCTGCGGTTCCGAGCGCCTGTTCTCGCAGGTCGGCCTCGCCACGCAGGCCATGCTCTGGCATGCCGGCGCCACCACGGTGCTGCCGCCCGGCTACTTGTGCTGCGGTTATCCGCAGACCTCGAGCGGATTTGAGGACAAGGGCCAGGCCATCACCACGGCCAACCGGGTGCTGTTCCACCGCGTCGCCAACACGCTCAACTACCTCGACATCAAGACCGTGGTGGTGTCCTGCGGCACCTGCATGGACCAGTTGCTGAAATACGAATTCGACAAGATTTTCCCCGGCTGCCGGCTGGTCGACATCCACGAATGGCTGTATGAAAAAGGCATCCAGCTCGATGGTATCAAGGGCGTGCAGTACATGTATCACGAGCCCTGTCACACGCCGATGAAACACCATTCGGGAATCAAGGTGGCCAATGCGCTGATGGGGCAGCGCGTGGATCTGAACGACCGCTGCTGCGGCGAGTCGGGCACGCTGGCGGCGACCCGGCCGGACATCTCGACCCAGGTGCGGTTCCGCAAGCAGGAGGAAATCGAAAAGGGGGCGGCGACGCTCCGTAAAGTCGGCGCTGATGAAGCCACTGCGCTACAAGGCGGTCGAGCAAAAAACGCTCAGCTTTGCAGACCTGAACTTTCCGCTTCGCGGGCAGGTCTCCTCGCCGTAGCGGATGGCGGCACGGCGAATGCCACACCGGTGGCGGTAAAAATCCTCACCTCCTGCCCTTCCTGCCTGCAGGGGCTGTCGCGCTACGATGACGACGCGGGCACCACGGCCGACTACATCGTGGTCGAGATGGCCAAGTCGATTCTCGGCCCCGACTGGCTGGAAAACTATGTCCGCGCCGCCAATACCGGCGGCATAGAGCGGGTGCTGCTGTGAACGCGGCAGGGGTTGCCTGAGCGATGTCCGTCGCCGGCTGCGTCCTGTGCCGCGACGAGGGCGGCGAGTTGCTGTGGGCCGATGGCCGTTGCCGGGTGATCCGCGTCACGGGCGACGAAGGCCGCGACTTTCCCGGTTTCTGCCGCGTCATCTGGCAAGCGCATGTGGCCGAGATGAGCGACCTGGCGGCGGCCGACGCCGCCCATTTGCTGCATGTGGTGCTGGCCGTTGAGCGCACTCTGCGCGCTGTCATGCGTCCGGACAAGATCAACCTGGCCAGCCTGGGCAACGCGGTGCCACACCTGCACTGGCATGTGATTCCGCGCTGGCATGACGACAGTCATTTCCCGGCGCCGATCTGGGCCACCGGCTGTCGTCCGGCCCCGACACGGCCGCAGCCGCCTTCGGCTACACTTGCGGCGCACCTGTTGCAGCACCTGAAACAACCGTATTCCGGTACATCATTGCCATGAATTTTGACGTTCCCGTCACCTCGTCCGCCCAGCCGCCCGCCTTTTCCACGCGGCGCACCTGCGAAGACTGGCTGGCAAAGCGGACGCTGGCCAATCCGGTCAGCACGCAGGCCGAACTGCAACAACAGCTTTCCCTGTTGAGTCGTTACACATTGGCCGAAGATGAACGCTTTGCCATTCTGGAGGTCTTGCGCGGCCCGCTGCTCGACGTGCAGGAAGACATGGCGCAAAAATTCACCGCCCGGGCGTTGCCGCTGACCCCGTCGGAAAAGGCCGCGCTGGACAGCACGCAAGCACTCTGGCAGTCACTGCTGACGAATTATCTGCACTGCCTCGCGGCCTCGGCGAAAGGCCCCGCGACCGCCGTGACCGCACGCATTGCGCAGCGCACGCTGGCGGTGCTGGCCGACTGGCAGTGCTCCCTGATTCATGCCGAATATTTGCCGCCGTCCGCCTACTGGCAAAAGCTCAATCAAATTTTCGCCAGCATCGAAGCCGCCAGGCTGTCCAGGGAAGTCGTCAAAGACCCCTTGCGTCATGGCAATCTGCCCACCACCCCGCAGGCTGCCTTCGCCGAGTGTCATCTGCTGCATGCCGCCAGCCTGTTCGAGCTGCCCGTGCGTCATATTGCCTGGATCGCCCGCTGGGCGCGGCGCTGGGGCAGCAAGATCGAATTGCTGTCCGCTGCTCCGGAAGGCATACGCAATCGCGCCCTGCCGCTCTGGGTCGACCTGGCGGCCGACCGTCCGGCGGGCTATCTGCCTCGGCCGGGCGCACGGCATGGCCGCTGGCTGGAAACCACGGCGCTGCGCACCAGCCTCAGCGCCCGCATCGACCTGCTCCAGAAAAACCGCACCCCGGCCGATCTGCAACTCGGCGATGATGTCACCCAGCCTGCGGCGGGGCAGCTGCTTGCGCGCCTGCTGCAACGCTGGTGCCAGGGCGGCATACCGCGCCAGCATCCGCGCCAGGCGGTAGGCAATCCGGCCAGCGCCGGATGTGAATTCGTGGTCGGCATCAACGCCGTTTATTTCCAGCTTTCTGATCGCCGCCTGTTCCAGCCGCCGGCCCAGGACGATGCCGCCTTGCGCCGCGAGCGCGAGGAGATGGAGACCTTTGGCGGCCGTCGACATAGCCAGGCCAGCTCGGGTGCAGAGTCTGCGATTGAACAGGTCGAGCTGATGGACAATGGCCGACTGGCTGATGAGTCGCTCGGCGGTCTGCAACTGACCCGGCCGCTGCAAGCCAATACCCGCATCGGCGCGGGCATGCTGATTGCCATTCGCCGCCTGCCGGCGACCGGATTCACGGTCGGCGCCGTGCGCTGGGTGCTGTGTCCGGACGGACTCAACATGAACCTCGGGGTAAAGCTCTTTCACGGCAGCGCAGAGCCCGCTGCCGCCCGCCTGCTCGATCCGCCCATCAGCTCCTGGCAACCCTGCCTGCTGCTGGCCGGCGATGCCGGTGCCACACAGGAGCAGAGCATCATCCTGCCAGCCGGAAGTTTCCGCCTCGGCCGCGAGATCGAAATCATGCGGCAAGATAGCGAGCGCCTCCGGCTCACCCACCTGCTTGACCACGGCGGCGCATTCGAGCGCTGCAGCTACGAAAAATAGGCCAGCATCCTCGATAGTCTCTTTGTAGTCCGTTTGCGTAGTCCCCCTGTCATATTTCTGTTACAGCCCCGTAACAATCGCTTACTAAACTGCGCCAGCCGTCGGTAGAGGCCGACACGTGGCGCTTTTATTGACGGCGTTTTCCAACTTTCAGGGGTTACCACCATGCAGAAAAAACTCATCGCACTGGCCATCGCCAGTCTTGCCGGCCTTTCCGGCACCGCCTCCGCGCAATCCAATGTCACGGTCTATGGCCTGGCCTATGCCTCCTATGATTTCATCAACGTCAGCGGCAGCAACGCGGCCCGTGGCGCCCCGAACTACAACCGCGTCACCTCGAACGCCTCGCGTCTTGGCTTCAAGGGTGCGGAGGATCTTGGCAACGGCCTCAGTGCCGTTTTCCAGTATGAAACCAAAATTATTCTCGATGGCGGCGAGTCAACCAACCTTTTCGGCAGCGCCCGCGACAGCTTTGTCGGCCTCAAGAGCAACGACCTGGGTACCGTCAAGCTGGGTTACTTCAGCGGCCCGAATCGCAATCTTCTGAGCAAGGTCGATGTCGTCGCCTACAGTGAAGGTGTTGGCGACAACACCGCGCTGCTTGGCAAGCTGGGCGGCCGTGGCAAGTATTTCGACGACCGTTATGCCAACTCCATCGCTTATGTCTCGCCGAAGTTCTCCGGCTTCGAGGCGACAGTTCAGTATCAGGCCAACGAGAACAAGGATGACACAGCGACCGGCACCAACACGTCGCTCGTAGAGCTTGGCCTGACCTACGATAACGGCCCCCTGTTTGCCGGACTCACCCACGGCAAACTGAGCGAAAAGAACAAGACCGGAAACGGTACTTTTGTGACCGGGCTTGATTCAGATGCCACCGAAACCCGTCTTGCCGGTATGTATACCTTCGGCGATGCCAGTATCCGTGCCATCATCGGCCACACCAAGGCCGACGGCAGCACCGCCAATCTCAAGCAGAATGTATGGGGCATTGGCGGCACTTATAAAGTCACTGCCAACGGCAAGGTTCTGGCCCAGTACTATCGCGCCAACGACCTGAGCGGCAGCCTGACCGGCCAACCCAACCTGTCTGACACCGGCGCCAAGTTCTGGGTGTTGGGCTATGAGCACAGCTTGTCCAAGCGCACCACGCTCACCGCCCACTACGCCTATCTGAAGAACGACAGCCGCACCGGCACCGTGGCCGGCAACATTTCCACCAAGGGCTACGACTTCGGCGATGGCAAGACCGGTATCACCGGCAACGACACCAAACTGTCTGCCCTGACTTTCGGTATCGCTCACGCCTTTTGATTATCAGCTTCTCGTCATCCGCAGCACAACGGGCGCGCAAGCGCCCGTTTTTTGTTACGGCCGCCTTGTAGCGCCAGTTGCCTCATCAGCACCGGCCTTCCCTCCATGCTATTCTTGGTTCGCATGGAGCCATCACTCGCCCTCGCCATTCTTGAGCATGCTCCGGATGCGATAATTTTCGTCGATACCGACGAAATCATCCGCTTCTGGAATTGCCGCGCCGAAGAGGTGTTCGGCTACTCCCGCACCGAGGTGCTGGGCTGTCCGCTCGACTTCATCATTCCAGAGCGCCTGCGGCAAGCGCACCATGACGGTTTTCGCCGCGCCGTGGACAGCGGCCACACCCGGCTCGGCGGCAAGGCACTGACGACGCGTGCGGTACACAAGAACGGCCATGCCCTGTATCTCGAAATCGCTTTCGGCCTGGTACCGGGGACAGAAGGCGCAGTCTGCGGTGTAATCGCCAGCGGCCGCGACATTACCGCCCGCTATCTGGCGGCGCGCGCCGGGAAAAACGAAAACCCGTGAGCTCCCTGCCCGGCTTCCCGAATCCCGCGGCCGGCATGGATGAGCCGCTGCAGGTCCTTGCAGCCTGCCATGAGCGCATCGAGCGGCAGTGCGCCACCTTGCAACGGCTGGCCTCGCATCTCCCTGTCAATGGCGCCGATCCCGCCGCGCGTACGGCGGCGAGCGGCGTTATCCGTTATTTCACGACCGCCGCAGTAAATCACCATGCCGATGAAGAAATCGATCTATTCCCTGCCTTGTTCGAAGCAGTGGCCGGCTCGGATGCAATCTGCCTGCGTGCGCTGACGGAAAGCCTTGCCGCCGAGCATTGCAGCCTCGCCGGCCACTGGCAGCGCCTTCAGTCGCTGCTGGAAAAAGTCGGCGCTGGCGAAACGCCGCCGGCTGTGTCGTTTGCAGACACGGTAACGGCATTCACTGCCGCCTACCGGGCACACATCGAACGCGAGAACAGAGAGCTGTTGCCGATGGCCGCGCGTCTGCTGGGTCCTGATGACCTCGCCCGCCTCGGCCAGGCCATGAGCGACCGCCGCCAAATCAGTCCGCGGTGACGCCAGCGCGCTCGACTATCACGCGTTGCGCCGGAAATATCACGCTGAACGTTGAGCCTTTACCGACTTCGCTGTCGATTTCGAGCAAACCCTGGTGCCGCTCGAGCACATGCTTGACGATGGCGAGGCCGAGACCGGTGCCACCCACTTCGCGCGAACGGCCGCGATCGACCCGGTAAAAGCGCTCGGTCAGCCGCGGCAGATGTTCGGCCGCGATGCCCGGCCCGGTATCTGTCACGGTGAACCGCGCACCGCGTGTTGCAGCGGCACTGGCTGTCCAGGATAACTTGATTACCCCGCCCGGCGGGGTGTAGCGCACGGCATTGGTCACCAGATTGCCCAGCGCCGAACGTACCTCGCGCGCACTGCCAAGCAGACCGGGCGGCCCTTCGGCATTGAGCGCGATGCGGTGGCGGCCGGCGGAGAGCACCTCGGCCTCCGTCCGCAGTTCAGCCAGCAGTGTCGCCATGTCAATCTCCTCCTCCACCGGCGGCGCATCGGTTTCCAGCGAGGAGAGCATCAACAGGTCATCGACCAGATGCTGCATGCGCTGCGCCTGCTCCGTCGCCGTGGCCAGGTAGTTGGCCGCTTCTTCCGGCGTGCCATCGGCCAGGGCATCACTCGCCGTTTCGATGAAGCCGAGAACGACGGTGAGCGGCGTTTTGAGCTCATGCGAGACATTCGCCACAAAATCGCGGCGCATGGTGGCCAGTTTCTCCAGCTGCGTCACATCGCGCACCATCAGCAAGGTCCGGCCCGCCGCAAACGGCACGGCCTGAATCTGCAAGGCACGGCCGGGACAGCGCTGGGTTTGCAGCAGAAGCGGGGCATACTGGCGCGGCGAGCTGTCGAGATAAGCCAGCAACTGTGGCTCGCGCAGCAGATGGGTAATACGGCTGCCGATATCGGCCGAGCGCAAGCCGAGGCAGGATTCCGCCTCATGGTTCATCCATTCCACGGCACGGAAGCCATCGAGGATGATCACGCCTTCGGGCAAAGCCTCTGCCGCCCGCTGCAAGCGCGCCAGCTCCTCGCTGGCCAGTGTGCCTTGCCTGCTCGCCTGGCGCGCCCGCTGGTGCAGCACTTCAAACAGTTCGGCCCAGACCCCGCGGGCGCTCGGCGTCGGCGCATCCAGCGGCGAACGCGCCCAACGCAACAGGCGCGCCATCCAGAGTGCATTGCGCAGGATGTAAAGGCCCAGCGCAACCAGCGCCATGAATTCGGCGCCATCCGCATCACCCGCAAGCCAGCCGACCAGTGCCGCACTGCCGGTCAACAGCAAAACCATCAGCAGCTCGATCCAGATCGCCATCATGCCACTATCATGTCGCCGAAAATCGATAACCGCTGCCGCGCACGGTCTGTACCAGGCTGTCGTGTCCGGTCGCTTCGAGTGCGGCACGCAGGCGGCGGATATGTACATCGACCGTCCGCTCCTCGACGAAGACGTGATCGCCCCAGACCTGGTCAAGCAGTTGCGTGCGGGTATAGACGCGTTCCGGATGAGTCATCAGAAAGTGCAGCAGGCGAAATTCCGTCGGGCCGAAGGCGATGTCTTCATTGCCGGCTGTCACGCGATGACTCACCGGATCGAGCCTGATGCCGCCCAGTTCGACGGCATCCTCGGTCACCTGTGGCGCATGGCGGCGCAGCACGGCCTTGATGCGCGCCACCAGTTCGCGCGGGCTGAACGGCTTGGTGATGTAGTCGTCGGCGCCGACGTCCAGTCCTTCCACCTTGTCGCGCTCTTCGGAACGCGCCGTGAGCATGATGACGGGCAGCATTTTGGTACGCGCATCGCGCCGCAGCTGGCGGGCAAAGTCGATCCCGCTCAACCCCGGCAACATCCAGTCGAGCAGGATCAGGTCCGGCAATGCGGCGCCCACCAGACGGCGTGCGGTTTCAACATCGCTGGCCAGAATCACCTCATGCCCGGCACGGCGCAGATTGACCTCAATCAGTGACTGGATCGACGGTTCGTCTTCCACTACGAGAATAGTCGCGGCCATGGCTCCTCTTCCATCGAGATAAAGCGCCAGTCTATTGCAGCGTGATGACAATTCGGTGACACCGCCCAATGACACGCCCCTGCGCCAGCTGCGCTATGATAGCGGCCCGTCAGTCAAATCTATCCGCTGCCATGTCCGGCCTTGCCCGCAACACCCCGACACCCACCGAAATCACGCTGCACAAAAAATCGTGTGTGCTGGAAATCGCCTTCGATGACGGCAGCCATTTTCAGTTGCCGGCCGAATTCCTGCGCGTCTATAGCCCGTCGGCCGAAGTCCGCGGCCACGGTCCGGGGCAGGAAACATTGCAAACCGGCAAACGCGAGGTCGCGATCACGGCGCTTGAGCCCGTCGGCAACTACGGCGTGCAGCCGACGTTTTCCGATGGTCATGCGACCGGCATTTACTCATGGGACTTGCTGTATTCGCTGGGCGCAAATTACGCTGACTTGTGGGCAGATTACCTGGGCCGCCTGGAAGCGGCTGGCGCCAGTCGCGATGTCGATTCCACCACGCCAGCGCCAAAAAGCGGCTGCGGGAGCCATTGATGGCCGAAACCCATTTCGGTTTCGAGAAGGTCGACGAACGCGAGAAAGCGCAGCGTGTCGCCGGCGTGTTCTCCTCGGTGGCGCAAAAATACGACGTGATGAACGATCTCATGTCGGCCGGACTGCATCGGCTGTGGAAAAAATTCACCATCGAGCTGGCGGCGCCCCGTCCGGGCGAGCGGGTGCTGGATGTCGCCGGCGGCACGGCGGACCTTTCTTCCGCCTTTGTCCGCCGCGTCGGTCCGCAAGGCGAAGTCTGGCTCACCGACATCAACAACGCCATGCTTGGCGTCGGCCGCGACCGCCTGCTCGACGAAGGCGTGCTGACGCCAGTCGCGCAGTGCGATGCCGAAAAGCTGCCCTTCCCCGACAATCATTTCGATATCGTCACCGTGGCTTTCGGTCTGCGCAACATGACGCACAAGGAGCAGGCCCTGGCGGAGATGCAGCGTGTGCTGCGGCCCGGCGGGCGCCTGCTGGTGCTGGAATTCTCGAAGGTCTGGAAGCCCTTGGAAAAAGCCTACGATCTGTATTCGTTCAAGCTGCTGCCCTGGCTGGGCGAAAAAATCGCCGGCGATGCCGATTCGTATCGCTATCTCGCCGAATCGATCCGCATGCACCCGGACCAGGCCACGCTCAAGGCCATGATGGAACGCGCCGGGCTGGAGCGTGTCGAAGTATTCAATCTGACGGCTGGCGTGGTGGCCTTGCACCGCGGCTACAAATTCTGAGGAAATTTTGATGAAAAAGCTGGTGCTTGTTGCTGTTGCCATGATTCTTGGATCAGGCTTGCTGATCGACGATGCCGAGGCCCGGCGTCTGGGCGGCGGGCGCTCGCTTGGCATGAGCCGCGACTCCGGGGTAATGAAGCGTGAAGCGATTCCACCCCGGGCTGCGGCGCCGGCGCAAAGTGCCGCGCCTGTTTCAGGAGCCAAGCCTGCGCCGGTTGCGCCTCCGGCAGGCGGCATGAGCCGCTGGCTGGGCCCGCTGGCCGGCCTCGCCGCCGGCATCGGCCTGGCTGCATTGCTGTCCCACTTCGGTATGGGCGAAGCGATGGCTAACTTCCTCTTGATCGCCCTGGCTGCAATGGCAGTCATGTTTGTAGTGCGTCTGCTGTTGCGCAAGCGGGAACCCGCAGCAGTCGGGCTACAGTATGCGGCCACCCAAAGCGCGGGAGATGTGCCGCGTTTCGATGCCGGAAAACTCGGCGCTGGCGGGACGGCGAATGTGTCTCTGCCCGGTGCAAGCGCCCCCTTCGCCACTGCGGCCGATGGCTTGCCGGCCGATTTCGATAGCGAGGGCTTCCTGCGCCAGGCCAAGCTCAACTTCATCCGTCTCCAGGCCGCCAACGACCGCGGCGACATGGAAGACATTCGCCAATTCACCACGCCTGAAGTCGCTGCCGAAATTCAGATGCAGTACCAGGAACGTGGCCACAGCGTCCAGCAAACCGATGTGATTCGGCTGGACGCCGACGTGCTCGACGTCTCCACCGAACCCACGCGCCATGTCGTCAGCGTGCGCTTTTCCGGCCAGCTGCGTGAAGACGCACAGGCTGCCCCAGAGGATTTCACCGAAGTCTGGCACCTGATCAAACCCGTGGATGGCAGCCGTGGCTGGCTGGTCGCCGGCATCCAGCAAATGTCCTGATCGCTCCGCCATGCGCGTCCTACCCGCCCCTGCTTTTGTCGCCATTAATCACTTGCTGGAGCAGGCCACATGGGCGCGTGTCAAGCTCGTGCCGTTTGCAGGGCACAGTGCGCAAATCAGGCTTCCCTTCATGCAGTTGGCGTTTCGTGTTACCGAAACGGGAACGCTTGCTGCCGCACCCGCCGACGCCGTGCCCGAAGTAGTCATATCCCTGCCGGCGACGGCTCCCTTGCTGGCCCTGCAGGGCAAGGATGCCTTGCTGCGGGCGGCCCGCCTGGAAGGCTCGGCTGACTTTGCCCAGGCCTTGAGCGACCTGATGCGCAACTTGCGCTGGGATGCCGAAGAGGATCTATCCCGCTGGCTGGGTGACATCGCCGCACATCGCCTCGTCAGCGGGGCGCAAGCGTTTGTGGCCAAACAACACCAGATGGCGATGGCCCTGGCTGAAAACCTCGCCGAATATTTCACTGAGGAACAGCCGATGATCGCGCGCCGTGCTGCCATCGCCGACTTTTCCGTCACAGTCGATCACTTGCGTGACGATGTGGCGCGCCTGGAAAAGAGGCTGGACAGGCTACGCTGATGGCCAGGCATCAATGTCCAGAGAATAAAAAAGGCAGCCGAGGCTGCCTTTTTTATTCTGCTTGACGCTGAATCTCAATGGCCACGCTTGCGTAACTGATCGATTACTGCCAACTGTGCGATGGCTTCCGCCAGTTCCGCCTGGGCTCGCGCGTAATCCAGTTCCGAGCGCCGATCGGCCAATGCTTCTTCGGCCTTCTTCTTGGCTTCCAGCGCCTTGGCCTGATCCAGATCGGCACCGCGAATCGCGGTATCGGCAAGCACGGTAACCAGTCCGGGTTGCACTTCCAGCATGCCGCCGGCAACAAAGACAACTTCTTCTTTACTGTCAGGCAGCTTGATGCGCACGGCACCCGGCTTGATACGGGTCATCAACGGCATGTGGCCGGGCAGAATGCCCAGCTCGCCGGATTCACCAGGCAACGCAACAAACTCGGCAAGACCCGAGAATATCTGCGCTTCGGCACTCACTACGTCAACATGAACAGTCATGACCATACTTTACCCCTCTTGCCGTCATGCGTCGAGCAAGGAGCGCCGTACGCCCCTGCCCTTTGCAATCCAGCCTGTCGATTTACTGAAGCGTCTTGGCCTTCTCGAAGGCTTCCTCGATCGTGCCGACCATGTAGAAGGCCTGCTCGGGAAGCGCATCGCACTCACCGTCGACAATCATCTTGAAGCCCTTGATGGTATCGGCCAGCGGCACGATCTTGCCGGGGGAACCGGTAAACACTTCGGCAACGTTGAACGGCTGCGACAGGAAGCGCTGGATCTTGCGCGCGCGCGTCACGGCCAGCTTGTCTTCCGGCGCCAGTTCGTCCATGCCGAGAATGGCGATGATGTCACGCAGTTCCTTGTAGCGCTGCAGATTCGACTGTACGCGGCGAGCGACGCTGTAATGCTCTTCACCGACCACCAGCGGATCGAGCTGGCGCGAGGTGGAGTCGAGCGGGTCGACGGCCGGGTAGATACCGAGCGAAGCGATGTCACGCGACAACACGACTGTGGCGTCAAGGTGCAGAAAGGTGGTTGCCGGCGACGGATCGGTCAAGTCATCGGCAGGCACATACACCGCCTGGATCGAGGTGATCGAGCCGACCTTGGTCGAGGTGATGCGCTCCTGCAGGCGACCCATTTCGTCGGCCAGCGTCGGCTGGTAACCCACGGCAGACGGCATACGGCCGAGCAGCGCGGACACTTCAGTACCGGCCAGGGTGTAGCGATAGATGTTATCGACGAAGAACAGGATGTCGCGGCCTTCATCACGGAATTTCTCGGCCATGGTCAGACCCGTCAACGCCACGCGCAGACGGTTGCCAGGAGGCTCGTTCATCTGGCCGAACACCATGGCGACCTTGTCGAGAACCTTTGACTCTTCCATTTCATGGTAGAAGTCATTGCCTTCGCGGGTACGTTCGCCGACGCCGGCAAACACCGAGTAGCCACCGTAGGACTTGGCGATGTTGTTGATCAATTCCATCATATTCACGGTCTTGCCGACACCGGCGCCGCCGAACAGACCAATCTTGCCGCCCTTGGCAAACGGGCAAACCAAGTCAATAACCTTGATCCCGGTGGGCAACAGCTCTGTGGAGGGCGAGAGCTCATCGAACTTTGGCGCCTTGGCATGAATCGGCCGCAGCTCATCGCATGGAATCGGACCAGCTTCATCAATCGGCCGACCCAGCACGTCCATGATGCGGCCCAGCGTACCCATACCGACCGGCACTGAAATCGCGGCGCCGGTTTTTTTCACCTGCATGCCACGGCGCAGGCCGTCGGAGGAGCCAAGTGCAATGGTGCGCACCACGCCGTCGCCAAGCTGCTGCTGCACTTCAAAGGTCAAGCCAGCCTCGGCATTGCCCATTTCGGCTTCGTCGAGAGTCAGTGCTTCGTACACCTTGGGCATGGCCTCGCGGGGGAACTTGATGTCCACCACGGCGCCAATACACTGAACGATGTTTCCGTTGCTCATGGTCGTTTCCTTAATGTAATTTCGCTTAAATCCGTTAAATCCTTGCGTCCGCCAAACCGGCGATCAACCTGCAATCGCAGCCGCACCGCCAACGATCTCTGAAATTTCCTTGGTAATTGCCGCCTGCCGCGCCTTGTTGTAAACGAGCTGCAATTCCTTGATGACACTGCCGGCATTGTCGGTCGCCGCCTTCATCGCCACCATCCGCGCCGACTGCTCGGAAGCCATGTTTTCCGCCACACCCTGGTAGATAAGGGCTTCGACATAGCGCAGCAGCAAATCGTCAATCACCGTCTCGGCATCGGGCTCGTAGAGATAATCCCAACCCGTTTCCGGCGTCCCCAGTCGTTCGCCCGAGAGCGGCAACAGCGGCTCGATGACGGCTTCCTGTTTCATCGTGTTGATGAAGCGCGTGTAGGCAATGTGCACCGCATCCAGTTCACCGGCCTGATAGGCATCGATCATGACCTTGATTGGCCCGATCAACTGCTCGAGGTGCGGCGTATCACCCATGTGCGTTACCTGTGATACCACTTTGGCGCCCAGCCGCTGCATGAAACCCAGCGCCTTGTTGCCGATGCAGGTCACGCGAATGTCGCTGGCTCCGTCCGTTTCCCAGCGCCGCATGGAATTCATGGCGAGACGCAGGATGTTGGTGTTAAGACCTCCACACAAACCCTTGTCGGTCGACACCACAATCAGGCCGATCCGCTTCACCGATGCACTCTTTACCAGGAAGGGGTGACGGTAGTCGGTGACCAGCGCATGCGAAAGATTTGCCGCCAGACGACGGATTTTCTCGGCATAGGGACGGGCAGCACGCATCCGCTCCTGCGCCTTGCGCATTTTGGATGCGGCCACCATCTCCATGGCCTTGGTGATCTTGCGCGTATTTTGAACGCTCTTGATCTTGGTACGTATCTCTTTACTGCCTGCCATGATCGTCCTTGGTCAACTCGTTAGCTGGTTACAGAACGCGACGCTCAGGCCCAGGACTTCTTGAACTCGGCAATTGCGGCCTTGAGCTGCGCCTCGCTGTCCTTGTCCAGATCCTTGGTGTTTTCGATTTTGGCGACCAGATCTGCGTGTTTCTGGTGCATGGTCTGATGCAGCGCCGTTTCGAAGGCCAAAATGCGGGACACGTCGATATCGTCCATGAAACCTTCATTTGAGGCATACAGCGAAATAGCCATGTCAGCCACGGTCAGCGGCGAGTACTGCAACTGCTTCATCAGCTCCGTAACACGGCGACCGCGCTCCAGCTGACTGCGGGTAACGTCATCCAGATCGGAGGCGAATTGGGCAAAAGCCGCCAGTTCGCGATACTGGGCCAATGACAGACGCACACCGCCACCCAGCTTCTTGATGACCTTGGTTTGCGCGGCGCCACCGACGCGCGATACCGAAATACCGGCGTTCATGGCCGGACGAACACCGGCATTGAACAGATCGGTCTCAAGGAATATCTGGCCGTCGGTAATCGAGATCACATTGGTCGGCACAAAGGCAGAAACGTCGCCGGCCTGGGTTTCGATCACTGGCAGTGCGGTAAGCGAGCCCGTCTTGCCCTTGACTTCGCCGTTGGTCAATTTTTCCACCCATGCCTCGGACACGCGTGCAGCGCGCTCGAGAAGGCGCGAGTGAATGTAGAACACATCGCCCGGATAGGCTTCGCGCCCCGGAGGACGGCGCAGCAACAAGGAAATCTGACGATAAGCCCAGGCCTGCTTGGTTAGATCGTCATAAACAATCAGCGCATCCATGCCGCGATCGCGGAAATATTCGCCCATCGTGCAACCGGCGTAGGGCGCAAGAAACTGCATCGCCGCCGAATCGGAGGCCGCCGCAGCGACTACCACGGTGTATTCCATGGCGCCATGCTCTTCCAGCTTGCGCACTACGTTGGCGATGGTCGATGCTTTCTGACCGATCGCAACGTAGATGCAGAACATGTTCTGCCCTTTTTGGTTGATGATGGCATCGACTGCCACCGCGGTCTTGCCGGTCTGGCGGTCGCCAATGATCAACTCGCGCTGGCCACGGCCCACCGGAACCATGGAGTCGATTGCCTTCAAACCGGTTTGCACCGGCTGTGACACCGACTTGCGCCAGATCACGCCCGGCGCAACTTTTTCTAGCTTGTCAGTCAGCTTGGCATTGACCGGGCCCTTGCCGTCAATCGGCTCGCCCAGCGCGTTCACCACGCGGCCGAGCAGTTCGGGGCCGATCGGCACTTCCAGAATGCGACCAGTACATTTGACGGTATCGCCTTCGGAAATGTGCTCGTAATCACCAAGGATCACGGTACCAACAGAGTCGCGCTCAAGATTCAGCGCGAGACCAAAGGTGTTGCCGGGGAACTCAAGCATTTCGCCTTGCATGACATCAGCCAGACCATGAACGCGGCAAATGCCGTCAGTCACGGAAACAACCGTACCTTCGTTACGGGCGGACGCGACCAGTTGCATGCTCTGGATCCGCGTTTTGATCAGGTCGCTAATTTCGGATGGATTGAGATTCATTAAATAACTCCTAGTTCTTTAGCGCAGTGGCCATTGCGGAGAGTTTGCCGCGGACGGAGGCATCGATTACCTCATCACCAACAGCAATTCGGACACCGCCAATAAGCGCGGGATCAACCTTGACGGTCGCCTGAATCTGGCAGCCAAACTTGCGCCCCAGTTCAGTCACAAGACTTTTCAGTGCAGCATCATCCAGAGCGAATGCGGAAGTAATCTCGGCATCCTTGATCCCCTCTTGTGCATGCTTGAGCGAATCGTAAAGTACGCTAATCTCCGGCAAGACGACCAAACGGTTATTTCCCACCAGCACCCGAATGAAATTCTGCTGCTCGGGCGTCAGGGTTTGGCCTGAAATATCGATGCAAAGCTGTGTCAGCTGATCCGGACTTAAACGCGGATTACCAATGCACTCTTCCATTTCGGGGCGAGAAACAGCGGCCGCAAGATGCGCCAGGGTACCTGACCAAGCTGCCATTGCTTCCGCGCCGGCACCCCTCGCCAACTGGAAGGCCGCCTCGGCATAGGGTCGTGCAAGGGTGACGTTTTCAGCCATGATCGTTACAGTTCCGACTTAAGCTGCGTCAGCAACTCGGCATGGACCTGGACATTGATTTCCTTGCGCAGAATCTTTTCGGCGCCAGCAACTGCCAACTGGGCAACCTGGTCACGCAAGGCCTCTTTGGCGCGCTGCGCCGCCACGCCCGCCTCGGCTTCAGCCGCTTCACGGGCAGCAGACACGATACGAGTCGCTTCGTTGCGCGCCTCTTCAAGCAGCTGCGCTGCCTGCTTTTCAGCGCCAGAACGAAACTCGGCAGCAGACTCACGCGCCTTGCGCAGTTCGTCAGTCGCCTTTTTCTCAGCCAGTGCCAGATCGGTTTTCGCCCTGTCCGCAGCCGCGAGCCCGTCAGCGATCTTGCCTGCACGTTCATCAAGCGCCTTCATGATGGGCGGCCACACGAACTTCATCGTGAACCACGCCAGAATGAAGAACACAATCAGCTGGGCAAACAGTGTTGCGTTCAGATTCACGTTATCGCTCCTTTAAGCAATGAAGGAGCAATTACTTGAGGACGAACGGATTGGCGAAAGCGAACATCATCGCAATACCGACACCGATCAGGAACGCAGCATCAATCAGGCCGGCAAGCAGGAACATCTTGGTCTGCAGTGCATTCATCAACTCGGGCTGGCGCGCCGATGCTTCAAGGTACTTGGAACCCATGATACCGATACCGATACAAGCACCGATAGCACCCAGACCAATGATCAGGCCAGAGGCCAGAGCGACAAAACCAAGAACGTGTTCCATGACAACTCCTTTAGTAGATTAGTGAAGCAACAAACAGATGAGACGATTTAATTAGTGACTTTCATGTGCCTGGCCGATATACACCAGTGTCAGCATCATGAAGATGAAAGCTTGCAGAACGACAATCAGAATATGAAAGATTGCCCAGATCGAGCCGGCAACCACATGGCCCAGGAATCCACCTACTGTCGCCGTACTGCCCATCAGCGCAATCAGCATGAACACCAATTCACCAGCGTACATGTTGCCGAACAGCCGCATGCCATGTGAAACCGTTTTGGCGGTAAATTCAATCAACTGCATTGCAAAGTTGACTGGATAGAGCAACGGATGATTACCGAATGGAGCAGTAAATAGCTCATGCACCCATCCACCCAGCCCCTTGACCTTGATGTTGTAGTACAGGCAGAGCAGCAACACGCCGATCGACATGCCCAGGGTGCCGTTCAAATCGGCTGTCGGGACCACGCGCTGATAATGGAAACCCAACATCGCGCCGATGTTGGGCAACAGGTCGACCGGCAAAAAGTCCATGGCATTCATGAATAGAACCCACATGAAGACCGTCAGCGCCACCGGGGCGATGAAACTGCGATCTCCGTGCACTATCGACTTTGACTGGGTTTCGACCATTTCAACCAGAATTTCGACGGCTGCCTGAAAGCGGCCGGGAACCCCGGATGTCGCATTTCTCGCCGCCCGCGCCAACAGGAAAACCGCCAGCAGCCCCATGCCAATAGACCAGAACAGCGTATCGACGTTAATCACGGTCCAGTCAATAACGGAAGCCTGCTTGTGTCCAGTGCTCGTGAGATGAGTCAGGTGGTGGACTATGTAGTCGCCCGCGGTCAGGGCGTGTTCTTCAGTGCCAGATGCCATGTCAGTTTTTTAACAAAAATGCAAACAGGTTTGCCTTCAAAGCCACAAAAAGCCCGCCGAGCATTGCCAGCCACTGCACGTCGTAGAACTTTTGCGCTAACGTCAAAATCACCAGCGTTGAGAGAATCTTGAGCAACTCGCCAACAAAAAATGTCGCGCCACTCGCCTGGCCGCTGCCTGCGGTAGCTGAGAGCCTCACAACGAACAACGCGTTTGGAACAAGGTAGGCCGCACCCCCAAGCAACACGGATATCGCATCGCGCTCACCCAGCCAAAATCCAACCAGGGCAGCTACGATCAGAATTGCGGCCAATTGCAGGACGACAGTCTTATACATTACATACTGCATCCAAACAAAGCCCGCGCATGTTAAATGCTCGGATACGTCCTGTCAACTTTTTGTTGCGTCGCAGCATGCATCTTTTACAAGACTGCGCTTGGCCCGTTTCATGGCGGTCTGCCTTTTTATGCTTAGGAAAAACGAACATTACTCGCCAAGCCGCGCCAGTAACCCGTCTAGCTGATCCAGACTGCCAAATCGAATGGTCAGACTTCCGATGCCCTTGCGATTTGCCATAATTTTAACCGTCGCCCCCAGGCGATCCGATAAATCTTCTTCCAGGCGCAACAAATCGCGATTTGGCTGGAACTCGGCCGCCCTCTTCTGGGGTGGGTTCATCTCGTGCGCCACCAATCGTTCTGCTTCACGAACCGAGTAACCCTTATCGGCAATCAAGGCAGCCAGACGGCTCTGTTCATTCTTTTCCAGCGGCAGCAAAGCGCGGGCATGGCCCATTTCGATGTCACCCGCCATCAACATATCCTGTGCCGGCTTGGCCAGTTGCAGCAAGCGCAACAGGTTGGAAGCAGCCGACCGCGACCGCCCTACCGCATCCGCCGCTTGCTGATGCGTCATGCCGAATTCGTCGATCAGGCGCTGGATTCCGGCTGCCTCTTCCAGTGGATTCAGGTCTTCGCGCTGGATATTTTCGATCAGGGAAATAGCCAGTGTCGCATCATCAGGAATATCACGAATCAGCACCGGAACCTCAACCAGACCGGCAATCCGGGCTGCACGCCAGCGCCGCTCACCGGCGATGATCTCGTAACGTTCCGCGCCAACCGGTCGCACTGAAATGGGCTGGATCAAGCCCTGCGCCTTGATTGAGGCAGCAAGCTCTTCCAGCGAGCCCGGATCCATGCGGGTGCGTGGCTGATATTTCCCCGGCTGCAATGCGTCCAGCGACAAGGTATCCTGGCGCTGTGACCTGCTTGTGGTTTCCGGGTCCAGCAGGCTGTCGAGGCCCCGCCCCAACCCTTTCATTCGCGTTGCATTCATTTCATTCCTTCCAGTGATTAACCCGCTCGATCATTTCGCTGGCAAACGCGAGATAGGCCTGCGCACCCTTGGCAGCCTTGTCGAACAGCACACCCGGCACCCCGTAGCTGGGAGCCTCTGCCAGACGCACGTTGCGTGGTACCAGGGTTTTGAACACCTTGTCGCCAAAATGCTGTTCAAGCTGCGCCGAAACCTGGTTCGACAAGGTATTGCGCGGATCGAACATGACCCGCAGCAAGCCGATGACCTTGAGTTCGTGATTGAGATTGGCGTGCACTTTCTTGATCGTATTGACCAGATCGGAAAGGCCTTCCAGCGCGTAGTATTCACATTGCATGGGAATGATCACACCATGCGCTGCGCATAGGCCGTTAAGAGTCAGCATGGAAAGTGACGGCGGGCAATCGATCAGGACGAAATCATAATCATCCCGGTGCGCGGCCAAAGCGGCCTTGAGCCGCATCTCGCGCAAATCAAGATCAACCAGTTCGACTTCGGCACCTGCCAGGTCACGGTTGGCGGGCAATACGTCGAACTTGCCGGAAGGCGATGGCGCACGCGCCTCGGCGAGCGTGGCAAGCTGAAGCAGCACCTGGTACACCGAAGAGCGAAGGTTTCGCTTATCAACCCCGCTGCCCATGGTAGCGTTTCCCTGCGGATCAAGATCAACCAGCAAGGTACGCTGGCCACTGGCGGCAAGGGCAGCTGCCAGATTGACCGCCGTCGTGGTTTTCCCGACGCCGCCTTTCTGGTTTGCTATGGCAAATATGTGCATCATCAGTCTTTCTGGAGAACAATCAAACAGCGCTGGGCATCCAATCCCGGAACATGCAGCGAAGCATTTTCAAGTACTCGCCATGCGGCCGGCAGTTGCTCGATCTCATCCTGCGGCAGGCGTCCTTTCATTGCGTACAGCTTGCCGTGTGGGCCCGGCAGATGACCGGCAAGCCCGACAAAATCCGCCAGCGAGGCAAAGGCGCGCGAGATGACCGCATCGAAACCGCCTGCCGACAACTGCTCGACCCGACCGCCAACAACAGTCAGATTGGCCAGCCCCAGTTCGATTTTTGCCTGGCGCTGGAATACCGTCTTTTTTTCCACCGCTTCGACCAGACTCATAGCCATCTCAGGGCAGGCAATCGCGAGCGGTATTCCGGGCAAGCCGGCACCGCTGCCGACATCCGCCCAGCGCCGTCCCGCCAGCGCCGACTTCTCCAGCACAGGAAGTACAGAAAGCGAATCCAGCAGGTGTTGCACCAACATCTGGTCTTCATCGCGAATTGCCGTGAGGTTGTAGATCGCATTCCATTTCTTCAGCAGTGCAAGATAGGCGAGCAAGCGGTTTACGGCTTCCGGTGGAAGATCCAGACCCAGCTCGGCCAGCCCATGCTGCAAGCGCGCATCCAGCGTCATGCCGTCTGCCGACGCTTCAAATGGACCAGCAGCAGGGAAATGGCTGCCGGCGTCACCCCTTGCACTCGCGAGGCCTGTCCAACCGTTTCGGGCCGCGCCTGGCTCAGCCGCTGGCGCACTTCAATGGAAAGTCCGTGAACTTCGTTGTATTCCATGCCCGCAGGAATGGGGGCTGATTCGTGCGCGAGGCTTTTGGCCACCTCGTCTTTTTGACGCTCGATATATCCCTGATACTTGGCTTGCACATCGATTTGTTCAACAACCTCGGGATGGATGATTCCGCCACTCGCTCCAGTCAGGCTCATCAGGCTGGAGTAGCTCACATCCGGGCGCCGAAGCAGATCAAACAAGTTATATTCCCGCTCCAGCGGCTTGCCCAGCACACGAGTCGCTTCACTGTCGGAAACCAGCCGGGGATTGACCCAGGTACTCTTCATGCGCTCGATTTCAGCGGCTATCGCATCGCGTTTGCGATTGAAGATATTCCAGCGCTGATCATCGACCAAACCCAGTTCACGGCCAAGCTCAGTCAAGCGCAGGTCGGCGTTGTCTTCACGCAGGGATAATCGGTATTCGGCACGACTGGTGAACATCCGGTACGGCTCAGAAACGCCCCGCGTAATCAGGTCATCCACCAATACCCCAAGGTAGGCCTGATCCCGCCGCGGCGACCAGGATGGCAATTGCCGTGCATGACGGGAAGCATTCAAGCCGGCCAGCAATCCCTGTGCAGCCGCCTCCTCATAGCCCGTTGTGCCATTGATTTGCCCGGCGAAAAACAGGCCGGAAATGGATTTGGTTTCCAAGCTGGCCTTGAGATTTCTTGGATCAAAATAGTCATACTCGATGGCATATCCAGGTCGCGTGATATGAGCCTGCTCCAACCCCCGAATCGAACGGATCAGCGCAAGCTGGACATCGAATGGCAAGCTGGTGGACACCCCTTGCGGGTAAATCTCATGCGTCTCCAGCCCTTCGGGCTCCATGAAAATCTGATGGCTGTCCTTGCCGGCAAAGCGGTGAATCTTGTCTTCGATCGATGGGCAATAACGCGGCCCGACGCCCTCGATGACACCGGTAAACATGGGCGAGCGATCGAGACCGGCCCGAATGATTTCATGGGTGCGCGCATTGGTATGTGTGATCCAGCACGGCACCTGCCGGGGATGCGAAGCAGCCGAGCCAATGAACGAAAACACCGGCACCGGATCGTCCCCCGGCTGCCGCTCCATCACCGAAAAATCAATCGATCGCCCATCCAGTCGCGGCGGCGTTCCGGTTTTCAGACGCCCTATCGGTAAATTCAATTCCTTCAGTCGACGAGCGAGCGAAATTGCCGCCGGATCACCAAACCGGCCAGCCGGATAGTGTTCCAACCCAACATGCACCAAACCATTCAGAAAAGTGCCAGCCGTCAGCACCACAGCCGGGGCCTTGAAGCAAACACCAAGCTGAGTGACGACGCCCTGAACCTGATCGCCAGTCACCATCAGGTCGTCAGCAGCCTGCTGGAACAGCGTGAGATTCGGCTGATTTTCCAAGCGCTGACGAATCGCCCGCTTATAAAGCTGGCGGTCTGCCTGGGCGCGGGTTGCGCGCACCGCCGGCCCCTTGGAAGCATTAAGAATCCGAAATTGAATCCCGGCTTCATCCGTCGCTACTGCCATGACACCACCCAGCGCGTCAATTTCCTTGACCAGATGACCCTTGCCGATGCCGCCAATGGACGGATTGCACGACATTGCCCCGAGGGTTTCGATATTGTGCGTAAGCAAAAGCGTACTCGCCCCACTGCGCGCCGAAGCAAGCGCCGCCTCGGTGCCAGCATGGCCGCCGCCAATCACGATCACATCAAATGATGTTGGGAAATGCACGTTTGTTTTATCCAAACCAGAAGAGGCGCAATCATACGCCGCCATAAATCAAAACGCTAAACGCTATTGGTTTCACGTGAAACAAACTTGGCACACAACCCTTTGTTTCACGTGAAACAACATTTACCGGCATGCTTCAGAAAGTCGAATCACTTGCCAATACAAAATCTTGAGAAAATCTGACCAAGCAAATCATCTGCGGTAAATTCACCGGTGATGCTGGCCAAGGCTTCCTGGGCAAGCCGCAACTCCTCGGCACACAACTCGACCTGCCCAAGTCGCCGCTCTGCCAGCGCCGACTTTTCGGAGGCAGCATTGAGGGCTGCAAGATGGCGCTCACGGGCAAGCACAACATCCTCACCCGTGCCGCACCAACCCGCTACACGCAGCAGCTCATCATGCAGCAAACTGATGCCTTCGCCAGTGCGCGCAGACAGCAACAAATGCACCCGCCCATTTAACTCAAAATGCCGAGCATTTTTATGTGCCAAGTCGCACTTGTTTTCAATCACTATGCGTTCAACTTGCACCGGTAACCGGGCTGTGATCGCCTGGTCTGCCGGAGTTATTCCCGTACGCGCATCGACCAGTTGAAGGATTACATCCGCCCGTTCGATCTCCCGCCATGTACGCTCGATGCCCAGACGCTCGACTACATCCTCTGTATCGCGCAGCCCGGCGGTATCAATAATGTGCAATGGGATTCCTGAAATCTGTATGGTTTCACGCACCGCATCGCGCGTCGTACCCGCCACCTCGGTCACAATGGCACGATCTTCACCGGCAAGGCGATTCAGTAAAGATGACTTGCCTGCATTCGGCAATCCCGCCAGCACCACATGCAGGCCTGAACGCAACACACTCCCGGCCCGGGCGCGAGCACGGAGATCGTCAAGGTCTTCACGCAAAGCGCGCAAGCGTTGCTTCGCATCGGTATCCTGAAGAATATCGATTTCCTCCTCCGGGAAATCGAGCGTAGCCTCAATCAGCATGCGGAGTTCAATCAAACGCTGCACCAGCGCATGAACTTCACGCGAGAACTCACCCGACAAAGAGCGCACAGCAGAACGTGCCGCTGCCGCTGTTGTCGCATCAATCAAGTCAGCGACTGCCTCGGCCTGAGCCAGGTCAATTTTTTCATTGAGAAAGGCACGCCGGGTAAATTCACCCGGTTCGGCAATTCGTGCCCCCAGTTCGACGCAGCGTGCCAGCAACATCTGCATCACCACGGGTCCCCCATGTCCATGCAGTTCCAGCACATCTTCACCCGTAAATGAGTGGGGGGCCGGAAAGTAAAGCAGAATGCCCCGGTCTATCGATGAGCCATCGGCTGCCAGAAAGTCGGCGATGGTGGCATGGCGGGGTAGAGGCTCACGGCGGCAAAGACGCTGCACAAAGGACAGCAACTCCCGCCCGGAAACGCGTACCACGCCAATCCCGCCCCGCCCCGGGGCGGTCGCAATGGCAGCAATGGTATGGGAGCCGGGCAACATCATCAGCGAACTCTCCAGGGTGAATATCCACCCCGAACGCCTCTCCTCTTATTCGATAAATCGAGACGAATCACCCAGAGGAAACCTGGTCGTTGCTACGTCTTGCCTGCCGCCGTAATGAGTCGGGTAATCTGCCACTGCTGCGCAATGGAAAGCAGGTTATTTACTGTCCAGTAAAGCACCAATCCGGCCGGGAAGAACAGGAACATCACGGTGAACACAACCGGCATGATGAGCATCACCTTGGCCTGCATGGGATCTGGTGGAGCGGGGTTAAGCTTTGTTTGCACCAGCATGGTGACACCCATGATCAATGGCAGGACATAGTAGGGATCCTGGGCCGACAGGTCGGTGATCCAGCCGATCCAGGGTGCGTTGCGCATTTCGACGGTTCCCTGGAGCACCCAGTAAAGCGCAATGAACACCGGAATCTGCACCAGGATCGGCAAACACCCACCCAACGGATTAACCTTCTCCGTCTTGTAGAGCGCCATCATTTCCTGATTCAGGCGCATCTTGTCATCGCCATAGATCTCCTTGAGCCTGGCCATTTTCGGCGCGAGCAACTTCATCTTGGCCATGGCCTTGTAGCTTGCCGCAGACAATGGAAAGAACGCCAGTTTTATCAGCAAGGTAAGGCCGATAATCGCCCACCCCCAGTTGCCTGTAAGTTTATGAATCATGGTCAACACCCAGAACAAGGGTGCAGCGATGACCGTTAACCAGCCATAATCAACCACCAGTTCAAGGCCGGGGGCAAGCTGCCTGAGTTTATCGAGCTCCTGGGGACCGGCGTACAGTGACATGGTGCTTCCACCATCAGCTCCGGCAGGCAGAATCGTGCCAGTCGCATAAAGGTTGTCACCCAGTGTGCGCATGTAGAACTCCCGCGCAACACCTTCTGGAGGCAACCAGGCGGCTACAAAATAGTGCTGCACCATCGCTATCCAGCCATCGTTTGCCTTGGTGGCAAATTTGGCTTTACCGCCGGCAATCTCATCAAAATTTACCTTTTGAAACTTGTTCGCTTCGGTAAACACCGCAGGGCCGGTAAAGGTGGTAATTCCCATATTCATGGGATTGTTCTTCGTTTCCGCCGGCTTTCCATCACGAGTGAACTGATAATAAACCGGGGTTCCAGGCGGAAGCCCCTCATAACGGATATCAATCTTATAACTGGCGCGATGGAAGATGTAAGTCTTCACTATCTTTCTTCCGCCTACGGCATCAGCCTCCAATCTTACAGATAACTCATCCACACCGGGCTTCAGTTGATGCTCGCCATCAATCAAGTGCCATGTCGTCTTGTGATTGGGTAACCCCTCGCCTATCAATCCAGACTGCGCCAGATAGATGTGCTTTTCCCCGTTATCGAACAGCCTGAATTTTCGTGTCTTGTCGAGGGTGGCTGGATGAGAGAGCAACTCAAGGCGGGTAATGTCACCGCCCTGCGCTGAAATATCAGCCGCATACACATCCGTCTCGATGGTGGTTGTCGCGGCCTTCACAACAGCCGCCTGGCTGACAGGAAGGCCACCCCCCCCGGAAGGATTGGAAAGCGAAGGCACTCCGCTAACGACACCTGCTTTTGCTACGGCGGGCACTTTCGGCTGGCCCTGTCTCTGCCAGCCATCCCAGAGCATGACCAGCGAAAAACTGAAAACCAAAAACAGACTTAATTGTCGGTTATCCATTGCGCTCTCGGAAGTAACTTTAAAGTAAAAAGGGAGTTAAGAATCTGGTGCACTCAAGGCACGGGGTCATGTCCGCCCGGATGCCAGGGATGACACCGCCCCACACGTCGTAGCGCCAGCCACCCTCCGGAACATAAACCATATTTTCTCAAGGCTTCCATCGCAAATGATGAACAGCTTGGAGTGAACCGACAATGATTCCCCAACCAAGGGCTAACCCCTAGCTGATAAAAGCGGATCAAAAACAGCAAGGGCTTCACCCTCCATGGCGTCATGGCGGGCAGCCCTGTGTCGTCACACGCCCAAGCAAAGCTTCCATTTCAGCCCGCCATTCCCTGTGTTGATAACGGCCACTTGCCTCACTCTTATCCAAAGGACGAGCAAGCCTCAAGACTAAATCATAGGGTGGGAGTTCCCTTGCCTTAAGGCGAAATGCCTCACGCCCCTGCCGCTTGACTGCATTACGCAAAGTAGCTGCCTTGGCTAGCCGCTTGGGTACAACAATACCCAAGCGCGCTCTTTCTCCCGCCTCAATCGATAAATAATGCAGGGAAAAAAACTTGCCCCGTACTACCTTCCGTGCAGAAAAAACGGCAGAAAACTCCTGTGGCCGATGCAACCGGCTAACAGGGCCAAAGGAAAAATCTGAAGAACAAATGATGCTTAGACAGCGAGACGATGACGGCCCTTTGCACGACGCGCTCTGATGACAGCGCGACCGCCACGGGTACGCATGCGCACAAGGAAGCCGTGAGTACGCTTGCGGCGCACAACTGATGGCTGATAGGTGCGTTTCATGAAAACTCCCTTGAGTCAAGAAAACCCTAGATTAGAGCGCCTTACCTTGTCATTGTCAACCAAAACCAGTCTTGCCAGCGGGCCCCAAGCCAACATGAATATCTGTGGATAACTCATTCCGAAACAGCTAGAATCCACTTTCACCATCCTTGGGTGACGCATAACAAAAACATAATCACGATTAATAGCATGTCGTCTTTAAGCAAATCTCGATGACCGAATTTTGGCCAACCTGTTTGAACCGGTTCAAACAGGAACTTCCTGCTCAACAGTTCAACACGTGGATCAAAGGGCTGCGGTTTGAACGCGATTCCGGCGAGCCGACGCTGTTTCATCTCACCGCACCCAATCGATTCATCATGCAATGGGTGCGCGAGCGCTATCTTTCTCAAATAGAAGCACTGGGGCTCGAATTTTTCTCGCACCCGATTAGTATCACGCTTGGAATCAGTGATGCACCGGCGCACCCCCCTGCACCGCCAGAATCCAATGAGCAGCCAGACCAGTTAAATCAGGTCGCGCCGACCATACCTGTTCTAAGCAAAAAAACCGGTGATCCGATCTACGAAAAAACCCACCTGAATGCCGAGTTCACGTTTGACACGCTCGTTACCGGCCGTGCCAATGACCTCGCTCGGGCTGCAGCCCAGCAAGTTGCAATGAACCCTGGCATCTCCTACAACCCGCTATTTATTTATGGTGGCGTTGGCTTGGGTAAAACCCATCTTATACATGCCATCGGTAATTCCATCTATGCTTCCAATCCGACAATGGAAGTTCGCTACGTTCACGCCGAGGATTATTTTTCTGATGTTGTTCGTGCTTTTCAGCAAAACAGCCGCGAAACCTTTAAGCGCTACTACCGATCTCTTGACCTGTTGCTGATAGATGACATCCAGTTTTTTAATCGTAAAGACAGAACCCAGGAAGAGTTCTTTTACGCGTTTAATGCCCTGATCGAGGCAAAAAAACAAATAATCATTACCTGCGATACCTACCCAAAAGATGTGCAGGGACTGGAGGAGCGGCTAATTTCCAGATTTGACTGGGGACTTACCGTCGCGATTGAACCGCCAGAACTCGAAATGCGTATTGCCATTCTCAAAAAGAAAGCAGAGGCAGAGAATTTCCATATCTCTGACGACGTTTCCTTTTTAATCGCGAAAAACCTTCGCTCAAATGTCAGGGAATTGGAAGGAGCTCTTAACCGTGTGGTTGCCTATGCCGGTTTTCATGGGAAAGAAGTTAACCTTGATGTAGCCAAAGAAGCCCTGCGTGACATCATTGGTGCAACGAATCGCCAAATTTCACTGGAGCAAATCCAAAAAACCGTGTCGGATTTTTATAAAATAAAACCGGCTGACATGTATTCGAAAAAACGTACACGTGCGATTGCACGTCCGCGTCAGATTGCAATGTGGCTTTCACGTGAGCTTACATCTCACAGTCTTCCCGAGATTGGCGATACCTTTGGTGGCCGGGATCACACAACAGTAATACATGCTTGCCGCACCATTGTCAGTCTGCGCGGAAAAGACAGCCAGTTAAATAACGATCTGCATGTGTTAATGCAAACCATCAAAAGCTAACCAATAACCTGACTGCAAGCCGTTGGAAATTTGTGGATAACTTGTTTCTTTCGGGGAAAAAAATAATTACCCACATTCATCAACATTTCAAAAATAAGTTTTAAACAGGTTTTTATGCAGTATAAGAATATGAAAAATATAGAAATATTCATGTTATGCACAGAAATGTGCTTCCCTTAATAGTATTGGAGATTTATATATGCTCCTATTTAAAGGCTTAAGAGATCAGTTGCTGATTCCATTGCAGTCGGTTTGCGGTATTGTTGAAAAACGGCATACCTTGCCGATTCTCTCGAATGTCCTCATGGAGAAAGCGGGATCGGAACTGACCCTTCTGGCAACCGATATCGAGATTCAAATCACATCCCATACATCAACCGTTAGTGGCGAAAAAGTTGCGACCACGGTTGGCGCCAGGAAACTGCAAGATATTTTGCGCTCGCTGCCCGAAAGCTCGGAGGTGAGCCTCACATTGGACGATAAACGCCTGCAACTGAAAGCAGGGAAAAGCCGCTTTAATCTTCAAACGCTTTCTGCTGAAGATTTTCCACGCATGTCCATGGTTGATGGGCAACCGACGCGCTTGGTAGTTACACAAAAGCAAATGAAACGCTTGTTGGCTCTGGTTCAATACTCCATGGCGCAACAGGATATTCGTTACTACCTCAATGGCCTTTTGCTGGTAGCCAAAGGCAATGAACTGCGCGTTGTTGCAACCGATGGCCATCGCCTGGCCTACGCCGCAGAAACATTGCCAACGACCCCGGCGCCCATTGAAGTAATTCTGCCGCGCAAGACAATACTGGAGCTTTCCCGGCAACTTACCGATAGCGATGATCCGCTTGAAATTGTATTGACGCCAAATCAGGCATGCTTCAACTTCAACAACATTGAACTTGTTTCAAAACTGATTGATGGCAAGTTTCCTGACTATGAGCGTGTAATTCCAAAGCATCATGAAAAGATAATCAACCTTTCACGCCAGCAGCTTTTGCATTCCCTGCAGCGTGTGGCAATTCTGACCAATGAAAAGTTTCGTGGTGTTCGCCTGGTGCTTGGAGCCGGCAGCCTGAAAATAATATCGAACAATGCGGAACAAGAGGAAGCCCAGGAAGAAATCGAAATTGACTACACCGCCGACGCCCTCGATGTCGGCTTTAACGTCACCTATCTCCTTGATGTACTGAATAATGTTACCCAAGAAAACATCGAGCTCCATCTGGCGGATGCTAATTCAAGTGCGCTATTCGTGTTGCCGGGCAACGACACATTCAAATATGTCGTAATGCCGATGCGTATTTGAGCTAATTGATAAAAACCATGACGACAAACACCACAGCACCCATCTACGATGAATCAAGCATTCAACAGCTGGAGGGTCTGGAAGCAGTAAGAAAACGCCCCGGAATGTATATCGGCGACACCTCCGATGGGAGTGGCTTGCACCACATGGTGTTCGAGGTTGTCGACAATGCCATCGACGAGGCACTGGCAGGTCATTGTGATGAAATCGTTATTACCATTCATACCGACAACTCGATTTCGGTGACCGATAACGGGCGCGGTATTCCGATTGGAATCAAGTTTGATGACAAACACGAGCCGAAACGCTCGGCCGCCGAGATTGTCATGTGCGTCTTGCACGCAGGAGGCAAGTTCAACCAGAACTCTTACAAGGTTTCAGGGGGGCTCCATGGAGTTGGCGTATCGTGCGTCAATGCCTTGTCGAAATGGTTGCGTCTGATCGTCCGTCGCGACGGGAAAAAATACGCAATTGAATTTAATCGCGGTCATGCAATTGATCGCCTGGTTGAAATCCAGAATGGCGTCGAAGTTTCTCCACTGAAAGTACTTGGAACCACTGAAAAGCGGGGCACCGAAGTTCACTTTCTGGCAGATGAAGAAATTTTCGGCATCGTCGAATACCACTACGACATCATCGCGAAACGGCTGCGCGAGCTTTCTTTCCTCAATAATGGGGTCAAGATAAAACTGGTGGACCAACGTAACGCCAAAGAAGATGACTTTGCATTTTTAGGTGGGGTCAAAGGCTTTGTTGAATACATCAATCGCAGCAAGACCGTACTCCACCCTGTGGTTTTTCACTCCATCGGCAAGTCCGTACAAAACGGAGTGGATATCAATGTCGAAGTGGCAATGCAATGGAACGACTCTTACGCTGAACAGGTGCTTTGCTTCACAAACAACATTCCACAGTCGGATGGCGGTACGCACTTGACCGGCCTTCGGGCAGCGATGACACGCGTCATCAACAAATACATCGAAGAAAACGAGATCGCCAAAAAGGCGAAGGTAGAAGTTACCGGAGACGACATGCGCGAGGGCCTCGCCTGTGTTCTTTCGGTAAAAATGCCGGATCCGAAATTCTCTTCACAGACCAAGATGAAGCTGGTTTCATCCGAGGCCAGACCCGCCGTAGAAGACGTCGTGGCGCAAAAGCTTGCCGATTTTTTGCTGGAACATCCGATCGACGCAAAAATCATTACCGGGAAGATCGTCGAGGCCGCGCGGGCACGCGAGGCTGCACGCAAGGCCCGTGACATGACGCGACGCAAAGGGGTGCTCGATGGCCTTGGCCTGCCTGGGAAGCTGGCTGACTGCCAGGAAAAAGACCCTGCCTTGTGTGAAATGTATATCGTCGAAGGTGATTCCGCCGGAGGCTCGGCCAAGCAGGGACGAGACCGCAAGTTCCAGGCGATTTTGCCCCTGCGCGGAAAGGTGCTCAATGTCGAGAAGGCGCGCTACGACAAGCTCATAGCATCCGAACAGATTGTTATCCTGCTGACTGCGCTTGGCTGCGGCATCGGCGCGGATGATTTCAATATCGACAAGCTGCGCTATCACCGCATCATCATCATGACGGATGCCGACGTTGATGGCGCCCACATTCGGACCTTGCTGCTGACTTTCTTCTATCGTCAGCTTCCGCAACTGGTCGAGCGCGGCTACATTTACATCGCACAGCCACCGCTGTACAAAATCAAGCACGGGAAAACCGAAAATTACATCAAGGACGATCAGGAGCTGAATCAACACTTGCTGCGACTTGCGCTCGAGGGCGCCCAGCTGCAAACGCATGCGGGCGCCACGCCTCTTGAGGGTGAGGCCCTGGGTGAGCTGGCGCGGAGTTACTTGCTTGCCGAGGCTGTTATCCGGCGCATTTCGGACTTTATCGACAGCGATATTCTCCATATCCTCCTTGCCCATGATCTTGCCCTTGATACGTCCAGCGAATCGGCTGCGCGCGCCAGCGCCGAAAAAATTTCCGCCCATGTGTCGCCCGAGATACAGATCGAGGCCCAGTTCGACAGCAAAAACGAACGCTGGACGCTGGCCCTGACCCGGATGCGGCATGGCAATCAACGCATAGGCCGCATCGACGAAGACTTTCTTATCTCTGGCGACTATGCCCAGATTCGCAAGACCGCCCAGATGATTGCCGGCTTGATCGGTGAAGGCGCGGTGATTCGTCGCGGTGAGAAATCCCTGCCGGTCACCCGTTTTTCCGAGGCCATGACATGGATCCTGAGCGAAGTAGAGCGGGGCCTTGGCAAGCAACGCTATAAAGGCCTGGGCGAGATGAATCCCGAGCAGTTATGGGAAACCACCATGGATCCGGCGGTTCGCCGTCTGCTACGCGTGCAGATCGATGATGCGATTGCAGCCGATGAAATTTTTACCACGCTGATGGGTGATGAGGTCGAACCCCGGCGCGCCTTCATTGAATCAAACGCGCTCTACGCCCGCAACATCGACACTTGATCGTGTGGGCTCCGCTCTGATTCGGGATTTTTCCGGTTTTTCTGGATTACCTGGATAACAGAAGTATGGGAAACGGAATTCGTGGGACTGCCGTGAATTGATAAAGAATCCATAAGATATTGGATTCGTTTTGGTACGGAAGAGGCCGATCACTTGTTGATCGGCTTCTTCATTTTGTGCGCTGCTTCAGTCGAGGCATGGGAATGTCATATTTCCAGACTCCCATGGCGAACTTACGCCATCCGGTTAATCTGTCATAAACTCAACCGATAACAAAGAACCCAAGTCTATGCTCTGGATCGCCCCCTCCGAAAAAGACGTCGCCTCCACCTCGCTCGAAAAGCGCCTGTGGGATGCCGCCGACCAGTTCCGCGCCAATTCCGGCCTCAAGGCGCAGGAATACTCCGGTCCCATCCTCGGCCTGATCTTCCTGCGTTTCGCCGAAGTCCGCTTCGCCATCCAGCGCACCAAGCTCGAAGGCGCCAGCGCGTCGTCCAGCGCATCTTCCAGACGAAGTAGCCGGGTCGATGAACCCGCCGCCTACCACGCCGAAGGCATCCTCTACCTCGCCCCCGAGGCGCGCTTCGACTACCTGCTGACGCTTCCCGAAGTGGCCGACATCGGCGCCAGGGTCAATGCCGCGATGCGCGAGATCGAGAAGCACAACCCGCAGCTCGCCGGCGTGCTGCCCAAGACCTACAACCTCTTCACCAGCACCCTGCTCAAGGAACTGTTGAAGAAGGTCTCCGAGATTCCGGCCACGCTCGACTACGACGCCTTCGGCCGCATCTACGAATACTTCCTCGGCGCCTTCGCCATGACCGAGGGCCAGGGCGGCGGCGAGTTCTACACGCCTTCCAGCATCGTCAAGCTGCTGACCGAGATCATCGAACCCTTCCATGGCCGCATCCTCGACCCCGCCTGCGGCTCCGGCGGCATGTTCGTGCAGTCGGCGCGCTTCGTCGCCGAGCACCAGAAGAACCCCGCCGCCGAACTCGCCATCTGCGGCGTCGAAAAAACCGACGAAACCGGCCGCCTGTGCCGCCTCAACCTCGCCGTGCATGGGCTGGAAGGCGACATCAAGCACGGCGGCAACATCAACAGCTACTACGACGACCCGCACACTGCCACCGGATCGTTCGACTTCGTCCTTGCCAATCCGCCTTTCAACGTCAATGCGGTGGACAAGGAACGGCTGAAAGACATGGTCGGCGCCGGTCGCCGCTTTCCCTTCGGCCTGCCGCGCACCGACAACGCCAACTACCTGTGGATTCAGCTCTTCTACTCGGCGTTAAACAGCCAAGGCCGCGCCGGTTTCGTCATGGCCAACTCGGCGTCCGATGCCCGCTCCAGCGAGCAGGAGCTGCGGCAGAAGCTGATTGAAGCGCGGTCGGTCGATGTCATGGTCGCCGTCGGCCCCAACATGTTCTACACCGTCACGTTGCCCTGCACGCTGTGGTTCTTCGACAAGGGCAAGGCCAAAACCAAACGTGCTGACACCGTGCTCTTCATCGACGCCCGCCATATCTACCGGCAGGTGGATCGTGCCCACCGCGACTGGACATCGGCGCAGATCGGCTTCATCGCCAACCTCGTCCGCCTCTATCGCGGCGAGACGCTCGACACAACAGTCGGCGCTGGCGAGACGGCGGCCAAGCTCATCGAGGTCTTTGGTGACACGCCGGCCTATCGCGACGTGCCCGGCCTGTGCAAGGCCGCAACGCTGGCCGAGATCGAAGCCCAGGGCTGGTCGCTCAACCCCGGCCGCTACGTCGGCGTCGCGCCGGGCGAGGCCGTCAGCGACGAGGACTTCAAGGAACAGCTCGAAACCCTGAACGAGGAACTGGAATCGCTGAACGCCCAGGCGCGGGAACTGGAAGCCACCATCGCCAATAACGTCGCGGAGTTATTGGAAAAATGAAAACTCCGGCAGCCCTTGGACTATTGATCGACTCCATGATGATGCGTATGATCGTGCGCATGAAAGGAGTGCGCCATGCCACCTGCTAAAAACCATCTCTCTCAGCGCAAAGGAAGAATGCAGTTGTCAATCAGCCAGGAGGTACTTGATCGCATTGAACCACTGCGCGAGGAAATCAACTTCTCTGCCGAAGCAGAACACTTGTTCTCGGTGATTGCCGACCGGGTCGAACGTCGGAAATGGGTCGAACGCAATGCGAAAGCCCTGCGTGAGCATGGCAAGGTGATCTCGCAAACCGGACTGGCCGGGGCAGACTTCGACAGGATCTGAAGCGGATGCAATATTCGATTTATCCCAGCCCAGGCAGCAACAAGAAGGACATCCCGTTTCTTGTCGTGGTCCAGAACAACCACATCTCCAGTCGGACGGGCGCTTCCGTCGTGATCCCGCTGCGTGCGAATGTGCCGCCCATCGAGGTCATGAACCCTTTGGTCGACGTCCCCGGTCACGGTTCCCTGGTCTTGTCTGCCGATGAAATTTTCGCCATCGAAAACGCCAGGCTCCGCCATCCGGTGGGCAGTCTCAGCATGGAAGACCGCTTGAAAATCAAGCCGGCCATCGATCTAGTGATCGGGGATTTTTGACGGCACCCACGCTGTCGCGCAAGGTGTCGCGTTGTTGTTGTCGTAAAGGAATCCCATGAACACCGAAACACTGCTACAAAGCGAGGTAGATCTCGCGCAGTCATGGCACGCCGAAGCCGTGCGCTGTGCCGCGGAAATCGACTGCGGGCTGGCGGATACCGTTTCGGCTGAAGCGGGTCGGGCCGCAGCCACTGATTGCCTGAAAAGAATCGCCGCGAATGTGGCGGGGATTCTGGAGGCGTGATGGCGGCGTCGGTCACACTGGAGTCGATTAGTGCTCGCGTTTCGAGCGGCGGAACTCCATCTCGCAAGAATGCCGAATACTTCTCCAGCGATGCGACTGGCCACTTGTGGGTCAAGTCAAAAGAACTGCTGGACTGCGCCATCGAAGATACGGAGGAGCGAATCACCGACGATGGTCTTCAACATTCCTCAGCAAAATACTTTCCAGCGCATACGGTACTTATCGCGATGTATGGAGCCAATGTGGGGCAACTTGGTTGGCTACGTCAGCCGGCGACCGTCAACCAAGCCATCTGCGGGTTGGTCATTGACGAGCACAAGGCCGACTGGCGATTTGTGTTCTATTCGCTGTTACTGAACCGTGGTGATTTGACCGTTCAGGCGCAAGGAGCTGCTCAGCAAAACCTCAATCAAGACTTGATTCGTCAGTTTGCAATTTCGCTCCCCCCGCTCCCCATCCAGCAACGCATCGCGGGCATCCTGTCGGCCTACGACGAACTCATCGAGAACAGCCAGCGGCGCATAAAAATTCTGGAGGCGATGGCCCGCGCCCTCTACCGCGAGTGGTTCGTCCACTTCCGCTTTCCCGGCCACGAACACCACCCCCACGTCGCTTCCCCCCTCGGCGAGATTCCGCAGGGGTGGGAGGCCATCGCCTTCACTGAAATCGCTGACGTCCTGAGTGGTGGCACACCCAAGACCAGCACGCCCGAATACTGGGACGGAGATATTCCATTCTTCACCCCGCGTGACGCGCCAGACTGCTTCTACGTTGAGGACGCGGATAAGCACGTCACAGAACTCGGGCTTTCCAAGTGCGCAAGCCAACTCTACCTACCCGATACTGTTTTCATCACAGCTCGTGGAACAGTTGGAAAAGTTGCTCTCCCGTCGGTGCCGATGGCGATGAATCAATCCTGCTATGCACTACGTGGCAAGCCTGGGATTTCACAGCGGTTCCTGTTTCTGATGACGCTCCAGCAGGTTGAGTATCTGAAAACCAATACCGGCGGGGCGACGTTCGACACCATCGTCGTCGACACCTTCCGCCGAATGCAAGTAGCTAAACCTCCTCATGACTTGATCGCAGCATTCACTCGCAATGTCGATGCCGTGTTCGAGCAAGTAAATACGCTCCAGCGGCAAGTCAAAAACCTCCGTCGCACCCGCGACCTGCTGCTGCCGCGCCTGCTCTCTGGCCAGATCGACATGGAGACATGCGAACATGCCTGACAACATGCACTCCTATATTCCCGATCAACTGCCGCTGACCAATCTCGATTACCGCCTGCTGCTGCCCTTGGTCGGGCAGGCCAATGCGGCCTTGGCGCGCTATGACGGCTTGTTGCAGAGCATTCCGAATCCGGCGGTCATGCTGTCTCCGCTGACCACGCAGGAAGCGGTGTTGTCGTCAAAAATCGAGGGGACGCAAGCGACCGTCGATGAAGTTCTGGAGCAGGAGGCGGGCCTGCTGAAGGAAGGCGAGAAGTTTCAGGATATCCAGGAAATTTCCAACTACCGGCAGGCGTTGTATGCGGCGCGCGAGCACTTGAAGGACTACCCGATTCGTTTGGGCTTTGTGCGCGAACTGCATCGCATCCTCATGAGCAGTGTGCGCGGCCAGGACAAGACGCCGGGGGAGTTCCGCAAGGACCAGAACTGGATCGGCAAACACGGCTGCTCGATGGAGCAGGCGAGCTTTGTGCTGCCCAACCCGTTGCAACTACCGCTCCATTTGCAGGCGTGGGAAAAATATCTCGACAGCGATGATGTCGATTTTCTGCTGCAGACGGCTGTGGTACACGCGCAGTTCGAGTTGTTGCACCCGTTCAAGGACGGCAATGGCCGGATTGGTCGTATCCTGATTCCGCTGTTTCTGTATCAAAAGCGTGCGCTGTCGCAGCCGATGTTCTACCTCTCGGAATATCTGGAGACGCACCGGGAAGAGTATTACCAGCGGCTGAAGGCGATCTCGGCTGATGGAGACTGGAGTGCTTGGCTTGCCTTCTTCCTGCGCGCCATCGCAACACAGGCCGCCCAGAACAGCACGCGCGTCACAGCCATCCAGGTGCTCTATGAGGAGATGAAGCTGGCCATCCAGGCGGCCACGCATTCGCAGTACACGGTGCATGTATTGGACGCCATCTTCAACAAGCCGATCTTTCGCTCGTCGGACCTGACATCCCGTCTGTTCCGGGAATTCGGCATTCATGAGAAGACGACACCCGGTTTGCTTCGGCAGATGAAGGAAGCGGGAATCTTGCGGGAGCTGCAAGCCGGAAGTGGCAGGCGACCCGCCACCTTGTGTTTTCCACGACTCATCAACCTGGCCGAAGGCCGTGAGGTCATTTGAGGTGTTTGTGGAGTCTGCGGACGTAACAAAGACTTTTGTGGAGTATGTTTTATGTTTTGTACTCCACAAACTAATTAGTGGCGTTTGTATGCTCCACAAAGTGGTCGCGATGCCTGCGCATCCAACGCGCTGCGCATGGGCAGCGCGCGCGAACGGGCGTTGGCGCAGGACTTGTTCGAGGCACGCCTGTGATTGCCTGTGATTGCCGGCGATCCCAATGCGCAGAGCGTCGAGTTGGTCGCTGCCGCACTGCGCCTGACTCTGCCGAGCGGCACGGCGATCAACCTGATTTCCGCGCCGGCCTTTCTGGCGACCAAATTCGAGGCATTCCGCACGCGCGGCAGGGCCGACTTGCTGCAGAGCCACGATTTCGAGGACATCATCAACGTGATCGAGGGGCGCCAGTCCATCGTCGAAGAAGTCGGCGCTGGCGGGACGGCGCTGCGGGGCTATCTGGGGCAGCAGCTCGCCGCAATCATGCGGGACCGGACTTCATGAATGCGCTGCCGGGGCTGGTCGCCTTCGACGATCTCCATTCGCAGCGGATAGCGCGCGTTCGCCAACGCATCGCGGCGCTCGCTGCTGCATTGTAATTTCTACTAATTTTGTAATAATTTAGTAGACTTTAGGTACCTCCCCTGTCTATACTAATTTCTACTAATTTGATGAAAGTTTAGTAGACAATGCGTCTCCCGGAGCACGCCCCCTCTTTGGAAACCAGCTTTGCACAACTGGCGCCGGCCCGGATCGAGGCGGTGATGCGGCATGCCAACCCGCTGCCGACCGGGAAGTATCTCCATTGGGATGAGTTACGGCGGCGTCCGGCCCCCGAGGGGTTGACGCATGCCGAATGGTGGGCAGCCGTCACCGTCGGCCGCATGTCCGCGTTCCAGAAATTGCCCTTGCTGGACAAGCAAGGCAAGCCTTTCGTCTTCGCCACCCCCAGCCCGGTGGCGATCGACCTGCACCACATCGACCGCGATGCCGCCGGGCATATCCGCGCCACGGCCGGGGCGCCGCTCCAGGAGGATTCCCAGCGCTACCTGATCAGTTCGCTGATCGAGGAGGCCATCACCTCCAGCCAACTGGAGGGGGCATCCACAACCCGCAACGTGGCGGCGACGATGCTGCGCAGCGGGCGCAAGCCGCGCGATCTCAGTGAAAAAATGATTTTCAACAACTACCTGGCCATGGAACATCTGCGCTCGCTGCGCGATGTGAAGCTGACGCCCGCGCATGTGCTGGAGCTGCACCGGATCCTGACCGAGGACACGCTGGAGAACGCGGACGACGCAGGCCGCTACCGTCGCGACGACGAGGTGCGTGTCGTCGATGTGCGCGACAACACCGCGCTGCATGTGCCGCCCGCGCATGCCGAACTGCCGGAGCGCATGCAGCGGCTGTGCGATTTTGCCAATGCCGACGAGGCGTCTTTGCCCTTCGTGCATCCGGTGCTGCGCGCCATCCTGCTGCACTTCATGATCGGCTACGACCACCCCTTTGTCGACGGTAACGGGCGCACGGCGCGCGCCTTGTTTTACTGGTCAATGGCCAGGAGCGGTTACTGGCTGATGGAGTACACCTCGATCAGCCACATCCTGCGCAAGGCGCCGGCAAAGTACATGCGCGCCTACCTGCATACGGAAACAGACAAGAACGACACGACCTACTTTCTGCTGCACCAGTTGCAGACCATCCGCCAGGCCATCGCCGCGCTGCACGAATACGTGGCGCGGAAGTCGCGCGAGCAGAAGGAAACCGAACGCCTGATGGCCGCGTCACCAGCTCTGCGCGGACGCTTCAACCACCGGCAAACGGCGCTGTTGAACCATGCCTTGCGCAACGCGGGCGAGGCGTACCGCGTCGATGCCCACCGGCGTTCGCACGCCGTGGTGTACCAAACGGCACGGCGCGATCTGCTGGAACTGGAGGCGCTGGGCCTGCTGGAGAAGACCAAGCAAGGCAATGCGTATGTGTTCTATGCACCGGCCGACTTGCGTGATCGGCTGAACGCACTCTCGAAGTCCGGCACGTGAGCGCACACGCATACTCCGAAGACCAGCTCGTCGAGCAGCCCGCCATCGGTCTGTTTGCCGCGCTTGGCTGGCAGACGGTGTCGGCGCTGGAGGAAAGCTTCGGCACGAATGGAACCCTCGGTCGTGAAACCAGGGGCGAGGTAGTGCTGGTTGAGCGTCTGCGCGCAGCGCTTTGCAAATTCAACCCCGCAATGCCTCCAGAAGCCATCAGCAATGCCGTCGATGAGCTGACCCGCGACCGCTCGGCGATGAGTCTGGAAGCGGCCAACCGCGAGGTCTATCGGCTGCTCAAGGAAGGCATCACGGTGTCCGTGCCCGACCGCGAACACGGCGGGCAGCGAGGTGGCCAAACGACCGAACGCCTGCGCGTGGTGGATTGGGAACAGCCGGAGAACAACGACTTCCTGCTGGTCAGCCAGTTCAGCGTCACCGGCGCGCTCTATACCTGTCGGCCTGATCTGGTCGGCTTCGTCAATGGTCTGCCCTGGGTGGTGATCGAACTCAAGAAGCCCGGCGTGCCGGCGCGCGCCGCCTTCGACGAAAACCTCACCCACTACAAGCAGCAGATTCCGGCGTTGTTCTGGAGCAACGCGCTGATGATCGCCAGTAACGGCACCGACAGCCGCGTCGGCTCGCTGACCGCCGACTGGGGGCGCTGGGTGGAGTGGAAGCGGATCGAGCGCGAGGACGAACCGCGCCGCGTATCGCTGGAAGTGATGCTGCGCGGCACTTGCGACCGCAGCCGCCTGCTCGATCTGGTCGAGAACTTCACGCTGTTTTCCGAACACAAGGCCGGGCTGGTCAAGGTCATCGGCCAGAACCACCAGTTTCTCGGCGTCAATAACGCCATTGCCTCGATGCTCGAAGCCCGCAAGCTGGGCCACGGGCGCGGCGGCGTATTCTGGCAGACGCAGGGCAGCGGCAAGAGCTTTTCGATGGTGTTCTTCGCGCAGAAGGTGCTGAGGAAGCTCTCCGGCAACTGGACGTTTGTGGTGGTCACCGACCGCGTCGAACTGGACGAGCAGATCGCCAAGACCTTCAAGACCACCGGCGCGGTAAGCGAGGCCGAGGGCGACGCATGCCATGCCGCCAGCGGCGCCCACCTGCGCGAACTGCTGCGCGGCAACCACCGCTACGTCTTCACCCTGGTGCACAAGTTCCAGACGCCGGAACTGCTCTGCGACCGTTCCGACGTGATCGTGCTGACCGACGAGGCGCACCGCAGCCAGTACGACACGCTGGCGCTCAACATGCGCGCCGCGCTGCCCCGCGCGATGTTCCTCGCCTTCACCGGCACGCCGCTGATCGCGGGCGAGGAACGCACCAAGGAAGTCTTCGGCGACTACGTCTCGATCTACGACTTCCAGCAGTCCATCGAAGACGGCGCCACCGTGCCGCTGTTCTACGAGAATCGCACGCCGGAATTGCAGCTCGTCAATCCCGACCTGAATGAAGACATTTACCAACTGATCGAGGACGCCGACCTCGACGCCGATCAGGAGGCCAAGCTTGAGAAGGTGCTGGGACGGCAATATCACCTGATCACCCGCGATGACCGGCTGGAAACCGTGGCGCAGGACATCGTGCGGCACTTCCTCGGCCGGGGCTTTGTCGGCAAGGCAATGGTGGTGTCGATCGACAAGGCCACCGCGCTGCGCATGCACGACAAGGTGAAGGCGTCTTGGGCGGCGGAAACCGCACGGGTGCGGAAGGAACTGGGCGAGCTGCATTACCAGCCACGCGGCGGCGAGATGACGCCCGAGCAGGCGCGACGTGATCTGCGCATGGCCGAGTTGAAACAGCGGCTGGAGGTGCTGACCAGCACCGACATGGCGGTGATCGTCTCGCCGGGGCAGAACGAAATCGCCCAGATGCAGACGCTGGGCCTAGCCATCGAGCCGCACCGCAAGCGCATGAATGAATCACAGCCGGGGCTGGACGAGAAGTTCAAGGACACCGAAGACCCGCTGCGCCTGGTTTTTGTGTGCGCCATGTGGCTGACCGGTTTCGACGCGCCGAGTTGCTCCACGGTGTACCTCGACAAGCCGATGCGCAACCACACGCTGATGCAGACCATCGCCCGCGCCAACCGGGTATTCCCCGGCAAACACAGCGGCGTCATCGTCGATTACGCCAACGTCTTCGCCTCGCTGGAAAAGGCACTGGCCATCTACGGGGCGGGCAAGGGCGGGAACGGGTCTGTCAACTGCGCGGTCAAGGACAAGCAGCAACTGGTGGAGGAACTGCGCAAGGCGGTCGTCGATGCCACGGCCTTCTGCGACGCGCACAAGGTGATGCTGGCCGAGATCGAGGCGACGCCTGCCGGAAGCATGGAGCGCCTGTCGCGCATCCAGGACGGCATGAATGCGCTGATCTCCCCCGACCCGCTGCGCCGCGATTTCTTTGCCCATGAACGGCTGGTCAGCACGCTCTACCGCGCCGTGAAACCCGACCCGGTGGCGCTGGAATTCGCCAGCCGGGTCGCGTGCCTGACGACGCTGGCCGAGGCCATCCGCGCCACGCTGAATCCGAACCCGCCCGACATCTCCCAGGTGATGGGACAGATCAACGGCCTGCTCGACGAATCCATCACCGGCCACGAAATCCGCGAATCGGGCCCGCCGGCACTCGACCTCTCGAAGATCAACTTCGAGGCGCTGGCCAATCGGTTCAAAGCATCCAGACACAAGAACACCGAGATCGAGGTGCTCAAGGCCGCGATCCGCGCCCAACTGGAAAAAATGATCCGGTTGAACCGCACCCGCGCCAACTTCGCCGAGAAGTTCGAGGCGCTGATCGAGAGCTACAACGCCGGCAGCCGCAGCATCGAGGAACTGTTCGAGGAACTGGTGAAGCTAAGCAATAGCCTCAATGACGAGGAACAGCGTCACGTGCGGGAAAACATGAGCGAGGAGGAGCTGGTCATCTTCGACATCCTTACCCGTCCAGCGCCCGAGCTTAGCTCTGAAGAGCGCACCGAAGTGAAGAAAGTGGCGCGTGACCTGCTGGGCCGGCTGAAAGGCCTGCTGGTATTGAACTGGAGGCAGAAGGCAGCTGCACGGTCGCAGTTGAAGCTTGCCATTGAGGACATGCTCGATAACGGCCTGCCGCGGGCTTACACGCCGGAGGTGTATCGGCAGAAGTGCTCGGCATTGTTCGAGCATCTGTATGAAAGCTATCCGGAGCGGAATGCCGGTGTCTATTCCGGCACCCTGTAGACATTGATGTTCCTATGCTTGGGCGTGATCCTGCAGATCGACTTCAGTGGAACGCCGCTTCCCGTCCTGCGGCTGGCGAGATGCGAAGCTGGCCAGGGCCTAGAACTCCAGCGGGTCGACGTCAAGATGCCAGCGCAAGCCGCGTGGCAGCTTCAATTTGTAGAGCGCCTCCATCCAGCGGCCAAGAAACTCCTGCAGTTGCGGCCGGCTGGCCGACTCAACCAGCAATTGCCCGCGCTCCATGGTCATCAGGCGGGACAGGCGCATGGGTACCGGATCGTAGAGCGTGATCCGGTCGCCGGCAAGGGAATCCGCCAGCGCGCGGGCCTGGCCGAGAAACGCGAGTGATGAATCCATCGTCATGCTTTCGGCGCGCAACAAGGCCTGGAAAGTAAAGGGCGGAAAGCCGGCAACCTTTCTTTCACTGAGCTGGGACTGGGCAAACCGCGAGTAATCGTGATCTGCCAGCGCCTGAAATAACGGGTGCTCGGGGTGCTCGGTCTGAATCAATACTTCGCCCGCCAGGTCGGCGCGTCCGCTGCGTCCACCCACTTGCATCAGTTGCGCAAAAAGCCGTTCCGGCGCCCGGAAGTCGGCGGCGAACAGCGCCGCGTCGGCGCCGATGGCGCCGACCAGCGTCAGGCGCGGAAAATCATGCCCCTTGGCCAGCATCTGCGTGCCGATCAGGATATCCGCTTCGCCGGCATGGATCGTTGCCAGCAAGGCTTGCCACTTTTTGGGTGTGTTGGCTGAATCGCGATCGATGCGCAAGATCCGGGCTGAGGGCAGGAGTGCAGCCAAAGCCAGTTCAAGACGCTGGGTGCCCCGGCCGAAGGGTTGCAGATCGACGTTGCCGCAATCGGGACAGGCGCGCGGAAAGATGGCTTCAAACCCGCAATGATGGCAGCGCAGCCGGTTGTCGAGCAAATGCACGACCAGATTGGCGGCACAGCGCCGGCAGTGCGAAATCCAGCCGCAGGAAGAGCAGGCCAGTACCGGTGCGTAACCCCGTCGATTGAGGAATACGAGGCTTTGTTCGCCGTGCTCCAGCCGGAGTTTCAGCGCCTTGATGAGCGCGCCGCTCAGACCCTCGTGCAGTTTTTCGCGCCGGGTATCAATTACCCGCACCACCGGCGGCGCCTCGGCCACCGCACGGTCGGGCAGGTCGAGCAAATGGTAGCGGCCGGAAAGCGCGTGCTGAAACGTTTCCAGGGCGGGTGTCGCCGAGCCCAGCACAATCGGGATTGCGCGGTGATGGGCGCGCCAGATGGCGATGTCTCGCGCCGAATAGCGCAGGCCGTCCTGCTGCTTGAAGGAGGCATCGTGTTCTTCGTCGACGATGATGAGTTGCAGTCGCGGCAACGGCATGAATACAGCCAGCCGGGTACCGAGAACGATATCGGACAGGCCATGGAGAGCGTCGAGAAAGCCCCGGGCGCGGGCGGCATCGGCAATGCTGCTGTTGGCTGTTACCAGATGGGCGGCCGGGAAGCGCATCCGCACCCGGCCTTCAAGCTGGGGCGTCAGCGCAATCTCGGGCACCAGCATCAGCACCTGGCCACCGCGTTCCAGCACCTCGGCAATGGCGCGCAGGTAAACTTCTGTTTTCCCGCTGCCGGTGACGCCATGCAGCAAGAAGGTGCTGAACCCGCCGGCACGGTTAATGGCGCTGACCGCTGCTTGTTGCGCCGGCAGGAGTTCGGGGAGCGTAAAACCCGGCGCTGGTGAAACGGCGACTTTGCCCCCGCCTGGCTTTATTGCCCGCGGCAACTTGCCGCGCCGCAACAAAGGCGGTAGCGCAAAGGTGCAGACCTCACCCAACGGCGCCTGATAGTAGGAGGCGCAAAATGCGCATAGCGCCAGCCACTCGCCCGGCAAGGGTGGCATATCACGCAATATGGCGGTCACTTCCCGGAGCTTGTCCGCTGGCTGGTCGCTGGCGGCAGCCAGCCCGACGATCACCCCGGTTTTGAAACCCCGGCCAAATGGAACGGTGACACGGTAGCCCACATCATTGATAGCGGCGTCCGGCGCCAGGTAGTCAAAAATCCTCGGCAGCGGTACATCAAGGGCTACGCGGACGATGTTCATGCTGCATCAGCCAGTTGTCGGTGAGAGCTAGATAAACTCTTTACATTCCCCCGCAACTCATTGCCGTGAAAGAAAAAACCCATTACCCACAAACGCTGTGGATAACTTTGTGTGTAAATGGGCAGCATTCGGGGCACGGGATGAGTTAGTAATGCTCTTGTCGCATTTCTGCAATGGCAGATAATTATCTTATCGTTGAATATCAAAGAGATACATATTTATCTAATAAAGCCCTGTGTATTGACCCTGGTTTTCTCGCTGTATTCAATTTTGTGAATAAGTCAACATTGCGCGGGATTTTTGTGCTCCGCGCAAAGCCTTGTCTGATGCGGCTTTGCGCGAGGGAATCGGCTATAACCCGCCTGGCCCAAGGGTTTGCGTATCAAGACCCGCGTCGGCTGTGGCTATGCACGGCATGGACCAGCGCAGCAACATTTTCAGGCGGCGTAAATTGCGAGATGCCGTGACCAAGATTGAAAATGTGACCCGTCTCGCTACCGTAGCTGTCGAGCACGCGACGGGCTTCCACCGCCACTTTTTCGGGTGAGGTAAACAAGACCATCGGATCGAGGTTGCCTTGCAACGCAACACGATCGCCGACCCGTTGCCGGGCTTCACCCAGATCAGTGGTCCAGTCCAGCCCGACGGCATCGCAACCGGTCGCTGCGATGGCTTCCAGCCACTGGCCGCCGCCTTTGGTAAAGAGGATTGAAGGCACGCGCTCGCCGCCGTGACTGCGTTTCAGGCCGGCAATGATGCGTTCCATATAGTTCAGGGAAAATTCACGATAGGCGGCATGAGACAGCGCCCCGCCCCAGGAGTCAAAAATCATCACCGCCTGGGCGCCGGATTCGATTTGCGCATTGAGGTAGCTGATTACTGCAGTGGTGGTGACATCAAGAATGCGATGCAGCAAATCCGGCCGGTCATAGAGCATCGTTTTGACTGTGCGGTAGTCGGACGACGAACCGCCTTCAACCATGTAGCAGGCCAGGGTCCACGGGCTGCCGGAAAAACCGATCAGCGGCAGGGTGTTGTTCAGGGCGCGGCGAATTTCGGCCACGGCATCCATCACATAGCGCAGATGAACATTCGGGTCGGGGGCGGTGAGATCGCGGATTTCCCATTCATCGCGCAAGGGGCGTTCAAATTTTGGCCCCTCCCCTTCGGCGAAATACAGACCGAGGCCCATCGCATCGGGCACGGTCAGAATGTCCGAAAACAGGATCGCGGCGTCGAGCTCGAAACGCGCCAGGGGTTGCAGCGTCACCTCGCAGGCCAGGTGCGGGTTTTTGCACAGGTTGAGAAAGCTGCCGGCACGGCGGCGCGTCTCGTTGTACTCCGGCAGATAGCGCCCGGCCTGGCGCATCAGCCAGATCGGGGTGTACTCGACCGGCTCGCGCAACAGGGCGCGCAGAAAGGTGTCGTTGGCGGGGCGGGTCATGGCGATACTCCGGGCAAAGCGCAGATTATCGCGCATCCGGCAGGCCGCTGCCTGTGCGCCGCCGCGTCACTTTCGCCGTAGTGCCAGCGCCGACTTTTATCGGCGCCAGAAAGCCGGGGTGAAGAGCACCAAAACAGAAAGCACTTCAAGGCGTCCCAGCAGCATGGCAAAGGTGCAGACCCAGGTTTGAAAGTCGGTCAGCGAGCCATAATTCTGTGCCGGTCCGACCACATTCAGGCCGGGGCCGGCATTGTTGATGCAGGCGACGATGGCGGTAATCGAGGAGGTGAAATCGAGGCCGCTGGCGACCAGGAAGAAGGTCAGCTCGCCCACCGCAAGAATGTACAGAAAGATGAAACCGAGTACGGCCCCGGCGATCTGTTGCGGAATTACGGCGTCGCCCACTCGCAGTGACGCTGCGAGATGCGGATGGATCAGGCGCTTGAGCTCGATCAACCCTTGCTGGGCAAGAATCAGGGTACGGATCATCTTGATACCGCCGCCGGTGGAGCCCGAGCTGACCGACATGCAGGAGAGGAGCAGCATCCACAGCGGGACGAAAATCGGCCATTTGTCGTAATCCTGGCTGACGAAACCCGAGTCGGTGGCGATCGACACCAGATTGAACGCCACATGACGCAGGGAGGTAGGAAAGTCCGGATAGGTATCGTGAATAACGAGATACAGCGTGCAGACCAGGGTGCTGGAGGCCACCAGGGCAACGAAGGCCTTGGCCTCCGTGTCCAGCCAGTAAGCGCGCAGCGAACGCCCGCGCCAGGCGACGAAGTGGGTGGCGAAGTTGATGCCGGCAAGCATCATGAAGAAAATCAGCACGGCCTCGATCGCGGGGGAATCGAAATGGCCGACGCTGGCATCGTAGGTCGAGAATCCACCCAGCGAGAGTGCGGCAAAGGCATGGCAAATCGCGTCCAGCCAGTTCATGCCGACGATCCTGAGCGCCAGGATGCAGGCTACGGTGATGCCGAAATACACCAGCCAAAGCGCCTTGGCGGTGTCGGCAATGCGTGCGGTGAGCTTGGAATCCTTCATCACGCCGGTGGTTTCGGCCTTGTACAACTGCATTCCGCCCACACCCAGCAACGGCAGGATTGCCACCGCCAGCACGATGATGCCCATGCCGCCCAGCCAGTTGAGCTCATGGCGCCAGAGGTTGAGTGAGGGCGGCAGCCGCTCCAGCCCGGAGAGCACGGTGGCGCCGGTGGTGGTCAGCCCGGACATGGTCTCGAAAAAGGCATCGGTGAACGACAGGTCGTCGATCAGCAGCAGCAGCGGCAGCGTGGCGATGCTTGCCATCAGGAACCAGGCCAGGGTCACCAGCAAAAAACCATCACGCGGTTTCAATTCGCGTTTGTGGCGACGGGTGCCGAACCAGAGGATGAAACCGATGGCAAACGACACCAGCATCGCGTCAACAAAGGTGATCAGCGTGCCATCGTCGAACACCAGGGCCGAGACGATGGGCATCAGATAGGTCAGGCTGAAAAACATCAGCATCCCGCCGAGAACATGACTGACCGGGAGCAGCCGATAGAACATCAGAAGTATCCGGCGCTGACCATGAACAGGCGCTCCACTTCGGCAATCTGCGCCTTGCCGGTGCAGAAGACGACAACATGATCGCCCTCCTCGATCACTGTGTCGTGATGCGGAATCACCACCTGGCTGACATAGTCCTCGACCAGAAAGCCCTCGCGCGCAACCACCTGTTTTTCCGGATTGCGGCGGACGATGGTTGCGATGTGCGCGCCCTTGATGGCCGGCAGTTGATCGATGCGCCGTCCCACCACTTTCGATGTCTCCTGATTGCCATGGACAACCAGCTCCAGGGCCTCCGCCGCGCCACGACGCAGGCTATGCACCCGCACCACATCGCCATGGCGCACATGGGCGAGCAGCGAGCCGATGGACACCTGCGCCGGTGAAAGGCCGATGTCGATCGGGCCGCCCTGCACCATGTCGGCATAGGCGCGGCGATTGATCAGCGCCAGCACCCGCTTGCAGCCGAGGCGCTTGGCCAGCGAGGCGGCCATGATGTTGTCCTCGTCGTCATTGGTCAGCGCCAGGAACAAGTCCATTTCGTCGATATTTTCTTCCGCCAGCAGATGTTCGTCGGTGGCTTCGCCGGTCAGCACCAGCGTGTTGTCCAGCTGTGCGGCAATCAGCTGGGCACGAGCTTCCGTGTGCTCGATCAGCTTGACCTGGTAGCCCTTCTCCAGCGTGCGTGCAACGCGCTTGCCGATGTTGCCGCCGCCGGCGATCATGATCCGCCGTACAGGCTGAAGGCTGCGGCGCAGCTCCTGCAAGACGAGGCGAATATGCCTTGTCGCCGCCAGCAGGAAAACTTCGTCCCCGCTTTTGAGCACCGTCTTGCCGGTCGGCTCGAGCGGCGCATGACCACGAAAGATTGCCGCGATGCGCGCCTCGACCCCTGTGGGCAGATGGTCGCGCATGGCCTGAATCGGCTTGCCGACCAGCAGTCCGCCCTCGATGGCGAGCACGCCGACCAGCGTTACCTGCCCGGCGGCAAATTCAAGCACTTGCAGTGCCTCGGGAAAGGCCACCAGACGCGCAATGTAATCGGTGACCTCCTGCTCGGGGCAGATGGCGTGCGTCACCGCAAAGTTGTCCTCGCTGAACAGGCCCTCGCGCGCCAGTTCGTCGGCAGCGCGCAGGCGTGCGATGCGCGTCGGCACATTGAACAGGCGGCGCGCCATCGTGCAGGCCACCAGATTGGTCTGGTCAGACTGGGCCACCGCCACCAGCAGATCGGCGTCCTCGATGCCGGCCTGACGCAGCACGTCGGGCAGCGCCGCATTGCCGCAGACGGTGCGCACATCAAGGTGATTGGCCAGATGTCCGAGCGCGGCCGCATCCTGGTCGACCAGGGTGATGTCGTTGGCTTCGGAAACCAGCGCTTCGGCGACGGAGGCGCCAACCTGACCGGCGCCGAGGATGACGATTTTCATGGCGCAGTTTCCTGTGCAGTAGTTATTGCCGTAACCCGAGGTCTTTCAGCTTGCGGTACAGGTGGGTGCGTTCCAGCCCGGTCTTTTCGGCCAGCTGCGTCATGTTGCCGCCGCCATTGGCCAGGTGGTATTCGAAGTACAGGCGCTCGAAGGCCTCACGCGCTTCACGCAGCGGCTGGTCGATGAGCCCTGGCGGCAACCCGCTGGGGACGGCAATGGCGGGCGGGGGCAGCAGGGCGGACACATCGTCCGCACCAATCTCTTCCGTCAGGCTGGCCAGGGCGAGCGAGCGCACGGCGGCTTTCAGTTCGCCATAGCCTCCAGGCCAGGCATGTTGGCGCAAGGCATTGAGCGCTGCACTGCTGAAACGGTGCAGCGGCAGTTTTTCTGCCTCCACTTGCTGGGTCAGGAGATGGCTGGCAATGTCCGGTATCTCGTCCTGCAACACGGAGAGCGCCGGGACGCTCAGCACCGCCTCGAACAGGCGCTCCAGCGCCACTTCTTCCCAGCCCAGTGCGGCCAGTTCGCTGCGGCTGCGGCTGGTGCTGGCGATCAGGCGCAATCCATGGCGTTCGAGCTGCTCGGCGGCGAACAGCAGGTTTTTCTGTTGCAACCGGGTCAGCCGCGCCAATTCCTCGCACCACAGCACGCCGCCGGCGAGGCGCCGCAGCTGGCCGCTGTCGAGCGCATCGGCTTCCTGCCCGAGATCGTGCCAGGGCTTGCCGGCCGGCTGTGCCGTGCGCGCCACCAGCTCGACCAGGCCGCCGGGCGCCGAATGCAGCAGCAACAGGGAACGCCGGGCCAGCATCTGCTCCAGCCGGCGCTTGAGGTCGCGCAAGGGGCCGGGACGGTTGAAGGCGGCCAGCGACAGCCCGCTGTCGGCCTGGCGTGCGCCGCGCTCCAGAGCCTGCTTCACCGTTGCCAGCAGCTTTTGCATGCCGATCGGTTTTTCGAGGAAATCCAGCGCACCGATGCGGGTGGCCTCCACGGCGGTGTCGATCGTGGCGTGGCCCGACATCATCACCACCGGCATGGTCAGCTGACCATTGCCGGCCCATTCCTTGAGCAGGGTGATGCCGTCGGTGTCGGGCATCCAGATGTCGAGCAGCACCAGGTCCGGTCGCGCCGCCGCGCGCGCCGTGCGCGCGGCAGCGGCGTTGGCGGCCAGCTCGATGTCATGGCCCTCGTCGCGCAGGATTTCCGAGAGCAGTTCGCGGATGCCGATTTCATCATCAACGATCAGTATCTTGGACATTCAAGCCTTCTCCTTGCTTTGCGCCAGTGGCAGCCACAGGTTGATTTCGCCGCCGTGATTGTTGCCGAGACGAATTTCGCCACCATGATCGTCGATGATTTTCTTGACGATGGCCAACCCCAGGCCGGTTCCCCTGGCCTTGGTCGTGATGTAGGGTTCGAAGGCGCGGGCGAGGATTTGCGGCGCGAAGCCAGGGCCGTTGTCATGTAGCGTGAGCCGCAGGCGCGCGCCGTCGAGGGCAAGGGTGAGCGTGATTTGTGGTTGCGGCGTATCCGCCAGCGCATCCTGTGCGTTGGCGAGCAGATTGTGCAACACCTGGCGTATCTGGTTGGCATCGACCAGAACGGGTGGAAAAGTCGGCGCTGGCGGGACGGCGACCGGTGCATGGGCGGTGCGATAGAGTTCCAGCACTTCGCCCAGCAGCGCCGGCAGGTCGACAGCGGCGAGCTGCGGCGGCGGCGTGCGGGCATAGTCGCGGAAATCATTGACCATGCGTTTCATGGCCTCGACCTGATTGACGATGGTTTGCGTGGCGCGCTCGAGCAGTTCGCGCGAGGCGCCGCTGAGCTGATCGGCCAGCTTCATCCGCAGGCGCTCGGCGGAAAGCTGGATCGGAGTCAGCGGATTCTTGATTTCATGCGCCAGCCGCTGCGCCACCTCGCCCCAGGCGGCGGAGCGTTGCGCCGCGATCAGCCGTGTGATGTCATCGAACACCACGACGTAGCCGCCGCCGCCTGCCGTCGGCAGCGCCGTGCCGCGGATCAGCAAGGTTTGCGGCACGGCGTCGGCGCGTGCGATTTCCAGTTGCTCCTGCCATTCGGTCCCGCGTTTGGCAAAGCCTTCGATAATGACTGCCGCCAGCGCCTCGTGGCGCGGCCATTCCGGCAAGGAGGTTTTCTCGACATCGGTCAGGTCGTCGCCGAGGATGGTCAGCGCGCCGCGGTTGGCCGCGCGCAGGCGAAAGCGCAGGTCGAAGGCCAGCACGCCGGTCGATAGGTTGGCCAGCACGCTTTCCAGATAGGCGCGCGCCGCTTCCATTTCCTCGCGGTGGCGCTCGGCGGCGGCATGGGCTTCGGCCAGCTGCTGCGTCATGCTATTGAAGGAATGCGTCAACACACCCAGTTCGTCCGGATTGGTTGTCGTGGCGCGCGGCGTGAAGTCACCGGCGGCGACGGCGCGGGTGCCTTCGGCGAGGATCAGCAGCGGCTGTGCCAGGCGCTCGGCCAGCAGGAAGGCCAGCGCCACGGCGGCGAACAGTGCCAGCAGCAAGGTCAGGGTCAGGGTCAGGGTGTAGATGCGCTTGAGGCCGGCGCGACCGAGCTGCAGCTCCTGGTAATCGCGATGCGCCGCTTCGACGCTTTCCGCGCTCCTGGCGATCGAGGCGGGCACCGCCCGGGTGAATTGCAGGATGCGCGGCTCGAGTTCGAGCCGGCTGCTGGAGCTGCCGATGACCGGCGCCAGCGCACGGATTTGCAGGCCGGCAGGGGTTTCGCCGATCAGTGTCAGCCGTCCGTTGCGTGCAGTGCGCAACTGGGCAGCATCGGGCAGCGGCGGCAGCAAGGTGTCGAGTCCCGTCGTGCTGCTGGCCAGAACCTGGCCGGAAAGGCTCAACAGCACTGCGGTTTCTGCTCCAGCCTCTTCGCGCAGGCGGTTGAGACTGCTGCTGCCACCCAGCGGGTCGCCCCCCATTTCGAGTGCGGCGCGACGGGTTTTTTCCAGCAGGTCGCTGCGCAGACTGTCGAGCACGTTGCGGCCGAGATCGAGCCCGCCTTCGAGTGCCGTATCGATCCGCACATCGAACCAGGAATCGATGCTCTTCACTGCGAACTGCATCGAGACGGCATACACCAGCGCCCCTGGCGCCACCGCCATCAGCGCTAGTGTTAATAACAGGCGGGTCTTGAGCCGCGAGCCGAATACTCCGGCCTTGTAATCCCGTCGCAGGCGGATCAGCTGCAGCGCCACCAGCGCCAGCAGGGCAATGGCGGCGATGCCGTTGATCGCCAGCAGCCAGGGGTAGTTGGCGGCGAACAGCGCGGTATTGGCCGAGGCCGAGGCCAGCAGAAAAAGCAGGATGGCGCCGAGTGCGACGATGACGACCAGGGTGACTTTCATGGCGCGCTCACCGACCCCGTCGCCGGAGCGACAAATTGCCAGCGCAGGGTGCCGCCTTCCACCTGCCAGTCACGATCGGTGAAGGCATCGATCTGGAATAGTTTTGGCAGCTGGCTGCGATCGAGCGTCAGGCGCAGCGCGGCGGTATAGGTTTCGCCGGGTTTGAGCGCGGTTTTTTCCACCACCGGCAGCGCCCCGATGTGCGACATGACACGCAGGGCTTCGCGCAGGCTGTCGAAATTCTGGTACAGGCTGCCGGTCGAGAGCCGGTATTGGCGCGTCAGGCTGTGATAGGTCAGGCGATAGGCCAGGTTGCGGGTTGCGATGTGTTCGTCGACCCAGTATTTGCGTGGCCGGTCGAGCGTGAATTCGAGGTTGAAGTTCAGCGGCACGCCGCGTGTTACCGCCTCCTCCAGCCGGGGGCCGAGGTTGATGGTGAACTCTGCCGCCAGCGCATAGTGCTCGTCGCCGGCGCTAAGCGTGGCGTGGCGCGGTTCGATGCTGCCGGCCAGCGCGGCGCCGGCCGCGAATAGCAGCAGCGCGACGGACACTGGCCGGCGCCAGACCTCAAGCCTTTTGCAGCAGCGCGTAATAAAAGCCGTCATGGTCGGCATCGGGCAAGAATTTCAGGTCGAGCGCATTGGTTTGAGGCGCAATTGGCAAACGCATGGCATCGGCATGACGGCCGACAAATGCGGCAACCTGTTGCTCATTTTCTTCTGCGAACAGCGAGCAGGTAGCGTAGAGCATTTTGCCACCGGGGGCCAAAGTGCGCCAGACGGCGTCGATGATCTGCCGCTGGGTGCGGGCGAAGCGGGCGATGTCGTCCGGGCGCCGCAACCATTTGGCATCCGGATGGCGGCGCACCACGCCGGAGGCGGAACACGGCACGTCGGCCAGGATGCGGTCGAACGGCCGGCCATCCCACCAGGCGTGCGGCGTCTCGCCGGCGCCGACTTTTACCGTGGCGGCCAGCCCCAGTCGCGTCAGATTGTCATTGATGCGCATGGCGCGGGCGGCATCGATATCCAGCGCGACCAGCTCGAGTGCGGCCAGTTCCAGCAGATGCGCGGTCTTGCCGCCCGGCGCGGCGCAGACGTCGAGCACGCGCTGGCCGTCATGCACATCGAGCAGCCGCGCCGCGCGCTGCGCGCCGGCATCCTGCACCGAGCACAAGCCTTCGCGAAAGCCGGGGATACGCTCGATCGGCACCGGCTTGTCGAGGACGATGGCCTCATCGACGATGCGCGCCCCCAAGCCTGCCGCCGCCAGTTGCGCCAGAAAGTCGGCGCTGGTGGTACGCCGCCGATTGACCCGCAAGGCCAGTGGCGGATGTGTATTGCCGGCGGCGAGGATGGCTTGCCAATCTTGCGGATGATCTTTTTGCAGGCGCGCGATCCACCACGCCGGATGTTGCCAGTGCGCCACCGGATCGGCCGCGGCCTGCGCCAGCAGCGCCTCGCGCTGGCGCAGGAAATTACGCAGCACGGCATTGACCAGCGCCTTGAAGCGGCCGTTGATCAGCTCCGTAGCGGCGGTGACGGCCTGATCCACCGTGGTGTGCGCGTCCGCCGGGCGCTGTTCGAGACGCGCCAGCGCCGCCAGCAGCAGGCCGCGCAGCAGGGGCTCGGCGAGAGGTTTGGTGAGCAGGCGGGAGAGCATGAAATCGCCCCGGCCGCCGGCGCGCAGCGCACCGTAAGCCAGATCCATCGCGGCGGCACGCGTGACGCCGAGCAGGCGGGACGCCGCCAGCGCGACATCCAGATTGCGTCCGGCGATGACACTGGCCAGCAGTTCGGCTGCGCCCAGCAGGGCCGCCGCCAGCGGCGCCGAGCGGGCCGCAACGGCGGGCCGGAAAGATTCGGAAGAGTGAGCAGTCATGACGGCGGCAATGGTAACAGCCGGCCGCCTTCGCCGCGCGGGTTTTACCGCGCCATCGCTTCGAGCCGGGCGATGCGCTCCTCGGTCGCCGGATGGGTCGAGAACAGGCCGGAGAGGCCGCCGCCAGAGAGCGGGTTCATGATCATCATCTGCGCGGTTTCGGGGTGCGCGTCGGCGGTTTGCATGGGAATTCCGCGCGCATGGGCATCGATCTTGGCCAGGGCGCTGGCGAGCGCCAGCGGGTCGCCGCAGATTTCGGCGCCGCCGCGGTCGGCCTCGAATTCGCGGGCACGCGAGATGGCCATCTGGATCAGGCTGGCCGCCAGCGGCGCCAGGATCATGACCAGGAGGCCGACCAGCGGATTCGATGAACGACCATTTTCATCGCGCCCGCCGAAGAACATGGCGAAGTTGGCGAGTGCCGAAATGGCGCCGGCGAGGGTCGCGGAAATGGTCGAAATCAGGATGTCGCGGTGCTTCACATGGGTCAGTTCGTGCGCCATGACGCCGCGCAATTCACGCGCCGAGAGCATTTGCAAAATGCCCGAGGTGGCGGCGACGGCGGCATGTTCCGGGTTGCGCCCGGTGGCGAAGGCATTCGGCTGCGCCTCGTCGATGATGTAGACGCGTGGCATCGGCAGTTCCGCCCGCGCGGCAAGCTCCTTCACCATGTTGTAGAAATAAGGCGAGCTGGCTTCATCGACTTCCTGCGCGTGGTACATCTTCAGCACCATTGTGTCGGAAAACCAGTAGGAGAAAAGATTCATCCCGCCGCCAAACAGCAGCGCCAGTAGCATGCCGCTTTGGCCGCCGAGCTGCATCCCGATGACGCCGAACAGCGCCATGATGCCTGCCATCAGAATCGAGGTTTTCAGCCAGTTGCCGAGCATCGCTTTACTCCGTGAAAGTTGGGCCGCATCCGGGTGTGAATGCGCACGGAATTAGATGAGGAAGGCGGGGAAAAATTCAATGGCCGGCAGCGAACTGCCGCGTAAAAAGCCGGCGCGGGCGAGGCGGCGAGCGCCGGGTTTTTCATCCCGGCGGGGCACGGTGCGCCTTTGTTCCGGATTGTCAGACCGGGGTATCGCCGGCAGCCGTTTCAGTCGGCGTTGCGGGAATGGCTTCCGGGACGGGCAGGTTTGCCAGATAGCGGGCAATGTTGCGCTCGATGCTGGATTGCGCCTGGGTTTGTCCGTGGTTGGCGGTTTCCGGATTTCTTGCCTGGAACCGGGCCTGGGCGGCGAGCAGACCGGCGGGTATTTCCCGCACGCCGGCAACATTTGCCTTGGCGGCAGGATTTTCCGTATCCGGCCGCTTGGTCGTGGCTGCCTCATTGGCGTTGATGGAGGGGATGCCGGGGAAGGGCCGGTCGGTATTCAAGGCCCGGCTGTGTTCGCGGGCAGCCAGTGGCAGGGAAGCGGTATCGATGCGCATGAAGGTCTCCTGGAGGAAGGTGGCATGGGAGCTACAGCCAGTTTCATGCCAGCCGGCAAGCCAGCTTCACTCCCCCGACACGGGGTGTCGATTCGCAGCACAATGGCCGTTCGGCCGTTACGCTGCTATCTGTGGATTGCCGCGCAGAAACTCGGCGCTGGCAAGACGGCGAGCACCGGGTTTTTGCAGTTCGGTGAGGCACAGTGCGCCGTGGCCGCAGGCGACGACAATGCCCTCCGTGCTGGCGGCGAGGATCTGGCCGGGCTGGCCGCTACCGGTTACCGGTGTTGCCCGCCAGACCTTGACCGGTGCGCCGTCCAGCGTCAGCGTGGCGCCGGGAAAGGGATTGAAGGCGCGGATTTTTCGCGCCAGTTCGATGGCCGGGGTGTTCCAGTCGAGCTGCGCCTCGGATTTTTCGATTTTCTTCGCATAGCTTACGCCAGCACCCTCTTGCAGCGTGGGGCATAGCGTATCGAGCCGCGCCAGCGCATCGACAATCAGGCGTGCACCGAGTTCGGCGAGGCGGTCGTGCAGTTCGCCCGCCGTCTCGCCAGCGCCGATTCTTAACGGGCTGGCCAGCAGCATCGGTCCGGTGTCCAGACCGGCTTCCATCTGCATGATCGTGATACCGGTTTCGACGTCGCCAGCTTCGATCGCGCGCTGTATGGGTGCCGCGCCGCGCCAACGCGGCAACAGCGAGGCGTGGATGTTGAGGCAGCCGTGGCGCGGGAGATCGAGTACGGCCTGCGGCAGGATCAGACCGTAGGCGGCGACCACCATGACCTCGGCAGCGGCTGCGCGGATCGGTTCATGGCTGGCCGGGTCTTTCAGGTGCTCGGGTTGAAACAGCGGCAGCGCGTGGGCCAGGGCCACTTTTTTTACCGCCGACGGTTGCATCTGCATGCCGCGTCCGGCGGGGCGGTCGGGCTGGGTCAGCACCAGCGCGATGTCGTGGCCGGCGGCAATCAAGGCTTCGAGCGCCCGTGCAGCAAACTCGGGCGTGCCGGCAAAAATGATGCGCACTACATTGCTCTCCCTTGTTTGGCGAGCTTGGCCTTGATCCGGTTCTGTTTCAGGCGCGACAGGTAGTCGACGAACACCCTGCCTTCGAGGTGATCCATTTCATGCTGGATGCAAACGGCGAGCAGGCCGTCGGCGGCCAGTTCGAAGGCCTGGCCGTCGAGGCCGAGCGCGCGCACCTTGATCTGCGCCGCGCGCTTGATGGTTTCGTAGATGCCGGGCACCGAGAGACAGCCTTCGTCACCTTCGCATTCGCCGGACTTTTCCAGCAACTCGGGATTGATGAAGACCTGAAGCTGCGACTGGTCTTCCGTGATGTCGATCACGATCAGCCGTATGTGCCGGTCGACCTGGGTCGCGGCGAGGCCGATGCCGGGCGCGTTGTACATGGTCTCGGCCATGTCGGCGGCAAGCTTGCGGATCTGTGCATCGACGACAGCAATCGGTGCTGCCTTCTTGTGCAGTCGCGGATCGGGGTAACGCAAAATCGGCAATAGGGCCATGAAAGTATTTTTGAATCAATTGATGCCGGGAGAATTGTCGGGCAAAATCGGGCGGAACGATGAGGGGGCGGCGGCACAACGTCTGTCGCAACCCGCTCCCCCAACACAGCCCCGGCCAGGAGATCACGCCATGCGTCGCATTATATCCGCCCTGCTCTTTTGCATTTCAATCCCCCTTGCGCTGGCGCAGACAACGAAACCGCTGGAACTGGCGGAGGGCGCGCCCGAGCGCCACACCGTGGTTCGCGGCGACACCCTGTGGGACCTTGCCGCCAAATACCTCAAGGATCCCTACCGCTGGGGCGAATTGTGGAAAATGAACGCACAGCAGATCAAGCGGCCGCACTGGATTTATCCAGGGCAGGTGCTGGTGCTGGACAAACGCGGCCCCACGCCGCAATTGACGCTGGCGGTGATCAAGGAGCCGTTGCGTGAATATGTCGAGCCACAGAAGCATGCAATCCCGGCGATTTCGCCGCGCGAGATCGAGCCCTTCCTGTCGCGCCCGCTGGTGCTCGATCAAGCCGGCCTGGATGCTGCGCCGCGCGTCGTTGCCTTGCAGGATGGCCGGGTTATTGCCGGCGCCGGCGACACGGTGTACACCACCGGGGTGGCCGTGCCCGGCAAGGCCTGGCAGATATTCCGCCCCGGCAAGCCGCTGATCGATCCGGAAACCAGGGAGACGCTGGGCTGGGAAGCCCAGTTCATCGGCACCGCACGGATGACGGCGAACGGCGTGCCGGCAAGCTTCCTGCTGCTGACCACAAGCGAAGAAGTGACGACCGGCGACCGTCTGTTGCCGACGCCGCGCATGGATGTGATGAGCTATCTGCCGCATCCGCCGGAAAAGGCAATCGCCGCCCGCGTCCTGGCGATTTACGGCGGCGTCAATTTTGGCGGGCCGCAGTCGGTGGTGGTGCTCAATCGCGGCAGCCGGGACGGTCTGGAAATGGGGCATGTGCTGTCGGTGGATCAGGCTGGGGAAGTTGTCGAAGATCGCTATCAAGGCAAAAAGACCGAGTTCACCCTGCCGAATGCGCGCAATGGCCTGGTATTCGTTTTCCGCGTGTTTGATCGGGTGGCCTATGCACTGGTGATGAGTGCGCGGCAGCCGGTCGTGGTCGGCGACAGCGTACACACGCCCTGAATGCCGGCATGAGCGAGACGCGTGCCGAGCTTGCCGGTTGGCTGCGTCTGACGCGGACGCCGGGCGTCGGCAACCAAACCCGGCGGCTTCTGCTCAAGACCTTCGGCCTGCCGGACGCGATTTTTTCGGCCGGTCGTTCCGCCTTGGCTGGAGCGGTCGGCGAGCGGCTGGCCGAGTCGCTGCTGGCCAGCGACGTGGCGGCGGCAGATATCGATACCGCGCTGGCCTGGGCCGCGCAAGCGGGCAACCGCATCCTCAGCCTGGCCGATCCGGATTATCCGCAGGCGCTGTTGACCAGCGATGATCCGCCGTTGCTGCTATATGTCCGTGGCCGCGTCGAATTGCTGGCCCGCCCGATGCTGGCCGTGGTCGGCAGCCGCAACGCGACGGCGCAAGGCGAGCGGGATGCCACCGCGTTTGCCGAGGCGCTGGGGCACGCCGGCCTGACCATCGTCAGCGGCCTGGCGCTGGGCATCGATGCCGCCGCCCATCGTGGCGCACTGGCAACGGCCGCCGGCACCGTGGCGGTGATCGGCACCGGCGCCGACCGTCTGTATCCGGCGCGCAACGAGGCTCTGGCGCGGGCGATTGCCGAACAGGGTGTGATCCTGAGCGAATTTCCGCTTGGCACGCCGGCGCTGGCGGCGAATTTCCCGCGCCGCAACCGCGTCATCGCTGGCCTCGGTCTCGGTTGCCTGGTGGTCGAGGCGGCACCCAGGAGCGGTTCGCTGATTACCGCACGGTTGGCGGCCGAGGCTGGACGCGAGGTGTTCGCGATTCCCGGCTCGATTCATTCGCCGCTGTCCAGGGGCTGCCATCAGCTGATCCGCCAGGGGGCGAAGCTGGTCGAATCGGCGCAAGACATCCTTGAGGAACTGCGCTGGAATTCCATGCCACCGGGAAAAGTCGGCGCCGGCGAGACGGCGACTTTGTTGTCTGAGGTTGAGGATAAAGAAGAGCAGGTGCTTACTGTCATGGGCCGTGCGCCCTGCGACCTCGATACCCTGGCGGCGCGTAGCGGCTTGACGCCTGCCGGTCTTCTTGCCATGCTGTTACCATTGGAGCTTGGCGGACGCATTGCCCAGCTTCCGGGCGGTCTTTATCAGCGACTGGACTGACACCATGATGGACATACTGGTTTACCTCTTTGAAAATTATCTGCCCGATGCCTGCCCGCCTGCCGGGGTGCTGGCGCGGAAGCTGTCGGCCGTCGGCTTCGAGTCGGACGAGATCAATGAGGCGCTGTCCTGGCTCGATGGCCTGGAGGGCGCGCAGGCGACGCAGTGCCGCGCCCCGGCGAGTGGCGCGATGCGCATCTATGATGAAGAAGAACAGGATCGCCTGCCGGCCGAATGCCGTGGCTTCATTGCTTTTCTCGATCAGGCCGAGGCGATCGACACGCCGCTGCGCGAGGCCATCATCGACCGCGCACTGGCGCTGCCTGACGACGAGATCAGTCTCGACCGGCTCAAGGTGATTGTGTTGGCCGTGATCTGGCGTTATCGCCACGAAGTCGATGCCCTGATTCTTGAAGAGCTTCTCGAGGACTCCGACAGCGGTGATTTTGGCGCTGGCGAGGGCCCGGCCCGCATTCTGTTCAACTGACCCCGCTTGCGTAATGGCAGGAGCCGCGCTTATGATGCGCCGCTCCTGACCTGTTTTGCTCACACCAATGACCAAGCAACTCATCATCGCCGAGAAACCCTCCGTCGCCAACGACATTGCCAAGGCGCTGGGCGGATTTACAAAAGTGGGCGATCATTTCGAGAGCGAGGAGTATGTGCTCTCCTCCGCCATCGGCCATCTGCTCGAACTGGCAGTGCCCGAGGAATACGACGTCAAGCGCGGCAAATGGAGCTTTGCCCACCTGCCGGCGATCCCGCCGCATTTCGCACTGAACCCGATCGAACGCACCCAGGAGCGGTTGCGCCTGCTGACGCGGCTGATCAAACGCAAGGATGTCAGCGGCCTGGTGAATGCCTGTGACGCGGGACGCGAGGGCGAACTGATTTTCCGTTACGTCGTCCAGCATGCGCTGGGGGAAAAGCAGAAGCCGGTGCGCCGCCTGTGGCTGCAATCGATGACGGCGACAGCGATCCGCGAGGGCTTTGCCCACTTGCGTTCGGATGAAGAGATGCGGCCGCTGGCCGATGCCGCGCGTTGCCGTTCGGAAGCCGACTGGCTGATCGGCATCAACGGCACGCGGGCCATGACGGCCTTCAATTCGAAGGAGAGCGGCTTCTACAAGACGCCGGTCGGCCGTGTGCAGACGCCGACGCTGGCGATCATGGTCGAGCGCGAGCGCCGCATCAAGAGTTTCGTGGCGCGTGACTACTGGGAGGTGGAGGCGGAGTTCCAGTGCGTCGCCGGCAGTTATCGCGGGCGCTGGTTCGACGAGAAATTCAAGAAGGACGAGGATGAGCACGCCCGCGCCGAGCGGCTGTGGGAGCAGGCCAAAGCCGATGCGATCCGCAAGAAGTGTCTCGGCCAGCATGGCGCGGTGGAAGAGGAAAGCCGGCCCAGGACCGAAGCCTGTCCGATGCTCTATGACCTGACCTCGCTGCAGCGCGAGGCCAACAGCCGCTTCGGCATATCAGCAAAAAATACCCTGGGACTGGCCCAGGCACTGTATGAAAAGCACAAGGTGCTGACCTACCCGCGAACCGACAGCCGCCATCTGCCGGAAGATTATCTGGCCACCGTCAAGGAAACGCTGGGTTCGCTGAGCGAAACCGCGTACGCCCCCTTTGCGGGCGCGATCCTGAAAAACGGCTGGGTGCATCCGAACAAGCGCATTTTCAACAATGCCAAGGTCTCCGACCACTTCGCCATCATTCCGACCGGCGCCGTGCCGAAGAACCTCTCGGAGCCGGAGCAGAAGATTTACGATCTGGTGACCCGGCGTTTTCTCGCGATTTTCTATCCGGCGGCGGAATACCACATCACCACCCGCATCACCCGCGTCGAAAACGAGGCGTTCAAGACCGAGGGCAAGGTGCTGGTCACGCCGGGCTGGCTGGCGGTGTATGGCAAGGAGGCAGTGGCCGAGGACGAGGAGAATCCCAACCTGCCGCCGCTGGAAAAGAACGAGCGCGTCTGGGTGAAGGATGCCGAGGTCAAGGCCAGGGCCACCCAGCCGCCGCCGCGCTTTTCGGAAGCCACGCTGCTCACCGCGATGGAAGGCGCCGGCAAGCTGATCGAGGACGAGGAGCTGCGCGCGGCGATGGCCGAGCGCGGCCTCGGCACGCCGGCGACGCGCGCGGCGACCATCGAGGGCTTGCTGGCCGAGGAATACATTCATCGCAACGGCCGTGAATTACAGCCGACGGCAAAGGCCTTCTCACTGCTGTTCGCGCTGGAAAACCTCGGTGTCGATGAAATCCGCTCGCCCGAGCTGACCGGCGAATGGGAACACAAGCTGCGCGAGATGGAACACGGCCGCCTGCAGCGTGACGAATTCATGAGTCATATCGTGGACAAGACCCGCGAGATGGTCGAGCGCATCAAGACCGGCGAGCTGCCCGAAGCCGCCTTCTCGACGCTGAAAACCCCCTGCCCCCGCTGCGGCGGCGTGATCCAGGAAAACTACAAGAAGTTCCAGTGCAAGTCCTGCGACTACAGCCTGTGGAAGGTGGTCGCCAGCCGCCAGTGGGAGCCGGAGGAAATCGACGAGTTGCTGCAAAAGCGCGTCATCGGTCCGCTGCAAGGCTTTCGCAGCAAGATGGGGCGCGCCTTCGCGGCGATGATCAAGCTCAAGGACGACCACACGCCGGAGTTCGACTTCGGCCAGGGAGATGCCGATGCCGACGCCGAAGAAGTCGATTTCTCCGCCCAGGAAACGCTTGGCCCCTGCCCAAAATGCGGCGCCCGCGTGTTCGAGCACGGCATGGCCTATGTCTGCGAAAAGTCCGTGGGCGCGGCAAAGACCTGCGACTTCCGTTCCGGCAAGGTGATTTTGCAGCAGGAAATCGGCCGCGACGAGATGCAGAAGCTGCTGGCAAGTGGCAAGACCTCGCTGCTCAGGGGCTTTGTCTCCAATCGCACCCGGCGCAAGTTCTCCGCCTTCCTGGTGAAGGATGCCGCCAGCGGCAAGGTGAGTTTCGAGTTCGAGCCAAGGCCGGCAAAGGCCGGGGCGAAGCCGGCGGCAAAACCCGCGGAGAAGGATGCTACCAAACCCGAAAAAGTTCCCGAAGGGACGCAGCGCGCTGGCGCGGGCGAGACGGCGAAGAAGCCGGTCAAAGCGGTGAAAAAGCCAGCTAAGAAGCGTTCCGGCACTGGCAAGACTTGACGGATCGTTACAGCGTATGGCGACCAAAATCAAGGTTGAACAAGGGGATTGCGTGGAGGTGCTGCGTAATTATCTGCCCGAGTATTTTGATCTGATTGTCACCTCGCCACCGTATGCAGATCGGCGTCAGCACACCTATGGCGGTGTGAAACCCGAACACTATGTGGAGTGGTTTCTTGAGCGCTCGGCAGAATTTCACCGGGTACTCAAGCCGACCGGGTCTTTCGTGCTCAACATCAAGGAAAAGGCAGAAAACGGGGAGCGCCACACCTATGTCCTGGAACTGATTCTGGCGCTACGGAAACAAGGATGGTTATGGACCGAGGAATATATCTGGCACAAGAGAAATTGCTACCCAGGCAAGTGGCCGAATCGCTTTCGCGATGCGTGGGAGCGCTGCCTGCATTTCACCAAGCAACGCAAATTCAAGATGAATCAGGAAGCTGTCATGGTGCCGATGGGCGATTGGGCGGATGCGCGGCTGAAGTCCCTGGGCAAGAATGATGTCGTTCGCTTCGACTCGCAGGTGGGCAGCGGGTTCGGCAAGAATATTGCCAACTGGACGCAACGTACGCAGGCCTACCCGACTAATGTGATTCATATGGCGACCGAATGCGGCAACAAAAATCACAGTGCTGCGTTTCCGCAAGCATTACCGGAATGGTTCATCAAGCTGTTTTCGGACGAGGGGGACTGGGTGCTCGATCCTTTTGTCGGGTCAGGCACCACATTGGAGGTTGCCAGATCGCTGGGAAGAAATGCGGTCGGGATCGACCTGCTGCCAGAATATTGCGCAATCGCGGAGGCTGCTGTTGCTGACGCGCAGTATCAGTTACTTGAGGAAAGAGCCGCCTATGATAAGCGAGAGAAGAAGACGTCTGACCGGATTCATCGAAAGCCAGATACCAAGCTTCCACCAGAAGCGGCTCGAAAGCCTCGGCGGGTTAAGGCTTGAGAAGGTTCTGGCGCGTAAGAATCCCTATCTGTTTCGGGCCAAGCATGTCGAAACGGCCGGAGCGCTGGTTGCCCAACTTTTAGATGCACACCTTTCATCGCAGGAAGAAACCATTTTCGGTGATTTTCTCGAATTGCTGGCCATCTTTGTCTGTGAGCAAGCCTACGGCGGACGCAAGTCGACCACTGAGGGTGTTGACCTTGAGTTTGAACGCGAGGGTTCCCGTTACATAGTTTCAATCAAGTCAGGGCCAAACTGGGGCAATTCGAGCCAGATCAAGAAGATGTGCGACTACTTCCGTCAGGCGCGGAAAATCGCTGGCGCCCGCAAGCAACTGATTGCAGTAAATGGGTGTTGCTACGGACGGGATACGAAACCGGAAAAGGGCGATTATCTCAAGCTTTGCGGACAAGCCTTCTGGGAACTGGTTTCCGGCGACGAAGGAATGTATCAGGAGATCATCGAGCCGCTGGGACATCGCGCTAAAGAGCGCAACGAGGCATTCGCCAGCGAGTATGCGAAAGTCAGCAACCGTTTCACTGCGCAGTTTCTGAAAGACTTTTGTCGGGAGGATGGCGCAATCGACTGGAATAAGTTGGTTGCCTTTAATTCGGCCACCGCCAAACCCGAAAAAGTCGGCGCTGGTGAAGCAACTGCGCTACAGGACGGTCGGGCAAAAAACGCCCTCCTCGCCGTAGCGGAGGGTGAGACGGCGAAAAAGCCAACGCAGAAACCGGGCAAAGTGGCAACCGGTGCGTCGAAGAAAGCTCCGGCAGCCAAGCGCGTGACCAAGAAGACAGCGTGATCCCGGCCACCGCGCAGGCGGTTCTCGATTTCTGGTTTCTGCCGGTGGAAGACCCGGGGCATGGCCGCTACCGCGTGGAATGGTTTCGCAAGGACGACGCCTTCGATGCCGCGATCCGCACGCGGTTTGCGGCGGATGTCGAGGCCGCGCTGGGCGGATGCTGGCGTGCCGGCGAGGATGCCGCATCTGCGCTGGCTGAAATTCTGTTGCTCGACCAATTTACTCGCAACATTTTTCGTGACACGCCACGGGCGTTTTCCGGCGATGCGCAGGCGCTGGTGCTGGCGAACGATCTGGTGCACAGCGGCCGCGACAAGATGCTGCCGCTGATGATGCGCTGGTTCGCCTACCTGCCCTTCGAACACAGCGAGGCGCTGGCCGACCAGGAGCGCGCCGTTGCCCTGTTCACCCGCCTGCGCGCCGATGCGCCAGGCGTTACCGAGCTTGCATTCGATGCCGCGCTGGATTATGCCCTCCGCCATCGCGACGTCATCGCCCGCTTCGGCCGTTTTCCGCATCGCAATGCCCTCCTCGGCCGTGCGTCGAGCAGTGCAGAGGTGGAATTTCTCAAGCAGCCCGGCTCATCGTTCTGATACGCTGACAGCCGTCGGCTTTTCCGGAGCACATCCATGCAGCTAGAGCGTCCAGATCTCCTGCGCCAGCAGGCCTATGTCGCCGGTCACTGGTGCGACGCCGACAGCGGCGCCCGTGCGCCGGTCAGCAACCCCGCCACCGGCGCGACGCTGGCGTATGTGCCGCTGTTGGGCGTGACTGAGGTCCGCCGCGCGATTCTTGCCGCACGTGATGCGCAAAAACTGTGGGCGGCGAAAACCGCGAAGGAGCGCGCCGCCGTGCTGCGCCGCTGGTTCGAGCTGTTGCTGGCGCATCAGGACGACCTGGCGCGCATCCTCACCGCCGAACAGGGCAAGCCGCTGGCTGAGGCGCGCGGCGAAATCGCCTATGGCGCATCCTTCATCGAATGGTTTGCCGACGAAGGCCGCCGCATCTACGGCGAGACCATTCCGCCCCATGCCAATGACAAACGTATTCTTGTGATCAAGCAACCGATCGGCGTTGCCGCCGCGATCACGCCGTGGAACTTTCCCAACGCGATGATCACGCGCAAGGTCGGCCCGGCGCTCGCCGCCGGCTGCGCGATGGTGCTCAAGCCGGCGCTGCAAACGCCGCTCTCGGCCCTGGCGCTGGCCGTGCTCGGCGAAGAGGCCGGCCTGCCGGCCGGGCTGTTCAGCGTGCTGACCGGCGACGGCCCGACCATCGGCGGCGAATTCACCGCCAATCCGGTCGTTGCCAAGCTGTCCTTCACCGGCTCCACCGCCGTCGGCCGCCTGCTGATGCGCCAGTGTGCGGAGACGATCAAGAAGCTCTCGCTCGAGCTCGGCGGCAATGCGCCGTTCATCGTCTTCGATGATGCCGACCTCGATTCGGCGGTCGCGGGCGCCGTCGCCGCCAAGTTCCGTAACGCCGGCCAGACCTGCGTCTGCGCCAATCGCCTGTTCGTGCATGAAAAAGTTTATGACGACTTTGCTGGTCGCTTCGCCGCGCGCGTTGCTGCTCTGAATGTCGGCGATGGAATGACGGCGGGCGTGCAGCAGGGCCCGCTGATCGACGCCGCGGCGCTGACCAAGGTCGAGGCGCATGTCGCCGATGTGCTGGCGCACGGCGGCCAGGCCCTCGTCGGCGGCGCGCGCCATGCGCTGGGCGGCACGTTTTATCAGCCGACCGTACTCACTGGCGTGACGCCGGAGATGAAAATATTCCGCGAAGAAACCTTCGGCCCGGTGGCGCCGCTGATCCGTTTCCGCGACGAGGCGGAAGTGATCGAGCTGGCCAACCGCACCGAGTCCGGCCTTGCCTCGTATTTTTACAGCCGCGACATCGGCCGCGTCCTGCGTGTCGCCGAGGCGCTGGAATATGGCATGGTGGGTGTGAATACCGGCCTCATCTCGACTGCCGAAGCCCCGTTCGGCGGCGTCAAGCAGTCCGGCCTCGGCCGCGAGGGCTCCCGCCACGGCATCGCGGAATACCTGGAGATGAAGTACATCTGCCTCGGCGATATCAACAGTTAAGGCAGATATCGCCGAAGTTAGGTTGAATTAACCGCAGATTAACGGTGCCGCTGGCCGCTGTGATGGCCGGCCGGTTTGCCGCCGCCACTACCTGAACGCGCCGGACGGGGGGCGCTGCTGCGCTCGCCGTTGCGGCCGCTGCGTTCGGGGCGAGCGCCGGGTGCGGCGGGACGCCGTTCCGGTGTGCGGCCGACGGGCGCGCGGGGGGTTGCATGTTTCTGCTGCGGCTCGAAACCTGGCAGGATCGAGGATTCCAGTTCCCGCTTGAGCAGGCGCTCGATGTCGCGCAGCTGGATGCGCTCGTCGATGCTGACCAGTGACAGGGCTTCGCCGCTGGCCCCGGCGCGGCCGGTGCGGCCGATGCGGTGGATGTAGTCTTCCGGCACGTGCGGCAGCTCGAAATTCACCACGCGCGGCAGGCTGTCGATGTCGATGCCGCGGGCGGCGATGTCGGTGGCGACCAGCGCCGCCAGCTTGCCGGATTTGAAATCGGCCAGCGCGCGGGTGCGGGCGTTTTGCGACTTGTTGCCGTGCAGCGCGGCGGAGCGGATGCCCGACTGGTCGAGCTTCTTGGACAGGGCATCGGCGCCATGCTTGGTGCGGCAGAACACCAGCACCTGATGCCAGCCGTGGGCTTCGAACAGATGCAGCAGGACGTCTTTTTTCTGCGCCTGATCGACGCGAATCACCGATTGCGAAACCAGTTCGGCCGGCGCATTGCGGCGCGCGACTTCGACCAGCGCCGGGTTTTTCAGGATGCCGTGGGCGAGTTCGCGCACTTCGGGGGCGAAGGTGGCGGAGAACAGCAGGTTCTGCCGCACTTTTGGCAGGCGCTGGATGATCTTGCGGATGTCGTTGATGAAGCCCATGTCGAACATGCGGTCGGCTTCGTCGAGCACCAGGGTTTGCACTTTGGACAGATCGACGGTACGTTGTTCGAGGTGGTCGAGCAGGCGACCAGGCGTGGCAACGAGGATGTCGATGCCGCGGCGCAGGGTTTGGATTTGCGGGTTGATGCCGACGCCGCCATACACGGCGAGACTGCGGATGCCGGTGTGCTTGCCGTAGGTGCGCACGCTTTCCAGTACTTGTGCGGCGAGTTCCCGCGTCGGCACCAGCACCAGCACGCGCGGGGCGGTGTGGGTGATGCGCTGCAAGGGGGTGTCGGGTTGGGCGGCGGGGTTCGTCGCCGTGGTCAGGCGCTGGATCAGCGGCAGGACGAAGGCGGCGGTTTTGCCGGTGCCGGTTTGCGCCAGCGCTTCGAGATCGCGTCCGGCGAGGACGTGGGGAATGGCCTGCGCCTGGATCGGCGTCGGCGTGGTGTAGCCTTGCTCGCCAATGGCGCGCAAAAGCTCGGGCGAGAGCCCAAGTTCGGTGAACTGCATGGTATTTACCTCTGAAGCCGACCGGCCGCGCTGTGGTGTTCAGTGCAACTCAGTCCGGACGGAACTTCTATGGGATTGAAACCGGAGAAGCGCTTGAGCCCAAGGTTGAAGCGGGCGTGAAGCGGTTTTCGTCAGGCACGGCCGGGGACTGAATCGCGGCCGCTGGGGAGATGAAGCGGGCGCACTGTACCACAGTGCCGCACGTCGCAGGAGAAAGAATATGCAAAAAGTCGGCGCGGATGATACGGCGACGACGTCCTCTCGGGTTATTTTCCCAGCAGCCTGCGCAGCGCTCAGGTTAAGCCGCGCCGAAAGACGGCGCGGGGTAGCGGGTGCTTGCCTGCCTCACTCTTCCAGCAGACTGCGCAACATCCACGCCGTCTTTTCATGTACTTCGAGGCGTTGGGTGATGAGATCGAGGCTGGGCTGGTCGTTGGTTTTTTCGAGCAGCGGGATGAGGCTGCGCGCGGTGCGGGCGACGGCTTCCTGGGCGCTGACGAGGTGGCGCACCATGTCCAGGGCCTTGGGCTGGCCGTCGACTTCCTTGATCGACGCCAGGCGGGCGAATTCCTTGTAGGTGCCGGGCGCCGCGACGCCGAGGGCGCGGATGCGTTCGGCGATCAGGTCGAGCGCGTTCCATTGTTCGGTGTACTGGCCCATGAACATCAGGTGCAGGGTATTGAACATCGGTCCGGTCACGTTCCAGTGGAAATTGTGCGTCATCAGATAGAGCGTGTAGCTGTCGGCCAGCAGATGCGAGAGCCCGGCAGCGATTTTCTCGCGGTCTTTCTTGTTGATTCCGATATCCATGATGGTCTCCTTGATGTCATTACGAGGGTTCCCGCCCCGCACGGGTTGATCAGCTGAAATCCTCCACCAGCGTGGCCCGCACCGCGTCTGCCAGCGGCCCGGTCTGGGCCTGGTAGTGCGGGTGGTCGACGCCGGCTGAAATGGCCGCGCCCTGTTTGGCGGCGGCGATCATTTCAGGGGTGAATTCGAAGCGCAGGAAATGCACGGCGGAGGTCTTTTCCTCGTTTTCGCGCTCCATGTCTTCGTCGGCGATAGCGAATGTCGGGGCGAATCCGGCGATGCAGACCCAGACGCGATCCTCGACGCCCTTGAGTTTGGCCAGCATTTCCTTGCGCTGGTTTTCGTCGGCATATTCGATCTGCATCGTCGCCTTCAGATTGCTGCCGTCGGGCACCAGGGGGGCATAACTTTCCAGTTCGTGGCGGATGCCATCTTCCTCGAAGATTTTCTCCACGCGCAGCATCTCCTGCACCTGATAACGGATCAGCAGTTCGTTTTCGAAAATCAGCACGACGTGCTCGCCGAGAAACACGCGACGCAGGTTTTTTTCTGCCATGACGCGCGCGCGCAGCGCCGGGCGTGCGCGGGCGTAGGCTTCGAGCGTGAGCAGGGATTCGCGGGTAAGGGCCATATTTACTCCAGTCCGTAGGCGATGCGTAACAAGGTGAGCGGATGCCGCTTTTCGGCCTGTCCGGCGCTGCCGGCTTCGCGCATGCCTTGCTGTATGTGGCGGCCGGCAATGGCGCAGTCGGAGCTGATGTAATCCGGCGTGTTTTGCGCCATGGCGCGGAACACCGGGCGGCCGATTTTCATCGACAGGTCGTAATACTCTTCCTTCACGCCCCAGGTGCCATCGTGGCCGGAACAGCGCTCGACCGTCGTCACCTCGGCGCCGGTGAGTTTCAGCATTTCTTCGGTCTTGCGGCCGATGTTCTGCACCCGTGAATGACAGGGGATGTGGTACGACACCTTGCCCAGCGGCTGCCTGAAATCGGTCTTGAGCAGGCCATCCTTGTGGCGCAGGACAAAGTATTCGAAAGGCTCGAACATCGCTTCGGCGACGCGCGCGCAGCGCACATCGTCGGCGAACAGCAACGGCAGTTCGTTCTTGAACATCAGTGTGCAGGAGGGTACGGGGGTGACGATGGCGTAGCCTTGCTGCGCCAGACCGAACAGCAGCGGGATGTTGCGCTCCTTCTGCTGTTCCACGGTGTCGAGATCGCCCAGTTCGAGCTTGGGCATGCCGCAACAGGTCTCGCCCTGGACGACGGTATAGGGAATTTCGTTGTGGTCGAGCAGTTTCAGCAGGTCGTGGCCGATGCCCGGCTCGTTGTAATTGACATAGCAGGTGGAAAACACGGCGACCTTGCCCGGCGTGCGCTGGCCGTCCTTGATCGGGTAACTTGCGCTGGGTGATGCATTGGCGCGAAAGTGAGCACTGTCATACTCGGGCAGTTCGCGTTCCTTCTTCACGCCGAGGGTTTTTTCCATCAGGCCACGGAAGGCGCCATTCTTGTTGGCGGCATTGACCGCATGGACGACCACCGGTATCGAGGCCAGCCGACCCACGGCTTCGGTCGAGGTGAGCAGTTTGTCGCGGAACTTCATCTTGCCGGTTTTGTACTGGATCGCCTTGGCACGCAGCATGGTGTGCGGGAAATCCAGGTTCCACGGATGCGGCGGCACATAGGGACACTTGGTCATGTAGCAGACATCGCACAGATAGCACTGGTCGACCACCTTGTGGTAGCTCGTCTTTGGCACACCGGCGGTTTCCGCATCGCCGGCGGCATCGATCAGGTCGAATAGCGTGGGAAAGGCATTGCACAGCGAGACGCAGCGGCGACAGCCATGACAGATGTCGAAAATCCGTTCGAGTTCCTTTTCGCAGGCGGCCTCGTCGTAGAACAACGGATTTTTCCAGTCGATAGGGTGGCGGGTCGGAGCCTCGAGATTGCCTTCGCGCATGATTTTCCTGTGCTTGATAAAAGTCGGCGGTGGCGAGACGGCGGCAGGCCGCCGTCTCGTGTTGCCTGTTGCCGGCACCGGCAGCGGCGCTGTTTTGCTCGTATGGCTTAAGCGCCGAGCGAATCCAGTGTGCGCTGGAACTTGTTGGCGTGCGAACGCTCTGCCTTGGCCAGGGTTTCGAACCAGTCGGCGATTTCGTCGAAACCTTCCTCGCGCGCCACTTTGGCCATGCCCGGATACATGTCGGTGTACTCGTGCGTTTCGCCGGCAACAGCGGTCTTCAGATTGTCGGCGGTCGGGCCGAAGGGCAGGCCGGTGGCCGGGTCGCCGCAGGTTTCGAGGTATTCCAGATGGCCGTGAGCGTGGCCGGTCTCGCCTTCGGCGGTGGAACGGAATACGGCGGAAACATCGTTGTAACCCTCGATGTCGGCCTTGTTCGCGAAGTAAAGGTAACGACGGTTGGCCTGCGATTCGCCGGCGAAGGCGGCCTTCAGGTTTTCTTCGGTTTTGGTGCCCTTGAGTGTCATGGTGAGTCTCCTTTGCAATGAGGGTCTTGAAGGGTGGCTGCATGCAGTCACCCAGGCCGCGGGACGGTCATGCCGCTACGGCTTGTGCCTACTTTAGCAGGCTCGCGTTACAGGTTCTAATTGATTTTTTGTGGAGATGCGATAGTTATTGGCTATCGCAGGCTGGTTCGCAGGATTTGCGCCGTCAGGATGCAGGGCGCGTGCCGGGCAGACGACTGGCGAGCAGCGCGTCACGCAGCGCATCAATCGCCGGCTGGCGCGGGAAACTGCTGCGCCACACCAGGCCGACGCGACGCGTCGGCGTCGGCTGGGCAAAGGGCCGCACCCGCAGCAGCGGGTCATCGGCGGCGAGCGTGTCGACGCTGCTGGAAGGCATCACCGTCACGCCGACGCCGGAGGCAACCATGTAGCGGATGGTTTCCAGCGAGGAGGATTCGAGTACTTGCGGCGACTGGCCGTGGCTGGCACGGGCGCACAAGTCGAGCACCTGGTCGCGGAAGCAGTTGCCGGGGCCAAGCATCAGCAGCGGCTCATCAAGCAATTGCAGCGTGCCGATGGTTTTGCATTTGACCCACGGATGCGCTGCAGGCAGCAGCAGACGAAAGGGCTCGTCATACACCGCCTGGGCGATGAGGCCGGGCTCGTTTACCGGCAGGGCCAGCACCAGCGCATCGAGTTCGAAGTTGCGCAGTTTCTCCAGCAAGACGTCGGTGTAGCCCTCGGCGAGGATCAGAGGCATGTTCGGCGTCCGCTGTTTCAGCAACGGCACCAGCACCGGCAGCAGCCAGGGCCCGATGGTGTAGATCACGCCCAGGCGCAGCGGGCCCGCCAGCGGGTCACGTCCGGCGGCGGCAAGTTCCGTGATGCGCGCGGCCTCGTTCAACACCCGCGCCGCCTGCTCGACGATCTGCGTGCCGACGACCGTTGGCCGGATCTCGTTACTTCTGCGCTCGAACAGCGTCACGCCGAGAGATTCCTCGAGTTTCCTGACCGCGACCGAGAGCGTCGGCTGTGCGACGTGGCATTTTTCCGCCGCGCGGCCAAAGTGCTGCTCGCGAGCCAGGGCGACGATGTAGCGCAGTTCAGTCAGTGTCATGGCGAGGGTTCTGGCGTGACGACAAATGAAAAAGTCGGCGCTGGCGATACGGCGGCCAGGGCGTTTTCCGCGCAGCCGTTGGTGCAGCCAACCGTTCTGGAATATGAATAGCGCCCAAGAATATAACCCGATCGCCGCTGATTTCGTAAAATGGAAACTGTTTATTTATAAGGAATGGTCACATGACAGGCATTGCAAGGGAACAAGTTATCAGTGTGCGTCACTGGAACGACACCCTGTTCAGCTTTCGCACCACGCGCGACAAGGGCTTGCGCTTCGAGAACGGCCACTTCGTGATGATCGGGCTGGAAGTCGATGGCCGCCGCCTGATGCGGGCCTACAGCATCGCCAGCCCGAACTACGAGGAACATCTGGAATTCTTCAGCATCAAGGTGCCCAATGGCCCGCTGACGTCGCGCCTGCAGAACATCGAAGTCGGCGCCGAAATCCTGGTCAGCCGCAAGCCGACCGGAACGCTGGTGTTGCGCGATCTGAAGCCGGGCAAGAATCTGTACCTGTTTTCCACCGGCACCGGGCTGGCTCCGTTCATCAGCATTGTGCAGGACCCGGAAACCTACGAGCGCTTCGAGAAAGTGGTGCTGCTCCATGGCGTACGCCACAAAAGCGAGCTGGCCTATGCCGAGTTCTTCAGCAGCGAACTGCCGCAGCATGAATTCCTCGGCGAGATGGTGCGGGACAAGCTGATCTATTATCCGATGGTCACCCGCGAGCCGTTCCGCAATCAGGGCCGCATCACCACGTTGATCGAAAACGGCAAGCTGTTTGCGGACATCGGCCTGCCGCCGCTCGATCCGGCGACCGACCGGGTGATGATCTGCGGCAGCCCGCACATGCTGGCCGATTGCTCGGCACTGCTCGATGCACGCGGTTTCGCGATCTCGCCGCATACCGGTGTGGCCGGCGATTACGTCATCGAGCGGGCTTTTGTCGAACGCTGACTATCTCCTGCGCTATCCCGTTACGTGGGATAGAACGAGGTTCCCTGCGCCGCCATGTCGCGCAGCAATTGCGGCGGCGCGAAGCGCGTACCGTGCTGCGCGGCAAGGCGCTCCAGCGTGGCCACCGCTTGCGGCAAGCCCAGCGTGTGCAGCCAGCCGATCGGTCCGCCACGGAAGGCCGGGTAGCCCCAGCCGAGAATCGCGCCGATGTCGGCGTCGATCGGCGCCCGCAGCACGCCTTCGGCCAGGCAGCGGGCGGCTTCGGCCGACTGGACCAGAACCAGGCGCTCGATGAGATCGCCGACCGCCGTCTCGCCGGCGCCGACTTTTACCGGAAAATGCTGCACCAGGCCAGGCCACAGGTGCTTCTTGCCGGTGGCCGGATAGTCGTAGAACCCGGCGCCCGACTTACGCCCGAGACGGCCCAGGGTTTCAACCATTTTTGCCGCGACGCGGTCGGCGGCGGTTTCGACATAGGCCGTACCGATGTCGGCTTTGGTTTGCAGGGCGATCTTGTGCATCAGCTCGATCGACACCTCGTCGGTCAGCGCCAGCGGCCCTACCGGCATTCCGGCCATCAGGCCGGCCTTCTCGATCAGCGCCGGGGCAACGCCCTCCTCCAGCAGTGTCATGCCTTCCGCGACATAGGTGCTGAAGATGCGCGTGGTGTAGAAACCGCGTGAATCATTGACGACGATTGGCGTCTTGCCGATGGCGCGGACGAAGTCCATCGCGCGCGCCAGCGTGGCGTTGCTGGTGGCCTGACCGACGATGATTTCCACCAGCGGCATTTTTTCGGCCGGCGAGAAGAAGTGCAGGCCGATGAAGCTGGCCGGGCGGATGCTGGCGGCGGCGAGTCCGGTGATCGGCAGGGTCGAGGTGTTGGAGGCGAAAATCGCCTCGGCAGGAATTACTGCCTCGGTTTTTTTCGTCACCTCGGCCTTGATTTCGCGGTTCTCGAACACGGCCTCGATCACCAGCTCGCAACCGGCGAGATCAGCGTAATCGGCCGTGGGGTGAATTCGCGCCAGCAGCGCTTCCATTGCCGTGGCGCCCATGCGCCCCTTTTCCACCTGCTTGCTCCACTGCCGGCGGGCGTAATCCTTACCCCTGGCGGCGGCTTCCGGCGTGGTGTCGAGCAGGATCACATCGATACCGGCCACGGCCGTCGCCATGGCGATGCCGGCGCCCATCATGCCGGCGCCGAGCATGCCGATTTTCGTATAGCGCTGGGTCGGCACATTGGCAGGTCGGCTGGCCAGCCGGTTGGCTTCCTGCATGCCAAAAAACAGGCTGCGAATCATATTCCTTGCCTCGGACGAGAACACCAGGTCGGTGAAATAACGGCTCTCGATCTTCAGTCCGGTATCGATATCCGTAGCCAGACCTTCATAGACACAGGAGAGAATGTGGCGTGGCGCCGGATAATTGTTATACGTTTTCTCCCGCAGCAGGGCATTGGCGGTCGTCAGCAGCTGGTTTCCGGCGGGTGTGCCGGGGCCGCCACCGGGAATGCGAAAGGACTTGGCGTCCCACGGCTGTTCCGGCTTCTGCCCACTGTGCAGCAGGTCAAGTATCCATTGCCGGGCGGCCTGGCGCTCCGTTCCGGCCGGCACTACGGTGTGAATCAAGCCCAGCCGCGCCGCCTCGTCAGCACCGACTTTTTTGCCTTCCAGCAACAACGGCAGTGCTGCCTGCATGCCAAGCAGTCGCGGCAGGCGCTGCGTGCCGCCGGCGCCGGGAAGCAGACCCAGCGTTACTTCGGGAAAGCCGAAACGTGCTCTGGCGTTGTCGGCGGCGACGCGATAATGACAGGCCAAGGCGACTTCCATGCCGCCGCCCAGCGCTGAGCCGTTCAGGGCCGCCGCAATCGGCTTGCCGCCCAGTTCCATGCCGCGCATCAGCCGGTGCCAGCCCTGCATGTCGCTGAAAAAACTTTCCCGGTCATGCGCGGCGGCGAATGTGGCCAGATCGCCGCCGGCGATGAAATCCTTTTTTGCCGAGGCCAGCACGATGCCTTTCACCGCCGGGTCGGCCAGCAGTTTTTGCATGGTTTCCGCAAACGCCGTCATCGAGGAGGCATTGAGGATGTTCTGCGATTTACCGGGGTAATCAAGTTCCAGTATTGCGATGCCATCGGCATCTTGTGTGAAGCTCAGCATGTCAGACCCTTTCGATGATGGTGGCAGTGGCCATGCCGGCCCCGACGCACAGCGTGACCAATCCGGTGGCGAGATCACGGCGTTCCAGTTCGTCGAGCAGGGTGCCGAGAAGCATTGCTCCGGTGGCGCCCAGCGGATGGCCCATGGCGATAGCGCCGCCATTGACGTTGATTTTTTCGTGCGGCACGGCGAGCGCTTCCATGAATCGCAGCACGACGGCGGCGAAGGCTTCGTTGAGTTCCCACAGATCGATGTCGGCGACGCCCATGCCTGCACGCTGCAATGCTTTTTCCGCAGCATGGGATGGGCCGGTAAGCATGATCGAGGGTTCGGAGCCGATCGAAGCGAAGGAACGGATTCGTGCCCGCGGTTTCAGGCCCAGTTGCCGGCCCATGTCACGGCTGCCGAACAGCACGGCGGCCGCTCCGTCGACAATGCCGGAACTGTTTCCGGCATGATGAACGTGATTGATGCGCTCGACCTCGGGATAGCGTTGCAGGATCACGCTATCGAAGCCATATTTTTCGCCCTGCTCCTGAAATGCGGGTTTGATCTGGGCAAGCGATTCGAGTGTCGCTTGCGGTCGCATTGTCTCGTCGTGGTCGAGTATCGTCAGGCCGTTGATATCCCTCACCGGCACAATGGATCTGGTGAAATATTTCGACTCCCAGGCTGCCCTGGCGCGCCGCTGGGACGCGACGGCATAGGCATCGAGGTCGGAGCGGGAATAGCCCCACTTGGTGGCTATCAGATCGGCGGAAATACCCTGCGGTACAAACGCGGTTTTTGCCGCTACCTGCGGATCGGCAGGCCAAGCGCCGCCAGAGGAAAACATCGGCACCCGCGACATCGACTCGACACCGCCGCCAACGGTCAGCTCGGCCTGCCCCGACATGATCTGCGCCGCTGCCTGGTTACAGGCTTCCAGTCCGGAAGCGCAAAAGCGGCTGACAGTGACGCCGGGTACGTTGATCGGATAGTCGGCATGCAGCACTGCCGCGCGGGCAATATTGGCCCCCTGCTCGCCTACCGGCTCGACGCATCCGAGAACGACGTCATCGATACGCGAAGCATCCAGTGTGCTGCGTTCGCGCAGCGCTTTCAGCACCCAGGCGGCGAGGTAAACCGGCGTGACCTGGTTGAGGCTGCCGCCGCTGCGGCCCTTGCCGCGCGGCGTACGCACGGCATCGAAAATAAAAGCTTCGGTCATGGTCTGCGTCCTGTCAGAGTGAGCGTGAGATCAGTTCCTTCATGATCTCGTTGGTGCCGCCGTAGATGCGTTGCACCCGGGCATCGGCCCAAGCCCGGGTGATTGGGTATTCCCACATGTAGCCATAGCCACCGAAGAGCTGGACACATGCGTCCAGCACCTTGAACTGGAGGTCGGTACACCAGTACTTGGCCATCGAGGCCGTGGCCGGATCGAGTTTGTCCTCCAGCAGCAGTTCGATGCAGCGGTCGACGAAGACACGGCCGATCTGCACTTCGGTCTTGAGTTCGGCCAGGGTGAAGCGGGTGTTCTGGAACTGCATCAGTTCCTGGCCGAAGGCTTTGCGTTCGCGGCTGTAGGCGACCGTCCACCCGATTGCGGCCTCTGCCGAGGTGATGGCGGTGATGGCAATCTGCAGGCGTTCCCAGGGCAGTTCCTGCATCAGATAGACGAAACCCTGGTTCTCTTCGCCGAGCAGGTTTTCAGCCGGTACATGCACGTTGTCGAAGAACAGTTCGCAAGTGTCCTGCGCCTTCATGCCGGCCTTTTTCAGCGGCTGGCCTTTGGTGAAGCCCGCCATCGAGGTATCAACCAGCAACAGGCTGGTTCCCTTGGCACCGCGCGCGGGATCGGTCTTGGCCACGACGATGACCTGATCGCAGAGATAACCGTTGGTGATAAATATCTTCGAGCCATTCAGCACATAATGGTCGCCATCCCTGATTGCTGTGGCGCGGATGCCCTGCAGATCGGAGCCGGCCGCCGGTTCGGTCATGGCGATCGCACCGATCGCCTCGCCACGCGCCATAGGCGGCAGATATTTTTGTTTGAGGCCGGCGCTGCCGTAGTGCAAAAGGTAGGGCGCCACGATTTCCGAATGCAGGCCCCATCCCAGCCCCGTGACATTGAGACGGGCGCATTCTTCGATGACGATAATCGAGAACCGCTTATCCACACCGCTGCCGCCATATTCTTCTGGCATGCTCGAGCAGAGCAGGCCGGCATCGCCGGCCTGCCGCCAGACGTCGCGATCGACATGGCCCTGCTCTTCCCAGCGGGCATGGTGCGGAGCCACCTCCTGTTCCAGAAAACGGCGTACCGTGTCGCGAAATGCCTCATGGTCTGCTGCAAACAGGGTGCGGGGAACGGTCATCGCCGGGTTCCTTGAAGGGTGTCTGGGGTGAATGGGAAAGCGGGCGCCATCCTACCAAGCAATTGCTTGCTTGTCTATTTCACAGCTGCCGCTGATAATGAGCGCCTCGTCCCGCTGTTCATTCGATTCGTTATGCGAACACTATTGTTTTTGCCGGTCAATCGCCACCGTACTTCAGCCGCACACGGTTGCCCAGGTGAGGGAGCATGAAGCGTCCGGTCGACCTACCGCCATCGGCTGCCGCTGCCGGCAACCGGCGCAGCGCCGTGGTAAGGGCTGCGGGGCGGCTGTTTCGCGAAAAGGGCTATGCGGCAACCACCATCCGCGACATCGCCCAGGCGGCCGGTATGCGGTCCGGCTCGCCCTTCTATCACTTCCGGACGAAGCATGACATGCTGCATGCCGTCGTCCTCGAAGGTCTGGCGGCCGTTCATGCGGCGGTGGCGTTGGAGCTCAATGCCGGGCGCCCGCCGCGCCAGACATTCGAAGCCATGTTGCGCGCCCATTTACAACAAGTGCTGGGCGAAGAAGGGCGCGATTTCAGTGCGGTGCTGCTGCATGAAAGTCGGCATCTGGAGCCTTCGGCACTGGCCGAAGTGATCGCGCTCAAAGATGCTTATGAAGCGATGTGGCAGAAGGTGTTGAAGATACTGAAGCGCGCCGGCCTGGTTGCCGACGACAGCAAGGCCGCTCGTCTGTTTCTGCTTGGTGCCATGAATTGGACCACGCTGTGGTACCGCACCGGCGGCCCGCTGAGCGTCGAGCGTCTGGCACGCCAACTGGCAAATTTCGTGCTGCGCGAGCCCGACAAGCCGTGAATCAGTCGAAGTAAGTTCGTGCTTCCTCGAACCGTGTCGCAAACCAGCGTTCGTTCAGGCTGTCGATGCGCACCTTGCCGCCGCTGCTGGGGGCATGCACGAAACGCCCCTCGCCGATGTAGATGCCGACATGCGAATAGGGTCGTTGCAGGGTGTTGAAGAAAACCAGGTCGCCGGGGCGCAGTTGCGTCGTTGCGACAATTTTTCCCTGGCGTGCGAGATCGGCCGCCGAACCTTGCAGCCGCAGGCCGGCCGCCTTGTCGAAGACCAGGCTGACCATGCCGCTGCAATCGAGTCCGGCTTCCGGATTCTTGCCGCCGAAACGGTAGCCGGTTTCGACCAGTCCCAGCGCGTAGAGCACCACGTCGAGGGCTTTTTCGCTGACCGGCAATGAACTTGCCGTGTTGTCGGCGCCGACTTTTCCGTTCGCGGCCGAGCGCTGCGGCGCAGAAGGCAGCATGCCGCAAGCAGCGAGCATCAAGGCTGCGACCAGAAGCAGGGCGCTGCCGAGGTGACGGGTCACGTTCATGGCGCAGAATCTAGCTCGTTTCCCATGTCGCAAATCCGGCAAACACTGGCGTAAAACAGCAGCAATCTCATGGCCGGGGTTCCTTCCCGGCATAGCGCATGCCGTAGCCGCTGAGGCTGAGGGCCAGGCGCACCAGCGCATAGGCCAGCCGGTTGCGCACCCATACCCACCAGGGATGGTGCGGCGGCGCACCCGGCTGGAATGTATCGCAGTCGTCTGCAATTGCCTGATGCAGGCTTTGTCGCAAAGCGCCGGCGAAAGCGGCATCGCGGATGAAGACGTTGGCCTCGCGGGCGAGCAGCAGGCTGAAGGGGTCGATATTGGATGATCCGACCGTGGCCCATAGGTCATCGATGACCGCAACCTTGGCATGCAGGAAGGCCGGACGGTACTCGTGAATCCTGATGCCGGCCGCAAGAAAATCGGCATACAGCGTTTGGGTGGCGTAACGGATCAGGCGGTATTCGGCATGCCCCTGGAATACCAGGTCAATCGTGACGCCGCGCTGCGCGGCGGCGAGCAGGGCCTCGCGGAAGCGGCGACCGGGAATGAAAAACGCATTGGCGATGAGGATTTCCTTGCGCGCTGCTGCAATGGCAGCGAGGTAGGCATTTTCTATATCGTGCCGATGCCCGAGGTTGTCACGGATGAGGAAAGCCGCCCAGGTCGTCCCGCAGGGCAATGAAGGTTCCGGTGTCCAGGCCGGTGTGCGACGCCCGAAACGCGCCCAGCGCACCAGTCGCCACAAGTGGCGCATCGCGGCATGGATTTCGGCAACCAGCGGACCTTCGATGCGCACCGCATAATCGAAACGTGGCGCCGGACTTGCGCCATCGTCGAAGTCGTCGATGATGTTGATGCCGCCAACGAACGCAATGCGGCCATCGATCACGGCCAGTTTGCGGTGCATCCGCCGCAGCCGGTGCCGGCGTAGTTTCCAGCGGGTCAGCTCCGGCCGGTAGACCAGCAGCTCGACACCCTCTGCCGCCAGCGCCTGGCCTGTCCCGGCAGCGAACTCGCGGGCGCCGAAGCCGTCGACCAACAAGCGCACGGTCACACCGCGCTGCGCCGCGCGCGCCAGCGCCGTCGCCACGCTGCGGCCGGTTGCATCGTCGGCAAAGATGTAGGTTTCGAGATGAATTTCATGCACGGCAGCATCGATGGCCGCGATCAGCGCCGGGAAATACGCCACTCCGGAGACCAGCAGATGAACCTGGTTGCCGGGTAAAAACTCGGCGCTCATGACACGGCGGGCATGGCGGCCTGCAGGTGCAGTTGCGCAGAAAGTGCCGCGTGATCCGAGAGCGCCGACCAGAGCGGGCCGGCATGCAGATGCGTCGCGCTTACGCTGAGGCCGCGCAGATAGATGCGGTCGAGCCGGAACAGCGGCAGCCGTGCCGGGAAACTGCGCGATGGACGTGCCGCTGCCGTTGCCGAGAAAATTTCGGCGAGGCCCAGGCGCTGCGCCAGCAGCACATCGGCCTGATTGCGCCAATCGTTGAAGTCGCCGGCGATCAGCAGCGGTGCAGTGGCGGGTACGATGTCTTCGAGATAGCCGGCCAGCGCGTCAAGTTGCAGTCGCCGCGAGCGGGCGAACAGCGACAGATGCACGCAGACGCAATGTAACGGAGTGGCCAGGCGTGGCACTTCAATCGCGCAATGCAGCAGTCCGCGCCGCTCGAACTGCAGATGGGTTACATCCTGATTATGCTGATGCAGGATCGGAAAGCGCGAGAGGATGGCATTGCCGTGATGGCCGTGGTCATAGACCATGTTGCAGCCATACGCGGCATCGCTCCAGACGTCATCGGCAAGAAATTCATGCTGCGGCATGGATGGCCATTCCGGATGGCGCTCGGCATGTTTCAGGTGCAGCCCCTGCACTTCCTGAAGGAAGACGATGTCGGCAGAAAGCTCGCGCAGCCGCGCGCGCAGTTCATGCACCACCATGCGCCTGTTGAACTGCGAGAACCCCTTGTGGATGTTCCAGGTGGCGACAGAGATCATGCCTGTAATAGTTGTTTCATGCGGCGTCTCGCCGGCGCCGGCTTTTACGAGACCGAGAGCATGCGCTCCAGCGAAATTTTCGCCAGCGCTGCCTCGTGTTCGGGCACCTTGATCTGGTTCACTACCTTGCCTTCCACCAGGTTTTCCAGTGTCCACGCCAGATGTTGCGGGTCGATGCGCTGCATCGTCGAGCACATGCAGATCGTCGACGCCATGAACTGCACCTGCTTGCCTTCGTGCGCCACCTCGCGCGCCAGGCGCTCGACCAGATTCAGCTCGGTGCCGACCAGCCAGCGGGTATTCGGCGGCGCCGCCTTGACGGTGTTGAGAATGTATTCGGTGCTGCCGACATAATCCGACTGCTTGCAGACCTCGAAGCTGCATTCCGGATGCGAGATGACGATGCCATCAGGATGCTGGTTGCGGAACTTGATGATGTCCTTCGGCTGGAACATCTGGTGCACCGAACAGAAGCCATGCCAGAGGATGATTTTCGCCCTGTCGATCTGCTCGCGGGTGAGGCCGCCGAGTTCAAGATCGGGATTCCACACCACCATTTCATCCAGCGGAATGCCCATCTTGTAGCCGCTCCAGCGCCCCAGATACTGGTCGGGAAAGAACAGTACTTTCTCGCGCCGGGCGAACGACCAGTCGAGAATTTTCGGCGCGTTGGAGGAGGTGCAGACGATGCCGCCGTGTGCGCCGCAGAAGGCCTTCAGATCGGCGGCCGAGTTGATGTAGGTGACCGGCGTAATTTTCTGGTCGGGGTCGAGCGCTGCGGATAATTCGCGCCAGGCGCGCTCGACCTTGGCCAGGCTCGCCATGTCGGCCATCGAGCAGCCGGCGGCGAGGTCGGGCAGGATGGAAATCTGCTCCGGGCGCGAGAGGATGTCGGCGACTTCGGCCATGAAGTGCACGCCGCAAAACACGATGTGCTGCGCTTCCGCCTGCCCGGCCAGGCGCGAGAGCCTGAGCGAATCGCCGGTCAGGTCGGCATGTTCATAGACATCGGCGCGCTGGTAGTGGTGGCAGAGCAGGACGACGTTCTTGCCGAGTTTTTCCTTCGCGGCACGGATACGCTCGCCGGCATCCTTGTTGGCCAAGGCATTGAAGCGATCGAACTGGATGGTTGCGCTTTGCATGGCGTCCTCAGCCTTGATACCAGGGCAGTCCGGCAGCGCGCCAGCCGCCGCTGTGGTTGCGCTGGCCGTTGGCGTCCTTGTCGCCCTCGAAGCCTTCGAGAATGTTGTAGCACTCGGGAAAGCCGGCTTCCGTCGCGGCTTTTGCCGCTGCGCTGGAGCGGGCGCCGGAACGGCACATGAACAGCAGCAGCGAGTCGCTGGACAGCGAATGTTTCAGCGTCTGGACAAACTGCGGGTTGGGTTGCATGTCGGGGTAGGTCAGCCATTCGATCTCGATGGCGTTGGGCACCCGGCCGACCCAGTCCCATTCGGCATGGGTACGCACGTCGATGAGGCGGGCGTTGGGCGCCAGTTGCAGCAGTTCATGAGCCTCCTGCGGTGTCAGGGCGCCGCTATAGGGCAGGTTGAGGTTGCGGGCGCGCGCTTGCGCCAGTGTCAGGAGTTCAGTGATGCGTCCCATGGAGAGAAACCGGCTTTAGAATGGAAGGACTGCAAGTATAGCTTTCCGTTCCCCGCCTTGTGCGCCCCGCAAAATGACCCGCGAAACCCATGATCGCCATCAGCACTCGCTAGCCTCGCCGCAACGCTTTGCCGATGGCCAGCGCATCACCTGGGTCAGTGTCGGCGTCAATATCGTGCTGACATTCATACAGATCGTGGTGGCGCTGTTTGCCCACTCGCAAAGCTTGCTGGCGGATGCGATGCACACGCTGACCGATATCGTTTCGGATGCCTTCGTACTGTTCGCCAATCGCAAGGGTGCGGAAGCCGCGGACGCCGATCATCCCTATGGCCACGGCCGCTATGAAACGGCGGCTTCGCTGGTGCTGGGATTGCTGCTTGCCGGTACCGGGATCGGCATTCTGGTCACGGCGGCCGGTCGCCTGACAAATTTGGGTAGTTTGCCGCCGGTGGGCGTGGCGGCGATGTGGGCCGCGTTATTTACCCTGGCGGCCAAGGAGGGTCTGTTTCGCTACATGCTGACGACGGCAGAGCGCTTGCGTTCGCCGATGCTGGTGGCCAATGCCTGGCACGCCCGCGCCGACGCGCTGTCTTCGCTGGTGGTGGCGGCCGGTATCGGTGGCGCCCTGCTCGGTTTCAATTTTGCCGATGCCGCTGCGGCCATCGTCGTTGGCGCCATGATCGTGCGCGCCGGCTCGCGCTTTGCCTGGAATGCTTTGCAGGAGCTGATCGATACCGGACTTGCGGCCGAGGAGGTGGCTGCCCTGCGGCAGACTATCGCGACGACGCCCGGCGTGCTCGGGCTGCATGAATTGCGCACCCGCCGCATGGCGCATCAGGTGCTGGTTGATGCGCATGTGCAGGTCAATCCGCGCATCAGTGTGTCCGAGGGGCACCGGATTGCAGAAACCGCGCGCAAGCGTGTCCTCGATAGGCACCCGGAAGTGCTGAATGTGCTGGTTCACGTTGACGCTGAAAACGATATGCTCGGCAATGCGGCGACCGAATTACCCGATCGGACAGTGCTCTTGCCGCATTTGCGCGACATGCTCGGGTTTGAGCCGCCCGGGTTTGAGCAGACGCTCCTGCATTATTTAGGCAATCGGGTGGAGGCCGAAATTTTCCTGCCATCGAATTTTGCCGGGAAAGATCGTCTGGAGGAAATAGCGCAGCGTGTCACGCATGCATTGTCTGACGATCCCTGGTTTGCTGCTATACGGATCCATCAGAACTCCGCACCAGAGTAGGGCGCAGGCATATTTTATGCACCACAACGGTGCTTATTTTCCGTGGCCTTTTCTTATAAGAACTTGTGGCACAATGCTTTTATATTTTCGGGTTGGATGGCATAGTTACTGCTTTTAAAGAATCCGCCTTGTTTTATCCCTTGTTTTGTTATCGTTAACTTGTTTCGTAATTACCCTCAGGAGAGCATTTCATGACCCCCCAGGATGTACTCAAGCTGGTTGAAGAAAAGGAAGTTCGTTTCGTCGATTTCCGCTTCACCGATACTCGTGGCAAGGAACAGCACGTCGGTGTGCCGATTTCGGCCTTCGGCATGGATAAATTTGAAGATGGTCATGCTTTCGACGGCTCCTCCATTGCCGGCTGGAAGGGTATCCAGGCTTCCGACATGCAACTCATGCCCGACGCCGCCACGGCCTATATCGATCCCTTCATGGACGAGACCACGCTGGTGCTGACCTGCGACGTAGTGGAACCCGCCGATGGCAAGGGTTATGACCGCGATCCGCGCTCGATCGCCAAGCGTGCCGAAGCCTATCTCAAATCCTCCGGCATCGGCGATGTGGCCTTTTTCGGTCCCGAGCCCGAGTTTTTCATTTTCGACAGTGTCCAGTGGAATGTCGACATGTCCGGCTGCTCGGTCAAGATTTCCTCGGAAGAGGCCGCATGGGCCAGCGCCGAGAAGTTTGAAGGCGGCAATACCGGTCACCGCCCCACCGTCAAGGGCGGCTATTTCCCCGTGCCCCCGGTCGATAGCCTGAACGACATCCGTGCCCAGATGTGCATTGCGCTGGAAGCCTGTGGCGTGCCGGTGGAAGTGCATCACCATGAAGTTGCCACCGCCGGCCAGTGTGAAATCGGCACCAAGTTCAGCAGCCTGGTGCAGCGCGCCGACTGGACCCAGATACTCAAGTACATCGTGCATAACGTCGCCCACAGCTACGGCAAGACAGCGACCTTCATGCCCAAGCCCATTGTTGGCGACAACGGTTCTGGCATGCACGTGCATCAGTCGATCTGGAAGGATGGCAAGAACCTGTTCGCCGGCAATGGTTATGCCGGCCTGTCCGAGTTCGCGCTGCACTACATCGGCGGCATCATCAAGCATGCCCGTGCCTTGAACGCCATCACCAACCCGCTGACCAACTCCTACAAGCGTCTGGTGCCCGGCTTCGAAGCCCCGGTCAAGCTGGCCTACTCGGCACGCAACCGTTCCGCCTCGATCCGCGTTCCCTATGTCCATTCCGACAAGGCGCGTCGTATCGAAACACGTTTCCCGGATCCGGGCGCCAATCCCTACCTGTGCTTTACCGCGTTGATGATGGCCGGCCTTGATGGCGTGCAGAACAAGATTCACCCTGGTGACCCGGCTGACAAAAACCTGTATGACTTGCCGCCGGAAGAGGATGCGAAGATCCCGACCGTCTGTTCCTCGCTGGAACAGGCGCTTGAGTATCTGGACAAGGATCGCGAGTTCCTGACCCGTGGGGGTGTATTCAGCAACGAGATGATCGATGCCTACATCGAACTGAAGATGGAAGAGGTCACGCGTTTCCGCATGACCACGCACCCGATTGAATTTGACATGTACTATTCGATCTGAGCGAAGTTGCTCCAAGGGCACAAAAAAGGACGGGCGTGCCCGTCCTTTTTTTATCCCTGCGTTGCCACTGCACCTGGACATACCTTATTTCAATGAAGATACGAACACTCGTCCTTGTCATCTTGTTTGGTGGATCGCCTGTGACGGCGCTACCCAGCACCTTGTACAAATGCACGGACGCCTCGGGCGCGGTCTTGTTTACCAACCAGAAAACCAGCAAGAAGAATTGCGCGGTGCTTATCCAGCAGACTGCACCGGCTTCTTCCGCCGCTTCTCGCCCCCGTGCTCCCGCGCGGCCGACACCCGGTGATTTCCCGCATGTCTCGGACGAGCAACAGCGGGTGCGTGACGGCGATCGGCGCATGATCCTCGAAAAGGAAATGGCGACCGAGCAGCAAAACCTGGAGCAGGCAAAAAAATCGCTTGCCGTTGCCGGCCCACAGGCGGCTCCCGGTCTGCGTGACATGGCGGCGCTGCATGAACGAAATATCGAAGCATTAAAGAAAGAGCTCGGAAAGTTGCGCTGACCAGATTTCTGGTGCGGTTCTTGCTGCGGTTTGTTGGCAAGGTCCTCAACATCTTTGGCACAGACTATGTCTTCTCCCCTTCTTTCCTTCAACGGCCTGGATCTGCTTTCTTCCGCCGTTTTGCTGGTGGATGCCAGGCGGGTTGTCCGCTATGCCAACCCGGCGGCGGAAAATCTGTTCGCCGTCAGTGCCCGGCAGTGGGTTGGGCGCCCCCTGAAAGAACTTATCGGCGACCCGGCGGGGCTTGATGCTGCGCTCGATAGCGCGATGGTCAACAACTGGAGCTACACCAGCCACAATATCCAGATCAAGGCTGCTGGCGCCCTGTTGCATGTCGACTGCACGGCGACGCCGGTGACGGCGGAGGGCGCAAGTCTGTTGCTGGAGGTGCGTCCGATTGACCAGCAATTGAAGGCGGCCCGCGAGGAGCAGTTGGCGCAGCAACAGCAGGCCAATCGCGAGCTGGTGAGGAATCTGGCGCACGAAATCAAGAATCCGCTGGGCGGGATTCGCGGCTCGGCCCAGTTGCTGGAACGTGAGCTGACCAGCGAGCAACTCAAGGAATATACCCGTGTCATCATCGAGGAGGCGGACCGTCTGCAGGACTTGATGCAGCGCCTGCTTTCTTCGCACCGCACGATGCAGCCGGCTCAGGTGAATATTCACGAGATTCTGGAGCGCGTGCGCCGCCTGATTCACGCCGAATATCCCGCCGTGCGCGTGCGCCGCGATTACGATACATCGCTGCCTGACCTGACGGGCGACCGCGAGCAGCTGATTCAGGCGGTGCTCAATATCGCCAGAAATGCGGCGCAAGCGATGCATGACAAGGGTGAGATCACTTTTTCCACGCGCGCCACGCGGCAGGTCACGCTGGCCAAAAAGCACTACAGGCTGGCACTCGAATTGCGTGTAATCGATAACGGCCCGGGCATCCCGGAAAGCATCCGTGACAAGATTTTTTATCCGCTGGTGTCCGGCCGTGAGGATGGCAGCGGCCTCGGGCTCACCATCGCCCAGAGTTTCATTCAGCAGCATGGCGGCGCCATTGAAGTGCAGTCGCAGCCGGGACACACCTGCTTCTCATTGCTGCTGCCGCTTACACGAAAGAAGGAATCATGAGCACGAACCCTGTCTGGATTATTGACGACGACCGTTCCATCCGATGGGTACTGGAAAAAGCTCTGGGGCGCGAAAGTATCGCGGTCAGGAGTTTCAGTTCGGCGGATGAAGCCCTCGCCGCGCTGGCGAGCGGCGTGATGCCGCAGGTGCTGATTTCCGATATTCGGATGCCCGGAACCAGCGGGCTCGATCTGTTGCGCCAGATGAAGGCGCAATTTGCCGACTTGCCGGTCATCATCATGACCGCCTGGTCCGATCTTGATTCGGCGGTAGCCGCATTTCAGGGCGGGGCTTTTGAATACCTGCCCAAGCCCTTCGACGTTGATCAGGCGGTGGCGCTGGTGCGACGCGCCCTGGTTCAGGTGGCGCACCAAAATGGTGCGACTGAAGCGGCCAGCGAGGTACCGGAAATTCTCGGCCAGGGCGCCGCCATGCAGGAGGTCTTTCGCGCCATTGGCCGGCTGTCCCAATCCCATGTCACGGTTCTGATCAATGGCGAATCGGGTACCGGCAAGGAACTCGTGGCGCAGGCGCTGCACCGTCATAGCCCGCGCAAGGACGCCCCCTTCATTGCCATCAATACGGCGGCGATTCCGAAAGACCTGCTCGAGTCCGAACTCTTCGGCCACGAAAAAGGCTCTTTTACCGGGGCCACGGCGCAGCGGCGTGGGCGTTTCGAGCAGGCGGAAGGCGGCACGCTGTTCCTCGATGAAATCGGTGATATGCCATCGGAATTGCAGACGCGGCTGCTGCGCGTGCTCTCCGACGGCAGCTTCTATCGCGTTGGTGGTCACCAGCCGGTGAAGGCCAATGTGCGGGTGATTGCGGCGACACATCAGGATCTTGAGGCTCGGGTCAAGGAAGGCTTGTTCCGTGAAGACCTGTTCCATCGCCTCAATGTCATTCGTCTGCGCCTGCCGCCGCTGCGCGAACGCAGCGACGATATCCCGTTGCTGGCACGGCATTTCATGCAAAAAAGCGCACAGGAACTCGGTGGCGAGCCCAAGCAGTTTACCGAGGCGGCAGTCAAGCATCTGCAAAAGCTGGAGTTCCCCGGCAATGTCCGGCAACTGGAAAATCTCTGCCACTGGTTGACCGTGATGGCGCCAGGACAGAGTGTGGATCTGATCGACTTGCCGCCCGATTTGCGCGGTGAAAGCGCAGCGCAGCGCAGCGTTGGCGGTGACTGGCTAAGCGCTGTGGCGCAGGAGGCCGATCGGCTGCTGGCGACCGCACCGGGGCAGGTGGCCGGGCAACTCACCCGCCAGCTGGAATCCACGCTGATTCGGCGTGCCTTGCTGGTCACCGGCGGCCGCCGCATCGAGGCCGCCCAACTGCTGGGTCTGGGACGCAATACCATCACCCGCAAGATTCAGGAACTGGGCCTGGAGGACGACCAGGGTAACGTGCAGGCGAGCTGAAAGCGGCCTTGAGCGAGGGCGGGAAGAAAAGACCTTCCCAAACTTTCGGTATAGTCGCGGCAGTTGCTTTCCGCCTGACACGGATGCGCATGACCCCTTCCCTCCGCTTTGATCTCGCCGTCATCACCCGCGCCCTGGGGGCGGCGGCGTGCCGCTTCGACATCGATATCCTTGCCAGTTGCGACTCGACCAACGGGCTGCTCCTGGCGCGTGCCGAAGCAGGTGCGCCGTCAGGCACGGTGGTGGTGGCGGAGCAACAAACGGCGGGGCGTGGCCGCCGCGGGCGCAGCTGGATTTCGGCGGCGGCTGACAGTCTCACCTTTTCCCTGCTCTGGCGCTTTGCTCCCGGCGCCTCGCCGGCGGGGCTGTCGTTGGCAGTGGGGGTCGCGGTGGCGCAGGCGGTGGAAAAAGTCGGCGCTGGCAATACGGCGAACCCGGGCATCCAGCTCAAGTGGCCCAACGACATTCTGTTGCGACGCCAGAAGCTGGGCGGGATTCTGGTCGAACTGGTGCCCGGCATGCTCCATGGAGGCATGGCGGCCGTGATCGGCATCGGCATCAACCGGCGCCTGCCGGTCGCACTGCCGGAGGATGTGCGGGCTGCGGCACTCGACCACGATGTCGACGCCAATGCCTTGCTGGCCGCCGTGCTGACCGAAGTGCTGCATGTGCTGGAAGATTTCGCCGGCGCCGGGTTTGCCGCACAACGCGAGGCGTGGCTGGCGCGGCATGCTTTCCAGGACCAGCCTGTCGTTTTGCTTTCCGACTTTGCTCCTCCCCGGCACGGCATTTGTCGCGGGGTGGCTGCCGATGGCGCCTTGCTGCTGGAGGCTGAGGGGCGCATTGAACGCATCCTCTCCGGCGAAATTTCACTGCGGGCGGCGCCATGATGCTTTGCCTCGATGCCGGCAACACCCGGCTCAAATATGGTCTGCGTGACGGCATGACGTGGCTGGTGCAGGGAGCGATCGCTTATGCCGACCTCGATCAACTCGCGCTTCGCTTGCCGGCCGTACCGGAGCGCATCATCGCCTGCAATGTGGCTGGCGCCCGGGTGGCGGAAAAAATCGAGCATTTTGCCGAGCGCTTGTCGCGGCCGTTGGAGTGGTTCGTCAGCAGCGCGGCATGCGCTGGCGTGGTGAACGGTTATCGGCAGCCGGCGCAACTGGGCGCCGATCGCTGGGCGGCCCTGGTCGGCGCCCGCGCCTTGCAGCCGGGCGCCGTGCTGGTGGTGATGGCGGGTACGGCAACCACCATCGACCTGCTCGATGAGCAGGGCGTATTTCGTGGCGGCCTGATTCTGCCCGGGCTCTCGCTGATGCGTCAGGCGCTGGCAAGAAACACCGCCGCCCTGCCCGCCGCCAGCGGCCATTTTTCCATGTTGCCGACCAATACCGACGATGCCATCGTCAGCGGGGCGCTTGATGCCACGCTGGGCGCCATCGAGCGCATGGCGCGTCGTTTTGTCAACGCCAGTGCGGCGCCTGCCGTGCGCTGCCCGCAGACCGTTCCCGGAAATTTCTGCTGCCTGCTCTCCGGGGGTGCGGCAGGGGAGCTTCTTCCCCGCTTCGATCTGCCGGTGCGCCCGATCGAGTATCTTGTACTCGAAGGTCTGGCCCGTGTCGCACGGCCGACTGCGTCGGCCTGCTGAGTTCACATGCTGCCAGGCCCGAAGCTAAAATGATCCGCGATGGCATCCGCAAGCGGGACACGCAGGATATCCTGCGTTGCCGTCGGGCCTATGCAACGGAGAAGGCAGCATGAATTTTCGGCCAATTTTTTTTCTGCTGGTTTTTGTCAATCTGGCCTTCTTCGTCTGGGCAGCGGGTTACCTGGGCGAAAACAGTGAGGGCCGCGAGCCGCAGCGGTTGGGGCAGCAACTGCATCCGGAACAACTGCGTGTCGTTCAAAATATCCCGGACGCAGCCCAACCGTCTGCGACGCCCGCTGCGCCGACCAGTCCAGCCGCGCCGGTTGCCAGCACGCCGCCCGCCAGTTCCCCTGCTGTCTTGCCGAAAATCCCGACGGATTCAGCGCCCTGATGGACTCCCTGCCATGAGACAGGGTTTCGTTGTCGGACTGACCGGCGGCATCGGTAGCGGCAAGAGCGCCGTTGCCGACCTGTTCGCCCGGCAGGGCGTTGCGGTTATTGATACCGATGTCATTGCTCATCAGCTGACGGCCGCAGGTGGCGCCGCGCTGCCGGCGCTGCGTGCCGCATTTGGCGAGGAGGTAATGACGCCTGCGGGTGCGCTCGATCGCACGGCGATGCGTGGCCGGGTGTTTGCCGATGCAGCGGAAAGAAAACGCCTGGAGGCGGTTTTGCACCCGCTGATCCGGCAGGAGAGCGAGCGCCAGCTGGCGGCCGCCGCCAGTGCGGGTTGCCCCTATGCGCTGCTGGTCGTGCCGCTGCTGGCTGAAGCGGGGGATTATCGTGAACGTGTCAATCGCGTCGTTGTCGTGGACTGTGCGCCGGCGACCCAGGTTCGTCGTGTCATGGCGCGCAATGGTTGGCCGCAAGATGAAGTCGAGCGCGTTCTGGCGGCCCAGAGTTCGCGCCAGGCCCGGCTGGCCGTGGCGGACGATGTGATCGTGAATGATGATGGATGGGCTGCCTTGTTGCCGCAAGTCGAGCGGTTGCATGGCATGTATCTCGATCTGGCGCGCCATGCCGGTTGAGCTTTGCCGGGAATTCAGTCACAATCAGCCGAATTTTTCCACTCCGGCCGGTCGTGATTACTTACGAATATCCTCTCAGCGAGCGCGTGCGCACCTTGTTGCGACTGGAGTACCTGTTTGACAGGATTGCTTATTTCGCAGCGGCTGAAGGAACCAACGAACATCATGTGGCGCTGCTCACCCTGTTCGAAATCCTCGAAGTGGCCGGGCGCGCCGACCTCAAATTCGATCTGGTGCAGGAACTGGAACGCCAGCGTCAAATTCTTTTGTCATTCCGCAACAACCCCGATATTTCCGAGGAAGCGCTCTCCGGCGCGCTCTATGAAATCGAACAAGCCAGCACCCAGCTGCTCGCCATGCAAGGCAAGATCGGTCATTACCTGCGTGAAAACGACTGGCTGATGAGCATCAAGAACCGCGCCGCGATTCCTGGCGGCGTGTGCGAATTCGACCTGCCGGGGTACCACTATTGGCTGCATCGCGATGCCCCGTTGCGGCAGCAGGACATCGACGGCTGGGTGGGGCCCATGCTGCCGATCCGGCAGGGGCTGACCATCGTGCTGCGCTTGCTGCGGGCATCCGGCCGGGCTGAAAGGCAGACCGCGGTGCGCGGCGCTTACCAGGTGGCTTTGGGCGGCCGCAATGCACAGCTGATCCGGTTGCGGATCAGCTGTGACAACCCGGTGTTGCCGGAAATCTCGGCGGGCAAGTTCGCAATCAACATCCGCTTCCTGCGTCCCGACATGGATCAGCGGCCACGGCAGATCGATGCCGATGCCGAGTTCGAGTTGACTCTCTGCAACCTGTAGTCCGCATCACGCAGCGCCCGGTATATCCTCATGTCATCCAACCAGCCAGTGGCTCCCCGCATCGTTTTGTGCCCGGCGTGCGGCAAGGATGTGGTCTGGAATGACGCGAGCCGGTATCGGCCGTTCTGCTCGGCGCGCTGCAAGGGCATCGATCTCGGGGCGTGGGCCAACGAGGAATACCGGGTGGCGGCCAAGGAAGAACCCAGGCCGAACGAGGGTTTGGACGACGGTTCGGACTAGCGCTCGTCGGCTTGCCATGCGGCGCGAATCGCGGCGATGCCGTGAGCGCCCGCCCTGCGGGCCGTATCAAGGTCGGCGCGGCTTAGTCCGCCCAGGGCAAAAGTCGGCGCTGGCGGAACGCCGCCGAGGTGTCCGATCTGCGCGGCGAAATTTTCCCAGCCAAGTCCCGCCTGGTGCGGATGGCTGGCGGTCGTCCTGACCGGCCCGTAAACCACGAAATCGCAACCGATGTGTGCGGCGTGTTCAAGTTCCCGGGGCGTGTGGCAACTGGCCGCAAGCAGTGGAAAATCCGGTCGTGTGGCGAGTGTCGCCAATTGCCGTGCCGGCAGGTGCAGGCCGTCGGCGCCGGTCGACCGCGCCAGCGATGGATCGCCGTTGATCAGCACGCGGGCGCCAAAGCGATGACATAACGCGACCGCCGTGCCGGCAAATGCCTCTCGTTGTGCCGCAGCGAGACCCGGTTCGCGAATCTGCACCAGTTTCAGGCCGGCGTCGAGTTGCCGGGCCAGGGCACGCAACTGGGCATCGACGCCCAGCGTCGCCGCAGCGGTGATGGCATAAAACTCCGGCAGGGCGAGGGCGGCGAGCACCGGGGCATTGGCCGGCAACATGGGGGCGACAGTCAGCTTGTCCGGCCGTTGCCAGGCCAGGGCGCTGTGCACATGATCGCGGATTTCGCCGCGCCAGGCGCGCACGCGGAAAAAACTCAGGCGGACATGGGCGTGTTCGTAGCGGTGTTCGCGCCGCAACCAGGGGTCGGCGCGCAGCACCTCGATCCCGAGTTCTTCGTGCAGCTCGCGCACCAGCGCGGCAGAGGGCGTTTCGCCAGGCTCGACCTTGCCGCCGGGAAATTCCCAATAGCCGGGATAGAAGGTGTCGGGCGCGCGCTGGCCCAGCAAAAAACAGCCATCGGGCCGTTCGATCACGGCCGCGGCGACGTCGGTAAGTTTCATCGCGCCAGTTTTCCTGTTCAGCGGGATTTCTTTGTCAGCTTGCGCCCGGCATAGTCGCGGGCAAATTGCCAGGCTACGCGGCCGCTGCGCGAACCGCGCAGCAACGCCCATTGCAGCGCTTCCTGACGCGCTGTGGCAATCATTTCGGGCGCGCAACCAAAGTGGCCGAGCCAGTGCCCGCAGATGGCCAGATACTCGTCCTGGCCGAAGGCGTAGAACGAGAGCCAGAGGCCGAACCGCTCGGAGAGCGACACTTTTTCCTCGGTCGTTTCGCCGGGGCGCACGTCGCCATCATCGGTGTATTTGGCTTCGAGGTTCTCGGCCATTTTTTCCGGCATCAGGTGACGGCGGTTGGAGGTGGCATACACCAGCAGGTTGTCCGGCATGCCGGAAATCGAGCCGTCGAGAATGCTTTTCATCGCCTTGTAACCGGGCTCGCCGGACTCGAAGGAAAGGTCATCGCAGAAGATGATGAACTTTTCGCGTCGTCCTGCAATCTGGTCGACGATTTCCGGCAGATGGATCAGATCGTTCTTGTCCACTTCGATCAGGCGCAGGCCGCGGCGGGCGAACTGGTTCAGCACGGCTTTCACCAGCGAGCTTTTGCCGGTGCCACGGGCGCCGGTGAGGAGCACGTTGTTGGCCGGCTTGCCTTGCACGAACTGACGGGTATTTTGCTCGATGCGTTGCTTCTGATCTTCGACCGCGTGCAGGTCACCCAGCGCGATGCGATGCGGATGGTGCACGGCCTCCAGCCAGCCCCGGTCGCCCCGGCTGCGCCAGCGGAAAGCATGCGCCGACCAGTCCGGCGGAAAAGTCGGCGCTGGCAATACGGCGTCGAGGCGGGCAAAGAGGCGATCAAGGCGGTCGAGCAGCGGGGTAAGATCAGTCATCGTGGTCTGGCGGTGAAAGATGTGGCGGGCGAGCCTTGTCTTGCGGCGGTTCCTTGGGCCAGATGCGCCACAGGAGCAGCAGCAGGATCAGCGGCAGGCCGAGTTCGAGGAGAAAGCCCCACATGGGTTAAGCTTGGCTGTCTATAAGCGACCTTGCACTTTAGCAGATTGGAACCATGACCCGTCTCCCCTTTCTTGTCGCCTGCGCCGTGCTGCTGCTCGCGGGCTGCGCGCCACAGCCTGTCCGTCCCCCCTGCCCGCCCTGTCCTGGCGTCGAGCCGCGCCCGCCGGCCGCCGCGCCCTTGCAGCCGGCGGCCTGGAGCGATCTGCCGGGCTGGCGGGAAAATGATCCGGCACCGGCCTGGGAAGGTTTTCTTGCCAGTTGCCGGAGCCTGGAGAAAAAAATCGACGCGCAGGGCGCTGCGTTCTGGCAACCGGCCTGCGCCGCCGCGCGACGGATCGAGGATAAACGCCCCGAGTCCTTGCGCGGCTGGTTCGAGGCCAATTTCCGGCCCTGGGCGCTGGTGAATCCGGACGGCTCACGCGAGGGACTGATCACCGGATATTACGAGCCGGTATTGCAAGGCAGCCGCAAAAAGACGGCGCGTGCGCCTTATCCGGTGTTTGGCCCGCCGGCCGATCTGATTGTGGTCGATCTTGCCGAGCTGTATCCGGAACTCAAATCGATGCGCCTGCGCGGGCGTCTCGAAGGTCGCCGGCTGATTCCTTATTATTCGCGTGCTGACTGGTCCAAGGAAGAAAGCAAGCGCTCACGCGAGGCGATTCTCTGGGTCAGCGATCCACTTGATTTCTTCTTCATGCAGATTCAGGGTTCCGGCCAGGTCGAGCTTGACGACGGCAGCCGTGTGCGGCTGGGCTATGCCGACCAGAATGGCCATCCCTATCGTTCGATTGGCCGCTGGCTGATCGAGAAGGGCGAACTCGAAAGCGGGCAAGCCTCGATGCAAGGCATCCAGCGCTGGGCTGAGAATCATCCCGAGCGGCTTGCAGAACTGCTCAATGCCAACCCCAGCCTGGTGTTTTTCCGTGAGTTGCCGGCCGAGGGCAGCGGCCCGCCGGGTGCGCTGGGCGTGCCACTGACGCCGCGTCGCTCACTGGCCGTCGATCCGCGCCATGTCCCGCTTGGCGCTCCTGTCTGGCTTGCCACGACGTGGCCCAGCAGCGAGCAGGCGCTCACTCAATTGATGCTGGCGCAAGACACCGGCGGCGCCATTCGTGGCGTGGTACGCGCCGATTTCTACTGGGGCAGCGGGCCGGAAGCCGGCGCTCTGGCGGGAAAAATGCGCCAGCCGGGACGCATGTGGGTCGTGCTGCCAAAGGAGTATGTGCCGGCTCGCGCACCAGATTGAAGCGAGTGATAATTCGCCGTCCCGCCAGCGCTGACTTTTCCCGCTTATGGTGCTTGATTTCACGCTGTTTGCACCATAAACGGGCATAACAAAACTTGTTTTTGTATAACTGACTGATTTATATGTAACTTGAATCGGGAACGTTCATTGCTTGCGGCTCTCCGGTATCGCATTAATTTCGTGCAATTTTTCTGGAGAGCCCCGTAATGGAGAATTTGAAGACTTCCACCGACGTATTGTTCATACTGCTTGGTGCCATCATGATTCTGGCGATGCACGCCGGATTTGCCTTTCTGGAGTTGGGCACGGTGCGCAGAAAGAATCAAATCAATGCACTGGTAAAAATTCTGGTGGATTTCTCGATTTCGACCCTGGCCTATTTTTTCATCGGGTACGGGATTGCCTACGGTGTCCATTTCTTCGGCAGCGCCGAGCTGCTGGCGCAAAAGAGCGGCTTTGAACTGACCCGTTTCTTTTTCTTGCTGACTTTTGCCGCCGCCGTGCCGGCCATTATCTCGGGTGGCATTGCCGAGCGCGCCCGTTTCGGGCCGCAAATGGCAGCGACATTCTTGCTGGTTGGCTTGGTATACCCATTTTTTGAAGGCATTGCCTGGAACCAGGCGTTCGGCTTTCAGGCCTGGCTGAAAAATGCATTCGGTGCGGAATTCCACGATTTCGCCGGTTCGGTCGTGGTGCATGCCTTCGGTGGCTGGGCAGCGCTCGCTGCCGTGTTGCTGCTCGGGCCGCGCCGTGGGCGTTACAGCAAGGATGGCAGCATTGCCGCCCATCCGCCTTCCAGCGTGCCATTCCTGGCACTGGGCGCATGGATCCTGATCGTTGGCTGGTTCGGCTTCAATGTCATGAGCGCACAAAACCTGGATAAGATTTCGGGCCTGGTTGCCATGAATTCGCTGATGGCGATGGTGGGCGGCACGCTGGTGGCGCTGGTGGCAGGCAAAAACGATCCGGGCTTCGTCCATAACGGACCGCTGGCCGGATTGGTGGCCGTTTGTGCCGGCTCCGACATCATGCACCCATTAGGTGCATTGCTGACCGGCGGCGTTGCGGGCGGCCTTTTTGTCTTCATGTTTACCCTTACGCAAAACCGCTGGAAGATCGACGATGTACTCGGCGTCTGGCCGCTGCATGGTTTGTGCGGCGCCTGGGGCGGCATCGCGGCGGGGATTTTTGGCAGTGCGGCCTGCGGCGGTCTGGGCGGCATTTCCCTGTTTAGCCAGCTGATCGGCACGCTGGCCGGCATCGGCATCGCCCTGGCGGGCGGGTTCATCATCTATGGCGCGCTGAAAGTGCTGTTTGGGATTCGTCTCGATGCCGAAGAAGAATTCAACGGCGCGGATTTGACCGTGCATAAAATCACGGCATCGGCCGAACACGAGACGTCATGGTGAAGGCGTAAACGCAAAAAGTCGGCGCTGGCGCTACGGCGATCGCAGCACGCCGTAGCGCCAGCGCCGACTTTTTGCGCGATCAGTTGGCCTTGAAGCGCTTCTCTATTTCTGTCGCCGGAATGTAGCCGCCGACCCGCTCGCCTGTGGCGAAGATCAATGCCGGGGTGCCATTCACGCGCAGCTTGCGGCCCAGCTCTATTGATTTTTCCAGCCCGGCGAGGTCGCATTTGGCGGGCTTTGCGGGCGGGGTCTTGCCGGTCAGCATCCAGTCGTTCCAAACTTTCGTCCGATCCGGCGAACACCAGATGGCTTGCGATTTTTCGTAGGAATCCTCTCCCAGCACCGGATAGAGGAAAGTATAGATGGTGACGTTTTTCACCGTCTGCAACTCCTTCGCCAGTTTCTTGCAAAACCCGCAGTTTGGATCCTCGAAGGTCACCAGCACGTTCTTGCCCGATCCGCGTACCTGCTTTAGCGCCAAATCGAGCGGCAGCGCATTGAACTGGCGCAGTGCGGTGAGGTTCTTCCCGCTCTTGAGCTCAACCAGGTTGCCGGCGAGAACGTACTCGCCCTTGTCGTCGGTGTAGAACACCTGGCCGTCAATGCTGGCTTCCCACAACCCGGCCAATGGCGTTCGGGTGAGTGATTCCACCTTGCCCATGCGACCTTCGAGCGACTTCCTGATCTCGGCTTCTCCGGCGATGGCTACAAAAGACGAGCAGAGCAAAAACGTGGCGAGTGCTATTTTTTTCATTGCGGAGATTCTCCAGGGGGAAAGATAAAAGTCAGGACGCCAGTGCGTAGCGCACCAAAACGTCTTTTACGACCGGTAGGCGGTTGGTGAAGTTCAGGCCGGCGTTGCGCAATGACGCCAGGGGGCCGGAAGCGGGACGAAACAGGCGGTGCAGACCGTCGGTAACGGTTTGCAACAGCACCACTTCCTCCTTGCGCGCTCGCTCGTAGCCTCGCAGCAGGGCAAGATCACCGCAGTCGAGCACCCCGGGCTTGTTGCATAGCGTCGTTGCCAGCGTGCGCGCATCCTGAAAGCCCAGGTTGATGCCATGGCCAGACAGCGGATGGATCGTATGTCCGGCATCGCCGATCAGCGCCAGTCGCGGCGCCACAGCGTGGGGCGCACGCATCAGCCGCAGAGGGAAACCGGCGGCCGGCGTAATCAGTTCCAGCTCACCCAGACGCGTGCCGCCCGCCGCAGCGACACGGGCGCACAACCCGGCCGCCGGGAGCGCCAGCAGTTCGCGGCCATGGGCCTCGGGCGTGGACCAGACCATCGAGAATCGATTGCCCGGCAGCGGCAGCCAGGCCAGGATGCCGTCGTGGCGGAACCACTGGAATGCGGTGCCGTGGTGCGGTTTTGCGGTGGCAAAGTTGGCCACCACGGCGAGCTGGCCGTAAGGCTTCCAATCCACTTCAATGCCGGCTGCTGCGCGTGTCCAGGAGTCTGCGCCATCCGCGGCGACGACCAGGCGCGCCTTGAGCGCGCGGCCATCGGCCAGGGTCAGGTGCGCGGAGTCGGCAGTGAAATCGAGTGCTTGCGGCCGCGCCGGGCAGAACAGGGTCAGGTTGCCCTGGCGCTTGACCGTTTCCCACAACTCGCGCTGCATCAGCGAGGACTCCAGAATCCAGGCCAGTTCGGAAACGCCGCTGGCATACGCTGAAAATTCCAGATGGCCGCCGTTATCGCCAAAAACTTTCATGTCCCGCACCGGCTCCATGCGGCCGCGCTCGAGATGAGGCCAGACCCCGATCTCGTCAAGAAACCGCGCATTGGCCGGACTGATGGCATAAACGCGCGCATCCCATCCTTCAGGAGCAACGGGTGGCTTGCCCTCTACCAGCGCCACGGAAAGTGTCGAACGCCGCAGCCCGGCGGCCAGCGCCAGCCCGGCCAGGCCACCCCCTACAATCACAATATCAAAGTCCATCTCCTATTGTCGCCTGCCTGCACCGCCTTGACAAGGCGGGCCGGCGAAAGGGATAATCCGCCCCCTTTGCACGCTCGTGCACGGTGATGTAGCTCAGCTGGTTAGAGCGACGGATTCATAATCCGTAGGTCGAGGGTTCAAGTCCCCCCATCACCACCAGTAATCAAGCGGCTCCAAGCGATTGGGGCCGTTTTTCATTTGGTAGTCTCGTAGCTGAATCGTAACCCACGAGTACAGCATCCAACCGCGAAGCAGCAACCGCTAGATTTTCTGGCGCAAGGTGAGCATACCGTTCCACCATCGCCCCAGTTCGCCATCCACCCAATCTTTGCAGCTCATGGGTAGGTGTTCCAGCCTGTCGCTGCCAAGTCGCCCAGGTGTGCCTTAAATCGTGCCAGCGGAAGTCTTCGATGCTTGCCCGTTTTAGGGCTGCATGCCATGCCTTCGTATTGACCGAGTTAATGGGTCTTCCCCGGAACGTAAAAACTCGCTCAGAGTGCTTCCCCTCCTGTCGCACAAGGACAGCGAACGCCACATCATTCAACGGCACAGAGATCGGACGGCGATTCTTGGAATGCATGCCCTTAACCCATGCATGGCGCAATTCAAGATTCACCTGTTCCCATCCCAACTTCAGAACGTTGCTTTGTCGTAGTCCCGTTGCCAGAGAAAACAGCACCAACTCCCGTTGATGCTCTGGCAATTCATCGAGCAAGCGTTTCGCCTGCTCAGGGGTGAGCGACCTTTCGCGGCTATTCGTTTCTTTAAAGAGCCTGATCTTCGGCACCTTATCAGCCCACTCCCATTCGTCTCTTGCCCGAATCAGAATCGCCCGAACCAATGCCAGATAACGGTTACTCGTGCCCTTGGAGGCTTCCTTGAGTTTGGTCGCTCTGATCTGGTCAATCACGTCCGAGGTGACTTGATCCAGATTCAGGTCGCCAAGGAAGGAATGAAGCCAAATCAGCTTCTTCTTGTCTTCCTTGTGCGTCGCCTTCTCTGAAGTCTCTTCCAGCCAGCGAACCACCGCCTCACGCCAGGAGCGACTGGGTTTAATGCCCAACCGCTCCCGATCCCACAGGGACGCCTTTAGCTTGTCGTGGTACTCCTGCGCTTTTACCTTGTCGGGAGTCCCAGTGCTTTGCTGTATTGCACGTCCGTTGCGTGGCGTGAGTTTGACCCACCAATTTGGGGAGTCTTTACGTTTGAAGAGTGACATGTGATGCTCCTTTCATGTTCACCCTGCAACGCCCGCCGTGGGTATTGTGACCGGATATGCTCGATCAAGTCAATTTCCACGAACACCCAGCACTTGCCAATCTTGGCACCGGGGATTTCTCCCGCCCGCGCCTTGTTTTGCAATGTGACCGGATGAATCTTGAGGAAGCGGGCAGCTTCTTGCAGGGTAAGTGTTTCCATTAGCGCGATTTCGATCCGACCAACCCAGCGGCATTGCGCACGATTTCGATACAGTTCGGTCCGACTTCCGGCGGCTGGCGTCCGATCACGTGCATGCACCGATAAAACAGCAGGGGGTTATATTCATGAGGCCAACGCCCCGCCCGTTTTGCCTCACCGATCATATGGAGCAGTTCGCCCATTGCCCAGTCGATGTCCTCGTCATCGAATACCGGGCTATGACCTTCTAGGGTAAATGTATCGCCCATGAATCAACCCCAAGAACAGGCCCAACCTGCCATCAAAGGTGGATCGACCCAGACGAAGCCGACACTGCCAGCCCGTTCCTGCAAGCGAGCCAACACATACGCGGAAACTTCCCCGCGCAAGTGTTCGGGAATTTCAACGAGTTCGCCTGGCACTTGAATGCCAAGCGAGGCGCGGTAGCGATGGCCGTTCAGCTCGCGGTCGTTCTCGGCGAATCCCTTAGCCAGATACTTGGATAAATAAGCCACAATGCCCAGGCGCCGATTCTTGCCGCGCTTGGGTTTTTGCACATCGATGTTGCCTTCACCCGCGACATGCCGCCAGCAACGACGCAGCAGATCAACATCTTGCCTTCCGACTACGGCCAGATGCCAATGCCACGCCCCGCGCTTTTGGCGCTCCGGGACGGTGATAAACACCCACTTGGGCAGATGTGTCCTGACAAGGCGAATAAACGCACTCAGATCATTGCTGGCCTGTTTGTAGTCGGTGACGTTCTCCCGATAGGTCAGGGTCAGCAGATGGTCAGCTTGCGCCGAGAGGATTAACTGGCGGAGGCGGGAACGGGCGCGACGCACGGCGCGATCTTCATTCTGTTCTTTCTGTTCGGAATTTCCCCGACCTGCTTTAGTAGGTAAGAGGTTGGGGACGAATGACCAGCCGATCTCACATAAACCGCCGCCATAGTCTCTCAGGATGACCCGATATCTTCCCTGTTCTTTGTCGAGATATGTCCTTTTGTCAAGTCTAGGGGCGGCTGCGCCGCCCCGTCCGTCCGCTCGCTCCGCGATGCGGGCGGGCGGGACTGCTTGCTCGCCCTGCGGATTGCCCGGAAGGAATACTTCCGCCGGAAATTGCTGGTTTGCCATGGTGTCTCCATCGTTGTTGAACATGGAGGCATCATGGTTTGTGGAGGCCGATGAGAAAATTCCCGGCCAGCTGGAAAAACCGTTTTTACGGCAGGCGGGTATTTTTCTGCCGCGTAGTTACGTGGCTTCGTCTTTTTTGGGACGCCCTCGTTTGGCTCTGACATGGGGCGGAGCGACAGGACTTAACCATGAGCGGAGGGTTTTATCTGTGTAGTTTTTGCCGCCAGCTTGCCGAAGCTCATTATGGCGATACATCTCTGCAATGGTCATGGTGGGGTATTGTGCCCACAGTTTCTTTGCCGTGTCTTGGCAAAGCTGCTTATCCATCTGCATTGGTCTGAGGGTATTGGCTTTTGAAAGAGTGGGTGGAGGGGAGGAGGAACCCACGTGTCCAGCCGGTTGCCCATCTGGTTCAAGTACATCAGCACGTGGAAAAGAGAACGACTGCAGGTTGTGCTCCTCGATGTAGTCAAGGACGGCAGGAAGCTCTTCGACTTCTTTTGCAATCCCGCTTTCTTCTTTGGATAGCGCAAAGTCCTCCAGCGAAGGGGTTGTCAGCAAACAGCCATCCAAGTGCTGTCGTGGAAATGCTCTCCCTTTCAGAATGTCGTCCATTTGCTTGGGCGAGACTGGATACAGCGGCACGCCGATACCCGCTTTTTTGAACAGCAATCGTGCAACGGCTTTGAGTTCGACACGCGCAGGAAGGTATGACCAGTCAAAACCGTCTTTATAAATGTGGTATCGAAAGATTTCATCTTCACCTAGTTCGGCAATTCTTTCCACGACAATCGGGATGAGGAGTTGCTGGGCTGAGTTGTTGCGATCAAGGTTTAGTGTTGTTGCCAAAACGCGCAAAGGAAAATTTAGCCATTGATCATCAGGTAGACAAAGTGGGGCGACATGATTCAGCAGCTCTCTAGGCCGCTTGTAGGCGTAAAAACCAGAATAAATCTGATCCTCGATTCCTGCCAGCCATTGGCTACGAATGCCGAAAAGTTGCGCGGTTTGATCCAGTATCTCAGGCGTCAGCGCGGCCAGTAGTTTCTCTGGAGACTGCACGTCTTCGAACTTGATCTGCGGCAGCAAGCGCGGAATTTGCGAGGCTTCGACGCCGTGCGCCAGGAAGGCTTTCAGAAACCGCCGGGGGATATTGCCTACGGTGTCGGCGGTTTGTTTGCCGAACAGGTATCGCAAGGATTTCTTGGAAACGTCGAGAAAACTGGACATTGTTGATGGGAGTGTTGTTTTAGTTGTCCAATTCTACCCAGCACGCAAAACCCCACAGGCGGCCGCCGCCTTGGCCATAGAGGGGCCGTCAGCGGCCGCCTGTGGATTTTTGCTGGGTTGCTCTGTTAGCATGCGGGTTGCATGTCGAAATTTTAAACTTGTACCCCGTGTTACATGGACGGAAAAGTCTGGTAGCCTTAGTAATATTTACAACTTCGCCTGAATGGGACAATCTCGACAATGGCCACGCGGTTACCGACAAAATTAGGGAAAGAGCCATTAATTGATGCCATTTTTGAACTGCGTTTTTCAAGCAGTGCCCCTGCATCAGTTGTATTTCCCGGTTTCTTGTTCAACGAACTATCCGGCGACAAGAAGATTGATCAACTTCCATTCGCACAACTACCAAAACCATTTAGGGACGCTGATCCCAACTTGAAGTTCGCGCCGCTAAGCCGGCTTGACTGGGAAAATTACTTCGTCAACATAGGCGATTTTAGTGTTTCAGTCAGTTGCAAATATCCTTACCCTGGATGGGTAAGTTTTCGCTCTGCCATCATGAAGACTATGGCAGTCTTATCAAAGACAAAAATCGTTGATGGGATTGAGAGATACTCAATGAAATATGTTGACTTAATTCCAGCCACTAACGATAAACATAAAATTTCACTACTCAATTTTAATGTTTCTATTGCAGGTCACAAACTTGAGAAAGAACCTTTTCAACTTCGAATAGAAGTCCCAAGGGGTGGGTTTACTCATGCAGTTCAATTAGTTTCATCTGCTCAAGCTACGTTGCATACTGGCCAAATAATGGAAGGATTGATCGTTGACGTAGATACCTTTGCAAATCAAGGTGGCGTTCCGATTCAGACAGTATTAGATAGCTTTGATAAAAAACTCGATTTAATTCATGCAGCTAACAAAGAAATGTTCTTTGATTGTCTAACACCCGAAGCTATACAGTCTCTCGAGCCAAATTATGAATGAAATTTCCTATCATCATAAATCAAGCACATTCAGCTACGTATTGGCAGCTAGTCTTATTGCTGCGCAATCAGTTCAAAGCAGCCCTGCGCAAGCTCTAGAAAAAAAGACAAGCCCCATTCAATCCAAAATGTATTCTGCATGCGGTAACAGAGATACGTTTTCGAGTTTTAACAACCCTATTACAGGGTCATATGCTCATCCCTCTACCGACTTAGAACATGCTATGAGTCGTTTTTACGCGAACTTGCTCGGCGCACAAGAGCCGCTAGAGCATGATTTCGAGACAGTTCTCTATGCCAATCTGTGGGATTTGTACGAAAGCTAAGCTCAGGTAGATATGGAGCTTTCGACTGAATCGATCAAGGAGCAAATTCCTTACTACTTAACCCAAGAGGCTAAGGAAAATCTCGTCAAGGCTCTTGATCGATTTCCCCACCGAATTGAATACTATCTTGATCGTTACCGAGATGAGATCTTGCAAGGGGATGGCTGGACTTCTATCGAGATTGTTCGATTTGAGGATGGCGAAAGAAAACTTGTACGTGCAATGTTATTGTCCAACAGCTGCGATGCCTCTCCAGAGAACAAACGTGAGCTTCCAGCTAAGCTTACCTATGCACCGATTATTAAGCTCAGTCGTTATTTGAGTCTATTGCTAGCTGCTGGACTTGATCCGAAGAGAGTCGAAAGCAAAGTCATTTCTATTAAAGAACAAAAAGTTACATCTTTGTTCTATTTGCCAAAAGGTGCAAACATCGATGATGACTATGTAGCATTGCTTGACGATCTTCACACAGTGCCACTACAGGCATTTATGGCCCGTGAGGATAAAAATAAGCTATTTACTTTAGGGCAAGTAGGTTTCTATCTTTTTCTTCTTAAATTATCTGTACATTTTTGCCGCTTCCATGAGGAAGTGGCTCGGCAACCTGCTTGAGGTTTTGGTAAGCCAAACATCATGATTTTCTTTACACAGTGCCCAGTTTCATCACTCCGAGCGCGCCTTAGCTGAATGAGAACGACAGTATCCAATCTCAGATTTGTCTGGATTGGCGAGCCACCAGCAGCAATGAACAGCGTAGCTAAATCGTAGCTACGCGAAGCTGAAAGGTTTTATTTTGAGGCTTCATGACGCTACGTAACGAGTTGGCGGACGTTACAAGGTGTTGATTTGTAAAGGTCTATGGTTTTTGGCTAATTTTCATAATCCGTAGGTCGAGGGTTCAAGTCCCCCCATCACCACCAGTCATGTCAAGGCCTCCATCGATGGAGGCCTTTTTATTTTGTAGCCAAAAAAGCAAAATGTAATCACTGTTTACTCACAGAGTACTCACAGCGACCAAAGCGGGCTCTTTTAAAATATACAAAGTATTGTATAGTGCGCTATGGCCTTTAAACCTGTTGAATTTCGCGGCAACGCCCTGGACGAACTACGCAGCTTTCCTGAAGCCGCTCGCCGAGCGGCAGGATTCCAGATTGATCGCTTACAGCGTGGTTACGATCCCGAAGACTGGAAGCCGATGCCATCAGTCGGAAAGGGCGTACGCGAAGTGCGGATACGGGATGAGGCAGGGGCTTTTCGGGTGATCTACCTGACGAAACTTGAAGATGCAGTTTATGTACTTCATTGCTTTCAGAAGAAAACCCAGAAGACTGCGACAGGCGATATTGAGCTTGCACGCAATCGCTACAAGGAATTGATGAGGACGAAGCCATGAGCAAGCAAAGATTTCAGAGCGTCTGGGACGCCATCGAAGACACGCCGCAACTGGCGGCCAGTATGCGCGCGCGCGCTGAACTGATCATCGAGCTAACTGAGTTGATCAAAAAGCGCGGCATGACTCAGATTGATGCCGCCAAGATGTTTGGTGTCACCCAACCGCGTATCTCGGACCTAATGCGTGGCAAGGTCGAGTTGTTCTCGCTGGATGCCTTGGTCGATATGGCTGCCATTGCCGGCCTTGCTCCTCACGTCAAGATCAAGAGGGCTGCTTGAAACGGTGCATTCCCACAGTTGGCTGGGTTATATGAGGCGAATTCCGACACCGCTAACTGGACCCTGCCGGTTCTTCTTCGCATATCTGGTGACAGACGAACTCAAAGCTTCCGCTAAGCCAGCAAAGGGCATCATGCTTCAACACATAGAATTCATGAGCATCTGGGAGTTGGCCCATCAATGGGAGGACATCCGCATCGGCAGCCGCGCCGTTCGCTATCGGGTCAGCGACCTCAACGCCTATATCGACTCACGCCGACAATCCCTGGTCCGTCAATAGGAAGGTGGCCATGTCATCGAGCCCTGCTGTACCCGATTCCTCAGTGCCGACCACCGATCTGGCGCGCCGCTTCGGCGGCATCGAGCGGCTGTATGGCGCGGGTGCGTTGGCGCGGGCGCTGGCGGCGCATGTCGTCGTTGTCGGTATCGGCGGTGTCGGTTCCTGGGCAGCGGAGGCGCTGGCGCGCTCGGGCATCGGGCAGATCACGCTGATCGATCTTGACCACATCGCCGAATCCAACCTAAACCGTCAGATCCATGCGCTGGAATCCACGCTCGGCGCGGCGAAGGTGATGGCAATGGCGGCCCGGATCGGCGAGATCAACCCGCTGTGCCGGGTCGCGGCGATCGACGAATTCATTACCGAAGACAATGTCGCCGGGCTGATTCCAGCGTCTGACGCGGTGATCGATGCGATCGACAACGTGCGCGCCAAGGCGGCGTTGATCGCGCATTGCCGGCGCGCCGGGATTCGTATCGTCAGCACCGGCGGCGCCGGCGGGCGGCTCGATCCGACGCGGATCACTGTGGACGATCTGTCCCGCACCACGCAGGATACGCTGGCCTCGAAGGTGCGCGCCCGCCTGCGCAAGGAGTACGGGTTTTCGCGCGATCCGAAAAAGAAATTCGGCGTCGCCTGCGTCTATTCGCCGGAACATATCCGCCGTCCTGCCAGCGCCGGGTTTTGCAGCGTTGAGGCAGAGGCCGAAGAAGGTTTCGATGGTGCGGCAGGGTTGGCCTGCGCCGGTTACGGTTCCTCGGTGGCGGTTACCGCCGGCTTCGGTTTTGCCGCAGCAGCACAGGTATTGGCCGGTATACTGGCGGCCTGATGAACGTCGATCCTGCGGCCATTTCTCCTGTCATTCTTGTCACCGGCGCGGCGCGCCGGGTCGGGGCGGAAATCGTGCGCACCCTGCATGCCGCAGGCGCACGCGTGGCGATTCACTACTACCGCTCGCGCGCCGAGGCCACCGCTTTGGCCGCGACACTCAATGCACAGCGCCCGGAATCGGCTGCGGCCTTCGCCGCTGATCTGCTCGATGTGGCGGCGCTGTCGGAACTCGTCGATCATGTCGTTGCCCGCTTTGGCCGACTCGATGGCCTGGTCAACAACGCCTCGTCGTTCTACCCGACAAAAGTCGGTGCTACCGATACGGCGGCCTGGGACGACCTGGTCGGCACCAACCTCAAGGCGCCGCTGTTTCTGGCGCAGGCCGCCGCACCGCACCTTGTGCAAGCTGGGGGCAGCATCGTCAACATCACCGACATCCACGCCGTGCGGCCGCTCAAGGGCTATGCCGTGTATTGCGCGGCGAAGGCCGGCCTGCTCGGCCTGACGCGGGCGCTGGCGGTTGAACTGGGGCCGGCCGTGCGCGTCAATGCGGTAGCCCCCGGCGCCATCGAATGGCCGGACAATGCAATGGATTTCCCGCCCGCGCAACGCGAAGCCATTGTTGCCCACACGCTGCTGGCGCGCGTTGGCGAACCTGCCGACATCGCCCGTGCGGTAAAATTCCTCATCTTCGACGCGCCCTATGTGACAGGGCAAGTCATCAATGTCGACGGCGGTCGCACGGCGCACCTATGAATACCGAATTTCTCGCGAAACCTCTTGCCGCATCCATTCCGGCCTCGCCCGCGCCCACGGCGCGCCAGGCGGATCGTGCGCGCATCGAGAACAACAAGCTGGCCAAGCGCCTGCGCCGCGAAACCGGCCAGGCGATTGCCGACTTCAACATGATCGAGGCGGGCGACCGCGTCATGGTCTGCCTTTCCGGTGGCAAGGATTCCTACGCGCTGCTCGACATGCTGCTTCATCTGCGCGAGCATGCGCCGGTTGAGTTCGAGATCGTCGCCGTCAATCTCGATCAAAAGCAACCCGGCTTTCCGGCCGACGTGCTGCCGCGTTACCTGACTGGACTCGGCGTGCCGTTCCACATCGAGAACGAAGATACCTATTCCATCGTCAAGCGCCTGATTCCGGAAGGCAAGACCACCTGCTCGCTGTGTTCGCGCTTGCGTCGCGGCGTGTTGTACCGCGTCGCCGACGAGCTCGGCGCGACCAAAATCGCGCTCGGCCATCACCGCGACGACATTCTGCAGACGCTGTTCCTCAACATGTTTTTCGGCGGCAAGCTGAAAGCCATGCCGCCCAAACTGGTCTCCGACGATGGCAAGCACATCGTCATCCGTCCGCTTGCCTATTGCCGCGAAAGCGACCTCGAGGCCTGGGCCGGCGCGCGCGCCTTTCCAATCATTCCCTGCGATTTGTGCGGCTCGCAGCCCAACCTGCAACGGCAGCAGGTGAAACGGATGCTGCGTGACTGGGACAAGCGCTTTCCTGGCCGCATCGAAACCATGTTCCGCAGCCTGTCCAATGTCGTGCCCTCGCATCTGCTCGATGCGAAGCTGTACGATTTCGTCGCACTCGAAGCCAGCGGCACGCCCGACGCCGAAGGTGATCGCGCCTTCGATCCGGTCGAGTTTCCTGCGGCGGCGGCACAAGTGCAGACCATCGATTTCTTCCAGCGGGGCGAGGCATGATCGCCCGCCAGCTGCCGGCGCGACACGGCCTGCTCTGGCTGGTGGCCGGCTGGACCATGCTGCGCCGCCAGCCGCGGCAAATGATCCTGCTCGCGTTGGGGTACTACCTGATACTGCTCGTTTTCGTCAAGTGGCTGCAAATCATCGGCACCTTTGTTCTGCCGTTGATACTCCCGGCGCTCACGGCCATGCTGAGCAATGGCGCGCGCGCCATCGACCGCGGCCAATCGCCTTCGCCCGAAGTTTTCAAGGAAGGCTTGCCGGCGGCGCGGCTGGATTTGCTGCGGCTGGGCGGCATTCATCTGCTCGGCACCATGGCGCTGCTTCTGGTCAGCATCGCCCTCGGCAGCGAGGTTCGCTTCGATGACGGCCTGACTCCCGGGGAGACGCAGGAGTTGCTGGGCGATCTGGCGCTGCTGCTGCTTGCCGCCACGCCGCTGCTGATGGCGTTCTGGTTTGCTCCGCTGCTGGTGGTGTGGAACGGCGTGCCGGCGGTCAAGGCACTGTTCTTCAGCTTCGTCGCCTGCTGGCGCAACGGGCGCGCCTTTGCCGTTTATGGGATCGCCATTCTCGTGGTCGGGATTTTGTTGCCGGGTGTGCTGCTGGTCGTCGCTGGTATGATTTCGCACACCCTGCTCGGTGCACTGGCATTTTTGGCGCGGCTGGCGCTGGTGCTGGTGCTCGGTCCGATCCTGATCGTCAGTGTTTACGTTTCCTGGCAGGACGTGTTCGGCGCGTCCTTGCTGCCCGCTGCGCAGGAGCCTCTGCCGCCCGTAACGGAAACCCCGCCTGCCAATGAGTGAAACGCCGGGCGTGCTTGGAATTTACGGCGGCACCTTCGATCCTCCGCATATCGCCCATCTGCGCCTGGCCATCGAAGCCCGCGAGATGCTGGGCCTGAGCGAAGTCGCGTTCGTTCCCGCCGGCCAGCCGCCTTTGCGCGCTGCACCGCAGGCTTCGCCGGTGCAGCGGCTGGCAATGGTTGAGCGCGCCATCGCGGCGACGCCGGGCTTGCGGCTCGATGCGGCGGAAGCGATGAGCAGCGGTCCCAGTTATACGGTTGCCACGCTGGAGCGTTTGCGGGCGCAGCATGGCCCGCAGCGACCGCTGGTGCTGCTCCTCGGCGCCGATGCCTTCGTTCGCCTGGAAGCCTGGCAGCGCTGGCGCGAGCTGCTTGCGCTGGCGCATATCGGCGTCGCGACGCGGCCGGGCCATGAGCTTGCTGCGTGGAAACTCGGCGTTGGCGATACGCCGCTACAGCGTGAATTCCTTGCCCGGCAAGGCATGGCCGCCGATCTGGCGAACGCCCCGGCCGGCCGCATCGTGCCCTTTGCCATGACAGCACTCGAAATTTCCGCCACTGCCATTCGCGCGCGGTTGGCGGCAGGACGCAACGTGCGCCATTTGGCGCCCGATGCCGTTCTCGATTATATTGATTCCAACACACTGTATCGGACCCCAAATGGACGTTAAAAAGCTTCAGAAGATTGCCATAGATGCGCTTGAGGACATCAAGGCCAAGGACATCGAAGTGCTCGATACCCGCAAGCTGACGCCGTTGTTCGAGCGCATCATCATCGCCAGCGGCGATTCCAGCCGCCATGTCAAGTCGCTGGCGCGCAACGTGTATGACAAGGTAAGGGAAGCCGGCGGCGATGTGATCGGCATCGAAGGCGAAGAGACGGGGGAATGGGTGCTGGTCGATCTGGCCGATATCGTCGTGCATGTCATGCAGCCCACGGTGCGCGCTCATTACAACCTGGAAGAGCTGTGGCAGACGGTTCCCGCACGCACCAAAAAACCTGCCGCCGAATAGAAGGCGCGGCGTGAAGCTGATCGTCGCTGCGGTTTCCGCTCGTCCGCCTGCATGGGTCGTTGCCGGCTGGCAGGACTACGCCAAGCGCATGCCGCGCGAACTGACGCTGGATCTGCTTGAAATCAAGCCCGAGGCGCGCACTACCGGGAAAACGCCGGAGGCGATGATGGCGCTGGAAGCGGTGCGCATCGAGGCCGCGTTGCCGGCGGCGTGTCGCCGCATCGTCCTCGACGAGCACGGCGAAGCGTCGACCACACGGCAGCTCGCCGGGCGGCTGGAGAAATGGCTGGCCGGTGGCAGCGATATTGCCTTTATCATCGGCGGCCCGGATGGCCTGGCGCCCGGCATCAAGCAAACGGCCGCCGAGACCCTGCGCCTGTCCAGCCTGACCCTGCCGCATGCGCTGGTGCGCGTGATTCTGGCCGAGGCGTTGTATCGCGCGGCAAGCGTGCTCAAGGGCCATCCTTACCATCGGGACTGATCATGACCATCGAACCACGAATTTATCTGGCATCGCGCAGCCCGCGGCGGCGCGAACTGCTCACCCAGGTCGGCATCCGTTTCGACCTGATGCTGTTCCGCGTCGGCTCGCGCGAGGATCGGGAAGTCGACGAAACCTGGCTTGCCGGCGAGACGCCGGAAATCTATGTGCAGCGTGTCGCGCGCGCCAAGGCCGTCTTTGCCGCCCAGTTGCTGGCGCCCCGCTCGTTGCCGCCGCGCCCTGTACTTGCAGCCGATACCACGCTCGATCTGGATGGCGAAGTGATCGGCAAACCGCGGGATGCGGACGATGCGATTGCCATTTTGACGCGTTTGTCAGGCCGCAGTCACCGGGTGTTGACGGCCATCGCCGTGGCGCAGAACCAGCGCGTCGAGCAATGCCTGTCAGTCAGTGAAGTCCGTTTCCGGACACTGACAGCAGACGAAATCCGGCGGTATGTGCTCAGCGGCGAACCGATGGACAAGGCCGGCGCCTATGGCATCCAGGGCCGGGCAGCGGTATTCATCGAGGAAATTCGCGGCTCGCATTCGGGCATCGTCGGCCTCCCGCTGTGCGAGACGGCGCTGCTGTTGCGCGAATTTGGCTACCCGCTGTAAGGCTGTTACGAGGCGGCCATAAGGTCATCCCATGAGCGAACAATTTCTGATCAACTTCACGCCGCAGGAAACCCGTGTTGCGCTTTTGCAGCAAGGCGCTGTGCAGGAATTGCACATCGAGCGCAGCAATGGCTGCGGCTTCGTCGGCAACATCTATCTCGGCCGCGTGGTGCGCGTCCTGCCTGGCATGCAGTCGGCATTTATCGATATCGGCCTCGAACGCACGGCTTTTCTGCACGTGGCGGACATCTGGGAAGAGCGTGCGACCAACAGCGGCGTGCTGCGTCCCATCGAGCGGATCCTGAGTGAAGGCCAGTCGTTGCGGGTGCAGGTGCAGAAAGACCCGATCGGCACCAAGGGGGCGCGGCTGACGACGCAGATTTCGCTCGCCGGCCGGCTGCTGGTGTACCTGCCGCAAGACAATCACATTGGTATTTCGCAGCGCATCGCCGATGAAGACGCGCGCGAAAAACTCCGGGCCCGGATCCAGTCTTTGGTTCCGACGGAAGAAGGTGGCGGCTTCATTTTGCGCACGGTGGGCATGGATGCGGACGATGCCGAGCTTGCCGCCGATATTGACTATCTGTGCCGCATCTGGCGCGAAATAAAAAACCGCAGCGTGGGCGCCCTGCCGCCCGCCCTGCTGCATCACGACCTGACCCTGGCGCAACGCGTGCTGCGCGATCTGGTGACGGCCGAGACCAGTGTCGTGATGATCGATTCGCGCGAGAACTTCCAGAAGCTGCAAAGCTTTGCCACCGAATATGTGCCGCAAGTGGCTGGCCGCCTGATGCACTACACCGGCGAGAGGCCGCTGTTCGATCTGTATGGGATCGAGGATGAAATCCAGAAAGCGCTGGCGCGGCGCGTCGAACTCAAGTCCGGCGGTTACCTGATTTTCGACCAGACCGAAGCGATGACCACCGTCGACGTCAACACCGGCGCTTTCACCGGCGCCCGCAGCCTGGGCGATACCATTTTCAAGACCAATCTTGAAGCGGCGCAGGCCATCGCCCGTCAGCTCCGCCTGCGCAACCTGGGCGGCATCATCATCGCCGACTTCATCGACATGGAGGATGAAGAACACAAGCAGGCCGTGCTGGCGGAATTGAACAAGGCGCTGGTGAGGGACCGCACTCGCATCAGCGTTTCCGGTTTCACCCAGCTTGGCCTGATTGAGTTGACCCGCAAGCGCACCCGCGAGAGCCTCGCCCATGTGTTGTGCGAGCCCTGCCCGGTGTGCGACGGACGCGGCGAAGTCAAGACGGCGCAGACCGTGTGCTACGAAATCCTGCGCGAACTGATGCGCGAGGCGCGCCAGTTCGATACCCGCGAACTGCGTGTGATCGCCGCGCCGGTGGTGATCGACTTGTTTCTCGACGAGGAATCGCAGGCGCTGGCCATGCTCTCCGGCTTCATCGGCCGTTCCGTCTCGCTGCACGCCGAGAGCGGCTACATGCAGGAGCAGTTCGACATTGTGCTGATGTAACGCTAGAATTTGCTCTGTCGGTGCACCTGCGGGCGTCGTATAACGGCATTACCTGAGCTTCCCAAGCTCATGAAGAGGGTTCGACTCCCTTCGCCCGCTCCACATTTCAGCGCTTGCCTTCCTGTCCCTGCGCTGCCAGTTCTGTCGCCGTGTTGATGTTCTCGAACGCGGCGGCCTCATCGTCGAACGCCACCTCGCTGACCTTCAACGTTGCATACCAGTGGTCAACCTTGCGTCCGCCTGCGGCGAGATAGGCGGCAAGGTGCGGCAGCAGGGTGCGGCGGGCGAGGCAGAATACCGGATGCGCTTGCCCCAGCGTCCTTGCGATCGCAAGGTCCGAGTCCGCGCCTTCCAGGGCAGTATGCAGCCGCGCAACGAGGTCGGCCGGCAGGTAGGGCGTGTCGCACGGCACGGTGACGACCAGCGGCGTGGTGGCGCGGGAGAGCGCAGCATGAAATCCGGCCAGCGGTCCGGCAAAACCGGGAACTTCATCGGGCAGCACCGGGTAGCCGAATTCGGCGTAGCGCGCGCTGTTGCGGTTGGCGTTGATGAACAGGGCATCCACCTGCGGCGCCAGGCGCTCCAGCACCCAGGCAATCAGCGGCCGGCCATGCAAAAGTTGCAAGCCCTTGTCGGCGCCGCCCATGCGCCGGCCGAGGCCGCCGGCCAGAACCACGCCGCTGATTTGTCCGTTCATCGCGTGAATCGCTCCGCTCCTGCCGGCACCAGGCAATGCCGGCCCTGCGCACGGCCGATCAGCGTCATGTGAGCGACATAAATCGTCAGCGGATATTCGCCGGCAATCACGGTCGGCACGGTTTCGCCCCGCTCATTCACTGCATTGATCGTGCAGGTCGGTGATCGGCTGGACTGGCTGGGCAAGGGGCGGGATGCGGACATGGCGGCAGACAAAGCGGTCACGCGAAAGAATAACACGCGGGCATGCGGGGTGTCGGTGCGGGCAGTGCAGTCCTTGCCGCGCCGCGCCGTATCGCCGGCGCCGACTTTTTACAGCGCCAGGAGCGCTGCTTCGGGGGTAAGGATGCGGAAGAGTCCGGCCAGGCGTTCGCGCCGGGCGAGCTGCAGCAGGGCCTTGTCGGAGGTCACCAGCCATTCGGCGGCGTTGTCGCGGGCGGCTTCGAGGAATTTCTGGTCGTCACGATCCCTGCAGCGCGGCAGGCTGGCGGGAGGAACGGCAGGCGCGATGGAGGCACGGGAGACGCAGGCGGCATAGGCAGCGAAGGCGCTCTCCTGGGTTTCGGTGGCGAGACCGAATTGCGGGTAGTTCAGCACGCGGCGGAATTCGGCGAGGCAATCGGCGCTGCTGACCGCCTGCCATGCGCCGCTGTCGAGCTGGTGCCGTAACGGCGCGAAGCGGCTGTCGGCGAAAACGTAGAGCGAGAGCAGGACATTGGTATCGAACACGATCCGCAACGGCGTGGATGAAAAAACGGGTGCGACAGCCTGCGGCCGCGCACCCGTTGCAGGTACGTCTTTGGTCACTCCTTGTTCTGCGTATCGAGGCGGAACTTGGCAAAGCTGCCGGGGGCGTCCTCGAGCACCTTGAGCTTGCCCTTGGCCGGGTCGCGCGCAGGGACTTTCTCGCTGTTCATCGCCGTGACCCAGGCCTGCCAGTCGACCCACCATGAGCCTTCGTGGCGATCAATGCCGGCGCACCATTCTTCCGCCGTGGCCGGCAGGCCCTTGGCCGATTTTTCGTTGGTCGAATAGCAATACTTGTTGGCGGCGGGCGGATTGATGATGCCCGCGATATGGCCCGAACCGCCGAGCACGAAGCGCACCGGGCCGGAGAAAATCCGGGCACCAAGATAGGTGCTCTTCCAGGGGGCGATGTGATCTTCAACGGTCGAAATGAAATAGGCCGGCACCTTGATTTTCGAGAGATCGATCGGGGTACCGGCCAGCGTGATGCCGCCCGGCTCCTTGAGCAGGTTCTTCATGTACATGTTGCGCAGGTAGAAGCTGTGCATCTTGTACGGCATGCGTGTCGAGTCCGAATTCCAATACAGCAGATCGAAGGGGAAGGGATCCTTGCCCATCAGGTAGTTGTTCACCACGAATGACCAGATCAGGTCATTGGCGCGCAGCAGGTTGAAGCTGCCGGCCATCTCGCTGCCTTCCAGATAGCCGCGTTCGGCCATTTTCTTTTCCAGGCTGGAGATTTGCTGTTCGTCAATGAAGACGCCGAGTTCGCCAGGGGAGGAGAAATCCAGCATGGTGGTGAAAAAGGTTCCGGAGGCGATGCGCTTGTCCTTCTTTGCCGCCATGTAGGCCAATGTGGCGCCCAGCAGCGTGCCGCCGAGGCAGTAGCCGACGGCGTTGATCTCCTCTTCGCCGGTCTGTTTGCACACGGCGTCGACTGCCGCCAGCGTGCCTTCGAGCAGGTAATCCTCGAAGCTCTTTTCAGCCAGCTTGGCATCGGGATTGACCCAGGAAATGCAGAACACCGTATGGCCCTGGTCGGTGGCCCATTTGATGTAGGAATTCTTGTCGCGCAGATCGAGGATGTAGTACTTGTTGATCCAGGGCGGGACGATCAGCAGCGGGCGCTTGAACTGCTCTTTTGTCGTCGGGTTGAATTGCAACAGCTGCATCAGGTCATTCTGGAACACCACCTTGCCGGGCGTCGTGGCAACATTTTTGCCCATTTCGAAGGCACTGGTGTCCGTCATCTTGACGCGCAGCTGGCCATCGCCGTCCTCGATGTCGCGCAGCAGGTTGTTGAAGCCATTCAGCAGGTTCTGGCCGTTCGAACTGACTGTTTCGCGCAACACGGCCGGATTGGTAAGGGCAAAATTGGAGGGCGAGAGCGCGTCGATGAACTGGCGGGTGAAGAAGTTGACCTTCTTCTGCGATTGATCGTCAAGACCTTCCACATTACTTACGGCGTCATGAATGTGGCGCGCGGTGATGAGATAGCTCTGCTTGATGAAGTCGAACAAGAAGTGCTCTTCCCATTGTTCGTCCTTGAAGCGGTTGTCGCCTTTCGCAACAGCGGCTACCGGCACGCCATCCATGCCCATCGAGCGCAGTATCGAATGCTGCCAGAGCGAGAAATAATCCCATACCAGATTCATCTGTTCCTGCGCCATTTTGTAGGGATTGGCCAGCATTTTGGCCATCATGTCCATAAAGGCCTGGGCGATGCCCAGATCGTCGGATGGCGTAGAAATACCTTTGGCCATCTGGCGCTGCACATGTTCGGTCAGCAGGCGCGAGGCGCGCTGGGCGACTTCGGCGTAGGTGCGGGCAACTCGGTGGACATTGGGCAGATCGGTTTGCTCTGGTTTGGACATTTCGGACTCTCTAGGTTAGTGAGTGAAGCGGATGGAACCGTGTTCTTCGACGCGATGCAGTTTTCCGGCATGGAGCAGATAGTTCAGATGGGCGATGGCTTCGCCCATGGCGAACATGGTTTGGTGCGGGTCGCTGAATTCACGCTCGAACAATACCGGAATCAGCTCTGCAGCGTTATACGCGCGCTGCACGCAGGCCTTCAGCACCGCTTCGCAGCGCTCGGCATGATGCGCATGCAACTGCTCGATGCGCGCATGCAGGCCGCGAAACGGGAGGCCGTGGGAGGGCAGCACCAGCGTGTCCGCCGGCAAGTGGCGAAAGGCGTCGATCGAGGCGAGGAACAAGCCGAGCGGGTTGTCGTCGGGGCTGGCGGCCTGCACCGCGACATTGGTCGAGATGCGCGGTAGCAGCATGTCGCCGGAAATCAGCACCTGCAATTCATCGCAATACAGGCTCATGTGTTCGGCCGCATGGCCGTAGCCGGCAATCGTGCGCCAGTCGTGAGGCCCGATGCGAATCGTATCGCCGGAAAATAGCTGCCGGTAGCGCTGCGGGATTGCCGGCACACCACGGCGATAGGCATTGCCGCGCGCTTCCAGTGCTGCTGCACGTTCTGCATCAAGGCCGTGACGGCGGAAAAAATCCACCATGGCGGCCACCGAAAATGGGCTGGTGCCGGCGTGAATCATGCTGCCTGTCAGATAGTCACCTTGCGACATCCACAGCGGTGACCCGGTTTCTTGTTCGAGCCAGGCGGCAAGTCCGAGATGATCGGGATGAAAGTGCGTGACGATGAGACGTTGCAGGGGGCGCTCGGCCAGCACGCTGCGCCAGGCGGCCTGCACCTCGGCCGTGGCATACCCGGTATCGACCGCCGTGTAACCTGCATCGTCGGCCAGCAGCCAGAGATTGATGTGATTCAGCGCAAATGGCAACGGCATGCGCAGCCATTCCACGCCGGCTGCGACCGGCACGGGAACGCCGGAAGCGGGGGCAGCTTCATGCAAATAGGTAAGTGGAGCGTTCACTTGGGTCTGTTGTCGGCTATCCTGAAAATGTGTCTCCATCGGCCAATGGTATAACTACGGCCGGCCAACGGAGTCTGCGCAACTTGCGGGTTGCGAACAACGCTATATTAGCGAATATCACGCATCTTTAATGCAATGCAGCAACTATCTGCCGGCAAGCACTCCGGGCACCCGGGTAATTTCCTGATTTTCCACACTGCAATGACCAAAACTTACACCATCACCGAACTGGCGCACGAATTCGCCGTAACTCCACGCGCCATTCGCTACTGGGAAACCCATGGCCTGGTTTCTCCCGTCCGAGAAGGCGGTAACCGCCGTTACTGCAAACGTGACCGCGCTCGTCTGAAACTCGCGCTGCGTGGCAAACGACTGGGGCTTTCGCTGGCCGAGATCAAGGAGTTGATCGGCATGTATGACACGGCCGCGAGTGAGTCCACCCAATTGCTCTCCTTTCTTGATGTACTGACGCGCCGCCGTGCAGCACTGGAACAGCAACGCACCGACATCGATGCGGTATTGAAGGAAATTGCTGCCTTCGAAGATCAATGCCGCGGATTGCTGAAAACACGGCAAGCCGATTCCGCAGGAAGTGGAATGACTTGAGCGGATAATACTTGACGTTTACGTCAACGTCAACTACTATTTATCATGTTGAAGGTTTGAAAGTGACTCGGATATGCAACGAGAAGCTGGGCTTGGATTGGCGGCTCGACGGGTGGCACACTAAAAATTACAGGAGATGAAAACATGATCGGACTAAATTTTGACCTCGGCGAAGACATCGACATGCTGCGCGAGAGCGTCGCGCAGTTCGCCAAAAAAGAGATTGCCCCGCGCGCTGCGAACATCGACCGCGACAACCTGTTTCCCGCCGACCTGTGGAAAAAATTCGGCGACATGGGCCTGCTCGGCATGAGCGTCGAGGAGGAGTATGGCGGCGCCGGGATGGGTTATTTGGCGCACATCGTGGCGCTGGAGGAAATTTCCCGTGCTTCGGCTTCGGTCGGACTGTCCTACGGTGCCCACTCCAATCTGTGTGTCAATCAAATCCGCCGCAATGGCAATGAGGCGCAGCGGAAAAAATATCTGCCGCCACTAATTTCCGGCGATCATATTGGCGCCCTCGCAATGTCCGAGCCGAATGCCGGCTCGGACGTGGTATCGATGCAATTGCGCGCGAACAAGCAGGGCGACCGCTACGTACTCAACGGTGCGAAGATGTGGATCACCAACGGCGGCGATGCTGACACGCTGGTGGTCTACGCCAAGACCGACCCGTCCGCCGGGCCGCGCGGCATCACCGCCTTCATCATCGAAAAGGACTTCAAGGGGCTGTCCTTCGGTCATCATCTCGACAAACTGGGCATGCGCGGCTCGAACACCTACCCGGTGTTCTTTGATAACTGCGAAGTGCCGGAAGAAAATGTTCTCGGCGGCGTCGGCAGCGGCGTCAAGGTCCTGATGAGTGGACTTGATTACGAACGCGCCGTGCTCTCCGGCGGCCCGCTGGGCATCATGGCTGCCTGCATGGATGTGGTGCTGCCCTTCGTGCATGAGCGCAAGCAGTTCGGCCAGAGCATCGGCGAATTCCAGCTGATGCAAGGCAAGCTGGCCGACATGTATTCAACCTGGATGGCCAGTCGTGCCTATGTTTATGCCGTCGGTCGCGCCTGTGATCGCGGCGACGGGGCCGGTGGCCATGCCCGCAGTCTGCGCAAGGACGCCGCTGGCGCCATTCTCTATTCGGCGGAAAAAGCCACCTGGATGGCCGGCGAAGCGATCCAGACCCTGGGCGGCGTCGGTTACACCAACGAATATCCGGTGGGCCGCCTCTGGCGCGATGCCAAGCTGTATGAAATCGGGGCGGGCACTTCGGAAATCCGCAGGATGCTGATTGGCCGGGAATTGTTTACCGAAACTCTTTGAAAGCAAAGTGGGTATGACACATGATCCGGTAGTTATCGTTGCCGCTGCCCGCACGCCGATGGGTGGCTTTCTGGGCAATCTCTCCTCCTTGGATGGTGCGCAGCTGGGCAGCGCCGCTATCCGCATCGCAGTCGAACGCTCTGGCCTGGCCCCGCAGCAGGTTGATGAAGTCATCATGGGTTGCGTTCTGGCTGCCGGTCTCGGCCAAGCGCCGGCGCGCCAGGCGGCGCTTGGCGCTGGCTTGCCGCTGGCTGCCGGCTGCACTACGGTCAACAAAATGTGCGGTTCTGGTATGCGCGCCGCGATGTATGCCCATGACATGCTGATGGCGGGCAGCGTCGAGGTGATGGTCGCCGGCGGCATGGAGTCGATGAGCAATGCCCCCTATCTGCTACCGAAAGCGCGCGGTGGATTCCGGCTTGGCCACGGCGAGGTCAAGGATCACATGTTTCTCGACGGCCTCGAAGATGCTTATGACAAAGGTCGGCTGATGGGCAGTTTCGCCGAAGAGTGCGCCGACAGCTACGCATTTACTCGCGAGGCGCAGGATCGTTTCGCCATCGCCTCGTTGATGCGTGCGCAACAGGCTATCGCCGACGGCAGCTTCGCTTGGGAGATCGCGCCAGTCACGGTTTCCGGCAAAAAGGGCGACACCGTGGTTGACCGGGACGAACAGCCCGGCAAAGCGGATATCGGGAAAATTCCGCAGCTGAAGCCGGCTTTTCGCTCCGGCGGCACGGTGACGGCGGCCAACTCCTCATCGATTTCCGACGGGGCCGCCGCATTGGTGCTGATGCGCCGCTCGACGGCGGAAAAGCAGGGGCTCGCGCCGCTGGCCACGTTCGTCGGCCACAGCACCTTCGCCCAGGAACCCGGCCTGTTCACCACCGCGCCTGCCGGCGCCATCCGCAAGCTGCTGGCAAGGAACGGCTGGACTGCCGGCAGCGTCGATCTCTGGGAGATCAACGAAGCCTTCGCCGTGGTGACGATGGCGGCGATGCACGACCTGCAACTGCCGCATGAAAAGGTCAATGTGCATGGCGGCGCCTGTGCCCTCGGCCACCCCATCGGCGCCTCGGGCGCCCGCATCATTGTCACCCTGATCGGCGCGCTGCGAAAGACCGACGGCCGGCGCGGCGTCGCCAGTCTCTGCATTGGCGGCGGTGAAGCCACTGCGGTTGGTATCGAGCTGATATGAAAAACCGCTGATTATCCATTTCCCAAGGAGCCATCGCATGCCCGCCGCCATCGAATTCTGGTTCGACTTCACCTCGCCGTACTCCTATCTTGCTGCCGAAAAAATCGATGCACTGGCGGCGACCTACCAGCGCCGGGTCGACTGGCATCCGATCCTGCTCGGCGTGGCGTTCCAGACGACCAAGGCCTTGCCGATCGTGCAGGTGCCGCTGAAAGGCGAATACAGCCTGCGCGACATGGATCGTTCGGCGCGCTTTCTTGGCGTTCCGTTCAAATTTCCTTCACGTTTCCCGTTGCCGACACATGCCGCTGCACGGGCTTTTTACTGGCTGAAGGACAACGCGCCGGCCACGGCAAAACCCTTTGCGCTGGCGATTTTCCACGCCTTTTTCGTCGCCGACAGCGATATTTCCGATCCGGATGTCGTACTCGGCATCGCGGCAGAGCAGGGCATCGACCGCATTGCGCTGGCGCAGGCGATCGCCACGCCGGAAGCCAAGGAACGCCTGAAGCAGGAAACTGCAACGGCGATCGGCAAGGGCCTGTTTGGCGCGCCCTATATCATCGTCGACGGCGAGCCCTTCTGGGGCGTCGATCGTCTTCCTCAAATCGAAACATGGCTTGCCACGGGAGGCTTCTAGTGTCTGTCATCAAATCCAAACTCAATCCACGCAGCGAAGAGTTCAAGGCCAACGCTGCCGCGATGCAGACGCTGGTTGACGATTTGCGCGAAAAGTCGGCGCTGGTGGCACGGGGAGGCTCGGAAGAGGCGCGGGCCAAGCACCTCGCCCGCGGCAAGCTGCTGCCGCGCGATCGCGTGAATAACCTGCTCGACCCGGGTGCCCCTTTTCTCGAACTGTCGTCGCTAGCGGCCTGGGGCATGTATGGCGGCGACGTGCCCTCGGCGAGTCTCATCACCGGTATCGGCCGCGTCAGCGGTGTCGAATGCATGATCGTCGCCAACGATGCCACCGTAAAAGGCGGCACCTACTACCCGCTGACGGTAAAAAAGCATCTGCGTGCGCAGGAAATTGCCCTGCAGAACCGTCTGCCCTGCATTTACCTGGTCGATTCTGGCGGTGCCTTTCTGCCCGCGCAGGATGAAGTTTTCCCCGATCGCGAACACTTCGGCCGCATTTTCTACAACCAGGCCAACATGAGCGCCCAGGGCATCCCGCAGATTGCCGCCGTGATGGGCTCGTGCACCGCCGGCGGCGCGTACATGCCGGCGATGTCGGATGAGTCGATTATCGTCAGGAATCAGGGCACCATTTTTCTCGGCGGTCCGCCGCTGGTGAAGGCCGCCACCGGCGAAGTGGTGAGCGCCGAAGACCTTGGCGGCGGCGACGTGCATACGCGCATTTCCGGCGTTTGCGACCATCTCGCCGAGAACGATCATCACGCACTGGCGCTGGCACGCCGGATTGTCGGCAATCTCAACTGGCGGAAGCCGCCGCAACTTGCCCTGGCGACGCCCGAAGATCCCCTCTACGACCCGGCCGAACTGTGGGGCGTCATTCCCACCGATACGCGCAAACCCTACGATGTCCGCGAAGTGATCGCGCGCATGGTCGATGGCTCACGCTTCGATGAATTCAAGGCGCGCTATGGTGCAACCCTGATTACCGGCTTTGCCCATGTTCATGGATACCCTGTTGGCATCATCGCCAATAACGGCATCCTGTTTTCCGAATCGGCGCAAAAGGGCGCGCACTTCATCGAGCTGTGCGCCCAGCGCGGCATCCCGCTGTTGTTTCTGCAAAACATTACTGGCTTCATGGTCGGGCGCAAGTATGAGAACGGCGGCATTGCCCGCGACGGCGCGAAGATGGTGACCGCCGTCGCCACGGCGCAGGTGCCCAAGTTCACCCTGCTGATTGGCGGCAGCTTCGGCGCCGGCAATTACGGCATGTGCGGCCGTGGCTTCAGCCCGCGCTTCCTCTGGATGTGGCCGAATGCGCGCATCAGTGTGATGGGCGGCGAGCAAGCCGCCTCGGTGTTGGCTACGGTGCGGCGCGACGGCATCGAAGCCAAGGGCGGGATATGGACGAAAGACGAGGAGGAGGCATTCAAGTCGCCGATTCGCACGCAGTACGAAACCCAGGGCCACCCCTATTACGCCACCGCCCGCCTGTGGGACGACGGCGTACTCGATCCGGCGCAGACGCGTCGCGCCCTGGCGCTGGGCATTTCCGCCTCGCTTAACGCGCCGATCGAGCCTACCCGGTTCGGCGTGTTTCGGATGTAAGCGGAGGAAACGCATGTACCAGAGCATACTCACTGAAATCGACCGCGGTATCGGCATCATTACGCTGAATCGTCCCGAGCGCCACAATGCCTTCGACGAGGCGCTGATTGCCGAACTGTCGGAAGCCATTGCCGTCATAAGCAGCGAACCGGCCGTCCGTGTCGTTGTCATTTCCAGTGCCGGCAAGAGCTTTTGCGCCGGTGCCGATCTCAACTGGATGCAGCGCGCAGCCGGCTTATCCGGCGAGGAAAACCTGCGCGATGCCCGCGTGCTTGCCGAGCTGTTCCGCCGCATCGCACAGTGTCCCAAGCCGGTCATTGCCCGGGTGCAGGGCCCGGCGTATGGCGGTGGTGTCGGTCTGGTCGCGGCTTGCGATATTGCCATCGCGACACTCGATGCCCAGTTTTCGCTTTCTGAAGTCAAGCTCGGCATCATTCCCGCCGTCATCAGCCCGCATGTGATCGGCGCCATCGGCGAACGCCACGCCCGCCGCTACATGCTGACGGCAGAACGCTTTTCGGCAGCCGAGGCCTACCGTATCGGCCTGCTCCATGAAGTGGTCACCGACGAAAGCGGGCTCGACGACGCGGTCGGCAAGATCACCGAGGCGTTGCTGAAGAACAGCCCTAATGCGCTGACCGAGTGCAAGTCGCTGGTTGCCGCTGTCGCCGGAAAATCGTTGACTGCGGAGGTGGTGGAGGATACGGCGCAACGCATTACCCGCGTGCGTACCAGTCCTGAAGGTCGCGAAGGCATGAGCGCTTTTCTGGAGAAACGCAAACCCAACTGGATAACAGGGAACTGAGCCATGTTCAGCCAGACACTCATTGCCAACCGCAACGACCAGCCGCAAAGCAGCACTGCGGCGAAGGCAACCCGCCTTTCACGCGCTGCGTGTGCGGGCGATTTCAGCGCAGGGAGCTGCCGTGTTTAAGAAAATCCTGATCGCTAACCGTGGTGAAATCGCCTGCCGCGTCATCAAGACAGCGCGCCGCATGGGCATTCGCAGCGTCGCCGTGTATTCCGCAGCCGATGCCGGCGCGCGCCATGTCCGGCTCGCCGACGAGGCCGTCTGTATTGGTCCGGCGGCGGCGCGCGAGTCTTATCTCGTTGGCGACAATATCATCGCGGCGGCGCAGGCAACGGGCGCCGAGGCAATTCATCCGGGTTATGGCTTTCTGTCCGAGAACGAGGCATTCGCCAGCGCCTGCGAAAAAGCCGGAATCGTCTTCATCGGCCCGCCCGTCTCTGCGATTCACGCCATGGGCAGCAAGTCAGAGGCCAAGAAACTGATGGAGGCGGCGAATGTGCCGCTGACTCCCGGTTATCACGGCGACAATCAGGAACCGGATTTCCTCAGGCAACAGGCCGACCGCATCGGCTATCCGGTGTTGATCAAGGCCGCTGCCGGCGGTGGCGGCAAGGGTATGCGCGCCGTGGCGAAAAGCGAAGAATTTTCCGATGCGCTGGCCTCCTGCAAACGCGAGGCAAGCTCAAGTTTCGGCGATGACCACGTCCTGATCGAAAAATACCTGCAACGCCCGCGGCATATTGAGTTTCAGATTTTTGCCGATGCCCACGGCAATTGCATTCACCTGTTCGAACGCGATTGCTCGGTGCAGCGCCGCCACCAGAAAGTGCTGGAAGAAGCCCCGGCGCCGGGCATGACGCCGGAGCGACGCGCGGCGATGGGCAAGGCGGCGGTCGATGCGGCCAGGGCCGTGGGTTACGTCGGAGCCGGCACGGTGGAGTTCATCGTCAATCAGGACGGCACGTTCTACTTCATGGAGATGAACACGCGGCTGCAAGTCGAACATCCGATCACCGAGATGATTACCGGCCTCGATCTGGTCGAATGGCAGCTCAAAGTCGGCGCTGGTGAAACGCTGCCCCTGGCGCAAGAGCAGATCGTGATCCGCGGCCATGCGCTCGAAGCGCGGATTTACGCCGAAGATCCGGACAAGGGCTTCCTCCCCTCCACCGGCAGACTGCTGCACCTGGCACCGCCGGCCGAGACGCTCAATGTGCGCGTCGACACCGGTGTCGAGCAGGGCGACGAGATTACGCCGCACTACGATCCGATGATCGCGAAGCTGATCGTCTGGGATGAGAGCGATACCAACCCCCGCGAGCGGGCGCTGGCCCGCATGCTGCAAGCTCTGGCCGACTACCGTGTGGTCGGCGTCGCCAACAATGTCGGTTTTCTCGCCCGGCTGGTAGCCTGCCCGGCCTTTGCACAAGCCGATCTGGATACCGGGCTGATCGAGCGCGAACGCAGCTTCCTTTTTCCCGGGGCCGGCGCGCTTCCCGTCGAGGCTTGGCAAGCAGCGGCGCTCGCCGAAGTATTGTGCGATCAACGCCATGCCGCCAGCGAGGCGCAGCAGAGCGCCGATCCACACTCACCTTGGCACGCCCGCGACGGCTGGCGCGCAAACAGCGTTGCGCAGCGCGAAATCCGCCTACGGGCCGGCGAGACGGAAAAGAGCGTCATCGTCGTTTATCCAGCGCGTATGGATGATGGTTTCACGCTGTCAGTCGATGGCCGGAGCATTGTCGCCAGCGGCGAGTTATCGGTCGAGGGGCGCTTGCGCGCCAATCTCGGTGGCCGACGCGTCACAGCCACGGTTGTGGCAGCGGGCGAAAGACGCCATGTTTTTCTCGACGGACTCGCCCATATCTTCGCTGTCGTCGATCCGCTATTCCATGCCGGCGAAGGCGGCGGCAACGAAGGCGGGCTTGTTGCGCCCATGCCGGGCAAGGTCATTGCGCTGCTTGCCGCACTGGGTACGAAGGTGGAAAAAGGCGCGCCGCTGCTGATTCTCGAAGCCATGAAGATGGAGCACACGCTCACTGCGCCGGCAGCCGGCACCGTGCATGCATTTCATTTTGCCGTCGGGGAACAGGTTGCAGACGGCGTGGAACTAGTAGAATTCGAAGCCGCAGAAAAATCGTGAACCCGCACATGGCACTCCCCAGTAAAGTCCGCATCGTCGAAGTCGGCCCCCGCGACGGCTTGCAGAACGAACCGCAGGCTGTCCCCACGGCAACCAAGGTTGAGCTGATCCACCGCCTTGCCGCCGCCGGCCTCAAGACCATCGAAGCCACGGCCTTCGTCTCGCCGCGCTGGGTGCCGCAGATGAAGGATGCCGCCGAGGTGTTCGCGGCCATCGAAAAACAGCCCGATGTCTCCTATCCGGTATTGACGCCGAACCTGCAAGGTTTCGAAGCCGCGCTTGCTGCTGGCGCAAAAGAAGTGGCGATTTTCGGTGCCGCCTCGGAAACTTTCTCGCAAAAGAACATCAATTGCTCGATCGCCGAATCGCTGGATCGCTTCCGTCCCGTGGTTGAAGCCGCCAAAGCCGCCGACATCAAGGTACGCGGCTACGTCTCCTGCGTTCTCGGCTGCCCCTATCAGGGTGAAATCGCACCCCTGGCCGTGGCCGAAGTGGCGCACGCCCTGTTTGAAATGGGTTGCTACGAAATCAGTCTCGGCGACACCATCGGCGCCGGTACGCCGGAGAAGACCAAGGCCATGCTCGAAGCGGTGACCCGGCGCGTGCCGCTGAAAAAAATCGCCGGCCATTTTCACGACACCTGGGGCATGGCCATCGCCAACATCTATGCCGCGCTCGAAGTCGGCGTCTCGGTGTTCGACAGTTCGGTCGCCGGCTTGGGCGGCTGCCCCTACGCCGCGGGTGCCTCGGGCAATGTCGCCACCGAGGATGTGGTCTGGCTGCTGCGCGGGCTCGGCATCGATTGCGGGGTCGACCTCAACAAGCTGGTCGATGCCGGCGCCTGGATATCGGGCGAGCTTGGCCGTGAACCGGCCTCGCGCGTCGCCCGCGCCATCCTTGCCAAGCGCGCTGCCGCTTGAAATAACCGGTGCCGGCATGACGGCGACGGTCTCACCCTGCATCAATGTCTGCCGCATGGAAGGCAATATCTGCGTCGGCTGCCTGCGCACGCTGGATGAAATCGCCGGCTGGAGCCGGATGTCCGATCGCGAAAAACAAAGCGTGCTGGCTCGCGTCGAGCAGCGCAAGGCGGCGGCAGGGACGGCCGATTTTCAACCGGGTGAATACGGCATAAAGACGGATTAACCCCGTGGTTCAGCCGCGCTTCCGGTCCTGTGCCCGTGGTGAAAATTGCTTCAATCCGCTATTCTTCGCCCCATGCAACTCGTCCTGATCAGCGGGCTTTCCGGTTCCGGCAAGTCGATCGCCCTTAACGTCCTCGAGGACGCGGGTTATTACTGTGTCGACAATCTGCCGGCGCCGCTGCTCACCGAACTGGTCAATCATCTGCGCATGACCGGGCAAAAGCGTATCGCGGTCGCGGTGGACATGCGCGGCGGCACCAGCATTGCCACCTTGCTGCCCCAGGTGCGCAGCCTGGAGAGCGAGGGTGTCGTGCCGCGCTTCATCTTTCTTGATGCCCGCAATGACATCCTGATCCAGCGATTTTCCGAAACCCGCCGCCGCCATCCGCTGGCCGCTGCGGACATCACGCTGGAAGAGGCCATCATTCGCGAGCGCGAAGCGCTGGAAATGCTGGTTTCATTCGGCCACCATATCGACACCAGCAATCTGCGGCCGAATGCACTGCGGGCATTCATCAAGGATATTATTTCCCTCTCCGGGCGCGAGCGGCTGACCCTGCTGTTTCAGTCCTTCGGCTTCAAGCACGGCATCCCGCTCGATGCCGATTTCGTCTTCGATGTGCGCTGCCTGCCCAACCCCCACTACGATGCGAAGTTGCGTCCGCTGACCGGGCGCGATGAAGCGGTGATCAGCTTTCTCGATGCCCAGGCCGACGTGCGGAAAATGGAAGCCGACATCGATCGCTTCGTCGCCGAATGGCTGCCGGCCTTCATTCGCGATAACCGCTCCTATCTCACGGTAGCCATCGGCTGCACGGGCGGCCAGCATCGCTCGGTCTATCTGGTCGAAAAACTTGCCAGCCGGTTTCGTTCTACTGTCCGCTTTCGCACCGCGACCAACGTGCTGGTGCGGCATCGCGCGCTGGCGGAATGAATCTGCCGGCCGAGCTGGACGAACTTTTTTCCGCTGCAAGGCATGGCGGACTGGCATGGCGAACGCTGCTGAAACCTGGCGACTGGCTGCTGCTGGCACTGGCGCTGGCGGCCGTCGCCGCTTCGTATCCGCTGCTGTGGCGTGGCGGCAGCGCCGACCGCGCGATCGTCAAGCGCGATGGCGCGGTGCTCATCGAACTGGCCTTGAATGCGCCGCGCAAGGTCGAGGTGATGGGCGCCCTCGGCCCGACACTGATCGAAATCGCACCCGGCCGCGCCCGCGTGCTGGCCGATCCGGGCCCGCGCCAGTACTGCGTGCAGCAGGGCTGGTTGACACGCGCCAATGCCGTGGCGATCTGCGCCCCGAGTCACATCACCTTGCAGCTCTCCGGCCCGCAAAGCAGCTATGACTCGCTCAACTACTGACGCCATGATCGCCTTGCCGGTCACCGCGGATGACCGGCGCATCGCCCGCTACACGGCGGCCGCCATCGCGCTGACCATCGCCGAAGCTGCGCTGCCGAGCCCGCTGCCGGGCATCAAGCCGGGGCTGGCCAACATCATCGTGCTGCTGGTGCTGCTGCGTCATGGCTGGCGGGATGCGCTCTGGGTCGGCTTGCTGCGCGTGGTGGCTGGCAGCCTCCTGCTCGGACAGTTTCTCGCCCCGGGATTTTTCCTTGCCCTGGCCGGCGCGTGCGCCAGCCTGCTGACGCTTGCCGCTGCCGTGCGTCTGCCGCGCCGCTGGTTTGGCGCCGTCAGCCTGAGCCTGCTCGCTGCCTTTGCCCACATCGGCGGCCAGATTCTGCTGGCCCGGCTGTGGCTGGTGCCGCATGACGGTGTGTTTTATCTCGTGCCGCTGTTCGCCACCGCCGCGCTCATCTTCGGTAGCATCAATGGACTGGTGGTGGCGCAGCTGGTCGCCGTAGTACCAGCGCCGACTTTTCCCCTCACTCCACCCGAGGTTCACTCGTCATGAAAACCATCGCCGTCGCCTTCACCGGAGCCTCCGGCCTGCCCTATGGTCTGCGTTTGGTCGACTGCCTGCTCGCCGCCGATTGCAAGGTGCAGCTGGTGTATTCGCCGGCTGCGCAGATCGTGGCGAAGCAGGAACTGGATTTCACCCTGCCCTCGCGCCCGGCCGAGGCGGAAGCGCTGCTGACGGCGCGCTTCAATGCCGCGCCGGGGCGGCTGACGGTCTATGGCCTGCAGGAATGGTTCGCGCCGCTGGCCTCGGGCTCCAACCCGCCGGATGCCTATGTCATCTGTCCGTGCACCATGGGCACGCTGGCGAAAGTTGCCGCCGGCATGGCCGACGACCTGATCACCCGTGCCGCCGACGTGGTGCTGAAGGAAGGAAAAAAGCTCATCCTCGTTCCGCGCGAGACGCCGTTTTCCGCCATTCATCTGGAAAACATGCTGCGCCTGGCCCGCGCCGGCGCGGTGATCCTGCCGCCCAATCCGGGGTTCTATCATCACCCGCAAGGCATCGCTGGCCTTGTCGATTTCGTCGTCGCCCGCATCCTCGATCAACTCGGCGTGCCGCAGACACTGGTGGCGAAGTGGGGCGCGGAGGGCGAATAGGGAAAGCCAGTATTTTCGCCCCGTCACCCCGGAGACAGTCTCTGGGGTGACGTTCTTGCGCGGAATGACAATGCTAGGCGGGAATCAATCAGGAAAATCAGGGTCAGCCCCCTATTTCTCCGCTATTTCTCCGACGGACGGTGACATACAATCGCCATATTCCCGGGGCGGCTCCGACACCGCAAAAAATGGATTCAGGATATGAACGCCAACGACAAAATCATTCTCGAACAGATTATTGACCAAAAGCACAAAGCGCTCGCTGCGACATCCCCAAAGTCGGAGTTCTTCGAGATATTTGTGGCGGAGCAGGTGCTCAAGGATTATGACTTGGGATATGACGAGATCGAATCCGGAATCGTGGGTGGAGGAAACGACGGAGGCATCGATTCCATGTATGTGCTCGTCAATGGAGAGTTGGCTCAAGAGGATTTCGACATCTCAACTCTCAAGAAAGGGGTTGTCATCGAGACGGTGATTATCCAAGCCAAGTTCACCGACGGGTTTGGCGAGAACGCCGTCGAGAAACTGACCGCGGCCACCGAGGATCTCTTCAACCTCGGCAAGGACCTCGACTCGATGAAGTCCGTATTCAACGACGGCGTGCGCTCATCCGTCGCCAACTTCCGCCGCATCCAAGCCGGGTTGGCATCGAAGTTCCCGGCTCTTCGTTTTCGCTACATTTACGCGTCGAAAGGGTCCGACCCTCATCCAAACGTCCAGCGCAAGAGCGAAATCCTTGGCGAAAAGCTGAAGGGACTTTTCTCGAACGCAGACTTCTCGTTCGAGTTTCTCGGCGCGGCCGAACTGCTCTCACAGGCGCGGCGCGAGCCTCCGTCAGCCCACAATCTGACCCTCGCAGAGAATCCGATCAGCTCCTCGGGCGATGTTGGATACATCTCCCTCGTCAAGCTCCGCGACTTCGACGCTTTCATCAGGGACGGGGCCGGCAAGCTTAGACGGAACTTGTTCGAGGCGAACGTGCGGGACTATCAAGGTTCGACAGCGGTAAACGAAGAGATCGGCGACTCACTCAAGGCCAAGGGCTGGGAGGATTTCTGGTGGCTCAACAATGGCGTGACCATTGTTGCCGCAAAGGCGACCGTCAGCGCCAAGACGCTCACGCTGGAGGATCCGCAGATCGTCAATGGCCTACAAACCTCTAACGAGATATACCGATACTTTAGCGAGGCGAACACCGCCGGAGACGAGCGCAACCTGCTCGTGCGCGTCATCGTCCCAACCAAACCAGAGAGCCGCGACAGGGTCATCAAGGCCACCAACAGCCAGACCAGCATCCCGCCGGCCTCGCTGCGCGCGACCGACAAAATACACCGCGATATCGAGGAACACCTGCGCCCTTATGGCCTGTTCTATGACCGCAGGAAAAACCTGCATAAGAACGAGGGACGGCCGCTCGATCAGATCGTCGGCATCCCGCTTATGGCACAGGCAGTAATGTCGATCCTGCTCCAGAGGCCAGACGACGCCCGCGCTAGGCCATCGTCGCTGCTCAAAAAGGATGAGGACTACTCAAGGGTGTTTTCGACTTCGATCCCAATTGGTGTATATCGGGTGTGTTCCACCATCGTCCGGAGAATCGACGCTCTCATGCGCTCGGATGCCACGCTTGATGCTCGGGAGAGGAACAACGTCCTGTTCTACGTGGCAATGCGCGTCGCCGCCATCGCCACGGGGAAGACGGAGCCTTCGGCGGTCGACATCGCCGCAATTGATCCAGCCACAGTCGATGAGGACTCAATCCGAAAGAGTCTGGCCGCAGTAAAAACGATCTACGACGGAATGGGCGGCGGCGACCAGATCGCCAAGGGAAGTCAGTTGGTCGAAGCACTCAAATCCGAAATCAGAACCGCGATCACATAATAAATCAGGGTTAGGCCGACTATTTTATAGTCGGCTTGCTGCCACCCGGTCTGGAGAGGTGCACACCTCCAGAATTTTCCGCACCGGCGCCGGTAGTGCGGCGTTGCCGAGTTCGGCGAGCGGCAGCCATTGTCGCCCCGGTTCCATCGCGACGGCATCCGGCGTGACACGCATCAGCAGCGGCGTGATGTGCAGGCGAAAGTGGCTGAAGCTGTGCGTAAAACTCGGCGCTGGCGACGACCCGGAGGTAGTGCAGAGCAAGGCGGATACGCGCGTCGCGTAGTGCAGTTCGCTGTGTGTTGCGGGATCCGCGCCCGGCGGCAGTTCCGGCAGCGCGAGCAGGCCGCCCCAGAGGCCGCTCGGCGGACGGAGTTCCAGCAGCACGCGATTGTCATGCAGCAGCACGAGGAAGGTCGCACTGCGCTGCGGCAACGTGCGGCGCGGTTTCGGCTGCGGCAGTTCGGCCACGCGGCCGCTGCTGCGGGCGACGCATGTATCCGCAAGCGGGCAGTCTGCGCAGCGCGGCCGACTGCGGGTGCACAGCGTCGCGCCCAGATCCATCTGCGCCTGGATGTAAGCCGCTAGCGCGGCCTTGGGCGCTTCGGCCAGCAGTGCCCCGGCGTGTTGCCAGAGCCGGGTTTCCACCGCTGCCGCGCCGGGAAAACCCTCTACCCCGAGCGCCCGGCACAATACGCGTTTGACATTGCCGTCAAGGATCGGCAGCCGTGCGCCGAAACACACCGTCGCAATCGCATTCGCCGTCGAGCGGCCGATGCCCGGCAGTGCGGCCAGCGCTTCCGCACGGGGCGGAAACCTGCCGCCGTGTTTTTCCATGATGATCTGTGCCGTCCGGTGCAGGTTGCGTGCGCGGGCGTAATAACCGAGGCCGCTCCACAGCGCCATCACCTCGGCGACCGGCGCGGCGGCCAGATCGGCCAGTTGCGGAAAGCGTTCAAGAAAGCGCTGGTAATACGGAATCACCGTCGCCACCTGGGTCTGCTGCAACATGATCTCGGATAGCCAGATGCGATACGGGTCGCGCCGCGTTTGCCAATCTGCCTGCCAGGGCAGGTCGTGGCGACCGTGGCGTTTATGCCAGGCGAGCAGTCGCGCGGCAAACGTGTTCACCACGGCGCGCGCAGTGAAAGCAGAAATGGGTTTCCCGTGCTCTTCGTGTCCCTCATGGCAAACAGGCTTACTCGCATTTGACCGGCTTCACCCGGCTGGCCGCCAGCTTGGCTCGCGCCCGCGCCTCGTCGGTGCTGTCGGCATTGGCCACCGCGACGCCCATGCGCCGCTTGACGAAACTCTCCGGCTTGCCGAACAGGCGCAGGTCGGATTCCGGAACCGCGAGCGCCTCCGCCACGCCATCGAAGGCGATGCCGCGGACCGCGAGGCCGCCATAGATCACCGCCGAAGCGCCGGCGCGGCGCAGGCCGACATCGACCGGCAGACCGAGGATGGCGCGCGCATGCAGCTCGAATTCCGACAGGCGCTGCGTCGCCAGTGTTACCAAGCCGGTGTCATGCGGCCGCGGGCTGACTTCCGAGAACCAGACGTCGTCGTCCTTCACAAACAGCTCGACGCCGAAGATGCCGCGCCCGCCCAGATTGCCGGTTACCGCAGCGGCAATCGCGCGCGACTTTTCCAGCGCCCGTGGCGACATCGCCATCGGCTGCCAGGATTCGACGTAATCGCCATTGACCTGAACATGGCCGATCGGTGCGCAGAAATGCGTTTCCACTGCGCCGCTGTCACCGAGTGCGCGCACCGTGAGCAGGGTGATTTCATAATCGAAATCAATGAAGCCCTCGACGATCACCCGCCCGGCCCCGACCCGCCCGCCGGCCTGGGCATGGTCCCAGGCCTTCATTACGTCGGCCGCCGTCCGGATCAGCGACTGGCCCTTGCCGGAGGATGACATCACCGGCTTGACGATGCACGGATAGCCGATGCCGGCATCGATGGCCGCCTGCAATTCCGCCAGCGAATCGGCGAATGCGTAAGGCGAAACCGGCAGGCCGAGTTCCTCGGCGGCAAGGCGGCGGATGCCTTCGCGGTTCATCGTCAGTTGCGCCGCGCGTGCGGTGGGAATGATTTCAGCCAGCCCTTCCCGCTCGATTTCGACCAGCGTCGCGGTGGCGATGGCCTCGATTTCAGGCACCACCAGATGCGGTTTTTCCATTTCAATCACCGCCCGCAGCGCCGCGCCATCTGTCATGTTGATGACATGGCTGCGATGCGCCACCTGCATTCCCGGCGCATTTTCGTAGCGATCGACGCCGATCACCTCGCACCCCAGCCGCTGCAATGCGATAATGACCTCCTTGCCGAGTTCGCCGCAGCCCAGGAGCATCACACGGGTGGCCGAAGCCGACAACGGGGTGCCGAGCCGAAAGGGATTTTTCATCTGCCGCTCCCGATAACCGATCAACGAAGCGTCGCATTTTAGGCCGCCCCCGACTCGATGAATCAACCTGCTCCCGAGAATTTCGACACATTTGACACCCTTGCCCTGCGTCAGGCGCTGGGCGAATTCGCCACCGGCGTGACCGTCGTCACGGCGCGCAACCCTGACGGCCGGCCGGTCGGCATCACCGTCAACTCCTTCGCCTCGGTCTCGCTCGAGCCGCCCCTGGTGCTGTGGAGCATCGGCCGCCACTCGCCCCTGCATCAGGTGTTCGCGACCTGCGGCTACTGGACGGTGAACATTCTTGCCGCGGATCAACTGGCGCTCTCGCAGCGCTTCTCGCAACCGGGGGCCGACCGGTTTGCCGACCTCGAATGGAAACCCGGCGCTGGCGACACGCCGCTGTTGGCCGGGTGCAGCGCCTGGTTCGAGTGCCGCACCGAAGCGCGCCATCCCGGCGGCGATCACACCCTCCTCATCGGCCGCGTCGAACGCTTTCGCCGCGACCCCAGGCCGCCGCTGATTTTTCATGGCGGAGGCTACCGCGAACTGGCATAGCGGGCATGACCGAGACGCCCGCCACGGCGGACAAAAGCGGCTGGCTGGCGGTTTTCGCCACGCTCTGCATCTGGATCGGCTTCATCCTCGTCTCGCGCGTCGGCGGTCGGGGCGTGCTGACCGCCTGGGATGTCACCGCGCTGCGGTTCGGCACAGGCGGCCTGATCGCGCTCTGCTTTCTGCCGCGCGTGACCCTGCCGCCGCTGAGAGTCGTGTTCTCATTCGCGCTCTTCGGCGGCATCGCCTATGCCTGTTTCGTCTACTCCGCGTTCCGCCTGGCGCCGGCCGCGCATGCCGCCATCCTGTTGCCCGGCGCATTGCCGTTTGAAACCGCGCTGCTCGCCTGGGCCTGGCTGGGCCAGAAACCCAGCCGCAGACAAGGTATTGCGCTCGCCTGCGTCTTTGCCGGTATCGTCCTCACCGCCGCCGATACCCTCGCCCGCGGCCCGCAACTGACCGGCTGGGAAATCGTCGGCGACCTGCTGTTCCTCTGCGGTTCGTCCTCGTGGGCGGTGTTCACCCTGCTGCTGCGCCGCTATCCGCTGCCACCGCTGACGGCTACTGTCGCCACGACATTAGGCGCCGCGGCGATTTATCTGCCGCTGTGGGTGCTGTTCCTGCCCAGCACGCTAAGCGTCGCGCCCGCCGGCGAAATCGTGATGCAGGCGCTGTATCAGGGCGTGCTGGTAGTGTTCGTCGCCATGCTGTTGTATGCCCAGGCAGTGCGCCACCTCGGGGCGCAGACGGTGGCCCTGATCCTGGCCTGCGTCCCCGCTGTCGCCGCGCTGGCGGCCGTGCCGCTGCTAGGCGAGCCGCTCTCGCTGCTGGCTCTCGCCGGCCTCTCTGCCGTCACCCTCGGCGCCCTGCTCGGCGCCCGGCCGGTGCGGGGCGAAGATCATTCCGCCGCGGATGCGTCCACTCCGGGGTAACAAGTCGGTATCCGGCTTCCCTCCCGATTGCCGCAGGGTTCAATTACCGCGCCGGCCCCGGGCTTTCTTGCGCCCTCAATTCGCCCGCAACTGGTTGGCGCTGGTAAACGTCCACGTCCGGGTGATTTCCAGCACGTCGGTATCGCGTCGGATGTTCTCCGGAAAGGGCGCGTAGGGCGCGGCCAGGCGCACGATGCGCAGCGCGGCCTCGTCGAGCACCCTTTGTCCTGAAGGGCGGTTGATCTCCACCCGCTCCAGCTCGCCGCTGGCCTTGATGATGACTGTCAGCACCAGGCTGCCATACATCTGGCCGCGCGCCGCCGCAGGGTAATTCAGGTTGCCGATGCGCTCGATTTTCTGCCGCCAGTCCTCGACATATTGCGCGAAACGGTATTCCTCGACGCGGGCGCCGAGGAACTTCCTGCGCGGACGCTGGTTGTAGGCCTCCATCTGCTGCGAAATCTCACCCTCGAGACGGGCGACGGCCAGCGCGCTGCTGGCCAGGTCGGCGCCGGAGAGCGCCGTGGTCGGCGGCAGCGGCAGCTTCTTCGACTTCTCGTTTTTGGCCCGCGCCGTGCTCTGGAGTTGCGTCATCATCTGCTGCGCCTCGGCCTCGAGCTGCGCCACGCGCTGTTGTGCGGCCATCAGGCTGTCGCCCTGTTTCGTTTGCGGCGAAGGCGGCAAGGGTGTTTTGGCGCGGCGATCATCCTCCGTGTTGCCGCCTCCATCGAGATTGCTCTGCGCCTTTGCCTGCGCGTGTGCTGGCCGGCTTTTGCTTTTGCTGTTGATCAGGATGACGTCGAGCGCCTGCTCGCGTGCCTTGTCCATCAAGTCCGGCGGAGTGAAATGCACCGCCAGCAGCACCGCATGCAAGGTCAATGAAGCGATCAGCGCCAGCGTCAGGTGACGCCGCGACACATCCATCGCAGCAAGAAAGGCAGGCAAGGCGGGGCGGGCTGGCAGGGCAGGCATGGGCGGGAATTCTACCCCGCCACGCCGGCTTGGTTTTGTCCCGTATCCCGGCAGAACATCATTCGATGAAAGCCGGAGATCCATCATGCATGTCATTCCGGCGCAGGCCGGGGAGACGGGGAAATGGCGCCGGGGAGCCGGGGTAAATCATGTGCCGAAGGTGGCGGGAACAGCGCGTCGAGTGAATCTTTCACAGCCCCCCGGCCGCAGCGGCATCGGGTGTATCGGGCTTTGTTTCCATCGCGCTGGCCGCTTCCGGATTTTCGTCATCATCGGCATCTTCGACTATGGGCGCCATCTCCACCCGCTCGACAAAGCGCGCTTTTGCTTCCGCCGCCAGCAAGTCGATGCCTTCGATGTTCACCCGCACCCGCGAGCCGCGCGGCGTCTGCGTCAAATCCGGCAGCGACGGCAGGCGCAGCACCAGCGGCAGGTCGACGGCGCGCACCAGCGCGTCCTTCAGCACCACCGCCTCCAGCGTCGTTATGCCCGCCTGCAACAGCCAGCGTAAACACCAGTAGCGCTCCATGCCGCGCTGGAACTCGGCGTATGACGCATAAGTCAGCTCGAAATCGCGCAGCGCGGCGAATAGCTCGGTCGATTTCGGCGCGAAGGGCGGCGGTGTGCCTTGCAGCAGGGCGATGAGCTGCCATTGATTGAGCAGGTCGCAATAGCGCCGCAGCGGCGAGGACGACCAGGCGTAACAATCGACGCCAAGCCCCTCGTGCGCCGCCGCCGCGGTGCTCATGCGCACCTTGCCCGCCGTCTGCACCCGGTACAGCGCGGGAATCCCGGCATCCTTCAGCAGCGCCCCCCAGGTGGCGTTGGCGACGATCATCAGCTCCGCCACCAGCGTATCCAGCGGGCTGCCGCGCGGCCGCTCGTCGATCGTCACCACGCCCGCCCCGTCAATGCCAGCGGCATCCCAGTTGATGCTGAAGTTGTAATCCTTGCGCGCGCCACTGTCCGTCGGCTTGCCGCGCCCGGCCTGCAATACCGTGGCGAACTCCCACAGCAGCTTCAGCTCGTCGCGCCACGCAAACTCCGGCAAGCCGGCCGCCAGCGTGGTTTCGTTGAACACCGGCTCGATGTCGTGGTGGCGCAGGTTGGCCACGATCGGCACCTGCTCCAGCCGCGTCTCGTGGCCCAGCAGGCGCAAGTCGCCCGCCACGTCAAGGTACAGCGACACGGCTGGCGCCGTGCGTCCGGCCGCCAGCGTGAATTGCTCGACCACCGCCGGCGGCAGCATGGTGATCTTGCGGCCCGGCATATACACCGTCGACAAGCGCCGCCGTGCGATCTGCCCCAGCCCCGATTCCGGCCCGAAACCCAGCCCCGGCGCCGCGATATGGATGCCGATGCGCCAGCCGCCCGCGGCCCGTTCCGGCTGCGGCGTAACGGAAAACGCATCGTCGATCTCCGTCGTTGCTGCATCGTCGATACTGAACGCCGCAACGGCCGCCAGCGGCAGGTCGGCCGTCACCGCGGGCGGCGCGCAGGCAGGGAAATCCGTCCCCTCGCGGAAATGCTCGTAAAGAAAACGCCCCAGATGGTAATCGTGCGCCGTTGCCACCGCACCGCAGGCCAGCAGCAAGGAAACAGGGGTCGAAATAGTGGGTGAAATAGGGGTCAGACCACGTTTTTCGCTCTCTTTCGCCGTCGCATCAGCGCCGACTTTTTCAGGGAATAGGGGTCTGCCCCCTATTTCCTGCACGGCCGCTTCCAGCGCCTTCGTCTCCGGCCGGTTGCGGTCGGGGGCGTAGAGCAGTTGCGGCAGCAGCGGGCGGAATTCGTCCGGCAAATGACCGGCCAGCAATTCCTCCGTCATGCGCTCGATCGCCATCACCTGCTGGCGCTTTTTCTCCAGCCCGGCCAGCGCCGCCTGCAAAATCTCCGGCGGAGCACGACGAAAACGGCCGCGGCCCTTGCGATGAAAATAGATCGGTGCCGAATGCAGCCGCAGCAACACCGTCGCCGCCTGCACCGGCGTCGGCTTCGCACCGAAATATTCCGCCGCCAGCGCCTCGAAGCCGAATTCCGCCTCCGGCGCCACCTCCCACAGAAATTCGATCTCGATGTCCTCGGTGCCCGCTTCCGCCTGCGCCAGCACTTCCGTCGCCGCCGGCGCGCTGAAGGAAAGCAGCACCTGCGCCGCCTTCACCTTGACCCGTCGCCCCCCCGGCAATTCCACCTGCAACGAACTCACGTTATCGGCCAGCACGCCGCCGGCGCGAAACGCGCCGTCCTCTTCAAACAGGACATTCATGGCAAGGGGGAGAGAAAGCGGGAAGCGGATTATACGGGTGGCAGGGGACAGAGATGGCCCCGTTCCAGAGGACGGGTGCAACGAAAGTGCTGGACGTTTCGCCATTCCGTCAGCACCTATACAATGAATGCCGTAACGCCAGATTCTCGCCGAGCGATATTTTTGGAGGAGCATCGTAAATGCCTACAGGTACTGTGCGACTGCATCGTGTGCTCCGCGCGCCTCCGGAGCGCGTGTATCGAGCATTCCTGGACGCCGACGCGATGGCAAAGTGGATACCGCCATACGGTTTCACCTGCAAGGTTCACCATATGGACGCCAGGATTGGCGGCGCCTTTCGGATGTCATTCACAAATTTCACATCAGGGAACGAGCACGCCTTCGGTGGAGAGTATCTCGAACTTGTTCCTCACGAACGGATTCGCTACACCGACAAATTCGACGACCCGAACTTGCCGGGAGAAATGCAGGTGACGGTAGCCCTGACGAAGGTGTCCTGCGGTACGGAGATCAGCATCGTGCAAGAGGGGCTGCCTGAAGTTATTCCGCTCGAGGTGTGCTACCTCGGGTGGCAGGAGTCCCTTGCGCAGCTTGCGACACTCGTCGAACCCGAGATTCCGGGGTAGTACGGTGAGGCCCGGCACGAGTGTTGGCTGCCATAGAGGTGACACCATGCCGGAACCCAGGCCTACTTGTGAGCACTGCAACAAGCCGTTGCCCCCCCCGCCTCGCTTGAGGTGTGCAGCTGCACATAAGATTTACAACCAAATCCGTTATTAAGGAGAAATGCCATGAAAAGCAATCCGGTCGTTTGGTTTGAAATTTATGTACAAGACATGGAACGTGCCAAAGCATTCTATGAAGCCGTGCTGGCAATAAAACTGGAAAAAATGCCCGCTCCGACAGCGGAAATTAATATGGAAATGTGGAGCTTTCCTGGCGCCGGCATGAGCACCTACGGCGCAGGCGGCATGCTGGTCAAGATGGAAGGCGCTCCCTCTGGCTTTGGCGGAACACTGGTCTATTTTGCGTGTGTGGACTGCGCCGTGGAAGCCGCCCGCGTGGCCGAGAATGGCGGCAGTATTTTCAAGGAAAAAATGTCCATCGGCGAACACGGCTTTATCGTCCTTGCCCGTGATACAGAAGGCAATATGATTGGCTTCCATTCCATGTGATTTGAATGCCTGCCCTCCATATATTGCCGGTTCCTGGAACGCTGGGAAAAAAGCTGCATTCGCCGTATCGCCATCCGCTACGGCGAGGAGACCTGCCCGCGAAGCGGAAAGTCCGGGTCTGCAAAGCTGAGCGTTTTTTGCTCGACCGCCTTGTAGCGCAGTTGTTTCATCAGCGCCGACTTTTTGCGTGACTGCTGTTTTGTTCCTGAGTCCAGATGCCATGATCCGCATCCGTGAAATCGATCACCTTGTGCTGCGGGTAGTTGACCTGGAAAGCATGCTGCACTTTTATTGCTCCACGCTGGGCTGTACCGTCGAGCGACGTCTGGAGGGGCTCGGGCTGGTGCAGCTTCGCGCCGGGAATTCCTTGATCGATCTGGTGCCGGTGGATGGCAAGCTGGGTCGCGCGGGTGGTGCGGCGCCGGGGCCGGAGGGGCGCAATCTTGACCATTTCTGCCTGCGGGTCGAGCCCTTCGATGCGGAGGAAATCCGCCGCCAGCTGGCGGCATCGGGCTACGCTGCCGGCCCGGTGGAGCGACGTTACGGGGCGGAGGGCGAGGGCCCGTCGATCTATGTCACCGATCCCGAGGGAAATGTCGTTGAACTCAAGGGACCGCCGGGTGCTTGAGTCGGGGTTTTGCGTAGAGAACTACTGATCAAGTCCGTAACACCACCCGGTTTCCACCGGGGTGCCGTGCTGGGTTTTATGGCTAGTCAGGCAACCCATAGTCTTCACGGCTATGACGAGGCGGAGTATGCTTTCCACGGGCTTTTCCCTTTTATTTGTTCCGCCTGGCAATCGAAGGAGGTGTGATATGACGATCAACAGCAAGACGCTTGGCGGGGCAGGCCTGTGGGTCATTTGCGGGGCCAATCCCGATGGTTGGCCGAACATTTCGGTCGGTGGCCCGGGGTTCTGCTTTCCGGTGGGGCGCTGGAACGGCAAGAAATACAAGCTGCACCGTTTCGAATACGAAGGGAAACGCTGCAAGCCGCCGCGCCGATCGCTGCCGAACGGACACCTCCTTGCGCGGATGCGGACGGGCCTCACGAGCATCGCCATTGGCTTGATGGGTGCAAAACCTGGCCTCTTCGTTCGTTCATTGCAACTCCAATTGCCCGCACCCTGACGCTCGATGAGTGTATTGACTACAAGCGGACTGTTCGTTACGACTGCCGTTGCAGAGATTACAGGCTGCTATTTACCCTATCTGTGGCTGCAAAATCGCGCTGCTGCATGGGTTCTCGTCCCGGCTGCGTTATCGCTCGCGTTGTTCGTCTGGCTGCTCACGCTGCACCCCACGGCAGCCGGGCGGGTCTATGCGGCTTATGGAGGAGTCTATGTGGCGACCGCGTTGATGTGGCTGTGGCTTGTCGATGGCGAGCAGCCGCATCTTTGGGATTTCGTGGGGGCCGGAGTTGCCTTGGCCGGTATGGCAATCATCATGTTCGCACCCCGGACGTAGTCAGCGTCGCATTGTTCGTTCCGTGATTACGGCGCATCATCCGCAATGCGCTGGGGCGGCGATACCCTGCAGGACCAGTGAAGAAGGAATGAGCGATGCAATCGATAACCGCAGGGAATCCGGTCAAGAATCTGCGCGATATTCAGCGCAGCGCGGGCAGCCACTGGGTCGGCGACGGCTTTCCGGTGCCGGCGGGCCGTTTGTGATGAACACGGCCGAGGAGATTCGTCAGGCAATGATGGACTATCGCAGCGGCAAGATGGGGCATTTGCCCTGAGCAGCGACTTCCCGGAAAAACAAAAGGAGACAAAATGCGCGGCAAACGAAAACACTGGTCAAGCTGGCTGTCAGGCGGGATGCTGATTCTTGCGGTGCCGCTCTCGTTGTTCCCGCCGTTCTGTATGGCGGCTGGCAACGAGGTGACGGCAGATCAGGCAGTGTCTGCACTGGAAAACACCTTCGGCGTGCATCCGGGAGAGCGGCGCAACCATATCAAGGGCACGTGCGCTGCCGGCGAGTTTGTTGGCTCAACGGAGGCGCACGCCTATACGCGTTCTGCATTGTTTTCTGGCCAGCCTGTGCCGGTCGTCGCGCGTTTCTCCCTTCCCGGCGGCAACCCCAGGGTGCCTGATAACGCAAAGATTCCGCGAGGCATGGCTCTGGAATTCAGGCTGGCGGATGGCCGCCTGCAGCATATGACGATGCTGAACACGCCGGTTTTTGGCGCGGCGTCACCGCAGACTTTTTTCGATGACATCGTCGCCAGGAAACCCGACCCCGCCACCGGCAAGCCTGATCCGGAGAAGATCAAGGCATTCAGGGCCAGCCATCCAGACAGCCTGCCACAGGCGGAATTCCTGGCCAGAAACAATCCGCCGCCCAGCTGGGCCAACAGCAGTTACTTTGGCATCCATACGTTCAAGTTCGTGAATTCTGAAAACCAGGTCACGCTGGTGCGGTGGCGCTTCGTTCCGCAGGATGGCGAGAAGCAGATGTCCGATGATGAACTCAAGTCTTCTCCACCCGATTTTCTGGAACAGAGGTTGATCGAACGTGTCAGGCATGGTCCGGTACGCTGGGACATGATGCTCACAATCGGCAGGTCCGGCGATGTGGAAGACAATCCGACAGTGTCTTGGCCTGCCGACCGCAAGGAGTTGAAGGCCGGAACACTGTCGATTTCCTCCGCGACACCGCAGGAAGGCGCAGAATGCGAAAAAATCAACTTCGATCCCCTGGTGATGGCTGATGGCATTGCGCCGACGAATGATCCTGTCCTGCTCTTCCGCTCGTCCGCCTATGCGATTTCATTCGGCAAGCGGCTTGGGGGGAATTGAATGCCGCTCATCACCAGCCAGCCATTCCAGTGTTGGAACTCATAACAGGAGTCAGCTAACCCTATGAACATTCTCTTGATCCTCAACGAGGCGCCATACGGCTCGGAGAAAACCTACAACGCGCTCCGCCTTGCAATGGCGTTGCAGAAGGATCACCCCGGCACGGAGCTCCGCGTCTTTCTCATGGCAGATGCGGTAACGGCGGCCATCGCGGCGCAAAGCACGCCGCAGGGCTACTACAACATCGAGCGCATGATGCAGTCGGTCACCGCCAAAGGCGGTCAGGTCAGGCTCTGTGGCGCATGTTGCGAGGCTCGCGGTCTCAAGCCGCTACCGCTGGTCGAGGAGGTGGAGGTCAGCACCATGAGCCAGCTGGCGCAGTGGACCATCGAAGCGGACAAGGTTCTGGTGTTCTAGGCGCGTCGCGCCGATTGCCCGTACTACGTCAAATCCTGCTACGCCATGGCAACTCCCGATTCCGACCCGCGCGTCTTTTTCGCCGCGGAACGTACCCTCCTGGCATGGATACGAACCGGCCTCACGATCATCGCGATTGGCTTTATGGTTGCGAAATTCGGCCTTTTCGTTCGCCTTTTGTCATGGCAATTCCAATCGCATGTAACCGGCATGTCTGCTCCGCTGTCTACCGGCCTTGGAACTGCATTTGTCCTCGTCGGCTCGATCACCGTTTTTGTTTCTGCAGTACAGCATGGCCGGTTCATTGCAACGCTTCCGCAGCACGACCTGCCGCATGCCTATTCGAGAAAGCTTGCTGTTGCCCTGTCCTTTATCGTGGCTGTGCTCGGCCTTGCGCTGGCGGGCTATCTTCTGCTGACAACAAACTGACGGGATTCATTCCATCACGCCAGCCTGCTGGCGCAACACCGTGTGATGCGCAGGAGCATGCAGTAACCCGCTCTTCGACCGTTTCAGTCGCACACGGCAGGATTGGCCTCAAATGTCTGCCGCCGATTGCGCGGCGCCTGCATCACTGCCGCGACATTTCGGAAGCCGAGCCGTTTGATTTCATCACCTGGTTTGAATATGGGCCCGCCGATGAAGCGGCATTCGATGATTTACTGGCCGAGCTGCGTGCTACGGAAGAATGGCAATTCGTGGATCGCGAAACAGATATCCGGCTGGTGCGCGCTGCCATCTGAATCGCGCCATCGGGCAGGCGCTGGCTGCCGGGATATCAATGTCGCGGGGCGATCCGGAATTTTTCAGGAGTCACGGTAAACCCTGGCAGGGCGCAGCAAAATCACGGGGGCACGCGTCAGGCAGTGCACCCAGGGCGCGTTGCGGCTGGCGAGGTCGGGTACTATTCGATCCTTTCGGCGTTTTCGTACCGTATCGCCAGCGCGGTGCGTCCCTTTGGAAATTTTTTGGAGAATCTTTCGTGCAGCTCGTTTGTCTTGACCTTGAAGGCGTGCTCGTTCCGGAAATCTGGATCGAGTTCGCCAACCGCACCGGCATCCCGGAGCTGCGCCGCACTACGCGCGACGAGCCGGATTACGACACGCTGATGAAGTATCGGCTGGAACTCTTGAAGACGCACAAGCTGGGGCTGCCCGACATCCAGAAAGTCATCGCCGAAATGGGGCCGATGGCGGGGGCGAAGGAGTTTCTCGATACTTTGCGGCGCGATTTCCAGGTCATCATCCTCTCTGACACCTTCTATGAATTCGCCATGCCGCTGATGGCGCAACTGGGCATGCCGACCCTGTTCTGTCACAAGCTGGAGGCCGATGCCGCCGGCTTCCTGGTGAATTACCACCTGCGCATGCCGAACCAGAAAAAGGAATCGGTGCAGCGGTTCAAGGAACTCAATTTCAAGGTCATCGCCGCCGGCGATTCCTACAATGACACCGCAATGCTGGGCGAGGCGCATGCCGGCATCCTGTTTCATCCGCCGCAGAACGTGATCGACGAGTTCCCGCAATTTCCGGTGACCATGAACTACGCGGAACTGCGTACTGAAATCGACAAGGCGGCGGCGCGTATCTGACATGCATCAGGATCACTTCTACACACTGAGCGCCTCCTGTCCCGATCAGGTCGGCATCATCGCCCGCGTCACCGGCTTCATCACCGGACATGGCGGCTGGATTCTCGAGTCGAGCTTTCATGCCGATGCGCTGGACAGCCGCTATTTCATGCGCATCGAGATCAAGGCGGCTTCGCTGCCGTTCGGGCTGGATGAGTTTTGTCGCCAGTTTTCGCCGCTGGCGAACGCGTTGCAAATGGATTGGCGCATCACCGATTCCGCCAGGAAGAAGCGCGTGGTGGTGCTGGTGAGCCAGCAGGAGCATTGCCTGTACGACCTCCTGGCGCGCTGGCAGGCGCAGGAACTGAACATCGACATCGCCTGCGTGATCTCGAACCACGACACCTTTCGCGGCTTCGTCGAGTGGCACGGCATTCCATTCCATCATGTGCCTGTCACTCCGGAGAACAAGCCACAGGCCTACGCCGAAGTGCAGCGCCTGTTTGAGGCGGCGCAGGGCGACACCATGGTGCTGGCGCGTTACATGCAGGTTCTGCCGTCCGAGCTGTGCGCCGCCTATTCGGGGCGCATCATCAACATCCATCACAGCTTCCTGCCCTCGTTTGTCGGCGCCAAGCCGTATCACCAGGCCTATACGCGCGGCGTCAAGCTGATTGGCGCCACCTGCCATTACGTTACCGCCGACCTCGATCAGGGGCCGATCATCGAGCAGGACGTGATCCGCATCGATCATTCCGACTCGGTCGAGGACATGGTGCGCTATGGCAAGGACATTGAAAAGACCGTGCTTGCACGCGGCCTGCGCTTCCATCTGGAAGACCGCGTGCTGGTGCATGGCAACAAGACCGTGGTGTTTCGCTAGCACGGCTCCTTTGCCGCGTGGCTGGCTGGAATCAACTGATGAGCGAAGCTCGATTCAGGGCGTCCGCGCGGGCGCCGTCTCATCAGCGCCGACTTTTATCGTTCAACCGGCGGCTTGCGCAGCAGCAGCCAGAGCCCGAGGACAACCATCGGCAGGGACAGCCACTGCCCCATGCTGACGGTGTAAGAAAAGCCGAAAACGCCGGCATCCGGTTCGCGGAAAAACTCCGCAGCCGAACGCAGTACGCCGTAGCCAACCAGGAATGCGCCGGAGACCGCGCCCGGCGAGCGCTGCCGCGCGGAATAAATCCAGAGTATGACGAACAGCAGCAAGCCTTCGCCAGCTGCCTGATACAGAGGCGAGGGGTGGCGCGGCAGGGCATCGACCTGCGGAAAAATCATCGCCCAGGGCAGCGCGGCATCGGCCACGCGACCCCACAGTTCGCCGTTGATGAAGTTGCCGATGCGTCCCGCCATTAGCCCCAATGGCACCAGCGGGGCGATGAAATCGGTGACCTGGAAAAAGGTCTTGCCACTCTTTCGCGCCCACAGCACCATCGCCAGCAGCACACCGAGGAAGCCGCCGTGGAAGCTCATGCCGCCCTTCCACACGGCGAGAATTTCAAAGGGATGGCTGAAGTAATATCCTGGCTCGTAGAACAGCACCTGCCCCAGCCGGCCGCCGAGCACCACGCCGAGCGCGCCGTAGAACAGCAGGTCGTCAACATCGGTGGTGCTCATGCTGTGCCAGGACTGACGTGCCGCGCGGCGCTTGCCGAGTCCGAGAAAGGCCAGGAAGCCGGCGAGATACATCAGCCCATACCAGCGCACGGCGAGCGGGCCGAGGTGAAGGGCGATGGGGTCGAACTGGGGATGAATCAGCATGAGTCTGATGAAGGCTTGGGCTAGAATCCGGATTCTAAGTGACACGGCGCATTTCGCCACACCGGAGACTCTCATGCCTGCCTACCGTTCCCGTACTTCCACCCACGGCCGCAACATGGCCGGCGCCCGCGCCCTGTGGCGCGCCACCGGTATGAAGGAAGGCGATTTCGGCAAACCGATCATCGCCGTGGTCAATTCCTTCACCCAGTTCGTACCGGGCCACGTGCATTTGAAAGACCTCGGCCAGCTGGTGGCGCGCGAGATCGAGGCGGCCGGCGGCGTGGCCAAGGAATTCAATACCATCGCGGTCGATGACGGCATCGCCATGGGCCACGGCGGGATGCTGTATTCGCTGCCCTCGCGCGAGCTGATTGCCGATTCGGTGGAATACATGGTCAATGCCCACTGCGCCGATGCGATGGTGTGCATTTCCAACTGCGACAAGATCACGCCGGGGATGTTGATGGCGGCGCTGCGCCTCAATATTCCGGTGGTATTCGTCTCCGGCGGGCCGATGGAGGCAGGCAAGGTGCAGTGGCACGGCCAGTTCCGCAAGGTTGATCTGGTCGATGCGATGGTCGAGGCGGCCGATTCCTGCAACAGCGATGCGGAGGTGGCCGAGATGGAGCGCTCCGCCTGCCCCACCTGCGGCTCGTGCTCGGGGATGTTCACCGCCAATTCGATGAACTGCCTGACCGAGGCGCTGGGCCTGGCGCTGCCCGGCAACGGCTCGCTGCTGGCGACGCATGCCGATCGCAAGCAGCTCTTTTTGCGCGCCGGACGCACGGTGGTCGAGCTGTGCAAACGCTGGTACGAGCAGGACGATGCCAGCGCCCTGCCGCGCAACATCGCCTCGTTCGGCGCCTTCGAGAATGCGATGACGCTGGACATCAGCATGGGCGGCTCGACCAACACCGTGCTGCATCTGCTGGCCGCGGCGCACGAGGCGGAGATCGATTTCACGTTGCAGGACATCGATCGCCTCTCGCGTCATGTACCCTGCCTGGCCAAGGTGGCGCCGGCGACGCAGAAATATCACATGGAAGACGTGCACCGCGCCGGCGGCATCATGGCAATTCTGGGCGAACTCGACCGCGCCGGATTGATTCATCGCAACTTGCCGACGGTGCATGCCCGGACGATGGGCGAAGCCATCGCGACCTGGGACGTGATCCAGGCGCATGACGTGGGCGTGTTCGACTTCTATCGCGCGGCGCCCGGCGGCGTTCCCACGCAGACCGCGTTCTCGCAGGATCGGCGCTATCCGGAACTGGACCTCGACCGCAGCAACGGTTGCATTCGCGACCAGGCCAACGCCTATTCACAGGATGGCGGCCTCGCCGTGCTGTTCGGCAACATCGCCGAGATGGGCTGCATCGTCAAGACGGCCGGTGTCGACGATTCGATCCTTAAATTTACCGGCCGCGCCCGGGTCTGCGAATCGCAGGAAGAGGCAGTGGAAAAAATCCTCGCCGACCAGATCGTTGCCGGCGACATCGTCATTGTTCTCTACGAAGGCCCCAAGGGCGGTCCCGGCATGCAGGAAATGCTCTATCCGACGTCCTACCTGAAGTCGAAAGGCCTGGGCAAGGTGTGCGCGCTGCTCACCGACGGACGTTTTTCGGGCGGCACCTCGGGGTTGTCGATCGGCCATGCCTCGCCCGAGGCAGCGGCAGGCGGGGCGATTGCGCTGGTGGAGGAAGGCGATACCATCGAAATCGACATCCCCAATCGGCGCATTCACCTGGCGGTCGAAAGGTCGGTGCTGGCGACACGGCGTGCGGCGATGGAGGCCAGGGGTTCCCGCGCCTGGAAACCGGTGAGCCGGGTGCGCCACGTCTCCCCGGCCCTGCGCGCCTATGCCGCGCTGGCGACTTCGGCCGACCGGGGCGCGGTGCGCGACGTCAGCCAGATCGAGTGAGCCGTCGCCCGGGGCGCGCAGCGGCCACGGGTGTGAGGATAACGCGCCGGTTGCGGCGGTATTCGCCGTTTTGGCAGGCGACAGGATGGGGCATAGTGTGCGCCATTCCCTGCACTTGGCCTTGGTATGGACAGCACCGGCGTTGATCGCACTTCACTCAAGTTTCTTGTGGCCGATGATTTTGCGAACATGCGTCGCATCGTCCGGAATCTGCTCAAGGAACTCGGTTTCACTCATGTCGAGGAAGCAGAAGATGGCGCCATCGCCCTGGACAAGCTGCGCGCCGGCGATTTCCAGTTCGTCGTCTCCGACTGGAACATGCCTGAAATGGATGGTCTCACCCTGTTGCGGCACGTCCGCTCCGATCCCCGGCTCAAGGAAGTCCCTTTCCTCATGATCGTTGCCGACAGAAAGAAGGAAAACCTGGCTGCGGCCACCCAGGCAGGCGCCTCCGGCTGTATCGCGAAACCCTTCACTGCCGATGCCTTGCAAGAAAAACTCAACAGGATTTTCGAGGATATGGGTATATGAGCAGCCTATAACCGAGTAGTCTTATCGGGTATTATTCCGGTCTCTTTCATGGGGCCTGCCATGTCCATTCCTTCTGTTTCCGTTGACCGCAACCGGTTGGCGTCCTCCACCTCCCCGTATCTGCTCCAGCATGCCACCAATCCGGTGGCATGGCAGCCGTGGGATGAGCAGTCGCTGGGCGCGGCGCGGCGGGAGAACCGGCCGATTTTGTTGTCCATCGGTTATTCGGCCTGCCACTGGTGCCATGTCATGGCGCATGAATCCTTCGAGGATGCAGGCGTGGCGGCGGTGATGAACCGGCTGTTCATCAACATCAAGGTCGATCGCGAAGAACGTCCCGATCTCGACCAGATTTACCAGACCGCGCACCAGATGCTCACTGGTCGGCCCGGCGGTTGGCCGCTGACCCTGTTCCTGACCCCGGATGGCGTGCCGTTTTATGGCGGTACCTATTTCCCCAAGACGTCGCGTCACGGCCTGCCGGCCTTCACCGACCTGTGCGAGCGGGTGGCCGCCGTGTTCGCCACACGACGTGCCGAGATCGCTAGTCAAAACAGCGAATTCTGCCGGGCGCTGGCCGCTACCGTTGCCACCCCCGCCGTATCACCAGCGCCGGCTTTTCCCGCCGGATTCAGCGCCACACCCCTGCGAAGAGCGGGAGACGCGATGGCGCAAAATTTCGATCCGGAATATGGCGGGTTCGGTGGCGCGCCAAAATTTCCTCATGCGCCTGACCTGTTGTTTCTGCTGCGCGAGAGCGAGCCGCGGCTGAAACACATGGCGCTGACTACCCTGACGCGGATGGCCGAAGGTGGCCTCTACGACCAGATCGGCGGCGGGTTTTGCCGCTACAGCGTCGATCAGCGCTGGGAAATCCCGCATTTCGAGAAAATGTTGTATGACAACGGGTTGTTGCTGGGGCTGTATGCCGAAGCCTGGCGGCAGACGCAGGATCCGCTCTACGCCAGGGTGGCCGATGCGACGGCCGCCTGGGTCATGCGCGAGATGCAGGCGCCCGGAGGCGGTTATTACTCCTCGCTCGATGCCGATTCCGAAGGGGAAGAGGGCAAGTATTACGTCTGGCCGCGGGCGGAGATTCAATCGCTGCTGACAGCGGAGCAATGGCAGGTCGCGGCGCCGCATTGGGGTCTGGACCGTGCCCCGAACTTCGAAGGCCACTGGCATCTGAAGGTCGCCCGTCCGCTCGCGGAGAGCGATCGACCTCTGCTCGAGACGGTGCGCCAGACGCTTTACGCCGCCCGTGAAAAGCGCGTGCGCCCCGGCTGCGACGACAAGATTCTGAGCAGCTGGAATGCGTTGATGATCGAAGGCATGGCGCGCGCTGCGCGTCTCTTCGGGCGTCCCGACTGGCTGGCTTCGGCGCGTGCCGCACTGGATTTCCTGCGCCGCACGCATTGGCGCGAGGGCCGCCTGTTCGCTACCTCGCGTGGTGATGTAGTGCAGCATCCGGCCTACCTTGACGATCATGCCTTCTTGCTCGCCGCGCTGCTGGAAGTGATGCAGGCCAAATTTCAGCCGGAGGACCTGGCTTTCGCCATCGAATTGGCGGACACCCTGCTGACCCGGTTTGAAGATGCCGAAGGCGGGTTTTTCTTCACTGCGCACGACCACGAAACACTGATCCTGCGGCCCAAGACCGGTCACGATAACGCCACGCCGGCGGGTAATGGCATCGCCGCGTTCGCCTTGCAGCGATTGGGCCATCTTCTGGGTGAACTGCGTTACATGGCGGCAGCAGAGCGCACGCTGCGCCTCTTCTGGCCACAGATCAGCCATTCGACAGCGGGTTTTTCCAGTCTGCTGCTTGCCCTGGATGAAGCACTCACTCCGCCGGATATCGTTATTTTGAGGGGGCCAACGGATCAGGTTCGCGAGTGGCAGGAGCAGCTGGGAACGAGCGCCAATCTGCGACAGATGATCCTGGCGTTGCCTAACGGTACGGTTGGTTTGCCAGCAATTTTGAACAAACCGGAAAGTGACCATGTCAACGCTTGGGTGTGTCGCGGCGTTAATTGCCTGCCGCCCATAGAGCAATTGGATGAGGCGAGGCAGATGCTCAACGCCCAGAACGAAGTCTTGTAAGTCAGGTAAAATCCGAACTCGAACTTTTAATATTTATCCAAAAAGGAATTCAACATGAAATCTGTCGTGATCTCCGCTTTCATCGCCGCCGGCGTCCTGGCTTCTGCCCCGGCTTTCGCCAACAAGGATCTGGCGACCAAGAGTTCCTGCTTTGCCTGCCATGCTGTGGACAAAAAGCTGGTCGGACCTTCTTTCCAGGAGATTGCCAAGAAGTATGCCGGTGACAAGACGGCCGAAGCCAAACTGGTGGAAAAGGTCAAGAAGGGCGGCTCCGGTACGTGGGGCGCGATCCCGATGCCGCCGAATGTCGCCGTCAAGGACGAGGACATCAAGACCCTGGTCAAATGGGTTCTCGCCGGCGCCAAATAATCCGTATTGGTGTTCTTCAGCAAAAAAGCCAGTCCGTTGCGGCTGGCTTTTTTGTATCTGCCACAACCCTATCCTGACCGGAGTCATCCCGATGAAGCTTGCAACTGCCACCGTCCCTCTTGCCCTGGCCATGACTTTTGGTCTTCTTGCCTGCAGCAAGGAGACGCCACCAGCTACTTCCGTTTCTGGTCCGATTACCATTCGTCTCGGCCATGCCGCGCCGCTGACCGGCCCGCAATCGCATATTGGCAAGGACAATGAAAACGGTGCGCGCCTTGCCGTCGAAGAGATCAACGCGGCCGGGCTGAAGTTTGGCGATCGGGCAGTGAAGTTTGAGTTGCTGGGCGAAGATGACCAGGCCGACCCGCGTCAGGGCAATCTGGTGGCGCAGAAGTTTGTCGATGGCAAGGTCAATGCCGTCATCGGCCATCTCAATTCCGGCACCACGATACCTGCTTCCAGGCTCTATGCTGCTGCCGGTATTCCGCAGGTGTCGCCTTCGGCCACCAATCCGGCCTACACCCGGCAGGGCTTCAAAACGGCATTCCGTGTCATGGCCAATGATGAGCAGCAAGGCCGGGTGCTGGGACAGTATGCCGTCGGCAAACTGCAGGCCAAAACCATTGCCGTCATCGACGATAAGACCGCCTATGGCGAAGGCCTGGCGATGGAATTCAAGAAGGCCGCCATTGCCGCAGGCGCCACGGTGGTGGCCGAAGAACACACCGACGACAAGTCGGTCGACTTCAAATCCATCCTGACCACGATCAAGGGCAAGCGTCCCGATCTGATTTTCTTTGGCGGCATGGATCCGCAGGCGGCGCCGATGGCGCGACAGATGAAGCAACTGGGCATCGAGGCCAAATTCCTCATGGGCGATGGCGGCTGCACTGCAGATTTTCTAAAGAATGCGGCCGATGCCGGCGAGGGCCGTTACTGTTCGTTGCCCGGTGTGCCGTTGGCGAAGATGGCTGGCGGCGCTGCGTTTGAGCAGCGCTACAAGGCGCGCTTCAACACAGGAATCCAGCTTTACGCCCCCTATGCCTATGACGCTGTGATGGTCGTCGCGGCAGCGGCGAAGCGTGCTCAGTCTGGCGAACCGGCAAAGATTCTGGCCGAACTGCCAAAGACGGATTATGCCGGGGTGACAACCCGCATCACGTTTGATCCCCGGGGCGACCTGAGCGACGGCGCCATCAGCCTCTATATCGCCAGAAATGGCAAATGGGAAGCGTTGGACACCATCGGTGGTGCCCCAAGCCCTGCGCCGTCGCCTGGGGCGAAATGATCAGCCGAGAATTTCGGCGATGAGAGAGCGGCTCTTCAGGTCGGATTCAAATTCGGCCATTTCAGGCGAGAGCGCATCCCGCACCGAAATTATGCCGAGGGGTATCCCGTTCTCAACCACCGGCATATGCCGAAAGTTGCCGTCGTACATCATGTGCAGGGCGTGTCCCAAGGGTATGTCGGGCCCGATCGTTTGCGGATCGCGGGTCATCACTTGTTCAAGCAGCGTCATTTTCGGATCGCGCCCCTCGGCCACCACGCGATAGAGCACATCGCGTTCGGTAAAGATGCCGACCAGGCGCTTATCGACCACCACCAGAACCGTACCCAGTCCCAACTCTTTCATTTCACAGGCAACCTGGAAGATGGTGGTTTGGGGAGAGGAAGTGAAAACCTTTTGCTTTTGGATAACCGATCGGATGGATCGTTGCGGCATGGCAGGCCTCCTGTTTATTTTTGGCGTCCCGCAGCGGGGCGTACGGGCATTCTCATCGCACACCATCGGCCTGTCAATTCATTCCCGGCCGTCGCCATTCGCCTGTAGTGACAGCAAAGGCGTGCCGGTTGGAAAGCGCGCCCTTGTCGTATTATTCGCGCCGTGGATATTTTTCTTCAGCAAGTGGCCAACGGCCTGACCCTGGGCAGCATCTACGCACTGGTGGCGCTGGGCTATACCCTCGTTTATGGCATCCTCGGCATGATCAATTTCGCCCACGGCGAAGTGGTGATGGTGGGGGCGCTCACGGCGCTGGCGGCAACAAAATTTTTGCTTTCCGCTGCTTTCCCCGCCCCCGTGGTGTTCGTGCTTGCTTTCATCTTTGCCGCCGTCGTGTGCATGCTGCTGGGCGTATTGATCGAACGCATCGCCTATCGTCCGTTACGCAATGCGCCGCGCCTGGCGCCGCTGATTACCGCAATTGGCGTCTCGATCATTCTCCAGCAGCTGGCGATGATGCTCTGGGGCCGCAGCTATCATGCCGTGCCACCGCTTTTGCCGGAGACGACACATCAACTTTTGGGCGCGCAGATCACCACGGTGCAAATCGTCATCGTTGGCGTTGCGGCGCTGACCATGGCCAGCTTGCTGATTCTGGTGAATCGCACCCGGCTTGGTCGCGCCATGCGCGCCACGGCGGAGAATCCGGGCGTCGCCGCGCTGATGGGAGTTGATGCCAATCGCATCATCGCGCTGACCTTCCTGATCGGTTCGGCGCTGGCCGCGCTGGCCGGTGTGCTGGTGTCGGCCAACTATGGCATTGCCCACTACAACATGGGCTTCATGCTCGGCCTGAAGGCCTTCACCGCGGCGGTGCTGGGCGGCATCGGCAATCTCGCCGGGGCGGTGGTGGGTGGTCTGCTGCTGGGCGTGATCGAGGCGCTCGGCGCCGGCTATATCGGCGATCTCACCGGTGGCGTGCTGGGCAGCCAGTATCAGGACGTGTTCGCCTTCTTCGTCCTGATTGGCGTGCTGGTATTGCGGCCGGCCGGGCTGCTGGGCGAGAAAGTGGCGGAGCGGGCATGAACGGGGCGTGGATGGCACAGCGCTGGCAGCGCAATCCGCGGTTCGGCCTTGTGCTCATCGCGCTGGCCCTGGTCGCGCTGCCGTTTGTCGTCGGCGCCGGGCTGGGCAACACCTGGCTGCGGGTTCTCGATTTCGCCCTGCTGTATGCCATGCTGGCGCTGGGCCTCAACATCGTGGTCGGCTTTGCCGGCCTGCTCGATCTCGGCTACATCGCTTTCTATGCCGTCGGCGCCTATATCTATGCCCTGCTCGCGTCGCCCCATTTCGGCCTGCACTGGCCGGTGTGGGCCATCCTGCCGCTGGGTGCGCTGGTCGCCTGCGGTTTCGGCGTCGTGCTCGGCGCGCCGACGCTACGCTTGCGCGGCGATTACCTGGCGATCGTGACGCTGGGTTTTGGCGAGATCGTGCGCATTTTCATGAACAACCTGAATGCCCCGGTGAATATCACCAACGGCCCCAAAGGCATCGCCGGAATCGATCCGATACAAATCGGCGGCCATGCCCTGACGCAACCGCTGGAATTCTTCGGTGTGACGGTTCCCGGGCTGGCACTGACGTATTACCTTTTCCTCGGCTTGACCTTGCTGGTCATGCTGGCCGGGCTGCGCTTGCAGGATTCGCGCATCGGCCGCGCCTGGGTGGCGATTCGCGAGGATGAAGTGGCGGCCAAGGCCTGCGGCATCAATACACGCAACGTGAAGCTGCTGGCCTTCGCCATGGGCGCCAGTTTTGGCGGTGTCGCCGGCGGGCTGTTCGCCAGTTTCCAGGAATTTGTTTCGCCGGAGAGTTTCAGCCTGATGGAATCGGTGATGGTGCTGTGCATGGTGGTGCTCGGCGGCATGGGCCATATTCCCGGCGTCATCCTCGGTGCGCTGACCCTCACGGTATTGCCCGAGGCCTTTCGTCATGGCGCCGGGCCGGTGCAGCAGGCGCTGTTCGGCCAGGTGCTGGTCGACCCGGAGAATCTGCGCATGCTGCTGTTCGGCCTAGCGCTGGTCGCAGTGATGCTTTATCGCCCGTCCGGCCTGTGGCCCGAGCCGCGGCATCGACTGGAACTCGGCGCCAAATGACGGTTTTGCTCGAAGCACGCAACATTGGCAAACGCTTCGGCGGTGTGCAGGCGTTGAAGGATGTTTCGCTGACCATCCGGCGCGGCGAAATCTACGGCCTGATTGGCCCCAACGGCGCCGGCAAGACGACCTTCTTCAATGTCCTCACCGGGCTTTATCCACGCGATGCAGGCACGGTGATTCTCGCCGGGGCGCCGCTGGCGCTGGGCGAGCCGCATCGTGTGACACAGGCGGGGATTGCCCGCACCTTTCAGAACATCCGCCTGTTCGCCAACATGAGCGCGCGCGAGAACGTGATGGTCGGGCGCCATGCCAGAAGCAAAGTCGGCGTTGGCGGTGCGGTGCTGCGCAGCCGGACGCAACGCGAAGAAGAAGCGGCGATCCGTCGCCGCGCCGATGAGTTGCTGGCCTATGTCGGCCTGCTGGAGCGGGCCGATGCGCTGGCGAAAAATCTGGCCTACGGCGACCAGCGCCGGCTTGAAATCGCCCGGGCGCTGGCCACCGAGCCGCAACTGCTGGCGCTGGATGAGCCTGCCGCCGGCATGAATGCCACCGAGACCGCCGCCCTGCGCGGCCTGATCGAAGGGTTGCGGCGCGATGGTTTGACCGTGCTGCTGATCGAGCATGACGTCAAGCTGGTGATGGGCTTGTGCGATCGTGTCGCCGTGCTCGATTACGGCGAGAAGATCGCCGAGGACGTGCCGGCAGCGGTGCGGCAGGATGCGCGGGTGATCGAGGCGTATCTCGGGGGTTCGCTTGAGTAATTCGAGCGCAGCGAGCAAACAGGGTCACCTCTTTTTCCGGGAAGGGGATCGGGGGGATGGCTGTCCCCTTCTCGCCGTAACGAACCTTCAGGTTCGTTACGGCGGCATCGCCGCCGTCAAGGGTATTTCCTTCGCCGTAGAGGCTGGCGAGATGGTGTGCCTGATCGGCGCCAACGGCGCCGGCAAGACCTCGACCCTGAAGGCGCTGGCGCGGATGATTCCGGCAGCCGGTGAAATCCGCTACGCAGGACGCCGTATCGACGGCCTGCCTTGTCATGCGCTGATTGGCCAGGGCCTGGCGCTGGCGCCCGAAGGACGCGGCGTGTTTGCCCGCCTGAGCGTGGCGGAGAATCTGGCGATGGGCGCGTATCACCGTGCCGGTCATGACGAACGGGCAGCAGTTGCCGAAGATGAAGCGCGCATCTATGGGCTCTTTCCCCGTCTGGCGGAGCGCCGCCGGCAACTGGCGGGAACGCTCTCTGGGGGCGAGCAGCAGATGCTGGCAATCGGTCGAGCCCTGATGGGCCGTCCGCGTCTGCTGCTGCTCGACGAGCCCTCGATGGGACTGGCGCCGCTGATGGTGCAGGCGGTGTTCGATGTCATCCGTCGCGTGGCGCAAAGCGGGGTGACGATCCTGCTGGTGGAGCAGAACGCGCGGCTGGCGCTGGCCGTCTGCAATCGCGGCTATGTCATGGAGAGCGGTACGATCACGCTGGCCGGCAGCGCCGCCGATCTGCTGGCCGATCCGCGGGTGCGGGCGGCGTACCTGGGGGAATAAAAGTCGGCGCTGGTGATACGGCGAGTGATGGCTGTTCGAGGCGAGAATCAGCCTGGTGTGCTGGAAAAGGTAAAGGCATCGGCGAAAAATTCTTCAACCGGCAGGCCGGCCGCGATGAAATCGCGCCGTGCCGCGTCGATCATCGCCGGCGCGCCGCAGGCGTAAACCTGAAAGGCGGAAAGGTCGGGGTGGTCGCGCAACACGGCCTGGTGCACCAAGCCCGTGCGTCCGCTCCAGTCGTCGCTGGCCACAGGCTCCGAGAGCACCGGCACATAGCGGATGTGCGCATGCTCGGCGGCCCAGCGTGCCGGCAACTCGTCGAGATACAGCCCGCTGCGAGTGCGGGCACCCCAGTAGAGCGTCAGCGGGCGGCGGATGGCGTTGTGGAGGGTGTGCTCGATGATGCTCTTGAGCGGTGCGAAGCCGGTGCCGCCGGCGACGAAAATCAGCGGCTTGGTTGAATCCTCGCGCAGGAAGAAGGTGCCGAGCGGGCCGCGCAGGCGCAGGATGTCCTTTTCCTTCATGTCATGGAAGACATGCCGGGTGAATTCACCGTCTGCAACGAGGCGAATATGCAGCTCGATCAGGCTGTCGGCATGCGGGGCATTGGCGATCGAAAAGGCGCGCCTGCGGCCGTCTTTCAGCAGGAATTCGAGGTACTGGCCGGCGAGAAATTGCAGGCGTTCATTGACCGGAAGTTTCAGCGTCAGGAGGATCACGTCCTCGGCCAGGCGCTCGATTTTCTGCACCCGGCAGGGCAGGGTCTTTACTTGAATGTCATTGACGCTGCGCACTTCGTGGCATTCCAGTGTGATGTCGGCCAGCGGCCGGGCGCAACACAGCAAGGCCATGCCGGCGGCGCGATCGGCTGTCGTCAGGGCCGACGCCGTTGCGTCACCGTGATCGACCAGGCCCTCGACTACCTTGGCCTTGCAGGCGCCGCAGGCGCCGTTGCGGCAGCCATAAGGAAGCACGAAACCGGCGCTGAGGGCGGCTTCAAGCAGATTGGTTTCGCCATCCGTGATGAAGCTGTGTGCACTGGGAACGAGCGTGATGCGGAAAGGGCCGGAAGTGGTCATGCGATAATCGTCGAGTGAAAAGACTGTTGATCATAGGTTGCGGCGATGTCGTGCGTCGCGTGGTGCCGGAATTGACGCGGCGCTGGCAGGTGCTGGCGCTGGTGCGTCAGCATGACGCCGCGCTGACGGCGCTGGGCGTGCGGCAGATCGTCGGCGATCTCGATCGGCCTGCCAGCCTGCGCCGTTTGGCCGGTGTTGCCGATGCCGTGATCCACAGCGCGCCGCCGTCCACTGCAAGCGACCCCGCATCCGCCCCGCGCGACCTGCGCACCCGGCATTTGGTGGCCACCTTGCGCCGGGGCAAAAGTCTACCACGGCACTTTGTTTACATCAGTACCAGCGGGGTTTATGGCGACTGCGCTGGCGCATCGGTGCCGGAAACGCGGCCACTCGCCGCAAAGTCGGCGCGGGCGCTACGGCGCCTCGATGCCGAATACTGCCTGCGCGAATTCGGCCGCCGCAACTGCTGTGTTGGCATCCTGCGCGCACCGGGGATCTACGCCGCCGACCGGCTGCCGCTCGAACGCTTGCGTCAGGGCCTGCCCCTGGTCGAAGCGGCTGCCGACGGCTACAGCAATCATATCCATGCCGTCGATCTTGGCCGTGCCTGCCTCGCCGCCTTGCAGCGGGCCCGGCCCAATCGCAGCTATAACGTGAGCGACGATTCGCAGCTGAAAATGGGCGAATGGTTCGATCTGCTGGCCGACCGCTTCCATTTGCCGCGTGCGCCGCGCCTGCCGCGCGCGGAAGTTGCGGCGCGTGTCCCGGAAATGCAATGGTCATTCATGAGCGAGTCGCGACGGCTGGAGAATGCGCGGATGAAACACGAACTTGGCCTGCGCTTGCGCTATCCGACGGTCCATGAAGGAATCATGGAGGCGACATGCTCTGGATAAAAGCCTTTCACATCGTTTTTGTGGTGAGCTGGTTCGCCGGCCTGTTCTATCTGCCGCGCATTTTTGTCAATCTGGCGCTGGTGCCGGCAGGCAGCACGGCTGAACGCGAGCGCCTGCTCTTGATGGCAGGCAAGCTCTATCGCTTCGTCACGCCGATTGCGGCCCTGGCTATCGGACTCGGGCTCTGGCTATGGTTCGGCTTCGGCTTTTCGGGCGGCTGGCTGCACGCCAAGACCGCGCTGGTGCTCGGGCTGGTCGGCTACCACCACGGCTGTGGCCGGCTGCTGGCGAAGTTCCAGCGCGGCGAGACACCGCATGCCCCGGTCTGGTTCCGTTTTTTCAACGAAATTCCGGTGCTGGCCCTGGTTGCTATTTGCATACTGGTGGTGGTCAAGCCGCTTTAAGAAAGATGCTTTGTGATGAATGATTACTTCGCCACCTGCCCGCGCGGCCTTGAACCGCTGCTGGCGGAAGACTTGACGGCCGCCGGTGGCAGCGCGGTCAAGGCGGTTCCCGGCGGCGTGGCGGCGCGCGGCAACCTGGAGTTCGCCTATCGGGTGAATCTTGAATCGCGCATCGCCACGCGCCTGTTGTGGCGTGTCGCCAGCGCCGACTATCGCAGTGAGGCCGACATATACCGGCTGGCTTACGACACCGACTGGACGAGCCTGTTCTCGGTCGACCATTCGATTCGCGTCTATGTCACGGCGATTCGTTCGCCGCTCAAGAGTCTGGAGTTCATCACGTTGAAAGTGAAGGATGCGGTGTGTGATCGTTTCCGCGCCGAAACCAATCGCCGTCCCAGCGTCAACACCCGTAATCCCGAAGTGCGCATCCATCTCTTCCTCACCGAGCGCACGGCGACGCTGTACCTCGATACCTCGGGCGAGCCGCTCTATCTGCGCGGCCACAAGCAGGCCAAGGTCGGCGCACCGCTCAAGGAAAATCTCGCCGCCGGCATCTTGCGGCTGGCCGGCTGGAAGCCCGGCACGCCGCTGCTCGATCCGATGTGCGGCAGCGGCACCTTCCTGCTCGAAGCGGCGCAGATGGCGCTCGACGATGCCCCGGGACTGTCGCGCGAGGCAGGCGGCTTCGGCTTCGAACACCTGAAGTCCTTCGACGCAAGCTTGTGGCGCCGTTTGCAGCGCGAGGCGGCGCAACGACGGCGCGTGGTCGAGGGGCCGCTGTCGATCTTCGGTTCGGACATCGATGGCGATGCCGTCAGCCGCACGCGGCAGAACCTGGCCCATGCCGGGCTGGATGACCTGGTGACGCTGCAACAGGCCGACCTGCTGACGCGCCCGGCGCCAGCCGATAGCGGCGTGCTGGTGGCGAACCCGCCCTACGGCGAACGGCTGGGCAGCGCAGAAGAACTTGCGGCGTTCTATCCCTTGCTGGGCAATGCGCTGAAGCAGCGTTTCGCCGGCTGGAGCTGCTGGTTTCTTTCCGCCGATACGCAGTTGCCGAAGCTGATCCGGCTCCAGACCTCGCGCAAGATCCCGCTCTACAACGGTGCGCTGGAATGTCGTCTGTATGGCTTTGACATCGTTGCCGGCAGTGCCCGGCGCGAGCGTCAGAGCAGTGTCTTGAGCCAGGGCCAGACCAGCCGGTAGCTCAAAATCAGCAGCACAATGGCCTGAAACCATTTGCTGCGCACCAGCATCAGCAGGAGCGCAAGGAACCCCGACACTTGACTGCCGGCGGGTTCAGGCGGCGGCTTGCGCGGCGGCGGGCGGCTGAGCTGACGTCGTTCATCGCCGCGCCGTACCAGGGTGTCGCGAGAAACGAAGGGGTCGTCGAGTGCATCAATCTTGAGCGCCTTCTGATCTTCGGTTTCGATGCGCTGCAAGGCATCTTCAAACTTGAGGCCAAGCTGTCTGGCCAGATTGATGGCGCGAATGATCCTGTTGGTCTCCGCGAGAAACACCACGTCGGCGGCGGCATCGACGGGCAGCCCCTGACGAGTTCCATCGCGCGAATCCATCAGGAGCTTGCTCAGAAAAACATTGAGCTCTGCCGTGCCCCAAAGAGCGCAGATTTTTGGCGTCAGATGGCCGATGCGTTCCAGTGAGGTGATGGCCTCTGCCGCCGCCGTCATGGGAGAGGGTGATGACATATACGGCGAGGGTCAAACGATGTCGAGATGACTGATGCCGGCATTCCGGTCCTTGTTCTGCGCATCCTTGCTGTTGAGCTTGATCATCAGGCGCACTTCGTTCATCGAATCGGCAAAGCGCAAGGCGTCTTCATAGCTGATGCGGCCTTCTTCAAACAGGTCGAAGAGCGACTGGTCGAAGGTCTGCATCCCCAGTTCGCGCGATTTCTTCATGATTTCCTTGATCTCGTGCACATTGCCCTTGCCGATCAGATCGGAAATCAGCGGTGAGTTGAGCAGCACCTCCACTGCGGCGACACGCCCCTTGCCTTCCTTGAGTGGAATCAGGCGTTGCGAGACCACGGCCTTGAGATTGAGCGAGAGATCCATCAACAATTGCGGCCGGCGTTCCTCGGGGAAGAAGTTGATGATGCGGTCCATCGCCTGATTCGAGTTGTTGGCGTGCAGTGTGCCGAGCGCCAGGTGTCCGGTTTCGGCAAAGGCGATGGCGTGCTCCATGACCTCCCGCTCACGGATTTCCCCGATCAGGATGACGTCCGGCGCCTGGCGCAGGGTATTCTTCAGCGCGACTTCCCATGAGTCGGTATCGACGCCGACTTCACGCTGGGTGATGATGCAGTTCTTGTGCTCGTGCACATACTCCACCGGGTCTTCGATAGTGATGATGTGACCGTAGGAGTTTGCATTGCGATAGCCGATCATCGCCGCCAGCGAGGTTGATTTCCCCGAACCGGTGCCACCGACGAAGAGTACCAGGCCGCGCTTGGTCATCGCCACGTCTTTCAGCACGGGGGGCAGCTTCAGGTCTTCGAATTCCGGAATCTGGACGTTGATGGTCCGCAGCACGATGCCGACGCGCCCCTGCTGGACGAAAGCGTTGACCCGAAAACGGCCGATGCCGGTCGGTGAAATGGCGAAATTGCATTCCTTGGTCGCTTCGAATTCCGCCGCCTGCTTGTCATTCATGATGGCGCGCGCCAGTTCCTGGGTGTGCTGCGGCGAGAGCGCCTGGGTCGTGACCGGCGTCATCTTGCCGTCCACCTTGATGGCCGGCGGGAAGTTGGCGGTGATGAAAAGGTCCGAGCCCTTCTTCTGAACCATCATGGACAGAAGCTGGTGCATGAATTTCAAGCCTTCATCTTTTTCCATGTGTTGTCTCGCAATGGGTGTCGTGAAAAGTCGGCGCCGGCGCGACGGCGGGTTACGGTGTCAGCCGGGGAAATTGTCTTTGTTGGCCGCCTTGCTGCGCGCCTCGGCCGGCGAGATGATTTTTCGTTTGACGAGGTCTTGCAGATTCTGGTCCAGCGTCTGCATGCCAAACTGCTGGCCGGTCTGGATCGCGGAATACATCTGCGCCACTTTTGCTTCGCGGATCAGGTTGCGGATCGCCGGCGTGCCGACCATGATCTCGTGCGCCGCGACGCGGCCGGTGCCATCCATGGTCTTGCACAGGGTTTGTGAAATCACTGCCTTCAAGGATTCCGACAGCATTGCCCGGATCATTTCCTTTTCCGTTGCCGGGAAGACGTCGATGATGCGGTCGATGGTCTTGGCCGCCGAGGAGGTGTGCAACGTGCCGAACACCAGATGCCCGGTCTCCGCGCCGGTCATCGCCAGACGGATGGTTTCCAGGTCGCGCATTTCGCCAACCAGGATGACGTCCGGGTCTTCGCGCAGCGCCGAGCGCAGGGCGTTGTTGAAGGAGTGGGTGTGCGGCCCGACTTCGCGCTGGTTGATCAGGCACTTCTTCGATTCATGGACGAATTCGATCGGGTCTTCGACGGTCAAAATATGGCCATACTCGTTTTCGTTCTTGTGATTGACCATGGCCGCCAGGGTGGTCGATTTGCCGGAGCCGGTCGGCCCGGTGACCAGTACCAGGCCGCGCGGCTGGTCGGCCAGTTCGGTGAATATTTTTGGCGCCTTGAGATCGTCCAGCGACAGGATTTTCGATGGAATGGTGCGCATCACCGCTGCCGCGCCGCGCTGCTGGACGAAAGCGTTAACACGGAAGCGCGCCAGGTTGGGCACGGCAAAGGAAAAGTCGCATTCGAGATGTTCTTCATAAACCTTGCGCTGGCCGTCGTTCATGATGTCATAGACCATGCTATGCACATCCTTGTGTTCCATCGGCGGCAGGTTGATGCGGCGCACGTCGCCATTGACGCGGATCATCGGCGGCAGCCCGGCGGACAGGTGCAAGTCAGATGCTTTATTCTTGACGACGAAGGTCAGCAGTTCGGTAATATCCATGACTTTTCCGTTTTCTGGGGCAGCGAAGTTTGCAGCCGCTATATGACAACAATCTTGAACAACTTGCAAGCCGTGCATGCGCGCATCCGGGCCGCGTGTCGCGCTGCCGGGCGGGCGGACGCCGAGGTGCGCCTGCTGGCAGTGTCGAAGACCTGGCCTGCGGCTTGTGTGCGTGAAGTGGCTGGCGCCGGGCAGCGCGCGTTCGGCGAGAATTATGTGCAGGAAGCGCTGGCGAAAATGGCCGGGCTCGCCGACCTTGATCTGGAATGGCATTTCATCGGCCCCTTGCAGAGCAACAAGACGCGTCCGGTGGCGGAAAATTTCGCCTGGGTGCATTCGATTGACCGTTTCAAAATTGCCGAACGCCTGTCGGCCCAGCGCCCGTTGCACCTGCCGCCGCTCAATGTCTGCATCGAGGTGAATGTTTCGGGGGAAAGTTCAAAAAGCGGTTGCCCGCCGGAAGCCGCGGCAGGGCTGGCGCACGCCGTCGCGGCATTGCCCAATCTGCGCTTGCGCGGCTTGATGGCAATTCCTGCACCCTGCGCGGATCCGACGCTTGCCCGTCGCCCGTTTGCCCGGCTGCGCGAGTTGCTGGAACAGATCAACGGCACGGGGCTGCGACTCGATACCTTGTCGATGGGCATGAGCCACGACCTCGAAGCGGCGATAATGGAGGGCGCGACACTGGTGCGTGTCGGCACGGCGATCTTCGGGGAGAGAATTGCAATATGAGAATCACATTTATCGGCGGCGGCAACATGGCGATCGCCTTGATCGGCGGCCTTAAAAAGCAGGGTTTTTCGGCGGCCGGCATCCAGGTGGTGGAACCTTCTGAAGCGGCGCGCCAGCGGCTGACCGATGCCTTTGGCGTGCGCTGCGCCGCCGCCGTCGATGCTGCTGCGCTCGCCTGCGACGCGCTGGTGCTGGCGGTGAAGCCGCAGCAGATGAAGGAGGCGGTGGCAGTTTTTGCGGGCGCGCTGACCAACCAGCTGGTCGTCAGCATTGCCGCCGGCCTGCGGCTGGCCGACATCGCCCGCTGGCTGGGCGGATATTCGCGCCTGGTGCGGACGATGCCGAACACCCCGGCCCTGATCGGCGCCGGAGTTACCGGGTTGTATGCCGGTCCGGGCGTCGACCGCGAAGGACGGGCGCAGGCGGAGAAAATCCTCGGCGCCGTGGGCGCTACGCTGTGGCTCGACGACGAGGAAAAAATGGATGCGGTTACTGCCGTTTCCGGCAGCGGCCCGGCCTATGTCTTCTATTTCATCGAGGCGGTCGAAGCGGCGGCGCGCAATCTCGGGCTGGATGTCGCCACGGCGCGTGCGCTCACGGTGGAAACCTTTCTCGGCGCCGCGCGGCTGGCTGCCCAGAGCAGTGAGCCTGTCACCGCCTTGCGCGAGCGCGTCACCTCCAAAGGCGGCACCACCGAGGCGGCGTTGCTCGCCTTCGGCGCCAGCGGCGTCGCTGCCGCCATCGAGCAGGGCATCCGGGCGGCGCACCGGCGCGGGCAGGAGCTGGGCAACATGCTGGGAGAAGACTGATGCAGATGGTTCTCTGGTTGCTGGATTTCGTCTGCGGTTTTTTCAGCTTCGCGCTGCTGGCCCGCTTTCTCATGCAATGGACGCGGGCGCCGTTCCGCAACCCCTTGGGGCAGTTTGTCGTCGCCGTCACCGACTGGATGCTGCGACCCTTGCGGCGGCTGATTCCCGGACTGTTCGGTCTCGATGTGGCGAGCCTGCTGCTGGCCTGGCTGTGGCAGGCGGCTTATCTGGGGCTGGCGCTGGGTGCGACGGGCGCCCTCGTCGCCGTCTCGTCAGCGCCGATTTTTACCGTGGCGCTGCTGGCGCTCGTCGAAACCGTGAAAATCGGCTTTCACCTGATGATCGGCGCGGTGCTGGTTTCTGCCATTTTGTCCTGGGTGAATCCCCATGCGCCCGCTGCCGATGCCATTCATGCTGTCAGCCAGCCCTTGCTGCGACCGTTCCAGCGCCTGATTCCGCTCGTGGGCGGGGTTGATCTCTCGCCGCTGGCGCTGTTGCTGTTGCTGCAGGTCAGTCTTTCGATGCTCGAACGCTTGCGCCTGGCCATCCTGATGTCATGACATGGCTGCAGGCTGATGCTACAGGCGTGACACTCACCCTGCATATCCAGCCGGGTGCGAAGAAAACCGAAGTAGTCGGTGCGCATGGCGAGGCACTGAAGATTCGCCTCCATGCGCCGCCCGTGGACGGCAAGGCCAACGCTTGCCTTATCGCGTTTCTCGCCGATCAATTCGGCGTTGCCAAGTCGGCGGTCAGCCTCCTCAGCGGAGAAACCTCCCGCGCCAAGCGGGTGCATATCCGCGGCGTCGAGCCGGCGTCGGTAAAAAGTGTCTTTCTGATCCGCGATTGATTTTTGTTGCGCGGCGCCACGACAGCAGCAGCCCGGGCAAGCTCAGGATCAGGTTTTCAATTTCGCGCTGTCGGTAGCCGAGGCCAAATTGCCGTGCGCCCCCGCCAGGGCCGCTTCGAGCATGTCGATGAAGGCCCGCGTCTTCGCCGGCATCAGGCGCCGTCCGGGAAATACCGCCCAGGCCGTGTGCGAGGGCATGCACCAGTCGGGCAGCACGCGACGCAATTCGCCGCGCCGCACGCTGGGTGCCGCGAAGTAATCGGGTACGGCGGCAATGCCGGCGCCGGCGCGGGCGAGGCTGCTCAACAGGTCCGGCGCATTGGCCACCGCCCGGGTCGGCGGCGCGCCCTCCCAGGCCTGGTTGCCCGACGTCAAGGTCCAGGGCACGGCTTCACCATTGCGGCCCAGCAATCTCAAGCTGTCGTGCGAGTCGAGCTCATCCGGCGACGCCGGATCGCCGCGTTCCGACAGATAGGAAGGCGACGCATACAGGCCGCCGGGAAACACCGCGATGCGCTTTGCGGCAAGCAGCGTGTCGTCGGGCAGATCGCCCAGGCGCACCGCGAGGTCGAAATTCTCGCCGAGCAGATCGACGCGACGGGGCGAGAGGTCGAGTTCCAGGGACACCGCCGGATGCAGCGCGATGAAGGCCGCCAGCATGTCAGTCAGCAACTGGGTCGCGAAATCATTGGGCATCGATACCCGCAGGCGGCCGCTGGGACGTGCCTGGCGGTATTCGCTGAGCGCCTTGACGGCATCGACCTCGGCCGCGACCTGGCGCGCGTGTTCGAGCAATTGCAGGCCGAACTCGGTCAGCGTCAGGCGCCGCGTGGTGCGCAGCATCAGGCGCTCGCCGAGCTGTTCTTCGAGGAAGGCGATGCGTCGCGACACCGTCGATTTGGGCAGGCCGATGCGCTCGGCGGCACGGCTGAAACTGCCGGCTTCCGCGACACGGGCAAAGATCAGCAGGTCATTGGGTTCATATTGTTCCATTAGGAGAACAATGTTATCCAATTTATGGGCTTCTGTTCGCCTTTAAACATCAATAAAGTGCGCTTCAGATCATCAATCACCCAAGGAGAGCCAAATGAACATCCTGCAAATCAATGCCAGCGCCCGCCGCGAAGCCGCCAATTCCACGCGTGTCGCCAATTCCATCACGGCCCGCCTGCAGGCCGCAAATCCTGCCGCCAAGCTCACGGTACGCGACCTTGCCGTCATCCCGCATCCGGTACTGGACGAGGCCGCGCTCGGCGCGCTGTTCACTTCGGCCGAAAAGCGCACGGCCGAACAGGCGTCGCGCGTCGCCCTCGATGACCTCCTGATCGCCGAAGTCCAGGCGGCCGACGCGGTCGTGCTCGGCGTGCCGATGTACAACTTCGGCGTGCCGGTGCAGTTGAAGAACTGGATCGACGCCATCGCCCGCAACGGCGTCACCTTCCGTTACACCGCACAGGGCCCCGAGGGCCTGCTCAGGGGCAAGACCGTCTATGTCGCCCTGGCGCGCGGCGGACTCTACCGCGGCACCGAGGCCGACAGCCAGGTGCCCTACCTGAAGACCGTGCTCGGCTTTCTCGGCATGAGGGATGTGCATTTCATCTACGCCGAAGGTCTCAACATGGGCGAGGAAGCCGCCGAGCGGGGCTTTGCCCAGGCTGAAGCGGATCTGGCCGCGGCACTGGCCTGAGCATCGCACACCATCCACACACCCGATCAAGGAGATGCCATGAGCAGCCATCAAGTTCGCCAGTCGCGCAGCATAGAACGCCAGGTCGCCGGCAAGCCGACGTCCGACGGCGCCGGCGTCAAGCTGACGCGGGTGCTGGCGCAGCCGCTGCAACGCCGGCTGGATCCCTTCCTGATGCTCGATGCCTTTGGCAGCGACAATCCCGACGACTATATCGCCGGCTTTCCCGACCATCCGCATCGCGGCTTTGAGACCGTGACCTACATGATCGCCGGCCGCATGCAGCACAAGGACAGTGCCGGCCATGAAGGCCTGCTCGAAAACGGCGGCGTGCAGTGGATGACCGCCGGCCGCGGCGTGATCCATTCCGAGATTCCGCAGCAGGAAGCCGGCGTCATGGAAGGTTTCCAGCTCTGGCTGAACCTGCCCGCCAGCGACAAGATGAGCGCGCCCTGGTATCGCGATTTTTCCGCCGCCGAGTTGCCGCGCTTTGAAACAGAAGTCGGCGTTGGCGTGACGGTGATCGCAGGCACAAGTCATGGCGTCGCCGGCGCGGTGACGCGCGAGGCGACGGCGCCCTTGTATCTCGACCTGCACCTGCCCGCCGGTACGCGCTTCGAGCAGCAAATCCCGGCCGGGCACAATGCCTTCGTCTATGTCTATCGCGGCGAAGTGCGCATCGGCGGGGAGACCCTGCCGGCGCAGCGCATGGGGATACTCGCCAACGATGCCGAAGCGGACGGCGTGGTGATCGAAGCCGCCGGCGCAGCGAAAGTCTTGCTGATCGCCGGCCGGCCCCTGAACGAACCGATCGCCCAATACGGCCCCTTCGTGATGAACACCGACCAGGAGATTTACCAGGCGCTGAACGACTTCCGTGACGGCCGCCTGGCCTGACATTCCGATCCACTTTTTATCCAGGAGAAATGCAATGAATGACTCTTACAAAGCCTATGTTTCCGTCGTCGGACGCCTGCTGCTGGCGCTGATGTTCATCCTGTCCGGCTTCGGCAAGCTGGGCAACATCGAGGGCACCGCGGCCTTCGTCGCCAGCGGCGGGCTGCCGGCGCCGACTTTGCTCGCGGCAGCGGTGGGCGCGCTGGAACTGTTCGGCGGACTGGCGCTGGTGGTCGGTTACCAGGTGCGTCTGGTCGGACTCGCGCTGGGCTTGTTCACCGTGGCCGCGAGCGTTGTCTTCCATGCGTACTGGTCGGCCCCGGCGGCTCAGCAATACGTCACCCAACTGCTCTTCATGAAGAACATCTCGGTGGCCGGCGGCATGTTGCTTATCTCGGCGCTGGGCGCCGGGCCGCTGAGCATCGATGCCCGGCTTGCCGCAGGCGCAGCCGCGCGTTTCAAGCCGGCATCGGCGCGGAACGCCTGAGCCCTGGCACGAATACCCGGCCATGACCAAAGCCCCGGTCTTCTTCATCTCCCACAGCGCCCCGACCTTCGCCCTCGAACCCGGGAAACTCGGCGGCCGTCTGAGCGTCCTGGGCAAGAAGCTGTGCGGCGTGAAGGCGGTCCTGGTGGTCTCGCCGCATTGGCAGACCGATGGCGTAAAGGTCATGGCGAACGAATCGCCGGCCACGCTGCACGACTTCGGCGGCTTTCCGCGGCCGCTCTACGACCTGCAGTATCCGGCGCCCGGTCACCTGCAGTTCGCGGTCGAGGCAAGTCAGCTGCTGGTCGAAGCCGGTTTCAAGGCCAGCCTTGACGACGGGCGCGGACTGGATCACGGCGCCTGGGTTCCGCTACTGCATCTGTTGCCGGCTGCCGACATTCCCGTGTTTCAGGTGTCGCTGCCGCATACCCTTGATGCCGCGGGCGCGCTGCGGCTTGGCCGGACGCTGGCCCCGTTGCGGCAACGCGGCGTGCTGCTCGTCGGCTCGGGCAGCATGACGCACAACCTTTACGAAATCCGCCAGTCCGCTGCGGGCGAGGCAGCCTATGCGCGGGAATTCACCTCATGGGTGCGCGAAACGGTACTTGCCGACGCGGCGCATCAGCTGGCGGATTACCGCCGTCTGGCGCCGCATGCCGAGCGATCACATCCCACCGAGGAACACTTCCTGCCACTGCTGGTGGCCATCGGCGCCAATGGCGGAGAAAGCGCGGTGCAGGTCATCGAGGGTGGGATCACCTACGGCGTGCTGTCCATGGAGTCCTATGTCTGGGGACTGGCCGACCGATGCGCAGTCCCCGGTAGGAGCGCGGACTGCGCGAACAGCCTTAATTGAGGGTACCGTCGAAGGCCAGGTGGCCGTCGATCAAGGTGTAGCGCACACGGCCGGGCAGTTCGAGGCCGAGGAAGGGCGTGTTCTTGCCCAGGCTCCTGAGATTCTCCCGCGTGACATGAAAGCCCGTGGCCGGATCGAAGACGCAGATATCGGCCGCAGCGCCAACGGCCAGGTGGCCGGCGTCGATACCCAGCACGCGCGCCGGATCGCAGGTGATGCGGGCCAGTGCGGTGGCCAGCGGCAGTTTCGTTTCCTGCGCCCATTTCAGCGTCAGCGGCAGCAGCAGTTCGAGGCCGGTGGCCCCGACTTCGGCTTCGTCGAACGGCATTTGCTTGCCATCGTCATCAACCGGGGTGTGGTCGGAGCACAGGGCATCGATGGCTCCAGAGGCCAGCCCGGCACGCAGCGCGTCGCGGTCGCGTTGCGAACGCAGCGGTGGGTCGAGCCGCGCCTGCGGATTGAAAAAGCCGATGTCATGGTCGCACAGATGCAGGTGATGCACGGCGACGTCGCAGGTCACGGCAATCCCGGCGGCGCGTGCGGCGACGATCATTTCGACGCCGGCGGCGGAGGACACGCGCGTCACATGCAGGCGCACGCCGCTTTCGCGCGCCAGATGCAGCAGCGTCGCCAGGGCGATGGTTTCCGCCGCCACCGGAATCCCGACTAGGCCGAGGCGGGCGGCGATTTCGCCATCATGGGCAACGCCCTTCCTGGCGAGGAACGGATCCTGCGCCTGCAGCCAGACCGGGAAACCGAATGTCGCGGCGTAGTGCATGGCGCGCAGCATCACCTGGGTATCGACGATGGCACGATTGGCCTGGCCGAAAGCGATGCAGCCGGCCTCGCGCAGTTCCGCCATCTCCGTCAGCCGCTCGCCGGCCAGTTGCACGGTGAGCGCGCCGACCGGATGGATGTGGGCGAACTCCGGCAGTCGCGCCCGGTGCGTGAGCATCTCGACCAGGCCGGGTTCGTCCAGTACCGGATCGGTGTCCGGCGGGCAGGCCAGGCGCGTGACACCACCAGCGGCTGCCGCCGCCATTTCCGATTCCAGCGTGGCGCGGAATTCAAAGCCCGGCTCGCGCAGCCGAGCGGAAAGGTCGATCAGGCCGGGGCAGACGATACAGCCGGAGGCGTCGAGCACGCTGTTGGCGGTGAAGCCCGCCGGCGCCGTATCGCCAGCGCCGACTATTTTGCCAGCGGCGAGAAACAGGTCGGCCCGCTTGTCGATGCCGCGCGCCGGGTCGATCAGGCGGCCGCCCTGGATGTGGATTTTCATGGTGCTATCCCGACGATGACCAGCGGCACGGCGGGGACGCCACGCCCTTGCCGGACCACGTTATAGAGTTCTCCCTCGTAATAAGCGACGCCCGAACTCATTTGGGCCTGCATCGATTTCATCGGTAGTATTTCAATACCGACATCAATCTGATCGCCCACATAAAATGCAAGGTGTTTTACGAACAGATCGTAGGCCACGAAGGAGTATTTGCCGAATTGGACTTCGATAGCGACACGATCTTTGACGAAGTCGGTTTGGTTATAGCTGAATATCGGCGTTTCACCCTGGGCCTCAATTTCCTGTTTTTGCTGCGCGGCCGGCATTGTGAGCGTCTTTCTTATCAGTTGTGCATTTTTTGTCACCCAGTAACTGATCCGGCTCTCGCCCCAATTTTGATTGCCGAGCAGTGTGCTGAATGCCTTGTTCATTTCGACAGGACTGAACAGCAGTTTCCCGGACATTGTTTTTTCTTTGGAAACCTTGGTCCGGCAGGCAGTTGCATCAACCGCCTCGATTACGGAAGTAATTTGTTGCCAGAGCGATGGGCGGTGAACCAGAAGGAATTCCAGTCCGTTGAGGTGAGAGTAGGTTTCGACAATTTTCATTTTCCGTACCTTGCTTCTGTCTCCAGCAATTTGTATTGCATGTCATTCTGGACTGGTTGCCAAGGCGAAATTGTCAGTGAATTGCCTGCTACCTGAGGGTCGTATTTTTGAGTTCCCATTGGCCGAACCCGTAGCGCACCGGTCATGGCGGCCGAAACCCGTTCCTTGGCAAGTTCCGCATAGCGAGCGACCACTTCTGCGCCTGCGCCGCGTCTGCCGTGGCGGATAGCCGCTATGATCGAGGTCCCGACACCGGAGAATGGATCAACAACCCAATCGCCAGGATGGGTCATAGACAGCACCAGACGTTCAACCAGTTCGACGGGAAACTGGCAGGGATGTTCGGTTTTCTCGACGTGATTGCTTTTGACGTTTGGTATGTCCCATACATCCCCAGGATTCTTGCCGAGAGGATTTCCAGACAACTGCCCGGCTTTGGGGCCTTTGAAATGTTTCTTCCCGGGGTATTTTTGCGGCACCCGCACGGGGTCGAGGTTGAAGACAAATTCTTTCGCTGGGCGGGTGTACCAACTGATTGTTTCGTATCTTCCAGAGAATCGGCGCGAACAATGCAGCCCGTGTTCAAAGTGCCAGACGATGCGGTTTCGCATGACGAGACCGCAATCGCGGAAAACCGGGTACAACAGCGAGTCTAGGGGAATGATGGCGCCGTCATCCACATAATTTCCCACCTGCCAGCAGATGCTTCCCGTGTCGGCAAGCGTTCTGACGCATTCTTCGATGACTGCGGCCTGTTGTTTTACGTAGTCAGCCAGGTCCAATCGTTTTTCATATGATTTGCCGATGTTGTAAGGCGGCGAAGTAACGACGAGCTGGACTGTCTTGTCCGGAATTTGACGCAGCAGATCATTGCAATTTCCGTGATAAACAACAGCGTCGGCATCCATTAAAAAGGATTCTGCTATTCGCGAATCCGGCATGACTAAATCCATTTTCATCTTATGCTCCTCCCAGCATCGCCATCACCGCCATGCGCACGGCGATGCCGAAGGTGACTTGCGGCAGGATCACGGCCTGGCTGCCGTCGGCGACGGCGGAGTCGATCTCGACGCCGCGGTTCATCGGCCCCGGATGCATGACGATGGCGTCGGATTTGGCACGCGCCAGCCGCTCGGGGGTGAGTCCGTAGGATTTGAAATATTCCTGGGTGCTGGGCAGCAGTGCGCCCTGCATGCGTTCGTTCTGCAAGCGCAGCGTCATCACCACATCGGCTCCGCGCAGGCCGGCCCCGATGTCGTGGAAGACGCGCACGCCGAGGCGTTCGATGCCGGTCGGCAGCAGGGTCTTGGGGGCGACGACGCGCACTTCCGGCACACCCAGCGTGGTCAGGGCGTGAATCTGGCTGCGGGCGACGCGCGAATGCAGCACATCGCCGACGATGGCGACGGTGAGGTTGGAGAAATCCTGTTTGTAATGGCGAATCGTGTACATGTCGAGCAGACCCTGCGTCGGGTGCGCATGGCGGCCGTCGCCGGCATTGACGACATGGATGTGCTCGCGCCCGGTCGCGGCCAGATGTTGGGCGATCAGGTGGGGTGCGCCGCTGGAGGCATGGCGGACGACGAACATGTCGGCCTGCATTGCGGCGAGATTGTCGACGGTGTCGAGCAGGCTTTCGCCCTTGGTCGCCGACGAGGTGTTGATGTTGAGGTTGATGACGTCGGCCGAGAGCCGCTTGGCCGCGATCTCGAAGGTGGTGCGGGTGCGCGTCGAGTTCTCGAAGAACAGGTTGAACACGCTCTTGCCACGCAGCAGCGGTACCTTTTTCACTTCGCGCTCGGCGACTTCGGTGAAAGGGGTAGCGGTATCGAGAATGCGGGTCAGCACCTCGCGCGGCAGGCCTTCGATGGTGAGCAGATGATTGAGTTCGCCGTGGGCGTTGAGTTGTGGGTTACGCATATTGGTTAGCAGTCCTCGACGTACCCAGCGATGCTGAGGAGAATGTTCAGGATCATCAAAGACTCTTGGCGAGTACCCATGGATTTAGTTTTCCTCAAGCTCTTTGAGTGTTTTTCCACTGGCGTCTTTCCAGGCGGTGAGGCCATTGGCTCCTCCACCATGGATGACAGCGGCGGCTGCACTTGGACTATCAAACTCTGCATCTTTGGTAAACATAAGGAACCCGTCTTTCTCGACGAGTGTTTCGTTCTGGATCAATTTCTGGCGAAGGGCAACGACGTAGGGGTGCCGCGTTTCTGCAGATGGTCGCTCGGCGGCAACGGCGGTGGAGTCTTTATAGACGACGAACCCAGCCTCCGTGCGCTTGCCCCGGGCAGAGGCTCCCTTGTTCTTGCACAAGAGTTCCTTTTGCGGCTTGGCGCTTCGGGTCGATCCGGCGATTGGGGTGAGTAGATCAGAGCCCAGTACGGGCAGAACCTGCCGGATGCGAGACAGGAAAACCTCCATGTCTTCACGATCAGACTCGGGAAGCTTCGGGTTGCTGGTATTTGCGTTCTCAAGGCGATACCGACCGGTCTGTTTTGCCTCCTGCAGAAGCCGGGTCTCAAGGTAACGAATGTGCGCTTTGGTCAGATTCTCGTCCTTGCTTACAAAAACGACAACGGCATTCCAGAAATCTTTGGCTTTGTGTTGCTTGATGCGATCCCGGATGACTTCAGCTTCCCCGATGTAGGCCAAGGCATCGCCACTTTCCGGGTCGGCGCCGAACAGAAAGTAGATGCCGGCACTTCCGGTTTCCTCACGAAGGAGCAAGTCATCCAGTTCGGTTCGTGGCGCAGCAAGTGCTTTTCCAGTCCAGTTGGAGACTTCACCGACTCGCAGGCGCTTTGCGTCGCCCTGCAGGAGAAAGAGTTTGATGGTTGCAGACGTCATGACGAAGCTAGCATGAAGTGTGCGCCATGTACCCAGCCTTCATTTCTCGGTCACCCGGAAAACCAGCTTGCCCGCATTCGTCTGCTCCAGCGCCAGCATCTGGCTGGCGGACAGGCTCAGGGTGTGCGGGCAGAAGGTGGGGGCAATCGGCAGTTCGCGGCCGCCGCGGTCGGTCAACACGGCGAGGTCGATTCGCGCCGGACGGCCGTAGTCGAAAATCTCGTTCATCGCGGCGCGGATGGTGCGGCCGGTATAGAGCACGTCATCGACGATGATGATGTGCGCGCCTTCGACGTCGAAAGGGATGTGCGATTTCTTCGCGCTGGCGTGCAAGCCGCGCTGGTTGTAGTCGTCGCGGTAGAAGGAGACATCCAGTGCGCCCGGCGGCTGGGCAAGCCCGAGCGCGGCCTGCAGGCGTTCGGCGATCCAGACGCCGCCGGTATGAATCCCGATCAGCGCCGTGGCGGCAGTGACTTGCGGCCGGATCAGGTCGGCGAGTGCGGAGCAAAGTGCTTCGGCGTCAGGCAGCGGCATGGGTGGCCTTCTCGATGGTCGTCGCGTGCGTTATCGCGTGGGTTGTCCGGCTGTCGAACCAGCTTTGCAGAAGGATGCGGGCGGCTTCGGCGTCGATCCGCTCCTTGCGCTCCTGCCAGGAAAGTCGGTGCTGGCGCAGCGCCGATTCCGCCTCGACCGAGCTGAATCGCTCGTCGATTTCTTCTACCGGCAACTGAAACCGTCCACGCAATTGGTTGGCGAAGCGTTCGCAGCGCGCGGTCATTTCGTGCGGTGTGCCATCGTCATTGAGCGGCCGGCCGACCAGGAGGCGCGTCGGTTGCCATTCGGCGATCAGCTTGCCGATGGCCGCGAAGCGGGTGTCGTTGGCTTCGGCATCGATGCAGGCCAGCGCCCGTGCCTGACCGAGCCGTGTCGCGCCCAGGGCGACACCGATGCGCTTGATGCCGAAATCGAAAGCCAGCAAGGTCTCGTCAGGCATGGCCGGCGACCCCGGAGAGATTGGCAAAATTCACGCCGAGTTGCTGCAGCGCGGCCGCCAGTCGTTCTTCCACCGGGAGTTCGAAAAGGATGCGCGGATCGGCTTCGACCGTGAGCCATGCATTTTGCGCCAGTTCCCACTCCAGCTGACCCGCGGCCCAGCCGGCATAACCCAGCGTCACCAGCACCTCGCCGGGTTCGCCGGTGCTACCCATGGATTGCAAAATGTCGCGCGAACTGGCGAGCGCGATTTCATCCGTCACCCGCAGCGAAGATTGCCACTGGGTTGTTGAACGATTCAGGACGAAGCCGCGATCGGTCTGCACCGGGCCGCCGGAATGTACCGGCAGGCCGCCGAAGCGCCGTTTCGGTTCGCCTTCTTCCAGCGGGATGCCGACGCGGTTGAAGAGCTCGGTCAAGCTCATGTCCAGGGGGCGATTGACGACGATGCCCAGCGCGCCATCGACGTTATGCTCGCAAATGTAAGTCAGCGTTCGGGAAAAATTCGGATCGGCCATGGCGGGCATGGCGATGAGGAAGTGATTGGCGAGACAGGTGATTTCCATGGACGTGACGCTATTGTAATCTGTCACACTGTTTCGCTGTAGTTCAAAATTTCCGGTTTCAATTTCTGCCATGCCTTCCATTACCGCCAAGGCTCTCATCGCCGGTTTTACCTGTCTCTGGTTGTCACAGGCTGCGGCCGAGGTTCCGCTCGCCGGTACGCCAGCGCCGACTTTTGCGCTGCCGGACCAGAATGGAAAACTGTGGCGGCTCGATGCCCAGCGCGGCCACTGGGTGGTGCTGTACTTTTATCCGAAAGACGATACGCCCGGCTGCACACAGGAAGCCTGCGCATTTCGCGACGACTTGCAAGCGCTGACCGAACTGGGCGCGCAGGTGGTCGGCGTGAGTGTCGATGACACGGCGTCACATCAGGCCTTCGCCGCGAAGTACCATTTGCCTTTCCCGCTGCTGAGCGACTCCAATGCGGCGGTCGCCCGCCGCTATGGCGCATTGTCAGACTGGTGGGTGGTCAGGTTTGCGCGGCGCTATACTTTTCTTGTCGATCCCGAGGGCAAGCTTGCCAAGACCTACTTGCAGGTCGAGACGTCGCGCCATTCCAAAGAAATCGTGGATGATCTGCGGCAACTGACCCGTCGTCGTTGAGCAAAAAATGGGCGCCGTTGCGGGCGCCCATAAACCATGAAAAGAAAATCGGGGAAGGTCTCCCTGCCTGCTGCAGGCAGGGAGATCAGAGCGGTCAGTTGTGGTACGCCGACTCGCCGTGGGAGGTGATGTCCAGGCCTTCGCGCTCCTCGTCTTCCGGCACGCGCAGCCCGACAAACAGGTCAGCGATCTTGAAGGCGATGAATGCCGCTACCGTAGTCCAGACGACGGTGAGACCGACAGCCTTGGCCTGAACGATCAGCTGATCGAGAATGGCGCCGTAGCCGGGTTTCATCTCGAACCAGTTGTTGTAGAAGCCGGGGCCGCCCAGGTTGGGCGAGTTGAAGACGCCGGTCATCAGGGCGCCGAAGATGCCGCCCAGCGCATGCACGCCGAACACGTCGAGCGCATCGTCCGCGCCGATCATCTTCTTCAGTCCGGTGACGCCCCAGAAGCAGAGCGGGCCGGCCAGTAGTCCGATGACAAGGGCGCCGATGATGCCGACGTTCCCTGCGGCCGGGGTGATCGCCACCAGGCCGGCCACAGCGCCGGAAGCGGCGCCCAGCATCGAGGGTTTGCCCTTGATGATCCATTCCGCGGCCATCCAGGTGAGCACAGCGCAGGCCGTGGCCAGGTAGGTGTTCATGAAGGCCAGTGCGGCGGAGCCGTTGGCTTCCAGAGCGGAACCGGCGTTGAAGCCGAACCAGCCAAACCACAGCAGCGAAGCGCCGATCATGGTCATTGTCAGGCTGTGCGGGGACATGGATTCCTTACCCAGGCCGATCCGCTTGCCGAGCATGAAGGCACCGACCAGGCCGGCGACGCCGGCGTTGATATGCACCACCGTGCCGCCTGCGAAATCCAGCGCGCCCCATTGCCAGAGCAGGCCGGCCTTGGCGTTGGTGGCATCGACCAGATCGGCGGCGGAGTACGCATCCGGGCCGGCCCAGAACCAGACCATGTGGGCCACCGGCAGGTAGCTGATGGTAAACCAGATCACCGAGAACACCAGCAGCGCGGAAAACCTGATGCGCTCCGCCAGCGAGCCGAAGATCAGGCAGACCGTGATGGCGGCGAAGGTGGCCTGGAAGGCGACGAAGACCAGTTCGTACATCGGCGTGGCCTTGCTGAACGTGGCGGCCAGGGCGAATGTCCCGGTTGCCGCGTCAAACACGCCATTGAGGAACAGTCGGTCGAATCCGCCGATGAAGGCATTGCCTTCAGTGAATGCCAGGCTGTAGCCATAGACGCACCAGAGCACAGTAATCAGCGAGAACACCACAAACACCTGCATCAACACCGAGAGCATGTTCTTGCTGCGTACCAGACCGCCATAGAACAATGCCAGGCCGGGAATCGACATTAACAGCACGAGGGCCGTCGATACCAGCATCCAGGCGGTGTCGCCCTTGTTGGGGGCAGGCGCTGGAGCCGCTGCGGGTGCTGCGGTCTCTGCAGCCGGCGCGGCAGCGGCCGCCGGGGCGGCCTTGTCTGCCGCTGCCGGGGTCGCCGTTGCGGCCGACGCAGTAGCCGGTGCGTCTTCGGCCTGGGCGCCGCTGGCAAGCCCCAGCGTACAGGCGACGAGAAGCATGACGAATAGTTGTTTCATGAGGTTCTCCCTTACAAGGCTTCCTCACCGGTTTCGCCGGTGCGGATGCGGATGACTTGCTCGACATCGAAGACAAAAATCTTGCCGTCACCGATCTTGCCGGTGCTGGCGGATTTCTCGATGGCCTCGATGACCTGTTCCAGGATGTCGTCGCGGACGGCGGCTTCGACCTTGACCTTGGGCAGAAAATCGACGACGTATTCGGCGCCGCGATAGAGCTCGGTATGCCCCTTCTGCCGGCCGAAACCCTTGACTTCGGTGACCGTGATGCCCTGTACGCCGACGGCGGCGAGGGCTTCACGCACCTCGTCAAGCTTGAACGGCTTGATGATGGCGGTGACCAGTTTCATGATGGATTCCTTTTAGTGAGTTGCGGGGCGGGTTGGTGGTTCCTGAAATATCCCGTCGCCGCTATTTATTCAAACAGCCTTGCTCAGAACGCCTTGGTTACAGAGATAACAACGGTATCGTCACCGGCATCCTTGGCTTTCGTGCCAAAGTTAATCCCGCCTGCCCCGTTATCTGAATTGGAGTTCGTGAAGCAGTAGGGCTGGTAGCTTGTTGCGCCAGTGCACTGGCCTTTCGCATCGGTACCAATGTATGCCGCAGCGAAGACCCAGCCATTGACGTCCTTGGTCACGCCAAGCTTCCAGTCGGTGTAGTCACCGTTATGGACGTTCTTGAAATTCAAGTGGCCGACATGCCCGTTAATTCCCCACCCATTGCCGAGGTCATAGCTCGCGCCAATATCCAGGTAGTTCGAACCTTTAGTGTCTTGTCCGGTCGCAGCCCCGGTGGAGTCTACGCCGCGTAGCGAAAAATAATCGTCTACCGAGTGGTAGTACTTCACGGAGAGGAATTTCCATGTCGCGCCAATATAAATTTCTTTGTTTGATACGGCACCTGATTCGGCGCCAAGCCCCAAACCGCGCGCCTCGGAACCCGGGTAGTAATAAAAAATGCCGCCAATATCAAGACCGACATCACCCAAGCTGGTTTTGTAACCGCCGTAGAAGTCCATTTCAAGGTTACCGTCGGGGAAGCCTGCACCTGAATTGACATTGGAATTCCAGTTGCCTAGGTAGAAGCCACTGGCGTGGGAATAGTCAATGCCGCCCTGGATCGCGGGTTTTTCGAAGGTCTGGGAAATGCCGCGGAAGCGGTAGTCGGTGGTCAGCGTCAGGTTGCCGGTGAGGGTATGCGGACTGGCCGGTTCGACATCGGCAGCGAATGTCAGGGCGGGAAACGAAAAAATACCGCTAACGGCGGCGGCGATCAGGGTCTTCTTCATGCTGATTCTCCTTGAGGGATTAAAAAGGGATTAAAAACAGGCTTATCTATGCGAAGACCATGCCAGCTCTGAAAACTCCTTGAACATCAATAGGTAATGTGACTTTTACGGTGCAGTAAAAGATTTTATGCACTCAAATGGTTTGCATCGCGCGCAAACTGCACCTGGTTGGTGCGGCTTGCGTGAGTTTCCTTGGGCAGGGCCTCCTGAAACACCTTGAATCCTGTCCCAAACCCTGTGCTAGACTCAATTTCCAGCCAGGAATCCGATCATGATCAATTCAAAACTTTTCGAGGAAATGTCTGCCCGCGTTGCCTCGGTGATGGCGTCGACGCCCGTGGGCGACATTGAAAAAAACCTGCGTGCCGTACTGT
>JACRMV010000002.1 GCA_016235025.1 Rhodocyclales bacterium | reverse complement strand
CTACAGCCCCAGGATGTGATGAGCCGACATCGAGGTGCCAAACTCCGCCGTCGATATGAACTCTTGGGCGGAATCAGCCTGTTATCCCCAGAGTACCTTTTATCCGTTGAGCGATGGCCCTTCCATACAGAACCACCGGATCACTATGACCTGCTTTCGCACCTGCTCGACGTGTGGGTCTCGCAGTCAAGCCTTCTTTTGCCATTGCACTATGAGCACGATGTCCGACCGTGCTTAGAAGACCTTCGTACTCCTCCGTTACTCTTTGGGAGGAGACCGCCCCAGTCAAACTGCCTGCCATGCACGGTCCCCGATCCGGATTCACGGACCAAGGTTAGAACCTCAACGACACCAGGGTGGTATTTCAAGGTTGGCTCCACGCGATCTGGCGACCACGTCTCAACGCCTCCCACCTATCCTACACAGGTCCCGTCAAAGTCCAATGCAAAGCTGCAGTAAAGGTTCATGGGGTCTTTCCGTCTAGCCGCGGGTAGATTGCATCTTCACAAACATTTCAACTTCGCTGAGTCTCAGGAGGAGACAGTGTGGCCATCGTTACGCCATTCGTGCAGGTCGGAACTTACCCGACAAGGAATTTCGCTACCTTAGGACCGTTATAGTTACGGCCGCCGTTTACTGGGGCTTCGATCAAGAGCTTGCACCCCATCACTTAACCTTCCAGCACCGGGCAGGCGTCACACCCTATACGTCGGCTTTCGCCTTTGCAGAGTGCTGTGTTTTTATTAAACAGTCGCAGCCACCGATTCTCTGCGGCCTCATCATGCTTCGCCCGCGAAGGGCTACACACTACCGAGGCATACCTTCTCCCGAAGTTACGGTATCAATTTGCCGAGTTCCTTCTCCTGAGTTCTCTCAAGCGCCTTAGAATTTTCATCCTGCCCACCTGTGTCGGTTTGCGGTACGGTCAATCACAGACTGAAGCTTAGAGGCTTTTCCTGGAAGCAGGGTATCACTCACTTCAGGCTCAATGAGCCCTCGTCATCACGCCTTGGCTAAGCCGCACGGATTTGCCTATGCAGCACGCCTACACGCTTAAACCGGGACGTCCAACACCCGGCCGAGCTAACCTTCTCCGTCCCCCCATCGCATCTGTGATCGGTACGGGAATATTGACCCGTTTCCCATCGACTACGCCTTTCGGCCTCGCCTTAGGGGCCGACTCACCCTGCGCCGATGAACGTTGCGCAGGAAACCTTGGGCTTTCGGCGAGGGTGCTTTTCACACCCTTTATCGCTACTCATGTCAGCATTCGCACTTCTGATATCTCCAGCATGGTTTACACCACACCTTCGCAGACCTACAGAACGCTCCCCTACCATATGTGCGCTCCCTTTAATTCACTCCAACTCGAATTGATGGACGCTTTGCCAGCGCTTCGCGCTGTCAGCTTGTCACGTCGAATGAATTAAAGTGGAACGCACATATCCGCAGCTTCGGTGCATGGTTTGAGCCCCGTTACATCTTCCGCGCAGGACGACTCGATCAGTGAGCTATTACGCTTTCTTTGAAGGATGGCTGCTTCTAAGCCAACTTCCTGACTGTCTATGCCTTCCCACCTCGTTTTCCACTTAACCATGACTTCGGGACCTTAGCTGGCGGTCTGGGTTGTTTCCCTCTTGACGATGGACGTTAGCACCCACCGTCTGTCTCCCATGCTCGCACTCGCCGGTATTCGGAGTTTGCTATGGCGGAGTAGATCGCAATGACCCCTCCAACCATTACAGTGCTCTACCCCCGATGGTGATACATGAGGCGCTACCTAAATAGCTTTCGGGGAGAACCAGCTATTTCCAGATTTGTTTAGCCTTTCACCCCTATCCACAGCTCATCCCCTAATTTTTCAACATTAGTGGGTTCGGACCTCCAGTACCTGTTACGGCACCTTCATCCTGGCCATGGATAGATCATCTGGTTTCGGGTCTACGCCCAGCAACTAAAGCGCCCTTATCAGACTCGCTTTCGCTGCGCCTCCCCTATTCGGTTAAGCTTGCTACTGAACGTAAGTCGCTGACCCATTATACAAAAGGTACGCAGTCACCCCTCCTTTAATGGCCCTCTCTCCGAATTGCCAAGAGGTTCATTTCACTCCTTCCTTCTGACTTTTGCCGCCGTCGCTATGCGCCGGCGTCAAAGCCCCGAAGGCCATTAAAGGAGGGGCTCCCACTGTTTGTATGCATGCGGTTTCAGGATCTATTTCACTCCCCTCCCGGGGTTCTTTTCACCTTTCCCTCACGGTACTGGTTCACTATCGGTCGATTACGAGTATTTAGCCTTGGAGGATGGTCCCCCCATCTTCAGACAGGATTTCACGTGTCCCGCCCTACTTGTCGCAAACTTAGTCTCGCGCTCTGGTTTTCGCGTACGGGGCTATCACCCACTATGGCCAGCCTTTCCAGACTGTTCCACTAACCAGTGCGTTATCTCTTGCAGGCTGCTCCCCGTTCGCTCGCCACTACTTGGGGAATCTCGGTTGATTTCTTTTCCTCCGGCTACTTAGATGTTTCAGTTCGCCGGGTTCGCCGCCTGTAGCCTATGTATTCAGCTACGGCTACTCCTTGCGGAGTGGGTTTCCCCATTCGGATATCTCCGGATCAAAGCTTGTTTGCCAGCTCCCCGAAGCTTTTCGCAGGCTACCACGTCCTTCATCGCCTGTAATCGCCAAGGCATCCACCACATGCACTTAGTCACTTGACCCTATAACGTTAAGCTCCAGTTCCCCAGAGCCGTTCCATTACAGGAGCAACCAATATGTTTTTCATACGCACTTTCCTGCACTCACGCCGGTTCAAAGAATGAGCATCAAAAAAGCGCGCAAAGATACAATCACTACCCTTGCAACCTCCCTTGCGGGAGATCGCACCTTTACTTCTTCCGAATTTTTAAAGATCAAACAACACCTTACTCGTAACGAGTAACGACTGATGAAAGCCTCTTTCGCCTTTTCATCACGCGTTACGCTTCACTTCTGCCGGGTACCAAGCTTCTGGTGGAGGATGACGGGATCGAACCGACGACCCCCTGCTTGCAAAGCAGGTGCTCTCCCAGCTGAGCTAATCCCCCGTGTCTTGCCGGGCCTTAACTGCCTGCATCCCAACCCTTGATGGTGGTGGGTCTGGTTGGGTTCGAACCAACGACCCCCGCCTTATCAAGGCGGTGCTCTAACCAGCTGAGCTACAGACCCGCTGTTTGATTTAAACAACCGATAGGTTGTAGGTGCTTGACCAGCCTTTGCTCTAGAAAGGAGGTGATCCAGCCGCAGGTTCCCCTACGGCTACCTTGTTACGACTTCACCCCAGTCATGAACCCCACCGTGGTAAGCGCCCTCCTTGCGGTTAGACTACCTACTTCTGGTGGAACCCACTCCCATGGTGTGACGGGCGGTGTGTACAAGACCCGGGAACGTATTCACTCCCCCTCGCGGGTTGGCGACCCTCTGTACCGACCATTGTATGACGTGTGAAGCCCTACCCATAAGGGCCATGAGGACTTGACGTCATCCCCACCTTCCTCCGGTTTGTCACCGGCAGTCTCATTAGAGTGCCCAACTAAATGATGGCAACTAATGACAAGGGTTGCGCTCGTTGCGGGACTTAACCCAACATCTCACGACACGAGCTGACGACAGCCATGCAGCACCTGTGTTCCGGCTCTCTTTCGAGCACTCCCACCTCTCAGCAGGATTCCGGACATGTCAAGGGTAGGTAAGGTTTTTCGCGTTGCATCGAATTAATCCACATCATCCACCGCTTGTGCGGGTCCCCGTCAATTCCTTTGAGTTTTAATCTTGCGACCGTACTCCCCAGGCGGCCCCCAGGCGGTCAACTTCACGCGTTAGCTGCGGTACTAAGGAAGTCTCCTCCCCCAACACCTAGTTGACATCGTTTAGGGCGTGGACTACCAGGGTATCTAATCCTGTTTGCTCCCCACGCTTTCGTGCATGAGCGTCAGTGTCGACCCAGGGGGCTGCCTTCGCCATCGGTGTTCCTCCACATCTCTACGCATTTCACTGCTACACGTGGAATTCCACCCCCCTCTGCTACACTCAAGTCCTACAGTCACAAACGCAGTTCCCAGGTTAAGCCCGGGGATTTCACATCTGTCTTATAGAACCGCCTGCGCACGCTTTACGCCCAGTAATTCCGATTAACGCTCGCACCCTACGTATTACCGCGGCTGCTGGCACGTAGTTAGCCGGTGCTTCTTCTGCAGGTACCGTCATTAGCCAGCTTTATTAGAGCTGACCGTTTCGTCCCCGCTGAAAGAGCTTTACAACCCGAAGGCCTTCTTCACTCACGCGGAATGGCTGGATCAGGCTTGCGCCCATTGTCCAAAATTCCCCACTGCTGCCTCCCGTAGGAGTCTGGACCGTGTCTCAGTTCCAGTGTGGCGGGTCGTCCTCTCAGACCCGCTACGGATCGTCGCCTTGGTGAGCCTTTACCTCACCAACTAGCTAATCCGATATCGGCCGCTCCAATCGCGCGAGGTCTTGCGATCCCCCGCTTTCTCCCTCAGGACGTATGCGGTATTAGCTATCCTTTCGGATAGTTATCCCCCACGACTGGGTACGTTCCGATACATTACTCACCCGTTCGCCACTCGCCACCAGGGTTGCCCCCGTGCTGCCGTTCGACTTGCATGTGTAAAGCATTCCGCCAGCGTTCAATCTGAGCCAGGATCAAACTCTTCAGTTCAATCTTGTTTAAACTCACTCAAACAAATCTTCAGAGCCAGGCTTGCGCCCAACTTTATTTCTTTGTGTAAGTGTTTGCTTCTTTTGTTTAGCATCCAGCAACAGCAGATCCTTCACCCTCAGGCTCAGAACTACATTTCAGCCAGGCCTTTCAGCCCAGCGTCCATCAGATAACGCGCCTTCGATTTCAGCGCATCATCCTACTGTCACCACCAGCCAGGCAAACACCTACACCTATCGGTTGTTCAATTTTTTAAAGAACTTGCTCCCGCCTTCTCGCTTCCAGGCTTCGTTCCGCATCCAGCAGAGAGGCAGAATTATAGGGAAGCTTTCTGAAGCTGTAAAGCAGTTTGTGAAAATTATCGGTGCAAATTGATGATGGCTGATGCGCACAGATACCTCAAACCAGTGTCACCCGGGCAAACCTCCTTTTCCCTACTTGCAAAACAACAATCGAACCAGCATCAAGCACCAGATCACGGTCGCTTACTTTCTCGCCGTTGAGGCGGACGCCTCCCGCAGCGATCATCCTTAGCGCGTCGGATGTGCTTGAGGTCAGCCGCATCTCATCGGGCATCAGTCCGCGCTGGAACTGGGCCTCAAAAGCAAGCCGTGCCATTTCGGCATCTTTGCTTGAATAAAACCGGGCAACAATTTCCTGCGCCAGCAATACCTTCACATCCCGCGGATTACGACCCTCCTCGACTTCAGCCTTAAGCCGCGCAATTTCCTTATTTTCACGAAAAGACAGCAAATCAAAATAGCGCCACATCAGAGTGTCAGATACAGACATCAGCTTTCCAAAAATTTCACTGGGTGGCTCGGTAATGCCAATGTAGTTCCCAAGCGACTTGGACATCTTGTTAATGCCATCCAGCCCCTCCAGCAGAGGCATCATCAATACGCACTGCGGCGTCTGTCCATAATGTTTCTGAAGCTCTCGCCCTACCAGGAGATTGAATTTTTGATCGGTGCCGCCAAGCTCGACATCGGCCTTCATTGCTACAGAGTCATAACCCTGGCAAAGCGGGTAGAGGAATTCATGTATTGCAATCGGCTGGGATCGTGCGTAGCGTTTTGAAAAATCGTCTCGCTCCAGCATCCGCGCCACCGTATGCTGTGCCGCAAGCTTGATCATCCCTGCCGCCCCCAGCGGGTCAAACCAGGTCGAGTTGAAGCAAATCTCTGTTTTGTCCGGATCGAGTATCTTGAACACTTGGTCTTGGTACGTCCGCGCATTGTCAAGAATCTGCTCCCGCGACAAGGGAGGGCGGGTTGTGTTTTTCCCCGTTGGATCACCGATCATTCCAGTGAAATCACCAATCAGGAACATTACATGGTGCCCCAAATCCTGAAAGTGGCGCAGCTTGTTGATGAGCACCGTATGTCCAAGGTGCAAATCGGGAGCCGTCGGATCAAACCCGGCCTTGATTCGCAACGGGCGCCCGGCCTTTAGCTTTTCAACGAGATCGGCCTCAATCAGCAGCTCGCCCACGCCACGTCTGATCAATGCCAGTTGAGATTCAATATCGACCATGATGGGGAACCCGGTTTTATGAAAAATGAAAATTTGCTAGACTGGCCCACATGCTGCCAAGCCATCCGAATGACTCAGCGGAAGGTTGGGATTTTAGCCTATCATCATCGGCCAAGCTTGGCTTACCCAGTCCTCAAGTCAATTTGGTTCTGAAACCAGCCTTACCCACACTGACCTGGCATGCCAAAAAATACACCATTGATTATCGGATTGATGTCGGGCACCAGCCTGGATGGCGTTGATGCAGTTCTTGCTGACTTTTCCACAACCTCACCCAAAACCCTGGCAACCACGTGGCTGCCCTATTCATCTGATTTGCGTGAACAGGCTTTGCGGCTGCAAACAGCCAGCCATGACGAACTCCATGTGGCTGCCCTGCTGGCAAACAAGCTTGCCCGCTGCTATGCACAGGCCGTGCAGCAAGTGTTAATCAACACCAATATTTCCCCGCATCAGATCGCCGCCATTGGCTGTCATGGCCAAACGGTAAGGCACCGTCCAGCCGAGGGCTACAGCCTGCAGATCAACAACCCCGCACTGCTTGCGGAGCTGACCGGGATTACCGTCATCGCGGATTTTCGCAGCCGTGACATTGCAGCCGGGGGGCAAGGTGCGCCTCTGGTTCCCGCATTCCATGCAGAGGTTTTTGGCAGCCCGAGTCTGCACAGGATCGTCCTTAACCTGGGTGGTATCGCCAACCTGACCGACCTGAACCCCAATCGATCTGCATGGGGCTTCGACTGCGGTCCCGGCAACGTATTGATGGACGCCTGGGCAGAGTTCAATACCGGAAAGCGCTACGATGCTGGCGGACATTGGGCTGCACAAGGCTGCCTCCAGCCGGCGCTGCTGGGCAAACTTGCAGCACATGAGTTTTTCCGCACAGCCCCACCCAAAAGCTGCGGCCGCGACGAATTTAACTTACCCTGGCTGACTGAATTTCTTGACGGAAGCGAACGCCCGGAGGATGTGCAAGCAACCCTGCTTGAACTTACGTCGGTTAGCGTCAAGGAAGCCATTCAGCAGTGGTGCGGCATCCCGGCAGAGTTGCTGGTCTGCGGTGGCGGTGTTCACAACACCACGCTGATGGAGCGCCTGCGCCATCATCTCCCGGATTGCCGTATTGCCAGCACCGACTTTTTGGGCCAGCCGCCCGACTGGGTGGAAGCGGTCGCTTTTGCCTGGCTGGCATGGCGCACGTTAACCGGCCAGCCCGGCAACCTGCCAGCAGCTACCGGAGCGACCGGCCCACGGATTCTGGGCGCGATTTACCCGGCTTGAATACAGCCTGAAGACAAGAGCAACCACCGGGCGCCAAACGCCAGGCGGGTCTCTTCACTTGCTTTGCAATCAGGCTGAGAAGGAGGAGCCGCACCCGCAGGTGCTGGTTGCATTCGGATTTTTGATCACGAACTGGGAACCCTCAAGTCCTTCACTGTAATCAATTTCAGCGCCGACCAGATACTGATAGCTCATTGGATCAATCAGCAAAGTTACGCCGTCCTTTACCAAGGCCGTATCGTCTTCATTGGCCACCTCGTCGAACGTAAACCCGTACTGAAAACCGGAGCATCCGCCCCCCGTTACGAATACCCGCAACTTGAGCTCTGGATTGCCTTCCTCGGCAATCAGTTCCTTTACCTTACTGACCGCACTCTCTGTGAAATTAAACGGTGCCGGCATTTCGGCGGGTGCATTCATGATGATCTCCTGTAAATCAAATCTGGAAGGCGCACTATGTTTTGCGCGGTGAAACCATGGCTTCAATCGCGGCTCAATTGCTCGCCGCAAGTTTCAGTTCTACTGCCTTTGCTGATGCCCCTTGGTGTACCAGGCGTCCTTGAACTACGGCTCCAAGGTGGAGTTCAATCATACTGTATTCAACATCGCCTGTGACCCGTGCTTTGCTCTGAAGTTCAAGAAACTCGCTGGCGTGGGCCGGCCCGATTACTGTCCCATTTATTACCAGATGGGAAACCGATATCTCCCCCTCGATACGCGCATGCTCACTGATAACCAGCGTCGTCGGCTGATCGCAGGCTCCGCGCACATTACCTTTCACCTCACCATCAACGCGCAGCCCCCCAGTAAAACTAATATCCCCCACGATTGAGGTGCCCGCACCAATCAGGGTATCGATACGCCCTTGCGGTTTGCTGGATTTCTTACCAAACACAGTCAGCCTCCCACTCTTCAGCCAATGCCGATTACAGCACCACGCTCTGGCTGGCTTTAATCACCCCGCCCTGCATCAGGCGAGCCTCGACACGTTGAATTTGCATTCCGGCAGCAACATTGAATGTACCCTCAAACCGCCGGAAGTAGCGGAAGTTGACCTTGTACAGACCATCGCTGCTGCCATCGACGATGCGCAGTGGCATGATAACAGCCTCGCTTCCACGCTGCACGGTCGCAATAAGTTGTAGTTCACCCCGAAATTCCTGTTGCGCCTTATCCTTGGCCTGAATCAACAAGAACCGGTAACGGTAGGTGCCGGCACTACCGGCAGGGGAAACCTGTAATTGGCTTATGGTCAAACTTTCTTCTCCTGCCTGCCCTCCGGCCAGATTCTCGAACATTGCCAGATCGGCCTTGAGGTGCGTGTTTTCCTCCTCCAGCAGCTTGAGCTGGGCCGCTAACCGCTCCTGGGTCGTACTCTCGATGTGCAACCTGCTCTCGCTGGAGTTAGCCACTTTGCGTACCGACTCAAGCTCCGTCTGTAGTTTCGCGACGCGTTCGCGCAACACGGTTAGATCACGTTCACTGGCGCTTTGGTCAAATCCAGCGAACTGACGACCGGCATCGTATATCCATCCCGCAATCGCCAATGAGACTCCCGTCAGAACGGCGATTGACAGGAGCCGCAAATGCCATGGCAAATGCGTACGCACAGCTACCCGTCGCGCCGAAACGCCAAAGCGGCCACGCAGCCGCCGCAACATCAAGGCAAAACGGGAACGTGAAACAGGCCGGTGCATTCGTCGAAGCCGAACATGATGTTCATGTTTTGAACCGCCTGCCCGGCAGCTCCCTTGACAAGGTTGTCGATGACCGAAAGTACGACCAGAGTATCCCCATCTTGCGGCCGGTGAATCGCAATACGACAGGTGTTGGCCGCACGCACCGAGCGCGTCTCCGGGTGGGATTTCGGCGGCATCACATCGACGAACGGCTCACCGGCATAGCGCCGCTCAAACAGCGCTTGAAAATCCTCTTCCCGCGTAATCCGGGCATACATCGTGGCGTGAATGCCACGAATCATCGGCGTGAGATGGGGAACGAACGTCAAACCAACATCACTGCCGGCGGCGCGCGCAAGGCCCTGCCGGATTTCAGGCAGGTGACGATGTCCGGATACTCCATACGCCTTGAAATTATCAGCGGCTTCCGCAAACAGCGTATGCGTCTCGGCCTTGCGTCCAGCTCCGGAAACACCCGATTTGACGTCGGCAATCAGATGATTCAGGTCTATGCATCCCGCCTCGACCAGAGGCAACAAACCAAGCTGTGTCGCTGTCGGATAACAACCTGGATTAGCCACCAAGCGGGCGTGACGAATTTCTGTCCGATTCACCTCGGGCAAGCCGTACACGGCATCGGCGACCAGGTCTGGACTGGCGTGGGTCATGCCATACCATTTTTCCCACTCGGCAACATTCCTGATGCGAAAATCGGCCGCCAGATCAATGACCCGTACTCCCGCCTCGAGCAAGCTTGCTGCCTGCTGCATCGCGATCCCGTTGGGCGTGGCGAAAAACACGACATCGCATTCAGCCAGCGGCGCATCCTTCGGATCACAAAACGCCAGTCCGACTACCCCACGCAGACTGGGGAACATGTCGGCAACGGCCGTCCCGGCCTCGCCACGCGATGTAATGGCCCGCAGTTCAGCTTCAGGGTGCCGCGCCAGCAATCGCAGCAATTCAACTCCGGTATAGCCCGTACCGCCAACAATACCCACCTTGATCATGTTGCGACTCCAGCAAAAAAGAAATGGTAACCCGTAATTCCGGTTTGTATTTCATCCGACGCGTAGCGGGCGCACCACAGACGAAAAAGCCGCCCGAAGGCGGCTTTTCTGACAACAAGCGAAGCTTGCCGCACCGAAGCTTAGCGCTTCGAGAACTGTTTGCGGCGGCGTGCCTTGCGGAAGCCAACCTTTTTACGTTCCACCTCACGCGCATCGCGCGTGACAAAACCGGCGCCCGACAAAGCGGGTTTCAGCGTCGCATCATATTCAATCAAGGCGCGCGTAATACCATGCCGAACAGCGCCAGCCTGGCCCGATTCACCGCCGCCGACCACATTGACCATTATGTCAAACGTGGTCATGTGCTGCGTCAGCTCAAGCGGCTGACGCACCACCATACGGCCTGTTTCGCGCGAGAAAAACTCGTCGACCGGTTTATCGTTAACCACGAACTTGCCGCTGCCGGTGCGAAGGAAAACACGAGCAATAGCCGTTTTGCGGCGACCGGTACCATAATATTGTGTGACTGCCATGGGGACTCCTTGAATTTCCGGCGCTTCTTGTTAAATATCCAGCAACTGGGGTTGCTGCGCAGCGTGCGGGTGAGCGCTCCCGGCGTAGCATTTCATTTTCTTGATCATTGCATAGCCCAGCGGACCCTTCGGCAGCATTCCCTTGACCGCCTTTTCAAGCACACGCTCCGGAAAACGCTGCTGCAGCTTGGTAAAGTTGGTTTCGTAAATTCCACCCGGGTAGCCCGTGTGCCGATAGTATTTCTTGTCCTGCGCCTTGTTGCCGGTAACACGCAACTTATCGACGTTCACCACAACGATGTAATCGCCGGTATCAACGTGGGGAGTGTAGATGGTCTTGTGCTTGCCACGCAAACGACGCGCAATCTCGGCAGCCAGACGGCCGAGCACCTTATCCGCCGCATCAACGACAAACCAGTCATGCTGAACTTCTTGCGGCTTGGCAGAAAATGTTTTCATTTGCGTATTCCTTGCTTGCTTCAATGACCCGGTCAGCGCCCCTGCTAAGCTATATTTACCGGCGCCTTACGGAAAGCCGAGCATTCTAACCAATCATCGAAACCACTGTCAAACAAATTTGGCAATCCCGCTCCGGGATGCCCCTGTCGCTTCCGGCCGCACTGCTTTCCGCTTTAGCCGGCATAACGGGTCGGATCCTCAACTCCGGCGGCAACAAAACCCTCGTGCCGCAAGCGACAGGAATCACAGACGCCGCAAGCACGGCCCCTCGTATCCGCCTGATAACAGGAGACCGTCAGGCTGTAGTCGACATCCAGCGCCATACCGCAGGCAATAATCTGCGCCTTGCTCATTTCGATCAATGGCGCATGAACCTTGAGCACCTGGCCTTCGACAGCGGCCTTTGTCGCCAGATTTGCCAATGCCTCGAACGCACGAATGAACTCCGGCCGGCAATCGGGGTAGCCCGAATAATCAACCGCATTGACCCCGACAAAAATATCCCTGGCGCCCAGTATCTCGGCCCACGCCAGCGCCAGTGAAAGCATGATGGTGTTGCGCGCAGGAACATACGTAACGGGAATTCCCGGCCGCACCCCGCCCGTTGGCACCGCGATCGACGCATCGGTCAGGGCAGAGCCACCGAGTTGCCCGAGATCCAGCTTGAGCACGCGATGGCTTGTCGCGCCCAGCGCGGCCACCACACGCTGCGCAGCAAACAGCTCGGCGGCATGCTTTTGCCCATAATCCAGTGACAGGCAATGGCAGTCAAAACCTTGCTGCTTTGCCAATGCCAGCACCGTCGCGGAGTCGAGCCCGCCCGAAAGGAGAACCACTGCGGATTTCATGGCCGCAATGGTAGCAAAGAGCAGGCTCGATGACTGCTCTATAATTTATGCTCTTTCAGCTTATGGCCTTCCCTCAGAAAATGACCAGAAAAGTGTTCGTCCGCACCTTTGGCTGCCAGATGAACGAGTACGACTCCGACAAAATGATCGATGTCCTGGCCGGCCCGGAAGGAACAATCAAGACCGAGAATATCGAAGAAGCCGACATCATTCTTTTCAATACCTGTTCGATCCGCGAGAAAGCCCAGGAAAAGGTTTTTCATGACCTGGGGCGCATCCGCCCGCTCAAGCAGGCCAATCCGAACCTCATCATCGGCGTCGGCGGCTGCGTTGCCAGCCAGGAAGGCGCAACCATCGTCAAGCGCGCGCCCTACGTCGATGTCGTCTTCGGCCCGCAAACCCTGCACCGTCTGCCGCAATTGATTGCAGCGCGCCGTGCCAGCGGGCAATCGCAAGTTGATATCTCATTTCCTGAAATTGAAAAATTCGATGCCTTGCCGGCGGCAAAAGTCGCGGGGGCAACGGCTTTCGTCTCGATCATGGAAGGCTGCTCGAAGTACTGCACCTTTTGCGTCGTGCCCTACACTCGGGGCGAGGAGGTTTCGCGGCCGCTGGCCGATGTCCTCGCCGAAGTTGCCGGGCTGGTGGCGCAAGGCGTGCACGAGGTCACCCTGCTGGGGCAAAACGTCAATGCCTACCAGGGCCTGATGGATGACGGCGACCACGCCGATCTCGCCTTCCTCATTGAGGCCATTGCCGAATTCGATGGTCTCGAACGCATCCGCTATACCACCTCGCATCCACGCGAAGTCACCCCGCGTCTGATCGACACCTACCGCCGTGTGCCAAAACTGGTCTCGCACCTGCATCTGCCAGTCCAGTCCGGTTCCGACCGCATTCTGGCCGCGATGAAGCGCGGCTACACCGTGCTCGAATACAAGTCGCTGATACGCAAGCTCCGCGCCGCGCGCCCCGAACTCTCGCTCTCGTCCGATTTCATCGTCGGCTTTCCCGGGGAGACCGAGGATGATTTTGAAAAGACCATGCAACTGATCGAAGATCTCGCTTTCGATAGCAGCTTCTCCTTCATCTATAGCCCGCGCCCCGGTACGCCGGCGGCAGAATTGCGGGACGACACACCGCAGGAAGTGAAGGCGCAGCGTCTGGCGCGTCTTCAAAAACGCATCGATGAACTGGCATTTGCCGTCAGCACGGCAATGGTCGGAACGGTGCAACGCGTCCTGATCGAAGGTCACGCCCGCAAAAATACCGACGAACTGGCCGCACGCACGGAAAATAACCGCGTTGTAAACTTTGCCGGCGACGCACGCCTGATCGGCCACTTCGTTGAAGTCACCATCACCGCTGCGATGCCGCACACCCTGCGCGGTGAAATCATCAGCTCCTGAAGGAGAAAATTGTCGATGAGCATCAAACTTTTTGATTACGCCCTCTTTGCAATCCTGATCGCTGCCAGTGCACCAGGCCAGGCTGCCAACTCGCCCGGCCAGGCCACCGCAATCGCCGTCTCGCCCGCGCCGACTTCTGCGCCAATTGATCTGTCCACCGTCGATCTCGACCGGCAGCAAACGCCGCAACACCCGTCCCCGGCCAGCCGCACATGGTGACCACCAGGCCAGCGGCCGCACGGAGAATCACTGTCACTCTCGCCCCCTCCGGCAACGCCCGCCTGCAGAACTTCTGCGGCCCGCTCGATGAGAACTTGCGCCAGATCGAAACCGCATTCAATGTTGTCATCAGCCGTCGCGGCGAGCATTGCCAGATCAACGGCGAGCTTTCCGCCGCAAGGCTGGCGGAGAAGGCGCTGGAATACTTTTACGCCCTGGCGAACGAACCGCTCTCGCTCGACACCCTGCAACTCGGCCTGATCGAAATTGCCCGCAACCAGAATGCCCCCACACCCCCAGCCAGCAGCCTGCTGACGCGAAAAACCGACCTGCACGGGCGCACGCCCAACCAGGTCACCTACCTGAAAAACATCCAGAGCCACGACATCACCTTCGGCATCGGCCCGGCCGGCACCGGCAAGACCTATCTGGCCGTCGCCTCGGCCATCGACGCCTTCGAGCGCGACCAGGTCAGCCGCATCATCCTGACCCGCCCCGCTGTCGAGGCAGGGGAGCGACTCGGCTTCCTGCCGGGCGATCTGGCACAGAAGATCGACCCCTACCTGCGCCCGCTCTATGACGCGCTCTATGACCTGATGGGCGCCGAAAAAACGGGGCGACTGTTCGAGCGCCAGAGCATCGAGATCGCACCGCTCGCCTACATGCGCGGGCGCACTCTCAATCACGCCTTCATCATTCTCGATGAGGCGCAGAACACCACGCCGGAGCAGATGAAAATGTTCCTCACCCGCATCGGCATCGGCGCCAAGGCCGTCGTTACCGGCGACACAACGCAGATCGACCTGCCGCGCGGGCAGAAATCCGGCCTCTCCGAGGCGCGCCGGATTCTGGCCGACGTGCGCGGCCTGGCCTTCACCGATTTCGACAGCTCCGATGTCGTGCGCCACCCGCTGGTCGCCCGCATCGTCGAAGCCTACGAGCAGCATGCCGCGCCCCCAGCCTGAGCTCGCCCTGTCGATCCAATATCCCGGCGGCAAGGACAATGCACCCACGCGCCATCAAGTGCGGCGCTGGGTCACGGCCGCCTGCTCCGGAGCAGCGGAAATCACGGTTCGCTTTGTCGACGCGGATGAAGGACAGCAGCTCAACCACGACTACCGCAACAAGGACTACGCCACCAACGTGCTTTCCTTTCCCTACCAGGATGAAGGCCCGCTTATGGGCGACCTGGTCGTCTGCCTGCCGGTGGTCGCGCGCGAAGCGGCGCAGCAGGGCAAATCGCTCACGGCCCACTTCGCCCATCTCATCGTGCATGGTATGCTGCACCTGCAAGGTTTCGACCACGAAACCGGCCCTGTGGACGCTGCAAAAATGGAAGCGCGCGAACGAAAAATACTCGAAGCCCTGGGTTATCCCGACCCCTACCTCTAACCATGGATCCTGCCAGTCGCCCCAGTCTCATCGAACGTCTTTCCGCGCTCCTGATGCGCGAACCCGAAGACCGCGAACAACTGCTGCAGCTTCTCCGCAGCGCATTCGAGCGTCACCTGATGGATGCCGATGCGCTGTCCATCATCGAAGGGGCGCTCTCGGTCGCCGACATGGCGGTGCGCGACATCATGGTGCCGCGTGCGCAGATGGATGTCGTCAGCATCGACGAGGCGCCCGGGACCATCATCGAACGGGTGCTCGAAACCGCGCACTCGCGCTTTCCGGTGATCGACGAGAGCAAGGATGATGTCATCGGCATCCTGCTGGCGAAAGACCTGCTGCGCTACTTCGCCGGCAAGGAAGTCGACTTGCGCGACACCCTGCGCCCCGCCATCTTCATTCCCGAGTCGAAGCGGCTCAACGTGCTGCTGCGCGAGTTCCGCGCCTCGCACAACCACATGGCGCTGGTGGTCGATGAATACGGCGGCGTGGCCGGGCTGGTCACCATCGAGGACGTGCTGGAGCAGATCGTCGGCGACATCGAGGACGAATACGACTTCGACGAAACCGCCGACAACATTGTGCTCGACAACAGCGGCCGCTATCGGGTCAAGGCCACGACCGAAATCGGGGATTTCAACGCGGCTTTCGGCACCCGTTTTCCTGACGAAGAATTCGACACCGTCGGCGGCCTCGTCATCCATCGTCTCGGCCGGCTGCCGAAACGCAGCGAGATCATTGATGTCGATGGCCTGCGCTTCCAGGTGCTGCGTGCCGACAGCCGACGCGTGCACACCCTGCTGGTCGATCCGCAAAAGGGTTTGCTGCCCCCGGTCACAGAGGAATGAAGCCGGCCGCCGTGCCGGCCTGGCGCCGCATCGCGCTGGCGGCGGCGCTCGGCGCGCTCTGCACGCTGGGCTTTGCCCCGTTCGATGCGTATTTCACCGCGCATTTCACCGCGCATTTCCCCGTATGGCCAGCGCCGATTTTTTCGCTCGCTGGCCTGTTCCTGCTCTGGCAGCGGGTTGCGACACCCCGTCAGGCTGCGCTGCTGGGCCTGGCCTGGGGCCTGGGCTGCTTTCTCACCGGCGTTTCGTGGGTCTATGTCAGCCTCAGTGAATTCGGGGACATGGCGCCGCCCCTTGCCGGCGTGGCCACGCTGCTGTTCTGCCTCACCCTCGCCCTCTTCCCCGCCCTGGCCGGCGGGCTCTTTGCCCGCCGGCAACAGCACACCGTCCCCTGGCGTGACGCGCTCCTGTTCGCCGGCCTATGGACGCTCACCGAATGGCTGCGCGGCACCGTGTTCACCGGCTTCCCCTGGCTTGCCGTCGGCTACTCGCAAAGCCCGCCCAGCCCGCTCGCCGGCTGGGGCGCGGTGCTCGGCGTGTATGGCGTCGGCTTCCTCGTCGCGCTGATCGCCAGCCTCATCGGTACGCTGTTCGCAACGGGCTGGAAAAAACCCTGGGCATGGCTCGCCATCGCCCTGCTCCTCGCCGGCGGCGCCTTGCTGCGGCAGATGCAGTGGACGCGCCCCGTCGGCACGCCGCTCAATGTCGCATTGCTGCAAGGCAACGTCCCGCAAAGCCTGAAGTGGGATCCAAAACGCCTGGCGCTCTCGATCGACACCTATCTGCAACTCGCCAAAACCCATCCGGCCGATCTCACCGTATTACCCGAGACCGCGCTGCCGCTGTTCTTCAACGAAGTACCGCGCGACGTACTGCGCGCCCTGACGCAACACGGCCCGGCGCTGCTCGGCGTCGCCATCAACACCAAGGACGGCGGCTACGCCAACGGCGCCGTCTTGCTGACGCCGACTTTTCAGGCCAGCGCCTACGCAAAGCGCCACCTGGTGCCTTTTGGCGAATACGCCCCGCCCGGATTTTCCTGGTTCTTCCGCTTCGCCCATATTCCGATGTCGGATTTCACTGCCGGGGCGCCACGACAGCCGCCACTCATTCTCGGGGAGCAAAAAATCGCGCCCAACATCTGCTACGAAGACCTCTTCGGCGAAGAACTGCTCAGCGCACTGCCCGAAGCGACCCTGCTGATCAACCTCTCCAACACCGCCTGGTTCGGCGACTCGCTGGCGCAACCGCAGCACCTGCAAATCGCCCGGATGCGCGCCATCGAAACCGGACGCACGATATTGCGCGCCACCAACACCGGCATGACCGCGATGATCGCTCCCGATGGCACGATCGCCGCCGCCTTGCCGCCGTTCTCCACTGCCGCGCTGGTCGTCCCGGCGCAAGGCTACACCGGCCTCACGCCCTACGCGCGCTGGGGCAACGCGCTGGCGCTCCTGCTGGCGGCACTGGCCTGCCTGCCGGCAATACGGCGCCGATTTCCGGCAAAGGCCATTTGATCTTCCGGCGATACGGCAGCCGTCGAGCAGAAGGTCTCTCTATATTTCAATCCGCCGCAAGCGCAACGCATTGGTAATGACCGAGACCGAACTGAAACTCATCGCCAGGGCCGCGATCAGGGGCGAGAGCAGCAAGCCGCTGAAGGGATAAAGCAGCCCGGCGGCCAGAGGTACGCCGAGCGCGTTGTAGAGAAAAGCGAACGCCAGGTTCTGGCGCATGTTGTCCACGGTCGCCACCGACAGCGCCCGCGCCCGCAGGATGCCGCGCAGATCGCCCTTGACCAGCGTCACTTGGGCGCTGTTCATGGCGACATCGGTACCGGTGCCCATGGCGATGCCGACATCGGCCTTGGCCAGGGCCGGCGCATCGTTGATGCCATCGCCGGCCATGGCAACCTTGCGCCCTTCGCGCTGCAAGCGATCGACCAGTTCGACCTTGTCGCGCGGCTTGACCTCGCCATGAACCTCATCAATCGCCAGGCGCGAAGCTACCGCCCGGGCCGTGGTCAGCCCATCGCCGGTGGCCATGATGACCCGGATGCCGGCGGCCTTGAGTCCGGCCAGCGCTTCCGCTGTCGAAGCCTTGACCGGATCAGCGACCGCGACCAGACCGGCCAGACGCCGTTCCACTGCCAGATACATCACGCTGGCCCCTTCCTTGCGCAAGGCCTCGGCTTCATCCGCCAACACCCGCCAGGCGATGGCTTCATCCTCCATCAGGGCGGTGTTGCCGAGGATCACCGCCTTGCCCGTCACCTGCCCGCGCACGCCGATACCCGACCCCGACTCGAAGGCCTCGGGCGTGTCCAGTACCAGTTGCCGGAGCCGCGCCTCGGCGACGATGGCATGGGCCAGCGGATGCTCGCTGCCCTGGTCGAGGCTGGCGGCGATGCGCAGCACCTCGTCCGCCGTGAAACCGGGTGCGGCCACCGCGCGATGAAAGGCCGGCTTGCCTTCGGTGAGGGTGCCGGTCTTGTCCACGATCAGCGTGTCGATGGTGCGCAACTGTTCGATGGCGGCGGCATCGCGGAACAATACGCCGACGCTGGCCGCCTTGCCGGTCGCCACCATGATCGACATCGGCGTCGCCAGGCCGAGGGCGCAGGGGCAGGCGATGATCAGCACCGAGACCGCATTGATCAGGCCATACACCCAGCTCGGCGCGGGGCCGAACCAGCCCCATCCAAAGAAGGTGAGCACAGCGATGCTCATCACCGCCACCACGAAGTAGCCCGCGACCACATCCGCCAACCGTTGCATCGGCGCCCGCGAGCGCTGCGCCTGGGCGACCATCTGCACAATTTGCGCCAGCGTAGTAGCAGCGCCGACTTTCTCGGCGCGCATGATCAGGCTGCCATTGGCATTGATCGTCGCCCCGATCAGCTTGTCGCCGGATTCCTTGGATACGGGAAGAGGCTCGCCGGTAAGCATCGACTCATCTACTGCGCTTTGTCCTTCCTCCACCACGCCATCCACCGGCACCTTCTCGCCGGGGCGCACCCGCAGCCGGTCGCCGACATGGACATGGGTCAGCGGGATGTCTTCCTCGCTGCCATCGGCGCCGATGCGCCGCGCGGTCTTGGGCGCCAGGCCGAGCAGGGACTTGATCGCCGCCGAGGTCTGGGAGCGTGCCCGCAACTCGAATATCTGCCCCAGCAGGGTCAGCGAAACGATGACCGCCGCCGCCTCGAAATACACGCCGACCCGACCGTGAGCAGCGAAGGACGCGGGAAACGCATCCGGCATCACGGTAGCGACCACGCTGTAAAAATAGGCGGCGGCGACGCCTGAACCGATCAGCGTCCACATGTTGGGATTGCGCGTCGCAATCGAACGGACGCCACGCACGAAAAACGGCCAGCCTGCCCAGAGTACGACGGGCGACGCCAGGATAAACTCGACCCAGCTCTGGTTTTGCGGCGCCAGCAGTTCCAGGCGATGGCCGATCATGGCGAGTACCGTCACCACCACCGTCAGTGGCAGCGTCCACCAGAAGCGGCGACGGAAATCCACCAGCTCCGGATTTTCCTCATCGTCAAGGAACGGCAACATCGGCTCCAGCGTCATGCCGCACTTGGGGCAGACGCCCGGCGCCGGCTGGCGGATTTCCGGATGCATCGGACAGGTGTAGATCGTCCCGTCGACAGCGGGATCAGCCACATGCTCATGGCGAACCGCTGCATCGTGGTGGCCGGCATGACTCATGACGACTTTCCCGGGGCGGACGCGTCATTGAAATGCGGAATGAACGCCGGGGTCCGCGCCTGGTATTCCCGGTAGGCAGCGCCGAACTCGATCTGCACCTCCGCTTCCTCGCGGCGGGCCAGGCGCGCATAAACGGCAACCAGAACCGGAAACATGACGAGGGTGACGAGGGTCGGCCACTGCAACAGGAAACCGAACATGATGAGGACGAAAGCGACGTACTGGGGATGACGGATGCGTGCATACGGCCCGGCCACCGCCAGGCGATGCGCGCGCTGGGCACGGTAGAGCACTTTCCAGGCCGCGGCCAGCAGCCAGAAACCGCCCAGGATCAATACATTGCTGAGGATGTGGAAAGGGCCGAAGTGCGGATTGGCGCGCCAGCCGAACATCACTTCCAGCAGGTGGCCGGCATCATGGGAGAGAAAGTCGACGCCGGGAAAACGCTGCGTCAGCCAGCCCGACAACAGATAAATGGTCAGCGGGAAACCGTACATCTCGGTGAACAAGGCGACGATGAAGGCCGAATACATGCCGAAGCTGCGCCAGTCGCGGGAACTCTTCGGCTTGTAGAAGCTGAAGGCGAAAATGATGAAAACGGCCGAATTGAGCAGCACCAAGGACCAGAGCCCGTAGGCGGGGGCGCTCTCGCTCATTTGTTGGCCTCCTCATCACGATGCTTCCGGTCTCCTTCGCCATGCCCATGACCGCCATGCATGAATACATGCATCAGCGGGCAGGCCAGCACCAACAGAAAGGGCAAGACACCCAGCAAATGGGCGCGATGCTCGGTCCACAGGTAAAAAACGGCGATCGCGGCAAAAACGATCCAGACGATTTTCGCCCGCCGCTCCATCGGTCCGGTCTCAGGTTCCTGTCCATGCTGCTCCATTGCCGCATCTCCCGTCGGATATCACTGCATAAACATACGCTTTCGGAGCGTGACCGGCAGCACCGGCCGCCGATCCGGGTACGCCGAAGTCATGCGCTGCAGACCCTATGCAGGCGAAGACCCTGCGACTGATCCGGGCTTACTTCATGTCACGTGGATGATAGTGCTTGGACTTGTCCTTCGCGGCATTTTTCCTTGCGGGCGCGGTTTCCGACGGCGCCTTTTGCGGCACCCCGGTTTTTTCCTCGACGTGCGAATGCGGCTTTACCTTTTTGTCAGTTTGGATGTCGGTGGCGGGAGCCGCAGCATCAGCGCCTTTGCCGGTATCGGTAGCGGCGTATGCACCGGCGGAAAGAATGGCAGTGGCAGCAAACAGGCTCGTAGCAAGGATGGATTTCAGTTTCATGGCAATTTCTCCAAATAGTTGCGGGTGAGGAAATCTTGGTTTGTCCGAATACCTTGGACAAGACGCACTCTACACGCGAGCCACCGTCGGCAACATGACTTTCTGATTACATTTCTGTCAGGATTCATTCGGCGATGTTTGCCGTTTTGATTTCGGCCGTCCTTTCATAGCACCCTAAACCAGCGCCACAAATGCCGCGAATCAGATCGAGCTGCGATTGATAACGGGTTTTCAGGCAATCAGCAGTTTCGCGCATGTCACCTTGCCTGTGCATGAAATGGAATCGCGCATTGAAGCGCCACCATTTCCCGCAAGCGATCCTCTTCGGCAAGAAATACCTTGATCGCAGCGGGATCGAACTGACTACCCGACATCCTCACGATTTCATTCTTCGCCGCATCGAAATCGAGCCCCTGTCGGTACGGCCGATTCGAGGTAATCGCATCCAGCGTGTCGATAATCGCGAACAAACGCGCCGGCAGCGGAATAGCGTCACCGCACAGACCACGGGGATAGCCCGATCCATCGAACCGTTCCTCATGGCAAAGCACGATATCGGCGGCGGTCGCCAAATGGGGAATCTGGGCCAGGATGTCGTATCCGGCACCAGGGTGCCGGCGCATGACTTTCCATTCCTCTTCCGTGAGGTGATCGGTCTTGAGCAGGATCGCATCGGGCACACCGATCTTGCCGATATCGTGCAGCAAGCTACCCCAATACACCTGTTTGAGGATGGCTTGATCGGTATAAAAGTGTCTTGCCAACACCAGGGTGTGGCAGGCGACCCGCTTTGAATGCAGGCCCGTTTCGCGCTCCCGCAAATCCAGCGCCGCCATCAGCGTTTCCACCAGCAGATCATTGAGTTCTTCGCCCATGCATATCGACTGCTTGCGCCGTTCGAGAAAGCAGTGCTCGCAAGCACAACCTTCGGCCAATGGGACATAGAGCCTGTCGGTGGAACGTGAGCCGCAGTACACGCAGGATTCGGCGTTATCCTGTGTAGCGGCGGGCTCTTCGATGCAGTCGCTCATCTTGCCGTGTCTGCTCGGGTCTGGCGAGATCGCTGCAAGGCTTCGTTGCTCAACATGATGACCTCAATTTCTTCGGTGATTTCTTCCTGGCGCAACAGGTTGTACTTGCGCTGTAACTGGTCGGCGTTCTCTTCCATGCGCTGCATGGCGCCTTCCATGTGCTGCAGACGACGGCGATTTTCCGCCATCAGCGAGCCGTAGAACACATCGTGCATCTGCGCCCACAGGTAGTGGCGGGCCAGCTCGGAAAAGAATTTCGGGGCCGCCAGGTTCAGCAAGGGAGAATCGGCGAAGCACGGGGTAGCCTGTCCCGGATTCGGCACCGGCAGGATGGAGCGTACACTCACCTGATTTTCCCCTTCGCGATGGGCGAAGACCGATACGGTGAGCAGTCCGTGTTCGCCCGCTCGCGGCTGCAATTCGCCAAGCGCATCCATCAGGCGTTGCAGCACAGGCCGTACTTCCTCGGCGACGCTGGGGCCGTCGAAGGTCGCCGTGATACGCAACTCCTGGCCAAGTTTTGCCGCCAGTCGGCGACCGACAATCAGGAGATCGGAAGGATTGTCTGCCGTCTGGCGCCAGTGATGACGCAGGGTCTGGGCCAACGACTCGTTGAAATCGCCGCAAAATCCTCTTTGCGAGCCGATGGCGACGATGATCCCCGGTGCTGCGGCTGCCGGGCGATAGCCGATTTCCGGGTGGTGCGCCAGGAAGTCCGCAGCGCTAGCCTCAATGCCGGCCAATACCCGGTGCTGAAAGGCAAGAAATCGGCCCAGCTTGTGAGTTTCCATCAGCGAGATGTTCTTCATCGCCCCCATGATGCCGCCGATGTCGTTCAGCGTTTCCAGATGCTTCCGGATTTGCCCGCGCTTGCTCATGGCACGACCATTTCCCGCATCCATGCCGCCACCGTCTGCTGCCACTTCTCGCGGCTGTCGCCGAGTGTCAGCGACCCTTGCTCGACGCATCGGGCCAGATGGGCCAGGCAGGCGGAAAGCGCGTTCATCTCCCGGGAGTCGAGCCAGCCCTCGTTGTAGGCCACCATCCAGGCGAGCTGGAATTCGATGGGCAGTGGCGCCAGCCGCTCCTGCTTGAATATTTCCCGCAGCAGCCGGCCGCGTCGAATTTTGGCCTCCATCGAAGCTTCCAGTTGCGAACCAAAGCGGGTGAACACTTCCAGTTCGAGAAACTGCAGGTAGTCGAGCTTCATCCGCCCAGCCTCCTCCTTGATCCGCGGGTGCTGTGCCTTGCCGCCGATACGCGAAACCGATTTAGTGATATCAATGGCCGGCAGACAGCCGCCGGCGAACAGGTTTTGATCGAGATAGACTTGGCCGTCGGTGATCGAAACCAGATTGGTGGGAATGTAAGCTGCAATCTCACCCTGCTCGGTTTCCACCAGCGGCAATGCGGTCATGCTGCCGCCGCCGTGCACCGGGGCCAGACGGGTGGAACGTTCGAGCAGCCGGGCATGGAGATAGAAGATGTCGCCGGGATAGGCTTCGCGGCCCGGCGGCCGGCGCAGCAGCAGCGACAGCTCGCGGTAAGTACGGGCATGGGTGGTCAGATCGTCGTAGACCACCAGGGTGTCCCTGCCCTGCCACATCCAGCCCTCAGCCACCGCGCAGCCGGCAAAGGGCGCCAGATACTTGAGGCCGGGCATCGCCGTGGCCTCGGCAACGACCATCGTCGTATGGGCGAGAGCGCCGGACTCGCGCAACACGTCGAGCGTGTTGATAACGCTGGAACGCTTCTGGCCGATGGCGACATACACGCAATAGACGTTCTTGTCCTTCTGGTTGATCACCGTATCGATGGCCAACGTACTCTTGCCGACGCCGTTGTCGCCAATGATCAACTGGCGCTGGCCTTTGCCGATCGGCAGCACGGTGTCGATGATCTTGTTGCCGGTATAGAGCGGCTGGTCGACGAAATCCCGCGCCAGAATGGGTGGCGATAGGATGTCCAGTTCCCGGCGTCCCTCGCATTCGGGCGCGGTGCCGCCGTCGAGCGGTATCCCGAGCGGGTCGATGACGCGGCCCAGCAAGGCGTCGCCGACGCCGATGCCGAGCCGTTCGCCGGAACGGTAGGCCAGCGCACCGGCACTCAGCCCCGGGCTTTGCTGGAGCAGGATGGCGCCCAGCAGTTGCTCTTCCAGATGGAAGACCAAGGCCCGGCTGCCGTCTTCGAGGGTCAGGATCTCGTCCATGGCGGCGGACGGCAGGCCCTTGATCCAGACGATGCCGTCGCCGATCGCCACCACCCGTCCCTGTTCGGTGACGCGCATGCCGAAGCGATAGCGGCTCAGCCAATCCGACTCGGCGCTACGCGTGGCTGACCGACTAACGCTTAGTGCCGGCATGATCCGCCTCGGCGAAGAACTTCAGTTCGTCGAGCAAGCTGGCACGCAACATCCAAGGCCCGAGGCTGAGGCGCAGGCCCGCCATGAGCTCCGGATCCTGCTCGAAGGTGCACGCCACCGGCTTTTGTGCCAGGCGGTCTAAGGCGGCAACGAGGCCGGCGCGCTGGGCCTCGTCGAGGGCGTAGGCGCTGGTGATTTTCACTTCCTCGGCCTGGCCGGCGCTCCGCAGGACCTGCATCTGTTGCTCCGGCAACTGCGGCAACTCGTCCAGCAGCAGCCGGCGGATGCGCTCTTCCAGTTCGGCGCTGGCGAGGCGTGATAGCAGGCACGCCGCGAACCGTCCGCCCTCGGCTCTAGCCGCCGCTTCCAGCCGTTGCCGCTGCTCCGCGGCGCGCCGCTGCTCTACGGCACGCAGCTTGTTGCGCTCCTCGTCCAGCGAAGCCTGCAGGGCGGTCATCAGTCGGCTGCGTTCCGCTGCGATCTCCTGCTGCATTTGCTGGCTGGCCCGGGCCTTTTCCTGTCCCCATTCGGCCGCCCGGTTTTCGTACTGGCGCTTGATCGCGTCGGCCTCGCTCCGCGTCGCCTGCGCATCGGCGAGGGCCTTTTCGATCCCGGCCTGGCGCTGGGCGATGATGGTCGTCACCGGCTTGTACAGAAAGTGCTGCAACAGCCACACCAGTACCAGAAAGTTGATGATTTCGAGTGCGAAGGTGGTCCCGTCAAATTCCATGGTCGGCTCGCTACTTCAGGAGGTATTCGAGCAGGGGGTTGCGGAACAGGATGATCAGCACCACCACCAGCACGTAGATCGCGAGCGACTCGATCATCGCCAGACCGATGAACAGGGTTCGCGTGATCGCCTTTTCCGCCTCTGGTTGCCGCGCCAGGGCATCCAGCGCCTGGCTGATGGCGCGGCCCATGGCGAGGGCCGGCAAGAAAACGCCAATCGCCACCGCCAAGGCGGCGACGACAGTCGATGCGGTGATAAACAAGGTTATGTCATTCATGGGTCACTCCTTTTTCTGATTGTGTTTGAGTTGCTGCGACTGGATGGCGCCGGCGACGTAGATCAGTGTCAGCATGCCGAAAATATAGGCCTGCACCAGGGCCTCGATGATGTGCAGCATCAGCACCGGCACCGGCGCCAGGAAACCCGCCACCAGCAGCACCAGCAGCGCCGCCATCTGCAGACTGAAGATGTTGCCGAACAGGCGCACCGCCAGCGCCACGGTACGGGTAATTTCGCTAATAAGGTGAAACGGCAGCAGGATCGGGTTGGGCTGCAAATAGTGGCGCAGGTAACTCTTCAAGCCATGGCTGCGGATGCCGTACCAGTGGACGGCGAGGAACACCAGGATGGCCAGACCCGCCGTCAGCGACAAATCCCCGGTCGGCGAACGCAGTCCTGGAATCAGGCTGACCAGGTTGGCGACGACGATGAATATCCACAGGGTGGCAATGAAGGGCATGACCTGCCGGTAGTGGTCGGGCAGCACGGCGCGGATGGCTTCCTCGATGGCGGCGACGATACCTTCGACCATTACCTGCCACCGCCCCGGACTGAGGCCCAAGTGCCGGGTTGCTGCCCATGCCGCTGCCGTCAAGACCAGCATGATTCCCCAGGTCACCACCACCGTGTTGGTGATGGTGAGCGGGCCGATGCGAAAGACCTCGGTGATGAAGCTGCTCGAACTGGCCATGGCTCATGCCTCCTGAAGGGCCGCCCCGAAGGGGGCATGCGCCCTCTCGGGGGGCAGCGAACGAATGTGAGCGTGGGGGTACATGACTCCTATTCCCGTATGAAGTAATAGACGTTGACGGCTCCGATGACGATGCCGAGAAAGATCAGGCTCAGGGTCCAGCGCATCGAATAGCCTTCGAACAGTCCGTCGATCCAACGGCCCAGGTAGGCGCCACCGATCACCGGCAGCACGAACAGCAGGCCGAGAACGCCGACATAGGCGGTTTGCGCCAGCAACGTGGGGCGCTCCTTCTCGGCTCGTTCCAGGCGCCTGGCCGCTTTGTCGACCTGCGCTTCGAGTTTTTCGTGGTTGTCGTGCTGATCGTTCATACCATTCCCCGCGTCTCGCGCTGCAGCGTCCACAGGCGCTTGAGCATCTCGTCCTCGAGGCGGTTCAGGCTTTCTGTGACGGCGCGCAGCTTCGCCTCCTCGACCTGCAACTCGTCGCGCCAGGCGGCGCTGACGCGCTTGTAGTCGGCATCGTGCAGGTAGCGCCGGGTATTGACGTAGAGCTCGTTATCGACGAAGTAGAGCACCGCGCCGGGCAGAGCCAGAAACCGCCAGGCGCCAGCGGCGGTACGGAAACGCGCCAGGCCGGTAACCAGACAGGTCATCAGGCGGGCGTGTCCGGCCAGGATGCCGAAACTGCCCGAATCGTCGGCGGCGACGAAGCTCACGGCGTCGTCGATGCGTTCGTACTGGGTGCCGCTCTGCAGGTGCATGACGAAGGTGTTCATGCCGCATCCTGCATGCTGCCGCGCATGTAGCAGCGGTCTTCGGACAACTCGTCGTAGGTGCCGCGGAGGAAGGCTTCGCAGTCGTCCAAGGTGGTGGCGAGCGGCACGCTGGCCCCGGCGATCCCCGTGTGCTGGGCGACGACGTGGAAGGGCTGGGTCAGGTAGCGTTGCAGCTTGCGCGCCCGCTGGACGATGGTGCGGTCGGCCTCCGACAGTTCCTCCATGCCGAGCATCATGATGATGTCTTCAAGCTCGTGATAGCGGGCCAGATGGGCGCGCACGCCTTCGGCGACGACATAGTGGCGGTCGCCGAGAAAATGCCGGTCCATCATCTTGCTGGTGGACAGCAGCGGGTCGATCGCCGGATATATGCCCTTACTGGCCTGCAGCCGCGACAGGATCACGGTCGTGTCGAGGTGGCTGAGGATGGCGCTGACGGCAGGATCGGTCATGTCGTCGGCGGGCACGTAAATCGCCTGCACCGAAGTGATGTCGCCGGAGGTGGTGGAAACGATGCGATCCTGCAGCTCGGCCACTTCGGTCATCAGGGTCGGCTGATAGCCGACCGTGGCCGGCATGCGCCCCAGCAGCCCCGAGATTTCGCTGCCGGCCTGGACGAAGCGGAATACGTTGTCCATCAGCAGCAGGACTTCCTTGTGCAGGGTATCGCGCAGGTATTCGGCGTAGGTCAGTGCTGTCATACCGACGCGGAAACGTACGCCCGGCGATTCGTCCATCTGGCCGAACACCATCATGGTCTGGGGCATGACCCCGGCATCCTGCATCTCGTGCCACAGTTCGTGGCCTTCACGGATGCGTTCACCGACCCCGGCGAACACCGAGACGCCCTGATGCAGCGCCACGACGGCATGCATGAATTCCATGATGAGGACGGTCTTGCCCACGCCGGCGCCGCCGAACAGCCCGGTCTTGCCGCCCTTGATGAAGGGCGCCAGCAGGTCCACCACCTTGATGCCGGTCTCCAGGATGCCTTTGGCGTTGACTGTTGCGTGCAAGGGCGGCGGCTTGGCCAGGATGCCGCGGGTTTCGCCGGCCGGCAGCGGCGGACCGCCGTCCAGCGGCTGGCCGAAGACATTGAGCAATCGCCCCAGGCATTCGACGGCGGTCGGCACCTGCAGGGCCGACCCGGTATCGAAAACCGGCATGCCCCGATGCAGCCCACTGGTCCGATTCAGTGTGATGGCGCGGACGCGCTTTTCATCCAGGTGCTGATGGGCTTCGAAGGTGTAGGTCTCGTGATCGATCTGGGTGTAGAGAGCCTGATGCAGCGGCGGCAGGCGGTCGCAGACGATGTCCACTACCGGGCCGCGGATCTCACAAATCGTGCCGATCTGCGAGCTGTTACGCGTGAGCCGGGCAATGGCTTCGATCTTCGCCGCGAATTGGTTCAGGCAGTCAGTGGAGCAGAAGTAATAGACGATTCCGCCATCGCTCAGGGTGCCGGCTGCGGTCGCCTCATCCACATTCATACCGCAAACAGGATCAATAGCCATCGCTAACGCTCCATGCCCCGGCCCAGTTGCCATTGCTTGACCAGCGCGTAGATGGCCGGGATCACCGCCAGGGTCAGCACGGTCGACGAAATCATGCCGCCCACCATCGGCGCGGCGATGCGTCTCATCACCTCGGAGCCGGTGCCACTGCCCCACATGATGGGCAGCAAGCCGGCCATGATCGCCACCACGGTCATCATCTTCGGTCGTACGCGCTCGACCGCGCCTTCCATCACGGCGTCATAGAGGTCGTCGACGTCCGGCCGCCGTCCCGCCAGCGCCGACTTTTGCTTCGCGGCTTCCCAGGCGTGATCGAGGTAGATCAGCATCACCACACCGGTCTCGGCGGCGACCCCGGCCAGGGCGATGAAACCGACGGCCACCGCCACCGAAAGGTTGTAGTTCAGTACCCACATCAGCCACACCCCGCCGACCAGGGCGAAGGGTACCGAGAGCATGACGATCAGCGTTTCGGTGAGGCGCCTGAAGTTGAGATAGAGCAGCAGGAAGATGGACAGCAGGGTTATCGGGATAACGATCTTCATTTTCTCGATCGCACGCTCCATGTACTCGAACTGCCCGCTCCAAGTGACATAGTAGCCGGGCGGGAATTTGACTTTTTCCGCAACGGCCCGCTTGGCATCGGCGACATAGCCGCCAATGTCGCGGCCGCGAATGTCGACAAAAATGTAGGCGGAGAGTAACGCATTCTCGGTGCGAATGCCTGGGGCTCCCTTGGCGACGACCACCCTGGCCAATTGCCCCAGCGGGATCATCGCCCCGTCCATGGTTGTTGGTATCAGCACCTCGCGGGCAATCTGTTGCGGGTCGGAGCGCAGTTCGCGCGGATAGCGAACAGTGACACCGAAACGTTCGCGGCCCTCGACCGTGGTGGTCACCATCTCGCCGCCCAGGGCAGTACCGATCACGTCCTGCAGATCACCGACGGCCAGCCCGTAGCGCGCCAGTTGCTCGCGGTCCGGCTCGATGTTGAGGTAGAAGCCGCCGGTGATGCGCTCGGCGAAGGCACTGGTGGTGCCAGGAACGGCTTTCACCACAGCCTCGATCTCCTTGGCCAGCTTTTCCATTTCGCCGAGGTCTTTGCCGAAGACCTTGATGCCGATTGGCGTACGAATACCGGTGGACAGCATGTCGATGCGGGCCTTGATCGGCATGGTCCAGGCATTTGCTACACCGGGGAACTGCAAGGCCTTGTCGAGTTCGGCGATCAGCTTGTCGGTGGTCAGGCCGGGGCGCCATTCCGACTCGGGCTTCAGGTTGATCACCGTCTCGAACATCTCGATCGGCGCCGGGTCGGTCGCGGTGTTGGCGCGCCCGGCCTTGCCGTAGACCGAAGCGACCTCGGGGAAGCTCTTGATGATCTTGTTCTGCGTCTGCATCAGCTCGGCGGCCTTGGTGATCGACATGCCGGGCAGCGAAGCCGGCATGTAGAGCAGCGTGCCCTCGTTCAAGGTCGGCATGAACTCGGAACCGAGGCGGGACGCCGGGTAGTACGAGACGCCGAGCACCAGGACGGCCAGAACGATGGTCAGCTTCTTCCAGCGCATGACGCCGGTAATGATCGGCCGGTAGGCCCAGATCAGAAAACGATTCACTGGATTCTTCGCTTCCGGCATGACCTTGCCGCGGATGAACAGCAACATCAGCACCGGCACCAGGGTCACCGAAAGCAGCGCCGCGCCGGCCATCGAGAAGGTCTTGGTATAGGCAAGCGGCGAGAACAGCCGCCCTTCCTGGCCTTCCAGCGCGAACACCGGCAGGAAGGAGACGGTGATGATGAGCAGCGAGAAGAACAGCGCCGGGCCGACCTCCTTGCAGGCGGCGAGCATGGCATCGGCGCGCTCGGCGTGGGTATGCTCTTCAGGCAGGCGCTCCAGATGCTTGTGGGCGTTCTCGATCATGACGATGGCGGCATCGATCATGGCGCCGATGGCGATGGCGATCCCACCCAGGCTCATCAGGTTGGAGTTCATGCCCAGCGAGCGCATGGCGATGAAGGAGATGAGCACGCCCACTGGCAGCATCAGGATGGCGACCAGTGCGCTACGCATATGCAGCAGGAAAACGAAGCAGACCAGCGCGACAATGATCGATTCCTCAAGCAGCGTTCTCTTGAGGGTTTCGATGGCGCGGTGAATCAGCTCGGAGCGGTCATAGACGGTCTCGATCGTGACTCCGCCCGGCAACCCGGCGCCGATTTCGACAATCTTGGCCTTCAAGTTGTGGATCACCTCCAGGGCGTTCTCACCATAGCGGGCCATGGCGATGCCCGAGACCACTTCGCCTTCACCGTTCAATTCGGTGAGGCCGCGTCGTTCGTCCGGCGCCAGTTCCACCCGGGCGATGTCACGAATCAGTACGGGCGTACCCTTGTCGCTCTTGACCACCAGCATTTCGATGTCACTCTTGCCGCGCAGGTAGCCCTTGCCGCGCACCATGTATTCGGTCTCGGCCATCTCCACGACCCGGCCGCCGACATCGCGGTTGGAGTCGCGGATCACCTGCGCCACCTTCATCAGGGGAACGCTGTAGACGCGCAGCTTCACCGGGTCGACCGTGACCTGATAGGTCTGCACGAAGCCGCCGACAGAAGCCACTTCGGCGACGCCGTGCGCCTTGGTCAGTTGATAGCGCAGATACCAGTCCTGGATGGTACGCAGTTCGGCCAGCGTCTTGTCTTTCGCCAGCAGCGCGTACTGGTAGACCCAGCCGACACTCGTGGCGTCCGGCCCGAGCGACGGCGTGACGCCCTTGGGCATGCGGCTGGAAGCAAAATTCAGGTACTCGAGAACGCGCGAGCGCGCCCAGTAGATGTCGGTGCCGTCCTCGAAGATGATGTAGACGAAGGAGGCCCCAAAGAAGGAAAAGCCGCGTACCACCTTGGATTTCGGCACCGACAGCATGGCGGTGGTCAAGGGATAAGTCACTTGATCCTCGACCACCTGCGGCGCCTGGCCGGGGTACTCGGTATAGACGATGACCTGCACGTCGGAGAGATCGGGCAAGGCATCAATCGGCGTCCGCAGCACCGCATAGATACCGCCGAGGGTAACGAACAGGGTGGCGAGCAGAACCAGGAAACGGTTTCTGCCCGACCATTCAATTATTTTGGCCAGCATGGTGCCTCCGTCAGTGGCTGGCGTGGGAATTGGTGACGGGGGACGAACGGCTGCCGCCCTTGCCCACCACAGGTTTGATGCCGGTGATGACCCACTCCCCCGGCTGCCGCTCGACAAACTCGAAGGTCACGTTCGCGCCGAGCGTCAGTTCCTGCAACAAGGACTCGTTGGCCACTTTGAACTCCATAGTCATGGCCGGCCACCGCAGACTATCCACCGGGCCGTGATTGAGGCTGACCGTGCCAGCTTTCGCGTCGATGCTGCCTACCGTACCTTCCGCCTTGTGGCTCGTGCTCTTGCCCGCTGCCCCGGCGCTTTCCACCTTGGGCGGCGACGCCCCATGGCTGGCATGACCGAAACCGCCGATCGCCGCCTTTAGATTGCTTTCGGCATCGATGAGGAAGTTGGCGGCAACCACCACCTGTTCGCCGTCCTTCACCCCCTCGATGACTTCAACGTGTGTATCGCTGCGGGCGCCAAGCCTCACCGCGCGCGGCTCGAAGCGACCTTCGCCTTGCCGGATCAGGACAATCTGGCGCGTACCGCTGTCGATTACGGCGGAAACCGGCACAGTCACCATCGTGCCCTTGGCGGATACCGATAGCTCCACCTGGGCGAACATGGCGGGTTTGAGCAACAGGCCGGGATTGGCAAGCTCCACGCGAACCGGCACCGTGCGGGTCTGGGCGTTCAGCGTCGGATAGACATAGGCAATACGGCCCTTGAAGCTCTTGTCCGGATAGGCGTTGATTTTCACCGTGGCACCAGCGCCGACGTTCACCAGGCCGATGTCCTGTTCGAAAACGTCGGCGAGAACCCAGACGGAGGACAGGTCGGCAACCTGGTAGAGCGCTTCGCCGGGCATGAAGCGCATCCCCTGCAGGGCCTTTTTCTCGGTGACGATGCCGGACACCGGGGAGCGAAAGGTCATGGTTCGTTTCGCCTCACCGGATTTGGCGAGGGCCTTGACCTGATCTGCGGAGATGTCCCAGTTTTTCAGGCGCATCAGACTCGAATCGGCAAGCTGGCGCATGCTGGCTTGCGCCTCGCCGTCCGCGTCCTTGAGCGACTGCACGCCTTGGGCAGCGATGGCATATTCACGCTGGGCGGAGACGAGTTCGGGGCTGTAGACCTCGAACAGCGGCTGCCCCTTGCCCACCGGCTGCCCCGTCGCGTTGACATACAGGCGCTCGACATAGCCTTCGAACTTGGGCGAGATGGCATAGATGCGGCGCTCGTCCGGCTCGATGCGGCCGGAGGCGCGGACGATCCGGTCCAGTACGCGCAGACTGGCTGCCTCGGTCCTGACCCCGAGTTTCTGTATCTTTTCGGTGCCGATCCTGATCTGGTTGGCGGTGGACTCGTCGCCTCCATCCCCATCTTCGCCCTCGAAGACAGGGGTGTAGTCCATTCCCATCGGGTCTTTTTTCGGTGTCGGCGAGGTGTCGGGCAAGCCCATCGAGTTGCGGTAGTAGAGCAGCTTGCGTTCTTTCTTGACGCCGGCGGACGCGACGACTGCCGGTTGGGTGGCCGGGGCGGCGCCGTGTTCGCTACCGCGCGATCCAATCCAGTAGCCCCCGCCGGCCGCCAATACCGCCATTGTGGCGGCGACCACGACACCCGTTCCCTGTTTCATATATCTTCCCCGATGAGTCGTTCGATGTCCGCCAGGCGTGCCTGCTGCTCGGCCTGTGCCTTGACGATGTCCTGTTTTGCCTTGAGTACCTGACGTTCCGCGTCGAGCAGGGTGGCAAAGTCCACCTTGCCGGTCTCGTAGCTCGCGAGTGCCGCCCGGAAGGTGAGTTCGGCCTGCGGCAGCAGGCTCGTTTGCGTCAGCATCTCGATGTGGCGCGCCGCATCGGCGCCCGCAAGGTTCTCGGAGAGGTCGGCCAGCAGCTGGTTGGCGGACAATTCCTTGCGGGCGCGGGTCACGTCTATCATTTTCTCGGCTTCGCGCTCCTGGCTGCGACGGCTTTCCTGTTGCAGCGGGATGTTGAATTCCAACATCAGCATCCACTCATTAACGCGGTTGCGCATCTGGACCGGCGAGACGCCGACCACAAAGTCCGGGTAGCGGTTGCGGTAGGTCAGGTCGCGGTTCTTTTCCGCCGCGCGAATCCGGGCCTCGTCAGCAAAGAGCTGCGGATTCTTGTTGCGCAGGCGATCTTCGAGCACCACGAAATCGAGCTTGGCGGCTGAAGGAATAGGCCGCAGGCGTTCCGGATCGGCCAGCGGTGATTGGGCAGGACGCGACAGCAGGGCGTTGAGACGGGAGCGCGCATGGTGATGCTCGGTCTCCATCTGGATCAGCTCGCTTCGCATTGCGGTGCGTTCCACCTGGGCGCGGATCGCGTCCTGCTGCGGTACCAGTCCGTTGGCATAGCGCACCTGGGAGATGCCCTCGAGCCGGTCGATCAGGTCGATGACCTCCTTGGTCAGACGGATCAGTCGTGCCACGGCGAAATATTGGGCATAGGCCGTCTTGATGCGGGCCGCCTGTTCGGTCCAAGTAACGCCGGCCTTACCCTGCGCCACTTCGGCTTCGGCTTCCGCCACTTCGCGCTTGAGGTCGCGCTTGCCCCAGAACGGCAGCGGCTGCATCAGCGTGTACTTGGTGCTGCCGACGCGGCTTGGCAGCAGATTGGGGCTGGCATCCGAGCCGAAATTGGTGACGTTCTGTAGTTCGGTACGCAACACCGGATCGGGCAGTGCACCGGCCGGATAGACGCGCTCGCGGGCCGCTTCGGTTTCCAGGCGCATGGCGGCGTACTCCGGATTTCGTGCTTTGGCGTAGTCGAGGAGGCTTTCGACGGTCTTGCCCAACTCGCCTTCCTGCGCCAGCACCGGGGGTGCCATGCCGAGAGCCAGCACCAAGGCAACCGCTTGCGCGGGAATAACTCCTCGCATACAACCTCCAATGGAAATGCAGATTAATGTTGGACGAAGACTTGGGTTGTGCCGTCAGTTCGGACCAGCAGTGTTTGGTAGGGTACGGGCCTGGCGCTTTCCATGCCCGGCGACCCAGGCGGCATCGACGGAACAGCCAGACCGACCGCTTGGGGTTTTTCAGCCAGAAGACGTTTGACGTCGCTCGCCGGCACGTGACCCTCGATAACATAGCCACCAACCTTGGCGGTGTGGCAGGAACCGTAGCGTTCGGGCATGCCAAGCTGTTTGCGAGCCGCTGGCACGTCATTCACTTCGTGGGTACTGACCACGAAACCCGCTTGGCGCATGTGCTCCACCCATTTCCCGCAACAGCCACAGTAGGGACTCTTGAACACCTCGACGCGGACGGCAGACTGGGCCGAGGCCGCGCCGACGCCAATCAGTGAGGCGAGCAGCAGGGAGCGTAATGTGGTTTTCAGGATCGTCACGATGGTTTGTCCAATTGTTTCGGATGTCATCAATTTAACGAGGCCTTCCCTACGGGAGACTGACCCAGACATTACATTTTTGTAATCCTGCTCAGGGCGATCAGTGTTCATGGATGTGCCCTTTATGGGAATGGTCGTGCAAGTGGTCAGACCGTTGCGTTGCGACTCCGAGCGGTTGGCCGGATTCATCGTGACTACCTGCCCCAGTATGGGAATGGCCGTCGCTTACTTCCACCTGGGCTCGGTAAGCCTCGGAGGAAAGACCGGGCAGGATTTTCAGAAAAGCAACCATGTCCCAGATCGCGCCGTCCTCCATGCCGCCCTTCGACCAAGCGGGCATGCCAGACCCCTTGATACCATGTTTGATGACCCAGAACCGGCGCGCGGGGTTCGAGGCGACCGTCTTCCCGGTCAAGTTTGGGGGAACCGGATAGAGGCCCTTGCGGATTTCCGAATCCTCGACGTCGGGCGAAAGATGGCACTGAGAGCACATGGCATCGTAGTTCCCGGCTCCGCGGCGGACTCTCTCCGGGGCGGACAAGTCCTGAGGCAGAACGAGATCGGAGTCGATGACGGCCCGGGCAATCGACTGCTCGCGAGCCCAAGTAGTCAGCCCGTAAACGAACTCCGAATGGGGTTCGTCGGCGGCGAAATCAAGGGCGCCGGCCTGAATGATGCCGGCGGCGGCGACCGCACTCAGGGCGACGAGACCAAGCGCGCCGAGAAGAGTTTTTTTCATGAGGGGTGGATATCCGGCGGATTGTAATAGGAAGATTTTCCGCCACGGCACCTGACCTGGAACTGGCGGCTGGATTACATTTCTGCGATAAACAGCAGGGAAACAAATCAACGATTGCAAGGCGCTTGATCACATAAAGAAAATCGGCCCACACGGGGCCGACACTTCGGTAAGAAATGGCGCCGGCTAGCCCCGGTGACCCTCGTGCAGAATGTTGTCAAGACGCATGACCTCGTTGCCATGCATCATGATTTTCCGGCCATCCTTGGTTTCCATGACCCGGTCTTCTTTCATGGGAACAGCTCGGCCGTAGGGGTCTTCCATCCCCATTTTTCCGTCCTTGAAGATATAGACTGTGGAGCCATCCTTGAGTGGAATGGATTTTTCTATCTGCGAGGCATCAACAGCGAGCGCCGAAACGGATACGACGGCGAATATGGAAGCGATCAGCAATTTTTTCATCATTGACTCCTTGTGTCACGAGAATGGAATGGGTCGGCCGGGAATGTTGCGTTTCCCGGTTGCTGGTCATGTTAGAAATCTGTTCCTTACAGCAGGGTGACCCGACGATTACATTTATTGTCATGAATTTGTCACGCAGAGCGGCGATTGGAAGGCAGCTTACGGAACACTGACCACCGATTACATTTGTGTAAGGTTTCGAACGGCCACCAAAACCAAAGGCAGAATGGCGCGGAATGCAATTGACGCCGCACAGGAGGTACGCATGAAAATTCTGGTCGTTGAGGATGAACTGAAGACAGGGAAATACCTGAAACAGGGCTTGATGGAAGCCGGTTTTGTCGTCGATCTGGCGCGGGATGGCGAAGATGGTCTCCACTGCGCGCTGACCGAGGCCTACGACCTGGCGATTCTGGACGTGATGCTGCCGGGTATCGACGGCTGGCAGGTGCTGCAAGGCATCCGTCGGGCCGGCAAGGAAATGCCGGTGCTGTTCCTGACGGCCCGCGACGATGTCGACGACCGGGTCAAGGGGCTGGAACTCGGGGCCGATGACTATCTGCTGAAGCCTTTCGCTTTTTCCGAACTGCTGGCCCGCGTTCGCACCCTGCTCCGGCGTGGCGGCAAGGCCAAGGAACCCGATCTGCTGCGTGCGGCCGATCTCGAGCTCGACCTGCTGCGCCGCCGCGCAGCCCGTTCTGGCAAGCGGATCGACCTGACATCAAAGGAGTTCGCGCTGCTTGAGCTTTTGTTGCGCCGGCAGGGCGAGGTTCTGCCACGCTCGCTGATCGCCTCCCAGGTGTGGGACATGAACTTCGACAGCGATACCAACGTCATCGAGGTCGCGATCCGGCGCCTGCGGGCCAAAGTGGATGACGGTTTCGAGCCGAAATTGATCCATACGATCCGCGGCATGGGCTATGTGCTGGAGACGACCGCGTGATGGCAATCGAACGCAAATCGATCACATTCCGGCTGACGCTGCTCTTCGCCTCGCTCTCGACCGCGGTGCTGCTCTCGCTGGGCCTGCTGATCGGCGCGCTGGTCGAGCGTCATTTCGAAGAACTGGATATGAATATGCTCGTCGGCGAGCTTGAACTTCTCCGTCACCCCCTGGAGAAGGTTCACTCAGATGCGGAACTCGAGGCGCTGCCGGAACAACTGGACGACATGCTGGCAGGACACCGCGGCTTGGCGGTGATCGTCCTGAAACCGGACGGGCAGGTTCTGTATTCGACCGAGGGGGTGCAGTTTCCGCCGGAACTGCGCACAGGGGCCGGTGAAAATTCACTTCACCCGATGCTCTGGACTGATTCCGGGCAACGTCGCTATCGCGGGATTTCCACCAGCACGCCGACCGGCATCGCAGGCGCCGCACCGGCCGTCGTGGCGGTGTCCACCGACCTGACCCAGCACGAACATTTCATGCAATCGTTCAAAACCACGCTATGGACGGTGGTGGGACTGGCGGCACTGCTGAGCGGCTTTCTCGGCTGGATGGTGGCGCGGCGCGGGCTGGCGCCGCTACGCGCCATCAACTGCAGCGTGGCTGACATAACCGCCAACCACCTCGATCAACGCTTGCCGGCGGTACTCTTTCCCGCAGAACTGGCCGAGGTTGCCCAAGCCCTGAACGCGATGCTGGCCCGACTAGAAGAATCCTTCCGCCGGCTTTCCGAGTTTTCCGCCGATCTGGCTCACGAGCTGCGCACGCCCGTCAGCAATCTGCTGACGCAAACCCAGGTAACGCTGAGCAAAACCCGGACGATCAAGGAATACCAGAATGTGCTGGGCTCCAACGTGGAAGAGTTCGAGCGTCTGTCGAGGATGATCGCGGACATGCTGTTTCTCGCCAAAGCAGACAACGATCTGATCATTCCCCATTGCGAGAAAGTCGATCTGGCGGCCGAGGTAAGCAGCCTGTTCGAATTTTACGAAGCCCTGCTCGAGGAAAAAAGCGTGAGCCTGACTTTCTCCGGCGGCGGCACGGTTTTCGGCGACCGGTTGATGCTGCGCAGAGCCATCGGCAATCTGCTCTCGAATGCGATACGCCACACGCCGAACAACGGCCGGATAACGGTGCATGCGGAAGCCGGGGGAACATCTGGCATCGTCCTGACGGTGGCAAACACCGGGGAAACCATTGCCCCGGAACACTTGCCGCGCCTGTTTGATCGCTTCTACCGGATGGATGCATCCCGACAGCATTCCGGCGAAGGCGCCGGGCTCGGGCTGGCGATCACGCGCTCCATCGCCCATGCGCACGGCGGAGAGGTTCGCGTCCGCTCGGAAAGCGGCGTGACGACGTTCGGGATTCGGCTTCCGGCCTGAGCCTGCTGCAGAAACTCCGGTACGCGGCGCAAGAAACCTATTCGGAGCATAATTGAACCCTTATTTCTTACCGGAGACTGCCATGCTTTCACGCTTTATCGGTTTCATCGCGGTGGCGCTGACCGCCCTGGTCGTGCAGGCCGCACCCGCCCGTCCGATCGTCGATCTCGCCGGTGTTCAGGCCGCCCGGGAACGCGGCGCCATCCTCTGGGACGTGCGTCCCACCGATGCCTACCGCAAGGGCCATCTGCCCGGCGCGATCAGCATCGGCGATGCCGGCGCCGTCCTGCGCGATCCCGACACCGAAGATTTCCTGCCGACAGCCAGAATCGGAAAAATCTTCGCCGCCGCCGGCCTTGATCCGAGCCGGGAGATCGTCGTCTATGCCGGCCGGGGTGCGCCTCCCGCCTATTTCGGCCGCTTCGCCCTGCGCTATTTCGGCGCGGCATCTGTCAGCGTCTTCCATGACGGCATCGACGGCTGGATCGATGCCGGACTGCCGCTGGAGCGCAAGACCAGCCGCCGGCCGGCCATCAAGCTGAAACTGGCGCCGCAGCCGCAGCTCATCATCGAAACCGACGAGCTCCTCGCCAAACTCAAATCCGGCAAGCTCCAGTTGATCGATGCACGCTCGCCCGCCGAGTACTCCGGCGAGGTCGTGCATGCCAGCCGGGGCGGCCATATCCCGGGTGCCGTCAATATTCCCTACACGACCAACTGGGCGGATGCGGCGGCCTTTGCCCAGCTCCAGCAAGACAGGGTAGTCAACAGCAATGAGGCCTCCCCGGCCGTTCCGGAAAAACTCAAGGCCCTCTACGCACAGTTCGATCCGGAGCAGGAAGTCATCACGTATTGCCAAAGCGGCATGCGCGCCTCGGTCACGGCCGCCGTGCTGGAAGCGCTCGGCTTCCGCCACGTCCGTGTGTATGACACCTCCTGGCTCGGCTATGCCGACCGGCCCGACGCACCCGTAGCGCCATGAGTGCGGCAGCCCTGCGGCAGCGTCGCCGGGCTGCCGAGCAGCGACTGGAAACCCTGTAAAATCGGCGTTTTGTCGACCAGCAGGATTCCATCCCATGAAGCAAAAACCCACGTTCCAGGAAGTCATCCTGCGCCTGCAGGACTACTGGAACCGGCAAGGCTGCGTGTTGCTCCAGCCGTATGACATTGAAGTCGGCGCCGGCACCTTCCACACGGCTACCTTTCTGCGCGCGCTCGGCCCCGAGCCCTGGCGCGCCGCCTATGTGCAACCCTCGCGCCGGCCCAAGGATGGCCGCTACGGCGAGAACCCGAACCGCCTGCAACACTACTATCAGTATCAGGTGGTGCTGAAACCCAATCCGCCAAACATCCAGGAGCTCTATCTCGACAGCCTGCGCCATCTTGGCATCGACACCTCGGAACATGACATACGCTTCGTCGAGGACGACTGGGAATCGCCGACTCTTGGCGCCTGGGGGCTGGGCTGGGAAGTCTGGCTCGACGGCATGGAAGTGACCCAATTCACTTATTTCCAGGAAGTCGGTTCGCTCGCCTGCCGCCCGGTGCTGGGCGAAATCACCTACGGCATCGAACGCCTGGCGATGTATCTGCAAGGCGTCGAAAACGTCTACGACCTGGTCTGGGCGCCGGGTGTCACCTATGGCGATGTGTATCACCAGAATGAGGTCGAACAATCGACCTACAACTTTGAACACTCCGATGTCGACTGGTTGTTTGCCCAGTTCGGCAAATTCGAATCGGAAGCCAAACGGCTGATCGGCCTCAACCTGCCCTTGCCCGGTTTCGAGATGGTGATGAAAGCCTCGCACAGTTTCAACCTGCTCGATGCGCGCGGCGCGATTTCAGTCACCGAACGCGCCGCCTACATCGGCCGTGTGCGCGCGCTGGCGCGCGAAGTGGCGCAGGCCTATTACGATTCACGCGAGCGGCTCGGCTTCCCGATGCTGGAAGGAGCCCGGGCATGAAGGCCACATTGCTGATCGAACTGCTCACCGAAGAACTGCCGCCAAAGTCGCTCGCCAGACTCGGCCTGTCCTTCCGCGAACAGATGCAAAAATCGCTGGCGGAGGCCGGCTTCATCGCGCCAGACAATGCCGGCCGCTGGTTCGCCACGCCGCGCCGGCTGGCGCTGCAATTTGACGACTGCCTGGAAACCCAGCCCGACCGCGTGATCGAGAAGAAAGGCCCGGCAGTCGCCGCAGGCATCTCGGCTTCCGGCACGCCGACCCAGGCGCTGGAAGGCTTCATGCGCAGCGCCGGTGTCGAGTTTTCGCAACTCGAAAAAGTCGGCGATGGCAAGACGGCGTATTTCGCCGTCCGTCTGAAGAAAACCGGCGAACGCATCGATCTGCACCTGCCCGCCATGGTCGAAACCGCACTGAAAAAACTGCCGGTGGCAAAACTGATGCGCTGGGGCAGCAGCGAAGTGCAATTCGTGCGGCCGGTGCACGGCCTGGTGTTGATGCACGGTGACCGTACCCTCGCCGGTGAAGTGCTCGGACTCCAGAGCCGCAACGTCACCCGCGGCCACCGTTTCCAGAGTGCCGGCGAAATCACCCTTTCCCGCGCCGAAGCGTACGCGACCGCACTCGAAGAAAATGGCCATGTCATTGCCGACTTCGCCCGGCGCCGCGAGATGATCCGCGCCCAGCTCGATGCCGCCGCAGGCCATCGCACATGGCTGCAGGACGATGCGCTACTCGATGAAGTCACCGCGCTGGTCGAATATCCGGCCGTATATGAAGCCGGGTTCGAGGCCGAATTCCTCGCCGTGCCGCAGGAATGCCTGATCCTGACCATGAAGGCGAACCAGAAGTATTTTCCATTGATGGACGGAAACAAACTGACCAACCGTTTCCTCCTCGTCAGCAACATGAAGGTGGCCGACCCGACGCACATCATCACCGGCAATGCCCGCGTGGTGCGGCCGCGCCTGGCCGATGCCAAATTCTTCTTCGAGACCGACAAGAAGACGCCGCTCTCCGCCCGCATTGGCAAGTTGTCCAGCGTGGTCTATCACAACAAGCTCGGCACCCAGGGCGAGCGCGTCGACCGGCTGGTCAAGCTGGCGGCGAAAATTGCGCACCGGCTCGGCGCCGACGCAACGCTGGCCGAACGCGCCGCCTTGCTGGCGAAGGCCGATCTGGTCAGCGACATGGTTGGCGAATTCCCCGAGTTGCAAGGCATCATGGGCCGCTACTACGCGCTTGCCGACGGCGAATCGCCGCTCGTGGCCGACGCCATCGAAGCCCATTACCGGCCGCGCTTCAATGGCGATGCCTTGCCCAGGGGGTCGATTGCCTGCGCCGTGGCGCTGGCCGACAAGCTGGATGCGCTGATCGGCTTCTTCGGCATCGGCCAGATCCCGACCGGTGACAAGGATCCGTTTGCCTTGCGCCGCGCGGCGTTGGGTGTCCTGCGCATGCTGATGGAAACCCCCTTGCCGCTCGCCCTCGACGACCTCATCGACGATGCCGCCGCCGGCTTTTCGCCCGCGCTGCTCACCGGCGATTACCGTATCACCAGCGCCGACTTTTTCCGCGAACGGCTGCGCCACCTGCTGCGCGACGCCGGACACGAGGTGAATACCGTCGACGCCGTGTTGGCGCAAAACCCCAACCGCATCGATGAAGTGCCGCTGCGCCTGGCGGCCGTCGAAGCCTTCGCCCAGTTGCCCGAAGCGGCTGCACTCGCGGCGGCCAACAAGCGCATCGTCAACATCCTGAAAAAGTCTGACCACAGGGAATGCAAAGCGTCTGCGCCCTTTGGCGGAACAATCGACCCGGCGCTGTTTCAGGAAGAAGCCGAGCGCGCATTGTTTGCCGACCTTGAAAAACTTGCGCCTGCAATCGAAGCGCAACTTGCCGCCAGCAACTACACCGCCGCCCTGAAAACCCTGGCCGGCTTGCGTCGCAGCGTCGATGCTTTCTTCGAGGGCGTAATGGTCAACGCCGAAGATCTCGCCGTCCGTGCCAACCGTCTGGCACTGCTGGCAAGGCTGGCCGGACTGATGAATCGCGTCGCGGACATTTCGCGGCTGTCGAGTTGAGCATCCGCCCGCCACTCCGCCAGCACAACATGGCCTGGATCGTCACCAAGTACTTTGTCACCGCCGCGATCGTGGTGCTGGTTTCGGAACTGGCCAAGCGCAGCGACAAGCTCGGCGGGTTGATTGCGGCATTGCCGCTGGTCACGATCCTGGCGCTGATCTGGCTGCATCTGGAAAACCAGCCCGAATCGAAAGTGGCGAATCAGGCCTGGTACACCTTCTGGTATGCGCTGCCCACACTGCCGATGTTCCTGGCCTTTCCCGCGCTGCTGCCGCGCCTGGGATTCTGGCCGACGCTGCTGGCCAGCAGTCTCATCACCGTCATCTGCTTCGGCCTGTTCGCGCTGCTCATGCGACGTTTTGGCATCGAACTGCTTTGATGTCACAGGAAAACCCCTTGAATAGCCAGGACAGACCGCCGTTTTCCGCGCCTTCCAACTCCATCGCCCTGCGTAAACTCAACTCACGATGAAGCTCATCATCCTTGACCGCGACGGCGTAATCAACTTCGATTCCGCCCAGTTCATCAAATCGCCCGATGAATGGAAGCCGATCCCCGGCAGCCTCGATGCCATCGCCCGGCTCAATCAGGCAGGGTATCGCGTGGTGGTGGCGACCAACCAGTCCGGCATCGGCCGCGGGCTGTTCGATATGGACACGCTCAACGCCATCCACGACAAGATGCTGAAGGCCCTGTCACAGGCGGGCGGACGCATCGATGCCTTCTTTTTCTGTCCGCACACGGGCGCCGATGAGTGCGCCTGCCGCAAACCCAAGTCCGGCATGCTGGAAGAAATCGCCGCACGCTTCAATGCCGACCTGACCGGCGTGCCCACCGTGGGTGACTCGCTGCGCGACCTGCAAGCCGCCGCAGCCGTCGGCGCACAGCCGCTGCTGGTACGCACCGGCAAGGGCGAAAAAACCGCCGCCGATCCCGACCTGCCACCCGGCACCCTGATCTTCCGCGATCTGGCCGCCGCCGTCGCCCATGTCCTCGCCTGACGCCTCGCCGATGCTCGCATCCATTCGCTCCCTGCTGTTCCTGCTGATTCTGGTCATCGTCACGCCGCCGTTCACACTGATCTTCATTCTCGTCAGCCTGCCGCTCTCACTCCACCAGCGGCATCGCCTGGCGATGCCCTGGGTGCGCTTTGCGATCTGGCTGGTGAAGCATGTGCTGGGCATTCCCTACCGGCTGATCGGCGCCGGGAACATCCCGCCGCGCTCCGCCATTGTCTTCTCCAAGCACCAGTCGGCCTGGGAAACGCTGGTCCTGCAGGAAGTGTTCAAAGATGCGGTGTTTGTCTGGAAGAAGGAAATCCGCCGCCTGCCTTTTTTCGGCTGGGCGCTGGCCATGACGCCGATGATCGAGATCGACCGAGAAGCCGGCAAGGAAGCCATCAAACATCTGATCGACCAGGGTCGCGACCGGCTGGACGACGGCTATACGGTCATCATCTTTCCCGAAGGCACGCGTGCACCACCGGGAGGGAAAAACCGCTACAAGGGCGGCGGCGCCCTGCTCGCCGTCGCCACCGGCGCGCCGGTGGTGCCGGTGGCGCTCAACTCGGGCGAGTTCTGGGGCCGCAACGCGCTGTTCAAAAAGAGCGGCCTGGCAACGATCAGCATCGGCCCGGCGATCGACCCGACCGGCCTCAGCGCATCGGAAGTTCTGGCCCGGGCCGAAACCTGGATCGAAGCCGAAATGCGCCGCATCAGCCCGCATCTCTATCACGACAAAAATGAGGTCGCTGCGCAAACCGCAACTTGATTTGCGGCTCGACGCCGCCGCCCCGGATGCCGCAACACGCTGGCACACGGGGGCAACGATTCTCTGTCGCGGCCGTGCGTTGCGCCTGCAACTGGACAATGCCCACAGCCAGGCGACGCAGGAAAATGACGTATTGCATTTGCCGCTGCCGCCGCAGGCCACGCCACGCCAGATACAGGATCGGGCCGAAGCCTGGCTGCGCGAACAGGCGATGCACCATCTGACGCAACTGATTGCCGAAAACTCGGCGCTGGCAGGACGGCGAACGCCACGCCTGGCGCTGTCTTTCGCCGCGCGCAGTCACTGGATCGAGGTGCAGGATGCCGATACCGTGCGCTGTCACTGGCGGCTGATCGAACAACCCGCTGCCGTGATTGCCCAGGCCATCGAACGCGCACTGGCCACGCTGCCGCCGGCGCCGCCACTGCCACAAGCGGTCGATTTATTCGCCACGGCAGACCACTGATGCTGCTCGAACAACTCAAGCTGTTCCGTCTGCCCGAGCCCGATGTCTCGCCCGCAGCGAAGACGCGGCGCCTGCTGATAGCCGGCCGCGTCATCGACTACCGGCTCAAGAGCGGCGCCCGGCGGCTGGCCATGACCATCGACGAGCGCGGCCTGCGCCTCTCTGCGCCAACGCGCATGCCGCTGGCTGAAATCGAAGCGTTTGTCATGAGCCACGGTGCCTGGGTGATACAAAAGCTTGACGAACTGGCCAGCCGCGCAGCACCCCGCCACCTGCGTCTGGCGGATGGCATACGCCTGCCATTGCTCGGCGAGAACATCGAGGTACGCGTCCTCCCCGGCGCCAACCGCATTCGCTGGGTGGCGCAAACGCTGGTGCTGGAGGCCCGCGCGGAAGCCGATCTCGGCCAGCTCGCGACACGCGCCCTGAAGGGGCGTGCACTGGAGCATTTCGGCGCCCGCGTGGCGCACTACACGGCGCAGCTCGACCTGCCCGCCCCGCCGCTCGGCCTGTCCACCGCCCGCACCTGCTGGGGCAGTTGCAGCAGCATCAGCGGCATCCGCATCAACTGGCGGCTGATTCATCTCCCTGCCCACATCAGCGACTATGTCGTCGCCCACGAAGTCGCCCATTTGCTGGAAATGAACCACAGCCCGCGCTTCTGGCGCGTCGTGGAACAGATTTATCCCCACTGGCAGAAGGCGCGCACCACGCTCAAGGCCCACGCCGCCTCGCTGCCGATACTTTGAAGGAAATGCAATGAGAATACTGCACACCATGCTCCGTGTCGGCGACCTGGAACGCTCAATCGCCTTTTATACCGAAGTCCTCGGCATGCGTCTGCTGCGGCGCACGGATTATCCGGAAGGCAAATTCACCCTCGCCTTCGTCGGCTTCGATGACGAAGATAAAAGCGCGGTGATCGAGCTCACCCACAACTGGGGTGTCACGCATTACGAACTCGGCACCGGCTTTGGTCATATCGCCCTCGCCGTGCCGGATGCGGCAGCAGCCTGCGCCGCAATACGCGCACGCGGCGGCAAGGTAGTGCGCGAAGCCGGCCCGATGAAGGGCGGCAGCACAGTCATCGCCTTCGCCGAAGACCCCGACGGCTACAAGATCGAATTGATCGAGCGCAAAGACGCGTGATCCCCGCTCAATCCGGCAGCGGCATGCTGCGCCCATCCAGCAACGCCAGCCAGCCGCGAACCACACGGTAGAGCACCCACAATCCGGTGCCGACGATGGCCAGAATGGCAGCGGGAATGCCAATGAAGGTGATGAACAGCAGCCCGGCAATCAGCAGCCACAGCGCGGCAAACCAGAAGCTGCGCCACTGCCAGCGCCAGTGGGTATCCAGCCAGGTGCCGCGCACGCGCTCGTGGGTGGCCCGGTTGATGATTACCGCGATGATCGACGGCCAGCCGAAGACGAAGGCGCCAACCACGGTGGCCGAAGTAAGTATCCCCGACAGCGCCGAGAGCGCATGCAGGCCGTACATCACGTGCGCCCAGGCACGCGGCCCATCGAGCCGATCTGCATCACGAATGCTGCCGCCATCCTGGTCAAAGTCCGCCATGTCTTCTCCTTACAGTCCAAGTTGCTGCCAGAGCGCATCAACGCGCTGTTTCACCGCTGCGTCCATGATAATCGGACGGCCCCATTCGCGTGTCGTCTCGCCCGGCCACTTGTGGGTCGCATCGATGCCCAGCTTGCTGCCCAGGCCGGAAACCGGCGAGGCGAAATCGAGGTAGTCGATCGGCGTGTTCTCGACAATCAGCGCATCGCGCGCCGCGTCCACCCGCGTGGTCAGCGCCCAGATGACCTCTTTCCAGTCGCGCACATCAACATCCTCGTCGGTAACGATGATGAACTTGGTGTACATGAACTGGCGCAGGAAACTCCAGATGCCGAACATCACCCGCTTGGCATGTCCCGGATACTGCTTGCGGATCGAGACCACCGCCATGCGGTAGGAGCAGCCCTCGGGCGGCAGGTAGAAATCGACGATCTCCGGATACTGCTTCTGCAACAGCGGCACGAACACCTCATTGAGCGCCACGCCCAGCATCGCCGGCTCGTCCGGCGGCTTGCCGGTATAGGTCGAGTGATAAAGCGGGTCGCGCCGCAGGGTCATGCGCTCGATGGTGAATACCGGAAATTCCGCCTGCTCGTTGTAGTAGCCGGTGTGGTCGCCATACGGCCCCTCAAGGGCCGTTTCACCGGGATGAATCACACCTTCGAGCACGATCTCGGCCCGCGCCGGCACCTGCAAATCCGAGCCGAGGCACTTCGTCAGTTCAGTCTTCGCGCCGCGCAGCAAGCCGGCGAACTGATATTCCGAAAGCGTATCCGGCACCGGCGTCACCGCACCGAGGATGGTCGCCGGATCGCAGCCGAGCACCACGGCGACGGGAAACGGGACACCCGGGTGCGCCGCGCAATGGTCGCGAAAATCCAGCGCGCCGCCACGATGCGCCAGCCAGCGCATGATCACCTTGTTCGGCGCGATCACCTGCTGCCGGTAGATGCCGAGGTTTTGCCGTGATTTCTGCGGCCCGCGCGTCACCGTCAGCCCCCAGGTAATCAGCGGCGCCACATCGCCCGGCCAGCAGGTCTGGATTGGCAGACGCGACAGGTCAACCTCCTTGCCTTCCCAGACGATCTCCTGACACGGCGCGGAGGACACCAGCTTCGGCGCCATGTTCAGCACCTGCTTCAACACCGGCAATTTTTCCCAGACATCCTTCAAGCCCTTGGGCGGCTCGGGTTCCTTGAGGTAGGCCAGCAGCGTGCCGACTTCGCGCAGCGCGGTTTTCCAGTTCGCCCCATTCTGCCCCATGCCCAGCGCGACGCGCTGCGGCGTGCCGAACAGGTTGGCCAGCACCGGCATCGAATGCCCCCTGGGGTTCTCGAACAGCAGCGCCGGCCCGCCGGCGCGCAATACGCGATCGGCGATTTCGGTCATTTCAAGATACGGATCGACCGCAACGGCGATGCGTTTCAATTCGCCAACAGCCTCGAGCTGCTGCACAAAATCCCGCAAATCGTGATACTTCATCCGCTCATCCTTTTGCTGTCCGTCGGGCGCGCACGCGTCCACGGGCGCATTCTAACTGGCAGAATACGCGCCCCGAAGTCACATACACCCATGAACCCGCCCCGCTCCGAATCTTCCGCCGCCTGGTTTGCCGCCGCCATCGAGACAGCCCTGTCCGCGCTCGACCAGGATGGCCGGCGTCGCCGCCTGCGGCCGGTCGCCCTGCCCGGCCCGCGCCTGGTGCTGGCCGACGGACGACAACTGATCGACGCCTCGTCGAATGACTATCTCGGCCTCGCGCAACATCCGGCGCTCAAATCGCGCGCCAGGGAATGGATCGAACGCTTCGGCGCCGGCGCGCGCGCCTCGCGGCTGGTCACCGGCACGCTGGAAGCGACGCTGGAGCTGGAAGCGCGGCTCGCCGAATTCAAGGGCAGCGAGGCGGCGCTGATTCTCAATTCCGGCTTTCAGGCCAATGCCGCCGTCCTCCCCGCGCTGTTCGAACTCGGCGGCGGCCGCACGGCGAAGGTGTTCACCGATCGTCTCAACCATGCCAGCCTGCACGCCGGTTGCGCCGCCGCCGGCGTGAAACAGATCCGCTTCCAGCACAACGATCTCGCCCAGCTTGAGGAACTGCTGGCCACCCACGCCGCCGGAGCACCCGCCTTCATCGTCACCGAATCCGTCTTCAGCATGGACGGCGACCGCGCCGACACCGCCGCCCTCGCCACGCTGGCGCGCCGTTACAACGCCCTGCTCTATCTCGACGAAGCCCATGCCACCGGCGTCCTCGGGCCGCAGGGGCGCGGCCTCGGTTACGGCCTGGAAAATACCGTCGTCATGGGTACGCTGGGCAAGGCCTTCGGCGCCGCCGGCGCCTACATCGCCGGCTCGCGGCAGCTGATCGACTACCTCGTCAATCGCTGCGCCGGCTTCATCTATTCCACCGCACCGGCGCCGGCTACGCTCGGCGCGGTCGAAGCCGCGCTCGACCTGATGCCGCTGCTCGATGCCGAACGGGAAAAACTGGCGGCGCGCGGCAACGCCCTGCGCGCACGCCTCGCCGAACTCGGCATCGACACGCTAAGCTCCGCGACCCAGATCGTACCCGCCGTGCTGGGCAGCATCGATGCCGCGCTGGCGGCGCAGCGGCGGCTCGAAGCCGAGGGCGTGCTGGCGGTCGCCATCCGCCCGCCCACCGTGCCTGCCGGCTCCAGCCGGCTGCGCTTCTCGCTTTCGTCCGCACACAGCGACGAAGACTTCGCCCGGCTGCTCGCTGCGGTCGCCGTCCTGCGGACATGACGTTCATCACGCTGCTGCACGGCTGGGGCTATGACGCCGGGCTATGGCGCGAGGTCATCCCGCTGCTCGCGGATTACACGGTCGACACACCCGACCTGGGCTTCTTCGGCAAAAACCCGGCGCTGGCGACACGGCGCGCCGGGCCATGTTCTGCGCCCCACCTCGCCGTTGGCCATTCGCTCGGCGCCCTGCGCTGGCTGGTCGCGGAAGAAACCGCCTGGGATGCGCTGGTCATCATCAACGGCTTCCCGCGTTTCACCGCTGCAGACGATTTCCCGCAGGGTGTGGCGCCACGCGTGCTGGCGCGCATGCAGCGGCGTTTTGCCCAAACACCGGCGGAGGTGCTGAGCGAATTCCAGAACGCCTGCGGCGTCCCCGGCCCGCCGCTGCCGGCCGACACCAGGCCGCTGGCGCAAGGGCTCGACTTCCTCGCCACGGCCGATGGCCGCACCCGTCTTGCCCAACGGCTCAAGGACATTCACATCCTGGCCAGCCGCGACGATGCCATCGTCCCCGCCGCCCTGAGCGAAGCGGCCTTCGCCGCACTGCCGGCAGCGCAGATGCACTGGTGCGACAGTGGCAACCACGCCCTGCCGCTCACCCGCCCGCAGGACTGCGCCGCGCTGATTCGCGCCGTTGCCGCCGGGCTCTCGCAGCGATGACGCCGCCAGAACACAAGGCGCGCATCGCGCGTCGCTTCGACGCCGCCGCGGCGACCTACGACGTGGCGAGCGCAGCGCAGCGCACAGCCGCCGGTGAACTCGCCCGGCAAATCCGCGAACTGCTCCCGGCGTCCACGACAACACCCCGGCGCGTGCTTGAAATCGGCTGTGGCAGCGGACACCTGACGCGCGAACTGTTGCCGCACATCGCTGGCGACTGGTTCGTCAGCGACATCGCACCGGCGATGGTCACGCGCTGCCGCACTTCCTGCGGCCCTGCCGCGCATTACCTTGTCATGGACGGTGAGCATTCGGCACTGGCAGGGCCGTTCGACCTCATCATCAGCAATCTCGCCGCACAGTGGTTTGCCGATTTGCCCGGCACGATGGCGCGGCTCGCCGATCTTCTGGCGCCTGGCGGATTTCTGGCCCTGAGCACCCTGGGCAACGAGAACTTCGCCGCCTGGCATGCCGCCCACGCCGCACTGGGCCTGACAGCGGCCACACCCGGCTATCCATCCGGGGCAACCATCGCCGCCGCCTTGCCGCCCGGCCTGGCACTGCGCCATTTCAGCGAGCAGAACCTGCCGGCGCATGGTTCCGATCCACTCGAATTCGTCCGCAACCTGCGCGCGATCGGCGCCGACACGCCAGCGCCGGGAACTGCACCGCTCGCGCCGGGCCAGTTGCGCCGCGTGCTGCGCCACCTAGCCCAATCTGCACCGGCAGGCGTCTGTTATCACCTGATATATGTCGTTGCGCAGCGTCCGGATTGAGTCAATCAAGCCGCACAGCGCCGATTGCCCGGTCAGCCCTCGATCCGCGCCAGCTCGTCCGGCCCCAGCCAGCGCCACTGGCCGGGCAACAAATCCTGCGGCAGGCACAGGCCGCCGACGGCGGAGCGATGCAGCGCCTCCACCCGGTTGCCCACGGCGGCCAGCATGCGCTTGACCTGATGGTATTTGCCCTGGGTCAGCGTCAGCCGCAGGTGGTGCGCGTCCACCCGCTCGCACGCGGCGGCACGCACCGGCTGCGGATCATCGTCCAGCACCACGCCCTGCAACAGCTGCGCAATCGCCGCCTCCGTCAGCGAATCGCAGGTCGTGACTTCATACACCTTCGGCACCTGATGACGAGGCGAGTTCATGCGATGGATGAAATGCCCATCGTCGGTCAGCAGCAGCAGGCCGGTGGTGTCCTGATCCAGCCGCCCCACCGCCTGCACTCCCGACACCGCGCCTTTTTGCGGGCGCTGGCGCAACGGCGCGGGCAGCAGGCTGTACACCGAAGGCCAGAGCGAGGGCTTTTGCGAGCACTCCACTCCCGCCGGCTTGTGCAGCATCAGATAGGCCGGAGCGTGGTACGGCCACGTCTGGCCGGCCACCGTGAGCACCAGCCCGGCCGTTGCCAGCGGTTGCCCGGCTTCAGCGGCCGGCTGACCATTGACCAGCACCTGGCCGTCCTGCACCAGGCCGAGACACTGGCGGCGTGTACCAAAGCCCTGCGAATACAGGGCATCCTGAAGGGAAACAGGTTTCATGGCGTATCCGGCAACCTCACGCAAGCAGCCACGGCTTCAGGTTCAGTTCGGCCACGAGGCCGAGGAAAACCGCCGCGCCGAACCAGGTGTTGTGGCGAAAGGCCTTGAAGCAGCGCAGGCGGTCACGGTCACGAATGAGAAAGAAATGATAGACGGCGACCAGCGCCGCCGCCGTCAGCCCCAGATGGTACGGGAGGCCGAAGCCCAACTGCGCGCCGACCACCCCGAGGATCAGCAGGCTCATCGCATAGCAGATCATCACCGCCGCCACATCGAACGTGCCGAAGGTGATCGCCGCCGTGCGGATGCCGATTTTCAGGTCATCCTCGCGGTCGACCATCGCATATTCGGTGTCATAGGCCACCGCCCAGAACACGTTCGCCACCAGCAGCGCCCAGGCTCCCGGCGGCACCTGGCCGGTGGCGGCGGCAAATGCCATCGGAATGCCGAAGCCGAAGGCAATGCCGAGATAGGCCTGCGGAATCGCGAAGAAGCGTTTGGTGAAGGGATAGCTCCCGGCAAGGAACACCGCCACCAGCGCCAGCGGCCAGATGTCTTTCCAGATCGGCAGGATCAGCAGCCCGGCGCAGAGCGTCAGCCCCGCCGCCAGCAACAGCGCCTCGCGCGGGGAAACGCGCCGCGCCGCCAGCGGCCGGTCTTTGGTGCGCTCGACATGCGGATCGAAATCGCGGTCGGCCCAGTCATTGACGACACAACCGGCCGAGCGCATCAGCAAGGTGCCAAGCACGAAAATCCACAGCAGCAGCGGATGCGGCCGCCCCTGCGTCGCAATCCACAGCGCCCACAGCGTCGGCCAGAGCAGCAACAGCGTGCCGATCGGCTTGTCCAGCCGCATCAGCTTTTCATAGGCATCGAGGCGATCTTTGAGGGCAGCATAGTTCATGCGCGGATTTTAACGGCTGAAGTGGCAAACATTCCGCACGAGCTTCGAATCGGGATGGCCGCACCATGAGGAGCAACGAGCGACCTGACGCGCCGTATTACCAGCGCCGACTTTTTAACAAACCGCTGTAAAAACTGCCCGCCCCGCACAAGTATGAAAAAATGACGCTTGCAATAGAATGACGCAAAGCACCTGCCCTGTCGATATACCTATAAAGTAGGATGGGACACGGTATGAGTTACACAAAACGCCTTGCAATCGTGTCCGACCCCATTCTCCAAAAGACAACTTCCCATTGGAGCCTTGTTATTCCATTTGGTTCACCGCAGAATGCGGGTATGAACGAAGTTTTTCTACTACAGCCTCGTTAGGCCTCACATCCAAAACCTATGCCCACCCCCATCCCAGCAGCCGTAATCGCAGTGTGCGCAGAGATCATGGCTCGTCGTGAGACGCACGCCACGCTGGATAGCCTTTTCATGTACGCGGGCGCACCAGGCGAACCGCCGGAAGGGAGTAAGCACGCGAAGGCCTTGGAGTGGATGCGCCAAGTCAACCGCATGGATTCAGTGGAACCCCTTCTGATTCTTGGCAGGCTCATCGAGGCCTACATGGAGGAAGAACCCAAGCGTTCATTCTGGGACACCTCGCCTGCTTCAGGCGGAGACGATATGCCAGACCAAGAGCAGCTGCGCGCCGTACTGGCGAGATGCGATCTTCAATACGTGAAAGGTGGTGCTATTGCTGGTGCCCTTGGAACAGCGTCCAAGACCCTCGAGGACTTCATCAAAACCTTTGACGCTCCAGCACTTGAGCACGAGTTCACGCGTGCGCTCTCGAACGTTGAGAAGAGTCCACGCGAGGCAGTTTCAGCAGCGAGCAACATCCTTGAAAGCGTGTGCAAGGTCTATATTGCAGAACGCGGAATCGAGATGCCATCTAAACAGGACTTGAAGCCGGTCTGGACAGTGGTGCGCAAAGACTTGGGCTTCGATCCGGGCGTCGTTGAAGATCAGGATCTTCAAACCATTCTGTCTGGTCTCTTGGCTGTCGTTGATGGCATTGGCGCACTCCGAACACATGCGAGTTCTGCGCACGGTGCAGGCAAAACGCCATACAAATTAGAGCCACGCCACGCGCGGCTTGCAATCCATGCAGCGCACACAGTGACTCTTTTCATACTTGAATCATGGAAACGCAAGCAGGAGTCTCGGTGAGGCCTAACCCGGCGGTCGACCCCGTTCCCTTCGGTCACTGGACGCTGCGCGATGAAGCCGCGCAGCGCCGGTCACCTCTACTATTAAGCCGCAAAGGACAGCCATGTACCTGCTATCGTCAATTGGAAATTGGGTTCGTCAAGCGTCTCTCCCACGTGACATACTTCTTACTGTGGTTAGCGCTCTTTCAGGGTGGGCTATTTCGCATTACTACTATGTCCGCGCCCTCAATGACATGAAAGCCGATGCTGAAGAAAGGCACAGAGTTGAAGAGCTTGTCTTTCGTGGCATTGAGGCCATTGGTAACCTCAAGTACTCTCGCGACCCAACAGGTCGCGTAGTGGGTGTGGTAATCGAGTTGCGCGGCGAAGCCTCTGCTGAGGCGTCGGCAAAAGGTGCCCTGAGCGTCACAACAACCAAATGAACGCATCATGTGCAGAAGCGAACCTGGGAGGGACTTACTGTGGAAGAAACTACATTCTTCGAATACGAGGGCGTTCGCATAACAAACACCCGGCTCATTGTCGATGGCCAAACCTTTGCCATGAACAACATCACTTCGGTTAAGCCGTTGGAGCAAAAGCCCAATCGTATCCTTCCTGGCTTACTCATATTCTTAGGCGTGCTGCCTGCGTTCAATGGCGCAACGGTCGGGCTGTTTGTTGCATTGGGATGCTGCGCGATGAAAGCCGCGCAGCGCCGGTGATTTCTACGTTGAAGCTGTAGAAAAACCCACTTTTTCCCGCCGAGCGGGCATAAAAATGGCACAGCATTTTCTGCGCCATTTTTATTTTCATATCATCGATTGAGTATTTTCGGACCGCCGTGCCGCCAGCGCCGACTTTTCATGAATCCGGCCGAAAGGATCTTCCGTGGGGCGCTAACCCCGTCCTTTCCCTACTGCCCGTAGCCATGATGCGCCAGCTTCTCGATGTTATGCACCAGACAGTAAAGCTTCCATTGCCCATCCGCCTTCTTCTGCCCACGTAGCGTGAAGCGGTTCAGCCGCTTGTTGTGGCGGATGTTGCCAAACACCGGTTCCACCGTCGCAAAGCGCCCGCCGTAGAACTGCCGGCCGCGTTCCGAATCGATCGCCTGTTTCATCCGCTCACTGGCATTCAATACCGTCGGATCGGCCTTGCCCCGAAAGAAACACACTTGCCGCGTCTTGGTTTTCTCTGGCGTGCGCAGGCATTTCTCGCGCAACTCGCAGGGCACGCAGTTCCGCAGTGCGCCCATGAACTTGGCGCCGATCTGGCCGTTGTGAATGCAGTTCGCCCCGTTCTGGTACAGCGACTTCCCCGCCGGGCAAACACAGGTGCCGGCCTCCGGATCGTAGGCAAAGTCCTTGGGCCGGTAACCCTTTGTTCTCCGCACCGCCAAGTCCGGTGCCAATACAGGTTCGCAGTTCCTGGGTTGCACAAAATTTCCTGCGTGTCGCTATGCCGCAAAACTTGAACCGCACCCATAACGACTGCGCTCCAGCCGAACTACAATCGTGTTTCTGTATGAAACCGGAACTGCCATGCCCCCTAACGCCAGCCCTCGTTTCAAACCCCTGACCGGCCACTACGAACCCTCGGCCATTGTGCAACTTGCGGATGGCCGTTTTCTGATCGTCGAAGACGAAAAGGAACAGCCGTTCAGCCTGGTGTCGCTTGATCGCAACGGGAAGGTGGACAGCACACCCCTGACGCCCGGCCTGTTTGAATTCGATGATGACTTCTGGAAACTCGACGATCTCGAAGGACTGACGCTCGATCCCTCGGGGTGGATTTACGCCATCACCTCGCAGTCGCTCGACGGCGAGGGCGATTCGAAAAAATCACGGGAAAAGCTGGTCCGCTTTCGCATCAAAGGCGATCGCGTCGTTGATGCCAGCGCCGCCAGGAGCCTAAAATCCGCGCTCCTGGCGGCGCATCCGGCGCTGGCCGCAGCGGCCGGAATACGCGACGTCAAATCCGGCGACGGGCTGAATGTCGAGGCGCTGGAAGCCAGCGCCGACGGCCGCCGTCTATGGGTGGGATTTCGCGGCCCCTTGCTCGACCAGCGGGCGATTGTCGCCTGCGTCGAGAACCCATCGGGAATCTTCGACCGGGACGAAGCGCCGCGCATCGCGACACGCCTTGCAACGCTCGATCTTGGCGGCCACGGGATTCGCAGCCTGTCCTACGTTCCGAGCCTGGGCGGCTATTTGGTCATTGCTGGCCCGGTGGGGTCCGAAGAGGCGGCGTTCCGGCTCTGGTTCTGGAGCAGCGAAACAGGGGCGCCGGCGCGACGCGTCCACCTCCCGGGATTGCCGGGGATCGAACATGCGGAGGGAGTCTGTCCGGCCGTTCTCGATGGCCGGCAATGCCTGGTCATCGTTAGCGACGACGGCAAGCAGGCTGAAGGGCGTTGCGCCCAGTTTCTGGTGCTCGACCTGGCCACTTCCGGGCTGACGATTGATCCGTGATTGCCAGCGGTCACGACCGCCTTACGAGGACTCGCCCGACGTCTTGCCCGGGATTGGCTTGATTGTCATTCCCTTGAGCGAGATCCCGGCAAGCGTCTTGGGATTCAGTTCGGTGCCGGTGACCGGAATCGGCGGGCGGCCGCAGGTCAGGCAGTATCCCGTTTCAAGGTCCTGCATGCAGTAGTTGTGGCAGATGATCTGGGGTTCTTCTTCACTCATGGTCGTTCCTAAATTTCTTCACTTCGATATTCGCGTCAGGATGCGGTAGACGATCTGGGGCGGTGTCATGCCGAGGATGGCCGTCCGCTTGCTGGCCTCCGAGAGCACCTTGCCGCCGGATAGGCGCTGGCGCCTGTACGGTCGTTCTTGTAGCGGGCCATGTAAGTCTCTCAAAAGGAACTTCTCCTTGGAGCCTTGTTATTCCATTTGGTTAACCGCAGAATGCGGGCATGAAAGACTTTTTCTACAGCGTCGTTCGGCCTCATAGAAACGCCCACCTTCGCCTGTTTGACAATTGCAATTATTGTAGCTACAGTAATGCGTGCGTATCGAATTCGATCCAGCCAAGGATGAGGCAAACCAGGCGAAACACGGCGTGTCCTTGCTCATGGCGGCCGAACTTGACTGGGATGTTGCGCTGGCATGGGTTGATGAACGGTTCGAATACAACGAGATGCGAATGATCGCACTCACTCCAAATACCGAAATCCTGTGCTACGTGGCCTTTGTAAATCGTGGCAATGTGCGAAGAATCATCAGCTTTCGCCGCGCCAATCGTCGTGAGGTAAAGCATTATGTCCAAAGCCTCTAAGCGACCTGCTGTTCGCATGCCTACCGCAGCCGAAGACAAGGCCATTACCGAGGCAGCCAAAAGCGACCCCGATGCACAGCCACTTACACCTGCTCAGCTAAGAGCTATGGTTCCCTTGCGATCGTTGCGTGGGCGACCAAAATCTGAAAACAAGAAGCTGCTGGTGTCGGTGCGCTACAGCCCCGAGGTCGTTGCCTACTTCAAGTCCACGGGCGAAGGCTGGCAATCGCGCATGGATGGTGTGCTGCGTCAGTACGTAGCGCGCCATTCCCGCAGCGCATAGATAGGTGGCCGAACCCGTCGTTCCAGGGGGGCTGCGCAATAAGACCTGCGCAGCTCCCTGAACTTGAACGTTCGGCCTCTTGTCGCTGTGCATAGCGTTGGACTGATTGACAACGGTTACGCATGTTGGCACTATCTCCAACATGAAAGCCGTTCAGCTTGTTGGTACTCGTATCGTCTACTCAGAGTCTGCGTTCGCGGAATTAGTACTGTGGCGCCTTCCGAAGCCGCTCGATGGGTCGGCACACGCGTTCAAATACAGGCTGGCCTATGTCGTACGTGGAGAATGCGTTCTGCGCTACGACAACGAAGTCGGGAAGGGCGATCACCGGCATTTCGGCAAAAAGGAAAGTGCCTATGCTTTTACTACGCCGGATCGGTTGATCGCCGACTTCCAGAAGGATATTGCGAGGTGGAACCATGAAAACAGTAACTCTTGATGTGCGAACCCCTGCCGATTCCATGGCTGACTTTGCACACGCCTGGGAGACCGGAAAAGCTCAGAAGACTGCGCGGATCAGCTTTGCCACTCCCGAGTTGCTTTGGAGGGTGCTGACTGAAAAACGATGGGAACTACTCAAGGTGCTTTGCGGCGCAGGGCCGGTGTCCATACGCGAGGCCGCACGCCGCGCTGAACGCGACGTAAAGGCCGTGCACGGCGATGTCACGGCGCTGCTTAACGCTGGAGTGCTGAGCAAAACGGAGGACGGTCACATCGTTTTTCCGTATGAGGCTGTGAAAGTCGAGTTTCTATTGCAAGCCGCTTAGCGTGGTGGTGTGCAAGCGGCCGCACCCATCATTCCACACGGACGCTGCGCGATGAAGCCGCGCCGCCCGCTTAACTCTATTCGTCGGGGGGGGGCGCTGGAGGTCTCAGTAATGGAAACGCAATTGAGCGATTAGAAGCGCACCGCCTTCGATGCGGTACACCATGCGGTGCTCGTCCGTTATGCGGCGTGACCAGTATCCCGACAGCGCATGCTTCAACGCTTCGGGCTTTCCTACGCCCGTAAAGGGTTCACGCTGTGTTTCTCGTATCAGCTGATTGATTCGCTCGACCATGCGCTTGTCCTGCTTTTGCCAATGGAGATAGTCTTCCCATGCTTCGTCCGCGAAAATCAGCTTCACTTGGTGAGCTTCCGCTCAACGCCTTTGCCGGTGTTCAGTTGTGCGGCCGCCGAGAGAAGGCGCCTGGCGTTAGCGGGCGTACGCAACAGGTAGGCTGTTTCCTCAAGAGCCTTGAAGTCTTCGAGCGAGAGCATCACCACGGCCTGCTCGCCGTTGCGCGTAATAATCAGGGCTTCGTGGTCATTGCAAACTCTGTCCATTGTGCTGGCGAGGTTGGCGCGAACGGCGGTATAGGTCATTGCATCCATGTTTATGGCTCCAGATATGTACGCATTACTGTACAGAACTGCTCTCCAGTTGTCCAGCAATCCAGCCTGCGCCGGGGTGACGACAAAGGTCACACCGGGAAGATGAATCTGACCTGTCGACGCCTCACCCTGTTGTGCCGGAGCCGTCGCTCAATACCACCGCCGCAGTACCGCCCGATGGCGCCAGAACAGCAACCCCAGCAGCAGCATAGTGCCGGCGAACCAGAGCGGCAGCAGCGCCAAAGCGTCGGCGAGACCCTCTGTCGCGCGGCCGCTATCGCGGCTGGCGCGCAGCGCCAGGGCGAAGAGCAGGCTGATGAAGCCATAGCCCAGGTTGAACGCCAAACCCTTGAAGGAAAGCACCGTGGCGCGGTGATGGGCATCGACGATGACGTTCAGGTAGTGGGAGACCGCGAAGCCGACCGCGGCAATGATGGCCGCCAGGGGCAAGGCGAACACCGCGCCCCAGAACGGGATATTCAGCGCGATCCCCAGCAAGCCGAGCCAGGTCAGAAGCGCCAGGATGCCATAGCAGCGCGCCACGGAGCCACCTTGCACCAGGCGCCGCGCCAGCGGGGAAATGACCATGCCTATCCCGGCCATTCCAGCGCCGATGAAGCCATAACTGGCCTCAGGCAGGTCGATCAGGCGAAAGTAAGCGCTACCGAAGGTGAGGAAAAGCCGGATCACGCTGTCGATCAGCAGCCCGCCAATGATGACGAACAAAGCCAAGGGCGTACGGATAATCCAGGCGCCGGCTTCCAGCACGGAGTGCCAGACGGGATACGCCGCCGGCAGGGCCGGCGCATCGTGGCGGGAGGGTTCCCGCATGCTCAGGCTGACAAGCAGCACCGCCAGCGCGGTGATCAGGTTGAGGTAGATGGGGAAACGCAGCGTGGCCGCCAGTTCAAACCGGAAGCCAAATCCCGCAGCAGCGGCCAGGCGGTTGAGCAGATGCGGGTCGTAGATGGCGCTGCCCACCAGCATGGCGACCACCGTCCCCGCCGACTGCCAGCGCATCACCCTGGCCAGCACGGCGGGCCATTCGTCACGGCGTCCTTCGCTGGCCAGCGCATCGAACGCCAGAGACTCATCGGCGCCGCTGGCCAGCGCCTCGGCCAGTCCGCTCAGGATGCGGTTGAGCAGGCAGAACAGGAACAGCAGCAGTCCGCCGTTTTGCGGCGCCGCGCCCAGCACCAGCATTTCCGCCACCATGCAGGCGCCGGCGGCGATGACCAGCGGCCGGCGGCCGATACGATCGGCCAGGGCGCCGGAGGGCACTTCCGCCACCACGATGACCAGCGCCCAGGCGAAGTTCAGCAGCGTGTACTCGGTGGCGCTGAGTCCCAGATCGAGAAACAGGATCGCCAGCACCGGGTAATAGAAGCGCGCATTGAACAGTACCCGGAACAGCACGAATTGCCGGCAATTATGATCGGCCAGGGTGGGGTTCGATGACGCAGACATGGCAGGCAATCAGCCTCTGACGCCGGCATGGCGCAGCGCAAGCAGCGCCGCCCCGTTGCCCACGGCAAGCACCGCGAAGAGCGCCGGAATCGACCCGCCGGCGGCAAGCAAGGTTGCGGCGCCGAGGCTGCCGACAACCATGAAGAGGGCGTTCATGATGTTGTTGGCGGCGATCATCCGCGCACGCTGCGCGGGCGCGCTGGCCTGTTGCAGTCGGGTGTAGAGCGGCACGGTAAACAGGCCGCCGCACAGGCCGAGCAAGGTGAGATCAACGAGGACGCGGACGATTCCCGGCACATCGAGCAAGGCCAGTGCACCGGCCGCCGCGCTGCCGGGTACGACATGCTGCGAAGCGAAGTACAGATCGAGCGCGAAGACGGAGAGCCCCAGCCCGCCGGGCAGAACCAGCTTGAGGCTGCGAGCGGCGTGATTCCGGGTGAGCCGCTCGCACAGCATGGAACCCGCGCCGATGCCGACGATGAAGGCGGTGAGCAGCAGCGTGACACTCGTTTCGTCACCGCCAAGAATGGTTTTGGCATAGGCCGGGATCTGCGCCAGGAAAACCGCACCATACAGCCAGAACCAGGAAATGCCGAAAATCGCGCCGAACACCGGACGATTCTCCCGCGCCAGGCCCAGGATATGGGCGGTTTCGGCAAAGACGTTGCGATTGATCGATAAAGTCGGCGCTGGCGGCACGGCGGGCGGAATCGCGCGGGCGGCAAGCAAGCCGAGCACGGCGATGACGAGCCCCGCCACCGTGATCCACAGCCTGGCGCCGGGCACGGCGGCAAGCAGGCCGCCAAGCAGGGTGCCGGCGAGGATGGCGACGAACGTCCCGCTCTCGACCAGCGCATTGCCGGCGATGAGCTCGGCGGGTTTCAGGTGTTGCGGCAGGATCGCGTATTTGACCGGGCCGAAGAGCGTGGAATGCAACCCGAGCAGGAACAGCGATGCCAGCAGGATTTCCAGGCTCTGCAAGGCAAAGCCGAGGCCCGCCACGCCGACGATGAGGATTTCGAGCTGCTTGACCAGGCGCGCCAGAAACGCCTTGTCGACCTTGTCGGCAAGCTGCCCGGCGGTGGCGGAGAAGAGGAAAAACGGCAGGATGAAAATTCCCGCCGCGAGATTGGCGAGAATCCCCGGCGCCAGCGTGGTCCAGCCGGCGGCCTGGAAGGTGAACAGGACGATCAGCGCATTCTTCAGTACGTTGTCATTCAGCGCGCCGAGGAACTGGGTGATGAACAGCGGCAGAAAACGTCGTTGACACAACAGCTCGGCCGGCCGGCTCATGCTTTCAGCAACTCCGCGCGGCCGCCGAGCCAGCGTTCGAGGTGCGCAGCGGCAATCTCCGGCGCGTCGCGCAGCAGGGTGTCGGCGAGATGACGCGCCTGCTCGACCATGACAGTGTCTTCAAGGTCGGCATAGCGCAGCAGCGGCAGGCCGCTTTGCCGCGCGCCGATGAATTCGCCGGGGCCGCGCAGTCGCAGGTCTTCCCGCGCGATCTCGAAGCCGTCGCTGTTTTCATAAATCACCTTGAGCCGCGCCCGCGCTGTCTCGCCCAGCGGCTGGGCATAGATCAGGATGCAGGCCGATGCGCGCGCGCCGCGCCCGACGCGGCCGCGCAACTGGTGCAACTGGGCGAGGCCGAAGCGCTCGGCGTGTTCGATCACCATCAGGCTGGCATTTTGCACATCGACACCGACTTCGATCACCGTGGTCGCCACCAGCAGATGGATTTCGTTGGCAGCGAACGCCGCCATGACGGCGGCCTTGTCCTCGGCCTTGAGACGGCCATGAACGAGGCCGACCCGCAGATCGGGCAACTCGGCGGCGAGCCGGGCATAAGTTTCTTCTGCGGTTTTCAGTTGTAAAACTTCGCTCTCTTCTATCAGCGGACAGACCCAGTAGGCCTGGCCGCCGGCGCGGCAGGCGGCATGGACGCGGGCGATCACCTCATCGCGGCGTGCCTCGGCCACGAGCTTGGTCGTCACCGGGGTGCGGCCGGGCGGCAGTTCGTCGAGCACCGAGACATCGAGGTCGGCGTAATAGCTCATCGCCAGCGTGCGTGGAATTGGCGTCGCCGACATGGTGAGCTGGTGCGCAAAGCGACCCTTTTCCTTGAGCGCCAGCCGCTGGCGGACGCCGAAGCGGTGCTGCTCATCGACAATGGCGAGGCCGAGCCGCGCGAATTCGACGCCGTCCTCGATCAGGGCATGGGTGCCGATGACGATCGGCGTGTCGCCAGCGCCGACTTTTCTGGCAACAGCGGTCTTTTCACTTTTCTTCAGGCTGCCGCTCAGCCAGGCGACCTCGATCCCGAGCGGCGCCAGCCAGGCGGCGAGCTTGCGGTAATGCTGCTCGGCGAGGATTTCGGTAGGCGCCATCAGCGCCGCCTGATGTCCGGCTTCGACTGCCTGCAACATCGCCAGCGCGGCAACGATGGTCTTGCCGCTGCCGACATCGCCCTGCAACAGGCGCTGCATCGGATGTGGCCGGGCCAGGTCGGCGGCGATCTCCTGCCAGGCGCGCTGCTGCGCCCCGGTTAGGCGGAATGGCAGCGCAGCGAGCAGACGCCGCGTCAGCGTGCCGGTAGCCGCGAGTTGCGGCGCGCCCCGCGCACGACGGGCGGTGTAGGCGCGGCGCAGGGAGAGTTGCTGGGCCAGCAGTTCGTCGAACTGGACCCGACGCCAGGCCGGATGCTGGCGTGATTCCAGCATGGCAGCGGAAACCCCGGGCGGCGGAGTATGCAGAAAACGTATTGCGGCGGCGAAGGCTGGCAATTCCATCTGCGCCAGGACGTCCGCCGGCAGCGTATCGCCCAGGTCGCCACGTTCCAGCGCGCGCGAAACCAGGCGGCGCAAGCTGCCCTGGCCAAGGCAGGCGGTGGTCGGATAGACCGGCGTCAGGGTTTGCGGCAAGGGCGCATCGGCTGCCACGGCATGGAAGCGCGGATGAATCATCTCGTCGCCCAGAAAGCTGTCGCGCAACTCGCCGAACAAGCGCAGCCTCGCGCCGGGTTGCAGGACTTTCTGCTGACTGGGATAGAAATTGAGGAAGCGCAGCGTCAGCGTGCCGCTCGCATCCCTGACCCGCGCCACCAGCTGGCGGCGCGGGCGGAAGGCGATTTCGCTCGTCAGCACCTCGACCTCGAACTGCGCCGGGACACCGGGAATCGCGGCGGCAATCGGCGTGATGCGGGTTTCGTCTTCGTAGCGCAGCGGCAGATGCAGGATGAAGTCGGCATCCGTGCGCAAACCCAGTCGCGTCAGGCGCGCCGCCAGCGTATTGCCGGCCGGTGGTTTCCTGTTGCGCTTTTCAGCCAAACTCAGCCAAGCACGAGAACCGCGTCGGCCTCGACCAGCGCGCCGCGCGGCAACTCCTTGACGCCGACGGCGGCGCGCGCCGGATAGGGCGCATCGAAATAGCGCGCCATGGCTTCATTGACCTTGGCGAAGTGCGCCAGATCGGTAAGGTAAATCGTCACCCGTACCGCATCGTTCAAGCTGCCGCCGGCGGCTGCGGCCACGGCCTTGAGGTTTTCGAACACGCGCACGATCTGCGCCTCGATGCCTTCGACCATCTGCATGGTGGCGGGATCCAGCCCGATCTGGCCGGAAAGGTAAACCGTGTCACCGGCTTTGACGGCTTGCGAATAGGTACCGATGGCAGCCGGCGCGGCAGCGGTGGAAATGATTTTTCGATTCATTGAAATTCCTTGGAAGCAAACAACAGCGTCATGATGGGGACTTGTTTTTCATGGTGACCAGCAGGCCGTCATCAATCCCCAATTCCTTGAGTTTGGCCCGGGCGCCTTCAGCCTCGGCGCGCGTGGCGAAGGGGCCGACACGCACCCGCGCCTCGATGACGGCGGGAATGCCATTTTTCTCCAGCTTGGCGCGCAGGTCTTCCGCATTGGCAAGATTGCTGAACACGCCCAACTGCAAGCCAAAATGCCGTTCCGCCATCTGAGTCAGCGGACGGAAAGCCGCCGGGCGCTCGGCGGCATGATGCGTGGCGCCCGACGGCGGTGCGGCCGGTCGGCTGCGAGCCAGTTCCCGCGCAGGCTCGGCTGGCGGCGTGGCAGCGGGGATAGAGGCAGGGGCCGCCGGATGCAGCATGGCGAGCCGGCCCGTCGCCAGCTTGGTCAGCGGCTTCTCTCCGGGCAAGGGTTGCAACGGCAGCGAATCCGGCGCAGCGCTGCGTTCAGGCACCCCCGCTTCCGCCTGTTGCGCCACGCCTGGCGCAGCTTCACCTGCATTTTCAGCCGCGCCGGCCGGCTCCTTTGCCTCCGGCACGGCGGCAGGCGCCGACGCAACGACCGGCGCTACAGGCGGGGCCGCAATCTTGCCCGAAGCCGGAACTGCCGGCACCCTGACAGTATCGAATATCGCCAGGCTGCCCAGCAAGCCGGCCACGATGACGGCGGCCACGATGACGCGATTGAGCAAGCGCTCTTTCAGTGCCTCGTCGTCCAGCGGCGGTGCGGCTTCCATTGCCGGTTGCGGCTCAGTGTCCTGCGTCGGGATATCGGTCATCATGTTCCCCTTTTTCATCATGAAATGCAGAGTCGCTTCCACCCCTTGCCAGCGCGGCAACCAGTTCGGCTTCCCCCAGCGAAATGCCGCACCGATCAGAAATACTGGCGGCCGTCACACCCTGCTGCGCCATGGTCATGGCCTCGCTGTAGAGCGGCGAAACGCTGCGCGCAGTCTTTAACTGCTGAACTTCTGCCGTGAGTTGCGTCATATCCGTTCGCAGACGGTGCATTTCGCGCCGCAGACTCTGAACTTCAATCTCCAGACTGGAGCGTGCCAGTTCGCGCGAAAAATCGGGGGCAGGCGCCTGAAGCGCTTCGTCCGGTGGAGGTGGCGATGATTCAACAGGCGCCACGGCATATGACGCCAGTTGCGGCTCATTGCGCAGAAATCCGCTCTCGGCCGCCGGAACTTCCGTAGCAGGAGGAGCGGAGGGCAGCGGAACCGCAACCGACCGGCGTTTCCTGCGGATACGCACCAGGCGCAACAGCGAATAAATGAAATAGCCTCCCGCCAGCACGACAGCCATCCATATCAGGGCACGTATGCCGAGCAGGAAAAAGTCAGTCATGCCGGACTCCCGTGGCGGCAGATGCCCTCACCAACAACGGGACACACGGAAGCAAATAAAATGGGCGGCAGAGATGGGTCGGCATGGATTGCGGCAGGGGATTCACCAACGAGACAAATTGGTTTGATAATACCCGCCATCCGCTCTCGATAAAACACGATCAACCCTGCCTTTGGCCCATGTTTCTAGCCAGAAAAATCGCCGCACTGCCGCCACCGGACGACACTCGGACCCGGATTCCCACATCAACCCACTGACGCCTGCCCAAAACCCATGAACGACGAACTTCTGATTGGCCTCGTTTCGATTTCCGACCGAGCATCCTCCGGCGTTTATGCCGACCAGGGAATCCCCGCGCTGCACGACTGGTTCAGCGCAGCACTCGCCTCCCCCTGGCGCATGGAGACCCGCCTGATTCCCGACGAACAACCTGCGATTGAGCAAACCCTGATCGAGCTCTGCGACACGGTCGGCTGCCATCTGGTGCTGACGACCGGCGGCACCGGCCCGGCGCTGCGCGATGTGACACCCGAGGCCACGCTGGCCGTGGCGCACAAGCTGATGCCGGGTTTCGGCGAACAGATGCGGCAAATATCGCTGCATTTCGTCCCCACTGCGATTCTTTCGCGCCAGATCGGCGTCATCCGGCAACATGCGCGCGGCGCCAGCCTGATTCTCAATCTGCCGGGGCAGCCCAAGTCGATCAAGGAAACCCTGACCGGGCTCAAGGGCCAGGACGGACAGCAGGATGTTCAGGGAATTTTCGCCGCCGTACCCTATTGCCTGGATCTGATCGGCGGCCCGTATATCGAAACCAATGACGCCATCGTGAAGGCCTTCCGCCCGAAATCCGCGCTGCGGCCGCCAGCCCGCTGACGGATGCCGGCTACTGGCTGAATGACTGGACGAGGAAGCGGGCGATCACAAAATCAGCGCCCGTCTCCAGCACGGCCACGGGAAACAGCCGGACGCCTGCACCGTCCAGCGTAAACGTCAAGGCCACCTGCTCGCCTGCGGCGGTACGCGGCAACACCAAACGCACATGATCGGCAACCACGGGGAAATCGAGCAGCAGGCAGGCCGTTTCCAGTCCACCTGCATCGGCGAGGATGGCGCGTGGCTGCTTTGACAGTGTCTCGATACCGACATTCATCTGATCCGGCGTGGTGCGGCTGTAGCGACGAACCCTACTGATCAGCCAGTTGTCACCGCCCTCGGGCTGAATGCCGACCAGGGCGCCGATATGCAGCCACTCGGTGCGCGCCACAGGAGCGCGCACACCCATCCCGCCCTGGCTGATGTCGTCCACGACCCATATCTCCGCAGCCCCGGCATCGACCTTCCCGGACAGGCGCGCATAAGCGGCATCCATGCCATTGACCACGAGCAACCTTGCGCTCACCCGGCGCCGGACATGAGCACGTATCGGTGGCGTCGGTGCCCAATACGCCGCCAGATGTTCCAGTACCGGCAGCACGGTCGCCGCATCGACTGTCGCGCCGAGACCGAGCTCGGGCGGCACCCGTTGTCCGGCGCGAATCCCGGCGAGCACGGCGCCCACAGGGCCTGCAGCACGCGTACAGGTAAAGAACCGCAGGCCAGGGGTCACTTCCGGCAAACGCCCGAGTCGTGCGGGAGGCAGCGGCTTGGAGGCATCCACCCAGTACATGCTGGTCGGCCAGACCTCGCGCAGCAACGTCAGGTGCGGCAGGAAATGTTTGACCAGGTGTGCGGCCAGCTCGATCTGCGGCGGAGTCAGCTGATCCGGCGCGGACGCGTGGAATACCAGTACCTTGAGGTATTCGGCTTCGCTGCTGGTAGCGGGTTCCTGGGTCAGGGCTGCGGGATGAAGGGACAGCTGCGTTTTATCGACGCCGATCTCGACGGCCGTGAGATATGCGGCGCCCAGATCGCGCCAGAAATCGGCGCTGATCGGGCCATAGCGAAACTGATCCCATTTCAGGCGCATGCCGAGCGCGTACAAAGTACGGGGCAGAACCAGCGGCAGCAGGCTCATCAGCGCAGCACGCTCCGCTTTGCCCGCCATCTTCCAGCGCTCCAGGCCATCGCGATAGGCATTGGCGAGTTGCTGCCAGTAATCGTGATTGAGCGTCCACAACCGCGCATCGTCGGTCCGCCCGGCATGTCCCGACTGAAGATAATCCTGCGTCAGCCTTCGGGTATGACGCAGCACCGCCTCGTCGATGCGCAGCACGGCCTCAAACCGCTGGGGCAACTTGAAGCCTTCGGCTGCAGGCAGCGATTCGAGCCAGGCCGTAGCCTCCTCCACGCCGACAGGAGCTTCGTGCGCGGCAAGCTCGGCAAAGACCCGCTTTGCTTCCCGTGCATCCAGCAAGGGATGCATCGTCCTGGATGGAAATATTCCGAGCATGGCTGTCTTCGGCGCTTACGAGCCCGTCATTTTTACACAGGTACGGTTTTCAGCCATTGCGCCAGCAAGGTGGCGCCCCACGCCACACCAAAGCCGGTGACATCGGTCGCGACGGCGCCCAGCCCGCCGCTGCAATTCGATGCCGAGAGATCGACATGCAGCCACGGCCGGCCGTTGGTAAATCGCTGCAGGAGCAGCGCGGCGAGGATATGGTCGGCCTCTCCCTCGAGCGTGCATTGCTTGACATCGGCCACCTTCGAATCCAGCGCATCAGCATAATCGGCAGCGAGCGGGAAGGCACAGACCCGTTCGCCGCTGACACGACCCGCCTCGATGGCCAGCGCCGCCAACGCATCGGTAGTGGCAAAAATTCCGGAATGGCGTGCGCCCAGCGCGGTATGCATGGAGCCGGTGAGCGTGGCGAAATCAATTACCAGATCGGGCTTTGCCTTGTTGCGGGTCGCCAGGGTCAGGGTATCGGCCAGCACCATGCGCCCCTCGGCGTCGGTGTGCACCACTTCGATCGTGGTGCCGTCCAGCGCCGTGACGATATCGTTCTGGTGATAGGCGGTGGACGAAATATGGTTGTGCGCAATCGCCAGCCAGCAATCGATGGCGAGCGGCAGCTTCATTTCGGCGGCCGCCAGGGTCAGCGCCAGCGCCACGGCGGAACCGTTCATGTCTTCGTGCATGCCGGCCATGTAGCGCGCCGGCTTGAGGTTGTGCCCGCCGGTATCGAAACAGATGCCCTTGCCGACCAGCGCCACGGTCTGCTTCGCGCCCTTCGGCTTCCAGCTCAAGTGCACAATCGCCGCATCCTCGTGATGCGAACCCTGGGCTACGGCGCAAAATGCTCCGGCGCCGAGCTTCTTCAAACGTTTGTAGTCGTATTCCTCGATTGCCAGGCCTCGCTCCCGGGCCAGAGCGCGAATCCGTTTGCGATAGAGCGCCGGCGTCAATTCGTTGGGCGCCGTGGCCGTCAGCTCCCGGGCCAGGACATTGCCATAGGCCAGCGCCTGCACCGGCGCCAGATCCGCCTCGACCAGCGGGCTGCAAAGATCGATGCGGGCCAGCGGTTTGGCCGGCTTTTTCTTCCTGGCCGGCAAGGGCACGCCATTGACCATGGCGACGAACACCGCGTCGCGCGCGCTGTCAGCATCTGCCGCCAGGATGGCCAGCACTTTCGGCGCATCAGCCTGCAACAGCATCATCGCCTTGCGCAGCTGCGTCAGCCGCTCGAAACGGCTCTTTCCGCCATCGTCCATCAGCAGCGCCAGACGTCGGCCATCCCGCAGGTCGAGCGCCAGCGGCGTCTTGCCCAGTTCGGCAGGCTTCATGGCCTTGCGCCTGAGGATAGCCTGCCATTGTGGCCGAGCCGGCAAATCTGCGGGCAAAGCAGCCGCCTGCGCGATCACAATCAGCGCATAGTCCGCCTGCAGTGAGACAAAATCAGCCACTGAATGAAGGGCGATATGGGGAAGAGTCATCAGATGTTCCACAAGTGTCTAAAATGCCGCTTCGATTATATGCCGGCCAATCCATCGCCATGCGCCCCTACCTCGACCTGATGCAGCATGTGCTCGAACACGGGCACGAGAAATCCGACCGCACCGGTACCGGCACGCGCTCGGTCTTCGGCTACCAGATGCGCTTCGATCTGGCCGCCGGGTTTCCGCTGCTGACCACCAAAAAACTGCACCTGCGCTCGATCATCCACGAGTTGCTGTGGTTCCTCAAGGGCGAAACCAATATCCGCTACCTGAAGGAAAACGGCGTTTCCATATGGGATGACTGGGCCGACGCCGACGGCAATCTGGGGCCGGTGTATGGCCATCAATGGCGCCACTGGCCGACATCCGGTGGCGGTGAAGTTGACCAGATCGTGCAACTGATCGACGGCCTGAAAAGCAACCCCGATTCGCGCCGCCACATCGTCTCGGCCTGGAATCCGGCCGACATCCCGAAAATGAAACTGCCGCCCTGCCACGCGCTGTTCCAGTTTTATGTCGCCGGCGGCAAGCTGTCCTGCCAGCTCTATCAGCGCAGCGCCGACATTTTCCTCGGCGTGCCGTTCAATATCGCGTCCTACGCACTGCTGACGCTGATGGTGGCGCAGGTCTGCGGCCTGAAACCCGGCGAATTCGTGCATACGCTGGGCGATGCGCACCTGTACAGCAATCACATGGAACAAACCCGCTTGCAGCTTTCGCGTGAACCGCGACCCTTGCCGACGATGAAGCTCAATCCGACCGTCAAAGACATCTTCGCCTTCCGTTTCGAGGATTTCTCGCTGGAAGGTTACGATCCGCACCCCCACATCCCGGCGCCGGTCGCGGTGTAAGAATCGTGCTCATCGGCGGTGACATTGGTGGCACCAAGGTGCTGCTGGGACTGGAGCAAGAGGGCCGTCTCGTCACCCATCGCCGTTACGCCAGCGCCGACTTTGCGGACTTCGACACGCTGCTGGCCACCTTCCTGGCCGAGACCGGAACCGATCCGTCGCACATCACGGCCGGCTGTCTCGCCGCCGCCGGGCCGATTGCCGATGACGGCCGGAAGGTCACCCTGACCAATCTGCCCTGGACCATCGACCGTGACGCGTTGTCGCGCCGCTTCGGCCTGCCCGCTGTGCAACTGGTCAATGACTTCGCCGCCGCCGCGCTGGGCGCAGTCACCGCACCGCCGGCGCACCGGGTCACGCTGCAGGAAGGCATCCGCCTCGCCACGGCGCCCTGCCTGGTCGTTGGCGCCGGCACCGGATTAGGGGCGGCCTTTGTTTTGCCGCAGGGCGAAGGCTGGCGCATCGTTCCCGGCGAAGCGGGCCATGCCGCCTTCGCCCCGGCCGATGAAGAACAGCTCGGCCTGTGGCGGTTTCTGCACGCGCGGCATGGCCGGGTTAGCTGGGAGCATGTGGTTTCCGGACCCGGCCTGAGGACGATTCATGAATTCCTGAGCGGGGAAACCTTGCCGCCGGAAGAAATTTCGGCCTTGGCGCAGTCCGATGAAAACAGCATGGCGCTGCACGCCCTGGATCTGTTTTTTTCCGCTTATGGCGCGTTTGCCGGCGATATGGCGCTGCTGGGTTTGACGCGTGGCGGCGTTTTTCTCGCTGGCGGCATGGCTGCCAAACTGCTGTCAGCCCTGCACCACAGCCCGTTCCTCACGGCTTTCAACGCCAAGGCCGGGCATGCCGCGATTGCCGCGCGCATGCCGATCCACGTCATCACCAACCCGGCGCTCGGCCTGCATGGCGCCTTGTGCCTGGCACGCCATTAGCCCGACGACCCAGCCATCCGGACGGCTGAAGCAGGAGTCACCGGCTGCGGCAGGAGAAGATAATGCAGGCGTCGACAAACCAGACGAGAAGCTTTGTTAAGATGGAACCGTGTCAAAACTTTTCCGAGTCCCCATAGACACTCAAGGAGCCATCCCCGATGGGGTCACCTGACACGGCCTGTGCATCCTATCTCGATCCGATCCTTGAGCGGTACGGCTACCGCTCCGTGAATCTGCTCCAGATTCTGCGCGAAGCACAGGAGAGCTTCGGTTACATCCATCCGGATGCAGTCGACTATCTGATGCTCAAGCTCGATATCCCTCGCACCAAGATCGAGGGCGTGGCGAGTTTCTATTCGTTTCTCCACCTGGAGCCGCGCGGCAAATACCGTGTACTGTTTTCCGACAACATCACCGATCGCATGCTCGGCAGCCAGGCACTGATGGAACGCATGTGCCGCAATCTATGGGCGGAAGCCGGCAAAATCACCGAGGATGGCCTGCTGAGCGTGGATACCACCTCGTGCACCGGCATGTGTGACCAAGGACCGGCGCTGCTGCTGAACAATATCGCCCTCACCCGCCTCACCGAGCAGCGTGTCGATGACATCTGCAGCCTGATCCGGCAACAGGTTCCGCTCCATGCCTGGCCGACCGAGTTTTTTCAGGTGACGGACAATATCCACCGCAAGGATCTGCTGTTGAGCGAGGGTTTCGTCCCCGGCGCGGCACTCGAGGCCGCCTTGCACCGCGGCGCCGCAGGCATGCTGGCCGAGCTTGAAGCATCCGGCCTGCGCGGCCGTGGAGGCGCCGGCTTCACCACCGCCGTCAAGTGGAAGTCCTGCCGCAATGCTCCGGGCGAACAACACTATGTGGTGTGCAACGCGGATGAAGGCGAACCCGGCACCTTCAAGGACCGCGTGCTGCTCAACAGCTACGCCGACAAGGTGTTCGAGGGCATGACACTGTGCGGCTACGTCATCGGCGCGAAGCAGGGCATACTCTACCTGCGCGGCGAATACCGCTACCTGCTGGACAAGCTCAATGCGGTGCTGACACGGCGGCGTGCGCAGAACCTTCTCGGTAAAAACATCCTGGGCCAGCCTTGGTTTGATTTCGACATCACTATCCATCTCGGTGCCGGCGCCTACATCTGCGGCGAGGAATCGGCGTTGCTCGAATCGCTGGAGGGCAAGCGCGGCACACCGCGCAACCGCCCACCCTTTCCGGTGACCCACGGCTATCTCAACCAGCCGACCGTAGTGAATAATGTCGAAACCTTTGCCGCCACCTGCCACATCGCAACCGCAGGCGGTGCCTGCTATGCCGATATCGGCACGGCAAAATCGACCGGCACAAAAATCATGTCGGTCTCGGGCGACTGTGCACGTCCCGGCATTTACGAATATCCATTTGGCGTCAGTGTGCGCCAGGTGCTGGAGGATTGCGGTGCGACCCACACCCAAGCCGTGCAGGTCAGCGGGCCATCCGGCGTCACGGTCGCCGCCCATGAATTCGACCGGCAGATCGGATTCGAGGATCTGCCGACGGCCGGCGCCTTCATGGTGTTCGACCGGAACCGCGACCTGTTCGAAGTGGCACGTAATTTCGTGCATTTCTTCGCGCATGAAAGCTGCGGTTTTTGCACGCCCTGCCGCGTTGGAACCTCCCTGCTGAGGAACCTGATGGACAAACTGCATAATGGCCACGGCTCGCCCTACGATATCAAGGAAATCGAGAACCTCAACCAGCTGCTGCTGTCCATGAGCCATTGCGGTCTGGGGCACACGGCCTGCAACCCGGTGCTGAACACCATTGTCAAATTCCGCCCGGCCTACGAGGCAAGGATGCTGCACCAGGAATTCACGCCAGCCTTCGATCTCGACTGGTCGCTGCAGGCGGCACGCCAGATGACAGGACGCGACGACAATCTTGCGCATCTCTCCAATACGGAGCCGCTGCCATGAGCAAGACGTTTACCCTGGATGGCAAAACCATCCCGTTCAAGGATGGCCAGACTATCATCCAGGCCGCACTGGATGCGGGTTATTACATCCCGCACCTGTGCCATCACCCGGAATTCAAGCCGCATGGTTCATGCAAGCTATGCACGGTAGTGGTGAGCGGCCACCAGACAGCGTCCTGCACCCTGCAGCCGGCCGAGGGCATGGTGGTGGAGAGCGAGACCGAACAGCTCAACGCCGAACGCCGTGCGCTGACGCAGATGCTGTTCGTCGAAGGCAACCACTTCTGCCCTTCATGTGAAAAGAGCGGTGACTGCCAGTTACAGGCCACGGCCTATCACCTCGGCATGATGACTACGCACTATGACCACTTTTTCCCCAACCGGCCGCTGGATGCATCGCACGACGACTATCTGCTCGATCTCAATCGCTGCATCCTGTGTTCGCTCTGCGTGCGCGCCAGTCGCGACGTGGACGGCAAGAATGTATTTGCGCTGGCCGGACGCGGCGCCCAAACCCATCTGATTGTCAATGCCAGGTCGGGCAGGCTTGCCGATACCGATTTCAGCGCCACGGACAAGGCAGCCCATGTCTGTCCGGTCGGAGTCATCCTGCCCAAGAAGCGCGGCTTTGCCGTACCGATTGGCGAGCGCACTTTCGACAAGCAGCCGATCGACGCTTATGTCGACTCACGCCTGGCGCGAAAAGAAAGCTGACATGGCGCAGGAAAAACTCAAGATCGCGACAGTATCGCTGGCCGGTTGTTTCGGCTGCCACATGTCGTTCCTGGACATCGACGAGCGACTGTTCGAGCTGATCGAGCATGTGGAATTCGATCGCTCGCCGCTGACCGACATCAAGGAAATCGGCCAATGCAGCATTGGCTTGATCGAGGGCGGCCTGTGCAATGCCGAAAACGTGCATGTACTGCGCAACTTTCGTCGCCATTGCAAGGTGCTGGTGGCGGTGGGCGCATGCGCCATCAACGGCGGACTGCCGGCACAACGCAACCCGATTCCGCTTGCAGCCATTCTGGAAGAGGTCTATCACACCAATCCCGGCCTGCATAATGGCGTGATCCCCAACGATCCGGAATTGCCCCTGCCGCTCAACAAAGTGCATCCAATCCACGAGGTAGTCACGGTGGATTACTTCATCCCTGGCTGCCCTCCCTCCGCCGACACGATCTGGGAAGTGCTGACCGCTCTGCTGGCCGGACGCCAGCCGGTACTGGGACATGCGCTGCTGCACTACGATTGAGGACGAACGATGACAACTTCACTGGAAACCGCAGAACATCCCGAGAAGCTGCGCCGCGTCGCCATCGATCCGGTATCGCGCGTAGAAGGCCACGGCAAGGTCACCATCCTGCTCGATGCCGACAACAAGGTGCATCAGGTTCGCCTGCATATCGTCGAATTCCGCGGCTTCGAAAAATTTATCCAGGGCCGTCCCTATTGGGAAGTGCCGGTGATGGTGCAACGTCTGTGTGGTATCTGCCCGGTGTCGCACCATCTGGCGGCGGCCAAGGCCTTTGACCAGGTACTGGGAATCGAACACCTGACGCCGACGGCCGAGAAAATCCGGCGCCTGATGCACTACGGGCAAATCATGCAGTCACACGCGCTGCATTTTTTCCACCTGAGTTCGCCCGATTTATTGTTCGGTTTTGATTCTGACGTCGCCAAGCGCAATATTGTCGGCGTGGCGGAGAAGTATCCGGAGATTGCCAGACAGGGCGTGCTGCTGCGTAAATTCGGCCAGGAAGTCATTCGCATCACGGCCGGCAAACGCATCCATGGCACCGGCGCCATCCCGGGCGGCGTCAACAAGGTCATCACCCTCGCCGAACGTGACGAACTGCTGCAAAACATTTACCAGATGATCGACTGGAGCCGCACCGCAGTGCATCTGGCACAACAACTGCACGAGGCGAATCCGGCGCTGTACGACAGCTTCGGATTATTCCGCTCCAGCATCATGTCGCTGGTAGGCAATGACGGCGAGATGGATCTCTATCATGGCAAGCTGCGTGCGCGCGATGAAGACGGCCGGCTCATTTTCGATGGGGTCGATTACCAGGACTACCAAAAGATGATTGCCGAGGGAGTCAAGTCCTGGACTTACATGAAATTTCCCTTCATCAGGTCGCTTGGCGAAAAACGCGGCTGGTACAAGGTGGGTCCATTGGCGCGTGTGCAGAATTGCGATTCCATTCCGACACCATTCGCCGAGGCCGAGCGTCGCGTCTTTATCGATTATGCCGGAGGCGTACCTTTTCACGGCCCGCTGGCATATCACTGGACGCGCATGATCGAGATGCTGCATGCAGTCGAAGTCATCAAGGATTTGCTGCACGACGATGCCATTCTGGATGGCGAGCGGATGGCCCATGGCGAGCGCCGGCGTGAAGGAGTCGGCGTCATCGAAGCGCCGCGCGGCACCCTGTTCCACCACTACCAGGTGGGCGAAGATGATCTCGTCACCATGTGCAACCTGATCGTTTCCACCACCAGCAACAACCAGCCGATGAACGAGGCAGTGCGTCAGGTGGCGCGGCGCTACCTGCATGGGCAGGAAGTGACGCCCGATCTGCTCAACCACATCGAAGTGGCCATCCGCGCCTTCGACCCCTGCCTGTCCTGTGCCACCCATGCGCTGGGAAAGATGCCGCTGGAAGTCACGCTGCTGGACGCCGGGGGGTGCGAAGTCAGCCGGCTGACCAAGTCGGCCGCTGGCAAATTTTGCGCCTGACCATGCCGAAACCAATACTGGTGCTGGCCATCGGCAACGAAAGCCGTGGCGACGACGCGCTGGGGCCGCTGCTGGCGCGCCGCCTGGGTGACTGGATGAGGGCAGCCAACATGGAAGGCCGGGTAGAGATCATCGAGGAATTTCAATTGCAGATAGAACATACGCTGGATATCAAGGATCGCGAGCTGGTGCTGTTCCTCGATGCGGGACAGGGGACTTGTGCGCCGTTCAGCTTCCAGGAAGCCAGGGCAAAGCGGCTGGATGGGCATACCAGCCATGCCGTGGCGCCGGAAACCCTGCTGGGAATTCACGCCATGGTGCACGATGTCACACCACCCCCGGCCTTCATCCTGTGCGTGGCCGGTGTGGCCTTCGAGTTAGGCGCCCCGCTTTCATCCTTGGCAGCACAGCACTTTGAAGAAGCGTTTGAATTTTGCCAACAGCTGTTCGCAGGGCCCGCACCGCATCCATGGCGCGAGATGGCGAGGATTTCTGTGAATAGCGAGGCACAGGACGAAAAATCATGAAGGAGCATGCAGCATGAGCAGAAAAAAATCGATGCGCTGGGTTGCCATGCTGGCGGCCGCGATGCCGCCAGCAGTGTGGGCGCATGCCGGAACGGGATATGTCAGCGGTCTCTGGACGGGCGTCAGCCACCCCTTCTCGGGACTGGATCACCTGCTGGCCATGGTGGCGGTTGGCCTCTGGGCAGCGCTAACTGGTGGGCGTTCGGTTTGGCTGATGCCGATGGCGTTCGTTACGTTGATGCTGGGTGGCGGAGCAGTCGCCTTGGCGGGTTGGCCGCTACCCTGCGTGGAGCAGGGGATATCCGCTTCGCTGCTCGTACTGGGACTGCTGATTGCCAGCGCCTGCAGGTTGCAGGTATGGGCCAGCATGGTCATTGTCGGCTTCTTCGCGATATTTCATGGCCATGCGCATGGCGCCGAAATGCCTTTATCCAGCGACACCCTGATTTACAGCGCCGGGTTTGCGTTGGCAAGCGTATTACTGCATGGCCTGGGCATCGGAATGGCATGCCTCATCAAACAACAGCTCGTCCGCTTCGCCGGCATGGCCATTACCTTGAGCGGCATCTATTACGCCGTGACATGACATGCATGAACTATCGCTGATGGAAAACATTCTGCAAATCATCGAGGAGGCCGCGCACGAGCAGGGGTTCAGGCAGGTACGAAGCGTGGTGCTGGAAATCGGGCAACTCGCCGCAGTGGAAACCGAGGCCATGCGTTTCTGTTTCGATGCGGTAGTCCAAGGTAGCATTGCTGAGAATGCCGCCCTGAAAATCATTGAAGTGCCCGGGAGCGGCTGGTGCACGCATTGCGCGGCGACCGTACCCATGGCCGACCAGCTCGCTACCTGCCCGCAATGCGGCAGTTATCATCTCCAGCCCAATGGCGGCACGGGGATGCAGGTAAAAGAACTGGAGGTGGAGTGAATCATGTGTACGACCTGCGGTTGCGGAACGAGTGAAATACATATCGAAGGGCAGGACGCCGACCTGCCTGCACATGACCATGTCGCCCCCGATGGCAAGGTTTACCGGCATGTGCACAATCATCCAGGCAACGTCATCCATGTCCATTCACACGATCACGACCATGGTCTGCTGCATTTCGGCCTGGGAGCGGCACACAGCCATGCGCCAGGAATGACGCAGTCCCGCATGCTGCGAATCGAACGTGACATTCTGGCGAAGAACAGCAATTTTGCCGCGGCCAACCGCCAACGCTTTCAGGAGCAGGGTGTGTTGGCGCTCAACCTGATGTCGAGCCCGGGCTCAGGCAAGACTTCCCTGCTGGTGCGCACGATCGAGGCCTTGCAGGGAAGAACACCACTGGCGGTGATCGAAGGCGACCAGCAAACCAGCGTTGATGCCGAACGCATCCGGCACACCGGGACCCCGGCGGTGCAGGTCAATACCGGCAAAGGCTGCCACCTGGACGCCTCCATGGTCGGTCGCGCGCTGGCACGACTGGACGCAAAAGAGGCATCGCTGCTGTTCATCGAGAACGTCGGCAACCTGGTCTGCCCTGCCGCATTCGATCTTGGCGAGGCGGCCAAAGTCACCCTCCTGTCGGTGACGGAAGGCGAGGACAAGCCGCTGAAATACCCCGACATGTTTCGGGTCGCACACCTGCTGCTGCTCAACAAATGCGACCTGCTGCCTTATGTGGATTTCGATGTGGAGCGCGCCATCGCCAACGCCCGGCGTATCAATCCATCGATCGAGATCATTTCCCTTTCGGCCAAAACTGGTGAAGGCTTCGACGGGTGGCTCTCCTGGATCGCGCGCGCGCATGATGCGATCCTGCTCCGGCGGCAGGAAATCATCGGCAGCCGCCACGTCGTGGAGCCAGAAACGCAACTGCGCTGACAGCGCCGAAATTCCATGATGCCAGAGCCGACGATCATCCCGCTCGTGAAGCCAGCCACAGACGTGGTAGCGCTGGGCGGCGGCCTCAAGAACACGGTATGCGTAACGCGGGGCGCCGAGGCCCACATCTCGCCTGTGATCGGCGACCTCGACCTTGCCGAAAACTGTGCGGCCCTGGAAAGTACCCTGGAGGATATGTGCCGCTCGCTTGCAGTGACGCCGCGCTTGATCGCACACGACCTGCATCCGGACTTCTTCAGCACCCGGCTGGCGCACGAGATTACCGCACGTCACGGCGGCATCGCGATCGGCGTGCAGCACCATCATGCGCATATCGCCTCGGTTTGCGCCGAGCATGGTCATACCGGCCCGGTGCTCGGCCTGGCGCTGGACGGCTTCGGACTGGGCGACGATGGCGAGGCATGGGGTGGGGAACTGCTCATGGTGGACGGTAGCCGCTTTGAACGACTGGATCATTTGTACCGCTTGCGGCTGCCGGGTGGCGACCGCGCCGCACGCGAACCCTGGCGCATGGCCGCCTCCGCACTGCATGCGCTGGAGAGAGGCGATGAAGTCACAGAACGCTTTGCCACCCAACCCGCTGCGGCCACCGTCAACACCATGCTGCGCCAAGGCTTCAACTGTCCCTTCACGTCCAGCATGGGTCGCCTGTTCGATGCAGCGGCTGGGTTGCTCGATGTGTGTCAAGTTCAACGGTTTGAAGGGGAAGCCGCGATGCTGCTACAGCAACTGGCGGAACGCCACGGCGCAGTACCCCCGGTGGCGCAGTGCTACCGAATCGATGATTCACTGGATTTTCGCCCTCTGCTGTCCACGCTGGCGGACGGCTGCGATGCAGGCTATGGTGCCGCCGTGTTTCACGCCACGCTGGCGGCCGGACTGGCGGAATGGGTGCGGCAGGCCTCCTCCAGGCATGGCATACGCACAGTTGCCTGCGGCGGCGGCTGTTTCCTGAATCAAAATTTGTTGCAGCAGCTGTCGCAAATTTTGCAAAAAAACAATATCCAGGTGTTGACGGCACGGCAGTTGTCACCTGGCGACAGCGGTCTGTCTCTGGGGCAGGCCTGGGTCGCCCTCCATCACAATGAAGGAAACTGAATATGTGCCTGGCCATTCCGGCTCGCATCGAACAAATTACCGGCGCTGACATGGCGATTGTCAATCTGGGCGGGGTGCGCAAAGAGATATCGCTGGCGCTGGTAGACGATATTGCAGTTGGTGATTACGTCATCGTGCATGTCGGCTACGCCCTGCAAAAACTTGATCGGGATGAAGCCGACCGCACTTTGGCGCTGTTCGCCGAAGTGCAGATGCTGGAGAATGACCCGTTTTGAAATACATCGACGAATTTCGCAATGGCGCTCTGGCGAGAAACATCGCCGCCAGCATTGCGCGTGAAGCGCACAGCGTCTGTCATTACAACCTGATGGAATTCTGCGGTGGCCATACTCACGCCATCTCGCGCCATGGCCTCGCCGACTTGTTGCCGGCCAACATCCGTATGATTCACGGCCCCGGCTGCCCGGTATGCGTACTGCCGACAGGTCGCATCGACCAGGCCATCCGGCTGGTGCTGGAGCACAAGATCACGCTCTGCGCCTATGGCGATTGCCTGCGTGTACCAGCCTCCGATGGCATGTCGCTGCTCAAGGCGAGACCGCGCGGAGCGGATGTGCGCATGGTGTATTCCCCCATGGATGCGCTCAAGCTGGCGCAAGACCAGCCGGAAAAACAGGTGGTTTTCTTCGCTATCGGCTTCGAAACGACCACGCCGCCGACGGCGGCTACCATCAAGCAGGCCCAAGCATTGGGGCTGAAAAATTTTTCGGTGATATGCAACCATGTGCTGACGCCTGCCGCGATGCATGCCATCCTTGCCGATCGGGGCGGGGAAAAGCTCGATGGCTTTGTTGGTCCGGCGCATGTCTCCACCGTGATTGGCAGCCGGCCGTATGAGCCTTTCGCCAGGGATTACGGCAAACCAGTGGTCATTACCGGCTTTGAGCCGCTCGACGTAATGCAAGCAATTCTGATGCTGGTCCGCCAGATCAACACGGGACGCGCAGAGGTCGAAAACGAATTTACCCGGGCAGTGACTGTGGAAGGCAATCGCAAGGCACAGGCCCTGACGGACAACGTGTTCGAACTGCGCGATACCTTCGAGTGGCGCGGACTGGGTACGATTGCGCACAGCGCGCTGAAACTGCGACCGGCATTTGCCGAATTCGACGCGGAATTACGCTTCGGCCTCGACTACCGCCCGGTACCCGACCACAAGGCCTGCGAATGCGGCGCCATTCTGCGCGGCGAAAAGCGGCCGCAGGAATGCAAGATTTTCGGCACGGCATGTACACCTGAAAATCCGATCGGTTCCTGCATGGTGTCATCGGAAGGCGCTTGCGCGGCACACTACACCTATGGCCGCTTCAAGAATACCGACATCATGACAGCCTAGCGCCGATCAGGAGCATGCCAATGACCCTAACAAAACCCGGCTATGGCCGACCGCTGGACATCAGGAACGGCCGCATCGAAATGCACCATGGCAGTGGCGGACGCGCCATGACGCAATTGATTGATGAACTGTTCATGGCAGCCCTGGGCAATACCTACCTGGCACAGGGCAATGACGGCGCCGTGCTGCCAGAGGCTCATGGGCGGCTGGTGATGGCCACGGACAGCCATGTGGTTTCGCCGCTGTTTTTCCCCGGCGGCGATATCGGTTGCCTGTCGGTACATGGAACGATCAATGATGTCGCCATGATGGGCGCAAAACCGCTCTACCTTTCCGCATCTTTCATCCTCGAAGAAGGCCTCGCGCTTGCCGACCTCAAGCGCATCGTTGAATCCATGGCAAAAGCCGCCAGGGCTGCAGGAGTGCCAGTGGTAACCGGCGACACCAAGGTTGTCGAGCAAGGCAAGGGTGATGGCGTGTTCATCACGACTACCGGCGTGGGTGTGATAACGAACGACACACATTTGTCCGGTGACCGGGCGAGGCCCGGCGACACGATACTGCTCTCCGGAACCATCGGCGATCACGGCATGGCCATCCTTTCACGGCGGGAAGGGCTGGCATTCGATGCACCGATTGTTTCCGATACCGCAGCACTTCATGGCCTCGTTGCCACCATGCTGGAAAGCGGGGCAGCCTTGCGTGTGCTGCGTGATCCGACGCGCGGCGGACTGGCGGCCACGCTGAACGAGATTGCCAGGCAGTCCGGCACCGGCATGCTGCTGCGCGAAGCAACGATCCCGCTCAATCCCGCCGTCGGGGCTGCATGTGAATTTCTCGGACTCGATCCTCTTTACGTCGCCAACGAGGGCAAACTCGTCGCCATCTGCGCCCCTGAAGACGCCCATCATCTTCTTGCAGTCATGCACGCCCATCCCCTGGGCGCGCAGTCCGCCATCATCGGCGAGGTGCTGGAAGATCCGCGCTGCTTCGTCCAGGCAGTCACTGCCATCGGCGGGTGCCGCATCGTCGACTGGCTCTCCGGCGAACAACTGCCCAGGATATGTTGACCTGAAATCTTCCTGGCCTGGAGCAGCATCTCTACTGCGTCTTTCCCCTGTGATGTAACCGACACGGCTTCAAGGTTCACGCCAAACCGGAGATTGCGGAGATTGCCCCACCGGCCGAAAGATATGGACACAACGGGACAACCTCCGCTCAGCCCGGCATCAGCACCAGCGCCGCCAGTGGCGGCAGGGTCAGTTGCAGCGACGCCGGTCGGCCCATCCACCCCTGCGCCACGGCCTGCACACACCCGGCGTTCCCCATCCCGCTGCCGCCATAGAATGCGGAATCGCTGTTCAGACGCTCGACATACCTGATAGCCTGCGGCACACCCAGCCGGTAGCCGTAACGCGGCAGCGGCGTGAAATTGAGCACCACGATGGCATGACTTCCGTCGCGCGCGCGGCGCAGCCAGCTGATCACCGACTGATCTATATCGTGGCAGTCGATCCACTCAAACCCATCGGCGGAAAAATCCAGTTCATGCAGAGGCGGCGCGTCCCGGTAAAGCTGGTTGAGGTCACGCACCAAACGCTGCACACCGGCATGCAACGGAAAATTCAACAGATGCCAGGGCAGTTCTTCGCCAACCCGCCATTCCCACGGCTGACCCAGTTCCCCCCCCATGAACAGCAGTTTCTTACCCGGCACGGCCATCTGGTAGGCCAGCAACAGGCGCAGGTTGGCGAACCGTTGCCACTCGTCGCCAGGCATTTTTTCCAGCAACGACCGCTTGCCATGCACGACTTCGTCATGCGACAGCGGCAAGACGAAATTCTCGCTGTAGGCATACAACTGGCCGAAGGTCAGCCGTTCGTGATGGAAACGTCGATGTACCGGATCATGACGCAGGTAGTCCAGCGTGTCATTCATCCAACCCATGTTCCATTTCATCGAGAAACCGAGGCCGCCGAGCCAGACCGGGCGCGACACCATCGGCCAGGCAGTGGATTCCTCGGCGATGGTCAGCGCGCCGGGGAATTCGCCGTGCACCATTTCGTTCAACGCACGCAGGAAGGCAATGGCCTCGAGGTTTTCGCGTCCACCTTGAACATTCGGCAGCCATTCGCCGGGCTGGCGCGAATAGTCGAGGTAGAGCATCGAGGCCACGGCATCGACACGCAGTCCGTCGGCGTGGAACTCCGAGAGCCAGTAATGCGCCGAGGACAGAAGAAAGCTGCGCACCTCGTTGCGGCCATAGTTGAAGACATGCGTGCCCCAGTCCGGGTGCATTTTCTGCCGCGGATCGTCGTGTTCGTAAAGCGAGGTGCCATCGAAATGGGCCAGCGCCCAGTCATCGGCCGGGAAATGGCCGGGCACCCAGTCGAGAATCACGCCGATGCCGGCCTGATGCAGCGTATCGATCAGATAGCGCAAGTCATCGGCGCTGCCGAAGCGCGCGCTCGGGGCGAAGAATCCGGTGCACTGGTAGCCCCAGGACTCGTCGAGCGGATGCTCCATCAGCGGCATGAACTCGACATGCGTGAAGCCCAGCGCCTGCACATAGGGAACCAGGCGCGCCGCAAAGTCGCGGTAGCTGTAGAAGCGGCCATCCGGGAGATGCCGCATCCAGCTCCCGAGATGCACCTCATACACACTCATCGGCGCATGCAGCCAGTCACGCGCGGCGCGCGCGCGCATCCATGGCGCATCATTCCAGACATGGGATGATGCCGCCACAACGCGGCACGCCGTCGCCGGCCGGTATTCGAAAGCGCGGGCGTAGGGATCGGTTTTGACATGCAGCGCATCGCTGCCGCGCGTCCGGATTTCAAAACGGTAGAGCGTGTCCGCGGGCACTTCAGGGAGGAACACCTCCCAGACACCGGAGTCGCCCAGCGAGGCCATCGGATGAACCCGCCCATCCCACCGGTTGAACGCGCCGATCACCGAAACCCGCCTGGCATTCGGCGCCCAGACGCGGAAGCACACGCCGTCCACACCATCGCGCAGCGCCGGGTTGGCGCCGAGCAGGCGCCAGGCCTGGTGCAGGCGACCGGCATTGAACAGATACAGATCATCTACCGGCGGCTGCGGCAAGAAGGCGTATGCGTCGTACTGCACGACACCATCGATGCGCAGACGCCAGGGCCGCGGCGGTGGCGAGACGCCGTGCCACTCAAAAAAGTCGGTGCTGGCACAACGCCTCAGCGCAGCCCAACGACCATCGGCCAGCGCCACCTCAACTGCTGCTGCATGCGGGCGCAATACACGCAGGCGCCAGCCTTCGCCCTCGGCCTGCAGACCGAGTACGGCAAAAGGATCCCCCTCACACGCCGCCAGCAGCGCAGCGCCGGCTGATGGAGCCAGGCTCGGCAACGCCGCGCCGGCCGCCGACCCGGGCGCATCGCAAACGGGCCGGCCCGGCGCAGGGTTGCCGCGTTTTCTGGTCATGGCACGCATCCTCCGGATGTCATCTGACCAGAACCCTTCAGCGAATGTCCGGAGCCGGCCACTGCCGCATCCCCAATACAGCGGCCACCTCGCGATCCTCGACCTGCGGGAAATCCAGATAAAACTGCCCGACGGCCTGGAAATTTGCTGGCGCTGCGAGGCAAACCACCTCATCAGCCATCCGCGCCACGTTCGCCAGTGTCTCGGGGGGAGCAACCGGCACAGCGCAAATCAGCCGGGCCGGGTTCCTGGCGCGCAGGGCATGCAGCGCGGCGATCATGGTCGCGCCGGTGGCCAGGCCATCATCGACGACAACCACGATGCGTCCGGCAGGGTCGAGCGGAGGGTGAATCGGCGTGTATTGGGCGCGGCGCTGGCGGATGGTTTCCATCTGCGCCTGTTTTTCGGCTTCGATGTATGCCGCGCTGGCGCCTGCCGCCGCAGCATGGTCGGCAATATAGGTCCAGCCGCTTTCATCGACTGCCCCGATGGCAAATTCAGGACTGAAGGGCGCGCGCAGCTTGCGCACCAATACCACATCGAATTCGCCGTCCAGCGCCTCGGCAATGATCTGCGCCATCGGCACGGCGCCGCGGGGAATCGCCAGGATCAGCGGATTCTTCCCCCGGTAGCCCGCAAGCTGTTCGGCAAGCCGGCGGGCGGCTTCATCACGATCACGAAACATGGCCCTGCCCCTCCTCATGAACCTGCCGCTCAATCCCTCGCCTGAGCCGGGTTCGCGCCGCGGCGAAGAATCGCGAAAAGCGGCACTGCACGCGCAGGGAGTAAATCATATTTTCATCCTGGATGACTGTTTCGCCGAATCGATATGTATGGGAGTAAGATGAAAAACGCGTTATCGATGTATATAAGCTGCGAAAAAAAGGGTACATAGCAGGTTTGTCACGCAAATCACCTGTCATCCAACCAGGAGGCGACATGACGAATATCCCCGCACTTCTCGGCAATGAGGCCGAGTCTCTTCTCAACCATGTCTGCGCCACCTTCCCCAAGTCCGCCCTGCACCTGCCGGGCCCGGACTTCATCGACCGGGTGGCGGCCGGCAGCGACCGCACGCCCGCCACCCTGCGCAACTTCCAGCAGATATTCAATACCGGGCGCCTGGCCGGAACAGGCTATCTGTCCATCCTGCCGGTGGATCAGGGCGTGGAGCACTCGGGCGGCGGCTCCTTCGCCCCCAACCCCGAATACTTCGATCCGGAGAACATCGTTCGCCTGGCGATTGAAGGCGGCTGCAATGCCGTAGCGTCCACCCTCGGCGTGCTGGGTGCAGTGTCGCGCCGATATGCCCACAAGATTCCCTTCCTGGTGAAGCTGAATCATAACGAGATGCTGACCTATCCCACGCTATACGACCAGACCCTGTTCACCGACGTGCAGCAGGCCTTCGACCTGGGCGCCGTGGCCGTGGGGGCCACGGTGTACTACGGATCGGCGGAATCCCGGCGCCAGATACAGGAAGTTTCCGCCGCTTTTGCCCACGCCCACCGGCTGGGCATGGTCACCTTCCTCTGGGCCTACCTGCGCAATCCCGGCTTCAAGAAGGATGGCGTCGACTACCACGAGGCCGCCGACCTGACCGGCCAGGCAAATCATCTGGCGGCCACCATCGAGGCCGACATCGTCAAGCAGAAACAGGCCACCAACAACGGCGGGTTTACCGCCATCGGTTTCGGCAAGACTCACCCCAGGGTCTATTCCGCATTGACGTCGGCTCACCCCATCGACTTGGTGCGTTACCAGGTCGCCAATTGCTTCATGGGCCGCGCCGGCATGATCAATTCCGGCGGCGCCTCGGGCGAGAACGACCTGGCCCAGGCGGTGCGTACGGCGGTGATAAACAAACGCGCCGGCGGCATGGGCCTGATCTCCGGCCGCAAAGCCTTCCAGCGGCCAATGGCGGAAGGCGTGCAACTGCTCAATGCCATCCAGGACGTGTACCTGTCTTCCGCAGTCACCCTGGCCTGATGCCAGATCGAGGCTGAAAAAACATACCGACAGGGAAAACAATGAGCGCCCACCACCTGACACGCGCCACGTTCGGCATCGTGCTGGCCGGCGGCCGCGGCAGCCGCCTGATGCAGCTCACCGACTGGCGCGCGAAACCGGCGGTGCCTTTCGGCGGCAAGTTCCGCATCATCGATTTCACCCTGTCCAATTGCGTCAATTCCGGTATCCGCCGCATCGGCGTCGCCACCCAGTACAAGGCCCAGAGCCTGATCCAGCACCTGCAGCGCGGCTGGAGCTTCCTTGACGGCCGCTTCCATGAGTTCGTCGACATCCTGCCGGCGCAGCAGCAGATCAGCGAGGACTGGTACCGCGGCACCGCCGATGCGGTCTATCAGAACCTGGGCCTGATCCGACGCAACCGCCCGAAATACGTACTGGTACTCGCGGGCGACCACGTCTACAAGATGGATTACGGCCGCATTCTGTTCGAACATGCACAAACCGGAGCCGACCTCACCGTCGCCTGCATCGACGTGCCGCTGACCGAGGCCAGCGCCTTCGGCATCATGGATGTCGGCCATGACAAGCGTGTTGCAACATTTGTCGAAAAACCTTGCGACCCGCCCTTCATGCCGGAGCATCCCGATCGCGCGCTGGCCAGCATGGGCGTGTATGTGTTCAACGCCGAGTTCCTCTATGCGCAACTGATCCGCGACCGGGATGACCCGGCCTCAACGCATGATTTCGGCAAGGACATGATTCCACACTGCGTCCGCCATCACCGCGTGTTCGCCCACTGCTTCACCGACTCCTGCGTCGGCCGGCTACATGGTGCCGATGCCCCCTATTGGCGCGATGTCGGCACCATTGACGCCTACTGGGAAGCCAACATGGAACTGACCAAGGTGACGCCCGAGCTGAACCTGTATGACGAGGACTGGCCGATCTGGACGCACCAGGAGCAATTGCCACCGGCCAAGTTCGTCTTCGACGACGACGGTCGGCGCGGCATGGCGATCGATTCGCTGGTCTCCGGCGGCAACATCATCAGCGGTGCCAGCGTGCGCCGTTCGCTGCTGTTTTCACGCGTGCATGTGCATAGCTATGCAGAGATCGAGGATTCGGTGATCCTGCCCGACGTCCAGATCGGCCGGTACGCCAAACTGCGCCGGGTGGTCATGGACAAGCATTGCCGTGTCCCCGACGGCACGACGATCGGCTACGACCGCGAAGCCGATCGGCAACGCTTCCACGTGAGTGAACACGGCATTACCCTGGTCACGCCGGAAATGCTCGGCCAGCAGCCGCACCACACCATCCGCTGAGTCCTGGCGCTTTTGATGAAACAGCTCAGCCTCGTCTTTCTCTGGCACATGCACCAGCCGGACTATCGCGATCACGGCACCGTCCCGGTTGCGCAAAAAGTCGGCGCTGATGAAGCAACTGCGCTACAAGGCGGTCGAGCAAAGAACGCTCTCCTCGCCGTAGCGGATGACACAACGGCGGAGGAGAATGCTCCCGGTGAATTCATGCTGCCCTGGGTCTATCTTCACGCCATGAAGGACTACACCGACATGGCGGCGCATCTGGAGCGTCACCCGCACATCCGCTGCGTGGTGAACTTCGCTCCGGTGCTACTGGAACAGATAGAGGATTACGCGCAGCAATTCGCACGCGGGCAATTCCGCGACCCGCTGCTGCGCATCCTCGCCACACCCGACCTGGAGCGCCTTGCCGACGCCGACCGGCGCCTGCTGCTCGAGACCTGTTTCCGCAGCAACCATGCCACCATGCTGGCGCCCTTTCCCCATTACCGGCATCTGCATGAGCTCTACCTGAGTCTCGTCCGCCAGGGTGAAGCGTCTCTCGCCTATCTTTCCGGCGCCTATTTTTCCGACCTTATCACCTGGTACCACCTGGCCTGGACAGGCGAAACCGAGCGCCGGCGCAATCCGCTGATTGCCGCCCTGATCAGCAAGGGCGAAGGCTATGACACCGCCGACCGGCAACGCCTACTGGCCTGCATCGGCGAATTGGTCGGCGGTGTCATCCCGCGCTGGCGCGCGCTGGCCGCACGGGGCCAGGTAGAACTATCGGCAACACCGCAAACCCATCCGCTGGCGCCGCTCATGCTCGACTTCCACAGCGCGCGCGAAAGCCTGCCCGATGCACCGCTGCCTGGTGCCGCCAACTACCCCGGCGGCCGCAGCCGCGTCATGGCCCAGATCGCCGATGGCCGTGCCAGCCATGCCGCGCACTTCGGTGCACCGCCGTGCGGCATGTGGCCGGCCGAGGGGGCGATTTCCGAACCTTTTGTCCAGTTGCTGGCCGACGCCGGCTGTCGCTGGATCGCCAGCGGCGAGGGCGTGCTGAAGCACAGCCTCGCCGCGGGCGGCAGCAACGGCGCCGATAGCGCGCGGGCGGCGTATCGCCCCTGGCAGTTGAAGGACACGCCGGGGCTGACCCTCTTCTTCCGCGACGAGCGGCTGTCCGACCTGATCGGCTTCGACTACGCCCAATGGCACGGGCGCGATGCGGCCGGGCATCTGGTGGCGCAACTGGAGGCGATTCTCGACGCCGCACCGGAGGGCGAGGAAACGCTGGTCAGCATCATCCTCGATGGCGAAAACGCCTGGGAACACTACCCCTACAACGGCTACTATTTTTTCGACGATCTCTACGGCCTGATCAAAGCGCATCCCCGCATCCGCACCACCACCTACACCGAACTGCTGAATCGCACCAAGCCGCCCGAGACCTCGCCGCTGCCGCATCTGGTGGCCGGAAGCTGGGTCTATGGCACGCTCTCGACCTGGATCGGCGATGCGCAGAAAAACCACGCCTGGGACCTGCTCTGCGCCGCCAAGCAAAGCTACGATCTGGTGCTGGGCAGCGGGCGACTGCCGGCTGAAAAGTCGGCGCTGGCAACACGGCAACTGGCCGTCTGCGAAAGCTCCGACTGGTTCTGGTGGCTCGGCGATTACAACCCGGCAGCCAGCGTCGCCCACTTCGACCAACTGTTCCGCCACAATCTCGCCCACCTCTATCGCCTGCTGCAACTGGAGCCCCCCGCCCTGCTCGACGTGCCGATTTCCGCCGGCTCAAGCGTGGCCGCCGGAGGTGCGATGCGGCGCGCGACCGAAGCCCCGGCCTGAACCTTCACACCATGCCCGTCACCCTGCTTTTCGGTGTCCATGCCCATCAGCCGGTCGGCAACTTCCCTGCCGTCATCGACGATGCGCATGCCCGCTGCTACAGCCTGTTCCTGCGCGTCATGGAAGGTTATCCCGAGTTCCGTTTCAGCATGCACTTCTCCGGCTGGCTGCTTGACTACCTGCTGGCGCGCTATCCCGAAGACATGGCGCGGCTGGCCACCATGACACAACGCGGCCAGATCGAATGGTTCGGCTCCGGCGACTGCGAACCGGTGCTGGCCGCCATCCCGCAGCGCGACCGGGTGACGCAGATCACCACGCTATCGGACAAGATCGAGCGGCATTTCGGCATGCGTCCTGCCGGCGCCTGGCTCACCGAGCGGGTCTGGGAATCCTCGGTGGTGCCGGCCCTGGTGGAAACCGGTATCCGCTACGTCGCCGTCGACGATTACCATTTCCTCTGCGCCGGCACGGATGGTGCGCAGCTCGACAGTTTCTACACCACCGAGGAGGACGGCCAGCGCCTTGACCTGTTCCCCATCGCCGAGGCGGCGCGTTACCGGCTGCCGTTTTCGCCAGCCGCCGAGGCCGTCGCCTGGCTCGAGGATCTGGCGCGCCAGGGACACCGCGCCGCGATCTATTTCGACGATATCGAAAAATTCGGCATCTGGCCCGAGACTCATGCATGGGTGTACGAGAAGGGCTGGCTGACGCAGTTCGTCGAGGGCGTGCTGGCCTCGCCGCTGATCCGCACCGCCACCTACGCCGAATACCACGCACGCGAAAAAACCCGCGGCATCGTCTACCTGCCGACCACCTCCTACATCGAGATGAACGAATGGACGCTGCCCGCGCCGCGCGCCCGTGCGTATCACGCACTGCTCGAAGCGGAAAAGGCGGCGGGGCATTTCGAGGAGCACAAGGCATTCTTGCGCGGCGGCATCTGGCGCAACTTCCTGTCACGCTATCCGGAAGCCAACTGGATGCACAAGCGCATGCTGGACGCATCAATGCGGCTGGCCCGGCTGCCGGCGGCGCAACGCACGACGGAGATGCAGGAACACCTGCACCGCGCCCAGGCCAACGACGCTTACTGGCACGGGCTGTTCGGCGGCCTCTACCTGCCCCACCTGCGCCGCGCGGTATGGCACAACCTGCTGGCACTGGAGGCCGCACTCGAACGCCTGGCGCCGGCTCCTGCGCTGGAATGCCGCGACCTCGACAATGACGGCCACGACGAACTGCTGCTGCGCAGCGGCGAAGCACTGGCCGTGATCCGCGAAGACGGCGACGCGGCGCTGGTCGAATTCTCCAGCCTGCCCCTGGCGCACAACTTCGGTGACACGCTGCGCCGCCACGCGGAGACCTACCACACAAAACTTTCCGGAGGGATGCAACACGCGGGCGCCGGCGTAGCCACATCCGGGGCGAACAAGAACGGCATCGCCTCGGCGCATGACCGCATCAGCTTCCTGCATGCCATTGCTGCGGCCGACGCCGCGCCGGACGCGCGCCCGCGCGGCCTCTGCCTCGACACCTGGATCGCCGCCGACGGCACGCGCCAGGCGCTGGACACTTACCGCCGTAACGGCGCGCCCAGCCATTTTGTCGCCACAGGCGCCGACTGGCGCGTGGAGAAACATTACGCGCTGCAGGGCGGCACGCTGGAGATTACCTATCACATCACCGGCGCGGCGGCCGCCAGCGCCCAGCTGGAGACGCAACTCAACCTCGCCCTGCCCAGTTGCGATGGGTATGGCGGACGCTATGTCCTGGCCGACGGCCACATTCCCTGCGGCTTCGGCCAGGTGCTGGAACTTCCAACCCTGAGCCGCATCGCGCTGGAAGATACCGAACTCGGCAGCCAATCCAACCGCCCACCCGGCACCCGGCACGGCGCGCTGCACCTCGCCGTCTCGCCAGCGCCGAGTTTTTCGGCACGGCCGCATCATACGGTGTCGCAATCGGAAGCCGGTTTCGAGAAAATCATGCAGGCGGTCTGCATCACGCTGCGCTGGCCGACCGTGACGGGCGACGGACAGCGCATCACGCTCAAGATCGTTGCCGCATCGTAGAATCACCGCCGCCCGCCCCACATTTTGGTTTCCATCATGCCTGGCATCCGTTATCAACTCGAAGTCAATCCTGAAATCCCGCCGCGCCTCGCCCGGCTCGAGGAGCTGGCCAACAACCTCTGGTACAGCTGGGATCGCCCGACGCGCTCGCTGTTCGCGCGCCTGAGCGCGAATCTGTGGCGAGCGGTGAACCACAGCCCCAAGGCCCTGCTCAAGCGCATCGACCAGCGCCGCCTCAAGGAGGCCGCCGACGACCCGGTTTTCCTCGGCACCATGAACCGCGTGCTGGCGGCCTACGACGCTTATCACACGGCGTCGACCACAACAGAATTACCTGGCGAGCCGCCGCTGGAAGCGAACGACCTGATCGCCTATTTCTGCGCCGAATTCGGCTTTCATGAAAGCCTGCCGATCTATTCCGGCGGCCTGGGCATCCTCGCCGGCGACCACTGCAAGGGCGCCTCCGACTTGCGCCTGCCCTTCATTGCGGTCGGCCTGCTGTATCGCCAGGGTTACTTCCAGCAGGCCATCGACCGCGCCGGGAGGCAGCACGCGCGCTATAACGACAACGACTTCGCCGACATGCCGATAGAACCCGTGTCCGATGCCGCCGGCAACGAGCTGCGGATCGGCGTCGATTTCCCCGGCCGCACGGTCTGGGCCAAGGTCTGGCTGGCCCGCACCGGCAACACCCGGCTCTATCTGCTGGATACGGACATCGCCGAGAATGCCCTGGCCGACCGCGACATCATCCACCAACTCTACGGCGGCGACCGCCGTACGCGTATCGAGCAGGAGATCCTGCTCGGCGTCGGCGGCGCGCGCGTGCTGCAAGCCCTTGGGCTGCATCCCACTGTCTGGCACATCAACGAAGGTCATGCCGCCTTTCTCATTCTGGAACGCATTCGCGGCCTCGTCGGCCAGAACCTGCCCTTCGCCGCCGCGCTCGAAGCCGTCGCTGCCAGCACCGTATTTACCACCCACACGGCAGTCCCCGCCGGCCACGACCATTTCGTCGATGAAATGGTGCTGCACTACTTCAGCGACTTCTGCAAGACCACCGGCCTCGATCACGCCACCCTGCTGGGCATGGGACGCACCGGCGACGGCAGCGAATTCAACATGACGGCGCTGGCCCTGCACGGCTCGCGCTTTCACAATGGCGTCTCGCGCATCCACGGCGAAATCTCGGCGCGCATCTGCGGCAACATGTGGCCGCAGGTGAGCGCCGCCGAAAACCCGATGGACTACATCACCAACGCAGTGCATGTGCCCACTTTCCTTGCCACCGACTGGTACGAAACCTTCGATCGCCACCTCGGCCTCGGCTGGCAGCACCGGCTCTCCGACCCGTCCTGCTGGGCCAATGTGCAGCGTATCCCGGACCAGATTTTCTGGAGCATCCGCCAGTCGCTGAAAGCGCAACTGCTGCATCTTGTCTGTCACCGGATGCGCCAGCAACATTTACGCAACCAGGGCTCGGAGGCGCATCTGGAACGTATCCTGCGGTTTGCCGATCCGTCCAATCCGACGGTGCTGACCATCGGCTTCGCCCGCCGCTTCGCCACCTACAAGCGCGCCACGCTGCTATTCAACGATCTCGACTGGCTGCGCGAAATTCTTTCCGATACGCAACGCCCGGTACTGTTCATTTTTGCCGGCAAGGCGCATCCAGCCGACGAACCGGGGCAACAGCTGATCCGCCAGATCGTCGAGCTCTCCCAGCGCCGTGAGTTCGAAGGCCGTATCCTGCTGCTCGAAGACTATGACCTGCACCTGGCGCGCCGCCTGGTCGCCGGTGTCGATGTCTGGCTCAACAATCCGGTCTATCCGCTGGAAGCCTCCGGCACCTCCGGGATGAAGGCCGCAATCAACGGCGCCATCAACCTCTCGGTGCTCGACGGCTGGTGGGGCGAGGGCTACGACGGGCATAACGGATGGGCCATCAAGCCCGCGGCCGACAGTCTCGACCCGGCCCAGCGCGACGCCGAGGAAGCGCGCACACTCTACGAGTTGCTGCAGGACAGCGTGGTGCCGATGTACTACCGCAATGCCGCGCTCGGCTATTCACCGGAGTGGGTGAATATGGCCAAGCAGTCGATCGCCACCATCATGCCGCGCTTCAACATGCGGCGCATGGTCACCGAATACGCTGAAAAGTTCTATGCGCCAGCCGCAGCCCAATGGCGGCGGTACAGCAGCGACAACTTTGCCGGTGCGCGCCGCCTGGCCGAGTGGAAAGCCCGCGTCCACGCCGCCTGGCCCGGCGTGCGCCTGCGCCGGATCGATCAGCCCGTGGCCTGTATCCGCTACGGCGCAACCCTGCGCTTTGAAATCGCCGCCCAGCTCAACGGGCTGGCGCCGGAGGATCTGACGGTCGAGCTGGTATTCACCCGCCCCGACGAACCCGTCCAGGCCAAGGCCAAACGCTACGCCATGCACCACGAGCACGCGCTGGAAGCCGGGGAATACCTTTTTTCCCGGGAGCTATCGCCCGACCGATGCGGAAAGATGGACTATCGCATACGGATTTTCCCGACACATGAACTGCTGACCCATCCCTTCGAGATGGGCATGATGACCTGGCTGTAGGCGCAAGACCATGAATCTCGCCACCACGCCCGCCTGGGCCAGCCTCGCACGTCACGCCGAAGCGCTGCAAGAACGGCATCTGCGCGACCTGTTCGCCGCCGACGCGGAGCGCTTCACCCGCTTTTCGCTGCATGAAGAGGGATTTCTGCTGGATTATTCGAAACAGCGAATCACAGCGGAAATCATGGCCTCGCTGCATCAGCTTTGGCATGCCGCCAGCGTACCCGGCTGGATCGCGCGCATGCGCAATGGCGAGCCGATCAACCACACGGAAAACCGTGCCGTACTTCACTGCGCCCTGCGCGAGCCCAACCCGCGCCCGGAAGTAGTCGCTGCGCTGGCCAGGATGGAGCGCTTCTGCAACGATATCCACCACGGCCGCTGGCGCGGCGCCAGCGGCGAAACCATCCGCCACATCGTGAATATCGGCATCGGCGGCTCCGACCTCGGCCCCCGGATGGCCACCCTGGCGCTCGCCGCACACCGGCTGCCCGGCGTCGATGTCCGTTATGTCTCCAATCTCGATGCAGCGCATCTGGCCGCCGTGCTGGCGGAAATCGACCCGGCGCGCACCCTGTTCATCATCGCCAGCAAGACCTTCAGCACCCAGGAAACAATGCAGAACGCGGCCTCCGCCCGCGCCTGGCTGACGGCTGCGCTGGGCGAAGCCGCCGTGGCGCGCCACTTTGTTGCCGTATCGACCAACCTCGCCGCCGTCGCCGCTTTCGGCATTGATCCGGCCCATACCTTTGAATTCTGGGACTGGGTCGGCGGCCGTTTCTCGCTCTGGTCCGCGATCGGCCTGCCGCTGGCGCTGGCCATCGGCATGGATAAATTCAAACGCCTGCTGGCCGGCGCGGCGGCGATGGATGCCCACTTTTTCGACACGCCGGTGGAACGCAACCTGCCGGCGATACTGGCCCTGATCGAACTCTGGAATACCGACTTCCTCGGCGCCGAGACCCGCGCCCTGCTGCCCTACAGCCAGTCGCTGGAATTGTTGCCGCGTTATTTGCAACAACTGGAGATGGAGTCCAACGGCAAGCGCGTCGACCGTGCCGGACAGGCCGTCCCCTGCCCCACCGCGCCAATACTCTGGGGCGAAGCCGGCACCAACGGCCAGCACGCCTTCTATCAATTGCTGCATCAAGGCGGGCGCTTGATTCCTTGCGAGTTCATCGCCCTGATCGAACCCGACTTCACCCTTCCCGGCCATCATGAAAAACTGCTCGCCCATTGTTTCGCCCAAAGCGAAGCGCTGATGCGCGGCAAGACGCTCGCTGAAGCCACGGCCGAACTTGTCGCCGCCGCATCACCAGCGCCGACTTTTCTTGCGCCCTACAAAGTCTTTCCCGGCAACCAGCCATCGACCACACTGCTGCTGCCACGCCTCGATCCCTATACCCTGGGCCAACTGGTCGCGCTCTATGAACACAAGGTATTCACCCTGGGCGCGCTGTGGAACCTGAATTCCTTCGACCAGTGGGGCGTCGAATACGGCAAGCAACTGGCCAGTCGCCTGCTGCCGATGCTCGAAGGGTGTGCGCCCGTGGCCGGACTCGACAGCTCGACAGCGGGGCTGATCGCCGCCTGCCGGGACAGCGCTTGAACGTCCTCTTCGTCGCCTCCGAGATCGCGCCCTGGGTCAAGACCGGAGGGCTCGGCGATGTCGCGGCGGCACTGCCCGAAACCCTGCGCAGGGCAGGACTCGATGTCCGCGTCCTGATCCCGGCCTACCCGGCGCTGCAGACGGCCTTCCCCGACGCGCCATTGCTGGCGATGCTTCCGGCAACGGAGGGGCAACTGTCCGGCGCGACGCTGCGGGCGGCGCATACGGCGCAGGGCATGCCGCTCTACCTGCTCGAGTGCGATGCCCGGTTCGACCGCCCCGGCAACCCCTACCTGGGACCGGATGCCCACGCCTGGCCCGACAACGCCCTGCGCTTCGGCCTGCTCTCGCGTGTCGCAGCGCTGCTGGCCGGAACGACCAGCCCGCTGGCCTGGCGGCCCGACATCCTCCACTGCAACGACTGGCAGACCGCGCTTGCTCCCGCCTACCTGCATTATCTGCCTCACGGGACAGGGAAGACGGCGGCAAGCGTGATGACCATCCATAACCTGGCCTTCCAGGGACTGTTCAGCCACGCCCTGCTGCGCCCGCTGGGTTTGCCGGAGCGCGCCTGGGCCATCGATGGCGTCGAATACCACGGCCATCTTTCCTTTCTCAAGGCCGGCCTGCAATTTGCCGACACGATCACCACCGTCAGTCCCACCTATGCGCAGGAGATTCAGACCCAGGCAGGCGGCATGGGCATGGATGGCCTGCTGCGCCATCGCGCGAAACACTTGCACGGCATTCTCAATGGCATCGATAGAGCACAATGGAATCCGGCCGCCGACCCCTTCCTGGCCAAGCCCTACGATGCCCGCCGGCTCGCCGCAAAGGCCGCCAATAGCGTCGCGCTGCGCGCCGAACTGGGACTCGCGGATGCGCCAGGCATGCCGCTGCTCGGCATCGTCAGCCGCTTCACCGAGCAGAAGGGACTCGACCTCGTCGCTGGAATTGCCGCCGAACTCGCCGCACTGCCGGTGCAGCTGGCCGTGCTGGGCAGCGGCGAGCGCAGCCTCGAGCAGGCATTCCGCGCCATCGCCGCCCAGTGGCCGCAGCAGTTCGCCGCACACATCGGCTTCGACGAGGGACTGGCCCACCGCATCGAAGCCGGCGCCGACCTGTTCCTGATGCCCTCGCGCTTCGAGCCCTGCGGCCTCAACCAGATGTACAGCCTGCGCTACGGCACGCCGCCGATCGTGCACACCACCGGTGGACTGGCTGACACCGTGATCGATGCCAGCGATACCGCACACGGCAATGGCTTCGTCTTCAGCGAAGCGACGCCGGCCGCACTGCTGGCTGCCATCCGCCGTGCCGTGGCGCTCTGGCATGACAAGCCACGCTGGCGCAAACTCCAGCGCCGCGGCATGCAGGCCGACTTTGGCTGGGGCCCGGCGGCGCAACGCTATATCGACCTTTATCAAACACTCTGCAAACCCTGACCTCCATGTCTGCTTCCGCACTCCCTGCGCCTTGCCTCATCCTCATCGCCGCCGTCGCCAGCAACGGCGTGATCGGAGTGAATAACACCCTGCCCTGGCGCCTGCCGGACGACCTGAAACGCTTCAAGACGCTGACCCTCGGTCATTCCGTCATCATGGGCCGTAAAACCTGGGAATCGCTGGGCCGGGCGCTGCCGGGACGGCGCAATATCGTCATCACGCGCGCCGCCGGGTTCGTTGCGCCAGGAGCGACAGTGGTTCATTCCGTAGATGCGGCGCTGGCCGCTTGCGGCGGTGAGGAATGCGCCTTCGTCATCGGTGGCGCAGAAATTTATACCCAGACCCTGCCCCTGGCGAAGCGGCTCGAACTCACCGAAATCCATGCCGGGATCGAGGGCGACGCGCACTTCCCGCCCTTCGACCATGGCGTCTGGCGCGAAACGGCGCGTGAACGGCACCGTGCCGACGACGGTCTGGAATACGACTTCGTCAGTTACGAACGGCTGGAATAAGCGGCGGGGGGTACGACGGACAAACGAACTTCCAGGCGGAATCAGACCTGGATGTTCATGATGTCCTGATAAGCCGACACCAGTTTGTTGCGCACCTGCACCATTTGCTGGAACGAGAGGTTGGCTTTTTGCAGGTTGACCATCACATCCTGCAGATTGACGTTGCTTTGTCCGCTGGAAAAGTCCTCGGCCATCTTGTGCGCATCCTGCTGCGCGGCATTCACCTGATCGATCGTGCTCTTCAGCACCTGGGAAAAGTCTGCCCCGCCGGCCGGAGCCGTATTGCCCGCTGGCTTGCCGCTGGCAAGCGCGGATACCGAGCGCAACTCGGCGAGTACTTGATCGATTTGTCGTGTGTCGATGGCCATGAGCGGAACCTTACCTGAATTCATTCATGAAGAGAACAGCAATCACCGTGCCAGAAATCCGGCCGCGCTCATTTGTCGGCGTCCCCGTCCAGGAATCCTTCGCTGCGATACTGATTCAACTTGTAGCGCAAGGTGCGCTCTGAAATCCCGAGGATCACCACCGCCTTCTTGCGCGAGCCGCCAACCCGGGCCAGGGTATCCAGAATATGTTGCCGCTCGAGATCCTTCATGTTGCTTGAAGTGCTTGCGGCCGCAGGCGTTGCGGCAAAACTCGGCGCTGACGGAACGGCGGCCGCAGCCGCTTCAGCCGCCGTCGCAGACACATGGGCGGTCGTCAGCGGAGCCGGCAACGCAGCGCCCATCGACAGGCCATCGGCCTCGATGACTTCGCCTGTGGCAAGAATCAGTGCGCGCTGAACCACGTTCTCCAGTTCGCGCACATTGCCTGGCCAGTGCCAGGCCAGCAGTCGCTGCTCCGCTGCTGCGGCAAATCTTGCCGGACGACGGCCATTCATCGCCAGGCGCGCCAGGATTCTCCGCGCCAGAGGAACGATGTCTGCAGGGCGTTCGCGCAGCGGCGGAATCTCGAGCGGAAAGACGTTGAGCCGATAGAACAGATCTTCGCGGAAGCGTCCCGCACGCACCTCGCTTTCCATATCGCGGTTGGTCGTGGCCAGCACGCGGATATCGATGGCCACTGGTTTTTTTCCGCCGACACGCTCGACCTCGCGCTCCTGCAGTACGCGCAACAGCTTGGCCTGCAAGCCCAGCGGCATTTCCGATATCTCATCGAGCAGCAGCGTGCCGCCCTCGGCCTGCTCGAACTTGCCTGCCTGGGCGGTCTGCGCGCCGGTGAACGCCCCCTTGTCGTAGCCGAAAAGCGTGGCTTCGAGCAGGTTGTCGGGAATCGCCGCGCAGTTGATGGCAATGAACGGGCCGCGTGAACGCGGTGACTGATCGTGAATGTAGCGAGCGAAGACTTCCTTGCCGACACCGGATTCGCCGCTGAGCAGCACGGTGGCATCGCTCTTGGCGACGCGCGCCGCCAGCAGCAGGGTTTCCCGTGTTTTCGCATCGGCCGCAACCACGTCATCCGCCGGCGCCGGCGGCGTGGCATAGCGTGCAATCTGCTCGATCAGCGCCTTCGGCTCAAACGGCTTGAGCATGAAATCGCAGGCGCCGCCGCGCATTGCCGCCACCGCCTTGTCGACATCGCCGAAGGCCGTCATCAGCAACACCGGCAGGCCGGGATGGCGGGCGCGAATTTCGCCGAGCAACGCCAGCCCATCCATCGGACTCATGCGCAGATCGGAAACCACCATGTTGAATACCCGCTGCCGCAGAGCCTCCAGCGCCGCCGGGCCGCCATCGACGCTGGTGACGTCATGGCCAACCGTTTCCAGCGTGATGTGCAATGCATCGCGCAGCGCGTCGTCGTCTTCGACGACCAGAATCTTCAGGTGTTCGGACATGGCAGGCGGAGAATGAAAGTGGCGCCCGCATCCGGGCTGGATTCGATTTCGATGCTGCCGCCATGGGCGCGCACCACGCCGCGGGCAATCGCCAGGCCGAGGCCGGTGCCGTCGCTGCGCGTCGTGTAAAAGGGCTCGAACAGCCGGGCCGCCGTGGCGCTGTCCATGCCACTGCCATTGTCCCGCACGGTCAGCAAAAGCGCTTCTGCTTCGCGCCGGGCAGACAACTCAACCCGCCCGCCCGCCTGTCCGGCGACAGCCTGCAAGGCATTTTCCAGCAAGCTGGTGAGGGCGCTGACCAGCGACTTGCGCTTGCCGGTAAGAATCGCGCCCGCGCTGGCATCGGTCACGACAAAATCCGTTCCGGCGCTTTGCGCCAGCGGCTCGAAGGTCTGCGCCAACTCGGCCAGCAGATCGGCCGCGGCAAACCGCTCGCGGCCGAGCACTTCGCCCCGCGCAAACAGCAGCATGTCCTGGATCAGGTGTTCGATGTGCTTGAGTCGCGCCACGGTTTTCCGGGCGATGGCGCCACGGCTCGCCGCGGGCAGCTCGGGGTTTTCCAGATTGCCGGCGTACAGCAGCGCCGCCGCCAGCGGAGTGCGCAGCTGGTGCGCCAGCTGGGCCGCCATTTCACCCATCGCGGCGAGGCGCTGGTTGCGCTCGGCCCGGGTCTTCAACTGCTGTGCCTCGGTAATGTCATGCAACAGGACAATCCGGCCACCCGCAGAATCGAGTGGCGTCACGGCAACCGCCAGGCAGCGCTCGCCGCCGACGAATTCGCCCGGCGTGTCGCCCGGCGCCAGCGCGGCAGCCTCGATCGCCGTCCAGCCAGCGCCGACTTTTGCGCCGCCCAGAAAACGACTGGCCGCCGGATTGATCTGCGCCACACTGCCTGCACCATCAAGTACCACGACACCTGCCGGCAGCGCATCGAGCAACAGGCTCAGGCGTTCGGTCAACGCGGCCTTTTCCTGATACTGCTGGCGCAAGGCGCCGTTGGCGGCGGCCAGCTCGGCGGTGAGTTGCGCCATCTGGCCTTGCAGCTCGCTGTAAGCCGTCGCCAGCTCTTCCGACGCCTGGTTGAAAATGCGAAACGCTTCGGCCAGACGCACCGCCTCTTCAGGCGCCACATGGACCGGCGGCAAGGGCGCAACGAGCGGCGCGGGAACGTCAGGAACGGATGGGGGATGCATAGGTTCCGATGATGGCAGAATCACGGCCTGCCAACAAGGTAACGGGGGGCCGATATGCCGGCAAAAATTGCCGCTTCTTTCGGGAACCACTCTTGCTGGAGCAGGCCACAATTGGCACGCGGGCAATTTGACCCGATAAAAACACCACACACGGATCTCTATGGCAGAAACCGCAACCGCCGCCACGCCGTTTGCGCTCTCGAGCGAAGCATTCAACCGCCTCAGCAATCGCCAGAAATTGATTGGCATGGTGGGTGTCGCCTTGCTGATTGCGGTACTGGTCGGCGGTTTGCTATGGGTTCGCGAGCCGCCCTATGCTGTGCTGTTCTCGATCCAGGACGAGAAGGACGGCGGCGCGATCGTCGCCGCATTGCAGCAGCAGAACATTCCCTATCGCTTCAGCGAGGGCGGTCATACCATCCTCGTGCCGCAGGCCGTCGTCCATGACACGCGTCTGCGCCTGGCGGCGCAGGGCCTGCCCAAGGGCGGGCTGGTCGGTTTCGAACTGCTTGAAAACCAGAAAATGGGCATCAGCCAGTTTGCCGAACAGATCAATTATCAGCGCGGGCTGGAAGGCGAACTGGCGCGCTCGATCCAGTCGCTGGCCGCCGTCAAGGGTGCCCGTGTGCATCTGGCGATTCCCAAGCAGACCGCCTTCCTGCGCGACGAGCAGAAAACCTCGGCCTCGGTGCTGGTCAGCCTCTATCCCGGTCGCACCCTGGAGCCGCTCCAGGTGGCCGGCATCGTCAATCTGGTAGCGTCCAGCGTACCGCAACTGAATCCGCTCAATGTCGCCGTGATCGATCAGGAAGGCCGCCTGATCTCGCAGCAGAAAGACCCGCTGCGCGACGCCGGACTCGATCCCTCGCAGCTCAAGTATGTCCATGAGCTCGAGGCCGGCTATGTAAAACGCATCGAAGACATTCTGGCGCCGGTGGTTGGCGCCAGCAACATCAAGGCCCAGGTGGCTGCCGATGTCGACTTCTCCCAGACCGACCAGGTCGCGGAAACCTACAAGCCCAACCCGGCGCCCGAAACCGCCATTCGCAGCCAGCAGATCAACGAAAACGGCAGCGCCGCGCCGCCGGCCGCCGGCATTCCCGGCGCACTCAGCAACCAGCCGCCGGTTCCCGCCACGGCCCCCATCTCGCAACCCGCGGTTGCCGGCGCGGCCAACACCGGCGGCGCCGCAGGGAGCAGCCAGAACTACAGCAAGAATGCCACCATCAACTACGAAGTCGATAAGACCATCCGCCACACCAAGGGCGTACCCGGCACGATACGCCGGCTGTCGGTCGCGGTGGTGGTCAATCACAGGAAAGACCCGACCAAACCCAAGCCCGTGCCGCTGTCTCCGGCCGAACTCAAGCAGATCACCGACCTGGCGCGTGAAGCCGTGGGCATCAACACGGAACGCGGCGATACGCTGAATGTGGCCAACGCTCCCTTCACGGCAGGAGAGAAGGACATTGTTCCCGATGCTCCGCTATGGGCCAATGCAGAGCTGATATCCACCTTGAAAGAACTGGTCAAATACCTGCTGATTGCCGGAGCCGTCTTCTGGTTCTGGACGCGCCTGCTCAAACCCGTGATGGAGAGGCTCATGACAGAATCAAATTCGGTTGCCGGAGCAACGAATCGTGTCGAGATCGGCACCGACGGCATGCCGCACATTGTGCCGACCTATGAAAACAAACTTGCCGCTGCACGTGATCTGGCGAAGAAGGATCCGAAGGCGGTCGCCAACATGATCAAGGAATGGGTGGATGGCGGTGAGCACGGCAAGTGACGGCGTCGAGAAGGGCGCCATTCTCCTGCTCTCCCTCGGCCAGGACGAGGCCGCCGAGATACTGAGGAACCTCGGCCCGAAAGAGGTGCAAAAACTTGGTCATGCGATGGCGGCACTCAAACAAGTGTCGCGCCAGCGCATCGAAGCGGTGATCGACGAATTCACCCAGCAAACGGCCAAGGGCACGCCGGTGGCCGTCGATAATGAAACCATCAAGGTAATGCTGACCAAGGCCCTGGGCGACGACCGCGCCGCCGGACTCATCAGCCGCATCATGTCGGGCAACGACACGGCGGGCATCGAAGGCCTGAAATGGATGGACGCCCCGACGGTAGCCGACCTGATCCGCAACGAGCATCCGCAAATCATCGCCACCATTCTCGTGCATCTGGAATACGACCACGCCGGTGAAATCCTCAAGCACTTTACCGACCGGCTGCGCAATGACGTCCTGCTCCGCATTGCCACGCTCGACGGCGTGCAGCCTGCCGCGCTGCGCGAGCTGAACGAAGCATTGACCCGCGTTCTCGCCGGCGCGGCAGCCAACACGAAGAAAACTGCGATGGGCGGCATTCGCCATGCTGCAGAGATTCTCAACTTTGTCGGTCAGGCGGCTGAAACCGCAATCGTCGACAATGTCCGCGAATACGATCCCGATCTCGCCCAGAAAATCCTCGATGAAATGTTCGTCTTCGAGAACCTGCTGGGCGTCGAGGATCGCGGCATCCAATTGCTGTTGCGCGAAGTTCAGTCCGACTCGCTGATCATCGCCCTGAAAGGCGCATCGCCGGAATTGCGTGACAAGGTGTTCAAGAACATGTCGCAGCGTGCCGCCGAGATGATGAAGGAAGACCTCGAATCGAAAGGCCCGGTGCGCCTGTCCGAAGTGGAAAACGAGCAGAAGGAAATTCTCAAGACCGCGCGCCGCCTCGCCGAAGAAGGCCAGATCCAGCTTGGCGGTGGCGGCGACAGCGACGCTTTCGTCTAGCGCACTCCATCCACTTAAATGGCGATCATCAACTTTTCCCAAACCAAGCCCAAATCCACGCTCACCGCCTGGGAGCGCTGGGAGCTGGCCAGCCTTGACGAAGCCGCTGCATCACCCGCAGCGGCTGGCGCAGGAAAAACGTCGCCGACCGATGTCTCTCCCGCCGTACCGCCAGCGCCGACTTTCAGTGCAGAAGAACTCGCCCGCCTGCGTGAGCAGGCACGGCAGGAAGGCTACCAGGAGGGCCATGAGCGCGGCTACGCCGACGGCCTTGAAGCCGGCCGTGCGGCCGCAGCGGCCGCAGGACAGGAACAGGCTGCGGCGCTGGCACAAGCCATGACGAATTTCGACACAGCCCTGGGCGAGGTCGAGCAAAATGTCGCCGATGAAGTCCTCGCGCTGGCGCTCGAAGTCGCCCGCCAGATAACCCGCCAGGTGATTGCCGTGCAGCCCCAGCTGATTGTCGGCGTCATTCACACCGCCCTGGCCGACCTGCCCTTCCAGCATGCGCTGATTTATCTTAATCCTGAAGATGCAGCACTGGTTCGCGCCCTGGCCGGCGACCAGTTGGCACATGCCGGCCACCGCGTGCACGAGGATCTGAAACTGTCGCGTGGCGATGTCATCATCGAAACCGGCAACACCCATCTCGATGCCCGCCTCGCGACGCGCTGGCAGCGCACCGTGATGACATTGAACCAGGACATTCCCTGGCTGACGCCATCAGCTTCAGATCAGCCATGACGCTGAACGCGCAACGGCTGGCGCAGTACCTCGGCCAGTGCCGCACCCAGATTGACAGCATCCACCCCTGGCAACTCGCGGGCCGGCTGACGCGCATCAATGGCCTGGTGATGGAAGCCTCCGGTATCAAGCTACCGATCGGGGCCAGCACCCAGATTCAGATTCCGGGGGACGGCACAGTCCAGGCCGAGGTCGTTGGCTTCTCCGGTGACCGCCTGTTCATGATGCCGGCCGAAGATGTTTTCGGGCTGCCTCCCGGCGCGCTGGTGCGCGCACTGGAGCCGCCACCCAAACTTCCGGTGCTTGGCCAAAAAACACCGCAACAACGCCGTGCGCCCGATCGTGCAAAACATCTGCCGGTCGGGCCCGAACTGCTCGGACGGGTGGTGGATGGCAACGGCCGCCCGCTCGACAGCCTGGGTCCGCTGAACACCCAGAACCTCAACTCGCTGGCCAGTCGCCCGCTCAATCCCTTGTTGCGGGAACCCATCAGCCACACCATGGATGTCGGCATTCGCGCGATCAATGCGCTGCTGACGGTGGGACGTGGCCAGCGGCTGGGCCTGTTTGCCGGTTCCGGCGTGGGCAAGAGCGTACTGCTGGGCATGATGGCCCGCTGCACCACGGCCGATGTCATCGTCGTTGGACTGATCGGCGAGCGCGGTCGCGAAGTCAAGGAATTCATCGAACAGAACCTGGGCGAGGCCGGCCTGGCACGTGCCGTCGTCGTCGCGGCGCCGGCTGACGTCAGCCCATTGTTACGCCTCCAGGGCGCGACCTATGCCACCTCGATTGCGGAACATTTTCGCGACGAAGGCCGGCATGTGCTGCTGATCATGGACTCCCTCACCCGCTACGCCATGGCGCAGCGCGAAATTGCGCTGGCGATTGGCGAGCCGCCGGTGACCCGCGGGTATCCTCCCTCCGTCTTCGCCCGCTTGCCGCAACTGGTTGAGCGCGCCGGGAACAGCACCCCGGGTGGCGGCTCGATCACCGCGTTTTATACCGTCCTTACCGAAGGTGACGATCCGCAAGACCCGATTGCCGATGCGGCGCGCGCAATCCTTGATGGCCATATCGTGCTCTCGCGCCAGCTGGCTGACGCCGGACACTACCCAGCCATCGATATCGAGCAATCCATTTCACGCGTCATGCCGCAGCTGGTCACGCCCGATCATCTCGAACTGGCCCGCCGCTTCAAGCAGCTTTACTCACGCTACCAGCGGGCCCGCGACCTGCTTGCCGTCGGCGCCTACGCTCATGGCGCAGATCCACTACTCGACCGGGCCATTGCGCTCTACCCACGGCTCGAAGGATTTCTCCAGCAACCGATGGAAAAATGTGTAACCTCGGCCATGGCCAATCAGTTTCTTGCAGAACTTTTCACCGAAACATAAAGTCCCCAGAATAGGACTGCCCGCTGCGGCCAATGTCCGTCGCTCTTCTCAAGTCCCACATCCGCCATGTCTTCCAACTTTCCGCTCCAGCCCCTGCTCAATCTTTCCCGCCTGCATCTGGATGAAGCAACGCGCAAGCTGGGAGAGTTGATTGCCGGCGAGCAGGAAGCCTCGCAACGGCACCAGCTGCTGGTGCAGTATCGCGAGGAATACCAGACACGTTTCATGGCTGCGGCAAAAGAGGGCATCGGCCCGACGGAGTGGAGCAATTACCGGCAATTTATTGCGCGCATCGACGATGCCATCATCCAGGCGGCGCTTTCCGTCACCCTGACCCAGCAACGCACACTCGCCGGCCAGCAGAACTGGCTGGGCAAGCAGGGGCGTCTCAAGGCCTTCGATACGCTGGCGGATCGCCACCGCTCGCAGGTGACACACAAGGAACAGCGCGCCGAACAAAAGGCCAGCGACGAGTTCGGCGCCCGGCAGCATACAGAGGGCGCGCACGATACTGACTAGGGCGGGCGTTTGCCGCCCTCTGCCTGATTCTCCATCAAGTCTCTGGCACACAGCTTGCATTCTTCCGTTTCATGACACCCTGAGCGAAAGAATGCGACATGCCCGAACTCACTGTTTCACCCAGCAACGCAAACGCCCAGACTATCGCCCCTGGTCGCGGCAATACCGCGCCGGCCAATGAAACAGGCAACGCCGATGCCGCATCCGGCACTCCGGCTTCTTTCGCCGCCGTACTCAAATCGAAGAGCGAAAAGCCCGCAACATCCTCCGGCAAGGACGCGGCGTCCGAAAAGAAAATCACATCCACGGCCCCCGAGCCCGATGCGGCCACGTCTGCTGCCTCGCCCGCTGCGACTGTCATTCCAGCAACTCCAGCCGATCCGGCGGCGCTGCTGGCCCTGCTGAAAGCAGATCCGCCAGCGCCGGCGGTGCAAGCCGATGCCAGCGCCACGGCCACCCTGGTGCTCACCGCCGCGCCGTTGCCGGTCATGGTTTCCTCGCTGCCGACGGCTCCGGCCACCACCCCGTCGCCCGCCACCGCCGTATCGCCAGCGCCGACTTTTACTGTCGCTGAACTGCACGACACGGAAAGCAATGAAAACGGCAAGCCCGGCAAGCGCCCCGGCGCCGGCCTGGATCGGGGCATCGTGGAACGTGAAACGACGCCAGAGCGCAGCGGCCTGCGGGACAAGCTTGCCGTCGAAACGGCAATTCCTGCCGCCGCCAGCAAGACCGCTGTCAGCGCCACGCCAGCCGATTCGAATCAGGAAAGCTTTCGTTCCATGATGGATCGCATGACCCCTGGCGCCCCTGGCTTGGCGACGCAGACAGCCGGCGCTACGGGCCAGGCAACACCTCCGGCGCCGGCAAGCCTGAAAATGGAAACACCTCTGGGCCAGGCGGGCTGGCACGATGAAATGGGGCAGAAGCTGAGCTGGATGGTGAATAACACCCGGCAACAAGCCGAACTGGTACTGAATCCGCCCCACCTTGGCCGCATCGAAGTGAGCCTGACGCTGGATGGCTCCCAAGCCAGCGCAAGCTTCACCTCCCCGCATGCGGCCGTGCGCGAAGCGCTGGAAGACTCCATGTCCCGGCTGCGCGGCGTACTGGCCGATGCCGGAATTTCCCTGGGCCAGACGCATGTTGGCGCTGATCCACGCCAGGATTCGAACGCAATGAATGCAGAAACCGGACGCACGACCGCCGGTCGCCGCAACGGAGGGCTCCCGGTTGCCGCTGCGACCAACGCGGGTGGAAACGCTACGTCCCACCTCTTCGGTGGACGTAGTCTGGTTGATACTTTCGCCTAGAACAACGTGATATATGACGCCAATCCACCTCTGATTCCCTACAGAAAAAGCGTTCCTGAACCGTAAAATATAAGGAAGTGCCACCCAGACCCTGCGGTCTGTCCCGGTATCGATAACTGAAATTCTGGAGATAACCCATGGCAGACGCCAAAAAAACCGAGGCAGAAACAGAAGCGGCGCCACCGAAGAAAAAAAGCAAACTGATGCTGTTCATCATCATCGGCGTAGTCGTTCTGGCATTGCTTGCTGGCGGCGCTTTCTTCCTGCTTAAAAAGAAAGCTCCGGCCGAAGGCGAGGATGGTGAAGATTCGTCCGCCCACGAAACAGCCAAAAAGAAAAAGGCTGATCACGGTACCCCCCCTGCCTTCTACAAATTTGACAAAGCCTTTACCGTCAAACTGCAAACAGAACAGCAAGAGGCCTATTTGCAGGCCGAAGTACAGTTGAAGCTGCTCGATGCGCATGGACAGGAACTGATCAAACAGTACGAGCCTGAACTGAAACATCGCATGACCCTGATCCTGATGGGGATGAAGGCATCAGACCTTGGCACCGCCGCAGGCGTGCAAAAACTGGCCAATGAGTTGCGCGATGTCGCCAACAGTGTCATTGAGTCCACTCCCGCACAGAAAGCCGAGCCAGCCAATGAGGCTGCGCCGGATGCTCCGGTGCAAGCCGTGCTGTTCTCGTCTTTCATCATTCAATAAACGGGCATGCATTCAGGGAACGCATAGCCATGGCCCAGGATTTTCTCTCACAGGAAGAAGTCGATGCCCTGCTCAAGGGCGTCACGGGAGATATCGACGAAGAGAAGCCGGAAGAGACGCAGACGGGCGGCGTCAAAAACTACGATCTCGGCCGGCAGGAGCGCATCGTTCGTGGCCGGATGCCGACGATGGAGCTCATCAACGAGCGCTTCGCCCGCTATCTGCGCATCGGCCTGTTCAACTATATGCACCGGAGCGTTGAAGTTTCGGTCGGCCCGATCAAGGTGCAAAAGTACAGCGAATTCATCCGCAACCTGGTGGTGCCGACCAACCTCAACCTGATCCAGGCCAAGCCATTGCGCGGCACCGGCCTGATCGTGCTGGACCCGAACCTGGTCTTCCTGGTCGTCGACAACATGTTCGGCGGCGACGGGCGTTTCCATACCCGGGTCGAAGGCCGCGACTTCACGGCGACCGAGCAGCGCATCATCCAGGGGCTGCTGAACGTCATATTCGAGGAATACCAGAAGGCCTGGCAACCCGTTTTCTCGCTCCAGTTCGAATATGTTCGTTCGGAGATGAACACCCAGTTCGCCAATATTGCAACGCCCTCGGAAGTGGTGATCGCCATTACCTTCAGCCTCGAATTTTCAGGCAATGCGTCGGAACTGCACATCTGCTTCCCCTACTCGATGGTGGAACCGATTCGCGACGTGCTCTACAGTGCCATGCACAGCGAGCAGGCCTCGTCCGACTCGCGCTGGACCAGCATGCTGACACGACAACTGCAACAGGCGGAGGTCGAACTGGTATCCACGCTCGGGAAAGCCAGCATCACGCTCGGCGAGGTCATGAGCCTGAAAGTCGGCGATGTGATTCCGCTGGCAATTGAAGAAACCATTCAAGCGGCGGTCGATGGCGTGCCAGTTGCAGAAGCACGCTATGGCATCCAGAACGGGCAATATGCCTTGAAAATTGAAAAATTCAGCAACGAAGAAGGATCATGAAGACGACAGCCAGCGCTCCCGGGAGCGCTCTGACATCAGGAGCAAACGATGAGCGAACCAACTGAGACAAACACAGACGAGCAACAGATTTCCGAAGACGACTGGGCGGCCGCCATGGGCGAGCAGGCAACGAGCGAAGCAGCAGCCAGTTCGGCAGCCCAGCCCGCCCAGATTTTCGAACAGCTCTCCGGTACGTCAGGAAAATCCGAGGCTCCGCAAGGCTTCGACATGATCATGGACATTCCGGTGGCGCTCACGGTAGAACTGGGGCGCACGAAAATATCCATCCGCAACCTGTTGCAACTGGCGCACGGTTCAGTGGTTGAGCTTGACGGACTGGCCGGCGAGCCAATGGACGTGCTGGTTAACGGCACCTTGATTGCACAGGGCGAAGTCGTCGTGATCAACGAAAAGTTCGGTATCCGCCTGACCGACATCATCACCCCCCAGGAACGCATCCGCAAGCTGAACCGCTGATAAGTCGGCGCTTACCCCCTTTGCTTTGCGGCTTTTTCGGGCCGTCAGCGCACTATGCTCGCGCCAGTACATCCGGCGCCGCTTCCCTGGTCTGCCGCTTCCCTGGTTCGCCGCTCTGCGGTGTTGCGTTTTCAGGTGCACATGCGCAAATTTATCGCCCTTTCCGCTGCTCTGTCCTTGTCCGCTGCCGAAGCCTCGGCGCAAACGTCCGCAGCACCCTCGATGAGCAGCAGCCTGTTTCAGATGTTTCTGGGTCTGGCTGGCGTTCTGGCGCTCCTGATCGGCAGCCTCTGGCTGCTTAAAAAGCTGACGACACAGCGCGGCGCAGGGGCCGGCCTGATGCGCGTCGTGGCCGCCACGGCAGTAGGCGGGCGCGAGCGTGTCGTCATCGTTGAAGTGGGCAGCACCTGGCTGGTGCTGGGCGTTGCCCCGGGCCGCGTTTCCGCCCTCGCCGAGATTCCCCGCCAGACCATTCCCGAGCCGCCAGCGGGTACGGGAACGGTTGCCGTGAGTGACTGGCTGCACCAGCTGATACAAAAACGTTAAACATGCTGGCGCGTATTTTCTTCGTCCTCCTGCTCTCCCCGACACTGGCGCTGGCCCAGGCATTGCCGGCCCTCACCAGCACGCCTGCAGCCGGTGGCGGCGTCCAGTGGTCGCTCTCGATCCAGACCCTGCTGCTGCTCACCGGACTCACCTTCCTGCCCGCGCTGATCCTGATGATGACCAGCTTCACCCGCATCATCATCGTCTTTTCGCTGCTGCGGCACGCATTGGGAACGCAAACCTCGCCGCCGAACCAGGTGCTGGTCGGCCTGGCCCTGTTTCTCACATTCTTTATCATGGCTCCGGTTGGCGACCGCATCTACAGCGAAGCCTATCTGCCGCTCTCCGAAAACAAGATCAGCTTCCAGGAGGCGCTGGAAAAAGGCGCTGTGCCGTTGCGCGGGTTCATGCTCAAGCAGGTGCGTGACGCCGACCTGGCCACCTTTACCAAGGTAGCCAAGCAACCGGCGCCGGCAAAAATGGATGAAATCCCGATGCGGATACTGATTCCGGCCTTCGTCACCTCGGAGCTCAAGACCGCCTTCCAGATCGGCTTCATCGTCTTCATCCCGTTCCTGATCATCGACATGATCGTCGCCTCGGTGCTGATGTCGATGGGGATGATGATGATGTCGCCCGTGATTGTCTCGCTGCCCTTCAAGATCATGCTGTTCGTGCTGGTCGACGGCTGGAACCTGTTGATTGGCTCCCTCGTCCTGAGCTTCGGCTGACATGACCCCGACCACCGTCATCGCTATCGGCCGCGAAGCCCTGGAACTGACCCTGCTGATTTCCGCGCCGCTGTTCATCGCCGCGCTGGTGACCGGCCTCATCGTCAGCATCTTTCAGGCGGCAACCCAGATCAATGAATCCACGCTCTCCTTCGTACCCAAGCTGGTCGCCATTTTCATCACCCTGATTCTCGCCGGGCCGTGGATGATCACCATGATGACCGACTACATGCGCCGCCTCTACGAGTCGATTCCCGGAGTCATCGGCTAGTGATCAACATCAGCTCGGCGCAGCTTGATGCCTGGCTGGGCCTGTTCATTTTTCCGCTGACGCGCATCCTCGCCCTGCTGTCAACGGCGCCGATATTCAATAATGCCGCCCTGCCCATGAATATTCGCCTGGTTCTGGGCCTGGCCATCACCTTTGCCTTCGCCACGGCGCTGCCCGCACCGCCGCCGATTCCTGCCGGCTCCTGGCTGGGATTGGCTGTCATCGGCGAGCAACTGCTGATCGGCCTCATGATGGGACTGGCCCTGCGCATCGCCTTTGCCGCGCTCGACGTGGCCGGTGAATTGATCGGCTTGCAGATGGGGCTTTCATTTGCCACTTTCTTTGATCCGGGACGGGGCGGCGAAACATCGGTCATGGCCGAATTCCTCGGGCTCCTGACCGCATTGGTCTTCCTTGCGATGAACGGCCATCTGCTGGCGCTCTCCTTGCTGGCCGAAAGCTTTGTCCTTTTGCCAGTCAGCACGACTCCGTTTCATGCCGCAGGGTTCTCATCGCTGCTGACGTCGTCGGCCATGATGTTTTCCCTCGGGGTCATGCTCGCCTTGCCGCTGATTACCGCGCTGCTGGTGACCAACATTGCCTTGGGCGTCCTGTCGCGGGTCGCCCCGGCGCTGAACCTGTTCGCGGTCGGGTTTCCTGTCACCCTGGGCCTGGGATTCATTGTTTTGCTGCTGTCCCTGCCTTATATCGGCGCCGCGATGGATAGCGTGTTCAGCAGGGGATTTACGGCAATGGAAATGGCGCTGCGCGCCGCCGCCGGATAAATGGAACCGGCGCTTGAAGCAGGCGGCAGTTATTTGCGCGTCAGCTGAATCACCCCCTGCGCGACGCGTTGCGAGCCGAGCACGGAGGAGTCGAGCCCTTCGGTGTATTCCACCACGGTATAGGCATCAAACCCGTTCTGCCGCATGAGCTCCCTGGCACGCTGCTGGAACACCGCCCGCGCCTCGCCCGCGCCCCCGGAATAGACCCGCTTCATCTTCAGCGACAGATGGTAGTAACGGTCGGGGAAGCTCGCCTGCTCGATTTCCCAGTTGGGCGCCAGCGGATCGAGAATCAGCCAGGCCGCGCCGGCGTACAAGCCCCAGACCACCACGCGTTCCAGAGGAATCTGCGTGGTCTTTGAAAGGTTCAGTGTGGCATCCGGAAGGATGGGCGTATTTGAAGGAAAGTTGCCATCCAGACTGCTGCAGCCGCCCAATGCAAACCCGGCAATCCCGGCAAGCAATAAAAGTCGGCGCTGATGAAACGGCGGGATCACAGGAAATTGAACAGCGAAAGCTGCGATATCTGGGCGAAGGACTGCTGCGCCGCCTGCAGGATCGTTTGCTGATGCGTCAGGTCTGAAATTGCCTTGGCATAATCGAGGTCTTGCAGATTCGACAAGGTCTGCTGGTATTGAAAACCCAGGCTGTCGTTCAGGTTGCCGAGCGAATCGATTTCATTCATGCGCGAACCGATCTGCGCACGCACACGCAGGATGTTGCTGCTGGCCTGGTCCAGATTGCTTATCGCAAAGCCGATTTCGCTAATGTATTTGGCATCGGCGCCCGGCGTGCCGGTGGGCGCTTCGAGGGCACCAATCAGGTTCGCCAGGGTTTTGAACACGCTCTGCGATGAACTCGGTGCCACCGAGAATGTATCGCCACTGGCCGGAGCGCCATTGACCACCAGGCTTGCGCCCAGATCGAAGACGGGCTCTGCGCCTTGCGCGGCGAGCACGATGGGCTGCCCGCTCTGGAATACGCGCTGGCTTGCCACCGGCGCCGGCGCCACGCCGCCGGTCAGCAGCGAATTGCCGGACACCGTATCCACCAGATCGTAGGTGGTCACGCCCGCGGTCACCGTGAAATTGACGGCTACATTTTTTACGGCCGAAGCATTCCAGGCGGCCGGATTGGTAACCGACCCGACGGTAATGGCTCCAGTGCCTGTGTTGGTGCTGGCGTAATCCGTCACAAACGTGCCGTTGCCGCTCCGGATGCGCTTGAATACGTCATTGCCGGAATCGCTGATTTCAATAAACCGGCTCGGTGAGACTTGCAGTTTGCGCTGACCATCATCGCCTTGATAAACAATTTCATTGCCGGCAATCAGGTTATCGACCGAACCGCCGAATGGCGTCGTCGCGCCCATGTAGCCCGCAAAGGTACGCTGGCCGCTGCCGTCGGTGGCATTGGCGATGCCGAGCAGCTCATCGAACCGTGAGCGCAGTTCAATGGAAATAGCCTTCCGCTGACTCGTCGTCAGGCTGGTGTTACCGGCTTGAATAGCCAGCTCGCGGACCCGCCCCAGCACGTCGGTGGCACTGGTCAGCTGACCTTCCTCAAGGCCCAAAGCCGAGGTGGCGGCTGACTGATTCTGCTTGAACTGGGCGACCACATCGCTGGCCTGCTGCACTTCCAGCGCGCGGGCGGCGGCCACCGGATCATCGCTGGGAGTCAGGATGCGCCGGTTCGCCGCAATCTGCTGCTGCACATGCAGGAGCGATGAGGTATTGCGGTTGATGCCGGCCACGCCGGCATCGAAAATCATTCCACTACTGACGCGCATGAGGGCTCTCCTGACGGTGAGATGACATCAGTTGCCAAGGGCGATGATTTCATCAAACACCTTGCTCGCAATTTGCAGCACCTTGGCCGATGCCTGGTACGCCTGCTGGTAACGCAACAAATTGGCGGCCTCCTCGTCCAGATTGACGCCGGAAAGCGACTGCAATGCCTGCGTGGCATGATCGGCCAGGCCCTGCTGGGCGGCGCCAATCGCCGTTACTTCGTTGGTCTTGCTGCCTACTGCGCTGACGATCTGCGCGTAAGCCGACTGATAGGATGCCGTAGCGCCCGACGTGGCGCTGCCCAACAGCGTGCTGCGGGTCTGCAATGCACCCAGCAATGCGGCATTGCGGTTGTCTGCAACCCCGTTGGCATTGGCCGAGATGGTGAACACGTCGCCGGTCGCCGGGTTGCCGGTGATCTGCGTGGTCCAGCCGTTGTAGCTGATATTCGCGCCGGTGGTGTAGGTGACGCCAAGCGCGGGAAGACCCGCACCGATACCCGTAACATTGAATGTCGTCGCGCTGGTGAAGGTGATCGTCACCGTTTGCTGCAAGTTCGCATTGGGCGGCGGCGGTGCATCGACCGCTCCGGCGCTGATCGCGGCGGTGCCGGTATTGGTCAGTGCGGCTGAACTGCGGATCGGCGCCGCCGCTGCGATCTGGCGCGCATCGGAAAACGCCAGGGCAATGTTGCTGGCGCCGCTGCGCGTTGGCTGGATCAATACGCTGTCATTGACGCCGGGCGCCCAGGCGCCGAGGGCGATGGTGATGCCGTCGATGGTCTGCGGCAGGGTGGCGAAATTCTGCACCTGGTTGTCGGAGAGCCGTGTCAGGCGATAAGGTGTGGGGCCGCCGACGTAGCTGAGCTTGTAATCGCTGGCGGACAGTTGGGCGATCGTCGCCGCATCGACACTCACGGTCGGCGCTCCGGTTCCGGTGTTGAGGCTGTTGGGCAGTACCACAGGCCCCGAGACAGTGAAGAAATTGGCCCCCAGCGCGCCGGTCAGATCCTGGCCCAGCCGGTGCTGGTCATTGAAGGTCTGCGCCAGCGTAAGGGCGATGCGGCCGAGCGCATTTTGCGTGCTGTCGAGGGTCTGGCTGCGGAAGTTGAGCAGGCCGCCCAGGCTGCCGCCGGTAATCTGCGATTCGGGCAAGGTCAGCGCCGTGCCGCCAACGCCGACTATGGCGATCGTGGTACGCGTCGGGTCATCGGAGGCCTGCACCGCCTTCAATTGATAGGCCTGATTGCCGACCACCAAGGGCTGGCCGTTGCCGATAAACACGCTGAAACTGCCATCGCCTTGCGTCACCGTGCTGACGCGCACCAGCTTGTTCAAATCCTTCAGCATCTGGTCGCGCTGGTCGAGCAGATCGTTCGGCGGCTGGTTATTCCCCCCGGCCTGGGCCAGGATGATGCGCTGGTTGATGTCGGCAAGCTGCGCGCTGTAGGTATTGATCTGCGTGATCTGTCCGGCAATCTGCTGATTGACGCCCTGACGGATGTCGGTCAATTGCTGATCCAGCGCCTGGAACCGCGACACCAGCGCCTGTCCTGCAGAAAGCATGGACTGGCGCGCAGGAATCGAGGCGGGATTGGCCGCAACATCCTGCACGCCCTTGAAGAAGGCGGCTAACGCAGGAGAGAGCCCGGCATTCTCATCGGCAAGCAGGTTGTCAATCTGCTTGATCTGCGCCAGATAGCTGTCCATCTCGGCCGCACCGGCCTCGGCGCCCAACACCTGGCCGCTGAGAAACTGGTCATAGATGCGCTTGACCGTTTCGACATGCGTCCCCTGCCCGATAAAACCGGCGCCGGTGAAGGTGGGCACGTTCGTACCCTGGACGATCGTTTGCCGGTTGTAGCCGGGCGTCGAGGCATTCGAAATGTTGTGACTGGTCGTCAGCATGCCTGCCTGTGCGGCATTGAGACCACTGACGCCAATAGTGAAAATGCTCATGATCGCTCCAGGCTATATCCTGATAACGGCAAAACTTGCCGCGAGTTAAGGGTTCAGGAGTATCAGAGCAACGGGCGTGCCAGCAGGTGCACGTCGGGCCAATGCCGAATCAGCCAGCGAGCGCCTGGCGCAGTGCGGTGCCGCCGATGATGCGTTCGAGCTTGGCGGCATACAGCGGGTCGGTGGCAAACCCGGCGGCCTGCAGGCCGCGGGCAAAACGTGCGGGTTCTTGCGTGCCAAGCACGGCGGCGTAACGCGGGTTGCTGGCGAGCAGCGTGGCATAGTCGCGGAACGCCTCCTCATACGAGCCATAGGCGCGGAAGCGCTCGACCCGGGTCTGCGTCACACCGCCGATCACTTCCGTCGTCGCCGCCTCTGCCGCAGCCCCGCGCCAACTGGTGCCGGCCTTGATGCCGAAGATGTTGAAGCTCGGGCTGCCATCGGCGCGACGCGGTTCGGACTTGCCCCAGCCGGTCTCCAGGGCGGCTTGCGCGACCATGAAATGCGCCGGGATGCCGGTCTGTTGTTCGGCAGCAACGGCGGCGGGCAGCAGGCGATCGACGAACGCGCGCTGCGCGCCGGTCGCGGCGAGCGCTGAAAAAGTCGGCGCGGGCGATACGGCGACAGGCTGGGCAGCAGATGGCGGCGACGTAACCCCTGGAAGTTTGGGCAATCCCGGCAGGCCGGTTTCAGAGCGCGCCGGCATCACTCCGCCCGCCGGTGCGACAGGCAGGTTTTTCAAAGGGAAGGCGGCCGGCGCCGCATCACGCGACAAGGGCAGAGGCAACGCCTGGCGCGGCGGCAGACGATACGCCGATGCCGCCGGATGCAGCGGCAAGGGCCCGTCGAAGGGCTGGGGATCCTGGTTCTGGCGCGCCAGTTGCGCCTCGATCATCGCCGCCAGACCGGTGCCGCGATTGCTGCCGCCGAGCGCCTGACCGAGTTGCTGATCGAGCAGGGACTCATACATCCGCGTCTGCTCGCTGTCGAACAGCCCTTCACGCGGCGTCGCCTCGCGCATCGATTTCAGAACCATCTGCAGGAACAAGGCTTCAAACTGCCTGGCGACAATCTTGTTCGCCGCCGGATCGCCCGATCTGGCCTGGCGCTTGAGTGCAGCAAGGCCGCCAGCATCAAAGATGTTGCTGGTCGCGGACAGGTTGGCATCGCTGGGGGAAGTCATGGCAGGAAGCAGGATCGCATGGTCAGTACCGAAGCAGTCTGTGAATCAAACCGGCAAAACTTCCATGACTCGACGAATCAGGCAGCCGCAACCGTGAAACAAGTTTCCAGCCAGGATATCCGCTGCGCAGGGGAGCACTTCATGACTACCCGGAAGATCGCAAGCAGAGCGTTCATTCCACGGTCTTCACCAGCGTTCCCGGTTGAATCACGCCATCGGGGTAGGCGCCGTTGAGCAAACGCAATTGCGCTTCGGCGTCAGGCAAGGTTGCCGGAGCGCGCTTGACGAGTTGCGCAAAGCCGCCCGCAGGGAAGGCCACCTGCCGCAACTGCCAGGGACGCGCCAATAAGCGCTCTTGGGCACTGATTGCGCGAAAACTGTTTTCTGCGGTGAGCAGCATGTCGCGCTCGCGTTGCAAAATTGCCGCGCTTTTTGCGGCATGCAAAAAAAGATAATTCTGGTTATTGGGCCCGCTGATGATCGTTGCATCCACGGCTTGCGTGCCGGATTGCGTGCGCGCCACGCCGACAAAATGAGTCGCGGCAAAACCATTGATGCTGGCCTGTGTCGTGCGTCCGCTCACCGGATTGAACACCCTGCGCACAATATCCGCGTGTGTCGCTCCCGCATCGGCGGGCAGGGTGCGCATGATGAGCGCGGCATCCCCCGCGCCATTCATCATGACGAGTTCGCTTGATGTGTTTTTTATCCTCCAGCCGGTCGGCGCTGTCAGCGCAAAGCCCAGCGGCTCGTGAAAAAACTCCTGGCCGCGCGTCACGCCTTCTTCGCGGCTTTCGCCAAAGGTAATACCGTCAATGGCCTTGAGAAACCGTTCGCGACCCTTTGCCGCTTGAGCAGCTTGCGGGTTGTGGTACCGCAAAGCGGTCTGGCGGATGTCGTTCAGCCGCTTGTCGTTACTGGGATGCGAGGCCAGCCAGTCCGCGCGCGGAGCCGGGGTGTGCCCTTCTTTTCGGGCAAGGTCTGCCGCGAACTGCTCCTGCTTTCCGAGCATGTCAATGACATCAATCATGCGCGCCGAGTCGTACTGGTTGCCGGCGAGATACTGCGCGCCCAGCTGGTCGGCCTGTGACTCCTGATCACGGCTGTAGGAGGCGATATATCCTGCGGCAGTCATTTGCGATACCTGCTGGGTTAAATCGCCCGCCCCGCCATAACCCTTGCTTTCGAGCACCGCGCCGAGCACGCTGGCCAGCAACACGCCCACACCGGCAGCCTGCTGACGCGTCGCGCGCTGCGAGGCATGTCGTGCGGTAACGTGGCCGATCTCGTGCCCCAGCACGCCAGCGAGCTCTGCTTCATCGTTAAAGTACGCCAGAATGCCGCGTGTAATGTAGACATACCCGCCGGGCAAGGCAAACGCATTGATCTCGGGACTATCCAGCACTGTAAAGTGCCATTCGAGGTTGGCGCGCTGCGAGGCCTTGGCCAGCTTCTGGCCTATCGTGTTTACATAGGCTTGCAGCAGCGGGTTATCCAGCGCGCGATATTCTTTCAATACTTCCTGATGGTTTTTTTGTCCAGCAGCAAGCTCGCTGCGTTCATCCATCACCGTGCGCTCGTATTCGCCCGTCACCGGATTGCGCACCGTGGCGCATGCGGCTAGAAAAACCAGGGCACAGACCGGCAGTGCAATTCGGAGTTTTTCGCAAATGGCCATGCTACCCACCAGGAATGATGATCAAATAATCTCCAGCTCCGCCCGCAAGGCCCCGGCGGACTTCATCGCCTGGAGGATGGCAATCAAATCCTGCGGATTGGCACCCAGGGCATTCAACGCTTTGACGATTTCGGCAAGATTGGCACTGCCCTTGATGTTCATCAACGCACCGCCCTCCTGCTTGATCTCGATCTGCGCATTCGCCACGCCCGCCGTCTGCCCACCCGACAGTGCGCCGGGCTGACTCACGGTATTTTCGGTATTGACCGAAACCGAGAGATTGCCGTGGGCAACGGCGCAATTCTCGAGCTGCACCGACTGATTCATCACCACCGATCCGGTGCGGCTATTGACGATCACCTTGGCTGCCATTCTGGCCGGCTTGACCTCGATGCTCTCGAGGCGGCCGATGAAACTCACCCGTTCATCCGGATTGACCGGCGCACGCACCCGTATCTGGCGTCCGTCGGTTGCGGTTGCGGCGCCTGGCGCAATGCGATTGATCGCCTCGACCATCTGTTGCGCGGTGCCAAAATCGGTCGTGTTCAGATCGAAATAGACAAACTCGCCCTGCCCTACCGTCATCGGTACTTCACGCTCGACGGTTGCCCCTGAGGCAATGCGTCCGACCGACAATTGATTGATCGTGGTTTTGGAACCGGCGCCGGAAGCGCCCGCACCGACCACCACCACATTGCCTTGGGCCATGCCATAAACCTGCCCATCCGCGCCCTTCAGAGGGGTCATGACCAACGTGCCGCCCTTCAGGCTTTTCGCATTGCCGATCGACGACACCGTGATGTCGATCTGCTGTCCGGCGCGGGCAAAGGGCGGCAAGGTGGCGGTGACCACCACGGCGGCAACATTTTTCAGTTGCAGGGACAAGCCCGGCGGCAAATTGACGCCCATTCCGGACAGCATGTTGATAATGCTTTGCACGGTAAAAGGCGTCTGGGTCGTCTGGTCGCCGCTGTTATCGAGGCCCACCACAAGGCCATAGCCCGCCAGCTGGTTGTTGCGCACACCGGCGATGGTGGCGAGGTCCTTGATGCGTTCGGCACGCGCCGCATCCGCCACCATCAATCCGGCCATCAGCCAGACCAGGATCAGAAAGCCTTTTTCGATGCGGGTCATGGCGCGCTCCTAAAACGGCATGAAGGAAAGGAAGAAACGTCCCAGCCAGCCCATCACCTGCGCCGAATCTATAAAGCCGTTAGCCTTGTATTCGATGCGGGCATCGGCGACCTGGGTCGAAACCACGGTATTGGCGCCCGTAATGGTGTTCGGGTTGACCACGCCGGAGAAGCGGATGAACTCCTCGCCCTCTTTCAGGCCGATCTGCTTTTCACCCGACACCAGGAGATTGCCATTGGGATAGACCTCGATGACAGTCACCGTAAGCGTGCCGGTGAAATTATTGGATGAGGTGTTCTCACCCTTGCCATTGAAATCGTTGCTGCTGCTGGCCGACAATGTGGTGCCCTGGGCGCCCTTGAACGGCAGACCGACGATGGTTGGCACACTGGCGTCAACCTCGTGGCTGCGCGTGGTCTTGTTTTCCGATTTCTTCGACGCCTGGACTTTTTCCTGGATATTGATGATCAGCGTATCGCCGACGAAACGGGCGCGCCGGTCTTCAAACAGCGGGCGCGCGGAGGCAACGTTGTAAATCGCGCCGTTGCTCGGGGTCACCGTCCGCGGCTCCGGCCGGGCTGTCATCGGTTGATGCACGGCTGTCGGTGGCGTGGTCGTGACGCAGCCGGCCAGCAGCACAGCAACGAATAATCCACCCAGCGATTTATTCATGATCTGCCTCGCGCATGGTCGCCATCACCCTACAGTTGCGTGAGCCGCGCCAGCATGGCGTCTGACGTGCTCACCGCCTTGGAATTAAGCTCATAGGCGCGTTGGGTCTGGATCATGGTGACCAGTTCTTCCGCGACGTTGACGTTCGATGTTTCGACGTAGCCCTGATTGAGCAGGCCGGTGCCATTGGTACCCGGCGTGTTGGGGGTTGGCGTGCCCGAAGAGGCGGTTTCAACAAACAAATTCTCGCCCATGCTTTGCAGGCCGCCATTGTTGACAAAGCCGGCGAGCTGGATGGTGCCGGCCTGGGTCGGCGTCGTCACACCCTGCTCGGTGTAGGAAACAATGCCGTCGCGGCTGATTGAAATGCTGGTCGCCGTGCTCGGAATGGTGATCGCCGGCGACACCGGATAGCCGCTGGAGGTGACAATCTGGCCCGTGTTGTCGAGCTGGAAGGAGCCATCGCGGGTGTAGGCCAGCGTGCCGTCCGGCATCTGGATCTGGAAGAAGCCATTGCCATTGATGGCGAGATCAAGCGGGGCCTCGGTGCGTTGCAGGCTGCCCTGGGCAAAAATCCGCTCGGTCGAGATCGGCCGTACGCCCGTGCCCAGCATCAGCCCCGACGGAATCTGCGTCTGTTGCGACGACTGTGCGCCGGGCTGGCGCATGGTCTGGTAGAGCAAGTCCTCGAACACTGCGCGGGCACGCTTGAAGCCGTTGGTGCTGACGTTGGCCAGATTATTGGAAATGACATCCAGGTTGGTTTGCTGGGCATCGAGGCCTGTTTTTGCAATCCAGAGCGAACGAATCATGGCGTGTACCTTTTCAAGAAACTACCTTGCAGAGAGAATTTGGGCGGCGGCGCGGTCGTTGGCATCGGCCGTAGACAACATCTTCATCTGCATTTCAAACTGGCGTGCCAGTGAAATCATGGTCACCATCTGCTCGGCGGCATTGACGTTGCTGCCTTCGGTATAGCCCGAGGCGATTCTCGCCCGCTCATCGACGGGCGCCGCGCTGCCGTCCCTGAGCCGGAACAGGCCGTCTTCGCCACGCACCAGATCGGCTTCCGGCGGATTGACCAGCTTGATGCGGCCGATCACATTGACGGTATTTTGCGCGCCCGACTCCGGGATCACCGAAACCGTGCCATCGACGCCAACGCTGACCTTGACTTCCGGCGGTATCGAAATCGGGCCGCCATCGCCTTGCACCGGCAAACCATTGCGGGTTTGCACGATGCCATTGACGTTCAGCTCGAAACTTCCATTGCGGGTATAGGCCTCGCTCCCGTCCGCGGCCTGCACGGCAATCCAGCCCGGGCCCTGCAGCGCCATGTCGAATGCGCGGCCGGTATAAATCTGCGGCCCCGGCGTGAAATCGTTGTGCGTGCTGGCATCAACGGCAAAAGCGCGCGTCGGCAAACCAGGCTGTGCCGCATTCGATTGCACCTGCACCGCCCGCAACCGGTGTTCTTCCGCACGGTAGCCGGCGGTCGACACGTTGGCGAGATTGTGCGCCACCGCCGCCTGGCGACTCAGGGTCTGGCTGGCGCCGGTCATGGCGGTGTAAATCAGTCGATCCATGGGTCGCCTTTCAATTCATTCGCCGTATCGCCGGCGCCGACTTTTTATTCATCACCGCAGATTGACCAGCGTCTGCAGAATGCTGTCCTGCGTCTTGATGGTCTGCGCGTTGGCCTGATAGACGCGTTGCTGGGTAATCATGCTGACCAGTTCCGCCGTCAGGTCGATATTGGAATCCTCCACCGCAGCGGACTGAAAGACACCAAACTGGCCGGAAGAACCCGGCGTGCCGAGAATAGTGGTGCCGCTGTCCGGCGTCTGCGCCCAGACGTTGTTGCCCAGCGGTTGCAGCCCTTGCGGATTGCGGAAGGTGGCCAGCACGGCCTGACCCAGCACCGTCGACTGGCCATTGGTGTAATTTCCCAGCACGGTGCCATCGCTGCCAATCTTGAATCCTGCCAGCGAGCCGGCCGCATAACCGTCCTGGAGCAGCGTATTGACCGCAAACGGCGAGCCGAACTGGGTGCTGCCCGAGAAGTTCAGGTTGAAGTTCATCGTATTGACCGCACCGGCATAGCCTAGCTGTGCGGGAGTCAGCGATTCGGCGATGGGCGCCGATATAAGCTGGCCGGAAGCATTGAACGTCAAACTGCCGGTCGCGCCCAGATTGGTAAACGTGGGCGAAGCACCTGCCGGATTGGTCACGGTGGCATACACGTCCCACGCATTCGCGGCCGTTTTGACAAAGTACATCGAGTAGGTGTGCGGGTTGCCGAGACTGTCATAGGTCGTCACCGCCGTCGATTGATTGTAGGACGTCGGGTCAGCGTAATTGAACGGACTGGTCGCCGGCGGCGCCACGCGCGAATCGAGATTGATATTGGCCTGCACGCCGGTGGCAGCGACGCTGGTTCCTGTGGCCAGGGGTGAACCAGTCAGGCTCTGGGTGGGATCAAAAAGACGCAGCGGAACATTGGGACTTCCGGGCGAGACAACGCCATTGACCGCCATGATGCCCTTGAGCTGCAAGCCCTGGGCATTGACGATGAAACCATCCTTGTCCAGCTGGAACTGGCCATTGCGACTGTAGAGCGTGCCGCCCAGACCATCGTCCATCTGGAAGAAACCGCCACCGTTGATGGCAATATCCAGCGGATTGTTGGTCACCGAAATATTGCCTTGGGTAAATTGCTGCACGACAGTAGACACCCGTGTTCCCAGGCCGATCGGCGACGCCCCGGCGCCGTTCAGCGAGGCGGCGAAGACATCGGTAAATTGCGTCGAACCCGCCTTGTAGCCGACCGTGTTCGAATTGGCAATGTTATTGCCGATGGTATCGAGCGCCTTGGCTGACGCATTCAAGCCACTTAATCCTTGTTGAAAGCTCATATTCTTCTCCGCTTAGAAAATTTGCTTGATATCGTTCAAGGTAATCAGACCCAGAGCCCCGAGATTCAGGCTCACGCCCTGACTGCTCCGGTTGATGTTCTGCACGCCGGCAAGTTGCAAGGCCGTCGCCGCGACATTATTTGAGCCCTGTGTCGCCGCCACCGTGATGCTGTAGCTGCCATTCACTGCCTTCACTCCGGCATCTGTCTTGCCGTCCCAGACGAAGTTATGCACGCCGGCATCGAGCTTGCCAAGATTGATGGTGTTCATTACCAGCCCATTGACATCCTTGACGGTAACGACCACTTGATCGGCATTGGAAGCCAGCTCGACACCACCGACAGCGCCTGCATCGGTGAGATTCATGCCGTTACCCGCAACAATCACTTGACGCCCGACCAGTGCCGCCGCCTGGAGTGTTTCCGAATCGGTGCTCGAGGACAGCAGCTTTTGCAACGTGGCGTTAAGCTTCTCGATGCCATCCACAGTACTGATCTGCGCCAGTTGCGATGTCATCTGGGCGTTGTCCATGGGATTGAGCGGATCCTGGTTTTTCAGCTGCGTCGTCAGCAGCTTGAGGAAACGGTCCTGAGCATCCGTCGTCGCGCTGGCGGCTTTCTTGGCTGTGCCATTGGCCGCAGCCAATAAGGCCTGCGTTGCCGAATCATTGTTTGTAACTGCCGTGACCATTTCCTTCTCCTTTCAAACGCTCCTGACCTGCCTTATTGCCCAATTGCCAGTGTTTTCTGCAACAGCGACCTGGCGGTATTCATCACCTCGGCATTGTTCTGGTACGACCGCGAGGCAGAAATCATATTGACCATTTCATCCACCACATTCACATTCGGCATGGCGACATAGCCCCGTGCGTCGGCAGCCGGATTTTTCGGGTCATACATCATGCGCAGCGGCGCCGCACTATCGACCACTTGCGTAACCCGCACACCGATGCCGCCACCTTCGACCGGGGTCGCCTTGAACACCACCTGCTTGGCGCGGTAGGGCTGACCATCGGCGCCGACCGTGCTGTCAGCATTCGCCAGATTGCTGGCGACGGCATTGAGGCGGGCGGATTGCGCGGTAAGCGCGGAACCAGCGATCGAAAAAACGTTAAGCAGGCTCATGATTACGGACTCATCGCCAGTTGCAGGCTCTTGATATCACCGGTGATGAAGCTCATCGCGGCTTCCACGCGCAGCGCATTTTCGGCAAAGGCGCTGCGCTCGATGTCCATATTCACGGTATTGCCATCGACATTGGGCTGGAACTCCGTGCGATATTTGACTGCCCCGGCAAACGCTCCGCCCGCTGACAGGGCGCCGCCAATATGGCGAGGCGATGTGGCGGCCAAAGCGACACTGGCAACCCTGCCACCCGTCCGTCCGGCAACCGCAGCCTCCAGCGCACCCTTGAAGTCGATATCACGCGCCTTGAAGTTCGGCGTATCGGCATTGGCGATGTTGGAGGCCAGCAACTCCTGGCGGTAGGTCAACGCACCCAATGCAGCGCGCTGGATTTGAAGCTGGGCGTCGAAGCGGTCGATCACGATTTCGGTCTCATTGAACGTGCATGAATTCCATGGCAGAGGCTATGCACCATTCGTGCCATGCACCTACAAAGTCGCCGAGCATTGCAAATACAGGCGATATCTGGCATTGATCGGCAAGACTGACGCATGCAACGGCAAGCACGCGGCAAAAGTTGCCGCTTGAAAAGCAGGGCTAGTTTGATGCTACTGGAGGCATTCATCCAATTGCGATGCTGTAATCTCACCCTCATGAATCCGCCCGCCCTGTTTCTGCTGTTCTCGGTACTGCTTGGCCTGGCTGGCGCCCCTGCACAAGCGGCTGAGCCGGAACCCATTCAGCGCGCCATCGAAGAGTTCCTGCGCATCCAGGCCAAGGGCTTGCCGGGCCAGGTCGATTACAGCATTGGCGCCATCAACTCCAGCGGCTTGCCCGATGGCTGCCGCAACTTCGATGTGACGATGGATGCCGGGGCCAGGCCGTGGGGGCGCACCCACGTCAACGTGCGGTGCGTCGAAGGCGCAACATGGCGTCTTTATGTCCCGGTGCAAATTCATGTCGTCGCCAGCTACCTGGTCAGCGCTCATCCTGTAAGCAGGGGCCAGGTACTCACCGCAACGGACATTGCGCAACGCCAAGGCGACTTGTCCGACCTGCCGGCAGATGTGTTAACCGACATGGCACAGGCAATTGGCCAGGCTTCCAGCGTCTCCCTGCCGGCTGGCCGGCCCTTGCGCAGCGACATGCTGCGCAAGCCACTGGTGGTCAAACAAGGGCAGAGCGTGAAGGTTTTCTCAAACGGCCCCGGCTTTCAGGTCTCGAGCGAAGGGCGCGCCCTCAACAATGCCGCTGCAGGCCAGGTCGTGCAAGTTCGCCTTGCCTCCGGGCAAGTAATCAGCGGCATCGCGCGCACCAATGGTACGATCGAAGTAACATATTGATTCGGAACTTCAAATAAGCAGTCAAGGAACAGGTTAAAGTAGCGGCGTCGCAGAGGCCTTGCCGGAAGACAGTACCCGAAAAGGCTAAAGTTTTGATTTCAATGACCGTAAAAAGGGCAAGCCCGAAACTTTACGCAGGTGCAATCATGAAAATTGACAATTCCATCAAATCACCGGCTGTGCCACGCACCCCGGGTTCTCGCGGTACGGAAGCCACGAAGGCGTCCGCCCCGCCAGTGGTATCGCCAGCGGGCGATGCGTCGGTGGCCACCCACCTGCAACAAACAGGATTGACCGATCCATCGACCGCTCCTTTCGATAGCCAGCGTGTCGCAGAAATTCGCCAGGCGGTCGCAGAGGGGCATTTTCAAATCGACGCCGGGAAAATTGCCGGCAAGCTGATCCAGAGTGTGCGCGATCTGATAGCGAAAGACCGGCCGGCAGCCTGACCGTCCCATCTTCACCTTGGCTCAAATCGATGCACTGCTGGAGCAAACAGTAAGCAATCTGGAACGCTTCGTCGCCCTGATTGGCGCCGAACGGCAGATGCTCGCATCGGGTGAAATCGACCAACTGGTTAAACTTGCCGGAGAAAAGTCGGCGCTGGCAACACGCCTCGCCACTCTTGAAGCGCAGCGCGATACCGCGCTTGCCGATTCCGGACTGGAGACAGGGCAGGCCGGAATCGAGGCCTGGCTTGCCGCTCGCCCTGCCGCTGCTGCCATCCCTGCACGCAACATCTGGCAACGTCTCATGACGCTTGCGGCCGAGGCAAAGCGCGAAAACGACATCAACGGGAATTTGATCAGCGTGCGTCTGCAACAGAACCAGCAGGCGCTTTCCGTACTCCTCGGGGAAGCCGCCGACGCGACGACCTACGGCCCGGATGGACAGCAGAAAAACATCGCCGGCCGCCGGCCGCTGGGCAGCGCCTGACGCCGTACCTATTCTGGCAGCGGGACTTCGACCGGATTGTCCGGGTTACGCGACTCAATCGTAATGGCCACCCGCCGGTTGCGCTGCCTGCCATCCTGCGTGGCATTGTCGGCTACCGGTCGCTGATCCGCATAACCAATCGCTGTCAGGCGCCGGGGATCGACATCGGTATCGATGAACAGGCGCACCACACTCGCCGCACGCGCGGCGGAAAGCTCCCAGTTGGAAGGAAACTGCGGGGTGCTGATGGGAATATTGTCCGTGTGGCCGCTGACGGCGATCGGCAAATCGGTCGTTCCCAGAACCCGTCCCACGGCACCCAGGGCGCGTACCGCTTCCAGCCCCAACCGCGCCTCACCCGGCGCGAACAACACGCTGGCATTGATATCGACGGTAATGCCCAGCGCGCCCTCGGTTACCGTGACCTTGCCTTCCGCCATCAAAGGCGCCAACGCCTGATTCAGCTCCTTGGCCAAGGAGCGCAAATGTTCCTTCTTTGCCACCTGGGTCTGGTCGGTTTTTATCCGCGCCGGATTGCGGTGGATAGGAATCGCGGTGGGCGCAGGAGCCTCTGGACTCACAGCCACCATTGCCCCGGCAGTGGTGCCGGGCACATTGCGGAATGCGGAGACAATGGAGTCGGACATGACACGATACTTGCCTTCATTGATTGATGAAATGGCGTACATCACGACAAAGAAGGCGAACAGCAAGGTGATGAAATCAGCATAGGATACCAGCCAGCGCTCGTGGTTCTCATGCTCGTCGGACTCACGACGACGGCGGCGACGCCGGTAATAGGCCATCAGACAAAATAGCCCTGCAACCGGCTTTCGATGATGCGCGGATTATCGCCGCTGGCAATGCCGACCAGTCCATCAACCAGCATTTCGCGCAGGGTGACGAGACGGGCAACGTGCGCCAGCAACTTCTTGGCGACTGGCAGAAAAATCAGGTTGGCCGCCCCCACGCCATAAATGGTGGCGACGAAAGCCACCGCAATCCCGCTGCCCAGCCGGGATGGATCGGACAGATTTTCCATGACGTGAATCAGGCCCATCACGGCGCCGATGATGCCTATCGTTGGCGAATAGCCGCCTGCCGACTCCCATATCTTGGCCGCTGATTTCAAACTGGCCTCCCAGGCGCCAATTTCCACCTCAAGCACTTCACGCAGGCGCTCCGGCTCGGCGCCATCGACCAGCAGCTGCATGCCCTTGGCGGTAAATGGATCACGCAGGGTTCTGATTTGCGCCTCCAGTGCCAGCAGTCCTTCCTTGCGCGCGATCTGGCTCCAGCGGGAAATGTCGGCAATCAGTTGCTGTGGTTCGACGAGCGGCGGGGAAAATACCCATTTCGCCATTTTCATGCCATCCCTGAACACCTGCAGTGGGCTTTGCAGCATCACAGCCCCCAAAGTGCCGCCGACAACGATCAGAAACGCCGTGGGTTGCACTAGCGAATCCAGGTGTCCGCCCTCCAGTACCTGGCCGAGCACAATGGCCGACAGACCAAGAATAAGGCCAATGACGCTGATCTTGTCCATGCGTCAGGCTCCAGCCTTGGGCGAGGAACCGCGACGACGGGTACTGCGCTCCGTCGTGCCCTCGCCCATAATCGCGACACGCAGCCGGGCAACCGCCTGGCTGTGCAGCTGGCAGACACGAGACTCTGTCACGCCCATCACGGCGCCGATTTCACGCAGGTTCAGGTCCTGCTCGTAATACAAGGCCATCAACAATTTTTCCCGCTCTGGCAATCGTCCGATTGCCCCGACCAATGCCTCTTGGATGCTGGCTTCTTCGAGCAGCGCCAGAGGATCAAGACCCGTCGCGGCGACGTGGTGTTCGAGATAACCTTCGCCAGCGCCATCCGACATGTCCTCGATATAAATGAGTTGGTGACCACGAGCTTCAAGCAGTAGCTGCTGGTAGTCGGCCAGGGAAATATCCAGCGCGGCGGCCAGTTCCTGCTCGGAAGGCTGGCGCCCGTGGTGGTGTTCGAGTTTCTGGATGGCGGCTTCGACCCGGCGCATTTCGCGGCGAACGCCACGCGGCAACCAGTCATTCTCACGCAGGCCGTCGAGCATGGCGCCACGGATGCGCTGCACGGCATAGGTTTCGAACTGCGCGCCGAGGCCTTCTTCGTAACGTCCCAGGGCATCGAGCAGGCCAATCATGCCATTCTGGATCAAATCATCGACATCCACGCTGGCCGGCAACTTCGCCATCAAATGAAAGGCGATGCGCTTTACGAGCGGTGCATACTGGGCAACATGCTGGTCTTTGGCGAGCACGCCTTGGGCGGTGTACATCAATCCTGTCGCTTGAGCCGTCTGGGACGCATTGACTATACCACCGATTCCAGAGGCTTCAGCCCCTGCCTGCCGCCGGCGATGGCAGGCGCTGCACGGTGCGCGAGAGGTTCAAATCCGTGCCAGTCCTGCTCACCCGCTGCGCGCAACAGGCTGTGTTGCAACGTGTCTGCCAGGTGTTCCACTGCCGGCTCGCGCACCCCACCCAGATAGTCCAGGTGAACGCCCAAATGCTCACGCGCGGTGTGTCGCATGTTGTAAAAAATCGCCTCGGCCTCCTGCCCGGTTCGCGCCCGGGTGATCGCCACATGAAACCCTTCGCGCCCGCGCTCCCGCACCAGCCGCTTGATCAAGGCATAGGCCTGGGTAATCGCCGCACCCTGCGCGGCGACCACCACCACCATGTGCGGCACAGCCAGCGCCAGTGGCGAGAGATGTCGTCCGTTGCGTGCCACGCAGTCGACCAGCACAAACGCGCTGCCCTCCTGCAGGCGTTTGAGTGCGGCATCGAGGCGCTCCGTAGACAACGCATCAACATGATCCAGCGCGACCGCAAGTTTTGCTGCAGCGATGACATTGAGCAAAGGCCCCGCGGGCTGCATCACACGATCCAGCGGATAATCACTTTGCACCGCATCCAGCAAATCATGCCGCGCCTTGATGCCCAGCGTCGATAGCGCATTATTCGGGCCGGAATTCTCGTCGATAAGAATCACGCCCTGCCCGGCCCGGGCCAATGCGGCCGCAGTACGCACCAGCAACGTAGTACGCCCGCAGGCTTCCCGCCCGGAGACAAAGGCAACGACGTGCGCCGTCTGCGCGCCGAACAGGCGGCGCAATCCGGCCGCCTGATCGACCGCTGCAGCGGAGATCGGCTCAGGCAAGGGATGTCCCCAGCGAGACATCCTGATTCTGCGTGAACGCCAAGGCTATTTCCTCCTTGCGCAAGGTATGCGCCGTCTCGCCAGCGCCGACTTTAAAGGCGCGATGCAGCAGATAGTTGCGATTCGGCAGGTGCAGGTCTTCCGGCACGCGCTGGCCATTGGCGACATAGCTCAGGGTCAGGCCATGACGCACGATGCAATCGAGCGCCGGCGCCAGCGCCGTCGCTTCATCCACCTTGGTCAGGATGCACCCGGCCAGGTCTTCACCTGCGTAGGCGCGCACCACGTCGTCAAGCGTATCGCCGCGACTGCCGGCATTGAGCAACAGCAAGCGATTGACCTCGCCGGAACGGGTGAGCATCGCGGCCTGTTCGGCGACCATGCGGTCACGCTGGCTCATGCCGACGGTATCGATCAGCACCATGTGCTTGTCGCGCAGGTCGGCCAGGGTGCGGCGCAAGTCCTCGCCATCGCGCACCACGAATACCGGCACGCCAAGAATGCGGCCATAGATGCGCAACTGCTCCTGGGCGCCAATGCGATAGCCATCGGTGGTCAGCAGTGCCAGCCGCTCCGCGCCATAACGCACCACGCAGCGCGCAGCCAGTTTGGCGGTGGTGGTGGTTTTGCCTACCCCGGTCGGCCCCACCAGCGCATAGACGCCGCCACGATCAATGAAGTCGGCCTCGGACGACAAGGTACGCAGGCGGCGATTGACTGCCGCCGTCAGCCATTTGCGGCCATCGTCCCGGTTCAGGTCGGCCGGCATGTCCTGCACCAGGCGACGCGCGAGGCTGCCGGAAAATCCGGCGGCCAGCATTTCGCCCAGCAGCAACGCACGGGCCGGTGTCTCCCGTGCCATTTCACCCCAGGCAAAACCTGCCAATTGACGCTCAAGCAAATTCTTGATGACGCGCATCTCATCCCGCAACTGCGCCACTTCGGGTCCAGGAGTGGACTTCTGCGCGGCGGCAGTTTCATCCGCCGCCAGACGCAGGGAGGCAGCGACTTGCTGCGGCGAAAGAATGTCGTCCGGCTTGCGCGGCGGCAGGGGACGTAGCGGCGGGGGTTCTGCCCCGGCAGGCGCAACCGGCCGGCCGGTCGGCGTCAAGTCGGCGTTGTCATAAGGCGACCATGGCCGCACGCTGGGGGCCTCGCGACGCGATTCGCGTCGCGCCGATGACAGTGTCACGGTGTAATCATCGTCCGTAGCCGGCGGCAACGAATGAGCCACAGGCGGGGGCGGAGATGCAGGTTTGGCCACGGGCCGAACCTCCTGCGAAATTGCGTCCAGGCTCTCCGGCGACATGGCCACGATTTCCACGCCGTTTTCCACGGCCTTGTTGGAAATCACGACCGCATCCGGCCCCATCTCCTCTTTGACGCGCCGCAGGCAGTCGCGCGCCGTAGCACCGACGAATCGTTTTACAGTCATTTGTTTGCTCCGATAATGGTCGTCACCTTGATGATTCTCGAGTCAGGCACTTCAGCATTGGCGATAACCTTGAGTTGCGGCACCGAGCGGCGCAGGAAGCGTGACAAAAGCCAGCGCAGGTGGCCAGGAACCAGCAGCACCGGGGGCAAGCCAAGGTTTTCCTGTTGCTGCACAGCAGCGGCCGTCTCGCGTAACAGCATATCGGCCAGACCGGGCTCGATCCCCCCGGAGTCGCCACCGCCTTGCAGTGCCTGCCCCAGGATGCGCTCCAGCCCGGGTTCCAGCGCCATGACCCGCATTTCGTTACCGGTCGGATACAACTGCTGCACGATGGCGCGGCCGAGAGCGATTCGTACTTGCGAAGTCAGTTCCAGCGGATCCTGCACCCGCGGCGCGTGCTCCGCCAAGGTTTCGATAATGGTGCGCATATCGCGAATATTCACGCCCTCCTCTAGCAGGTTCTGCAGCACCCGCTGCAAGACACCCAGAGGCAGTTGCTTCGGCACCAGGTCTTCAACCAGCTTGGGCGACTCGCTCGCCAGATGATCCAGCAATGCTTGTGTTTCCTGCCGCCCCAGCAGTTCAGTCGCATGGGAAAGAATGACGTGATTCAGGTGCGTGGCGATCACGGTGCTGGCATCAACCACCGTGTACCCGAATACGTGGGCCTGTTCGCGCAATGAGGAATCAATCCACACGGCAGGCAGGCCAAAAGCCGGATCCTGCGTTGGCGTTCCTGCCAACTGTCCTGAAACATGTCCCGGATTGATTGCCAGATACTGGCCTTGAAATGCCTCGCCCTCGCCGATGGGCACCCCTTTCAGCGTCAGGCGGTAAGCGTTGGGCCGGAATTCAAGATTGTCCCGAATGTGCACCGGTGCCGGCAGAAAACCAATTTCCTGGGCAAACTTCTTCCGCAGGCCACGAATCCGTTTCAGCAGTTCGCCATCCTGCCCTCGATCCACTAGGGGAATCAGGCGATAGCCCACTTCGAGTCCCAGAACATCAACGGGCACGACATCCGACCAACTGGCCTCGACGTTCTCTGCCGGTTGCACTGCGGCCTGCTGCGTCGCCGCACCTGCTGCCGTTTGCTCAGTGCTCGGACGACGCATCTGGCGCCACGCAAGGAAACCGAACACCGTGGCCAGCAGCAGAAACACAAAATTCGGCATGCCTGGAATCAGGCCGAGGGTACCGAGAATGCCGGCGGTCAGCGCCAACACCATCGGATTACCGAACAACTGGGCCACCATCTGCTGGCCAATGTCCTGCTCGGTGGCGACCCGGGTCACCACCAAGCCAGCAGCCGTGGAAATGATAAGCGCCGGAATCTGCGCCACCAGGCCGTCACCGATGGTGAGCAGGGTATAAGCCTTGGCGGCATCGCCGGCACTCATGTCATGCTGGATGACACCGACGGTCAGACCGCCGATGATGTTGATGAACAGAATCAGGATGCCGGCCACCGCATCGCCACGAACGAACTTCGAGGCGCCGTCCATCGAGCCGTAAAAATCCGCCTCCAGCGCCACCGTAGCGCGACGCTTGCGCGCCTCGTCTTCACCGATCAAACCGGCATTGAGGTCGGCGTCGATGGCCATTTGCTTGCCGGGCATGGCGTCAAGGGTGAAGCGGGCCGACACTTCGGCAATCCGCCCGGCACCCTTGGTGATGACGATGAAATTGATCAGGGTCAGGATGATGAACACCACAATGCCGACGGCGTAGTTGCCGCCGACCAGAAAATGGCCGAAGGCCTCGATCACCTTGCCAGCCGCATCGGGCCCGGTATGGCCTTGCAATAAAACGATCCGCGTCGAAGCCACATTCAAGGACAGGCGCAGCAATGTCGTTATCAGCAGCACCGTCGGGAAAATCGAGAAATCCAGCGGCTTCATGGTGTACATCGCTACCAGCAGCACCATGATCGAGATGGCGATGTTGAAGGTGAAAAACACGTCCAGCGCGAATGTGGGCAGCGGCAGGACCATCATCGACAAAATGAGGATGATGAGCAGCGGCGCCAGCATCTGGCGGATATTCAGTCGCCCGAAAACCCCCTGCACAGTCAGGCTGCCATTCATTCCGGCACCCCGGGATCAAGTTCCGCCGGCACGGCAATCAGCGCCGGCGCAGTCGGCGGCAGCATCGCGCCGGCGGATGCCGCAAACTGGTTGAGCTGGTAGATATAGGCCATCACCTCGGCCACCGCCGCATACAAGGGCGCGGGTATCTGGTCCCCGACATCGGCATGGCGATACAGCGCGCGCGCCAGGGGCGGCGCTTCCAGCAAGGGCACCTTGTTATCGCTGGCCAGATCGCGAATGCGCTGGGCAATCAGATTCATGCCTTTGGCCACCACAATCGGCGCGCCCATGGCGCCGCTGTCATACTTCAGCGCAACGGCGAAGTGTGTCGGATTGGTCACCACCACGTCAGCTTTCGGCACCTCCGACATCATCCGGCTACGCGCCATTTCGCGCTGCTGGCTGCGGATGCGCGCCTTGAGCTGGGGGTCGCCTTCGCTTTCCCTGGACTCCTTCTTCAACTCCTCACGCGTCATCTTCAATCGATCGTGGTACTGCCAGAGCTGGAACGGCACATCGATCGCCGCGATAACGGCCAGGCCGCCGATCAGTGCGACAAAGCTGAAAAAGAGCACCTGGGAAAATGCCACCAGACCCGTTTCAACAGGTTGTGCCAGCAGGGCAAACAAACGGTCTTGTTCATGCCTGACAACCCAGTACAACACGCCGCCAATCAGCAAGGCCTTGAGAATGGCCTTGACCAGCTCGGCAATGCTTTGCCAGGAAAACATGCGCCCAAGGCCCTTGATGGGATCAATGCGCGTGAGGTCGAGCGTAAATGCCTTGGGAGAAAAAACCCAGCCGCCCATCACAAAAGGCGTTGCGATGATTGCGGCAATGATGATCACGAACAAAGGTCCGACATAGGCAAAGGCATCCGCTGTCATTGCCAGCGTGCTGCCGCGCATGATGGCGGTATCAAATGCAGCCGCGCGATTGAAGCTCAGCCCCTGCCTCACCAGATCAGCTACGCCATGCGCGATCCAGCCGCCCAGCACCCAAAATGTACCCGCACCGGCCGCCATAACCATGAAAGCCACGAGTTCGCGCGAGTGCGGCACATTGCCATCTTCACGCGCCTGCTCAAGGCGCCGTGCCGATGCGGGCTCGGTTCGTTCAAGGTCACTTTCTTCAGCCACGGAGGTTCTCTCTCATACCGGCAATTATTGCCGCCCGAGCAATTTGAGAACACGAGAACAGGCGCCGAAACCTCTGTTATTTACGCAAGCCAACACGAATAAAGGCAGGATGTCGCACGCGGTGCGGAGAAATCCGGATTAACCGTGCAGGATGATCATGAGCAGAAGAAGGCCGTACGCGTGCATCGCCGGCTTGACGCAACCCGCCGCATGAAGAAAATTTGCCGTGACTGGCTGTTGCAGGGTCAATTACCGGGCGTCGACGCCCGCTGTCTGCGAATTGAGCACCTGCCCCTCGACTCCCTGCGCGTCGCTAACCTCGCTGGCCTTGCCGTCCGCCAGAATCGCTTCTTCGGTGCGCTTGTTCATGATGACGATGCTGATGCGGCGATTGATCGGACTATAGGGCTCCTGCTTGCTGAACAGCACCGTCGACGCCATGCCAACGACACGCATTACCTTGTCATCGCGCATGCCGCCGGCTACCAGCTCGCGCCGCGAGGCGTTGGCGCGATTGGTGGAAAGCTCCCAGTTGCTGAAATCCCGTCCGCCGCCGGCGAAAGGCTGGGCATCGGTATGGCCCGACAGGCTGATGTGGTTTTCCACCTTGTTCAGCGTTTTGCCGATCTCGCGCAAAATGACACGCGTATAAGGTTTCACTTCCGAACTGGCCGAATCGAACATTGGCCGACTCTTTTCATCGACAATCTGGATGCGCAAGCCTTCGCTGGTGAGATCGAGCAATAACTGATTCTTGAACTGCTTGAGGGTCGGACTGGCATCGATCAGGGTCTCCAGTTCGCCTTTCAATCCGGCAAGCTTTGCCTGCTCCGCCTTTTCAAACTCGGCTTTCAGTTTTTGCAGGTTGATTGTTTTTTTCGGCGCATCGATATCACCCCCCTTGACCTGCCCGTGCGAAGCCGTCAAGTCCTTGCCTCCGCCCTGGATCACCGAAGAGGAGTCTCCCGAACCCGAGCCGCCGGCCAGCGACACCTTGAGCGGGTTCTGAAAGTAATCGGCAATTCCCTGCAAATCTCCTTGCGACGTAGACCCCAGGAGCCACATCAGCAGGAAAAATGCCATCATCGCCGTCACGAAGTCGGCATAGGCGATCTTCCAGGCGCCACCGTGTGCGCCGGCGCCGCCTTTCTTGATTTTCTTGACGACAATGGGCCGCTGGGAATCGTCACTCATGATGCCGCCTGGCGCTCACTTGCCTTTGCGCGCTTTCAAATCTTCTTCCAGCTCGATGAAGGTGGGGCGATCGCCGGAATAGAGCACCTTGCGGCCGAACTCGACAGCCACCTGCGGCGCGTAACCATTCATGCTGGCCAGCAGTACTGCCTTGATGACCTGGAAAATCTTGCCCTCCTCTTCGACCTTCTGCTCCAGTTGGCCGGCAACCGGAGAAACAAATCCATAGGCAATCAAAATACCGAGGAAGGTGCCGACCAGAGCGCCGCCGATCATCTTGCCCAGCACGGCCGGCGGCGAACCAACCGAGCCCATGACATTCACCACGCCCATCACCGCCACCACGATACCGAAGGCCGGTGTGGCATCTGCAACCTTGCTGACCACATGCGCGGGGACATGCGCTTCCTGATGATGCGTTTCGATTTCAATATCCATCAGGTTTTCGATTTCGAAGGCATTGAGATTGCCGCCCACCATCATGCGCAGATAGTCACAAATAAACTCCATCGCATGGTGATCATGAACAATGTTCGGGTATTTCGAAAACACGGCGCTGCCATCCGGAGCCTCGATATCGCTCTCGATGGACATCAGTCCCTCCTTGCGCACCTTGGAGAGAATCTCGAACAGCATGGCCAGCAAATCCATGTAGAACGCCTTGTTCAGGTGCGAACCCTTGAATACCTTGGGCAATGCGCCGACGGTTGCCTTGATCGCCTTGATGCCATTGCTGGCGACAAAACCGCCGATCGTCAGCCCCAGAATCGCGATGTATTCCATCGGCACCCATAACGCCGCCAGACTGCCGTGAACAGCGTAAGTGCCCAGCGCCGCAGCCAGGATGATGACGTAGCCAATAATCAGAAGCATGTTGATTCCACCCGGAGTTGCCCTGCCAAACAGCCAGCCTGTTCAGTTATGAAGTATTGGGGCGTAATCATAACGGCAAACCATCACAGGGCGTGCGCCGACGTCAAAAGTCGGCGCTGGCGCAACGGCGACTGCGCACAGGCAACTCGCCAGCATCATGCCGGCCCCAGCAAACCAGCCGCAATCGAGGCGCGAAAAAACACGGCAACTCCGGACATTACCGGGAATTGCCGTGTTTCAGATTGCGCGGGATAACTGTGAAAGACGGGTATCAAGCAGCGGCGCTGGCTGCCAGCGCCAACTCGGCGGCACGCCGGGTCTTGCCGGCACGGGCGGGCATATGGCACAGACCGCACACATAGCCACGCGTCGGATCATAGGCATGCGCCACAAATTCGCCGCCACACTCACTGCATGTGGCCATTTGCAACATGTTGGCATCGAAGAAACGGACCATGGTCCACGCCCGCGTCAGGGACAACACCGTCTCCATATTGCCCCGCTCGATTTGGGCAAGGTACATGCGGTAAGCCTTGATGGTGAGTTCCAGCCCCCTGATTTTCGTATGCGAGCGGAAAAAACGGTAGTACGCCATGAACAGCGAGGCGTGAATATTCGGCTGCCAGGTCATGAACCAGTCAGTCGAAAAAGGCAACATGCCTTTCGGTGGCGACTCGCCTTTCACCTCCTTGTAGAGCTTCAGGAGCCGCTCTCGCGAGAGGTTGGTCTCGGCCTCCAGCAATTGCAGGCGAGCCCCCAGCTCAACCAGTTCAACCGCCAGACGAATTTCTTTCGCCTCAAGAACAACAGATTTATTGCGCATGTTCGCCTCCGCAAGCCGCAGTAGATTGATTCACTTGATTCACGAAGCTCAGGACAACCGGGCAACGGGCCGCCCAGCCGCCAGGATCGCCGCATGGACATGGGCCACACCACGGTCACGTTCGTGATTGGCAAGCAGATCAAGCAGCAGGGCGTCATCGAAACGGAAGTTGCACAGCAGCATGTCCGAGCTCGCCATCTTCAACACTTGCCCCGGTGTCAGGCGCGTCAAAACATCGGCGACCTCTTCGCTGATGCCAAGCCGGAAAATGGCCGCCTCGCGATCGGAACGAACCATGCTCTGCGCCAACATCAAATAGGCGAGATTGACTTCCTTTATGTCATTGTAGGTGTCAGTCGATTTCATCATGCACTCCCTTGTTGGTAAGGCCGCCCGGCTCAAACCCGAGCCCGAATCACGGCAATTGCATGATTGCACGGAAGGCAGCAAGAAAAATATCAACGGAAAAACCATTCTTTTGTAGCAATCACTGTCTTTAATCTGTAAGAAAAACCCTTACAAATGACGTCTATTTGATTAATTCTTAAACTAATTTCAATCGTACCCTAAGGCCAATCAATACTCGCCGGCTGGCCGCGTCGCCAGCGTCACTTGTGACACGCCCATGGAACGCGACATGCCTGGAATCCCCCGTCAGCCCACACCAGCGCACGCGCCTGCAATGCGGGGCATGGCGTCCATGGCTAATCGCGGGTGCGGTAAACTCGGCGCCATGAATCCCGCCATGAATTTTTGCAGTGCCTGTGGCGCCGCCGTCAGCCTGCATATCCCGGCGGGCGATTCCCGGCCGCGCCATGTGTGTTTGGCGTGCGGTGCAATTCATTACCTCAATCCACGCCTCGTGGTTGGCAGCCTTCCGGAATGGGACGAGAAGATTCTGCTCTGTCGTCGCGCCATCGAGCCGGCCTTTGGCAAATGGACGCTCCCCGCCGGCTTCATGGAAAACGGCGAAGCCGTGGCGACGGCGGCACTGCGCGAAACGGCCGAAGAAGCACTGGCGCGAATTGAACTCGGGGCGATGTTCAGCCTCATCAGCGTGCCGCACATCGATCAGGTGCATGTGATCTACCGCGCCCGTCTGCTCGATCTCGACTTCGCCGCTGGCGCGGAAACGCTGGAACTGCGGCTGTTTGGCGAGCACGAGATTCCCTGGGATGAAATTGCCTTCCGCACCGTATATCGCACCTTGCGCCATTATTTCGCCGATCGCCGCACAGGCCGCTTCGGCTTTCACGAGGAAGTCATTGGCACGCCGGATACCTTCCAGGATGAAGCAGACAAGCGCCTCCCCGGAACCTGGCTGCTTTCCTGAAAGCAAGCCCCCCCCGCTGCGACCTGTAATCCGAAACCAACGCCCCTCAAAACATGCCATGAAATATAACCACTCCAAAACCGAAAGTGCAGAGTACCTGCGTCTGGCCTTGCCGCTGATGTCCAGGCACGACGCACCCTTGCACCCCATCAGTTACGCCGTCTGGTACGAATATGTCTCGGGGATGAACCGCGCATTGAACGAGGCAGTCGACGCCTTGACCGCTCGTGGTACCCCGTTGCAGAAAGATGACATCGAAGCGCTGTTTAACCGGCATGTGGCGGATATCACCAACGAAGCCGCGGCATCGATCAGCCATGAATTTCAACGCATCGTCGGCGCAATTTCCACCTCAACCGGCGAGGTCATCAAAGAGTCTGACCATTTCGGTCAAACCTTGCTGGACATCGAGAGAAATAGTTCCCTGCCGGGCGCCACGATCGACATCAAGGCCCTGATCGCCAGCACCCAGAGCATGCAGGCCTCGACCAGTTCGCTCAAAACCAAACTGGCAGAAAGCCAGCGCGAGATCGAAGCGCTGCGCGAGGAAGTTACCCGCGCACGCGATGCCTCTTTAATCGACGCGCTCACCGGATTAACCAATCGCCGTGGCTTTGACCAGGCGCTGGCGGCCTGCCTGGGCTCGCCAGGCGCCGCAGACAAAGGCGAGCCTGCCGCCCAGCCGTGCTTGCTCATGTGCGACATCGACCACTTCAAGAGAGTCAATGACACCTACGGTCACTTGTTTGGCGACCGGGTAATTCGTGCGGTAGCGCAGGTGCTCAAGGAAAACGTCAAAGGGCGCGACACCGCCGTTCGCTATGGCGGCGAAGAATTTATCGTGCTGCTGCCGGATACGCCGCTGGATGGCGCGCGCGCCCTGGGAGAAAAACTCCGGCGCACCATCGAGGGCGGGCGCATTAAAAAAGGCGGCAGCGAAGATGTATCCGCCCGGATTACGATCTCCCTGGGCGCAACGCGGTACATCCCCGGCGAATCCGCTGCATTGTTTATTGAGCGCGCAGACAAGGCCCTCTATGCCGCCAAGAATGGAGGCCGCAATCAGGTCTGCGTCGCGGCAGCCTGACTTGTCCGTACCGCCTGCAGGCCAACGTCCCGCCCGAAGCGGGCGGCCTTCAAACATTTTCGCGTCACGACTCCGTCAAGTCGAACACCACCGGCAGCACGACAGAAAACGCCTTGCCCCGCAGCTCGGCAGGAACAGGGGTATGCCGGGCGCCGGCCTCGATCATTGTCAGGGCGGAGCGGTCAAGCACCGCATAGCCGCTGGAATGCAGCACCTCGACCGACTTTGGCTGCCCGTCGCTGCCGATCTCAAGGCGTATCTCGGCCGTCCCCGCCCAGCCCGAAGCCAGCGCCTGCGCCGGGTAGCGCTTGAAGCGGCGCGCCTGGGCAGCAAGGCTCAGGCGATAGCGCCGCATGCCGTCAACCGAGAGACCCGCATCGGCCGGCGCCGGGGCCGGCAACGAGGCCGGCGCAACGGCAGTCGCCGCTGCCGGAGCTGTCTGGGTTGCCGGGGTTGCCCTTTGCGCCTCGTTTGAAGGCGACAGGCTGCGGATATCAGCGACATCCGTAGACGGCGGCGCGGCCACGGCTGGCGCTGCTGCATTCGGTGCGACAAAAGTCGGCGCTGGCGCTACGGCGTGACGCGGCGGGATAATGCGCGGCACGACGGCTGGCGCAGACTCCGGAGCCGTGGCGGCAGACGCCGCGACCGGGCGCAAGGTCGCCAGCAGATTGGGGGGAGCGGTCTGCGGCAGGGTTTTGTGCATTCCCTGAAACACCACCAATGCGTGGACGAAAAGCGACGCAAAAACCGCGTAGCGCAAGCGCCGACGGGCGCTGGAGTCCCGAAACCCATCTTTTTCTCCGCTATCAAAAATCATCGCGCTCTGTTAAATTCGCCCTGTTCCCGGATTCTACGAGATGAACCACCATCCGCTGATTCTCACTCTGGACCAATATGGCGTGCCGCACCGCTGGATTACCTGGCAGCACGCCTGTGTCTATGTCGCCCGCGATCTGGTGGCCTGGGACGCGGGGGAAACCGAATTCACTTTCTACGGCGGCATCAACCGCACCACGGGCGAACGTTCCGCACTATGCACACGCAGCATCATTGCCATTCGCGGCAAGACCCTGTCAGGGAAAACCCTGCGTCCGGTACCACCGCTGTCCAACCGCGAGCTGTTTCACCGCGACCGCAACCTGTGCGCCTATTGTGTGCGGGAATTCCCGGCGCAACGCCTGACGCGCGATCACGTCATACCCCTTTCGCAGGGTGGACGCGATACCTGGATGAATGTGGTCACCGCTTGCCGCAGCTGCAACCAGGCCAAGGGCGGACACACACCGGAACAGGCATGGATGGAGCTGGCCTATGCGCCCTACATACCCAACAAGGCCGAGTACCTGATCCTCAGCAACCGGCGCATCCTGGCCGACCAGATGGATTTTCTCGCCCGCCATGTGCCGGCGCAAAGCCGGCTGCGCTTACTTCGCGCCTGACCGCACGCCGGAGCCCTGTCTTATTCCGCTGTCTTGACAGAGCGCCCTTCGCCGCTGAGCACCCACCCTTGCCATGACTCCTGAACTCGCCGCCAAGCCACTCACCTCGTACCGCAAATACTGGGCGCAGCGTTTCGGCCCCGCACCCTTCCTGCCGATGTCGCGCGCCGAGATGGACACGCAGGGCTGGGATCAATGCGACATCATCCTGGTCACCGGCGATGCCTACATCGACCATCCCAGCTTCGGCATGGCGCTGGTCGGCCGCCTGCTCGAGGCGCAAGGTTTTCGCGTTGGCATCATCAGCCAGCCGGACTGGCACTCGGCGGAGGACTTCAAGCGCCTGGGCAAACCAAAGCTGTTTTTTGGCATTACCGCCGGCAATATGGATTCGATGGTCAATCGCTACACCTCGGATAAAAAAATCCGTTCCGACGATGCCTACACGCCCCATGCCGCCGCCGACCGTCGGCCCGATCGCGCTGTCATCGTCTATGCCCAGCGCGCACGCGAAGCCTTTGCCGACGTGCCATTGGTGATCGGCAGCATTGAGGCCAGCCTGCGCCGCATCGCGCATTACGACTATTGGTCGGACAAGGTGCGACGCTCCATCCTGCCCGACTCGAAAGCCGACCTGCTGCTGTTTGGCAATGCGGAACGGGCACTCGTCGATCTCGCCCATCGCCTGGCGCGTGGCGAAAAAATCGGCGACATCCGCGATCTGCGCGGCACCGCCTTCATGGTGCCGCACGGCTGGAAACCGACGCCGGACTGGGTCGAAATCGATTCGCGCAGCGTCGACATGCCCGGCAAAATCGATGCCCATCCCGATCCCTACGCCATGGAGCCCGAGAAAAAAGTCGGCGCCGGCAATACGGCGAGCGCAGCGGCCACGCCAGGCGTTCATCCGGTGCGCCTGGTCAGCCGCGCCGACCGCCTGGCCGAGCGGCGCACGGCGCGCGCGCATACCGCCGTGCGCCTGCCGTCGTTCGAAGACGTGCGCGACAATCCGGTGCTCTACGCCCACGCCTCGCGCACCTTTCATCTCGAATCCAATCCCGGCAATGCGCGTGCGCTGGTACAGGCTCACGGCGAAGGCGCCAGCCGGCGCGATGTGTGGCTGAACCCGCCGCCGGTTCCGCTCACCACCGAGGAAATGGATCACGTCTTCGGCCTGCCCTACGCCCGCGCGCCGCACCCGACCTATGCCGAAGCGCGTATCCCGGCCTGGGAGATGATCCGCTTCTCGGTCAACATCATGCGCGGCTGCTTCGGCGGCTGCACCTTCTGCTCGATCACCGAGCATGAAGGCCGCATCATCCAGAGCCGCTCGGAAGGCTCCATCCTGCGTGAGCTGGAGGAAATCCGCGACAAGACGCCGGGCTTCACCGGCGTCATCTCCGATCTGGGCGGGCCGACCGCCAACATGTACCGGCTGGCCTGCAAGGACAAGGCCATCGAGCAGAGCTGCCGCCGCCTGTCCTGCGTCTACCCCGGCATCTGCGAGAACCTCGATACCAACCACGCACCGCTGATCTCGCTCTACAAAAAAGCCCGCGCCCTGCCCGGCCTCAAGAAGGTGTTGATCAGTTCCGGCCTGCGCTACGACCTCGCCGTCAAATCCCCCGAGTACGTGAAGGAACTCGTCACCCACCATGTCGGCGGCTACCTCAAGATCGCGCCCGAACATATCGAGGAAGGCCCGCTGTCGAAGATGATGAAGCCGGGTATCGGCAGCTACGACAAGTTCAAGCAGATGTTCGAGAAATTCTCGAAGGAGGCCGGCAAGGAGCAATACCTGATTCCCTACTTCATCGCCGCGCACCCGGGCACGACCAACGAGGACATGCTGAATCTGGCCCTGTGGCTGAAGAAAAACAATTTCCGCCTGGATCAGGTGCAAACCTTCCTGCCGACCCCGCTGGCAATCGCCACGGCCATGTGGCACACCGAGAAAAATCCGCTGCGCAAAGTTACCGACACATCGGAATCCGTATCCATCGTCCGCTCCGGACGCCAGCGCAAGTTGCACAAGGCTTTCCTGCGCTATCACGATCCGGCCAACTGGCCGATTCTGCGTGAGGCGCTGGTCGCCATGGGGCGCGCCGATCTGATCGGGCCGGGCAAGCGGCATCTGGTGCCGCCCGGACAACCCGGGGCGGGCCTCCATGAGCCGCGCAAGCCTTGGCAAAACCTCCCGGAACGACGCACCACGCTGGCAACACGGCGGCCGCTGCCTGCAAAGCCGGAAAAATCACCCCCATTGACCCGTGGGACAGCGGCCAAGGCCGTTGCAGCCAAGACGCAACGCCCGGCCAATGTGCCGCGCCATCCACTGTCTCTGCGCAAAGGAGGGTAAGCGTGATCGCCGCGCCCCGAGCACTACTGCAAGCCGGCACCCTGGAAGAAACCGGTGAATTCCGCGATGCGCTGACCGATCAGATGCTGCTGCTGGAGCGGCAAATCGCCCAGCTTCGCCGTGATCCGGGCGACAAGGAAGCCATCGCCAGCCTGTTCCGCACCCTGCACACACTGAAGGGCGATGCCGCCATGTGCCATTTCGAGCTCGGCGTACAGATTGCGCATCCGATCGAGACCGTGCTGGCGCGGGTGCGCGAAGGGCGGCTGGCATTCACGCCGCTGCTGGCCGAGACCATCCTGCTCGCAACCGATCGTCTGGAAATGGCAACCGAAGCGATTCTGGAGCGACGCTCGGTCGACAACCTGCATCTCGACCAGCTGGTCAGCCAGCTCGAGCGCCTCGCCGCCAGCAACAGCGATCCGCTCGATGCCGAGGCGGCCACGCTGATCGAGACCATGACCGGCTTCCGCCCGCCCGGTGCACCGCCCCGGAATGCACCCGCCAGCACCGTACCGGCCAACGAACGCAAGGAAGACCTGATTTTCTTCCGCGAACTGGCGCTGCAACTTGAAACCCGTGACCCGCTACTCAAGGGACGAACCGACCGCCTGCTGCACCTGGCACAGGCGACCAATGCCCGCGCCGGCAATCCGGTCGATGCGATGCAGCTCGAGGCCGCCGTTCTCTTGCATGATTTTGGCATGATGCTGCTGCCACCGTCGATCTGGAACAAGAACCAGACATTGAGCGACAGCGACCGGCAACGGCTGCATGAACATCCGCACTGGGCCGCCGGACTCATGACCCGCATGAACGGCTGGCAGGAGGCGGCGAAAATGGTTGCCCAGCACCACGAAATGGCCGACGGACGCGGCTACCCGCTCGGCCTGGTGGAAGCCCAGATCGTCCCTGGCGCCAAGATTCTTGCCATCATCGACGCTTTCGAATCCGTCATCCTCAAGCACAACCAGCGCGGCGCCGGGCGCTCGCTGCTGCGCGCCATTGCCGAAATCAATGCCAGCGACCAGCAGTTCTCCGCCGAGTGGATCGGGCACTTCAACCAGGTGGTGCGCAGCATGGCCATGACCGGGAACTGAAAATGACCGCCGGTATAATCCGGCTTCCCTTTTCCTCCACCGTCCATCATGCGCCGCATCAGCCTGTCCCGCTTCCTGATCGAAGAACAACGCAACAAGAACGTCATCTCCTCTGATCTGCGGCTGCTGATCGAGGTTGTCGCCCGTGCCTGCAAGTCGATTTCAATCGCCATCGGCAAGGGCGCCCTGGCCGATGTGCTGGGCGGGGCCGGCAGCGACAACGTCCAGGGCGAGGCGCAGAAAAAGCTCGACGTCATTTCCAATGAAATCCTGCTCGAAGCCAATGAATGGGGCGGTCATCTCGCCGCCATGGCCTCGGAAGAAATGGAACTGCCGCACGCGATTCCCAACCGCTACCCGAAAGGCGAATACCTGCTGCTGTTCGACCCGCTCGACGGCTCCTCCAACATCGACGTCAACGTTTCCGTCGGTACCATTTTCTCGGTGCTGCAATGTCCCGAAGGCATCACCCCGGATGCGCAGGCATTCCTGCAAGCAGGGAGACGGCAGGTTTGCGCAGGTTATGCCGTGTATGGTCCAACCACGCTGCTGGTACTCACCCTTGGCGATGGCGTGAACATCTTCACGCTTGATCGTGAACTTGGCAGCTTCGTCCTCACCCAGGCCGACGTGAAGATTCCGGCCGATACCCGTGAATTCGCCATCAACGCCTCCAACGCCCGTTACTGGGAGCCGCCGGTCAAGCGCTATATCGACGAACTGCTCGCCGGCAAGGACGGGCCGCGCGGCGTCGACTTCAACATGCGCTGGGTCGCCTCGATGGTTGCCGATGTGCATCGCATCCTCTGTCGCGGCGGCATCTTCCTGTATCCGCTCGACAGCAAGACGCGCGCGCAGGGCGGCAAACTGCGGCTGATGTACGAAGCCAACCCGATGGCCTTCATCATCGAGCAGGCCGGCGGCGGCGCCACTACCGGACGTACACGGATTCTCGATATCCAGCCGGAAAAACTCCACCAGCGCGTGCCGGTGATCCTCGGCTCAAGGAACGAAGTGGAGCGCGTGACGGCATACCACTGCGCATAAAACCGTCGATCGCACCACGAAAATCTCTGTGGGTTGCACTAAAAGCAGCAACCATCCACCGATAGAGCTAAGATAAACAGCCCGTAGCAGGTCAATTATTCAACAAGGAGGCTCCATCATGAAATTACCAAATGCCTTATGGGTGCTTGCTTCATTGGCCATTCACAGTACCGCCTGGGCCTATGGCATGGACAGTGGCGGCGGCGCCAAAGCTTGCGCCAAACCAAAGTTTTCCGAATTCAAGCCGGAAGACAATGCGCGGGTGGCAGCAAAGTCGCCTTTCTCATTCCTCGCCTCCGCGGAGACCTGGCCAAAAAGTCTCAAGGTCACGATCAAAGATCAGCCCGTGCCGATCACCATCACCCCTAAAAACAGTGGGTTTCTGGTAACCGGCAAGCTTCCCGATACGTTGAAGGGGGGTTACGCACGAATCAACATTACCGCCGAAGGCGCCGATAAATGCACCGGTAACGACGGCTGGCTGATAAAAATCGCTGAATGAGCTTGGCAGGCTGAGCGGAAATGCCAGCCGGGAGGCGTCAAGTTGGCTCCTCCTGCCCATAACTCGCAAACAGGGAGATGACGTGCGTCATCTCCGCATCGTCGAGCAGCTTTGGCGCGCCGAGTTGCAGCACGCGCCAGTACTGTTCCGCCAGCGTCTCCAGCTCGACCGCCAGCGCCAGCGCATGACCGGGATCACGGCCGAACACCACCATGCCGTGATGCGCCATGAGGCAGGCACAGCGCCCCTCGAGCGCATGCAGAATGGCATCGGACAATTCCTGCGTGCCAAAGGTGGCGTACTCTGCGCAGCGCACGTTGGCGCCGCCAAACCGCGCCACCATGTAGTGGAAGGCGGGAATGCCCTGATGCTGACAGGCCAGCGCCGTGGCGAACGGTGCATGTGCATGGACAATGGCGCCGGCTTCCGCCCGGGTGGCATAAATATCGCGATGGAAGCGCCATTCCGACGAGGGCTTGCGCCGCCCCGTCACCGTACCGTCAGCGCCGACTTTTACCATGTCGGCGGCGACGCAGGCGGCGTAATCCATGCCCGTCGGGGTAATCATGAATCCGTCTGCGCAGCGCAGCGAGACATTGCCGGCAGAACCGCGATTGATGCCGCACGCATTCATCGCCTGTGCCGTGGCAAGCAGCTTTTCCGCAAGCCGGCTCAGCAGTTCCATCGTCCGATCTCCACCGGCCTGGCTACGCCACGCTCGGAAACAACGGCGGTAACCAGCTCTGCCGGGGTGATGTCGAAGGCCGGATTGGCTACCGCGACAGTGCCTGCGCCAAGTTCCGCAGCGGCACGCTCCTCGAGCGGAACCGCGCTACCGGCGGCACAGGAGAAGTCGATGGTGGAAAGCGGCGCAGCAACATAAAACGGCACGCCATGCGCCCGTGCGGCGAGCGCCTTGAGATAGGTGCCGATCTTATTCACGACATCGCCATTGGCGGCGATGCGATCGGCGCCAACGATCACGGCATCGACCCGGCCCTGCATCAGCAACAGGCCCGCCGCATTATCGGCCACCAGCGTGTGCGGCACGCCCGCCTCGGCCAGTTCCCAGGCGCTGAGCAAACCCTGGTTGCGCGGTCGCGTTTCCGACACCCAGACATGCACCGGTATTCCTGCGGCATGCATCGCATAGATCGGGGCCAGCGCCGTGCCATGGGCGACGGTCGCCAGGCGGCCGGCATTGCAGTGGGTCATGATTTGCAGTGTGGCCCCTTGCCGCCGCAGCGGCTCCAGCAACGCGAACCCGTGGTGGCCAATGGCCTGGTTTGCGCTCCTGTCTTCTGCGGCAATCGCCCGCGCCTCGCGCCAGGCGGTTTCTCGCCGTGTCGGCAGCGCCGAGTTTTGCAGCACGCGCTGCATCCGCGCCAGCGCCCAGTGCAGATTGACCGCGGTCGGCCGCGTTGCCGCAAGGGTTGCAATGACATCTGCAAGATGCATGTCGGATACGTCGGCGGCAAGCCCCAGCGCAACGCCATACGCCGCCGTGACGCCGATCAGCGGCGCGCCACGCACCTGCATGCTACGAATCGCATGCGCTGCATCGGCCAGGGTTTCCAGCCGCACCCACGCGGGCTCGGCCGGCAACCGGGTCTGGTCGAGGATCACAACGGCGCCTTCATCCTCGCGGATCGTGGGCCGCAAATCCATCCTGTCGTCGTGCACGCCGTGGCTCAAGACAACCCGGTCAGCTCAGCTTGCCGTGGCAGTGTTTATATTTCTTGCCGCTGCCGCAGGGGCAGGAATCGTTGCGCCCGACCTTGGGCACGGCATGTACCGGTGGCACAGGTTTTTCTGCCGCAGCAGCCAGTGCTTCGTCATAATCGGCGTGATGGAATTCGACGTGGTCGAGTCGCGGCGGCGCCTCGGCAGCTTCCAACTGGGACTCGTCGCGCACTTCCACCGTCATCAGGAGTTTGGTGACATCGGCGCGTACGGCCTGCAGCATGCCTTCGAACAATTCGAACGCCTCGCGCTTGTATTCCTGTTTCGGATTCTTCTGCGCATAGCCGCGCAGATGGATGCCCTGGCGCAGGTGATCGAGCGCCGCCAGATGCTCGCGCCAGTGGCTGTCAAGGCTTTGCAGCATGACATTGCGCTCGAAGCCGGCCCAGGCTGCCGCATCAACGCGGGATACCTTTTCCGCATACAAGGCATCAGCCGCATCCAGCAAACGTTTCAGGATGTCGTCATCGGTCAGTTGCGGCTCCGCCTTCAGCCATTCGCCAACCGGCAGCTTGAGCTGCAACTCACCCGCCAGCGCCGTCTCAAGTGCAGGAATTTCCCATTGCTCCTCGACACTTTCGGCCGGAACGTAAATGCGGAAGGTGTCATGCACCAGGCCCTGGCGCATGCCGGAGATGGTCTCGCCGATGTCCTCGCTGTCGAGCAATTCGTTGCGCTGCTGATAGATCACCTTGCGCTGGTCATTGGCGACATCGTCATACTCGAGCAGCTGTTTGCGAATATCAAAATTGCGCTGCTCGACCTTGCGCTGCGCGGATTCCAGCGAACGCGACACCAGCGGATGCTCGATGGCTTCGCCTTCCGGCATCTTGAGCCGCACCATGATCGAATTGAGCCGCTCGCCGGCAAAAATCTTGAGCAGCGCATCGTCCAGCGCCAGGTAGAAGCGCGATGAACCGGGGTCGCCCTGACGCCCGGAACGCCCACGCAGCTGATTATCGATGCGGCGCGACTCGTGCCGCTCGGAGCCGATGATATGCAGGCCACCCGCCGCCAGCACCTGATCGTGGACTTTCTGCCAGTCCGCCTTGATCGAAGCCGTTTTCTGCGCCTTGACCTCGACGGTAAGCGACTCATCCAGGCGAATGGCCTCCACTTCCTTCTCTATGCTGCCGCCAAGCACGATATCCGTGCCACGGCCCGCCATGTTGGTGGCGATGGTGATCACACCAGGACGCCCGGCCTGGGCGACAATCTCGGCTTCGCGGGCATGTTGCTTGGCGTTCAGCACCTGATGCGGAAGCTTTTCCTGATTCAGCAGGCCGGAGAGCAGTTCCGAGTTTTCAATCGAGGTGGTGCCTACCAGCACCGGCTGGCCGCGCGCGTGGCAATCACGAATGTCGGCGATGATGGCACGGTACTTTTCCGGCGCCGTGCGGTAAATCTGGTCGTTCTCGTCCTTGCGGATCATCGGCCGGTTGGTGGGAATGACGACCGTTTCCAGGCCGTAAATCTGCTGGAACTCGTAGGCCTCGGTATCGGCCGTGCCGGTCATGCCGCCCAGCTTGGCGTACATGCGGAAATAATTCTGGAAGGTGATCGAGGCCAGCGTCTGGTTTTCCGCCTGGATCGATACGCCTTCCTTGGCCTCGACGGCTTGATGCAGCCCGTCCGACCAGCGCCGCCCCGCCATCAGGCGACCGGTAAACTCATCAACAATGATGACCTCGCCATCCTGCACAACGTATTGCTGATCGCGGAAATACAGATTATGGGCGCGCAGCGCAGCGTACAGATGGTGCATGAGCAGGATGTTGGCTGGCTCGTAAAGACTGCTGCCTTCAGCCAGCATGCCCAGGCGCGCCAGTATTTCCTCTGCCTTTTCATGGCCTTCTTCGGTCAATAACACCTGATGCGACTTCATATCCACGATGTAGTCGCCGGTATCCTGTTCACCTTCGTGCTTGGCGGCTTCACCGCGCGTCAGGAGTGGCGGCACGGCGTTCATGCGCACATACATCTCGGTGTGATCCTCGGCTTGGCCGGAGATGATCAAGGGAGTTCTGGCCTCATCAATGAGGATTGAGTCCACCTCATCGACGATGGCGAAATTCAGCCCGCGCTGCACCCGCTCGCCGGCGGAATACACCATGTTGTCGCGCAGGTAATCGAAGCCGAATTCGTTGTTGGTACCGTAGGTGATGTCAGCGGCATAGGCAGCCTGCTTGGCCTCATGCGCCATCTGCGAGAGATTGACGCCTACGGAAAGCCCCAGGAAGCGATAAATCCGCCCCATCCACTCGGCATCGCGACTGGCAAGGTAATCATTCACGGTCACCAGATGCACGCCTTTTCCGGAGAGCGCATTGAGGTAAACCGCCAGCGTCGCAGTCAACGTCTTGCCTTCTCCGGTGCGCATTTCAGCGATCTTGCCGTAATGCAGTACCATGCCGCCGATCAACTGCACGTCAAAATGGCGCATCCCCAGTACCCGGCGTCCCGCTTCACGCACCACGGCAAAAGCTTCCGGCAACAAGGAATCGAGTGACTCACCGTTGCCGTGGCGACTGCGGAACTCATTCGTTTTGGCTTGCAGCGCCTCATCCGTGAGTACCTGGATACCCGCCTCCAGCGCATTGATGCGGGTAACAGTTTGGGAATATTGCTTGATCAGCCGATCATTACGGCTGCCAAAAATCTTTTTGAGGAATCCGGAGATCATGGGTAACGCGGCCTGCTGAGACAAAAGCCGGTAAAGTCAAAAAAACAATTTTAGCATGGGGGACAAGCCCCTAATCCCGCTGCAGCCATGTAAATCAATGCGTTTCTGATATCCGCTGGCCTTGCGCAAGCTGGTGCGGGCCGGCCTGCGCCATGCGCAAAAACCGGTTCGGATTCTGCGCTACGCCTTGTACCCGAACCTCGAAATGCAGATGCGGCCCGGTGGAGCGCCCGGTAGTTCCCACTTCGGCGATTTTCTGGCCCCGGCGTACAAACTGGCCAGGCTTGACGAACAGTCTGGAAGCGTGGGCATACCGCGTGGTGAGTTCGTGGCCATGGTCAATCTCGACCAGGTTGCCATATTGCGGGTGTAGCGCGGCGCTGATCACGATTCCTGCGGCAGCGGCGCGGATCGGTGTTCCTGGCGCAGCAACGAAATCCACGCCTTCATGCATGGCGCGCTCACCGGTAAATGGGTCAAGCCGCCAACCGTAGGCTGACGCATTCCACTGGGCCTCAACCGGCAAGCTGGTGGGCAGCAAGCTTTTCTTGACGCGGTCCTCGAGCAATTTCGATTCGATCAACGAAATCGTATCCGACTTGGCCTCAACCTGTTGCGCCAGCGAATCCACAGCACGCTGCAACTCCTCGGGTGTCATATCGGACGCCCGCAGCAAAGGGCCGCCACGCCCATCCGCCGACGCTGCGCGCGCTGCCTTGGGTTCAATGGCCTTGAGCTCTTGCAACCGGATACCGGCAATACCGGCAAGGCGTTCGCCAATGGTGTCGAGGCGAAACAATTGCGCCTGCATCTCGCCCAGCTTGACGGCCATGACATTAAGATTCTCACGGACGAAGTCCTGTGAGCGCTGCGACTCCTCCGCCTTCATCGTGCGCAACATATCCTGCAGGAACGGCAACCGGACTTCCGCCGCATGACGAACCGTCAAGTAGGAAAACACCGAGGACAGCAGGATGACCGAGAGAAAAAGGATTGTCATCGACAAAACCAGATGACGCCATGTCAGTGTAATGCTCCTGGCAGTTGCCAGCCGGTCAGAGACAAGAATAATATGCACACCCTTACCTCACTCAAGGTTCGTTTCGAAAATGGCAAAGAGTCTCCAGGATTACCTGGCCTCCGGTGACAGCATGGCGCGGCTTTCTGCTCACGCTGGCCGTCTGCTGCAATTCCAGCATTTGTTCGAAGCCACCCTGCCGGCGGCGCTACGGCCTTATGCCCGGGTGGCCAACTTTCGGCTGGGGAAAATCTTCATCCACGCCAACAATGGCGCCGTTGCAGCGAAAATTCGCCAGCTTGGCCCGCGCATTGTCAGCGAACTTTCAACGCAAGCGGCTGAGGTTACCCAAATCGAGGTGCGGGTGCAAGCCCCCGTGTCCAACGCAGCCCCTCCACGTCATGAAAGGCCTGCACTTCCTGGCAATGAGCAAAAGCAGGGACTCACTCTTTTGACACAAAGCCTGCCGCACGAATCAAATCTCAGGCTGGCGCTGGAACGACTGCTCCAAACCATCAAAGAATAATCAGTCGCTCAGCCGCCATCAGCACCAGGATGGCCAGCGCCACAAACAAGGCACCCTTGCTCACACGCCCGGCGAGGACAAGGTAGCGCGAATCACGCGTAAATAACCAGGCAATGACACTGCTGCCGACCGTGATTGCCACGAGAATGCCGATGATTCTCAATAGCAGCATGGCAAGGCCGCCTATGCCAGTTGTGGGTAAAGCCGCACCACGGCGGCAGGCGCGTCTTCCGTGCGCTGAAAGCTGACCACCTCCCATGCCGATGCATCAGCCAGCAAGGCGCGTAACAACTGATTATTCAGCGCATGTCCGGACTTATGTGCGGAAAATGCCGCCAGCAGAGGGTGTCCGGCCAGATACAGGTCGCCAACAGCATCAAGAATCTTGTGCTTGACGAATTCGTCTGCATACCGCAGGCCATCACTGTTCAGCACCCGATATTCGTCCATCACGATGGCATTTTCGAGGCTGCCGCCCAGTGCCAGCCCCTGTTCGCGCAACACCTCCACATCCTGCATGAAGCCAAAAGTGCGGGCGCGCGCCACTTCGCGCAGATAGGATTGATCGGCGAAATCGATATGGGCGCGAGAGTCGGTCTGGGCTACCGCCGGATGGCTGAAAACAATGGAAAAATCAAGGCTGAACCCGTCATAGGGAGATAACCGCGCCCATTTATCGCCCTCTTTGACTTCGACAGTCTTTTTCACTCGTAGAAATTTCTTGGCCGCGTTCTGCTCCTCGATACCGGCCGATTGCAGCAGGAAGACGAAGGGCGCCGCCGAGCCGTCCATGATCGGCAGTTCAGCCGCATCGATATCCACATGAATGTTGTCGATGCCGAGGCCAGCCAGGGCCGACATCAGATGTTCGACCGTGGACACCCTGGCTCCGTTCTTTTCCAGGCAGGAAGCCATTCGTGTGTCGCCCACGGCAAAAGGGTCGGCCTTGATATCCACCGGCGGATCGAGGTCGATGCGATGAAAAACAATTCCCGTATCCGGCTGGGCTGGCCGCAGCACGAGCAGTACCTTGGCCCCCGAATGAAGGCCGACGCCGGTGGTCCTGACAATGGATTTGAGGGTGCGTTGACGCAGCATATTTGATAAAAATAACAGAAAACCCGGCACTACTGTTGCAGTGCGGCAATTTCAACCCGCAGCCCACCCTGACCGGAGGAGGCATTCCGGCCAGGGTGGGCTGCGTTTCATTCAGTCAGACTGACGTCGCAAAAAGGCGGGGATATCGTATTTATCGACGCCAGAGGCTGCCATCGCATCGGCCTGCGCATTACGCGGCGAACTCCCGCGCCCGCTTGACACCACGCTGGTCAGATCAACCTGCCCCACCGTCATATCAAAAACATGTAGGTTATCGGTGCCAGTACGCAAGCCAATGGTTTCGACAACTTTCATTTCAGGCTTGCGCGCCTTGGCGATCACGCCACCCAGGCCTGTCGCCACCACGGTAACGCGCAACCGATCTTCCATCGTCTCGTCAAACACGGCGCCGCAAATCACGGTCGCCTCGGCGGCCGTATATTGGCGAATGGTGTTCATGACTTCCTTGTACTCCTTGAGGCCAAGCGAAGTGCTTGCCGTGATGTTCACCAGTACCCCACGCGCACCCGAAAGCTCGACACCTTCGAGCAGCGGGCTGGCCACCGCCTCTTCAGCCGCAATGCGGGCGCGATCCACACCTGCAGCAGCCGCCGAGCCCATCATGGCCTTGCCCATCTCGCCCATCACCGTGCGCACATCCTCGAAGTCGACGTTCACCAGGCCCGGTACGTTGATGATCTCGGCAATGCCGCCCACCGCGTTGCGCAACACGTTGTCTGCCGCCTTGAAGGCATCCAGCATGCTTACGTCATCTCCAAGAACCTCCTCCAGCTTCTCGTTGAGAATCACGATCAGCGAATCGACGTGCTGGGCGAGCTCCGCCACACCTTCTTCAGCCAGCCGCTTACGCTTGCCCTCGTACTCAAATGGCTTGGTCACTACAGCCACAGTAAGGATACCCAGCTCCCGCGCCACTTCGGCGATGACAGGACCGGCGCCGGTACCCGTACCGCCACCCATGCCTGCCGTGATGAACACCATATGCGCACCGGCCAGGGCCTCGGCAATCCGCCCCCGCTCGGCCTGCGCCAGTTCCCGCGCCTTTTCCGGCTTGCCGCCGGCTCCAAGACCGGGCCCGAGTTGCAGCTTGACGTGCGCCGCGCTTTTGAGCAGCGCCTGCGCATCGGTATTGCAGCAAATGAATTCAACACCGCCCACACCCTCGCGGATCATGTGTTCGACAGCATTGCCACCGGCACCACCGACACCCACCACCTTGATGACGGTCGCTCCCGACTCCTCTTCCACCGTGGTCACTTCCTCAAGTTCAAACATGCCTGCCTCCTTTAAAAACAACACCAAAATCAATCAAAAGTTCTTCGAGAACCATGCCCGCATCCGCGCCAGAACCTGCCCGAACGTCCTCGGGTTCTGCACTCTCATCCCCCGCTTGCGCTGCGCCACCCCCTCGAGCAAGAGACCCATCGCCGTGGAGTAGCGAGGATTGCGCACAAAATCGCGCAGATTGCCCTCGTAATGCGGCATCGCCAGCTTCACGGTGTTATGGAACAACTCCTCGCCCAGCTCTGTCATGCCAGGCATCTGCGCCGCGCCGCCGGTAAGCACGATACCTGCCCGCAACAGCCGCTCGTAACCACTGCGGCGCAGTTCCTCCTGCACCTTCTGGAAAATTTCCTCAACGCGTGGCTGGATGAATCCGGCCAGCGTCTGGCGCGAAAGCTGTGTTGCCGGCCGGTCGCCGACTCCAGGCACTTCGATCATTTCCTCAGGCGCAGCCAGCTGTTGCAGCGCGACGCCATATCGAATCTTGATTTCCTCGGCATCCTGCGTCGAGGTGCGCAAGGCAATTGCAATGTCATTGGTTATCTGGTCGCCCGAGATCGGGATCACGGCCGTGTGACGAATGGCTCCCTGCACGAAAACCGCCACATCAGTCGTTCCGCCGCCGATATCGACCAGACAGACACCGACATCCTTTTCATCCTCGGTCAGCACGGCATAACCCGAGGCCAGAGGTTGCAGCACCAGATCCACCACCTCGAGGCCGCAGCGATGCACGCACTTGACGATGTTCTGCACCGCCGTCACCGCACCCGTCACCAGATGCACCTTGACATCAAGGCGCCGGGCATCCATGCCGATCGGCTCCTTGACGCCGTCCTGCCCATCGACGATGAACTCCTGCACCAGCGTATGCAGAATCTGGTCGTCCGCCGAAATCGGTGTCGCGTTGGCCGCCTCGATGGCGCGCTCGACATCGTACTGAGTGACTTCCTTTTCGCGCACCACGGCCATGCCGGATGAATCCTTGCTCTTGATGTGACTGCCCGCGATGCCCGTATAAACCTCGCGCACCTTGCAACCGACCATCATCTCGACTTCGGCAATCGCCTTCGAGATCGAATTCATCGTCGCATCGATATTGATCACCATGCCACGCTTGAGACCGGTCGATTCCTGCATGCCCAGCCCGAGAATCGCCAGGCGTCCCTCGGCATCAAGCTCGCCGACAATGGCGACGATCTTCGAGGTGCCAATATCAAGGCCAACAATCAAATCACGGTTTGTTTCTTTGCTCATGTAATTCCTGGATGCTCAACTCACACTCGGCCTGAGTGCAAAACCATTGGGATAGCGCATATCCACCACGCCAATCGCCTGCAAGCGACTCTTGATGGCGTCATAGTGGGTCGTAAAGCGGACAAGACGTTCCGCCAATGGAGCCTTTGGCTGGTCACGCCCCAGTTCCAGCACGACTCCGTCATCGAGCTTCAACTGCCATGCCTCGCGCGGCGACAGGCGAACAACGACCGGAATGCGCTTGATGGTCGCCAGCGTTTCAGAAAATTCGCGGTAGCGCTCCAGCACACGCGGGGCGCTCTCTTCCGGCCCGCTGAACACAGGCAGCGTCCCGGTGGCGACCGCACTGAACACTTCGCCATGATCATTGACCAGTCGTGGTTCGCCATCCTGTGGTGTCCAGCGCGCAACGGGATGGTGCTCCTCGAGTGCCAGTTCGATGCCGTCGGGCCAGACTCGCCGCAAACTGGCGTGCCGCACCCAGGGGAGGCGCTCGAACGCAACCCGGGCCTGCTCCAGGTCGACGGTGAAAAAATTGCCGGCGATGGCCGTACGTGCCGCTTGTTCGATTTGCGCCGGCGAAACCTGCTCCACGGGCGCCGTGACAATCAACTGCTTGAGCGGCGCCACCGGCAGGCGCTGCAGAACCTGGGTTCCCTCCCACGCCAGCATCATGACGGCCAGAAAAAACAGCAGATCGGCGAGCAGGTTGAGCAATGCCGGCTGGCTCCAGATGCCCTGGCCATCGGCGCCGGCCCCGTTCTTGTGCTTGACCCGCACATTCCCTTTGCCCCCGTTTCTGCTGCCGGCGCCGACGTTAGCCATAGCGCGCCTCGCTCAGCAGGGCAACCACCAGCTCACGGAATTCGATGCCCGCCGCACGTGCCGCCATCGGCACCAGCGAATGGTCGGTCATGCCCGGTGCGGTATTGGCTTCGAGGCACCAGGCCTTGCCTGCGGCATCCAGCATCAAATCGACCCGACCCCAGCCGCGCCCGTCCAGCACCTCGAACGCCCGCAGCGCCAGCGCCTGCATTTCCGCTTCCCGTTCCGCCCCAAGTCCGCTCGGAATGCGGTATTCGGTGTCATCACGCAGATATTTGGCGTCGAAATCGTAGAACTCGGTCGCCGGCACGATGCGGATCACCGGCAAGGCGCGCTTGCCAAGAATGCCCACCGTAAACTCGCCGCCAGCCAGGAAACGTTCCGCAATAACGCAGGGGTCATAGCGTGCCGCCTCTTCGAACGCGGCACGCAGGCCGCCGGACTGCTTGACCTTGCTGATGCCGATGCTGGAACCTTCGTTGGCCGGCTTGACGAACAGCGGCAGGCCCAGCCGCGCCTCGACGGCAGCGAAATCGCTGTGCGCCGAGAGCACCTCGTACTCTGGCACCGGCAAGCCGGCGGAAGCCCATACCAGTTTGCAGCGCCACTTGTCCATCGCCAGCGCCGAGGCCAGTACCCCGCTGCCGGTATAGGGAATCTCCAGCAGGTCGAGCGCCCCTTGCAACCGTCCGTCCTCCCCCCCGCGCCCGTGCAGGGCGATAAAAACGCGCCCGAAACCCTCCGCATGCAGTGCTTCCAGCGGCCTGTCCTGCGGGTCGAAGGCATGGGCATCGACGCCAGCGGCGCGCAGCGCGGCGAGCACCGCCGCGCCGCTTTTCAGCGAGACCTCGCGCTCGGCCGACTTGCCCCCCATCATCACCGCCACCTTGCCGAAATTCACTTTTTTTCTCCAACAATCCGTACTTCACGCACCAGCTGCACGCCAAACTTTTCCGCCACGCTTACCTGAATCTGACCGATTAGCATTTCTATCGCACTTGCACTCGCCTCGCCCTCGGGATTAACGATGAAATTCGCATGCTTTTCGGAAACCTGGGCGCCACCTGTGCGCATTCCCTTCAATCCGGCCGCCTCGATCAGGCGCGCGGCATGGTCGCCTGGCGGATTGCGGAACACCGAGCCAGCATTCGGCAACTGCAGCGGTTGCGTCGCAATCCGGCGCGCCAGCAGTTCGCGGATGCGCGCTCGCGCTGTTTCCGTATCACCCGCTGGGAAGCGAAACCAGGCCGCCGCAAAACTCTCGTCGGTCGCCGCCTTGAGGCCGGCATGACGATAGCCAATGGAAAAATCTTCCGCTGTGCGGACCACGGTTTGACCCTGGCGATCAAGCATCAGCACGCGTTCGACATACCGCCAGGTTTCACCGCCATGACAGCCGGCGTTCATCGCCAGCGCTCCGCCCACCGTGCCGGGAATGCCGGCCAGGAATTCCGCTTCGGCCAGGCCGCAATTGGCGGCGAAGCGCGCCAGCTTGGGCGTGGCAACGCCAGCTTCGGCATAGATGCTGCCATCGGCCTCGCGGCGCAGCGTACCGAGCGCGCCATGAGTGAAAACCACCGTACCGTCGAAACCGCCGTCACGCACCAGCAAATTGCTGCCCAGCCCCACCAGCAACAACGGCTCGTCGTGGCGCACATGCCGCATGAAACACGCCAGATCAGCCAGGTCGACCGGCGAAAAAGCCCGTGCCGCGATACCTCCGGCGCGCCACGAGACATGCCGCGCCATCGGCTCGTTCTGCACCCACTGGCCGCGCCAGGACTCAGCCATGCGCCGCCTCCACCACACTCGCCGCCACCCCGCCGATGGAGCCGGCGCCCATCGTCACCACCACGTCATCGGCCTGTGCCGCCTCCAGAATCGCCTGCGGCAAGGCCGCGACCTCGGCGACAAACACCGGCTCGAGCTTGCCCGCCAGACGCACCGAACGGACCAGCGTGCGGCTGTCGGCCGCCACGATCGGCGCTTCACCGGCCGCATAAACCTCGGTCAACAGCAGCACATCGACGCCACCGAACACCTTGACGAAATCCTCGAAGCAATCCCGCGTTCGCGTGTAGCGGTGCGGCTGAAAGGCCAGCACCAGGCGCCGGCCGGGAAAGGCGGCGCGGGCAGCCGCCAGGGTGGCTGCCATTTCCACCGGATGATGGCCGTAGTCATCAATCAGCGTGAACGTGCCGCCATCCTTCGCGGCGACCTCGCCATAGCGCTGGAAGCGTCGCCCGACGCCCTTGAATTCGGCCAGCGCCTTGATGATCGCCGTGTCGCCAACGCCGACTTCTGTCGCCACCGCAATCGCCGCCAGGGCATTGAGGACGTTGTGCCGCCCGGGCAGGTTGAGCACGATCGGCAGGCGCGTGACGCTGCCGTTGCGTCGCACGCAATCGAAACGCATCACACCGCCGTCGGCGACGATATTCTCGGCACGGAAGTTGGCATCGTCGGCCTCGATGCCATAAGTCACCACCTGCTTCGCCACGCGCGGCAATATCTCGCGGACATTCGCATCGTCGGCGCACAGTACCGCCACACCGTAGAACGGCAGACGATTGAGGAAATCGACAAAGGCCTGCTTGAGGCGTCCGAAATCATGGCCGTAGGTTTCCATGTGATCGGCATCGATATTCGTCACCACCGAAATCACCGGCGAGAGAAACAGGAAGGAAGCATCCGACTCATCGGCCTCGGCCACCAGAAATTCGCCGCTGCCGAGCCGCGCATTGGCGCCGGCGGAATTGAGCCGGCCGCCGATGACGAAGGTCGGATCCAGACCGCCTTCCGCCAGGCAGCTCGCCGCCAGGCTGGTGGTGGTGGTCTTGCCGTGCGTACCGGCAATCGCCACGCCCTGCTTGATGCGCATCAGCTCGGCCAGCATCTGCGCGCGCGGCACCACCGGGACATGCCGGCTGCGCGCCATCACGACCTCCGGATTGTCTTCGCGCACCGCCGTCGACACCACCACCGCATCGGCCGTCGCCGCGTTCTCCGCCTGATGCCCGATGCAGACGCGAATCCCCTGCGCCGCCAGCCGGCGCGTGGTCGCGCTGGCCGCCAGATCGGATCCGCTCACCTCGAACCCCTGATTCGCCAGCACCTCGGCAATGCCGCTCATGCCGGAACCGCCGATGCCGACAAAGTGAATGCGCTTGACTTTATGCTTCATGGATATCTCCTTCGCACCTGGGCGTCAATGTCCTGTTTTTCATTTCGCCAGCGCCGCGCAAGTCGCGGCCACCGCCGCCGTAGCGTCGGGACGCGCGAGGTCACGCGCCCGCTCCGCCATTTGCAGCAGCTGGCTGCGCGGCATGCGGCGAATTTCCGCCAGGCGTTCCGCCGTCAATTCCGCCTGCGGCAGCAAAATTGCCGCGCCGGCATCGGCGAGGAAACGGGCATTGGCCGTCTGGTGATCGTCCACCGCATGCGGATAAGGCACCAGAATGCTGGCCACGCCTGCGGCCGCGAGTTCGGCAACGGTCAACGCACCGGCGCGGCAGATCACCAGGTCGGCCCATTCATAGGCGCCCGCCATGTCCTCGATGAAGGCGACGCAGTGCGCTTTCGCGCCCGCCGCGGCATAGCGTTCCTGCAACTGCGGCAAATGCTGGGCCCCGGCCTGGTGCACCACTTCCGGCCGCTCCTCTGCCGGCATCAGCGCCAGGGCCGCGGGCAGTGCCTCGTTCAGCGCCTGTGCGCCGAGACTGCCACCGACAACCAGCACCTTGAGCGACCCGCTCCTTTCGGCGTGCCGTAAACTCGGCGCTGGCAACGCGGCGATTTCCGGCCGTACCGGATTGCCGACCCATTCACCCTTTTTGAACACCTCGGGGAACCCGGTCAGCACCCGATCGGCTACCTGTGCCAGCACCCGGTTGGCCAGGCCCGCCACTGAGTTCTGTTCGTGCAACAGCAGCGGAATTCCCCGCAAGGCCGCCATCATGCCGCCGGGAAAGGTGATGTAGCCGCCGAAGCCGAGCACCACGTCGGGCCGGATGCGCGACAGCGCGCGCCAGGCGCCGAGAAAGCCGCGCAACAGGTTCAGCGGCAGCGCCAGCTTGCGCAGCAGTCCCTTGCCGCGCAGCGCCGAGAATTCCAGCCAGGCCATCTCATACCGGCGTCCGGCAGTGAGCTTCGCTTCCATTCCATGAGGATTTCCAAGCCAGGCGATTTTCCAGCCCTCGGCACGCAGCGCCTCGGCTACCGCAATCCCCGGCATGATGTGCCCGCCCGTGCCGCCGGCCATGATCAGCGCTGTCCGCGTCATACCTGCTGCCCCCGCATCAGACAGCGATTCTCATAATCGACTCGCAGCAGAATGCCCAATGCCATGCAATTGGCGACGATCCCCGAGCCGCCGAAACTCATCAGCGGCAGGGTCAGCCCCTTGGTCGGCAGCAGGCCCATGTTCACGCCCATGTTGATGAAGCCCTGCACCCCGAACCAGATGCCCATGCCCTGGGCGACCAGGCCGCCATACACGCGATCGAGCGCCAGCGCCTGGCGACCGGCGGCGAAGGCGCGTGCGACCAGCAGGGCGAACAATGCAATCACGGCGCAGACACCGACAAAACCGAGCTCTTCGGCAATCACAGCGAGCAGGAAATCGGTATGCGCCTCGGGCAGGTAAAAAAGTTTCTCGACGCTGGCCCCGAGACCAACACCGAACCACTCGCCACGGCCGAAGGCGATCAGCGCGTGCGAAAGCTGATAGCCCTTGCCAAAAGCATCCTGCCATGGATCCATGAAGCCAAAGATGCGTTCGCGGCGATACGGCGAGGACCAGATCAGGATCACGAACGCCACCGCCATCACCAGCAGCAGGACGCTGAACAGGCGCGCGTTGATGCCGCCGAGGAACAGGATGCCGATCGCAATGGCGACGATGACGACGAAGGCGCCGAAGTCCGGCTCGCGCAGCAACAGCGCGCCGACCAGCACCATCACCACCGCCATCGGCACGAAGCCGCGCCGAAAGCTGGCCATGTCGTCGAGCTTGCGCGTGGTGTAGTCGGCGGCGTAGAGCACGGCGAAGAGCTTCATCAGTTCCGAAGGTTGCAGATTGACCGGGCCGAAGCCGATCCAGCGCTGAGCGCCGTTCACCGAGCGTCCGATGTGCGGCACCAGCACCACCAGCAGGAGCACGAATCCGGCCAGGAACAGCCAGGGTGCAATCTGCTGCCAAAGCTTGAGCGGTACTTGAAAAGCCATCACGCCAACCACCAGGCCGACGGCAAGAAACACGCTGTGACGAATCAGGAAGTAGGACGACTGATTGCCGGTAAAGCGGCTGCCCTCGGCCATTGCAATCGACGATGAATAGACCATGACCAGCCCGAGCAACAGCAGGCCGAGCGCCGACCACAGCAGCAACGCGTCGATCTCGGACGGCGTATGGGATGCCGGTCGCGCCCAGCTTGTCATTGGTTTTCGCCCAGCAAGGTGCGCACGGCGGCGGCGAACACCTGCGCCCGGTGTTCGTAATTGCGAAACATGTCGAAGCTGGCGCAGGCCGGCGAAAGCAGCACGGCATCGCCCGGCCGGGCCAGCGCGCGGGCGCGACGCACGGCAGCGTCCATGTCGGCGGCACGCTCCAGCGGCACCCCGGAATCGGCCAGGGCTTGCGCAATCAAGGAGGCATCGCGACCGATCAGGACGACGGCACGGGCATGGCGCGCCACCGCAACAGACAGCGGGTAAAAATCCTGTCCCTTGCCTTCGCCGCCGGCAATCAGAATGATCTTGCGCTCTTCTTGGGCGCCGGCGCCTGCTTCCTGCCCGCCCTCGCGATCCGCAGCAGGACTGCAGCTATTCAACTGGCCGCCGATGCCGGTCAGGGCCGCGACCGTAGCGCCGACATTGGTGCCTTTCGAATCGTCGTACCAGGTAAGGTCATCGAATGCGGCGATTTTTTCGACCCGGTGCGGCAGCCCCTTGAACGAACGCAGCGCCGGCAGCAGTGTCTCGGCGGCGAACCCCAGGCTGGTGCATAGGGCCAGCGCGGCCAGCGCATTGGCGATATTGTGCAGGCCGCTCAACGGCACTTCGGCAGCAGGCAGCAAAAAGCGCCCGCCCTGCATCAGCCACGGCTCGCCGGCGCGTTGGCGCACCCCGAAATCCTCCTCGTTGCCCGGCGCATCGAGGCCGAAGCTGATGATCCGGCGACCGGCCTGCGCCATGCGGCGTACCCGCCCATCCTGCCGGTTCAGCACCTGGACGCCCGTGCCCTGGAAAATCCGGGCCTTGACACTGGCATATTCGTCGAGACCCACATAACGGTCGAGATGATCGTCGGAGACGTTGAGCACCGTGGCCGCGGCAGGATTCAGCGTTTCCGTGGTTTCCAGCTGGAAGCTCGACAGCTCCAGCACCCAGGCCTGCGGCAGGGTATGCGTTTCGACCGCATCGAGCAACGCCGCCAGCGCCGCCGGTGAAATGTTGCCCGCCACGCCCACCGTCTTGCCCGTGGCGCGCAGCAGATGACCGGTGAGTGCGGTAGTGGTGGTCTTGCCGTTGGTGCCGGTAATCGCCAGCACCGGCACATTCTGTTTCAGCTCGCGCAATGCCTGGGCGAACAGCTCGATCTCGCCCACCACCGGAATCCCGGCGGCGCGGGCGTGAAACACGATCATCAGGCCGCCCGAGAGCCCGGGTGAAAGCACCAGCAGGTCGACGCCGAGCAGCAGCAACTTGTCGAACTCGCCGCCGCGAAAGTCGGCGCTGGCAACACGGCGCCTGAGCTCGTCGAGACCCGGCGGAGCCGCCCGCGTGTCGGCCACCCGCACCCGCGCACCGGCATGCGCGCACCAGCGCGCAGAGGCCAGCCCGGATTCGCCGAGGCCGAGAACAAGAACCTGTTTGCCGTTCAGGTTCACGCGAAAACCTCGCCGCAGAGGTGCACTGTAGAGGTAACCACTTTCGTATTCATCGTATCTTCAACGTCGCCAGCCCGAACAGCACCAGCAGGATGGTGATGATCCAGAACCGCACCACCACCTGCGTCTCCTTCCAGCCGGTCTGCTCGAAATGGTGATGCAGCGGCGCCATGCGCAGAATGCGGCGGCCGGCGCCGTACTTTTTCTTGGTGTATTTGAACCAGGAGACCTGCAACATCACCGAGAAAGTTTCGGCGACGAACACGCCGCCCATGATGAACAGCACGATTTCCTGCCGCGCCACGATGGCCACGGCGCCCAGCGCGGCGCCCAGCGACAAGGCGCCGACATCACCCATGAAAACTTCGGCCGGATAGGTGTTGAACCAGAGGAACCCCAGCCCCGCCCCGGCCAGCGCGCCGCAGAACACCGTCAGCTCGCCGGCACCCGGAATATGCGGCAGCAACAGGTATTTGGCGAACACGGCATTGCCGGCGACATAAGTGAAAATGCCCAGCGCCGCTCCGACCATCACCGTCGGCATGATCGCCAGGCCGTCGAGGCCATCGGTCAGGTTCACCGCGTTGCTGCTGCCGACAATCACCAGATACGACAGCACGATGAAGCCGAACATGCCCAGCGGATAACTGACATTCTTGAAGAAGGGCACGATCAGGTCGGCGCGCGTCGGCAACTCCAGCGTGAACCCGCTGCCGACCCAGTGCAGGAACAACTGCACCAGCTTCTCGTTGTTCGGCGCCGAGATCGAGAACGCGATGTAGATCGCCGCCACCAGGCCGATCACCGACTGCCAGAAAAACTTGGCGCGCGCCGAGAGGCCATCCGGGTTGCGATACACCACCTTGCGCCAGTCATCGACCCAGCCCACGGCGCCAAAGCCGAAGGTGACGATGAGCACGATCCAGATGAAGCGATTGCCCAAATCCGCCCACAGCAGCGTCGCGACACCGAGCGAAACCAGGATCAGCGCGCCGCCCATGGTCGGCGTGCCGGACTTCACCAAATGTGTTTGCGGGCCGTCGCTGCGTACCGACTGGCCGATTTTCTTCGCCGCCAGCCAGCGAATCAGCGCCGGGCCGAAAATGAAGGAGATCGACAGCGCCGTCATCGTTGCCAGCACCGCGCGCAGCGTGATGTAGTTGAATACGGCAAAGCCGCGAAAATCCTGCGCCAGCCAGCGCGCCAGCTCAAGCAGCATATGCGGCCCCTTTCACTTGCCTTCCTCCGCAACTGCCTTCACCACGCGTTCCATGTGCATGAAGCGCGAACCCTTCACCAGCACCGCGGTGTGTTCATCCATTTCCGGCACGAGATGGCGGACCAGCTCCGGCAGATGCGTGAAGTGCACGCCGCCCTCACCGAAATTGCGCGCCGCAGCGACGGACAGCTCGCCCAGGCAGAACAGGCGATCAATGCCGTGGCTCTTGGCATAGCCGCCGATTTCGTCGTGGAACTGGCCGGCCGCCTCGCCAGCCTCACCCATATCGCCAAGCACCAGAATGCGCTTGCCCGGCAAGGTGGCCAGCACATCGATCGCCGCCCGCAGCGAATCCGGGTTGGCGTTGTAACTGTCGTCGATCACCCAAGCCCCGTGACGTCCGCGACAACCCTGCAAACGGCCTTTGACCCCGGTAAAACCTGCCAGTCCCTGCACTACGGCCTCCAGCGAAACCCCGGTCGCCAGCGTCGCCGCAGCGGCAGCACAGGCATTGCGCGCGTTATGCCGACCGGGTACGGCCAGCATCACCTCTGCCTCGCCCCACGGCGTCGCCAGCCGCAGCTCGCCGCCCAGTCCATGCGCGGCGTATTCCCCATGCACATCGGCTGCACGATCAAGCCCGAACGTCAGCTCGATATGCTCAGCCGCCAGCTCGTGCCACAACTCGGCCTGCGCGTCGTCGGCGTTGAACACCGCAATGCCGTCGCGACCAAGACCTTCAAAAATCTCACCCTTGGCCAGCGCCACATTCTGCACCGAGCCCAGCCCCTCCAGATGTGCGCGCTGGGCGTTATTGATGACGGCCACCGTGGGCGCCGCCAGACGCGTCAGGTAATCGATCTCGCCGATATGGTTCATGCCCATTTCGATCACCGCCGCGCCGTGGTTCTCGCGCAGCCTGAGCAGCGTCAGCGGCAAGCCGATGTCATTATTGAAATTGCCTGCCGTAGCCAGCACCTCGAGCCCGGCCGCACGCAAGATCGCCGCGCACATTTCCTTCACCGTGGTCTTGCCATTACTTCCGGTGACACCGATCAGGGGCAGCTTGAAGCGGCGCCGCCAGGCCGCCGCCAGCGCGCCCAGCGCAAGGCGCGTATCGCCTACGGCAATAAGCGGCCAGGCGGGCTGGGCAGCGGCAAATTCACGGCTCACCAGCGCACATGCCGCACCGCGTGCGAGCACCTCCTGCACATACGCGTGGCCGTCGAAATGTTCGCCCTTGAGGGCCACGAACAGCTCACCGCTCTGCAATTCACGCGAATCCGTGGTCACCCCGGAAAAACCGCAATCCTCCCCGCTGCGGGTGGCGCCGAGGCATTGGGCGGCCTCGTCGAGCGTCATCATCACATCCTGCTTCATTGTTTTTGCCGTCCTGTCATTCGCAGCGACGAGGAGAGCGTATCTTGCTCGGCCATCCTGCTGCCCAGTTGGTTCATCAGCGCCGACTTTGCGGCGTCGCTATCGGAGAAAGGAATACGCACGCCGGCGATTTCCTGATACGGTTCGTGGCCCTTGCCGGCCAGCAGGATCACGTCCTTGTTTCCGGCATGGGCAATTGCATGGGCAATCGCTGCCGCACGATCCTCGATCACCACCGGCACCGTGTGCATGCCGCGCAGAATGTCGTCGATGATCGCCGCCGGGGCTTCGCCACGCGGATTGTCGGAAGTCACCAGCACGGCATCGGCCAGCCGTTCGGCCACCGCCGCCATCAGCGGCCGCTTGCCCGGATCGCGCTCGCCGCCGCAACCGAATACGCACCACAGCGCGCCGCCACGCACCTTCGCCACCTCACGCAACACGCCGAGCGCCTTTTCCAGCGCATCCGGCGTATGCGCGTAATCGACCACCACCAATGGCGCATCGCTCCCGCCCAGCGCCTGCATTCGTCCCGGCGGCGGCGCCAGCTGCGCCAGCGCGTCAGCCATCGCGGCCGGCGTCTCGCCACGGGCGCGCAGCGCACCGATCACCGCCAGCAGGTTCGAGGCGTTGAAACGCCCCACCAGCGGCGCGGCGAAGCGCACGCCATTGAGTTCAAAACTCAAACCATGAGCCGTCAGCCGCAGATTTTCAGCGGACAGAACTTCATTTGTCCCCTGCCGATTTTCCAGCGTGTAGCCGATCGTGTGCACGCGGCCCTCGAGACTTGCCGCCAGCGCCATGCCGAACGGATCATCAAGGTTGAGTACCGCCGCCGTCAGTCCAGGCATCTCGAACAAGCGCGCCTTGGATGCCGCGTAGGCTTGCATCGTGCCGTGATAATCGAGATGGTCGCGGGTCAGATTGGTCAGTATCGCCACATCGAAGGCAACGCCGCTGACGCGGTGCTCATCCAGGCCGATCGACGATACCTCCATCGTGCAGCAATCCGCGCCGCCGGCCACGAAACCGGCCAGCGCCGAATGCAGGGACAGCGCATCCGGCGTAGTGAAGCCGGTCTCCTGCAAGGCGCCGGGGAAACCATTGCCCAGCGTGCCGACCACCGCGCAACGGTGGCCGAGATCCGTCAGCGCCTGCGCCAGCCATTGCGACACCGAAGTCTTGCCGTTGGTGCCGGTGACTCCGGCGAGCCAGAGCTGTTCCGAAGGCCGGCCATAGACCCGATGCGCCAGTTCGCCGACACACGGCGCGAGATGAGCAACGCTTATACAAGGCACTCCGCAATCGATCGCCGTATTGTCAGCGCCGACTTTTTTATCCGCTTCGCAAATCACCGCCGCCGCGCCGCGCGCCACCGCGTCGGCGATGAACTTGCGGCCATCGGCCCGGTGACCGGGCAAGGCGAGGAACACATCACCCGGCCGCACCACGCGCGAGTCGCTCGCCAGGCGAGCTACGGCAATGCCCTGCGCTGCCAGCGCGGCCAAGATCCGATCGGCATCCAGCGCCACGACACTCGCCTCTGTGCTCACATTTCCTCCCGTACCGGCTCGATGTCTTTCGGCAGCGCTTCGAGCGGCGCATCCGAAGGCACGCCGAGCGTGCGCAGCGCGCCGCCCATGATCTGCGCAAACACCGGCGCCGCGACTTCACCGCCGTAGTATTTGCCGTTCGAGGGCTCATCGACCATCACCGCAATCACCAGGCGCGGATCGGAAACCGGGGCGAAGCCGACAAACGAAGCCACATATTTATTGGCATAGGTTCCGCCTTCGACCTTGTGCGCGGTGCCGGTCTTGCCGGCGACCCGATAGCCAGGCACATGCGCCTTGGGCGCCGTGCCGCCCGGCTGCACCACCATCTCCAGCATCGCCCGTACCTCGCGTGCGGTCTGCGCCGAAAACAGTGGTTTGCCCGGCGATGTCGGCGCATCGAGACGCACCAGCGAAAGCGGCAGCAGATCGCCATCACGCGCAAATGCCAGATAGGCGCGCGCCAGCTGGATCAGCGTCACCGAAATGCCATGGCCATACGACATGGTGGCCTGTTCAATCGGTTTCCAGGTCTTCGCCGGGCGCAGACGGCCTCCCACTTCGCCGGGGAAGCCGAGTTTCAGCGGCGAACCGAAACCGGCGCTGTCGAACATCGTCCACATATCTTCCGCCGGCAGCGACATTGCGATTTTTGCCGCGCCAACATTCGATGATTTCTGGATCACCTGCGCCACGGTCAACACGCCATTGACATGGGCATCGGAGATCGTCGCCGAACCGATGCTGAGCTTGCCCGGCGCCGTCTGAATCGGCGTGTCGAAGCGCACCTTGCCTTTTTCCAGCGCCAGCCCGATGGCAAATGGCTTCATCGTCGACCCGGGCTCGAAGCTGTCGGTCAGCGCCCGATTGCGCAACTGGGCGCCGGAAAGGCCGACGCGATTGTTCGGGTTGTAGGTCGGCAGGTTGACCAGCGCCAGCACTTCGCCGCTGCGCGCATCGAGCACCACCGCACTGCCTGCCTTGGCCCGGTTTTCAATGATCGACTGGCGCAGATAGGTGTAGGCGAGATACTGGATCTTGGCATCCAGTGCCAGCGTGATGTCGCGCCCCTCGACCGGTGGATGCACACTTTCCACATCTTCCACCACATTGCCGCGCCTATCCTTGATCACCCGTCGGCTACCGGGCTTGCCCGCCAGTTGCGACTCAAGCGTCAGCTCGATGCCTTCCTGCCCGGTGTCATCGACGCCGGTAAACCCCAGCATGTGCGCGGTCACCTCGCCCGACGGGTAATAGCGCCGATATTCGGCCTTCTGGTGAATCCCCGGCAGTCGCAGCGCTGTCACCTGATCAGCAACGTCCGGCGGCAGCTGGCGTTTGAGATAGACAAACTCGCGCTCCGAAGCGAGCTTGCGATTGATTTCACTCACATCCATTCTCAACAACTGCGCCAGCGCGCGCGTTTGCGCCGGCTTCATTTGCGCGTCCTCGGGAATCGCCCAGATCGAGCGCACCGGCGTCGCCACGGCCAGCACATCGCCATTGCGATCGGTGATGCGGCCGCGCGTGGCGGCAATATCGATCACCCGCTCGAAACGCGCACGCCCCTTGTCGCCGAGAAATTCGTTGTCGATTCCCTGCAGGTAAAGCGAGCGCCCCGCCAGGACGACGAAGCTGCCCAGCAGCAAACCCAGCACCAGACGCTGCCGCCACAACGGCAGACGCTGTGAAAGCAGCGGGCTGCGGGAAAATTTGATCGACTTCATGGCCTCGCCGTTGCACCCGGATATCCGTTCATCGCGTCACCGCCGCATCAGCGGCGATGATCTGGCCGGCGACAGGGGGATGCATGCCAAGCTTTTCACGCGCCAGTTTCTCGATCCGCACATGGGCAGCCCAGGTGCTTTGCTCAAGCTGCAACTGGCCCCACTCGACATCCAAAGCGCGCATGCGTTTTTGCTCGGCCTCCATCGCCACGAACAGTTTTCGCGCTTCATGATTGGCGCGCACCACCGCCAGTGCGCACGCCACCACAATCAGCAACAGAATGAAATTGAGGCGGGCCATCTAGCCACCTGCCTTTTTAGCCATATTCGCAGTCGCCTTCGTGGCCAAAGCGGCGGTCAAAGCGCCGGGCATCTTCTCGGCCACCCGCAGCACCGCGCTGCGCGAGCGCGGATTGGCGCTCACTTCCGCGTCCGACGGAAACACCGGCTTGCCAATCAGCCGCAAAGTCGGCGCCGGCAGATCGGCGGCACGAATCGGAATGTCCTTGGGCGGCTCGGGCGGCCTGGCGCCCGCACGCATGAAGCGCTTGACAATGCGATCCTCGAGTGAATGAAAACTGATCACGGCCAACCGTCCTCCAGGCGCCAAGCGCCCAAAACATTGGGGAAGCGCTAGCGACAGCTCCTCAAGCTCGCGGTTGACATGAATCCGGAGGGCCTGGAAGGTGCGCGTCGCCGGATGCTGGCCCGGTTCGCGTGTACGCACGACTGACGCCACGAGCGCGGCAAGTTCCTTTGTGCGTCCAATACCGTGCTCGCTCCGAGCAGCCACAAGCGCCTTTGCAATCGCATGAGCAAACCGTTCTTCGCCATAGTCTTTAACCACCCTCTCTATTTCGGATTGCGTTGCCCGCGCCAGGAACCCGGCGGCGGTCTCCCCCTGCGTCGTATCCATGCGCATATCCAGCGGCGCATCGAAACGAAAACTCATGCCCCGCTCGGGCGTATCCAGTTGTGGCGAGGACACACCAATATCCAGCAACACGCCATCCACCTGCGCGATGCCCAACTCGTCCAGCACGGCATCGATCCGGCTGAAATGCGCATGCACCAGCGTAAAACGCGGATCGACGGTGGCCTGTCCGGCCGCTATCGCCACCGGATCGCGATCCAGCGCAACCAGCCGTCCGTCCGGGCCGAGCGCTTCCAGAATGCGCCGGCTGTGGCCGCCACGACCGAAGGTCGCATCGACGTAAATTCCAGCGGGCTTGATGGCCAGCGCTGCGACCGCTTCGGCCAGCAGCACGGTGATATGGGAAGAGTCGGCACTCACAGCGCAAGGTTTTCAAGTCCTGCGGGAAGCAGTTTGTCGCCCAGCGCGAAAATCGCCTCCTGCTGCGCGCGCCAGCCGGCATCCGACCACACTTCAAAATGACTGCCCTGGCCGACCAGCCAGATTTCCTTTTCCAGCCCGGCGTATTGGCGCAGCGAGGGTGAAATCAGCAAGCGCCCTGCGCTGTCTGGCTCAAGCTCCTCGGCAAAACCGACCAGCAGGCGGCGCACCATCGCGGACTCGATTTGCAGGCTCGGCGCAGCGAGGATCTGGGCGCGGATCGGCTCCCATGCCGGCTGTGGATAGAGCAGCAGACAGCGATGCGGGTGTGCGGTGAGCACCAGCCGGCCCTCGCCTGCCGCCAGCAAGGCGTCACGATGTTTTGCCGGCAGCGCCATGCGGCCTTTGGCGTCAAGATTAAGCAGCGCTGCACCCTGGAACATGGAACCCTCCGTTGGCCGGGGAATCCACAAAAATTCCCCACTGCCTCCCACTGATTCCCACTTTATGCCACTTTTTTTTGAGGGTCAAGGGGCTAAAGCGAATTTTTTCAGCGGCAACAAGGGCTTAGGTGCATATTCGAAACTAAATTAAATGGACAAAATCAATAAAAACAAGATGGATGGAACAGCAACCGAAAGTGCTTTATGAAGATATTTCACCCCTGAAACACTATTTGCCGTTCACCTGTGACCCCAACAGTATTACGTCAGTAATAACGCTCAAGGAGGCCGCCATGCACTTCACACTCAAACTCACCCAGATCGGCAACTCGGTCGGCGTCATCCTGCCGAAAGAAGCGCTGGCGGCGCTGAAGCTGGAAAAGGGTGACGCCATGCATCTCACTAGTCGCCGGATGGTTTTCGTGTGACGGCCTTTGATCCCGAGTCCGAGCGACAGATGACAGCTGCCGAAGCCATCATGAAACGCCGTCGCCATGTACTCCGCGAACTACCAAAGGAATCGCTGAACAAGTAGCCGCAGCGAGCAACGGCAGATTCAAATCGAGACGGAATCGTGACGCGAACGAGATTTTCATCGGAAAGAAGGCTCTTTTTGGCATCGGCGGCGGGGTATCCCCCGGCATTTCACTCATGCCGGACGCACCTCTCCCGTCAGGGGCGTCCCCATTTCACGAGATCCAGCATCGCCAGCATGGCGAAGACACGATTGGCATTCTTCGCCAAGCCGCGCTAGTGGACCTTGGCAAAGTCCACAGGCGCTTCATCGTCTTCTCTCTCGTGATCGATACCTTCCGTCTGACTGCATGACGAAGGAATCGGTCACAGTGGTTGGTGCTTATTCAGTGTTCCCTTAATTGAATTTTATTATTCAAGCGTCAGCCGAGATCAAGCGGCATATAGCGTTGCTGGCCATCGCGACTAATCAATAGGGCAATATGCTTGCCCGCTGCCTTGATTGCGGAGCGAAGATCCTCAATCGCATTAATGGGCTTCCCGTTGGCGGCTACAACAATATCGCCGGGCCTGACGCCAGCATGCTCGGCAGGACCGGAGACATCCACAACGATGAGACCATGATCCAAATGCGATTGGGCTTTTTCTGCTGCCGTCAATGGCCGCACGACGAGTCCCAGCTTTTGATTGCTGGCATCGGAAGCAATTTCCTCCCCGGTTCCGGCGACTGTCATGGTTCCGACAGTGACTGATGTATCCATCTTCTTGCCATTGCGCCAGAAACTCAAATTCGCGGCAGTACCAGGGTTTAAATCGGCAACCAGCGGAGGCAGATCCGTTGAACGTCCGATCTCAACATTATTGAATTGCAAAATGACATCCCCAGCCTTGATACCCGCCTTGTCGGCTGGACTGTCCTTTTCCACCGAACTCACCAATGCGCCCTTGGGTTTGTCCAGTCCAAACGAATCGGCGAGTTGCTGATTCACCTCCTGGATCGTTACTCCGAGGCGCCCATGATTTACCTTGCCGTGCTCCAGCAGTTGTTTCTCGACCTTCATCGCAATGTCAATCGGGATCGCGAACGATAACCCCTGGTAACCACCGCTGCGGCTAAAAATCTGCGAGTTGATGCCGATTACTTCGCCTTCGGCGTTAAACAGCGGACCACCGGAGTTGCCTGGATTGATGGCGACATCGGTCTGCAGGAATGGAACATAGCCTTCATCGGGAAGCGAGCGCGACTTGGCGGAGACAATCCCCGCTGTTGCGCTGTTCTCGAATCCAAAGGGCGATCCGATGGCGAGAACCCATTCGCCCACCTTGGTGCGCGAAGCATCGCCGATCCGGACAACCGGCAAATTGCTTCCTGATATCCGCAATACGGCGACATCAGACGGCTTGTCCACCCCCACGACCTTAGCCTGAAATTCACGTTTGTCGGTAAGCTTGACGGTCACCTCTTTTGCGCCGGCCACAACGTGGGCATTGGTCAGGATTACCCCATCCGGACTGACAATGAAACCTGAACCCAATCCGCGCACCGGTTCCACGTCGCGAGGCATGGGACCATTGAAACGAGGAAAGAAATCCTTAAAAGGATTATCTTCATCGTCATCTGGGAAACCGGGGAAACCGGGGAAACCGGGGAAGCGTTGAATGAAGGATTTTGTCTTCGATCCAGTAACGCTGATATTCACAACTGCGGGTCCTTGCGAAGCAACAATGTTCGTGAAATCGGGCAATCCCCTACCGGTGATAGATAAACTCGCTGCGACTGGAGTGGAATTGGCATGAGCAATGTTGGCTCCAAGATAATTATGGAGCTCATAGCCTGTGGCGAAGGCAGCTGTGATGACCACCGCGATTGAAAGAAGCGCTTTTTTAGTTGTCCAGGGCATTTTCGTAAATCTCCTTATCAGGCTTCAAGTCAATTGAATGGCTTTTACCGGGATGAGATGAAATACGAATTTTCAGAGCCAATCTCTGGAAATGGTTGGCGCTTGAGCCTGAATGAGGCCGGCCATGACTCGTGCTGTATTTTGTGCGTCGCTTTTCGGTCGCTATCGTATTCATCTGTCTCGTGAAGAGCCAAACAGTGAGTTGTCAAACGAACGTGCGATCAGATGATTTGATATATCTCCAGTTCAAATCCAATTGCAAAAATTTGTTTCAAACAAGGCGAGATACCAAGCGCACTACTCTACTTTGATCGTGACGCCCCTGGGCTTCCCCGGTATCGCCTTGGGCAATTCAACCCTTAGTACGCCATTCCTATAGGAAGCTCGCGCCGCTTCGGTCTTGACTGCCGCCGGCAGAGGGATGACCCGGCGGAAGCTGCCGTACGCACATTGCATCACCCGCCAGCGGCCCTGCGAGTTCTCGTGCTCAAAGCGCTTTTCGCCTGATATTACCAAAGCATCATCGTGTATCTCGATATTGATATCCTCCTTTGACATGCCCGGGGTTTCCAGGCGAACCACAAGTCGATCCTTGTCTTCGAACAGGTCGCCGCCCAGCATTGCCCAGCCACGACTGGGTAGATAAAGGTCGTCATCAACATCTGCTGCTGCCGGAAGATTCGTATTTGCTCCCGGTTTGAAGCTGGTCATTGCACTGCCGGCTGATGCCCATAAATGACGCCAACCCTCGGCGAGGTTGCCCCAGAAAGAGCTGAAGTTTTCTTTCACGTTTTCCAGTTTCATCTCAAATCTCCTTTATCAAAGGGTGGCCGCAATCAAGTCTGCGACCACCCTGGAAAAAAGTATCAGAGGATCTGTATCTCCACCTTGCGCGGCTTCGCATGCTCGGCTTTGGGAATACGCAGCTTGAGCACGCCTTGCTTGAATTCGGCGGATACATTATCTCGATCCAGTTCCTGGCCCAGCGTGAAGGCACGCCAGTAGCGGGGCAACTGGACCTCGGCATGACTCGCTTCCATGTTCGTAGCCAAGGGCAGCGTCATCTCTCCTTCGATCGTAAGCGTATCGGCCTCGACTCGGACACTGAGTTTGTCCTTGGGCACACCGGGCAAATCGGCATAGAGGGTGATCCCCGAAGCATCTTCGACCACGTCTACGGGAGGTAGCATCGTTCTGACTTCGTTGCGAGCCGGTTCTTGATTTGTAGTGCTGACATTGGTATCAGACATGATCGTTCTCCTTTAATGGCTCTTGACTTCGATACGACGGGGCTGCGCCGATTCATGGCGTTTAATACTGATATGAAGAACACCATCGCCGTATTCGGCTGTTACGCGGTTGGGATCGACATCGTCGGACAGGCTCACTGTCCGGCTGAAACGGCCGCTAAAACGCTCTCCAATATGCACGGTCGCATTCCTGTCTTCGTCAGGTAATTCATTTGGCCTCTCGCCCGACAACGTCAGAACTCCACGTTCTATCGTTACATCCAGCTTGGCAGGGTCGAGGCCCGGTGCAAAAGCGTAAATTTCGACTGAATCAGGGGTGCCACCAACATTTAGCGCCGGGAATCCGTTGCGGCCAACACCACGAATGCTGGTGCTTGGACCGGTAAAACGCTGTACTTGGCGTTGCAGACGATCCAGCTCGGCAAACAAATCACCGGGAAACAAGGTTCGATACATTGCATCTCTCCTTTCGTTCAAAATGCCGCCGGCCACTCCGGCGGTTTCGGAGGCGAAATATGGGCAGCAATTTGGGTTTTCAAGCCCCTGAACTGAAGCGATGCTGCCGGGAAAACAGGGAGGCGACAGCCACCCTTACACGCCCGGCTGCAAGGCAACTGAAACCTCGACTCGGCCCCTTCCCCTCAAGACGACAAGTCGAATCGTGTCGCCGACCTTGTATTCGTCTAATTCCGCCAATAGTTTTCCGACCGAATCTATTGGCTTGCCTTCGACTGCTACGATGATGTCACCAGGCACGATGCTGCCATCTCGGGAGAACCTCGCCCCTCTTAAGCCCGCTACCTCGGCCGTAGATCCTTTTGCTACTCTTAGTACAAACACGCCTTTGACATTGAAAGCATCCATCAGGCGCTGGTTGATTTCTTCATCGGCCGCTATTCCAATCGTAGGCCGTATGTACTTGCCTTCACGAATCAGTTGCGGGACTACCCTGTTGATCGTATCCACGGGAACTGCAAAGCCGATCCCGGCACTGGCCCCGCTCGGACTGTATATGGCAGTGTTCATCCCGATGAGCCTTCCCGCCGAATCCAGAAGAGGCCCTCCAGAATTGCCGGGATTTATCGCAGCATCCGTCTGGATAAGGTGCTCGATGATGTCACCATTTTCGCCAGACAAGGATCGATTCAACGCAGAAATAATGCCTGCGGTAAGGGTCCAGTCGAGTCCAAAGGGATTGCCAATGGCTAACACCTTTTGCCCGGTTTTGAGATTACGACTTTCACCAATGGGCACCGGTGAAGGATGCTTGATAGCAATGCCGATCTTCAATACTGCAATATCATGGGCTGGACTTGCGCCAACGAGAGCCGCCTTGTAATCACGTCCGTCGGCCAGTTTTACATGCGCTTCGTTGGCGCCTTGAATCACATGAAAATTCGTGACCACATGACCCGCATCGTCCCAGATGAAGCCCGAACCGCTGCCCTTGGGCACCGAAAGCACATCCCGGGTCCACACGTCCAAGACCTGCTCCTGGGTGTTAATGAACACCACGGAACCTTTGGACTTTTCAAATATTTCAATCGTGGATTTTTCATCCGCTGCCAAATCGCCCCGTGGCATTACCAAACGTGGTGCTGCGGTTTCCGCCCCTGAAACGGTACCAATCAGTAGTGGAAAGTAATTCCATAGGACAATAAGCGATGCCGATGCCAGCACTGACCAGGCGAGCCTGAACAGAAATCTATCTGGATTGGAGCGCATGGTTCTTCATTCCTTTTTCCGTAGTGAGGCAACAAGCCCAAGATGTTGGCACTCAGCAACAATTTTTCAAGCTCTGGTTTCTGGAAAGAGTCTGAATGCCAATCGTGCCTTCGCCATGCTGGCGATGCTGAATCTCGTGAAATGGGAACGCCCCCTGACGGGAGAGGTGCGTCCGGCATGGGCGAAATGCCGGGGGATACCCCGCCGCCGATGCCAAAAAGAGCCTTCTGTCGGATGAAAATCTCGTTCGCGTCACGATTCCGTCTCGATTTGAATCTGCCGTTGCTCGCTGCGGCTACTTGTTCAGCGATTCCTTTGGTAGCTATTCTGAGTTTCCTTAGGTCAAATCAAATGCAATCATCCTGATCGCCGGCATACGCCGTGATATGTCCACGTTCGGCTGCGCTATGATTGCCGGATGCTCGATTTACGCATTTTCTTTGGCGTCGGCGGCGTCGCACCGCACGATACACCGGCTGCCCACCACTGGGCCCAGCGCCTGCGCTGGCCAATGACGGCCATTGCGCTGCTCGCGCTGCCAGCGCTGTGGCTCGACCTGGCGCCGCTCGCTGCCGGATGGCACCACCTCGGCCGTATGCTGGACGCGCTGATCCTGCTGGCCTTCAGCGCCGAGTTGCTGTGGATGATGCGGATCAGCCGCTAACCGGTTCACTATGCCCTGCGCAACTGGCTCGACCTGATCATCATTGTGGCTGCAACGGCCAGCCTGTTCGGGATCGAAGAGCAATGGGTGGCGCTTACCCGGGTGATGCGCGTGGTATGGGCCTCGCTGCTGCTGGCGCGGACGCTGGCGATGGCGCGCGAGATGTTCCGCAGCACGGCGACACTGTGGATACTCGCCGCCGGTGCCATCCTGCTGGCACTGTCCGGTGCCATCTTCTACTGGCTGGAACCGACGGTACACAGCTACGGCGAAGGCCTGTGGCTGGCCTTTACCACCGGCGCCACGGTCGGCTATGGCGACCTGGTGCCGACGACCACGGCGGCGCGAATCTTCGCAGTGTTCATCGTGATTGTCGGCTTCGGCATGCTCTCGCTGACCACCGCCTCGATCGCCGCGTTCTTCGTTGGCGAGGACGAATCAAAGCTGCGCCGCGATATGCACCGCGACATCAAGGAACTGCGCGAGGAAGTCGCCGCATTGCGCAACGATATCCGCCAACTTGGCCTGCCGCCTCGGGATTGAAAATCCACTGCCGCGGGAAACTCCAGGTCCGGCCCGCTGTCACCCTGAAATGCCTGCATCTGACCGCATGGAATGCAGAACCGGGACGGGTGACGGGAAAGAACGGGGTGAGCGTATTTGCCATTTCACGCAGCGCCCCTCGTGACGTCTTGTTACAAAGCCTTACGCTCAGCAAATACATTCTCCGGCCTGCGCCGTTATTCTGCAGGCGTCACTCAACGAAGCAACGGAGAAACATCATGAAAACAAAAAACGGAATTGCACTGACACTGTGTTCGGCGCTCCTCTTTGCCACCGGCGCAGCAGAAGCTCATGGCGGTTCGGTTGATGTCGCCCTGGGCGGCGCGCTCGGCGGTGCGGCAGGTGCCGTGATCGGCCAGCAGGTCGGCGGTCGCAATGGCGCGCTGATCGGCGGCGCACTGGGCGCGGCGACCGGCGTGTATGTGGTAAATGATCGTGGCCGCCGGGTTGAGTATGTACCGGCATATGCGCCCGCTCCGGTATATGTCGCGCCGCGCCCGGTGGTGTATTACGCCTCCCCCGGATACTACGTTTCAGAGCGCGCTCGCGGCCACGGCCACTGGAAACATCACGGGCATCATCGCGACCACGATGGCTGGGATGACCGCCATGAGCGCCACGAATGGCGCGGGCGTCATCACTGGGATTGATACTGACGGCTGCACCCGGGACATCCGGGTGCGCCGTATCACGAGCGCCGACTTTTCAGCAGCAGCGTCAATACCGGAGGCGTAATCAGCGTGGTAAGGATCACCATGATGACGATGACGGAGAACATCGCCTCGCTCATGACGCCCAATTGGCGTCCGGTCATGGCGAAAATGAGGCCGACCTCGCCGCGCGGCACCATGCCCCACCCCACCAGCCAGCCTCCCGCTTCGCGACCGGCGGCCAGGCCGGCGACCAGCTTGCCGAGAATCGCCGCCGCCGTCACGCCGAGGCCGACGATGAGAATCGAGGGATCGGCCAGCGTCTGCAAATCGACCTGCATGCCGGTCAGAACAAAAAACACCGGGACGAAGAAGTAGCCGATCGGCTCGATCATGTGTTCGTGCTGGTGTCCGCTGTGCCTGGCCAGAATTACCCGCAGGCGCTCAACCAACCTCGCCAGCCCCGGCTCGCCGACAGGCAAGTCCGTTGGCAACAGCGGCTCGATCTCGCGCACGATGGCCGGGCGCTCGAACTTGCGCAGGAAGACCGGCTCGAACAGCAGCCCGGCGGCAAAAGCGCCGATGATGGGCGCCAGCCCCATGACATGCGCCAGCCACGACAAGGCCAGCGCAGTGGACAACACCTGGGCGAACAGCATCGACGGACCGGCATCGAGCCTGGCTAATGAACGGCTGGTCCACGGTGCGATCAAGCGGCCGATGCCAATGCTGCCGCCGAGAAACAGCACTGCCTTGGCGAGGATGAGGCCGACTGCGCCAGCACTCACCGTGCCGACGGAAACCAGACTGGAGACCACGGCGAGAATCACCAGGCCCAGCACATCGTCGATCACCGCTGCGCCGAGCACGATACGCGCAGCGGGTAAATCAAGCTTGCCCAGATCGCGAAAGACACGGCCGGTAATCCCCACCGAGGTGGCCGAAAGCGTCGCGCCGAGGAAAAGATAGGCATTGGCATCCTTGCCCGGCAGCAGCCACGGCCCGACAACCCAGGCGCCCAGCACGAAGGGCATGACGATGCCAATGGCGCCGACGCCAAAGGCGCGCGGGCCAACCGCGACCATATCCTTGAGCCGCGTCTCCAGCCCGATTTGCAGCAGCAACACGATCACGCCGAGTTCGGCGATGAAGGCGATGATCGGATCATGCGTAATCGTGCCGAAAAATGTAATGCCCAGTAGTGTCAGATTACCCAGCGCTACGCCAAGCAGCAATTCGCCCAGTACGGCAGGAAAACCGATGCGCTGGGCGAGCGGCGCGAAGAGCCGCGCGCTCATCAGGATCAGCGCCAGCCACAAAAGATTCTCGCCCACCGGCGAACCCTCTGCGCCTGCGGCGAATGCAGTGAAGGGAAAGGAAAATAGAGCGAGAAATTTCAGCAAGGCGAGCACCTCAAAAAGTCGGCGCTGGCGAGATGGCGATGGCCGCCTTGTGCGGTGAATGCGGTTGCCAGCCCGACACCGCCAGCAGCACAAAAAACCCGACCACATAGCCCACCAGAACCGGCCAGCCGTGACGCACCCATTGCCCGACCGACTTCGCCTCGGGAAACAGACTCGCCACCGCCACGCCCGCCGAAGAGCCGAACCACAGCATCGAGCCGCCATAACCGACGGCGTAAGCGAGAAAGCCCCAATCATAACCGCCCTGCTTCAACGCCAGCGCGGTGAGCGGAATGTTGTCAAACACGGCAGAGACAAAACCTAAACCGAGCGTCATCGGCCAGGAGGCGGACGGCAAGGCTTCAACCGGCATCAGCGAGGCGGCAGTAACGAGTGAGAGCAGGAACACCGCGCCCCGCGCCGCATCCGGCAACAGGCTCCATTCCGGCGCACGCACGGGAACGCCGAGGAGCAGGGCCAGCCACACCGCCGCCCCGAGAAACGGAAAATGGTCGGCCGCCACGGGAAAAAGAAAATTCACCATGACGTTGGTGATGATGGCGGCAACGAGGACGAAGCCGACGATACCCAGGCGTGGCCAGTCGATCTTCGATGCGGCATGGAAATCGGCGCCCATCGGCTGCCAGCGCTGCTGCATGAGGGCCGCAGGAATGCCGAACACCACCAGCGCCACGCCCGCCGCGACATAGGCGTGCAGCACGTCGAAGGGCGAGACGCCATCGATCCACATCATGGTCGTCGTGGTGTCGCCGACCACCGAGCCGGAACCGCCGGCATTCGATGCAGCGACAATGGCGACGAGATAGCCGACATGCACACGGCGGCGGAACACGCTGGCTGCCACCGTGGCGCCGATCAGCGCCGCCGCGATGTTGTCGAGCACGGCCGAGAGCACGAAAATCAGGCATAGCAAGACAAACGGGCCGCGCCAGCCTGCCGGCATCAGCCGCGGCAGGACGTCGGGCGCGCCGCTGTCCTCGAAATGCCGTGCCAGCAGCGCAAAGCCCAGCAGCAGCCCGAACAGATTACCGAGCAGCACACTCTCGTGCGCCATGTGTGCGATGAGCCCCGCAAAGCCCGCGCCCGCCTTGAATCCGGTAAAGCCGAGCTTATAGGCAATCAGCACCGCCAAGCCGCCGAGGGCAATCGGCAACACATGGCGATGAAACAGCGCAACACCGAGCAAGGTGGCGGCGAAAAACAGGAACTCGAGTGGAATACCCGGCGGAATATCGTGCGCTGCCGGTACAGAGATGCCGGCTGCCCATGCGGCTGGCGCCAGCAGCAAAAAAATAAAACCCATCGTGAATTGCATCACCGCCACCCGGTAGAAACAGGCGGCCGATTCTAACAGCGGGCCCGCCGCGGACTAAACTTGGCGTCAGTCACCCCGTCACTCACCCGATGAGAATGCCTCCATGAAAATCCTGCTTGCCGTCGATGGTTCCGCGCATGCCGAAAGCGCCGTGCGCCATGTGATTCGCCTGGCGCACGCGTGCGCGGCGGTCGATGTCATCCTCGTCACCGTGGTGCCACCGTCGGACGCCTGGGAACTCAAGCGCTTCATGAAGACGGAAGAAATCGAGGCGATGCAGGAATCGCAAGGGGGCGATACGCTGGCTTCGGCGCGTGCGCTGCTCGATGCCGCCGGCGTGCCCTGCACGCCACGGGTGCTGCTCGGCCCGGTGGCGGAAACGCTGGCGCAGGCAGCGCAAGCCGGCAATGCGGAGATGATCGTGATGGGCAGCCGCGGCCTCGGCGCGGTGGAAAGTACGCTGCTCGGCTCGACCACGCTGGCGGTGATGCATCTGGCAAGCCAGCCGGTAACGGTCGTCAAATAATCGCGCTTCCAGATTAAGGCAGGGTTAAGTCGCCACCTGCATGATGCCTCCATTACCCGCCATTCATGGAGGTCATCATGCGTTATTCGATAGTCATTCTGGCTGCGCTCGTTTCCGGCAGCGTCTTTGCTGAAACGCCACGTGATTTTCTGAGCCGTTTCGAAACGGAAGCCGGGGCGCCCGCCGTGGCCGAACGCGGCGCACGTTTTTTCAGTGACAAACACGGCAGCGACTGGAGCTGCTCCACCTGTCACACCGCCCGCCCGACGCAACCGGGACGTCACGACAAGACCGGCAAGACCATCGCCCCGCTGGCGCCGGCGGCAAACACCGAGCGCTTCACCCGCGCCGCCAAGGTGGACAAATGGTTCCGCCGCAATTGCAACGATGTCGTTGGCCGCGAATGCAGCGCCGGGGAAAAAGCCGACGTGCTGGCTTGGTTGCTGACGCTCAAATAAAGGAGAAATGACATGAACAAGCCGCTTGTCGCACTGCTGCTCACCGCCTTCGCCCTGCCGGCGCTGGCTGACCGCTTCCCGCTGCCGAAGAGCGCGGCGTTCGAGGAAGAATGCACCTCCTGCCATATCGCCTATCCGCCGCAACTGCTCGATGCCGCCTCGTGGCGCGCGCTGATGAACGGCCTGCCCAAACACTTCGGCACGGACGCCAGCATGGACGAAGCTCGCCGTCGCGCCATCACCGACTTTCTGGTGAAAAATTCCGGCCGCCGCGCCAGTCGCGATGCCAATGGCAAACCGGCGCTGCGCATCAGCGAGACGGCCTGGTTCCGCCACGAACACGACGAAGTCGCGCCGGCGACCTGGCAACGCGCCGCCATCAAGAGCCCCGCCAACTGCGCCGCCTGCCACACCCAGGCGGCGGCCGGCGATTACCGCGAACGCGGCATCCGCATCCCGAAATGAGGCCCGCCATGACACCGGCTCCAAACCGCATCCGCGTCTGGGATTTACCGACGCGCCTGTTCCACTGGTCGCTCGCGATTTCCTTTTTTGTCGCCTTCTTCAGCGCTGAATCGGAACGCTGGCGTGACGTGCATGTCATCGCCGGCTATGTCGTCGGCGGCCTGCTGGCATTCCGCCTGCTGTGGGGTTTCGTCGGCGGCCGTTACGCGCGCTTTGCCGAGTTCTGGCCGACGCCAGCGAAGGTCTGGGCCTACCTCAAATCGCTGTTCACCGGTCATCCACAGCACTACATTGGCCACAATCCAGTCGGTGCGGTCGCCGTCTTCTTGCTGCTCGGTCTTGGCGTGCTGACGGTGATCAGCGGCTGGCTGACCTATGAGGAGATCGGCGGCGAGCTGTTCGAGGAGCTGCATGAAACGCTCGGCGATGCCATGATGGCGCTGGTCGTCGTGCATATCGCCGGCGTCATCGTCAGCAGCCGCCTGCACGGCGAGAATCTGGTTCGTGCGATGATTAGCGGATGGAAAAGGTCACCGCGCGATGAGAATCCTGCTGGCTGAAGACGACGCGCTGCTCGGCGATGCGATTCACGTCGGCCTGAAACAGGCCGGGTACGCGGTCGACTGGGCGACGGATGGCGTCGCCGCCGAGGCTGCGCTGGCCGGCGAGGACTACGCGGCAGCGGTACTCGATCTCGGCTTGCCGCGAAAGGACGGGATCACCGTGCTGGCGCAACTGCGAGCGAAGGGCAACGCGCTGCCGGTGCTGATCCTCACCGCCCGCGACACGGTCGACGACCGCATCCGCGGGCTCGATGCCGGCGCCGATGATTACCTGGTCAAGCCGTTCGACATGAGCGAACTCCAGGCGCGGCTGCGGGCCTTACTGCGGCGTGCCGCTGGCGCGCCGGCGCCGCTGCTGGAAGCCGCCGGTATCACGCTCGATCCGGCGACACGGCGGGTGACCAAGGATGGCGGCGAGGTCGAGCTCTCGGCACGCGAATACGCCCTGCTCCATGCCCTGATGCAGCATCCGGGACGAGCGTTTTCGCGCGCCCAGCTCGAAGAGCAGCTCTACGCCTGGGGCGATGAAATCGGCAGCAACGCGGTCGAGGTGTTTATTCATCACCTGCGACGCAAGCTTGGCAGCGAGACAATCCGCAACCTGCGCGGGATCGGCTACGTGATTCCGAAAACATGATTGCCCGTCCGCTGTCGCTGCGTTTGCGCCTGATCAGCCTGACCCTGCTGGCCGTCGGCACGGTGTGGCTGGCTGCAGCCGCCTTCACCTACCGCGAGGCGCGCCATGCTGTCGATGAACTGCTCGATGCGCATCTCGCGCAGGCCGCCGCGATCTTGGTGGCGCAGTCGCTGCACGAGCTGCATGAAGAAGAAGTACTGCAAACGCCGCTGTTGCACCACTACGCACGCAAGGTGGCGTTCCAGGCCTACACCGCGAATGGCGAGCTGCGCCTGTCCTCGGCCAATGCGCCGCAGGTTCCGCTCGGCAGCAACGCGCCAGGCTTCGCCGAGCGCGAGATCGAAGGCCGACGCTGGCGGGTGTTTTCGACGACCGTGCCGGAACATCAATTGATGATCCATGTCGGCGAGATCGACGAAACACGCGGGGCCGTGGCGCAGGAGCTCATCATGCATTTATTGCAACCGCTCCTGTTTGCACTGCCGCTACTGGCGCTGCTGCTCGCCTTCGCCGTGCGCCGTGCGCTGATGCCGCTGGCTGGCGTGACGCGCGAGCTGGCGACACGTGCAGCCGACAATCTCGCACCGCTGTCGCTGGCCGCAACACCTGCCGAAATCGCCCCGTTGGTTTCGCGCATGAACGAGTTGTTCGCCGGCATCACTCGCGCACTCGACAACGAGCGTCGCTTCACCGCCGATGCCGCCCACGAGTTGCGCACGCCGCTGGCGGCGCTCAAGGCCCAGACGCAAGTGGCGCAAGCGGCGGCAAGTGAAGCCGAACGGCAGCACGCCTTGCAGAAGATCGTCGCCAGTTGCGACCGCGCCACGCATCTGGTCGAGCAAATGCTGACCCTGGCGCGACTGGATGCGTCGACACCGCAAGCATTGCAACCGGTTGCCCTGCGCCCGCTGGCGGAAGATGTCCTCTCGGCCCTGGCGGGCGAGGCCGTGGCGCGCGACTGCGACCTGGTGCTCAAAGAGGGCGAGGCGACCATCGCCGGCAATCCCGTGTTGCTGCGCGTGCTGTTGCGCAATCTGGCCGACAATGCGCTGCGGCATGCCGGCGCCTTGCATGTCGAAGTCGCCATCGTCACGGCCGGCAACGAAACCGTACTCTCCGTCGCCGACGATGGCAGGGGCGTGTCCGCAATTGAACGCGAGCGCCTCGGCCAGCGCTTTCACCGTCTCGCCAGTGCCGACTTTTCCAGCGGCAGCGGGCTGGGGCTTTCCATCGTCCGCCGCATTGCCGAGCTGCATCGGGCACGGTTAGAATTCCACCCAGGCCTCGGGGGCCGCGGCATGGCAGTGCATATTTGTTTCGCTGCGGCCGCATAATCCAGCCGCCTCCTGGAGATGCCTCGCTGCAGCCAGCCGGCCAGCGCCTTTGCCGTTTTTTTGACTCCGTGTTCTCCGTCGCCTGTTCCAGAAGGGGAATCCCGCGTTAGCAAGGTCTTCGGCAGATAACCGCTTTCTACAGATTCAGTACACTTCGTCCATGTCCCCAGCAAATCTGCTTGCCGTTCTCGAACGACCCTATGCCGATACTCCCGAGGGCGCATTGCGCTTTTTCATTGCGCTGATCGATGCCCTGCGCCCCTATGAGCCACAGAGCACTGAAATGGCGACCTCGGCCTTTGCAACCCTGCTCGACATCGTCGTCAGCAACCAGAAGCACCGTGCCACCCTGCGGCGCCATGTGCAACAGCTCTTTCGTGGCACCCAGCAGGTCGATCTTTACACCGATGCCGGCATCCTGCCGAACTCCGGATTTTTCAGCGAGCTGTGGCGTCGCGCCATGGGCCGCATCCTGCCTCCGGTGCCCGATGCCGCACGCCTCAAGGACTGCTTTGACTCGGTGTTCCATCACCGCGATGATTCGCTCTGGCTGGCCGCAGGATCGATCGAGGACAAACTGGCCTTGTGGGACGCTGTTTTCGGCCAGGCGGACTCTGCAACCGATGCAGACAGTGAAGGGCGCTGGCAACTGCACACCGAGGCGCAACTGCTCGAAGCGCTCCAGGTGCTGGCGACGCGCATCGGCGCCATGGGGCTGGAGCCGGAACTGACCCGGGTGCAGCCGCGCCTCATCGAATTCGAGTCGCCCTTCGTCCATCTGAGTGCCGAGGTTTTGCGCTTTACCGAAGCCTGGCGGGCGCACCATGCCGATCCCACGGCCGAGCACGAGGACGAGCTGCACATGCTGGTACTGGTCGATCAGTGCCGCGACGTGATGACCCGTGCCCGCCGCAACGCCGCCAGCGAGGGCACCAGCCTCAGCCTCACCTATCTGCTGGTACGCATGGAGCAGTGTCTGAAACGTCTGGTGCAGCTTACCGGCGTACTGTGCGCACGGTTCCAGCCGGATGCACGCCTGGCTACGGTTAGCCGCTGGATGCAGATGATACAGGATCTGGTACGGGGAGAGACCCGCCGCCATAGCGTGCGCGAACCCTTTCGCCGCCTCACCGGTCTGCTCGCGCTGCGTGTGACCGAAAATGCCAGGTTAACCGGCGAGCACTACATCACCACCGATCGCGCCGAGTATGCCGGGATGTGGCGCTCGGCCGCAGGGGGTGGTTTCATCGTCGGTTTCATGGCGCTCATCAAGTTGCTGCTGGGCAAGCTGGTCCTCGCACCGCTGGCCCACGTCGTCATGTACAGCCTGAATTATTCGCTCGGTTTCGTGCTGATCCATGTGCTGAATTTCACCCTCGCCACCAAGCAGCCGGCGATGACCGCAGCCACCATCGCCGGCAGCATCGATGAGTCGGAGGGCAGGACACGCGACCTGCATCGCCTCGCTGACCTGATAGTCGCCACAGTGCGCAGCCAATTCGCGGCCATTGCCGGCAACGTAATCGTGGCGATACCGACTGCTATCGTCATCGCGCTGGTCTACGGCTGGGTCACCGGTCATCCGGCGATGGCTATGGAAAATGCACAACACGCCCTGCATGATCTCTCGCCCATCGCCAGCCTGGCCATCCCGCATGCCGCGCTGACCGGCATCCTGCTCTTTCTGGCCGGCCTGCTGTCCGGCTATTTCGACAACAAGGCAGCCTACGACCGGATTCCCGAGCGCATCGCCCATCTTGGCTGGCTGCGCCGGCTGATCGGCCCGCAACGCGCCGACCGCTTCGCTGGCTACATCGGACGCAATCTGGGTGGCCTCACCGGGAATATCCTGCTTGGCGTCATGCTGGCCAGCCTGGCGCCGATGGGCGTCTTCCTGGGCTTGCCTCTGGATGCGCGGCATGTCACCCTTTCCTCGGCGAATTTTGGCCTTGCCCTCGTCGCGTTCGATTTTCACATCGGATGGCTGACACTCATCGAAACCCTGGCCGGCATCCTGCTGATCGGCGCCACCAATCTGTCCGTCAGTTTTACCCTTGCCCTGTGGGTTGCGCTCAAGGCGCGTGGTGCCGATATCACAAGCACTCGGGGCCTCGCTGCCCTGTTGCTGGAACGTCTGCGCACGGAGCCGGCCCGCTTCTTTGCGCCACCGCCCGAAAGTACCAAGCCACCGGGCCACTGACGCATCAGACCGCCGTATTGCCATCCGCTACGGCGAGGAGACCTGCCCGCAAAGCGGAATCCCAGGTCTGCAAAGCAGACTTGCCCGCGAAGCGGAAAGCCCAGGTCTGCAAAGCTGAGCGTTCTTTGCTCGACCGCCTTGTAGCGCATCCACAGCGAAGCGGGCAGGGTTCTGTCCTGCCCCTTCCTGCTGTGCAGTTGTCTTACCAGTTGCTTCACCAGCGCCGGCTTTTTAAGCAACAGCCTGGAGCAGAGCATTCCACAGGGCGATTGCATGTGACTTAAAAGTCCACCGCAATAGCACAGGGATTGCGCAGAGAAAAACCAGCCTGATTAACAATGAAGTTCAGCCCCTCCCAAAGGGCCATCCTGTTTCCTCCTCTCCGGTTCGTCGCCCCGGGACATTCCATCGTGCGCCGTATCGTCAGCACTGCACAGGGTACGGATATACTTTTCTGCAAACTCATGATGAATACACCGCACTGGCATCATCTTGCACCCGATACGGCTGCCCGCACGCTCGAAGTCGATCCGGCCTGCGGCCTCGACGCGGCGGAAGCGAAGGCACGGCTGGCCCGCCACGGTCTCAACCAGCCGCGCGCTGCGCCCGGACGCAGCACGCTGGCACGCTTTGCCGCGCAGTTCGCCGCGCCGCTGGTGCTGGTGTTGATCGTCGCCGGCAGCGTTACCGCCGCGCTCGGCGAATGGGTCGATAGCGCCGTCATCTTCGGCGTCGTCCTCATCAATGCCATCGTTGGCTATGTGCAGGAAGGCAAGGCCGAAGCAGCACTGGCCGCACTCGCCCGCGCCATCGCCACGCAGGCCACCGTAATTCGCAGCAAGGAGCGGCAGCGGCTCGATGCCGCGCACCTGGTGCCGGGTGATATCGTCTGGCTGGCGGCCGGCGACCGCGTCCCGGCCGATCTGCGTCTGCTCAAAGGCCATCAGCTGCGCAGCGTGGAAGCCGCGCTCACCGGCGAATCGGCGCCGATCGACAAGCACGCCGCCGAACTGCCGCTGGAAACGCTGCTGGCCGACCGTCGCAACATGCTCTACGCCGGCACCCATGTCGTCAGCGGCCAGGGACTTGGGCTGGTGGTCGCCACCGGCGAAGCCACGGCCAGCGGCCGCATCGCCCGCCTGATTGCCGAAACACCAACGCTGGCCACACCGCTGACGCGCAAGATCGGTGAATTCGCCGGACAACTGGTGTGGGTGATTCTGGTGTTGGCTGCGCTCACCTTCGGCGTTGGCGTGGCGCGCGGCGAAGCGGTGATAGACATGTTGATGGCGGCAGTGGCGCTGGCCGTCGGCGCGATTCCCGAAGGCCTGCCGGCGGCCATGACCATCACGCTGGCCATTGGCGTCGGCCGCATGGCCAAGCGGCGCGCCATCATCCGTCACCTGCCGGCGGTGGAAACGCTGGGCAGCGTCACCGTGATCTGCTCCGACAAGACCGGCACGCTGACTGAAAATGCGATGACGGTGACGGAAATCTGGGCCGGTGGCGAGACCCTTGCCGTCAGCGGTCACGGCTATACGCCGCAAGGTGCGCTGCATCGCGCCGGGCAGGACGCGGCGCCGACTGCTGCCGTGCGTGAACTGCTGGTCGCCGGTGCGCTCTGCAATGACGCCACGCTGGTCCATGCCGGGCCGCATGGCGAGCCGCGCTGGCAGATCACCGGCGACCCGACCGAGGCCGCGCTGCTGGTGGCAGCGCGCAAAGGCGGGCTGGACGAGGCGACGCTGCGGGAAATTTTTCCGCGTCACGACGAGCTGCCGTTCGATGCCCTGCGGCAAAACATGGCGACGCTGCATGAGATTGAGGGACAGACGATGGTCTACGTCAAGGGGGCGGTCGAGAAACTGCTGCCCGCAGCACACGTCCTGCTGACGGAGGATGGCCAGGAAGTTCCGCTGGATCACGCCGCCATCGAACACATGGCGACGCAGATGGCCAGCCGCGGCCTGCGGGTGCTGGCGCTGGCCCGGCGCTCTGTGGGAACGGCGGCGGCCGCTGCGGCGGCGCTGGACGCAGCGGCCATCGGCGGGGGGCTGACTTTCCTCGGCCTCATCGGCATGATCGATCCGCCTCGGCCACGCGCCATCGCCGCCGTGCGCGCCTGTCATGGCGCCGGCATCCGCGTCAAGATGATTACCGGCGACCACGCCGGCACGGCGCGCGCCATCGCACAGCAAATCGGCATCGTGGCCACCGCCGACGCCCCGGTGCTGACCGGCCGCGAACTGACGGCGCTGGACGAGCCGGCGCTGGCAGCCAGAGTGCGGGAAGTCGACATCTTCGCCCGTGTCGAACCGGAACAGAAACTGCGCCTGGTACGCGCCCTGCAGAAAAATGGCGAAGTCGTCGCCATGACCGGCGATGGCGTCAATGACGCGCCTGCCCTGAAGGCCGCCGACATTGGCATCGCCATGGGCGAAGGCGGCACCGAAGTAGCCAAGGAGGCAGCGGCAATGGTGCTCACCGATGACAACTTCGCCACCATCGAAGCCGCGGTCGAGGAAGGCCGCAGTCTTTATGACAACCTGGTGAAATTCATCACCTGGACGCTGCCGACCAATCTGGGTGAGGGCCTGGTGATCCTGGTTGCCATCGTGGCTGGCGTCACCCTGCCGATCACGCCGCTGCAAATTCTCTGGATCAATATGACCACCGCCATACTGCTTGGCCTGCCGCTGGCCTTTGAGCCGGCCGAGCGCGGCATCATGCGGCGGCCGCCGCGGCCGCCCGGCGCCTCCATCCTCGACCGCACACTGGTCACGCGCGTGCTGCTGGTCGGCGTCCTGATGCTGACGGCAGCATTCGGATTGTTCGAACTGGCGCTGGCACGCGGCCACTCGCTGGCCGAGGCGCGCACGGTGGCGGTCAATGTCTTCGTCGCCATCGAAACGGCTTATCTGTTCAATTGCCGCTCGCTGCGCCTGCCGATCACAAAAATCGCGGCGTTTTCCAACCCCTGGGTGTGGTGGGGGGCCGGCTTCATGCTGGCGCTGCAACTGGCGCTCACCTACTGGCTACCACTGGCCGGGCTGTTCGGCACCACCCCCATCGACGCCCGCGCCTGGGGTGAAATCGCCGCCGTGGCACTGGCAGCGCTGCTCATCGTCGAACTGGAAAAACACTGGCAATCCGCCCGGCGCTGAAAGTCGGCGCCGGCAGGACGGCGATGGCTGCTTTCACCCCTAATCCGTCTTGGCCAGCCCTATCGCATTCACCCGCCCAGCCGTCAACTCAGCGTCGATGCGGGCAGCAGCCTGCGCGAAGTCATCACCCCGCACGGCCGGGGAAAACAGATAGCCCTGGCCGTAGTTGCAGCCAAGCTCGCGCAGGATGACGAACTGCGCCTCGTTCTCCACTCCTTCGGCGACAACCTTCAACCCGAGACTCCTGCACATTTCGACAATGGCAATAACGAGACTGCGGTCACTGCTGTCCCGCTCCATGTCGCGGATGAAGGACTTGTCGATCTTGACCGTGCCCATAGGGAAGCGCTTGAGATAGGACAAGGACGAGTAACCGGTTCCGAAATCATCAAGATAAATACTCAGCCCGGCCACTCCCAGACTGGCGATCCACGTCTGCGCCACCGCCACATCACGCATCAGGACGCCTTCGGTGATTTCAAGCGCAATCGCTCCGGGTGGCAAGCCGTATTGCTTGAGCAAGCCAATCACTACCGCAGGCGGCAAATCGTCGGGAATTTGTCGTACCGACACATTGACGGAGACATACAGGTCGAGGCCGGCCTGGCGCCAGACGGCGAGCTGACGACAGGCGCCTTCCAGCACCATCAGGCCGATCTCGCCGATCAGGCCAACCTCCTCGGCGAGCGGAATGAATATATCCGGAGAAACCATGCCACGCACCGGGTGCGACCAGCGCAACAGGGTCTCGGCGCCGGTTGTTTTCAATGTGGCCAGATCGACGATCGGCTGGAATGCCAGGTACAGGTCGCCCGCCCGGAGGGCATGGCGCAAATCGTCTTCGAGCCGCTGCCGGTGTTCGACCGCAGTAAGCATTGCCGGCTCAAAGTACCGATAGACATGCCCCCCGGCGACACGTGCGTCATTTAATGCCAGTTCGGCATTACGCAGCAACTGATGTAAATCCTGACCATCGGCAGGATAGAACGCCACACCCACGCTGGCGCCCAGCGCAATTTTTTGCATCTTGTCCTGCACACTGAATTCATAAGGCGATGCCAGCATCACGAGAAGTCTGTCGAGCCGTTCTCGCGTTGTCCCACGCGTGTGCTCACTGGCCAACACCAGAGCAAACTCATCACCGCCAATCCGGAAGATGCTGTCTTTCTCATGCGCGAACTCACGAATGCGCGCAGCCAGCATCAACAATAATTGATCGCCTACCGCAAAGCCCATGGCTTCATTGATCTGCTTAAACCCATCGAGGTCGACCATTACCAGGGCAAATGGCGGACTGTCCTGGGCAATGACGGAGAGCGCCTGCTGCAAACCGGTACGATTGGCAAACCCGGTCAGGGAATCCGTATGGGCGAGGTGGCGGGCATTCAGCTCTTCCTTCTTGCGCAGCGTCACATCGGTAACTGACCCCTGCACGCTACCGTCGCCCAGCGGAATCACCGCCACATGCAACCAGCGTTCATCGCCACGCTGGCCATCAAGAATGAAATCATCCTCGACCAGTCCGCCGTGGGCGGAATCGTCGAGACAGCGGCGCAGCAGGCTCAACAGGCTCTCTGGCGTGCGCCAGCCAGGATCGGTGAGATAGACTGCCTTGTCCGGCTGCGCCGGCAACCAGGTGAGCTCGACAAAGGCGTGATTGAACGATTCAAGGCAGCCATCGCGATCCGCAATAAAAATGCCGGATGCGGCTTGCTCGAACAATATCTGATACTTGCGCTGGGCAACCGCCTGCTGCTTTTGCAAGGCGCGCTCCTGCTCCAGCGTTGACATCAGGCGACCGGTAAGATCGTTGAAGCCCATGACCAGGCTCCCGATTTCGGTGTTCTCGTGCCCCTCGGGAATACCCAGCAACATCCCGCTGCTGGGACCAAAATCATGCATCTGGTCCGAGGTCTTTTTTATCGGCCGGATAACCAGGTGAATCATCAGTGCGGCCACCACGGCAACAATCAATGCCATTTGTCCCATCAACAGCTTGACGGTATCTTTTGCATTTTCGCTCACCCGCGCGTCGATGGCTGGCCAGTCGGCATCGAGCACTATCTCGCCGATCACCTCATTTTTCTTGAACGGGGAGATCAATGGCCGCAGCAACGCGTTGGACAAACTGGCAGGTAGCGCCGCCGATTCACCAGCGCCGACTTTTCCCGGGTTGGCGGCAGGTGCAGCCGCTGCGCGGATGCGTTCGACATGCGCCAATTCCCGTTCTCCGGAGCGAATCACCACCCGCAACACATCGCTGTTACGCAGCAGGCCCCGCGCCACCTCGGCGGCAAGCTGCTCATCATTGGCAAAACTGGCAATACTGGCCGTGCTTTCAACGGTATCGAGCAGTTCATTCAGCGCCCGGACTGCCTTCTGGTGCTCGCGTTCGCCGATTGTCTGACTGACAATCAGCCCCGACGCGCCACCCAGCAACAAAGCCATGCCGATCACGGCAAACAGGCTGCGCGCCAGAATGCCTTGCCACCAGTGCTTGCGTCTCGGCTTCGCTGCGTTGACCATTATTCGTCACCAAACTCAAAAATGATCACGACCCGCCTATCAACCTTGCTGCGTTCCACATAAGCCAGCGCCCCAGGGCGCGCCGCTACACGCCGCAGCGCTTCAGCGGTATTGGCTGCCATCTGCGGCGGCTGCGTCTGGCCCGAAAAAACCAAACGCGACCAGTATGCATTGATTTCGGCCAGGCTCTTGTCCACCAGCTTGCGGTAGAACATCGCCTTGATTTCCGGCTCGCCGCTCAGATCGATAGGCTCTGCCGTAAGCCCCGATTCCAGGCGGCGATAACGCCCGAGGTAAATATTCACCACATCATCCCGGGTCAGCCATCGAATACCGGCCTTCGGATTCGCCACCACCACGATATCCGCCATGGCGAACTGCGACAGCAGCAACAGACACAGGCCGACGAGGGTGTTTCGGACGTTCATGCCGTCAGAAAACAAAATCCACGACCGCAGAAATCACGTTGGTGCGCCCATTCCAGCCGGCTTGTTCGGCGCGCACGGGGAAAACCGATCGACTGCTGCCGCGTACTGCATCCCATTGCAATTTTAGAGCGACGTTCGGATATACGTCCCAGCGGGCGCCGAGCGTGTAGGTAGTCTGGTCGGCAGCGGAGGCTGTCGCGACGGAATCAAACGTTTGGTTCAAGGATGCGAACGGAACGTCGGGCAGGCCGGTCGCCAGGTTTTTGGATGTGCTTTTCCACCACGAGACACCGGCGTAGGGCGTCAGCGCTCCCACCCGGTAGCCTGCCAGCAAATAACCGCCACGCGAATTCTGGAACAGCCCGGACTCATGGTGGATTTCGTTGAGCATGCCCTGAACCTGCGCCGGCCCCTGGTCATACACCACCCCCAGCGAGTAAAAACGACTCGCCTTCCCGGCAGTCGACAACTCGCCGGCAGCGCCAGAAGCACCGAAGGAACGTAGCAGATCAGGCAGCGGCGCCAACGGAAAGTCATTCGAAAAACGAATGCGCGCCGCACTGGCGCGGAATTGCCACGACCCGGTGCTGTAATCCAGAATCAGGCCGCGTACCGGCGAACCACTGGTATCCCATATGCCGGATACATCCGAGGCTTTTTCTTGCGTCTTGCCGGCAAACACCTTGCCACGCACCAGGCCTTTACCCAGCGGCAAGGTCAGGCTGGCATCAGCGCCATCAAAGTGGGAAAAGAACAGCGGGCCAAAGAAATCGGTCGAGGGACGCGCCGCCAGATAGGAATATCCCACCAGACGCGAATCAGCCAGCATCATGAAGTCGGCGCCGATACGGCCGGCACGCAAGGCAACCCGGGTATCCGGTTCCCATTTGGCGAAGGCCCACATCACCTCGGGAGTCCGACTTTCGTCATAGCGATAACGACTGACAATCTGGCCGACAAGCTCGACCTCCGGCGTTGCCTGCCAATTGGCCTGGGCGCCCAGCACACTATCGATGCGCGCCGACCAATCGCCGCCCTTGATGCCCCTCGGCTGCGAAAGATCCCGCACGAACTCCGCCTGATCAGACGAAGATCGGGCCAAACCCAGCGTGCCAAACCCACGGATGAAAAACGTGGGGTGCGCGTCAGGACTCTCCGCTTCAGTCTGCGCGTTGGCAGGGGAAGGAGCAAGCCCTAACGCCAGGCCCGGCAGCAGCAAACCCAGCAGAGATAAATTTTTCAGCACAAAGGAATCCCTATCGTCAAAAGTTTAACGCAATTAACAACAAGCAAAAAGTAGATCAGGAAGCATCTTTGGCCCGTCTGGCACGGCTGCTCAATGCCAGCCTGTGACTAACCCCCTCACTGTAATTGTTATTCTGGCATGTTGCAGACAAGCTCCGCCGTTCTGCCGCTGCAAGTTTGAGGGCGCCAGCAAGGCCCATGATCGGGCCGCATAGGCCACTGGACCATACGGGATTTGACCTGCAACCCCCATCTCTGTATACTCCGCGCCTCTTTGTATTATCCATTTGGAGTTCACCATCATGTATGCGGTCATAAAAACCGGTGGCAAGCAGTATCGTGTTGCCGCAGGCGAAAAACTTAAAATAGAACAGATACCGGCTGATGTGGGCACTGAAATCACTCTCGACCAGGTGTTGATGGTCGGTGAAGGCGAATCGGTCAAGATCGGTTCCCCCCTCATTGCCGGTGCAACCGTTACGGCGAAGGTGATTGCTCAGGGTCGGCATCCCAAGGTCACGATTTTCAAAATGCGTCGGCGCAAGCACTACCAGAAACATCAGGGCCATCGCCAGAACTTCACGGAAATCGAAATCAGTGGCATTGCGGCCTGAGCGCCGCATCATCGACTGAATTCAAGGAGCATAAAACATGGCACACAAAAAAGCAGGCGGCAGTTCCCGTAACGGCCGCGACTCGGAATCGAAACGCCTCGGCGTCAAGCGTTATGGCGGCCAACTGGTTGCCGCTGGCAACATTATCGTGCGTCAGCGCGGCACCGAATTCCATCCCGGTGAAAACGTCGGCATGGGTAAGGATCACACCCTGTTCGCCAAAGTCGAAGGCACGGTGTTGTTCGCCATCAAGGGAGCCACCAAGCGTCGTGTTATCAGCATCATCCCGGCAGCGGCCTGATCCTCTGCGGCTGGCGCGATGAAAGCCCTTTCGTTGCCCGGCGCAACGACAGGGCTTTCGCCTTTCTGGACGACCGAAACCGAACATGAAATTCTTTGACGAAGCCCGTATTGAAGTACTCGCCGGCGATGGCGGCAACGGCGCAGCGTCATTCCGCCGCGAGAAATACATTCCCATGGGCGGGCCGGACGGTGGTGATGGTGGCCGGGGCGGCAACATCTGGGCAGTCGCCGATTGCAATCTCAACACCTTGATCGATTTTCGCTACACCCGCACCTTCCGTGCCGAGAAAGGTGAAAAGGGCCACGGCTCTGACCGCTACGGCAAGGGCGGCGAGGACCTGGAACTGCGGATGCCGGTCGGCACCATCATCAGCGACCGCAACAGCGGTGAAATCATTGCCGATCTCGATAGTGATGGCAAACGCGTGCTGATCGCCAAAGGCGGGCGCGGCGGCCTCGGCAACCTGCATTTCAAATCGAGTACCAACCGCGCTCCGCGCCAATGCACTCCGGGCGAGCCGGGCGAACAGCGGGAACTGCAACTCGAGCTCAAGGTGCTGGCCGACGTCGGCCTGCTCGGCCTGCCCAATGCAGGCAAATCCACCTTTATTCGCGCGGTTTCGGCTGCCCGTCCCAAGGTCGCAGACTATCCGTTCACCACACTGCATCCCAACCTCGGCGTGGTGCGGGTAGATGAAAACCGCAGTTTCGTCATCGCCGACATCCCCGGACTGATCGAAGGCGCGGCGGAAGGCGCCGGCTTGGGACACCGTTTTCTCAAACACCTGCAACGCACCGGACTCCTATTGCATCTGGTGGACATCGCGCCATTCGATCCCGATGCCGACCCGGCGCATGACGCCCGCTCCATTCTGGAAGAACTGCGCAGCTACGACCAGGCGCTTTACGACAAGCCGCGCTGGCTGTTGATCAACAAGATCGATCTGGTGCCGGAAGACGAGCAGGCGGCACGTGTCGCCTCGCTGATTGAAAGTTACCAGCCGCAACGCCACTTCGTCATTTCGGCCATCAGTGGCGCGGGTTGTCGCGAGGTCTGCTTCGCCATCATGGATCACCTCGAAGCGTTGCGTCATGAGCAACGCCAGGTGGCAACGCCTCACCAGACAAGCAATGAAACAGCGGATCGCTGACGCTCACCGCCTTGTTGTAAAAGTTGGCAGCGCGCTGGTGACCAACAATGGCGCAGGGCTGGCACTTGATTTCATCGACGACTGCGCCCGCCAGATTGCCGTCCTGCGGGCCTCCGGACGAGAAGTGTTGCTGGTGTCTTCGGGCGCCATCGCCGCCGGCATGCAGCGTCTGGGCTGGCCAACCCGACCGCATGCGATGCACGACCTGCAGGCAGCAGCGGCAGTGGGGCAGATGGGTCTGGCACAAGCCTATGACAGCACCTTCGCCCAGCATGGTTTGAAGGCAGCGCAAATCCTGCTTACGCATGAAGACCTGGCCGATCGCGTGCGCTATCTGAATGCCCGCTCGACGCTGAACACTCTGCTCACCCTCGGAGTGGTGCCGATCATCAATGAAAATGACACCGTCGTCACCGATGAAATCAAGTTTGGCGACAACGATACGCTGGGCGCCCTGGTTGCCAACCTGGTTGAAGCCGATGCGCTGATCATCCTCACCGACCAGAAAGGCTTGTTCACTGCCGACCCGCGCAGGGCACCCGGCGCCACCTTGATTGCCGAAGGCCGCGCCGATGACCAGCGCTTCGAGGCCATGGCCGGCGGCGCTGGCAGCGGCATCGCCAGAGGCGGCATGATAACCAAGGTGCGCGCCGCCCAGCGGGCCGCACGCAGTGGTGCACACACGGTAATCGCCAGCGGACGGGAGACGGATGCGCTGCTTGCTGTTACGCGGGGGGATGACGTTGGCACCCTGCTCTACGCCACCGCCTCGCCGCTGGCCGCACGCAAGCAGTGGTTGGCCGACCATCTGCAACTGGTCGGCTCCTTCATCCTCGACGCGGGCGCCCAGCGCGCCTTGCTCGCCGGACGCAGCCTGCTACCGATCGGTGTCAATCGCGTCGATGGCGAATTTGGCCGCGGTGCAGCCGTGGCCTGTCGCACTCCGGATGGCCGCGAAATTGCACGCGGCCTGACCAATTATCCGAGCCCGGAAGCGCGCCGCATCGCCGGCCATGCCAGCCATGAAATTGAGTCCTTGCTCGGTTATGTCGATAGCGATGAACTGATTCACCGCGACAACCTGGTGCTGCTCTGACATTCCCCCTGTTGACTCATGTACCGGTCACAAAGGAATCAGGTCATGGAGCAGAAGCCTGCCATACCCGATACGTTCGATGCCATCGTGTCGCACAACATCGCTGCGCTGGTCGCCGGCGTAGCGCTCACCTACTGGTTAATCTGGCTGCGCCTGCAGGGCTGACATCAGCCGAAACGGCCAGTAATGTAGTCCGAAGTACGGTCCATCTTCGGCGTGGTGAACAAGGTTTCCGTGTCATTGAATTCGACCGCTTCACCCATGTGCATGAACAGCGTGTAATCGGAAACCCGCGCCGCCTGCTGCATGTTGTGGGTGACGATAACGATGGTGAAACGGCTCTTCAGTTCCAGCAGCAACTCCTCGATTTTTGCCGTGGCGATCGGATCCAGCGCCGAGCAGGGTTCGTCCAGCAATAACACCTCGGGCTCCAGCGCAATCGCGCGCGCAATCACCAGCCGCTGCTGCTGTCCACCGGAAAGCCCAAGCCCATTGGCATGGAGACGATCCTTGACTTCATCCCACAATGCGGCGCCGCGCAAGGATTTTTCCACCGTCTCCGCGAGCACTCTTTTGTCATTGATCCCCATGATGCGCAGGCCATAAGCCACATTCTCGAAAATCGACTTGGGAAATGGATTGGGTTTCTGGAACACCATGCCGACCCGACGGCGCAACAGGGCAACCTTGACCGCTCGGTCATGAATATCCGCATTGTCGAGCAGGATTTGGCCTTCGATACGGCAGATATCGACCAGATCATTCATCCGGTTAAAGCAGCGCAGCAGGGTGGACTTGCCGCAACCACTGGGCCCGATGAAGGCCGTGACACGACTCTTCGGAATCTTGACGCTGACATTGAACAGCGCCTGTGCCGCGCCATAATAAAGATTAAGGTTTTTCGTCTCCAGGCACACCGGCATGTCCGCGCTTCCACTCTCCCGGCCCTGCACACGCCCCAGGGCGGCACTCATATTGATAGCGTGTGGCTTTGGTAACGTGGCATTCATGTTTGGCGTATTCATCAGTTGATCATTCCATTCCTGTTTTCATTGGCATCGACAATAGCTCACATACCTTCGAGTCCGCGATAGTTCTCACGGAGACGGTTTCGCATCGAAATCGCCGCCATGTTCAGCCCCACGATCACCAGCACCAGCAGCAGCGCCGTCGCGTAGACCAGCGGACGCGCCGCTTCGACGTTCGGGCTTTGAAAACCGACGTCATAAATATGAAAGCCCAGGTGCATGAACTGCCGCTCCAGGTGGAAATAGGGGAAATGTCCATCCAGAGGCAGACTGGGCGCCAGCTTGACCACCCCAACCAGCATCAGCGGCGCAGTTTCTCCCGCAGCGCGCGCCACAGCCAGGATCAGCCCGGTCATGATTGCCGGGCTGGCCATCGGCAGCACTGTCTTCCACAAGGTCTCGGCCTTGGTCGCCCCCAGCGCCAGACTGCCTTCACGCAGGCTGCGCGGCACCCGTGCCAGACCTTCTTCAGTGGCCACGATGACCACCGGCAAGGTCAGAAGGGCCAGCGTCAACGAAGCCCAGAGAATGCCTGGACTACCGAACGTCGGCGCAGGCAGCGCCTCGGCAAAAAACAGCTGGTCGATATTGCCGCCGAGAAAATAGACGAAAAAGCCGAGGCCAAATACGCCATAGACGATCGACGGCACGCCGGCCAGGTTATTCACTGCGATGCGGATGACACGGATCAGCAGTCCCTGTTTGGCATACTCGCGCATATACACGGCCGCCATGACACCCAGCGGCATGACCAGAATCGACATCAGTACCACCATCATGATGGTGCCGAAAATGGCAGGAAAAATCCCGCCCTCGGTGTTGGCTTCGCGCGGATTTTCAGTGACGAATGCATAAAGCTTGCGGAAGTAATAGCCAACCTTGTCACCCAGCCCCATCGCGTTGGGGCGATAGATTTCGGCCACTTTTTCCAGTGGAACATCGACAACCTTCCCATCCATGACCTCGGCACTCAGGCTGTCCCGCGTGATCTCGCCGCGTAATTTTTCCAGATGGACCTGAAGCTCGGCGAACTTGCCGTTGATTGACTCACGCTCCTTTTCAATACCGGACTTTGCCGCATCGTCGAACTTGCCTTGCAACTGCAATTTGCGTTCCTTCAGCCGCAGCTGCTCAAGGGCATAATTAAGATTGCCAATGTCATCCTTCTCGATGCGGAGGATTTTCTGGAACAACTCATCAGCCCGCGCGACGCGACGTTCCAGTTCAGGCAGTGCAGCAGGGCCTTCGGCAACCACCGTGCCGTTCTCCTTCACCGCCTTGAGGTGCCCATAAAAATTACCCCATTCGCGCCGCTCGACGACAATCAGATCCTGCGGATAAGTAAATTCGCTCAGCAGGGGCGCCGGATACCACTTGAAATCGAAGCCATAGACATCGCGATTACCGAGTTTCAGCAGGTAGCGCGTAGTGAATTTTTCGTTCCCCGGAATGACGAATCCGGATTCGACCAAGCGCCGCACGGCAACCTCTTCCTGCTCCCGAATCTCGCCGATCAGCCGGATTTTGCTGCCGTCCTTTTCAACGAATGTGGTCTCGACCACGGCCGCCGGCCAGAAATGCAGCAGACCTCGCGCTGCGGTCAGCCATAGAACGCCAAGCACGGCAACCAGGGCAATGGCGATGCCGCCCGCCGTCGCCCAGATCCATGGCTCACCCGATTTAATCCATGCTCTCATCGTCGTCGATCCTGTCTAGCGTTCGCTGTATTTTTCACGCAGGCGCTGGCGAATCAGCTCAGCCAGCGTATTCACCACGAACGTGAAGGCGAACAGCACCAGCGCCGAAACAAACAGCAGCCGGAAATGGGTGGTCCCGACGGCGGCTTCCGGCATCTCGACGCCGATGTTGGCCGCCAGGGTGCGAAAACCGGTAAATATGCTCAAATCCATCACGGCCGTATTCCCCGTCGCCATCAGCACGATCATGGTTTCGCCCACGGCACGCCCCAATCCGATCATCACGGCAGAAAAAATACCGGGGCTGGCGGTCGGCAGAATGACATTCTTCAGAGTCTGCCAACGTGTCGCACCCAATGCCAGCGAGCCCATGGTGAAGTGCTTGGGAACGCTGAAAATTGCGTCTTCCGCAATCGAAAAGATGGTCGGTATCACGGCAAAGCCCATGGCAATGCCGACCACCAGCGAATTGCGCTGCTCGTAGCTCACACCAAGTTCGCTGGTCAGCCAATGCGGCAGGTCGCCACCAAAATACATCGCTTCAACCGGATGGCCAATCTGGAATGCCAGCCACATCACGAACATTACGACCGGCATCAGCAGGGCTGCCTCCCAGCCCGGCTTCATCCGCGATGACAGGCTTTCGGGCAGCAGATGCCAGATATAGGAAGTGATCAGAATAATGATGGGCAGAAGTACAAATGTCAGCATGACGCCGGCTAGATTGTTTTCCACCAGTGGCGCCAGCCACAAGCCTGCCAGAAAGCCGAGAATGACTGTCGGCAGCGCGGCCATGATTTCGATCGCCGGCTTCGCCGTCTGGCGCATCCGGGGGGCCATGAAATAAGCGCCGAAAATCGCCGATAGCAGCGCCAGCGGCACGGCAATGATCATTGCATAAAATGACGCCTTGAGGGTTCCCAGCGTCAACGGCGTCAGGCTGAACTTCGGTTCGAAATCATTGGTTGCCGCAGCCGATTGCCAGATGTATTCCGGTTTTTCGTAACTCTCGTACCATACCTTTTGCCACAGCGAGGAAAACGATATTTCGGGAAACTCGTTGTCAACATGCGCTGCGTAAAATTTTCCGTCTGTGCTCTGAACCACCAATCCATTGCCGCGCGGCGTGGTTTCCAGCGCGACAATCCCACCCTTGCCGACCGGTTCGAGCCATAACAGTTTCTGTGAAGTGGCATAATAAAGTCCGACATTGCCGCCGTCGTCGCCGGCCACAAATCCCTTACGGAAATACTCCGGCGCCAGGGTGGCAACCTTGCCTGGCATCGGCGTGAAATCGCGTATGCGGGTCAACGTATGGTTGTTCTTCGCGTCCCGCACCAGGAACCACTGGCTGAGGCTGCCTTTGTCGGTACCGACGATCAGCGAAAAGCCGCCACTCAGGATCGTGAGGGCACTCAGGGATTCGCCTTCGGCAACGACCTGCTGCATCTGCACCCGCCGTGGCGCGGCCTTGTCTGTAATGTCGAAATGAGTAATGAGCCGGTCGCCGTGGGCGACATACAGTTCGCGTTGCTTGACGTCGATGACGATGTGCTGAACCACGCCCTCCACCGCCTCCAGCATGCTGCTGCTGCGCTCGACGCTCATCTCTCCGGTCACGAGGTTTTTCGTCGCACTCAAACCCGCCAGCAACAGGCGTCCATCGCGGGTCAATGCGACCAGCGTGGTGCCATCGTCCGTGCTCTGCACCGCAAGCTTGTCGATGGCCGCGTGACGGGCGTCGAGCACGAGCGGCTCCTCGCCCAGCGGATAAATGATTTCTGGGCTGATGACACGTTTGTTTTCGGCATTGAAACTTGTGCCGTACTGCTGTTTGACCACCACCACACGGCCGTCAGACAGGCCGTAGGCGGCAACATATTCATGCGCATCGCCGGCGGCAAAACTGGTAATGCTTGCGCCCGCCGGCAGCTTGATCCTGGCCTCACCGGCAGATGCACCGTCGCGCAGCTTGAAGAAACGCACCACGCCCTGGTCGGTAAAACGCGCACCCATTTCGCGCTGTTCTTCGGATGCCAGATACAACGTGCGCTCGCTCGTGCTGCCGGGCACGGCATAGGACTGCCAGTCGCTGATGGCCACCGGCTTGAACAAGGGATACGCCACACCTGCCAAATAGAAAAAAATCAGGCTGATAACGGCAATCACGCTAATCCCGCCAAAAGTCATCACATACTTGAACAGACTGTCGATCAGCAGCCGCCGGTGCATGGCACCCGCAATCGTATGCAGATTTGAGTTGGTGTCATTCATGGCCACGAGGGAATCACTGGGGCAATCGATGCGTCAGTAGAAACAGATGGAACGGGTGCAGGCAAAATCCCTGCCGACCGTTTACCGGCTGGCAGGGATTCTATTGGTTTTTACTTTGCGACGGCCGAATGCTGCTTGTGAAACCGCTCAATAGCTGCAACCGGTTTGCCCTGCTTGGCAGTTTCCTTGTTCAGCGCATAAACCACGGTTTCGCCTTTCGGGCCGGCGCCAACTTCGGTATAGGTCAGCGCCACTTCACCATGGCGCAGATAAGTTGCCATATCCTGCCATTCAACGAAGACATAAAAACGGCCATTCCTGGCCACTTCGCCGTAGAACGACCCGGCTGGAACCAATTTCATGTCATAAAGCATTTCGGCATCCGTCGGGCCGCCGCGCTTGGCGTCATCCTTGGTCATACCGAAAACCAGCGTACGGCCATCCGGGCCTTCCCCGATCCGGGTACGCGTCAAGGCAACTTCTCCTGTCTCGCGAAAAATCTGTTCCAGCTTCGCATCGCCCAGGACATAGATACGTCCATTTTCATGAAATGTCAGAAACAAATTCTGCTCTGGCACAACTTTCGTTTCGACTTTTGGCTCAACCTTCACTTCAGCAGCGGCAACAGGCTTGGCGGCTTCGGAACGAGCATCCTGGCCTTGAGTTGCGCAACCGCCCATCATGCCGGCAAGAGCCGCAGCAGCGATCAGTGTCGTAGTGCGCAGGTAGTGGTTCTGCATGAAATTCCCCTTTGTTTGACTTTGCAGATGCTGCATTTCGGGTGACAGAGTCCAGCCAGAACGACTGGACTCCGCCATCTCTGACGCAGTGTTTATTTCGAGATTTCAGCCAGCGCATCGGCCGCCATCTTGGCCGGCATCGGCACGAAACCATCCTTCACCACGACAGTCTGCCCCTGCTTGGATAAAACCATCTTGAAAAACTCGCGCTCCAGCGGCGACAATGGCTGATTGGGCTTCTTGTTCACATAAACGTAGAGCGCGCGCGAAAGCGGATAAGCGCCGCTGACCGCACTCTTCACATCAGCCTCGACAAACGGCGCGCCTTCCTTCTTCGCCAATGGCACCGCACGCACGCCGGAGGTCTTGTAACCGATACCCGAATAACCAATCGCGTTCAACTGACCTGTCGCACTCTGTACCACGGAAGCGGAGCCGGGCTGCTCGGCGACGTTCTTCTTGAAGTCTCCTTTACACAAGGCATGCTCCTTGAAGTAGCCGTAGGTTCCGGAAACCGAATTACGCCCGTAAAGCGCAATGCTGCGCTCAGCCCACTCGCCGCCCAGCCCCACTTGGCCCCATTTGGTGATATCGGCAGCCCCGCCGCATTTGCGCGTCGGTGAAAAAATCGCATCCACCTGCGCCATGGTCAGCCCCTTGATGGGGTTGTCCTTATTTACATACACCGCCAGCGCATCGATGGCGACCGGCACAGCGGTCGGCTTGTAGCCATGCTTCTTCTCGAAGGACTCGATCTCCTTGGCATTCATCGGACGGCTCATGGGGCCGAAATTGGAGGTGCCCTCTGTCAATGCAGGAGGTGCGGTGGAAGATCCGGCGCCTTGAATCTGGATATTCACATTCGGGTAAGCGCGCTTGTATTCCTCGGCCCACAGCGTCATCAGGTTGTTCAGCGTATCCGAACCCACGCTGGTGAAGTTGCCGGCAACGCCCGTCGTTTTCTGATAAACCGGCAGCTTGGAATCGACTGCGACAGCGGCAGCCAGTGCACTTTGACCGATCAGCGCGGAGGCAAGAAAGCCGAATGCTGCGAGAATTGTCTTTTGACGCATGGTGTTGATCTCCTGGGGTTTGATTCAGTGGAACGACGATTCGATCGCCGGTTGGCGAGGCAATGTATCTGCCCGAAGCAGGATAAAGAGGCAATGTTGCAGGATCGTTACAGAATTCCGGTACGGCTGTCGATGCGGCGGCCAACAAGAAAAAGCCCGGAGCAAGTCCAGGTTTTGGTGTTCTGGTGGAGGTGAGCGGGATCGAACCGCTGGCCTCGACGTTGCGAACGTCGCGCTCTCCCAACTGAGCTACACCCCCACGGTGCGGCGCGGATTATAGCAACCCGTAGAAACAATCAGAAAACAGGAAAACGTGGCGCAGTGCTCAGACCAGTTTCAACTCGTCGGTAGTGCATTTCGTCACGCCCAGCGCGGTACGTACCAGCAGGGGATAGGCGTTGCCGGCAAAGCGGCCGCAACGGCCGATGTTGTAGCCGACAATGACTCCAGGCACATTGCCGATGCTGACGCTGCGGCCGACCAAATAGCCATTGCAAATGGCGGCATGTACTGCAGCCTGCACCAGGCGGCGGAGGCCTTCGGCTTTTTTCCTGGCCGGCCGCCGCGGCCGCAAACCTTCATGCTCTTTCTCTTTCATCGCCAGCCTCCCCGATAACACCTGATTACAGGAAATTATCGGCATCCGGCGGCAAATATGAAGCTTTGATGACGCAATAGTTTCATGCGTTATTCGATCCGGCGGCCGCACGCTGCAAGCGGTCATTGACCGCGCGCCACGGCTCCGTCGCGGGTGGCCTGGCCACCAGAATGGAATCGCAGCCGGCGGCATCGAGTTCGCGCAGGGTGGCGTAGAGGTCGTGGGCGAAGCGGGAAAAGTCGGCGCTGGCGACACGCCAAAGCAGGTTTGTGTGCTGCAGCGGCGCTGGCGCTGGCGCAAGCACGGCGACGCGCCGGCCGGCAGCGAGCGACTGCTGCACGGCGGCAACGAGTTCATCCATCGCCATCAGTTGCAGCGGTGTGCGCGGCGCGTAATGCGCAGCCAGGCTGCCGGAGACACGCGGCATGGTTTCCCCATACTCGCCCTGCCCGGCAACTTCGGCACCGAGCACACGCGCAATCTCGGCGGCGCTGATGGCACCGGGCCGCAGGATGCGCGGCGCGGCCGCAGTCAAATCGAGGATCGTCGATTCGATGCCGACCGCGCACGGCCCGCCATCGAGCACCATGGCGACGGCCGCGCCCAGTTCCTCGCGCACATGCTGCGCGGTGGTCGGGCTGATGCGGCCGAAACGATTGGCGGAAGGCGCGGCAATCCCATTGCCGAACTCGTGCAGCAGGGCCAGCGCCAGCGGATGATTTGGCACCCGCAGGCCGACCGTGTCCTGGCCGCCGGTAACCAAATCGGACACGGCGGGATGGCGTTTCAGGATCAGCGTCAGCGGACCGGGCCAGAAAGCGGCGGCGAGCTTGAAAGCGGCCTCGGGAAGATCGACGGCCCAGCGCTCGAGGTGACTGGCGTCGGGCAGATGGACGATCAGCGGATGATCGGCCGGGCGCCCCTTGGCGGCAAAGATTTTGGCCAGCGCCGCCGGATTCCTCGCGTCGGCGCCGAGGCCATAGACGGTTTCGGTGGGGAAGGCGACCAGTTCGCCGGCACGCAGGCAGTCGGCCGCTTCTGCGACGCTGTTCAGCGCCATCAGTCGTCGCTGATGCCGATCGCGCGCCGTGCCGCCAGCGCCAACTTTTGCACGGCTTCGGGATTGTCGCCAATCACCGTGAAATGCCCCATCTTGCGGCCGGGACGGGCGTGGTGCTTACCATAGAGATGGAGCTTGAGGTTGGGCACGGTGAGCAGTTGCGCCCAGTCCGGCTCGTGCGCATGATGCGGGTCAGCGCGATACCAGAGTTCGCCCAGCAGATTCACCATCGCGGCAGCGGAATGGGCGCGCGCCTCGCCCAGCGGCAGATCGCACAGCGCCCGCACCTGCTGCTCGAACTGGCTGCTGACGCAGGCATCGAGCGTGTAATGCCCGGAATTGTGCGGTCGCGGCGCGATTTCGTTGACCACCAGATCGCCGCGCACGACGAAGAATTCAACCGCCAGCGTGCCGACATAATCCATTTTCGTGGCGATGCCCTCGGCCAGTTCCTCGGCATGACCGACGAGGCAGCCGGAAGCCCGCGCCGGAGCGATGGAAACATCGAGAATGCCGTGGCGATGGCTGTTCTCGATCGGTGGAAAACATCTGACCTGGCCGGCGGCGGTGCGGGCAAGCACTACCGAAATCTCATAGTCAAGCGGCAGCATTTGTTCCAGCACACAGGCTTCGTTCCTGAACTGATGGAACGCGGTCAGCGCGTCCTCGCGCCTGGCGACGCGCGCCTGACCCTTGCCGTCGTAGCCGAAACGGGCGACCTTGAGGATGCCAGGCAACAGGCGGGCATCCGCAGCGGCAATATCCGCTTCGCTTTTGATATCGGCATACGGTGCATGAGGGAAGCCATGACGTTTGAGAAAATCCTTTTCGGCGCTGCGGTTCTGACAGATGGCCACGGCGGCGGCCGAGGGTCGCACCGGAATGAATTTCTCCAGCGCGGTCAGCGTCGTTGCCGGCACATTCTCGAATTCGGTGGTCACAGCGACGCACGCTTGCGCCATGCGCTCCAGCGCGGCGGCATCGGCATAATCGGCGACCAGATGCTCATCGGCGATGCGTCCGGCCGGGCTGTGCGCATCGGGGTCGAGCACCATCACGCGGTAGCCCATCTCATGCGCGGCAATGACGAAAAAACGGCCAAGCTGGCCGCCGCCAAGCAGACCGAGCATCGCCGGTGGCAAAATCGGCGACAGGCTCATCGCGTACCGTGACGACCGATGGCGCGCCAGCCAATGTCGCGGCGGTATTGCATGCCATCGAAGCGGATCGAATCCACCACCTCGTAGGCGCGCTTCTGCGCCGCCTTGACGTTGTCGCCCAGCGCGGTGACGCAGAGCACACGGCCGCCGGCGGTGACCACCTGCGCATCGCGCTCTGCCGTCCCGGCATGAAAGACATGGCTGTCTTCGGTTGCTGCGGAAAGGCCAAGAACCGGATCGTCCTTGCGTGGCGCTTCGGGATAATTCGCCGCCGCCAGCACCACGCCGAGCGCCACCCGGCGATCCCATTCGGCCTCGACCTGATCGAGCCGACCGTCGATGGCGGCATCGACCAGATCGATGAAACTGCTTTTCAGGCGCAACATGATCGGCTGGGTTTCGGGATCCCCCATGCGACAGTTGAACTCCAGCACGCGCAGGCTGCCATCAGGTTTGATCATCAGCCCGGCGTAGAGGAAACCGGTGTATTCGATGCCGTCGGCGGCCATGCCGTTGAGGGTCGGCATGATCACTTCACGCATGACACGGGCGTGGATTTCCGGCGTCACCACCGGCGCCGGCGAATAGGCGCCCATGCCGCCGGTATTCGGCCCCTGGTCGCCATCCTGCAGCCGCTTGTGATCCTGGCTGGTGGCCAGCGGCAGGGCATGCGTGCCATCGGCCATGACGATGAAGCTGGCCTCCTCGCCCTCGAGGAATTCCTCGATCACGACGCGCGCGCCGGCATCGCCGAGGCGGTTATCGGCCAGCATGCCATCGACGGCGGCATGCGCCTCGGCCAGTGTCGTCGCCACCACCACGCCCTTGCCTGCGGCGAGTCCGTCGGCCTTGATGACGATCGGCGCGCCTTGCGCATCGATGTAGGCGTGGGCTGCCGCCGTCTCGGCGAAGGTTTCGAACTTCGCCGTCGGAATCTGGTGGCGGGTCATGAAGCGCTTGGCGAAATCCTTCGAGCTTTCGAGCTGTGCGGCCGCCTGGGTGGGACCGAAGATGCGCAGGCAACGGGCGCGGAACACATCAACGATGCCGGCGGCCAGCGGCGCCTCCGGACCAACGACAGTGGCGTGCACCTGTTCGCGCGCGGCGAAATCGGCAAGAGCATGAATGTCCGTCAGCGGCAGGTTTTCCAGTTCAGGCTCATGCGCTGTGCCGGCGTTGCCCGGCGCCACATAAACCTTTTGCAGGCCGGGAACCTGTGCCAGCCGCCAGGCCATGGCATGTTCGCGGCCGCCGGAACCGATGACGAGAATTTTCATGACTTCACCTTGCTGCTGTGTTGATTACCGTCCAAGACGCCACTTGGCCGAAAAGAAAAAAATGTTGCCATAGCCCCTGCCGCCCGGCACGTAAGTGGTTTCCAGCGAAACGTCGCGATAATCAAGCGAACCGATCGGCAGCACCAGGGGCACCGGCGTGTAGTGGCCGATGTCGCTGCGGGTAGTCAACCCTGCGGTATAACCCAGCCCCAGTTTGACGCCGGCGGCGAGGTTCCAGTAGGTCTTCCAGCCGTAGCCCGCCAGCCATTCCGGCTTGTAGTGCGAATCCTGAAAGCCCATCGCATAGACGCCGTGCCAGTTGCCATTGGCATCGAAGCGGCCGTGGCCATAACCGAAACCCCAAGGTGTTTCCTGGTAGCTGTCGATCTTTTCGCGTGTGTAGTATCCACGCAGATGCTCGGTATGCAGGGGCAGATAAAGCTCTGGGGTTCCTTCCTGCCAGGTCTCGACGACTTCATTTTTTACCCGCGCCAGCCAGCCCGCCGACTCCTCGGCATATGCCAGCTGGCCACCGCTCAACGTGACCGCCGCTACGAGTGGGAATGAATGTCGGACCATGGTCTCAATGCCGGAAATGGCGGAAACCGGTGAACACCATCGCCACCCCCTGCTCGTCGGCGGCGGCGATGACCTCGGCATCACGCAGTGAACCACCGGGCTGAATCACCGCCGTAGCACCGGCCCTGGCCAACACGTCGAGACCGTCGCGGAAGGGGAAGAAGGCATCGGAGGCGACCACCGAGCCGACCACCGTGAGACCGGCATTCTCGGCCTTGATCGCGGCAATGCGCGCCGAGTCGACGCGACTCATCTGCCCGGCACCGACGCCGACCGTCACACCGTCTTTGCAATAAACAATGGCGTTGGATTTGACATACTTCGCCACGCGCCAGGCAAACAGCAGATCACGCAATTCCCGTTCACTCGGCGCCCGCTGCGTCACCAACTTGAGAGCGGCGGCGGTGATGCGTGCGGCATCGGCTGTCTGCACCAGCAGGCCACCCCCCACGCGCTTGTAATCGAAGGCTGTCGCCATCTCGCCAAGGCCAGCGCGATGCATCCCTCCGGGAACTTTCAACACGCGCAAATTCTGCTTGGCGGCAAACACCGCGCAAGCAGCCGGCGTGATTTCCGGGGCGATGATGACTTCCGCAAATTGACCGGCAATCGCCGTCGCGGCGGCTTCATCGATCGCTGTGTTGAAGGCGATGATGCCGCCGAAGGACGAGCTCGGATCGGTGGCGAAGGCCCTGCGGTAGGCTTCTTCTGCCGAGGCGCCGAGCGCCACGCCGCAGGGATTGGCATGCTTGACGATGACGCAGGCGACGGCCACCTCGTCGGCGAAGGCCTTGACGCATTCCCAGGCCGCATCGGCGTCGGCGATGTTGTTGTAGGACAACTCCTTGCCCTGCAACTGCTGATAGCTGGCGATGCTGCCCGGCGCCGTTGCCGGTTCCTTGTAGAACGCCGCCTGCTGGTGCGGATTCTCGCCATAACGCAGGACTTCGACGCGATCAAAGGCGAGTTGCAGTTTGTCGGGGAAGGGGCCGGGCTGATTGGCCTCGTCGAGCGAAGTCAGCCAGTTGGCAATCGCCGAATCGTAACGCGCAGTATGCACAAAGGCTTTTTTCGCCAGCGCGAAACGGGTCGGATACGACACCGCGCCGCCGACCCCGATTTCCGCCAGCACCAGCGCATAGTCTTCCGGATCGGTGACGATGGCGACGCCGCCTGCCGCATTGCCGTGATTCTTCGCCGCCGCGCGCACCATCGCCGGGCCGCCGATGTCGATGTTCTCGATGGCCTCATCCAGGGTCACGCCGGATTTGGCGACGGTCTCGCGGAACGGGTAGAGATTCACCACCACCAGGTCGATCGGCGCGATACCGTGTTCAGTCATGGTTGCCGCATGCTCGGCGGAATCGCGGATGCCGAGGATGCCGCCATGCACTTTCGGGTGCAGGGTTTTTACCCGTCCGTCGAGCATTTCGGGAAAGCCGGTGTAGTCGGCGACATCGGTGACAGCAAGGCCTGCCTCGCGCAGCAGCTTGGCGGTACCCCCTGTAGAAAGCAGTGTGATGCCCATCTGCGCCAGGCCGTGCGCCAGCTCGACGATGCCACGTTTGTCGGAAACGCTTAACAGCGCCTGGGTTGCCTTCATGAGCACCTCAAAAAATTACAGGAATGAAATTACAGAAATTTGTGTTCGAGCAACATGCGGCGCAGAGTGCCGCGACTGATGCCGAGCATTTCGGCGGCAACGGTCTGGTTGCCTGCGGCCTGCTTCATCACCACCTCGAGCATCGGCCGCTCCACGCTTTTCAGCACCATGTCATGAATGGCGTGCGGGGCCTGGCCGTCGAGGTCGCGGAAATACCGGTTCAGGCTGCGCCGCACGCAGTCATCGATTTCGCTGCTCATGCCGCGAGCTCCTCCGCAAATTGCAAATGTTCGTTGGCCGCCGCCTGGCCGAGAAAAAATTCGTCGGTGGCGTCAAGTTGCTCGGCAACCGTCAACAACTGATTCATGCGGAAACGGAAATGCGCCGCCCCGACGATGCCCTTGGTGTACCAGCTGATGTGCTTGCGCGCGACCTTGGCGCCGGTTTCTTCGCCATAGAACGCATACAGCTCGGCGAGATGCCCGCGCAGGACACGGTGTATCTCGTCGACGCGCGGCGGCGGCAGTATCGCACCGGTTTTGAGAAAGTGTTCTATCTCGCGAAAAATCCACGGCCGGCCCTGTGCGGCGCGACCAATCATGAGGCCGTCGGCGCCGGTGTACTCGAGCACGTATTTGGCTTTTTGCGGCGTGGTGATGTCGCCGTTGGCGATCACCGGAATGCCGATCTGCGACTTGACCAACGCGATGGTGTCATATTCCGCACAGCCCGTATATTGATCGGCGCGGGTGCGGCCATGAATGGCGACGGCGCGGATGCCGCAGTCTTCGGCGATGCGGGCGATGGTCGGCGCATTCCTGTTTTCACTATTCCAGCCGGTGCGGAATTTCAGCGTCACTGGCGTCTCCGGCACGGCGCGCACGACGGCTTCGAGAATCCTCGCCACCAGCGGTTCGTCCTGCATCAGGGCCGAGCCCGCCATCACGTTGCAGATTTTTTTTGCCGGGCAGCCCATGTTGATGTCGACGATCTGCGCCCCGCGGTCGACGTTATGTCGCGCCGCCTGCGCCATCATCTGCGGATCGGCGCCGGCGATCTGCACCGAGATCGGATCGACTTCGCCATCGTGGTTGGCGCGGCGTTGGGTTTTTGCGCTGCCATAGAGCAGTGAGTTCGAAGTCACCATTTCGGAGACGGCGACCCCCGCACCCAGCGTCTTGCATAACTGGCGGAAGGGGCGATCGGTGACCCCGGCCATCGGCGCGACGAACAGATTGTTGCGCAACTGAAAGCCGAGAAAATTCATGGCGTGGGTGAATGATGGATGACGCGGGAAGGCGCGGATTTTAGCGCAAAGCGCTCAATTTTTGAACAGCCGGATTTACCAGGCGCGGGCGCCGAACATCATGCGCCGGGCGATAAAGTTTTTCAGCGGCGGCAACAGGTCAAGCGCCAGCAGACCGGCGCCACGGGCGTGCTTGAGCAGCGGGAAATCGCTGGCGAAGGCGTCGATCAATACCTGGGTAAAGCCTATCGCTCCCTTGCGGTCGAGCCTGCGCCCGCGCGCATAGGCAGCCAGCAGCGCGGCGGCGCCCGGATCCGCGGCCGGCCCGACATGCTGCGTCAGTTCCCAGACGTCGCGCAACGCCAGGTTGAACCCCTGCCCGGCGACCGGGTGCAGGGTCTGCGCCGCATTGCCCAGCCACACCTGACGCTCGGCCACCGGATTCTCGCGATAACGCAAACCCAGCGGATAGGCCGCACGCGGGCTGACAGCAGTAAACCGGTGGCGCTCGCCGAAGCGCTGCTGCAACACATCAAGAAAGCCGGCATCGTCGAGCGCGAGGATTCGCGGCGTCATTTCTGCGGCGCAGGTCAGCACCACGGCGTAGCCGCTGCCCAGCGGCAGCAGCGCCATCGGCCCTTCGTCGGTGAAGCGCTCCCAGGCTACATGGCGGTGCGGCTCGGCAATCCCGACAGTACATAACACGGCATGCTGGCCATAGTCGCGCGTCTTGCCGGCACCGGCATCGACGGCGCCTTCGGCCCAGGCCGTGAGGGAAAAATTCGCCGTATCACCAGCGCCGACTTTTTGCTGCTCGTGATAGGGGATGCCGGCAGCGATGACAGCCGCATCGAGAACGACAATCAGATCGGATGCCGCGACTACCCAGCCCAGGGCCGGCACCTCGAGTTCTTCCGCCCGCATCACGGCGCGGCCGAAACCGCCGCGATGCGAAACGTGGATGCTGCGGATCGCCGTCGCCGCCTGCTGCGGCCAGACGTCCAGCCAGCCGAGAACTTGCCGCGCGCCTTCGGAAAGGGCCAGAATGCGCGCCTCGCGGCGCACGGCGGCGCGATCGCGGGCTTCGAAGATTTCGACGTGAATGCCGTGACGATGCAAGGCCAGCGCCAGCGTCATGCCCGTCGGCCCGCCACCGACAATGGCTACCGAGCGGCGGCCATTGTCGGCGGCGGGGCCGCAAGCTGATTGGGCATCCCCCGGGCCCGCTGCGCTCGAGGGCGTTGCGATTGAAGATATCTCAGGCATTGCGATTTTCCTGCATCAGCGCCTCGATGTCGGCGATGGTTTTCGGCGCACCCTGCGTAATGATTTCGCAGCCCGTGTCCGTTACCACCACATCATCCTCGATGCGCACGCCGATGTTCCAGAAGGCTTCCGGCACATCGTCCGCCGGACGGATGTAGCAACCCGGCTCGATGGTCAGTGCCATGCCGGGAGCGAGCGGCGTCCAGACTTCGCCCTGACGGTATTCGCCAGCATCATGCACGTCCTTGCCGATCCAGTGGCTGGTGCGATGCATGTAAAAGCGCTTGTAGCTTTCGCTCTCGAGCACACTCTCCGGCGTGCCGGAGAGCAGTTTCAAATCCAGCATTCCCTGCACCAGAATCCTGAGCGCAGCCTCATGCGGAGCAAGAAAGCCGACGCCGGGTTTCACTGCCGCAATCGCCGCCGCCTGGGCCACCAGCACCAGTTGATAAACGTCGGCCTGGGCGCCGGAAAAGCGGCCATTGACCGGAAAGGTGCGCGTGATGTCGGAGGCATAGCCGGAGAATTCGCCGGCGGCGTCGATCAGCAGCAGGTCGCCGTCACGCAGCGGCTGGTCGTTGCTGACGTAATGCAGCACGCAGGCATTGGCGCCGCCGGCAACGATCGAGGTGTAGGCCGGGGCTTCGCAGCCATGGCGGCGAAACTCGTGCATCAATTCGGCCTCGACTTCGTATTCATGGCGACCGGGGCGCGTGAAGCGCATGGCGCGAATGTGCGCGGCCGCGGAAATTTCCGCGGCGCGGCGCATCAGGCCGATCTCACTGGCATCCTTGACCAGCCGCATCGCGTCGAGCTCGCAGCGCACGTCGCGCACTGCCGCCGGAGCATGCTTGCCGGCCCGCGACTGCCCCCGAACGGCATTCAGCGCGACGGTAATGCGCGTATCCCAGGCCGCATCGTGGCCAAGCGAGAACCACAACGCGGGCTGGTCGGCAAGCAGTTCGGCGATCCTGGCGTCGAATTCATCAACTGGCTGCGCGGCATCGAAGCCGAACGCCTCGCGCGCTGCCTCGGGGCCGTAGCGAAAGCCATCCCAGATTTCACGTTCGAGGTTTTTTTCGCGGCAGAACAGGATTGACTGCGGGGCTGCTGGCCGGTCACCGGCGACGAGGACCAGCACCGCTTCCGGCTCGTTGAAACCGGTCAGGTATTGAAAATAGCTGTCGGCGCGGTAAGGGAAATGCGCATCGCGATTGCGCACCCGTTCCGGCGCCGTGGGAATGACGGCAACGCCGCCACCGGCGCGCTGCATGCGTTCGATGAGGGAAACTCGGCGCTGGCGATACGGTGAAATGTCCATGCGTTGATTATAGCGAGGGGTGCGCTGCGCCAGCACCGGCAAACATACCCAGCTCGGCATCAAGCTGCGCCAGGCGCTCCGGCGTGCCGACATCCGCCCAGCGCCCGCGATGCAATTCGCCCGACACGCGTGTCTCGCCCATCGCCACACGCAACAAGGGAGCCAGCTTCGCCGGCCGGCCGCGCACGATCGAGGAAAACAATTCGGGGCGATAAACACCGATGCCAGAGAAGGTGAATTTCGGTGCGCCCTCAGCACCGACTTTTCCATCCTGCAACACAAAGTCGCCTTGCGGATGCTGCGGCGGATTATTCACCATGACCAGATGCGCGCAATCGCCCGCCGCCAGCGCCGCCTGCGCCACATCCCAGTCGCAAAAGATGTCGCCATTGATGACCAGAAACGGCGCGCTGCCAAGCAGCGGCAAGGCCTGCGCGATACCGCCCGCCGTCTCCAGCGCACCCTCCGGCTCGGGCGAATAGCGGATCGCCAGCCCCCAGCGCGCGCCATTCCCCAGCGCGGTTTCAATCTGCGCGCCGAGATGGGCATGGTTGATGACGACATCACGAAATCCCGCTGCCGCGAGCCGTTCCAGATGCCAGACAATCAGCGGCTTACCGCCGACCGGCAACAAGGGTTTCGGCGTGCGATCGGTCAGCGGCCGCATCCGCTCGCCGCGCCCGGCGGCGAGGATCATGGCTTGCATGAAGCTTCCTCTCGTCCCCTTTCCTGAAGATCGGTGGCTGATTGGAATTCGCACTGCGCGCGAATCAATTGTTCACACATGGGCTCATGCACCGCTCACCTGCGGTTTGTCCAGCGTATAGCCGAGCACCGTGATCTTTTCCTCAACGCGATCGAGCAGCTTGCGCAACAGACTGAGCTCGTCGTAACGCTCGCAGGTGCGGCGCAGATAGCCTGCCACGCGCGGCATGTCATCGAGATAGGCGGCCTTGCCATCGCGATGAAACAGCCGGGCAAAAATACCCAGTACCTTGAGCTGGCGCTGCACCCCCATCCATTCATAATCGCGATGGAAACTGGCGAAATCACCGGCAATCGGCAGCCCGGCACGGCGCGCCTTTTCCCAGTAGCGAATCAGCCAGTCCAGTTCCATATCCTCGTCCCAGTTGACATAGGCATCGCGCAGCAGCGACACCATGTCATAACTGATCGGTCCGTATACCGCATCCTGGAAATCAATGATGCCGGGATTGGGCGTCGCCAGCATCAGGTTGCGCGAGTGGTAATCGCGGTGCACGAACACTTTCGGCTCGGCCAGGTTGACCGCAAGGATGCGCTCGAAGAGGGCATGCAGCGCCGCCTGCCCGGACTCATCCAGCGTCAGCTGATGGTGCCGGGCAAGAAACCATTCGGGAAAAAGATCAATCTCTCGCCGCAGCAGGGCGTGATCGTAAGCAGGCAGAATCCCCGGCTGACTGGCCTGCTGGATGCGTATCAGCGCATCCATTGCGTCACCGTACAAGGCTGGCGCATTGCGGCTGTCGAGCGCCGCCAGATAGGTGGTGTCGCCCAGATCGGAAAGCAGCAAAAAACCTTGCTCGACATCCTGTGCCAGCACCTCCGGCACATGCGCTCCGGCGGCGTGGAACAGGCCCTGCACTTTCAGCCAAGGGCGGCAATCTTCGTGGGCGGGCGGCGCATCCATGACGATGCGCGTCGTGCCGTCATCAAACGTGGCGCGGAAATAGCGGCGGAAACTGGCATCGGCCGAGGCCGTGGCAAGCGTAAACTGACGCTCGGGGCAGCATGCTGCCAGCCATTCGGAAATCAGCTGCTGACGTTTCATGTAGGTTTGGCGGCCGCGTGTCCGGCCATGGCGAAGTGTTAGAATTCAAAATTCTAGCACTGGCCGGCGGAGGGACTTTTCCTCTCTTTTCCGTGCCATTTTTTGTACAGACAGCATGCCCAACCCTCGTCGCGGACAATTCGGATTCAGACTGCTGCCCGCGCTCCTGGTGTTAGGCGCCAGTACTTCCCATGCGGAAGCCTTGCCGCCACTGCGTATCGACCTCACACTCCTGGGCGGCAGTCCCGCAAGTACCACGACGGCAGACGACAAGACCCAAAGCGTTGCCGGCGCCGCCGCACAGCCTCCGTCACCTGCCGCCACAGCCAAGCCAAAAACACAAACGTCCCCCACAACATCGGCTGCACCCGCAACGGAAACCGCGCCCGTCGCACCCATTGCTCCAGCCGGTACGCCGCCATCAAGTGCAACACCTGCCTCCGGTTCCATCGCCCCATCCGCCACCGAGTCCGCAACGCCCCCGCCCGCCTCCCGGCCTCCTGAAACGACCTCTGGAGGTAACACAAAAGCGGCGGCATCGGTAAGCACGACTCCGCCGCCGGCGGCCCCGGCAGCAATGCAATTTGCCGCCGCGCCGCGCCGCGTTAACACGTCACTGCCTCCCTTGCGCGTCAATCCGGCATTGCTCGGCAGTGGTGCAGCGGGCAGCGCTGCTGCCTCCGCGCCCGGCACCCGCACGTCACAGCCCACACAACGGGTACCGGCCGCAGACACGGCTACCGCATCTGCGCCACAGACCTATCTGCCGCCTGAAGTCGCCGAAGCGCCGCAGCTACCACCGCTGTACTCGGCGCACGCCGCTGCCGGCAACCTGCCCGAGCCAAAACTCGCCGGCAGCCGGCGCCTCCTGCCGCATGTCAAACAACCTGAAGAAACGCTGCCCGCGTTCCTGATCGCCGACCATATTTACGGCACAACCGACCAGCAGCTGGTAGCCGAAGGCAATGTCGAACTGCGCCAGCGCAACGCTCTCCTCGAAAGTGACCGCCTGACGCATTTCGACGCCACGGATGAAGTCGAGGCCACAGGCAACGTCCGCCTCTCCAATGACAGTGATCGCATCAGCGGGCCCAGGCTGCGCATGAAAATGGCCGACAGCACCGGCTTTTTCGAGCAGCCTGAATACAGTATTCGCCGCACCAAGATAGGTGCCACGCCGATGCTGTGGACCGGCACTGAAGAGCCGACGGCAGGCGATCTGACCACTGCCCAGGGAAAGGCAACGCGGCTCGATTTCGAAGGTGAAGGAAAGTACAAGCTGACCGACGCCACCTACAGCACCTGCACGCCGACCGACGACAATGGCCCCGACTGGTTTGCCCGCACGTCCGGCTTGCGCCTTGACTACAGCGACCAGACCGGGACAGCCAGTGACGCCACCGTATATTTCAAAGGCATACCGATCCTGTATTCGCCCTGGCTCTCCTTCTCGCTCAACAATGAACGCAAGAGCGGGTTGCTGACGCCGTCCTTCGGCACCACCACGCGGAGTGGCTTCGAGTACACCCAGCCGTTCTACTGGAACATCGCACCAAATATGGATGCCACCATCGCGCCACGCATCATGTCCAAGCGTGGCACGCTGCTGGGCGGCGAGTTCCGCTACCTGGAACCCAATTACAGCGGCACCCTTCTGGGCCAGGTACTCCCCCACGACCAAATTGACAACACGCGACGCAGCGCCTACTCGATCGTACACAACCAGAATTTCGGCAATGGCTTTACCGGCGCGCTGAACGTGAGCGGCGCCTCCGACGGCACTTATTTCAGCGACTTCGGACGCGGCTCGGCGATCGTCGCGCAAACTAACCTGTTGCGCCAGGGCGTCCTCAGTTATGGCGCCAGCTGGTGGTCGGCCAGCCTGCTGGCACAGAGCTACCAGACCTTGCAGGATCCGGCGTTGCCGCCGGTGGTCATTCCCTACAAGCGCCTGCCGCAAATCAACCTGAATGCCAATCGCAACGACCTGCCGCTCGGTCTCAGCTTCACCTTCAATGGCGAGAATGTGAATTTCCGCCACCCAACGCTGGTCGATGGCCGGCGCTTCACGCTGTATCCGCAGCTCGCGCTGCCGCTGGAAACGGCGGCGTTTTACGTCACGCCGAAAATCGGCCTGCATTCGACCCGCTACCAGCTTGACGGCCAGCCGGTGGGCACACCGGACAAGCTGACGCGCAATGTGCCGATTTTCAGTGTCGACAGCGGGGTCACCTTCGAGCGTCCGACCGAATGGTTTGACACGGCGCTGACGCAGACCCTCGAACCCCGCCTCTTCTACGTTCATATCCCGGTACGTGACCAGAGCCAGATCCCGGTCTTCGACAGCGCGCTGGCCGACTTCAACTTCGCCCAGATCTTTGCCGAAAACCGCTACAGCGGCGGCGACCGCATCGGCGACGCCAACCAGCTCACCGCCATGCTGACCTCGCGCCTGATCGACCCGCAAAGCGGCGCCGAAATCATCCGCGCCGGCCTCGGCCAACGCACCTACTTCTCCACCCAGCAGGTCACCCTGCCCGGAGAAATCCCACGCACCAACCGCCGCACCGATCTGCTGGGTGTATTTTCCGGTCGCATCCTGCCCAAGACCTGGCTCGACACCAATATCCAATACAGTACCGAATTTTCGCGCATGGAACGGATGAATATCGGCGCACGCTACCAGCCGGAAATCGGCAAGCTGCTCAATGCCGGCTACCGCTACACCCGCGACCAGCTCGGCCAGATCGACGTCTCCGGGCAATGGCCGGTGTCCGGCGGCTGGCATGCGGTGGGACGCTTCAACTATTCGACCAAGGAAAGCCGCCCGATCGAAACCGTCGCCGGGCTCGAATACGACGGTGGTTGCTGGGTGGGCCGCGTCGTCCTGCAGCGCCTGGCGACCCAGACCCAGCGCAGCAACACCAGCCTGTTCTTCCAGCTCGAATTGAACGGATTCGCCCGTCTCGGCTCTAATCCGCTCGAACTGCTCAAACGCAGCGTGCCAGGCTACAGCCTGCTCAACTCCTCTCCAACCGATTCATCATTAATGGTTCCCACCATTCCTTGACTATGATTTTCCGCCTTCTGCTGCTTTGTCTGCTGACTGCCCTGCCTTCCGCACACGCCCAGTCGCGCCGGGCAAATCCGATCGAGGTCGATCGCATCGTCGCCGTCGTCAATGACGAAGCCATCACCGCATTCGAGCTGCGCAGCCGGCTGGCAACCGTCGAACGCCAGCTCAAGGGGCAGAATGTGCAACTGCCACCACGCGACGTACTCGAACGCCAGTTACTGGAGCGCATGATTTCCGATCGCGTGCAGACACAGTTCGCCAGGGAAACCGGGCTGCGCGTGTCCGACATCGAACTCGATGCCGCCCTGCGCCGGATTGCCGAAAGCAATCGACTTCCCCTGCCGGATTTTCGTGCCGCACTGGAAAAGGACGGTATCGCCTGGCCCAAGTTCCGTGAAGAGATCCGCCAGGAAATCATCCTCTCGCGCCTGCGCGACCGCGAAATAAACAGCCGCGTCGCGGTTTCCGAAGGTGAAGTTGACAACTACCTCGCCAATCAGCAACAAGGAACAGCGGAACAGGGCACCGAAGTCCATGTCGCGCATATCGTGTTGCGGGTCCCGGAGCAGGCCACGCCCGACCAGTTGATGCGCATCGGCGCACGGGCTAAAGCCGCGCTCGACCAGATTCGGCGTGGCGAGGACTTTGCCAAGGTAGCAGCCGCCTATTCCGACGCCCCCGATGGACTCAGCAGCGGCGGTTCGCTCGGAATGCGCCCGCTGGACCGCCTGCCGGCACTCTATGCCAGCGTGGTACAAAAACTGAAACCGGGCGAGAGCAGCGAAATACTGCGCAGTCCGGCTGGCTTCCACATCCTTAAGCTGATCGAAAAACGCAGCCAGCAAAATACTTCCGGCACGCCGGCCGTTGCGCCGCTGAAACAGACCCACGCCCGCCACATCCTGATCAAGGTGAATGAACTGGTCTCCGAAGCCGAGGCGCAGCACAAACTGGTCGCGCTCAAGGAACGGCTCGACAACGGCGCCGATTTCGCCGAACTGGCGCGGCTGTATTCCAACGACCTCTCCGCAGCCAAGGGCGGCGACCTGGGCTGGCTCTATCCGGGCGACACCGTGCCGGAGTTCGAGAAGGCGATGGACGCGCTGAAAATCAACGAAGTCAGCCAACCGGTGCAATCGCCGTTCGGCTTTCATCTGATCCAGGTGCTGGAACGGCGCACCGAAGAGGCCGGCCAGGAACGCCAGCGCCTGATGGCGCGTCAGGTACTGCGTGAACGCAAGGCCGATGAAGCCTATCAGGACTGGGTACGCCAGTTGCGCGATCGGGCCCATGTCGAATACCGCCTCGAAAATCAATAAGCGCATCGTCATCACTTCCGGCGAGCCCGCCGGCATCGGCCCCGAGTTGTGCCTGCGTCTGGCGCAGCGCGCCTGGTCGCTGCCGCTGGTGGTGCTGGGTGACCGCAGCCTGCTCGCCGAACGCGCACAAGCCATTAGACTCGATGCGGACAGCATCGAGATTCGCCACGTCCCGCTCAAAAAGTCGGCGCTGGCGGGACGCCTCGATCCGGCCAATGCACGTTACGTGCTCGACCTCCTCGATGCGGCACTGGCCGGCTGTGTCAGCGGCGAATTCGCCGCGATGGTCACCGCGCCGGTGCACAAGGGCGTCATCAACGATGCCGGCATTCCATTCACCGGCCACACCGAATACCTGGCCGAGCACACCGCCACCCCGCGCGTGGTGATGCTGCTGGCAGGCAAGGGGTTGCGCGTTGCGCTGGCAACCACCCATCTGGCATTGAAAGACGTGCCCGCCGCGATCACGCCGGACGACCTGGAAGCCACGCTGCGTATCCTCCACGCCGACCTGCAAACCAAATTTGGCATCGCCCGGCCGCGCATCCTGGTCGCCGGACTCAATCCGCATGCCGGCGAAGGCGGCCACATGGGACGCGAGGAAATCGAGGTGATCGCCCCGGTGCTGGAAAAACTTCGCGCCGAGGGTATGAACCTGGTCGGCCCGCTGCCGGCCGATACGCTGTTCACAAAAAACGTGCTGGCCGGATCGGATGCGCAACTGGCGATGTATCACGATCAGGGGCTGGCAGTGCTGAAATACGCCGCCTTCGACGAAGGCATCAACATCACGCTCGGCCTGCCAATCATCCGCACCTCGGTCGATCACGGCACCGCGCTCGATCTCGCCGGCAGCGGGCGCGCCTCGCCGAACAGCCTGTTCGCGGCAGTGAATGCGGCCATTGAAATGGTGCAGCGGAGCGCATGAGGCACGCCGCATGAAAGCGAACGCGCATCAAGGCCACGTCGCCCGCAAACGCTTCGGGCAAAACTTTCTCGTCGATGACAGCATCATTCGCGCCATCGTCGATGCGATTGGGCCGAAGAACGGCGATACGGTGGTCGAAATCGGCCCCGGCCTCGGCGCCCTCACCGCGCCGCTGCTCGACCGGCTGCCACATCTCGATGTTGTCGAAATCGACCGCGACCTGATCGCGCGCCTGCGCCAGCGCTGGCCGGCCGAGCGGCTGACGGTTCATGCCGGCGACGCACTGGAATTCGATTTCGGCACGCTGAAACAGAGCGGCCCGCTCAAGATCGTCGGCAACCTGCCATACAACATTTCCGGCCCGCTGCTGTTCCATCTCGCCGACTTCGCCGACGCAGTGCATGACATGCACTTCATGCTGCAAAAGGAAGTGGTCGACCGCATGGTCGCCGAACCGGGCACGCCAGATCGCGGCCGGCTTTCGGTGATGCTGCAATACCGCTTCCACATCGAGCGCCTGTTCGCGGTGCCCCCCGAATCCTTCAACCCGGCGCCGAAAGTCGATTCGGCGATCGTGCGCCTGATCCCGAAGCGTCTGCAAAAACCCGGCGCTGATGAAACCACTGGTAAGACAACTGCACAGCAGGAAGGGGCAGGACAGAACCCTGCCCGCTTCGCTGTGGATGCGCTACAAGGCGGTCAAGCAAGAAACGCTTTCCTCGCCGTAGCGGATGGGACCGCGGCGAAAGATGAGGCGCTGCTGGCCCGTGTTGTCTCCACCGCTTTTTCACAGCGCCGCAAGATGCTGCGCAACACCTTGCGCGGCCTCGCCGATGTCGCCATGCTCGATGCCGTCGGCATCGTTCCGACGGCGCGCGCCGAGGAACTTGGCGTGGAAGATTTTGTGCGCCTCGCCGATGCCCTTGCTGAACGCGCCCACGGCTGAGGCCGAAACACTCGATCTCGTCGTCATCGGCGGCGGGCCGGCGGGCCTGATGGCGGCCGAAGCTGCAACCGCGGTTACCAGCCGAGGCCGCAGTCTGCGCGTCGAGGTCTTCGATGCGATGCCCTCCGTCGGACGCAAATTCCTGTTGGCCGGACGCGGCGGACTCAACCTCACCCACGCGGAACCGCTCGACCTGTTCGTCACCCGTTACGGCGCACAGCGTGAAATCGTCGGCAACTGGCTGACAGCCTTCGGCCCGACGCAGTTGCGCGCCTGGGCGCAGGGTCTCGGCATCGACACCTTCGTCGGCAGTTCGGGGCGCGTCTTCCCGCGCGAGATGAAAGCCGCACCGCTGTTGCGCGCCTGGCTTTCGCGCCTGCGCGCCGCCGGTGTCGTATTTCATCCACGGCACCGCTGGTGCGGCTGGGATGAGCCTGGCGGCACAGGTCATGTCTTGCGCTTCACCACGCCCGGGGGCGATGTCACTCGCCATGCCCGTGCCGTGGTGCTGGCGCTCGGCGGTGGCAGTTGGTCGCGACTGGGTTCGGATGGTGCCTGGCTGCCACTACTTGCCAAGCAAGGCATCGCACTCCAGCCGCTGCGCCCGGCTAATTGCGGCTTCGACGTGACCTGGAGCGACTACTGGCGGCAACAACTGGCACCGCGTTTTTCCGGACAACCGGTGAAAGCTGTCGCGGCTCGCGTGCGCCTTCCGGAGGGCGGCAGCATCGAACGCCGGGGTGAATTCGTCGTCACCGCGAACGGCGTCGAGGGCGGGCTGATCTATGCCTTGTCGGCGCCACTGCGCGACTGCATCGAAACCACCGGCAGCGCCACGCTGCATCTCGATCTGGCGCCGGAGCGCACGCTGGAACAGCTGCGCATGGCACTGGCACAGTCACGCGGCCGTGACTCCTGGTCGACGCATCTGCGCCGCCGCATCGGATTCACCGGCGTCAAGACCGCCCTGCTGCGCGAAATGACGACCCCGGCACAACGCGACACGGTGGGAGAACTGGCCACCGCGATCAAGGCATTGCCGCTGCGCCTCCTTGCCCCGCGTCCGCTGGAGGAGGCCATCAGCAGTGCCGGCGGCGTCGATTTTGCGGCGCTGACGCCTGATCTGATGCTGAAAAAACTACCCGGGGTGTTTTGCGCCGGCGAAATGCTCGACTGGGAAGCACCCACCGGCGGCTATCTGTTGACCGGCTGCTTCGCCAGCGGTCGGATGGCCGGTGCTGGCGCGTTGCGCTGGGCACAACGCCATCACGAAACACAAACGTAAAAAGCGCACCCGCTCCCGGCGATGCGCTTTTTGCCTCTGCTGCAAGCCCTGTACCGGGCCGCAGGATCAGCCCTGTTTGTTGCCGCTGGTGTTGATACCGATCAGCGCATACAAGGGGCAGAAATTGATCAGCGCCGTGGCCAATGGAATAATGCCGAGCCATGCCCACACCGGGCCACCGGCAAACGCCCAGCCGATCAAGGCCAGGCCGCCAATGATGCGCAGAATGCGGTCGATACCGCCAACGTTTGCTTTCATGAAGTTCTCCTTTGGTTTGTATGGAAGGACAGCGGCACCCACTTTACTCCCAAATCGCCGCAACCTCTGTAACCAGCATCACACAGCGGGTTCCGACGCGCAGACTCAGTCGCTGGCTGGCGTGGCGATACGGCGCAGTGCAGCGCGGTCAAGAAGCTCGATTTTCTCGCGCCCTGGCCGCACCATGCCTTGTTCGGAGAATCGCTTGAGCAACCGGCTCACGGCCTCGCGCGCGCAGCCCAGTTCGTCGGCCAGTTCCTGATGCGTGGCCAGCGCAGTGCTGCCCCGCCCCAGCAGCACTGCGGCAAGACGTTGGTCTAGCTTGCGAAAGGCCACGTCTTCGACCAGTTGCATCAAATCGACCAACCGGTCAGCGAACAGGGAAAACACGAAGCCCCTGAACACAGGGTCGTCCAGAAGTTCCTCGAACACGGCGCGCGGCAGCAAGGAAAGCGTTACATGGCCCTCGCTCGTGGCGCGGGCATTGAAATCGGCATGCCCCAGCAGGCAACTGATCGTCAGGATACACAACTCGCCCGGGAGCACCCGGTAGAGCAGTAACTCGCGCCCCGTGCTTTCAATCTTGCTGATACGTACAGCGCCTTCAAGAATCAGGGGTAGCCCCATGCACGGCTGGCTGGCATCAAGCAGCACCGCTCCCGCAGGAACCTGCACCGGTTGGAGAAGACTCCCGGCGCGCGCCAGTCGCTCCGGCCGCAGTTTTCCCAACACAGGATAACGCGCGATCAACGCACTCTGCTCGATGCCGCTCATGCCAGCTCCGCCACCACCGGCGCGTGATCGGAGGGACGCTCCAGCTTGCGTGGCGCCTTGTCGATGCTGCATGAACGGCACAAACTGGTCAGCCCGGGCGAAAGCAGGATATGGTCGATGCGCAGGCCGCGGTTGAGACGAAAGCCCATCTGCCGGTAATCCCACCACGAAAAACTCTTTTCCGGCTGTTCGAACAAACGAAATGCGTCGCTCAATCCAAGTTCAAGCAACCCGCGAAACGCCATGCGCTCCGGCTCGCTGCACAGAATCTGGTCTTTCCAGGCCACCGGGTCATGCACATCGCGATCCTCGGGAGCGATGTTGTAATCGCCCATCAGAACCAGTTTCGGATACCGCACCATCTCCTCCCGTAACCAGCCGGCAAGCGCCTTCAGCCAGCACAACTTGTACTCGTATTTTTCCGAGCCCACGGCCTGCCCGTTGGGTATGTAGGCGCAGACCATGCGTACGCCGCCAACAGTCGCCGCAATCAACCGCTTCTGCTCATCGGCAAACCCCGGGATGCCGCAGTGCACAGCGCTGACATCACCTCGCGCCACGATCGCCACGCCGTTGTAGGTTTTCTGCCCATCATGCACCGCGCCGTAACCGGCTGCAGCCAACTCCGCATAGGGAAATGCCTTGTCTTCGGTCTTGGTTTCCTGCAGGCAGAGCACATCCACCTGTGTTGCCGCCAGCCAGTCAAGTACATGCGGCAGCCGCACCTTGAGAGAGTTCACATTCCAGGTCGCAATCTTCATCCGTCAATCATACCCGACCCTATCGCAGGCCTATGAGTCTTCCAAAACGCTTCACACTTACAGCACAAGCATCTTGCATCCGTTCACCCACCCCTTACAGAAGCTGGAACCATATTAGACAATATATATATTGTTTATTTTGCAATAAAGTCGTATGCTATCCAAAGCAAACTTATCGGAGACTCTCATGCTTATCTATGCACTTGCTCTGTTCGCGGTCGCCGCGGTTATAGGTATCGTCATGGCATCCAAGCATTTTGGCGGCGCAAACCCGCCCCTGCCCATGGCGCTTTTGCATGGCCTGTTCGCCGCTTCGGGGTTGGTAATTCTTATCCTAAACCTGCTCCAGGGGGGTGATGTCAGTCTCCCGAGCCTGGTCTTGTTCGTCGTTGCCGCGCTGGGCGGTTTTGTCCTGTTCTCATTCCACCTGCGCCAGAAACGCCTGCCTTCGCCAGTCGTCATCATCCACGCCGTGGTAGCCGTGATTGCTTTTCTCGTTCTCGGCTTCTCTCTGGTACCGGTGATTTATTGAAAGGCCATCGATGAAGCGCGTCTTGCGACTTGCCGGACATCCGCTGCACCCAGCCTTGGTTCACTTCCCGGTGGCGCTCTGGTCGATGACTCTGGTCTGGGACATCCTCTGGCAAACACAGGGACAGGCGCTGTGGGGACAATTGGGTTATTGGTCGCTTGCCGCCGGACTGGCGCTGGCCTTGCCCGCGATGGCCGCCGGCATGATTGACCTGGCCGCCATCGGCGACAACCCCGCAGCAGAAAAAGCCGCCATGCGCCACATGGCGATCATGAGCATCGCGGCAGCGGTGGCGCTGGCCAACCTGCTGCTGCGTCACGGCAATCCGGCGCAAGTCACGCCGCTCCAGCTCGCCTTGTCCTCCCTGTGCCTCGTCTTGCTGGTTGCGGGCGCATGGTACGGCGGCGAGCTGGTCTACCGCCACGGCGCAGGCTGCATCGAATGAATCGAACCATCAAAAAATGCAGCGTTCATGTATCAAAACCAAAAATGGAGACCTTATGATCAAGCTACCGTTAATCAAGCGCACCTGCGAATCGATCCTGGCTGCCGCATTACTGCTTCTTGCCACTGCATTCCCATCTCCCGGCTGGGCGGAAGAGCGCAATTTCAATATGACTATCGACGAAGTTTCGATCGAGGTAGCGCCGGGCTTCAGCAACAAGGTATTCGCCTTCAACGGCCAGGTTCCCGGGCCGTTGATTCACGTCAAGGAAGGCGACGACGTAACTGTTCACGTCACCAACAACACAACGCTCGCTCACTCCATTCACTGGCACGGAATCAACCAGACTAACAGCTGGCGCATGGACGGTGTTCCGGGAGTTACTCAGGACGACATCAAACCAGGCGAATCCTTCGCTTACAAGTTCAAGGCCGACCGCCCCGGCAGTCTCTGGTATCACTGCCACGTCAACGTCTGGGAACACGTCGCAACACGCGGCATGTGGGGGCCGATTATCGTCGACCCAAAAAATCCCAGCGCAATCGAGAAGAGCGTCACCAAGGATGCCATCCTGATGATGAGCACTTGGGAAGGGAAATATGCCAACGAATATGGCAAGGGCGGCATGCCCGACGATGTAGCCAATTATTTTTCGATCAACGCCAAATCTTTCCCGTCCACCCAGCCGATCCGGATCAAGACCGGCGATGTATTGAGAATGCGGCTCTACGGCGCAGGTGACGGAACCCATCAAGTACACATGCATGGGCACGACATGCTGATCACCCACAAGGATGGCTACCCGCTGGCCAATCCTTACTACGTCGACACCGTCCCGGTCGGCCCCGGAGAGCGTTTCGACGTGATCGTAAAAATGAATAATCCGGGCTATTTCGTGATGCACGACCATGTCGACAAACACATGACAAACAACGGCGCCATGATGGGTGGCCCGATGACTGTGTTCGAGTATGAGGGCGTCAAGCCAATTGACGGATATGTGTGGGAAGGCAAGGCGTTCGACCCCAACTTCTTCTACAGCGTATCGCTCACCCAAGGATATGGGCTATTCAATAGCGCACCTTTCATGGGCAAACCGGTTGAGCAGAGAAGGAGGAGAAAATAAACATGCAGAAAATTATTCTTGCCATCTTGCTCGGCCTGTCCGGCACTGCCTTTTCTGCGGAAGAGACATTTCCGAAGGATTGTGCCGCCTGCCACAACATTAGCGGGCCTGCGGCGCAGACATTGAAGGAGGCCTTTGGCAAAAAAGGACCGGATCTCTTTTACGCCGGCAACAAGTACCGTCAGGAATGGCTGGCCGCCTGGCTGCAAAAGCCGAAGCGCATCCGTCCTGCCGGAATGTATTACGGTAACCACATCAAGCCCGGGGCAAAAAGCGACGAGATCGACGCATCTACACTGGCGGAGCATGTCGCCCTGCCCAAGGCCGACGCCACAGCCATCGCCGCCTGGCTAATGAAACTGAAACCGCATGATGACTTGATCGCCAAGGAAAAAATCGAGCCCGGCACGATTACCAAACAAATGGGTGAAATGAATTTCGACAAGTTCCAGGGTTGCATGGCTTGCCACTTGATCGAGCCTGAGTACGGCGGAGTCTCGGGGCCGGAGCTCTATACAGCCGCCAGACGGCTGCAACCGGAATACATGGCGAGCTATATCAGGAACCCCCAGGCTTGGGAGCCGAAATCCTGGATGCCGAACAAGCAGGTGTCGGACGGCGGCATCCAGAAACTGGTGCGTTACCTCGAACTGCTGGGCAAGGACTCTGAAAATGCTAAATAAATTATTGTTCACAATCGTGCTGGCCGCTTCCGTCCAGACGCAGGCCAAGGAAACCGCCGCTGACAATTATCGTGCGTACTGCGTTCAGTGCCATGGCATGGAAGGAAACGGCACTGGAGTAAACATCCGCGACATGTCCGTCGTCCCGCGCGACCATACCGATGCCAAATCCATGTCCGGGCGCTCGGATGAGGCCTTGTTCAAGGTCATCAAGGAAGGTGGCACATCCATTAGCAAATCCATTCTGATGCCGCCTTGGGAGGGAGCACTTACAGACGAAGAAATCAAGGATCTGGTACAGCATCTGCGCACATTGTGCAAATGCAAATTCGGATCCTGATGCAGTGGCAAGAAGCAGAAACAGGGGCAAGACCGTTCGTAGTTAACTTTAAGAGAGGGAAATTACAATGCATGCATTGAAAAAAACAACTGTAGCGATGCTGACAATGGCGGCGCTTTTCCCAGCGCAGCAGGCTTTCGCGAAAACCGTCAACGTCACGATGAGGGCCATGGAGGTCGACGTTCAAACCAATGGCAAGCTGGTCGGCGGCTCCAACACCATGGCAGCATGGACGTTCGATGGCAGCATTCCCGGCAAGCCGGTTCGCGTGGAAGAGGGTGACGTCGTCGACTTCACCTTGATCAATCCGGCCGAAAACAAGAACTCGCACGCGATGGACTTCCACGCAGCGCAGGTCAACGTGCTGGACGAGTTCGCCGAAGTGAAGCCAGGGCAGAGCAAGCATTTTAAGTTTGAAGCCAAGGTTCCCGGCGTGTTCATGTACCACTGCGGTGCAGGCCCGATGGTGCAACACATCGCACGCGGCATGTACGGCGTAATCATCGTCGAGCCGAAGGACAAGACCAACTATCCCAAGGCTGACCGCGAGTACATCCTGGTGCAGCAGCAATACTTCCCGGACGTGGAGAACTACGAGGCAATGCTGAATGACGCCAATGCCTGGAAGGGCTCACTGATCAACGGCAAGGTGCTGCATTACGATCCCGTGCATGATCCGAAAGGCGACCATGACGTGCTGGAAGCCAAGCCGGGCGAGCGTGTGCGCATCTACTTCGTGAACGCCAACATCAACCTGCCTGTTGCATTGCACCCTATCGCCAGCATCTGGGATCGCGTGTATATCAATGGCAACCCGAAGAACCAGTTGGTCGGAATTCAAACGTACAACGTCGCCGTGGCTGAAGCTGTCACCGTCGACTTAGTAACGCCGAAAGACAAGGAAGTGGCCGGCATCGCAATCGTTGACCATTCCATGAACGCGGCATTACGCGGTGCCATCTCGGTTCTGGTGAGCAAAAAAGACGCCAACCCGAACAAGGGCAAGGGCGAGATGCTCATTCTCAAGTAATCCTGTCATTGCAGCAGCGGGGAAGTGCATACTTCCCCGCTTTTTCAGTGGAACACGTTTTCAGTTTCAAGCCACAGGAGCCGAGCGACCAGCATGACGAAGAAAAAAGCAGCAGGCATGGCGCTGTTGGTCGTCGTACTGTCTTCGTATTATCTCTATCGGAATGTCTCAATTTCCTGGAATGAAGTCCAGGACGCTTCTTCCGGCACGACTGCATTACCCAACACCCCTTCGCTCGCCTTGGCCAACATCAGCAAACCCGAACAAAGGGAAATTTTTGTCTGCCCGATGCATCCGGAAATCATGCAGGATCATCCCGGCACTTGCCCGATCTGCGGCATGGGTCTGGTGAAATCCGGTGATCACATCGGCCACGACCACGGCATCCAGGTTGACGCTGCCTCCATCCAGAAGCTCGGCGTCCGGCTGGCAAGCGTGAAGGAATCCATCATCAGCCAGGAAGTCCACGCTTACGGCAATGTAACGGTTGACGGCGATACCCTCTACAACATCCACAGTAAATTCGACGGCTGGATCAAAAAACTGCACATCCACTCCACCGGGCAGAAAATCAAGCAGGGTCAGGTGATCTACGAGATATATTCCCCCGAACTACTGATGCAGCAGAAGGAATATTTACGGTTCGTAGAACGGCGCAAGCAGATATTGCAGACCATCGGTGATGTCAGGTTCCAGGAAAACGAATACGTGATGGACCTGTTGCAAGAGCTCTCCAGGGAAAGAGCCAAGTTCCTCTACGCGGACATCGGCATTGAAACCGTGCAACAAATGGATGATTCCCGGCGGCCCGTGGATGTGGTCAAGATACTGGCGGCAAAATCAGGTGTCGTGACCCAGATCAACGCGCGCGAGGGCAGCTACGCCACGCCTTCCACCACGCTATTCACCTTGGCGGACGTTTCGACGGTGTGGATCAATGTCGCGCTTTATCCCGATCAAGTCGAACAAGTGCAGGTCGGCGACGAAGCCACCATCACAGGCGCTGGCGGGCAAAAAATCAAGGCGCGGCTCAACTTTCTCAACCCTGTCGCCGAAAACAACAAGGTCAGCGCAAGAGTGGAAATAGACAACAGAAAGCTGCAGCTACGCCCGGGCAGCTTCGTGGACGTGACTATTCACACTCATCCCCACAAAGCGCTGACGATCCCGCGCTCGGCGGTAATGCGCAGCGGCAGGGGCAACTTCGTGATGCTGTACCGTGGCGAAGGCCGCTTCCTGCCGACCAAAGTGGAAACCGGTGCAGAAAACGGCGAACTGGTCGAAATCAGCGATGGCCTGCAAGAAGGAGTGCAAGTTGCGGTCAACGGCCAGTTCCTGCTGGATGCGGCGGCGTCGCTCAACGACGCCATGCAGCGCATGCAGCAGCCGGCGCCCGCAGCCAAGACCGACATGGGCAAGCGCCCTTGATCCAGCGCCTCATCGCGTGGTCGCTGCACAATCGGCTGCTGGTGCTGGTAGCCGCCGTGCTGGTCGCTGCCTGGGGCATGTATTCCCTGCAGCGCATCCCGCTCGACGCCATCCCCGACCTGTCCGACGTGCAGGTCATCGTAAAGACCATGCATCCCGGCCAGTCGCCGCAGATCGTCGAGGACCAGGTAACCTACCCCTTGAGCACGGCGCTGCTCTCGGTGCCCGGCTCCACCGCGGTGCGCGGCTTTTCCATGTTCGGCGAATCCTACGTCTACGTGATTTTCAAGGACGGCACCGATCCCTACTGGGCGCGCTCGCGGGTGCTGGAATACCTCTCGCAGATGGCCGGGCGCTTGCCGTCGGGGGTTTCCCCGACGCTGGGGCCGGATGCCTCAGGGGTGGGCTGGGTGTTTGAATACGCCCTGGTCGACCGCCACCACCGCTACGACCCGGACCAGTTGCGCGCGGTGCAGGACTTCTTCCTCAAGTACGAACTGCAAAGCCTGCCCGGCGTATCCGAAGTGGCCAGCGTGGGCGGCACGGTGCGCCAATTCCAGATCGAGGTGGACCCAAACCGGCTGACCGCCTACAACATCACCCTCGACCAGGTGGCGCAGGCAGTGCGCGAGGCCAACGCCGCGGGCGGCGGCTCGGTCATGGAAATGGGCCATGCCGAGTACATGGTGCGCTTCCAGGGTTACCTGAAGAAACTCGACGACTTCCGCCGCATTCCCCTGGGGCTTAGTCCTCAGGGCGTGCCGCTTCGGCTGGTGGACGTAGCCAACGTCCAGACCGGGCCGGAGCTGCGGCGCGGCGTGACGGATCTCGACGGCGACGGCGAGGTGACCGGCGGCATCGTGGTGATGCGCTACGGCCACAACGCGCTGGAGACCATAGAGGGCGTGAAGGCACGGCTCGCCGAGATCAAGGGCTCATTGCCGCCCGGCGTGGAATTGGTGGTGACTTACGACCGCTCCGGCCTGATCGAGCGCGCCGTGGGCACGCTCAAGGAAAAGCTGGTGGAGGAGTCGCTGGCGGTGGCGGCGGTGTGCCTGCTGTTCCTGTTCCACCTGCGTTCATCCTTGGTGGCGGTGGTGACGCTGCCCATCGGGATCCTCGCCGCCTTCATCGTGATGCAGGCGCAGGGTGTTTCCGCCAACATCATGTCGCTGGGCGGCATCGCCATTGCCATAGGCGCCATGGTCGACGCCGCCATCGTCATGATCGAGAACATGCACAAGCACCTGGAGCGCGCCGGGCCTGCGCCCGACTACTGGCAGGTGGTGCAGGCCAGCGCGCTGGAAGTCGGCCCCGCCCTGTTTTTCTCCCTGCTGATCATCACCGTTTCGTTCCTGCCGGTGTTCACCCTCACCGGCCAGGAGGCGCGATTGTTCGCGCCGCTGGCCTACACCAAGACCTACGCCATGGCTGCCGCCGCCGGGCTGGCGGTGACGCTGGTGCCGGTGCTGATGGGCTATTTCATCCGCGGCCGCATCCGCCCGGAGCAGGGCAACCCGCTGAACCGCGTGTTGCAGGCCGCTTACCGGCCGCTGCTCGATTTCGCCCTGAACCGGCGCGGATTGACCTTGATGCTCGGCGCTCTGCTGCTGGCCAGCCTCGCTTGGCCGCTGTCCAGACTCGGCAGCGAGTTCATGCCGCCGCTGTACGAAGGCGACCTGCTCTACATGCCCACCACACTGCCCGGCGTTTCCATCGACGAGGCCGCCAACATCCTGCAAATCACCGACCGCCTGATCCGCCAGATGCCGGAAGTCGAGCGCGTGTTTGGCAAGGCCGGGCGCGCCGACAGCGCCACCGATCCGGCGCCGCTGTCGATGCTGGAAACCACCATCCTGCTGAAGCCGCGCGAGCAATGGCCCGCGGGCGAGACGGTCGAGGACTTCATCCGCAAGCTGGACGCCACCGTGCGCCTGCCGGGGCTGACCAACTCCTGGGGCTACCCCATCCGCACCCGCATCGACATGCTCTCCACCGGCATCCGCACCGCACTCGGGGTCAAGATCACCGGCCCCGACCCGGCCGGCATCGCCGCGCTGGCGGAGCAGATCGAGGCCACCTTGAAGCCCGTGTCCGGCACCCGCGCAGTGTTCGCCGAACGGGTGGGGGGCGGGCGCTATCTGGATGTGGAGCTGAACCACGCCGCCGCCGCGCGCTACGGCGTCACCGCGGGCGACGTGCAGCGCCTGGTGCAAAACGCCATCGGTGGCGAGAACATCGGCGCCGTGGTCGCCGGGCGCGAGCGCTTCCCCATCAACCTGCGCTACCCGCGCGCCCTGCGAGATTCCCTGGAAGCACTGGGTGCCGCCCGTGTCACCCTGCCCGATGGGCAACACATCCCGCTCTCAAGCATCGCGCGCATCAGCGTCGCCGACGGCCCCGCCGAGATCAAGAGCGAGAACGGACGGCTGACCGGCTACGTCTACGTGGACATCGCCGGACGCGACCTAGGCGGCTATATCGCCGCCGCCCGCGAAGCGGTGGAGCAGTCGGTACAGCCCAAGCCCGGCTACGCGATCGCCTGGTCCGGCCAATACGTCAACATGGAACGCGCCAAGGCGCGCCTGCAATGGGTGGTGCCGGCCACTGTGGCGCTGGTGGTGCTGCTGTTGCTGCTGCACTTCCGCAACGCCACCAAGGTCGCTCTGGTGCTGCTCTCCCTTCCATTCGCCCTGGTCGGCGGCTTCTGGCTGGTTTACTGGCTCGGCTACAACCTGTCGGTGGCGGTGGCGGTGGGCTTCATCGCCCTGGCCGGGGTGGCGGCGGAGTTCGGCGTGGTGATGCTGCTGTACCTGGACAATGCCCTGGAGGAGCGCCGTGCCCAGGGGCTGCTCATCGACGCCGGCACGCTGCGGGCGGCCATCGTGGAAGGCGCGCTACTGCGCATCCGGCCCAAGATGATGACGGTATCGGTGATCCTGGCCGGGCTCTTGCCCATCATGGCGAGCGACGCCACCGGCGCCGACGTGATGAAACGCATCGCGGCGCCCCTGGTCGGCGGCATGATTACGGCACCCCTGCTTTCGCTCATCGTCATCCCGGTGCTCTACTCGATCTGGCAGGAGCGACGCATCGCCGCAGGACGCGGGGTGGTTAAGGAACAGCCCGGACACACCCGATAATATGTTTTGGGAGATACGCAGCGAACTCACCGCAGAGGATCGGAATGGGTAATCGAAAATACATAAGCGGAATCAATGCGAAGAGTGCCGGGAGCTCCATGTTCAATGCGCGCCGCCGATGTGTCCTGACAGCCCCACTTCCTGTCATGCAGCGGGAGCGAATATCATTTATGTGTCATTTATTTGAGATGGTACACTACGAGCATTCCCGCCATGCCACCCCAACACTGCACCGCGAGCTTGCCCCTTTCACTGCAATCCAATAGGTTCTGTCCACGTGCCTAATCCGCTTACCGATATCCGCTCAACCCTTCTGTCGCTGCTGAAGGCGCACAAGACAGCGTCCATTGCCACGCTGGCGGAAGCGGTCGGCATCTCCTATGAGGCCGTGCGCAGCCAGATCGTGCAGCTGAAAAAGGAAGGCTGGGTTGCCCAGCATCTGGACCGCACATCGCCTGGCGCAAGCGGACGCCCGACCAGCCTCTACCGGCTCACCCAGGCGGGCGAGAACCGCTTTCCAAAACACTACGATACTCTGGTCGTCCATCTGATCGATGCTGTAGCCTCGCGTCTGGGCCCTGAAGATGCGCGCAACGTGCTGGCCGAGGTCGCCGAGACACGCATCCGCCACTGGGAGCCCCTCCTGCGCGGCAAGACGCTCGACCAACGCCTGGCGCTATTGACCAGCATCTACGGCGAAGATGACCCCTACATGAGCATCGAAACCAGCGGCGACGAGGTTCGCCTGGTTGAACGCAATTGCCCCTATCTCAACGTAGCCTTGCAACGGCCAATGCTCTGCAGCGTCACGGTTTCCATCCTGACCCGGCTGCTCGGCGTGCAGGTAGTGCGGGAAAAACGCTTCCAGACGGGTGATGGCTGCTGCACCTTCCGCATCCTGAAAGACCAGCCCTCCACCCTGGCGGGTTTCGAGCTGGAAGCCTGAGCCAGCAGGCCAGGACAACAGCGCTCGCGGTATGCGCACGCCGCGGGAAAACCCGGCGCTGATGAAACAACTGCGCTACAGGGCGGTCGGGCAAAAAACGCCCTCCTCGCCGTAGCGGATGGCAATACGCCGGATGAATACAAACCAGACATCCGTTGCGCACCAACCGCACCCTGCCGCGCAAGAATCACGCAGATATCAAACCGTCTCGACCATGCCGCTGTGCCGCAGCAAGGCGTCCGGCTGCGGCTCGCGCCCGCGAAACGCCTTGAAGGATTCCAGCGCCGAGCGCGAACCGCCGACGGCCAGAATCTCACGCCAGAAACGTTCGCCGGTGGCCGCATCGAGCGTGCTGCCCGACTGCCGGGCAGCCTCCTCGAAGGCCGCGTAGGCATCGGCAGACAGAACTTCGGCCCACTTGTAGCTGTAATACCCCGCAGCATAGCCGCCGGCGAAAATATGCGAAAAGCTGTTGGGGAAGCGGCTCCATTGCGGCGGAATAATGACCGCCGTTTCGCGGCGTACTTCATCGAGGAGCTGCAACATGCTCGTCCCGCCGCCGGGTACGAAGTCCCAATGCAGGCGCAGATCGAACAGGCTGAATTCGAGCTGACGCAACATCTGCAAGCCGCTCTGGAAATTCTTCGCCGCCAGCATCTTGTCGAACAACGCGCGCGGCAGCGGCGCACCGCTCTCGACATGCGCGGTCATGCCGCAGAGCACGTCCCATTCCCAGCAGAAATTTTCCATGAACTGGCTTGGCAGTTCGACCGCGTCCCATTCGACGCCATGAATGCCGGAGACCGGCAGCTCATCGACCAGCGTCAGCAGATGATGCAGACCGTGGCCGCACTCGTGGAACAAGGTGATCACGTCGTCATGACTGAAGGTGGCGGGCTTGTCGCCAACCGGCGCCGGGAAATTGCAATTGAGATAAGCCACCGGGGTTTGCAGTGAAAAGTCGGCGCTGGTAGTACGGCGCGTAATCGCTTCATCCATCCAGGCCCCGCCGCGCTTGGTTTCGCGAGCGTAAAGATCGACATAGAACTGGCCGATCAGCTCGCCGGCGCGCTCGATGCGGAAGAAGCGCACCGTGGGTTCCCAAACCGGCGCTGTGTCGGGCAGCAGCCTGACGTTGTAGAGCGACTCGATGACGCGGAACAGCCCGGCCAGTACCTTGTCCTCGGGAAAATACTGCTTCACCTCGTCGTCGGAAAAACTGTAGCGCGCCTGGCGCAGCTTTTCCGCAGCCCAGGCAATATCCCAGCTCTCCAGCGCGACCAGCCCCAGTTCGGCTTGCGCAAAGGCGCGCAGTTCCTCCAGATCGCGTTCGGCAAACGGCCGCGCCTTGTGTGCCAGGTCGCGCAGGAAATCGGCGACCTGCGCCGGACTTTCGGCCATTTTCGCCGCCAGCGAAACCTCGGCGAAATTGGCATAACCGAGCATCCGTGCCTCCTCGGCACGCAAGGCGAGAATCCTGTCGATCAGCGGGCCGTTGTCCCATTCCGCCTTGCCGAACTCGGATGCCCGCGTCGCATAGGCGCGGTACATGCGGGCGCGCAATTCGCGGTTGTCGGCGTACTGCAATACCGGGATATAGGACGGTGCATGCAGGGTGAATTTCCAGCCCGGCCGGTTTTCCTTCTCCGCCGCGTGACGGGCCGCAGCCCTGACATCCTCCGGCAGGCCGGCCAGCGCGGCTTCGTCCTCGATCCATTCGGCATGGGCGTTGGTGGCATCGAGCACGTTCTCGGAAAACTTCGCCGCCAGCGCCGAGAGCTCTTCCTGGATCGCCTTGAAGCGCGGCTTTTGCTCTTCCACCAATTCGGCGCCGGACAAACGGAAATCGCGCAGCTCATTGCCGATGATCTTCCTGCGTGTCGGCGAGAGAGCCGCAAACCCGGCACTGGCCGCCAGCGCCTGATATTTTGAAAACAGCGCCAGGTTCTGCCCCAGTTCGGCATAGAAGCTTGAAACCTCGGGCAGCAGCGCGTTGTAGGCTTCGCGCCAGGGCGGCACGTCATTGACAGAATGCAGGTGGCCGACCACGCCCCAGGCGCGCGACAGGCGCTCGTTGGCATCGATCAGCGGCTGCACAAAGGTTTCCCAGGCGACCGGGATTTCAGACGCGATCAACTGCGCGACCAGGGTACGGTTTTCGTCGAGCAACTGACGGATGGCCGGCGCCACGTGCTCCGGGGCAACCGTATCAAAACGGGGCAAACCACTGAAATCGAGTAATGGGTTCATGGCATGAGGGGACACAAATGGCGTCAAAACGGAAGCCGTTGATTATGCCGCAACCCTTGCCGATATAATCGGCCCATCGCAACCACAGGATACCTGCTTCCATGGCTACTCGTCACGCCCGCCTACTGATTCTCGGTTCCGGCCCCGCCGGTTATTCCGCCGCCGTGTATGCCGCCCGCGCCAACCTCAATCCTGTGCTGATCACCGGCATGGCCCAGGGTGGCCAGCTGATGACCACCACCGATGTCGATAACTGGCCGGCCGACGCCGACGGCGTGCAGGGGCCGGAGCTGATGGCCCGCTTCGAGAAACACGCCGCGCGCTTCAACACCGAGATGATCTTCGATCACATCCACACCGCGCATCTGAAGGAAAAGCCGTTCCGGCTGGTTGGCGATAACGGCGAATACACCTGCGATGCGCTGATCATCGCCACCGGCGCCTCGGCCCAATACCTCGGCCTGCCATCCGAAGAAGCCTTCTCCGGCAAGGGCGTGTCCGCCTGCGCCACCTGCGACGGCTTCTTCTACAAGAACCAGGAAGTAGCGGTCATCGGCGGCGGCAATACGGCGGTCGAGGAAGCGCTGTATCTGGCCAACATCGCCAGCAAGGTCACCGTGGTGCATCGGCGCGACAAGTTCCGCGCCGAAAAGATCATGCAGGACAAACTGTTCGAGAAGGAAAAGGCCGGCAAGATCGTCATCAAATGGAACTCGACGCTGGACGAAGTGCTGGGTGACAAGACCGGCGTCACCGGCATACGCATCAAAAATGTGCAAACGGGAGTGGCGGAAGACCTCAAGCTCACCGGCGTGTTCATCGCCATCGGCCACAAACCGAATACCGACATTTTCGCCGGCCAGCTCGACATGGAGAACGGCTACATCGTCACCCAGTGCGGGCGCAAAGGCAACGCCACCGCCACCAGCATCCCCGGCGTTTTCGCCGCCGGCGACGTGCAGGACCACATCTACCGCCAGGCCGTCACCAGCGCCGGCACCGGTTGCATGGCGGCACTCGATGCCGAGCGCTATCTGGACAACTTGGCGTAACGACATGAACCCCGGTGGCGAGGGAGGCAGGGGCGGCAAGAATCCTCCCGCCCCTGCCGTGCGCAAACAGCGTCCCGCGCTGACTGCCGAAGAACAGGCGCTGTTCCGCGCCGCCGTAGCCGATGCCGAACCGCTGGTCTCGGACCGGGCCCACCACGAACCGCCCCCGCCGCCTGCCATTCCGCGCCAGCGTACGCAGGACGAGGCCGCCGCGCTCAATGAGGCGCTGCACGGCCCGCTGCTCTCTGACTTGTTTCTTGAGGGCGGCGATGAGGCCGCCTGGCGGCGCAACGGCATCTCGCTCGGCCAGTTGCGTGACCTGCGGCGCGGCCGCTGGGTAGCGCAAGCGGCACTTGATCTGCACGGCCACACCCGCGACGAAGCGCGCCTGGCATTGACCACGTTTCTCGCCGAATGCCAGCGTTACGGATATCGCTGCGTCCGCATCGTGCATGGCCAAGGCCAGCATTCACCCGGCCGCGAGCCGGTGCTGAAACGCCTGGTCCTCGGCTGGCTCAGCCAGCGCCGCGAAGTCCTCGCCTTCTGCCAGGCGCGCCCGGTGGACGGTGGCGCCGGCGCGGCGATCGTGTTGCTTGCCGCGGCACGCTGATCAGATGCCGGGCAAAACCCGGCGCTGATACTACGCCTCAGATTGCGCTCTCGTCAGTCTCGCCGGTGCGAATCCGCACCACCTGCTCGACCGCGGTGACGAAAATTTTCCCATCGCCGATCTTGCCGGTGCGCGCCGCCTTGATGATGGCCTCGATGGCCGGCTCGACGGTTTCGTTGGCGACCACGATCTCGATCTTGATCTTGGGCAGGAAATCGACCACATACTCGGCGCCGCGGTAGAGTTCGGTGTGTCCCTTCTGCCGGCCAAAGCCCTTGACCTCGGCCACGGTAAGCCCGGTAACACCAACCTCGGAGAGCGCCTCGCGCACTTCGTCGAGCTTGAACGGTTTGATGACGGCTTCGATCTTTTTCATGCTGCCTCCTGTTTCAATATTCGTCGGTATGACGCGATGTTATCGGATAGCGCCAGTCTTTGCCAAACGCGCGCTGGGTGACACGAATCCCGGGCGGCGCCTGACGGCGCTTGTATTCGCTACGCTTCAGCATGCCGACCACACGCCGCACGTCGGCTTCGGCATGGCCGCACGCAATGATCTGGCGCGGACTTTCATCACGCTCCATGTAGGCCTCGATGATCGCATCGAGTACTTCATAAGGTGGCAGGCTGTCCTGATCGGTCTGGCCGGGTTTCAGCTCGGCCGATGGCGCGCGCTCGATGATGTTCTGCGGTATCACCGGCGAGACGCTGTTGCGCCAGCGAGCGAGGTCATACACGCGGGTCTTGAACACATCCTTGATCACCGCGAAGCCGCCGGCCATGTCGCCGTAGAGCGTGGCGTAACCGACCGCCATTTCGCTCTTGTTACCGGTCGTCAGGACGATGCGGCCGCTGCGATTGGAGAGCGCCATCAGCAGCATGCCGCGTATCCGCGCCTGGATGTTTTCTTCGCTTGTATCCCAGGAAGGTTTCGGCCCGAGGCGCTCAAAAGTCGGCGCCAGTGAAACGGCGAATTGTTTCATCAACGTACCGATCGGAATCTCGTCGTATTCGACGCCGAGGCGCTCGATCATCGCGCGCGAGTCGTCGAGGCTCATCTGCGCGGTGTAGGGTGAGGGCATCATCACCGCCCGCACCTTGTCGGCGCCCAGCGCATCGACAGCGAGGGCCAGCGTCAGCGCCGAGTCGATACCACCCGACAAGCCAATGATGGCGCCAGGAAACCCGTTCTTGCCCAGATAATCGACGACACCCAGTTTCAGTGCCGCCCACAGTTCCGCCTCGCTCGACAAGGGCTCTGCAATCGCCCCCGGCAGCAGCTTGCCATCGACATAATCAACCGTGCCGAGCGCTTCGGCAAAGGCCGGCAATTGGTGCGTCAGGCGTCCCTCGCCGTCCAGCGCGAATGAGCCGCCATCGAATACCAGTTCATCCTGTCCGCCGACCAGGTTGGCATAGATCATCGGCCGCCCGGTGGCCACGATGCGCTCACGCACGACCTCGTAGCGCCGCGCCTGTTTGTCCATGTGAAACGGTGAAGCGTTCAGGGTCAGCAACAGTTCGGCACCGGCAGCGGCGGCAGCTTCGGCGGCGCCGGTTTCCCATACATCGGCGCAGATCACCAGCCCGCAGCGGACACCGTTCAGATCGACCAGGCACGGCACATGCCCGGCATCGAAGTAGCGCTCCTCGTCGAACACTTCGTAGTTTGGCAGCCGATGCTTGCGGTAGGTGGCCTTGATCTGCCCATCCGCGAGCAGGGAAGCGGCGTTGAAGCGCCTCCCGGCCACTTCCAGCGGGTGTCCGACCACCACCGGCAGCGGCAGCCGCTGTGCCAGCGACGCCAGTTCCACCGCGCAGGCCCGGTAGAAATCAGGGCGCAGCAACAGGTCTTCGGGCGGATAACCGCACAGCGCCAGTTCAGGCGTCAGCAGCACATCGGCGCCGGCGGCCTGGGCACGCTGCGCGAACTCGATAATGCGTGCCGCATTGCCGGCGAGATCGCCGACCGTGGCATTGAGTTGGGCAATGGCGATGCGAAGCTGGGGCATGGCGCAGACTATAGCCTCGAATGCTGGCGTAAAAAAGCCCGCTCGCCGCGGGCCGTGGCGAATGGGAAGCCGGCGCGATCAGTACGCCGGCTTGTCCTGGGCGGACTCATAGGCGGCAACACCGTCCATGATTTCCTTTTTCGCTTCCTCAAGGCCGACCCAGCCTTGCACCTTGACGAACTTTCCCGGCTCCAGGTCCTTGTAGTGCTCAAAGAAATGGGAAATCTGGTCGAGCAGACTCTGCGGCAAGTCGCGCGGGGTTTCGATGTTGCGATACAGCGGCGTCAGCTTGTCTACCGGCACAGCCAGCAGCTTGGCATCCTCGCCCGCCTCGTCGACCATCTTCAGCATGCCGACCGGACGGCAGCGCACCACCACCCCGGGCGGCAGGGCAAACTGCGAAACCACCAGCACGTCCACCGGGTCGCCGTCGCCGGAAATGGTGTGCGGAATGTAGCCGTAGTTGCAGGGGTAGTGCATGGCAGTTGACATGAAGCGATCGACAAAAATCGCCCCCGAGGCCTTATCCACCTCGTACTTGATCGGGTCGGATCGCATCGGGATTTCGATAACGACATTGAAATCATTCGGTAAATCCTTGCCGGATGGCACGCGATCAAGACCCATGAACTGCTCCTTGCAAAAAAATATAGGTTACGGGGAAAGTACTGCCCCCAAAAGGTCATTATAGCCTTGCCGCGTCCTTCCTGACCTGATGGTCCAAGCATCTGCCCCACACCACAAACTCCTTGTTTCGCCCGGCACACATTCTCCAGTCAATATCTGGCAGTTGACAATGCATGACTTTTTGTTGAGAATGATTCTCATCCATTAATGAGGTGCTCCAATGAAACCCCTTCCGCCTTCCAGCACGTCACGTCCCGCAACGCCAACGATGCCGCCGCCGATGCCGCGAATCGACAGCGCCGCCCTGCTCGGACTGCACCAGGAGATTGGCATCCTCCATGCCGGTGAAACCTATCGCCTGCGCCGGACGCGGCAAGGCAAGCTGATTTTGACAAAATAACCCTTATCCCTGCCAACACCTTCATGAACGACTCCATCGCCCTGGTCGGCCAGCCCAATGTCGGCAAATCGGTGATTTTTCACCGCCTGACCGGACGTTACGTCAATGTTGCCAACTACCCCGGCACCACAATCGAAGTGGCGCGCGGCATTGCGCGTGGGCTGCCTGGTGTCGAGGTGCTGGATACGCCCGGCGTCCTGACACTGCCGGCGCGCAGCGAAGACGAACAGGCCACGGCGCGCATCCTGCTGAATGAAAAACTGCGCGCACTGGTGCAGGTGGGCGATGCCAAGAACCTGCGCCGCACGGTGCAACTTTCCCTGCTGCTGGCCGAAGCAGGCGTGCCGATGGTGCTGGCGCTCAACATGATGGACGAAGCCAAGGCGCGCGGCATGGCCTTCGATCCGGCCAAGCTGGCCGCCGAGCTCGGGCTTGCGGTGGTACCCACCGTCGCCACTGGCAACGAAGGCATGGCCGCGCTGACTCAGGCCATGACCGAAGCGCGGATTCCCGTTTTCCGCCTCACCTATGCCGATGAAATCGAGTCCGCCATCGACGATCTGGTGCTGGTGCTACCTGCTGCCCATCTGTCGCCGCGGGTTATCGCGCTGCTGTATCTGGCAGGCGACAAGGCCAGCGAGGAATGGCTCGCGGCGCAGGGGATCGACCTGTTCGCCCTCGCTGCGCGGCGCGAGCGCCTGCAGGATGAATATACCGAACCGCTGGCAGAGATTTTGCAGCGCGCCCGCATGACAGCCGCCGAAGCCATCGTGCACCGCGTGGTCAAGAATGCCGGTAGCGCCGGTCACGGCTGGGTACAGCGCATCGGCCAGTGGTCGGTGCACCGCTGGCTGGGCTGGCCATTGCTGGCGCTGGTGCTGTACGGCGTCTATGCCTTCGTCGGCCAGTTCGGCGCCAAATATCTGGTCGATCTGCTGGAAAAACAGCTGTTCGAGGGCGTCATCAATCCGTGGTTCCATTCGCTCGTCACCACCTGGATTCCCATCGTCTGGATCCAGGATTTTCTGGTTGGCCCCTACGGGCTGTGGACCATGGGCATGACCTATGCGCTGGCCCTGATCCTGCCGATTGTCACCACTTTTTTCATCGCCTTCGGCATCCTTGAGGATTCAGGTTATTTCGCCCGTCTCTCGGTGCTCTCCAACCGCGCCTTCAAGGTACTGGGGCTAAACGGCCGCGCCGTGCTGCCGATGGTGCTCGGACTCGGCTGCGTGACGATGGCGACGCTCACTACGCGCATTCTGCATACGCCGCGCGAACGGCTGATCGTCACCTTCCTGCTGGCGCTGGCCATCCCGTGCTCGGCGCAACTGGGCGTGGTCATGGGCATGCTGGCGAGTTACGGTACCGGGGCCTTCCTGATCTGGCTGGGTACGGTCATCCTCGTGTTGTTCACCGTCGGCTGGCTCTCGGGCAAGCTGGTCAAGGGCAAGCGCATTCCGTTGATGACCGAGTTGCCACCGATGCGTCTGCCCGTCGCCGGGAATGTCGCCAAGAAAACCTGGTCACGCCTGAAATGGTATCTGGAGGAAGTCATTCCGCTGTTCCTGATCGGCGCCGCGCTGATGTTTGTGCTCGACCGCCTCGGCTTCCTGCCCTGGCTGATCGAGGCCGGCGAGCCGCTGGTCACCGGCTGGCTCGGCCTGCCGAAAGAGGCTTCCGCGGCGTTGCTGATGGGCTTCCTGCGCCGCGACTTCGGCGCCACCGGGCTGTTCGCGCTGGGCAGCGCGCTTTCGCCGGAACAGGGTCTGGTCGGCCTGGTGACGCTGACCATCTTCGTTCCCTGCATCGCCAGCACGCTGATGATCATCAAGGAACAGGGATTGAAGACCGCCGCCATCATGATGGCCCTGATCATCCCGCTGGCCTTCCTGATCGGCGGCCTGCTGCACCGCGCCTTGCTGTTCGTGGGGTTTGCCTGATGGAAAAGCCTTTGCGCAACTTCGCCGTCGGCGCCCGGCTGATCGTGCGCGGCTTCCAGGACACGCTGGCGCCCGACTTGCGCGGCCATCTCTCGGCCTGGGGACTGACGCCCGGCACACCCATCACCTTGCTCGCCCACCACCCGGTGACGCGCATTGCCGTCGAGCATGCCGAACTGGCGCTGGAAGACGTCATCGCCCAGGCCGTTCTGGTCGAGGAACTGCACCCGACCTGATCCGATTTTTCAACTTTTTCAACCTCAGGCAAGCCAGGCGATGTCTCCCAGCCAGCCACACCCGCGTTCAAAGGAGAACCGCCATGCTTTACCATTTACCCCGCCGCAACACCCTCGCCCTGGCCATGTGCAGCGCACTGGCCGCACCGGCCTTTGCCGCCGACAACAGCCTCGAAACCCGCCTTCAGGCGCTCGAAGCCCGCCTGGCGCAGATCGAGACCGAAAACAAGACATTGAAGCAGCAATTGAAACAGACCGACCAGAAGGTCGAGGCCACCGGCGACCAGGTGGAGAAGATTGCCAGCCAGGGCGGCACGGGGAACACGGCGCTGGCGCGCTGGGCCGAAAAGACCCAGCTCGGCGGCTATGGCGAACTGCATTTGAACCAGCTGCACAACAATAACCCCGGCGGTGCCGACAAGAAGGAGATGGACTTCCACCGCTTCGTCTTCTTTCTTGGACATCAGTTCAACGACCGTTTGCGTTTCTTTTCCGAACTGGAAGTCGAACACAATACCGTCGAAGGCGGCAAAGGCGCAGTTGAGCTGGAGCAAGCCTATCTCGATTTCATGCTGACCGATACGCTTTCGGTCAAGGCAGGTTCGTTCCTTGTTCCGGTCGGCATCCTCAATGAGACCCATGAGCCGAACACGTTTTACGGCGTCGAACGCAATCCGATTGAGACCAAAATCATCCCGACTACCTGGTGGGAAGGTGGTGCCGGCATAACAGCCAAGCTGGGCAATGGCCTCACCTTCGATGGCAGCATTACCAGCGGCATGAAGGCCGATGCGGGAGATAAATATGCCGTCCGTGCCGCACGTCAGGGGCTCGCGGAAGGCACCAAGGCCAAAGACCCTGCGTATACCGCACGCCTGAAGTGGACCGGTCTGCCAGGTGTGGAACTGGCCGGCAGTGTGCAATACCAGTCCGATATATCGCAAAGCACCGACACCACGGCCGGCGCTGCGCGGCTGTATGAAGCGCATGCCGTCATAAACAAAGGCGCACTCGGCCTCAAGGCGCTGTATGCCGGCTGGCGTCTCGACGGCAGCGGACCCAAGGCCGTCGGCGCCGACAGGCAAAACGGCTGGTTTATCGAACCGTCGTTCAAGATCAACGACGCATGGGGCCTGTTCGCCCGCTATAACCGCTGGGACAACCAGGCCGGTGGCGGCGATGGCGTGGATAGCAGCTACCGCCAGGTCGATCTCGGCGTAAACTACTGGCCGCATCCCGATGTCGTGGTCAAGCTCGACCTGCAAAAGCAAAAAGCACCTGCCGGCAAGGACGAGCTGGACGGCTTCAACGTCGGCATCGGCTACCGCTTCTGACATGACACAACTCCGCCTCCTGCTACTGCTCCTGACACTTTCCCTGCCCGCAGGAGCCGCGGAGGCGGAGGCTGAAGCAACGCGGTTTCTGGCTGAATCCTTCTCCCGACCGCCAGCCAGCGCCACTGTGTGGCTGACGGCGGAACTCAAACCTGCGGTTCGCGCAATTCTCGGCCATGACATGACGGCGGCGCGGCTGCGCTACTGGCGGCTCGGTAACCGCACGGCCTGGGTGCTGGATGAAGTCGGCAAGGAAATGCCGATCACTGTCGGCATCGTCGTCGACGACGGTGCCATCTCGCGCATGCGCGTGCTGGCCTACCGCGAGAGCCGCGGCTGGGAAGTGCAAAGCCCGAACTTCCTGCGCCAGTTCGCCGGCGCCCGGCTGGGCGACGAACAACAGCTCGACCGCAGCATCGACGGCATCAGCGGCGCCACGCTCTCGGTGCGGGCGCTGACACGGGTGGCCAGGCTGGCCTTGCTGTTACATCAGGAGGCAATCAAAAAGGCGCCGCCGCCATGAGCCTGATCCGCGGTCTTTCGATCAGCCGCAACTACCGGCGCCTGATTTACGCCGCAGTCATTCTCGTCGCCATCACCGGCCTGGGCTGGATCACACTCGGCTTCAGGCTCGATCCGGAGGATTTTTCCGATCCGTTGCGCCTCTGGCGGCACCGGCTGCTGGTCACCCATGGCTGCGCGGCGTACCTTCTGCTCTGGCTGGCCGGTTCGCTGTTTCCGCAGCACCAATGGGGCGCCTGGAAGGCACGCCGCAATCGCAGCAGTGGCACGGTGCTAAGCGCCATCCTGCTGCTGCTTGCCGTCAGTGGTTTGATGCTGTATTACCCGCCGGATGACGGCTGGCGTGATGCGGAAAGCATCGTGCATCAGGTTGGCGGCGGCTTGCTGGTGTTCCTGCTGCCTTTGCACGTCGTGCTCGGACGCCGGCGCCGTCATGCCAGCGCCGGGTTTTGACGGGCACCGGCCCGCGTCGCAACACCTTATCCGCAAAGCACATCCCGCACCGTGTCCGCTGAAATTTTTGCTAACCTGTCACGGTGCGCTTCTACCGCAGCGCAGTTCAACCCTCAAGGAGACCGATCTCATGGACAAGAATGCCGCATTGAAAATCCTTAACCGCATCATGGAACTCGAACTGGCCGGCGTCGTGCGCTACACCCATTACGCCTTGATGATCTATGGCTACAACCGCATCCCCATCGTGGACTGGCTGCAAAAGCAAGGTGATGAGAGTCTGCTCCATGCCCGCCGCGCCGGCGACCTGGTCACCTGGCTGGGCGGCCATCCATCGCTTGGCATCGGCCCCCTGCTGGAATCCCACAAGCATGACATCGGCGACATCCTGCGCGAATCGCTGGCGCATGAAGTGGAAACGCTGAAAGTCTATGAAGAGTTGCTGGCGCTGGCAAAAGACCAGGACGTGCGCCTCGAAGAATATGCCCGCGAGCTGATCTCCGAGGAACTGGCGCACCAGGACGAAGTGGACAAGATGCTGCGCAAACCCGGACAAACGGAGGCATTCACCAGCGCCTGAGCCTCCTGGAACCGGATCAGCGCACTCCTGGTCCGGTTCTGCCTTTCGTTGCCGCCGTTCTCGCCGCCGTTCTCGTTATCAGCCGGCCTCGAAGCCGGCATCCTCGATCGCCTGCACCAGCTGCTCGCGGCCCACTTTCGCAGTATCCGCCACCACCACCGCCTGCGCCTGCTCCAGTGAGACCGTGACATTCTTCACGCCATCGAGCGCCGAGAGCACACGTGTGACACTCGCCACGCAGCCACCGCAGGTCATGCCGCCCACCTTGATCGTCATCGTTTCCATCGTCAGTCCTTTCCAGGTTTCCAGTTTCTGAGCAGCAGTGAACTCGTCACCACCGAGACCGAACTCGCCGCCATCGCCGCGCCGGCAATCACCGGATTGAGCAGCCCGAGGGCGGCGGCCGGAATGCCGAGCACGTTGTAGATAAAGGCGAAAAACAGGTTCTGCCGGATCTTGCCGAGCGTTGCGCGCGAGAGCGAGACCGCATCGGCGACGCCGTTCAGATCGTTGTGCATCAGCGTCACATCGGCCGCCTGCATCGCCACGTCGGAGCCGGCGCCCATCGCAAAACTGATGTCGGCCGCCGCCAGCGCCGGGGCATCGTTGATGCCGTCGCCGGCCATGCCGACACGCTTGCCGTCGCCCTTGAGCCGATTGATGGCAGCCGCCTTGTCGCCTGGCAGCACATTCGCCTCGACCTGCGTGATACCGACTTCCTGCGCCACCACGGCGGCGGTGGCCGCGTTATCGCCGGTCAGCATCACCACCTCGATGCCCAATGCATGCAGACGCGTAATGGCTGTCCGCGAGCTGGCGCGCAACGGGTCACGAATGCCGATCAGCCCCCGCACCACGCCATCGACCGCCACGGCAACGACACTGCATCCTTGCGCCGCCAGCGCATCCGCTTCCGGCACCCGCTTATCCTGCACAACCCATGCCGGCACGCCGACCGTCACCAGGCGTCCCCCGATCTCCCCGGCCACGCCGCGACCCGGTGTCGTCGTGACGTTCTGCGGCGCGGCCAGCGCCAGCCCGGTATCTTTCGCCTTTGCCACAATGGCGGCAGCGAGCGGATGCGTCGCCCCTTGTTCGAGGCTGGCGGCAAGTTGCAGCCAGTTCGCCTTGCTTTGCACTACCTTCGGGTCGTCGCCAGCGCCGGGTTTTTGAGGCGCCAGATCGACCACTGCCGTGACCACCGGACGTCCTTCGGTCAGCGTGCCGGTTTTATCCACCACCAGCACACTGAGTTTTTCCGCCCGTTCCAGCGCCTCGGCATTGCGGATCAGGATACCGGCGCGCGCGCCCTGGCCGGTACCGACCATGATCGCCGTCGGCGTCGCCAGTCCCAGCGCGCAGGGGCAGGCGATCACCAGCACGGCGACGGCATTCACCAGCGCCGCGGTGAAATCGCCGGCCAGCAACCACCACCCGGCAAACGTGAGCACGGCAATCACCACCACCACCGGCACGAAAATCGCCGCCACCTGGTCGACCAGCCGCTGCACCGGCGCTTTCGAACCTTGCGCCGCTTCCACCAGGCGGATGATCGAAGCCAGCAGCGTGTGGCTGCCGACGCCGGTGGCGCGCACGCGCAGCAGGCCCTCGCCATTCGTTGTCGCGGCAAACACCTTGTCGCCGACGCGTTTGACCACCGGCAGGCTTTCGCCGGTCAGCATGGATTCATTCACCGTTGATTCGCCTTCGAGAACCTCGCCATCGACCGGTGCCGCCTCACCGCCTCTGACGATGAACACGTCGCCCGGAATCAGGCTGGCGACCGGGACGTCGACCAGTTCGCCATTGCGTTCGATGCGCGCGGTCTGCGGCTGAAGCCGGGCCAGAGCTTCGATCGCTTCCGAGGTCTTCGCCTTGGCCCGCGCTTCGAGAATCTTGCCCAACAAGACCAGGGTGATGACTGTCGTCGAAGCCTCGAAATAGACATGCTGCTGATGCAACCCGGCCACCGTCACCACCGCCGAATACAGCCAGGCCATCGTGGTGCCGAGCGCCACCAGCACATCCATGTTGCCGGAGCCGCCGCGCAGGGCATGAAAACCGCCGACGTAAAAGCGCCAGCCGATCCAGAACTGCACCGGCGTCGCCAGCAGCAGTTGCAACCCGCGCGGCAGGACATCGCCATGCGCGGCATGAGCCCCTTCACCCAGCATGAATGCCATCTGCGCCACCAGCGGAAGGGTGAGCACCAGCGCGATCCGGAAGCGGCGCACTTCTTCGCGATATCGGTCAAGCTTCTCCTGTTTTTCGGCGGCGCGCGTCGCGGCGCTGGAAACCGTGGCCGTGAACCCTGTTCTGATGACCGTATCGATCAGCGTCTCAACGCTGACCCGCTCCGGTACATACCGCACATAGGCACGCTCGGCGGCGAAATTCACCACCGCCTCGGCGCCTGGCACCTTGTTCAACTGGCGCTCGATGCGCCCCGCACAGGCCGCACACGTCATGCCGCCGAGCGCCAGCTCGACCGTTGCCGCATCACTGCCCGATACTGTTTGCGGCTGAGCGGACATGCCTTACTCGAAACTGATCGGCGCCGGCTTGTCCGCCTGGCGGCCTTCGGCGCTCCAGGCATCGAATCCACCCGCCATCGAGACCACCTGGGTGTAGCCCAGCTTCTGCAATTGCACCGCCGCCAGCGCCGAGCGGCCACCGGAGCGGCAGTAGAGCAGGATAGGAGTGGCCGTCTCCTTCGTTTGCGGCAAGGTGCCGATCTTGAATTCCAGCACGCCGCGCGGGATGCAGAGGGCGCCGGGCAAGTGGCCAAGCGCGACCTCCTCGGGCTCGCGCACATCGATGACCACGCGCTGAAACAAAGCCAATTGCGCGCCTTCGGTGGTCACTTCCCTGATCTGCGACTTCGCTTCCAGGACCAGCTCGTGGGGACTTGTTGCCATGATGAACTCCAATACAATTAGCGAGCGCTAATTATGCGCCGGCGCGGCGCCTCCCGCAAATTTCGCGCCCGCCCTCGCCGCATCGCCAGCGCCGACTTTTTGGCTCAAACGTGACAGACCACGCCCTGCCACAAGCGGCCGCCGAGGGTCGTGGCATTGACCAGCCCCCAGACACCGAAGCCCAGCACCAGCGCGCCACTCGCCAGACGCAGTGCGCGGCCCTGCATGACATGGCGAAAGCGCGCCAGAAGCAGTCCGGCGAGCATCAGATTGGGCAAGGTGCCGAGGCCGAACGCGAGCATGGTCAGGCCGCCACGCGCCGCGCTGCCGGAAAGCAGCGCCAGTGCCAGCACGCTGTACACCAGCCCGCAGGGCAGCCAGCCCCACAGCAGCCCGAGCGGAAACGCCTGCGCCACGCCGCGCACCGGCAGAAAGCGGCGCGTCGCCGGCTGCACGCGCCGCCACAGCCATTGTCCGGCGCGCTCGATGAAGGCCAGCGCGCGCGTCATGCCGGCAAGATAGAGACCAAGGCCAATCATCATCAGGTTGGCGGCGATGTAGAGCGCCATCTGCACCGGCAGCCAGTATTCGAGCATCAACCCCAGGCTGCTCACCATCCCCATCAGGACACCCGCAACAACATAGCTGGTGATACGGCCGAGGTTGTAGGCCAGATGCAGCGGCCAGGCTGCACGTTGCGTCCGGATTTGCAGGGTCAGCGCCGAAACGATGCCGCCGCACATGCCGGCGCAGTGCACGCCGCCGAGGAGGCCGATCAGGAATACCGCAAGAAAACCGCTGTCAGGCACTGGCCGGGGTCAAATGACTTTTGAATAGCGCACGCGTTCACGGTCGGAACGCAGATAGCGGTCGAACACCATCGCAATCGCCCGCACCAGCAAACGCCCCGGCGGATTGACAGTGATCCACTGCGCATCGACGCTGACCAGCCCGGCCGCCTCCAGCGCCGCGAGGTCTTGCAGTTCGGTGGCGAAATAGGACTTGAAGTCGATCATGTGGGCGATCTCGATGGACTCGATGGACAGCGTGAAATGGCACATCAGCGCCTGGATGATCCCACGCCGCAGCAGATCATCGGCATTCAATTCGATGCCCCGCATGACCGGCAAGTCGCCGGCATCGAGGCGGGCGTAGTAGTCATCCAGCGTCTTCACGTTCTGCACATAACTCGGCCCGACCTTGCCGATGGCGGAAACACCAAAAGCCAGCAGGTCGGCCTCGGCATGGGTGGAATAGCCCTGAAAATTGCGGTGCAATCGTCCCTGGCGCTGGGCAATGGCCAGTTCGTCGTCCGGCTTGGCGAAATGATCCATGCCGATGAAAACATAGCCGGCATCGGTCAGCCGCCGGATCGCCAGTTGCAGGATCGACAGGCGCGCTTCGGGCGTCGGCAAGTCGGCCTCGTTGATGCGTCGCTGCGGCTTGGCCAGGCTTGGCAGATGGGCGTAGTTGTAGATCGAGAGGCGGTCGGGGCCGAGCTTGATGACCGCATCGAGGGTGTGATTGAAGCCGATCACATTCTGTTTCGGCAGGCCGTAGATGAGATCGACGGAAATCGACTTGAAGCCGAATTCGCGCGCCGCCTCCAGCACCTGCCGCGTCTCCTCCAGACTCTGGATGCGATTGACTGCCTGTTGCACCTCGGGCGCAAAGTCCTGGACGCCGATGCTCATGCGGTTGAAACCCAGTTCGGCGAGCAACCTGACGGTTTCCCGATTCACCTTGCGCGGATCGACTTCGATCGAATATTCGCCATCCGGCAGCAGATGAAACTGGCGCCGGATCGTCTCCATCAGATGCCGCAACTCATCATCGGCCAGGAAGGTTGGCGTGCCGCCGCCCAGATGCAACTGCACAACATCGCGGCTGCCATCCAGCGCCGCTGCGACCTGGTCGATTTCGCGCCCGAGATACTTGATGTATTTCGCCGAACGCCCGTGATCCTTGGTGATTATCTTGTTACAGGCGCAGTAGTAGCAAATCGTGTTGCAAAACGGGATATGCACATACAACGACAAGGCCCGGCTGATGCCGCCCACGGTGCGCCGACCAAGCCAATGTGTGTAATCAGCCGCAGTAAAGTCGTCAGTGAAACGATCGGCCGTCGGGTAAGATGTGTATCTTGGGCCATTGACGTCAAACCGCCGGATCAGATCAGGATCAAAAATCAGCGCTTGGTTATCCATGCAACATGCGGTTTCCAATAAACATCGGTAAAATCCGGGGCGAAGGTTTTCCACTGAAAAACGCCCGCTGTGCAATCTTGCGGGTGCAGGGTATGCAGAGTGTGCACAGTGCAACAATCATCACTCAGCCTTGTTGACCTACATCAATCAGAACACTAGTGGCTTATTTGCATGCGCGAAAACAACGAAAACCTTGAAATCACCTTCACCAACGCCGGACTCCAGGCGGCCTGTTCGCAGTGCAATCTGCGGGAGTTGTGCCTGCCGCTGGGTCTGAGCGAGGGGGAATTGAGCCATGTCGACACGTTGATCGGAAAACGCCACAAGGTAGCGCGCGGCGAGAGCATTTTCCGTATTGGCGATCATTTCGGGGCAATCTATGCGGTCAAGACCGGCTTTTTCAAAACCGAGATGCTAACCGAAGATGGTCACCATCAGGTCACCGGCTTTCAGATGGCGGGCGAGATTTTTGGCATGGATGGAATCAGCACCGAGGTCCACAATTGCGATGCGATTGCACTCGAAGACAGTGAGGTTTGCCTGATGCCGTTTGGCGAGTTGGAAGCGCTCTCAATGCAGATTCCCTCCTTGCAACGCCATCTGCACAAAATCATGAGTCGCGAGATCGTTCGCGACCAGGGCATGATGATGCTGCTGAGCACCATGCGTGCCGAGACTCGGGTAGCTGCCTTCCTGATGAACCTCTCGCAGCGGTTTGCCGCGCGCGGTTACTCGCCGGTCGAGTTTCACCTGCGCATGTCACGTGAAGAGATCAGCTCTTATCTTGGCCTGAAGATCGAAACCGTAAGTCGGGCGTTCAGCCATCTGCGCGATGCCAGCCTGCTCGAAGTTGATAAGAAACACATCCGGCTGCTTGATATTCCAGCGCTGAAAGCACTGCTTAACACACCAGCCTGCCATAGCTGAAAAGACCGCGTCCAAAGCCGCCGGCGCCGCTCGGCTTTGCGGACTTGGGCTTTCCGCTTCGCGGGCAAGTCAGGGCAGCGCACAGCAGATGCCTCGCCGTCAGATACAACGCCGTACTCCGTGCGCTCATCCCGGCCGGCCGTCGATGCGCGGCCGCCACAAATCTGGCACATAACGCACCGTCCAGATTGAAAACGCGGCGAACCACAACGCACCCGATGCCAGCAGCAAACTCTGTGCAGCAGGTATTGCCGGCAGGTCACTGGCCACACGCAGCAGAGCCCCCGCCTGCATCAGCCAGAAAGCCTGCCACATCGCGGCATCCGGCGCCACGCGTCGGCCCGCGTGTCCGAGTGTCACGCGCGAGATCATGCCGACCAGCATGGCACTGAAATAACCCAGCGTCAGCGCGTGAACCGGCGCCAGGCCAAGAATCCCTGGCCACATTGTCCAGAGCAGGCTTTGCCCGGCGAATAAAAGAAAGGCCAGGCCGCACCAGCCGAAGGCGATATGCAGCACAGCGAGCATGCGTTGTCCGGCGACGCGCGGCTCCCACCAGCGCCAGGTCAGATGCAACATGACACAAGCGGCCGGCAAGTCGACGCACCAGAGCCACGGCCTGAGCTCAAGGAAATCCAGCAGCCCGTGCGACAGGCTTGCCGCCAGCACTCCACGCAGTGCCCAGCGCGGTTGATAGGACACATAACCGGGAAGAGCCGAGGCAGTAAAAAATGGCAGCATGCGATGGGTGACGATGAGAAACATCGGCAGCAGGAAGCCCCACAGCAGCAGCCCGATGCCCGCCCGCGCCAGCGCCGGATCACCACCAACGGCGAAGCCCAGAAATGCAGCCAGCCCCGCCGCCCCTGCCCATACCGCCGCCGCCGACAACACGATGTATTGGCGTTCTGCCGCAGGGCGCCGCGCGATGACGGTGAGACTCGTTGCTACCGCCAGCCAGCCTGCCAGCACCAGCATCAGTCCAGCCACCAGCAGCAGCGGCCACCACAGTGCGGCCCACACCAACAGCCAGCCGCCGGAGAGCAACCCGAAGGCCGGCAGGAAATAATGTTTGGGTAAATCATAACCCTGCCAGCGCGGCCCTGCCGTAAGGATGAAGCCGAAGACGAAGAAGGCCAGCACCCCCGCCGTCATTACCATGGCATGCCACCAAATGGGCGGCAACAGGGTAAACAGCGGCCAGGACACGGGCAACCAGAAGCCGCTGCGCGCGCCGAGTTCGATTACCCAGAACGCCATGGCAACCAGCGCCTGGAGCGTTCCGGCGAGGAACATCGCACGGTGCGGGGCGGCAAAAACCGTGGCGCGGAATCTCATGCTGCGCGCCTCTGCCAGCCCTGCCGGGTGTGGTAAGGTTGCCGCATCCGATCGTGCTTTCCACCATGCCTTCCATACCGTTCGACCCTGTTCCACTGCTTTTGCGCCTGCCCCTGTTTCAGGAACTGCTGCCCGAACAGGCGCAGGCGATTGCTGCGGCGTCTCGCCAACGCCGACTTTCCAGGGGCGAGATGCTGTTTCAGAAGGGCGATCCGGCACACGGCTTCTTCGTCGTGGTGAGCGGCCAGATCAAGCTGGCTTTCCCCTCCTTGCAAGGCAATGAAAAAGTGGTCGAGATTCTCGGCCCGCGGCAGAGTTTCGGCGAAGCGGTGATGTTCATGGACCGGCCTTATCCGGTGTTCGCCGAGGCGCTGGCGGACAGCCTGCTGCTGTTCATCAGCCGCGAAGCAGTGTTTGCGCTGCTTGTCCACGACAGCACTTTTGCCCGCCGCATGCTGGCCGGCCTGTCGCTGCGCCTGCATTCGCTGGTGCAGGATGTCGAAGCCTATTCGCTGCGCTCCGCCACACAGCGCGTGGTTGGCTTCCTGCTGCAGCTGTGTCCGCATGGCATGAACGGCGAAACGCATGGAAAGCGGGAAATCCATCTCCCCGCATCGAAACAGGTGATCGCCTCCCGCCTCAACCTGACCCCCGAAACCCTGTCGCGAATCTTTCATGATCTCTCCGTCGCCGGCCTGATTGCCATGCGTGGCAAGGATATCGTCATCCACGATGCAATCCGCTTGCGTGAATACGATCTCTGAATAATGTATAGCGGCGCGCTGCGGTAATCAGGTTCCAGCCCAGCGCGGCGCAGGATGCCGCGAAGACCAGTCCCGCCAGCCGCACCAGCCACGGCAGCCATGCCGCAGCAAGCAACAGCACCAGAGCCGAAAGATGCAGCACCCAATGGCGGCGCATCGCCATCTCAGCCAGCATGCCTTTCATGTTCGGCACGGCAGAGAGCGGCGCACCCAAGCGTTGCAGATGCAGCCAGCCAAGAAATGGCACGATCTTGTAAAGCATGCCGCTGAGCGCCGAAGTGAATACGCCGCCAAGCACCAGCACACCCATGCCAATGGCAAAATTCGGGATGCCACCCAAGGCGGGGAAAAACACGGCGGCACCGCCCGCCAGCGCAAACCCAAGCAGACAAAACATGGCAAGGCGGAAGAAAGTGAATGTCGCATCGACGAGCTTGCGCCGTCGCCGCTGCTGCAGCCACAGGGTAAGCATGGCATGGCTCGCCACGATCGACAACAACACCAGATCGCCTGCTGCCACCCAGCCCGCCGTGTCCATGACCAGTCGCAACGACACCAGGACAAGGGCGACAAGCAGTATCCAGACAAAGTTGCGGGTAAAGCCCGCCGGATACGGCGGGGTCAGTTGAAACATCGGCACGACCTGCCACGAAACCCCCGCCAGCAGCAGCAACGCCCAGCCACCCAGGCCCCAGGCCTGATGCACCTCGATGAGGCTGAAAAACGGGACATCCACACCCCAGAACAAAATCACTGCCAGCAGAGCCCCCAGCGCCACGGCGAGCACGAGGCCAAAGATCGCGTATCGGAGCGCCCACAGCATCATGCCCGTGGCAACGGTACGCCACAGCGCCGCAGCGATGACACCGGCAAATGCGCCTGTGCCGAGTATGAACAGGCCGGCAGCAGCGACCAGCAGCAGCGGCGAACCCACGACGAAGCCGGCGGCCAGCAGCAGCGAGGCCACCGCCAGCAGTGGCTGCAGCCACTGCGCCAGAAGCTCCGGACGCCAGACATTGGCGCCCGCCGTCACCGGCACGAACTGCAGCAACGCGCCGCACATCACCTGCAACATGAACCCCGTCGTCATCAGATGAGTTACCGCCAAAGCCAGCGGCGACCAGCGTGAAGCGAAGGCTTCCTCTCCGCCCCATGCCAACAGCAAACCTGCCAGCACGCCGAACCAGGGTGCGGCAAGAAAGAAACGCAGCGGCGCCGCCAGGGGTGGCGCCTGAGCGAAGGAGAGCTCTGGATGCATGCGTCAAACCGCAGTCAGCCAGCTCGCGTTGCCAAGCATTTGCGTATCCGTATCTCATGCGTGCCGTCGGACTGGACATCTTCAGTCCAGGCATAACCGTTCTGCCGAAGGATGTTGAACAGGGGCTGCGGCTGGCAGTAGAGCAGCAGCCTCAGTTCGGCATCCGCCGGCAGAGTGTCGAGCGCTTCCAGCGTGCGCTCCAGCGGCTCCGGCGGCACAAGGTCACGGCCATCAATCAGATGCGGCGCCTCTGTGTTCATCACGACTCCAGGCAGGAGCGCACGGCTATGTATACAGCAGCCTCCGTTGCCAGCGTCCGCTCACACAGGGGGTAGAGGATGTTTTCTTCTTTCAGGTTGTGCTGCTGCATGAGGATGAGCAGCGTCTCGGCCGCGCCCGCAAATGCTTCGCTATCCTTGTCGGCCAACGCCTGCTGCAACATCTGCAACAGTTCGCGGATCTGGCGGTGCTCTCCGCGCATGACTTCGGTTGGCCCGGAACGCAGACCGCTCGCCTGTTCAAAAGCGGGAAAGAGAATGTCTTCTTCGGCGCGAAAATGCGTTTCCAATGCGCTCAGCAACCGCCGCAGGGCGGGGCCGGCCGCCGCCCAATCCTGTCTGGCTACGCCCTCTTCGGCACCAGCGAACAGTTCGTCGCAGTATTTGTGATGCTCCGCAAGCAGTACAGTGATTGACATGGCATCATCTTCCAAACACAGGAGCACCGATTCTGCGCGAGCCCTTGGCCGCTTGCCTTGACTCCGGTCAAGTTTCAGCGCTCAAGCACATACACGCCAGGCGCCTCCGCCAGCGCCGGGTACTGCGCTGTAACAACTGGCGGCGCAGCGACCATCCTGCCTGAACGCGGCTTGAGCCAGCTCATCCAGTCCTGCCACCAACTCCCCTGATGCCGCCCGGCGCGCTCACGCCAGGTATCCGCCGTATCATGACGCTCGGCGCTGGCGACACGGTATTCGCGTCGGGAATGGCGGACGACCGGATTGACGATGCCGAGAATATGGCCGGAACTCGACAAGACGAAACGGCGCGTCCCGGCGACAAAATTATTGATGCAAAAGGCCTGCCGCCAGGGGGCAATGTGATCGTCCTCGGCCGACACCGCATACAGCGGTTGCACGATACGGCCGAGATCAATCTTTTCACCGGCCAGAGTGATTGCATCAGGCTGGATCAGTCTGTTCTCCAGATAGAAATTGCGCAGATACCAGCCATGCATCGCCGCCGGCATGCGCGTGGCATCCATGTTCCAGTACAGCACGTCGAATGGTGGCGGCGTCTCGCCATACAGGTAGCCATGCACGACGTAGTGCCAGATCAGGCTGTTCGAGCGCAACAACCGGAATGCCGCAGCCATTTCCTTGCCGTCGAGATAGCCTTTCTCCGCCATCGAATTTTCCAGCCATCTGACCGTGCCTTCACTGAGGAAAACCTCAATGTCACCCGGCTTGTGATAATCGACCAGCGTCGCCAGCAAGGTCATCGTCGCTACCGGAACGTCGGCCGGCGTGTAATGCGCATTGGCCCAGGCCAGCCAGGCCGTTAACGCCGCACCGCCGATGCAATAGCCGACGGCGTGCACTTTGGCCGCACCGGAAAGTCCGCGCGCCGCCTCGACGATCTGGCCGATGCCATCCACCAGATAGTCCTCGAAAGACACCTCGCGCATATCCGCCGTCGGATTCTTCCAGCTGGTGATGTAGACATCGAACCCCTGATCGACCAGAAACCTGACCATGCTTTTTTTGGCATCCAGATCGAGCACATAAAACTTGTTGATCCAGGGCGTAATGATGACGATGGGCGTTTCATGAATGTTGCCCTGCGTCGGCGTGTAATGGATGACTTCCAGCAAGTAGTTGCGGAACACCACTTTTCCGGGTGTGGTGGCGAGATTGCCGCCAACTGCAAAGTCATCAGGTCGCGTCATCTGAATGTCGCCCGCCTGGAAATCGGCGATGAAATTATTGAGGCCCTTCAACAGGCTTTCACCCCGGGTTTCCAGCGCCAACTTCAAAGCAACCGGATTGGTCAGCAGGAAATTGGTTGGCGCCACGGCGTTGAGCCACTTGCGCCACCAGAACGCAGCGCGGCGCCGCTCCAGACTGGATAATCCGGGTGTTTCATAAAGCATGCACTGCATCCGGTGGGTGATGAACAGGTACCATTCTTTGATAATGTCCCAGCTCGCCGAATCGCTCCACAACGGATCGGAAAACCGCGTGTCGTTCGGATGTGGCAACTCGACATCGGCACTCTGCATGCCCAGCGCACGCGACCACAAGTGCATCTGGAGTGCCCATAATTCGGTTGCGATTCCACCCAAAGCCTCTGACAGTTCCTGCGGATGGGACAGCCAGGCCATCTGCGCATGCAGCAGTGGCGCTACCATGCCGATGGGATCAATAGTGGCCTGTACCGCCTCACTCACCGCGCGCCATGCGGCCTGAGGCGTTCTTGGCGTGCCTTTGTTTGCACTCATCCTGGTTTTTCCTGTTTTCAATTTTGGCAAGCATCGCCAACCCAAGTTTGATTACAATCCTGCATGACGCTTTCACCTGCCCGTTGATCAAAGTCAACACTCGCAGTCCCGAGTACGCTAGGCTGATGCACAACTGTTTTTCGAGGAACCGCCATGTTCAAGCATATTCTTGTCCCAGTCGATGGTTCACAACTTTCAGACAGTACCGTTGACCGTGCCATCTCTTTTGCCAGTGAAACGGGGGCAAAAATTACTTTTTTCTTTGCCAAGCCGGAATATCCTCTGGCATTTTATGGCGAGGGTGCGTTGATCGACCCAACGACGCCGGAACAGTTTGCGAACATGGCCGAGCAGCAGGCGCAACTACTTCTGAATGCAGCCACCGCCAAGGCCGACGCTGCAGGCGTCATGGCCTCCGGGCTCAGCAGCGCCAGCGACGCGCCGTGGTCCGGCATCATCGCGGCCGCGAACGAGACGGGTGCCGACTTGATTTTCATGGCCTCGCACGGGCGGCGCGGAATCAGCGGCTTGTTGCTCGGCTCGGAGACACAGAAAGTGCTGACCCACTCGAAAATTCCTGTGCTGGTCTACCGCTGATGACGCGAACATCCGCCACAACCGGACTCACTCCTGCGACGCGCCAACACCGCGGTTGATGTCAGCCGCACTGCGCAAGAGATAGCACGTCGCCAAGCTGGAGGCTGCGCAGATGGCCCAGAAACAAAGGAAACCGATCGAATAGGCGGCCGTTCTGGAAAAATAGACCGGCTCACCCAGCAAATACAGTTCCTGTGGATCGATCAAGGTAAAAAACAAGCCTTCCGCCACACCGGCCACTAGAAAAGACGGCCACAGTATCGACATTATTCTTTGCATTTTTCCTCCAGCCGGACAATCGCCATGGGCGCCGGGGCTTCCCGCCATCCAGAGCCACAGAAGATATTCCAATGACTTCGCATGAAGCGGACCGTTATTGCCGGATATCCGCCGGCGCGGTATCGGTGCCCAAGGCGCCTGCGTTGCGCGCAGCGGGCGCGCCGATCAAAGTTTCACCGTTAGCCGGCAATATCAGGTTGCCCAACAGCCGCCAGGTCTTTTTTTCATCCTCCAGCAGCACCAGCCAGTGTCCGGCAGCCGGCAATCGCACGCTGCCTGTATAGGAATCGCCAACGCGTACCAACGCTGCGGATTGATCCAGTCCGGCGCGTGTCGGATGCGAGATGCTGACCAGCAGCGTCGGCGGCAAAACAAAATCCTTGCTTGTTGCCTGCAAGCGTACAGAGATCGTGCCGGACGCAACATGAACCCCGGCGACCAAACCCACTTTCGAAGCCTGCTCGCTGCGTAGCAGCGTCTGGCTGATGGCCAGCCCTTTTTTGTAATAATCCTCGGTTACCAGACCGTCACTGGTCTTGACGGCAATCCATGCAGTATAGAGCGCAGCAACAACAACGATAAAGGGTCCGGCCATCAATATCCAAGGCCACGGCTCGCGATGCCAGGGGCGGGGAGCGGACAGGTTCATGGCGGCACCTTTCATGGTATGAGAAACGTCGCCTTTTCATGCACGGCGACTTTTTCATCCGACAGCAGTTTGACGTCAAAATAAATCACGTTGGAGCCTTTTTTACCACTTTCTTTCGGAGCACGCACCCGAACAGTAACCGTTTTATCTGCAGCGGCAGGAAGCTCAACGATGCGGTCTCCCATCATATCGATCCCGGGCAGGCCGCTGACAGTTATCGCATAGCGATGCATGGCTTCGGCAACATTCATCACGTGCAGGCGATATACGTTTTCGACCAGATCATCTTCGACTTCGCGTGCCAGAACCGCCCGGTCCCGAATCACGTCCACGCGCAAAGTGGGTTTATTAACAATACCCCACACCAGGGCAATGATGATCGCCCACAGGATCGCCGAATAAATCAATACCCGCGGGCGGGCGACATGGCTGATGATCTCCTTCCAGCCCCACCTTCCTTCGATGGCATGTTCGGTCGAGTAGCGTATCAGTCCCTTCGGATATCCCATCTTGTCCATCACCTGATCGCAGGCGTCGATGCAGGCAGCGCATCCGATGCATTCATATTGCATTCCCTTGCGAATATCGATGCCCGTCGGACAGACCTGGACACAGATGTGGCAATCGACGCAATCCCCCAAGCCGATAGAGGCTGGCGCGGGGCCTTTTTTGCGCGCACCGCGCGGCTCGCCACGCGCCAGGTCGTAAGTAACGGTGAGCGTGTCCGGATCGAACATGGCGCCCTGAAACCGCGCATAGGGGCACATGTACATGCATACCTGTTCCCGTAAATGACCAGCGAACAAATAGGTAAATGCACCATAAAAAAATATCCAGAACGATTCCCATGGCCCCAGGGAGAAACTCCACACCGTTGTCCATAATGTCTTTATCGGGGTGAAGTAGCCCACGAAGGTAAACCCGGTCCACAGCGCGAGCCCCCCCCACAGCACATATTTTGTCGCCCGTAGCAAAGCTTTTCTGATCGTCATTGGCGCGGCATCGAGCTTCATCCGCGCACTGCGATCGCCCTCAATCTTGCGTTCAATCCACAGGAAAATTTCCGTATAAACCGTCTGCGGACAGGCATACCCGCACCACAAACGCCCACCAACAGCGGTAAACAAAAATAATGAATAGGCCGCAATAATCAAAAGCACGGCCAGAAAAATCACATCCTGCGGCCAAAAAACCAGACCGAAAATATAGAACTTGCGCTCAATCAAATCGAACAGCACGGCCTGACGGCCATTCCAGGGTAGCCAGCACAACCCATAGAACAACAACTGGGTAAGCCAGACCATGATCCAGCGCCAGCGAGCAAAAACGCCCGTCACGGCACGCGGATAAACCTTCTGATGTACCTCGAACAGGCTTTGTTCGACAAAGGTCACCGGTTCGGTTTTGGAGGATAAATCAGGCATGTATATCAGTGCTTACTAATAAACTAAGGAAAAATATCCCCGGTAATTGTAACTACCGGGGATCGATTTACAGAAAGTTATTGCGCATTCGGCGCTGCAACATCTGCTGGAGCCGCAACTGACGGGGCGGAAGGCTCAGCCACTCCGCCACCCAAGCCATAAACATAAGCTGTCAGCAGATGCACCTTGGCCTCACCAAGAAACTCGCCGAATGCAGGCATGTGGTTGGCCCGTCCCTTGGTGATTGTTTCAGTGATAGTTGCTTCCGAGCTGCCGTACAGCCAGACCTTGTCCGTCAAGTTGGGCGCCAGGCCGATTGCGCCTTTTCCGTCGGGTCCGTGACAGGCAGCACAAGCGGTGCCGAACACTTCCTTGCCGCGTTGAGCACGAATGGAATCTGCCGCAAGACCGGAAAGCGAGCGTACATAATTTGCAACATCCTTGATCTGCTCAGCGTCCATATCTGGCTTCACGCCCTTGGCCGGCATCATGGCGTCCCGCCCCTTGGCAATGGACTCCTTGATTTGTTCCGGCGTACCGCCAAACAACCAATCGTTATCCGTCAGGTTGGGGAAACCCTTTTGCCCATTGGCATCGGCGCCATGACACTGCGCGCAGTAGGTAACGAACAGGCGCTGTCCCATCTCCCTGGCTTCCGCATTGGCTGCCACAGTACGGACATCCTGCTGCAGAAACTTCTGGAAGATCGGGCCGTACTGAGCATCCGCTTTCTTCATTTCGCTCTCGTACTCACCTGCAGACGACCACTTGTATTGCCCGGCGAAACTACCCAAGCCAGGGTACATGGCCAAATAAAACAACGAAAAAGCAATGGTCATGTAAAACAGCCAGCGCCACCAGTTGGGCAGCGGATTGTTGAATTCCTCCAAGGTCTCATCCCAGACATGCCCTGTTGTCTGCCCTTCGGCTTGCTTTGCCGTACTCTGCATCCAGAGAAAAACACCACACCCGACGATACTGACCAGGCTGATGCCTGTTACGTAGATACTCCAAAACCCGCTAACAAAGTCACTCATGGTGATTTCCTTTCCTGATTTTCTTTAACCTGCGGCGCTGGTGGCACGAAGGGACTGTCGTCGTCGAGCGGCAGCCTGGCCGCTTCTTCGTACGCCTTCTTGCGTCGATCCGAGTAGGCCCACCAGACGATGCCGACGAACAGTACAACCGACAGTACCGTGAATACAGAACGCAGGTCGTTGAGTTCCATTTCTAAGCGACTCCGCTCAGCGAACCTGCTTGATAGCCGTACCCATACCCTGCAGATAAGCGATCAAGGCATCCAGTTCGGACTTGCCCTCAAGAGCCTTCTTCGCTCCGGCAATCTCGTCATCGGTGTAAGGCACGCCAACCACGCGCAGCGCCTTCATCTTGGCCTCGATATCACCATCCTTGAGCGGCCGATCCAGCCAGCTATACGCCGGCATGTTGGATTCAGGCACCACATCGCGTGGGTTCAACAGATGGGTCCGGTGCCACAGGTCGGAATACCGGCCGCCGACACGGGCCAGATCCGGTCCGGTCCGCTTGGAACCCCACTGGAACGGATGATCATAAACAAACTCGCCGGCCACCGAATAATGCCCATAGCGCTCGGTTTCAGCCCGGAACGGCCGGATCATCTGCGAATGGCAGTTGTAGCAGCCCTCGCGAATATAAATGTCGCGCCCCGAAAGCTGCACAGGATCATATGGCTTGACCAGCTCGTTGGCCGGCGTCGTGGTGGACTTCTGGAAAAACAGCGGTACGATTTCCAACAGACCGCCCACCGTAACCGTGAGAACGGTCAGCACGATCAACAGGCCGACGTTTCTTTCAATCTTGTCATGGGTCAACATGATTTATGGCTCCTTATTCTGTGCGTGCGGCTCAGTGAGCCGCAGCCGGCTGGAGTACAGGCGCATTGACGGCCTGACCACCAGCAATGGTCTTCAACATGTTCCACGCCATGATGAACATCCCGGAGAGGAATAGCACCCCACCCAGCAAGCGGATGGTCCAGAACGGATAGGTCGCCTTCACCGACTCGACGAACGAGTAGGTCAGCGTGCCGTCGAGGTTAACGGCGCGCCACATCAGACCCTGCATCACGCCGGCAATCCACATCGAGGCAATGTAAAGCACGATGCCGATGGTGGATATCCAGAAGTGCACCTCGATGGCTTTCACGCTGTGCATCTGCACCTTTCCGAACAACCGCGGCAACAGATAATAGATCGAGCCAATTGAAATCATCGCCACCCAGCCCAACGCGCCGGCATGCACATGACCGACGGTCCAGTCGGTGTAATGGGAAAGGGCGTTCACCGTCTTGATCGACATCATCGGACCCTCGAAGGTCGACATGCCGTAGAAGGAGAGCGAAGTGATCATGAACTTCAGGATCGGATCGTCACGCAGCTTGTGCCAGGCACCAGACATCGTCATGATGCCATTAATCATGCCGCCCCAGCTTGGCGCCAGCAGGATCAGCGAAAACACCATGCCGAGACTTTGTGTCCAGTCTGGCAACGCGGTGTAATGCAAGTGGTGCGGACCGGCCCACATGTAGGTAAAGATCAGCGCCCAGAAGTGCACCACCGAAAGACGATAGGAATACACCGGACGCCCGGCCTGCATCGGCACAAAGTAATACATCATGCCGAGAAAGCCTGCCGTGAGGAAGAAACCCACCGCATTGTGCCCGTACCACCACTGCACCATCGCATCTTGCACACCGGCATAAACAGAGTACGACTTGGGCGTCAGTATGCCGGCGGCCAGCACCGGGATCTCCGCACTATTAACCAGATGCAACAGGGCGATCGTGAGGATCATGCCACCAAAGAACCAGTTGGCGACATAAATGTGGCTGACGGTACGCTTGACGATGGTGCCAAAGAAAACGATGGCATAGGATACCCAAACCACCGTGATCAGGATATCGATCGGCCACTCCAGTTCGGCATACTCCTTGCCGCTGGTAAAGCCCAGCGGGAGCGAAAGCGCAGCGAGGACGATGATCAACTGCCAGCCCCAGAAAGTGAAGGCCGCCAGCCCCGGCGCGAACAGCGTTGCATGACTCGTGCGCTGTACACAATAATAGGAAGTGGCGAATAGCGCGCAACCGCCGAAGGCGAAAATTACGGCATTGGTGTGCAACGGACGCAGGCGGCCGTAGCTCAGGTATTCAACGACGTTCAGCTCGGGCCAGACCAGCTGGGCGGCAATAATGACGCCGACCAGCATGCCGACAATGCCCCAGATCACGGTCATCACGGCGAATTGGCGCACAACCTTGTAGTTGTAAGTCGCTTGCGGTTGCATGATGGATACACCTCACAGGATCAAAAAATTCATATCGAAATGCACGGCACGCCCAAAATGCCATGCCACAAATTCTCGTATCACAAGAATATTCTTATCTTGGAGAAGTTGGGTTGACTTGGATCAATCCATGCTGCATCGCACTAAAAATTAATTTGCGTACGCAAAAAAAAAGGTGCGCAATGCGCACCCCTCAGCCCCTCCCCCAGAGTGGGAATGAAAGACGTCAGACGCTTCCATCCCCCTGCCCGGCACTATCGGCGATCTGCCGCATCTTCGCCATGATCTGCATCAATGGAAGCTCCCATTTCCGCCGATGTCGTTGCATCATCATCCATCAGCACGCGATAACCCGGCCCGTCGAGATCTTCGAATTGCCCGCTTTTCAACGACCACCAGAAGATCGCGCCGATGAGGAACACCAGCACCAGGGAAAGCGGGATCAGAAGATAGAGGATATCCATTGTTTTTCACCCACCCCGCTGCAAGCGCAAGGCATTCAGCACCACCAGAAGGGAACTGGCCGACATGCCGATACCCGCCATCCAGGGGGCAACCCAGCCGGTCATGGCAAGCGGAATGGCAAGCAGATTGTAGGCAAAAGCCCAAGCCAGATTCTGCCGCACAATGCGCACGGTGCGCCGCGCCAGCAGCAATCCGGCATGCAGCGCCGCCAGATCATTGCCCAGCAACACGATATCGGCCTGCGCTCGCGCCAGATCGGCGCCACCGCCCATGGCAATGGACACCTGCGCCTGAGCCAGTACCGGCGCGTCGTTGACCCCATCACCCACCATCGCCACAACGCCACCGGCTTCCTGCAATCCTACCAGCGCCGCATGCTTGTCCTCGGGTGTCATGCCGCCACGCGCATCGGCAATGGCCAGCACATCGCCGACACGTCGCACCGCAGCAGGCGCATCGCCGCTAAAAATCGAGAGTTTTACTCTGGCGTGCCGCAACGCAGCCATCGCTGCTGCCGCCTCGGGACGCATGCCGTCGGTAAATCGGAAAAGTGCCTGCCAACCGGCAGCTGAGCCCAGCGCAATCACCGTATCACCAGCGCCGACTTTTTCCGCAATCTCATCCGGCATCGGCTCGCCATGCAGCGCCGCGACGAAGTCGGGACGGCCCAGGCGCCATTCGACACCATCGACCAGACCCAGCACACCAGCACCCGTCACCGCACGCACCTCGGCGGCCAGCCTGTGGCCGGCTCCCTGCGCCGATGCTGCCTCACGCAAGGCTCGCCCGAGCGGATGCTCCGAGCCTTGTTCGAGCACGGACGCCAGTGCCAGCGCCGCCTCCGGCGTATCGCGCAGCGTTATCGTTTCAACCAGGGCAAGCTGCCCCAGCGTCAGCGTCCCGGTTTTGTCAAAGATGAAGTGATCCGCACGCGCCAGCGCCTCGATGGCGTGGCCGCGTGTGACCAGCACCCCGCGCCGGGCCAGGGCTCCGGTAGCCACAGTCAGCGCCACCGGCGTTGCCAGCGAAAGTGCGCAGGGGCAACTCACCACCAGCACCGCGACGAAGACCCACAGCGCCCGCGCCGGATCAAGCTGCCACCAGACCAGCGCCGTCGCCACCGCCAGCAACAAAACCGCTACGATGAAGCGCCCGGCAACGCGATCGGCCAGATGCACCAGATGCGGCTTTTCTGCCGCCGCCCGTTCCATCAGGCGGGTGATGGCGGCCAGCCGCGTCGCCTCGCCGACGCGCAGCACGCGCATCGCCAGCGGACTCGTCACATTCACGCTGCCGCCGATCAGCGCAGCGCCGACCGTCTTCGGCAGCGGCCGGCTTTCGCCCGTTAACAACGACTCGTCCGCCATGCTGACGCCGGCAAGCACCTCGCCATCCGCCGGCACCGTCTCGCCGGGAGCGATCTGCACCACATCGCCAGGCTTCAATTCCGCCACCGCCACCCGCTCGCACGCCACCCCCGGCCAGTTCAGAAAACGTGCTGCCAGAGCCGGCAGCGCCCGGGCCAGGGTCTCGACGCTGCGCACCGCCTTCTGCCGCGCCATCATCTCCAGATAACGGCCACCGAGCAGAAAGAAAACGAACATCGTCACCGAATCGAAATAGACCTCGCCGGCGCCGCTCAACGTTGCCCACAGGCTGGCGGCAAATGCGCTGCCGACGCCCAGCGCCACTGGCACGTCCATTCCCAGCCGCCGCAACTTCAGATCGCGCCAGGCGTTGACGAAGAACGGCGCCGCCGAATACAGCACCACCGGCAGGGTAAGAATCAGGCTGGCCCAGCGCATCAACAGCTCGATGTCGGGCGTCATGTCACTGCCGCTGTCGGTCTGGGCGAGATACACCGGAACGGCATACATCATCACCTGCATCATGCCGAAGCCGGCCACAAACAGCCGCCACAGCCCTGTCTTGCGTTCCTTCTGCGCCAGTTCCTCGGCACGCGCGGCATCATAGGGATGCGCCCGGTAGCCAATCGCGGCAACGGCTTCGAGCAGCGCCGAGAGTTTCGTCACCCGGGCGTCCCAGCGCACCCGCGCACGGCGCGTGGCGTAGTTGATATCGACCGCCGTCACGCCCGGCTGGCGTCGCAAGTGCGCCTCATTGAGCCAGACGCAGGCGGTGCAGGTGATGCCTTCGAGGATCAGTGCCGCTTCGCGTTCATGCTCGCCCGCCGCGCGGACAAAGCTTTTTTGCACATCGGGATGATCAAACAGACCAAGCTCCCGCAAGGCCGTAGGCAGCGCCTCGCGCGGGCTTTCCGGCAAGGCATCGCGATGCCGGTAATACTCCGTCAGGCCGCTGGCGACAATAGCCTCGGCCACCGCCTGGCAACCGGTGCAGCACATCGCACGCGGCGCGGTATCGATAACGACATTGATCTCCACGCCCGCGGGAATCGGCAGGCCGCAGTGGTAGCAGGAAGCGGAATTTTGTTCCAGAATGGCTCCCAAGAAACAAGGCCCGCCCAGCCGAAAACTCGGAGGCGGGCCTTGCGCTTTTGGTGCTGCTGACCGGAATCGAACTGGTGACCTACTGATTACGAATCAGTTGCTCTACCAACTGAGCTACAGCAGCAAGGGCGCGGATTATACCGTTCGCCGCCGACGAATGGCAATGCGAAGTCTTGCCCGCACACCTGCCGGTTGCTAGACTCGCGCCATGCCGTCGCCATCCCATTTCTGTTCCGCCCCCCAGACCGGCTTCACCTTGGTCGAACTGATCATGGTGATGGTGCTGATGGGCATCCTCGCCACGGTCGCCCTGCCGCGGTTCAGTTTTTCCGGCTTCGACGAAGTCGGCTTTCGCGACAAGACCCGGGCCACCCTTGAATTCGCCAGAAAGTCGGCGGTGGCGCAACGGCGAATCGCCTGCGTCACGCTGGCTGGCAACAATCTGACGCTGACCATCGACAACATCACCCCCGAAACCGCGGGCGCCGGCGCCTGCCCGCGCCCGCTGCCGCTGCCGACAAGCGACGCCGCCTGCGGCGGCCCGACCAATGCCGTCTGCGCGCCCAATGGCGTGGCGCTGGGCGGCCCGGCGGCACTCAGCTTCGATGCGCTCGGCCGTCCCTCGGCCGCTGCGGCCTACACGGTAACGGGCGGGACCATCACCTACACGGTCAACGTCACGGCGGAAACCGGCTATGTCTTTTGAGCGCACCCATCGCGGCCTGTCCCTGATCGAGCTGATCGTCTTCATCGTCATCGTCAGCGTCGCGCTGGCGGGTGTGCTTTCGGTGCTGAACCTGACCACCAGCCGCAGCGCCGACCCGATGATTCGCAAGCAGATGCTGGCGATTGCCGAGGGGCTGATGGATGAGGTCGCTGCGCACCCCTTCACCTGGTGCGACCCGGACGACCCGGCCGCCGCCACAGCGACCAGTGCCGCTGGCTGCGCCACACCGGAAGCCCTGGGGGCGGAAGGTGGCGAATCGCGCGGCAGTGCCGTGACGCCTTTCGACAATGTTAACGACTACAACGGCCTCGCCGGCATCACTACCGGCATAACCGGCACCGCCATCCCGCCGGGATATACAGCCGCCATCAGCGTCGCACAAAATGCGCTCGGCCCCGGCGCAGCAGCCGTGCCCGCCGCTGCGTCCTTGCTCATCACCGTGACGGTCAGCTTCGGCGGCGAAAACCTGATCGTCGAAGGCTATCGCACGCGCTACGCGCCGAACGTATTGCCATGATGCCTCCACGCACCTCCTTGCCATGCCGCGCCGCCGGCTTCACGCTGATCGAAGCCATCGTCGCCATCACCATCACCGGCATCCTCGGCGCCATCGTCGCCGTCTTCATCAACAAGCCGGTACAGGGCTATTTCGATTCCGTGCGGCGTGCCGAGCTCACCGACCAGGCCGATGTCGCCCTGCGCCGCATCACCCGCGACCTGCGCCTGGCACTGCCCAACAGCCTGCGCGTCGCCAGCAGCGGCGGCATGAATTACATCGAGTTCATCCTGACGACGAATGGCGGACGCTACCGCGACATTGCCGATGGCTCGACCGGCGGCGATTTCCTCAGCTACACCAACGCCGCCGACACCAGCTTCGACGTGCTCGGCCCGATGCCGGCCAACCCCGCCATGACTCCAGGCGACTTCATCGTCAGCTACAACCTCGGCCCCGGCAACGCGCCGGCCGATGCCTACACCGGCGGCAACCGCGCCCTGGTGCAGAATGTTGCCGGCAACGTAGTCACCCTCGCAGCCAATCCTTTCGCCCTGCAAGCCCCGCCCCTGCCCTCGCCCGATGCGCGCTTCCAGGTCATCCCCGGTGCAACCCGCGCCGTCACCTACGCCTGCCCCATCGCCGCGCCCGGCAACCTGACACGGCAATGGAACTATGGCTTCAACGCCGCGCAGGCCACGCCGCCGGCCGGTGGCACGACCGCGACACTGGCTGCGAACGTCACCTGCACCCTCGAATATGCCCCCAACGCCACGGGACGCAACGGCCTGCTGCTGATCAACCTGACACTCGCCCAGGGCAATGAGCGTATCAGCCTCGCCCAGCAAATCCGCATCGACAACACGCCATGAACCTTACCGCCAGACGCATGCAGGGCTTCGCCATCGTCACCGCGATTTTTATCCTCGTCGTGCTGGCCGCGCTTGCCGCATTCATCGTCAGCATCTCGACCAGCCAGCACATTGGCGCCGCACTCGACATCCAGGGCGTGCGCGCCTACCAGGCGGCAAGAGCAGGCGCCGAATGGGGCATGTATCAGATCGAAGCCACCCCGGCCTACAATTTCAGCTATGGCACACCGGCCGCTGCCGTCGGCAGCGCCAACCCCAACACACGCGCCTGTCCCGCTTCGCCAGCCTCGTTCGTCCCGGCCGCACCGACGCTGGCGGCCTTCACCGTCACCGTCACCTGCACCGCAACGATCGACGCCAACAACGGCCCGACGGTCTTCCGCGTCGTCTCCACCGCCTGCAACCAGCCTGCCGCCGGCGCTTGTCCGAACGCCGCGCCGGCGGCAGGCTTCGACTACATCGAACGCCGCATCGAGGTGACGCTATGAACCTGCACGATGAATCCCGCGCCGCACCATCGCCGAGTTTTTGGCCTCGCGTCGGGCGCGGGGTAAGCCTGGCGATGCTGTGGCTGCTGTTGTGCTTAAGCAGTGCCAGCTTCGCAGCTACCCTGCTGGGGGAATACCGGTTTGAAGATGGGGTCTGGAATGGCGCTCCGTCGGAAGTCAAAGACGCCAGCGGCAACAACAGGCACGGCCAAGCCATCGGCAGCCCGCTGCCAACGCCCGCCTTGGTCACCCCGGCACGCAGCGGCAATCCGGGGACTTGCGGGTATGCCAGCCTGCCAGGTTCAGCAAATAATGGCGGGGCGATCCGTGTTCCGGGCCTGCCGGTCAACACCAGTCCCGGGGCCAAGACCAGCGTGGCTTTCTGGATGTACTGGGATGGCACCAACGGCATCATGCCGGTTGGTTGGTTGCGCCATGATTTGTGGCTGACAGGTGGTTTTCTCGGCTTCAACACAGGCAATAGTGATGTTTATGGCATTAGCTCGGCCGGGCTGGCGAATGGCTGGCACCATGTTGTGGCCGTTTTCACCAATGGCAACGTGGCGGCCAATGCGCTGTATATCGATGGCGTCGCCCAGGCACTGAGCCAGCGGTTAAGCGTGCCCAACAATGCCAATGCTGTCGTGACGACTACCTTGCAGGTTGGCGGCTGGCAGAGCGACACCGGCTATCGTTTTTCTGGCCGGATCGACGACCTGAAAGTGTTTGATGGCGCCCTGACGGGTGCCGAGGTGAGCACTTTGTACGCTGCGACTCATACCTGCGTGGCGCAGCCGATGGCGCGCTGGTCGATGGATGAATCGGCCTGGACGGGGCTTGCCAGCGAGGTGACGGACAACATCGGCAGTATGGCCGGCACAGCGGTCAATGGAGCGAACACCAGTCTGGCCTCCCCGGCGCGGGCCGGGTCGCCCGGCACCTGCGCCTATGGCAATTTCGACGGCAACAATGATTATGTGGCCCTGCCCGGGCTGCCGAACATGACCACGAGTTTTTCCATCACCGGCTGGATACGTACCACCGACCGGACGAGGTCCGGGCAGCGGGTGCTGATCGATGACGAAAGCAATACTGGCGGCTACGGGCTCTCGCTTGGGGATGGCGGGGGAGGTGTCTTGCGTTTCTATGCGCGCGGGTCATCAACCATCATTCTGGATACACCGCCGGTCATCAACAACAACACCTGGTACTTTGTTGCCGCCGTAGCGGACATCGCCAGCAGTCGTCGCTATCTGTATGTATATGACACAGCCGGCACGCAACTCGCTGCGGTGAACGTCGCCTCGGCCGGATGGGGGATCGATAATGGCGTCGCCTCCATCGGCGGCGAAACCAATGCCTCGGCCGAATCCGCCTACCACTTCGCAGGGAACCTGGATGAGATCACGGTGCATAGCGGCGCCCTGACGGCCAGCGAAGTCGCTGCACTGGCCGGGCAGGTGCATGCCTGTCCGGTACCGCCGACGCTGCTTGCCGCCTATCGATTCGAGGATGCCACCTGGAATGGCACAGCAGGTGAAGTGAAGGATGCAAGTGGCAACAACCGTCACGGCAGGGCGATTGGGTCGCCCCTGCCGGTGCTGGCCACCGCATCGCCAGCCCGAGTAGGCAGCCCGGGTACCTGCGGCTATGGCGATTTTGCCGGCGGCGCACTGGATTTGCCAGTCAATGCCAGCACCACACCGGGTGATAAAACGACAGTGACGTTCTGGATGTTCTGGGATGGCACCAACGGCATCATGCCGATCGGCTGGAACGTGCATGACCTGTGGCTGGTGAGCGGGTTTTTTGGATTTAATACCGGTAACAGCGATATCTATGGCATCAACTCGGCCGGACTCGCAGGTGGCTGGCATCACGTTGCGGCAGTGTTTACCAACGGCAATGTCCGTGCCAACAAGCTCTACATCGATGGCGTATCGCAAGCACTGAGCCAGAAACTCAGCACGCCAAACAATGGTACGGCCTATGCCGCTCCGACCTTGCGCGTGGGTGGCTGGCAAGCCGATAACAACTATCGCTTCCGCAGCCGGGTGGATGAAGTCAAGGTATTCAACGGTGAATTGCCGCTGGCCCAGGTGGTGGCAGACCACAACACCACGCACCCTTGCGGCGGCGTCACCCCCCCGGCCAATTTCAACTGTATTGCCACGGCAGCGCCCGCAGCTACCGGCACACTCAACACAGGCCTTGCCGGGGCACCCTACCGCTTTGATATTGCGGCACTCAGAACCGATGGCACGGTAGAAACAACCTTCGCTTCGGTCAGCAGCCAGAATGTCACTCTAGAACTGGTGGACGGCGCCGGGGCGATCGCCTGTCCCAGCCGCACACCGTTGTCGCCGCCGGTAGCGCAAACTGTCACTTTCAACCCGGCCGACCAGGGGCGCAAGAGTGTGACCGTGACCAGCGCCAAGGCGTATCCCAATCTCCGCTGCCGGGTGACGGATGCCAATCAATCCCCTAGCGTGGCGGCCTGCTCGAGCGACAACTTTGCCATCCGCCCGGGCGCCGTGACACTCACGACCAGCGCCAATGCCGCGCCGCCTTCCGCCAGCGCCAGCCCCACCGTCAAGGCCGGCAGCACATTTACCCTCGTCGCAACGACAGCCAGCGCCCCGGCGGATGCCTATACCGGCACGCTGACACTCGATACCACCCGGCTCACCGCACAGACGCCGCTGCAGGCCGTCACGCAGCAAAGCGGCGGCGTGGTTGGCACGCTTTCACCCGCAACCCTCACTGTCAATACGGCGGCATCGAACATTGCCAGATACAGCGAAGCGGGTTATCTCTATCTCGCTCCGGGCGCCTACCGGGACGATACTTATACTGCAGTCGACCAGCCCGGTGGCTGCCTCGCAGGGAGCCTCGCGGACACGCTTTCGGGCGGGCAATACGGCTGCGCCATCGGCAACAAGGCCGCCGTGGCCTTCGGCCGCTTCATCCCGGATCACTTCGAGACCGCGGTGCTCCCGGCTTGCGGCAGCTTCACCTATTCAGGCCAGCCTTTTCCCCTGACGCTCACGGCGAAAAATCTCGGCGGCGGCATCACGCAGAACTACGCCATCGCCTACGCCAAGCCCGCGACGCTGTCCGCAGTCATTGCCATTGCTGGCACATTCACCCCCAACCCGGTCGCCGCCAGCACCTTTGCCGCTGGCGTGGCGAATCTCACGGCGCCCCCCAGCGTCAGCTTTGCCTTCGCCAGCCCACTGACCGCACCGGCGGCGCTGGTGGTGCGCACCACCGACAGCGATGGCGTGAGTTCCTCGAGCGGCAGCCCGCTGGTGGAAGGCAGTCTGATGCTGCGCGCCGGCCGTCTGCGTTTATTGAATACCTACGGCTCGGAACTACTCCCCACGCCGGTGCCTGTGCGCAGCGAGTTTTATACCGGCACGGGCTGGAGCATCAACAGTGCGGACAATTGCACGGCCCTCTCCACCACGGCCATTGCGGTGACCAATGTCATCGGCGCCGCGCCCGTTCTGGCGGCCGCCACGCCGAATCCGCTGGCGCTGGTCAACGGCCAGGCGACGCTGATATTCAACCCGGCCCTTGCCGCCGGACGCTTTGACCTGGCCATCAATCTCAACCCGGCCGGCGCCGATACCTCGTGCAATGCCGCCCACGGCGGCGCAGCGGCAAACCTGCCATGGCTGCAGGGCTTCTGGTCCTCTACCTGCGGCGGCGTCCCGGCCTGGGCGCAGGATCCGAATGCCCGCATCCAGCTCGGCGCACCGAAGGCGCCGTACATCTACCGGCGGGAACGCTACTGAGCGCCGTAGCGCCAGCGCCGGGTTTTCCTGCCGCCGCGGATAACGGAAGCAAACCCGACGTTCGTCGCCCGGCATCCGCCGCTGGTCGGCCCGGACTGGCATCCTGGCCAAAAGGGCGTCAATCTTCAGTCTGAGGAGACCCTACCATGCTTACGCCGCACCCATCTTCGACCGCTGCAACCCGTTCCGCCTGTGAGCGCACCGCTGGCCGATCATCCTCCCATCTCTTTAACGGAGGCTTTACGCTCATTGAGCTCATGATCGTCGTCGCCGTCATCTCCATCCTCGCTGCGATCGCCATCCCCAATTACAACGATTACGTCACCCGCAGCAAAATTACTGAAGCAGTGGGCACGCTCTCCGACCTGCGGGTGCGGATGGAACAGTACTTCCAGGACAACCGCTACTACAACGCCGACGGCAGCGCGGGCGATACGACCTGCGGCAACGTACTCCAGGCGCCGACAGCCAATTTCACATTTGCATGCGTTTCGGGCAACAGCGGCCAAACCTACACCTGGACTGCTACGGGAACGGGATCCATGAACGGCTTTTCCTACACCATCAACCAGGTCAACGGCCGCACGACGACGATTGCCGCGGGCGCTGTCTGGCCTGCGGTGGCGCAGACATGCTGGGTGACCAGCAAAGGCGGGGGCTGCTGACGCCATGAACCGTCCGGTGCAGGGCTTCACACTGATCGAAATGATGATTACGATTGCCATCATCGGCGTGCTGCTGGCTCTCGGCGCCCCACGCTTCGCTGAGTATCTGCGCAATGCCAAGCTGCGCTCGGCCGCGGAAGTGTTCCTGACCGGCGTCCAGCTTGCGCGCTCCGAAGCAGTCAGGATGAATGCCCCAGTCGAATTCCTGCTGACCGCGACCGATCCGCTTCCAGCCAACGTGGGCGCTGCCGTCGCTGCCGCCAATGGTACGAACTGGATGGTCAGGACCGCCGACCTGGGCACCTTCATCGATGGCAAGTTCGGCATCGAGGGTTCCGGCCGCGGAACAGGGCAACTGACACCGGTAAGGATCAACGATATCGCCGCGCCCGCCAGCGCCGATCCGGATGCGCCCCCGGCAGCGCCGACAGGCTCGATCATTTTCAATAGTCTTGGGCGCACCAACCTGGCGAATCAGGCGGTCTTCAAGTTCAATAATCCGGAAGCGGGCGTCTGCGTCACAGCAGGTGGCCCGGTGCGCTGCCTCAAGGTCATCGTCGCCGTCGGCGGCCAAGCCCGTTTATGTGATCCGGCCGTCAGCGCCGCCGCCGTGGCGGCGGGCGATTCGAGGGGATGCTGATGATCGCAATGAGAAAAAATCAGTCAGGTTCGTTTCTGCTTGAGGCCATGATCGGGATCCTGATCTTTTTCATTGGCGTCCTGGCCATGATCGCCTTGCAAGCCAATTCGATCGCGATCCAGAATGACTCACAATACCGGGTCGAAGCCGCTAATCTGGCCGACCAGATGCTCGGCCAGATCAACCTGAATGTCACGCGGGATGCGAGCGGTAATGTCAATACAGCGGATCTGCTCAGCTTCAACCACCGGGTCACCGGGGGGACGACCACCTGCAAACTGCTGGCCACTGATGCGACGGCGAACACCGACTGCTGCAACTTCGGCGGTGCAGCATCCGCCAATCCGCTGGTCACGAACTGGGTCAATGCCGCCACCGCCAATACGGCGACGCGGCTGCCGGGTTCGACAGCCACCATGCAGCAGATCGTAGTCAATACCGCCACCGCCAACCAGGTGGCCGTGACGGTCTGCTGGCAAGGCCCAAAAGATGGGCGGCCGCGTGTCCAACGAGTTATTGGCTACATCAACTGAGTGAGTACAGAATCATGGCCACCTTGACCACTCCGCTCAATTCACGCCGCAGCCAGGGCTTTACGCTGGTCGAAGTGCTTGTCGGCATGGCTGTCGCTTTGATCGGCATGGTGATGATGTTTCAGTCCATGCAAGTCTGGGAGTCACGCAAGCGCACCACCACGGGCGGCAGCGATGCCCAGGTGTCAGGCAGCATCGCCCTGTTCAGCCTCGAGCGCGACCTCAAGATGGCCGGCTTCGGCTTTGGCAACGCGACCGCCATGAACTGCACCGTGTCGGCCTATGACAGTACGCGTTCGGCGCCAGGCACCTTCACTTTCCCTATGGTACCGGTGCTGATTGGCGATGGCGCGGCAGGGGCCCCGGACTCGATTACCGTACTCTATGGCAGTGGCACCACCCTGTCGTCGAGCCAGTCATTCAACAACCTGACCCCATTGCCAACGGTTGCGAACGATGGCTTCAAACGCACGAATACCCGCACAGGTTTGCGCCCCGGCGACCTGATGATCGCCGCCGACAGCGGCAACGCAGTCTGCGGTCTGTTCGAGATCACCGGTAATGCCAATGCCGACGGCCTCACCGTCGATCACGGCACAGGTGCCTATCTCAATTTCACCAACAACCAGAATGTGACGGCCCAGACCATGTTGTCTGCGGCAGCGCTGGCCCGGTTGCAAGCGCAGTTCCTCAACAACAGCGGCAGCGCGCGGTACAACGATGGCACGGCCAAAGGTGTTGGCTCCGCCGGATCGCTCTTCAACCTGGGCACCTTCCCCCAACTCAATGTCTGGCAGATCACCAACCGGCGCTTTCTGACCGTTGGCAACACGCTGGCCAACCCGCCCGCGCCGACTGAAGTTGCCGAAGGCATCATCAACCTGCAGGCCGAATATGGCGTCGACACCAACGGCAATGGCGTGTTCGATGCCAGCGAATGGAGTGCGGCGGCTCCCGCCAACTGGCAAAAATTGCGCGCCATCCGCATCGCCTTGCTGGCGCGCAGCCAGCAATATGAAAAAACCGCGGTCACGACGGTTGCTCCGGCCTGGGCGGGGGGCGCCTTCACCATGACCAATGTTGACGGCACGGCGGACACGGCTCCGGGCAATGCCAATGACTGGCGGCACTACCGCTACCGGGTGTATGAAACCGTGATCCCGCTGCGCAACATCATCTGGGGAATGTCGTGAGTTTCATTCGCATGCATTCGCCAAAACCCCGCGCCGGACAGCGCGGGGTCGTGCTGCTGCTGGCGCTGATCATGCTGGTAGCCATGACCCTGGCCGGCATCGCGCTGTACCGGCAGGTGGGTACCGGCCTGATCATCGCCCGCAACCTCAGCTTCAAGCGCACGGCCGCGGTGGCTGCCGACCGCGGCATCGAGGCTGCCCGCACCTGGCTTATGGCGCAGACGGCGGCTACGCTGGAACAAGGCAACGTCGTCGCCGGCTATTATCCCGGATGGTGCAACATTTCCCTGAATGCCAGCAATTTTCCCGACGCCAACAGCGATGGCATCACCGACAACTGCGGCGCCGTGCCCGCGCCCTCTGAGTTTGATCCATTGACCTACAACTGGGCCAATGCCGTCGTCGCCACCAACAACGATGGCGCCGGTAACGAGGTGCGCTACATCATCCACCGTCTATGCCAAATCCCCGGTGGCATCAATGCGGCGGGCCAGCAGTGCGTCACCATCGGCTCCACTCTGGCCGGGGGGTCGCACGGCGCCGCCAGTTATGGCAGCCAGGCCTTGTCCAACACCTTTCAGCCCTATTTCCGCGTCACTTCCCGCGTGCTCGGCCCGACCAACACAGTAGTCTATACGCAAGCCGTCATGTATTAAACAGGAGAATGGTCATGAACCCATCCACTACTATCCGTTATCCTATGATAGTGCTTGCGGCCATTGCCATAGCGCTAACCGCAAGTGCGCCACAGGCGGCGCCGACCGACTTGGCCGACAATCCGCTGGCCAGCTCATCCTCCACGCAGGTCAAGCCGAATATTCTGTTCACGCTGGACGATTCAGGCTCGATGAATTGGGAATTCATGCCGGATGGCCTGGCCTGGGGTACAAATAACACAAACAGGGTCGGGTTTCGCAACGCCCAGTGCAATCTGGTCTATTACAATCCGAATATCACCTATATCGTACCCAAGACCAGCACGGGAGGCGATGTCAATTCGGTAACGCCCACTACCTTTACCGCCGCCTATTACGATGGCTTTTATAGCTATGATCCCTCGAGCTCGACAGCGACCAACCTGAGCACCAGTTTCAAGGCATATAACGATGATTTGGGGTACGGCTACGGCAGCGATACGGCGCAAGCTGCGTATTACTGGACCTATCTTGGCGCCTCGACGCTGGCGCCCCTGACCGGCGATTGCCAAAAAGCGCTCGCCAGCACCACGGATTCAACCACCAGGGAAATCTGTACCGACAACACCCTAACCACCACCACCTGCGCGGCGGCCGGCAAGACCGCGTTGTGGCGCAAGGTGCTGGTCTCCGCGACCTCGGGCCCCGGTGCGACCGATGAACGCCAGAATTTCGCCAACTGGTACAGCTACTACCGCAAGCGCATATACATGATGAAGTCGGCCGCCGGCCGCGCTTTTGTTGGGCTAAGCGATACTTATCGTGTCGGCTTTATCACCATCAACCCGGGCAGCCCGGTGGCGGCAGCAAAATTTCTGACTATTGCCGACTTCGATACAACGCAAAAAGCGAACTGGTTCTCTAAATTCTACTCTCAGACCGCCAACAACAGCACACCGCTGCGCACCGCATTGAGTCGTGCCGGCCGCTATTTCGCGGGCAAGACCAACGGCATCAACAGCGGCATGAGCGGTGACCCGGTGCAGTATTCCTGCCAGCAGAACTTCACCATCCTCACCACTGACGGCTACTGGAATGGCACCGGCGGCTACAAGCTTGACGGCACAACTAACATGGACAATGAGGACGGCAACATCGCCGAACTGGACGCCTACAATCCTGCCGGGAGCCAGTTTGCCGTATCGCCACGACCGATTTTTGATGGTTCAATGACCGTGTATGTCTGGCATGAGTTGAAAAAGGAGTATCAGCTTATAACAAGCGGATGCAGCGGCAGCAAGAAAAGACGGCAATACCGCTACAACGACGTGGCCACCACTTACCCAGGGCCGAACCAAAGCGGATCGATCATCAGCGGGCCGACCACCACCAGCACCGGGTGGACTACCGATATAAGCTGCTCTTCCGGTCTCATCCTGCCTTCCCCCAACCCGCAGAGCATCACCGGCGCCAGCCCGGGCGGTGCACCGGGCTCTTGCAATGCCACCGGCATCTGGCCTTGCGAGCTGACGAGCGCCAGCGGCGGCAGCAGCAACTCGCTGGCCGACGTCGCCCAGTACTATTACAAGACCGACTTGCGCACCTCCACGCTGGGTAACTGCAGCGGGGCGCTGGGTACCGACGTGTGCGACAACAACGTGCCTTCCACAGGAACCAGTAACGAGGATGACAAGGCGCAATGGCAGCACATGACCACCTTCACCATGGGATTGGGCCTATCGGGTACGGTCACGTACCAACCCGACTACAAGACGGCAACCAGCGGTGCATTCCAGAATATCCGCGACGGGTCAGCCAACTGGCCGGTGCCGGTTGCGGACAGTTCGACCGCGCTCGACGATCTCTGGCATGCCGCCGTCAATGGCCGCGGCCAGTACTTCAGCGCCGGCAACCCCGACACGGTCATCAACAGTCTGACGACGGCACTGGCCGGAGTCAGCGCGCGCGTCGCCTCCGCTGCCGCAGCGGCGACGTCCAACCTGGAGCCGGTAGCCGGCGACAACTTCGCTTATACCGCCAAATATGTAACACAAAAGTGGACCGGGGAGCTCGAGGCGCATGAAATCGACCTGACCACCGGCGCCGTGAACAGCGCGATCGTCTGGTCGGCACAAGGCAAGCTCGACGCCCGGGGGAAAAATGCCTGCGACACGCGCAACATCAAACTGTTCCGTGCAGGTGCGGCAAATAACCTGGTCGATTTCACCTGGAATACGTTCGCTTGCGATGGCTCAGGCATTCCGACCGGCAGCGCCCTGACTTCGCTGAACGCCGCCGAGCAGGCTAATTTTGATGCGACAGAAGTGGCGCTGCTCAGTCAGTACCCGGTCATGGGTGATGGCACGGGAAGCACCGCCAATCAACGTGTAGCAGCCGTTGGTGCAAATTTGGTGAATTTTCTCCGTGGTCAGCGCGGCAAGGAGGGTTTCAGTTCCGGCCCACCCGCTACTAACACTAATATCAATACGCTTTACCGAACCCGCGAGCATATCCTTGGCGACATCATCAACGCCCAGCCGGTATATGTGAAAGCCCCCTTCGCCGAGTATGACGATGCCGGCTACCTGGCCTACAAGACGGCCAATGCTTCGCGCACGCCGATGGTTTTCGCAGCCGCCAATGACGGCATGCTGCATGCGTTTTACGCCGGCACCTCGATCGTCGACCCCAATGGCGGCAATGAGGCCTGGGCCTTCATTCCGACCATGGTGCTGCCCAACCTGTACAAACTGGCCAGCGAGAATTACGCCAATCAGCATACCTACTCGGTCGACGGCACGCCTACAGTAGGCGATGTCTATGACATGGGGAATACTGCATGGAAGACCATCCTGGTCGGCAGCCTGAACAAGGGCGGCCAGGGCTACTACGCGCTCGACATCACCGATCCGCTGAATCCCAAAGCGCTGTGGGAATTCAAGCACAGCAGCACCTGCTACGACTCGGCGACATCCAGCACCTGGTTTGCCGACTGTCATATCGGTTATACCTATAGCAACCCCATCATCAGCAAATTGCGTGACGGCCGCTGGGTGGCTTTCGTGACCTCGGGCTACAACAACGTCAACGCGCCCTCCATCAGCGGTGACGGCGTAGGCTATCTGTATGTGCTGGAAGCCATGACCGGCAAGATTCTCTACAAGATCAGCACCGGCGCAGGCGACGCGACGACGCCGAGCGGCCTCAACCACATCAATGCCTGGACGGAAAACTCGCTGCGCAACAACCAGACCGAACGCGTCTATGGCGTCGACCTGATGGGCAACGTCTGGCGTTTCGATGTCAACGACATTCTGGCGCCGGCCGGTATCGAGGCGACCCGCGTCGCTACCGTGGTGGATGGCTCGGGCACGGCGCAGCCAATCAGTACGCGACCGGAACTGGCCGAGGTGGGCGGCCAACCGTTCGTTTATGTCGCTACCGGACGCTACCTCGGCACCACCGACAATTCCAATACGCAGACCCAGTCGGTATGGGCATTGCGCGATCCGCTCACTGCCATCCCCCTGCCGAGCCTGCGCACGACACTGAAACAGATGACTATCACCAATCAGGGCTCAGGCACTTCGGCGTTCAGGACCATAGGCTGCACGGCGCAATGCGGCTCGACCGATGGCTGGTTCGCCGATTTTCCGGATAGTGGCGAGCGGGTCAACATCGACATCAAACTGCAACTCGGTACGCTGGTCGTCGCCAGCAACGTGCCGCAGAGCAATGCCTGCAACATCGGCGGTTATAGCTGGCTAAACTACTTCAACAATGCGACGGGCGCCGCAGTCTCCAATAGCCAGAACCAGGCCGTTGGCCGCCGACTGGTAGGAGCGGGTGGGGCCGAATCACTGGCGGTCGGCATTAATATCGTCCGCCTGCCGGGCGGCAAAACGGTGGTCATCGCAACAACCTCAGCCGCCCAGCAACTGACTGTCGACGCGCCATTCGATGTTCCCCCACCCACGGGCAAGCGGATCAGTTGGCGCGAAGTGATCCAGTAACCCATGCCGACAGGCATGCGACCTGCTTGGCCGAATGGACGTATTGATCCTGAAACAAGGCAAGGCTGGCGACGCCATGTCGCCAGCCTTGCCATTTCCATGGCACTTCATTGCGCCATCCTGGGCGCCGCCGGACTGACCACATTCAGGCTCGTGCCGCTCCACGAGGGGAACCGGGCTGTCGTATTGACTGTCGACTTTTTGTCGAATTCATCCCGGGCCATCTCTGAAGACCGCCTTCGACAATCCGCCGTGCCACCCGGCATTGAGGGTGCCTCCCTCCGATCTGAATCGCAGCCGCCAGAGAACGTGTCCGCACCTGCCGGCACCCTCCCCCCTGCTCCTGCGGCCTCCTCCCTGTCCACCCAGATGGTTTCAGGCCTGCTGCCCGGACCATGGTATTACGCAGCCCGCTATCTGCATCGCCGACCGACGCCACTGAAACCGATCCGGCCAAACTATCCGCCGGAAGCGGAAAATCTCCGCGGACAGGTAATGCTTCTGTTACTGATCAACGAACGCGGCACGGTGGACACCTATCACATCGTTGAATCACAGCCGCCGGGCGTATTCGATGATGCAGTGAGCGACGCTTTTACGCGGGAACAATATGCGCCCGGCCTGATCACCGGCTATCCGGTAAAAAGCCAGTTGCTGGTGGATGTCACCTTCGAGCCGGGTTCGGCGCCAACAGCCATCATCCTGCCTGGCCCGTCCCGCTGAATCAGAACGAGAGCAATTCCTTCGGCAAGGGAAAATTGACATTCTCGGCTACGCCTTCGAGCCGCGCCACCTGTCCCGCGCCCAGTTCCTGCAATCGCTCCACGACGCCATCGACCAGCACTTCCGGCGCCGAGGCCCCTGCGGTGAGGCCGATACGGGTTTTGCCGGCGAGCCAGGCCGGATCGATCTGCTCCGCGCCATCCACCAGATACGCGGCAATCCCGGCATTGGCAGCGACTTCGCGCAGGCGGTTGGAGTTGGAACTGGTTTGCGAACCGACGACCAGCAGCAGATCGATCCGGCCAATCATCGCCTTCACCGCATCCTGGCGATTTTGCGTGGCGTAGCAGATGTCGTCCTTCTTCGGCCCGACGATGCCGGGGAAACGCAGCCTGAGCGCGGCAACGATTTCTGCGGCATCGTCGACCGAGAGCGTGGTTTGTGTCACATAGGCGAATTTTTGAGGCTCGCTCGCCTTGCTCTGCACTACCTTCGGGTCGTCGCCAACACCGGCTTTCCCGGGCTCCAGCAGGGCGACATCGGCAACCGTTTCGACCAGATGCATGCCGCCGCTCGCCTGCCCCATCGTGCCTTCCACCTCGGGGTGGCCCTTGTGCCCGATCATCACGATCTGATAACCCTGCTCGTGCAAACGCTGGACTTCCCGATGCACCTTGGTCACCAGCGGACAGGTGGCATCGAACAGCTTGAAGTCACGTCTTGCCGCCTCGCTGCGCACCGACTCGGGAACGCCGTGGGCGCTGAAAATCAGCGTCGCGCCGGGCGGAACATCGGCCAGATTCTCGATGAAAATCGCACCCTTGGCCTTGAGGCCATCCACCACGAAGCGGTTATGCACCACCTCGTGACGAACATAGATCGGCGCCCCGAACTGCTCCAGCGCGCGCTCGACAATGGCGATTGCACGCTCGACGCCGGCGCAAAAACCACGGGGATTGGCAAGCAGGATGGTTTGCATCTCAAAGTATCCCGATGATTTCCGCCTCGAACGAGAGCACTTGGCCGACGAGCGGATGATTGAAGTCGATTAGCACGGCATCGGCGTCGAGCTCGCGCACGATGCCGGAGAATGGCTGGCCGCCGGGCGCCATGAGTTCGATGCGGCCATGCAGTTCAAGATTGGCATCGGCAGGCAGCGAGACACGCGCAACGCGGCGCACCAATTCTGTGTTGCGCGGGCCGAAGGCCTGCTCGGGTTGCAGCACAAATATCTGCCGCGCGCCGACCGAAAGGCCAACCAGGCACTGCTCGAAGGGCGGCGCCAATTCGCCCGAACCCAGTTGCAGTACGGCGGGCGTATGGTTGAAGGTGCTCACCAGTTCATCGCCGGTCGCCGTGGTCACACGGTAGTGCAAGGTAATCAGGCTGTCCGGTGCAATCACTTCAACGGTTTTGTTCATTTGTTTTCCCTGGGCTGTCGCAACTGATGCACCAGCATCAGGACAACGCCGATCGTGATGGCCGAGTCGGCCACATTGAAGGCCGGCCAATGATAGCCCGCCAGATAAAAATCGAGAAAATCGACCACGGCATCGAAGCGCAGGCGATCGACAACGTTGCCCAACGCGCCGCCAAGAATCAAGGCCAGCGCGGCGGGCAGCAACCGCTCTGCGGCATGCTGGCGCAACATGCGCAGCAATACCGCCGCAACGGCTAGCGCCAGCCCGACGAAAAACCACTTCTGCCAACCACCTGCCGTTGCCAGGAAACTGAAGGCGGCGCCGGAATTGAAAATCAGGATCAGGTTGAAAAAAGAGGTCACGGGCTGGGTTTCCATGAGCCTGAAATTCGCCAGCACCCACGCCTTGCTCGCCTGATCGAGGACGATAACGCAGGCAGCCAGCAGCAGCCAGCCAGCCAGTCGCGGCGATGACTTAAGCAAAGTGACGTACCTCGCCCGGGCCATGCAGGTTGGTCGCGCAGCGGCCACACAGCTCGGGATGCTCCGCCGCATGCGCATGGTGACCCACATCCTCGCGCCAGTGCCAGCAGCGCACGCATTTCGGATGCGCGCTGGGGACGGCGGTGACGTTCGCCGCGTCATTCGCCTGGCTTTGCACTACTTTCGGGTCGTCATCAGCGCCGGATTTTTCCAGCGTGACCTTCGAGCAGATGAAGACGAACTTGAGATCATCGCCCAGCGCAGCAAGATGCGCGTACACCTCGCCGGCCGCCTCGATATGCACTTCGGCTTGCAGCGAGGAGCCGATTTTTCCGGCTGTCCGCAACGCTTCCAGCACGCCGGCAACCGTACCTTTCACTGCGCGCAGTTGGGTCCACCGTGCCACCAGCACCGACTTTTCGGCCAGCTCCGGCAGCGCATGCCAAGTCGATAACATCACGCTCTCCTTCTGACCGACGCCGGCGATCTGCCAGATTTCCTCGGCAGTGAAGGCGAGAATCGGCGCCATCAGGCGTGCGACTGATTGCAGGATATGCCACAGCGCACTCTGCGCCGCGCGCCGTGCATGCGAGCCCGGCGCGGTAGTGTAGAGCCGGTCCTTGAGGATGTCGAGATAGAAGGCGCCGAGGTCTTCGGCGCAGAAATTTTGCAGCGCCTGGACGACCTTGTGAAACTCGAACCGCTCGTAATCGGCGATGCACTGCGCCTGCAGCTGCTGCGTCAAGACCAGCGCATAGCGGTCGATCTCCAGCCACTCGGCGGGAGGCAGCAGATGCCGCGCCGGATCGAAATCGGCGGTGTTGGCGAGCAGAAAGCGCAGCGTGTTGCGCAGCCGGCGATAGACCTCGACCACCCGGTCGAGAATCTCCTTCGAGATCGACAGCTCGCCCGAATAGTCGGTCGCCGCCAGCCACAAGCGCAGGATTTCGACGCCCAGCTTGTCGCCGATTTCCTGTGGCTCGATGCCGTTGCCGAGCGACTTGCTCATCTTGCGCCCCTGCGCATCGACCGTGAAGCCGTGCGTCAGCAGCGCCTGATAGGGCGGGCGACCATCGATCGCGCAGCCGGTGAGCAGGGACGAATGAAACCAGCCGCGATGCTGGTCGGAGCCTTCCAGATAGAGATCGGCAAAGCGTCCCGAAGTTGCCACAGCATCAGGGTGCGAGCCGCGCAGCACATGCCAGTGAGTGGTGCCGGAATCGAACCAGACATCCAGCGTGTCGCTGATCTTGCGGTACTGCGCCGCGTCGTCGCCCAGCAGTTCGGCAGCATCGAGCTGAAACCAGGCTTCAATGCCCTCTTTCTCGACCCGTTGCGCCACGACTTCCATCAATTCGACGGTGCGCGGATGCAGTTCGCCGCTCGCCTGGTGCAGGAAGAACGGAATCGGCACGCCCCAAGTGCGCTGGCGCGAGATGCACCAGTCCGGCCGGTTGGCGATCATCGCCCGCAAGCGCGCCTGACCCCAGTCGGGATAGAACGTCGTTTCGTCGATGCCTTTCAGCGCCAGCTCGCGCAGGCTGAGCTGTTTCTCCTTTGTCGCCGCAGGCGGCCCATTTTCACCGCCCCCTTTCCCGGAAAGGGGGTTGGGGGGATTGTCGTCACCTTTCCCGGCATGGATCGGGTGGCTTGCCACCCGATCCATGCCGACAAACCACTGCGGCGTGGCGCGATAGATGATCGGCGTGCGATGCCGCCAGCAGTGCATGTAGCTGTGTGTGATCTTTTCGTGCGAAAACAGCGCGCCGACTTCGTCGAGCCTGGCAACGATCAGCGGATTGGCCTTCCAGATATGCAGGCCGCCGAAGAAGGGCAGCGTGTCGGCATATACGCCGTTGGCCTGTACCGGATTCAGAATATCGTCGAAGCTGAAGCCGTGACTCAGGCAGGAAACGAAGTCCTCGACGCCATAGGCCGGTGCGGCATGGACGACGCCGGTGCCGGCATCGACGCCGACATAGTCGGCGGGAATCACCGGCCCGCTGCGCTCGTACAGCGGATGATGGAAACGGATACCGGCCAGCGCCGCGCCCTTCGTCGTTGCCAGCGTGGTCCCTGCGAGGCCATAACGCCTGAGACTGGCCTCGACCAGATCGACCGCCAGCAGCAGCACGCCGCGCGGCGTCTCGACCAGCGCATAGTCGAGCTCGGGATGGACATTGAGCGCCTGGTTGGAGGGAATCGTCCACGGCGTGGTGGTCCAGATCACGGCAAAAGTCGGCGCGGGCGACACGGCGATAGCAAACGCAGCGGCGAGCTTTTCCGGCTCGGCGCAGCGGAAGCCGACATCAACCGCCGGACTTTGCTTGTCGGCGTACTCGACCTCGGCCTCGGCCAGCGCCGAGCCACAATCGAAGCACCAATTGACCGGCTTGAGGCCCTTGAACACCCAGCCCTGCCTGACCATCTCGGCCAGCGCGCGAATCTCGCCGGCCTCGTTGGCGAAGTCCATCGTCAGGTACGGGCGATCCCAGTCGCCCAGCACGCCCAGGCGGATGAAGCCTTTTTTCTGGATTTCGACCTGCTCGGCGGCAAAGGCGCGACACAGTGCGCGCACCCTGTCGGCCGGCAGATTCTTGCCGTGCTGGACTTCGATCTTGTGTTCGATCGGCAGGCCGTGGCAGTCCCAGCCCGGCACATAGGGCGCATCGAACCCGGCCAGGGTTTTCGAGCGGACGATGATGTCCTTGAGTATCTTGTTCACCGCATGCCCGAGGTGGATATCGCCGTTGGCATAGGGCGGGCCATCATGCAGCACGAAGCGCGGACGACCCTGCGTCGCCGTGCGGATTTTCTGGTAGAGCCGCTTTTCCTGCCAGTCCTTGATCCAGCCCGGCTCGCGCCTGGCCAGATCGCCCCGCATCGGGAACGGCGTGTCCGGCATGTTGAGGGTCTTGCGGTAGTCTTTCTTCGGATCAGTCATGGGGCAGGCTTTCGAAGTAGCGCCGCACGCTGGCGACATCGCAGGCGATTTGCGCCTTGAGCGCAGCGAGGGAATCGTATTTTTCTTCGGCGCGCAGTTTGTGCAAAAAATTGACCGTCACATGCGCGCCGTAGATGTCACGCGAGAAATCCAGCAGATGGACTTCCAGCACCGGCTTGAGCCCGTCGCCGAGCGTCGGCCGCACGCCGAGGCTGGCGGCGCCGGGCAGGGGCGATGCCGCGAGACCGGAGACCGTAACCGCAAACACGCCCGCGAGCGGCAGGCGCGCGTGCTTGATATGGATGTTCCTGTTGCAGCAGGGCAAAATCACCGCCGCGCCCCTGGCCGAAGCGAAAATCGTCGCCGATGACCAGATAGCGCAATGACAGGCCCTGCACCAGGATGCGTTCGATGAACTGCGCCGCCGTCAACGCCGCCAGCTTCTGGTCGAAGCGGCACACATGCACCCGCTCGACGCCGCAATCGGCCAGCAGTTCGAGCTTCTCGCGCAGGCTGGAGAGCCGTGCCGGCGCTGTCTCCGGAGCAAAGAATTCGCGTGGATGCGGCTCGAAGGTGAGCACCGTCGCCGGCAGCGCCAGCGCGCGCGCCTTGGCCGTCAATTCGGCCAGCAGCGCACGATGGCCGCGATGCACGCCATCGAAATTGCCGATGGTGAGCACCGTGGACGTCGTCGCCCGCTCGGGAACCCCGCGAAAAACCTGCATGGAAGCGTTGTGGATTGAGGCAGAAGGAAGCTGCGATTATATCAAGCGCTTTGCCGCCAACGGGCTCGCCTGCGGCCTGAATGACCCCTGTCGATCCGGGCCAGGCATTACGCGGCCATGCTCACGGCCATGCTCACGGCAACTGCCGGTTCGTCACGGTGTGGAAATGCGCATTTTTTTATCGATCTGCTCAAGGTGGAAATTGCGCAGCACGTTCATCCCCAGCAAGGCATGTCCTGTCATGTTCGGCATCACATTGACGGCCACGTTGGTCAGCCGAAAACCACCGAAGGTCAATTCAGGCGCGATCGCCTCACACGAGAGAATTTTTCCATTCGCGGTGGAGGCCATGCGCTGCACGCAGCCCTGGATGCCTGCCCGTGACGCAACTGCAGACGATACCGATACCGTGGTTGCCCCGGTATCGATCATGAAAACGACGGGAAAACCATTCACGGTTCCCGAACTGAAATAATGACCTTCACGCGTTTGCTGCAGCTCAAGGCTCCCCTTGCCCGTGACTTCAGCCGGCGGCCTGACGTCCTCGGCGCTCATCGGCCGCGTGATGTTATAGACAAGCGAAAACTGCACCGGACGCGGGCCGGAACCGGTGAATTGCGCATGCGTCGTGACCCCGGCCCGAATCGCCACACCGCCATTGATCGAGACTCTCGCTCCGTCAGAAAATCCCGTATCGAGATTGCACCAGTTCGATCCCACCAGCACCTGCATTCCATAATGGCCAATTGGCATGCTGATCTGCGCGGTCGTGTCAGGGAGAACCGACACGGCCTGATAGCGCCGGGCTTCCGTGGGGTCGGAGAGCACCACGACCATCGGAAAGTGGTGCCGGTTTTGCACCTCCAGCCCGGCATACAGGACATCGGTGCGTTTCATCGTCGCCGGATCGATAAGGTAGGACGAGCCACCGGCAGGCAAGGGCTCGCAGGGGCGCAGCAAGGCGATTGCCGCAGGTATTCTGGCCGCCAGTTGCGGCATCTGTTGCCGCGCCGGGCCATAGCGGCTGAAAATGGTCACCAGACCAAGGCCGATAGCAATCCAGATCAGAAGATTTTTCAACAAGTCCCCCCCCGCACCTCACACTGGCTGACCCGTGTTCGACACACCGCCACAACCCGCGATGTTACTCGCAGCACTGTTACACGCAGCACCTGCGGCCGCTCGAGATCAATCCAGCCGCGCCAGTTTCGACTTGGCCAGTGGTGGGTTCTTGGCAAAATAACGCCGCAGGCCCTTGAGGATGGCCTCGGCCATCTGCTCCTGGTAGCCCTCGTCGTTGAGCCGCTTTTCTTCTTCGGGATTGGAGATGAAGGCGGTCTCGATCAGGATCGACGGAATGTCGGGCGCCTTCAGCACGGCGAAGCCGGCCTGCTCGACCTGTCCCTTGTGCAAGGTGTTGATGCGGCCCAGTTCGCCCAGCACGTCGCGGCCAAGTTTCATGCTGTCGTTAAGCGTTGCCGTTTGCGAGAGGTCGAGCAGTGTGCGCGCCAGATAGGGATCCTTGACCCCGATATTCACGCCGCCGATCAGATCGGCGGCGTTTTCCTTGTTCGCCAGCCAGCGTGCCGCCGAGCTTGAGGCGCCGTTTTCCGACAGCACGAAGACGCTGGAGCCGCGCGCCGTCGGCTTGATGAAGGCATCGGCATGAACCGAGACGAAGAGGTCGGCCTGCACCCGCCGCGCCTTTTGCACCCGCTGGTGCAAGGGAATGAAATAGTCGCCGTCACGCGTCAGCAGGGCGCGCATGTTGGGCACAGCATCGATTTTTGCCTTCAGCCGATGCGCCACGGAAAGCGTCACGTTCTTTTCATAACTGCCGCCACGACCCACGGCGCCGGGGTCTTCGCCGCCGTGGCCGGGATCGAGGACGATGGTGACCAGGCGCGCGATTTCGGGTTTTCCCGCTGGTTTTTCAGTTGCTTTTGCCACCGGCTGCTCGGCACTGCCGGGCTTTGCTTCAGCTTTCGATTCCCCTTTCCGCTCGGCGGCGGGGGGCGCCGGTTCCGGCTTGTCCAGCAGCGCCATCAGGGGATCGACCGGTTCCGCCGGATAAAGATCCAGCACCAGGCGATGACCATATTCACCGACCGGATTCAACTCGAATACCTGCGGCTTCACCTCGCCCTTGAGTTCAACCACCAGCCGCACCACGCCCGGTTTGTTGCGACCGGCACGGATCAGCTTGATGTAAGGGTCGGAATCAAGAATCTTCGAGGGCAAGGATTGCAGCACGGAATTGAACTCGACACCCTCGATATCCACCACCAGCCGTTCCGGATCCTTGACCAGCAGGTAACTGTATTTGATCGGCTGGTCATGCTCCAGCGTCACCCGCGTGTAGTCGGGCGCAGGCCAGACGCGCACCGCCAGGATGCTGCTCGTGCCGGACGCACGGCCGCCCTGCGCCGTAGCGCCGGCGCCGACTTTTGTGACCCAGAGGGTCAGGCTGGCGGCAGTGAACTTGAGCAGCCTGCGGCGTTCAGCGCGATCAGGCATGCGCGGCCCCGCTCACTTGTGGCGCGGCACTCCAGCTCGCGGCTGTCATTTTTTGCGAGACGCAGCCCGAGATGCAGATCGGCACCGGGCAGATAGGGCACCGCCTTGTCAGGCCATTCGACCAGACAAATGCCACGCCCCTGAAAGTATTCATCCAGCCCTGCATCGAGAAAATCCTCCGGCTGATTGAACCGATAAAAATCAAAGTGATAGAAGTCTAACCCAGAAACGGGATGAACTTCAACCAGTGTATAGGTCGGGCTCCTGACCGATCCGGTGACTCCGGCGGCACGCAACAGGCCGCGCACCAGCGTGGTCTTGCCCGCGCCGAGGTCACCTTCGAGCCAGACCACCATTCCTGCGGTCAGCGCGGAGGACAGGCAAGCACCAAAAGCCAGGGTTGCAGCTTCATCCGGCAACGCTAAAGTAAGATGGTCATCAGGCATGGCAAGGAACACGTCGAACAGATGTTGGACAACATGACTCAGATAAAAAATGACATTCGGCGCTGGGGCCAGGAGCTCGGCTTCGATGCCATTGGCTTTTCACGCGCCGCTACGGGCGATGCCGAACGCGGTCTGGCCGACTGGCTGGCGGCGGGCTATCAGGGCGAGATGGATTATATGGCGCGCCACGGCACGAAACGCACCCGTCCGGCAGAGCTTGTTCCGGGCACGCAAAGCGTCATCACTGCCCGCATCAATTACCGTAGCGCCAGCGCCGACTCCCGGGCCGTCCTCGATGCCCCCGAGCAGGCCTTCATTTCACGCTACGCCCTCGGCCGCGACTATCACAAGCTGATCCGGCAACGGCTGCAACGCCTGGCCGACAGAATGACCAGCGAATTAACCGGGATGGGTGAGTTTTTCTGCCGCGCCTTCACTGATTCCGCGCCGGTCATGGAAGTCCAGTTGGCGCAGCAAAGTGGTTTGGGCTGGCGCGGCAAGCACACGCTGTTGCTCGAACGCGATGCGGGCTCGTATTTTTTCCTGGGCGAGATATACACCAGTCTGCCCCTGCCGCCGGACACGCCGGTAACCGATCACTGCGGCACCTGCACCGCCTGCATCGACAGCTGCCCGACAGCTGCCATCGTTGCCCCGTACCGGATCGATGCGCGCAAGTGCATCTCCTACCTCACCATCGAGCTCGACAATTCCATCCCTGAAAGCCTGCGGCCGCTGCTGGGCAACCGCATCTATGGCTGCGACGACTGTCAGCTCGCCTGTCCATGGAATCGATTCTCACCCCTCACCCGCGAGCCTGATTTCGCGCCGCGTCATGAACTGGATCAGGTCACGCTGGTGGCGCTGTTCGCCTGGGAAGAAAATGAATTCAATGAGCGACTGGCCGGCTCGGCGATTCGACGCATCGGCCATGAACAGTGGCTACGCAACATCGCCGTGGCGCTGGGTAACGCGCCGACGTCTGCTGCTGTAGTCGCCGCCTTGCGCGATCGCGCCAACCATCCGTCGGCGCTGGTGCGGGAGCACGTCGCCTGGGCCCTCTTACGCCATCTTGCGCCAGCTTGCGAGGACGCCGCCTGACGGCCGTCCGGCATTACCCCCTGCCGCCAGCCTCGGCCAGCCAGGCGCGGGCGGCGGATTCGTCCTCGAACACACGCACACTGGCGCTGACGAAGAGCTGCGACAGCCAGGCGCTCCATGCCAGCCACTGGCTGTCGGTCAGCACCGCAATACGGTTGAAGTCAGCCGCATGCTGGCGTGAAAACCGGATATCCTCCCACGCCACATCAACCGTGAAATCGAGCATCTTCCGCAAATCGACCAACAGATCGACCGGGCCGGAAAACTGGATCTGGTAGAGAACGGCCTCCTCGAACTCCTTGAAATCGGCGAGGGTAAATTCCCCCAGGACGACAAGTTCGACGAGTTGCTCCGCGGGCTGTATGACAATCATGGTACGACCTCGTATCAATCTGAACGGCGCGACACACGCCGATTAGCAGGGTAGAAATGCAACGAGCCCGCAGTACGGGCTCGCTGGAGAAGCACACAGGTACTCGCTACGCTTATTTTTTGACCTTTTTCTTGCCTGCGACGACTTCCTTGAAGTTGGTGCCGGCACTGAACTTCGGCACAGTCGTCGCTGCGATCTTGATGGTGGCGCCAGTCTTCGGATTCTTGCCAGTGCGCGCTGCGCGCTTGGCCGATTTGAACGTGCCAAATCCGACCAGAGTCACGGTGTCGCCCTTGGAAACAGCCTTTACAACCGCAGCGATAATGCCATCCAGCACCTTGCCGGCAGCAGCCTTGCTGACATCGGCTTCCGCAGCGGCAATTTCAATCAGTTCAGCTTTGTTCATTCGATGATTCCTCCAGAAATTTGCGGGCATGCCGCCCGTGGATGATTCTAATCCCCTTTTTATGGGCTTGCGCAAGCTTTTTATGCATTCTGCGCCTGGCGTGTGGCAATGACCCCGCCGCCCAAACACACGCGCGATTCGTAGACTACAACAGATTGCCCGGGCGTAACCGCCCATTGCGGCGCAGCAAAAATCACCTCGCACTCCGTCCCGGAAACACGCTCGATCTCGCATGCCGCGTCCGGCTGGCGGTAGCGTGTCTTGGCGGCATACACCCAATGCGTGTGCGGCGGACGCGCGGCTATCCACGAAAGATCGGTCGCCACCAGGCCGGTCGAAAGCAGGGCGGGATGCTCATGGCCCTGCACCACGTACAGGATGTTGTGCGCCATGTCCTTGCCGGCGACGAACCAGGGTTCCTCCGGTGCGCCCTTGACGCCGCCGATGCCCAGGCCCTCGCGCTGGCCGATGGTGTAGTACGCCAGCCCCTCGTGGCGGCCAATGCTGCGATCGGTGCCGAGGATGCGGATCTCCCCCGCCTGACGTGGCAGATAGCGCGCCAGGAACTCGCGGAACGGGCGCTCGCCAATAAAGCAGATGCCGGTCGAATCCTTGCGCGCATGGTTGGGCAAACCGGCATCGCGGGCAATCTGGCGCACGTCGCGCTTATAGAGATGGCCGATCGGGAACAGCGTCTTCGCCAGCTGTGCCTGATTCAGCCGATGCAGAAAATAGCTTTGGTCCTTGGTGCCGTCCTCGCCCTTGAGCAACTGCCACTCGCCGAGAAACTGCCGCACCTGGGCATAATGGCCGGTGGCGATGCAATCGGCGCCAAGCGTCAGGGCATGGTCGAGAAAAGCCTTGAACTTGATTTCGGAATTGCACAGCACGTCGGGATTGGGCGTGCGCCCCGCCTGGTATTCACGCAGAAAATCGGCAAACACGCGCTCGCGGTATTCGGCGGCAAAATTGACGGCCTCGAACTCGATACCAATGACATCGGCGACGGCGGCCGCGTCCACCAGATCCTGGCGTGAGGAACAATACTCGTCGCTATCGTCGCCCTCCCAGTTTTTCATGAACAGGCCGATCACTTCATGGCCGGCACGCTTGAGCAGCAGGGCGGCGACCGCCGAATCGACGCCGCCGGACAGACCGACAACGACACGCAATTTTTTTTCAGGCATCGGGACTCCAGTAATCGAACCATTCCTTGAGCGGCAGCACCAGCGCCGGCTGGCCATGATCGACATACCAGCTATCAACTGCCCAGCGGGCGGAGAGGACATCGGCCTGCAACATGGCTGACGGCAGATTCTCCTCGATCACGGCAGTGTAGTGCTGAAATATCCACCCGCGTCGCGCCGGCTCCCGCACATGATGAAAACGCAACGCGCCGCGCCGCTCCAGCAGGTGCAGAAAACGTGTGGTGGTGGTCGAATGATCGATGCAGTCCATCGCGCCGTAGACCCCGCCATCGGCGACATTGCCGGCACGATCGGCCTTGATCGGCGTCTGTTCGCCAGCCCAGGCATACAACTGGCCGACGACGAGGGACAAGCGCTCGCGTTCATCCGCCGCCGTCCTCGCCTGCTTCAACTGCCGGCCAATCGCGACCAGACGCGATTCGGCGAACAACACAATGGCCTCGCTGGCGCAACCGTAATTGAAACAGACGGGAACGCCCTCATCGGCATGGGCGGAGGCCAGGCCAAGACACAGGCACAGGAAACCCGCGAACAGCCGTCGCGCCGCACGCATCAGTCGTAGTGCCGGATCAAATCAAGCGGGAAACGGCGGCCGGCCAGATAATCCTGCACGCATTGCCAGATCAGCGGACTGCGATGGCGCGCCTGCGTCGCCTCGATTTCCTCCGCTGTCAGCCAGACCGCCCGCAGAATGCCCTTGTCGAGGGGTCTCAATGGATCATGTTTGCCCAGCACACCGGCAAAAGCAAAGCGCAGGTAGGTGATGTCCCGTTGCGGGCGCGGCCACTGGTAAACCCCCACCAGCGCGGTCGGCGTGAACTGCCAGGCAGTTTCCTCCAGCGCCTCGCGGGTACAGGCCATGACCAGCGATTCGCCCGCATCGAGATGTCCGGCGGGCTGATTGAAACGGATGCCGTCGTCGGTTTCCTCCTCCACCAGCAGGAAACGGCCGTCGCGCTCGATCAGCGCGGCAACCGTGACATTGGGTTTCCAGATGTGATTGTCCGGTGAATTCATCAGCGCATTTTAACGCCGCCGGTTAAAATCCCGGTTTAACCTAACGCTACACTGGAGATTCACCATGTCCATGGCTGATCGCGACGGCTTCATCTGGTCCGACGGAAAACTCATTCCCTGGCGCGATGCCACCACCCACGTCCTGACCCACTCGCTGCACTATGGTCTCGCGGTGTTCGAGGGCATACGTTGCTACAACACCGTCTCCGGCCCGGCCATTTTCCGCCTCAAGGAGCATACCGACCGCCTGTTCAGCTCGGCGCATATCTATCGCATGCCGATGCCCTGGGACAAGGCGACGCTGTTCGAGGCGCAAAAGGAAGTGGTGCGGGCAAATCAGCTCGCGTCCTGCTACCTCCGTCCGATCGCCTTCTACGGCTCGGAAAAAATGGGCGTCAGCCCACGTGGCGCGCAGACCCATGTCGCGATTGCCGCCTGGCCGTGGGGCGCTTATCTCGGCGAGGAAGGTATGGAAAAGGGGATTCGCGTCAAGACCTCGAGCTACGCCCGGCACCACGTCAATGTGACGATGGCGCGCGCCAAGTTTTCCGCCACCTACGCCAACTCGATCCTGGCCAACATGGAAGCGACCGAGGACGGCTATGACGAAGCCTTGCTGCTCGATGTCGATGGCTTCGTCGCCGAGGGCGCCGGGGAGAATATTTTCATCGTCAAGGACGGCGTCATCTACGAGCCGGAGATTGCCTCCGCCCTGATCGGCATCACCCGCGCCACTGTCATCACGCTGGCTGCAGAACTCGGCTACAAGATCGTTTCCAAGCGCCTGACGCGCGACGACATCTACATTGCCGACGAAGCCTTCTTCACCGGCACGGCGGCCGAAGTGACGCCGATTCGCGAACTCGACAACCGGGTCATCGGCGCAGGCAAGCGCGGCCCGGTCACGACCCGGTTGCAATCCCTGTTCTTCGACGTGGTCAACGGCAAGGTACCGGCCTACGCCGACTGGCTCACTCCTGTCTGAGAGGTATCCCATGTCCACACTTGATGAATCCACGCGCGAAGTCGCCGTTACCGCCCATGACCTGCCGCTGGCCTGCCCGCGTCCCGGCGCGCCATTGTGGGCGCGGCACCCGCGCGTCTTTCTCGACATCCTGAAACCTGCCGACGGCACGGTCGCCTGCCCCTACTGCGGCACGGTGTACCGCTTCACCGGCGAGCGGCCCAAAGGCCACCACTGACCGCCCCGGGGCGCGACGATTCCGTGAAGATTCAATGAGGATTCTTGTCGTTGCCCCTTCCTGGCTGGGCGATACGCTGATCGCCCAGCCGCTGCTGACGCTGCTCAAGCGCGCCGACCCGCAGGCCCGCACGCCGGTTCGTATCGAAGTCCTGGCGCCCGCCTGGTCAGCGCCGCTGCTGTCGCGCATGAGCGAGGTCGATGCCGTCATCGACAACCCGTTTGCGCACGGCGAATTCAATCTGCGCGGGCGCTGGGGGCTCGGCAGGCAACTTCGTCGCCGTAGCGCCAACGCCGACTTTTCTGCAGCCGCAGGCTTTTCCCGCGCCTATGTCCTCCCCAACTCGTGGAAGTCGGCGCTGCTGCCCTTCTTTGCCGGCATCCCGCAGCGCATCGGCTATCACGGCGAAGCGCGTTACCGGCTGCTCACCGACCGCCGCCCGCTGGATGCCGCTCGCCATCCGCAACTGGTACAGCGTTACGCCGCGCTGGCCTTTCCAGCTGGCGCCGAACTGCCGGCCGAGCTGCCGCGCCCACACCTGAATTCCTCGCCGGCGCAGCAACAAGCCGCACGCCGCGCCCTGGGTCTGCCTGAGGGCGCGGCCCCGTTTATCTTCTGTCCCGGCGCCGAATACGGCCCGGCCAAACGCTGGCCGGCAGCGCACTTCGCGACCCTGGCGCAACGCCTCGCCAGCACGCACAGCCCGGTCTGGCTGCTCGGCTCCGGCAAGGACGCGGCCCTCGGTGCAGACATCGCCGCAGCCGCCGGCGGCGCCGCGCTCAACCTGTGCGGACGCACCTCGATCGAACAGGCGATCGACCTGATCGCCACGGCGCGCGCCGTGGTCAGCAACGATTCCGGCCTGATGCATGTCGCGGCGGCGCTCGACCGGCCGCTGGCGGCGCTCTACGGTTCGTCATCGCCAGGCTATACACCACCGCTCTCGCCCCAGGCCAAAATACTCAATCGCAATCTGCCCTGCAGCCCGTGCTTCAAGCGCGAATGCCCGCTCGGGCATTTCGACTGCCTCAACGGCCTCCTGCCCGAGACGGTAGCCGCCGCCATCGCCACAAGCTATCCTGTGCAGTAGTCATGTCCTCGAAAATCCATTCCAGCCCGCAAGACATCGAAGCCGCCTTTTACGCGGCGCTGGAAACCGCTGACCTGGAAGCCATGATGGCCATCTGGTCGGAAGACGAAGAGATCATCTGCGTCCACCCCGGCGGCCCCCGGCTGATTGGCTACCGCGCCGTGCGCGAATCCTGGCGCCAGCTTTTCGCCAGCGGGGAACAGCTCGCCCTGCGCGTCATCCCGCAAGGCGCGGTGACCACGCCCTTCGCCATCATCAGCCATGTGCTGGAGCTGATCGGCCAGCAAGGCGATGAGCAGCGCTACGCCCCCATCGCGGCAACCAATGTCTATGTGCGCGGCCCTCTCGGCTGGCGCATGGTCGCCCACCATGCCTCGGCGATGCCGCCGGGCAGCCTGATCGATACGCCCAAAGTGCTGCATTGAAACGCCGCACGGCCAATCCCGGAATTCACCACCCCTCAACGGAGACACATCATGCACCTGCCCGCTCCTGAAATCTTCAAGGCCTACGACATTCGCGGCATCGTGGACAAGACACTGACCGCCGAGACCGTCCATCTCATTGGCCGGGCGCTGGGCAGCGAAGCCCGGAAGCGCAAGCTGAAATCCATCGTCATCGGCCGCGATGGCCGCCTGTCCGGCCCCGAGCTGGCCGCCGCCCTGGCCAAGGGCATCCTGGCCTCCGGCGTGGATGTGATCGACATCGGCTGCGTGCCGACGCCCGTCACCTACTTTGCCGCCCATCACCTTGGCAGCGGCAGTTGCGTATCGGTCACCGGCAGCCACAACCCGCCGGATTACAACGGCCTGAAAATGGTGCTGGGCGGCGAAACCTTGTACGGCGAAGCGATTCAGGCTTTACGCCGCCGTATCGCCAGCGCCGAGTTTTCCACCGGACGCGGCAAGCGGCGCACGGCCGATGTCGTGGCGGCCTACCTCGAACGTATCGCCTCCGACGTGAAACTCGCCCGGCCGCTGAAAATCGTCATCGACTGCGGCAACGGCGTGGCCGGCGCAATTGCGCCGGAACTGTTCCGCCGCCTCGGCTGCGAAGTCATCGAGCTGTTCTGCGACGTCGACGGTCATTTCCCCAACCATCACCCCGACCCGTCGAAACCGGAAAACCTGCGCGACGTGCAGCGCGTCTTGCGCGAAACCGATGCCGAACTCGGCCTCGCCTTCGACGGCGACGGCGACCGGCTGGGCGTCGTCGCCAAGGATGGCGAAATCATCTATCCCGATCGCCAGTTGATGCTGTTCGCCGCCGACGTGCTGACGCGCAACCCCGGCGCGCAGATCATCTACGACGTCAAATGCTCGCGCTGGGTCGCCGAATCGATCCGTTTCCAGGGCGGCCGGCCCCTGATGTGGAACACCGGCCATGCGCTGATCAAGTCCAAGCTCAAGGAAACCGGCGCCGCGCTGGCCGGCGAGATGAGCGGCCACATGTTCTTCAATGAACGCTGGTACGGCTTCGATGATGGCACCTATGCCGGCGCCCGGCTGCTCGAAATCGTCTCGCGCTGGCCGGATGCCAACTGGCCGCTGCAACACCTGCCCAACGCGCTGTCGACGCCGGAACTCAACATCAAGATGAACGAAGGCGAGCCGCATGCGCTGGTGGCAAAACTCCAGAAAACCGGTCGCTTCCCGACCGCGCGCGAACTCGTCACGCTCGACGGCGTACGTGCCGAATATGCCGATGGCTTCGGCCTGGCGCGGGCCTCGAACACCACGCCAGTGATCGTGCTGCGCTTCGAAGCCGATACGAAAAAGGCGCTGGCGCGGATTCAGAAGGAGTTCCGGGCCGCGCTGACGGCTGCCTGGCCGGGAATTGCCATAAACTTCTGACGGCGCAGCAGATCAGGCGGCTCTCAGGCGACCTCGAGCTTCGCCACCGCCAGCGCCAGCCACTTCATTCCGGCAGCGCCAAAATTGACCTGGACGCGGGCGTCCGTGCCGCTGCCTTCGGCATTGACGATGACGCCGGGACCGAACTTGGCATGCCGCACCGACTGGCCGATGCGCAGGCCGCTGCCGGGAGCGCTGCGGCGTGGCGCAGCCGGAAAACTCGGCGCTGGTGAAGCCACTGCGCTACAAGGCGGTCGAGCAAGAAACGCTCTCCTCGCCGTAGCGGATGGCGAGACGCCGAATGAGGAAAACCCGCCCTTTTCGGCACGCGGCGCCAGCCATTTGAGCAATGCCGGCGGAATCTCGTCGATGAAGCGCGACGGCGGGTTGTAGCGCGTCTGTCCATGCAGCATGCGGCTCTGGGCGAAGCAAAGGTACAGCCGCTGGCGCGCCCGCGTCACGGCGACATACATCAGCCGGCGCTCTTCCTCCAGCCCCATGGCCTCTGCCGTGCTGTTCCCATGCGGGAACAACTCTTCCTCCAGCCCGCAGATGAAAACCACGTTGAATTCCAGCCCCTTGGCCGAGTGCACCGTCATCAACTGCAAGGCGTCGTCGCCTTCGCCGGCCTGGTGCTCGCCGGCTTCGAGCGAGGCGTGGGCAAGGAAGTTGGCCAGATCGGCGGCAAGCTCGCCCTCCGCGCCGGCGATGCCTTCTTCGGCGACGAAGCTGGAGGCCGCGTTGACCAGTTCGTCGAGATTGTCCAGCCGCTCGGCGCCTTCCTTTTCATTCTGGTAATGCGCGCGCAATCCGGACAGCTCGATGACATGATCGACCAGCTCCGGCAGCGGCAGATGCGCCGCTTCGCTCAGGCGCTCGATCAGCGCAGCGAAAGCCGCGAGCTTCACGCCGCCTGCGCCGGCCACCTGCGGAATCGCGGCGTGAAGGCTGGAGGCGCCTGCCTGCGCTGCATCCTGCAACAGCTCGAGGCTGCGCGCGCCGATACCACGCGTCGGGAAATTGACGACGCGGGAAAAGGCCGTGTCGTCATCGCGGTTGGCAATCAACCGCAGATAGGCCAGCGCATGCTTGATCTCGGCGCGCTCGAAAAAGCGCAGCCCGCCATATACGCGATAGGGAATGCCGGCGCTGAACAACGCATGCTCCAGCGCCCGCGACTGCGCGTTGCTGCGATAGAGCAGGGCGATTTCGGCACGACTGTGGCCGTCGCGCGACAGGGCCTTGACCTCATCGACGATGAAACGCGCCTCCTCGCCATCGGAATACGCCTCGAAGACACGGATCGGCTCGCCACTACCGGCCTCGGTCCACAGGTTCTTGCCCAGCCGCTGCGGATTGTTCTGAATGATGGCGTTCGCCGCGTCGAGAATGTTGCCGTGCGAGCGGTAATTCTGCTCCAGGCGGATCAGGTTATCGACCTTGAACTCGCGCTCGAAGTCGCGCATGTTGCCAACATCGGCGCCGCGAAAGGCGTAGATCGACTGGTCGTCGTCGCCGACACAAAACAGCGCCGCGGCTTCTCCTGCCAGCAGTTTCAACCACCGGTACTGCAACTTGTTGGTGTCCTGGAACTCATCGACCAGGATGTGGCGGAAGCGCTCCCGGTAGTGCCGCAACAGCGACTCATTGCGCGACAGGAGCTCGAACGAGCGCAACAACAGCTCGGCGAAGTCGACCACGCCTTCCTTCTGGCATTGCGCTTCATACGCCGCATACAGTTCGACACGCTTCTTCGTCCACTCGTCCCAGGCTTCGACCGCGCCCGAACGCAGACCCTGCTCCTTCTGTGCATTAATGAAATGGCACAACTCGCGCGGCGGATATTTTTCATCATCGACGTTCAGCGCTTTCAGCAGGCGCTTGACCACCGAGAGCTGATCGGCCGAGTCGAGAATCTGGAACAGTTGCGGCAGCCCGGCATCACGATGATGCGCCCGCAGCAGGCGGTTGCACAAACCGTGAAACGTGCCGATCCACATGCCCTTGACATTGATCGGCAGCATCGCGGCAAGCCGCGTCTGCATCTCCTTCGCCGCCTTGTTGGTAAAAGTGACGGCGAGAATCTGCGCCGGCGAGGCCTGCCCGGTGGAAATCAGCCAGGCGATGCGAGTGGTCAGCACCCGCGTCTTGCCCGACCCGGCGCCCGCCAGGATCAGCGCATGTGCGGGCGGCAAAGTAACCGCCGCGAGTTGCGGCTCATTGAGCTTGTCGAGCAAGGGAGACATGGCGCAGACCGGAAGGAGATACAGTGCGCCGGATTATATCGGCAGCGACACCGCGCCCATGCCCTGGCGCAGGCGTGACGTGGCTTGCGGTTTTGTTGTTGCGATGCAACAATTATTTTGAACTTTTCCGCAACTTGCCTTGTCTGCCCTATACAATCCAAATTGCTGCAATGCATCACATTACCTCGAAATGGCCCAGTTACAGCGCACCAGGCTGTGTCCGGCGCCACAAGAAAGGAGCCAAAAAATGAAACCCAGAACACCGCAACTACTGCCTTGGCTGGCGAAAAAAACCGATATTCCGGAACCGCGTGCCGAAGCGCTTTGGCACGAAGCCAGACGCTGGGCCGAGCGGCGCGCACGGCGCAACTCGCCGGCCTGCCACGAAATGGCCTTGAACCGTTGGCTGGAACTGATGAGAGCCGAATCATTGCGTGAAGACGCCGTTTCCTTCGGCTGGCGCCCCTGGGCACGGATCCAGACCCGCTTCTGGGGATGGGTGTTGCAAACGGCGCAAAAAAACGGGGTTCTTTCCGCGCAAAACTGGCGGCGTGTCGGGTTGCTGCGCCTGAATTAGATCAGGGTTAAGTCAGCGATCACTATCAGTCATCCTGTCCGCAGGGCGATTGCATTTGACTTAAAGGCCCACCGCGGGCTTTCAAATGCAATGACCCTTTGTCCCTGCCGCCTGATGCATCCTTTCGCCTGCAGGGGGTAGGTATAATTCCGCACTTCGCCCGAACTGTACAAACCGCCCGGCCATGCAGGAAAAATACCAACCGAACGAGATCGAACACGCTGCGCAGGCCTTCTGGAACACCACGCAGAGTTTCCGCGCCACTGATGACGCCGATCTGCCTGGCTCCAAGCCAAAGTACTACTGCCTGTCGATGTTTCCCTATCCGTCAGGCAAACTGCACATGGGTCATGTGCGCAACTACACCATCGGCGATGTGCTCTCCCGCCAGCACAAGATGCGTGGCTACAACGTCCTGCAGCCGATGGGCTGGGATGCCTTCGGCCTGCCGGCCGAGAATGCCGCGATCCAGAACAGCGTGCCGCCGGCGCAATGGACCTACGACAACATTGCCTACATGAAGCGGCAACTCCAGTCGCTGGGCTTTGCCATCGACTGGAGCCGCGAGTTCGCGACCTGCCAGCCGTCCTACTACAAGTGGAACCAGTGGCTGTTCCTGCGCATGCTGGAAAAAGGCATCGCCTACAAGAAAACCCAGGTGGTCAATTGGGATCCGGTCGACCAGACCGTACTGGCCAACGAGCAGGTCATCGACGGCCGCGGCTGGCGCACCGGCGCCGTAGTGGAGAAACGCGAGATTCCGGGCTATTACCTCGCCATCACCCGGTATGCGGATGCGCTGCTGGCCGACCTTGACACGCTGCCGGGCTGGCCGGAGCGGGTCAAGACCATGCAGGCCAACTGGATCGGCAAGAGCACCGGCGTGCGCTTTGCGTTTCCCTATGCAAGCAGCGGTGCAACAGAAAAACTCTGGGTCTACACCACCCGTGCCGACACCCTGATGGGCGTCACCTTCGTCGCCGTCGCCGCCGAACATCCGCTGGCCATGCGCGCCGCGCAAAACAACCCGCAACTCGCCGCCTTCATCGAGGAATGCAAGCGCGGTTCGGTGATGGAAGCCGACATGGCAACCATGGAAAAGAAGGGCATGCCGACCGGTCTTGCCGTCAGCCACCCGCTCACCGGCGCAAGCATTCCGGTGTGGGTCGGCAACTACGTGCTGATGGGCTATGGCGATGGCGCGGTGATGGCGGTGCCGGCGCATGACGAGCGCGACTTCGCCTTCGCCAAGAAATATGGCCTGCCGATCAAACCGGTGATCGCCGTCGCCGGCGAAACGTTCTCGGCGGATTGCTGGCAGGAATGGTATGCCGACAAGGAACGGGGGCGCTGCATCAACTCGGACAAATACGATGGCCTCGATTTCGACGCCGCCGTCAGCGCCATCGCGGCCGATCTCAAGGCACGTGGACTGGGCGATACGCAGGTGCACTACCGCCTGCGCGACTGGGGCATCTCGCGCCAGCGCTACTGGGGCTGTCCGATTCCGATCATTCACTGCCCCGCCTGCGGTGACGTTCCTGTGCCCGACGATCAGTTGCCCGTCGTGCTGCCTGAAGACTGCGTTCCCGATGGCTCCGGCAATCCGCTGAAGAAACGTGCGGATTTCATCAACTGCACCTGTCCAAAATGCGGAACAGCGGCCACCCGCGAGACGGACACGATGGACACTTTCGTCGACTCCTCGTGGTATTACGCCCGCTATTGCGCCGCAGACAATGACAGCGCCATGGTTGATGCACGCACCAACCACTGGATGCCGGTCGATCAATACATCGGCGGCATCGAGCACGCGATTCTGCATCTGTTGTACTCACGCTTCTGGACCAAGGTCATGCGCGACACGGGGCTGGTCAGCCATGGCGAGCCCTTCGCCAACCTGCTGACGCAGGGCATGGTGCTGAACCATATTTTCTCCCGCCGTACCGAGCAGGGCGGCCTGCAGTATTTCGCCCCGGACGAGGTCAATCTCACGCTCGATGACGCAGGCCGCACCGTGGGCGCAACGGCAAAAGCCGATGGCCTGGCGGTGGACTACCAGGGCATGGGCACCATGTCCAAATCCAAGCGCAACGGCGTCGACCCGCAGTCGCTGATCGAAACCTACGGCGCCGACACGGCACGCTTCTTCATGATGTTCGCCGCGCCGCCCGAGCAAACGCTGGAATGGGCCGACTCCGGTGTCGAAGGCGCCTACCGTTTCCTCAAGCGGGTATGGGCCTTCGGCCACGGCATCCAGGCCAGCGTGCTCGCCAGGCCGCAGTTGCCTGCCGTGCTGCCCGAAGCGCTGGCTACGGTGCGCCGTGAAGTTCATCTGCTGCTGAAGCAGGCCAACTACGATTTCGGCAAACATCAGTTCAACACCGTCGCCTCTGCCGCGATGAAAATCCTCAACACGCTGGAAAAAATGGCGCCGTATGCCGCGCTCAGCGGCCATGACGGCGTCCGTGCGGAATGCTTCAGCATCCTGCTGCGCCTGCTTTCGCCGCTCACCCCGCACATCGCGCACACCCTCTGGCGCGAGCTGGGTTATGGCGAAGACATTCTCGCCGCGCCGTGGCCCGAGCCACTGGAAGCCGCGCTGGTGCGCGATGAGATCGAGCTGGTGTTGCAGGTCAATGGCAAGCATCGCGGCAATCTGTGCATAAAAGTCGGCGCTGACGGTACGGCGAATCGCACGGCCATCGAGGCCGCCGCACTGGCTTCGGCCGAGGCGCAAAAGTACATGGACGGCAAGCCGCCGAAGAAAGTCATCGTCGTCCCCGGCCGTCTGGTCAATATCGTTGTTTGAGGAGCCTGCCGTGCGCACTGCAAAACTGTTCGTCATTTCCGCGTTGGTCGTCCTGCTGGCGGCCTGCGGCTTCCAGTTGCGCGGCAATTACGCGTTGCCCTTCGCCACCCTGAGCATTTCACTGCCCCCCAGCACAGCGTTCTACGCCCAGCTCAAGCGCAGCATCGAGGCCGCCTCGCCGACGCGCATCGTCGCCGAGGCAAAAGACGCCGAGGCCAGCCTGATCGTCCTCGGCGACACCCAGCAGAAGCAAATCCTCTCGCTCAACGCCGCCGGCCGCGCACGCGAATATGGCCTGGTGCGGACCTTCAATTTCAGGGTAAGCGGGACAAATGGCGCCGAGTATGTGCCGCCCAGCCAGATCGTCCTGCGTCGCGATATCACCTACAACGATGATCTGGTGTTGTCCAAGGAATCCGAAGAGGCCCTGCTCTGGCGCGACATCCAGAATGATCTGGTGCAACAGATCATGCGCCGGCTGGCCGCAGCAAAACTCAAGGCGGCGGACGAGAGCTGAGGCGCCTCATGCAACTGCGTCCCGAACAACTCGGGCCCCAGCTCGACAAACCGCTGGCGCCGCTGTATCTGGTGCATGGCGACGAACCCTTGCTGGTTATCGAAGCGGCCGATGCGATTCGCGCCGCCGCCCGCAAACAAGGATTCACCGAGCGCGAGGTGCTGGTGGCCGGTGCCGGTTTCCGCTGGGACGATCTGTTTCTTGCCGCCGGCAATCTCTCACTGTTCGGCGAAGCCAAAGTCATCGACCTACGCATTCCGTCCGGCAAGCCGGGACGTGAAGGCAGCGAGGCCTTGCAGCGTTACATCAAGACCCTCGGGCCGGGCATGGTCACCCTGATTACACTGCCCGAACTGGATTGGCAGGTGAAAAAATCCACCTGGGTCACGGCGCTCTCGGCAGCCGGCGTTGCCATTGAATGCAACGCGCCGCCACTCGCGCGCCTGCCGCAGTGGCTGGCGGAACGGCTGGCGCGGCAGCAGCAAACTGCGCCGCGCGCCGCGCTGGACTTCATTGCGGCCCATGTCGAAGGCAACCTGCTGGCCGCGCACCAGGAAATCCAGAAGCTTGGCCTGCTGTGTCCGCCCGGTGAAATCAGCCTGGCGCAGATCGAGGCTGCGGTGCTGAATGTCGCCCGTTATGACGTGAGCGACCTGCGCGAAGCGGTCAAGGCCCGCGACACGGTACGCGCGGTGCGCACGCTGGAGGGCTTGAAGTCCGAAGACGCCGCGCCGCCGCTGGTGTTGTGGGCGCTGGCAACGGAAGCGCGCAGCGCCTCGGTGCCATCCAGGATGGCCGCCCTCTTGCATGCCGCCAAAATTGACCGCATCATTAAAGGCCTTGCGCGCGGCGACCTGTGGGACGAATTCCTGCAACTGGCACTGCGCCTGACGCGAACACGAAACGCTTAGCTGAAGAGGCTGTGATGGAACTCAAGGATTACATGCAACAGGTCGGCCGCAATGCACGCGCCGCTTCGCAGGCCACCGCCCGCGCCACCACGGCCGCCAAGAACACCGCACTGCTGGCCATGGCCCAGGCCGTGCGCGAACGGCGCAGCGAGCTGCTTGCCGCCAATGCCGCCGACCTGGCCGCCGCCCGTGCCGACGGGCTGGATGCGGCCATGCTCGATCGTTTGGGCCTGAGCGAAAAAGGCATCGAGGCGATGGCACAGGGGCTGGAGCAGGTCGCCGCCCTGCCCGATCCGGTGGGCGAGATCAGCGATTTGAAGCGCCGCCCTTCCGGCATTCAGGTCGGCAAGATGCGCGTGCCGATCGGCGTGGTCGGCATCATTTACGAGGCGCGGCCGAATGTCACGGCAGATGCCGCCGCGCTTTGCCTCAAGTCCGGCAACGCCGCCATCTTGCGCGGCGGCAAGGAAGCCCTGCGCAGCAATCAGGCAATCGCCGCCTGCGTGCGCGCCGGACTGGTCGCGGCCGGCCTGCCGGAAACGGCGATACAGGTCATCGAGACCAGCGACCGCACCGCTGTCGGCCTGCTGGTCACGATGCCAGAATACGTCGACGTCATCGTTCCGCGCGGCGGCAAGAGCTTGATCGAACGGATTTCGCAGGAGGCACGCGTGCCGGTCATCAAGCACCTCGACGGCAACTGCCATGTGTATATCGATGATGCCGCCGACGCCGCCATGGCGCTGGCCATCGTCGAAAATGCCAAGACCCAGCGCTACGGCACCTGCAACACCGCCGAGTCGCTCCTGGTGGCGCGTGCCGTCGCGGCGACACAACTGCCTGCGATTGCCGCCATGCTGGCAGCCAAAGGCGTCGAGATCCGCGGTTGCGCCGAGACACAGGCACTGGTGCCTACAGCCAAGGCGGCCAGCGACGAGGATTACTACACCGAATTCCTCGCCCCGATCATTTCAGTGAAAGTAGTCGCCGATCTGGATGCGGCGATTGCCCATATCAACCACTACTCGTCGCACCACACCGAGGTCATCGTTACCGAGAACTACAGCCACGCCCTGCGCTTCCTGCGTGAAGTGGACTCGGCCTCGGTGATGGTGAATGCCTCGACGCGCTTTGCCGATGGCTTTGAATACGGACTCGGCGCCGAAATCGGCATTTCCACCGACAAGTTCCACGCCCGCGGCCCGGTCGGGCTGGAAGGGCTGACGTCGCAGAAGTGGATCGTGCTCGGCAACGGCGAAGTCCGCGCCTGACGAGCAGGAATACCGATGGAGTTGCTGCGGGAACTGCGCGGAACTCAGCGCCCTTTCTCGTAACCGAGTTCCGCGTCACCCAGCAACGGTTGCTCGATTTCGGCCTCGATAGAGCGCAGCGCCGTTTGTGAGGCAGGCAGAATCCGGCGCCAGGAAATCAGCGCATTTGCCAGCCAGGGCGCACCGATCAGGGCTATCGCATCAAGCAGGCAATATCCGGCAGAAATGCCGCTGGGAGGATTCGCCTGCGGCAGGTTGCCCCAGGATGGCCAGAATTCCGCCCAAGCCCACGTTCCCCAGTGGGTGCCGACCAGCTCGAGGTAGCTGGTAATCAGAAACGCCGCCAGATAGACGCGCGGCGCACGGCCCAGCAGCACGAATCCGGCAAAGACCAAAAAGAGTACCGCCCCCCCGGTATCCGACCGCGTTGCCCAGGTGATGCCCCACAGCGCCCAGGCCGCACCCACGGCCAGAATGACAACGGTAACGGCGCGCTGGTACTGCACAAACAGTTGCGAGCGCGCCAGTGCGACGGCGGTGAGATAGACCATGCCATGCCCGGGCGGAATATAGGCCGGGACATTGTCGAAGCGGTAGATGTAGATATGGTAGGTCGGCGCAAAGATGTATTCGCAGAGTGTCGCGGTAGCGACGACAATCGCTACTTGCAGGCGTACAGGGTTGTCCTCGCCGCGCAGCAGCATGTACAAAATGAACCAGGCACACGCGCCCAGCGCGTACTGCCCCCGCAGACTGGCATCGTTATCAAGAAACAGGCCGATGGAAACGCAGGCGAAGACGATCGCGGCAATAAGGTAGTCGCGTGATGACTGGCGCAAGAAAGCGAGCATGACGTGCGGGTAAGCTATTGAAATAGTGGCCTATTATAGGGCCTGGCGAGCGGTGGGCGGCAGGGCGCGGCAGCACTGCATCTGCCCGGCCGCGCCTCCCGCACCCATCATCACCACCTGACCCGCACGGCGTACTCCAGCACCGCCTTGCCGCCCGCAGGCACACTCACATTCCATGCCGCCAGGCGCGCCGTATCCTTTGCGTGCGGATGGGATTCACGCAGCATTTCCCAGTCGCCCGGCATCGGCTCCTCGACGCGGACGACGACCGCTTCCTCACGCGCATTGCGCAACTCGATGCGCCACGCGCTTTCCGTCACGTTATCGGCGATGCGCCGGAAGCTTGTCTGCTTGCGTTCTGCTGTGATGTCGAAGGCTTCGCCCAGCTGCAATTTCAGCATCTCGTTTTTCGCCGTGTGCTCGATGCGATCCTCGCCGACAAACTGCGCGGCGCCGTGACGGTCCCTCGCGTAAACGCGCACCACGCCAGCCGGTAGCGGCTTGCCCAGTTGCCCGCCTTTATTGTCAAACTCGATGAATACCGCAGGCTTGAGCTTCTGCGTCCCCTGATCGATGCGGCCGCCGTAATAACCGGCATTGCCTGCCAGCAGGTACTGGCGCCGCACCGGGACAGCGGTGGCCGAGAGCAACGCCAGTTGCTTGGTCTGATTGTCGGCAATGCTGGTCGGCCGCGCGAAACTGTAGAGGTGGTAATCCATCAATGACTCTTCCGTCGGGCCGCGAACTTTGGCGCGCCCCGCCATGCTCATCACATCCGCCGCCATTTCCGGCCGGGGCGCAGCGACCCGATTCACCGTCCCCGCCACCAGTTGCAACGTGGCCCGCTCGAAGCCTGTGCCACTGCGATTGGTCAGCGTCACCCAGGCGTCGAGGTCAAGCCGGGCGCCGTCGGCGGACAGGTTGGCGACATAGTCCGCCTGCCAGGACAGGCCGCCGGTGAGATACGACAGTTCGAGCGGACGCTTGCCGCCCGGCGCTTCCAGCACGACAGAGAGCGTCGGGCGATCACGCAGGTTGGACGGCACGCTGTCGAACGCCAGGCGTCCCGGCACGCCGGTTTCGATCCGATCGGCAAAGCGCAGCACCGTCCCCGATCCTGCTGCCAGCACGGTGGCCTTTTCGCGCCGCTCCTCGCCGGTGGTCGGATGGCTGCGGATCACCGTGACTTCGCGACCGACATATTTTTCCAGCAGCTTCTGCGGCGAGAGCAGGTCGAAATCGAAATTCTGCTCCACCAGCTCGATGGCCGGGCCGCTTGTCGCGCGCAGCAAGGCGGTTTCCGGGCGCATCTGCGCCGCCACGTCGCGCCACGTCAGGCGCACCATCCCGCCCGGCAAATCCACCCGCCGCAATTCTTTCACCAGCGCCAGATCGTCGTTATAGACCGTGACCGCTACCGCCTCACGCTCGGCCGCCATACTCATTACCTCGCGCACATCGGGGGCAGCCGTTGCTGCCCCGGCCATGAGCCCGCTGCATGACAAGACCGCAGCCAGAAACACCCCCGCCCCGCGCAAGCGGTAATATTGCGTCGTCCGCATCGACTTCCCCTCACGTTTTGGAGGCAAACACGATAGCATGAGCGCCGCCGCGAGTACGAATGGCACGAATCCGCGCTTTGCTCGAGTCCCCTGAACCACCGTTCCGCGTATGAAAATAGCGCTCATGAAAATCCTGTTGATTGCACTCTTGCTGGCTACGGAACTCGCCTTCCCGGGCTTGGCGGTGCCTGCAACCGCGCTGCGGGTCGGCGGTATCAGCTTCGACGCCAGCGCAAAAGTCGGCGCTGGCAAGACGCCGCCCGCCGTCCTCAACGGCGCCGGCATACGCGGCGTACTGTTCATCAAGGCCTACGCCATTGCCCTCTACCTGCCGCACAAGGCCACAACAGCGGAGGAGGTCTTCGCCACCCCAGGGCCGAAGCGCCTCCGTATTGTCGCCTTGCGTGACCTCACCGCCCAGCAGTTTGTCGATGCGCTGATCAAGGGCGTGCACAAGAACCAGACCGCAATAGAGCTGGCCGCGCTCAACCCCAGAATCGAAACCTTTCGCACCACCTTGTTGGCGCTGAGGGATGCGCCAAAAGGCACGGTGATTCATCTCGACTGGCAGCCCGGAGTGACCCCTGCCGATGGCACAACGCATCTCACCGTCAATGGCAAACAGGCCGGCGTCGACGTGCCGGGCGAAGATTTCTACCGCGCCCTGCTGTGCATCTGGCTCGGTGACAGACCCGCCGATGGCGCATTGAAAGCGGCTCTTCTGGGCCATGTGGCATGACCCCGCCCGGGCCAGCGGAATTCCAGGCCTGCAAAGCAGGGATGAATTCCCTTCATGACTATGCCGCCGTGTTGCCAGCACGCCCCGCAGGAAGCGCCCTTGGGGCGCCGACTTTTTCACTCGGTATCCGCTGCACCGACGACGAAATCACCGGTATCGACTACCTGCCGCCCGACACCCCGGAACGCGCGCCGACACGTCCGCTGGCGCATGAAGCGGTGCGCCAGTTGCGCGCCTGGCTGGCCGACCCGGGCTTTGTTTTTGGCCTGCCGCTGGCACCTGCCGGAACCCATTTCCAGCGCCGCGTCTGGGCGGCGATCGCTGCCATTCCTTGCGGTGAAACCCTGGGCTATGGCGAGCTGGCAGCACGCATCGGCAGTGGCGCACGCGCCGTCGGCAATGCCTGCGGCGCCAATCCATATCCCATCGTCGTGCCCTGCCATCGCGTCGTCGCGGCGCACCAGGGCCTGGGCGGATTTGCCCGCCAGCGCGGCGGCTTCATGCTCGACATCAAGCGCTGGATACTGTCGCACGAACAGCATGGACAAGGCTGACGCCGCGCTGATCGACGAATTCATCGACGCGTTGTGGCTGGCCGACGGTCTGGCGAAAAACACGCTGGCGAGTTACCGCAGCGACCTCGCGCTCTTTGCAAGCTGGCTCGCGACCCGCAGTGAGCTGACCGGAACCAGTGAAACATTGCTCGGCGCTGGCGAAACGGCGATCAATGGCTACCTGGCCCATCTCAACACCCGCGCCGGCGGCATCAAATCCGCCAGCCAGCGACGCCTGATGGCCAGCCTGAAACGACTCTACCGCTGGTTGCTGGATAGTGAACGTCTCCGCGTCGATCCGCTGCGCAACATCGAAAAGCCAAAACCGGTGCAACGCTTTCCGAAGACGCTGACCGAGCCGCAGGTCGAAGCGCTGCTCGCCGCACCCGACGTTAACACGCCGCTCGGCCTGCGTGACCGCGCCATGCTGGAACTGCTGTATGCCACCGGCCTGCGCGTGTCCGAGCTGATCGGCGTGCGCCTGTTCGAACTCAGCCTCAATGACAATGCGGTACGCGTCATGGGCAAGGGGTCGAAAGAACGCCTGGTGCCGCTGGGCGAGGTCGCCGCCGAATGGCTGACACGCTATCTCGCCGAGGGGCGCCGGCCGCTGCTGGGAGAGCGCAGTGCCGACGCAATTTTCATCACCGCACGCGGCGCACCGATGACGCGGCAGATGTTCTGGACGCTGATAAAAAAATACGCGCTGAAAGCCGGCATTGCCACACAGCGCATCTCGCCGCATGTGCTGCGCCACGCCTTCGCCACCCACTTGCTGAACCACGGTGCCGACTTGCGCGTGGTGCAACTGCTGCTCGGCCATGCCGATATTTCGACCACCCAGGTGTATACCCACGTCGCCCGCGAACGCCTGAAACAACTGCATGCCGCGCACCATCCGCGCGGCTGAAGCGGACTCAGTCCGGTTCAAGTCCGATCCGCACGACTCCGCTCGATTTGCACGCCGACCCGACGCACGCCTTTCATGATGCCCAGCTTGGCGATGCTGATCCTGACCCAGGGCGAACCGAACTCGTCGAGCAGCAAGTTGATGACATATTCGCCCAGCGTCTCCAGCAGATTGAAATGACGCGTTGCCAGTTCGGCGCGAATCCGCTCGATTACCATGTCATAGCGAATGGTGCGTCCGATGTCGTCGTTCTGCGCCGCCTCGTCGGGCACGCCGAAGGTCAGGCTGATCTCCAGCGTCTGCGGCGCCACCCGCTCGCGCTCGAAAACCCCCACCTGCGCCTCGACGCGCATCTCCTCGATAAAAATCAGATCCACGTCGTGCCGTCCCCGCCCCGGTTAAAATCCCCGCCATTCTAGGGAATTCATCATGAACTTGGGCGCTGCTGCTGTTCTCGGTTATCTGCTGGGCTCCGTGCCGTTTGCGGTGATTGTCTCGCGCGCCTTCGGCCTCGCCGATCCGCGCAGTTTTGGCTCGGGCAACCCCGGAGCCACCAACGTGCTGCGCAGCGGCAACAAGCTCGCCGCCCTGCTGACCCTGCTCGGCGATGCCAGCAAGGGACTGCTGGCCATGTTCATCGCCGCAAAACTCGGTGCTGGCGATGCGGCGATGAACATGGCAGGACTGGCGGCCTTCCTCGGCCATATCTTTCCCTTCACGCTGCGCTTCAAGGGCGGCAAGGGCGTAGCCACCGCCTTCGGGGTGCTGCTGGGATTTTCAGGCGTGCTGGGCGCCGCCGTGGCGGTGATCTGGCTGGCCGTCGCCGCCATCACCCGCTACTCGTCGCTGGCGGCGCTGGTCGCGGCCGCCAGCGCACCGTTCATCGCCATGGGCTTGAATGAACGGATCGACACCGTGCTGATCATCGCCGCGATGTCATTGCTGCTGATCCAGCGCCATCGGCCCAATATCCAGAAGTTGCTGGCCGGCACCGAAGGGCGCATCGGCGGGAAGAAATCGGGCAGGGAAAACCCGGCTCAGGACAGTTGATCCAGCGGCCAGCGCGGCCGGATGGCGAAGGCGCCATGACTGACGGCCGGAGTCTCGCCGCGTAAAAGACGCTGTGCGCCACAAAAAGCGATCATTGCGCCGTTATCGGTGCATAGCTCGATCTCGGGATAAAACACGCGCCCGCCAATCCCCGCCAGCGCCGCATCCAGCCGTTCCCGCAGGCGCCGATTGGCACCGACGCCGCCGGCCACCACCAGCCGCAAAAGTCGGCGCTGGCGACACGCTGCAACCGCCTTGGCGGCAAGCACTTCGGTCACGGCTTCCTGGAATTCGGCAGCAATATCGGCTTTTTCTGCCGGCGTCGGATCGCTGTTGCGCACCAGCGTCAGCACCGCGGTCTTCAAGCCGGAGAAGCTGAAGGAAAAATCCCCGCTATGCAGCATCGGCCGCGGCAGCTTGCAGCGGCCAGGGCGTCCCGTTGCCGCCAGTTGCGCCAGCGCCGGCCCGCCGGGATAGCCAAGACCGAGCAACTTGGCCGTCTTGTCGAAAGCCTCGCCCGCCGCATCATCGAGCGAGTCGCCGAGCAGTTCGTATTTGCCCACCCCGGACACACACATCAGTTGCGTGTGTCCACCCGAGACCAGCAAGGCGATAAAGGGAAACTCCGGCGCATCCGCCGCCAGCAGGGGCGAGAGCAGATGGCCTTCGAGATGATGCACCGGCAGCGCCGGCACGCCCAGCGCCTGGCCCAGCGCCTCGGCAAAGCTGGCGCCGGCCAGCAGCGCGCCAGCCAGCCCCGGCCCGGCAGTATAGGCGATGGCATCTATCTCGCTGCGCTGGCAGGCAGCCGCAGTGAGCACCTGCTCCAGAAGCGGAATCAGGCGCCGCACATGATCGCGCGAGGCCAACTCCGGCACCACGCCGCCATAGGCCTCGTGCATCGCCACCTGGGTGTGCACGGCGTGCGCCAGCAAGCCCTTTTCGCTGTCATAGAGGGCAATGCCGGTTTCGTCGCAGGAGGATTCGATGCCAACAACTCGCATGGGCAGAATTCTACCCTTTGACATCACGGCAAAAATCTCTAAAATGCGCGCCTTTCCGCCTAATCAGGGTCATTGCAATGCCGGGTATTCGCGTCAAGGAAAACGAGCCGTTCGAAGTCGCCATTCGCCGCTTCAAACGCGCCATTGAAAAAGTAGGTCTGCTTACCGAACTGCGTGCGCGCACGTTCTACGAAAAGCCCACCTCCGAGCGCAAGCGCAAGGCAGCCGCTGCCGTCAAGCGCCATCAAAAGCGCATCAGCAGCCAGTTGCTGCCGCCGAAACTGTACTGATCTCTGCACCCTGGCTCGGCGCTTTGGCGAGCCACACAGAAGCGCAGCAAGGCCCCCGTTTTAAAAACCGCCGCAGGGCGGTTTTTGTGTTTCCGGAAAGGATGATTAATGACTCTCAAAACACGCATCAGCGACGACTGGAAGGCTGCCATGAAGGCCGGGGAGCGCGCCCGCAAGGATGCGCTGTCACTGCTTCTGGCCGCCATCAAACAGAAACAGGTTGATGAGCGCATCGAGCTGGACGATGCCGGCGTGATCGCCGTCATCGAAAAAATGCTCAAGCAGCGCAAGGACTCGATCGCCCAGTACGAAGCCGCGCAGCGGCAGGATCTGGCCGATACCGAAAAATTCGAGGCTGCCGTGCTGGCCGCCTACATGCCCCAGGCCATGAGCGCGGCCGAGATCGAAGCCATCGTTGCCGCCGCCATCAGCGAATCCGGCGCATCGGCCCCGGCCGACATGGGCAAGGTGATCGCGCGCGTCAAACCGCAGGTGGCAGGCCGCGCCGACATGGGCGAAGTCTCGCGTCTGGTCAAGGTCAAACTGGCGGGCGCATAATCCGGCAAGCGCGTGCCGGGCGAAATCCATCCGGCACGAAATACCGCCCGCCAGTAAGGGCTTCAGGATAATGTTCACGTGATTCCAGAAAGCTTTATCCAGGAACTGCTTGCCCGCGTCGACATCGTCGATGTTGTCGAACGCTACGTCCCGCTACGCAAGGCCGGCGCCAACTTCAGCGCCTGTTGTCCGTTTCATTCCGAGAAGACGCCATCGTTTACCGTCAGCCCGGCCAAGCAGTTCTATCACTGCTTCGGCTGCGGCGCACATGGCAGCGCAATTGGCTTCGTCATGCAGTATTCGGGGGTCGGCTTCATCGAGGCGGTCGAAGAACTCGCCTCCGCTATCGGCCTGCCCGTGCCGCAGGAAGAGCGCCAGCGCACCGAACGCGTAAAACAGGCGCCGCTGACCGAAATCATGGCGCAGGCCATGCGATTTTACCGCGAGCAACTCAAGGCCACGCCCAAAGCCGTGGACTACCTCAAGGCGCGCGGCCTGACCGGTGAAATCGCCGCCCGCTTCGGCCTCGGCTACGCGCCCGATGACTGGCAGGGATTGCAGCCGGTTTTTCCTGACTACCGCGACGCTGCCCTGATCGAGTGCGGGCTCGTCATCAGCAACGAACAGGGCCGCCGCTATGACCGGTTCCGCGACCGGATCATGTTCCCCATTCTCGATCAGCGCGGCAATGTGATCGGCTTTGGCGGCCGCGTACTGGGCGCCGGCGAGCCCAAGTATCTCAACTCGCCCGAAACCCCGCTGTTCGAGAAAGGACGGGAACTCTACGGCCTGCCGCAAGCACGCAAAGCCATCCAGGAAGAGGATACGGTCCTGGTGGTCGAAGGCTATATGGACGTGGTCGGACTGGCGCAATGCGGCGTCGAAAACGCGGTTGCCACCTTGGGTACGGCGGCAACCGATGCCAACGTGCAAAAGCTGCTGAAGCTGGCGAGCCGCGTCGTCTTCTGCTTCGATCGCGACAGTGCGGGCGACCGCGCCGCCTGGCGCGCCATGGAAGTCAGCCTCAGCCACCTGGCCGACAACAAGACCGTTGAAATTCTCCAGATGCCGGGCGCCCAGGATCCCGACGAATTCATCCGCGAGCATGGCAAGGAGGCTTTCGTTCACCACACCAGAAACGCAACGCGGCTCTCGGAATTTTTGATTCGTGAACTCGTGAAGCAAAGTGCGCCAGTTACGGCTGAAGGCCGCGCCAAGCTGGTACATCTGGCCAAACCCTTGTTGCAAAAAATTGCCGCACCTATCCTGCGGGTTCAGATTGTCAAGGAAATCGCCGCCCGGGCCCAGGTTTCCCAGGCTGAAGTCGAGACACAATGCGGGCTCCAGCCGCTGGCGCGGACCCGCTATGCCCCGGCGCAAATGAAGCAACGGCCGGCGCCTTCCTCCATCGAATACAAACTGCTTGAAATCGTTCTGCAAAAAGCCGAATGGTCAGCGCGACTGCCGCTCGAACTGATCAATCGCGAGTTGCCAGAGGGTGCAACGCTGATTGTGATTGCCGACGCCATCGAACATGGGGAACTGCCGGCAGGCGGCCTCGGGATGCTGCTGGAGTTTTTCCGCGGCACGCCACATGAGCCACTGGTTGCAACAATCGCCAAGGCTCTCGGCGATGAAGCCGATTCCCCGGCGCTGGAAACCGTCTTCACTGATGCCATTCTTCGCCTTCGCCAGGCCGCGCTCAAGGCCTCGATCGATGAACTCACTGCCCAGGCGCGGCATGGCCTGAACCCGCAGCAGCGCCAGCGGCTGGCGGCGCTGCTGGCGCAGAAGCAGGCCGCTGATCGCGCAACGCAAGGCAACAACCCTCTGATATAATTGCAGGTTATGCAGCGCTTTTATCTTTTATGGTGAGTGCACTAGCCGGAGCAGTTTATAAACCGTGTCGTCATTGCGCTTTAACCGAGGATTACCATGTCGAACCCCAAAACAAAATCCAGCGCACCGAAAGCTGCCACCGTATCGGCCGCAACCAAACCGGAACCGGCAAATAAAAAAACAGCCGCTTTGAAGGCGACCGTCGCTGCGGGATTGCCCGCTGAGGCGGCGCCCGCCACCCCGCCGATCACCGGGGTTCGCAAGCGCAAAGGCAGCAAGGAAAAACTGATCATCGCCCCCGAAGCGGCGCCGCTCGACATTGACGCCAAGCGCGCACGCCTCAAGAACCTGATCGCCCTCGGCAAAGAGCGCGGCTACCTGACTTACGCCGAAATCAACGACCACCTGCCTGACGATCTGGTCGATGCCGAACAGATCGAATCGATCATCTCCACCTTCAATGACATGAGCATCCAGGTGTTTGATGAGGCGCCCGCTGCCGAAGACATGCTGCTCAACGAAACTTCCCCGGCCCCCGTGGATGCCGAGGAAGTTGAAGAGCAGGCGGAACAGGCGCTATCCACCGTCGACTCCGAATTCGGCCGCACCACTGACCCGGTACGCATGTACATGCGCGAAATGGGCTCTGTCGGCCTGCTGACCCGCGAAAGCGAAATCGAGATTGCCAAACGTATCGAAGATGGCCTGAAGCACATGATCATGGCCATTTCGGCCTGCCCCACCACCATTGCCGAAATGCTCGAAATGGCTGGCAAAGTCGCGCGCGATGAAATGCGCATCGACGAATTGATCGACGGCCTGATCGATCCGAATGCGTCGGATGAAGGCCTGGAAGTCGAGGCGGTCGAAGAAGAGATAGAAGACGAGGACGCCGAGGACGATGATGGTGGCGCACGGATTTCCGCATCGCTGCTGAAACTCAAGCAGGATGCGCTGGAGCGCTTTTCGCTGATTCATGCGCTGTATGCCAAGCTGCAACCGACATTGGCCAAAAAGGGTTCCGAAGACAAGGGCTATCTGCGCCTCAAGAAACAAATCGCCGACGAACTGCTGAACATCCGCTTCACCGCCAAAACCATCGAACGCCTGTGCAACACGGTGCGTGGCATGGTGGAGTCTGTCCGCAGCCACGAACGGAAAATCCTGCACGTCTGCGTTGACAAAGTGCACATGCCCCGCGCCCACTTCATCAAGGTCTTTCCCGGCAATGAAACCAACATGGAGTGGGTCAAGCAGGAAGTGCAGTCGGGCAAACCCTACTGCGCGCAATTGATGCGCAGCGCACCCAACATCCTCGACGAACAGCAGAAGCTGATCGACCTGCAAAACCGCATCGGCATACCGCTCAAGGAACTGAAAGACATCAACAAGCAGATGTCCACCGGCGAGGCCAAGGCGCGCCGCGCCAAGCGCGAAATGACCGAGGCCAACCTGCGCCTGGTGATTTCGATCGCCAAGAAATACACCAACCGCGGCCTGCAATTTCTCGACCTGATCCAGGAAGGCAATATCGGCCTGATGAAGGCGGTGGACAAATTCGAATATCGTCGTGGCTACAAGTTCTCTACCTACGCCACCTGGTGGATCCGGCAGGCCATCACCCGCTCGATTGCCGACCAGGCGCGCACCATCCGCATTCCGGTGCACATGATCGAAACCATCAACAAGATGAACCGCATCAGCCGCCAGATTCTCCAGGAAACCGGGCATGAGCCCGACCCGGCGACCCTGGCGGAAAAAATGGAAATGCCCGAGGACAAGATTCGCAAGATCCTCAAGATTTCCAAAGAACCGATCTCCATGGAAACGCCGATCGGCGACGACGATGATTCGCATCTGGGCGATTTCATCGAGGATCAGGTCACACTGCTGCCGGACGATGCCGCCCTGTTCGCCAACCTGCGCGAAGTGACCAAGGAAATCCTCGACAGCCTCACCCCGCGTGAGGCCAAGGTGCTGCGCATGCGCTTCGGCATCGAGATGAATACCGACCACACGCTGGAAGAGGTCGGCAAGCAGTTCGACGTCACCCGCGAGCGCATCCGCCAGATCGAAGCCAAGGCCCTGCGCAAACTGCGTCACCCGACCCGCTCGGAAAAACTGCGCAGCTTCCTCGACTCGGAGACCTAACCCCAGCCCCGCACACGGGCCCATAGCTCAGCTGGTTAGAGCAGTCGACTCATAATCGATTGGTCACAGGTTCAAGTCCTGTTGGGCCCACCATAAACAACGCAACGAGTTAGCGCAGTTCCGGCTAGCTCGTTTTGCTTTGCGAGAGTGACGCTGGCTTTGCGTAGCGCACGGGCAGGCGGCGCCAGACGGATCCTGTCACAGCCCTTGCCATCCAGCGCCAGCCCCATTACCATCGACAGCCCGATCACAGGATATGCGACCATGAGTGACACCGTATCGATCACCATCACGCAACAAGAAAATTACAAATTTCTGGTCGATTTCGGTGATGACCTGCCGCCGTTGCTGGCCGACGAGCCAGAGCCGCTGGGTGACGGCAAAGGGCCTGATCCTTCCCGCATCCTGCTGGCGGCAGCGGCCAACTGCCTTGCTTCCAGCCTGCTGTTCGCCCTGAAAAAATTCAAACAGGATCCGGGCCGGATCAGTGCCACGGCCACCGCCGTCACCGGCCGCAACGAAAACAACCGGCTGCGGGTGACGGCGATCAATGTCGCCCTGTCCCTCGGTCGCCCGGGCGACGAGATCGAACATCTCGACCGCGTGCTGGCCCAGTTTGAAGATTTCTGCACGGTCTCCCAGAGCGTGCGCGACGGCATCCCGATTCACGTTCGGGTGACTGACGGCGGAGGGCAAACCCTCAAATAAAGCTGCCGATGAAAGCAATTCGTCGCCACCATCGCAGCGGCATTGATCCGGCCGCCCGCGCCGCAGTGCAGGCACTGACAGGAAGCGCACCACTGCTCCGCGAGCGCCTGATCGAATATCTTCATGTCATTCAGGACACGCAGGGCGGCCTGCCGGAAACCCTGCTCGCGGCGCTCGCCACCGAACTGAAAATATCGCTGGCCGAAGTGTTCGAGGTGGCGAGCTTCTATCATCACTTCGACGTCGTCAAAACCGGCGCAGCAGAACCGCCACAAATCACAGTGCGCATCTGCGACTCGCTCGCCTGCGCGATGCACGGCGCCGAGGCGCTGGCGGAAAAACTCGGCAGGATTCTTGGCCCGACGGTGCGTGTCCAGCGCGTGTCCTGCGTTGGCCGCTGCGAATGCGCACCGGTGGCCGTGGTCGGGCAAAATCCGGTGGGTCACGCCACCCCCGAACTCGTCGCGCAAAAAGTTCCTGGAGGCGAACCGAAGGGAGTGCAAAGCAAGCACCGCGCTGGCGCTGGCAGCGCCCCGCTGGCAGGGCAAAGCAAGGCGGCCCCCGTGCCGGCACGCCGGCTGGCCGACTATCGCGCCGGCGGCGGTTATGCGCTGTATGAAGCCTGCCTGCGCGGAGAAAAGTCACGCGAAGAACTCATCGCCACGCTCGAGCATGCCGGCCTGCGCGGCCTCGGCGGCGCGGGTTTTCCCGCCGGACGCAAATGGCGGATGGTCGCCGCACAGCCGGCGCCGCGTTATCTGGCGATCAACATAGACGAAGGCGAGCCCGGCACCTTCAAGGACCGCTTCTATCTGGAGCGCGAGCCCCACGCCTTCCTCGAAGGCGCGCTGATTGCGGCCTGGGCGGTCGGTATCGAAAAAATATGGATTTACCTGCGTGACGAGTACGCCGACTGCCGGACGCTGCTGGGCGAAGAATTGTCCGCGCTGCATGAGGCTTTTCCGGAAGCTCCAGCCATCGAACTGCGGCGCGGAGCCGGCGCTTACATCTGCGGCGAGGAGTCAGCCATGATCGAATCGATCGAAGGCAAGCGCGGCATGCCGCGCTTGCGCCCGCCCTATCTCGCCGAAGTCGGACTATTCGGCCGGCCGACGCTGGAGCACAACCTGGAAACCCTGCACTGGGTACCGGAAATCCTGCGTCGCGGCGCCGACGAATTCGCCGCGCAGGGCCGCCATGGGCGCCACGGGTTGCGCTCGTTCTCGGTCAGCGGCCGCGTCGCCAAACCCGGCGTGCATCTCGCCCCGGCCGGCATCACACTCAACGAACTGCTCGCCGAATATTGCGGCGGCATGGCGCCCGGCCATCAGCTTTACGGCTATTTTCCTGGCGGCGCCTCGGGTGGCATCCTGCCTGCCAGCCTCGCCGACCTGCCGCTCGACTTTGATGCCCCGCAGGAAATCCCCTTGGGGGACACGCTGCAGGAGCATGGCTGCTTCATCGGCTCGGCGGCGATCGTCGTCTTTTCGCAGGCCGACCGGGCGCGCGATCTGGCACTCAATGCGATGCGCTTTTTCGCCCGCGAATCCTGCGGCCAGTGCACGCCCTGCCGCGTCGGCACGGTGCGCGCGGCGGAGCTCATGGCCGCCGAAATCTGGGATGCGGCCACCCTCGAAGAACTCGCCCGACTGATGCAGGACACCTCGATCTGCGGTCTCGGCCAGGCGGCGCCGAATCCCGCGCTGTCGGTGCTACGTTACTTTCCCGCCGAAGTGACGCGATGATCCATTTCACGCTCGACGGCCGCACGATCGAGGCGCAGGAGGGCGAAACCATTTTCGCCGCCGCCCGGCGCCACGGCGTCGAACTGCCCCACCTGTGCCACCAGCAAGGCCTCGGCGCGCCCGGCAATTGCCGCGCCTGCGTGGTCGAGATCGAAGGCGAGCGCACGCTGGCGCCCTCCTGCTGCCGCACGCCGCGCGCAGGCATGGCGGTGCACGCGATGAGCGAGCGGGCGCAGGCGGCACGGCGCGGCATCATCGAACTGCTGCGCGCCGAAGCGCCCGCGGCGACAGGCGAACTCGACCATTGGGCCACGGTGGTTGGCGCCCGTCCCTTGCATTTCGCCGCATCGCCAGCGCCGGGTTTTTCGCCCGACACTTCACATCCGGCCATCGTTTTCGATGCCGCCGCCTGCATCCATTGCACGCGCTGCCTGATCGCCTGCCGCGAGGTACAGACCAACGACGTGATCGGCCTCGCCGCGCGCGGTCAAATCGTCTTCGACGCCGGCGCGCCGATGGGCGAGAGCAGTTGCGTCGCCTGCGGCGAATGCGTCGCCGCCTGCCCCACCGGCGCCCTCCAATCCAGCCGGCACGCGAGCGCGGAAAAGCTCGTCGCCTCGCTCTGCCCCTATTGCGGCGTCGGCTGCCAGCTCACCTACCGCGTCACCGGCAACGCCATTGTCGGCGTCGATGGCCGCGACGGGCCGGCCAATGCCGGGCGGCTGTGCGTCAAGGGACGCTATGGCTACGACTACCCGCAGCACCCCGACCGCCTCACCACGCCGCTGATCCGCCGTACCGATGCGCCGAAGGATGCCCGGCTGGCCGGCGACAAGACCGGCTGGCGCAGCCAGTTCCGCGAGGCCAGCTGGGAAGAGGCGCTCGCCTGCGCCGCCGGCGGCCTGAACCGCATCAAGGCAGCGCACGGCCCCGCAGCGCTCGCCGGTTTCGGCTCGGCCAAGGGCAGCAACGAGGAAGCCTACCTGTTCCAGAAACTGGTGCGCCTCGGCTTTGGCAGCAACAACGTTGACCACTGCACCCGGCTGTGCCATGCCTCGTCGGTCGCCGCGCTGCTGGAAGGCATCGGCTCCGGTGCGGTGTCCAATCCGGTGCGCGACGTCGATCATGCCGACGTGATCATCGTGATCGGCGCCAACCCCGTCGCCAACCATCCGGTCGCCGCCAGCTTCATGAAGAATGCGGTGCGGTGTGGCGCCAAGCTGGTTGTCATCGACCCGCGCGCCGGTGAACTCGCCCGCGACGCGACGCATGTCCTGCAGTTCCAGGCCGACAGCGACGTACTGCTGCTCAACAGCCTGTTGCAGGTGATCGTCTCCGAAGGGCTCGTCAATCCAGCCTTCATCGCCGCCCGGGTCGACGGCTTCGATGATGCCTTCCGGGAAAATCTCGAGCCCTATGCGCCGGAAGCGGTTGCCGCTGCCGTCGGCGTTCCGGCGGAAACACTGCGCGCGGTGGCGCGGCTCTATGCCACGGCCAGGGCCGCGATGATCTTCTGGGGCATGGGCATCAGCCAGCATACCCACGGCACCGACAACGCGCGCTGCCTGATCGCGCTGGCGCTGCTCACCGGCCAGATCGGCCGGCCGGGCACCGGGCTGCACCCGCTGCGCGGACAGAACAACGTGCAGGGCGCCTCGGACGCCGGCCTGATCCCGATGATGCTGCCCGATTACCAGCGCGTCGCCGACCCGGCGGTGCGTGCGCGCTTCGCCGAACTCTGGGGCGCACCACTGCCCGCCACGCCGGGGCTGACAGTGACCGAGATCATCGCTGCGGCGAAGGCCGGCACGATCCGCGGCATGTACATCGTCGGCGAGAATCCGGCGATGTCCGATCCCGACCTCAACCATGCGCGCGAAGGCCTGGCGCGGCTTGAGCATCTGGTGGTGCAGGACATCTTCCTCACCGAAACCGCCGCGCTGGCCGATGTCATCCTGCCGGCCTCGGCCTTCGCCGAAAAAACCGGATCATTCACCAACACCGACCGCACCGTGCAGCTCGGCCGCGCCGCGCTTGAACCGCCCGGCATGGCGCGGCAGGACCTGCAACTGATCGAGGAGATGGGCCGCCGGATCGGGCTCGACTGGAACTATGGCGGCCCGGCCGCCGTGTTCGAGGAAATGCGCCAGGCCATGCCCAGCATCGCCGGCATCAGTTGGCAACGGCTGGAGCGCGAAGACGCCGTGACCTATCCCTGCCCGAGCGCAGACGCTCCCGGCCACCCGATCATCTTCACCGAAAACTTCCCCACCGCCAACGGCCGTGGCCGCATTTTTCCGATCAGCTATCGTCCTGCGGCAGAAACACCCGATGCAGATTATCCCTGGGTGCTGATCACCGGCCGCCAGCTTGAACACTGGCACACCGGCGCCATGACGCGGCGCGCCACCGTACTCGATGCGCTGGAGCCCTTGCCTTACATCAACCTGCATCCGGACGATCTGGCCGAGCTAAAAGTCGGCGCGGGTGATACGGCAAACTTCGCAGTGAAACTCGTCACCCGGCGCGGCGAGCTTGTCGCCACTGTGCGCATCGACGCCGGACTGCCGCGCCGGACGGTGTTCATGCCCTTCTGCTACGTCGAAGCGGCCGCCAACCTGCTGACCAATCCGGCCATTGATCCCTTCGGCAAGATTCCCGAGTACAAGTATTGCGCGGTGCGGGTCCAGGCCGACGACAAGCCACCGGCCGCATGAACCCGCGCTTTGCCATCCCCCTGGACGAGGTCGGGATTTCAGCAGTCCGCGCCCAGGGCGCCGGAGGACAGAACATCAATAAAGTGTCGAACGCCGTGCATTTGCGTTTTGACATCAACACATCCTCGTTGCCGACAGACGTTCGCGAGCGACTCCTGAAGCTCGGTGATCAGCGCATCAGCAGGGATGGCGTGGTCATCATCAAAGCCCAGGAGTTTCGCAGCCTGGAGGGGAATCGCGCGGAAGCGCTGCGGCGTCTGCAGGCGATGATCGATAGCGTCGCCGTCCTTCCCAAGCGGCGGCGCGCGACCCGGCCCACCCGCTCCTCCGTCACCCGGCGCCTGGAAGGCAAAACCCGCCGCGCCGACATCAAGGCGGGGCGCGGAAAAGTCTGTGAATGACGACAGCCCGAAATCCATCTGACGACGAGTCCCCCATGAGCAAATCCCAGCCCAACAACCCGCTGCATGGCATCACACTGGAGCAACTGCTGCACGAACTGGTAGCGTTTCATGGCTGGCCGGCGCTCGGACAGCGGATCGATATCCGCTGTTTCACCCACGACCCAAGCATCCCTTCGAGCCTCAAGTTCCTCCGTCGCACCCCGTGGGCACGGGCACAGGTGGAGGCACTGTACCTCGACCTGCCGCAGCATGTCGCAAAATAAGAAAGGAGCAGAACCGGCATGACCTATGAAGAATTTCTTGACGAAGTCACCACGCTCATCACCGAGAAATACGCAATCGCGGACGAGGTCGCAATCCGGATGGTGATGCGGGCGCAAGCGGATGATTTCTTCAGCGTCCACGATGACGATCCGTCCCTCCGCACACTCGACCGCGCCCATCAGGATGCCAAGGTCGTTTACAGGAACTACTCGCGCGAGTAGCGAAACGAACCCGCGTATCCCGGTGAATGGGACCGGCAATAGCGGGGGGATGCCGGGCAAAAGTCGACGCTGGCAGGACGGCGGATTGACTGGAAAAACCTACACAGCGCCTACATGGAGCGCCGCAAAGACAAAGGGCTTACAGAGTGAAACCTGTAAGCCCTTAATTTGGTTGGTTGCGGGGACAGGATTTGAACCTGTGACCTTCGGGTTATGAGCCCGACGAGCTGCCAGACTGCTCCACCCCGCAGGCGAATTATGCACGCTTATGATGCAGTGCGTCAACGCATATTCCGTTCTCCGTTATAATTTCCAGCTTCCGAGGAGCGCTGCAAGCGAGGGTCCCACTCTCCCCAGGCTCGGTTTTTTGCAAACTGCGCTCACCTAACCCGTACCGGGCAGGGTGAGTTCGCGCATGAATTACATTGGCGCACCGCTCTTCCCGGTCACTGCTCAAGGAGCCTGCTCGATGAACGCCGTGACTGCCATTACCCCCGATTATGTTGTTGCCGACCTCGGCCTTGCCGCCTGGGGGCGCAAGGAAATCCGCATTGCCGAAACCGAAATGCCTGGCCTGATGGCGATTCGTGAAGAATTTGCCCAAAGCCAGCCGCTCAAGGGCGCGCGCATCACCGGCAGCCTGCACATGACGATCCAGACGGCGGTGCTGATCGAAACGCTCAAGGCGCTGGGCGCCGACGTGCGCTGGGCTTCATGCAATATTTTCTCGACCCAGGATCATGCCGCTGCCGCGATTGCTGCCGGCGGCACCGCCGTGTTTGCGGTGAAAGGCGAGACGCTGGAAGACTACTGGGATTACACCCATCGCATTTTCGAATGGCCCGATGGCGGTTTTTCGAACATGATTCTCGACGATGGCGGCGATGCCACGCTGCTGCTGCACATCGGTTCCCGCGCTGAAAAGGATATCAGCGTGCTGGCCAAACCCGGCGCGGAAGAAGAACGCATCCTGTTCGCCGCGATCAAGGCCAAGCTTGCCACCGATCCAGCCTGGTACTCCATGCGCCTGGCGCAGATCAAGGGCGTCACCGAAGAGACCACCACCGGCGTGCATCGGCTGTACCAGATGCATGAACGCGGCGAACTGAAGATTCCGGCGATCAACGTCAATGACTCGGTGACCAAGTCGAAATTCGACAACCTCTACGGCTGCCGCGAATCCCTGGTCGATGGCATCAAGCGCGCCACCGACGTGATGATTGCCGGCAAGGTTGCGCTGATCGCCGGCTACGGCGACGTGGGCAAAGGTTCGGCGCAGGCGATGCGCGCGCTCTCGGCGCAAGTCTGGGTCACGGAAGTCGACCCGATCTGCGCGCTGCAAGCCGCGATGGAAGGCTATCGCGTGGTCACCATGGACTACGCTGCCGACAAAGCCGATATTTTTGTCACCTGCACCGGCAATTACCATGTCATCACCCACGAGCACATGGCGAAGATGAAGGATCAGGCCATCGTCTGCAACATCGGACACTTCGACAACGAGATCGAGGTCGCGGCGCTGGAACAATACGAGTGGGAAGAAATCAAGCCGCAGGTCGATCATGTCATTTTCCCTGACGGGAAACGGATCATCCTGCTGGCCAAGGGCCGTCTGGTGAATCTGGGTTGCGGCACCGGACATCCAAGCTATGTGATGTCATCGTCGTTCGCCAACCAGACCATTGCGCAGATCGAGCTGTTCACGCGCAATGCCGAGTATCCGGTGGGCGTCTATACGCTGCCCAAGCATCTGGACGAAAAGGTCGCGCGCCTGCAATTGAAGAAGCTGAACGCCCAGCTCACCGAGCTGACCGATCAACAGGCGGCGTACATCGGCGTGGCGAAAACCGGCCCTTACAAGCCGGAGCATTATCGCTATTGATTAACGCCGAAGAGTCGGCGCTGGCGATACGGCAAACCCATCGCCAGCGCCCGATTTTCCAAGGAAAGCCATGACATTCGAACTCTCCGTTGAATTCTTTCCACCGCAAACCGCCGAAGGCATCGAGAAGCTGCGCCTCACGCAACAGCGACTGGCCGTCCTGAATCCGGCGTTCTTTTCCGTCACCTATGGCGCTGGCGGCTCCACGCGCGAGCGCACGCTGTCCACCGTGAGCGAAATTGCCGGCACAGGCCATGTGGCCGCGCCGCATTTATCCTGTATCGGCTCGACCGAGGACAGCATTCGCGAGCTGCTGGCGACATTCCGCGCACAAGGCATTCGCCGCATTGTCGCCTTGCGGGGCGACCTGCCCTCGGGCATGGCCGATCCGGGGGAATTCCGTTATGCCAATGAGCTGGTGGCTTTTATCCGGCGGGAAACCGGCGACGCCTTTCACATCGATGTCGCGGCCTACCCCGAATGGCACCCACAGGCGAAATCGCCACGCGATGACTTGCTGAATTTCAAACGCAAGATCGACGCCGGCGCCGACGCCGCGATCACCCAATATTTTTACAACATCGATGCCTTCGAGAGCTTCGTCGCCGAGGCGCGCGCACTGGGCATCACCGCGCCGATCATTCCGGGCATCATGCCGATCGCCAGCTTCTCGAAACTGGCGCGCTTTTCCGATGCCTGCGGCGCCGAGATTCCGCGCTGGATGCGCAAGAAGTTTGAAAGCTATGGCGACGATGCCGCTTCAATACAAGCCTTGGGGCTGGATATTGTCACCGCGCTGTGCCAGCAACTTATCGAACGCGGCGCACCCGGTCTGCATTTTTATTCCATGAACCAGGCCGGACTCACACTGGAAATTTGCCGACGCCTGGGGCGCTAGCCGCTACCGATGCGGCGCGCGACACTTTTCACGAGCGTCTCAACCAGGCCCGCCGCAACACGAATGCCGCCCAAAGTAACGCAACCCCTGCCAGAACCGCGCCGAACAGCCAACAGGCCCGGCCCCAGAAATGGGCATGCTGCAAACCACCTGTCCGGCCGAACAGATAAATCCAGTCATGCGTCCCATCCTCGCCGGTGTGACCACCGAGCAGCATGAGCTGCGGATCGAGGGCATCGTAGATATAGGGCGCCAGGTCGACCAGGCTGATACCCATCCACCACAGGCAAATCGCCGCACCAAACGGGTCGCGGTTTTTCAACAGGAATGCCACGCCGATTCCCAGCGGCAGCAGCACCTGAAACAGGCTGCCGCCCGCGATGGCGAGGAACTCGCCGAATGGCAGGAACAACACATGCCCCGCCTCGTGGATTGGCAACAGGATGTTGTGCATGAAACTTTGGAACACTTCCCCGTCGGTCACGTCCCGCGTCACCAGATGCACGCCCCAAAGCGCCAGCGCGACGAGCAGCAGGGCGCGTGGCGCAATGAAAACCGGATCGCCCGCATCCCGCTCCGGCAAGGTCAGCAAGCGTTCACTCCAGGGCGGCTCGCAGGCGTCTGCATGGTTCGGCACGGCAGCCGCAGCCGTTTCCGGCGCTGGCCGCTTGTGCATATACACGCCGCAGGCCGGGCAGGCATCGGTGGCTCCCAGCGGCTGCGGCGGACGATGGCCACATTTTGGGCAGACGGCAAACGCCATCGTCAGTTCATTTTCGGCGGGTCAATCAGCGCCGCCGACCACCGAGAATCGAACCCAGCACACCGCGAATGATCTCGCGGCCGACTTGTGAGCCGATGCTGCGCGCGGCGCTTTTCACCGCCGCCTCGACCACGCCCTGGCGTCCGCCGCTGCTGCCGCCCCCCAGCATGCCGCCCAAGCCGCCAAACATGCCGCCGACGCTGTCGAGCAGTCCGCCGCCTTGCCCTTGTGATGGTGCTGACTCATTTGCCGTAGTACCCGCGCCGGGTTTTTCAGGCGCTGCGCCATTGAGCTTCTCGAACGCCGACTCCCGATCGAGGATTTTCTCGTAATGCCCGGCGATGGCGGAGCCGGCAATCGCCGCCTGGTGCTCTTCCGCAGTCAGCGGCCCGATGCGCGAGAACGGCGGCAGCACGAAGGCGCGCTCGACCACGGTCGGCTTGCCCTGCTCGTCGAGAAAGGACACCAGCGCTTCGCCAACGCCCAGCTCGGTGATCGCCGTTACCGCATCGAAGGCCGGATTGGCGCGCAACGTGTCGGCGGCCGCCTTGACCGCTTTCTGGTCGCGCGGGGTGAAGGCGCGCAAGGCGTGCTGAACGCGGTTGCCAAGCTGCCCGAGTACGCTGTCGGGAATATCGAGCGGATTTTGCGTGACGAAATACACGCCAACGCCCTTCGAGCGGATCAGGCGCACCACCTGCTCCACTTTCTGCAGCAGCGCCGGCGGCGCGTCGGCGAACAGCAGGTGCGCCTCGTCGAAAAAGAAGACCAATTTGGGCTTGTCCAGGTCGCCGGCTTCCGGCAGGCGCTCGAACAGTTCCGCCAGCAGCCAGAGCAGGAAACTGGCATACAGGCGCGGCGAGTTCATCAGCTTTTCGGCAGCAAAGACGTTGAGCACGCCACGGCCGCCCTGCGTTTGCATCAGGTCTTCGATATCCAGCATCGGCTCGCCGAAGAACTTTTCGCCGCCTTGTTCTTCCAGTGTCAGCAAACCGCGCTGGATGGCGCCGATCGAGGCCGCCGAAACATTGCCATAGCCGGTGCGGAATTCATCGGCATGCTCGCCGACATGCTGCACCATCGCCCGCAGGTCTTTCAGGTCGAGCAGCAGCAAGCCCTGATCGTCGGCCACCTTGAACACCAGTTGCAGCACGCCGGCCTGGGTGTCGTTGAGATCGAGCAAGCGGCCGAGCAGCAAGGGCCCCATGTCGGAAATTGTCGCCCGCACCGGATGGCCAAGCTCGCCGAATACATCCCAGAAGGCCACCGGATAACTGCTCGGCTGCCAGTCGGCAATGCCCAGCGCATCCAGCCGCTTCTGCAGTTTCTCGCCCGCCACGCCCGCCGCGCCAAGACCGGACAGATCGCCCTTGGCATCCGCAAGGAACACCGGCACGCCGGCGCGCGACAACTGCTCGGCGATGCGTTGCAGAGTCACCGTCTTGCCGGTGCCGGTGGCGCCGGTGATGAGGCCGTGGCGATTGGCCATGCGGAGCAACAGAGACAGTTCGACATCACCGCTCTTGGCGATGGGCAAGGCGTTACTCATGAGGAAAATCTCCAGGTGCTAAAATTCGGCATCTTAAGCGCAACCTAGGAAAATAGCATGGCCGGACATTCCAAATGGGCCAACATCCAGCACCGCAAGGGACGCCAGGATGCCAAACGCGGCAAGGTCTTCACCAAACTGATCAAGGAAATCACCGTCGCCGCCAAAATGGGCGGAGGCGATCTCAGCGCCAATCCGCGCCTGCGGCTGGCGATTGAAAAGGCCAAGGGGCAGAGCCTGCCCAAGGACAACATCGAAAACGCCATCAAACGCGGCACCGGGCAGCTCGACGGCGTCAGTTACGAAGAAATCCGCTATGAAGGCTATGGCATCAACGGCGCCGCAGTGATGGTCGATTGCCTGACCGACAACAAGGTGCGCACCGTGGCCGAAGTGCGTCATGCCTTCGCCAAGCACGGCGGCAACATGGGCACCGACGGCAGCGTGGCCTTCCTCTTCAAACATTGCGGCCAGATGCTGTTCGCCCCCGGCACCGACGAAGCCCGGCTGATGGACGCGGCGATCGAGGCCGGCGCCGAGGACGTGGTGACCAACGATGACGGCTCGATCGAAGTCATCACCTCGCCCAACGACTTCAGCACCGTAAAAGAAACTCTGGAGAAAGCCGGTTTCAAACCGGAATTCGGCGATGTCACGATGAAACCGGAAACCGAAGTCGACTTCGTCGGCGACGATGCCGCCAGGATGCAAAAGCTGCTCGACGCGCTGGAATCCCTCGACGACGTGCAGGAGGTTTATACAACGGCGGTGATCGAGGAATGATGCGCAGCGGACGCGCCTTGGCCCCGTAATGCAGAAAGCCGGCCCCGCACTGCGCATCCTCGGCATCGACCCTGGCCTGCGCTCGACCGGATTTGGCCTCATCGAGAAAAGCGGCAGCACGCTCGCCTATGTTGCCAGCGGCTGCATCAGGACTGAAAGCGCCGACAGCCTGCCGCAGCGGATCAAGACGCTGCTTGACGGTATCGGCGAAGTCGTGGCGACCTACCGGCCGCAGCAGGCTGCCATCGAAATCGTGTTCGTCAACGTCAACCCGCAATCCACGCTGTTGCTCGGTCAGGCGCGCGGTGCGGCGATTTCGGCGCTGGTAACAGCCAACTTGCCAGTCGCCGAATACACCGCGCTGCAAGTCAAGCAGGCGGTGGTCGGACATGGGAAAGCAGCGAAGGAGCAGGTGCAGCAAATGGTGATGCGCCTGCTGAAACTTTCCGGCGCACCCGGCGCCGACGCGGCCGATGCACTGGCTTGCGCCATCGCCCATGCCCATGGCGGGCAGGGACTGGGCGCGCTGGCCACGGCCGGCCGGCGGGTGCGCGGCGGCAGGCTGCTGTGAACGTGCCGGCGGCCAGGCCGAATGCCGCGTGCAGGCTCATCGAGCCCACGCCGCAAACGCTGCCACCCGGCCTGCGGCGATGGCTCCTCGCCACCCGCCCGGCTTTTCTTTCCGTCACGCTGGTGGCTGTGCTGCTCGGCCTCGCCAGCGCCCATGCCGACGGCGTACCGCTGCATCCCGCAACCGCGCTGGTGACGCTGCTGTTCGCCCTCGTCGCCCACGCCGGGGCCAATGTCATCAACGATTATCACGACCGCGAAAACGATGCGCTGAACAGCGAGCGCATATTTCCCTTCACCGGCGGCTCGCGCTTGATCCAGAACGGCGTACTCACGCCCGCTGCAATGGCGCGGCTGGGCTACGGACTGCTCATCAGCGTGATTCCCGCCGGACTGTGGCTGACGGCGCACTCTGCAGCGGGCCTGATGCTGATCGGGCTGCTTGGACTTCTCATCGCCTGGGCCTACTCCGCGCCGCCGCTGCGGCTCGCCAGCCGCGGCCTGGGTGAATTCGCCATCGTCGCCGGCTGGCTGCTGGTCATCGTCGGCAGCGATTATGTGCAGCGCCAGGCCTTCGCCGCCTTGCCCTTGGCCGCAGGACTCGGCTACGCGCTGCTGGTGGCGAACATCCTTTACATAAACCAGTTTCCCGATGCGACGGCAGACGCTGCCGCAGGCAAGCGCACCGTGGTCGTCCGCCTCGGCCGCCGCTGCGCACGCGCCGGTTATCTCGTCATCGCGTTGCTGGCGGCGCTGTGCGCCCCGCTTGGTGTGTGGCTCGGCGTCCTGCCAGCACCGACTTTGCTGATCCTGCTCACTCTCTCCCTGAGCCTCGCCGCCACGCACGAGTTGTGGCACCATGCCGAAATCCCGGCGCAGCTCGCCCCGGCAATCAAACTCACCCTCGCCGCCGCCGCCCTTTACGGTCTGCTCATGGCCCTCACTCTCGTTTTCAGCAAAGGAATCTCATGATCGGTCGCCTCAGCGGAACCCTGCTCGAAAAAAATCCGCCCGCCATCACGGTCGACGTGCATGGCCTCGGCTACGAGGTCGATGTGCCGATGAGCACTTTTTACAACCTGCCGGCGAACGGTGAGAAAGTGACGCTGTTCACGCACCTGGCGATCCGCGAGGACGGCCATTTCCTCTATGGCTTCGGCTCGCTCGACGAGCGCGCCGCGTTCCGCCAGTTGCTGAAAATTTCCGGCGTCGGCGCCCGCACCGCGCTGGCAGTACTGTCCGGCCTGTCGGTCAATGAACTGGCGCAGGCCATCGCCTTGCAGGAAGCCGGCCGCCTGACAAAAATCCCCGGCATCGGCAAAAAAACCGCCGAGCGCCTGCTGCTGGAACTACGCGACAAGCTGCCGAAGGCCTTTTCCGGCGGCGCAAAAACCAGCGCGGGTGCTACGGTGCCGGATGCCCAGGCCGACAACTTCGGCGACATCCTCGGTGCGCTGCTGGCGCTGGGCTACAACGAACGCGAAGCGCTCGGCGCGATGAAAGAGCTGGCGCCCGAGGCGCCGGTTGCCGACGGCATCCGCCAGGCGCTAAAGCGGCTGTCGAAGGCCGGATGATCCGATCGGCTAAACTTGCGCCATGAGCATCCAGATCGACAAACTCGCTGACAGCTCTGCCGACGTCGTTCCCGAACGCCTGATCGCCGCAGCCAGGGAATCGCCGCAGGAAGACGCGCTGGAGCGCGCCTTGCGGCCGAAGAAGCTGGCCGATTACATCGGCCAGCAGAAGATCCGCGGCCAGCTCGAAATCTTCATCGAGGCGGCCAAGCGGCGGGGCGAGTCGATGGATCACGTCCTCCTCTTTGGCCCGCCAGGGCTGGGCAAGACCACGCTGGCGCACATCATCGCCCACGAGATGGGCGTCAATCTGCGCCAGACCTCCGGCCCGGTGCTGGAGCGCGCCGGCGACCTCGCCGCAATGCTGACCAATCTTGAACCGCACGACGTGCTGTTCATCGACGAGATCCACCGCCTCTCGCCGGTGGTGGAGGAAATTCTCTATCCCGCGCTGGAGGATTTCCAGATCGACATCATGATCGGCGAAGGCCCCTCGGCGCGCTCGGTCAAGCTCGACCTGCCGCCCTTCACCCTGATCGGCGCAACGACGCGGGCCGGCATGCTGACCAACCCCCTGCGCGACCGTTTCGGCATCGTCGCCCGGCTGGAGTTCTACACCCCCGACGAGCTCGCCCTGATCGTGCGCCGCTCGGCGCATCTGCTGGCCTGCACCATCGTCGATGACGGCGCGGTGGAAATCGCCCGGCGCTCGCGCGGCACGCCGCGCATTTCCAACCGCCTGCTGCGCCGCGTGCGCGACTTCGCCGAGGTCAAGGCCGACGGCAAAATCACCCGCGCCGTCGCCGATGCCGCGCTGACCATGCTCGATGTCGATCACCTCGGCCTCGACGTGATGGACAGGAAACTGCTTTCCGCCATGCTGGAGAAATTCGGCGGCGGTCCGGTCGGCGTGGACAACCTCGCCGCCGCCATCGGCGAGGCGCGCGACACCATCGAGGACGTGCTCGAACCCTATCTGATCCAGCAGGGTTATCTCCAGCGCACGCCGCGCGGACGCGTGGCAACAGCCAGCATCTGGCAGCATTTCGGCTTGTGCAGCCCGCACCACACTCCACCGGGCGCCGCGCCCGAACTGTGGGACCAGCCATGACCGCCATCTTCATCCAGACCCTGCCACTACGCGTCTACTACGAGGACACCGACGCCGCCGGCATCGTCTATTACGCCAATTACCTGCGCTTCCTCGAACGCGGGCGCACCGAATTCCTGCGCACGCTGGGCCACGAACAGTCGGCGCTGGCGACACGGCGAATTGCCTTCGCGGTGCGCTCGGCCAGCGTGGACTACCTGAAGCCGGCGAAACTCGACGACCTGCTCACGGTCGAAACGGTCGTTGGGTCGCTCGGCCGGGCGCAAGTCACCTTCATCCAGCGCATCGTGCGCGGCAAGGACATCCTGCTCGATGCGAAAATTCGCGTCGCCTGCATCGACCCGACCAGCGGCCGGCCCGTTGCCATGCCCGCCGAAATCCATCGCCAATTTCTGTCCATCGCCCAGCCCCACCCTGAAGCGGAGCCTCAATGAACATCACCCAGGATCTTTCCATCATCGAACTCGTCACCAACGCCAGCCTGGTCGTCAAGCTGGTGATGCTGCTGTTGCTCGGCGTTTCGTTCATGTCGTGGTATTACATTTTCCGCAAGGCCTTCGCGATTCGCTCGGCGCGCAGCAAGACCGATCAATTCGAGCGCGACTTCTGGAGCGGCGGCGACCTTAACGCGCTGTACCAGAGCGCCGCCAACAACCGCCATGAAACCGGCGCGCTGGAGCGCATCTTCGAGGCCGGCTACCGCGAATTCACCAAGCTGCGCGGCCAGAAAACCATCGACCCCACCGCCGTGGTCGACGGCGCCCGGCGCGCCATGCGCGCCACCTACCAGCGCGAAATCGACGACCTCGAGTCGCACCTGGCCTTCCTCGCCTCGGTCGGCTCGGTCTCGCCCTACGTCGGCCTGTTCGGCACCGTGTGGGGCATCATGCACGCCTTCCGCGGGCTGTCCAACATGAGCACGGCGACGCTTTCCGCAGTCGCTCCCGGCATCGCCGAAGCCCTGGTGGCCACCGCCATCGGCCTCTTCGCCGCGATTCCGGCGGTGGTCGCCTACAACCGCTTCGCCCACGACGTCGACCGCGTCTCGGTGCGCTTCGAAAGCTTCATGGAAGAGTTCTCCAACATCCTGCAACGGCAGACGCGATAAAGGGGTACGCGCCATGAAACAACGCCGCCTGATGAACCAGATCAACGTCGTGCCCTACATCGACGTGATGCTGGTGCTGCTGGTCATCTTCATGGTCACGGCACCGATGGTGCAGACCGCCAGCGTCGACCTGCCCAGCGTTGGCAAGGCCTCGCAACCGGCCGTGGCGCCGCTGGAGGTAATCGTTCATGCCGATGCCTCGCTCGCCTTGCGCAACCGCGCCGCCACGGGCCCCGCCGCAGCCGAGCAATCCGTCAGCCGCAGCGATCTCGCCGCCCGCATCAAGGAAGCGCAGGCAAAAAATCCACAACAGGCGGTGCTCATCGCCGGCGACAAGAATGTCCGCTACGAGGCCGTGCTGGGCGTGATGGACGAACTGCAACGCCAGCAGGTAGCCAAAATCGGCCTGCTGGTACAGCCTGCAAAATAAGCACATCGTGAGCGTATCGTCGTGAGCGCGCATCTGTCTCCCTCGCCTCTTGACCGGCCTGAAAATCTGGCCGGCAAATACGTTTCGCTGGCACTGGCGATAGCCGTACACCTCGTCCTCGCCGCCGTCCTGTTCTACGGCGTGCGCTGGCAAACCCAGGCAACGGATGTGGTCGAGGTCGACCTGGTGCGCGCCGTCCCTATAAATGCCGCCGTCCCGCCAGCGCCGACTTTTGAGCCGCCCCCCGAACCCAAACCGGCACCGCGGGCAGAGTCGCGCCCCACACCCGTCAAACCCGACATCGTGGAAAAGGCCGAACCGAAACCCAAGCCCGAGCCCAAGCCTGAGCCTGAGTTCAAGCCCCGCCTCAATGCCTTTCTCGACCAGCTCAAGCAGGAAACCCAGCGCCTGATCCAGCGCAAGAACACCGACGCCGCCACCGCGGATCTGGAAAAGGAGAAAGCCGCCCGCGAAGCCACGGCACGTGCCAAGGCAACGGCCGACTATCTTTCCCGCATTCGCGGCAAAATTCGCGGCAATATCGTGCTGCCGCCCGGCCTGCAGGGCAATCCGGAGGCGGTATTCGCCGTGGCGCAGTTGCCCAGCGGCGAAATCATCAGCGTGCGCCTGAAGCATTCCTCCGGCAACGTGGCGCTGGACGCGGCGATCGAACGCGCCATCCAGAAATCCAGCCCCTTGCCCAAGCCCGAACAAGCCGACGTATTCAGTCGTGACCTCGAACTCAAGTTCCGCCCCCTCGCGGACTGACCCGGTATAATTCCCATATGAAACCATCCCGTCTCGCGCTTGCCTGCCTCGCCTCCCTCGCCCTGTGTTCGAGTTTGTTCGCGCCTGCGACCCGGGCCCAGCTCAGCATCGAAATCACCGGCGCCGGCGCCAATCGCCTGCCACTGGCGGTAGCCGACTTCAGCGGCGAACGCATCATCGCCCAGGCACTGACCTCGGTGGTGCGCGCCGACCTCGATCGCAGCGGACTGTTCCGCCTGATCGACACCGGCAGCCCGCTGGCCTTCGATGCCACGCCGCCCTACGCCGACCTGAAACAGCGTGGCGCCGATGCCGTCGCCAGCGGCAGCATCGCGGCGGCTGGCGATGGCCGTTACCAGACGCAGGTACGCCTCGCCGACGTACCCAAGCAGGCCGTGCTGGGAACCCAGGCCTATGTCCACACCGGCACGCAACTGCGCACCACGGCACATCGCATTTCCGACTTCATCTACGAAAAACTCACCGGCGAGCGCGGTGTGTTCTCGACCCGCATCGCCTATGTGGTGAAGAGCACCGGGCGCTACGAATTGCAGATCGCCGATGCCGACGGCGGCAACCCGCAGGCAGCGCTGGCCTCGCGCGAGCCGATCATCTCGCCGGTCTGGTCGCCCGACGGCAGCAAGCTGGCCTATGTCTCGTTCGAAGCCAAGAAACCGGTGGTCTATGTCCATGACCTGGCCAGCGGCCGGCGCCATGTGGCGGCCAACTTCAAGGGTTCCAACTCCGCCCCCGCCTGGTCGCCCGACGGCAAGCGGCTGGCGCTGGTGCTGACCAAGGACGGCAACTCGCAGTTGTACCTGGTGAATGTCGATGGCAGCGGCGCGACACGACTGGCCTCGTCCGCCGGCATCGACACCGAACCGCGTTTCTCCCCGGACGGCGCCTACATTTATTTCACCTCCGATCGCGGCGGCAGCCCACAGATCTATCGCCTTCCCGCCACCGCCGGCGGCACAGCCGAGCGGATCACCTTTGAAGGCAATTACAACGTCACTCCCCGTCCTTCGCCCGACGGCAAGAGCCTGGCCTACATCACCCGCACCAATGGCCGCTTCCAGCTGGCGCTGATGGACCTGGCGACGAAACAGGCCCAGATCCTGACCGACTCGGCCAAGGATGAATCGCCCAGCTTTGCTCCCAATGGACGCATGATCCTGTATGCCACCGAAATCAACGGTCGTGGCGTCCTGGCCGCCGTCTCCAGCGACGGCCGGGTCAAGCAGAAACTCTCCGTGCAGGCCGCCGACGTGCGGGAACCTGCCTGGGGGCCGCTGGTCAATTAAACTCTTCTTCCCACACCGTCTCATCACGCCAAGGAATCGCCATGTCTACCCCGCTTTCCGCCACAACCAAGGTTGTCCTGCTCTCGCTGACTCTTCTACTCGCTGCCTGTGGCTCGCAACCACCGGCGCCGGAGCAGAACCCGGCCGGCGTCGAATCACGCACACCGGCAGCGGCCGCCCCGGTCACTGCCGATACCGTCGGCAAATTCGATCCGCTGAGCGCTGCCGCGCTGAAAGACCCTCGCAGTCCGCTCTCCAGGCGCAGCATCTACTTTGACTACGACAGTTTCATCGTCAAGGATGAATACCAAACCCTGCTCGCCACGCACGGCAAGTTTCTCGCCGCCAATCCGGCGATGAAGATGCTGATCCAGGGCAATGCCGATGAACGCGGCAGCCGCGAGTACAACCTGGCGCTGGGACAAAAGCGCGCCGAAGCGGTGAAGAAGGCCCTGTTGCTGCTGGGCGGCCGCGAAGACCAGCTCGAAGCCGTCAGCCTGGGCAAGGAGAAACCCGCCTGCACCGAGTCCACCGAAGAATGCTGGGGCAAGAACCGGCGCGCTGACATGCTCTACTCGGGCGAGTTCTGATGCGACGTCTGGCCACAGTTGCGCTGCTGAGCCTGTCCTGCCTCGCACTGCCCGTGCGGGCCGGCCTGTTCGATGACGACGAAGCCAGAAAGCGCATCGAGCAGCTGCGCACCGAAGTTACCGAACTCAACCAGCGCGCGGAAACCGCCAGCCGCAATCAGCTCGACTTCGCCAACCAGGCCGAAGCCCTGCGTGCCGATGTCGCCAAGCTGCGCGGCGATATCGAAGTCCTCCGTTATGATCTCGATGCGGCGCAGAAGCGACAAAAGGACTTTTACATCGATCTCGATACCCGCCTGCGCAAGTTCGAGCAACCGGCGGTGGAGGCCAAGCCCGCCGCCGCACCCGCTACCGAAGCCGCTGATCCGGCGACTGAAACCGCCCGCTATGAAGCCGCGCTGAGCCAGCTCAAGGCGGGCAAGTTCAAGGAAGCCGGCGTCGGTTTCCTTGCCTTCATCAAGACCTGGCCGGAAAGCACCCTGCTGCCGTCGGCCTACTACTGGGGCGCCTATGCCCACGCCCAGGCGCGGCAGCATGCCAAGGCCGCCGACCTGTTCGCCCACTTTGCCGCCACCTGGCCCGCCGACGAACGCGCACCGAATGCGCTGGAAGCCGAAATCGCCAGCCTTGAGGCGCTGAAGGACAGCAAACGCGTCCGCGCCACCCTGCAACTTCTGGCGGAAAAATATCCGGCCAGCGACGCCGGCAAGCACGCCAGGGCGCGGCTCAAAAAGAAATAGTGGCGAGCGCAGCAGCAACTGACGCGGCGGCCATCGATGCGAATGCCACACTGCGTATCAGCGAAATATTCCATTCGATCCAGGGCGAATCCAGCCGCGTCGGGCTGCCCACGGTATTCATCCGCCTCACCGGCTGCCCGCTGCGCTGCGTCTGGTGCGACACCACCTACGCCTTCAGCGGCGGCGAAACGCAAGCCCTCGCCGCCGTGCTGGAACAGGTCGCGCATTTCGACTGCGCCACGGTTTGCGTCACCGGCGGCGAGCCGCTGGCGCAGAAAAACTGCCTGCCGCTGCTCACCGCGCTGTGCGCTGCAGGCTACTCGGTATCACTCGAAACCAGCGGCGCGCTCGATATCGGCGACGTCGATCCACGCGTTTCGCGCATCGTCGATATAAAAACCCCCGGCTCCGGCGAGGCGGCGAAGAACCGCTGGGAAAACCTCGATCTGCTGACGCCGCAGGACGAACTCAAATTCGTCCTCGCCTCACGCGAGGACTATGACTGGGCGGTCGCGGCGTGTCACCAGCACCGACTTTTCGGGCGCTGCCCGGTGCTGCTCTCCCCGGTGCAGGGCCAGCTCGATCCGGCGCATCTGGCGCAATGGATTCTCGACGACCGCCTGCCGGTACGCTTCCAGCTGCAACTGCACAAGGTGCTCTGGGGCAGCGTGCCGGGGCGTTAGTCCGCCCGGCAGTCCAGCCGCGAACATTCGATTTTCAGGCAGTGGTCGGCCACCACGTCCAGCCCCGCCGCATCGGCTGCCGCGATCGCCGCGGCATTGACCACCCCGAGTTGCAGCCAGAGGCAGCGTGCACCGATGCGGATGGCGTCAAGCGCGACGGGCAGCACCGCATCCGAACGACGAAACACATCCACCATGTCGACCGCCTCGGGAATGCTGGCGAGATCGGGATAGCAGCGCTCACCGAGGATTTCAGCCGCCGCCGGATTGACCGGAATGATGCGGTAGCCGCGCGCCTGCATGAAGCGGGCAACGCCGTGGCTGGCGCGCGCCGGATCGGGCGACAGCCCGACCACGGCGATCACCCGGGTCGCCTTCAGGAGTCGTTCGATGGCAAAAGCTTCGGTAACGATCATGGCGTCTCCTCTGCACGTTGCGCGGCCCGTTGCCGCGGTACACGATCCAGGCGCCAGTGTAGTCGCGCCCAGCGCCATATCTCGTCGCAACTGGCGGCACGCAACTCCGGCGGTGGTTGCTGGCCGAGAAAATCGAGCGCCGCCCACAACGCCTGCCCCGGCCGGGCATCATCAAGCCGCTGCGCCCGTGTCTGCTTGGACAGCTTTTCTCCGGCGGCATTCACTACCACCGGCAGATGCGCATAGGCCGGCGTCGGCAGGCCGAGGCAGTGCTGCAGAAAAATCTGCCGTGGCGTCGATAGCAGCAGATCGGCGCCGCGCACCACCTGGGTGATGCCGGCGGCGGCGTCATCGACCACCACCGCCAGCTGATAAGCAAACAGGCCATCGGCCCGCAGCAAAATGAAATCGCCCGCCTCCTGCGCCAAATCGCTCTCGATGCAGCCCTGCACCGCGTCGTCGAAGGTGATGCGCGTTGCATCGACCCGCACCCGCCAGGCACGCGCCACCTTGCCCGCCGGCAAGCCGTGGCGGCAAGTACCCGGATACAGCGCCGCGCCATCCGGAGCCAGCATCGAATCGGCGAGTTCCTTGCGGCTGCAGGCGCAGGGGAAAACCCGCCCGGCCTGCTTGAGCTGCTCCAGCGCGGCGGCATAGGCCGCCACCCGCCGGCTCTGCCACACCACCGCGCCATCCCAGGCAAAACCGAAGGCTTCCAGCGTGCGCAAAATCGAATCCGCCGCCGCCTGTGAGCAGCGCGGTGCATCGACATCCTCGATGCGCAGCAACCATTCGCCGCCCCGTGTCCGTGCTTCAAGGAAGGAGCCGACGGCCGCGACCAACGAACCGAAATGCAGCGGGCCGGTAGGCGACGGCGCAAAACGGCCGCGATACAAGGTATCCGGAATACTCATCCAACAGAGTTATGGCGAAAATCCATGCGAAACGATAGCATGGACGCCCGATCGATTTTGGAGCCGCTCATGGCCACACTGGAACTCACCCCTGAAAACTTTCAGGCAACCATCACCAATAATGCCAACGTAATCGTCGATTTCTGGGCGCCCTGGTGCGCCCCCTGCCGCAGCTTCGCCCCCGTCTTTGAGGCGGCCAGCAAAAAACATCCGGCCTTCATTTTCGCCAAGGTGAACACCGAAGAACAGCAGGACATCGCCGCCGCCTTCAACATCCGCTCGATCCCGACGCTGATGATCTTCCGCGACCAGATCGGCATCTTCTCCGAAGCCGGTGCACCGCCGGCGGGCGCCTTCGACCAGCTCCTCGAACAGGCGCTGGCGCTGGACATGGATGAGGTGCGCCGGGAAATCGCCGAACAACCACCGCAGGGTTAACTTGCAAGGCCGGCATTAAGAACTAAAAACCCCGTGGAGCCTGGTGCTCACGGGGTTTTTGTTGTCCGTTTGGATTTGACAGAATCCGTACTTTCTTTGAATCCGTAGTTAGACGTTGAACAGGAAGTACGACCTAAACGCCTCATGTTTGCTACATGCGCTGTCACAGAAGGTCATTTCGTACCCGGTTTCATACCCGGTTTTGTCATCGTGCCTACCCATCAACCTGCCAATGCCGCCTGCCGAATGGCTTCGGTCGCCCATTGGTTCAGGCTCTGGCCGTGGGCAGCGGCGGCAATGGCGGCGGCTTCGTGCGTAGCCGGATCAACCCGTAGAGAGAATTTCCCGGAGAAGTGCTTGCGCGGCTCGACACCATCCTCGGCGCATGCCTCAAGGAATACCTTGAGAGAAATCTCCCCCTCGCGACGCAAGCCATCGACATCCTTGGCATAGAAATCGGCACCGCCGTTGAGCCCCACGAATTCCCCCCGGAACATCTGGATGTCCGGGTCGAACGCGATGACCGCCTGATAGCCGTTGATCGACATGGTATTCATGGTTTCACTCCATTCTCGTCCAGCCATTTGCGAATTGCCTCGACCGCCCCTTTATCCGTCGTCGGCTCGGGATGCGGACGGTGAAATACTCGCCGTTCGTTGAACAAACGCACCAACACCCGCGATCCTTCGCGCTCTGAAATTTGCCCGCCCAACTCAATGAGCAAGACCTCAATGTCGGCCCAACGGACATTTGCCGATACAGGCCGGGCATAGATCAATTCCAGCGTACGCTGGTGTTTTCGCTTCATAGCTCGATGGTAGCAAATAGTGGTATCAGAAGGCAAGCACTATCACTCCCCTAGCGCCCGTCATGCGGCTTGCTCCGGGCACGTGGAATGCGCAGTTTCTGACCCGGCACTCCCTGCTACTCCCGCTACTCTTGCTACCGATCAGCGTTCGCGCCGGGCGACGGTAGCAAGAGTAGCAACAGTAGCAACACCCTCTGATGTCGAAATCCAATAGTTCACGTTCACTCCCGCTCAATCAGCAACGCCGGATTGATCACCACGTGCCGCCGACGGCCGGATTCCTCCAGCCAGGCGCGCCCCCGCTCGGCCAGGATGACAAGCGCTGCGCGCAGCTCGCGGCTGTCCCGGACGCAATTCGGACCGTATTGGTAGATCCGCTTCGTCGGCACACGATCAGTTCCGTTGGCCTGCGCTTCGCTACGCAGCCAGGAATCGAGCCGGATCGCCGCCGCCAGCGAGGGCGGCGTGTCCAGGTCGGCGAGCAGGCGCCTCGCCTCGTTCAAGTGCCAGCCCACGATACTGGCCGCGGCGCGGATTCCCTCGGACGTTATCGTTCCGCTCGCGCCATACTCCAGCACATGGAACAAGGCTGCCAGCCGCGCGACGTTCTCCGCCGCCTTGGCCGCAACATCGCGCACGCCACGGAATGCACCTCGCGCGCCGAGTTCTCGCTCGATCTCGTCGTGAAAGCGTATCCACTCGGCACGTGCCTGCGGCGACAGGTCCAGCACCGCCGGGGTGAGGCAGCCGTGCGCGTCGGTCGCGAGCGGTTGCGCAAGCAGCTCGCGAATGCGCGCCTGGAACAGCGCCACCTGCGGCATCGCCTCGGGCGCAGGGCGGTAGGCGCGCGTGCCTTGCGTGCTCCCTGGCCAGGCGATCAGGAAGCGCGCGATGAATCCGGTGCCGCGTGGCAGCGTGCCCGCACGCTCCAGGAAGCCGCGCAAAGCCTCGGGCTGAAGCATCAGCCCGAAGGTGAGCCGCCGGCCGCGCAGCACGAAGGAGGGCTTGGAGCGCCGGTCGATCGCCATTTCGCCGCCGTCCCACAACACGTTGAGGAGCGCAAGGTTGCGCAGGATCGTGTCCTGGCCCATCCCGTGCGCACCGAACACCGCGCCGGCCTCGGCCGAGAGTACCCCGCCGCTCGGCCAGCCGGTCGCCAGCGCATGGGCGAGGGCCTCCGGGGTCGCGTCCGCATAGAGCAGTCGCGGGACGAGCGGCGCCAGCGGCGCATGGCCCACCAGCGCCTCAAGCTCGCCTTCCTCGCCCGCCGTGTCCTGCGCCCGGCGCCGCTTGTGTTTGATCGCATCGAGGATGCCGGCCTTCTTCGCCTCGAACACGGCCGCGGCCGCTTCGAGCTTCGCGATCTCGGGAGACATCTCCTGCCGACGCCCGATTTCCCAGTCGCGCAATGCCGGGCAGAAAATCGCATCGCAGGTGGTCTTGCGTTCCCCAGAGTCGGCCACCGCAAGTAGATAGAGGGAAATGGGGCCCACGAGCTGATGATCGCGGCGCACGTTCGCCAAGCCTTGGGCCGCGAGCGAAAGAGCGGAAAGGGCCGAGCAGGCCACCAGCGCCATCGGTGCCTGCACGAATTCCTGAGCTTGCCGTACCGCTTCACGCAGGATGTGCGGCAGCGCCTCGTCAGGATACGGCTGCGCGTCCAGCGGCTCGGTCAGCGGTTCCGGTTCCGGCCATTCCGTGTCTCTCTCCTTGGCGACGCCGCCAATATCGAAAGCTCCACCCGCGGGCTCCTTGGCGGCAGCGATCGAATCGCGCACGGCCGCAGGGCCCCGGAGCCGATACAGGTCATTGAAGTCCGTAGCGCCGGCCGGCCGATCCGCGCCAAACGCCGGAACGGCAATGAGCGCACCGACCGCACCTGCGGCAATGCGCGCATGGGCGAGACCCGGATTGCCCGGAGTGCCCGCGTCGTCATCAGCGCACACGATGAGCTGGGCTTCTGGATAGTTCTCCCTGATCGCCCCGGCGACCGGGGCCAGGTTGCCGGCGTTGAAGGCAACGGCGACGGCGTACCCGGTTGCGGCGTGAATGCTGGCGCCCGTGGCGTAGCCCTCGGCGATGCAGACCACTTTGCCGGCGACGCCAATCAGGAAGTACTGGCCGGCGACCCGCCCGCCCTTCAGGAATCGCTTCGTGCCGCTGGCGCCGATGAATTGCAGGCTGTGCAGCTCGCCGGCCGCGTCGCGGATCGGCACGAGCAATGCCCCCTTGAACACGCGCAGCCCATGCGCAACGACCCCCTTGCGAGCCAGGTACGGATGATCATCGTCTGCCGGCCGCGCGGCGTGCCAGGTCCGTGCGGCGACCTCACGGGCGGCGGCATGGCGCCTGACCGCTTCTTCCGTCCGTCGGTTGCTGGCTGACTTCGCCCTGGCGCGCAGCGCATCGAGCTCCGCCGGCGTCAGCTCTCGCCCGATGTCGAAGCGCCAGGATTCCCAACCCTTGCCGTCGCGCCAGTTTTCCAGTCCGCCGGCAGGAATTCCATCCAGGTGAAGCAGGTAAGCCGCATCGCCCTTGCCATTCTTGCCTGCAACATCGCAGCGATGAATGCTGCCGTCGGCGAGGATGCTCTCGGGTGGAACGATGTCGCGCGCGGCGAGCGCCGCCCGAAACCGGTCAATGACTTCGGCGGTGGCGGGGACCGTCGCCAGGCGCGGCTGCCCGGCCGTTGCAGTTGTGGGGGCAGCCATGCATTCGCGGCATTAGGTCGACGGCCGACCGCCGGCTCGGGCGATCTTCACCCGGGCGGCGATCCACTCGCTCACGTCCGACTCGAGCCACCCGACCGCGCGCGGCCCGAGCGGCACCGGCTTCGGGAAGACGCCGTCCTTGATGTACTGGTAGATCGTGCTGCGCGAAAGTCCTGTGCGCATTTGGACCTGCCTGCGTCGAAGGAATGCCGGCTCACGCTGGATTGTTTGCGTCATGTTCGTAACCTCGCGGCTGGTAGTGGAAGACAGGAGCATCCTTCCACCCCACGCGGCACTTGTGGGTCCGAATCGGAGCCTCGATGAGGCCCCTAAAACTCATTGACAACGGGACGAATTCCCCAATCGAGAGTGGAACTCCCGAAGCCATCATCGCTGCGAGATTCCCGGTTATCCACGGGTCGATCCGTGCGGCCCCTCTCTGGCACGCGCGGATCGGGCGGTGGGTAACCGTGATTGATCGAATGATCGTGGTCCGAGTCTTGCTCAGAGAGCAGACCTTGACGAATGCTGCAAGCCGATTTGAGGCTTTGCTGGAGCACCAATTCGAAGTGCAACACGCAACAAAGGATCTGAGTGGCGCTGCATGCTCGCGGTTCTCAAGCGGGTGATCGCGGGAACTCTCCAGAGACGAATCGGTCACACCGGTGATCGTAAAGGTGGCTCCTTCAGCCCGCTTGATGCCCGTAAGCGCATCGCCCTTGCTCGCAACGTCGAGCACCAAAGCCGGACACATCTCCTGAAAGCCGGCAGCCGCAAGGCTCGGAGATCAACGTAAGCCCGTAGTCAAAGTCCGCACAGCGTCCAGCCAATTTGTACCGGCTGCTGTTCTGCGCCAGGCGTGCCGCGTGTGACCTACATGAGGCATCTTCACGCCGACCAATCGCAATGGCGCCAGCCTGTGCGATCCCTGCTGCAACGCTGTCCGCGCAAAACGGCGGCAGTTCTGCGCCAATCGCGTCGTCACTACCGCGGCGCGAGCCGGTAGTGACGACGCGCTCAATGCCCCAGCTGACAAGGCTTTCCGGTCGCTGGCGCAAGTGACGACCCCAAGTGACGGGCTCCCTGACCCGCCGCCCTGCTGGACCGCGCAATACGGTCCTTCTACCTGCCCGCTCCCCGCGGGCTCAGTCCGAAGCCGCGCCGCTATGGCGCACCTCCGAGTCCTGGGTCAAGGGCTCACTTCGATGAACCGGCTTCCTACAGGAAGCACCATCGACGCCAATGCCGCGTGCCGCGGTGGCAAGCAGCAAAGCAAACGGCACGAAACGGGAGTGGTGTCCCGGGTCCCTCGAATCTCCCGCCACGCTTAGGCGTTCGGGACGGACAGAAACACTTACCGGACAGGCTTCACACACCAGCAGCAAAGAGCAGAAGGAAATGGACAGAAATATTGGGGCAGCACATGGCGGAAAGGAATTGAACCTGGCGAGGACGAGATGCGGGATCTGAACTATGCTTTGAAGCAGCTCTGCGATCGCAATCGCGACGGCAGCAACTCCACGCAGCGGGACCGCCAGCGCGTGCTCGACCGTATCGGCAAGTTATTTTGCGCAGTAGGGACCAGAGCAGAAGGGGCCGCCCGGCGAAGAGCGAAGTTCTAGCGAAGTCAGATCGCTGTTAGCACTACTGCCGCTGCGCAGCGGCGCCTGGCTTTCGGGAATCAGGATTTGTACGGCCGCTTTCCAGCAGCGAACTCTGAAAAGCGACGGTCTCTTGCATAAGTGCCCAAAGGCGACTGATGACATATGGAAAGGCAATGACGGCATCGCACCGCTATGCGGCCTTTGAGCTTGGCAAAGTTGCTCACAGTGAATTCTGATCTGGATCGGCAAGAATTTTGCTTTAGAGTGCAAGTCCGCCTTTCCCGGCAATCCTCGACGAGTCATGGTCATAGAGAAGAGCATCGTTCGCCGCTACGTGATCCTGTCGGTGCTGGCGTCCACGCTGCCCGTAGTGGCGATCGGACTGCTCTATGATCGGTTCACTGGAAACGCGCTTGAGCAATTGCTGGGCGACAAGATTTCGACGCATCTGACGGCGACCGCGAACCGCCTGGGTGCCTATGTCGAGGCGCGTCGCTACCAGATCGAGACCCTGGCGAATTACCCGGGAATCTCGGGCTTTGCGAGCGCCCGCAAGGGCGAGACGAGCGACGAGGTGGCGGCCTTGTTGCAGATCGAATCCGACTTGCCGGATCTCTATGGCATCCTTTTCTTCGCGGCGGACGGTCACTTGCAACTCGCGGTACCCGGCCAGGCGGCATCGGGTCCGCCCTACTGGGCCGACCGCCCCTTCGCCACTGCCGGGCTGCCGAAGACGACGCTGGGCGAGACCGAGATCATCGGTCCCATGCCGGCAACAGGAGGCGATTCCGGTTGGTTGTTGTTGCGCCACCCGTTGCACGGGCGGCAGCCCGACCAGGTTACCGGCTATATCGCCTTGCACGTGCGCCTCGCTTCGCTTACCGAACAACTCGGCGCCAACGCCGCGGCCGGCGCGCTACAACCGTTGCTGCGCACGCCCGCCGGCGATTTCAACACGGTCGGCCAGGCAGCAGTCGCTCACGGAGAGATCATCGCCGGCCCGGAAATTTTGCCCGGCTGGCGCCCGCTGCTTGAAATCGAGTCGATGGCCATACTCAAATCCTTCGCGCTCGAACGGCGGGTGCTGCTGATCGCCGCGCTGGTCAGCGCCGCGCTGATCGTGTTGCTGTTCTACCGTCTGTCGCGACAGTTGCGGCAGCGTATCGGGCTGCTCCTGAGCGGGGCGAAGGCAATTTCCTCGGGGCAACTCGACCACCGCATCGCCGAGCACGGCAGCGACGAAATTGCATCCGTGTCGCACGCTTTCAACGCCATGTCGAGCAAGCTCAAGGAGCATCTGGAACGCGCCGTGCGCCTGGAGAAGCTCGCGGTGCTCGGCGAATTCGCCAGTGGGATTGCACACGAGATTCGCAACCCGCTGGCGGCCATCAAGACCAGCGTCCAGGCGCTGGCGCGGCGCGAGAGCGACCCCAAGCGCGCGCAGTTGCTGGGGGAGATGGAAGGCGAAATCGATCGCCTCGCACGCGTCGTCAGCGATCTGGTCGACTTCGGCCGGCCGCGCCCGCCGGCGCCCGGTGCCGTGTCGGTGCGCGAACTGGCCCGGCGCGTCTCCGCCATCATTGAACCGGAAGCCCAGGCGCGCGGCGTGCATTTCAGTTGCCAGGGCAACCCCGATCTCGAACTGTGGGCGGACCCGGATCACCTGCAACAGGTTGTCCTCAACCTGGCATTGAATGCTGTTCAGGCGACCCCGGCCAATGGGGCGGTTATATTGCGGGCGACGACTGAACAGGGACGAATCGCCATTGAGGTCAAGGACACGGGCTGCGGAATTCCGGCGGAACTCCTGAACCGGGTCAGCGATCCCTTCTTCACCACCAAGACCAAGGGCGTCGGCCTCGGACTCAGCATTTCGCGCCAGCTGTGCGAGTTGAACGGTGGTCAGATGACTATTGACAGCGCACCCGGACACGGTACCGTGGTTCGCGTTCTGCTTCCATTGCCAAACCCGGCCACGCCCCACCAAGCCCCGTCATGCCAAGCATCCTGATCATCGACGACGAGAGCAGCCTCGTCAGTTCCCTCTCCTTCGCGCTCGAAGAAGAAGGCTACACCGTCCATGGCGCCGGCACCGCGCTGGCTGGATTGAAAGCCGTGGCGGACTTGCGGCCCGACCTGGTGCTGCTCGATCTGCGTCTTCCCGACCGGACCGGGCTGGAAGTCCTCGAAGCGATGCAGCCGACCAAGGGCGGGCCGCAGGTGATCATGATCTCGGCCCACGGCGATACGCGTGCCGCAGTCAAGGCCGTCAAGATGGGCGCGGCCGATTACCTCACCAAGCCTTTCGATCTCGACGACCTACTGCACACCATACGCACTGTCCTCGAACGAGGGCAGATGGCCGTCGAAATCGATTTCCACCGTCGGGCCGCCTTACGCAACACGGGGCTGGTGGGCGCCAGTGCCGCGATGCGCGAGTTGGCCGCCACCGTCGAGCGCATTGCCGCCAGCAGTACCACCCGCATCCTGGTGCTTGGCGAATCCGGCACCGGCAAGGCGCTCGTGGCGAAAGCCATACATGCGGGCAGCACACGCGCGGTCGGGGCCTTCATCGAGGTGAACTGCGCGTCGCTGCCGGAACAATTGATAGAAGCCGAATTGTTCGGCGCGGAAAAGGGCGCCTACACCGGCGCGCACCAGCGGCGAGTCGGTCTGGTCAGCCTGGCCGACAAGGGCACGCTGTTCCTCGACGAGATCGGGGAAATGCCGCTCAGCCTTCAGGCCAAGCTCCTGCATTTCCTCGAAGACGGCCAGTACCGCCCCATCGGCTCGACGCGCTCCCTCCAGGCCGATGTCCGAGTGGTCGCCGCGACCAACCGTGACCTGGCTGCCGAGGTGGCCGCCGGACGCTTCCGCGAGGACCTCTACTACCGCCTCAACGTCATGTGCCTGAAAGTTCCTGCCCTGCGCACACGGGGTGACGATGTCGTGCAACTGGCCGAGCATTTCGCCCACCACTACGCCCACGAGGAAGGGGTGGTGCCGATTCGCCTCGCCGATGCGGCCGGAAAACTGCTGGCAGGCTATCGCTGGCCGGGCAATGTGCGGGAACTGAAAAATCTCGTCGAGCGCCTGACCATCCTGTTTCCGGGCCGGGAGATCGGTATCGCGGACCTGCCTGCGGAGATTGCCGAGATGAGGCCGATAGATCAATCGGCACCGGTTGGCGGAAATGTTGCTACCGCTGCACCCGGTCGAACCAGCGCATCCATCGGCACTACCCTTGCCGATGCGGAACGCGATCTTCTCCTCTCGGCTCTTGAGCAATGCGGCGGCCACAAGGGCCGTGCCGCAGATCACCTTGGCATATCGAGGCACGCCTTCAAGCGACGCCTGCAAAGGCTAGGCATCGTATGAGCGGTTTCCGCTCATGGCAAGTTCACATCGATCATAGTTGAGCGGTTTCCGCTCATTGCGGAGCCCTGGTTAAGCGCGCGGACGACGGCCCGCATTCCCGGATTGCTCCTATTCGCCTGTCAGGCAAGCGTTTTGCCTTGTTGCCCGGGCGCATGGCACACGCCTTGCGATACCTCCCCGTGCTGACCCATGAACACCGCCCTTAGCGATCACAATAGGCGCTTTCATGGCCCATCCAGCGGAGGAGAAAATGTTGTTTCCACTATTTTTCAGCAAGCGCCTTACCGATCTGCTGCTCGCAACCGGGCGCCGTGCTGCATGGCGGGTTCGGCTGGCGATTTCCCTCGCGGCGGTCGCCTGGTCGATCCCGGGCCAGGCCCGAATCGAAATCGGCGCATCGCCGCGCACGGCCGACGCCACGGTCGGCTGCATGTTTCCGCTCGCCGGACGCGCCGCGATCTATGGCCGCGACAGCATCGCCGGCATGAAGCTGGCATTGGCCGATCTGGCGACGGAGTTGCCGCCGGGAACGGCCCCGAAGCTGCGCATTCTGGTCGAGGACGACCGCTCCAAGGCCTCGGTCGCGACGCGCATCGCGGAAAATTTCATCGCCCGCGACAAGGTGCGCTTTCTCTGCGGCGTGGTCAGTTCCGGCGTTGCCCAGGCCGTCAGCCGCGTCTCGCGTGCGCGCCAGGTGATCATGATCGGCACCGACCATGCCTCCTCGCGCCTGACCATCGAGGATTTCCACCGCCACTATTTCCGCGTTTCCAACGACACCTACACCTCGATGGCGGCCGGTGCCCGCTATCTCGCCGACTTGCAGAAGACCAGTGGCTGGCGACGCCTGGCTTTCATCGGGCCCGACTACGATTACGGTCACATCGCCTGGCGCGATCTCGAAGACGCCATGGCCAGCCGCGGCGTTCGCTACGAGATGGCCGGCCACCTCTGGCCGCGCCTGTACGAGCCTGACTACACCGCCTATATCGCCGAACTGAAGGCGGCCAAACCCGACGTCATCGTGACGGCGCTGTGGGGCGGTGATTTCATCGCCTTCCTCAAGCAGGCGCTTTCTTCCGGTTTGCTCGACAAGGCCCGGCTGGCCAACTTCGACACCGGTGGCAATTTCGACGTACTCGCTTCTCTCGGTGAGCAGGCTCCGCCCGGGCTGATCCTCTCGGCGCGGCACCACAACAACTGGCCGGAGACCGCACGCAACCGCAAGTTCGTAGACGATTTCCACCGCCTCGAAGGGCGCTTTCCGACCTATGCCGCCGAAGGCGCCTATGCCGGCATCCGGGCCATCGGCCAGGCCATGGCACTGGCCGGCACACGGGCCGGCAACGAACAGTTGATTCGCACCCTCGAAGGCTTGCACATGAGCCTGCCCGAAGACCCCGAAGGTTACGTCTCCCATATCGATGCGGAAACCCACCAGATCGTCCAGGCCCAGGCCATTGGCGAGGTGGTGCCCAACAGCGCCTTTGCGCCGGCCAAGGTCATGCTCGGTCGCTGGGTGGTGTATCGCGCCGAAGAATTGCAACCGCCGCTCGACCTTGTTCGTTCCCGCCGCGCCCGTGCGCGCGGCGACACCGCTAGTACCGCCCCACCACCCATACCAATCCAATAGGAGACATCAATGCAAGCCTCACCGTGCCTTTCGCGCCCCAGCTTCCGCCTTTCCGCCATCGCCACCGCCCTTGCCCTGGCAGCGGGGGTCTCCACCTCCGCCCTAGCCGCCGACAACGGAAAATATCGCATCGGCATCGTCACTTTTTTGTCCGGTGCGGCCGCCGGTCCCTTCGGCGTGCCGGCGGCAAACGCGGCAAAACTTGCGGTGGAAGCACTCAATGCCGGCAAGCTGCCGGCTCCCTACGGCAAGAAGGGCATCAATGGCATCGAGATCGAAACCGTGATCATCGACGAGGCCGGCGGCGCAACCAAGCAGACCGAGGAATTCCGCAATTTGGTGCAGCGCCAGAAGGTCGACGCGGTGATCGGCTACATTTCCTCCGGCGATTGCATCGCCATCGCGCCGGCAGTGGAGGAACTGGGTGTTCCCACGATCTTCTTCGACTGCGGTACTTCCAAGGTTTTCGAAACCGTCAAGAATCCCAAATTCCTGTTCCGCACCGGCCTCGACGCGGTTGTCGATAACGTCGCCGCCGCGCGCTACATCGCGGAAACCCGGCCGAACGTCAAGACCGTCGCCAGCATCCAGCAGAACTACGCCTGGGGCCAGGATTCCTGGAACGACTTCAACCTCGCCCTCAAGCAGATCAAGCCCGAAACCAAGGTCGTTTCGGAGCAATGGCCGAAACTCGGACAAGGCCAGTACGGCGCGGAAATCTCGGCCATTTCGGTGAGCAATCCGGACCTGATCCACTCCAGCTTCTGGGGCGGCGACATGGAAGCGCTGATGCTGCAGGGCGGCGCGCGCGGCCTGTTCGACAAGTCCGTCGCCGTGCTGACCGCCGGCGAGACGGGCATCGAACACTTCAAGGCCAACGTCCCCAACGGCACCGTCCTCGGCGGCCGTGGCCCCTTCGGCGTGTTCGCGCCGAAGAATGCCCTCAACGATTGGTTCCGCCCGGCCTTCACCGCGCAGTTCAAGGAACCGCCGACCTACCCGGCCTACAAGATGGTGCAGGCCATTCTCGGCCTCAAGGCGGCGGCCGAGAAGACCGCCAAGGTCGGTGCCATGCCCACTGCCGAGAATATCGTCCAGGGACTGGCCGGACTTACGTTTGAAGCGCCCAGCGGCACCGTGCATATGTCCCGCTCCAAGGGCCATCAGGCGGTGCAGAGCGTCTCCTTCGGCGAGTACCAGTTCGACGCCAAAACAGGCAAGGCCAGCGTCACCAAGGTCAAGACCTATGCCGGCGAATGCCTGATGCCGCCGGACGGCAGCAACCCTGCGGACTGGATCAAGGCAGGCTTCCCGGGCGCCAAGTGTAGCTAAACCGGCAGCACCTATCGACTGAAATCCGCGTGCCAGGGCGAGGCAGTTTGCCTCGCCCTGAAGGGAGTCTCATGAGCAGTTTTTTTGCAATCCTGATCGACGGGGCCATCTATGCCTCGTGGTTGTTTCTCGTCGCCGCCGGGCTGACCATCATCTACGGCGTGATGCGCGTGCTCAACATGGCGCACGGCAGTTTCTACGCCATCGGTGCCTATTCCGCCGCCTCGCTGGTGGGCTGGTATTTCTCCGGCGAGCACGGCAATCCGTACTGGAGTTTCCTGCTGCTGATCGGCTGTGCGCTGGTCGCCGGCGCCATCGTCGGCATCATTATCGAGCAGGGCTTGCTGCGCTTCCTGCATGGCCGCGACGAAATCCTGATGGTCATCGTCACCTATGCCCTGCTGCTGATCCTCGAGGACGTCACCAAGCTGGTCTGGGGTGTCGACCCCTACTTCGCCTACCAGCCCTACCGGTTGCTCGGGCAGACGGCGGTCGGCGGCAGTCTGCGCTTCGCCAACTACGACCTGGTGCTGATCGCGGTGTCCGTTCTGGTGGGGCTCGCCGCCTGGTTCGTGCTCAACCGGACCAACAAGGGGCGCCTGCTGCGGGCGGTGATTCATGATCGCGAGATCGCGGTCGCCATGGGCGTGAATGTCAACGCGATGTTCGCCGCCACCTTCGCCATTGGTTCGGTCCTCGGTGCGCTGGCCGGGGCGCTGACGGCGCCGGCGATTTCCGTGACGCCTGGGATCGGCGTCGAAGTCATCGTGCTGGCGTTTGCCGTAGTGGTGGTCGGCGGCCTCGGCAGCATCGGCGGCGCCGCGGCAGGCGCCATTCTGGTTGGCCTGTCGCGGTCCTTTGCGGTCCATGTCGCGCCGGAGTTCGAGCTGTTCGTCATCTACGGCGTGATGTTTCTGGTGCTGGCCATCCGTCCGCAAGGACTGTTCGGGCAGACCCTTGCCAGGAGAATCTGAATGTCTATTCGCAACTTCTTTACCTCAAGGACTGAACCGGCGCTGCTGCTGGCCGCAGTCGTGTTCGCTGGCGGCGCCTGGCTGATGCCGGCCTGGCTGGCTTTTCTGCTCACGCTGGCCCTGGCCAAGGCGCTGGTGGTGCTCGGCGTCGTGATCCAGATGCGTGCCGGCCTGGTGTCCTTCGGCCAGGCGCTGTTCTTTTGCATCGGCGGCTACGGCGTCGGTCTCGCCGCCCAGTATCTGGGGATCGGCGACGCCTTCGCGCTGCTGGCGCTGGGAACGGTCGCCGCGATCCTGCTGGCGCTCGCCTGCGGCTGGCTGCTGACGCGCTACCGTGAAATCTTCTACGCCATGCTGACGCTGGCGCTGTCGATGATCCTCTATGGCGTGCTGGTCAAGTCCTCCGCGCTGGGCTCGACCGACGGCTTCAACGTGGTACCGCCCAGTTTCCTCGGCTGGGTGCCCGAAGGCGACGCAAGGAAGCGGACCATGTATCTGCTCACCGTTCTGGTTGCCGCTGTCGCCGCCATCGGGTTTCACCGTTTCATGATTTCCAGCCTGGGCCGCGTCACCGAGGCGGTGCGCGAGAATGAGATTCGCGTCGATTTCCTCGGCATCTCACCGCAGGCCGTGCTCTTCGTCAACTACGTGGTGGCCGCCGGCGTCTCCGCCCTTGGCGGCGGGCTGACGGCGCTCGCCAGCGGTCATATCGACCCCGACATGGCGATCTGGACCACCTCGGGCGAGTTCGTGTTCATTGCCATTCTCGGCGGTACCGGCCACGTCGCGGCACCCTTTATCGGCGCAATCGTGTTCTCGGTGATCCGCACCTTCGCCATCCAGGAGGCGCCCCATTTCTGGCAGATGACCCTGGGCGTGGTCCTGCTCGCGCTCATCCTGTTCCTGCCCAAGGGACTGTGGAGCCTGGTCGCACGCCGCAGCAAGAAGGAGGCCGCAGCATGACTGCGATCCTGGAAACGCGCGGCCTGACGCGAACCTTCGGCGCGGTGGTCGCCGCCAATGACCTCAACGTCAGCATCGGCCAGGGCGAGATCGTCGGCGTCATCGGCTCCAACGGTGCCGGCAAGACCACCTTCATCAACATGGTCACGGGTTACCTGCCGCCCAGCAGCGGCGACATCCTCTTCGACGGTCAGTCGGTCATCGGCCGCCAGCCGCGCGAGATCACGCGGCTTGGCATGGCCCGTTCCTTCCAGGTCGCGCAACTCTTCCCCAAGCTGACCGTGCTGGAAAACGCCCTGGTCTCGCTGGTCGCGGCCGAAGGCCCGCGACCTTCCATCTTCCGTCCGCTCGATACGCCAGAACGGCGCGAGCGCGCCGATGCCATCTTCGCCGAGTTCGGGGTGACACGCTATCGCGACGCACTGGTCAGCACCGTGCCGCAAGGCGCGCGCAAGCTGGTCGACATCGCCATGGCGCTGGTCAGCCGGCCACGCATGCTGCTGCTCGACGAGCCGACCAGTGGCGTCAGTTCCGAGGAAAAATTTGCCCTCATGGACACGGTGATTGCGGTGGTGCGCCAGCATGGCGTCACCGTGCTCTTCGTCGAGCACGACATGGAAATCGTCGCGCGCTATGTGACGCGCCTGATGGCCTTCTACAGCGGCGAGATCATCGCCGACGGGCCGCCGCGCAGCGTGCTCGGCGATGCCCGGGTGCAGGAACTCGTGGTCGGCCATCACCTCGATATCAACGCCGTGCTGGGAGCCGCCGCATGAACGCCGCCCTTGAAGTTCGTTCGCTGAACGTCGCCATCGATCGTATCCCCATTCTGCGTGACGTCTCGCTGGAAGTACCGGCGGGCAAGATGGTCGGCCTGATCGGTCGCAATGGTGCCGGCAAGACCACGCTGATGCGCGCCATCATGGGCCTGATGCCGCTCCAAGCCGCCCACCTCGCCGCCGACGGTGAAGACCTCCGGCAGTTGGCACCGTATGCCCTGGCTCGACGCGGCATCAGCTACATGCCGGAAGACCGGCGCCTGATCCCCGCCCTCACCGTCGAAGAAAATGTGCTTCTGCCGGCCTGGGCCAACGGTATCCGCGAGGCAGCCAAGCGCCTGGAATGGATCTACGGCCTGATGCCGGAGGTGCGCGAATTCCGCGCGCGGCGTGCCATGCAGCTATCCGGCGGCCAGCAGAAATTGGTGGCCCTGGCGCGCGCCCTGATGCCGGGGAACAAGCTGCTGCTGCTCGACGAGCCTTTTGAAGGCGTGGCACCGGTGCTTTCACGCCGCCTGGTCGACGTGATCGGCGGCCTGCGGCAGGAAGGTCTGTCGATCATTCTCTCCGAATCGGACGACACGCACAGCGCCGAACTGGTGGACCTGGCTTATCGCATCGAGCGCGGCGTCGTTACCGCATCCTGAAACAAAACTGTCTGAAAAGGAACTCTCATGTCGCAATTTGCCTTTGAAACCGCGCCCAAAATCATCTGCGAACAAGGCGGGGCCGATCGCCTCGGCGAGATTGCCAAAAGCCTCGGCATCTCCCGCCTGTTTCTGGTCACCGACGCCGGCCTGATCAAGGCCAGGCTGATCGACGGCGCGCTTGCGTCGCTCGCCGCCGCAGGCGTCACCACGACGGTGTTCTCGGATGTCCTCGCCGATCCGCCGGAAACCAGCGTGGAGGCCGCCGTTATCGCGGCCCGTGTCGCGGGTGTCGACGGCGTGGTCGGTTTTGGCGGCGGCAGCTCTCTCGATACGGCCAAGCTGGTGGCGCTGCTGGTGCGCACGCCGCAGGCCCTGCCCGAGATCTACGGCATCGGCCTCGCGCGCGGCCCGCGCCTGCCGCTGATCCAGGTGCCGACCACCGCCGGCACCGGTTCCGAGGTCACGCCGATTTCCATCCTGACCACGCCCAGCCACGAAAAGAAGGGCGTCGTTACGCCGCTGCTCTACCCCGATGTGGCGCTGCTCGACAGCCGCCTGACGCTTGGCCTGCCGGCCGCCGTCACGGCCATGACCGGCGTCGATGCCATGGTCCATGCCATCGAATCCTTCACCACCCGCCTCAAGAAGAATCCGCTCTCCGATGCGCTGGCCATCAAGGCACTGCAACTGCTCTACGCGAACCTGCTGCCGGCGGTGAACGACGGCACGGACGCTACCGTGCGCGAAAACATGCTCGTCGGTTCGCTGTTCGCCGGCATGGCCTTCGCCAATGCGCCCGTGGCTGCGGTGCACGCGCTGGCCTACCCGCTCGGTGGCCACTACCACTTGCCGCATGGCCTGACCAATTCGCTGGTGCTGGGCCCCGTGCTGGAGTTCAACCTGCCGGTGGCCGAAGCCCTGTATGCCGAACTGGGTCGCGCCATCCTTCCCGAACTGGTTTCCGCCAGCGACCATGCCGCCGCCACTGCCTTTGTAGCGGCCATCCGCGCACGGGTTGCGGCCATGCCCTACAGCCAGTCCCTGCGCGACTCCGGCGTCAAGCAAGAGGATCTGCCGATGTTGGCAACGGATGTCATGAAGATCCAGCGCCTGCTGGTGAACAATCCGCGCGACATGAGCTATGACGACGCCCTGGCGATCTACCAGGCCGCCTACTGAACGACAGTGCCACGCGACGAAGGCGAGATCCATCCTGGCAGTGAAGAGCAACTAGCACCACCAAAGCGAAATATGACAAACCAACCGGAAGGAGACACCATGAAATCTAGCAAACTGAAGTTTTGGAAACATTGGGCGGCAGGCGCGGCCATGTGCTCGCTGCTGGCAGCCCCCGTGGCGGCGCAACAGCTTTACGTATTCACCTCGGGCTCATTGGGCGGTTTTGCCAAGGCGGCATTCCAGGCGGGTGCGCAGGGCACCATTGAGTGGTCCCCAGTCAGTTTCTATGTGTACAAGCATCCCAAGGGCAACGTGATGTTCGACACCGGCAACAACGACAAGACCATCGCTGACGCCGCCGCCTGGTGGGGCCCGTTGGCCAAGGGCTTCGGCCTGAAGATGACCAAGGACGATGCGATTCCGGCGCAGCTAGCGAAGATCGGCTTGAAGACCAGCGACATCAAATATGTGGTGGTCGGCCACTTGCACCTCGACCACGGCGGCAACATCGGGCAGTTCCCGAATGCCACGCTGATCGTTCAGGATCAGGAGGTTCAGGCTGCCGTTACGCCCGATATCGGCTTTTCGGTTTACTACATCCCAGGCGATTTTGCCGACATGAAGAACCAGAACGTGCTGAAGCTCAATGGCGATCTCGATCTGTTCGGTGACGGCAGTTTCCGTGTCATCAGCGCTCCCGGCCACACCAAGGGCAGCCAGTTTGCGGTGGCGAGACTGCCCAAGACCGGTTCGGTGATCATGACCAGCGACGTGGTGTACCTCAAGGAAAACCTCGACAAGAACCTCATTCCGGGGATTCCGGGTGTGTCCAACCCGATCGATGCGTACAAGTCGTATCAGCGCATCCGCCACATCCGCGACACCGAGAACGCCAAGATATTCTACGGGCATGACCCGGAGATATTCAAGGCAACCAAGCTGGCGCCCGAGTTCTACGACTGAAATCCGACCTTTAGCCCGCGGCCGGGATCGGACCGCGGGCGGTTTTCCGATCCCCATGACCTCTCCCCCGATTCAGGCCGTCTCGCTTCGTGGCGTCAGCAAGCGCTACGGACCGACGCCGGCGCTCGCCGATTTCAGCCTAGACATCGCCGCCGGCGAGATCGTCTGCCTGCTCGGACCCAATGGCTCGGGCAAGACCACGCTGATTCGGCTGCTGTCCGGATTCCTGAGTCCGACCGCAGGCGTATTGCAGGTCGCCGGCTTCGACGTGCAACGCCAGCCGATGCAGGCGCGCCAGTGCATCGGCTATGCGCCCGAGTCGGCGCCGATGTACCGCCACATGCGCGTGGGCGAGTTCCTCGCTTTCATGGCCAGGCTGCGGCAGGTGCCGGCGCAGCAGGTGGACGAAGCCGTGGCGCGCGTGGCCGGGCAACTGGCCCTGACCGACAAACTTAACGCGCCGATTCCCACCCTGTCGCGCGGCTACCGGCAGCGCGTATGCATTGCGCAAGCCCTGGTGCATGAACCGAAACTGTTGATACTCGACGAGCCCAGCAACGGGCTCGATCCGCGTCAGATCATCGAGATGCGGAACCTGATCCGCTCGCTGGCCGGTCGGTATACCGTCTTGATGAGTTCGCACATACTGTCCGAGGTGGCCAGGACAGCCGATCGCGTAGTCGTGCTGTTGAACGGACGGCTGAAGGGAGAGCGCCGCGTGCATCCCGACGACACCGATCTCGAGGACTGGTTCCTCTCGCTGGCCTGACCGAATCGATACCATGAAAACCTTCCTCGTTCTGACGCGCAAGGAACTCAGTGCGGCGCTGCTCTCGCCGATCGCCTACACGGTGGCGGCGGTATTCCTGCTGGTGCTGGGCTACACCTTCACGCTCACGTTGTTCGCTACGAAGGTCGCCAACCTGCAGTACATTTTTCACCAGATCTACGTGCTCTCGATCCTGCTGGTTCCCGTGCTGACGATGCGGGCTTTCGCCGAGGAACGGCGCAACGACACCCTCGAACTGCTGCTCACCGCACCGGTGGCCGAGGTCTGGATCGTGCTGTCCAAATTCGTCGCCATGCTGGCGGTGATGCTGGCGATCTATGCCTTGTCGAGCGCCTACGCGCTGGTCCTGGCCTGGGTGGGCGAACCCGATTGGGGCCCGATCCTGATGGGCTACGCCACCCTGGCGCTGCTGGCCTGCCTGCTGGTGGCCGTGGGCGTGCTGGCGTCCAGCCTCACCGAGAACCAGGTCATCGCCGCGGCGCTGTCGATGGGCCTGTTCCTGATGCTGTGGTTTGCCGACTCGGTGGCGCCGATGCTGCCCGGCGCGCTGGAACCGCTGGCGCTGAACCTGTCGCTGATCGGGCACTTCAAGCCGCTGGTCACCGGCTCGGTCTTCCTTTCGGATGTGATGTACTTCATCAGCGCCACCCTGGTCGCGCTGTGGCTGGCCAGCCGACGGCTGGCGGACAGGTGACGACGATGCCGATAGTCATCAACGTGGTGGTGGTGCTGGCGCTGGGCGTGCTGTTTGCGGCCGGCTTGCGTGCGCCGCAGGGCCAGGGACACTGGCGGGTCGCCATGCGGGTATTCGGCGTCATGGCCGCGCTGGCGGTGGCGGTGCTGGCCAATGTCGTGGCCTACCGCAACGACCAGCACTTCGACACCACCCACGAGGAGGCATTCACCCCCGCGCCCGAAACGCTTCAGGTCCTGCGGGGGCTGACCCAGGATGTCGAGCTGGTCTATTTCTACCAGGCGCAGAATCCCGCTGGCCGCGCCGCCAAACAGATGGTCGAAATCATGGGCAAGGTCACGCCGCGCCTCAAGGTTCGCACCGTTGATCCCGACCAGCAGCCGGCGCTTGCGAATCAGTACGGCGTGCGCATGTACAACGCGGCCTTGCTGATGACCGAGGGCCGGCGCATCGAGGTCGTGACCACCGAGGACCGGGAGATGGCGCTCGGTTTGCTGCGCCTGCTGCGCAGCGACAAGCGTCCGGTGTGCTTTTTGTCCGGGCACGGCGAATACGACATCGACAACTTCGAGTTCCACACTCACTTCGAGGGCAGCAACGCCCACGCCCACGACGCCGGCGGATTGTCGGTGGTTAAAATGGAGCAGCACGGGATTGGCCGGCTGCGCCGCGCGCTGGACAAGCTGGGTTATGCCGTGCGCAAGCTGTCGCTGGCCACTGGCGCCTCCGGGAATGGTCAGGGCGTACCCGCTGATTGTGCGGCGCTGGTGGAGGCCAACCCGCGCACCCCGTTCGCTCCGCCCGAGGTGGCGCTGCTGGCGCGCTATCTGGAGGGTGGCGGCAACCTGCTGCTGCTGCTGGAGCCCGACTACGTGGTGGACGCCGAACTCGCCGCGCTGCTGGCGCGGGCCGGCGTGCGGGTGGGCGACGGCGTGGTGGTAGATCCGACCAGTCACTACTTCACCGACGAGCAGATGGTGGCGGTCGAAAAATACGCGGCGCATCAGGCCACGCTGGGCCTGGCGCTGAGTTTCTTTCCGGGCGCGCGCCCGCTGCAGCCGCTCGCGGCGCCCGGCGTCAAGACCAGCGCGCTGTTCGCCAGCAGCGCGCAGGCGACGCTGGTGGCGCGCGGCGACTCCGACCGCCTCGATGCCAGCGCGCGCGCGCCGACGGTCCGGCCGCTGGCCCTGGCCAGCGAGGGTCGGCTGGACGGCAGCGGGCAGGCGTTTCGTCTGGCCGTGGTGGGCGATGCCGACTTTGCCAGCAACTCCTTCTATCCTTACCTGGCCAACGCCGACCTAGTGCTGGGACTCACCGCCTGGCTGCGCGGCGAACCGCGCGGTCCGGCGATGAAGCCGCCCGTGGAAGTTCTGCCCACCGTGGCGATGACGAACGCGCAGATGCAAGCCATATTCCTGCTGTGCGTGCTGGGCCTGCCGGGCTTGTGCGCCCTGGCCGGCGTGGGGGTCTGGTGGCGACGGCGGCATTGAGCCGGATGGCCTGGGCCGCCGCGGCATTGGCCGCGCTCACGCTGCTGGGCGTGCTGGCGCTGCGCAGCCCGGATCGGCAGCAAAGTCTGGTCGACTACCAGGCGGCCGGAACCATGCGACACATCGCCACCGAGCGGGTGCGCGGCATCAGGCTCAGCGCAGGACCGGTCAGCCGCAGCTTCCAGCGCAGCGTCGACGGCCGCTGGCAGGTCGAAGATGGCGCGGCCGACGCGGCCACCGCAACGGCTGCCAGCGCTTCGATCGAGGCCGGCCTGCGCCTGCTGCACAACACGCCGCCCGAGCGCGACTTCGAGGCCGAGTCACCCGAGTTCGGACTGACGCCACCTGCGCTTCGGGTGGAACTGCGAACAGCAGATGGGCAACGCTTCGAGGCCGCCTTCGGTGCGGCCAACCCGATGGGGCTCGCGCATTATGTGCGCATCCGCAGCGGCGGCCGGACCGCCGTACACCTGATGCCGTCCTATCTGGCCGAAGCATGGGCACCGGCCCTGCCAGGAGCGGCGCGATGAACCGCCTGCCGGTCCTGGTCTGCCATCTGGCCCTGTTGCTCGGGCCACTGCTGGCCAGTCCTCCGGCCATCGCCCACACCAGCAGCACCGGCCTGGCGCAAGTCGAGGTGCACGACGACGAAGCCCGCTATCGCCTGACCCTAGTGACGACTGAAATTGGCGATGCCGCAATGCCGGTGCAGCGCGCGGCGGCAGGCGATGCCGGCGCGGCGCGGCAGGTGGGCGCACTGCTGCAGGCGCATCTGGCGCTGACTGTGGATGGCCAGCCTTGCCGCATCAAGCGCACGCGGCTGCAGGCATCTCCACACAGCGCCGAGCAGGTGACCGTGCTGCTCGACTGGCAGTGTCCCCAGGCCCCCGGCGTGCTGGTGCTGCGCGACACCTTGAGCACCCCCTTTGGCGAGCACTACCGCAGCATCGCAAGTATCAGCCGTCAGGCGGGTCCGGCGGATGCGGCGCGGGCAAGTAGCGCCGGCAACCGCCAGGAGCACATTCTGGACCGCGAGCATCCCGAGGCACGCATCGACTTCGGCCTTGCCCCGCCGTCCAGTCTTGGCGGCTTCCTGCGACTGGGCATGGAGCACATCCTGAGCGGCCTCGATCACCTGCTTTTTCTTGCGGCGCTGCTGCTGGGCAGCCGAAGCCTGCGCTCCTTGCTCATCACCGTTACTGCCTTCACGGCGGCGCACAGCCTGAGCCTGGCGGCGGCAACATTGGGCTGGGCGCAGGTCTCGGGCAACTGGGTTGAACCGGCAATCGCCGTCTCGATCATCTGGGTGGCGCTGGAGAATCTGTTTGCCGCGAGGGCGCCCTTGCGCCGCCACCTGCTGACCTTCGCCTTCGGTCTGGTGCACGGGCTGGCCTTTGCCGAAGCACTGACCGAACTGCACCTCGGCGGCTGGCCGCTGGCCCGCGCACTGCTGGGCTTCAACCTCGGCGTCGAGTTGGGTCAGGCGCTGGCGGTGCTCCTGGTGGCCCCGGTGCTGGCCTGGATAGCGCGCCACGCAGCCGGCCCCCGCATCGCCCACGGATTGTCGATGAGCATCGCGGGGATGGGGTTGCTGTGGCTGGCGCAGCGGGTGGTGTTGACGTGAGCCTGACCGGGAAACGCGCCCTGCCATTCGCAAAACATGTTGCGAGCAAGGCACACCCGGATCGCCGCGCAAGAATTTTTCCGAAGTCACAAATGAATTTGCACAAGGAACCAACTCGATGAAGCTCCGCGACCTGAAACGCAGCAACTACCGACATTTCCAGATCATTCCCACGCGCTGGATGGACAACGACATCTATGGACACGTCAATAACGTCAACTACTACAGTTACTTCGACACGGCGGTCAACCAGTACCTGATCGAACGCGGCGTCCTCGACATCCACCAGGGTGAGGTCGTCGGCTTCGTGGTCGAGACCGCGTGCAGCTATTTCCGTCCGCTGGCCTTTCCCGATGCGGTGGCGGCCGGAATCCGCGTGGCCCGCATCGGCAACTCAAGCATTCGCTACGAGGTCGGCCTGTTCCGCAACGACGACGAAGAGATCGCCGCCGCCGGGCATTTCGTCCATGTTTACGTCGATCGCCGCAGCGGCCAATCAGTGCCGGTGCCGGCCGCGACTCGTGAAGTATTGGCAGCAATCCATATCTAATTTCAAATCCCTGAAGGAGTTCGACCATGCAACTCAAAGACACTTCGCTGCTAAAGAATCTTGCCTTCATCAACGGTGCCTGGATCGGTGCCGATGATGGCACCACTCATGCCATCTGCAATCCGTCCACCGGCGCCGAAATTTCCCGAGTGCCCGACCTCGGCGCTGCCGAGACCGGGCGCGCCATCGCCGCCGCCGATGCCGCGCTGCCGGCCTGGCGAAGCAAGACGGCAAAAGAGCGGGCGGCTCTGCTGCGGCGCTGGCACGACCTGATCATGGCCAACCAGGAAGACTTGGCCGTTCTGATGACCATGGAGCAGGGCAAGCCCCTGGTTGAAGCGCGTGGCGAAGTCGCCTATGGCGCCTCCTTCATCGAATGGTTCGCCGAGGAGGGCAAGCGAGTCTATGGCGATGTGATTCCGGCGCCCACCGCAGACAAGCGCCTGGTCGTGATCAAGCAACCGGTCGGCGTCACGGTGGCCATCACGCCGTGGAATTTTCCCATTGCCATGATCACCCGCAAGGTCGGCCCGGCGCTGGCCGCCGGTTGCACCTCGGTCGTCAAGCCAGCCGAAGCGACGCCGCTCTCTGCTCTCGCTCTGGCGGAACTGGCGACCCGCGCCGGCATCCCCGCCGGGGTGCTGAACATCGTGACCACTGCCCGTCCTGCCGTGGTCGGCGAAGTGCTGACATCAAGCCCTATCGTGCGCAAACTTTCGTTCACCGGCTCGACGCCGGTCGGCAAGCGCCTGATGGCCCAGTGCGCGGGCACCGTCAAGCGGGTGTCGCTCGAACTGGGCGGCAATGCGCCCTTCATCGTCTTCGACGACGCCGACCTCGACGCCGCCGTGCGCGGCGCAATGGCGTCGAAGTACCGCAACGCCGGCCAGACCTGCGTCTGCGCCAACCGCCTGCTGGTGCAGGACGGAATCTACGATGCCTTCGCCGCCAAACTCGCGGCTGCCGTGGCGGTGATGCAGGTTGACGACGGCCTGGAACCCGGCGCGCAGATCGGGCCGCTGATCAATCAGGCGGCGATCGCCAAGGTCGAGAAGCTGGTCGCCGACGCAGTCGCCAAGGGCGCCAAGGTGATGCTCGGTGGCGGTCGCCATGCCAAGGGTGGCAACTTCTACACGCCGACGATTCTGACCGAGGTGACGCCGGCGATGGACCTCGCCCAGGAAGAAATCTTCGGCCCGGTGGCGCCGCTGTTTCGATTCAAGACCGACGAAGACGCGGTGCGCATGGCCAACGATACGCGCTACGGTCTGGCCTCCTACTTCTACTCGCGCGACATCGGCCGCGTCTGGCGCGTCGCCGAGCAACTCGAGTACGGCATGGTCGGCATCAATGACGGCATCATCTCGAACGAGGTAGCGCCCTTCGGTGGCATCAAGGAGTCGGGCATCGGCCGCGAAGGTTCGCATTACGGCATCGATGAGTATTTGCAGGTCAAGTATTTGTGCTTCGGCGGCCTCTGACACTCCCTTTCGAGCTTGTAAATTGGTGCCATCGCATCTCAAGACCAATGTTTCCGAAGGTCAGCTATCAGGCAAGCAGCTGACCTTCATTTTGGGCAAGTTTACGCACGGCAAATGACCGTAGTTGGCTGGGAGCGGCGTTGGTGGGCGGCCGCTCTGGAGAATCAGAATTTCTCGGAATCGTGAAAATCTGGAGCGGTTCGGCCTGCCGCTCAAGCTACAGCCTTGCTCTTGATCGGTGTCACGGTTGCGCCAGCCTTCCAACTGTCGAGCATGTCCGCCCATTGCTGCATCATCTTGGCGCGGTCTCCCAGATATTCAGCATGATTGTAGGTGCGCCGCACGGCATTGGGTTCGGCATGGGCCAATTGGCGCTCGATCCAGTCGGAAGCGAAGCCCAACTCGTTCAGCCGAGTGCTTCCGGTTGTTCGGGTAGCGTGTGGGCTGTACTTCTTCCCCCAGCCTAGGGCATTTAGCATAGTACGCAGCGACGCGCCGACCATCGGCTTGGTCCGATCATCCCGATGCGGGAACAGATGCGCATGGCGCCCGGTGAGGCCGTGTAGCGCCCTCAACATCTCGACCGCTTGCGTGGGCAGCGGCATCGCATGTTCCTTGCGCTTTTTCATCCGTTCGGCGGGGATGCGCCAGGTCGCCCCGTCCAAGTCGAATTCAGCCCATCGGGCCTCGACGGCTTCGCTCGGCCGGCACAGGGTCAGCCACATCAGGCGGAAGGCCGTGATGGTTTCGTGGCGCCCACCGTGACCTTCCACATCCCGCAATAGCTGGCCGATTTCGGCAGAATCCAGCGGGCGCTTGTGCTGGGTTTTGTTGGCAGGCAGCGCCTTGCGTACCGGGTAGACCGGATCGGCCTCCGCCCGCAGGGTTGATACGGCCAGTTCAAAGATGCCGGACATGGTGCGCTTGGCTTCCGCTGCGACCGTCAGGCCGTTCTTCTTTGCCGACGTGTTCATCACGTCAAGGATGTGCGCCGGGGTCACGCTCTTCACAGGCAACGTGCCGATCTTCGGGAACACGACGCGCGTGAGCATGTCCAGCCGGCGTGCCTTGGTGACTTCTTCCCAGTCCTTCAAGGCCAGCCATTCCTTTGCCACAGCCTCGAAGGTGGTCGCACTTTCCAGTTCGCGCTTGATGCGTGCAAGTTGCCGGTTGTGAGCCGGGTTGATCCCCTGCTTGACCAGAGCCCGCGCCTTGATTCGCTCGTCCCGCGCCTCGGCCAGGGTAAATCGCCGACCACCGCGGCGGGCCTGCACCTCTTCCGGCGTTTCACCACTGGGGACGATCGCGTAGTCGCCAATAGCAAAGATGCTTTCCTTGGTGACATCGCCTTCGCGAAGCTCGAAGCGATAACGCCACGCTTTCACGCCATTGGGTTTGATTTCCAGGTACAGCCCCTTGCCGTCAGACAGCTTGTAGGGCTTGTCCTTTGGCTTGGTGGTGCGGCACTGGGTGTCGGTCAGCATGGCATGATCTCCCGGTCTGAGCCATACCCGGTTTTTTGATACCCGGTGCTGACTCCATACCCGACATCGTACCCGGTTTATACCCGGCTGGCAATGGATCAAGCCGGATCAGCAAGGAACAACAAACCCATAACTCGCTAGGCTTTACTGGGTTTTTGTCGTCCGCCTAAGATCGGCAGAATCCAAGCGCTGGTTTAAACGTTGAACAGGAAATTCAGCACGTCGCCGTCCTTGACGAGGTAATCCTTGCCTTCGGCGCGCATCTTGCCGGCTTCCTTGGCGCCGGCTTCGCCCTTGTAGGTGATGAAGTCGTCGAAGCCGATGGTCTGGGCGCGGATGAAACCTTTTTCGAAATCGGTGTGGATCACGCCGGCGGCCTGCGGTGCGGTGTCGCCGTTGTGGATGGTCCAGGCGCGGACTTCCTTGACCCCGGCGGTGAAGTAGGTTTGCAGGCCGAGCAGGTGATAGGCGGCGCGGATCAGGCGGTTGAGGCCGGGTTCGGCAAGCCCCAGGTCGGTGAGGAACATCTGTTTCTCGTCGTCGTCCAGATCGGCGATCTCGGCCTCGATGGCGGCGCAGACGGCGACCACTTCGGCCTTGGCCGCCGCGGCATGGGCACGCACGGCGTCGAAATGGGGATTGTTTTCGAAGCCGCCTTCCTTGACGTTGGCAACGTACAGCACCGGCTTGGCGGTGATGAGGCAGAAGGGCTTGAGCAGCGCCCATTCTTCCTTCGACAGATCCAGCGCGCGCACGGCCCTGGCCCGGTCGAGCTGGGCCAGGCATTTTTCCAGCACGGCGCACAGCAGCCTGCCTTCCTTGTCGCCGGAATTGGCCAGCTTCTTGTTGCGCGCCAAAGCCTTTTCGACCACGCTCATGTCGGCCAGCGCCAGTTCGGTGTCGATCACTTCGATGTCGGAGAGCGGGTCGACCTTGCCGGCGACATGAACCACGTTGTCGTCGGAGAAGCAGCGCACGACATGAACCACGGCATCGGTTTCGCGAATGTTGGCGAGGAACTGGTTGCCAAGACCCTCGCCCTTGCTGGCACCGGCGACCAGGCCGGCGATGTCGACGAATTCGACGATCGCATGCTGGATTTTCTGCGGCTTGACGATGGCGGCCAGCGCATCGAGGCGCGGGTCGGGCACTTCAACGATGCCAACATTCGGCTCGATGGTGCAGAAGGGATAGTTCTCCGCCGCAATGCCGGACTTGGTCAGGGCGTTAAACAGGGTGGACTTGCCGACGTTGGGCAGGCCGACGATGCCGCATTTGAGGCTCATGGAATTTCTTTCTTCGAGGCTTCGGTCCTGGCTGAAGCGGGGTTTGAGTTGATGCGCTGCGTGGCGGCGGCGAAATCGCCCTGCGCCAGCAGCGGCCAGGCCAGCAGGGCGCGATCCAGCGCGCCGTCGATGGCTTCCTGCTCCTCGCGGCGCGGCGGCTTCAGGACGTAATTGACGACTTCGTTGCGGTCGCCGGGATGGCCGATGCCGATGCGCAGCCGCCAGTACTCTTGGGTGCCGAGATGCGCGGTGATGTCCTTCAGGCCATTGTGGCCGCCGAGGCCGCCGCCGAACTTGAGCCGCATCTGGCCCGGCGGCAGGTCGAGTTCGTCATGCACCACCAGCATTTCGGAGGGAGGGATGCGGTAAAACTGCATCAGGGCGCGCACCGCCTGGCCGGAGTGGTTCATGAAGGTCTGCGGCAGCAACAGCGAGAGGCCGATGTTGCCTGCGGTTTTGGCCTGCGCGGTGAGGCCATGAAAACGGCTTTCGCGGGCCAGGCTGGTTTTCAGCTCGCCCGCCAGCCGCTCACAAAACCAAAACCCGGCGTTGTGCCGGGTTTTGGCGTAGTCAGCGCCGGGATTACCAAGGCCGACAATCAAGCGCAGGGCAGCCTGCATGACAGGAGATCAGCGCTTGTCGGTCTTCTCGGACTTCTTCTCGACCTTCTTTTCGGCCGGCGCCACCGGAGCGACAACCGGGACCACTTCGTCCTCGGCCTTGCCGCGAACCACCAGAATGGTCGCCACGACCGGGTCTTCGCCCTTGTGCAGCGCGGCCTCGACACCAGCCGGCAGCGTGATGCTGGAGACGTGAATCGAATGGCCGGCAACCAGGTCCTTCAGGTCGACTTCGAGCGAAGCTGGCAGGTCCTGCGGCAGGCAGCGCACTTCAAGCTCGGTCAGCACGTGCTGGACGATGCCGCCGCCGACCTTGACGCCGGGGGCGAGGTCGGCATTGATGAAGTGCAACGGCACCTTCTGGTGCAGCTTGTGCGTCGCATCGACACGCTGGAAATCGGCATGCAGTATCTGCTGCCGATAGGGGTGGCGCTGGACGTCGCGCAGGATGCAGGATTCCTTGGCGCCCTCGATATTCGCACTCAGCACGGAGGAATAGAACGCCTCCTTGCGCAAGAGCTGGAACAGCTCGTTGTGGTCGATGCTGATTGGCTGGGGTTTGCCTTCGCCGCCATAAACAATGGCGGGAACGCGGCCGGTATGACGCAGGCGGCGGCTCGCTCCGGTGCCCTGTTCGTCACGCTTGGTTGCATTGAATTCAAGTTGCATGGTGTGCTCCAGTAGGTGGGTGCTGCGGGTGCTGCGAATATCCCCGCCCGCGACCAGGCGAGGGGTTTTGAAACAATTTCAGTCCATGAACAGGGACGAGACCGAGGACTCGTTGCTGATGCGCAACATGGTTTCGGCCATCAGTTCGGCAATCGAAATCTGGCGAATGCGGCCGCAGTTGCGCGCTTCGTCGGTCAGGGGAATGGTATCGGTGACCACCAGTTCGTCGATTTCGGATTCGGCAATGCGCGCCACGGCGCTGCCCGACAGCACCGGATGGGTACAGTAGGCGAGGACGCGCTTCGCACCCTGCTCCTTGAGCGCCTGCGCCGCCTTGCACAGGGTGCCGGCAGTATCGACCATGTCATCCATGATGACGCAGGTGCGGCCGGCGACATCGCCGATGATGTTCATCACCTCGGAGACATTGGCCTTGGGCCGCCGCTTGTCGATGATCGCCAGATCGGAATCCAGCCGCTTGGCCAGCGCCCGCGCACGCACCACGCCGCCGACGTCGGGCGAGACCACCAGCAGGTCTTCGTGGCGCTGCTTCCAGATGTCGCCCAGCAACACCGGCGCGGCATAGATGTTATCGACCGGGATGTCGAAGAAGCCCTGAATCTGGTCGGCATGCAGATCGACCGTCAACAGGCGCTGCACGCCCGCGGCCTGGAGCATGTTGGCGACCACCTTGGCGGTAATTGCCACCCGCGCCGAACGCGGCCTGCGATCCTGCCGGGCGTAGCCGAAATAGGGAATGGCGGCGGTGATGCGGCCGGCCGAAGCGCGCTTCAGGGCGTCGATCAGCACCATCACTTCCATCAGGTTATCGTTGGTCGGGCGGCAGGTGGATTGCAGGACGAAGATATCCCGCCCGCGCACATGCTCGAGAATTTCGACATTGACCTCGCCATCCGAGAAACGGCCGACATTGGCGCGCCCAAGCGAAATATTGAGGCGCTTGACGACATCGGCAGCCAGCTTCGGGTTGGCGTTGCCGGTAAAAACCATCAGGTTGTCGTAGGACATATCGGTTTGCTCTGGCGCAAACGGCAGATCGTGAATCGGGGGCTGGGGAGGAAGGATTCGAACCTTCGCATGCTGGAATCAAAATCCAGTGCCTTAACCAACTTGGCGACTCCCCAACTGCGGTATGCCACTTGCGCCGCACGATCACTTCCGTTGCGGATGGGTGGCGAAAGGACGCGCATTGTCGGGGTTTTCGCGTTCCCTGTCAAATTCTGGCGAGGGGATGGCGATCGATCCCACGGGCGATAAAACCCTGCATCCCGGCAGGCAGCGCCGCCTGTGCCGCAGAGGCTGCGGCGGCGCTGCCAAATTCGACAAAACAGCAGGCGCCCGAACCGCTCATGCGGGCATCGCCCCAGCGGCGCAAGCAGTCAAGATGCGCCGCCACCTCCGGATAAAGCGCACAGGCCACGGCTTCGAGATCGTTGTGGCCAAAACCCGGCTGCCAGTCGGCAGCGGCAATCGGGGGCGTATCGCGGCACAGGCCGGGGGCGGTGAAAATCGTTGCGGTCGGCACGCTCACCGGCGGTATCAGCACCAGATACCAGGCGGGCGGCGGCACGACATCGGTGAATCGTTCGCCCACGCCTTCGGCGAACGCCGCATGGCCATGAATGAAAATCGGCACATCGGCCCCCAGCGCAAGACCGATCTGCTGCAATTGCTGCACGTCGAGCCCGGTGTGCCACAACTGATTGAGGGCGATCAGCGTGGTCGCCGCATCGGAGCTGCCGCCGCCCAGTCCGCCGCCCAGCGGCAGGCGCTTGTCGAGATGCAGGGTAACGCCCGTCGTCACGCCGGTGGCGCGGCGCAGGGCCTCGGCGGCGCGCACGACGAGATTGCTCTCCGCTGCCACGCCGGGCAGGGCTGTCGCCAGCACGATGCGCTCATCATGACGCGGCTCGCAGCGCAGGATGTCGCCGTAATCGAGGAAGCGAAACACGGTTTGCAGCAAATGGTAGCCATCGGCGCGGCGGCCGATGACATGCAGGAACAGGTTGATCTTCGCCGGGGCCGGCCAGTCGCGCTGCCACGGGGCGTCCGGGCTGGCGTCCAGGTCACTCATCCGCTTCCCATTCATCGACAATCAGCTTCAATTCGCTTTGCTCGCGCCTGGCCTCGAGCACGCGCAAAAGTCGGCGCTGGCGATACGGCGTGGTCTCGCTCACCGTCACCTGCCAGCCATCGACTGCGCCCTGCAGTTCGGGATGGGCGCCGCGCAACCAGTCAGCCAGCGCTTCCAGCGGCAGAGGCGTGCCAAGGACATCCTGGGCGAGCAGGCGCAAATCGCTGGCGACACGCGGCGGCTGATGGGGTTGCGTCAGGCGGGCGCCAGAGGCATCACGGGTCAGCTCTGCAAGCCCCTGGCCCAGCGGCGACAGGAGCAGCACACTGTCATGCTCGGGACTGTGTTCCCAGTGAAACCGCAGATGATCGTGGCGTTCGCCGCTTCTCAAGGCAATCCGTCCGTCGGCCACAAAGCGCAACAGCGGCGGACCGAGTACTGGTTGTGCCGATTCGGTCGTTGCAGGCGGGATCGGCGCCGGCAACTCGGCGCAGGCCGCCAGCCCGAGCAGGGCAATCCCCACCAGCCACCGCATCAGGGGACGAAACGCTTGATCGTCGCCGCCAGCGCCTCGTTTTCCGGATGCGCCCGGGCGGCTTCGCGCCAGAGCTTCAGGGCCTCGTCACGCCGCCCGAGCGCCCACAATACCTCGCCGACATGGGCGGCAATTTCCGGATCGGGTTGCCGGGCATAGGCTTGCTGCAGGAACTCGAGCGCCGGGACCAGCTTGGCCTGGCGGAACAGCACCCAACCCTTGCTGTCGAGGATGAACGGGTCGCCCGGCGCCAGCGCCAGCGCCTTGTCGATCAACTGCGCGGCCTCATCCAAGCGCAGATTGCGATCGGCCAGCGAATAACCGAGCCCGTTGTAGGCCTGTGCCGAATCCGGCCTGAGCTCGATCAGCCGCCGCAGATGACGCTCGAGGACATCGACATAGCCCAGTTTTTCCGCCGCCAGCGCCGTCTCGTAGAGCAGTTCCGGATCATCGGGCTGCGCCGCAAGTCCCTCGGCGAGCAGGGCGTAGGCATCGGCATGGTGGCCGGCATCGCGCAGCAGTTGCGCTTCGGCGATCAGAAAACGGGAATCGCCTGGCACGGCGGCGCGTGCGGCGGCAAGCTCCTCGCGCGCCGCATCAAGCTTGTCCTGCCGCAGCAGGATTTGCGCCGCGCGAATGCGCGCCGGCAGCAGATGCTCGCCGGCCGCAACCGCCCGGTACCAGGCCAGCGCCTGATCGCTGCGCTTGTCATGATCGGCAATCTGGCCCAGGTAATAGCGTGCCGTATCGAGGTCGCCGCGACCAATCTCGACAAAGCGCCGCAAGCGCCGCTCGGCCTCGGCGGTATCGTTCAGTTGCAGCGAGAGAATGCCAACAGCAAACAGCACATCGGGATGATCGGGACGCACGGCCAGCAGGGTCTGGAATTCAGAGCGCGCCTCCGCATAGCGCTTTTCCGCTACCAGCGTGCGCGCATAACCCAGCCGCACGTCATGCGCCTGCGGATAAGCAGCAAGAAACCGTTTGAGAAAATCGAGCTGCTCCGCCCCGCGCGGCAGCTGATCGGCCTTCATCAACGCCGCCAGCTCCCAGCCGGGGCGCAGCGCCAGCGCCTGGTCGATTTCAGCGATCGCCCGGCTGCGGTCGCCGATTCCCGTTGCCGCTTGCGCGCGCAACAGATGGGCCTCGGGCAACGCCAGCCAGGGCTCGGTCACTTTGTCGAACAGGCGCGCCACGACCGACTTGTCGGGATAGCGGGACAGGGCTTGCGCGAGCTGGAGCAACATCTCGCCGGTGCGTGGCCCGGCCTGCTCCAGTTCCTTGCCCAGGCGCTGGGCGAGCTCGTCGGTGCGGCCGCTGGCGAGCAACAGGGTCGCCTCCATCTGCCGCGCCTCCCGTGCTTCCGGCTCCAGTTCGAGCCACAACCGCACCGCTCCCAGCGCCGGTTCGTATTGCTTGGCGTAGAGCGCTACTTCCGCTGCGCGCCTGACGATGCGCGGATCGCGTGTGGTTCTGGCCAGATCGAGATAAGTGCTGGCGGCCAGGGCGAACTGGCCGCGCTGGCCAGCAAGCTCGGCGAGCAGAAACTGATACAGGATTTGCCCGGTCAGCTCCTGCTTGGGCAGGCGGAGGTCGGCCGGCGCGGATTCGGCCGGCTCCGCCGGAGGTGACGCCCGGGATGCGTCGGGCGCTCCCGATTCCTGTGCCAGCACGGAGCAACTGGCCGCCGCGACAAGTACCGGGGCAAGGAAACGTGCAGTAGAGAAGGCCAATGAGGCAGGATTCATAATCGGGCTACCTGGACAAAACCGTCGTTTACAATGCCGCGATGTTAGCAGTTTCATTCCCCGCCCCGCATGCCTGAGCTGCCCGAAGTCGAAGTCACCCGCTGTGGCATCGCCCCGGCGCTGGTGGGTCGCCGCCTCGCCAGCGCCGACTTTCGTGTGCCGGCGCTGCGCTATCCATTGCCGCACGCCGAGCGCCCGGCCTTCGTCGGCCGGCAATTACAGTCGATTCAGCGCCGGGGAAAATACCTGCTGCTCGATTTCGGCAACGGCCATCTGCTGGTTCACCTCGGCATGTCCGGCAGCCTGCGGCTGCTCACGGCGGACATGGCAGCGCAGAAGCATGACCACGTCGATCTGGTGTTCGGCGCCGACCATGACAAAATCATTCTGCGCCTGCGCGACCCGCGTCGTTTCGGCGCCCTGCTCTGGCTGCCGGGCGAGCCGTGGGCGCACCCGCTGCTCAAGACTCTGGGCATCGAACCCTTGACCGAGGACTTCGATGCCGAGTGGCTAAAGCGGACGCTTGCGGGGCTCAAGGCGGCCATCAAGCCGACGCTGATGGACAGCCATCGCATCGTCGGCATCGGCAATATCTACGCTTCGGAAAGCCTGTTTCGCGCCGGGATTGATCCGCGTGCGGCGGCTGGAAAAATTTCCCTGAACCGTCTCGCCCGGCTGGTTGCGGAAATCAAGGCCACGCTGACAGCCGCCATTGCCGCCGGCGGCAGCAGCCTGCGTGATTTCATCCATTCCGATGGCAGCAGCGGCTACTTCCAGCAGCAGTATTTCGTCTATGGCCGCAGCGGCGAACCCTGCCGCCGCTGCGGCAAGCCGATTCGTGAGCTGCGCCAAGGGCAGCGGGCCACGTTCTTTTGCGCCCATTGCCAGCGCTAGACGCGCGAAGGAATATGCCGCCGGGCGGCTTACTTGGCGGCCGTGAGCTTGAGGAACTTCGCCATCAGCTCCTCTTTCGATTCGACGTGGTTGACATCGTTGGGAATGCAATCCACCGGGCAGACTTCGCGGCACTGCGGCGTATCGAAGTGACCGACGCACTCGGTGCATTTGTTGGGGTCGATATAGTAAATCTCATCGCCCTGGGAAATGGCGTTGTTCGGGCATTCCGGCTCGCAAACGTCACAGTTGATGCATTCGTCGGTAATTATCAGGGACATGCTTTTTCCTTGGACTAAATTCGGTTGTTTCAGTACCGCGGCGGGATTCTGCCTGCCAGCCGGGCGACCACCTGCGGTTGCACAAATTTCGAGACATCCCCGCCCAGCAATGCAATTTCACGCACCATGGTCGCCGAGATAAACATGTACTGCTCGGCCGGCGTAAGAAAAACGGTTTCGACCTCGGGGTAAAGATTGCGGTTCATGCCCGCCATCTGGAACTCATATTCAAAATCGGACACCGCCCGCAAGCCCCGCAAGATGACGTTGGCGCCCTGTTGGCGGAGAAAATCCATCAGCAGGCAATCAAAGCCGTGGACTTCAACATTGGGATAGACGGCGACAATTTCACGTGCAATGTCGACTCGCTCGGCCAGAGAGAACAACGGCTGCTTGCCGCGACTCTCGGCCACGCCGATGACGACCTTGTCAAACAGCTGCGCAGCGCGACGCACGAGGTCTTCGTGGCCCCGGGTGAAAGGATCGAAGGTTCCCGGATAGACGGCGATGTTCGTGCTCATGTCGGCTCCAGCAAGTGAAAAAAGACCTGGCCGGCACGCCCGTGCCGTGTCACCGTCCAGCGCCCAAGCTGCGTCAGCGGCGCTTCGGCCTCGGCATACAGCAGCGCATCGGACGCGGCCAATTCGTCCAGCCGGGGCGCAATCCGCTCCAGCCAGCCCAGACTATACGGTGGATCGAGAAAAATCACATCGAAGCGCCGTGCGTTTGGCGGCGCGAATTTTAACGCATCGCAGCAAAAGAGTTCGAGACGCGGAGAAGCCAGTTCGACAGCATGTTTTTTCAGCAGCGTGAACGCCGGGCGCGCATGCTCGACCAGCGTCACATGATCGGCGCCGCGCGAGGCAGCCTCGAAGCCCAGGATGCCGCTGCCGGCGAACAGGTCAAGACAGGAGCGTCCGCTCAAATCCTGCCCCAGCCAGTTGAACAGGGTTCCACGCACCCGATCCGGCGTCGGCCGCAGGCCGGGCGCATCGGCCACCTGGATCAGCCGGCTGCGCCACTCGCCGCCGGTAATGCGGATGCGGCTCATGCCGTTCAGTCAGCAGCGACGACCACGGTGACCAGGTTTTCCGGTTTCACATGGCGCACAAACGCCGCCTTAACCTGCGCTGCAGTCACAGCCTCGACCCGTGCCGGAAAGTCATCGAGATAGGTCAGTGGCAGCTGGTAATAGCCTATGAGAGAAAGATAGCCGAGCAGCTTGGCGTTGCTGTCCATGCGCAAGGCGAAACCGGAAACCAGGTTTTGCTTCGCGGCGGCGAGTTCCTTGGCCGTCGGGCCGGTGGCGATGAATCCATCGAGCACTTCATTCACCACCTTCAGCGCTGCATCGGCCTGGTCGCGCCGGGTTTGCAGGCCGATCTCGAACGGGCCTTGCTGCAGACGTGGCGCGAAGTAGGACTGTACGCTATAGGCATAACCGCGCTTTTCGCGCACCTCCTGCATCAGACGCGAGACGAAGCCGCCGCCGCCCAGGCTGTAATTGCCGACCAGCAGGGGAAAGTAATCCGGATCGCCCCGGCGCACGGCCGGCAGGCCGATCAGCACATGGCTTTGCGCTGCCGGATGCGGAATCTTGATGATTTGTCGAGCAGGTTGCCTGACCGCGGGCAGCGGTGTGGCGGCGGCGCCTGCCGGCAGGTTCGCCGTCAGGCGCGTGGCGATGGCCTCGGCCTCGGCGCGTGAAATGGCGCCGATGATGGAAACCACCGCCGTCTTCGCCGCGTAGTGCTGCCGGTAAAAGTTCAGCACGTCGTCGCGGCTGATGGCGTCGACGCTGGCCACCGTCGGACTGATGCCGTAGGGATGACCGGGATAGATGGCGGCAGCGAAGCGCTTGGCCGCGATGACCTCGGGACGCGTATCGCCTTCGCGCAACGCGGCGATGCTGCGCGTCTTTTCGCGTTGCAGGATGTCGGCCGGAAAAGTCGGCGCTGACACCACGGCGACCAGCAGGTCGAGCGCCGCATCGCGCTCCGGCTGCGAGGTCAGGGTGCGCAGCGTGACGCTGGCGCGGTCGCTATCGACGCTGCCGCCCAGTTGCGCTCCGCTATCGACCAGGCGCCCGGCAATCTGCTCTTCATCCAGCCCCGCCGCACCGCTATCGAGCAGGCCCTGAGTAAGACCGGCCAGTCCCGCGCGATCCGGCGCAACCAGCATCTCGCCGGCAGCAAAATCCATCTGTACATCAAGGATCGGCAACTGTGGCGCGGCGACGAAATACACCCGCGCGCCGCTGGCTGTCGTCCAGTGCTCGATGTTCACGCCCGCCAGCGCAAGCGCGGGCAACACAAGTGATAAGAAAAAGAAAAACAGGGTTCGCAAAGTTTTCATCACAGGAATTCCGGATTCAATGACGGGTCGCCGGTGGCGGACGCTTGGGTTTGCTTTCGTCGATGGGTTGCGGGTCGAGCACGGCGACGGTCAGGTGCTCATCAACAAAATATTTCTTCGCCACGGCCTGCACCTCGGCGGCGCTGACGCTCCGGATTTTTTCCACCAGCAAGTCGATGTCACGCCAGGAGAGGCCAGCGCCTTCGGTGCTGCCGATTTCCATCGCCTGCGCCATCAGCGAATCGCGCTTGTAGGTCTGCGCCGCGACGAGTTGGGTTTTCACCCGTTGCAGCTCTTCCGCTGTGATGCCATCGTCCTGAATGCGCTTGAGCTCGCCGCGCAGGGCGGCTTCGAGTTCGGCCACGCTTTTGCCTTCCGCCGGCTGGCCATCCATGAGGAAACTGGCTTCACCGCGCAAGGTACCGTCGTAACCGGCGCCGGCCGACTGGGCCAGGCGCGAACCGCGCACCAGGTTCTTCGCCAGCCGTGCCGCCTCGTGGCCGTCGAGCACGGCGGCCAGCACTTCCAGCGCATAGGGGTCACGATCCCGGCGCGGATCGTTCAGCTTGGGTACTTTCCACAGCATGGCGAGATAGGGTAGCTTGGCCGGCGCCTTCACCGTCAGACGACGGATGCCGAGCTGCTCTGGCTCGTGCTGCGGCTTGCGTTGTGGCAAGGCGCGGGACGGGTAGTGGCCGTAATATTTTTGCGCCAGGCGGAATACCTCGCGGTAATCGACATCGCCGGCTACCACGACATAGGCATTGTTCGGCGCGTACCATGTTGTGTACCAGTCGCGCGCATCCTGCCAGGTCAGGTGTTCGAGGTCATCCATCCAGCCGATCACCGGGCGGCGGTAGGGATGGGCGATAAAGGCTACGGCACGGAGGTTCTCATGCACCAGCGATTGCGGGTTATCTTCGGTGCGCCAGCGCCGCTCCTCCATCACTACCTTCATCTCGGAGGTGAATTCCTTTTCGGTGAATGCCAGATTCTTCATCCGGTCGGCTTCAAGCCGCATCATCTCCGGCAACGCAGCCTTCGGCACGATCTGGAAATAGGCGGTGTAATCGTAGCTGGTAAAGGCATTGTCGCGGCCGCCGGCCTCGGCCACACGTTTGTTGAATTCGCCTGCCGCCAGGGTTTTCGTGCCCTTGAACATCAGGTGTTCGAGGTCGTGGGCGACGCCCGAACTGCCATCCTTTTCATCGATGCTGCCGGCGCGATACCAGACCATATGCACCACGCTCGGGGCGCGATGATCTTCCTTGACGATCACGCGCAGGCCGTTGGCCAGCGTGATTTCATGGGGGGTATCCGGCGCACGGTCGGCGCCAGAAGTCCCCGAAGGGGCGCAAAGCGCTGGCGCGGGCAGAACGACGAGAGACAGCAGGATAGGGACAAAAACGAATGCTTTCATGGTGGGATTCGGCTGTGCGATACCGCAGGATTTGATGACGGCAGATGGATCGGATCGGTCTGTTAGAATTTGTTGCCGCGTTATCTTAACGCGCCACAGCCTCCGACACCCACTGCCGATGTTTGGTTTCCTCAAGAAAGACGCTGCACCCGCTCCCTCCGAACCCACGGCCACCGGGGCAGGCGGGACTGCAAGCTCGGGCGCCAGCTGGCGCGAGCGACTCAAGGCCGGGCTTTCCCGCACCCGTGCGGCGCTGACGATGCCGCTGGGCGAGTTGTTCAGCCGCAGCCGGATCGATGCCGAACTGCTCGACGATCTCGAAGCCACGCTGCTGACGGCCGATTGCGGCATCGATGCCAGCCATTGGCTGCTGAACGAGCTGAAAATCGCCGTCAAGCGTGACAAACTGGAGTCTCCGCTGCAACTGCGCGCGGCGCTGGCGGAACGCCTCACGGCACTGCTTGCCCCACTGGAGCAAGCGCTGGATGCCGGCGGCCAGCAACCGTTTGTGATCATGATCGCCGGCGTCAATGGCGCCGGCAAGACTACCTCCATCGGCAAGCTGGCCAAGCATTTCCAATCCACTGGCAAGAGCGTGCTGCTGGCGGCCGGCGACACATTCCGCGCGGCGGCGCGCGAGCAGCTCGCCGAATGGGGCAGCCGCAACGACGTCACCGTCATCAGCCAGACGGGAGGCGATCCGGGCGCCGTGATCTTCGATGCCATCCATGCCGCCCGCGCCCGCCACATCGACGTGGTGCTGGCCGACACCGCCGGCCGCCTGCCGACACAACTGCACCTGATGGAAGAAATCGCCAAGGTGCGGCGCGTGATCCAGAAGGCCGAACCCAGCGGCCCGCATGAAGTACTGCTGGTACTCGATGCCACCATCGGGCAGAACGCCGTACAACAGGTCAAGGCCTTCGACCAGGCGATCGGCGTCACCGGCCTCATCGTCACCAAACTCGACGGCACCGCCAAAGGCGGCGTGCTCGCCGCCATTGCCAGGCAATGCCCGAAGCCGGTGCGCTTCATCGGGATTGGCGAAGGCATTGACGACCTGCAACCCTTCCGCGCCGCCGAATTTGTCGAGGCGCTGCTCGGAACCGCGCCGTGATTCGCTTCGACCGGGTTAACAAGCGCTACCCGCCCGACATCACTGCTCTCACCGACGTCAGCTTCCATGTCGAGGAAGGCGAACTGGTCGTCATCAGCGGCCATTCAGGGGCCGGCAAGTCGACACTGCTGAAACTCATTGCTGCGATTGAGCGGCCGACCAGCGGTTCGGTGCTGCTCGGTGGGCAAAATATCGGGGTGCTGGCGCGCTCGGCCCTGCCCTATGTCCGCCGTCGCATCGGCATGGTGTTGCAGGATCAGAAATTATTGTTTGATCGCTCCGTCTTCGATAACGTGATGCTGCCGCTGGCCATCATCGGCTTTCCGCCGAAGGAAGCCGTGCATCGCGTGCGTGCCGCGCTGGACAAGGTAGGGCTCGCGCGGCGCGAAAAAGCATTGCCGATTGCGCTCTCGGGCGGCGAACAGCAGCGTCTGGCGATCGCCCGGGCCGTCGTCAGCCGACCGGCGCTGCTCCTCGCCGACGAGCCCACGGCGCATCTCGATCACGAAACCGCAGAGGACGTGGGGCGCATTTTTGGCGAGTTTCACCGCGCCGGAGTCACGGTATTGATCGCAACCTATGACACGCCGCTGTTTCCCGGCGCGCGCCAGATCGAGCTGGCGCACGGGAGTCTGCGCTCGTGAAGACCTGGCTGACGCAGAATGTCCGTGCCGCGCGGCTGGCATTACGCCGACTGCTCGCGGCGCCCATGAATACCCTGCTGTCGTTGCTGGCCATCGGCGTTGCACTGGCCTTCCCTGCCGGCGGCCAGATGCTGCTGGCCAACATTCAGCGTCTGGCCGAAACCAGCTCGGCGATGCCGCAAATCTCCCTGTTCATGTCCGTCGACGCCAGCGCCGAGGAAGCCAAAGAAATTGAAGTACGCCTGAAAAACTTCAGCGGGGTGAAACAGGTTCAATTTTTGCCGCGAGAAAAAACCCTGGCGCGTCTGAAAACCAGCGAGGGACTGCGAGGTGTCATCGACGTCCTGCCCTCCAATCCATTCCCGGATGCCTTCGTCGTCGTGGCAGCTGACGACCGTCCCCAGGCACTGGAGAAATTTGCCGCCGAATTTCGTCAATGGCCAAAAGTTGAACACGTCCAGCTTGATTCGGCCTGGTTGCAGCGGCTTGATGCGCTGCTGCGGCTGGGCCGTACGGCGGTCACGTTGCTGGGCGCCTTGCTGGGCCTCGGGCTGATTGCCATTACCTTCAACATCATCCGCATGCAGGTGCTGGTGGGGCGCGCCGAAATCGAAGTCAGCCAGCTGCTCGGCGCGACCGACCACTTCATGCGCCGCCCCTTTCTTTATTATGGCGCGCTGCTGGGTCTGGGTGGCGGCCTGCTGGCCCTCCTGCTGGCCACTGGAACTGCCCTGTGGTTGCGCGCGCCCCTGAGCGATCTGGCCCAGCTCTACGGCCTCAACCTCGCCTTGCAACCCCTGAGCCTGCGGGATTCGGCCCTGCTGCTGGGCAGTGCCACCGGCCTTGGCTGGCTGGGCGCACTGCTTTCGTTGCGCCAGTACCTGCGCTGAACGCCGTATTGCCAGCGCCGACTTTTCGCCCGTTCAGCAGGAGCCGCACCAAAAATCTGCCGCCGGGGACGATCAGGGCGAACGGGTTCTGGCGACGCGGAACCCGTTCAGATAATGCCCATCCGCCGGCGGATGGGCATTGCGACCCGACGCCCGCGCCAGACTGGCAAAGGTATACCAAGAGCCACCGCGCAGCACGCGGCCGCCCGAATTGCATGCAAAAACCCAGGCGCTGCCGTCATCGGGCACCCCGCGATAACTGTCATGCCAGCAATCCTCCACCCATTCCCACACATTCCCGCTCATGTCGTGGAGGCCAAAGGCGTTCCCTTGCTTGCCCGCGACCGGGTGGGGCGCTCGCCGCCATTCTCGTCATACCAGGCAACCGTGGCGAGGCCCTCTCCGCCGCAGTACGCAAGATTGCCGCCGGCACGGCAGGCATACTCCCATTCCGCTTCGGAAGGGAGTCGGTATACGCCGCGGTCGCTGGAGGGTTTGCTCTGGTTCAACCATTCGATGAATGCTTGCGCATCATCCCAAGATATCTGCACGACAGGCGTATCGTCATCGTGCAGGTTGAGCTTGCCAGCCGGGCATCGCCGGTGGCTTCGATGAACTTCTTGAACTGGCCCAACGTGACTTCGGTTTTGCCTATCTGGAAAGCCTTGACGCTCGCCATGTGCCGTGGGGTTTCATTTCCGGCCGTGGCGGCCTCGGTGCGTTTTCAGTCCACTTTTGGAAACCCATGGGCTTTTCCCGGAGCAGGGTTTTTACACACACTGGTTTATATTGTCCTTCATCAGGCATCCGCCTAGGTGGAACTTTTCCGTGAGTGGAAGTCTACTGCCCATTGTGTTAGCCAGGCAATCATGGAGGGCGTGTTTTGATGACAGCCATCGCCGGGGTCAGGGCTCTTGCCGAGGCGGGGGCTGCCATCTGGCACTCGGGTTGCCAGAGTGCTAATATTCACGAAAAGGAGAATGCCATGAGTAATGCTCTGACGATCAACCAGTTTCCCGCCGCACCGACGAACGGCAGCATCGAGGCGTATATCGCTGCGGCGCAGCGTATGCCGTTGTTGAGTGAGTCTCGGGAACGCCTGCTGGCGCAGCGGTTCCGGGAGGTCGGCGATGTCGAGGCGGCGCGGGAGTTGGTAACTTCGCACCTGCGCCTGGTGATCGCCATTGCGCGGGGCTATCTGGGCTACGGCCTGCCGCATGCCGACCTGATTCAGGAGGGGAATATTGGCCTGATGAAGGCAGTGAAACGCTTCGATCCGGACCGCGGTGTGCGGCTGGTGTCGTTCGCCATGCACTGGATCAAGGCTGAAATCCATGAATACATCCTCAAGAACTGGCGCCTGGTAAAGGTTGCCACAACCAAGGCACAGCGCAAATTATTCTTCAATCTGCGCAGCATCAAGGCGTCGCTGGCGCAGCAGGATGGGGGACGCCAGGGTTTCAGCACACTGGATGTAGGCGGGGTAAATGCCGTCGCGAAACAGCTCGGCGTCAAGCCGGAAGAGGTTGTGGAAATGGAGACCCGTCTCACCGGCGCCGATATTTCACTCGAACCCTTGGCCGAGGACGACGAAGACCGCTACGCACCCATTGCCTACCTGGCTGCCGACTACGATACCGAGCCGGTAGCCGTTCTGGAACGCAAGGAACGCGACCGGCTGGAAGATGAAGGGCTGCATGCGGCGCTGGCGGCGCTCGACGACCGCAGCCGAACCATCGTCCAGCGCCGCTGGTTGGTGGCCGAGGAGGAAAAGACCGCGACCTTGCATGATCTGGCTAACGAATACGGCGTCTCTGCCGAACGCATCCGCCAGATCGAAGCCAAGGCCCTGCAGAAGATGAAGGGCCTGCTGGCACTGCAAACCTGAACGTTGCGTTGACGCGGCATTCCCAAAGGCAGCTACGGCTGCCTTTGTTATTTTCCGGCGAGAAGTAGCTTCAGGTCATCGGCAATCCGCTGCGGAGTTTCGCCATAATTGATGTACAAGCGAATTTTCCCTTCCGGATCGTAGGCATACGACCCGGAAGAATGGTCTACAGAGTAATCGCCCGCACCGCTGGCCGGCCCTTTTTTGCTGTACGCCTTGAATGCCTTCGACACCTGCTCGACCGTTGCTGCCTCACCACGCAAGCCGAGAAACGAAGGGTCAAACGTCGTCACATAGTGCGCCAACGCCGATTCGGTATCACGTTCCGGATCTAGCGACACAAACAAAACCTGTGTGCGCGCAGCCGCTTCAGTATCCAGCAAGCGCAGGGCATCCGCCAGCGCCTTCAACGTCACCGGGCAAGCCTCGGAACAGTGTGTGAAACCGAAGAATACGACCACGACCTTGCCGCGGAAATCTGCGAGGTGGCGTAGCTTTCCCGTGTGATCGGTCAAGGAGAAATCGGCACCGATGCCACTTCCGGTAATGTCTGTCGCATTGAAGTGCAGCGGCTCGCTGCATGCCGCCATCAGGCAGGTGAAAAGAATCATGGCGAGGCGTCGCATCATCACTGGATGAAATGATCGATGAGCAATACCGCGAAGATCGCCGAAAGATAAAAAATGGAGTAGCGAAATGTTTTTTGCGCGATTTGATCGGTGTAATGACGCCATATCAGCCACGCATAACGCAGAAAAATTGCATCCAGCACCAACGCGGTCGCCAGGTAAACCCAGCCGCTCATGCGAATGATGAAAGGCAGCAACGTCACCGTAGAGAGCAGTATCGTATACAGAAAAACATGGAACCGGGTGAACTCCGGGCCATGCGTCACAGGCAGCATGGGGACGCCGGCGGCGGCGTATTCCTTGGTGCGATAAAGCGCCAGTGCCCAGAAATGCGGCGGCGTCCAGACGAAAATGATCAGCACCAGAATCCATGCTTCGGCCGGAACATTGTCGGCAATGGCGGCCCAGCCAAGCGCCGGCGGCATCGCGCCAGAGAGTCCGCCTATCACGATATTCTGTGGCGTTCGCGGCTTGAGAATCAGCGTGTAGATGATGGAATAACCGACAAATGTGGCAAACGTCAGCACAGCCGTCAGTGTATTCACCCAAGCCAGCAGCAGCACCATGCCTAGCCCGCCTAGCACGAGCGACCATAGCAGGGCGGCACGAGTGCTGATTACACCGCGCGCTGTAGCCCTGCCACGCGTGCGGGCCATGCTCTGGTCTATCCGCTGCTCTACCAGGCAGTTGAATGCGGCAGCGGCGCCTGCGACCAACGCGATACCAAACGTCGCGACAGCCACGCGGGACAGCGTCAGGGTTTCGCTGGGCGCCAGCAGCATGCCGATGAATGCGCAAAAAACAATCAGCGATACGACGCGTGGCTTGGTCAGTGTGAGGTAGTCGCTAATGATCAAGCCAAGGTCGGTGGATTTTGCTGCGGGGTGGGCAATACTCATAGCGTCAGGCTCCATCAGTCAGCGATAGCATCAGCCCAGCCCCGAGTAACGCAGCAGCCGGCGGAGGTCAGCCAGCATGCCTTTGGGTTCGGAATGGTCATCGTAGCGCAAAACCAGATTTCCCAGCGGATCAATGAGGAAAATGTATGCTCCGGGATCAGCCCCCAGAGGTAGCAACTGCAACTGGCTTTGATCGGCGGCATGAACCAGATGCAACCCCGGGAGCGCCGCAAGCAGTTTCGGATCGGGTTGTTCCACCCCGGGCACAATCCATACTCGCTCAAGCCGCAGCATGTTTTCATTCTGTGCCGTGCGAATCTGACGCATCAGATACAGTTTGTTCTGGCACCGCACGTCGCAACTGGCAGGCTGCACCGTCAACAGCACCCACTTCTTCGCTACAACCTCCGCCAGAGCCTGGCCGTCGGCTGTCTTCATCCCCTGCAAGCCGGCAGAGCGGGTTTCCAGCAGTTCTCCGTGATTCATGTGTGACGCAGGGCGCCACCACAAATACACGGAGTACGAGGCGATTATCGGCAATGTGCCAACAGCAATCAGCAGCAACAGGGTTCTACGTGTCTTTGTCATTGCGTCCATTACTACGGCGAAAAAAGTAATAACCCCAAAACGCCGCCGTCACCACGGCCATTGCAAACCATTGCAAGGCATAGCCCCGGTTGCGATCGGCACCGTTCCCGGGATGCGGCCAATCGCGTATCAGTCCGTCCTGTGTTTCGCTGGTCTGATACAGCACCAGCGGCTGTAGCGGCAAGCCAGCCCATTCGGCGAAACCGGCCGGAGTAACTTCACTCCAGATATTGCCCGTGCGCGCTCCCACTCCGACCGAGCCCACCCTTGGCGTTCTCTCCCGGATCAGGCCGGTGACTGATTGCATCCCGGCGGGGGTCACGACATCCGGTAAACGACTCCGGTCGTTGGTGCCACGAATCCAGCCGCGATTGACAAGCACATTTGTATCTGTGCCAGGAACGTGGAGCGGCATCAGTATTTCAAACCCTGCCTGCCCCTGGTAAACCTGGTTATCCAGAAACACCAATTTCTCCTTTATCCACTCCCCACGCACCTGAGCGGGGTGGAATTCCAGCGCCTTGCCATCAAGCATTGCCGTTCCCAACTGCAGCGGAACTGCGTTGCGGACGGCACTCAGCTGCGTTTCCAGTGCATCGCGGTGCCGCGCCCGGTCCAGCTGCCAGAACCCCATCCGCAGGGTTACGGCGATTACCAAAATAGCTGCAAGTGTCGGGACTATCCGGCGCCGTGAAACAGAGTTTGCCATTACTGAATGAGCAACGTGTGCATGGGAATCAGTGGGTAAATGCTTTTCCGGTAAACTGCTGTTTCGCAAACCCGCCAGACCGAAAGCAAACCGTGCGAATTGTCGTCATTCTGATACTGGTTGCCATTTTTGCCAGCCTGTTCTCGGCTCTGTATTTCCTGTTCAAAGACAATAGCGGATCAACTCGGACAGTCAAAGCCCTGACATCCAGAGTTGCGTTGTCCTTGGGCTTATTCCTTTTGCTTATGCTGGCCCATTACTTTGGCCTCATCGGTCATCGACTTTGATCAATGGCCGATGACCCTGGCTGGCAACAGCGTCTGCCGGCAACCCGTACCGGCAGACGATGAAAGAATCAGAGCCAGTACACCACGACGAACAGGAACAGCCAGACCACATCAACAAAGTGCCAATACCAGGCAACCGCTTCAAAGGCGAAGTGATGCTCGGCTGTGAAATGGCCTTTCATTGATCGCCCCAGCATGACTATCAGCATGATGGTGCCGACGGTAACGTGAAAACCGTGGAATCCGGTAAGCATGTAAAACGTACTGCCATAAGCGCCAGTCGCCAGCGTCAGATTCATCTCATGGTAGGCATGGCCGTACTCATAAAACTGAAAACCAAGAAACACCGAACCAAGCAACACCGTCAGAAACAACCCGGCCTTGAGTTGCGTACGATTGCCTTTCATCAAACCCCAGTGCGCCCACGTCAGAGTAACACCTGACGTCAGCAGCAACAGTGTATTGATGGCGGGAATTCCCCACGGCTTCATTGCCTCCCACTCTTCCTTGAAGTCAGGGCCTGCGCTTGGCCACACACTCTTGAAGTCCGGCCAAAGCAGGGCGTTGTCTGCGCTCGCAAGATCTGGCACCGAAATAGTTCGGAGATAATAGAGCGCTCCAAAAAAAGCGGCGAAGAACATGACTTCGGAAAAAATGAACCAGCCCATTGCCCAGCGGAAAGAACCATCGACGCGCTTGTTATAGGCTCCGCTTTCGGATTCCCCGATCACTTTCCCGAACCAGCCATACATCATGTAAAAAAGCACGGCGAAACCCGCCAGCAGGGTCAACGTGCCCGGACCCGTCTTGTTCATGACCATGACAGCGCCAATGGCCAGGAGAAACAGGGCCAGCGAGCCAACCAACGGCCACGCAGAAGGTCCCGGGACATAGTAATAGCTTTCTTGATGGTGCTCTGTAGACATCGTTGCTCTCCCTTCAAACTCCATTAATTACCACTTGTTAAATTTGCCATGACCACCTTGACCAACACCACGACTCCGGCAACAAAGACAATTCCGCCAACAATTCCAGCGATCACTACCTGCCCCAGCGACAAACTGGCTGCATCGGACTCGTAATCGTTACGTCGCCGAATTCCGAGAAACGATGCCATGACAGCCGACACGATCATCAGCAACCCGGCTTTTCGCGGCGGCTTCTCTGGCAGGCTCACGTGCCCACCTTGGCAGAATGCTGCACAGCGCGCCGATTACCCTCAACCTCAAAAAACGTATACGACAAAGTAATCGTGGAGATATCTTTCGGCAATGCCGGATCAACCACAAAAACCACCGGCATCTGGCGTCGCTCACCAGGCTTCAACACCTGCTTATTGAAGCAAAAACATTCCAGCTTGCGGAAGTACTCCGCTGCCAGCTGTGGGCCATAACTGGGTATCGCCTGTCCCGTGACAGGAACATCCAGTGTATTCACCACCTCGAACATCACCTGCGCGACTGCGCCGGGATGCACTGATACATGACTGACCAGGGGGCGAAACTTCCAGGGCATCCCATGCACATTGGTATCGAACTCGACAACCACCGATCGGCTCGCATCAACCTGTGTATTGGCCTTGGCCTCATCCACCCCGGTCTGGTTGATTCCTAGCACTGAGCAAACCACCGGATACAGTGGAACCAGTGCATAACCGAAACCAAACATCGCCAACGAAAATACCGCCAGTTTCAGCAGGGTTCTGCGGTTCTGCCCTTCCCGAACTGCGTTCACTTCTGGAGATACCAGTAACGAGCGATAAATCCGAAAAATACCGCAAGTGCGAAAGCGCCCAGAATCAACGCTGTCCGCAAATTTTTCGGGTTATTGGTACCGCTCATTACTTTTGTCCAATGCACTCAGAATCAAAGCGGTCATTTGATGATCGGCTGTACTTCCCATGTATGGTGGGGTGCTGGCGACGGCACTTCCCATTCCAGCCCCTCAGCCCCTTCCCATGGTTTTGCGGGAGCCTTTTCACCGCTTCTCATGCAGGAAATCACGTTATAAACCACCAGCAGCTGGGACAGACCGAAACCAAAGGCGCCAATTGTTGAAATCTGGTTGAACTCCGTGAATTGAAGCGCATAGTCCGGAATACGGCGCGGCATGCCAGCGATGCCAAGGAAGTGCTGCACGAAAAAAGTCATGTTGAAGAAAACAAAGGATAACCAGAAATGAAGCTGGCCCATTTTTTCGTTATACATATGACCAGTCCACTTTGGCAACCAGTAGTAAAGCCCCGCAAATGCCGAGAACAAGGCGCCCGCCACCATGGTGTAGTGAAAATGGGCCACTACATAATAGGTATCCTGCATCTGCACATCCACTGCGGCCATCGCCAACACCAAACCAGAGAAACCGCCCAGCGTAAACAGGAAGATGAAGCCGATTGCAAACAACATGGGAGTTTCAAAGCTCAGCGAACCACGCCACATGGTCGCCGTCCAGTTGAATATTTTCACTCCTGTCGGCACGGCAATCAGCATGGTTGCGTACATGAAATAGAGTTGGGCCGAAATTGGCATGCCCGTGGTGTACATGTGGTGCGCCCATACGGTAAAGGAAAGTATGCCAATCGCAGCAATCGCGTAAACCATTGAGGCATAGCCAAACACCGGCTTGCGCGAAAACGTTGAAATAACCTGCGAAACGACACCAAACCCCGGGATGATGACGATGTACACCTCAGGGTGACCGAAGAACCAGAAAATATGCTGAAACAATACCGGATCACCACCGCCGGCGGCACTGAAGAAGTGCGTGCCGAAGTGCCGATCGGTAAGAGTCATGGTCACGGCGCCGGCCAATATCGGCATGACCGCAATGATCAGATAAGCGGTGATGAGCCATGTCCAGCAAAACAGCGGCATTTTCATCAGGGTCATGCCCGGCGCACGCAGATTAAGGATCGTGGTGATGATGTTGATCGAGCCCATGATGGAAGAAATGCCAAGGATATGAATGGCAAAAATCGCCATGTCCATTCCCATCCCCTGCTGAATCGTCAGCGGCGGATAAAGCGTCCATCCGGCGGCGGCAGCGCCCCCCGGAACAAACATCGACGCCACCAACAGCAAGGCGGCGGGCGGCAACAGCCAGAAACTCCAGTTATTCATGCGCCCGAACGCCATATCGGAAGCTCCGATTTGCAACGGGATCATCCAGTTGGCGAAGCCGACGAAAGCCGGCATGATGGCCCCGAACACCATGATCAAGCCATGCAGCGTTGTCAATTGATTGAAGAACTCGGGCCTGACAATCTGCAGTCCCGGCTGGAAAAGCTCGGAACGAATCGTGAGCGCCATACAGCCCCCGACCAAAAACATGAAAAAACTGAACCACAGGTACATCGAACCAATATCCTTGTGATTGGTGGTCGTCAACCAGCGCATCATCCCCTTGGGTGCATGATCGTGATCGTCATGGGCCGTGACGTGCCCATTTGCGGCTGTAGCTATGTTCATTTCAATCTCCTGATATCCGACTCAATATTCCTTACCCAAATTTCGGCAATCATTTACGGGCGGCCTTCACTTCCGCCGGCAACACCATGTCGCCCGTCTTATTGCCCCAGGAATTACGTTCATAGGTCAGCACGGCGGCGATGTCCGTATCCGATAATTGTTTGCCGAAAGACTGCATCGCGGTCCCTGCCTTGCCATTCAGGACGATATCGAGATGCACCTCTTTGGAGCCGGTTGCAATCTTCGAGCCATCAAGCGCCGGGAATGCCGGCGGCAGCCCTTTTCCGGTCGCCTGGTGACAGGCCGCACAATTTTTGGTGTACACCGCTTCGCCATGCTGCTTCAGTTCATCGAGCGACCAGACCTTGTTCGGATCCTCAGCCGCAACGGACAGCCTGGCCTTCTGCTCAGCCACCCATGCGCTGTATTTCTCGGCAGACACCACCTCAACAACAATCGGCATGAAGCCATGATCCTTGCCGCACAACTCGGCGCACTGTCCACGAAAAATTCCCTCTCTGTCAGCGCGGAACGAGGTGTCGCGAATGAACCCGGGTATCGCATCCTGCTTGACTGCAAACGCTGGCACATACCAAGCATGAATCACATCTTCGGCCGTAGTGAGAATGCGAATTTTTTTCCCTACCGGAACAACAACATTGTTGTCCACTTCGAGCAGGTAATGCTCGCCTTTGGGCGCCCTTCCCTCGACCTGCTCCCGCGGGGTCGACAACATACTCATGAACTTGATGCCCTCGCCCTCGCCCTTGATGTAGTCATAGCCCCATTTCCATTGATAGCCGGTTGCCTTGATCGTTATGTCAGCACTTGACGTATCACGCATGGCAATCAATGCCTTGGTTACCGGCCACACCATGACTATCAGGATAATCGTCGGAATAATCGTCCAGATCAACTCCACCGTTGTATTTTCATGAAATGTTGCAGCCGTCCGCCCCGATGACTTGCGATGTTTGAATACGGAATAGAACATGACCCCGAACACCCCGACGAAGATAACGCCGCAGATGTACATCATCATCATGTGAAGGTCATAAACCTCGCGTGCGAGCTTGGTCGCCGGTTCTTGAAAGTTCAACTGGTACCCGGCTTGGGCCGACGCTGTCACCGTAGCCAGAATTGCCCCGCTTGCCCATAGGGCCGCAGCCCGAACCCCTGTCTTTTTTATGCACATTTCAAAAAACCCCATATTTTCAGCAGAAACCAGCCAGTCGAACGGCAATAGCCTGCACCTTCCCGATAACCAGTCAAAAAGCCAGTCATAGCCGTACCGAAACGTAATTATTCAAAGTCCGATGACCGCTCACAGGCACACCCTGCGCTATCACGCAGTCAAGGAGCCACGTATTGAGCTGAGTCAAAGAAATAAGTAAAAACCGCGCAAAGTTTATCACGAGCGAAAAGCATTTCCGGTCTCGCCGCGCCGGGCAAAGATCGCAAGCATGCAGGTCAAACCGTTTCAACGGGCGCGCAATGCTTGCAGAAGGCATTCATGCACCCCCTCAAACCCGCCGTTGCTCATGACAACGATCCGATCTCCTGTGCGCGCTTCAACTGCCACAGCGGCGATCAGTTGCTCAATCTCATCAAATACCGCCGCCTTCCGGCCCAACGGTGCCAGCGCCTCGGCGACATTCCAGCCAAGATTGCGCGAATAGCAAAATACCTGGGCAGCCAGGTTGAGGCTGGCTGGCAATTGCGCTGCCATCACACCCAATTTCATGGTGTTGGATCGGGGCTCAAGCACCGCCAGTAACCGCGAGTCGGGGTTGGATTGGCACAACGCCTCAAGCGTGGCGCGAATTGCCGTGGGGTGGTGCGCAAAATCATCGATCACTGTCACACCTCGCTCTACGCCTCGCACCTCAAGTCGCCGCCTGACGCCACGGAATGTTGTCAATGCCTTCAGCCCACTCGCAATGGGCACCCCGACATGGCGTGCAGCCAGCAGGGCAGCCAGCGCATTGGCGCGATTATGCACACCTGGAAGATCGAACGACTCCGCACACCCCACCCGCCTGCCTGCCTGAAACACATCAAATCCGCCTCCCGCCGATTCAGTAATCGACCAGTCGACCGCGGAATTGAACCACTCCACCGGCGTCCAGCAACCACGTTGCAGCACGCGTTTCAGGGCATCTTCGGTCGCATTCGCGACAATCAGCCCATTTCCGGGAAGAGTACGTACCAAATGATGAAATTGCGTTTCGATGGCCGCAAGATCATGAAAAATGTCTGCATGATCGAACTCGAGATTGTTCAGCACCACCGTTCGCGGCCGGTAGTGAACAAACTTGGAACGCTTGTCGCAAAACGCCGTGTCGTACTCGTCCGCCTCGATCACAAAAAAAGGAGAATCGGTGAGTCGCGCGGAAATACCGAAGCCAGTGGGAACGCCGCCAACCAGAAAGGATGGATTCAGGCCGGCTTCCTCCAGTATCCAGGCCAGCATCGAAGTTGTCGTGGTCTTGCCATGCGTACCGGCCACCGCCAACACCCAGCGCCCACGCAAAATAGCGTCGGCCAACCACTGCGGACCAGAGACATAGGGCAGGCTGTTGGCAAGAATGGCTTCCAGTAAAGGATTTCCGCGCGAAACGGCGTTGCCCACAACCCACATATCCGGCTTCAGAGCCAACTGCTCCGCGTCGTAGCCTTCTACCAGATCAATGCCCTGCGCCACCAACTGCGTACTCATCGGCGGGTAAACATTAGAGTCGCAACCGGTCACCCGATGTCCTGCCTCGCGCGCCAAAAGAGCGATTCCGCCCATGAACGTGCCACAAACGCCGAGGATATGAATATGCATGTCATCGTTCCGTGAAATAATGTTCGCGGATTCTAACCGGTGCCTAATTTTTCCCTGCCATGCCGCGCCGCAAACCCGCCCCTGCTGCCACCAGCCATCTGCGTCGCGCCATCGCCGGCGCCGCCGCGCGGCTCATGGCTGAAACCGGCATTACCGATTACGCAACAGCAAAGCGCAAGGCTGCGCGAACCATGGGGGCAGACAAAGATACGGCGCTCCCGACCAATGAAGAAATCGAGGTTGAACTTCGCGCCTGGCAGTCAATTTTCCAGGCAGACGAACACAGCGAACGCTTGCACGAACTACGTCAGACGGCACTCAATGCCATGCACCTGTTCGACGCATTCGAGCCCCGGCTTACCGGCGCAGTACTCGATGGCACTGCCGGCCGTTATTCTCCGATCCACCTTCATATTTTCGCCGACAGCAGCAAGGATGTGGAAATCTGGCTACTGGCGCATGGACTGCCGTTTGAAACACAGGAACTGCCTCGCAGACAAGCCAATGGAATGGAAGATCGCTTTGCGCTGGAACTGGAAAACACTACCATCCTGCTTGACGTTTTCCCCTCAAACAGGCAGCGTCGACACTCGGGCAGTCAAAGTGCACCCGCTTCCGCCGTCAAAATACTGCTCACCCCTCAAACCATGAGCCTTTCAAACAATGAATAAGTCCATCATCCGCTTCGCCCTGACAGCCGTCATAGCCGGCATCGCCAGTAGCGCCGGCTATCTTTGCAGCCGGGAACAACAGGCCACCCAAGCCCCACCCTCCAGCGGGAACGCGGCACAAGCAGCAGTGAACACCCTGATGAACCTGCGGCTCGCCACCTCCGATGGCCAATGGCAAAAGCTGTCCGACTGGCGCGGGAAAATACTGGTCGTCAATTACTGGGCAACCTGGTGTCCGCCCTGCCGTGAGGAAATGCCGGCGTTTTCCCGGCTGCAGGATAAATACAAGACCAACGGCGTCCAATTTGTCGGTATCGCCATCGATAGTGTAGATAAAGTCCGCGAATTTAACAAAGCAGAAAAAATTACCTATCCATTGCTAATTGGCACCATGGATACCATGCAGGGTAGTGCAGCACTCGGCAATGCAGCACAAGCGCTCCCTTTTACGGCCATCATTGACCGTACCGGCAAGCTCGACTCAGTCAAGCTGGGCCAGTTTTCGGAAGCAGACCTGGACGCTCGGCTGCGTGTGCTATCGAAGCAATAAGCTGGACAAACTGCGGTCATTTGCGGCAAACTTGCGGTCATGACGAAGCAAACACACAACAAAACCACCAGCAGCACCGATCAAAGCGCGGCTGTTCTGGTACTTCACGGACCCAACCTCAACCTGCTTGGCACGCGCGAGCCGGGGATTTACGGGCATACCACGCTCGCTGACATTCATGCCACGATGGAAGCGCGGGCCCGCGTCTGTGGCGTGCGCCTGGAAAGCTTCCAGAGCAACCACGAAGGCGAGTTGATCGACCGTATTCAGTCTGCCCGCGAGCAGCAGATCGGCTTCATCATCATCAATCCCGCCGGCTACACACATACCAGCGTGGCTCTGCGCGATGCGCTGGCGGCCGTTGCCATCCCCTTCATCGAAGTCCATCTGTCCAATATCCATGCCCGCGAGCCATTCCGCCGGCATTCCTATTTTTCCGACATTGCCACCGGCGTCATTGTCGGCCTCGGCAGCCATGGCTACAGTCTCGCGCTCGAAGCCGCCCTCTTTCATCTGCGCGCACCCGCCGCTGTCTGATTCGCGGCGGTAGCCGAACGCCATATCCACCACATAAAGGAGCCCCTCCATGGATCTGAGAAAGCTCAAGACCCTGATTGACCTCGTGCAAAATTCCGGCATTTCGGAGCTTGAAATCAGCGAAGGCGAAGAAAAAATCCGGATCGCAAAAAATCCGGGGGCCACCCCCGCCGCAACCTACGTCACTGCGCCAGCAGCAGCCCTCGCCCCGCTGACTGCCGCATCGCCAGCGCCGACTTCTGCTACCGAGCCCGCACCGCCGGCTGAAACCGCCGGGCATATCGTGAAATCGCCCATGGTGGGCACCTTCTATCGCGCTGGCGGCCCCGACACGCCGCCCTTTGCCGAAGTCGGCCAGTCGGTCACTGCCGGCCAGACCTTGTGCATCATCGAAGCCATGAAGTTGATGAATGAAATCGAATCCGACGCCACCGGCACCATCAAGGCCATCCTGGTCGAAAATGGGCAAGCCGTGGAATACGGCCAGCCGCTCTTCGTGATTGCCTGACCATGTTCGGAAAAGTGCTTATTGCCAATCGCGGCGAGATTGCGCTGCGTGTGTTGCGCGCCTGCCGCGAACTGGGCGTCAAGACCGTCGCGGTACACTCGGAAGCCGATACGGAAGCCAAATACGTCAAGCTCGCCGATGAGTCGGTCTGCATTGGTCCGGCACCCTCGGGACAAAGCTACCTCAATATCCCGGCCATCATCTCGGCCGCCGAAGTGACCGATGCGGAGGCGATTCACCCGGGCTATGGCTTCCTCTCGGAAAATGCCGACTTCGCCGAACGGGTCGAGACGTCAGGCTTTGCCTTCATCGGCCCGCGACCGGAAACCATCCGCCTGATGGGCGACAAGGTCAGCGCCAAGAATGCCATGAAAGACGCCGGCGTACCCTGCGTGCCCGGCTCTGAAGGTGCCCTGCCTGACGATCCCAAGGAGATCACCAAGATCGCACGCGCGGTGGGCTACCCGGTCATCATCAAGGCGGCCGGCGGCGGCGGCGGTCGCGGCATGCGCGTGGTGCACACTGAAGCCGCACTGCTCAACGCCGTCACCATGACCCGCAGCGAGGCGGGCGCTGCCTTCAACAACCCCACCGTATACATGGAGAAGTTCCTCGAAAACCCTCGCCACATCGAGATCCAGGTTTTGTCGGATAGCTTTGGCGCCTCGGTTTATCTGGGCGAACGCGACTGTTCCATGCAGCGCCGCCACCAGAAGGTGATCGAAGAGGCCCCGGCTCCCGGCGTCAACCGCCGCATCATCGCCCGCGTTGGCGAGCGCTGTGCCGAAGCCTGCCGCCGCATCAATTACCGGGGTGCGGGTACCTTTGAATTCCTCTACGAAAATGGCGAGTTCTACTTCATCGAGATGAACACCCGGGTTCAGGTCGAGCATCCGGTCACCGAGCAAGTCACCGGCGTAGATATCGTCCAGGCGCAAATCCGCATCGCTTCCGGCGAGAAACTCTGGCTCAAGCAGCGCGACATCGAAATTCGCGGCCATGCCATCGAATGCCGCATCAATGCCGAAGACCCCTTCAAATTCACCCCTTCGCCGGGGAAAATCGACACCTGGCATCCACCAGGCGGCCCCGGCATTCGCGTCGATTCGCACGCATATTCCGGCTATACCGTGCCACCGCACTACGATTCGATGATCGGCAAGGTCATCAGCAGCGGCGAAGACCGCGGCCAGGCCATCCGTCGCATGCGCATCGCCCTCTCCGAAATGATGGTCACCGGCATCAAGACCAATATCCCGCTGCATCAGGAACTCATGCTCGACGAGCGCTTCATCAAGGGCGGCACCAGCATTCACTACCTTGAAGAAAAACTCGCGGCCAAATCCGACGCCAACAAAGGAAAATAACGGCATGTGGGTCAGTGTCGCCCTCAAAACCGATGCAGCGCATGTCGACGCACTCTCCGATGCCTTACTGGAAACAGCAGGGGCCATCTCGGTCAGCGTGGAAGATGCCTGGGCCGGCACCGAGCAGGAAACCCCGCAATTTGGCGAACCGGACGGCAGCACCGCACTGTCCACGCCGCTGTGGCATGAGAGTTGTGTCACCGCCCTGTTCGAACCCGCCGCTGATCTGGTCAGTCGCATCACCGCTGCGACGCTCGCCGCCGGCATCGTCCCGCTGCCGGAAATCACGCTGGAAGACGTCGCCGAACAGGATTGGGTGCGCCTGACCCAGGCGCAATTCGATCCGATCCGGATCACCGACCGGCTGTGGATCGTCCCCTCCTGGCATGCCGCGCCGAATGCCGATGCCATCAATCTGGTACTCGATCCCGGCCTCGCCTTCGGTACCGGCTCGCATCCGACAACGTTTCTCTGCCTGCGCTGGCTCACCGAAACCCTCAAGGACAGGGACGCGGAGCCGCTCCATCTGCTCGATTACGGCTGCGGTTCGGGCATCCTTGCCATCGCCGCCGCCAAACTTGGCGCGACCACCGTACTGGGCGTGGATATCGACAGCAACGCCCTCGCCGTCGCCCGCGACAATGCCGCCAACAATGACGTGGCACTCGAACTGCGCCATTCGCGCGAGCCGCTCGCGGAACAGTTCGACATCGTCGTCGCCAACATCCTGACCAATCCGCTGTGCGTACTCGCCCCGCTGCTGGCCGGACGCGTCAAACCGGGGGGCCGCATCGCGCTCTCCGGCATCCTCGAAACACAGGCCCGGCAAGTCATCGCTGCCTATGCGCCCTGGCTGCCGCTGCACGTCGGGGAAACACATGAAGGCTGGATCCGGCTGGAAGGTGAAATGCCGCCATGCTGACCCGTTGCCCGGCCTGCCAGACCCTGTTTCGCGTCACTCCCGAGCAGCTCCGGGCACAGTCTGGCCGCGTCCGCTGCGGCCAGTGCCAGCACGCCTTCAATGCGCTCGACACCCTGCTGGAAGAGCCCGCAACCCGCATCCTCCGCCCGCCGCCAGTGGAGCACCTGGCGCCAGCGCAAACACTGGAGCAACTGGAGCACATACCCGAACCGGCGAGCAGCGACACGATTGCCGAAGCAACGGACGCTCCGGACACGCCGGACACAATCACGACGCCACCCATCGAGACACCCCGGAAAAGCTTCTGGAGACCGCTCTGGAGGACATCTGCGGAACCAGCATCCACGCCCGGGCCCGCAATCGGGCCGGAAATCGCTGCAGCACCGGAGCCAGCGCCGCCGCAGGAGCCTCGAGTCACTGAAACCGCCGTATTACCAGCGCCGACTTTTGAGCCTGTTCCTGAACCAGAATCCGAGGCACCCGCCGCCTCCACTCCGGTTATCGAAATGCTGGAACCCGCCGCGGAACCGGAGACTGAACCGGCCCTCGAACCCGCTCCTGAACCTACCCCCGAACACCCTGAACCATTTTTCATTCTGGCGCCGCCCGCGCCACGCCGCTGGCCCTGGCTGGTCGGCAGCCTGCTCGCGCTCCTGACGCTGGCGGCGCAGATGACCCTCGCCTTTCGCGTCGAACTGGCAACACGGATGCCGGACACGCGCCCGGCGCTGATTGCCCTGTGCGATCTTGCCGGTTGCGAGATGGGCCTGCCGGCCAAAGCCGAGTTGATCGGCATCGAGGCCTCCGACCTGCATCCCGACCCGCAGCACGCAGAGCGGCTCAATGTCTCCGCCACGCTGAAGAATCGTGCGCCGTTTGCCCAGGCCTGGCCCCGCCTCGAGCTTACCCTGACCGATACGGCAGACAAGGCCATTGCGCGCAAAGTTCTTGCCCCTGTCGAATATTTGCCCGCCCCGGACAGCAAAACCGCGCTCGCTGCAGGCATGCCGCCCAATGGCGAAGCGGCCGTGAACTTTAGCGTTGCCACCGACAATCTGGCGGCCAGCGGTTATCGCCTCTATCTTTTCTACCCCTGAGAACCTCCATGCACACACTCATCTGCGGCTCGCTCGCCTACGACACCATCATGGTGTTTGGCGACCGTTTCAAGAACCACATCCTGCCCGAGCAGATTCACATTCTCAACGTCGCCTTTCTCGTCCCTGACATGCGCCGCGAGTTCGGCGGCTGTGCCGGCAACATCGCCTACAACCTGAAACTGCTGGGCGGCAACCCGCTGGTCATGGCAACGATCGGCGACGACAGCGCACCCTATCTCCACCGCATGCGGCAGATCGGCCTCGATACCGCCCATGTCCGGGAAATCGCCGACAGCTACACGGCGCAGGCGTTCATCACCACCGACCTCGATGACAACCAGATCACCGCCTTCCATCCCGGCGCAATGACGCACTCGCACCAGAACCACATCGCGGACGCCGCCGGCGTCAGCCTCGGCATCGTCGCTCCCGATGGCCGCGAAGGCATGCTGCAGCACGCGCACGAATTCCACGCCGCCGGGATTCCCTTCATTTTCGATCCCGGCCAGGGCCTGCCGATGTTCGATGGCGAAGAATTGCTGGCCTTCCTGAAACTCGCCGACTACTGCACGGTCAACGACTACGAAGCGCGGCTCATGTGTGAACGTACCGGCCGCACGCTGGAACAACTGGCAGACGAAGTGCAGGCGCTGGTCGTCACACTCGGCGGCCAGGGCTCGCAGATTTACACCGGGGGTCGTTGTATCGACATTCCTTCCGTGATGCCCGATGCCGTCATCGACCCGACCGGCTGTGGCGACGCTTACCGCGCCGGCCTGCTGTACGGCATTGCCCAGGGCTGGACGTGGGAGAAAACCGGCTGCCTGGCCTCGTTGATGGGAGCCATCAAGATCGCCCATCGGGGCGGCCAGAATCACAAACCAAGCCGCGACGACATCGCCGCGCAGTACCAAAAAGCGTTCGCAGAACCCCTTTGACTCCTCTTTGAAAGGACACATCATGAAAACCCATCACCTGTTACTCGTTGCATTTGCCGCACTGATGCTCACCGCCTGCGCCAGCAGCCAGTCCGGCGCGTCCTACTCGCGCTCGCAAACACGCGGCGAACAGACGGTACGCATGGGCGTGGTCGAATCCGTGCGCACCGTCACCATCGAGGGTGCGAAATCGGGTGTCGGCCCCGCCGCCGGCGCCGTGGTGGGCGGCGTTGCCGGCAGCAACGTGGGTGGCGGCAAGGGTTCCACCATCGGTGCCGTACTTGGCGCTGTGGCAGGTGGAGTGGCTGGGCAAGTCATCGAGGAACACACGACCAAGAAGGCCGGGCTTGAAATCACCATCAAGCTCGACAATGGCAATCTGATCGCCGTGACGCAGGAGGCCGACGAGCAGTTCCATCCCGGCGAGCGAGTGCGCATTCTCTCCGGCGGCGGTGTGACACGGGTTTCACACTGACTGTCACATTGAAGTCACGGTGCTGTCATAAGATTTACCCATGACCGCATCGTCCCACCCCCTGCACGTCCCGCGCCTTCCACGCACCCTGTGGCGTTTGCTTCGCCTCGCGCTCCATCTGGGGCGCGGGATGCTGACCGTTGCGTTGGTCTACCCATGGATTGACGATGCACGCCGGCTGGCGCTGAAACAACGCTGGTCGCGGCAGCTGGCGAATCGGCTGGGCGTCACGATAAAAGTCGGCGCTGATAACACGGCGAGCGAAGCCCCGCAGGGGTTTCTGGTCGCCAACCACATCTCCTTCCTCGATATTTTCGTCATCAACGCCCTCGCCCCGGCGGCCTTCGTCGCCAAGGATGATGTGCGCAGCTGGCCGCTGCTGGGCTGGCTTTCACAGCGGACGGAAACGATTTTCCTCGAACGCGGCTCGCGCCGCGCGGCGCAGGCAACACGCGAGCATCTCGTCGAGCAGTTGCGCGCAGGGCGGCTGGTCGCCGTATTCCCGGAAGGTACGACCAGCGACGGCCACGCGGTACTGCCCTTCCATGCCGCACTGTTCCAGAGCGCCATCGATGCCGGTGTTCCTGTTACGCCAGTCGTGCTGCGCTATGCCGATGCCTCCGGACGGCGCAGCCATGCGGCGGATTATGTCGGCGACACAAGTCTCGTTGCCTGCCTGTGGTCCATCGCCCGCGCCGGCAGCCTGACAGCGCACGTCGAATTATTGCCCGCACTGTCATCCAGCGACATCAATCGCCGGCATCTCGCCGCTCACGCGCACCGCCTCATCAGCCATGCGCTGAAACACGAGCCTGACCCGGGAGCTAGTCCCAGCCCAATGGCCGGGCTTGTTGCGGACACGGCAGGCAAAACACCCGTCGATCCTCCAGTCGCACCGCCGTCAATGTACCGCCCCAAAGACAGCCTGTATCGATAGCCAGCAGGTTCGGCTCTTCGTGATAGCCGAGCGCCGACCAGTGACCGCAGACGATGACCTGACCCTCGCTCACTCGTCCCGCTACGGAAAACCACGGCAGGCAACCCGCCGGCCCTTGCCCGGGAGGTGATTTGGAACCGGCCGCACGCAGTTCCATGGCGCCCTCCGGCGTTACATAGCGCATCCGGGTCATGGCATTGACGATCACGCGCAGCCGCTCCCAGCCAACGAGATCGTCGCACCATGCCGCCGGCTCCGAACCCCACATGTGCGCCAGAAACTCGCGGTAGTCAGGCGCCTGAAGCGCCGCCGAAACTTCATCAGACAAGGCTTGCGCCTGATGCACCGACCAGGCAGGCAACAGCCCGGCATGCACCATCGCCCAGTTGCCATCGGCATGAAACAGCGGCTGCGCTCGCAACCAGGCGAGCAGCTCGTCGCGATCAGCCGCAGCCAGCACCGGACCGAGGGTATCCTCCTTGTTGGCACGACCAAAACCTTCGGCCTGCATTACCAGATGCAAATCATGATTGCCCAGCACCACCGTCGCCGCCGCTCCCAGCGCCTTGACGAAACGCAGCACCTCCAGCGACTGCGGCCCGCGATTGACCAGATCGCCGACAAACCAGAGTCGATCATTCGCCGGATCGAACGGCAGTGCATCGACCAGGCGCCGGAGCGGATCGAAACAGCCCTGCACGTCACCGATTGCGTAAGTAGCCATATGCCCAAGTTTAGCCGAGGTCGGGATCGCGCCTGATTGCCCTGACGTGCTTGACAGAACATTACAAAGCCGTTACGTTAATCTTCCATAAGATCAAAACAAAATGCGATTGTCCAAAATATAAAAAACAGGGAGAACACACAAAGTGTACAAATTGATCTCAAAGATCGTAGGGGTGGTTGCGCTTGTAATTTCCATGCAGGCATCACATGCGGCAGTAGCAACCACGACATTCCTGGTAACCGCAACGGTCGGCAGTAGTTGTACGGCAACAGCCGCCGATCTCGACTTTGGCACATACGATCCATTGTCCTTGATCCCGGCTACTGCCACGACGACAGTCACTGTCCAGTGCACGCTGCTCAGCGCTTACACGCTAGGGCTGAGTGCAGGAACCGGTAGCGGCGCGACCGTGGCGGTACGCAAGATGACCAAGGTCGCCGACACACTCAATTATTCGCTGTATCAGGATGCCACCCACCTTCTGGTATGGGGTGAAACCATCGGGACCGACACGGTGGCGGGGGTAGGCACCGGTCTGGCCATACCACATATCGTGTACGGCCAGATTCCAGCCGGACAAAACGTGAACACCGGCATATATAACGACACCATTACCGTTTCAGTCAATTATTGAACCCGCATGTGCCTGTTCACTCGCTACACAGCACGCCTCGCTTTGTGGCTGGGAGTGACGTTGTGCCCCCTGTGGGCACATTCCGGGAGCCTTGGGATAAATCCGATCCGGGTCGATCTTTCCGCCGCAAGACCGACCGCCGCCATTACCTTGAGCAACACCGGCGGTACGTCAATGGTAGTTCAGCTGCAGGTCTCAAAATGGTCGGCGGCCGGAGAAGAGGATCGTTACGACCCGAGCCCGGATATTCTGGTGACCCCCCCCATTTTCACCATTGCGCCCGGGGTATCGCAGATCATCCGTGTGGGCTTGAGCAGCGCCTCCGGTACTGACCGCGAGCTTGCGTATCGTTTATTTGTCGAAGAAGTGCCCTCTCCGCCGAAACCTGGCTATCAGGGGTTGCAGGTTGCCCTGCGGCTGGGTATTCCAGTCTTTGTTGAAGCAGCACAGGCAACCCAGTCGAAGCTCCAGTGGTCTGCCGTCAGGACAGGTGCCGATGCAATCTCCATCCAGGTTGGTAACGTCGGGGGCGCTCATGCACGGATTTTAAACATCAATCTGAGTGCTCCTGGCGAAAGCCGGATCCTGGCATCCCAAGTGGCGGCAAGCTATCTCCTGCCAGGGCAGACAAAACGCTGGAATATGCGCTTGAGCAGACCTTGGCAAGGGCGGCAGGTGTATCTGTCAGCCACGACCGATCAGGGCGTCACTCATGCCGAGCTTGAGTTACAGAGCCCATAAGCCCGGACTGGGAACTCTGATGAGCGGCATCATCCTGGCAACAACTACTCGGGGAATGGCCGGGGAAGTTGCTGACATACCATTGGATCGTCCTGCCGTCATCGATTTTGCAACGGCAGGGCCATCCGAATACAAGGAAGTATGGCTCGCCATACGCATCAATGGCAGTGACGTCACTGCTCCAGCTCGTCTGGCCCGGCTTGGCGATGGCCATCTTGCCGCGACCGCAGGCGATTTTGCCCGTTGGCGTATCCGCCTGCCGGAGATTCAGCCAATCGTTGTGAAGGGCAATGATTATTTCCCGCTCGATGCCGTGGCTGGTCTTCGCTACCGTATCGATGAACGTGAGCAGGTACTGGTGCTTGATGGACAGCCGGAGGCTTTCACGCTCACCACAGTCGCAACCCAGCGCGCTACTTTTGTCCCGCCCGGCGTGGCTGCGGCCGGCGGCTTTTTCAATTACGACCTGCTGGCCAATTCACAGGGCGGCCGACATGCACTGGATGGATTGCTGGAATTTGGAGTATTCAACCGTTTCGGATTTGGGACATCGACGTTTCTCGGTCACGGGGGTGATGGAAAGAAACGTTTCATTCGCCTGGACACTACCTGGACGCGCGACGAGCCATCAAGCCTTACCAGCCTGAACCTCGGCGACAACATCAGCCGTACCGGCGCCTGGGGACGCTCGGTGCGCTTTGGGGGAATTCAATGGGGTACCAATTTCGCAACCCAGCCTGACTTTGTACCTTTCCCGCTACCAACCCTCAAGGGTGAAGCCGCCTTACCGTCCACCGTCGATCTTTACGTTGACAATGCCTTGCGTCTGAGCCAGAACGTTCCCTATGGTCCATTCGAAATCCCCCGCGCGCCGCTGATCACCGGCGATGGTCAAGTACGGCTGGTTGTGCGTGACGTTCTAGGGCGGGAAACCATCGTCACCCAACCCTATACGGTCAGCGCCCGTTTGCTGTCGGCAGGACTGCACGACTATACCTACGAAGCCGGCGTCATCCGCAACAAGTACGCCATTGAAAGCAGCGATTACAGCGGGTTCTTCGCGGCAGGGACGCACCGCGCCGGGCTAAGCGATCGGTTGACCGGGGAAATACGTGGTGAACTGCTGGCGAAACAGCAGACACTCGGTGTCGCAGCCAGCTACCTGATTCCAGCGCTAGGGGTGGCCTCTGCGGCGACAGCAGTCAGTCATGGCTCCGGGGGAAATGGGGGGTTCCTGTCACTGGGGATTGAGCGTCAGGGCAAGCCCGTGAGTTTTGGCCTGGAGACGCGCTTGGCAACGCCACAATTTGTACAACTTGGCGGCTGGCCGACGTATGACGCACCCCGTAGCGTTTATCTCGCCCGCGCGAGTTTTGCGGTAGGTCACGGGGGATCGGCCTTTGTCAGCTATGCGGATCAAGTCAGCCACAATGCTGCCAATACGAAGTTCATCACAGCCGGCTATAGCTTCGGCATCATGAATAATCTCTATCTGTCCTTGTTCGGACTTCGCTCCCTCGGGGATGACCATGCCTACAGTATCGGGATCAATGTCACTTATGCACTGGGAACACGCACAACCGCCAGTGCCAGTTGGAATCGCGACGGGAAAGCCAGTTCTTCATCTTTGCAGGTTCAGCAAAGTCTGCCGCAAGGCAGCGGGATGGGCTATCGCCTGCTGGCAGGCTCCGGCGCCAACGCCCGAAGCGAAGCCAGCCTGCTGCTGCAAAATGATATAGGGACCTATCGTCTGGAAGCCGCGGGGCTATCTGGCACGACCAGCTATCGAGCGGGCGCCAGCGGCGGTATTGCGATACTGGACGGGCGCGCCTACCTGGCGCGCCGGCTCGATGACAGCTTTGCCGTGGTACAGGTCGGCAAATACGATGACGTCGACATCTTTCTCGAAAATCAACCGATTGCCCGTACCAAAGGGGGTTACGCACTGGTGACCCGGTTGCGGCCCTACCAGAACAACACCATCACCATTCAAGCGGAAAGCCTGCCGCTGGACGCCGAGATCACTACCTTGCGGCTCAATCTGTCGCTCTCGCGCCGAAGCGCTGCGCTCGTAAAATTCCCAGTCAAACCGGCACATGGCGCATTACTCAGAATTATTATGGAAAACGGTGCGCCTCTACCAGCAGGCGCTTTGCTTACTATCGCGGGTGGAACCGAGGAGTTCCCCGTGGCGCTACGTGGTGAGGTTTACGTGAAAGGGTTAACGAGCCAGAACGTCGTTCAGGCCCACTGGAATGGGCAAAGCTGTGACATTGAAGTTACCCTGCCAAAAGATCCAGGCCCGCTGCCGATGCTTGGGCCATTCGTATGTCACGGAGTGAAGCCGTGAGGCGAAAACTAAAGTTGCTGCCCTTCCTGCTCGCGACACTGTCGCTGCTATGGACTGACGCCGCTCATGCACTGGCGGACTGTACAACATCGGCAAGCTCGACCAATTTCGGCACCTACAGCCCGTTCAGCGTCTCGCCCTTGGATGGTACCGGAAATGTACAGGTAAGCTGCTCCCTACTGGGCGTGCTCAGTCTTCTTGTCAGCTATGACATTCTGCTCAACCCTGGGTCAAGCGGTACTTTTACCAGCAGAACCATGTCTGGAGGAGGCTACAACTTGAACTACAACCTCTATACGGATTCCGGCCGCAGCTTGATCTGGGGTGATGGCAGTGGCGGCACCTCGATCGTTTCTGATGGTTATCTGCTTGGACTGTTGACCACCGTGCGCAACTACCCGGTCTACGGGCGGATTTCTGCCGGGCAAAATCTGCCGCCAGGAATTTACAGCGACACGATCGTGGTCACCGTCAACTATTGATCTGGAAAACAAAATTTCATGCGTGTGGTTAAGGCAGGCAGATAAGCACAGAATGAAAAAGCGATTACTTGTTCAAATGATCGCAGGTGCAGGCCTGTTCGCCGCCGTTCAGGTTTGTCATTCCGACGCAGCTACGGATTTGACCGAACTGAGTCTTGAGGCATTGATGAACGTGGAATTGCCCCCGCTGTCGTCTACCGCAGTATTTGTGGTTTCGGCGACTGCGGTCGATTCCTGCATTGTAGGCGCCAGTGCCCTGACGTTCGGCACCTACGACCCGCTGACGCCTGTGGCGACCACTGCCACCTCCGATATCACGGTTACGTGCACACCGGACGTTCTCTATGATGTGGGATTGAATGCCGGAACAGGTGTTGGTGCAACAACGACCGCCCGCAGGATGACTCGGAACGAGCAAACCCTGGTCTATGCCCTCTATCGCGACAGTTCCCGGTCCCTGACATGGGGCGACCGGGTTGGAATCGATTCGGTCCCGGGCATTGGAACGGGGAGTCCCGTAAACCACAAAATCTACGGGAAGGTGCCGGCCAGGCAACCTGTCCATAATGGGCTCTATGCTGATGTTGTCGTTGCAACCGTCTACTACTAGGCAGCGGCATGACGTCAGGTTCGCAGCCTGCGTTGGAAGCGTGCGAACAAACAGCATCGAGCGCCTGAGGCTGCTTGCGCTGCGCGGCCTGGCAAAAGTCATGCGGCTGATCGCCATCGCGATACTGCTCATCTTCGCAATACCCCCCGCCACCATGACAACCTACGGTGCGAATGTTGGGGATGGTTTAACCGTTGAATATCAGATCAAGGCGGCATTCCTCTACAATTTTGCCAAATTCGTGCAATGGCCTGCAGAAGCCAGCGGGCTTTCAGGTGAGCCCTTCGTTCTGTGTGTCAGCGGCGACGAGCCTTTCAGGATCATTCATCAATATCTCGCGGGGAAAAAAGTCCGCGGACAACTCATCACAGTCCGGGCAGTAGATAACGTCGGCGGCGCATCAGGGTGTCACCTGCTCTTCGTTAGCGCAATGTCAGCGCAACTTCGGCAAGCGCTTCCACACGTCATCGGATCGATCTTGACCATCGGAGAATCCGAAGATTTCATTCGTAGCGGCGGAATGATCAATCTTGTCAGGGCAGACAACAGGCTGCGGTTCGAGATTGCACGAAATGCGGGCGAACGGGCCGGTCTGAAATTCAGCTCCCAGTTGCTCAAGCTGGCTACCCCGGTCAGCGACAGTCCAGGGAGCCCGTAAGGCATGCGCCTCTTTCGAAATATTCCCCTGCGCAGCAAACTGACGCTGATCATCATGATGACCTGCGGTATTGCGCTGGCATTGGGGGCAACCGCGCTTGCAGTTCGCTACACGGCGGCCGCGCAGGACAACCTTGCACAGCACATCGCAATACTGACGAAAATTGTCGCGACAAACTCTACCTCGGCGCTGGCATTCAGGGATGCGGAGTCGGCCGGGCAAACTCTGGCAGCGCTCAATGCGGACCCAGGGGTCATCGCTGCCGATATCTATGATGCCCATGGAAAATTGTTCGCCAGCTTCCACGCCCGGTCTGGACTCGGCAGGAAGAGCAGTGGCACTAAGGAATATCTCGACCCGCACGAGGCGACACGCGACAGCCCGAAACGGTACGGCCTGCTGCTCGCTGCAGAAACGCTCCGCATCTCGCGTCCGATCGTTCTGGATGACGAAAGAATCGGTACGATTGTCCTCGAAGCGGATATTGAACCGTTGCGCGCCAGCTTGCTTATTGATGCTTTTGTCATGGTTCTGATTGTAATGACGGCGGGCTTGATTGCCTTGCTGTTCGCCTCGCAGCTACAGAAGGTCATCTCCGAGCCGATTAGCCGCTTGGCCGACTCGATGAAGCATGTGTCCACAGTGAAGGACTATTCCCAACGGGTAAGAAGCACCGGCGATGACGAACTTGGAGCGCTGATCGGCGGGTTTAATGAAATGCTGGACCAGATCGAGCTGCGCGATGAGCAGTTGCAACGTAGTCGCGAACAGCTAATGACCGCGCAGCACATCGCGCAACTCGGCAACTGGGAATGGAATTCCGAAAACGGTCATGTCCTCCTTTCCGAGGAGGCGTGCAAAGTGTTCTGCATCCCCGGGGAATCGAGCTCGCTGACATTCACATCGTTTCTTGATCGCGTGCATGAGGCAGATCGCACGTGGGTACGCAATGCACTGGTCGCCACCTTGTCTGGAGGTGCTGTGCTCGACATTGAGTATCGCATCGTGACAGACGATGGTGCGACTCGATACGTTCATCAGCTCGGGAGGGCGTGCGCCGCCTCCACTCATTCACGCTTCGAGGGCACCATCCAGAACGTGACGGACAGGGCCAAGGCCGAAGAAGATCTGCGTGTCGCGGCCAAAGCACTCGAGAATACGGTGGATTCCGTGATTGTCATGGCTCCGGACAGGCAAATCGTGTGGGTCAACACTGCATTTACCCTCATGACCGGCTATGCCCGCGAGGAAATACTGGGCAAGCATCCCGAACTGCTTAAGTCCGACCGGCATCCGGCAGCATTCTACGAAGACATATGGGCCCAGGTCGTCGCATTGGGCCAATGGCAAGGCGAAGTCTGGAGCCGGCGCAAGAACGGAGAAATCTACCCCCAACGGCTCAGCATCAGCCAGATCAAGGATCCGGCCGGGCACGTCTCCCACTTTGTCTCTGTAAGCAACGACATCTCGGAGTACAAGCAGTATGAAACCCGACTCGAATTTCTCGCCCATCACGATACGCTCACACAACTGGCAAATCGCGGCCAGTTCGAGGCCCGGCTTCGGGAAGCGGTTGCCCGGGCCAGCCGCTATGGGACAAAGGGCGGCGTGATGTTTGTCGATCTGGATCACTTCAAGGCCGTCAACGATTCCTTCGGGCATGCCACAGGAGATCAGTTGTTACGAGCGGCGGCGGCGCGAATCAGACAATGCGTGCGCGAAAACGACACTGTTGCCCGTCTGGGCGGAGACGAGTTTGCCATATTGCTGGACGGCTTGTCCTCCACCCCGAGCGCCATGAAGATTGCCGATAATCTGGTCACTGTTCTGGCAAGTTCATTCAATATCGCCGGGCACACGTTGTCTATCTCGGCCAGTATCGGCATCAGTTGCTATCCGGATGACGGCATTGATGCGGATACCCTGCTGCTAAATGCCGATCTGGCGATGTACCGGATCAAGGAAGAGGGGCGCAATGGTTACCGATTCTTTTCCAGCGAAATGACAAAAGGAACCGCCGAAAAACCAGTCGTGCCGGAAAGTCACGCTGCAGCCAGCGAATAAACCAATGGGATAACGGCATTCATGCCTTGCAAGCTGCTTGTTGCAGGAATTCGCCGTTCCGTCATCCGCTCCGGCGAGGAAGGTGTTTTGCCTGACCGCCTTGTAACACATCCACAGCGAAGCGGGCAGGGTTCTGCCCTGTCCCTTCTTGCTATGCAGTTGCTTCATCCTTTATAAGAGCCGACTTTTAGTTCCGGCCGCCGCTTGCGCAGCTTAACTTGCGCGTAGCAAAAGTTAAGCCTGCACCGAAAGCCGTGGTTGGGTTCGTGCGATTCGCCGTCCTGTCGGTGCCGACTTTTCTTCATTATCATCAGCCTGGCTTGATTCCGATCAGTTTTATCAATACGGGAAAAGAGAGACAATCGCAGCTTCCCAAAGCGAATCATGGATTACCGATGAACCAAGCTGACGCCACCCCTTTTCCCGCCGCGCTTGCCGCGCTGAACGCGAAGTTGCCGCGCCTGACCGCCTACCTCTGCGCCGACCTGGTCGAGCGCAGCACGGCGGCACGCCTGGCCCTGTTGGCGGCACTGGCCGGCGAGCACCTGTTGCTGATCGGGCCGCCCGGCACGGCAAAAAGCGAAATCGCGCGGCGCTTGCACCACGTGTTTCGCGATGCCGCCTATTTCGAGCGCCTGCTGACGCGCTTTTCGGTGCCGGAAGAACTGTTCGGCCCGCTCTCCATCGCCGCGCTTGAAGAAGACCGCTACGAACGACAGACGGCCGGCTTCCTGCCCCAGGCTTCGATTGCCTTCATCGACGAAGTGTTCAAGGCCAATAGCGCGATCCTGAATGCACTGCTGACGCTGCTCAACGAACGCGAATTCGACAATGGCGCGCGACGGCTGGCCTGTCCGCTGATCTCGGTCATCGGCGCCTCCAACGAAGTGCCGCAGGATGAGGCGCTGGCCGCGTTTCATGACCGCTTCCTGCTGCGTCTGGCCATCGATCCGGTCAGCGATTCCGGTTTTCGCGAACTGCTGCAACTGAAGAGCGGCAGTCAGCGCATGCTGGCCGAGGAAGACAAGATCGGGCGCAACACACTGTGCGATTTCATCGCCGCGATTGACGACGTTGCATTGCCGGAAGCAATTGTCGATCTGTTGACCCGGCTCCGCGCGCACCTCGGCGCACAGCAGATTCGTGTCTCGGATCGGCGCTGGCACAAGATCGTGCGCCTGCTCAAGGCATCCGCGCTATCCAATGGCCGCCACAGCGTAACGCTCTGGGATGTCTGGCTGACGCAGTTCTGCGCCACCGAAAATCCGGCGCAGGCTCCCATCGTCGCTGACTGGTACGCCCGTACCATTGGCACAGCGGGGGCCACACGGCCGGAGCGTTTTACCCGTGTTGTCGAAGCCTTCGAAGCGCAACTCAGCCTCGAGCGCGATAGCAACGATCTGAACTACGACGAGAACGGCGCGCTAGCGCTGGATGAGCGCGCCAGCGAAGCCAAAAGCACATCCATGATGCCGCGCCTGTCCTCTTTCCTTCGTTCGCGGCGTTACGGCGCCACCCACATCGCGGCCCGCGTGGCGCAGATACAGGCCGTCATCGCCGAGATCGATGCCTTCATCGCCCGGCTGGATGCCTTGGAGCACGAACTGCAATACGAGGTGTCGCATCATCTGTGGATCGCGCCCGAATTCGTGCCCCAGGCCATGCATCATCTGGCCGCCTGCCGCAGCGAGATTCTCGCCCTGCACCAGCGGCTGCAAGGCGTATGCAGCGGCTTTGCCTCCTTGCCGCGGCTGGAGAAGGACAACGGCATTATCCCCGAGCCGCTCGCGGCCATGATGAACACCGATGCTTCCGTTTGAGCCTGGGCACTTCCGTGCTGCCCCTTGACCCCGACGCACTGGAAGCGCCACTCGCTGCACTCGATGCACTGCCGCGCGGACTCTGGCTGTCAGGCATCATCAACAGCCTGGGACCGCTGCCGCGCCGCCTCGACGCCCTCGATAGCTGGCGTATGCAGCTCCTCGCCGGCACCCTGCCGACGACGGCGGCCGACTGGGCTGCCGGTCCGGTCTTGCCGCTGCTGCGCGGTGAAATCGAGGCGCTGAAACTGCCGGACTTGTGCGCAGGGCGCGCCGAACTGGTCGATCAGGTTGTGCGTACCATGCTCTGGCATATCGACCGCCTGATCGACTACCGCGAAACGATGGACGAAGCAACGGCGGCGCGTACAGTGGCGGAAGGTTTCCGCGACGAGTGGGAACCGATTGCCCAGGAATTGCAGGAAGTATTACGGATGTTTGCCGACCTGGGCGATGTATTCAAGTTCGAGCAATGGGATCTCACCCGCGGCCTGCTGCATTCGGCCGCCTGGCAGGAACTGCTGCGCATTCGCGCCCAGCTCGAGCAGCTCGACGAATTGCGCCAGATGATCCGCCGCCTCGGCCGCGCCCGCCAGACCGAAGAGCCCGACCTGCAACCCGCGCCAGCGATCGAGGCGATGGAGAAAGTCACCACGGCCGTCACCGAATGGCGCGAAACCCACGTCCCCGACCTTCCGGCCGAGACACGAGGCATCGAGCGTTCCGGCCGTGTCAGCCGCATGTTGCCAAGCGAAGCCCAGCTTCTGCCGCATCCGCGCCTGCGTCTGATCTGGTTCGCCCGCCACGCCGAACGCACGCTGCTGGCCTACGAGGACAGTGACATTCTGCGTGAACCGATCAGCGTCCTGCGCGAAACCTGGCGTCCGCTGCCCCGCCCCCAGGCGCAGCGCCGGCTGGAGATGGGGCCGATGGTGATCTGCGTCGATACCTCCGGCTCGATGCGCGGCGGGCCTGAAACCGTGGCCAAGGCGCTGGTGCTGGAAGCCATGCGTGTCGCCCACGCCCAGCGCCGCGCCTGTTATGTCTATTGCTTTAGCGGGCCGGAGGAAATCATTGAGCACGAGTTGCCGCTCGACGGCGCGGGCCTGTCCAGCCTGCTCGCGTTCATGTCACAAAGCTTCAACGGCGGCACCGACATCACCGAGCCGCTGACACGTGCTCTGACGCGCATCGAAAGCGAGGCCTGGCAGTTCGCCGACCTGCTGATTGCCACCGATGGCGAATTCGGCGCCACGGCTGCGCTTGTGCAGCGCCTGGAAAGCGCGAAAACCGGCCAGGGTCTGCGCGTGCAAGGGGTTCTCATCGCCGACCGCGAAACCATCGGCCTGCGCGAGATTGCCGATGACGTCTATCAGGTCAGTGAATGGCGCCGTTTCACCAGCGCCGATTCCTCGGTGAGCCATGACAGAAACATGACGATGAAATACTTCCCCGGCGCCCTGCGCTACGACAAGAACCTCAAAGTGGCGACGGCCGAGACCGCTGCGGCACTGGTGCGCATCGGCGTCCATCAGGGCGAGAGCGCCGCCGTCGTGCCGCCATCACCGCTGGCCGACGAGTAGCCCCTTCACGCGTCGCCAGGCCTGCCAGCCGATAAACGCGCGCCGTGTCCAGCGCAGCACGCGGCGCGGTCGCACCAGAAAAAGACCCAGCACCGCCGCCGCGAGAATTTGCGGGTGACGCCGCAACCAGATCATGCCGTCGGCAACATGATCGGTCGCTGCAAACAGGGGTGAAAGACCGGCCGCAAAACGGCTCAAGTCACCGCGCAAAGCCGCGCTGTCGATTTGCAGCCGCTGTTTCCTGAGCACCAACTCGACAAGCCTGGCGTTCATTGCCGGTCGGACGGCTCGGCTGACGTTTTTTCCGGCGCCAGTGCGGCGCCATCCTTGTGCAACTCGGCCAGGCTCGCGGCAAACAGTTTCGATCCGGCGCGTGCCAGGCGTGATGTCATGACGAAGGCATAGAACCCAGCGCCGAGGAACAAGGCCGAAAACACGCCCAGCACCAGCAACCGGTTGCTGTCCCACAGCAGCACCGTAATCAGCACGGCGAAGAAGACCAGCCCGGCTGCAAGGCCAACGCAAGCCACCGCGCCCCAGACCAGCAAGGCCAGCAACCGCTCACGCTCCTCGGCAAGCTCGATGCCGAGCAGTTCGAGGCGATTTTTCAGCAGCGCAACGGCCGTCCCCAGCAGCCCCCTCAGTGATGCGAAGAGTCCGGCCCGGGATACGCTATCGGCCACAGCCTTCCCTTCCACGATGCGGAACCAGGAGGCTGCGGAAAATCAGCGACGACCGATCAGCAGGCCAACCAGCAAACCGACACCTGCCGCCACGCCAACGGCGCGCCAGGGATGGTCCTGCACATAGTCATCCGCAGCGCGGCAGGACTGTTTGGCTTTTTCCACCACGGCAGTTTCCGCTTCCGTCAGCTTGATTTTCAGGCCGGCGATGCGGTCGGCCGTCTTGGCGCGCAGTTCGGCGATCTTCTCGCCGGCCTGGCCTGCCGTAGCTTTCAGCAGTTCTTCGGCATCGGCAATAACGAGGCGCGTGTCGGCAATCAACTTGTCTTTGGTTACATCAGTCATGATTTTCTCCGGTGAATCAATGAAAGTCTAAAGGCTACCGCCTTTTCCGTTTCACCGCAATAAGGCATGTCATCCAATTGACCAATCGTAATCAATACTAAGCGGCGCATGATCGGAAAAACGTTGCTCCCGATACACCTCGGCCCGCCGTGCAGTGGCGGCGAAGCCCGGCGTGGCAATCTGGTAGTCGATGCGCCAGCCGACATTCCTGGCCCATGCCTGACCACGATTCGACCACCAGGTGTAGGCCTCGCCGGTTGCCGCGGGATAGAGCCGGCGATAGACATCGACCCAGCCCAGGTCGTCGAACACGGAACCGATCCAGGCCCGCTCTTCTGGCAGGAAGCCGGAATTTTTCTGGTTCGACTTCCAGTTTTTCAAATCGATCTCGCGATGGGCGATGTTCCAGTCGCCGCACAGTACGACTTCGCGTCCGTCGCGGCGCGCAGCGGCGGCGAGCTGTTCCAGCAGCGGACGGAACTGATCGAGAAAACGGAATTTGGCTTCCTGTCGCTGCGGCGAACTGGAACCCGACGGCAGATACAGCGAGACCACCGAAAGGCGACCAAAGTCGGCCTGGATGTAGCGGCCTTCGGCATCGAACTCGGCATTGCCGAAACCCTCGATGATTCGATCCGGCCTGTGCCGGCTGTAGATGCCGACGCCGCTGTAGCCTTTCTTCTCGGCGCAATGAAAACTGGCGTGGGAAAAAGTCGGCGCTGGCGGCACGGCGGGAATCTCGCCCAGTTGCGCCTTCAGCTCCTGCACGCAGACGATATCGGCGTTCTGCGTGGCCAGCCAGTCGAATGCACCCTTCTTCGCCGCCGAGCGTATGCCGTTGAAATTCAATGTGATAATGCGCAGCATGTGGCTCCGGCCGGTGGATGTAGAATGCGCCCGATGAATGCAAATGTGATTCCTGTCGAGCAGAGCCGTGAGTTTATCGCCTTCGCTCGCGATCTGGGCGTGCTCCGCTTCGGCGAATTCAAGACCAAGGCGGGCCGGCTCTCGCCTTATTTCTTCAATGCCGGACTCTTCAACGATGGCGCCTCGCTGGCAGCGCTGTGCGATTTTTATGCCCATCGCATCCTTTCGACGGGTCTCGCGTTCGACATGATTTTCGGCCCTGCCTACAAGGGCATCCCGCTTGCCGCCGGCACCGCGATGGCGCTTGCCGGCCTCGGCCACAACCTGCCATACGCCTACAACCGCAAGGAAGCCAAGGATCACGGCGAAGGCGGCACACTGGTCGGCGCGCCGCTGGCCGGGCGCGTGCTGATTATCGACGACGTGATTTCGGCCGGCACCTCGGTGCGCGAATCGGTCGACCTGATTCGTGGCGCCGGCGCCACGCCAGCCGCCGTGCTCATCGCACTCGACCGCCAGGAACGCGGCGCCGGCGCGCTCTCGGCGGTGCAGGAAGTCGAGCAAACCTATGGCCTGCCGGTCATCAGCATTGCCCGCCTGACCGACTTGATCGATTATCTTGGTGGTCAGCCGGACCTGGCCGAAAACCTCACCGCCGTGCGCGCTTACCGGGCGCGCTATGGCTGCGAATGAACCTTTTCAGGGAGACCTCCATGCGCCTCATTTCCGCTTCGCTGTTCACCGCAATGCTGTTGCTCTCGACCTTGGCCTCAGCCCAGCAGGCGCGAATCTTCTGCTGCGACGATGCTCGGGGACGCAAGGTGTGCGGCGATTTCGTGCCCCCCGAATGCGCCGACCGCGCCTATGAAGAACGTGACAGCTCGGGCCGTGTCGCAAAAAATTATGAGGCGCCGCTGACGGCCGAACAAAAATCACGGCGCGCTGCCGAACTGGCCAAGGTCGACGCGGAAAAACGCAAGGCGGCAGACGATCGCCGCAAATCTCTGGCGCTGGTGTCGAACTATGCGAACGTCGCAGAAATCGACAAGGCCCGCGACCGCTCGCTGGCCGAACTGGAAAAAAACCTGAAACAAGCCCAGACCCGTCTCGACGAGGCCACCGCCAAGAAGAAGAAACTCGATGCCGAGAAAGAGTTCTACAAAAAGAAACCGATGCCCGATCAGTTGAAGACCCTGGTCCGCGACAACGAGAGCGAGCTGCGCTCGCAGCAGGCCGCCGTGAATGATCGCACCAAGGAAATGGATGAAGTGCGCGCTCGCTTTGCCGACGAGAAAAAGCGTTATATCGAGCTTACCGGCAAGCAGGCAGCGGAGCCTGCGGCGGCGCCCGGAACAACCCCCGCAACGACTCCGGCGCCCAGCCCCGCGCCGGCCAAGAAGTGAAAGTCAGCCGCCGAGTTTTTTCTTCAACAACTCGCCCACCTGCTGCGGGTTGGCTTTTCCCTTGCTGGCCTTCATCACCTGGCCGACCAGGGCGTTGAAGGCCTTTTCCTTACCGGCACGGTACTCCTCGACGGACTTCGCGTTGGCGGCGAGGACTTCGTCAATGATCTTTTCCAGCGCACCGCCGTCGTTCATCTGCTTCAGGCCCAACCGATTGATTACTTCATCGACGTCCAGTTGCGGACCTGTCCACAACTCAACGAAGGCTTTCTTGGCACCTGCATTTGAGATGGTCCCGTCAGTGATGCGGGCGATCAACCTGGCCAGACTCTCGGCAGATACACGGATAGCGTCGCGACCAGGCGTCCCATCCCGGACTTCACTCGCTACCGGCTCGCCGACATCGTCGCGAGTACCCCCCGTCATAAAACGACGCACATCATTGATGACCCAGTTGGCGCAGAGCTTGGCCCGCTCACGCCCGGCGACGTCAACGGTTCGGCTGAAGTAATCCGCCATCCCTCGCGACGCGGTGAGCGTTGCCGCATCGTAGGCCGATAAGCCGTAGTCCGCCTCGAAACGCGCCTTCATTGCCTGCGGCAACTCGGGCAACGCGGCGCGCACTTCTTCGATCCAGCCCGGCGTGATTTCCAGCGGCAACAAGTCGGGGTCGGGGAAATAGCGGTAATCGTGGGCGTCTTCCTTGCTGCGCATGGCGCGCGTTTCACCGCTGTCCGGGTCGAACAGCACGGTGGCCTGCCGGATGGCGCGACCTTCCTCGATTTCGTTGATCTGCCATTGCACCTCGAAATCAATCGCCTGCTGCATGAAGCGGAAGGAATTGAGATTCTTGATCTCGCGCCGCGTGCCGAATTCCTTTTGTCCCAGCGGACGCACCGAGACATTGGCATCGCAGCGGAAGCTGCCTTCCTGCATGTTGCCGTCGCAAATCCCGATCCATTGCACCAGCGCATGCAGCGCCTTGGCATAGGCCACGGCTTCGGCGCTTGATCTCATCTCGGGTTCGGAAACGATCTCCAGCAGCGGCGTACCGGCGCGATTCAGGTCGATGCCGGTCTTGCCGTGAAAATCCTCATGCAATGATTTGCCGGCATCTTCTTCGAGATGGGCGCGGGTGAGATGGACGAGTTTTTCTCGCATCTCGTCACCCTGTCCGAGGCGAATCGCCAGGCCGCCACCCGACACCACCGGCAGTTCGAACTGGCTGATCTGGTAACCCTTGGGCAGATCGGGATAAAAATAATTCTTGCGCGCGAAAACCGACCGCGGTGCGATGTTCCCGTTCACCGCCAGGCCGAACTTGATCGCGCACAGCACGGCTTCACGGTTCAGCACCGGCAACACGCCCGGCAGCGCGATATCCACCGCACTAGCCTGGCGATTGGGCTCGGCGCCAAAAGCGACGCTGCTGCCGGAAAAAATCTTTGACCGGGTTCTGAGCTGGGCATGGGTTTCCAGCCCGATGACGACTTCCCATGATTTCATTGCACACCCTCCGGCAACCGCGTGTGCCAATCCGTGACGCGTTGATACTGGTGGGCCGCATTCAGCATGCGCGCCTCGTCGAACCAGCGGCCGATGATCTGCAGGCCGACCGGCAGGCCGCCCTGGCCGAAGCCGCAGGGTAGGGACATGCCGGGCAGCCCGGCGAGATTGGTCGAGATGGTGTAGATGTCGGACAGGTACATCTGCACCGGGTCGGCGCTCTTGGCGCCGAAGGCGAAAGCCACCGAGGGCGCGGTCGGCCCCATGATCACATCGCATTCACCGAACGCGGCGGAAAAGTCGGCGGCGATGAGACGGCGAATCTTCTGCGCCTGCAGGTAGTAGGCATCGTAGTAGCCATGCGAGAGCACATAGCTGCCGATCAGGATGCGGCGCTTGACCTCGGCGCCGAAACCCTGCGCCCGCGTCTTCGAATACATGTCGGCCAGGTCGCTGTACTCTGGCGCACGGTAGCCATAGCGTACGCCGTCGAAACGCGACAGGTTGGAGCTGGCCTCGGCCGGGGCGATGACGTAATAGGCCGGCACCGACAACGCCGAATTGGGCAGGCTGACCTCGACCGTCGTCGCGCCGAGCTTGCGGTATTCGGCCAGCGCCGCGTCCACCGCGGCACGCACGTCGGGCTCCATGCCTTCGCCAAAAAACTCTTTTGGCAACCCGATCTTCAGACCGGACAGGGGTTTTTCAAGCTCACGGCTGTAGTCTTCCGCCGGGCGTTCGAGCGAGGTTGAATCGCGGCTGTCGAACCCCGCCATCGCGGTCAGCAGCAGCGCGCAGTCCTCGGCCGATTTCGCCATCGGCCCGGCCTGATCGAGGCTGGAGGCAAACGCGATCATGCCGTAGCGCGAGACCACGCCATACGTCGGCTTGAGCCCGGTCAGCCCGCACAGGGCCGCCGGCTGGCGGATCGAGCCGCCGGTGTCGGTACCGGTCACGGCCGGAGCGAGACGCGCCGCAATCGCCGCCGCCGAGCCGCCCGACGAGCCGCCCGGCACGCGCGCCCTATCCCACGGATTCTTTACCGCGCCGAAGTAGGAGGTTTCGTTCGACGAGCCCATGGCGAATTCGTCCATGTTGAGCTTGCCCAGCGTCACCATGCCGGCCGCCGCGAGCTTTTCGACGACATGCGCGTCATACGGCGAGACAAAATTCGCCAGCATCTTCGAGCCGCAGGTGGTGCGCCAGCCCTCGGTGCAGAAAATATCCTTGTGCGCCAGTGGAATCCCGGCCAGCAGCGAGCGCTGCGCCGTATCGCCAGCGCCGAGTTTTCCCGAAACATCCACGGCGCGTGCCTGCGCCAGGGTTTTTTCGCGATCGATGGTGATGAAGGCGTTGAGCGCCGGGTTCAGGCGCTCGATGCGGTCGAGGAACAGCGTGGCCAGTTCGACCGCCGAAATCCGTTTTTCCGCCAGCGCGGCAGCCAGTTGCTTGAGGGAAGCGTTAATCATTCAATGACTTTCGGCACAAGGTAGAGCCCATTTTCCACGTCCGGCGCCAAGGCCTGGAAAGCCTCGCGCCGGTCACTTTCGGTGACCTGATCCGGGCGCAGCCGCTGCACCACGTCCACCGCATGCGCCAGCGGTTCGATGCCGGTAGTGTCGACGGCCTGCAACTGCTCGATGAAGCCGAGAATGCCGATCAGTTGCCCGCGCGTGGTTTCGGCTTCCGCCGGCGAAAGTTCGATGCGGGACAACAGGGCGATGCGAGCGACGTCGTTGGGGGTCAGTGACATGGCAGCGAAGGGAGTAAAAATGAAGAAAATGCGCCCGGATACTGGCCGGGCGCTGGCTTAATTTGACAGGCGCAATAGGGTATCATAAGCGCCTTCTTTTCCGCTCTGCTCCATCTGGCGCGGAGCATCACACAGGAATTCCGATGTTCAGCTTTTTGCGCTCCTATTTCTCCAATGATCTGGCAATCGACCTCGGCACCGCCAACACGCTGATCTACATGCGCGGCAAGGGCGTCGTGCTGGATGAACCTTCCGTCGTCGCCATTCGCATCGAAGGCGGCCCCAACGCCAAAAAGACCATCCAGGCGGTGGGCAAGGAGGCCAAGAGCATGATCGGTCGCAATCCGAAGGAAATCTCGGTGATCCGGCCGCTCAAGGACGGCGTGATCGCCGATTTCACCGTTACCGAGCAGATGCTCAAGCAGTTCATCAAGCGGGTGCATGAATCGCGCCTGCTCTCGCCCAGCCCCCGCATCATCATCTGCGTGCCCTCCGGCTCGACCCAGGTCGAACGCCGGGCGATTCGCGAATCCGCCCTCGGCGCCGGCGCCTCGCAGGTGTATCTGATCGAGGAGCCGATGGCCGCGGCGATCGGCGCCGGCCTGCCGGTCTCGGACGCCACCGGCTCGATGGTGGTGGACATCGGCGGCGGCACCACCGAAGTCGGCGTCATCTCGCTGGGCGGCATGGTCTACGCCAGTTCGGTACGCGTCGGCGGCGACAAGTTCGACGAGGCGATCATCTCCTACATCAGCCGCAACTACGGCATGCAGATCGGCGACAACACCGCCGAGAACATCAAGAAGACCATCGGTTCGGCCTTTCCCGGCAGTGAAGTCAAGGAAATGGAAGTCTCCGGCATCAATCGCGCCGAAGGCATTCCGCGCAAATTCACGATTTCCTCCAACGAAGTGCTGGAAGCGCTCTCCGAACCACTCAACCAGGTGGTCAAGGCAGTCAAGGATGCACTCGAAAAAACGCCACCGGAACTCGGTGCCGACATTGCCGAACACGGCCTGGTGCTGACCGGCGGCGGCGCCCTGCTGCATGATCTGGATCGCCTGCTGAACGAGGAAACCGGCCTGCCGGTGATCATTGCCGACGACCCGCTGACCTGCGTCGCCCGTGGTTCCGGCATGGCACTTGAAAAGATGGACAAACTCGGTAGTATTTTCGCCACCGAATAAACCACCCGCCGTGTAGTTTGCTCGGTGTAGCAAACACAGGATGCGACAGGCGCTGTTGCATTGTATTTCGTTCATTCCGGGACACCCCTCTGCCTTGATGTCCGTCGTCGGCCATGCTCCGCCACCCTTCTTCAAACGGGGTCCGGCCCCGCTCGTGCGGCTGGCTTTTTTCGCCTCGCTGTCGATTCTGCTGCTGATCGCCGACCTGCGCTTCCACACCCTGGAATGGGCGCGCCTGGCCGTCACCACCGCCGCCTGGCCGCTGCAACGCGCCGCCTGGCTGCCGATCGACGCCGCCGAAAATTTCAGCGAATACTTTGTCCGCGTCTCCACCCTGCAAAAGGAAAACGAGGTCATGCACCGGCATCAGCTGGAGGCAGCGCATCTTCTGCTGCGGCAGCAGCATTTGGAGGATGAAAACCGTCGCCTGCGAACACTGCTTGATCTGCGGGCACGCCAGCCGGTCAGCGGCCAGGTCGCCGAAATCATCTATGCCGCCCGCGATCCGTTCTCGCGGCGTGTCATCCTGAACAAAGGGACACAGCAGGGAATCCAGTCAGGGCAGGCGGTCATCGATGACATGGGGGTGATTGGGCAGGTGACACGCGCCTTCCCGCTGACGGCGGAAGTCACGCTGCTCACCGACAAGCAGCAGATGATCCCGGTGCAGGTACAGCGCAACGGCCTGCGCGCCGTGCTGGCCGGCGCCGGCGACAACCTGGAATTGCGCTTCCTTGCGACCAACGCGGAAGTCCAGCCGGGCGACATCCTGGTCACCTCGGGGCTGGATGACGTTTATCTGCCGGGCCTGCCGGTGGCAACCGTCACCCATATCGATCGCAACACGGCCTTCACCTTCGCCCGCATCCTCTGCACGCCGCGGGCGGCACTCGATCAACACAGCCTGGTACTCGTGCTCGCACCGCGCACAGGCCAGCCGCCGCGCCCGGAAGAAACGGCAACACCCCCCGATGCTCCTGCCAAACGCATCCGGCGAGGAGCCCATTGATGCAGCCCACACACTCTTCGCGGCGGATCCTGCGGCCGGTGAACCACGCCTTTATCGCCGTCTCGCTGTTCGCCGCCCTGCTGCTCAACCTGATTCCCTTTGGCCGCCTGCCCGGCATCCCGGACTGGGTTGCCCTGGTGCTGGCTTTCTGGTGCATTCATCAACCACTGAAAGTTGGCATGGGGGCCGCGTTTCTGCTCGGGATCATGATGGATGTAATTGATAGCAGCGTGATGGGCCAGCATGCGCTGGCGTATGTGCTGCTTGCCTTCGCGGCAACCGGCCTGTCACGGCGGGTACTGTGGTTCCCGTTGCGGGCGCAGGCGTTGCATGTACTACCCCTGTTCCTTGGCACGCAAGCGGTCATGCTGCTGATCCGCCTGCTGACCGGTGCCGAATTCCCCGGCCTGCTCTGGTTTCTCGCCAGCCTCAGCAGCGCGCTGCTCTGGTATCCGCTCACCTATCTGCTGCTGATACCGCAGTTCCGGCCGGAGGAGAAGGATGAAAACCGTCCGATCTGAGCGCGCATGAAATTCGATTCTCCTCAGGAAGGACTAGGACGCTTCCGTTCACGCCTGGCGGTAGCCGGGGGCTTCGTCCTCTTCTGCTTCATCCTGCTGTTGCTGCGCTTCGCCTGGCTGCAAATCATCCAGCATGGCTATTACCAGACGCGCGCCGAAGACAACCGTATCGCCCTGGTGCCCATCGTACCCAACCGGGGGCTGATTGTTGACCGCAACGGCGTCGTCATGGCGCGCAATTTCCCGGCTTACACGCTGGAGATCACGCCCTCCCGCGCCGGCAACCTGGAACAGACCATGGATGCGCTGGCTGCCATCATCGACATCCAGCCGAAGGATCGCAAGCGCTTCAGGAAACTGATGGAAGAGAGCAAAAATTTTGAATCGCTGCCCATTCGCACCCGGCTGACAGACGCCGAAGTAGCGCAATTCGTCGCCCATCGTTACCGCTTTCCAGGAGTGGATATCAAGGCCCGGCTGTTTCGCCAGTACCCGGGCGCCGCCTTTGCCTCCGGTGTGCTGGGCTATATCGGCCGCATCACTGACCGCGATCTGGAAAAAATCGACGATGCAGAACTCGATGCCAACTACCGTGGCACCGATCACTTCGGCAAGACCGGCCTTGAGCAGCGCTACGAATTCGAGCTGCACGGCACGACCGGCTTCGAACAGGTCGAGGTCGATTCCGGCGGGCACGCCGTGCGCACCCTGTCCAGCACCGCACCGGTGCCGGGCAACAACCTGACGCTGACGCTGGACGCCGAACTGCAACGAATCGCCGAGCAGGCCTTCGGCGAGCGGAAAGGCGCGCTGATCGCCATCGACCCGGCCACCGGCGGCATCCTGGCAATGGTGTCGATGCCGAACTACGACCCCAATCTGTTCGTCGACGGCATCGACTCCCAGAGCTGGCGAGAACTCAATGAATCGCCCGACAAGCCAATGGTCAACCGCGCCATCAACGGCGCCTATCCGCCCGGATCGACCTTCAAGCCGTTCATGGCGCTGGCGGCGCTCACCTATGGCAAGCGCACGCCGCAGCAGGCGATCGCCGACCCCGGCTTCTACAACTTCGGCAACCACCTATTCCGCGACGACAAGAAGGGCGGTCACGGCATGGTGGATATGTACAAGTCGATCGTCGAGTCCTGCGACACCTACTACTATATGCTGGCCAACGACCTCGGCATCGACGCCATCGCCCGCTTCATGGGCGAACTGGGTCTGGGTCGGCGCACCGGCATCGATATCGAAGGCGAAGGCGAAGGCACCCTGCCTTCGCCCGAGTGGAAAAAGAAACGCTTCAAGAAGCCCGAGCAGCAAAAGTGGTATGCCGGCGAAACCATCTCGATCGGCATCGGCCAGGGCTACAACGCCTACACGCCGATCCAGCTGGCGCAGGCGGTGGCAACGCTGGCCAACAATGGCGTGATGTTCCGGCCGCATCTGGTGCAGTACATCACCGACACCAAAACCGGCAAGAAAACCCTGATCGAGCCCCAGCCCCTGAAGAAACTCGACTGGAAGCCCGAGCACATCGAGGTCATCAAGCAGGCGATGATAGGCGTGAATAAGGAGGGCACCGGCGCCCGCGCCTTTGCCGGCGCCGAGTACGTTTCCGGCGGCAAGACCGGTACCGCCCAGGTGTTCTCGCTCAAGGGCGCCGACTACAAGCACCACACGCTCAAGCAGGAACTGCGTGACCATGCCCTGTTCATCGCCTTCGCCCCCGCCGAGGCGCCGAAAATCGCGCTCGCCGTGCTGGTCGAGAATGGCGGCTTCGGCGCCCAGGCCGCCGCCCCGATCGCCCGTCAGGTGCTCGACTACTACCTGCTCGGCAAGCGCCCCAACGCTCCGGCACTGGCGGATGAGGCAGCGGTCGAGGCAGATCCTGCGGAGAACGGCGAATGAATCTCCTGCGCGTCTGGTGGCAGCGCCTGATAGCCCCGCTCGACGGCTCGCTGATGCTGATCAGCGGCCTGCTCGTGCTGCTGGCGATCGGGCTGATGAGCAGCGCCTCACCGGAACGGATGGGGATGCAACTGGCCAACGTCGCCACGGCCCTGATCGTGATGCGCGTGGTGGCGGGCATCGCGCCGCAACACCTGATGCGGCTTGCATTGGCGGTCTATGTCTTCGGCCTGCTGCTGCTGATCGCGGTGGCGCTGTTCGGCGACATCTCGAAAGGCGCACGGCGCTGGCTCAATCTCGGCTTCATGCGCATACAACCCTCCGAACTGATGAAAATCGCCATGCCGCTGCTGCTCGCCTGGTTTTTCCAGCAACGTGAAAACCGCCTGCGGCCAGCCGACTACGCCATTGCCGCACTGCTGGTGCTGGCGCCGGTCGCCCTGATCGCCCGCCAGCCCGATCTCGGTACCGCAATCCTGGTGCTGGCGGCCGGCTTCTATGTCATTTTCTTCGCGGGCCTGCCGTGGAAAATCATTGCGGGTATCGTCGCCGTCGCGCTCGCCGCCGCACCAGTGGCCTGGAACCTCCTGCACGACTACCAGCAGCAGCGCATCCTGACCCTGTTCGACCCGGAAAAAGATCCGCTGGGCAAGGGCTTCCACATCATCCAGTCGACCATCGCCATCGGCTCTGGCGGTCTCTTCGGCAAGGGCTGGCGGCAAGGCACCCAGGCGCAGCTCGAATTCATCCCCGAACGGCATACCGATTTCATTTTCGCCGTCTTCGGCGAGGAATTCGGCCTCCTCGGCAACCTGGTCCTGCTCACGCTGTATGGCTTCCTGATTGCCCGTGGCCTGCTGATTGCCGCCCAGGCCGCGACACTGTTCGGCCGCCTGCTGGCTGGTGCGATCACCATGATTTTCTTCACCTACGCCTTTGTTAACATGGGCATGGTCACCGGCATCCTGCCGGTGGTCGGCGTGCCGCTGCCGCTGGTAAGCTACGGCGGCACCGCGCTGGTGACGCTATTCACCGGCATCGGCATCCTGATGTCGATCCACAAAAATCGCATGCTGGTGCAAAAATGAACCGCCCCTTTCTCATCTTCCTCCTCTTGCCGCCCCTGCTGCTCGCCGCCTGCGGCAGCCAGCCACCCCAGCCCGTCACCGAGCGTGGCGCGGCGTCCGGCGCCGTATCGCCAGCGCCGACTTTTCGCACACCGGGGGTAAAGCCTCCTGCCGTCATCACCAAGCGCGGCGGCGGCTTCTACAAGGACGACGGCCCCGGCGAGAACGCACCTGCCGATATCGATGCCATTCCCGATGCCGTGCCAAAAGCCGAGCCGCTGCATCGCTTCGCCAACAATCCGTATTCGGTACTGGGGCAGGATTACGTTCCCTTGCGCGAGCTCAGGCCCTACAAGGCACGCGGCATCGCCAGCTGGTATGGACGCAGGTTCCACGGCCAGAAAACCTCCAGCGGCGAGCCCTACGACATGTACGGCATGACGGCCGCGCACCCGACGCTGCCGATCCCCTCCTATGTCCGCGTCACCAATCCGGCCAACGGCAAGTCGGTGGTGCTGCGCGTCAATGACCGCGGCCCGTTCCATGCCGACCGGCTGATCGACCTGTCGTGGACGGCAGCGGCCAAGCTCGGCTATCTCGGCACCGGCAGCACGCAGGTCGAGGTCGAGAGCATCCTCCCCGGACAGAAAATCCCGGCAGCCCTACCCGAGCCAGCCGCGCAGAAAACGCAGACAGCGGCCGACGAACCGGTCACGAGTCCGGCCGCGGCGCCGGCCAGGCCCTTGCCCGAAGTCGCGCGCGCTGGCGGCCACTACATCCAGCTCGGCGCCTTTGGCAACCGCGACAACGCCGAAGCCTTCCAGGCCCACATCGCCCGGGAACTAGACTGGCTCAGCGACCACCTTCACATCGAGGCCGGTGACAAGGTGCATCGCGTGCACGCCGGCCCCTGGCGCGACCGCGCCGAGGCGGAGCAAATGGCGGAGAAGGTCCGCCTCGACCTCGGCGTCAAACCGACCATCGTGCGCCGCTGAATCCGCCCTTTACCTCTCCCCCGGGTAGCGGCTCATGGACTCGCTGCCCGGCATGGTCTTGAAGACGAACATGACGCGATCCACCGGTGTCACCCAGACCAGGCCGTCGCCGATGTGGCCGGTGGAGGCCACGGCCACTATGCGCTCGACGATGGCGTCGGCCACGTCGTCGGGACTGACGATCTCAATGCGCACCTTGGGTGTGTAGTCTGTCAGTTCTTCCTTGATGCTGTGCGGGCTGTGTCGCGAGGGCGCGCCGCAGCCCTCGACCTTGGTCACGGTCATGCCGGGGAAGTCCGGGATGTCCCGCAGGGCCTCGCGCAGCGCCGCGAGCTTGTTTGGCCGCACGATGGCCTTGATCTCCTTCATGCCTCGACCTCCTCTTCGTCGAACCATTTGTACAGGGTCGGCACCACCACCAGCGTCAGCAGGGTGGAGGTGATCAGACCGCCGATCACCACGATGGCCAGGGGCCGCTGTACCTCGGATCCCGGTCCCGTCGAAAACAGGAAGGGTATCAGGCCCAGCATGGCCACCGTGGCCGTCATCATCACAGGACGGAAACGCATGCGCGCGCCTTCCACTACCGCCTCGGCGATGCCACGCCCCTCGCCCCGCAGGCTGCGGATGTAGGATACCAGCACCACGCCGTTGAGCACCGCGATGCCCCAGAGGGCGATGAAGCCCACCGAGGCCGGCACCGAGAGGTATTCGCCGGTGACGAAGAGGGCGATCATGCCACCGATGCTGGCAAAGGGCAGCACCAGAATGATGAGGCTGGCATAACGCAGCGAGTTGAAAAGCAGGAAGAGCAGGAAGAAGATGGCGCCCACGGTCACCGGCACGATGATAGTGAGGTGGCCCATGGCCCGCTCCATGTTCTGGAACTGACCGCCCCACTCGAGCCAGAAGCCCTCGGGCAGCTTGACCTTCTTCTCCACAGCCCCCTGCAGCTCTGCGACGAAGCCGCCGAGATCCCGGTCCTTGACGTTCACGCCTACGACAATGCGGCGCTTGGCCGACTCGCGGGAGATCTGCGCCGGACCGTCGAGGACGTTGATCTTCGCCACCGAGTCCAAGGTCATCTGGGCCCCGTTGGCCGACGTCAGCAACAGGTTGCGTACGGCCTCCACGTCGTTGCGGAAGCGCTCGGGCAGTCGCACCACGCCGGAAAAGCGGCGCTCGCCTTCGTATATCTCCGTCGCCGCCTTGCCGCCGATGGCGATCTCGATCACGTCCTGCACGTCGGCCACGTTGAGGCCGAAGCGTGCGATGGCCTGGCGGTCGATCTCGATCTGCAGGTACTGCTGGCCGGTGACGCGCTCGACGCGCAGATCCTGGGCGCCCTTGATGGTCTGAGCGACGCGGGCGATCTCCTCGGCCTTCTTCTTGAGTTGGTCGAGGTCGTCGCCGAAGACCTTGATCGCCACGTCGGAACGGACACCGGTGACCATCTCGTCGACCCGGTCCGAGATAGGCTGGGCCATAACCACCTGCACGCCCGGCAGGGCCTTGAGCTTCTCACGCATGGCCTCGGCGATATCGTCCTGGTTCCAGCCGTCAGGCCACTCGCCGCGGGGTTTGAGGCTGACGATGGGCGTCGATTCGTTCTGGCCTTGCGGGTCCGCCGGCGATTCGCCACGACCGACGCCGGAGACCGCCGACTTCACGCCCGGCACCTGCATGACGAGGCGCATGGCCTCCATTTCCATCTTGATCGACTCTTCGAGGGAGATGTTCGGTACCCGGTTGATACCTGGTACCACGGAGCCTTCCTTCATTTCGGGGATGAAGGCGGTGCCAAGGAAGGGAATCAGGGCCAGGGTGGCGACGAAGAGGCCCACCGACGCCATTACCGTCTTGCGGTCGTTGGCCAGCGACCATTCGAGCAGGCGCAGGTAGGGTCGCTTGATGGCAGTGATCAGCTTGGTGTCGTGTTCGCCCTGGCCAGGCGCCACCTTGAGCAGATACGAGGAAAGCACGGGCGTGAGCGTGAGGGACAGCACCAGCGAGACGAAAAGGGCAATGGCGATGGTGTAGGCCAGCGGTGCGAACATCTTGCCCTCCATGCCCTGCAGGGTCATCAGGGGCAGGAAGACGAGGATGATGATGCCGACGCCGAAGATGACCGGCGTCGCCACTTCCTTGACCGCACCGAAGATGACGCGGATGCGAGATTCATCTTCCTGACGCCGGCCCAGATGGGCAAAGGCGTTCTCCACCACGACTACGGAGCCGTCTACCATGAGACCGATGGCGATGGCGAGGCCGCCGAGGGACATCAGGTTGGCGGAGATACCGTAGTGGTTCATGGCCATGAAGGTGAGCAGGGGCGTGAGTACTAGCGTCGCCACCACGGTCAACGAGGAGCGCACGTCGCCGAGGAAAAGGAAAAGCACGATGACCACGAGGAAGATGCCCTCGATCAGCACCTTGATCACCGTCTTCAGGGCCGCATCCACCAGCTCGGAGCGGTCATAATAGGGCACGATCTTGAGCCCGTCGGGCAGCATGCCTTTGTCGTTGATCTCCTTGACCCGGGCCTGGATGCGGGACACCACCTCCTTGGCGTTGCCGGCGCGGATCATCATCACCACGCCGCCGACGGATTCCGTGACGCCGTTCTTGACCACGGCACCGGCGCGGGTCGCCGTGCCCAGCGTCACCTCGGCCACGTCACGCATGTAGACTGGCGTACCGCCGACCTCCTTGAGCACGATGGCACCGATGTCATCCAGGTTGCGGATCAGGCCGACACCTCGGATTAGATATTGCTCCGCATAGTGCGGCAGCACGCCACCGCCGGAGTTGGCGTTGTTGCGGGCAAGAGACTCGTACACCTGGTGAATCGAGAGCTGGTAGTGACGCAGGCGATCCGGGTTAACCAGGACCTGATACTGCTTCTCATAGCCGCCCTGGGAGTTGATCTCGGCCACGCCCGGGATCGAGCGCAACAGGGGGCGCACCACCCAGTCCTGGGCGATGCGGCGCTGGGTTAGTTCCTCAGGCGTCAGGGCGCGCTCGCCGTCATCGGGGCGGTCCAGCGTGTATTGATAGACTTCGCCGAGACCCGTGGATACCGGGCCGAGCACGGGCGTCACGCCCGGCGGCATGCGGCCGCCGACCTCGATCAGGCGCTCCATGACCAGCTGGCGCGCGAAATAGACGTCGGTGGTGTCGGTGAAAACGAGGGTGATTAGCGACAGGCCCGGCTTGTTCAGCGAGCGCATCTCGGTCAGGGCCGGCAGGCCCGTCATGGCGATTTCCAGCGGCACGGTGACGAAACGCTCCACCTCCTCGGGGGAACGGCCCGGTGCCTCGGTGGCGATCTGCACCTGGACGTTGGTGACGTCGGGGAAGGCATCCACCGAGAGCTTGCGCGCGGCGTCAAGGCCGAAAACCAGCAGCACGCAGGCCACGACGAGGACGACGAGCCGCTGCTTGAGCGCGGCCCGGATCAGGGATTCGATCATGGCTCAGCCTCCTTCCAGCTCTTTGCGCTTGCGCTCGTTGTTGAGATGGAAGGCGCCATCGGTGACGACCTTGGCGTCCTCTGGCAACCCGGATAGCACGGCGCGACGGCCTTCCTGCTCGGGACCGAGCTTGACCTTGACGAGGCGGAAGCGGCCTTCGCCGGCATCAATGAAAACATGATCCTCGTTATCCTCGCGAACGGCGGCGGCGGCGGGAACGACGAGGCGCTCCACCGGGCGAGCCTTGATCAGCATGGTGGCCAGCATGGCCGGCTTGAGGGTCCGGTCCTGGTTCTCGATTTCGGTGCGGACCATCACGGTGCGTGTGTCCGGATTGACGATATCACCGACGTAGATCAACTTGCCCGTGCGCTTGCCGTGGCCGAGGGCGGGAACCTCCACCACGACGGACTGGCCGGCCTGGACGTGCATGACCTCGCCTTCCGGCACCTGGGCGATGACCCAAACGCGGGAGAGGTCAGCGACGGTAAACAGGGCATCGGCCGGCTGCACCACCTGGCCCTTGGCCACCTTGCGCTCGACGACGACGCCCGAGAGCGTGGCCACCACTGGCGAGATGGAGTTGATACCGCCGCTCTGGGCGGCCTTTTCCAGCATGTCATCCGAGATACCGAGCACCCGCAACTGGTCGGCGGCGGCACGCTGCTCGGCTTGGGCGACGGAATGCTCGTTGTCACGCCGCTGCAACTCGGCGCTACCTATCACATCGGCAGCCAGAAGCTGCCGCGCGCGATCCACGGCGCGGCCGGTGAGCTCACTCTGGGCGCGGGCCTTGAGCCAGGAAAGCTGGGCGTTGCCGAGCTCGGTACTGTGCAACTTGGCCAGGACGGAGCCGGCCTTCACGGGATCGCCAAGATTGGCCATCAGCTCGGTGACGCGGCCGGTGACGGTGGCGCCGATGCGGGCCACGCGCTGTTCGTCGAAGTCGATGCGGCCGGCGACGCGCAGGATGTCGGCTACGGGCGCCTTGCCCACCGGCTCGACTTTGATCTGCTGCACCAGGGTCAGCGGCGGCGTGACGAGATTGGGATCGATGGCCGCGGCCGGTGCAGGGGGCGGCGCCTCCTTGCAGGCGACGAGGAGGAAGGATAGGATGGCGAGCAGGGATAGGCGTTTCATGATCGGGGCGTCACGGTTGGATAGATTCGGGGGCGGCGCGCAGGCGCTCGATCTCGATGGCAGCGAGCTGGAGATCGTGGCGGGCGGCTATGAGTTCGTTGCGGGCAGCGCGATAGACGCGCTGGGCGTCGAGGTAATCGAGGATGCCGCGCTCGCCGAAGCGGTAGGCAGCCTCGGCCACCTTGAGAGCGGCCTCGGCTTGGCGTAGGATGCCTGACTCGAAGGCGGTGACCTGGGCGAGGGCGATCTGGTACTGTTGCCAGGCCGCTTCCAGAGCCTGCATCAGCGCAAATTCCTGGTAGTCGCGCTCATGGCGGGCGCGGGAGAACTGGGCGGCGGCCTCGGCCACGGGGCCGCTGCGGCGGTCGAAGATCGGGATCGAGACCACGACGCCGACGCGCTGGTTGCGCACCTCGGGGTCCTGGTCGTAGCCGGCGCGCAGGGCCACGGTGGGCAAGCGCAGGCTGCGCTCGTGGGCGAGTTGCTGCTCGGCGCGACGGGCGGCAGCACGGGCGCGGGCCAGATCTGGGTTGCGTTCCTCGATTTCCCGGCGCAGCACATCGAGGGGCGGCACGGTACTGGTGTGTTCCAGCTCGCCACGCACGTCGAAGTTTTCCGGCACGCTGGAGCCGGCCAGCAGGCGCAGAGCGGCGCGGGCCTGATTCACGCGCAGGGCGGCACTCTGGCTCGACTTCTGTGCGTTGAGGGTCTCGGCCTCGGCCTTGATCAACTCGTAGCGCGGTGCCTCGCCGGTCTCGACACGGACAGCGACGCGCTTGCGGATCTGCTCCATCAGCGCGAAGTCCTCCTGCGCTGCCTTGGCCTCCGCCTGGCGACGCAGCAAGTCGTAGAAGCGCGTCTTGAGCTGAGCGATGACCAGAGCCTGGAAACCGCGCACTTCGGCCTCGGTAGCCTCGAAGCCGGCCTTGGCGGCGTCGATGCGCGCACCACGCTGGTGCGGATATTCGAGGCGCTGAGTCAGCCAGACCCCCTTGGCATCGCCTGTGATGGCACCCGGCAGGCGGACCCGAAAATCGCCCCTAGTGTATTCGAGCTCGGGATTTGGGAAGGCCCTGGCACTGGTGATACCAGCCCGCGCCGCCTCGATCTGGTCATAACTGGCAAGGATGCTGGCGTTGTGGCCGCGCGCCAGCGCGATCAGATGGTCGAGCGTATAGGGCTCGGCCGCAAGAGTAGGCGCTGACGATACGGCGATCGTCGTCAGGAACGGCAGCCATCGCCACCGTGTAAGCGAAACCATGATGAACCTTTCAGGAAAAGAATCGCGCTGCTTGCTACAGCGCAAAAGCGTGCCCATGACGCAGCCCGTCACGGGGAAATCCCCGTGGGTGGCGCGGTAATCAGGCGGACGGCGGGCGCAGGAGGAGCCGTCGGGGTGGCGGTGGCGCCGCCAGCAGGTCGAGGCCGCGCCATTCCCTCGCCGGCCCGGCGCGACGGACATCGGCCGGCGGCAGGCTAGCGACATCCTCCGGATCGGCGGATATCTCGAGAGCCAGCGAATCGGTCTCTCCCGCGTCGGCGGGCAGCATCACGTCGGCGAGGGCTACCGACGCGACGGGTTGCGCGGCGGATATGCCCGCCGGAAACACGGCAGCCCGCGCGAAGATCGCGGCACAGACCAGCAGGAAAAAGACGAAGAAGACACGGACACGCGACATGGTCCGCTCTTGACAAGCAGGCGAGGAAAAAGTTCCATGACGCATGGATTTGGCGTAAACGCCGGCGGAAAGGGCATTTCGCCCTGCTTTGCTATACTTCGTCCCAGATGAAAACACTTCTCCGCACTGTTTGCCTGCGCGCGCTGCCGCTGCTGTTGACCACTTTCGCCGCCACCGCCCAGCCCCTGCCCCCCGCGCTCACCGCCAAGGCCTGGCTGCTGATGGATGCCGCCACAGGCCAGGTTCTGGCCGCCCACGAAGCCGACACCCGGCTGGAGCCGGCCTCGCTGACCAAGGTGATGACCACCTACCTGGTGGCCGAGGCGCTGGCCAACAAGACTCTTTCGCCGCAACAGCCGGTGACGATTTCCGAGCGCGCCTGGCGCACCCAGGGCTCGCGCAGCTTCATCCAGGTCGGCAACCAGGTCAGCGTCGACGACCTGTTCAAGGGCATGGTGGTCCAGTCAGGCAATGATGCCGCCGTGGCGCTGGCCGAGGCTGTCGGCGGCAGCGAGGACGCCTTCGCCACCATGATGAACAACACCGCCGCGCGCCTCGGCCTCAAGGACACGCATTTCCTCAATGCCAGCGGCTACTTCGAAGGTCCGCAGCCCAACCACTACAGCACCGCGCACGACTTGGCGCGTCTTGCCGTTGCGCTGATGCGCGACCATCCCGAGGCGCACCGCCTGCATGCGATCAAGGAATACACCTACGCCGGCATTCGCCAGTACAACCGCAACCGCCTGCTGTGGGCCGACCCCACGGTCGATGGGCTGAAAACCGGGCACTCCAAGGCCGCCGGCTACTGCCTGATCGCCACCGCCCAACGTGGTTCACAGCGGCTGATTTCGGTGGTGCTCAATACACCCTCGGATGCGGCCCGCGCCAGCGATTCGCTCAACCTGCTGAATTGGGGCTACAACGCCTTCGAAGCGGTGAAGCTGTATGGCAAGGGCCAGCCGGTTGTGCAACCGCGCGTGTTCAAGGGCGCGGAAAATACTGTCAAGGCCGGCTTCGTCGATGACTTTGTGGTTTTGGCGCCGCGCGGCATGGCCGACAAGCTCGTTACCCGCCTGGAACTCCAGCCGCGATTACTGGCGCCGGTGCAGGCTGGCGCCGTGATCGGCACGCTGAAACTCAGCCTCGGCGACCAGCCCTGGGGCGAATACCCCGTCGTCGCACTGGAGAGCGTGCCGCTCGCCGGCTGGTTCGGCCGCCTGTGGGACACAATCCTGCTCTGGTTCAAGTAACGGGGTCCGGCATGGCGCACATCTATCTCAATGGCCGCTGGCTGGCGCCGCAGGACGCCACCGTCTCCATCATGGATCGCGGCTTTCTGTTTGGCGACGGCATCTACGAGGTGATTCCCGTCTATTCGCGGCGACCGTTCCGCCTCGAACAGCACCTTGCACGACTGCAACGCAGCCTCGATGCAATAGGCATTGCCAACCCGCATACACCCGGACAATGGAGCGAGCTCGTCCTGCGCCTGGTGCAGGAGGCGGAATGGAGCGACCAGTCGATCTACATTCAGGTCACGCGCGGGCCGATGGCGGTGCGCAACCATGCCTTTCCGAAACAGGCGACGCCAACGGCAGTGATGTTCGCCGAAGCCATGAACACGCCCTCGGCGGAACTGGTGCAACAGGGCGTCGCCGCCGTTTCCGCCGCCGATATCCGCTGGCTGCGCTGTGACATCAAGGCGACCTCGTTGCTTGCCAATTGCCTGCTGCGCCAGCAGGCCGTGGCGGCGGGCTGTGCCGAGACCGTGCTGTTCCGTGACGGCTTTCTCACCGAGGGCGCCGCCGCTTCGGTTTTCGTGGTGAGCCAAGGTGTCTTGCTGGCGCCGATAAAGAACCACCTGATGTTGCCCGGCATCACCTACGACGTGATCCTCGAACTCGCTGCCACGCACGGGTTGCCGCATGAAGTGCGCGACATCACCGAAGCCGAGGTGCGCGCGGCGGATGAACTGTGGCTCGCCTCCTCGACCCGCGAGGTGCTGCCCATCGTCCTGCTTGATGGCGTAAAAGTCGGCGCCGGTGATGCGGCAGGCTGGCCCGGTCCGGTCTTCGCCCGGATGCATGGCTGGTATCAGGAATTCAAGGCAACCGTGATGCACGGCGAGGACTTGTCGTGACCCGGCCGACGCTGCTCGAATTTCCGTGCGATTTCCCGCTCAAGATCATGGGCGCCACCACCGATGGCTTTGCCCAGGCCATCGTCGCCGTGGTGCTCGAACACGCACCGGAATTCGATGCGGCGACGATGGAGATGCGGCCATCGCGCGCCGGAAACTACCTGGCATTGACCTGCACCATCCGCGCCACCTCGCAGACGCAGCTCGATGCGCTCTACCAGGCGCTGACCGCGCATCCGCTGGTCAAGGTCGTGCTGTGACGGTGCTGGCGGTCAAGGCGCTCGGTCGCGTCGATTACGCGCCGACCTTCGCCGCGATGCAGGCCTTCACCCTCGCCCGCGACGCGACGACGCCGGACGAACTCTGGCTCTGCGAGCATCCGTCGGTGTTTACCCAGGGCTTGTCGGGCAAGCCGGAACACCTGCTCGCCGACATCGGCATCCCGGTGGTACAGATCGACCGTGGCGGCCAGATCACCTACCACGGTCCCGGCCAGGTGGTGGCCTACCTGCTGCTCGACCTGCGCCGGCGCAACCTCAAGGTGCGCGAACTGGTGACAAGAATCGAGCAGGCGGTGATCAACCTGCTCGCGGACTATGGGGTCGCCGCCGAACGGCAGGCCAATGCGCCCGGCGTCTATGTCGGCGGCGCCAAGATCGCCGCGCTCGGGCTGCGCATCAAGGGTGGCTGCAGCTACCACGGCGTCTCGCTGAATGTCGACATGGACCTTGTCCCTTACCGGAGCATCAATCCCTGCGGCTATCCCGGCCTGACTGTGACACAATTAGCCGATCTCACCCACGAACGCGATGTTGCCAAAGTCGGCGACGCGCTGGCCCGTCATCTCATCGTCCAACTCGAAACACCCGCCCCATGACATCACCCGTCAAAGAAAAAGGCGCCGCCAAGACGTCCCGCATCCCGATCAAGATTGTGCCCTCGGTGGCGCTGAAAAAGCCCGACTGGATTCGCGTCAAGGCCGGCAATTCGGCGACGCGCTTCGGCGAGATCAAGCAGATTCTGCGCGAGCACAGCCTGCACACCGTGTGTGAGGAAGCCGCTTGCCCCAACATCGGCGAATGCTTCGGCAAGGGCACGGCCACCTTCATGATCCTCGGCGACCTGTGCACCCGCCGCTGCCCGTTCTGCGATGTCGGCCATGGCAAACCGCTGCCGCCGGATGCTGCCGAACCGCTGCATCTGGCGCAAACCATCGCCGCCATGCGGCTCAAGTACGTCGTCATCACCAGCGTCGATCGCGATGACCTGCGCGATGGCGGCGCGCAGCATTTCGCCGAGTGCATCGCCGCCGTGCGCGAACTGTCGCCGCAGACCAAAATCGAAGTCCTGGTGCCGGATTTTCGCGGCCGGCTGGAGCTGGCCATCGATATCCTCGGCAAGGCACCGCCGGACGTGATGAACCACAATCTGGAAACCGTGCCGCGCCTGTACAGGGAGGCACGCCCCGGCGCCGATTATGCCCACTCGCTGCGCCTGCTCAAGGAATTCAAGGCGCGCCATCCGCAGATTCCGACAAAATCCGGCGTGATGGTCGGGCTCGGCGAAACCGACGAGGAAATCCTCGCCACGCTGCGCGATTTGCGCGCCCATGACGTCGACATGCTGACCGTCGGCCAGTATCTGGCGCCCTCCGGTCACCATCTGCCGGTGCGCCGCTATGTGCATCCCGACACGTTTGGCCAGTTCGAGCGCGAGGCGCGGGCGCTGGGCTTTTCCCATGCCGCCTGCGGGCCGATGGTGCGCTCCAGCTACCATGCCGACCAGCAGGCGCACCACGCCGGCGTGGCATAAAAGTCGGCGCGGGCGCGACGGCGATTTATTTTTAATCTACCCCTCTGCGAGGCAAAATCATGCGCACTTTCCTGACCTTCATCACCGGAGTTCTCATTGCCACCTCGGCACAGGCGATTGCGCTCGCCGATCTCTCCAACAAGGATGCCAGCGGCGGCCTCAAGGAAGCGCTGACGCAGGGTGCCGGCAAGGCGGTCGCGACGCTTGGCCGCCCGGATGGCTTTCTCGGCAACCCGAAGGTCAAAATCCCCCTGCCGGGCAGCCTGGAAAAAGCCAGCGGCATGATGCGCAAACTTGGCATGGGCAAGCAGGCCGATGAACTCGAGGTGGCGATCAACCGCGCTGCCGAAGCGGCGGTGCCGCAGGCAAAAACCCTGCTCGTCAATGCGGTCAGGCAGATGTCGGTGGATGATGCCAAGGGCATTCTCACCGGCGGCGAGGATGCCGCGACCCAGTATTTCCGCCGCACCACGGCCGCGCCGCTGGGCGAGAAATTCAAACCCATCGTCAGGGCCGCCATCGCCAAGGTCGGGCTGGCGCAGAAATACGACCAGTTCGCCGGCAAGGCCAGCAAGTTCGGCCTGGTCAAGGAAGAAGACGCCAAGATGGAAAACTATGTCACGCAAAAAGCGCTCGACGGCCTCTACCTGATGATCGCCGAAGAAGAAAAATCCATCCGCCAAAATCCGGCGCAGGCCGCCGGCAAGCTCGCCCGCAAGGTCTTCGACATCCTGAAATAAGCCGCGTCAAGCGGCTGAAAAGTCGGCGCGGGCGACACGGCGAATCTTGCCCCCAACCCTGCGCCAACATCCTCCATGAACACACTCAATCCTGACCAGCGCGCCGCCGTGCGCCATGTCGACAGCCCGCTGCTGGTGCTGGCCGGCGCCGGCAGTGGCAAGACCCGCGTCATCAGCCACAAGATCGCGTATCTGGTGCGGGACTACGGCATCGCGCCGTCGCATATCGCCGCCATCACCTTCACCAACAAGGCGGCCAAGGAAATGCAGGAACGCGCCAAAGGCCTGCTCGGCACACGCGCCGAGGCGCTGCTGGTGAGCACCTTCCATGCCCTCGGGGTGCGCATCCTGCGCCAGGAGGCGCGGGCGCTGGGCATGAAGCCCGGGTTCTCGATTCTCGATGCGGCCGACACCACCAGCCTGTTCCAGGAACTGGCCGGCAACATCGACAAGGCGCGGCTGCGCGCCCTGCAAAGCCGCATCTCGCTGTGGAAAAATTCACTGGTCACAGCGGAAGCCGCGCAAGACCTCGCCAGCGAGCCGCTGGAGGTGGCCGCCGCCCAGCTCTATACCGCCTATGAACGTACCCTGCGCGCCTATCAGGCGGTCGATTTCGACGACCTGATCCGCCTGCCAGTGAGTCTCTTCGAAGCCAACGAGGAGGTCGCCGCGCGCTGGCGCAGCCGCCTCTGGCATGTGCTGGTCGACGAATACCAGGATACCAATCGCGGCCAGTATCGCCTGCTGCAACTCCTGACCCAGGGCCGCGATGCCTTCACCGTGGTCGGCGATGACGACCAGTCGATCTATGCCTGGCGCGGCGCGAGCAGCGACAACCTGCGCCTGCTGAAGGAAGACTATCCGCGCCTCGCGGTGGTCAAGCTGGAACAGAACTACCGCTCCACGGCACGCATTCTCGGCGCTGCCAATACGCTGATCGCCCACAATCCCAAGCTGTTCGAGAAAAAACTGTGGTCGCAACACGGTCCGGGCGATGCCCTGCATATCCAGGCCTGCCGCGATGGCGACCACGAAGCCGAATGGGTTGTCTCGCGCCTCTCCGCACATCGTTTCGAACGGCGCACCCAATTCTCCGACTACGCCATCCTCTATCGCGGCAACCATCAGGCGCGCGCCTTCGAGCAGCAACTGCGGGCGCAGCGGATTCCCTATGTCATATCGGGCGGACAATCGTTTTTCGACCGCAGCGAGATCAAGGACATCACCGCCTATCTGCGCCTGCTGCTCAACCCCGACGATGATCCGGCCTTCATCCGCGCCGTCACCACGCCCAAGCGCGGCATCGGCGGCGCCTCGCTGGAAGCCCTCGGGCGCGCCGCCGGCCGCCGCCAGATGAGCCTCTTCGCCTCGCTGCGGGCGCCCGGCCTCGGCGATGAACTGCCGCCGCGCCAGTACACCGCGCTGCGCGAGTTCGGCGACTTCATCCAGCGCAGCGCCCACCGTGCCGAACGCGAACCGGCCGGAGAAGTACTGAACGATCTGATTACCGCGATCGGCTATGAAACCTGGCTGTTCAGTACGCACGAGGCGCGCGAGGCTGAAAGCAAATGGGCCAACGTGCGCGACTTCGGCGAGTGGATGGCAAAAAAAGGCGCGGAGGAAAACAAGACCCTGCTCGAACTGGCGCAATCGATCGCGCTGCTGTCGCTGCTGGACAAGAACGAGGGTGCAGAAAATGCCGTGCAGCTTGCCACCTTGCATGCGGTCAAGGGGCTGGAATTCCGCCATGTCTTTCTGGTGGGCGTCGAGGAGGGGCTGCTGCCGCACCGTGACTCGCTGGAGCCGGCCAAACTGGAGGAAGAGCGGCGCCTGATGTACGTCGGCATCACCCGCGCCGAAGCCAGCCTGACGCTAAGCTGGTGTGAAAAACGCAGGCAGGGCAAGGAATGGCTGCCGCGCGAACCTTCGCGCTTCATCGCCGAGATGGGCGAAGCGGCGCGAAAAACGATCGAGCAGCGCAACACCATTCCTGATGCCGGCGTCGCGCTCAACCGCGCTGCCGGCCTGCGGGCCATGCTGACAGGGAAGAAACCAGGCGTGACAGAATCCGCCTGATCCCGCCTGGCAGGCCAGAGTTCCAGGAAAGCGCCAATCAACCCCCATGGATCCGGCCTACGCCGAAATGACGGGATCCTCGACGATCTCCAGCGTAATCCGGCCTTCTGCGACTTGTGCCACAATGCGCGCCCCAGCCGCCGGACGGTGGGCCAGAATCAGTTCGGAGAGCGGCTCGGCAAGATGATTTTCCACAGCGTGCTGCAGTCCATGGGCGCCGCCGCCCGAGAACAGCGCCATCCCGGCGAGCAGATCGAGGACTTCCCCGGTCGCCTCGAAGTGAATCTCCCTGCTCGCCAGCCGTGCCTCCAGAACCTTCAGCTTGAGGCCGGCAATCTCGCGTAAGGCCGTGCGCTCCAGCGGCGCAAAACGGCACACGGCATCCACCTGACCTTCCACATCCAGCAACGCCTCCTGCCCGGTCGTTGCCGACGCGACAATCGCTGGCTGCGCCTCTGCGCCACGCGTAACAAAGACAACGGTATTGGTGAAATCCACCCGATGGCCCTGGCCATCGACCAGACAGCCCTCAGCCAGCAACTGACGGATGACATCCTGCACCGCGGAATGCGCCTGCTCGATCTCCTCCAGCAAAAGCACCCGGTATGGACTCCAGCGCACAGGTTCGGTAAGCCGCCCGATCTGCCCCTGGCCAAAGGCTCCGGCTGCTCCGCCGAGCAGGCTGGACACGGCGCCGGCATGCCGGTACTCGGACAGATCCAGACGCACCAGCGACTCGCGCGAGCCAAAGAGGAACTCGGCCACCACACGCACCAGTTCAGTCTTGCCGACGCCTTTCGGCCCAGTCAGCAGGAACGACCCGAACGGACGCGAAGGATTGCCCAGCCCGACGTAAGAGCGACGCAGTGCGTGGGTCACCGCCGCAATGACAGCATCCTGGCCGACCACGCGCTGGCGCAGATACGGTTCGAGCCCAAGCAAATGTTCGGTCTGGTTTTTAGTCAGGCGCGCCATCGGGATTCCCGTTGCCCGGGCAACCACTCGCGCCACATCGGTGGCATCCACCTGCGGACGCGGGGCTGCGCTGCCGGAATCCTGCACCGCCGTCAACACACCGCCTTCAGCGCCAGCCCAAGCCGCCGATTTCACCGTCGACGCGGCCTCGTCCAGCAGATCGATGGCCTTGTCGGGGAGGAAGCGGCCGGTAATGTAGCGGTGCGAAAGGTCGACTGCCGCCATAACGGCTGCGTCGGTAATTTCCACGCCGTGATGATTGGCATAGCAGTGCCTCAATCCGCCCAGGATGTCACGCGCGACTGCGACACTCGGCTCATCCACCATGACCCGCTGGAAGCGTCGCTCAAGCGCCGGATCGTTCTCGATGAAGCGCCACTCGCCGAGCGTGGTGGCGCCGATGCAGCGCAGTTCGCCACGGGCCAGCGCGGGCTTCATGATATTGCCGGCGTCCATTGCGCCGCCTTCGACCTTGCCCGCACCGACCAGCGTATGTATCTCGTCGATGAACAGGATAACATCGGGATCTTCGGTAATGGCGGCGAGTACATCCTTGAGCCGTGCCTCGAACTCGCCGCGGAATTTTGTGCCAGCAACGAGCATCGCGATATCGAGATTGATGACACGCTTGCTGCGCAGCGGCGCCGGCACCTGTCCGGCCACGATGCGCTGTGCCACACCCTCGGCGATGGCGGTCTTGCCCACCCCCGGCTCGCCGATCAGCACCGGATTATTCTTGCTACGTCGAAGCAGTATCTGGATGCTGCGCTCGATTTCCGCATCGCGCCCGATCACCGGGTCGAGCCGGCCCTCGCGTGCGCGTTGCGTGAGGTCGATCGAACAACGATCGAGCTGCTCCCGCCGCGCCTTGATCTTCTGCTCTTCCTCGGTCTCCGCCCGCCCGAGGGCAACGCCTGCCTTGCGCAGCATGCGCCGCCCCATCAAGGCACTGACCGCCGTGGTCAGGCCTGCTCCCAGCAGGCCCAGCAGGAAGACGTCATGGCCGGCTCCAGCCGCTGGCCCGAGATAATCCTGTTCGAAGCTGGCCGTCGCCACCACCCAGTTCCATTCGGGGACATATTGATAGGCGATCAGCGTCGGCGTCAGATAACCCGAGGCGGCGATGTAATTCTCGGGATGCGGCCAGAGGGTACGGATCACCCCATCTGGCTGCTCCAGCATCTGCCGACCGGCACTGGCAACCCCGGTGATGCGCGACTTGAGGATGTTGCCGCCATCCAGAGTGCGGTGCGAAAAGAGGTACCGACCGCGATCAGGCCCCGCTTCAGCATCAAAGGCAAACGAATAGCCCAGATGTCCGGCGCCGCGTTTGCCAAGTATCTGTGCCAGGCCGGCGCTGTCATCCATGAGTGGCTTGAAATAGCCGAATGCGCCGACGACTTCGCCACTGTTGTCCATCAGCGGGATCAGTCGCGCTGTGCCGGACACAGCGGCATAGCGCAGGGGGCCATTCCAGGTCTGGCCGGAGATCAGCGCCTGGTAAGCGGCGTCGCCAGTAGCAAACCGTGCAAAGCCAGTCGGCGCGGCGTCTTGCCGGCCGCGCACACCCTCCGCATGTGCAATAGTGGTGAAGGCGTCCCAGTTGCGCACCAGTACAAAACTGTCGCTTCCCGTGGCCGTCGCAAAAGCAGACAAACCAGCCATGCTGCGCGAAACCGGTACGCCATCACAGGACAGCACCGGCACCTCGACGCCGGATACCGTCTCGCGCCGGGTCAGATCGCGCACGAACCGGCAATTCATGGATTGTCGCGCCAGCGGATCAAGGTGTTCGAGCGAGCGTCGACCGGCTTCGGTCGCCACGCTCAGCGTATTCAGTACGGCATACAGACGGCCTTTGATATCTTCCTGGGCCTTCAGGCGCAGCTGTTCATCGGTATCACGGCTGATCATGAATGTCAGCGCGATGGCAACAATGGCAACCACGATGGCCAGCGGCAGGATAAGACGCAGGGCAGGGCTGCGCCGGGAATACCAAAGGGAAACGCGGAGAAAATCGATCTTCATGATCTATCGCCTCAAAACATGCCACGCCATGCAAAGACGCAGGGGACTCGCCGCACCAGCAGGAGTGCTGGAAACCACCTGAACTTCGTTAAAAATACAATTGTATTTCTGATCGCGCGCCCCCGCTACGCGATCCCGCCAAGGCAGTGTGTCTATTTTGCTACAGGTTCCTTCAGGCTGCCGCCGGATTTGTTGGCCATGAAGACGATGGCGCGCGCCAGTTCGATCTCGTTGGCATCCGAGCCACCCTTCGGCGGCATCGCGTTCTTGCCGTTAGTCGCGGATTTGAGCAAACCCGCCAGCCCTTGTCCCAGCCGCGGCCCCCAGGCGGCCTTGTCGCCGGTCTTTGGCGCGCCGGCGGCGCCGGTTTCATGGCAGGCCATGCAGGCGGACTGATAAATCTGCTCGCCGCTACGGTCGCCCGCTGCCACCTCTGCGCCCGCCGCCGCCAGTTCGACTTTCGCCACCGGGGCGATGCGGTTGTTCACCGCCTCCTCGTCTTCAACTTTGGGTTTGGCGCCGATCAGGCCGGCCATCATGACGGCAAATGCAATCAAAACCACCATGCCACCGATCAGCATGACAAATGGACGAAAACTTTCCTTGGATTCCTGGGTCATGACCGATACTTCCGAAGATGTGAACTGAGGGTGCGGATTATAGTGGATGAGCGCCGGACAATGGACGGCGGCGCCCGAACACGCTATGCTTCGCCCCCTTGCGCTCGTAGCTCAATGGATAGAGTACTGGCCTCCGAAGCCAGGGGTTGTGGGTTCGATCCCCGCCGAGCGCACCAAATACTCCTTCCCTGCCGTACTTCACAATCTCCCAACGCTTGCCGCGAATAGCCGGATCAGCCCGGATGCGCCCCGGGAAGCCAGGCGGCGCCGCGCACGCCGGAGGAATCACCGTGACGATGCGGCACCAGCCGGGTAACGACGGTCTCCGAGAAAACCGGTCCGCGCCACAGACGTGGCACATTGCGATAAAGGCGATCGATGTTCGATAGCCCGCCACCCAGCACGATGACCTCGGGATCGACGATATTGATGACCTGGGCCAGCGCAAGCGCCAGCCGCTGCTCGTAGCGTTCGAGCGCGGCGTTGCAGGCCGAATCACCGGCCAGCGCCGCAGCGACGATCTGCGGCGGCGTCAGGCTGACGCCCGCATGGCGACGATGGTCGGCGGCGAGTCCAGGCCCGGAAAGATAAAGCTCGAGGCAGTCGCGACGGCCGCACCAGCACATCAGATCTTCCGGCTCGCCGGCCACCGGTAGCGGATTGTGTCCCCACTCGCCGGCAATGGCATTGGCGCCGACGACCAGGCGACCACCCACCACCAGGCCGCCACCGACGCCGGTGCCGAGAATCACGCCAAACACGACCTGTGCTCCGACTGCCGCACCATCCGTGGCTTCTGACAGGGCGAAGCAGTTGGCATCGTTAGCCAGCGCCACCGGCAGGCCGAGCAGGGCCTCCAGGTCGCGCCGCAGGGGACGGCCATTGAGCCAGGTTGAATTGGCATTGCGCACCGTTCCATCGACCGGTGACTCCGAGCCCGGAATGCCGATGCCGAGGGTGAATTTCACCGCCGCACCCTTGCCATTCGCCGTGTCGCCAGCACCGACTTTTTGCGTCGTATCGCGCACCAGCCCGGCAATCGCCGCCAGCGTTGCGGCGTAATCGCCGCGCGGCGCGGCGATGCGCTGGCGCACCCGCTCCACGCCAGCGTCATCAATGGCGACAGCCTCGATCTTGCTGCCGCCGAGATCAAGGCCGAGACGGATCATGCGTTGCGAATCAAGGCCAGCGCCCGGTCAGCCGTCGATTCGACGTCCTCGCTGCGCGAGACGGCAAAATCCAGATCGCGCAGCAGGCCATCGGCCAGGTCATACACCCAACCATGCACGGTGAGTTCCTGCCCGCGCGCCCACGCATCTTGCACAATGGTCGTACGGGCCACATTCAGCGCCTGTTCGACGGCATTCAGTTCACACAGCCGCTGCCAGCGCACGCCGACATCTGGAATGCCGCCAAGGAACTCATGATATTTGTCGCGCACGTCCTGCACATGACGCACCCAGTTGTCGGCCAATCCCAGCCGGGTGTTTTCCAGTGCAGCGCGCACCCCGCCGCAGCCATAGTGGCCGACCACCATGATGTGGCGCACCTTGAGGACATCGACGGCAAATTGAATCACCGACAGGCAGTTGAGATCGGTATGCACGACGACATTGGCAATGTTGCGATGGACAAAAACCTCGCCCGGCAGCAGGCCGGCGATTTCATTGGCCGGAACCCGCGAGTCGGAGCAGCCGATCCACAGGAACTGTGGCGCCTGCAAGCAGGCCAGCCGATCAAAAAAGCCGGGGTCTTCCGCACGAACCCGATCCGCCCAGGCACGATTTTTGGCGAACAGCCGCTTTATTTCCTCACCCATTTTTTCACTCATTTACCGAACAGCCCCTTTAGTTTGTCTTTCAACTTGTCACCTGCTTTCTGCTGGATTTCCTGCTTCTTCTCATCCACCTTGGCCTGTACTTTTTCCTTCACTGCATCGGCCACCACGCTACCGAACTCGATCTTCCAGGAGATGTTCTCGAAGGGCCCAGAAAGCCGCACCGGCACGGTAACGCCCTTGAGTTGCGCCAGCTCCTTGCCTTCCTGTCCGGCGCTGGTGCTGACCACGCTGGCCCTGGCCAGATAATCGATGCGGCCGTTGCCAATGTCGATATCACCCGCGCCGCCCAGCCGCAGGAAGGGGGATTTCATGGTCAGATCGTCGTTATGCGCCACGCCGCCGGTGACGCGGAATGAGGCGGCAAGTTCCGAAAAGTCGGTTTTTTCCGTCGCTCTTGCCTGCTGCGCCACATCCTTCCTTGCCCCCAGTTTGGCCTTGATGTCGCGCAGGCTCTGTGCCAGGTTGATACCCTTGATCGCGCCATCTTTCAGGCTGAGCGACGCCGAGCCGGCCAGCGATTTTTTCAGCGCCGTCGGCGTCGCGCCGTGTCCGGAAATATCCAGCGCTACGTTGCCCCGGCCTTCCAGAATATCCTTGTCGGCGAGGTCTTTCAGCAACGGTGCAATGCTGATCCCGGAGAGCGTCTGCCGCAACGCCATGGCATTGCCATTGGCATTGAGCATGAGGCTGCCGTTCATCGCTCCCTGGTACAGTTTGGCGGAAAGCGGGGCGACATCGAGCCGGCCGCCGGCCGCCGTGAGTCGCGCATTCAGGTCGGCAAACTTGAGATGATTGACCTGCAGCGCGCCAATGCGCACGGCGCCGGTGAGATCAAGGGTTTTCAGCGCGGAAAAATCAAGCGGCGCCTCGCCGCCTGGCGCGCCGGCCGCTCCACCCCTGGCCTTGCTTGCTGATGCTGGCCTGGGCGGGAAATAGCGATCGACATCGAGGCGATCGACCGCGAGATCGAACTTCAGCTTGAGCGGCGAAAATTTCGCCAGATCCACCCGGCTGACGATTTTCGATTCGTCGAACTGCGTGCCAAGCGCGACTTGCGCTGTCTGCTGTAACAGATCGACCCGCGCACTACCCGCCAGCGGCAGCTTGAGCTGTTTCATCGGCAGCGCAGGATGCGTGAGATCGAGGCCGCCGGCGAGCTTTTCCAGCGCCAGCGTCTGCGCCGTGAGATTGACGGCGACCGGCGAGGTCAGCCGGACCTTGATCTGCGTTTCGCCATGAGTCATATCCACACCGAGATCGAATTTGGCAATCTCCAGCTTGTCCAGCGCACCGGAGATGCCGGACAACGCAACTTGCGCGTCAAGCTTCCGGCCCGTACCGGCCAGCGTGGCCGACAGCGTGAGCGCATCGCCCCGCGCCTGTTCCGGGCTCAGTGCAAGCTTCGGCGCATCGAGCTTGAGGGTGAATTTGTCGGTGCCGCTTTGGCCCTGCATGGCCAGCTTCAGTGCATCGACCGCCAGAGTCTTCCTGCCGCTGTCGGCAACGACGCGTCCGCTTGAAAAAGCGAGATCGGAAAGCGTCTTCGTGCTGCCGCTCTTTTCATCGCGCCAGGTAAGCCGGGCATTCGTCACACGGACGTGGGAAATGTCGATTTGCAGCGGGGTCGCCGCCGACTCATCGGCGCCGGCTTTTTTCGCCGGGCCGCCGGTGAGGTCATCGATGCTGCGCGTGCCATCCTTTCTGGTTACCACCGTTGCCTTGAGACCATCGAGTTCAAGGCCATTGACCGCCACTTGCTTCGACAACAGCGGCAGCACCGCCACGGACACGCGCGCCGAATCGAAGGCAAGAAACTCCTGCGTGCCTGCATGCTCGGACAGGCTGGTATGCCCCAACCGAACGCCGACATCCGGCCATAACGAAAGCGCCACCGGACCGGAAATATCGAGCCGGCGCTGGGTCTTTTCCATGACCACGCGCGACAGCTCGCTCTTGATCTTCTCGCCATCGAACAGCGCATACAGCGTACCGACCAGCAACAGCAGGAGAGCCAGCAAGCCGATACCGACGATTTTTATCAAGCGCACTATTTTCATCACACACTCCCACTTCGGGTACGGTAATCTAGGCGCTCATCACAACACAAGGAGCCGCACATGAAACTCAAGTTTACCCTGCTTGCCCTGATACTGGCTTCCAGCAGCGTGTTTGCCACATCCGGCGGCATTGGCGCAGTCACCGCAACACCCAGCCCCGCCAAGGCCGGCCAGGCTGTCACCGTCACTGTCACGACGGAAGGCGACGCGCCGACGCTGTGCGGCCTCGGCATCGATTATGGCGATGGCAACAGCGACAATATCAAGATCAACGGCAGGCCCCACAAATTTCCGCTGACCCTGACCCACACCTACGCCAAAGCCGGTAACTACACACTCAAGGCCGAAGGCAAGAAAGTTACCACACACTTCCCGTGCCTCGGTTCTGCCAGCGCGCCGCTCGTCGTCGAAGCTGCTGGCGCAGCCGTTGCGTCCGTCTGCCCAGAAGGCTACAAAGCCGAAGGCAAACCGGCCAAATCCGGCGCTTTCACCTGCAAGGCCGGCAAAGGCGCCAAGGCACCCGAAAAAGTCATGAGCTGCGGCGATGGCCTGGAATATTTCCAGACCCAATCGAAGCTGGGCTGCCGCAAGATCAAGTAAGCACCCCCCCCGGCAAGTACGCTGCCGCAGACATGAAAACAGCACCCGCGGGTGCTGTTTTCATTTACAGACAACCGTGCGTGCCGCGTGCCTATTTTTTCAGTGCATCACGGATCTCGCGCAGCAGCAACACATCCTCCGCCGTCGGTGCAGGCGGTGCCGGTGGCTCATTTTTTTTCAATCGATTGATCTGCTTGACCATGACGAAGATGATCGCCGCCAGAATGATGAAGTTGATCGCCACCGTAATGAAGTTCCCGTAAGCGAACAGGGGCACGCCGGCCTTGGTCAGTGCGTCGTAGGTCATGGCGCCTTTGTAGTCCGCCGGCGGATTGGCCAGCATGATGAAAAAATTGGAGAAGTCCAGCCCGCCGAATATCTTGCCGACGACCGGCATGATCAGATCCTTGACGATCGAGTCGACGATTTTGCCGAACGCCGCGCCGATGATGACGCCGACCGCGAGATCGACGACATTGCCCTTCATCGCAAATTCCTTGAACTCGGTTACAAAGCTCATATTGATTTCTCCCGATGATGTTTGAGTTACGGTTGAAGCGGCCTTCAACCCGTGGATGCTAACCAAATCTCATATTTAAGACAAGGCGCGCTCAGGCATCGTCGCCGACATAAGGATTGTCGCGCCGCTCGGCACCGAAAGTTGACATCGGGCCGTGTCCTGGAATGAAAGCGACATCGCTGCCCAGCGGCCAGAGCCTGGTCTTGATCGAATCGAGCAGCGCCTGAAGATTCCCGCGCGGGAAATCGGTGCGTCCGATCGAGCCGGCGAAGAGGACATCGCCAACGATGGCGAGTTTCGACGGCGCATGGAAAAACACCACATGGCCGGGCGTGTGGCCGGGAGTGTGGAACACCTGCAATATTTCGTTGCCCACGCTGACCGTATCGCCATCCTCCAGCCAGCGGTCGGGAATCACCGGCTGCGCTTGCGGGAAACCGAACATGCGGCTTTGCGCGGCGAGCTGGTCGAGCCAGAAACTTTCCTCGCGTTGCGGACCTTCGATCGGCACCTGCAAACGCTGCTTCAATTCGCCCGCACCACCGGCATGGTCGATATGGCCGTGGGTCAGCAGCAGCTTTTCGATGGTAACGCCCAACGATGCGGCCGCCGCCAGCAGCCGCTCGATGTCGCCACCGGGATCGACGAAGGCGCCGCGCATCGTCTCGGTGCACCACAGCAGTGTGCAGTTCTGTTCGAACGGAGTGACGGGGATGATGCGATAGTCCAGCATGGGTAGTCCTCATTCAGCCAGGCCACGCCGATAGTGAATGGCCTCGGCGACATGGGCGGCAGTGATGTTTTCAGTGACGGCAAGATCGGCGATGGTACGCGCGACTTTCAGGATGCGATGATAAGCCCGCGCCGAGAGCATCAGTCGCGCCATGGCCTGCTTCAACAGCTGCGCGCCGGCGGCGTCGGGCCGTGCGTGCTGCTCGATCTCGTCGGGCGTGAGTTGGGCGTTGGGCTTGCCCTGGCGCGCCAGCTGCCGCTCGCGGGCTGGCGTGACGCGCGCCCGCACGCCGGCCGAAGATTCCCCCGTGGCGCGTCCTGAAAGTTCGGCTTCATCGACGGCAGGGACATCCAGCATCAGGTCGATGCGGTCGAGCAGCGGGCCGGAGAGTTTGCCGCGATAGCGCGCAATCTGATCGGGCGTGCAGCGGCATTTGCCGGACGGATGGCCGAGCCAGCCACAGGGACAAGGATTCATCGCCGCGACCAGTTGAAAGCGGGCGGGGAATTCGGCGCGGCGCGCGGCGCGGCTGATGTGAATGTGGCCGGTTTCCAGCGGCTCGCGCAGAGCTTCGAGTACGCCACGTTGAAACTCGGGAAGTTCGTCGAGGAACAACGTGCCGTTGTGCGCCAGTGAAATCTCGCCAGGACGCGGCGTGCCGCCACCACCGACCAGCGCCGCCGTGGACGCGGAATGATGCGGCGCGCGAAATGGCCGCTGCGCCCAGTGTTCCAGCCTGAAGGCTCCAGCCAATGAATGCACGGCGGCAGTCTCCAGCGCTTCATCTGCCGTCATCGGCGGCAAAATTCCCGGCAGGCGTTGCGCCAGCATGGATTTTCCTGCGCCCGGCGGCCCGCTCAGGAGCAGGCTGTGGCCGCCGGCGGCAGCCACTTCCAGCGCCCGTTTGGCCGGCGCCTGACCCTTCACTTCGGCGAGGTCGGGGTAGGGATGAAAAGTCGGCGCTGGCGACACGGCGAACGGCGCCAGCATCTCCCGCCCGGCCAGATGGGCGCAGACCTGCAGCAGGTGCTGCGCCGGCAGAATGGTCATCTCGCCGATCAGCGCGGCTTCGGGTGCGCTTTCCAGCGGCAGGACGAAGGCCCGGCGCGAACCCGGGTCGCGGTGCATCGCGGCGCACGCGCGCAGTTCGCCGGACAACGCCAGCTCTCCGGCAAACTCATGTTCATCCAGCGTCGGCGCCTTCAACTGGCCGGAGGCCAGCAGAATGCCCAGTGCGATCGGCAGGTCGAAGCGGCCGGATTCTTTCGGCAGGTCGGCCGGGGCAAGATTGACGGTGATGCGCCGCGGGGGAAATTCGAAGCCGCAATTCTGGATCGCGGCACGGACGCGGTCACGCGCTTCCTTGACTTCGGTATCGGGCAAACCGACCAGCGTGAATGCAGGCAAACCGCCCGCCAGATGAACCTCGACCGTGACTTCCGGCGCGGCAAGGCCAGCCAGCGCCCGCGAACGCAGAACCGCCAGCGCCATGCGTCGGGTTTATTTCTGCGCGCCGGAACCTGGGCTGGAAACAGCGCGGGCAGCCTCCAGCTCGGCGAGGCGCGCCTCGAGTTGCCACAGTACGGCACGCAGGTTTTTTTCAATGTCGCCCACGGGCGTCGACGCCATCACCGAGGCAACGCGGGCAGACATTTCCTCGAAAAGTTTTGAATTGATCATGATCGGATTCCTGGCTGGAAATTGAGTCTAGCACAGGGCTCAGCGCCACTCTGGATTCCGGCTCCGAACAAAGCAACACCAGCTTGCACCAATGCGGTGCAAGCTGCGCACAACGCAACTTGTTTCGGTGCAAAAAACCCTGAGCTGGCCAGTTTCGGCAGGGCGTCGATGTCATGTACCGCGCCATCGACGCGCAGGCGGACGAAGCCCTGCGCGCGCAACTCGGCGAACAGGTCGAGCTGCTCGCCCTTGCGGTTAACCACCACCGGGGCGAGGATCATGAGTTTCGTGTCCTCGGGCAGCGCCAGCACGTGATCGACCAGCAGCGCGCTACTGACCAGGGGAATGACAAGCATGAGGATGAAGAAATCCATGGACTTAACGTGAAATCCACTCTTCAGCGCGCTTGGTAATTTTCGAGCGCAGCGAGCCGGTCAATAGCCTCCCCGTGAGGGGAGGATGGGAGGGGCGGGCCCATTTGCCAGCTTGAGGTCTGTCGAAGTTACGATATTTCATGATTTAGGCTGGTTTATCGAAGCCATGAGCGTCAGTTGTCCTTCAGCCGTTCCATATGATGGATGTCGAGGCTGTCGAACTGGTCGCGAATCTCGAAGAAGAACACGCCGAGGATGATGACGCCGACCAGCACGTCGAGCGCTATGCCCAGTTCCACCACCATCGGCATGCCATAGGTGGCGCTGGTGGCGGCGAGAAACAGGCCGTTCTCCATCGACTACATCGGGCTTTTCCATCAACTGCAGGAACTGACGGACATAGGCCGAGAGCGATTCGACATAGCGGCGCTGACCGGATGGGACTCGAACGTCTGCTGCGCTACTGTGCCCGTCCGCCTTTCTCGCTGGAGCACTTGCAGCAACGGGACGCCGGGCATCTGGTCTATCACAGCCCCAAGCCGCGCCCTGAAGCCCCTGGCGAACTGGTGCTGACGCGCCGCTTGAACTGATCGACAAGATCCCCGCCCTGGTGACGGCGCTAGCCCCTGCCGCCGTCCCGCCAGCGCCGACTTCTGCGGCGACTAGCGAAGAGCCCCACCATCGTGCTGTGTCGCGCTACCTATGGGCCATGCTGCTGGCGCGCAGCTATGAAGCCCTGCCGCTGAGTTGCCCGATCTGCCACAGTCAGATGCGGATTCATCGCCTTCATAAACGATGCCGGAACCGTGAAGAATATCCTCGACCATATCGGCGAATCCACCCAGACACCACGCATCGCCCCAGCGCGTGGGCCACCGCTGTGGGAGGCAGCAGCGGCGGCGGAACAGGCGGACAACGATCAACAATGGGAGCAAACCGCTCAGCCTGGACCGGATGTCGAGTTCGATCAGCGCATCGCCTGGTAGGTGTGGGGATGTACGAAATCAAGACGAGTCGCCGCTCGTCATGAGGTGACTCGTGCCTGAGGCCCGTTGGATTGGGTCGAACATATTCTTGGTTCTCCTCATTGCTGGTGGTTTGCGGTCAGCCGTCAAAAAGAAAAGCAGGGTAGCCCGCGAAAGGATTTCTACTCCAAGCCACTTCGGGCTTCAACGCTTTTTACAGCATGGTCTTTGCATAAGCTTGGGACAGGCGAGGCACCGATCGCGTGTCGCCGGGGAAGCTCAGTGCGGCAACGTACAGAGTCCGCGCCCCGGGGAGCGTAGTATCGACTCAGTGACTGGCGGTGCCTTTTGCATGCGATTCGGTCACTTGACCTACACAGAGGCAATCTCATGAACAACATTATTTACATTGTTGGCCTGATCGTCGTCGTTTTGGCGGTTCTGTCGTTTTTCGGACTGCGGTAACGCATTGTTCACCCGTTAATTTTGAACAGACACGCTAGGAGACCTTGATGGATACCCCGATCCTGAAGCAAGTGGCAGCGAACGAACGAACCGGATGGAAAACCGAGGAATACCACGGCAAGCAAATACATGTCTGCGCCGAGCCGCGCGTTCCCGAAAACGAGGTGCTCGCCGGCCATGGGCTGCAATGGCGTTTCACGGTAAGGATTACCGGGGTCGGCACCGGGCCGACGGAAGACATAGCGGCCAGCGCCACATCGGATCCGGAACTGTACTATTCCACGCAGGCCATTGCAGAAGACATGGGCTTTCTCAGGGGTCGCGAGTTGATCGAAGGGACCTGAGAAGTCGCTTGATGGATGGCGTTGCCGCAGGCGAACCCGCTTGAAATCCAAGGCGATCGAGCCCATGCCGCGCCCCGCTTCTGCAGCGCTGGCACCGCTCAAGACACTGGTCGAAGCCAGGCGCGGCAAACGGGTGCCGCTGCCTCCCGGTCTGACGTGAAGCCTGACCAGGGCGACAACCGATTCAACAGAGGAGAGACTTATGGCTAAATGCGATGGGTGCGGAAATGAGTACGATAAATCTTTTCAGGTGATGGCTCTGGGTAAAACCTATACTTTTGATAGCTTCGAATGCGCGATCCACGCACTTGCGCCCACCTGTGCGCATTGCGGTGTACGCATCGTCGGACATGGCTTGGAGAGCGGCGGCCGGATGTTTTGCTGTGATCACTGTGCCACGAAGGAGGGTGTGACGGAACTGCGTGATCGTTCGTAAGTCGCGCCTTTTACTGATGTTTGAGACAAGGAGATTGACATGCAAAAGCTTAAAGATTTGATGAGCCGGGATGTGCAGATCATCAGCCCGGACAAAACGATCAAGGAAGCTGCGCAACAAATGCGCAAGGGTAACTTCGGAATGATGCCCGTGGGAGAGAACGACCGCATGATCGGAACGATATCGGATCGCGACATTGCGATTCGCGCCGTGGCCGAGGGCAAGGATCCGAGCACCAAGGTGCGCGAGGTCATGTCCGAAGGTATCGTCTGGGCATACGAGGAAGACTCCGTGGACGATGCGGCAAAGCTCATGGGTGATCGCCAGATTCGGCGCTTGCCGATTGTGAACGCCGATAAGCGACTCGTGGGAATCGTGGCACTGGGCGATTTCGCCGCTGAGAGCGCCGATATCGAGATCGCCGGTGAAGCGCTTTCGGAAATTTCGAAACCTTCTTGATTTAGTCCGGCTGCCGCCATGAACAAAGGCGGTGCCGGTTTGGGTTTAGTGGGGTGGTTTAGTGGTGTCTGCCGCACTTATTTAATCACTGTCGCACATGATTTTTGTCAGGAGAATGACATGGCAAAGCAAGGCCAGGACTTCAATCAGCAACAACAATCGAAACCTTCTCGTATGGACGAGGTCGCCAAGCAAAAGCAGAAGGCAGAAGAGCAGGAAGTGGCCGGCAGGCACAAAAATGACGGCCAAAACGACCATAAGGGCAATAAGCGACAACCCGGAACTCATCGCGGGAACGGAAACGACTGAGTTCAGCGTCACCCGAGCGAAAATAAAAGGGGGCAAATAAAAGGGGTGAATTGTTTTTGAAACAAATAACACGGCCCTTTTTATTTCTGTTCCCAGCCTGCGGGTAGTGCAATTCGATCAAAAGCTGTCCAAATCACCTCGCCGCAGGCGTCTAGCACAGTGCTCAGCGCGCAGTTCGCCGGACAACGCCAGCTCTCCGGCAAACTCATGTTCATCCAGCGTCGGCGCCTTCAACTGGCCGGAGGCCAGCAGAATGCCCAGTGCGATCGGCAGGTCGAAGCGGCCGGATTCTTTCGGCAGGTCGGCC
>JACRMV010000006.1 GCA_016235025.1 Rhodocyclales bacterium | reverse complement strand
GAAATGGTCATGCCTGGCGACAACATTGCCATGACGATCAAACTGATTGCCCCGATTGCCATGGAAGAAGGTCTGCGTTTCGCCATCCGCGAGGGCGGTCGTACCGTCGGTGCAGGCGTCGTGGCTAAGATTATCGAGTAAATATTTATTGCGTTATGTCCTTGGCAGCGCTACACTGCTGGGCTGCGCATTTTTGTAATCGCTCTTTGAATTGAAGGAAATAGAATGCAAAGCCAAAAAATCCGCATACGCCTAAAAGCGTTTGACTATCGTCTCATTGATCAGTCGGCACTTGAGATAGTCGAGACGGCCAAGCGTACTGGCGCAGTGGTAAGTGGCCCTGTTCCATTGCCAACGCGCATTGAGCGGTTTGATATATTGCGTTCGCCGCATGTAAACAAGGCATCGAGGGATCAGTTCGAGATCCGAACCCATCTGAGATTGATGGACATCATCGACCCAACCGACAAGACCGTTGATGCCCTGATGAAGTTGGATTTGCCGGCCGGTGTAGATGTGGAAATTAAGTTAAAGTAATCAGCTGTTTTTGTGCAATTGCTGTTAATTGCGCGTGTGACTAGTTGGAGCAAGTTTGTTTTTTAGGTCCAGCCAATCGTAGCTGGGAGTTAGGAGAATAAGATGAGTTTAGGCCTTGTTGGACGTAAGGTCGGGATGACGCGCATTTTTGCCGAGGATGGGTCTTCCATTCCGGTAACGGTTCTCGATGTTTCGGGTAACCGCGTGACGCAAATTAAGACCCTTGAATTGGATGGCTATACTGCTATACAGGTTGCCTTTGGGAGGCGACGCGCAAGCAGAGTAAATAAAGCTATTGCTGGGCACCTTGCGAAAGCTGGTGTTGAGGCGGGGCACATTCTGAGAGAGTTTCGTGTTGCTTTTGATCAGGCTTCCCGCTACAAGTTGGGGGATGTGCTTGGGGCCGGTCTTTTTGGTGTGGGGCAGATGGTGGATGTTAGTGGGACTTCCATCGGGAAGGGCTATGCTGGCGCTATCCGCAGGCATAACTTCTCCTCGAATCGTGCTTCGCACGGTAATTCATTGTCACATAACTCTGCGGGCTCGATTGGTATGGCCCAAGATCCGGGGCGCGTGTTTCCAGGTAAGCGGATGGCGGGTCACTTGGGTGACGATAATTGCACCGTTCAAAATCTTGAAGTTGTTCGCGTAGATGATGCGCGGCAATTATTGCTGATAAAAGGTGCTGTACCGGGGGCGAAGGGTGGTGATATCGTGGTTTTGCCTGCAGTCAAGATGACTCCGAGGGTTGAGGGGGCTGCTCATGGAGCTTAATCTACTCGGTAAAGAGGGTGCGGTTACCTCAACGATGTCGGCATCGGACGCACTTTTTGGGCGAGAGTTTAACGAGGCCCTCGTTCATCAAGTCATCGTTGCGTATCAAGCAAACTCTCGTGCTGGAAATCGCAAGCAGAAGGATAGGGAAGAGGTTCATCACAGCACAAAGAAGCCGTTCAAGCAAAAAGGGACGGGGCGTGCTCGAGCAGGTATGACGTCATCTCCGTTATGGCGTGGTGGTGGTCGTATTTTCCCGAATTCACCAGATGAAAATTTTAGCCAGAAATTAAATCGAAAAATGTATCGAGCTGGCGTGGCAGCAATTCTGTCTCAGCTGGTACGCGAGCAGCGGTTGATCGTAGTTGAAAGTTTTTCGGTCGAGGCTCCTAAAACGCGGTTGATCTCGCAGAAGTTGAAAGACTTGGGCTTGGGCGGTGTTTTGATAGTCACCGATGCGCTTGATGATAATTTGGTTCTGGCATCGAGAAATCTTCCCAATGTGCAGATTCTTGAGGCAGAGCAGGCTGACCCGGTATCGTTGGTTCGATTTCCCAAGGTGATGTTTACCCGGGGTGCGATCGCCAAAATGGAGGAAATGCTGACATGATTCGAAATTTTAATCAGGAGCGCTTGCTTCAGATTCTGGTGGCGCCAAAAATATCGGAAAAGGCGACATATATCGCAGACAAAAATGAGCAGGTGATTTTTGTCGTTGCCCCGGATGCAACAAAGCCGGAAATTAAGGCAGCAGTCGAGCTTTTATTTAAAGTCGAAGTAAAGTCGGTCCAGGTTGCGAATCAAAAAGGAAAGACTAGGCGTGTGGGACGTAATACAGGGCGTCGCAGTGACGTCAGGAAGGCTTTTGTCTGTTTGAAGCCGGGACAGGAAATTAATTTTGCGGAAGGAGGGGTTCTTTAATGGCTCTGGTAAAAGTGAAGCCAACTTCTCCTGGTCGGCGTGCGGTTGTGAAGGTTGTAAATGCAAGTCTGCACAAGGGTCGCCCGCATGATAAGCTGGTAGAGAAGAAAGTCCGAACGGCTGGCCGTAATGCGCATGGGCGCATCACCACTCGGCATATGGGTGGCGGGCACAAGAAGCATTATCGTGTAATTGATTTTCACCGTGCAAAAGATGGTATTCCTGGCAAGGTCGAGAGGCTCGAGTACGATCCGAATCGCTCTGCGAATATTGCGTTGATCCTTTATGCCGATGGTGAGCGTCGCTACATAATTGCCACTAAGGGAATGACATCGGGCCAAATTGTTATCAGCGGTTCGGATGCGCCGATCAAGCCTGGCAATTCGCTCCCTATTCGCAATATCCCGGTGGGTACCACAATTCATTGCGTAGAAATGCTCCCGGGTAAAGGGGCACAACTTGCCCGCTCTGCTGGGGTATCTGTTCAATTATTGGCGCGTGAAGGTCTCTATGCCCAGATTCGTTTACGGTCTGGCGAGATTCGTCGTATTCATGTTGAGTGCCGTGCGACTATCGGTGAGGTTGGTAATGAAGAGCATTCCCTGCGCAAGATCGGGAAGGCTGGTGCGCAGCGGTGGCGCGGAATTAGGCCGACGGTGCGTGGTGTCGCGATGAACCCAGTGGATCATCCGCATGGTGGAGGCGAGGGGCGCACTGGCGAGGGGCGGGTGCCTGTCAGTCCCTGGGGCACTCCAACAAAGGGTTATCGCACAAGAAACAACAAGCGCACTGACGCCATGATTGTTCAGCGCCGCTATAAGCGTTAAGAGGTAAAATATGGCACGTTCTATTAAAAAAGGCCCGTTTGTTGATGGCCATCTTTTGAAGCGGGTTGATGCAGCCCGAGTCTCCAAGGACAAGCGTCCGATCAAGACGTGGTCGCGTCGTTCGACAATACTTCCGGACTTTATTGGATTGACAATTGCTGTTCATAACGGCAAGCAGCACATTCCAGTTTATGTGTCCGAAAACATGGTTGGTCATAAGCTTGGAGAGTTTGCCTTAACGCGAACATTCAAGGGCCACACGGGCGGCAAGAAGGCCGTCGCGAAAAGGTAAGGAGCGGTGATGGAAACCAATGCGGTTTTACGCGGTGTTCGTCTGTCCCCGCAAAAAGGTCGACTCGTAGCTGACCTTGTTAGGGGGAAGGCTGTAGATCAGGCGCTGAATATTTTGACTTTCTCTCCAAAAAAGGGAGCTGGCATTATAAAGAAGGTGCTGGAGTCGGCAGTCGCAAATGCCGAGCATAATGATGGTGCAGATATTGATGCTCTGAAAGTGACGAGTATTTATGTTGAAAAGGGCACGGTGCTGAAGCGATTTACTGCTCGTGCAAAAGGTCGTGGCAATCGTATTTTGAAGCCGACCTGTCACATTTTTGTGACCGTCGGAAACTAGGGGGGTATATGGGTCAGAAGATACATCCGACTGGGTTCCGTCTGTCGGTAACGCGCAACTGGACTTCGCGCTGGTATGCAAACAGCAAAAACTTTCCCCAGATGCTTAAAGAGGATCTCGATGTGCGCGAGTTTCTGAGAAGCAAGCTTGCCCATGCATCGGTTGGGCGTGTGCTCATAGAGCGACCGGCAAAAAATGCGCGGGTTACCATTTTTAGCGCGCGCCCTGGTGTCGTTATCGGTAAGCGGGGAGAGGATATAGAGCACTTAAAGGCTGAATTGCAACGCAAGATGGGTGTGCCAGTCCATGTAAATATTGAAGAAATTCGGAAGCCAGAGATTGATGCACAACTGATTGCAGATTCCATTGCGCAGCAACTCGAGAAACGAATTATGTTCCGTCGTGCAATGAAACGTGCAATGCAAAATGCCATGCGCCTCGGAGCACAAGGTATAAAAATTATGAGTTCAGGGCGCCTGAATGGTGCTGAGATTGCTCGGCGGGAGTGGTATAGAGAGGGTCGTGTGCCTCTTCACACTCTGCGGGCAGATATCAATTACGGCACATCGGAAGCAAAGACCACCTATGGCATTATCGGGATCAAGGTGTGGGTTTTTAAGGGCGATATGCCTTCGCATAATGATACAGCTTTGCCTGTTTCTGCGGCAACAGTGGAAGACCATAAAAAATCACGTCGCATCCCGGCTAGGACAAAATCTGAAGTTGAGGGCGGGTTAGCGGTGAAGGCCAGAGAATTAGAAAATCCGTCTAATGAGGGGCCGCTTGGCGCTACCCCAGTTGCCACAAAGAAGACGCCAGTAAAGCGTGTTAAAAAAACTGTGGCATCGGATGCCAGTGCGAGCATTGAGGCAAAGGAGTAACCCATGCTACAACCTTCTCGTAGAAAATATCGCAAAGAACAAAAAGGTCGTAATACAGGGCTGGCAACGCGTGGAGCAAAGGTAAGCTTCGGTGAGTATGGGCTTAAAGCGATAGGCCGCGGTCGACTGACTGCCCGGCAGATTGAGGCTGCTCGCCGCGCCATGACCCGTCACATTAAACGGGGCGGGCGCATTTGGATACGAATTTTTCCAGATAAGCCAATCTCAAAAAAGCCAGCTGAAGTCCGAATGGGTAATGGAAAAGGCTCTCCTGAATACTGGGTAGCAGAGATTCAGCCAGGAAAAGTGCTTTATGAGATGGATGGGGTGGATGAGGTTCTTGCCCGCGAGGCGTTTCGCCTTGCGGCTGCAAAGCTTCCACTGCAAACAATATTTGTAACCCGACATTTGGGATAAGCCATGAAGATAAGTGAGTTGCGGAGCAAGAATAGCGATGAGCTGCAAAATGAGCTGCTGAGTTTGCGCAAAGCGCAGTTCGGTCTTCGTATGCAGGTAGCTACTCAACAGCTGAGCAATACTAGTCAGATCGGAAAAGTGCGCAAAGATGTTGCACGAGTAAAGACTATTCAGCAGGAAAGGGTGATGACTAAATGATTCTAGTAACAGCGCAAGCGGTACGGCGCACCTTGCAGGGACGTGTGGTATCCGACAAAATGGATAAAACGGTTACTGTTTTGGTTGAGCGAAAAGTCAAGCACCCTGTTATTGGGAAAATTTTGACCAGGTCGAAGAAATATCACGCACACGTTGATGGTGAAGTCGTGTCGGCTGGAGACTTGGTTCAGATCGAGGAGTGCGCTCCGATCTCAAAGACCAAGGCTTGGAGGGTGGCAAGAATTCTCGAAAAGGGACGGGTTGCCTAAAACAGTGCGTAGCAAGTCGCGATGTAGTTGACAATAATACATCGGGTAGTTTATATTTCCGCTTCTCTTCTTGAGCCGGAGAGGTGGGGGTAGTTGGCTTTTTGTCCGGCATGTCAGCCCTTAGCGGGCTCCAAGACTAATCGTGCATCAGGCTGCTGGATGCCCGAATTAAGTTGGAGATAAAAATGATTCAAATGCAAACTTTGTTGGATGTTGCCGATAATACCGGTGCGCGTTCTGTTATGTGCATCAAGGTGTTGGGTGGATCAAAGCGTCGTTATGCTGGGATTGGTGATGTAATCAAAGTCAGTATAAGAGATGCTGCTCCGCGAGGTCGGGTAAAAAAGGGTGAAGTCTATAGCGCTGTGGTTGTGCGTACTGCTAAAGGTGTGCGGCGGAGTGATGGCTCGCTGATCAAGTTTGATGGTAATGCTGCTGTGTTGCTGAACAATAAACTGGAACCAATAGGCACGCGGATTTTCGGGCCGGTGACGCGCGAATTGCGTACCGAAAAATTCATGAAGATTGTGTCGCTTGCGCCAGAAGTTCTCTAGTCGGTTCACTGAGGGTGTTGGGTTATGAGCAAAATTCGCAAAGGCGATAACATTATCGTCACTGCAGGCAAGGACAAGGGCAAGCGTGGAGTTGTGCGTTCCTTGATCGGCGCGGAGCGCCTGGTGGTCGAGGGGGTTAATCGGGTCAAGAAACACGTCAAGCCAAATCCGCTAAAAGGTGTGCAGGGGGGGCTTTCCGAGCAGGAGATGCCGATTAATATTTCCAACGTGGCGTTGCTTAATCCTGCCACCCAGAATGCGGATAGGGTGGGGTTTAAGCACCTTGCTGATGGCCGTAAAGTTCGGGTGTTCAAGTCGAGTGGCGAAATAGTTGACGTTTAAGGATCTACGATGGCGCGCTTGCAAGAATTTTACAAAGAGACAGTGCTTCCGGAGCTTCTTGGGAAGTTCGGTTATAAGTCGGTAATGGAGGTACCCAGGATTACCAAGGTCACCCTGAATATGGGGGTGGGGGAGGCTGTTGGGGACAAGAAGGTGCTGGAGCATGCAATTGGGGATATGGCCAAAATATCGGGTCAGAAGCCCGTGGTAACCAAGGCGCGCAAAGCTATTGCTGGCTTCAAGATTCGTGAGGGGTATCCCATCGGGTGCATGGTGACCCTGAGAGGGGCTCGCATGTATGAGTTCCTTGATCGTTTGGTAACGGTTGCGATGCCGCGTATTCGTGATTTCCGTGGAATTTCCGGAAAGGGGTTTGATGGGCGCGGAAACTACAATGTTGGTGTTAAGGAGCAGATTATTTTTCCTGAGATCGAGTACGACAAAATTGATGCTTTGCGCGGCATGAATATCAGTATTACGACTACAGCAAAGAACGACGAAGAGGCGAAGGCGCTTCTTGCAGCATTTAAGTTTCCATTTAGGAATTGAGTGACTTATGGCGAAATTAGCGCTAAAGAACCGCGAAGAAAAGCGTACCAAGACGGTGGCAAAGTACGCTGCGAAGCGTTTGCAATTGCTTGCGGTGATTAATAACTCCAGTCTTCCAGAGGATGAGCGCATGAGCGCTCGCCTGAAATTTCAAGAGTTGCCGCGAAACTCCAGTCCATCTCGCCAGCGTAATCGGTGTGCTTTGACAGGGCGCCCCCGTGGAGTTTTTCGTAAATTCGGTCTGTGCCGTAATAAGTTGCGCGAAATTGCTATGCGCGGCGAGGTGCCTGGCATGATCAAGGCTAGTTGGTAAGGAGACGCTAAATGAGCATGACTGATCCCGTAGCCGATATGCTAACCCGTATTCGCAATGCGCAAATGGCTGAGAAGTTGTTGGTATCGATGCCGTCTTCAAAGCTTAAGTTGGCCATTGCCAGCGTCCTGAAAGAGGAAGGGTACATTGAGGATTTTGCTGTTCGCGATAATGGTTCAAAACGCCAGCTTGATGTTTCTCTGAAATATTATGCAGGCCACCCTGTCATTGAGAAAATCGAGCGTGTCTCAAGGCCGGGATTGCGTGTTTACAAAGGCAAGGACGACCTGCCCAGGGTAATGGATGGGCTTGGCATTGCTATCGTTTCAACGCCTAAAGGCGTAATGACTGACCGCAAGGCGCGGGCGGGTAACATGGGCGGCGAAGTTCTCTGCGTCGTTGCATAAGGGGCTGATGTAATGTCACGTATTGCTAAATATCCTGTTGATCTTCCAAAGGGTGTAGAAGTCCATCTTGGAGATGCTGAAATAAGTATTAAAGGGCCTTTGGGCTCGTTGAGCCAATTTTTGCTTCCTGCTGTAAAAATCCAGCGTGAGGGCGATCAAATTATATGCCGCGCTGATGAGGGTGCGCCGGATGCCGATGCTATGTCTGGCACGATGAGGGCTCTTGTTAATAACATGGTTATTGGCGTAACCAAGGGATTTGAGAAGAAGTTGTCTTTGGTGGGTGTGGGTTATCGCGCCCAGGCTCAAGGCAGCAAGTTGAACCTTACGTTAGGTTTTTCTCATCCGGTGGTGCACGAAATGCCGGATGGAATCAAGGTTGAGACTCCAACGCAGACTGAGGTGCTCATAAAGGGTATCAATAAGCAAGTCGTTGGTCAGGTTGCTGCTGAAATTCGAGCTTACCGTTCTCCGGAGCCGTATAAAGGCAAAGGTGTTCGCTATGCGGATGAAGTAGTTGTAATCAAAGAAACCAAGAAGAAATAAGTGAGGCGCTGAATCATGGAAAAAAAGCTGGCTCGCCAACGTAGGGCTCGTAAAACTCGGGCCAAAATTGCTACCCTAAAAATGGTGCGCCTTGCGGTGCATCGGAGCAATTCACATATTTCTGCGCAAATATTCTCAGGGTGTGGAACGCGTGTTCTTGCTGCTGCTACCACAATGGAATCGGATGTGAGAAGCAAGGTTCCTAATGGCGCCAATGTTGATGCGGCCAAAGTGATCGGCACGCTAATTGCGGAGCGAGCCAAGGCTGCTGGAATTGAGCAGGTAGCATTTGATCGTTCTGGTTTTCATTATCATGGCCGCGTTAAAGCGCTGGCCGAAGCCGCCCGTGAGGGCGGTCTCAAGTTCTAAGCGAGGCAGGAAATGGCTAAACCACAAGGCAGAAAACCCCAGCAAGCCCAGGAAGAGCGCGATGATGGCATGCGTGAGAAAATGGTTTCTATCAATCGCGTTACAAAAGTAGTCAAAGGTGGCCGGATATTGGGGTTTGCTGCTCTAACCGTGGTGGGTGATGGTGACGGTGGTGTTGGCATGGGTAAGGGGAAATCCCGCGAAGTGCCAGTGGCCGTACAGAAAGCGATGGAAGAAGCCCGTCGCAAAATGACCAAGATAAAAATCAAGGAAGGTACGCTTCATCATTCTGTGACTGGGCGTCATGGTGCAACCAAAGTCTTGATGTCGCCCGCTGCCGCCGGTACTGGTGTGATTGCCGGAGGCCCGATGCGTGCTGTGTTTGAAGTTATGGGTATTACCGACGTGGTGGCTAAAACCATTGGGTCGACCAATCCATACAACGTCGTGCGTGCAACTTTGCATGGATTGCTTGCAATGAGCACTCCATCGGAGATCGCTGCCAAGCGCGGCAAAACTGTCGCAGATATTCTGGAGTGATGTATGGCTGAGAAGACTGTAAGAGTCACTCTTGTAAAGAGTGTAATTGGAACCAAGGAAGATCATCGTGCGACGGTGCGCGGCTTGGGTTTACGCAGGTTAAACAGTACAGCCATCTTGGAAGACACGCCAGCTGTTCGTGGCATGATCAGAAAAATTGCTTATCTGCTGAAGTGTGAAGGCTAAGAGGCTGACTTGGTTATGGAACTTAATAATTTAAAACCTGGTGCAGGCTCCAAGCATGCATCCAAACGAGTTGGCCGTGGAATTGGCAGCGGCCTAGGTAAGACAGCAGGACGTGGCCATAAAGGCCAGAAGTCCCGTGCCGGTGGATTTCATAAGGTTGGATTTGAAGGGGGGCAAATGCCGCTTCAGCGCCGACTTCCGAAGAGAGGTTTTGTTTCTCTGACAGCAGCCAAAAATGTTGAAGTGCGTCTATCCGAACTCGACCGGCTTCCGCTGGAGGAAGTTGATTTGCTTGTCTTGAAACAAGCCGGCATCGTTGCTTTTGGCGCATTGTCTGCGAAAGTTATCCTATCAGGCGGTATTAGTCGCAAAGTTGTGCTGAAGGGTGTTGGCGCAACCAAAGGAGCCCGGGCTGCAATCGAGGCGGCCGGCGGATCTGTAGACGAGATTGCTGTTTCCTGACAGGTTGGCGGAATATTCTCGTGGCAAATTCCAAAGCGTCTGCTCAAGGTAAAAGTGGCAAGTTCGGTGATTTGTGGAGCCGGCTCTGGTTTTTGCTGGGGGCTCTCGTGGTCTATCGGATTGGGGCGCATGTACCGGTGCCTGGCATAGATCCGGTACGGCTGGCAGAACTTTTTCAGTCGCAGCAAGGCGGTATTCTCGGTGTCTTCAACCTTTTTTCTGGCGGCGCATTATCCCGGTTTACTATCTTCGCCTTGGGGATAATGCCCTACATTTCGTCTTCGATCATCATGCAGTTGTTGACGATTGCTGTTCCTTCGATGGAGGCGCTTAAGAAGGAAGGCGAGGCCGGTCGCCGCAAAATTACCCAGTACACTCGTTATGGAACGGTAGTGTTGGCCCTCTTTCAGGGGGTGGGGATTGCGGTTGCTTTGGAGTCACAGGCAGGTCTGGTGCTGGATCCTGGCTACCTATTTCGGTTTGTCAGCGTGATGACACTTCTCACCGGAACAATGTTTTTAATGTGGCTGGGCGAGCAAATTACAGAGCGTGGTCTGGGCAATGGGATCTCGATAATAATTTTCGCAGGCATCGCTGCTGGACTGCCGAATGCATTGGGCGGATTGTTTGAGTTGGTTCGCACTGGCGCCATGCATCCTGTGTCAGCTTTGTTTATTTGTGTTTTGGTGATTCTGGTAACTGCGTTTGTAGTCTTTGTAGAGCGAGGCCAGCGTAAGATATTGGTCAACTATGCCAAACGACAAGTTGGCAACAAGCTTTATGGCGGGCAAAGTTCACATTTGCCGCTCAAATTGAATATGTCAGGCGTCATTCCTCCAATATTTGCATCTTCGATTATTCTTTTTCCAGCAACGGCTGCTGGTTGGTTTGGCACCGGGGATAGCCTGCGCTGGCTGAAGGATGCTGCTTCAACACTGACGCCTGGTCAACCCATTTATGTAATGCTGTATGCGGCCGCAATTATATTTTTCTGTTTTTTCTATACCGCTCTTGTTTTCAATTCCAGAGAGACCGCGGACAACCTGAAAAAAAGCGGTGCTTTTGTTCCTGGCATCAGGCCGGGTGACCAGACTGCGCGGTATATCGATAAAATTTTGTCGCGCTTGACTCTCGCTGGCGCCGCATATGTCACGATTGTTTGCTTGCTGCCTGAGTTTCTGATTCTTAAATGGAATGTTCCGTTTTATTTTGGGGGTACTAGCCTCTTGATTATTGTTGTTGTGACGATGGACTTCATGTCACAAGTGCAGGCGTACATCATGTCGCATCAGTATGAAAGTCTTCTTAAAAAGGCTAACTTTAAAGGAGCGGGCCTTCCCGTTCGGTGATTGATGTCTAAAGAAGATGTAATTGAGATGCAGGGAGAAGTTGTTGAAAATCTCCCGAACGCTACATTTCGTATCAAGTTGGAAAATGGGCATGTATTACTAGGCCATATCTCCGGGAAGATGCGCATGCACTACATACGCATACTGCCTGGGGACAAGGTTACAGTGCAGTTGACCCCTTATGACCTTACCAAGGGGCGCATTGTGTTTCGTGCCAAATAATTTTGGCAATACCTTCGGGGAATTAAAATGAAAGTTATGGCTTCGGTCAAACGTATCTGTCGTAATTGCAAGGTCATCAGGCGCAAAGGTGTGGTTAGGATCATTTGTACAGATCCGCGCCATAAGCAACGTCAGGGTTGATTAGGTAATTCACATCAGTTATAATATGCGGCTTTCCGTTTTATCGGCTAGCCAACCAATAAACACTCTTATGGCGACGAACAGGTAAGCACATGGCTCGTATAGCAGGCGTTAATATTCCAAATCATCAGCACACCGAAATCGCATTAACTGCGATTTACGGTATTGGCCGGACTCGCGCGCAAAAGATTTGCGATGCGGTTGGCGTAAAGCGCTCGACCAAGGTTAAGGAGCTAACCGACAGCGAGATGGATCGTTTGCGTGACGAGATTGGCAAAATCACTGTCGAAGGTGACTTGCGTCGTGAAGTCACGATGAGCATCAAGCGCCTCATGGATCTGGGCTGTTATCGTGGCGTGCGCCATCGTCGCGGCTTGCCATTGCGTGGTCAGCGTACCCGCACAAATGCGCGAACCCGCAAGGGGCCGCGTAAGTCAATTGCTGCAGCCAAGAAGTAACCGGGAATCTATTAAATGGCCAAGACTGCAACCAAAGTTCGGAAAAAAGTTAAGAAAAATGTCGCGGAAGGCATTGCGCATGTGCACGCCTCTTTCAATAATACGATTATTACAATTACCGACCGTCAGGGGAATGCCCTCTCATGGGCAACATCGGGTGGTGCTGGCTTCAAGGGTTCGCGTAAGTCGACCCCATTTGCTGCGCAGATCGCTGCCGAGGCTGCTGGCAAGGCAGCTGTTGAATGCGGCGTAAAAAATCTTGAGGTCCGCATCAAGGGGCCGGGCCCTGGCCGGGAGTCCGCGGTGCGGGCGCTTAATGCTTTGGGCATGAAGATCACGAGCATTACTGACATTACTCCCATTCCCCATAACGGATGCCGGCCGCCCAAGCGCCGTCGCATTTAAGCAAAGGATACGCTCATCATGGCCCGCAATCTTGATGCCAAGTGCCGCCAGTGTCGCCGCGAAGGCGAAAAGCTTTTTCTCAAGGGTGAGAAATGCTTCACTGACAAATGTTCTATAGAGCGCCGTGCCTATGCGCCTGGTCAGCACGGACAGAAGTCCGGTCAGCGGCTTTCTGGATATGGGACTCAGTTGCGCGAAAAACAAAAAATTCGCCGCATATATGGAGTCCTGGAGCGCCAGTTCCGTAAGGTTTTTGCGGTTGCTGACCGCAAAAAAGGCGCTACGGGCGAGAATCTGTTGCAGTTGCTGGAAGGCCGCCTTGATACCGTTGCTTACCGCATGGGTTTCGGCATCTCGCGAGCCGAGGCGCGCCAGGTTGTTCGCCACAATGGCGTGCTGGTAAATGGCATACGAGTAGATATTCCTTCGTATTGCTGCCGGCCAGGGGATGTCATCCAGCTGCTGGACAAGACCAAGCTCCAGCTTCGGACCAAGGCTGCGCTGGATGCGGCGCAGGCGCGTGGATTCCCGGAATGGCTGGAAGTGGATATCAAGGATGGTCGGGGCGTCTTCAAGTCTTACCCGGCGCGCCAGGATTTGCCGCCCTCGATTAACGAAGGCCTTGTCGTCGAACTGTACTCGCGTTAAAAAGTAGTTTTGCGCCTGGCGTCCTGTGGACGCCAGGCGCTTCCCATTGGAAGGAAGGCACAAATGCACACGCTTCTTAAACCCCGCAGTATTGATGTTCAACAGCTTTCACCTCTCCATGCGCGAGTGGTCATGGAGCCATTTGAGCGTGGTTTTGGCCATACCTTGGGTAATGCGTTGCGCCGGATTCTGCTTTCATCAATGGAAGGCGTTGCTCCGACGGAAGTCTCAATCGAGGGTGTGCTGCACGAGTATTCAACCCTCGATGGTGTGCGTGAGGATGTTGTTGATGTTCTTTTGAATATCAAGGGCGTTGTATTCAAAATGCACAATCGCCGCGAGGCTGTATTGACGTTGAGCAAGACTGGCGAAGGGGTAGTGACGGCAGCTGATATTGAATGCGGCCACGATGTCGAGATCGTTAATCCTGACCACGTTATTGCCAATATTGCAGCAGGTGGCCAGCTGAAAATGCAGATTCGCATTGAGTCGGGTCGCGGCTACATTCCGGCAAATCAACGCCAGATCGCGCGTGAGAATATGGCAATTGGCCAGATCATGCTTGATGCTTCATTTAGCCCGGTGCGCCGTGTCAGCTACGCTGTCGAGTCGGCTCGTGTGGAAAAGCGGACCGACCTTGACAAGCTCATCCTTGATATCGAGACCAATGGCGCCATTGAAAATGCAGAGGAGGCAATCCGCACTGCCGCTCGAATTTTGATGGAACAACTGTCATTTTTTGCTGATCTCGAGGGAGTTCCCGTAGCGTCTGAAACACCCAAGGCATCTTCGGTTGATCCGGTACTGGAGCGTCCGGTGGACGATCTGGAGCTAACCGTTCGCTCGGCTAACTGCCTTAAAGCAGAAAACATTTATTACATTGGCGACTTGATTCAGCGTACGGAAACTGAACTTTTGAAGACCCCCAATCTGGGTCGCAAGTCACTCAATGAAATCAAGGAGGTCCTTGCTTCGCGCGGACTGACCCTGGGCATGTGCCTGGATGGTTGGCCACCGGAAGGGTTGGAGCGTCTGGCTGGATAGGAAATATTTGCATCATTGAACTGGTTTCATCAGCTGTAAAACTCGATAACCATTAACCGGTTGTTTGCCTTGTGCGGCAGCCGTAAAAACGAGGTAACAATCATGCGTCACGGTAACGGATTACGAAAACTCAATCGCACATCTTCCCATCGACTGGCCATGTTGCGCAACATGGCTGTTTCCTTGCTCAGGCATGAGGCCATCAAGACCACCTTGCCAAAAGCCAAGGAATTGCGTCGTGTGGTTGAGCCGCTCATCACCCTAGGCAAGAAGCCGAGCCTGGCCAATCGCCGTCTGGCATTTGACCGCACGCGTGATCGCGATATCGTCGGCAAGCTGTTCGACGAGTTGGGACCGCGCTTCGCGAATCGGAACGGCGGCTATCTGCGCATCCTGAAAATGGGTTTCCGCGTGGGCGACAATGCTCCCATGGCCTTCGTCGAACTGCTTGACCGTCCGGCAGGCAGTGAAGGTGCTGATAGCGCAAGCGTGGAATAAGCTTGCAGCAGGTAAATAAAAAAGCCAGGCAGTGCCTGGCTTTTTTATTTATGACGCCCGCTGCCGCATCGCCAATACAGGGTCAGAGGATCATTCCAGCGGCAACAGTATTGTTTGAAGACTCATCGATCACGATGAAGGCGCCAGTCGCCCTGTTCCGGGTATAAGCATCGACACACAACGGTTGAGCCAGGCGGAACGACATGCGGGCGATGTCGTTCATTTTTAGGTGACTGGTCTGCATTTGCTCAAGCGTGTTGATGTCGAGACAGAACTCGATGCTTGAGATGGCGGCCCTGGTTTCCCGCGTTGTCTGACGCACCAGGTACTTGCGCTGTGGATCGAGCGGGGTTTCGGATAACCAGCACACCATCGCTTCAATTTGCCGTGTCACCAGCGCCGACTCTTCGGGCCGCACGATCATGTCGCCGCGCGAAATGTCGATCTCGTCTTCAAGCAGCAAGGTTACCGATTGCTCAGCTAGGGCCTGCGGCAAGGACTGATCCAGCAGCCGGATATCCTTGACGCGGGTTTTCCGGCCGGCAGGAAGCACCAGCACTTCATCACCGATGCCGATCGAACCTGATTCAACCCGCCCCATGAAACCACGGAAATCGTGCAGTTCGGGATCGTCGGCGCGTTGTGGACGGCAGACAAACTGCACCGGAAAGCGAAAGCGCTCATCGGATTCGCTATGCGCTGTTGGCGCAGCTTCAAGAATGTCGAGCAAAGTCGGCCCGGTGTACCAGGGCATGCCGTCGCCACGATCAACCACCATGTCGCCGTTCAATGCGGACAGCGGAATGAAGATCACATCAGTGATCCCAAGTTGCTTGGCAAAAGCCAGGTAGTCGGCACGAATGCGCTCGAACACGGCCTGGTCGTAGCCGATCAGATCCATCTTGTTGATGGCGACGACGATATGCGGAATCCCCATCAAATGCGCCAGATAAGAGTGGCGGCGGGTTTGTGTCAGAATTCCCTTGCGCGCATCGATCAGGATGATGGCAAGGTTCGCGGTGGAGGCGGCAGTGACCATGTTGCGGGTGTATTGCTCATGGCCCGGTGCATCGGCAATGATATATTTGCGGGTGCCGGTAGTGAAGTAGCGATAGGCGACATCAATGGTGATGCCCTGTTCGCGTTCGGCCTGCAAGCCGTCGGTGAGCAAGGAAAGATCGACCGCCTCGAGGCCGCGTCGTTCCGAGGTCCGCGTGATGGCAGACAAGGTATCGGCGAGGATGGTCTTGGTGTCGTACAGCAAGCGGCCAATGAGCGTGCTTTTGCCATCATCGACGCTGCCACAGGTCAGAAAGCGCAGCAAACCGGTATCCACCGGCGGCTCGAATCCGGGCAAATTCTCAACTGCACTCATCAGAAATATCCTTCCTTCTTGCGTTGTTCCATCGAGGCTTCCGAGGTCTGGTCGTCCAGCCGTGTTGCCCCGCGTTCGGTAATCGTCGTTTCCGCCGTCTCGAAAATTATCTTGGCGGTGGTATCGGCATCGGATTCGACCGGTGCCGTGCAGGTGACATCGCCGACAGTCCGGAAGCGCACCAGCAAGTCCTCGACGACGTCATTCGCTCCCGCTGGCGTGAGATTCGTAACCGGTTGCAGCAGGCCATTGCGACGTATAACCGGCCGACGGTGGGCAAAATAGATCGAAGGCAATTCAAGTTGTTCGCGATCGATGTATTGCCAGACGTCCAACTCGGTCCAGTTCGAGATCGGGAAGGCGCGGATGTTCTCGCCCTTGTGTACGCGGGCATTGTAGAGATCCCACAACTCGGGACGCTGGTTCTTCGGATCCCACTGGCCGAATTCGTCGCGGAAGGAGAAGATGCGCTCCTTGGCGCGCGCCTTTTCTTCATCGCGCCGGGCGCCGCCGATGCAGCAATCGAAGCCGAATTCCTCAATGGCCTCGAGCAAGGTTACCGATTGATGCTTGTTGCGCGGTTCGTCGGGCGATTTCAGCACGATCGTGCCGCGTTGCATCGAGTCTTCAAGCGAACGCACAATCAGGCGCTCACCCAGTTCGTCGGCGCGCCGGTCGCGGAATTCGACCACTTCGGTATAGTTGTGACCCGTGTCGATGTTCAGCAGCGGGAAGGGAAAGCGGCCGGGACGGAAGGCTTTTTCTGCCAAGCGCAAGAGCACGATGGAATCCTTGCCGCCGGAAAACAGCAGCGCAGGATTGGCGCACTGGCCGGCGACTTCGCGCAGGATGTAGATCGATTCCGCCTCGAGCCAGTCGAGGTGGGAGAGAGTGTGAGCTTTTGCGCTCATGCGGCGGTTCCTTCCTTCTTGATGCGTTGCAGGCGGCCATCAACCATGTGCAGGCCGCACTCCTTGGTTTCCGGATTTTCCCACCACCAGCGTCCGGCGCGAACGTCTTCGCCAGGGGCGATGGCGCGCGTGCACGGCGCGCAGCCGATGCTGGGGTAGCCCTGGTCATGCAGCACGTTATAGGGCACATCGTGCGCGTGGATGTAAGCCCAGACTTCGGCCTCGCTCCAGTCGGCGAGCGGGCTGATCTTGGCGATGCCATGCACGGGATCGGGCGCGATCGGCTCCAGCCCTTCGCGGGTGGTCGCCTGCGCCGCGCGCAGGCCGGTGATCCAGGCGCGCTTGCCGGCCAGGGCGCGCTCCAGCGGTGCTACCTTGCGCGCGTGGCAGCAGGCTTTGCGGGCTTCGATCGAGTCGTAAAAGCCGTTGATGCCGTAGCGGCGGATGCAGGTCTCGACCTCATCCGGATGCGGAAAAATGATTTCGATGCGGCGGCCATAATGCTTTTCCGCGCGGGTGATCAGATCATAGGTTTCAGCCGGCAGGCGACCGGTATCGAGAGAGAAAATCCCGATGTCCAGATTCTCGCGCCAGATGATGTCGGTCAGCACCATGTCTTCGGCGCCGAGACTGTTGGCAAAGGCGATTGGAGTGTAGTCGCGGGCAGCCGAGTGCAGCAGGGCGGTGGCGGCGACGGTTTTTGCCGCAACGACAGCCTGTTGGTCTGCGGTGAGATCAGGAGGGGTACGGGGCGTCATGTTCGGCGACCAATCATACGGCACGGCGGCGGAACAGCGGCAGTGGCTGATCGGCGGCGCCTTGATAAGTGTCAGGAAAGTCGGTAAGGCCTTGCAGGGCATCTTCCGCATCCCGTCCCTCGGGAATCAGGAACGCATTGAAACCGACCCGCTGCAGGTAAAACATCTGATCACGGCCGACGTCGCCAACGGCACGCAACTCGCCGCGATAACCGTAGCGCTGGCGCAGCAGGGAGGCTGTCGAATAGCCGCGGCCGTCGGCAAACTTCGGGAACTCGACGGCGATCAGCGAGAAGCGGCCGATATCCTCGGCGAGGCTTTCGAGCGGAAAACCCGGCGCCAGCGAGACGCCGATTTCGCCAGTGCGGGCGAGCAATTGGTCGCGCCGGGCGCACCATAGCGACGCGGGAAGCAAAATGGGAGCGGCGGAAAGCGCGCCGAGGTCGGCATCTTCGCTCATCTCGAGGCGCTGCCAGCGATCGGCGACGAGGCGTCCGTTCTGAATGAGTTGCTCAGGCATAGGCCGGTTCTCCAATTTCGGCATCTTTGCGGTAGGCTGCCGCGCGGAAGGGCTCCAGCCCAATCCGGGCCAGGGTTTCGTTGAATTCCTCACCTGCGTGGCGATGGCTGAGATAGACAGCGACCAGGCGCTCGATCACATCCGGCACTTCCGCCGCCGCGAACGAGCGGCCAATGACCTCGCCGATGCGCGCCGCATTGCCTTGCGTGCCGCCCAGCGTGATCTGGTACCACTCCTCGCCATGCTTGTCGACGCCGAGAATGCCGATGGCGCCAAGATGGTGATGGCCGCAGGAATTCATGCAGCCGGAAATGTTGAGCGCGAGATTGCCGATGTCGAACAGGTAATCCAGGTCGGCGAAGCGTTCCTGGACGGCGGCGGCAATTGGCAAGGACTTGGCGTTGGCCAGAGAGCAGAAGTCGCCCCCGGGGCAGACGATCATGTCGGCCAGCAGTCCGATGTTGGCGCTGGCCAGTCCGGCGGCTTTTGCCTGCTGCCAGAGCGTGTGCAGCTCACGTTGTTCCACATCGGCCAGCACCAGGTTCTGCTCATGCGTCACGCGTATCTCGCCAAAGCTGAAGCGGTCTGCCAGGTCGGCGGCGGCGTACATTTGTGCCGAGGTGGCATCGCCCGGGGCGCGGCCCGGTTGTTTCAGCGAGAGCGTCACGGCGGCGTAACCCGGCACCTTGTGCGGTTTGACGTTGCGCTCGACCCAGCGGGCAAAGGCCTTCTCTCCGTGTTGATCGACAAGATGCGTCAGGTTTTCGGCGGCCAGGCGGGCATAGCGCGGCGGGGCGAACTGCATGGCGACGCGCTCGACTTCGGCGGCGGTCAGCGTCTGCGGGCCGTCTTTCAGGTATGCCCATTCTGCTTCCACCTGACGTGCGAATTCCGCACTGCCGAGCGCCTTGACCAGGATCTTGATGCGCGCCTTGTACATGTTGTCGCGCCGGCCGTAGCGGTTATAGATGCGTACCAGCGCCTCGCTGTAAGTGAGCAGATGCTGCCAGGGCAGGAAGTCGCGGATCTTTTGTCCGATCAGCGGCGTGCGACCGAGGCCGCCACCGGCGTAAACCGTAAAGCCGAGCTCGCCAGCCTCGTTTTTCACCAGTTGCAGGCCCAGATCATGTACCTGAATCGCCGCCCGGTCTTCCGTTGCGCCGCTGATGGCGACCTTGAACTTGCGCGGCAGGTAGGCGAATTCGGGATGGAAGGTCGACCATTGCCGCAGAATCTCGGCCCAGGGCCGCGGGTCGGCGATTTCGTCACCGGCAACGCCCGAGAACGGATCGCTGGTGATGTTGCGGATGCAGTTGCCCGAGGTCTGGATGGCGTGCATTTCCGCATTGGCCAGCCGCTCGAGGATGTCGGGTACTTCCGGCAGCTTGACCCAGTTCAATTGCATATTCTGCCGTGTCGTGAAATGACCGACGTCGCGGTCAAAGTCGCGGGCAATGGAGGCCAGCGTGCGCAGCTGTGCCGATGAAAGTTGCCCGTACGGAATCGCGATGCGCAGCATCGGCCCGTGACGCTGGATGTAGAGCCCGTTTTGCAGCCGCAGGGGACGGAATTCGTCTTCGCTCAGTTTGCCGGCAAGAAAGCGCCCGGTCTGGCCGCGGAATTGCTTGACGCGGGCGGAAACGATGCTGCGGTCGTAGTCGTCGTAGTGGTACATAGGAGAAGAACCTCTCGATTCAGGCGAGGATGAGTTTGCCGCTGACCAGCATCAGCACGGCGGCAAGCAACGAGCGCAGGCGGCGTTCCGGCATGCGTGCGGCGAAATGACTACCTATCATGATCCCTGGCAGCGAGCCAAGCAGCAGATTCAGCAGCAGTGGCACATCCACTGATCCAAGCCACCAGTGACCCATGCCGGCCACCAAGGTAATCGGTACCGCGTGGGCAATATCGGAGCCGACGATACGGCGCATTTCCAGATTCGGGTAGAGAAATACCAGAGCGGTCACGCCCAGTGCTCCGGCACCGACAGATGTCAGGGCGACCAGCGCGCCGACAACCGCGCCGACGATGACGGTGGCCCCGGCGGTGTGGCGGCTGCTCACGGTTTGGCCGATGTGAGTGCGGGCAAAGGTGAGCAGGCGCTGGCGGAAAATCAGTGAGCCGGCGGTGAGCAGCAGCGCTACACCCAGCACATTCATGATGATTCGGTTTGTACTGTGGCTTCCCGTGCCAAAATAAGACAGCATCAGCAACACCAGTGCTGCTGCCGGTACGCTGCCCAGCGCCAGCCGTCCGGTGATGCGCCAGTCGATATTGTTGTGACGATGATGCATCCAGGTGCCGCCGCTCTTGGTGATGGCCGCATAGAGCAGGTCGGTGCCCACCGCCGTCGTGGGCTTGAAACCGAATAGCAGCACCAGAATCGGTGTCATCAGCGAGCCGCCGCCGACGCCGGTCAGGCCGACCAGCAGGCCGACCAGCAGGCCGGAAAAGGTGAGTGCAGGATTGAGGGCGAATTCCATAACTTGCGCAGTGTATTGATCTCTTATAGTCTTGAAAAATACTTATCCGATATTTGTATAGATCGAATACATCTAAGGCGTGAAATCGCAATGAAACTGCAGCAACTCCGATACCTGGTGGAAGTCGAGCGACAGGGGCTGAATGTCTCGGCTGCCGCCGAGGCGCTATTCACTTCGCAGCCGGGCATCTCGAAGCAGATCCGCCTGCTCGAGGAAGAGCTCGGCATCACCATTTTCGAGCGTAGCGGCAAGCGCCTGACCGGGGTGACGGCGCCGGGCCATGTCGTGATCGACATGGCGCGCAAGGTTTTGCGCGAGACGCAGAACATGAAACGGGTCGGCGAGGATTTTGCCGCCGGGGCCAGCGGGGTGCTTTCCATCGCGACCACCCATACCCAGGCGCGATATACCCTGCCGCCGGTCATTCAACGCTTTGTCCAACAGCACCCCTCAATCCGCCTGCATCTGCAGCAGGGCAGCCCATCGCAGGTCGCGCAATGGCTGATCGAGGGTGCGGCAGATATCGGCATCGCCACCGAAGCCCTCGACGGGCGGCCCGAACTGCTGACTTTGCCGTGTTACCAATGGTCGCATCGGGTGGTGACGCCCCAAGACCACCCCTTGCTGGCGCGCGGCGCGCTGACTCTGTCCAGCCTCGCCGAGTATCCGCTGATTACCTACGATGCCACCTTCACCGGTCGCTCGCACATCGACCGCGCTTTCGAGCGTGCCGGCATCGCGCCCAATGTCGCGTTGACCGCCATCGACTCCGATGTGATCAAGACCTATGTCGGGCTCGGCCTGGGTGTCGGCATCATCGCCGAGATGGCGTTCGACCCGCTGCGTGACACGGAGTTGACCGCCTTGGCGGCAAACCACCTGTTCGAGACCAACACTACACGCATCGGCTTGCGAACGGATGCTTGGCTGCGCGGCTTTGAATATGACTTCATCGCCCTCCTGGCGCCGCATCTGACGCAGCGCATGGTACTGGCGGCGCTCAAGGGCGGCGGGCTCGACGCCGGCTTGTAAAAGTCGGCGCTGGCGATACGGCGCACAGGCGGCCAATGGCCTCCCTGCCGCCGTTTGCATCAGCCCGGGGGATGCTTGGACAGTTTGCGCTGCAAGGTGCGGCGATGCATGTGGAGGGCACGGGCGGTGCTGGAGATGTTGCCGTCATGTTCGGCCAGCACTTTCTGGATGTGCTCCCATTCCAGCCGGTTTACGCTGAGCGGGGTGTCGGCGAGCGGGACAGACGCATCACCGGTCGAGCGTCCCAGTGCCAAGACGATCTCATCGGCATTGGCCGGCTTGGCGAGATAATGGATGGCGCCAAGCTTGATTGCCTCGACCGCGGTGGCGACGCTGGCGTAGCCGGTGAGGACGACGATGCGGGTTTGCTCGTCGAGCGCAACCAGTGCGCGGATCAGCTCGAGCCCCGAGGCGCCGGGCATTTTCAGATCGACGACCGCATATTCTGGCGGCGCCGGGCGCGCCAGGGCAATCGCCTGTTCGGCGCTGGCCGCCGGCGTGACATTGAATCCGCGCCGGGTGAGGGCGCGGGCGAGCACATCGCGCAGGTCGTTGTCGTCATCGACCAGCATCAGGCTGGGCCAGTCATCCGCCGTGCTGACGGCGGATTCTGTTTTGGCGGGTACGTTCATATGCTCTCCTTTCAGGGGGCCGTGCGACGGCCCGGGGCGGCGATGCCGGGCAGTGTGATACGGGTGCAGGTACCGCCTTCCGGCCGGCCCAGCAATTCCACCTTGCCGCCGAAGCGTTCAATGGTCGCATTCGACAGGAACAGTCCGATGCCGAGCCCGCCCTTGCGGCTGCGGACAAATGCTTTGCCGATGTGCCCGGCAATGGCGGCATCGATGCCCGGGCCGTCATCGAGAATCTCCAGTATGCCGCTGGTTGCGTCCCAGCCGTAGCGCACTTCGATTCCGGAAGGTGACGCGTCGGCGGCATTGTCGAGCAGGTTGAGCAGCGCCTGTTCGAGCGTACGGTCGGCGAAGACCTGCGGCGCGGGCAGCTGCGGGTCGGCCAGCAGTGCACCCGCCAGTGTGCAGTGGGCGGCGGGACGGATCAGGCGCCACTGCTCGAGGCTGTCATTGACGAGAACGTGCAGATCGATCAGGGCGCCGCCATCGTGGCGGTCCTGTCCGGCTGCGCTGAGAATGCGGGACAGAATTTCCTTGCAGTTCTTCACCTGGTGCTCCATCAGGGCAAGGTCCGCATCCAGTTCTCCATTACCGGCGTATGCAAGGCGCAATTCATGCAGCACAACCGTCAGGGTAGTCAGCGGTGTGCCCAGTTGATGGGCGGCGCCGGCCGCCAGCGTGCCGATGGCGAGAATCTGCTCGTTGCGCAGCGCTTGCTCGCGCGCCTCGGCGAGCGCGGCATCGCGGTGGTGCAAGGCATGCGCCATGCGACTGACGAAGAGGGAGATCAGCAGTGCGCTGAGCATGAAGTTGAGCCACATGCCGACAATATGCAGGCCGAAGCCATGACCGGAGAAGTGCGCCTCGTGACCGTGGGCAATGCCGGTCAGGGCAAGCAGAGCTTGGTCGATTTCTGCCAGCGGCCCCCCTTCCGGCGATGGCAGCGGCACGCTATAGAACATCAGTAGTGAATAGCAGGCCAGTGCCAGGACGGTCAGCAGGCCGACATCGACCAGGGCCAGCATGGTGGCGCCGATGGTCAGCGGCAGCAGCAGCAGCGAGACAAAGGGATTAACCGAGCCGCCGGTGAAATAGAGCAAGGCGGTAAGCGAGAGCAGGTCCAGCGAGAGGTGCAGCAGCATCTCGCGGCTGGCCGGTTCGCCGCCACTGGCGAGGCGACCGAGCGTGGCCAGGTTGATCAGCACCATGGCGGTCACGACTCCCCACAGGGCGGCGAAGGGCAGCGCCATCCCGAAATAGGCGCCGCCCAGCAGCAGGGCGACGGTGAGCGCGACAATCTCGATCCAGCGCAGGGTGATCAGGCGTTGCAGCGGATTGGAGGCGGCGGCGGACAGAGGCACGGCAGGCGGGCGCGGAAGCATGGTGGAAGATGCCTTATTTTACAGGCGCGGCTGCCCTTGGCCCTGTGACATTTGGTCGCATCGCAGCGCCGGCTTCAGGCGGGTTGCAGTGTCGGCTGACGCGTTTCTTCTTCCTGCTGCAGCGCCCACATCCGCGCATACAGGCCATTGCTGTCGAGCAGTGCGCGGTGCGTGCCGCGCTCGACGATGCGGCCGGCATCCAGCACCAGTATCTCGTCGGCATTCATCACGGTGGACAGGCGATGGGCGATGATCAGCGTGGTGCGACCCACGGCGGCCTGCTCCAGCTCGGCCTGGATGGCCTTTTCGGTTTTCGAATCGAGCGCCGAGGTGGCTTCGTCGAAAATCAGGATCGGCGGATTCTTCAGCAGCGCGCGGGCAATCGCCACGCGCTGCTTTTCGCCGCCGGAAAGCTTCAGGCCGCGCTCGCCGACGCGCGTATCGTAGCCGTCGGGCAGGCGTTCGATGAACTCGTGGATATGCGCGGCCCTGGCCGCAGCGATGACTTCTGCGCGCGGCGCGGCCGGGCGGCCGTACTGGATGTTGTAGAAAATCGTGTCGTTGAACAGCACCGTGTCCTGGGGCACGATGCCGATTGCGGAACGTAGCGACACCTGTTGCAGCGCGCGCAGATCGCTGCCGTTGATTTTTATGCTGCCGGAATTCACCTCATAGAAACGGAACAGCAGCCGGGCGAGAGTCGACTTGCCCGAGCCGCTGGCGCCGACCACGGCCGCCGTCCTGCCAGCGCCGACTTTCAGCGAGATGTCAAAAAGAATCTGCCGCGCCGGGTCGTAGCTGAAATCGACATGTTCGAATTCGATGGTGCAAGGCTGCGGCCCGGCCTTGGCAAACGCTTCTGGAAACAGCGGCCGCGCATCGGCGGCATCGCGTATTTCCCGGTTCGTGTCGAGCAGCGCGAACATGCGCTCGATGTCGGTCAGCGCCTGGCGAATCTCGCGGTAGAGCACGCCCAGGTGGTTGAGCGGCATGTAGAGCTGGATCAGGAAGGCATTCACCAGCACGATGTCGCCCACCGTCATGCGCCCGGCGGCGACGCCTTCCGCCGCGCGCCACATCATCAGCGAGACACCGGCGGCGATGATCAGCGACTGGCCGAGGTTGAGCCAGGAGAGCGAGATCTGGCTTTTGATCTGCGCCGTTTCCCACTTTTTCAACTGCTCGTCGTAGCGCGCACGTTCCCAGGCTTCATTGTTGAAATATTTCACCGTCTCGAAGTTGATCAGGCTGTCCACGGCGCGCACGTTGGCGGCCGAGTCGAGCTCATTCACCTCACGCCGCAGATGGGTGCGCCAGTTGCTGACGACGATGGTGAAGACGACATAGGTCGTCAGTGTGATGAAGGTGATCAGGCTGAAATCCCATGTGTAGCGCACCATCAGGATGCCCAGCACCAGCGCGATTTCGATCAGTGTCGGGAGGATTGAATACAGCGTGTAGCTGATCAGCGAGCCGATCGAGCGCGTGCCGCGTTCGACGTCGCGCGTCAGGCCGCCGGTCTGGCGCTCCAGATGAAAGCGCAGGGACAGCGCATGCAGGTGCTCGAACACCTGCAGGGCGATAGTGCGCACTGCCTGCTGCGTGACGCGGGCGAAGAGGATTTCGCGCAGCTCGGTGAACAGCGCGGTGGAAAAGCGCAGCGCGCCATAGGCGGCCAGCAGGCCGAGGGGAACCAGCAAAAAAGCCTGCTCGCGCGGCAGCGTGAAGGCATCGATGATGTCCTTGAACACCAGCGGCACGGCGATGTTGGCCAGCTTGGCGATGAGCAGGCAGGCCAGCGCGAAAGTCACGCGCCCCTTCCATGCCCACAGGTAGGGCAGCAGGGTCTTGATCGTATGCCAGTCGTGGCGACTGGACGGGGCTGGGGCGGGAAGGGCAGTAGCAGCGTGACGCATCGGCGTAGTTTAGCCCGGACGGTTGAAGCCGCAGCCGCGAGGACAGATTGTTTGTGGCGGATTGTTTTGTTCCGGCACGCTAAACTTCCTGCTTTCACTTGTTTTCGCCGTCTTGCCATGACCGACTTTTGCTGGGATGACCCGTTGTTGCTGGAAGACCAATTGACCGCCGACGAGCGCGCCCTGCGCGATGCGGCACGCGCGTATTGCCAGGAACGGCTCGCGCCGCGCGTGCGTGATGCGTTTCGCAACGAGACGACCGACCCGGAGATTTTCTGCGAGATGGGTGCGCTGGGCTTGCTGGGACCAACGATTTCTCCGGACTACGGTGGCGCCGGTGTCAGTTACGTCAGCTACGGCCTGATTGCGCGCGAGATCGAGCGGGTCGATTCGGGTTACCGCTCGATGATGAGCGTGCAGTCCTCGCTGGTGATGCTGCCGATTGCCGCGTTCGGTAGCGAAGCATTGAAGCAGCGTTTGCTGCCGCGACTGGCGCGCGGCGAGGCGATCGGCTGCTTCGGTCTGACCGAGCCGGATCATGGTTCCGACCCTGGTGCGATGGACGCGCGGGCGAAAAGAGTGGACGGCGGCTATCGCCTGACGGGCGCCAAGACCTGGATCACCAATGCGCCGATTGCCGATGTGTTCGTGGTATGGGCAAAGAATGATGAGGGCGTTATCCGTGGCTTCATTCTCGAAAAAGGCATGCAGGGTTTGTCAGCGCCGGTGATTCACGGCAAGGTCGGCTTGCGCACCTCGGTCACCGGCCAGATCGTGATGGACGAGGTCTTTGTGGCGGCAGAAAACGAGCTCGGTGTCAGCGGTCTCAAGGGTCCATTTGCCTGCCTCAATGCGGCGCGCTACGGCATCGCCTGGGGTGCGCTGGGCGCGGCCGAGGATTGCTGGTTTCGTGCCCGACAGTATGTGCTCGACCGCACCCAGTTCGGTCGGCCGCTGGCGGCCAGGCAACTGATCCAGAAAAAACTGGCCGACATGCAGACCGAAATCGCACTCGGCCTGCAAGGCTGTCTGCGCCTGGGGCGGCTGAAGGACGAGGGCCGTGATGCGGCGGAGATGACCTCGCTGCTGAAGCGAAATTCCTGCGGCAAGGCGCTGGACGTGGCGCGGCTGGCGCGCGACATGCTGGGCGGCAACGGCATCTCCGATGACTATGGCATCATTCGGCACATGGTGAATCTGGAGGTGGTGAACACCTACGAAGGCACGCACGACATCCATGCCCTGATCCTGGGGCGGGCGCAGACCGGCATCCAGGCGTTTTCGTAGCCTAATCAATAACCGTACGGGGAACAGCGATGAGTGAAGACAAAATCAGTTTGCCACCGGGCGTGCCCGAGCTGCGCGTAGTCACCATGCCGCGTGACGTGAACATCGTCGGCGACATCTTCGGCGGTTGGGTCATGGCGCAGGTGGATATAGCCGGCGGCTATGCCGCGATGCGCCGGGCGCAGGGGCGGGTGGCGACGGTGGCGGTGAATTCCTTTACCTTCAAGCAGCCGATTTCGGTCGGCGACCAGGTCAGCCTCTATACCCGGATCATTCGCGTCGGTGGCACTTCGATCACCGTCGATGTCCAGGTTTATGCCGAGCGCAACCCGGTGCAGCCGATCGTGGTCAAGGTCACCGAGGCGCAGCTCACCTTTGTTGCGCTCGATGCCGAGGGCAAGAAACGCTTGGTGCCGCCGGAGCGCTGAGGCTCAGTCTGAAGTTCAGCCGAACGGCGACGTGCCGGTTTCTGTCGTGATTTCCGCCGTGTCGCCAGCGCCGGTTTTTTCGCTCAGATCACGCAGCCCGCGGAACAATTCGCGATAGGCGCGCGGCGGTTTGTTCTGCTCGGCTTCCCTGATGGCATTGCGGCGCAACTGACGCAGGTGCTGTATGTCGGCGGCGGGATAATCGCGGGCGATTTCGCTGAACACCGCGTCATCCTCCATCAGCCGGTTGCGCAGGCGTTCGAGCTGGTGCTGGCGGATGTTGGCGGCTGCCGAAACGCCCTTGATTTCATCAATCGCCGCCTGCAGGGGCGCACTTTCGATGCCGCGCATCAGCTTGCCGATGTATTGCATCTGGCGCCGTTTCGCTTCGTTCTTGGTGAAGCGCTGCGCATCGCGAATGGCATCGCGCAGGTTGTCCGGCATGTCAATTTTTTTCAAACGCTCGGGGGAGAGCGCGACCAACTCGGCGCCGAGGTCCTGCAGCGCGGTCATCTGACGTTTCAGCGCGGATTTGCTCGGCCCGTCGTAGGCATCGAATGAATCGGATTCGTCATCCGGATAATTTTCTGAAGTATTCACGGCTATGATTATAGCTTCGTCACTGCAAGGGTTTCCCATGTCCCACGGATTCAGCTTTTCCCAGGAGGCGCTGCGCACGCTGGCGCAACGTGTACTCGACCATGCCGCAAAAAAAGGCGCGACGGCGTGCGAAGTCGATGTTTCGGAAGGACTGGGGCAGTCGGTAAGCGTGCGTCTGCAGGCGGTCGATACCATCGAATACAACCGCGACAAGGGGCTTGGCGTCACGGTCTATCTTGGTCAGCGCAAGGGCCACGCCAGCAGCTCCGATTTTTCGCCGGCGGCACTGGAGGCGACCGTCGAGGCGGCGCTGTCGATCGCCCGCTTCACTGCCGAGGACGCATGCGCCGGCCTGCCGGACGCGGAATTGCTGGCACGGGAGTCGATCGATCTCGATCTGTTTCATCCCTGGGAGATTGCCGTCGGCGATGCCATCGATCTGGCGCGGCGCTGCGAGCAGGCGGCGTTCGACGTCAGTCCGCAGGTGACGAACTCGGAAGGCGCCACGGTTTCGGCCCATCAGTCGCAGTTTATTTTCGCCAACAGCCTGGGTTTCATGGATGGCTTCGCCAGTTCGCGGCACTATCTCGCCTGTTCCGTGATTGTCGGCGAGGGTGACGAGATGCAGCGCGACGACTGGTATGCCTCGGGGCGCGATGCGGCGACTTTTTCAGCCGCCGAGGCGATCGGCGACTATGCCGCGCGGCGCGCACTCTCGCGGCTGGGCGCGCGCAAGCTGTCCACCCGCAAGTGCCCGGTGATTTTCGAAGCGCCGCTGGCGACCGGCCTGATCGGCAATTTCACCCATGCCATTTCCGGCGGCGCGCTGTACCGCAAGACCTCGTTTCTGCAGGGCAGCCTCGGGCAGAAAATCTTCCCCGGGTTCGTCCAGATCAGCGAGCGGCCGCACCTCAAGGGCGGTGTTGCTTCATCCGCCTTCGATAACGACGGCGTCGCGACGCACGACCGCGAACTGGTGCAGGACGGCGTGGTGCAGGGCTATCTTCTGTCCACCTACACGGCGCGCAAGCTGGGCATGCAAAGCACCGGCAATGCCGGCGGTGCGCACAACCTGCTGGTGAAGCCGGGGCGGCATGATCTCGAAGGACTGCTGCGCGAGATGGGAACCGGGCTGCTGGTCACCGAGCTGATGGGACAGGGCGTGAATTACGTCACCGGCGATTACTCGCGCGGTGCAGCGGGCTACTGGGTCGAGAATGGCAAGATCGCCTATCCGGTAGAGGAAATCACCATCGCCGGCAACCTGCGCCAGATGTTCGCCGGCATCGCCGCGATCGGCAAGGACATCGACCCGCGCGGCGGCAAACACGTCGGCTCGATTTTGGTCGAGCGGATGACGATTGCGGGGAGTTGAGCTTCAGATGCACTACCGATGCGCTGGGTGGCGAAGTATTTCTCCGTCAGGGCAATTGCGGATTGCCTCTCTGTGCAATGAGAGGCCACGTTGTCGCTTATCGGCTTGTTGAATGACTGGCAGGCGTCGCAATGTACTCTCCATTATCGAGCAGCCGCTATGAGACACCGTGAAAACCACAGAACGCATCGCACCGGCTGGCTTCGTGCCGCTGTCCTTGGCGCAAACGACGGTATTGTTTCCACTGCCAGCCTCATTCTGGGCGTCGCGGCGGCAGACGCGAGTGCGCAGAGTATTTTGGTTACGGCCGCTGCCGGCCTTGTCGCCGGCGCCATGTCAATGGCTGCTGGCGAGTATGTGTCCGTCAGTTCACAAGCAGATACAGAGCGTGCCGATTTGGATCGGGAAAGCAAGGAGCTGGCTGCGAATCCAGTGCAGGAACATGCAGAACTGACGGCTATCTACGTTAAACGTGGACTGGATGCGAAATTGGCCGCGAAGGTTGCTTCCCGATTGACGGAGCATGACGCACTTGGCGCGCATGGACGTGATGAGCTGGGTATATCCGATACATTGGCTGCGCGACCAGTGCAAGCCGCACTGGCTTCGGCGGGGACGTTTGCGCTGGGCGCCGTTTTCCCTCTTCTGATGGTTCTCCTGTTTCCGGTTTCCGCACTTATGTGGGGTGTCTCGGTCAGCTCACTCGTTTTTCTCGGACTGTTGGGTTTTCTGGCTGCGCGTGCCGGGGGTTCCCCCATGATTGCATCTGTTACGCGCGTTACTTTTTGGGGTGCCCTGGCAATGGCATTGACGGCTGGAGTTGGCGCGCTGTTTGGGGTAGCCACTGGTTAAAAGTCGGCGCTGGCGACACGGCGAACGCGTTGCCAACTCAGCGCTTATTACGCCCCGTTTGCATGAACTGATCAAAGCTCGCCTCGGCAAAGCGGGCCCATAAAACCTGTTCGTCGCGGAAGGCGGCGTAGTCGGCGTAGATTTTTCGCCAGGCCGGGTTTTTGGCGGATAGATCGCTGTAGAGCAGCATCGCGGCGTCGTAGGCGGCCTTCATGATTTCCGGGGTGAAGCGATGCACTTGCGTGCCCTGCGCCACCAGGCGTTTCAAGGCCGGCGGATTGACCACGTCGTAGCGTGCCTGCATGTGCACATGGGCATGCGAGGCCGCCGCTTCGAGGATGGCCTTGTAGTCGGCCGGGAGTTGTTCCCAGGCCTTGGCATTGACGTAGAGCGCGAGCTGCGGACCGCCTTCCCACCAGCCGGGGTAGTAGTAATGCCGGGTGACCTTGTGGAAGCCGAACTTTTCGTCGTCGTAAGGGCCGACCCATTCGGTGGCGTCGATGGTGCCTTTTTCCAGTGCCTGATAGATTTCGCCGCCGGGAATGTTTTGCGGCACGGCGCCGAGCGCGGCGAAGACCTTGCCGGAGAAGCCGCCGATGCGGATTTTGAGTCCCTTGAGATCGGCCAGCGTCTTGATTTCATGCCGGTACCAGCCGCCCATCTGGGCGCCGGTATTGCCCATCGCAAAATTGACGATGTTGTAGGGGCGGTAGAACTCGCGGAACAGCTTCCGGCCATTGCCTTCATAAGTCCACGCGCTCATCTGGCGCGAGTTGAGGCCGAAGGGAATGGCGCAGTCAATGGCAAAGGTATCGTCCTTGCCGAAGAAATAATAGGGCGAGGTGTGCGTGCATTCGACAGTGCCTTGCTGCACGGCGTCGACCACGCCCAGCGGCGGCACCAGTTCGCCGGCGGAGTGGACGCTGATGATGAAGCGGCCATTGCTCGCCTCGGCCACTTTCTTGGCGAACACTTCGGCAGCGCCGTAAATGGTATCCAGCGTTTTTGGAAAGCTCGAAGCCAGGCGCCAGCGTATCGCCGGTTGCTGCTGGGCGTGTACCGCCGGCGCGGCGCCGCTGGCGAGAATGCCGCCAATGCCACCTAATCCGGCGTGAGTGAGAAATTTGCGGCGTTGCATGGCGGCTCCTCTAGTGTTGCGGGGCAGGGTTTTGTTCACGGCGGATGAGTTCGAGCAGGTCGTGCATCGGGTCGTCGATCTCGCTGTTGCTGTCGGGCGCTTGCAACTGCACGGCGCCGATTTTCGGGGCGCCATCGAGTTGATCGAGTACCAGCGCCGGCCAGCGGATCAGGGCGGCAACCATCAGCAGTTGCAGCAGGATGAAGGCGACCGAGCCGCTGTAGATCTGCGCCGTGGTGACGCCGGGGATGCGCGCGCCGGTGATCCGGTCGGTGGTGTCGTGGCGCGCCGCCACGCTGCGCAGGTAGAACAGGGCGAAACCGAAGGGCGGGGTAAGGAAGGAGGTTTGCAGGTTCATCGCCAGGATCACGCCGAACCAGACCAGGTCGATTCCCATCTTGTCGGCGATCGGCGCCAATAGCGGCACGACGATGAAGGCGATCTCGAAGAAGTCGATGAACATGCCCAGCACGAAGACCAGAAGGTTGACCACCAGCAAAAAGCCCAGCGTGCCGCCGGGCAGCTTGTCGAACAGGTGGCCGACCCAGGCCTGCCCGTCGGCGGCGTTGAAGGTGAAGGAGAACACGGTGGAGCCGATCAGGATGAACATGACGAAGGCGGTCAGCCGCGTCGTGTTGTCCAGCGCCTGGATCAGCAACGGGGTGCTCAGGCGCTTTCTCGCCAGCGCCATGATCAGAGCGCCGAGCGCACCCAGCGCCCCGCCTTCGGTCGGCGTCGCGATGCCGAGAAAGATCGTGCCGAGGACGAGAAAGATCAGTACCAGCGGCGGAATCAGGACGAAGGTGACGCGCTCCGAAAGCCGCGACAACAGGCCAAGGCCGAGCACGCGGTTGAGCAGCGCGAGGCCCAAGGCGGTGAGAGTGGCAGCGGCCAGCGAGAAGATCACAATCTCGTCAGCCGGGGCCGCGTCGCTGCGCCCCAGCCACTGGCCGACGAGATGCGAGTGCAATTGCGACCAGAGCACGCCGGCGCTGGCGGCGATGAGCATCAGCACGCTCAGTGAGCGATGGCCGCTGGCGCCGCCGGCTTCGCGGTAGATGCGCGCCTCCGGCGGCAGCGCCGGCACCCAGGCCGGACGCAGGAGAGCGATGGCGATGATGAACAGGGCGTACAAGGCGACCAGCAGCAGCCCCGGCAGCATGGCGCCGGCATACATGTCGCCGACCGAGCGGCCGAGCTGGTCGGCCATCACGATCAGTACCAGCGAAGGCGGAATGGCCTGTGCCAGCGTGCCGGAAGCGGTGATGACACCGGTGGCGATAGTGCGGTTGTAGCCGTAGCGCAGCATGATCGGCAGCGAAATCAGGCCCATCGAGATCACGGCAGCCGCGACCACGCCGGTCGTCGCGGCGAGCAGCGCGCCGACGAAAATCACCGCCAGCGCGAGGCCGCCGCGCACCGGGCCGAACACCTGGCCAACGGTTTCCAGCAGATCTTCGGCCATGCCGCTTTTTTGCAGCAGCGCGCCCATCAAGGTGAAGAAGGGAATCGCCAGCAGGGTGTCGTTCTGCATGATGCCGAACACCCGCAGCGGCAGGGCCTGGAACAACACCGGATGGAACAGATCCAGTTCGATGCCGAGCAGACCGAAACCCAGGCCGGTGGCGGCGAGCGCGAAGGCCACCGGAAAACCGGTGAGCAGGAAGGCCAGCAGACCAAGAAACAGCAGCGGGACGAAGTTGCTGGCGATGAGTTCCATGGTTCAGTGCGAGTCGCCCTGCGCCAGCGGATCGGCGCCGGCTCCGCGCAGGAAGGCGATGCGCTTGATCAGTTCGGAAAGCCCTTGCAGCAGCAACAAGCCCATGCCGGCCGGCAGCAGCAGCCAGGCCGGCCAGCGCACCAGGCCGCCGGCGTTCTGCGACATTTCGCCGCTGGCCCAGGCATTCGCCACCAGCGGCCATGACATGCCGATCAGCATCAGGCAGAGCGGAATCAGGAACAGGACGATGCCGACCACATCTATCCAGTTGCGGGTGCGCGGCGAGAAACGGCTGGAAAGGATGTCGATGCGGACGTGGGAATTCTTCAGCAGGGCATAGCCGGCCCCGAGCAGAAAAACCGCGGCGAACAGATACCACTGGATTTCCAGCAGGGCGTTCGAGCTGATCTGGAACAGCTTGCGCACCAGCGCATTGCCGGCGCTGACGAGGACGGCAAGCAGGATCAGCCAGAGCAGGCCGTGGCCGATGCGCTGGTTGAGGTTGTCGATGAGGCGGGAAAGGCGCAGCAAAAAGTGCATCGGTCGTCGTTCGGTGGTTTTTACCATGCCGCAGTTAAAATCAAGGCAACTGCGAGGCAGCTGCGCAGCAGTTTATCCATTTACCCGCTCCGACCAAAATAAGCCCATTGCCCATGACCGCCACTCCTACCCGCAATTGTCGCTTCTGTCTGGTGCGTCATGGCGAAACCGACTGGAATACCGAGCGGCGGTTGCAGGGGCAACTCGATATCGGGCTCAACGCCGCCGGCCTGGCGCAGGCGCGCGCGGTGCGGAACGGGCTTGCCGGCCAGCGCTTCGTCGCCGTGTATAGCTCGACCCTGGCACGGGCCTGGGTCACGGCCGAAATTGCCACCGCCGGATCGGGTCTCGCCGTCTCGCCAGCGCCGACTTTGCGCGAACGGCATTACGGCGTTTATCAAGGGCTCACTTCAGCCGAGGCGGCCGAGCGGCATCCGCAGGTGCATCGCCGGCATCAACGGCGCGATATCGATTTCGATTACGAAAACGGCGAATCGTTGAGCGACTTCGCCACCCGCGTGATGACCGGGCTGACGGAAATCGCCGAGCGCCACGCGGGTGAAGCCGTGCTCGGCTTCACCCATGGCGGCGTGCTCGATATTGTCTATCGCGTCGCCATCGGCCGCGGACTGGAGGGGCCGCGCGACTTCCCGATTCCCAACGCCGGACTCAACTGGCTGGACTATGAGGGCGGCGCCTGGCGCATCCTGCACTGGGCCGATCAGCGGCACCTGGCCACCTCGCTCGACGAGTTCGCTGTGTAGGCCGGCCTGCCATCCTTCCGCAATACCGGTTTCACCCTGCTAAAATTCGCCGCGTTGCTTTCCCGCACCGTTTCCCTCTTCTTACCGGATACCGCCATGTTTTCCAGACAAAATACCCTTGCCAAGACCGACGCCGATCTGTGGGCCGCGATTCAGGCTGAAAACCGCCGCCAGGAAGAGCACATTGAATTGATCGCTTCCGAGAATTACGTCTCCTGCGCCGTGCTCGAAGCGCAGGGGTCGCAACTGACCAACAAGTATGCCGAGGGCTACCCCGGCAAACGTTATTACGGCGGCTGCGAACATGTCGACGTGGTCGAGCAACTGGCGATCGACCGGGCGAAGAAATTGTTCGGCGCCGATTGCGCCAACGTCCAGCCGAACTCCGGTTCGCAGGCCAATCAGGCGGTGTTCATGGCCTTCTTGAAACCCGGCGATACGATTCTTGGCATGAACCTGGCGATGGGTGGACATTTGACCCATGGCGCCTCGGTGAACATGTCGGGCAAGTGGTTCAACGTCATCCCGTATGGTCTCGATGCCGACGAAGCCATCGATTATGATGAAATGGAGCGGCTGGCGCAGGAACACAAGCCGAAGCTGATTATCGCCGGCGCCTCGGCCTATGCGCTGCGGATTGATTTCGAGCGCTTCGCCAGGGTGGCGAAGGCGGTCGGCGCGATTTTCATGGTCGATATGGCACACTACGCCGGCCTGATCGCCGCCGGTTGCTATCCGAATCCGGTGCCGCATGCCGACGTGGTGACCAGCACTACGCACAAGACCTTGCGTGGCCCGCGTGGCGGCCTGATCCTGATGAAGGCCGCACACGAGAAGGCCATCAACTCGGCGATTTTCCCCGGGCTGCAAGGCGGTCCGCTGGAGCATGTGATCGCCGCCAAGGCCGTGGCGCTGAAGGAGGCGATGACGAGCGAGTTCCGCAATTATCAGGAGCAGGTCGTGGCCAACGCGCAGGTGATGGCGAAGGTGCTGAAGTCGCGCGGCTTGCGCATCGTTTCCGGGCGTACCGAGTCGCATGTGTTTCTCGTCGATCTGCAAAGCAAGCACATCACCGGCAAGGAGGCCGAGGCCTTGCTCGGCATGGCGCACATCACGGTTAACAAGAACGCGATTCCCAACGATCCGCAAAAACCCTTTATTACCTCCGGCATCCGTATTGGTACGCCGGCGATGACTACGCGTGGCTTCACCGAGATCGAGTCCGAGCAGGTGGCCAACCTGATCGCCGACGTGTTCGATGCGCCGAACGATGCGGCCACGCTGGAGCGTGTGCGCGGTGAAGTCGCGGCGCTGTGCGCGAAGTTTCCGGTCTATGGCGCGTAGCCTGGGTTGTGTCGTGTTTCATGGCGGCGGTAGCGCGCCATGAAATGCCCCTTCTGCGGTGACCCGAATACCCAGGTGGTCGAGACACGCGAGAACGAGGACGGCGACACGGTGCGCCGCCGCCGCCGTTGTGTGGCGTGCGACAAGCGGTTTACTACTTATGAGCGCGTCGAGCTGCAATTGCCGCAGGTGGTGAAGAAGAATGGCAGCCGCACCGAATTCCAACGCGAGAAGTGCAAGGCCAGCATGATGCTGGCGCTGCGCAAGCGTCCGGTGACAACCGAAAGCATCGATGCCGCGCTCGACCGTATCGAGGAAAAGCTGGTGCAGTTGGCGCAGCGTGAAGTGCCTTCCGACCGCATCGGCGAGCTGGTGATGCGCGAGTTGAAAAAGCTCGATAACATCGCCTACATCCGCTTCGCCTCGGTGTATCGCAATTTCGAGGATGTGGATGAGTTTTCCGACGCCATCCGCGAAGTAAAAAAGCCACAGCGCGCAAAACCATGAGCTTCACCGCGGCCGATCACGGCTTCATGGCCCGCGCCCTGCAACTGGCGCAGCGCGGGCTGTACACCACGACGCCGAATCCGCGTGTCGGCTGCGTCCTCGTCAGGGACGGGAAGATTATCGGCGAAGGCTGGCATGAGCGTGCCGGCGAGCCGCATGCGGAAGTCATGGCGCTGGGAAAAGTCGGCGCTGGCGACACGGCGAGTACTACGCTGGGCGCAACGGCCTACGTCACGCTTGAGCCGTGCAGTCACTTTGGACGTACTCCGCCATGTGCCGAGGCCTTGATCGCCGCAGGCATCACCCGGGTCGTGGCCGCGATGCAGGACCCCAATCCGCAGGTGGCAGGACAAGGGCTGGCGCGCCTTGCCGCCGCCGGTGTACCCAACGAATGCGGTCTGCTGGAAGGCGAGGCGATGGAACTCAATATCGGCTTCGTTTCGCGTATGACGCGCGGCCGGCCATGGCTGCGGTTGAAAGTCGCCGCCAGTCTGGATGGCAGGACGGCATTGAAAAATGGTGTCTCGCAGTGGATTACGAGCGCCGATGCGCGACGCGATGCCCATGCCTGGCGCGCCCGTTCCTGCGCTGTGCTGACCGGCATCGGCACGGTCAAGGACGATAACCCGCGACTGACGGTGCGCGAGGTGGCAACGTCGCGCCAGCCGCTGAAAGTGGTGATCGACAGCCGCCTCGAAACGCCGCCGGAGGCTCTTGTGCTGGAAGGCGGCAATGTGCTGATCGCCTGTGCTATCGACGATGCCGAACGCCGTGCGGCACTAGCAGCGCGTGGTGTGGAAATTGTCGTGTTGCCCGGTGCCCGGGGTAAGGTGGATCTGCCGGAACTGATGCAAGAGCTCGGGCGTCGCAGCCTCAACGAGGTGCTGGTGGAGGCGGGCAGCAAGCTCAACGGCTCGTTGCTGCGCGAGAACTGCGTCGATGAGTTGCTGCTCTATCAGGCGCCGCTGCTGCTGGGTGACACCGCGCGCGGCATGGCCGACTTTGGCGAGCTGACCGATCTGGCGGCGGTCCGTCGGCTGCACATCGTTGAGCGCCGTGCTATCGGCGCCGACTTTTTCCTGCGTGCCCGCTTTGTCCGCGACTGAGCAGCGCCGCAGCTTCCCCGGCCGCAGGCTGGCCGTCAATGCCTTGCGTATCGTGCATGTTGCCGGGTTGGCCTTGCTGGCCGCGAGCCTGCTCGGTGCTGCCGGTGGGACGCGCTTTGCTGCGGGAGTGATGCTGGCCTCGGGACTGGGTATCATCGCCCTCGATGTCTGGGCCAGTCCGGCCTGGCTGCGCCAGGTGGCCGGCATCGCCACGCTGTTCAAACTGGCGTTGGTTGTCCTGTTGTTTTCAGGCGATGTCATCCGTATTCCGCTGTTCTGGATCGTGCTGGTTTTTTCCGTCGCACTCAGCCATGCGCCGGGAAGCATCCGTCATCGTCGCTTGTTTTGAATCTGGCGGGTAAGCTGCAGGAATCCGGTTTTCCTGATCAGATCTTTCCGCAAACCAAACACCCTGCGTCGCGCGGGACGCGGATTCCGCGTCCATGACTATCGAGCAGCAGATGCTTAAGCCGCCAGCTGCGGCGTCAGGCGATGAGTTTCAGGGTTCCGGAAGACTGCATCGTGCCGAATTTCGGGTTGCGCTCAGGCAATCTCAATGACACGGCAGAACAGTATTTCGGGCCGGGCTAAAAGAGTGAGCGCCTCCTCATTGCATACAGGGCGACTGAACAGGAAACCCTGCATTACCTTGCAGCCCACGGCTTGCAATACCTGCATGTGCTCAAGGGATTCAACGCCTTCCGCAATCAGCCCGACCTGGAGCCCGTGCGCGAGTGCGGTGATGGCGGAAATAATCGGATGCTTGTCGTTGATGCCTGAAATGCCATGCACGAACGACTTGTCGATTTTGATGGTGTGGATAGGAAATTCTTTAAGGTAGCCGAGCGATGAATAGCCGGTGCCGAAGTCGTCAATGGAGATTTCCACTCCCAAGGCAGAGAGCTCCTTGAATTTCGAGATGGCATTTTCACGGTCACCCATGATGATGCCTTCGGTGATTTCAATTTCCAGCTTGTCACCGCTCAGCTTGTGGTCACGCAGGCCGCGTTTTATGAAATCAACGAAATCGCGGCGTCCGATGTCTTTCGGCGAGATGTTGATGGCCATCCGCAGGTCAGTAAAACCGGCTTTTTGCCACATGGCAAGATCGCGACAGGCTTGACCGTAAACCCATTCGGTGAGTTGCGTGATGAGTCCGGTTTCCTCCGCCAGAGGGATGAATTCGCCCGGGGCAATCAGGCCTCGCTCCGGGTGGTTCCAGCGCACCAGTGTTTCCATGCCAACGATCCGGTGATTTTCGATATCCACCTGGGGTTGGTAATTGAGGACGAACTGATCGCCGCATTCGATGGCTCGCCGCAAGTCGTTTTCCATGGACAGCTTGCGATGGAAAATGACATTCATGCCGGGGTTGTAAAAAAGTACCCCGTTTTTGCCTTCCCACTTGACGTGGTACATGGCGATGTCGGCGCATTTCAACAGCGCTTCGATAGTCGTTCCGTCGTCCGGATACATGGCAATGCCGACGCTGGCGGAGATGAATACTTCCTGTTCGCCCAGGGTGAATGAGCGATTGATTTCCATCAGCATCTTTTCGGCGATGTTCTGCGCGTTTTCCCTGCCCTTGATGTTGGGCAGGAGGACTGTAAATTCGTCGCCTCCCAGCCGCGCCAGGGTGTCGCCCTTGCGCAAGCAGTTTTTCAGCCGTGTGGCGACCATTTTCAGCAATTCATCGCCGTGCATGTGGCCCAGCGTGTCATTGACCCATTTGAAGCGGTCAAGGTCAATGAACAGTGTGGCGCACTGCAATTCCTCGCGTTGCGACATGGTGATCATCAGCCCCAGGCGATCCTTGAACAGGGCGCGGTTGGGCAGGCCGGTCAGTGCATCGTGATAGGCCTGATGGTTGATGGCTTCTTCAATTCTTTTACGATCGCTGATATCCCGTGCGACGCCGTAGGTGCCGAGAAAACTTTCGGATTCGCCTGCACCGGTCGAGCTGTACAGTCCTCTTGACTTGAGCACAATGGTCGCAAAGCGGGTTTCAAAATGCCGAAACTGGGTGATTGTGCTACGGCATTTCAAACGCAGTTCGATATTGTGCTTGGTCCGGCTGTCTTTCCTGCGTTCATTGAAAACAAATTTGGCCCGATCAATGTCATCTTCATGGATCAGAAACGAGTAGTGCTGCCCGATCAGTTCTTCCTTGCGAAAGCCGAGGGATTCGATCTGATCGTTGACGAAGGTGAAGCAACCCGCCTGATCCACGGTGTAGATGATGTCCGGCGAACTGTCGATGAGGTAGCGATACAGGTTCTTCGAGTGTTCCAGCTTGTTGTTGATGAGCCGGTTGGTTTTTTCAAGATGCCGCCGGTAAATGGTGTTTGCAATCGTTTTCAGCAGATGCTCAGGCTGATAGGGTTTTTTTACGAAATCGGTTACGCCGTTGCGCAGCGCCTGAATTGCCGAATCGATGGAATTGTCTCCGCTGATGACGATGATGGGCGTCGCTGCGCCCCCTTGCAATACGTGGTTTGCGACGTCGTGGCCACTGATGTCGGGCAGGTCGAGATCCAGCAGGATGACGTCGAAGCTCTCTTGGTTGAGCATCCTGAGCGCTTCGGTGCCGGTGGTGCAGCTTTGTGGATCATAGCCGCGCAGCTTCAGCAGCAACTTGAGGCTTTCGTTCAGTCGCAAATCGTCATCAATGACCAATATCCGGGCCGAGATTGGATTTGATGGCGGATCTTCCTTGCTCTCCAATAGCACGTCGATCATTGCTGCAACTTCCTCATGTGATCACTACGACTTGCTGGAGCCGTAGCGAGGGCATCTGTCTGCTCGACTGGCAAGAGAATCTCAAATGTGGCGCCCAGCCCCGGTACGCTCTTGCAGCGGATACTGCCGCCGAGGTTTTGCAGGATGCCTGCGGAAATCGATAATCCCAAGCCCGAGTGAGGTGCTTTTTTTGATGTTTCAACGGGTGAGAATATTCGGGCCAGCAGTTCCCTGGGTATCCCCGGTCCCGTGTCCGAAATGGTAATTGAAACTGCGCTTACTTTGTCCTGGTTTATTGTTTCTGCGCTGGTTATTTTGAGTGCGCCGCCTTCTGGCATTGCCTCGGCCGCATTTTTCAACAAGTTTACAAGTACCTGCTTGAGGCCAGCGGCATCCGAGCGGATGGGGGGCAGTTCATCATTGAGATTCGTCTCTACGTGAATCCCTGCTTCGCGAAACAGCCCTGAGTTGCAGATGGTGAGGACATTCCTGATCAGATCGTTAATCGAAACAGGTGCCAATGTCGGCGCCAATTGTTCCTCCGGCCTGGCCAGCTTGCCGATGATGTTGGCTACCCGATCAATTTCTTCATTCAGGATTTGCAGCTCATGGGCGACGGACTGGCTGTCCGCCAGTTTCAAGTCGAGCACTTTCAGGTAGTTTTTGAGGACGCTCAGCGGGTTGCTTGCCTCATGAATGACCTGACGAGCGTGCGACTGGTAGTCGGTTGCTGTGGCGAGACTTGTTTGTGCTGCTGCCTTTGCCTTCTGCCGTACGAGGGAAATAGAGTGAGCCGCCTGGCGGGAAAAACTAAGCAACAGATCGCTCTGCTCGGCGAGTCGCTGCAGCCGACTTTCACTCAGCGTCAGAACCAGGCTGCCATACATGAATCTGCGGGTCGCCAAAGGCAGGCAAATAATTCCGTGAGAGCCGCCCAGCCGGGCAAGTTGCTCGTCGATCAGGCTTGCCATGGTGCCTATATCCTTGTTTGACGACTGTGTGATCGTGTTGTCGAGCAGTGCGTTGGCAATCAGGCTTTTGCCTGGCTCCAGCGGGAAGCGGATGCGTTGTATCGAGTGTCGCTGCCCCAAGATGGGATGGCCTGACACCATGTTGGTTTCTTCGTCCCATTCAAACAGAAAACTCTTGCGCGGCTCGAACAGGATATCTGCTGCCTGAAGAACGCTTTCAAGCAGCGACTCTTCGCCACTTTCGTGGTTTCCGTCAAACACCTCTTGTGCCAGTGAAATCATCGTTGAACCATGCAACTCTGCCTGCAGGTCGCGATCCGCCGGGGCAGCGAGGCCATGTCGGCCCCGCTCCGGCATGGCGGTAGCCTGCTCCAGCCCGAGCGGCGCCATCAGGGCCACCATGTCGGCATAAGAGTCGGCGCTCATTCTGCGGACTTCTTCCGTGGAGAGTCCGAACAAGCCGCGAGCAAGCGCGATCGCAGGGTGATTGGATGTTTCGGACAGGTCGTTCCGGCTCAGTGCGTTGGCCAGCAGTACTATCTTGCTCAGTTCCGTCGCCGTGTTGGCCTGCGAGGCAGCATCATGGTGGTGGCGAATAGCGTCCGCCACGAGCGGTTCCATGCGCCAGCGCTCAATCAGCAGAGCACCTACTTCGCAATGGGTTATGCCGAAGGCAAGCAATTCGTGCTTGAGCAGATGTTCGGTGTCATCGTAATGCGCCAGAATATCGCGGTAGGAGTCTGTCTTGACCGCCAGCAGCGCAAGTTTGCCGACATCGTGCAGCAGGCCGGCAAGATAGGCTTCTTCCGGATCGGGGTAATTGACGGATTGGGCGAGCAGGCGTGCCATCAATCCGGTAAGCAGGGAGTGTCGCCAGAATTCCGGGAAATCAGGCAAGTCCTTGCCTGAGAAGCTGTTCATGAACTGCTGCATGGCAGCACTGACGGCGATTAGCTTGACCACCTTGACGCCGAGCAGGCTGATGCTTTGTTCGACCGATGAAATGGACTCCCGACGACCGTAGTAACTGGAGTTGGCAACCGACAGGATTTTTACGGTCAAAGCGGGATCCTGACCCATCAAGTCCGAGATATCCCGTAACTGTGCATTTTCGTTATTCAGTTCCCGGATCAAGCGGGTAAGCACTTGAGGTAAGGCAGGAAGCTGGTTTAACTCAAATTGTTCAATCAATATCGCTCCCAAGGCTTCCCCGGTACGATTGTTTCCGACTAGCGGCACGCGTTTATTACTCTGTGTGGTGTCATGAAATACACCAATACCGGCAACCCAGTATCGGCACTCTTCGGGTTAACTTTAGATATTTGCCTTATTTCCTTGATTTTATTAAATAATATTTTCTGCTGCGAGTGAGATTCTATTTGGCATTGCGGCGCATCGCTCTGTTTACAATAATTAAGCCGGGGGTGCAAATGATCTGGTCCGGGAACCGGCGCGAAGGCATGCTTTTAATTGCCGCACACCGTACAGGCCGCATCGCGCGGGACGCGAATTTCGCGCCATTCCATGCCGAGGCCATCGAGCAATAACAGGCGTCCGGCCAGACTGGTGCCGCAGCCGGCGATGAGCTTCAGGGCTTCGGCGGCCTGTACTGAGCCGATAATGCCGGTGAGTGGGGCGAAGACGCCCATCACGGCACAGCGCACTTCATCGCTATCCTGTCCTTCCGGGAACAGGCAGTGATAGCAGGGTGTGCCGGGCTGGCGCGAGTCGAACACGGCAACCTGACCATCGAAGCGGATCGCGGCGCCCGAAACCAGAGGTTTGCCGAATTTAACGCAGGCGCGATTGACGGCGTGACGCGTGGCAAAGTTGTCGCAGCAATCGAGCACTACATCGGCCTGGTGGATTTCTGCTTCCAGCCGCTCGTCGACCAGTCGTTCGGTAAGCGCGATCACACGGCATTCGGGATTGATTCCGGCCAGTGTGCGCTGCCCGGAAAGCGCCTTGGGTTCGCCGATGGCAGCGGTAGAGTGCAGTATCTGGCGTTGGAGGTTGGTCAGGTCGACCGTGTCCCCGTCGGCCAGTACCAGCGTCCCGATACCGGCCGAGGCGAGATAGTAGGCTGCCGGCGAACCCAGGCCGCCTGCTCCGATCACCAGAACACGGGCATTGACGATGGCCTCTTGGCCTTCAATGCCGATCTGTGGCAGAAGAATGTGGCGACTGTAGCGCAATAATTGTTGGTCGTTCATTGGCGGCCTTACTTGTCCTGCCGCAGTTCCGGCGGCGTGTCGTCGTGATCACCGTGCGGATGGTGCTCCCATGCCTTGGAGTAGATATCGTTGGATTTTTTTATCAGGCGTTGAGAGCCATGCAGGTTGCGTAGCTGGGTTTCCTCGCAAAAAAAGATCAGCGCGCGCGCAATCCGTGCGCGGGGACCGTTTTCCAGACGAAAGCCCTGCCGCTTCAAGGCGGTGACGATGCCTTCGAAGGTGTAGTCATTGATGTTGTACCAGAGTGAAAGGCTGGCGGGCGTCAGGCCGGCATCGACACTCATGTCCGGCAGACCGGCGAGCAGCTTGCGGGCTTCCTCGACCTGCTGCGGCAGCCCGGGATGAAAGCGCAATTCGCGATGCTTGCGCAGGCCCGGCTGGGGCGTGAAGGCAGACGTCCGACGCCGTCCCCCATCGCGAAGTTCGCGTGCTTTCTCGGGAGACATTCTGGACATCGGACGCGCGCCGCCGGGTTATCGTTTGATAATCTGCCAGGCCTTGAGCAGATTGACTGCCTGGGAGAGCTGATAGTCATTCTTGGAGGCGAACTCAATCGGCGCACGCGAGGCGTCTTCGTTGTCATCTGCCTTGCCTTTCTTGCCATTTTTCGACTGTGGCTTTGGTTCTACAACGGGTTTTTCACCTGCGTCCTTGTCGTTTTGTAAGTGATGTTCAAGGTCAGCCTCTCGCAGGCGCTCGTGTGACTCGCCCCCGGCTGTTTCTTCGGCAACGATATCCGGGGTGATGCCCTTGGCCTGGATCGAGCGTCCCGATGGCGTGTAGTAGCGTGCCGTGGTCAGCTTGATCGCGGTATTGCTGGACAATGGCAGCACGGTCTGCACCGAACCCTTGCCGAAGGTTTGCGTGCCCATGATGACGGCGCGCTTGTGGTCCTGCAAGGCGCCGGCGACGATCTCCGAGGCCGAGGCCGAGCCGCCATTGACTAGCACCACGATGGGTACGGTCTTGGCCAGCGGCGCCAGGTTTTTCATGAAGTCGTCCTTGTAGCCGCGCAGGTAATCTTCGGGGCTGGCTGTAAAACGGCGCTTCGCGTCCTCGGTGCGGCCGTCGGTCGAGGTGACCAGCACCTTGGGCGGCAAGAAGGCGGCGGCAACACCGACCGCGCTGTTGAGCAGGCCGCCGGGATCATTGCGCAGATCCAGCACCAGGCCTTTCAGGCCGTCCTTTTCCTGCTTGTTCAGCTTGTCGAAATGCTTGACCACATCGGCGGCAGTTTCTTCCTGGAACTGCGCAATCCGCAGATAGCCATAGCCACCTTCCAGCGGTTTGGATTTCACGCTCTGAACCTTGATTTTCTCGCGGGTCAGCGTGACTTCAAACGGCTTGTTTTCGCCCTTGCGTACGACTGTCAGGCGAATCTGGGTCTTCGGCTTGCCGCGCATTTTTTTCACGGCATCACTGAGAGTCAGCCCCTTCACCAGTGTGTCGTCGAGCTTGATGATCAGGTCGCCCGGCTTCAGGCCGGCCTTGTAGGCAGGGGTATCTTCGAGCGGTGAGACGACCTTGACGAAGCCGTCCTCCATGCCCACTTCGAGGCCGAGGCCGCCGAATTCACCCTGAGTGCTGACCTGCAAATCCTTGAAGTCTTCGGCATCGAGGTAAGTCGAATGCGGGTCGAGGTTGGACAGCATGCCGCTGATGGCATAAGTGATCAGTTTCTTGTCGTCGACCGGTTCGACATAGCCCTGCTTGATCGCGTTATAGACATCGGCGAAGCTGCGCAGCTCTTCCACCGGAAGGGCCGAGAGTGCGGCGTCCTTGCCGGCGTTGGCGGAGAAATTCAGGCTGATGAAAATACCGGCCAGCAGGCCAGCGGTGACCAAACCGATTTTTTGCAGAGTGCTGCGCATAGTGACTCCGTGTGAATGAAGCAGGTGTTGCGGGGGTTAGCGTGAACCAGTCCATTTCATGGGGTCGAACGGCCGGCCCCGGTATCTGAGTTCAAAGTATAAACCCGACTCCGGATTGCCGCCGCTATTGCCTGCCGTGGCGATGGCCTCGCCACTCTTGACGGTACGGCCAACGGCGCTCAGCAGGGATTCGTTGTTGCCGTAGATCGAGAGGAAATCGTCACCGTGATCGACGATCAGCAGGTTGCCGAAGCCGCGCAGCCAGTCGGCGAAAACCACGGTGCCAGCAGCTATGGCATGCACTTCGGCACCCTCGGCGGTGCGGATGAAAAGACCCTTCCAGGTGAGACCGCCTTCGCCACGGGCACTGCCGAAGCGGCTGGCGATGGTGCCAGCAACCGGCAGCCTGAGCCTGCCGCGCAGCGCGCCGAAGGTTCCACCCACTGCGCCGGGATCGTGGTTTTGGGCCGCGGACGGGCGTTCCGGGCTATGCCCGTTCGGCGTCTTGCCAGCGCCGACTTTTGGTGTGTCCTGTGGTTTCTTGCGTCGCGTTTTGGCGGCTTGCGCCAGACGATCGATGACTTGCGTCAGGCGTTGCTCGTTGCGGCGCAGGGAGTCGATCTCCTGGCGCTGGCTGCGGATGCGGTCGGCGATTCTGGCCAGTGCGATTGCCCGCTGCTGTTTGCGTTCAAGCAGTTGCGCCTGAGTTTCCTGCTGGCGTTGTTCGATTTCAGCCAGGTGCGTCCGCCGTTCGCGGGCGGCATCGGCCAGCCGCTGTTTTTCACGGGCGGCAACACGCAATTCCTGGATCAGGTCGGCCTGGGCGTGTGACAGCTGGGTCAGGAAATAACGGTCGCGCGCCGCCTGGTTCGGGTCGCGGCCGGAGAGCAGGAGTTTCAGCGCATCGGCTTCCCCGCCGGCGAACTGGTGGCCAAGCAATTGCGCCAGCTGGGTTTGCTGTGCCGAGGTTTGCCGCTCCAGGCGCTTGCTTTGTTGCTCCAGATCGGCCAGCTGGTCTTCCACCTCGTGGCGTTCGGCAGACAACTGGCGCAGCTTGCGGCTGGTATCGGAAATCGCGGATTCGACGGCACGCAATTGCTCGGCAACTGCGGCTTTTGATTCCTCGCTTTTGTCCAGGTTCTTGCGCAGCGATTCGATACGGCCACGCAGGTTTTTCAGCTCGCCTTTTTTTGCATCGACTGGCGCAGCAGCGGACGCCGAAGAAAACAGCGCCAGCACGGTGAGCATGGCGGCACGGCGCAAGACATGGGAGGAACTTGTCGCCGTGTCGCCGTGATGGGATTTCAAACCTTTGCTTTGCCCTGGTTGGCCACGACTTGCAGCGCTGCTGCGATGGCCTCCGGGTCGCCGAGATAGTAGTGGCGAATCGGCTTGAGGTCGGCATCGAGCTCATACACCAGGGGTTGCGCCGTGGGGATGTTGAGGCCGACGATATCGCTGTCCGAAACATTGTCGAGGTACTTGATCAGCGCCCGGATGCTGTTGCCATGAGCGGCGATCAGCACGCTCTTGCCGGACAGGATGGCTGGTGCGATGGTTTCGTTCCAGAACGGCAGGACGCGGGTCACGGTGTCCTTCAGGCATTCGGTACGGGGGAAGTGCTCGGGCGGGAGGCCGGCATAACGCGGGTCATCCAGCGTCAGGCGGGGGTCGTCTTCGGCCAGCGGCGGCGGCGGCGTGTCGTAGGCGCGCCGCCAGATCAGCACTTGCTGTTCACCAAACTTGGCGGCAGTTTCCGCCTTGTCGAGCCCCTGCAGGGCACCGTAATGGCGCTCATTGAGGCGCCAGGAGTGGTGTACCGGAATCCACATCCGGTCCATGTCTTCCAGTACGGTCCACAAGGTCTTGATGGCGCGGCGCAGCACGGAGGTGAAGGCGATGTCGAAAGCCCAGCCCTGGCTTTTCAGCAACTGGCCGGCGGCATGGGCTTCGGCCAGTCCTTTTTCGGTGAGGCCGACATCCGTCCAGCCGGTAAAGCGGTTTTCCTGGTTCCAGGTCGATTCGCCGTGGCGAAGGAAGACAATTTTGTACATGTGCAGGCGTTCCCGATGAAAAATCTGATTTTAACGCGAGCGGACGAGTGAGTTCGCGTGTAGCCCGTAGAAATGCGCGAATGAAAAATAAGCAGGTTAGAATATTAGCCGGAGGGGTGCGGCATACACATACACACAGCGTGTTTGCGCGGGGAAGGACATCATGGATGTGATTCAGGATCTGGCAGGAAAACAGGAGCATATCGACACCGCAGCGCGGGCGCTGAAGGCCATGGCGCATCCGTTGCGGTTGAAGATTCTCTGCGTGGTGGGCGCGGAGGAGGTCTGCGTGCAGGATATCGTCGAAATCGTCGGCACCTCGCAGAGTAATGTTTCGCAGCACCTGGGCATCATGCGTGACAAGGGCGTACTGCAGGCCCGGCGGGACGCCAATCGTGTTTATTATCGCGTCGCCGATCCGCGCACCCTGCAGCTGGTCGCCACGATGCGCGAAGTCTTTTGCGGCATACATGACAAGGACAAGGAATGAACATGGAATTTCTGGAGCAGAACTGGATGTGGGCTCTGGCAGCGCTGTTTTCGGGTGGAATGCTGCTATGGCCGTTGTTAACGGGGCAGGACAAGCTGGAGATTGACCCGGCTCAGGCTACCTTGATGATGAACCGGGAAGATGCACTGCTGCTCGACGTGCGTGAAGACAGCGAGTGGAAAAGCGGTCATGTGCCGGGAGCACGGCACGTCGCGTTGTCGCAGCTGGAAAAACACCTTTCCGAACTGGAAAGTTTCAAGGACAAGCCGGTCATTATTTGCTGTGCCGCCGGCACTCGTTCCACTGCCGCATGCGCGCAGATGCAGAAAGCCGGCTTCGGCAAGGTATTCAGTCTTGCGGGTGGCATCCAGGCGTGGAAAGAGGCCAAGCTGCCCTTGACCACAAAGGCTTGAGTCATTCGAAATGAAATGGGCAGCCATTATCAAGAGGATTCCATGCAGAAAATCCTGATGTACACCACCGCTGTCTGTCCTTACTGCGTGCGCGCCGAGCAACTGTTGCGGCGCAAGGGCGTGGCCGAGATCGAAAAAGTGCGTGTCGATCTCGATCCCGGGCGACGCGATGAAATGATGCAAAAAACCGGCCGTCGCACCGTGCCGCAAATCTACATTGGCGAAAGGTACGTTGGGGGCTGTGACGATCTGTATGAGCTCGATCGCCAGGGCCGGCTCGACGCACTGCTTGCCGCATGACTTTTTCAACCACTCTTACCTGTCCAACCCGTCCATCATGAGCGATCAGCAACCTGGTTTCAGCATCGAAAAGATTTACGTCCGCGACCTTTCCGTCGAAGTGCCCAATGCGCCGCAGGTCTATCTTGAACGTGAGGCGCCAGCGATTGAAGTGCAAATCCAGAATACCGCGACCACACTCGGCGATGGCGTCTTCGAGGTGGTGGTGACGGTGACGGTGACGGCGAAGAAGGGCGAGATGGCCTTCTTCCTGGTCGAGGCGGCGCAAGCCGGTATCTTCCGCATCGTCAATGTGCCGCAGGAAGACATGGAGCCGATCCTGGCGGTGGGCTGTCCCAACATCCTGTTTCCCTACGCGCGCGAAACGATTTCTTCCGCGATCAGCAGCGCGGGGTTTCCGCCGGTGCTGCTTGCCCCGGTGAATTTCGAAGCCCTCTATCAGCAGCGCGCGATGCAGCAGCAGGCGGCGGCTTCAGCCGAAGCACCGACACCACTGCAATAGTCGGCGATGGCGAGACGGCGTTACGGCGGCATGGGTGTTCTTGGCGTGGCGCTGCTCGCGCTGTGTGCCTTGCCGCTGCCGGCCGCCGCGCTGGATTTCCTTTCGGTAAGCGAAGCGGCACCCTTGTTTGACGCGCCCTCGGCCCAGGCCAAACCTTTGTTCGTGATCGCTGCCGGCACGCCGGTGGAGCGGATACTCAGCCTCGAAGGCTGGAGCAAGGTGCGCGACAACAAGGGCGATCTGGTCTGGATCGAGAAGAAGTACCTCAGTACCCAACGCCATGTCATGGTGCGCGGCGAGCGTGCCGAGGTACGCGCCAGCGCCGATGAAAAATCTGCGCTGGTCTTCGTTGCCGTACACGATGTGCTGCTGGAGCTGATCGAAATCCTGCCCGGCGGCTGGATCAGGGTGAAGCACCGCGACGGCCAGGGAGGCTACGTCAAGGCGGCGCAGGTATGGGGCTTGTGAGGCGCCGTGTTGCGGCATGCCGCTGCGGAATGTGCGAGGTACGGTCATGCGCGTAGCCGTGCTTGGCGCTGGAGCGTGGGGGACCGCGCTGGCGATGGCGTTCGCCCCGCGGCACACGGTTTGCCTGTGGGCGCGCGATGCGGCACAGGCCGAACACATGGCGCGGCAGCGCGAAAATACACGTTACCTGCCAGGCTGCCGGTTTCCCGCGGCGCTCTCGGTTACTGCTGATTTTGCTGCGGCATGTGCGGCGGCTGATCTGCTGTTGCTGGCGACGCCACTGGCTGGCTTGCGCCCGTTGCTGGAACGGATAAAAACGCAACCTAGGCTTGCTGCCACGCCTTTTCTCTGGGCCTGCAAGGGGCTGGAAGCGGGCAGTGGCCTGTTGCCGCATCAGGTGGTGGCGGAGGTTTTCGGCGCCGCTGCCTCCTGCGGCGTATTGAGCGGGCCGAGTTTTGCGCTGGAGGTGGCGCGCGGGCTACCGGCCGCCATCACGCTGGCGGCGGCCGACATGGATTTTGCCGTGCGTTTCACGCAGGCGCTGCATGGCAGTCATCTGCGCATTTATGCCAATGATGACCTGACGGGTGTCGAGGTCGGCGGTGCCGTCAAGAACGTGCTGGCAATCGCCACCGGCATCAGCGACGGACTGGGCCTGGGCAACAATGCACGGGCCGCGCTGGTCACGCGCGGGCTGGTGGAGATCATGCGCTTTGGCGTCGCGCTGGATGCGCGGCGGGAGACCTTTACCGGACTGGCAGGGCTGGGCGACCTGGTGCTGACCTGCACTGGCGATTTGTCGCGCAATCGCCGCGTCGGCCTGTTATTGGCTGCCGGCCACGCGCTCGACGAGATTGCGGCCGAACTTGGCCACGTCGCCGAAGGCGTTCCTGCCGCGCATGAAGTCGCCCGCCGGGCGCAGGCGCTGGGCATCGAGATGCCGATCACCGAAGCCGTCGTCGCCGTGCTCGCTGGCCGCATCGCCCCGCGCGAGGCGGTGATGCAACTGATGGCGCGCGAGCCGAAGAACGAATAGGGCCAGTGGACGCGGCGGGCCACCCCGGCCGCCTGCCTCGCCGGTCATTCCCCACCGGGAAATCCATTCTGCCGCCAGGCTTCATAGACCATGATGGCGACCGTGTTGGATAAATTCAGGCTGCGGTTGCCGGGGACGAGCGGCAGGCGCAGCCAGTTTTCCGCGGGGATGTCGGCCAGGACGTGCGCCGGGAGCCCGCAGGTTTCGGAACCGAAGACAAATACATCCCCGGGTAGGAAATTCCCGAAAGGGCGCACTGCGCTGGCGCTGGTATGAGGGCGTATGCCTTTCGTTGTCAGCGCAAACAGGCGCGTCGCACCGCCGGCGGCGAGCGTCTGGCGGCACGCCGGCCAGTCGGCATGCACCGTGACCACCGCCAGTTCGGCGTAATCCATCCCGGCGCGGCGCAATTGCCGCTCCGAGAGATCGAAGCCGAGCGGCTCGACGAGATGCAGGTGCGCGCCGGTATTGGCGCAGAGCCGGATGACGTTGCCGGTGTTGGGCGGTATTTCCGGGGCGACGAGAACGACGTGGAAGGGCATGAAGAACTTGCGTGCTTTCGATAAAAACGGTAGTTTCCACAAAATCAGCCGATTAGCGCAAGGACTTCGTGTGTATTCGTGAAGCAAAGCGCGGCGTGATTCAAGAATAATGCAGAAATGACCTGCGAGGAGACTGCCTGATGGCGCGTCCGGAAAAGATTCGCCTGGGTGACCTGCTGGTGCAGCAGGGCCTGGTTACCGCCGAACAGCTGAAACTCGCACTCGACGAACAAAAACGTACCGGACGCAAGCTGGGCCGCGTCCTGGTGGACAGCGGTTTTGTCACCGAAGAAGGTATCTCTACCGCTCTGGCGCGCCAGCTCGGCGCGGATTTCATCGACCTGCGCCAGTTCAATCCCAAACCGGAGCACATCAGTCTGCTGCCGGAAACCCAGGCGCGCCGCCTGCGTTCGCTGGTGCTTGGCGAGCGCGCCGGGATGCTGCTGGTGGGCATGGCTGATCCCACCGACCTGGCGGCATTCGACGATCTGGCGCGGCTGCTGAAGCGCGATATCGATCTCGCCGTGGTCACCGAAAGCCAGCTGCTCGCCGCGATCGATCGCGTGTATAGCCGCACCGAGGAAATCCACGGCCTGGCCAGGGAACTCACGGCCGACATGTCCGACGTTCCGGCCGAATTCGGCAACCTGCTGGGGCTCACCACCGGCGCCGAGGATGCCCCCGTGGTGCGCCTGCTCAACACGGTGTTCGAGGAGGCGCTGAAGCTGCATGCGTCCGATATCCACATCGAGCCCCAGGAAAAATCGCTGCTGATCCGTTTTCGCATCGATGGTGTGCTGCACATCCAGACCGAGGCCGATACGAAAATTGCAACGGCGCTGGTGCTGCGCCTGAAGCTGATGTCCGGCCTCGACATTTCCGAAAAACGCCTGCCGCAGGATGGCCGCTTCAACATCAAGCTGCGCGATGTGCCGCTCGACATCCGCATTTCGAGCATGCCGACGCAACATGGCGAATCCGTGGTGATGCGGCTGCTGGCGCAGAACACGGGTTTGTTGCAACTCGACCGGCTGCGCATGCCGCCGCATATCCTGGAGCGCTTCCGCCATGCCATCGCGCGGCCTTCCGGCATCGTCCTGGTCACGGGGCCGACCGGCTCGGGCAAGACCACCACGCTGTATGCCGCGCTCAATGAGCTCAACACGCCGGAGAAGAAGATCATCACCGTTGAGGATCCGGTCGAATACCGTCTGCCCGGTATCAACCAGGTGCAGGTGCATGAAAAGATCGACCTGAGCTTCAGCCGCGTCTTGCGCTCCGCCCTGCGCCAGGATCCGGACATCGTGCTGATCGGTGAAATGCGCGACCAGGAAACCGCCGAGATCGGCATGCGCGCTGCCATGACCGGCCACCTGGTGTTATCCACGCTGCATACCAATGACGCCTTGTCGACGCCCATCCGGTTGCTTGACATGGGCGTGCCGCGCTACATGGTGGCGCTCTCGATTCAGATGGTGCTGGCGCAGCGGCTGGTGCGCGTGATCTGCGAGAATTGCGCCGTTCCCTACACGCTGTTGCCGCATGAGCATGAATGGCTGCGGATCGAACTGGGTGATCAGGTCGATAGCCACCGCCCCCTGCACGGGCAGGGTTGCAGTCATTGCGCCAATACCGGCTACAAGGGGCGCCAGGCCGTGTACGAAATGCTGGAAATGACCAATACCCTGGTCGAGGCCGTCAACCGCGGCGATCCCAACGAGTTCATGGCGCTCGGCCGCGAGCAGATGGCCGGCCACACCCTGCGCCGCGACGCCGTGCGCCTGGTCCTCGCCGGCCGCACCACGGTCAATGAAGCGATGCGGATCAGCACGCAGCTGGATGAATAATAAGGAACGCAATGCCTAACTTCGCCTATCGCGGCCGCAACAGTACGGGAGAGATGGTGCAGGGCGTCATGGATGGCGCGGCGCCGGGTGCGGTGGCGGATGCCTTGTTCGGCATGGGCATCACGCCGGTTGAAATCAAGCCCGGCGGCGGTTCGTCGGCGGCATCCGGGGCAGGCCTGAATTTCAGCCTGTTCAAGGAAAAGGTTGAACCGGTTGACGTGTTGTTGTTTTCACGCCAGTTGCATACCCTGCTGCGGGCGGGCGTGCCAATCATGCGCGCGTTGGCCGGTCTGCAGGAATCGAACAACAATCCGGCGATGAAAGCCGTGCTCGGTGATGTGCGCGAAGGGCTCGATTCGGGGCGCGACCTGTCGCTTTCGCTGGCGCGCCATCCGGAGGTGTTTTCGCGTTTCTACATTTCGATGGTGCGGGTCGGCGAGATGACAGGGCGGCTGGAAGAGGTTTTCATTCGCCTGTTCGATCATCTGGATTTCGAGCGCTTCATGAAGGAACAGGTGAAGTCTGCCTTGCGCTACCCCTCGTTCGTGTTGGCTGCCATGGCGGTGGCGATGCTCGTCATCAATATCTTCGTCATTCCCGCCTTTGCCAAGACCTTCAAGGGGCTCAATGCCGAATTGCCGCTGATGACGCGGCTGTTGATCGGGTTTTCGGATTTCATGGTGCACTCCTGGCCACTCCTGATCGCCGGCGTCGCGCTGGCGGGGCTGGGCTTCAATGCCTGGCGCAAGACGGAAAAAGGCCGCTATGACTGGGATCGCATCAAGATGGAGATTCCGGTCGCGGGCAGGATCATCCGGAAGGGCACGCTGGCGCGCTTCGCTCGCGCCTTTGCGCTCGCGGCGCGCAGCGGCGTGCCAATCATCCAGGCGCTGACCAATGTCGCAGAGACGGTCGATAACGCGTTCATCGCCGCCAAGATCGGAAAAATGCGCGACGGCGTGGAGCGTGGCGAGAGTATCCTGCGCACCAGCATCGCTGCCGGCGTGTTCACGCCGGTGGTGATCCAGATGATCGCTGTCGGCGAGGAGTCCGGCGCGCTCGACGACATGATGCAGGAAGTCGCCGACATGTATCAGAGCGAAGTCGAATATGAGCTGAAGACGCTTTCGCAGCAGATCGAGCCCATCCTCATCGTCATGCTCGGCGCCATGGTGCTGGTGCTGGCGCTGGGCATCTTCCTGCCGATCTGGGATCTGGGCAGCACCATGATCAAGCATTGATGAAGGCGCGCGGCCTGACCTCGCTCGAATTTGCCGTGGTGTTGGCGATTCTCAGCGCGTTGGCATATTTTCTGTTGCAGGGTTTGCTGTTCGTCCAGGTGGAATCCGAGCGACAGGCGTTCGACGACAACCGTGCTGCGCTGGAGCGTGCCGTGAGTTACGAACTGATGAGCCGTGGAACACGGGGCGAGACGCAGGACGCCAGTCTTCTGGCCCGCCAGGATCCGTTCCAGTGGCTGGAGCCCAAGCCCCTGGGCTGGGCCGGTGTGTATCCGGCGTCAGGGCGCGTGGTGGCGGGCGCCTGGTACTGGGACAGCCGTCCGGCGGAGGTGGTATATGTGCCGAAAGACCCGGCGCGGGTGCGCTTCACGGCGAAACAGCAACACGAGATTCGCTTGCGCGTCGAGTCGACGGGCAACGGCCATGTTCGCCTGGTGCCGGTGTATCTGTTTACCTGGCAGTAAGTTAAAGTTAGACTGAAAAAAGTCGTTACAGTTATTTGATGAACCGATTTATAAAGGAGGAAATATCGTGCGCAAGACCCATGCAGGCTTCACCCTGATCGAGCTGGTGGTGGTGATCACCATCCTCGGCATCCTCGCGGCGGTCGCCCTGCCGCGGTTCACTAATTTGCAGCGTGATGCGCGTATCGCCAAGCTCAATGCGGCGCGCGGCGCGGTCGGGGCGGCGGCGGCACTGGTGCGTGGCACGGCGCTGGCGCGGGGCGGAGTGGCGGATACAGTCGCTTGTCCCGGGCCGGGTTTTGGGCCAAACCCTGCCAACAACACGACCAACCTGTGTACCGAATCAGGGCGAGTCCAGATTCTTAACGGTTATCCCACGGCCAATCTGAACGGCATCGTTTCTGCTGCCGGTTTGACCAGCGTATTCCCTGCTACGGCTGCGGCACTGGCTGGTGAGCAAATGGCAACAGTGGGTGGTGGCGCAGGCGCGGGCGCCGTGCTGACCATCCGTGTGAATGGCGGCACCAACCCGGCGACTTGCTTCTTTACCTACACCGCCCCGGCAGTTGCCGGTGGAGCCGCTTTGATCGGTGCTACAACCCCGCCTTCGGCCAACGGCGACACGACCGGCTGCTGATCGATGCCTGAAGCAGACCGATGGAGAAATCCATCGGTCTGTTTTTTCATTTTCCGCCGTACTGCCAGCGCCGACTTTATATATCCGCATGCTGTGGGGCCGGATACGCCCGAATCAGGGTAAATGAATGCTGTTTGGCACTGATTTCCTGCTCTGGCGGGCGGCGCCGCACGCTATAGTCAGAGCAATTTTTATCTATCCTCACTCCTTGCCACTACTGTGCTGAATTTCCGCAAGACGCGTTCCGAGCCGGGCTGGCTGGCCATCGCCAAAGGCGTGGGGCGGGTCGATCTGGTGCATGTGCGGCGCGAAGTGGATCGTCTGCCGCAGGTGCTGCTGGCGGAGTCCATCGCATCCGGCGGGGATGAGGGAAATATAGTGGCCACCCTTGCGACGCTGAAAAAGTCGCTGCATCTGGGGCGCTATCGTCTCACGGCGCTGCTGGCCGCAGGGCAATACCAGTTCATCCAGACCGATGCCATCGCCGGTCCGCCGGACGAAGCGCGCGAAATCGCGCGCTGGAAGCTGAAGGATCAGGCCGGGTTTGCGGTGGATGGCGCGGCGATCGACCTGCTGCCGATTCCGCCGCTGGGCCGTGCGCCGCAGGTCTATGCGGTGCTGGCGGCCGAATCCGTCATGGCGCCGCTGGTGCAGTCGTTCCAGGCGGCGAAGCTGACGCTCGCGGCGGTTGATGTGGTGGAGCTTTCGCAGCGCAATCTCGCCGCCCTGTTCGAAGAGGAAGACCGTGCGCTGGCGACGCTGGTATTCGACGAAGTCGAGGGCCTGCTGACGTTCACCTTCGCAGGTGAGCTGCTGGTAGCGCGGCACATCGAAATCTCTGCGGCGCAACTGGCGGCAGCGGATACGCTGCGGCGCGAACAGCTGTTCGAACGCATCGCGCTGGACGTGCAGCGTTCGCTGGACAATTTCGACCGCAGCTTCAGCATGGTGCAGCTGGTCCGTCTGGTGGTGGCGGGTATCCCCGGGGTGGCCGGGTTCGTCGAGTACCTGCATGACAATCTGGCGATCGACGTGGTGCCTCTGAATCTCGCCGCGGTGGTCGATCTCGGCGCTGCGCCGGCACTGCTCGATCCGCAGCGGCAGTTCCAGTGTCTGCGTGCCCTGGGTGCTGCCCTGCGCGAGGAGCCGGTGGCATGAGTTCGCAAATCAACCTCTACCATCCGCGGTTTCTGAAAGTCCGTGATTGGCTAAGCCTCGGCAATCTTGCGCTTGCTGTGGCACTGATGACGGCTGTGCTGGGCGCCTGGACGCTGTTCGCCCGCGCCGAGGCGAACCAGCGTCTGGCCGAGGCGGCCAGCGTGGGCGCCGAACTCGACGCGGCGAAGGCGGCGATCGAAGAAGCCAACCGGAAGGCGAGCCAGCCGGCCAATCCGCAACTGCTTGCCGAAGTTGCGCAGGCCCAGGCCGCGCTTGCGCAGCGCGGGGAAATTGCTCGCCTGCTGGAGAGCGGGGCGGTGGGCAACAGCAGCGGCTTTTCTGCGTTCCTGCGGGGATTTGCCCGTCAGGCGCCGCCAGGGCTGTGGCTGACGGGCTTCAGGCTGGGCGCGGGCGGCAGCGACATGGAAATTCGCGGCAGCACCCACGATGAGCGGATCGTGCCGGAGTACATTCGCCGCCTCGGCGCCGAGAAGATATTCCAGGGACGGCAATTTTCTGCGCTGAGCCTGCAACGCGAGGTCGCAAACGGGGCGGTAACCGGCGCGGTGGAGGATGCCGCCGCCGGGGGCGCCGTCTCGCCAGCGCCGGGTTCTGCGCCCGGTCACCCGCTCCAGCCCGTGCGTCGGCAGCCCGTCAATTTCATTCTCACGCCCACCACGGTGGAGGAGAAGAAATGAAGGCCCTGGCGCCTCTGGCGGCCCGCTGGCAGCAGTGGAGCGAGCAGTTCATGGCGCGACCACGCCGTGAGCGGGCGATTCTTGCCGTGGCCGTGGTGTTGGGCGGTGGTTTCCTGTGGTTCAACTTTGTCATCGATCCGGCGCTGCGCCAGGCCCGTGCCGCGCTGGCCGAGTCTGCCGCCGTGCGCACCGAGCTGGCGCAGCAGCAGACGCAACTCGCCGCCCTGCAGGCGGCTCCCGATCCCGATACGGCCAACCGTCAGCGCCTCGCCCGAATCCGGGACGACATTCAGGCGGTCAACGGGCGGCTGGCCAGGTTTGAGAGCGGCATGGTCTCGCCTGCGCGGATGCGTGGCTTCCTCGAAGACCTGCTGGCGCGCAACCGCGGCATCGAGCTGCTCGAACTGAAAACCCTGCCGCCGCAGCCGGTCGGCGCCGCAGAAAAATCCGCGACCCGACCCCCGGCCGCAGCGGCAACCGCCACGCCGGCTGACACGGGCGCTGCGCCGGTAACGGCCGCGGCGGGTGCCGGCATCTGGCAGCACGGCATCGAGCTGAAGCTGGCCGGCAGCTACAATGGCCTGCTCAACTACCTGGCAGATATCGAAACCATGCCGCAGCGCCTGATGTGGAACAGTCTCGGCCTGAGCGTCGAGAAATACCCACGCAACGTGCTGGTGTTGCGGGTTTATACCTTGAGCCTCGACCCGAACTGGCTGGAGATGTGATGTTCAGACGGCTGCCCTGCCTTTTTTTCGCGCTGTTTTCCGTGTGGTTTCCCGCCCTGCTCGCTACCTACCCTGCCGGCGCAGCGGCGCAAGTTCCTGATCCGACCCGGCCTGCCGATGTGTCGCTGGTCGCTGACAGCCCGGCGGCCGGCAGCGTCAGCGGGGTGCAGGCCATCATCCTGCGCCGGGGCGGCCGGGCGTCGGCCGTGATCGCCGGGCAGGAAGTGCGCGTTGGCGACCGGGTGGGCGATCCGGTGAACGGAAAACGGGTGCTGAAAATCAGTGAAAACGCGGTGGTCGTGCAAGGTGAGGGCGGACGGGAAACCTTGCACCTGATCTCCGCAGCCGAAAAAACGCCGGCGGCAAAATCGCGTGCCGCCAAACACCATGTGCGTCGTGCGACGGGAACCCAAAATGAATGATTTTTCACGCTGGATGATGGCTTCTTTACTGGCCTTGGTACTGGCGGGCTGTTCGGCGCCGCCGCGCAAGAGTGATGACGTGCTGGGGCAGATCAATGATGTATTGCTGAAGTCGGCGACCGAGCGCAAGGCCCCCGCCGCGCCCGATGCCGCGCTGATGCCGAGCCTGATGCCTGCGCCGGCCACCGCGCCTGCTGAATCCCGCTTTGATCTTTCCGTGGTCGATGCGCCGGCCAGTCAGGTCTTCATGGCGCTGGTCTCGGGCACGCCCTACAGCATGCTGCTGCCGCCGGATGTGGGCGGCAGCATCACCATCAACCTGAAGAACGTCACGGTGCCCGAGGCACTGGACGCCATCCGCGAACTGTTCGGCTATGAATACCGCATCCTGGGGAAACGGATTTTCATCGAAACCAATACGATGAAAACCCGCTTTTTCAAGATCAATTACCTCGCCAGCCGGCGCCAGGGTTCGAGCGATTTGCGGGTTACCGGTAGTTCCATCACGACCGGCGGCGGCAGCACCGGGGGCGGCGCCGCCACGCGGGCGACACAGTCGGCCGCGGGTGGCGCGGGTGCATCCCGCAGCAGCGATACCAGCCGGGTCAGCATGAGCACCGACAGCGATTTCTGGAATGACCTGAAGACGGCGCTCGCGGCGATGGTGGGCACGGCCGACGGGCGCAGCGTGGTCATCAACGCGGGCTCCGGCGTGGTGGTGGTGCGCGCCATGCCGAACGAACTGGCGAATGTCGATAAGTACCTCAAGGCGACGCAACTGGTGGCCGACCGGCAGGTGATGATCGAAGCCAAGATTGTCGATGTGGCCCTTTCCGAGGGTCATCAGGCCGGGGTTAACTGGACGACGTTCAACGGGACGGGTAATCGGGTATCGCTCGGGGTGGTCCAGCCGGGTTCTGTCCTGCGCGCCCAGCCGGGTACGGCACTGACCGGGATTCCTGCCGATACGGTGGATGCCACGGCGCGCACCGATACGATGTTTTCCGGCAGTGGCACGGTGCTGCCGGGCGTGGGCGGGCTGATTGCCGCATCCGCCCTGGGCAAGGGTTTCCTCGGGCTGGCTTTCCAGTCGGCGAATTTCGCCGCGATACTCAACTTCCTTGAGACGCAAGGCAGCGTCACGGTGCTTTCCAGTCCGCGCATCGCGACCGTCAATAACCAGAAGGCGGTGCTCAAGGTGGGCACGGATGAGTTGTTCATCACCAACCTGACGACCTCGACCACGACCACCACGACCGGCACCATCGTTACCCCCAGCCTGACGCTGGAACCCTATTTCTCGGGCATTTCGCTGGATGTCACACCGCAGATCGACGACGACGGCAACATCGTCCTGCATGTGCATCCGATGGTCAGCGTGGTCAATGAAAAGAACAAGTCTGTCAGCCTTGGCACGCTGGGTACGTTCAGCCTGCCGCTGGCGACCAGCAGCATCAACGAGACGGACAGCATCGTGCGGGTACAGGATGGCAATATCGTCGCTATTGGCGGCCTGATGCGTCAGGAGCAGACCTCCGAGCGCTCCCAGTTGCCGGGGGCGACCGGCGTTGTGGCCAACCTTCTGGGCCAGAGCGGGAGCGGGGTCACCAAGCGCGAACTGGTGATCCTGATCAAGCCGACCGTGATCCAGAACGACCAGTCCTGGACGCAGGACATCAGGGATACGCAGGCGCGCCTGCAGGCCTACCAGCCGGCAGCGAAGATGCCGCCGCAAGAGAAGTAGGGGCCGATGTATCTCAATCATTTCGGCCTTTCCGAGTTTCCCTTCGGCATCACGCCGGACACCAGCTTCATCTATTCCAACGACGCCCATCAGGAGGCGCTCAACACACTGCTGATCGGGCTTGCCGCCGGCGAAGGCTTCATCAAGATCGCCGGGGAAGTCGGCACCGGCAAGACGCTGCTGTGCCGGCGCTTCCTGACGACGCTCGACGACAGCTACCAGGTAGCCTACCTGCCGAACCCGCTGCTGGCGCCGCAGGCGCTGCTGGGAGCGATTGCCGAAGAACTGGGGCTGACGCTGCCAGCCTCGGAAAACGAGTTTCACTTGCTCAAGGCGGTCAATCTGCATCTGCTGGAGATGGCGGCGCAAGGCAAGAAGGTCGTCGTGGTGCTCGACGAGGCGCAGTGCATGCCGCTGGAAAGCCTGGAGGCGTTGCGCCTGCTGTCCAACCTGGAAACGGAAAAGCGCAAGCTGGTCCAGGTGGTGCTGTTCGGCCAGCCGGAGCTGGATGAAAAACTGGCCAATCCCGCGGTGCGCCAGTTGCGCCAGCGCATCGTGTTTCATTACCGGATGCCGGGATTGAGGCACGACGAGACGGCGCATTATCTGGCGCACCGGCTGCGTGTCGCCGGTTATCGTGGCGGCGATCTCTTCGCTCCGGCCACGGCGCGCGTGCTGTGGCGCTTGTCCGCCGGCACGCCGCGGCTGTTGAACATCCTGGCGCACAAGTCGCTGCTGCTGGCCTTCGGCGAGGGCCGGGCGACAGTCGGCCGCTCCCATGTGCTGTTGGCGGGGCGCGATACCGAAGGTACCTGCGCGCTGCCCTGGTGGCGGAGATGGTGATGCAGCGATGAGCAGGAAGAGGGGAGAGGCGGGATGAGTCTGGTGAACAAAATGCTGCGCGATCTCGATGCGCGGCGTGCAGGCGAGAATGAGCGTACCGCGCTGCCGGCGGCGGTGACGCCGCTGGCAGCGCGCCAGGCGCCTGCTCCGCTGTGGCCAAAACTGGTGGTGGCCGGCCTGATTGCGGTGGCCAGCTCGGCGGCCGCCTGGAGGTACTGGGGCGCGTCTTCTGCACCCCCGCCACCGCAGGCGGTTGCGCCTTCCCCGGTGCCGGGCGGGGGTGTTGCTCCGGAAGTCGCCCCGGCGCCGGTACTGGCCGCCGTATCGCCCGCGCCGACTTTTCCTGGCGCGAATCCGGCCGAAGCCGTGTCGGCTGCCCCTGGAAAGAGCGAAGCGCCGAAACATGAGCGCGACGTGAGTCCGAAGTCCGCGGCGAGCCCTCCGGCATCCAGGCCGGAACCCAGGGCGAAACAGGAACCCAGGCCGGAAGCAAAGGCTGGGGCAACGCTGGAGTCCAGGGCGGCGTCAGAGTCTCTTCCGCCCGTGGCTGCGGCTCCCGCCAAGTCACTTCTGAAGGCGGCGCCAGGCAGCTTGCCCCCTGCCGATGCATCCTCGCGAATCGACAAGCAGGAGCGCGTGCCCACCCCGGCCGAACGCGCCGAGGCTTTTTATCGACAAGGACGGGAAGCGCAGCGTGCGGGGCGGGCGGATGAGGCGCTGACCAGCTACCAGGCGGCGCTGGCCGTATTCCCCGAGCAGGCAGCGGCGCGCCAGGCGCTGGCGGCGCTGTTGATCGAGGCGCGGCGCTGGGAAGCGGCGGAGCAGGTCTTGCGCGAAGGCATCGAGTTGCCGGCGGCGCGCCTGGCTTCGACGCTGACCCTGGCGCGGGTGCTGGTCGAGCGCAGCCAGGCCGCTGCGGCGCTCGAATTGATGGAGAAACAGGCGGCCAGCGGCGAGCGCAACGCCGAGTACCAAGGTTTCCTCGCCGTATTGCTCAATCGTGCCGGACGTGCGCACGAGGCGGCTGAACGCTACCAGGCCGCCACGCGTCTGGCGCCGGGCGAGGCGCGCTGGTGGGCGGGACTGGGCATCGCGCTGGAAGCCGATGGCCAGGGCGCCGCCGCGCGCGAGGCTTACCTGAAGGCCCGCAGCCTGCCGGGATTGCCACCGGAGCTGGCGCAGCACATCGAGCAGCGACTGCGTTGAGCCAAACTGGTTAACCACGGGGAGCACGGGTGCGCGGTGGAAAAACCAGGGCCTGACCTTTCCCCGCGTGCTCCGTGGTGAATGCTTCTGCTTCTGAATCAATCCTGCAATTGTTGTTCGACGACGGTGAGCCGGCCCTGCGCCCAGGGGCGCAGGTGGGCCAGCGGGCCGGTGAGGTTGCTCCAGGATTCGAGCAGGGTACGTCGCCATTTGTCGCGCAGGTAACTTTCCACGCGGGCATAGTTTTGCAGCTGCTGCTGGATCAGCTCGCGCGCGCGATCCTCGGCGCGCATCTGCACCAGGCGCAGCGCGTCGCGGACCGCGGATTCTTCGCTCAGTGGGTAGGACGCGTGCAGCGTGCTGACCAGGCGCGCCACTTCACGCAGGTTGTCGGCACGTTCGATGGTGGCGACGTGGCCCTCGCAACGGGAGGCAAAGCGCCGTGCTTCCATGCGCAGCAGGTTTTTATCGACGGGATCGCGCAGGGCCATGGGCAAAATAAACGGAATCGGGACGGTCGATTATCGCCGAAACCCCTTGCTTCGCGCCATGTCATGCATAGGGCATTAAATGGCGTCCCCGGGAATCAGGCACCCTTCACCGCGCGTGCCAGCACGCGGTTTTCCACCCGCACTGCGCCATGCGCCTTGAGGGTGCGCGCCAGTTCGTTCAGTGTGGCGCCGGTGGTCATGACGTCATCGATGATCAGGATATTCTTGCCAGTGAGATCGACGCGGCATTCAAAGGTGTGATGGATGTTTTTGGCGCGTTCTTTCCACGGCAGGCCGGCCTGCGGCGGGGTGTCGCGGCAGCGGCGGATGCGCTCCAGTTCCAGCGGCATGCCGAGTCGCCGCGCCAGCGGGCGAGCCAGTTCGACGGATTGATTGAAGCCGCGTTCCCTGAGTCGCGTTGCAGCCAGCGGCACCGGCAAAACGATGTCTGGCCGTATCGCCAGTGGCAGCGCCGCCAGCGCTTTGCCCAGAAAGTCGGCGTTGGCAAGACGGTGCGCGTACTTGAGTGACTGGATCAGTTGATCGAGGGGGAAGGCGTAGCGCCAGAGGGCGGTGGTGGCGTCGAAATGCGGCGGATGGGCGAGGCAGGCGCCGCAGGCGCCGGCGACGGGCGTCGGCAGGGCGCAGAGCGGGCAACGTGGCGTATTCAGTTGCGGCAGGCTGGCTGCACATCCACGGCACAGCGCAGCCTGTCCGCTGGCGGCGCCGCACAGCAGGCAATCCTGCGGCAGTGTCGCCGCGATGCTCGCCACAACGGAGTTTTTCAGCCAGCGTCCAATTGACAAGCCCGGCTCCTTCCACCAAGATGCGCGCCTTGTCTGCATTCTAACGAGTCTTTTGAAATGACAGTTTCCGCTCCGGTCGTGATTCACAAGAAAAATGCTGTTGTTCCATCTGCGTCCGCCACAGTGCGCTGGAGCGTGTCCGCCATCGAGGCACTGTTCGATCTGCCGTTCAACGATCTGTTGTTTCGCGCCCAGGAGGTGCATCGTCGCCATCATGACGCCAACGCCGTACAGCGCTCGACGCTGCTCTCGATCAAGACCGGTGGCTGTTCCGAGGATTGCGGTTACTGCTCGCAGGCGGCGCGGCACGGCGAGGTGCAGCGCGAAGACTTGCTCGCCCTGGAAGAGGTGATCGCCGCCGCGCAGGCCGCCAAGGACAAGGGCGCCTCACGCTTTTGCATGGGTGCCGCCTGGCGCGGGCCGAAGGAAAAAGACCTGGAGCGCGTCACCGAAATGGTCACGGCAGTGAAGGCGCTGGGCATGGAGACCTGCGTCACGCTCGGCATGCTCAAGCAAGGCCAGGCCGAAAAGCTTAAGGAGGCCGGGCTCGACTACTACAATCACAACCTCGATACCGCGCCCGAGTTTTACGATCAGGTGATTTCCACGCACAGCCAGGCCGACCGGTTCGATACCCTGGCCAAAGTGCGTGAGGCGGGCATCAAGGTATGCTGCGGCGGCATCGTCGGCATGGGCGAGACGCGCGGCGCACGTGCCGCACTGCTGGCCGAGCTGGCGAACATGGAAACGCCGCCGGAATCGGTGCCGATCAACGAACTGGTGCCGATGCCCGGCACGCCGCTGGAAAACGCGCCGCCGCTCGATCCTTTTGAGTTTGTCCGTACCATCGCGGTGGCGCGCATCGCCATGCCGCAGTCCATGGTGCGTCTCTCTGCCGGCCGCCAGCAGATGAGTGACGAGATGCAGGCGCTGTGCTTTCTCGCCGGCGCCAATTCGATTTTCTACGGCGACAAGCTGCTCACCACTGGTAATCCCGAGGCCGACCGCGATGAAGCGCTGTTCGCACGGCTGGGGCTGATTCCGGTGTGAAGCGCCAGTTCGGGCGCGCTGCGGCTTCCTATGATGAAGTCGCCGTGCTGGCGCGTGAAGTCGTTGTGCGCATGGCGGAGCGGCTCGATTACATCAAGCTCGCACCGCAACGCATGGCCGATATCGGCTGTGCCACCGGCGATGGCATTCGCGAATTGCAGGCACGTTATCCCCAGGCACAGGCCATCGCCATCGACTACGTCCTGCCGATGGTGCATCAGGTACGGATGCACACGCCGCGCCTGATGCGCTTGACAAGGCGCGGCCCGCAGCTCGTCAATGCCGATGCGCGGGCACTGCCCTTGGCCGGGAGCACGCTCGATCTGATCTGGTCGAGCCTGATGTTGCAATGGCTGGATGATCCCTTGCCGGCATTACGCGAGTGGCATCGCAGCTTGCGCAGCGGCGGCCTGCTGATGTTCGCTACGCTCGGGCCGGATACCGTGAAGGAACTGCGCCATGCGGCGGGAAAAGTCGGCGTGGGTGACACGGTGAGAAAATTCCCCGACATGCACGATCTGGGCGACATGCTGCTCGCAGCAGGTTTCGCCGATCCGGTGATGGACATGGAAATGATCAGCTTCAGCTATTCCGGTCCGCGCCAGTTTCTTGCTGACCAGCGTTGTCTCGGAGTGCGCGATCCGCTGCTCGGTCAGCAGACATTTCGCGACTGGCGGCGGCTGTTTGCCGCCTGCGAACGCGACGCGGACGGACGCCTGCCGCTGCGCTTCGAGATCGTTTATGGGCATGCCTGGAAAGGCGAGTCGAAGCACAGCGCCGATGGCCGCACCGTGATCAAGTTTCATCCGCGATGAAACGCGCCAAACAACTCCAGAAAAGATTGAAGCCGCGCAATCCGCTGGCGCTCTCTCCGCTGCTGAAAAAAGGTGGCGTCCACCAGCGCAGCGACAAGCGCGCCAGCCGGGCGCGGCAGAAGCGCGCGGCATGGAATGGAGGCGAAGAGTTATAGAAGAGTACTGTCGGCGCTGCGCTAGAATTGCTGGCAGCGTGGCCGTATGCCCGCACGGAATCAGGGAGGGGTTCGACTGCTGGCGGCATGCTGGCGGCGAGCGGGGGATGTAGATTCTCATAAGGAAATGACAATGTCTGCCAACACAATACCTGCGCCACTGCCGGGCGACGAAGATCCACAGGAAACTCGCGAATGGCTCGATGCGCTGAATGGGGTAATCGGCCACGAAGGCAATGCCCGAGCCCACTTTCTGATTCAACATCTGATCGCCGAGGGTCACCGCGCCGGCATCAATATTCCCTACAGCGCGACTACTGACTACCTCAACACCATTCCGGTCGAGCAGCAGCCAACGGCGCCCGGTGACTATGAAGTCGAGCACACCATCCGCGCCTATGCGCGCTGGAATGCGGTGGCCATGGTGCTGCGCGCCAACAAGAATGATTCCGGACTGGGCGGTCATATCGCCAGCTATGCCTCGGCCGCCACGCTGTATGACGTTGGCTTCAATCATTTCTGGCATGCGCCGACAGAGTCACACGGCGGCGACCTGGTTTATGTGCAGGGCCATTCATCGCCGGGAATTTACGCGCGCGCCTTCATGCTCGGCCGCCTCTCCGAGGAACAGATGAACAACTTCCGCCGCGAGGTGGATGGCAAGGGGCTTTCCAGTTATCCGCATCCGTGGCTGATGCCGGACTTCTGGCAGTTCCCCACGGTGTCGATGGGACTCGGCCCGCTGCAGGCGATATATCAGGCGCGCTTCATGAAGTATCTTGAAGATCGTGGCCTGGCCCGTACCGAAGGGCGCAAGGTGTGGGCCTTCCTCGGTGACGGCGAGATGGACGAGCCGGAGTCGATGGGCGCCATCGGCATGGCCGGACGCGAGAAGCTGGACAACCTGATTTTCGTCGTCAATTGCAATTTGCAGCGGCTCGACGGCCCGGTGCGGGGCAACGGCAAGATCATCCAGGAACTCGAATCGGATTTTCGCGGCGCCGGCTGGAATGTCATCAAGCTGATCTGGGGCGGCTACTGGGATCCGCTGCTGGCCCAGGACAAGAACGGGCTGCTGCGGCAGCGCATGATGGATTGCATCGATGGCGATTACCAGACCTTCAAGGCGAAGGATGGCGCCTATGTGCGCGAGCATTTCTTCAACACGCCGGAATTGAAGGCGATGGTCGCCAACTGGTCGGATGACGATATCTGGCGCCTGAATCGTGGCGGCCACGATCCGCACAAGGTATATGCCGCCTATGCCGCGGCCGTTGCGCACAAGGGGCAGCCGACGGTGATCCTGGCCAAGACCATCAAGGGTTACGGCATGGGCAAGTCGGGCGAGGCGCAGAACATCACGCACCAGCAAAAGAAGATGGGCACCACCTCGCTCAAGGATTTCCGTGACCGCTTCAAGCTGCCGATCAAGGACGAGGACCTCGAGAAGCTGCCCTATCTCACCTTTGCGGAAGGCTCGAAAGAACTCAATTACATGCGCGAACGGCGCATGGCGCTGGGCGGCTTCCTGCCGGCCCGCCGGCGCAAGGCCGAAGCCTTGCCGGTGCCGCCGCTGTCCGCCTTCGATGCGCTGCTGAAGGCCGGTGGTGAAGGGCGCGAATTTTCCTCAACCATGGCGTTTGTGCGGGCGCTCAACGTGATGCTGAAAGACAAGGTGATCGGCAAGCGCATGGTGCCGATCGTGGTCGATGAGTCGCGCACCTTCGGCATGGAAGGTTTGTTCCGTCAGATCGGCATCTGGAATCATGAAGGCCAGAACTATGTGCCGCAAGACGCCGACCAGCTGATGTTCTACAAGGAAACCCGCGACGGCCAGATTCTCCAGGACGGCATCAACGAGGCGGGCGCCACGGCCGACTGGATCGCTGCTGCCACCGCTTATTCGACGCATGGCGTGCAGATGATTCCGGTGTATGTCTTCTATTCGATGTTCGGCATGCAGCGCACCATGGATTTGATCTGGGCGGCCGGCGACCAGCGTGCGCGCGGTTTTCTCATTGGTGGTACGGCCGGGCGGACGACGCTGAACGGCGAGGGCCTGCAACATGAAGACGGCCATTCGCAGGTGTTTGCCGGCGTGGTGCCCAACTGTATCGCCTACGATCCGACCTTTGCCTACGAAGTGGCGGTGATCGTGCAGGATGGCCTGCGGCGCATGGTGACCGAGCAGGAGGATGTGTTTTATTACCTGACGGTGATGAACGAGAACTACGAGCATCCGGCCATGCCGGAAGGCGCGGCGGAGAATATCCTCAAGGGCATGTATGCGTTCAGGAAGGGTGCGGGGTCGAACGGGCCGCGCGTACAGTTGCTCGGTTCCGGCACGATTTTTCGCGAGACGATCGCCGCGGCCGATCTGTTGCGCGAGGACTGGGGCGTCGAGGCTGATCTGTGGTCATGTCCGGGTTTCAACGAGCTGGCGCGCGATGCTCAGGATTGCGCCCGCTGGAATCTTCTGCATCCGATGGACACACCGCGTCAGGCGCATGTCGCCAGCTGCCTCGCTGATACCCGCGGGCCGGTGGTTGCCGCCACCGACTACATCCGCCTGTATGCTGAACAGATTCGCGCCTGGGTGCCGCGCCGCTATGTGGTGCTCGGTACGGATGGTTTCGGTCGTTCCGATACACGCGAAAAGCTGCGTCATTTCTTCGAGGTCGATCGCCGCTGGATTACCCTGGCGGCGCTCACGGCACTGGCCGACGAGGGCCAGATCGAGCGCAGCAAGGTGGTTGAGGCGATCAAGAAATATGCGATTGATCCTGGCAAACCCAATCCGGCAAAGGTGTAAATCATGAGTCAGATCGTGGAAGTGAAGGTTCCGGACATCGGCGACTTCAAGGATGTGCCGGTCATTGAAATTTTGGTCAAGGTTGGCGACAGGGTGAAGGCGGAAGATTCGCTGATCACGCTGGAGTCGGACAAGGCGACGATGGACGTACCCTCGCCGGTATCGGGCGTGGTCACCGAACTGAAGGTCAAGGTTGGCGACACGGTGGCCGAGGGCAGCCTGATTGCACTGGTCGATGCCGCAAAAGCCGGCGCGGGTGATGACCCGAAGGGAGTGCAGAGCAAGGCGGCAACGCCCGCAGCGATACCCGCAGTGACGTCCATTGCAGCACCGGTGCCGGCCACACTGGCGGCGCCGGTTGCGGTTGCAGTGCCTGCCGCGGCAGCAGGCGGGAACAAGGCTCACGCCAGCCCGTCGGTACGCCAGTTCGCCCGAGAACTGGGTGTCGATGTCGCCAGAGTCACAGGCAGCGGGCCGAAGGGACGGATCACCCAGGCCGATGTGCAGGCTTTCGTCAAGGGTGTGATGAGCGGTGCCGCCGCCGTGCCGTCGGTTTCTGCGGGCGGCGGTCTCGACCTGCTGCCCTGGCCGAAAATCGATTTCAGCAAGTTCGGCGAAATCGAAGTGAAGCCGCTGTCGCGCATCAAGAAAATCAGCGGCCAGAATCTGGCGCGCAACTGGGCCATGATCCCGGCCGTGACCTATCACGAGGATGCCGACATTACCGAACTCGAAGCTTTCCGCGTGCAGATGAACAAGGAGCACGAGAAGTCCGGCAAGAAGCTGACCATGCTGGCCTTCATCATCAAGGCGGCGGTGCGTGCCTTGCAGGAGTTTCCCGAGTTCAACACCAGCCTCGATGGCGATAACCTGGTGTACAAAAAGTATTTCAATATTGCCTTCGCCGCTGACACACCGAATGGCCTGGTGGTGCCGGTGGTGAAAGAGGCCGACCGGAAGAGCGTATTCGAGATTGCGGCCGATACCGGAGCGCTGTCGAAGAAGGCGCGTGAGGGCAAGCTCGGCCCGGCCGAGATGTCTGGCGCCTGCTTCACTGTTTCCAGCCTCGGCGGCATCGGTGGCACATATTTCGCGCCGATCGTCAATGCACCGGAAGTCGCCATCCTTGGCGTCAACAAGTCGGCGATGAAGCCGGTGTGGGATGGCAAGCAGTTCGTCCCGCGCCTGCTCCTGCCGCTGTCGCTGACAGCCGATCACCGCGTAATCGACGGCGCGCTGGCGACGCGCTTCAATGTCTATCTGGCGCAGCTTCTGGCCGACTTCCGCAGGGTGATCCTATGAGCCAGATCGTGGAAGTGAAGGTTCCGGACATCGGCGACTTCAAGGATGTGCCGGTGATTGAAATTTTGGTCAAGGTTGGCGACACGGTGAAGGCGGAAGATTCGCTGATCACGCTGGAGTCGGACAAGGCGACGATGGATGTGCCCTCGCCGGTATCGGGCGTGGTCACCGAACTGAAGGTCAAGGTTGGCGACACGGTGGCCGAGGGCAGCCTGATTGCACTGGTCGATGCCGCAAAAGCCGGCGCGGATGATGCGGCGATTGCGGTAGCGACAGCCCCCCCCGCCGTGGCCACACCTGCTCTGGCGCCGGGTGCTGCTCCACCGCCAGTCCCGCCGCCGGCCCCGGTTGCGGGCAGCTTCGCCGGCAGGGTGGACAGCGAAACCGACCTGCTGGTGCTCGGTGCCGGGCCGGGCGGGTATTCCGCCGCTTTCCGCGCTGCCGATCTTGGCATGAAAACCGTGCTGGTCGAACGCTATGCCACGCTGGGCGGCGTCTGCCTCAACGTCGGCTGCATTCCGTCGAAGGCGCTGCTGCATGTGGCCGAGGTGATGGACGCAGCGGCCCACGCGAGCGGCTTTGGCGTCAGTTTTGCGGCGCCCCGGGTCGATCTCAATGCGCTACGGGCGCACAAGGAAAAAGTGGTCGGCAAGCTGACCGCCGGACTGGCCGGCATGGCCAGGGCGCGCAAGGTCGAGGTGCTGCGCGGCTATGGTCATTTCCTCGATGCCCATCATCTCGAGGTCGAGGAAACCACGGGCAGCGCGCAGGACAAGAGTGGTGCGAAGAAGGTGATCCGCTTCCAGAAATGCATCATCGCCGCCGGATCCTCGGCCACACATCTGCCCTTCATTCCGCGCGACCCGCGCGTGGTCGATTCCACTGGCGCACTGGAGTTGAGCGCTGTGCCGCAAAGGATGCTGGTGATCGGCGGCGGCATCATCGGCCTGGAAATGGCGACCGTGTATTCCACGCTCGGTGCCAGGGTCGATGTGGTGGAAATGCTCGATGGCTTGATGCAGGGGCCGGATCGCGATCTGGTCAAGGTCTGGGAAAAGCAGAATGCCAGTCGCTTCGACAGGGTCATGCTGCAGACCCGGACTGTCTCGGTCGAGGCGAAGAATGATGGCCTCTGGGTCACATTCGAGGGCGCGGCTGCGCCGGTGGAAGCGCAACGCTACGACTTGATCCTGCAAGCGGCCGGGCGTCGTCCCAACGGCAGGAAGATCGGCGCCGAACAGGCCGGAGTCGCAGTGAATGAACAGGGCTTCATTCCGGTCGATAGCCAGATGCGCACCAACGTGCCGCATATCTACGCCATCGGCGATATCGTCGGCCAGCCGATGCTGGCGCACAAGGCGGTGCATGAAGGCCATGTTGCGGCAGAGGCGGCGGCCGGGCAGAAAAGTCACTTCGATGCGACTGTCATCCCCGGTGTCGCCTACACGCATCCGGAAGTTGCCTGGGTCGGCGTCGGCGAGGATGAGGCAAAAAAATCCGGGCGCAAGGTCAGCGTGGCGAAATTTCCCTGGGCAGCCTCCGGCCGTGCCATCGCCAACGGCGCCGAATACGGCTTCACCAAGCTGGTGTTCGACGAGGAAACACATCGCGTGATTGGCGGCAGTATCGTCGGCCCCAATGCCGGCGACATGATCGGCGAGGTCGCGCTGGCGATTGAAATGGGCGCGGATACGGTTGACATCGGCAAGACGATTCATCCTCACCCGACGCTGGGCGAAACCATCGGACTGGCGGCGGAAGTGGCGCACGGCAGTTGCACCGATCTGCCGCCGCCACGCAAGAAGTGATTTTTGGAAAGGAAGAAGGCCCGCAAATGACGCAGGACGAAATGAAACGGGCCGTTGCCAGTGCGGCACGGGATTATGTGGCGGCGCATTTGCCCGCAGGCGCGATTCTGGGGGTCGGCACCGGGTCCACGGCGAATTATTTTATTGATGAAATCGCCACCATCAAGGAACGGCTTGGCGGCGCGGTGGCCAGTTCCGAAGCCACCCGCGTGCGACTCGAAAGCCACGGTATCCGCGTGCTTGATCTGAACGACGTGGAAGAAATGGAAATCTACGTCGATGGCGCCGATGAGATCGATGGCGGCATGGCCATGATCAAGGGCGGCGGCGGCGCGCTGACGCGCGAGAAGATCGTCGCTGCCGTGGCAAAAACCTTCGTTTGCATCTGCGACGAATCGAAACAGGTCACCACGCTGGGGCGCTTCCCGCTGCCGGTCGAGGTGATCCCGATGGCGCGCGCGCAGGTTGCCCGTGAACTGGGTAAACTCGGCGGCGTGGCGAAGCTGCGTGAAGGTTTCATTACCGATAATGGCAATCTCATCCTCGACGTGCATGGCCTGACCATCACGCAACCGGTTGCACTGGAAACGCAGATCGACGGCATCGTCGGCGTGGTGACCAGCGGACTGTTCGCCCGGCGTGGCGCCGATGTGCTGTTGCTCGCCACAGCCCGGGGCGTGGTCAGTCGCACGCGGGCGGCGCTGTAGTTGCAACAATTCCTTCACATGCCGCGACTATAGTTAATGACAACGTAAAAAAGGTGGATGCATGAACCAGGAACATACCCTCAAGCAGTTTGATCTCGATCTCGAAGATATCAAGAGCCGTGTTCTGGCGATGGGCGGGCTGGTCGAGCAGCAGTTTGCCTATGCCATGGACGGGCTGGCGAGTGGCGATATGGCCTTGATCGACCGGGTCATCAGCAATGACCATCAGGTCAATCGCCACGAGGTCGAACTGGACGAGGCCTGCACGCGCCTGATCGCGCGCCGCCAGCCGACGGCGGTCGATCTGCGCATGGTGATGACGGTGGTCAAGATCATCACCGATCTGGAACGTATTGGCGATGAGGCGAAGAAAATCGCCAAGATGGCGCGCGAGATACACAGCAGTGACATTCGTTCCGTGCCCCGCCTGGAGTTGCGCCCGGCAGCCAATATCGCCCTGGCGATGCTGCGCAAATCACTCGATGCCTTCGTGCGGATGGATGTCAATGTGTCGGCCGAAGTGACTCGTCAGGACCGCGAGGTCGATGCCTGCTTCAAGTCGGCGATGCGTCAGCTGATCACCTTCATGATGGAAGACCCGCGCACCATTTCCAGTTCGCTCGACCTGCTGTTCATCGCCCGCGCCATCGAGCGTATCGGCGATCATGCCAAGAACATTGCCGAGTACATCGTGTATCTGGTCAAAGGCCGCGATGTGCGCCATATCGGTCTGGAGGCGCTGGAGCGCGAGATTTCCGCGCAATAAGCAGTGGCGCCGGCCGCTGCGTGGCTACAGCGGCCGGCGAATCTGAAAAGTCGGCGCTGGCGCTACGGCGATTCAGGGCGCCGGTGGGATGTAGCCACCGACTTTGTCGGCGCCTTCGCCAAAAAAGTGCTTCTGCACCTGCTCCGTCAGGTATTTCCGATGCTGCGGGTCGGCAAGGCTGAGGCGATTCTCGTTGATGATCATGGTCTGCAGCTTGAGCCATTGCTGCCAGGCTTCCTTGGACACATTCTCATACAGTTTCCTGCCCATTTCTCCGGGCATGGGCGGGAAGTCGAGCCCTTCGGCCTCGTGGCCGAGCTTGATGCAATTGACTTTGCGTGTCATGGAATTTTCCTTGCTGAATGATGTGAGGGGTGCAGTTTACAGTGTCTTCAGCAGAACCTTGGAGCGCCGCTGCAGGTTGTAGAGTTCGCGTCGTGCGGCAGGCAGGACGTCGATCGCCGCTTCCTGGTAGCCGCGTTCGATGAACCAGTGGGCGGTACGCGTGGTGAGGACGAAAAGTTGTTTGAGCTTCATCTTTTTCGCCCGTGCCTCGAGGTGGACGCGTAGCTGGTCGCCATAGCCGCTGCGACGGAAATCGGGCATCACGGCCACGCAGGCGATTTCCCCGGATTTTTCGCTGGCAAACGGGTACAGCGCGGCGCAGCCGACGATCATGCCGTCATGTTCGACAACCGAGAAGCGGGTGATTTCCATCTCCAGTCGTTCGCGCCCGCGCTTGACCAGGGTACCGTCGGCTTCCAGCGGCTCGATCAGGCCGAGAATGGCGCCGACATCGTCGATGGTCGCATCGCGCAGGTGCGCCAGTGGCGCCCGGGTCATCACCGTGCCGACGCCTTCACGGGTAAAGAATTCCATCAGCATGGCGCCGTCGGCGCGGGCGTCGAGGAAGTGTACGCGGCCAATGCCGGCGCGACAGGCGCGAATCGCCCCCGGCAGGACGCGGGCGATGCCGGGTGTCTGGGCCTGCAACTGGCGGCTGCCGATTTTTTGCGCTTCGTCGGCGGTCAGGGCGTCGATCAGGACGCCCTTGGCGCCGACCAGCCCCGGTCCGTCGCACAGGTAAATCAGCTTGTCCGCCGCTACCGCCACAGCAATCGCTTCAGCCACTTCTTCCCAGGCAAGATTGAAAATTTCGCCGGTGGGCGAGGCACCGATCGGGGTCACCAGCACCACGTTTTCCTGCGCCAGATCGGCCTGGATTTCCTCGGCAATCACCTTGCGCACGGCTCCGGTGTATTGGAAATCGACGCCATCGACGACGCCGACCGGCCGCGCGGTGATGAAATTGCCGCCGGTAACGCGCAGGAAGGCGCCGGCCATCGGCGTGTTGGGCAGGCCTTGCGAGAGCAGCGCCTCGATCTCGATGCGGGTCACGCCCATGGCGCGCTTGACGCATTCCAGTGCGGGGCCGTCGGTGACGCGCAGGCCCTTGTGGAACTTCGGTTCCAGGCCACGGCTGCGCATTTCGGCATCGATCTGCGGCCGTGCGCCATGCACCAGCACCAGCCGGATGCCGATGCTATCCAGTAGCGCGATGTCATGAATCAGCGCCTGTGCGTTGCCGGCCTCAAGAATTTCGCCGCCGAAAGCAATGACGAAGGTGCGGCCACGGAAGGCGTGGATATAGGGCGCGGCCTGGCGTACCCAGGCCACCAGCCGGGCATCGGTGTCGGGTTGTGCGCTGGTGTTTTCAGTCATCATTTCCTGTACTTGCCCTTTCCGGCTGATTTTTTTCCTGCGGATTCTCCCACGACTTTGCCGTCCAGCTCGGCTTCGAGCCGTTCGCACACGGTTTTCAGGATTTTAATGCGGGCGTAATTCTTGTCGTTGGCTTCGATCAGCGTCCAGGGCGCGGTGCTGGTGCTGGTGCGGTCGACCATGTCGCATACCGCCTGCTGGTAGGCGGCCCACTTTTCGCGGTTACGCCAGTCGTCGGGGGTGATCTTGAAGCGCTTGAACTCGATTTTTTCGCGTTCCTTGAAACGCTTGAGCTGTTCCTCCGGGCTGATCTGCAGCCAGAATTTGACGACGATGGCGCCGGCTTCGGAAAGTTCGTGTTCGAAATCGTTGATCTCGCTGTAGGCGCGCAGCCAGTCGTGTTCGGAGCAAAAGCCCTCGACCCGCTCGACCAGCACGCGGCCGTACCAGGTGCGATCGAAGATGGTGCAGCGGCCATGCCGCGGCACATGCCGCCAGAAGCGCCAGAGATAGGGTTGGGCGCGCTCTTCCTCGGTCGGTGCGGCAACCGGGACGATTTGATATTGCCGCGCATCGAGCGCGCGGGCGATGCGGCGGATGGCGCCGCCCTTGCCGGCGGCGTCGGTGCCTTCGAAGGCGCAGATCAGCGAGCGCTGCTTGAAACGTGGATCGCGCACCAGTTCGGAAAGTCGGCCCTGCCAGTACGCCAGTTGTTTGTCATAGCTCTTGCTGCCCAGCTTCCGCTTCAGGTCGAGCTCGGAAAGCAGGTTGCAGCCATCGATGTTGGTGCGTACCGGCGGCGCCACCGGGGTGTCCTGGTTATCACCAGTGGCCAGGCGCTGCCTGAGGGCGTCGAGCAGCACGGTGCCGGTCGTCAGCGAGCGGTAGCGGTCGTCGCTGCCTTCGACAATGATCCACGGCGCCCAGGCGGTATTGGTCATGCGCAGGATATGGCCAGCGGCTTCCTGCAGCTTGTCATAGCTTTTCAGCCGCGCCCAGTTCCACGGGGTCACTCGCCAGGCGGTGCGCGGGTCTTTCTCCAGCGCCTTCAGGCGTTTTTTCTGCGCCTCCTTGGTCAGGTGAAACCAGAACTTGAGCACCAGCGCGCCCTCATTGACCAGCATCGCCTCGAAGCGGTTGATCTGGTCGATGCGGGCGTCGAGCTCGGTCAGCGGCATTTCGTCCTCGATGCGCTGGCGGATCGGCTCGGAATACCACGAGCCGGCGAAAATCCCTGTGCGGCCCTTGGGCGGCAACGCCCGCCAGTAGCGCCACATCACCGGGCGGTCGCGTTCCTCGTCGGTCGGCTCGGAAAAGGCCAGGGTCGACAGGTAGCGCGGATCCATCCATTCGTAAAGAATGTTGATGGTCTCGCCCTTGCCGGCGCCATCCTGGCCGCTGACGAGGACGATGACCGGGATTTTCGCGCTCTCCTTGAGATCGAACTGTGCATCGAGCAGCGCGGCGCGCAACGCCGGCACGGCCTTGCGATACGTTTCCTTGTCGATTTTGTGGCCGATTTCCGCCGATTCGAACATTAGATGTCCCCCCACAGTGTCATCATCGCGGCGAGCGCCGCAAGGCCCGCGGTTTCGGTGCGCAGTACACGCGGTCCGAGGCTCACGGGCTGAAATCCTGCGGCTTGGGCGGCCCGCAACTCCGCATCCTCGAAGCCGCCTTCCGGCCCGATCAGCAGACTGATGGGCGTGACGGGTGCAGGCAGATGGCGCAAGGCGGCCGTCGCGCCGGGCGCGCAGATGAGGCGCGTACCTGCGGCGGCGCTGCCAAGATACTGCGGCAGATCGAGCAGTGGCGCTACTTCGGGGACGTGGGTGCGGCCGCTTTGCTCGCAGGCGGCAATGGCGATGGCCTGCCAGTGCGCCAGCCGCCGTTCGGCGCGGGGGCCGGCAAGCTTCACCAGGCTGCGCCGGGCGGCGACCGGCTGGATGCGAAAGACGCCGAGCTCGACGGCCTTCTGCACAATCCAGTCCATCTTGTCGGCGGCCGGCAGGGATTGCACCAGCGTGATCCGCAGGGAAGCTTCGGGCCCGGCTTCGCTGAAACTGGTCAGCCTGGCCAGCAGGCGTTTCCCCGCCGGTTGCAGGGCAGACTGCCACTCGCCGCCGCGACCGTCGAACAATACCGCAGTATCGCCGGCGCCGACTCTGAGAACGTTCAGGGCGTGATGGGCGGTATCGGCCGGAAGCTCTACCGTCGCACCCGGATTTAGCGGGAAAGGACAAAAAAATCTCGGTATCATTCTTTGATTATCCCCAAAAACGACGTGTAAAAACCGTCATCAGCACAAGGAGTGCGCACATGGTCAGTCTTTCTCCGCCGGTCTGCAACTTCGGCTGGCGGGCCGTCGACTTCGATCTGCCCGGTGTCGATGGCCGTCGCCACACCCTGGCCAGCAGTCGCGGGCCCAAGGGACTGGTAGTGATGTTCATCTGCAACCACTGTCCTTACGTCAAGGCCGTGATCCAGCGCATCATTCGCGACATGAAGGAACTCGCGCCTTTGGGGATTGGCAGCATCGCCATCATGAGCAACGACGCCGCTGCTTACCCGGAAGATTCATGGGACAACATGGTGCGTCTGGCCCGCGAGCTGGCGTTTCCCTTTCCCTATGTGCTCGATGCAACGCAAGGTGTGGCCCGGGCCTATGGCGCGGCATGTACGCCGGATTTCTTCGGGTTCAATGCTGCGCTGGAGTTGCAATACCGCGGCCGGCTCGATGCCTCGCGCAAGGAAACAGCGCCCGAAGAGGCGCGGCGTGAACTGTTCGAGGCGATGCGGCAGGTGGCGGCGAGCGGCGCTGGCCCGGCCGAACAGATACCGGGCATTGGCTGTTCGATCAAATGGACGCAGGCTTGAGCGGCCAGGGAATCCATTCGCTCGCCGTATCACCCGCGCCGACTTTTCATGGCGCCCCGGCTATGATGCATTCCAGCGATCAACAGCTTATCCGATGCCGAAAAGGAAAATCATGGATCAATCCAGCCGCTATGCCGACCTGAGTCTTGCCGAAGACGAACTGATCGCGGGCGGCCGCCATGTCCTGTGCGCCTACAAGATGAAGCCGAAGGCGGGCTGCGGTTACCTGCAGGCGGCGGCTCACTTCGCCGCAGAATCGTCGACCGGCACCAACGTCGCCGTGGCCACCACCGATGATTTCACCCGGGGCGTCGATGCGCTGGTGTATCACATTGACGAGGCGACGGAGGAAATGCGCATCGCCTATCCGCTGGACCTGTTCGACCGCAACATCATCGACGGCCGCATGATGATGGTTTCCTTCCTGACGCTGACCATCGGCAACAATCAGGGCATGGGCGATATTGCGCATGCCAAAATGTATGACTTCTACATGCCGCCGCGCGCGATTCAGCTGTTCGACGGCCCGGCCAGGGACATTTCCGATCTGTGGCGCATCCTCGGCCGGCCGATCCGGGACGGCGGCTATATCGCCGGCACCATCATCAAACCCAAGCTGGGCCTGCGACCGGAACCGTTTGCGCAGGCGGCTTACGAATTCTGGCTGGGCGGCGATTTCATCAAGAATGACGAACCGCAGGGCAACCAGGTCTTCGCGCCGTTGAAAAAGACGATTCCGCTGGTATATGACGCGATGAAACGGGCCATGGATGCAACCGGCATGGCCAAGCTGTTCTCGATGAATATCAGCGCCGACGACCATCATGAAATGTGCGCGCGCGCCGATTTCGCGCTGGAGGTGTTCGGCCCCGATGCCGACAAGCTGGCTTTCCTGGTCGATGGTTTCGTCGGCGGGCCGGGCATGGTAACGACCGCACGACGGCAGTATCCAGGCCAGTATCTGCATTACCATCGCGCCGGGCATGGCATGATCACCTCGCCCTCCGCCAAGCGCGGTTACACGGCCTATGTCCTGGCCAAGATGGCGCGCCTGCAAGGGGTTTCGGGGATACATGTGGGCGCCATGGGCTACGGCAAGATGGAAGGCGGCAAGGATGACCGGGCCGTCGCCTACATCATCGAGCGCGACAGCTATACCGGCCCGGCCTACCATCAGGAGTGGTATGGCATGAAACCGACCACGCCGATCGTCTCGGGCGGCATGAATGCCCTGCGGCTGTCCGGTTTCTTCGAGAATCTCGGTCATGGCAATGTCATCGGCACGGCGGGCGGCGGCTGTTACGGCCACATTGACGGGGCGGCCGCCGGCGCCATCTCGCTGCGTCAGGCCTGCGAGTGCTGGCAGGCTGGCGCCGATCCGCTGCTCTGGGCCAGGGAGCACAGGGAGTTTGCGCGCGCCTTCGAATCCTTTCCCGAAGACGCCGACATGCTGTATCCGGGCTGGCGCACAGCGCTGGCGTAATAAAAACAGTTCAGGAGAGGCCATGTCAGTCAAGCATCCAGTCGTTGCCATCACCGGGTCGTCGGGCTCGGGCACGTCCACGGTGACGCGCACCCTCCGGCATATTTTCCGGCGCGAGAAAATAAATGCAGCCATCATCGAAGGCGACGCATTCCATCGCTATGATCGTCACGCAATGGCGGCAGCGATGGAAGCGGCGCGCCGGTCCGGTAACAGCAATTTCAGCCATTTCGGGCCGGAAGCCAACCTGCTTGCAGAACTGGAAGACTTGTTCCGATGCTACGGCGAAACGGGTTCCGGCCAGGTGAGGAAGTATCTGCACAGCGAGGAAGATGCGGCGCCTTACGGGCAGGAACCGGGCACGTTTACGCCATGGGAAACCATTCGCGCCGATACTGACTTGTTGTTTTATGAGGGTCTCCATGGCGCCGTGGTCACTGACCAGATCGACATCGCCCGCCATGCCGATCTGCTGGTCGGCGTGGTGCCGATCATCAATCTCGAATGGATCCAGAAGATTCATCGCGACAATACGCAGCGCGGTTATTCGACCGATGCCGTGGTGGACACCATCCTGCGCCGCATGCCGGATTATGTGAATTACATCGCTCCGCAGTTTTCACGGACGCATATCAACTTCCAGCGTGTGCCGACGGTGGATACCTCCAATCCAATGGCGGCGCGCGATGTGCCGACGGAAGATGAAAGCTTTGTGGTGATCCGCTTCACCAATCCGAGGGGCATCGATTTTCCGTATCTTTTGACGATGATCAAGGACTCGTTCATGTCGCGCTCGAACAGCATCGTTGTGCCGGGCGGCAAGATGGAACTGGCGATGCAGTTGATCTTCACCCCGCTGATCCTGCGCTTGCTGGAAAACCGGAATCGCGGGTAGCCCCTAAAAATCAAAAGGCTGGCGCGATGCGTCGGGTTTCGCCGATAATACGTGCTGCGGCAGAAGCATGCCCCCGACTTCCGCCATATTTGATTGCGATTTGAAGATGCCACTCTCCCAGACTGATGCGCCCGGTGTTGCCGGGCAAGGTGCTTCCATTCCTGCGGCCAATGCCATCCGCACCCTGGCCATGGATGCCGTGCAAAAGGCGAATTCAGGCCATCCGGGTGCGCCGATGGGCATGGCGGATATTGCCGAAGTGTTGTGGCGCCGCCATCTGAAGCACAACCCGGCCAACCCGCACTGGGTCGACCGAGACCGTTTCGTGCTTTCCAATGGCCATGCCTCGATGCTGTTGTATGCCCTGCTGCATCTGACCGGCTACGACCTGTCGCTTGACGACCTGAAGCAGTTTCGCCAGTTGCACAGCAAGACGCCAGGGCACCCCGAAGTCGGCGACACGCCCGGCGTCGAAACCACTACCGGGCCGCTCGGCCAGGGTATTGCCAACGCTGTCGGCATGGCGCTGGCGGAAAAGCTGCTGGCCAATGAATTCAACCGCCCCGGCCACGCGATCGTCGATCATCACACCTATGTTTTCCTCGGTGACGGCTGCCTGATGGAGGGTATCTCGCACGAGGTCTGCTCGCTCGCCGGCACTTGGGGCCTGTCGAAGCTGATCGCCTTCTGGGACGACAACGGCATTTCGATCGATGGTCATGTCGAAGGCTGGTTTACCGAAAACATTCCCGAACGTTTCCATGCCTATGGCTGGCAGGTGATTCGCGATATCGACGGCCACAATCCCGCAGCGATCGATGCCGCCATTCGCGCAGCGCAGGCGGAGTTGCAGCGGCCGACGCTGATCTGCTGCAGGACAATCATCGGCAAGGGCGCGCCGCACAAGCAGGGCGGTCACGACGTGCATGGCGCGCCGCTGGGCGCCGCCGAGATTGCTGCCGCGCGCGAGACCCTGGACTGGCCTTATGCGCCATTCGAGGTGCCCGCCGAGATTTATGCGGCCTGGGATGCCAGGGCGCAAGGCGTGGCACGGGAGGACGGCTGGCAACGCCGCTTCGATGCCTATGCCGTCGCATATCCTGAACTGGCGGCCGAGTTCCTGCGCCGCATGGCGGGCGACCTGCCGGCCGGCTGGAGTACGCATGTCGAGGCCGTGCTGGCGCAGATCAACGAAAAAGCCGAAACCATCGCCACGCGCAAGGCCTCGCAAAACTGCATCGAGGCCTTCGCCCCGCAACTGCCGGAATTCCTGGGCGGCTCGGCTGACCTGACAGGTTCCAACCTGACCAACTGGTCCGGCTCGAAAGCGGTAACGCGAGCCGGGACCGGCAATTACATTCATTACGGCGTGCGCGAGTTCGGCATGGCGGCGATTGTCAACGGCATCGCGCTGCATCGCGGCTTCATCCCCTACGGCGGCACATTCCTGATGTTCTCGGAATATGCGCGCAACGCCCTGCGCATGGCGGCGCTGATGAAGCAGCGCTCGATTTTTGTCTTTACCCATGATTCGATCGGGCTCGGTGAAGACGGGCCGACCCATCAACCCGTGGAGCAACTCGCCACGTTGCGCCTGATCCCGAACATGGAGGTCTGGCGCCCGTGCGATACGGTCGAGTCGGCGGTGGCCTGGGCGGCGGCGATCGAGCGTCGCGGTGGCCCCAGCAGCCTGGCCTTTTCGCGGCAGAACCTGCCCTTTATCAAGCGCGATGCGGCGACCCAGGCCGCTATCGGCCGTGGCGGCTATGTCCTGAGCGAGGCCGCTGGCGCGCTTGCGGCGGTATTGATCGCCACCGGTTCCGAGGTCGAACTGGCCCTCAAGGCGCAGGTGCAACTGGCGGCAGAGGGCGTCTTCGTGCGCGTGGTGTCGATGCCCTGCACCAATGTATTCGACCGGCAGGATGCGGCTTACCGTGCCGGTGTGTTGCCAGCCGGCATCCCGAGGGTGGCCGTCGAGGCGGGGGTGACGGATGGCTGGTACAAGTATGTTGGCCTCGAGGGCGCTGTCGTCGGACTGAACCGTTTCGGCGAATCGGCGCCGGCGGGTGCCCTGTTCAAGGCGTTTGGCTTTACGGTGGATAATGTTGTCACCGCAGTGAAAGGCGTCCTCTAATTTTTATTTCAGTTCAGGAGCGTTGGCATGAGCATCAAGATTGGCATTAACGGATTTGGCCGCATCGGTCGCATGGTGTTCCGTGCGGCGCAAAACTTTCCCGATGTCGAGATCGTCGGCATCAATGACCTGCTCGAGCCGGATTACCTGGCCTACATGCTGCAATACGATTCGGTGCATGGCCGGTTCAAGGGCGAGATCGCGGTCGATGGCAACACTCTCATTGTCAACGGCAAGAAGATTCGCCTCACGGCCACCAAAGATCCGGCCGAGCTGAAATGGAACGAAATCGGTGCCGACATCGTGGTCGAAGCCACCGGTCTGTTCCTGACCAAGGAAACAGCCGCCAAGCACCTTGCCGCCGGAGCGAAGAAAGTCATCATGTCGGCGCCGTCGAAGGACGATACGCCGATGTTTGTCTTTGGCGTCAATGACACTACCTATGCCGGCCAGGACATCATTTCAAATGCCTCCTGTACCACCAACTGCCTGGCGCCGGTAGCCAAGGTGCTGAACGACACCTGGGGCATCAAGCGCGGCCTGATGACCACGGTGCATGCCGCCACGGCGACGCAGAAAACCGTCGATGGCCCGTCCAACAAGGACTGGCGTGGCGGTCGCGGCATCCTCGAAAACATCATTCCATCCTCGACCGGCGCCGCCAAGGCCGTCGGCGTGGTGATTCCCGAGCTCAACAAGAAGCTCACCGGCATGTCCTTCCGCGTACCGACGTCCGATGTCTCGGTGGTCGATCTGACAGTCGAGCTGAGCAAGGAGGCCAGCTACGCCGAAATCTGCGCGGCGATGAAGGCCGCCTCGGAAGGTTCCATGAAGGGCGTGCTGCGATATACCGAGGACAAGGTCGTAGCCACTGATTTCCGTGGCGAGAGCTGCACTTCGGTGTTCGACGCCGATGCCGGTATCGCGCTCGATTCCACCTTCGTCAAGGTCGTCGCCTGGTATGACAACGAGTGGGGTTATTCCTGCAAGGTAATCGAGATGGCGCGAGTCATCGGTAAATAAGCCGGTCCCAGGCAACAAGGTAAAAAGTCGGCGCTGGTGATACGGCGCCGATTCCGGATTCCGTGGATTTTTCGCTGGATAGACGATGAATTTCAAGAAGCTGACTGATCTCGATGTGCGTGGCAAGCGGGTATTCATTCGCGCCGATCTCAATGTGCCGCAGGACGATAGCGGCGCCATTACCGACGACACGCGGATTCGCGCTGCCCTGCCCGGCATTCGTTATGCGCTGGATGGCGGCGCGGCGGTGATGGTGACTTCGCACCTGGGGCGGCCGACCGAAGGCGAGTTGAAGCCGGAAGACTCGCTGGCGCCGGTGGCGGCGCGTCTTGCCGAATTGCTCGGGCGCCCGGTGCCATTGCTGCAAAACTGGGTCGATGGCGTGGATGTGAAACCTGGCGAGATTGTCCTGCTGGAAAACTGCCGTGCCAACAAGGGCGAGAAGAAGAACGACGATGGCCTGGCGCAGAAACTGGCCAGGCTGTGCGACATCTGGGTGCATGATGCCTTCGGCACCGCACATCGCGCCGAAGCGACCACCTACGGCATGGGCAAGTATGCCGCCGTGGCCTGCGCCGGCCCCTGCGTCGCCGCCGAACTCGAGGCCTTGACGCTGGCATTGGCTCAGCCGGCGCGGCCGTTGATGGCGATTGTCGCCGGCTCGAAAGTATCGACCAAGCTGACCGTGCTCGAAGCCCTCGCCGACAAGGTTGATCAACTGGTGGTCGGCGGCGGCATCGCCAATACCTTTTTGCTTGCTGCCGGCAAGAAAATCGGCAAGTCGCTGGCCGAGCCCGATCTGGTGGATCAGGCGCGACGGGTCATGGCCAAGGTGGCTGTGCCGCTGCCGGTCGATGTGGTCTGCGCCAGCGAGTTCTCGGCGATGGCCGTCGCAACGTTGAAGAGCGTTGATGATGTGGCCGACGACGACATGATTCTCGACATCGGCCCGCAGTCTGCCGCCGCGCTGGCCGCCAGCGTGGCCGAAGCCGGCACCATCGTCTGGAACGGCCCGGTGGGTGTGTTCGAATTCGATGCCTTTGCCGGTGGCACCCGGGCGCTGGCCGAGGCCATTGGCCGCTCGCGCGCGTTCTCGCTGGCGGGCGGTGGCGACACCATTGCCGCGATCAATAAATTCGGCACCCGAGTCAGCTACATGTCCACGGCGGGCGGCGCTTTCCTTGAGTTTCTCGAAGGCAAACGCCTGCCTGCCGTCGATATCCTCGAGCAGCGTGCCAGCGTTTGATCAAGGATTAGCCATGCAACGCGCCACCAAGATCGTCGCCACACTGGGCCCCGCCTCCAGCACTCCGGAACGACTGGCGGAGCTGGTGGCCGCCGGCGTCGATGTGGTACGCCTGAACTTTTCCCACGGCACGGCTGCCGATCACCGGCAGCGGGTGGAAGTACTGCGTGCTGTTGCTCATCGCGCGGGCCGCACGGTGGGCGTGATGGCCGACCTGCAAGGGCCGAAAATCCGCATCGGCAAATTTTCTGCCGGGCCGGTAACGCTCAAGGCGGGCCAGCACTTCATTCTCGATGCGACCTGTACGCTGGGTGATGCCACGCGGGTAGGCCTCGATTATCCGGAACTGGTCGAGGACGTAGCGGCCGGCGACGTGTTGCTGCTCGACGATGGACGTACCGTGTTCGATGTCGAGCGGATCGAGGGCAGTGAAATCCATTGCCGCAATCGCCACGACGGCGAACTCTCGAACAACAAGGGCATCAACAAGCAGGGCGGCGGGCTTTCCGCGCCGGCACTGACGCCCAAGGACATGGCCGACATCCTTACGGCTGCGGCACTGAACGTCGATTTCGTCGCGGTTTCCTTCCCCAAGTCGGGAGCGGATATGCGCCAGGCGCGTCAGTTGCTGCATGAGGCCGGGTCGGATGCACTGGTCATTGCCAAGATCGAGCGCGTCGAGGCGGTGGCGAATCTCGAGGATATCCTGCATGCGACCGATGGTGTGATGGTGGCGCGCGGCGACCTGGCGGTCGAAGTCGGCGATGCCGCCGTGCCTGCGCTGCAAAAACGCATCATCCGCGAGGCGCGCGAACACAATCGCTTTGTCATTACCGCGACACAGATGATGGAGTCGATGATTGCCAGCCCGGTGCCGACCCGCGCCGAAGTCTCCGACGTGGCCAATGCCGTGCTCGATGGCACCGATGCCGTGATGCTCTCGGCCGAGACGGCCTCCGGCGCCTATCCGGTAGCGGCGGTCGAAGCCATGGTCCGGGTCTGCGTCGAGGCGGAGAAATCGCACGAGATCAAGCTCGACACGCATTTCCTTGACCTCACGTTTGGCCGCATCGACCAGTCGATTGCGATGGCGGCGCTCTTTACCGCCGTGCATCTGAAGGTAAAGGCCATTGCCGCCTTGACTGAATCCGGTTCGACCACGCTGTGGATGAGCCGCCTCAACTCCGGCGTCCCGATTTACGCATTGACGCCCCGTGTCCGCACCCGTTATCGCGTCAGCATTTTTCGCGACGTCTATCCGCTATTGACCGAATACATCGCCCTGGATCGCGATGAATTGCTCTGGCAGGCGGAGGAAACCCTGATCGCCGCCGGCGTGGTGGAGGCAGGCGACCTGATCGCCATGACGATAGGCGAGCCGATTGGCAACGCCGGCGGCACCAATACCTTGAAACTGGTAAAAGTTGGCGAGCACCGCCAGCCAAAGTCCTGAAACATTTACTCTGGGAGAATCACATGGCACTTGTATCCATGCGTCAATTGCTCGATCACGCGGCCGAAAATGGCTATGGCCTGCCGGCTTTCAACGTCAATAATCTGGAACAGATCCAGGCCATCATGGAGGCGGCAGCCGAGACCAATAGCCCGGTCATCATGCAGGGCTCGGCCGGCGCCCGCAAATATGCCGGCGAGGCGTATCTGCGGCATCTGATCGAGGCGGCCATCGAAGCCAATCCCGACATTCCGGTGGTGATGCACCAGGATCACGGTGCCAGTCCGGCCATCTGCATCCAGGCGATCCGCTCTGGATTTTCCAGTGTGATGATGGATGGCTCCCTGCTGGAGGATGCCAAAACTCCATCGACGTTCGATTACAACGCCGAGGTCACGCGCAAGGTGGTCGAGATTTCTCATGCCATCGGCGTTTCAGTCGAGGGCGAACTGGGTTGCCTCGGTTCGCTGGAAACCGGCATGGGCGAGAAGGAGGATGGCCACGGCGCCGAAGGCGCGCTTTCCCACGACCAACTGCTGACCGATGCCAATGAGGCCGCCGAATTCGTCAAGGCCACCGGCGTCGATGCCCTGGCGATTGCCATCGGCACATCGCACGGTGCCTACAAATTCACCCGCCCGCCGACCGGCGCGGTGCTGCGCATCGACCGCATCAAGGAAATCAACGCCCGCATTCCCAACACCCATCTGGTGATGCATGGCTCATCTTCCGTGCCGCAGGACCTGCTGGCGGTCATCAACCAGTATGGCGGCACGATGGGGCAGACCTACGGTGTGCCGGTGGCAGAGATCGTCGAAGGCATCAAGCATGGCGTGCGCAAGATCAACATCGATACCGACCTGCGCATGGCCTCGACCGCGGCGATTCGCAAGTTCATGAGCGAGAGTTCAAAGGAGTTTGATCCGCGCAAGTATCTTGGCGAAGCGCGCAAGGCCATGAAGGCGATTTGCAAGGCGCGTTACGAAGCATTCGGCTGCGCCGGCCAGGCGGCGAAGATCAAGCCCGTGCCGCTGGAGAAGATGGCCGAGCGCTACAAGAGCGGTGCGCTCAATCAGATCGTCAAGTAAGCCGGTTTTACGGTAAATTGATAATCCGTATTCTCTGGCCATAGTCATGGATCTCAAGTCCCACTCCCTCGATCGCTTGCGCAAGGTGTTCAGCGGCGGCATCGATATCGTCGAGACGCTTGGCCTGCTGATCATTGCCATTGCCACGTCGGCTGCCATGTTGCAGGAAACCCGGGTGATGGTCGATGCGAAACAGGTGCACCTGGCCGACCTGTTGCTGATGTTCCTCTTCCTTGAAGTGCTGGCGATGATCGGCCAGTATTTCAAGCTGGGGCAGTTGCCGGTGCGATTCCCGCTCTACATCGCCATGGTGGCGCTGGCGCGCTATCTGGTGCTCGATCTCAAGGAGATGACCGAGTGGCGCATGCTGGCGGTCGCGGCGGCGATTTTCCTGCTTACGGTGGCGGTGCTCATCATCCGCTACGGCCATATTCGGTTTCCCTATCGTGAAGACGCCGACGCCCCTCCGCGCAAGGGATTCATTCGCGAGTAACTTTTCTTTCAGAGTTTTCTTATGCCACCACCCGTATTGTTCGAGTCCTCCATCACCAGCCTGCCTTTGCTCGGGCGCGGAAAAGTACGTGACATTTATGCGGTTGATGAGGACAAATTGCTGATTGTCACGACGGATCGTCTTTCGGCCTTCGATGTCATCCTGCCGGACCCGATTCCGGGCAAAGGCGAGGTGCTCACTGCCGTATCCAATTTCTGGTTCGGCAAACTCTCGCATGTGGTTCCCAGCCAGCTTACGGGAATTGACCCGGAGACCGTGGTGGCCGAAAGCGAACGCTTGCAGGTGCGCGGCCGCGCCTTGGTGGTCAAACGGCTCAAACCACTGCCGATCGAGGCCGTGGCTCGCGGTTACCTGATTGGCTCGGGCTGGAAGGACTACCAGGCGACGGGCAGCGTGTGCGGCATCACCCTGCCACCCGGACTGCAACTGGCCCAGCAGTTGCCGGAACCGATCTTCACTCCGGCAACCAAGGCCGCGATGGGTGAACACGACGAAAACATCGACTACGCTGCAACTGAAAAACTGCTGGGCAAAGAGCTGGCGCAGAAGGTCAAGGAGGTCACCTTGCGCCTGTATCGCGAGGGCGCAGCCTTTGCCCGCGTGCGCGGTATCCTGATCGCCGACACCAAGTTTGAATTCGGACTCGATGGCAATGGCCGCCTGCATCTTATCGACGAGGTGTTGACACCCGATTCCTCGCGCTTCTGGCCGGCCGACAGCTACAAGGTGGGCACCAGCCCGCCCAGCTTTGACAAGCAGTTCGTGCGCGACTATCTGGAAACGCTGGACTGGGGAAAGACCGCGCCGGGGCCGCGGTTGCCCGCCGAAATCATCGAAAAGACCGCAGCGAAGTACCATGAGGCGCTTAGCCGCCTGACCGGGCTGACTGGCACCTGACCCGTCGCTTCTTGTGCCTCGGCCGCTAACAGGGGCGCAGCCGGACAGATGCCGGGTTTTGCTTCAGTGCCAGTGCTGCAAGCGTAAAACAAGGGGGGTCTTGGCCGGCTTTTTGGCCCTTGACTGAATTTCCGGGCGAGCATACTTTTCCTTGTCCGTTATTTCGGCCCAATCCCATGAGTTCCTTTGGCAACACCTCCTCGGCGGCCACGCCCTTACCTGAAAAAATCGCTCTCCGTGTGCATGAGGCCCGCTGGCTGTTGCTGGGCGTCTGCGGTGTTTACCTGGCCCTCGTGCTCTGGGGTTTCAACGCTGCCGACCCGGGCTGGTCGCATGCCTCTACGGTGGAGCGGATTCTCAATCCCGGTGGCCGTTTCGGCGCCTGGCTGGCGGACGTGCTGCTGTATCTGTTCGGGTTCTCGGCCTGGTGGTGGGTGGCCTTGCCGTTCTTCCTGCTGGCTTGGGGCTACCATCGCTTGAGCCGCCTGTTTGGCGGCGACCGGCGTCCGCTGGCGCTCGCCCTGTCCGGCTTCTCTGTTCTGCTGCTGGCCAGCAGCGGCCTTGAGGCGATGCGTTTCTGGAGCATCAAGGCGGTGTTGCCGCTGACGCCCGGCGGCATGCTGGGCTATGAAGTAGGGCGCTTTGCCACCCAATTCCTCGGCTACACCGGTGGCACCATGATTCTTCTGGTAATGCTGATGATCGGATTCAGTCTGTTTACCGGCGCATCGTGGCTGTCCATTGCCGAAAAAACCGGGATACTGCTCGAAGCGGCCTGGGTGGGCTCGCGGAATTTGTGGGATCGCTGGCAGGACAAGCGGTATGGCCGTGCTGTGGCCGACCAGCGCGAGGCTGCAGTCGACACGGAGCGGCGCAAGATCGAGGAAACGCTGCCGATCAGGATCGAACCCTCGCAGCTTGAAATACCGCAAGCACCCAAGGCCATCGCCCGGGTGGAGAAGGAACGCCAGACGCCGCTATTTTTCGATGCCCCCGGCGGCGCCTTGCCGCCGCTGCACTTGTTGTCCGAGCCGACGCACAGTCCGGCCGATCTGCCTTCCCAGGAAACGCTGGAATTCACTTCGCGCCTGATCGAGCGCAAGCTGGCCGATTTCAATGTCACCGCCAAGGTGGTTTCGGCGCTGCCCGGCCCGGTGGTGACGCGCTACGAGATCGAACCGGCGACCGGCGTCAAGGGCAGCCAGATCGTCGGCCTGGCCAAAGACCTGGCGCGTGCGCTGTCGCTGGTTTCGATTCGGGTGGTGGAGACCGTGCCGGGGAAATCCTGCATGGCGCTGGAACTGCCCAATCCGAAGCGGCAGATCGTGCGCCTGTCCGAGATCATCGGCTCGCAGGCCTATCACGGCATGCATTCGCCCTTGTCGATTTCACTCGGCAAGGACATCAGCGGCCAGCCGGTGGTCGCCGACCTGGCCAAGATGCCGCACCTGCTGGTGGCTGGCACCACGGGTTCGGGCAAGTCGGTCGGGGTCAATGCAATGATCCTCTCGCTGGTTTACAAGTCCGAGCCCAAGGATGTGCGGCTGATCATGGTCGACCCGAAGATGCTGGAGCTTTCGATCTACGAAGGCATCCCGCATCTGCTGGCGCCGGTGGTCACCGACATGACCAAGGCCGCCAACGCGCTGAACTGGTGCGTCGGCGAAATGGAGCGGCGCTACAAGCTGATGAGCGCGCTGGGTGTGCGCAACCTGGCCGGCTACAACAGCAAGATCAACGAGGCGCAAAAAGCCGGCGAACACATCCCGAATCCGTTCTCGCTGACCGCCATGACGGAAATCGGCCCCGAGCCCCTGACCACGATGCCTTACATCGTGGTGGTGATCGATGAACTGGCCGACCTGATGATGGTGGTCGGCAAGAAGGTGGAAGAGTTGATTGCCCGCCTGGCGCAGAAGGCGCGCGCCGCTGGCATCCATCTGATTCTGGCGACGCAGCGCCCCAGCGTCGATGTCATCACCGGCCTGATCAAGGCCAACATCCCGACCCGCATCGCTTTTCAGGTCTCCTCCAAGATCGATTCGCGCACCATTCTCGACCAGATGGGCGCCGAGGCGCTGCTGGGGCAGGGCGACATGCTCTACCTGCCGCCCGGCAGCGGCCTGCCGGTACGCGTGCATGGCGCCTTTGTCGCGGATGACGAAGTGCATCGCGTGGTCGATCATCTGAAGAAAATCGGTCCGCCCGACTACATCCTCGAGATTCTCGCCGGCCCGCCCGCCGATGATGGAGAAGTCGGCGCTGGCGATACGGCGGGCGGCAATGCGGAAGCCGACCCGATGTACGACCAGGCTGTGGATATTGTGCTGAAGACCCGCCGCCCGTCGATTTCGCTGGTGCAGCGCCATTTGCGTATCGGCTACAACCGTGCCGCGCGCATGATCGAAGCGATGGAACAGGCCGGCCTGGTCTCACCGATGAACACCGCCGGTGGCCGTGAGGTGATTGCGCCGGAAAGGGCCGATTGATCCGCCAGCCCCGTTATCGGCACGGACTTCGGCGATAATCGCGGCATGAAAAATTTTCTTCGCACCCTCGGTTTCATCTGTGCCTGCGCTACCGCAGGTTTTTCTGCGACGGCGGATGCCACGGGCCTTGAGCAACTCAAGACCTTTCTCGCCACCACGACCCGTGCCAACGGCGTATTCACGCAAGTCGTGACCGCCAAATCCGGACGCAAGCCGCAGCAGTCATCCGGCATTTTCGCTTTTCAGCGGCCGGGTAAATTCCGTTGGTCGTATGAGAAACCTTACCCGCAGTTGCTGGTGAGCGACGGCGCTACTTTCTGGAGCTATGACCCCGAGCTCAAGCAGGTCGTGATCAAAAAACTGGGCAGCGCGTTTGGTTCCAGTCCGGCGGCTTTGTTGTCAGGGCAGGATCTCGAGCGGAATTTTCTGCTCAAGGAGGGGACGGCGGAGAACGGTGTCGAGTTCATCGAAGCCACACCCAGGAGCGCCGATGCCAGCTTCGAGCACGTCAGGATCGGCTTCGTCGCCAATCTTCCGGTAAGCATGGAGATTCACGATGCCTTCGGCCAAGTCAGCCTGCTGCGGTTCGTTCGCTTCGAGGTCAACCCGGCAATGCGCGGCGACATCTTTCGCTTTTCTCCGCCGCAGGGCGCTGATGTCGTAAGGGAGTAGCGGCTTCCTCCCCTACCTGCTGATGCAACCGGGGCAAGACTCAGTCGAAAACCGGACGGAAAAAGCTGCGCTCGTAGCTGACGATGCAGCGCGTCTCTTCGGCATACTTGAAGGCCGCCAGGCATTCCGGATCCTCGAACGAGCGGGTCCGGTAGTCCTCGTAAAGCGCCAGGCTGGGGAATGAAAACAGCATCAGCGCGACATTGTTGGCTCCTTCCGCCGGCAGGAAACAGCCATGATGCTGGCCGCCAAATTTCCTGATCAGCGGAATCCACAGCCGCGCGTAATGTTCAAATTCCTTCAGCTTGTAAGGATCGATGATGTAGCGCAGGATGCAGGTAATCATGAGTTTCCCCCTCTCGCGTGAATCGGATCAGAACTTCTCGTTCCAGGGTCGGATGTCCAGCTCGTGCGTCCACATCGATTTTGGCTGGTCGATCAGGTCGAGATACAGCCGGCTGATGGCCGCCGCCTCGATGCACTGTTCCCAGGTGGCATGAAACTGATTTTGAGCGCGCAGGCCTTCGATCATGCCGTCGATTACCACATGCGCGACATGGATGCCCTGCGGCCCGAATTCCCTGGCCAGAGACTGGGCAAACCCCCGCAAGGCAAACTTGCCCGCAGAAAAGGCCGCCGAATGGGCGCCGCCGCGAATGGATGCGGTGGCTCCGGAAAAAATCAATGTGCCTCGATTGCGCTGGCTCATCTTTTCCAGAACAGCGCGTGAAATCGCCGTCGCACTGAAGAAATTCACATTGATGTTGTTTGTTATTTCCATGTCAGTCGTTTCCAGAAATGATTTCAGGGTAATCATTCCCGCCAAATGGATATAAACCGCAATCTCGCCTGTGGTGGCCTCGATCTCATCGACCAGTGCGGCAACCGCTGCAGCGTCAAGCAGATCGACCTGCAACAGTTTGACGTTCTCGCGTTTCTCCACCCGGCTTTCGATGGCACGGATGGCTTCACGGGAGCGCGTCAGGCCGACGACGGTGTAGTTCTCGCTCAAGGTTTTCATCAATGCGGCGCTCAGATCTGAATTCGGTCCCACGCCACCGAGGAGGGTGACTTTCCGGTTCATGAGGATCGCTTCCCTGCGGTGGTTGGTGCCTGTTTTGATGGTGTCTTGTGCATGGGTGTCCTCATTGCGTGGAGCGCAGTTGTTCTTCCTTCAATGCCATTTTGACGAGATCGGAAATCGAGTGGGCGCCCATTTTTTCCATGACGCGGGCGCGGTGGACTTCCACGGTCTTTGCGCTAAGCCCGAGCTGGTCTGCAATCAGTTTGTTCGGCAAGCCATCGACTACCAGGTGCATCACTTCACGTTCACGCTGTGTCAAACTTTCAACACGGCGCAACAGTGCGATGCACTCGGCATCGGTTCTTCGCCGTTCCGCGTCTTTTGCGAGCGCACGCTGGATACGGTCGAGCATGTCCTGGTCGTTGAATGGCTTCTCGATGAAATCGAATGCGCCGGCCTTGATTGCGCGTACTGCCATCTGCACATCGCCGTGTCCGGTGATGAACAGTACCGGGATGCCCCATTGCCGCTGCTTGAGTATCTCCTGGAGCTCGATGCCGCTCATGCCGAGCATTCGGACGTCGAGGACCAGGCAGCCGGGTTGCTCTGGCCGGTAGGTTTCCAGGAAGTCGCGTGCCGTGGCGAAGGTCACTACCGGCAGCCTGATGGACTCAATCAGCCAGCGCAACGAGCGCGCAACTACCTCGTCATCATCCACGACGAAGACTGTTGCCGCAGGCGATGCGCGGGCTTTATCGATCATCAGGCCACCGCTTTCAGGCTTTGCGCGGCAGGAATCCGAAAATGGAAGGAGGCGCCGCATCCGGGCGCCGTTTCCAGCCACAAGCGGCCGCCGTAGGTTTCTATGATGGAACGGCTGATCGACAATCCCATGCCCATGCCCTCGGGCTTGGTCGAGAAAAACTGATCGAATACCTGTTGTGCGACTTCCTCGCTCATTCCGGGGCCGCTGTCGCTGACCTCGACCTCGATGCCACCGGCATCCGATGGATGGGTCCGGATGACGATCCTGCGCTGCGTGCTGCCGGCCTGCGTCATGGCCTCCACGGCATTGCGGATCAGGTTGCACAGCATCTGTTCGACCATGATCGGATCGGCATTGATTGCGGGCAGGCTGTCATTCAGATCCAGCGCGATCGTGACACCGTGCTGGCGAATCTCGTGCTCTGTCAGTCGTACGGCTGAAGCGATCAGGGCGTTCATATGCACCAGGCGCGGCAATGAGTTCCGCTTGCGGGCGAAATCGCGGATATGGCGCAACACTTCGCCGGCACGCTCGGCCTGTGTGCCAATGTCATGCAGCACCGAATGGGTTTCCTCATGCGTCAGGTTGCCTGCCTGCAGGCGCCTGACGCTGCCCTTGGCGAAATTGGCAATGGCCGCCAGGGGCTGATTGAGCTCGTGGGCGATGCCGGTCGCCATTTCGCCGATGGCGGACATGCGAGCGACCCGCGCCAGTTCGGTCTGGTGCCGTTGCGCCTGGTCTTCGGCTTGCTTATGCACGGTGACATCGCGGGTGACACTCAGGTAGGCGATGATTTTCCCGTTTGCGTCGCGCAGGGGACAAGCATGCGACTGGTGCCATGCCTCACGTCCGCCCAGGGTAAGCACACGATATTCGAATGCCACGGACTCCCCAGAGAATACCCGGTGTACCTGCTCCTTGTAGTTTTCTATGTGCTCCGGGGCCACGGTGTCATAAATCGACTGGCCGAGCACGTCCTCCGGACAGCAAGCATCGACCAGCGCCAAGCCGGCCGGATTGATTTCGATGATCCGGCCTTCCGCATCAAGCAGTTTCACGCATTCCGGCTCTGCCTCGATGATGGCGCGCAGTCGGTTTTCGCTTTCTTTCAGCTTGGCAAGCAGCGCCAAGAATTCCGCATGCCGGGTATCGCGCTTGCGCACGACCGCCAGGGCAACGAACAGGAGCACCAGCAGCAAGCCGAGCACGCCCCAAAACCAGATAACGATCACGACACCCTCCTAGCTAGCGATTTCCGCACACAAGTTTCCTCCAAATTTTGTACGAGGTGTGAGCAGGATGTACATCATTCTGCATTAGGGAAAGCCCTAATAGCCACAACCTGGCCGAATGCTTAAAGTCAGGGCGTGACATCGCCTTCAATAACGAAGCGTGGTGTCTGTGAAAAAAACCAACTTCGAGGAGATATCTGATGAGCAAGTTTATGTTTACCCGTACCGTCGCGGCAGCAGTACTGACCGCCGCATTCACACTGCCCGCCGGCTCGGCGTTGGCCGATGAAACCAGTTGTTCCCCCTTCACCCCGCTCATCAAGGGTCAGGAGGATCTGGTGTACGTCATGACCCTGGGTGTCAAGGGGATTGGCGACGGTTCCGACAAGCTGGTCACGGTCGATGTCAATCCGCAATCGAAAACCTACGGCAAGGTCGTGGCCCAACTCTCGCTGGGGGGGCGCAATGAAGTTCATCACATGGGACTGTCGGACGACCGGCGCCACTTGTGGGCCGGCGGCCTCGACTCGAACAAGATATGGGTATTCGATATCGGCAGCAACCCAGCCAAGCCGAAACTGATCAAGACCATCGCCAACTTCGCGGAAAAGACCGGGTATGTCGGCCCCCATTCCTTCTATGCCCTGCCCGGGCGCATGATGATTACCCCGTTGTCGAACAAGAAAGATCACGGGGGCGAAACCGGAGTCGTGGTCTATAACAACAAAGGCGATTTCGTTTCCGCCCATGCAATGCCCGTTGGCGATCTGCCGATCGGCAAGGGTGATGGCTACGGCTACGATGTCGGTGTGAACCCCGGCAAGAACGTGTTCCTCACTTCGTCGTTCACCGGCTGGAACAATTACATGATGGATCTTGGCAAACTGATCAAGGATGCCGAGGCCATGAAGCATTTTGGCAATACATCGGTGATGTGGGACTTGAAGACCATGCAGCCGCTCAAGGTGTTCAACACGCCGGGCGCCCCGCTGGAAGTGCGCTGGTCATGGCAGCCCGGCGACAACTGGGCGATTACCACCGCAGCGCTGACTTCGCAAATCTGGGTATATAAACAGGACGACAAGGGTGAATGGCAGGCGCATAACGTCGGCGCCATCGGCAATCCGGCGGAAATTCCCCTGCCGGTCGATATTTCCCTCGCGGCCAATGGCAAGGGCATGTGGGTCGATACCTTCATGGATGGTTCGGCACGCTATTTCGACATGAGCGACCCGATGCACCCGAAGGAAGTCTACAAAAAGAAAATCGGCTCGCAGGTCAACATGGTGTCGCAGAGCTATGACGGCAAGCGCGTGTATTTCACCTCGTCACTGCTCGCCAACTGGGACAAGAAGGGCAAGGACGACGAACAGTTCCTGAAGGTATATGACTGGGACGGCAAGGAACTGACGGAAAAGCTTTCCCTCGATTTCTACAAGCTCAAGCTTGGCCGCGCCCATCACATGAAGTTCCAGGTACGTGACCTGAAGACCCTGAAACCGCTGGAAAGCATCGCCGCAGTTCAGCCGGCGGTCGCCCAGGTGGCACGTGCCGACTAAAACGATGAGAGGGGATCGTCTCTGCCGCCTGCTGCTGGGCGGCAGCTTTCTGGTCCTCGCGGGCCTGACAGGTGTAGTCCGGGCCCAAGGCGTTCCCGCCTTGGGCTTTACCCTGCCTGTCCCCGGCACGTATCAGTTGCAGCGCATCCAGCCTGTCGCCGATGGCCCCGTGCTCGACACACAGGGCCGGCAACGGCGGCTGAAGGAATTCACGGGGGGCCGCATCACCCTGCTGGCCTTCGTCTATTCATCCTGCAACGACCCGGCCGGTTGCCCTTATGCCTATCTGGTTTTCAACCAGGTGCGGGATGACCTGGAAAAAGACGCCGCACTCAAGGGCAAGGTCGGTCTCGTCAGTCTTTCTTTCGATCCGGAACACGATACGCCGGAACGGATGGCGGCCTACGGCGGTGAAAATGTCGGCGCTGGCCATACGGTGCGCTGGGATTTCCTCACCACCGCTTCGCTCGGACAATTGCTGCCGCTGCTCGACGGATTCGGTCAGGACGTCATGGTTCAGAGCGATCCGCTGACAGGCAAACCAACCGGGCTGCTGGGCCATGTGCTCAAGGTTTTCCTGATCGATGGCGCAGGCATGGTGCGCGAGATATACACCACGGCCTACCTTTATCCGCAGGTACTGGTCAATGACGTGCGCACCCTGCTGCTGGAAACCCCGGCCCCTGGCATGCAGCCGCGGACAAAGCCGAAGAGCACGTCGCAGACAGGGTCGCGATGAGGTTTTCAGCCTCGATTCTGTCACCCATTCTTGGTGTGTTGTGCACCTTGTGCTGTGTCGGCGGCGCACAGGCGGCACCCCGGTTCCCTCCCCCTCTGGGACTGCCGTCTGTGCTGCATCCGGCCGACAATCCGCCGACGCCGGCCAAAATCGCCCTCGGCCGCAAGCTGTTCATGGATCGTCGGCTGTCGCACAACAACACGTTTTCATGCGCCATGTGCCACGTTCCCGAGCAGGGCTTCACCTCGAACGAACTGGGTACGGCGATTGGCGTCGAGGGTCAGACCGTGCGGCGCAATTCGCCGACGATTCTCAATGTCGCTTTTGTTCGCCAGCTGTTTCATGACGGACGCGAATTCAGTCTCGAAACCCAGGCCTGGGGGCCGCTGCTGGCAAGCAACGAAATGGCCAATCCATCCGTGGGCTATGTGATTGAAAGAATCCGCCAGTTGCCTGATTACCGTGGCCTGTTCGAGCAGGCATTTGGCGGCCGCAAAGCCGACATGCAAACGGTTGGCGCGGCGCTGGCTGTTTATCAGCGCACGCTGGTGTCAGGCAATTCACGGTTCGACCGCTGGCACTACGGCAAGGACAGGAATGCCCTGAGCGCGGAAGAAAAAGCGGGCTGGGCGGTGTTCAGCGGCAAGGGCGGGTGCACGGCCTGCCATGCCGTGGGGCCGAAGCATGCGCTGTTCGCCGACGGCAAATTCCACAACACCGGCATCGGTTACGCTCGCAGCATGGGTCTGAAAACCCGTTATCAAGTCGAACTGGGCGGTGGCGCGAGAACCGAAGTCGGCCACGAAATGCTTGACAGTTTCGAGCAGTCGCTGCCGGACGTCGGGCGCTACGAAGTCACGCTCGACCCGGCCGACCGCTGGGCCTATCGCACACCCACGCTGCGCAACGTGGCGCTTACCGCGCCGTACATGCACGATGGCTCGTTTGCCACCCTGGAGGACGTCGTCGCGTTCTACGATCAAGGCGGTATCGACAACCCGGACAAAGATCCGCGGCTGCATCCGCTGGGGTTGAGCGCGGCCGAGAAATCAGCGCTGGTCGCCTTTCTCAAGGCACTGACCGGCGACAATGTCGCGGCCCTGGCCCGTGACGCCCGGCGCGCCGCGCCGGTTGTTGGCCGCTGGTCCGGACGCGATCCGGCCAGCGTCTATTCAGGGCGTCACTGAAGCAGGAATTCCCGTACCGGTGCGATCTGCGCCGCATCCATCAGCATCGGCGCATGGCCGACGCCGGGAATTTCGACAAGCTGCGCCCGCGGCCCGCGCTGGTGCATGGCCTGGGCGGCCTCCGCCGTCAGCAAGTCCGAGTGCGCGCCGCGCAGCAGCAGCGTCGGGCAGGTGATGGCATCGTACAGCGGCCACAGCACGATATCCTTGCCTGCGTCGGCTTGCTGCGCCGCGCGGTAGGCCTCGGCAATGCCCGGGTCATAAAGAAACTCGATTTTCCCGTCGGCGGCCTGGCGCACCACATGCACTGTCAAATGCCGCCACTGGGCATCGGTCAGCGGGCCGAAGGGCGCCGACACCTGGCGGACATAGGCTTCGGCCTGTTCGATGTCGTCAAAGCGCGGCGGCTTGCCGAGATAATCGCCAATGCGCGCCAGGGATGCCGCCGTAATCACCGGCCCGACATCGTTCAGGATCAATTTGCGAATCGGGTTGCCCGGCTGGGCGGCGAGCGCCATGCCGATCAACCCGCCCATCGAAGTGCCGACCCAGTCGACCGTTGCCACATTCAGGCGGGCGATCAGCGTCGTCATGTCGGCGCAATATTGCGGCAGGGCGTAGAGCGCCTTGTTGCGCAGCCGGTCGCTCCGGCCGCGTCCCGCCACGTCGGGACAGACCACGCGGTAGTCTTTTTCCAGCGCCTGCGCCAGAAAATCGAAATCGCGCCCGCAACGCGTCAGGCCGTGCACGCAGACCAGCACGCGCGGATTCGCGGCGTCGCCCCATTCGACATAGGCCATGCGGTGGAACCCCTCGCTGCTCAAACACTTCACGCTGCCTTCACGCATTCCGTTCGCCTCCACGTTCGTCCCCATCCCGATTCACCGTACCACCAGCGCCGACTCTTGCATCGCCGCGATCTGCTCGCGCAGTTCGAGGATACGCTCCTCCCAGTAACGGTGGCTCGCGAACCACGGGAATGCGGCAGGAAAGGCTGGATCATCCCAGCGCCGCGCCAGCCAGGCCGAATGGTGCAGCAGGCGCAGGGTGCGCAGCGCCTCGATCAGATGCAGCTCGCGGTCATCGAATTCGCGGAAAATTTCGTAGCCGGCCAGCACATGCCCCATCTGCCGGCCCATGTCTTCCGCCGTGCCGGAGAGCAGCATCCACAAATCCTGAATCGCCGGACCCATGCGGGCATCGTCGAAGTCGACGAAATGCGGCCCGCTCATTTCTCCACCCTCGGTCCACAGCACATTGCCGACGTGGCAGTCGCCATGCAGGCGCACTAGCTGCACGGCGCCGGCGCGTTCGTAACAATGGCGTATACCGTCGAGTGCCTGATCGGCGACACCGCGCCAGATGGGGGCCAGATCGGCCGGCACGCTGTCATGCGCCAGCAGCCAGTCGCGTGGTTCGCTGCCGAAGCTGGCGCAGTCGAGCGTTTCCCGCACGGCGAACGGGGTACGCTCGCCAACCTGATGAATGCGTGCCATCAGCCGGCCCATCCATTCCAGAATCCGTGGCTCGCAAAATTCCGGCGCGCGGCCGCCCTGGCGTGGATAGACGGCGAAACGAAATCCGGCATGCGCAAACAGCGTGCAGCCATCGATGACCAGCGGCGCGACCACCGGGAGTTCTTCCGCCTGCATTTCCAGTACGAAGGCATGTTCCTCGGCAATCTGCGCATCGCTCCAGCGTCCCGGCCGGTAGAACTTGACGACCAGCGGCGGGCCATCCTCGACGCCCATCTGCCAGACGCGGTTCTCGTAACTGTTGAGCGCCAGCAGACGTCCGTCCGGCGCCATGCCGATGCTTTCCAGCGCATCGAGCATTAATGAAGGCGTCAGGCCGGAAAATGGAGTGGCGGGCGTGGCAGTCATTCCAGCCAGATGCAACTGGCCATGCGGCCGGTGATGTTGTCGCGGCGGAAGGAGTAAAAGCGCTCGCCATCGCGCACGGTACAAAACTCCCCGCAGGGGCGCAAAGCGCTGGCGTCGGGCTTAAGCGTGGTTTTGCCCCGCAGGAAATCCCCTTGGGGGACGCGGCACATGTCTCCGCGCCGTTGAAGCCCGCCATCGAATATACGGCGAATGCCCAGCGCAGCCAGCCGCTGCCGCGCCAGATGGTAGATGTCGCACCGCCATTTGCCTGCGCCGAGTTCGCTGAAGGCGGAAGCCGCCGCCGCATCGTGGGCGAGGAAGGCCGCGCGCACCTCGGCGCCGACCTCGAAATTCTGCGGCCCGATCGCCGGCCCCAGCCAGGCGAGAAGTCTTTCGCCCGGCACGGCCAGCGCCGCGACACTGGCCTCGATCACGCCATCGGCCAGCCCGCGCCAGCCGGCATGCACGGCAGCGACCCGCGTGGCATGTTCATCGCACAGCAGCAGCGGCAGGCAATCGGCGGTGAGCACCGCACAGACCACGCCGCGCGCACGCGTGAAGCTGGCATCGGCCTCGACGCCGGGTAGCGCTGTCGCCGCATCCACGCAACGCACACCATGCACCTGCGTCAGCCACGGCGGCTCGGACGGCAGGTGGGCGCAGAGGCGAGCGCGGTTTTCCGCTACCGCCGCTGCATCATCGCCGACATGCGAGGCCAGGTTGAGGCTTGTCCACGGCCCGCCACTGACGCCGCCCTGCCGTGTCGTTACCAGCGCGCGCACGCCGCGCGGCGCCGGCCAGTCGGGAACGATCAGGTCAAGCGGCCGGGTCATGGCGCAAGCTCTCCAGCAGTCGTGCAAAGTCGTCCGGCAGCGGCGATTCCCAGGCCATTTCCTCATGGGTTTCCGGATGCGTCAGCGCCAGCCGCCAGGCATGCAGCGCCTGGCGCGGGAAGACATCGAGCCGCGCATCGCCACTGCATGTCTTGCCATAAGTCTTGTCGCCGGCCAGGGGATGCTTGCGGGAGGCCAGATGGACACGGATCTGGTGCGTGCGTCCGGTTTCCAGCCGGCATTCGAGCAGCGTCGCCCGGGCGAAGCGTTCCAGCACATGGTAATGCGTGCGCGCCTCCTTGCTGCCGCCGGAACCGGGGCGCACCACGGCCATTTTCGTCCGCTGCGTCGGGTGGCGGCCAAGCGGCGCATCCACCATGCCGTCGCGCTCGACCTGGCCCAGTGCCAGCGCCAGATAGTGCCGCCTGACCGTATGCGCTTGCAACTGGCGCACCAGGTCGGTCTGCGCCACCAGTGTCTTGGCCACCACCAGCAGGCCGCTGGTGTCCTTGTCCAACCGATGCACGATGCCGGCGCGCGGCACTCCGGCGAGTTGCGGCGCGTGGTGGAGCAGGGCATTGAGCAGTGTACCGGATGGATTGCCATTGCCCGGATGGACGACCAGCCCGGCCGGCTTGTCGATCACCAGCAGCGAGGCGTCTTCATAAACGATCTTGAGCGCGATGTCCTCGCCGGCGTCGGAAAAGGTCGGCGCTGGCAACACGGCGAGTTTGTCGTCGCAGGCGACCTGTTCGCCGCCCAGCAAGCGATGCTTGGCATCGACCACCCTGCCGTCGAGCCGGATCAGTCCCTCTTTCAGCCAGCCTTGCAAGCGGCTGCGCGAATGCTCGGGGAACAGCTTCGCCAGCGCCGCATCAAAGCGCAGGCCGGCGAATTCCTGGGGAATGTCGACCCCCGGCGGCAACAGGGGTGCGGAGTCGCTTGGGCTATAATCGGCCGGACTTTTTTGCGAGGCATCTTTCATCATGCGCAGTTTAGCGGCAATCCTCAAGACACTTCTTCCCGTCGCCTTCCTCGCCCTGGCTGGCGGTTGCGGATTGTTGCCCGAGCAGATCGACGAAACCAGCAAGTGGAGCGCCAGCAAGCTCTACACCGAAGCCAAGAGCGCGATTGCCGAAGGCGGTTACGAACAGGGCATCAAGCTGTTTGAAAAGCTTGAGTCGCGCTTTCCCTATGGCCGCTTTGCCCAGCAGGCGCAACTCGAAGTCGCCTATGCCTACTACAAGCAGGGCGAAACGGCCTCCGCCATCGCCGCCTGCGACCGCTTCATCCGCCTGCATCCGAACCATCCCAACGTCGATTACGCCTATTACCTGAAAGGCCTGGTCAATTTCAACGAAGACCTCGGCATGCTGGGCCATCTGAGCATGCAGGATCTCACCGAGCGCGACCCGCAGGCCGCCGCCGACTCCTTCGATGCCTTCAAGACGCTGATTACCCGCTTCCCCGAAAGCAAATACACGCCGGATGCCACTTTGCGCATGAAATACCTGGTCAATGCGCTGGCTTCGCACGAAGTGCATGTCGCCCGCTACTACATGAAGCGCGAGGCCTATGTCGCCGCGCTCAACCGCGCCCAGCACGCCATCAAGACCTATCCCGACGCCCCGGCCAACGAAGAAGCCCTGTTCATCGTGGTCAAGGCCTATGACAAGCTGGGTATGAACGATCTGCGCGACGATGCCGAGCGGGTGATGCGCAAGAACTTCCCCGACAGCGCGTATTACAAACGCGGGCTGAACCGCATCGAACCGTGGTGGAAGCTCTGGTAGGCCGCGGGGCCTGCGTTTACTGTCCGTCGGCAATCAGCTGATAGACCTTGCCCGCCGGCGTGCGGCACTCGCCCAGCGCACGTCGTACCTCGAACAAAATCTCGCAGTTCATTTGCCGTCCTTCCGTGGAGACAAGATGCGCGCGCGCCGAATTCGACGTGATGGTGGTTATCGTGTCGCGCGGAAAGAAACGCCGGCTGTAGAGCGTTTGCGAATAGGCGACGCTGGTGGCGACGATATAGAACCCGCTGTAAAGCTCCCCGTCGACCCTCACTTCGAGGCGCTGGCTATCGGGAAAGAACGCCCCGTTTTGCACTTCCGTACCCGAATCGACCAGGCGGAATGGCAGCGGTTGCGGCGCGGCGCAACCGCCAGCCAGGGCAAGTGCGAACAGGCTTGCGCCCAGAAGTGCGAGAGAGGATGCGCGCATTTTTGAGACTTTGGAATCTGAAGCCTCTTTATAGGCCACTCCGTGCGGAAGTTCAACCTTGAGCTTTTTGCAAGAGGCTCGGTCATTCCATTGTTGCGGCGGCCATGATTTACACTCACGTCCTCAACCAGAACGGGCGCGGCGTGCCAGCCCGTTCGACCGCTTGCCAGACCCTGTAAAACCATGAGCGCAGACCTTTTCCCCGCCGTTCATCCGCCTGCGCCGCTGGCCGAGCTGATGCGTCCGCAGGCGCTGGCTGATGTCATCGGTCAGGCGCATCTGCTCGGACCGGGCAAGCCGTTACGCCTCGCGTTCGAGTCTGGCGTGCCGCATTCAATGATCCTGTGGGGGCCTCCGGGGGTGGGCAAGACCACACTGGCGCGGTTGATGGCGGATGCCTTCGAGGCCGAGTTCGTCGCGCTCTCGGCAGTGTTTTCCGGGGTCAAGGATATCCGCGAGGCGATGCAGCAGGCGGAGGGCATGCGCCAGCGCGGGCGGCGCACGATCCTGTTCGTCGATGAAGTGCATCGCTTCAACAAGGCGCAACAGGATGCGTTCCTGCCCTATGTCGAGAACGGCACGGTGACGTTTATCGGCGCGACGACGGAGAACCCGTCGTTCGAGGTGAATTCCGCATTGCTCTCGCGTGCGGCGGTGTATGTGCTGAAGAGCCTCGACGCGGCGGAACTGGGCGCGCTGTTTGACAGGGCCCGGTCGCTGGCATTTCCCGAACTGGATTTCGAACCCGAGGCCCGCGCGCGGTTGATCGGCTATGCCGACGGCGATGCGCGGCGGCTGCTGAACGTGCTGGAGCAGGTGAAAACGGCGGCCGGCGCCAGTGATCGCCGTATCGCCAGCGCCGACTTTCTGGGCGAGGTGCTGGCCTCCGACCTGCGCCGTTTCGACAAGGGCGGCGACGCCTTCTACGACCAGATTTCGGCGTTGCATAAAGCCGTGCGCGGCTCGCATCCCGATGCGGCGCTGTACTGGCTGGTGCGCATGCTCGACGGCGGCGCCGACCCGCTCTACCTGGGCCGCCGCATCGTGCGCATGGCGAGCGAGGACATCGGCCTGGCCGACCCGCGCGCGCTGGAAGCGGCGCTCAATGCCTGCGCCGCCTACGAGCGGCTGGGCAGCCCGGAAGGCGAACTGGCGCTGGCCAACGCGGTGCTGTATCTGGCCGTGGCGCCCAAATCGAACGCGGCCTACGTCGCCTATAATGCCGCCCGCGCCTTTGTCGCCAGGGACAGCAGCCGCAGCGTGCCGGATCATCTGCGCAATGCGCCGACGAAACTGATGAAGGATCTGGGTTTTGGCGCCGAATACCGTTATGCCCACGACGAAACCGAAGGCTATGCCGCCGGCGAGAATTACTTTCCCGAGGGCATGCCGGCCGTGAGCTGGTACCAGCCGGTGGCGCGTGGCCTGGAACAGAAAATCGCCGACAAACTGGCACATTTGCGCGAACTCGACGCGCAGGCAAAAAAGAAACGATAGGAAACCGCATGCTCGATATTCAACTTCTCCGCAGCAATCTTCCCTTCGTCGTCGAGCGGCTTGCCACGCGCGGCGTGACGCTGGACAGCGGCGCATTCGAAACGCTGGAAGCCGAGCGGAAGCGGCTGCAAACGCAGACCCAGGACTTGCAGGCGCGGCGCAACACGCTGTCGAAGCAGGTCGGCATCCTGAAGAGCAAGGGCGAGGATGCCAGCGCCGTGCTGGCCGAAGTGGCCGGTCTCGGCGACGCGCTGAAAGCCGGCGAGGCGGCGCTGGCCGAACTGATGCCGCGCTTCGATGCTTTCCTCGCCGGCATTCCCAACCTGCCGCACGAGAGTGTGCCGGCCGGGCGCGACGAGAGCGGCAATATCGAAGTGTTGCGCTGGGGCGCGCCGAAAACCATCGCCGCGCCGCGCGACCATGTCGAGCTGGGCAGTGCGCTGGGCGGGCTGGATTTCGAGACAGCGGTGAAAATTTCCGGCAGCCGGTTCGCCGTGATGAAGGGACAGATTGCGCGCCTGCACCGGGCGCTGGCGCAGTTCATGCTCGACCTGCATACCGGCGAGCATGGCTACACCGAAGTCTATGTGCCGTATCTGGTAAATGCCGAAAGCATGTTTGGCACCGGTCAGTTGCCGAAGTTCGAGGCCGATCTGTTCCATGTGCCGCGTGACGAGAACGAAAAGTTTTATCTGATTCCCACCGCCGAAGTTCCGGTGACCAACATGGTGCGCGGCGAGATTCTCGATGCCGCCGCGCTGCCGCTGAAATTCGTTGCGCATACGCCGTGTTTCCGCTCCGAGGCCGGCAGCTATGGCCGCGATACGCGCGGCATGATTCGCCAGCACCAGTTCGACAAGGTGGAGCTGGTGCAGATCGTACCCCCGGAAAAATCCTGGCAGGCGCTGGAGGAACTCACCGGCCATGCCGAGGCGGTGCTGCAAAAACTCGACCTGCCTTACCGCAAGATGGCGCTGTGCAGCGGCGACATGGGCTTTTCCGCAGCCAAGACTTATGACCTCGAAGTCTGGCTGCCGGCGCAAAACGCCTACCGCGAGATTTCCTCCTGCTCCAATTTCGAGGCCTTCCAGGCGCGGCGCATGCAAACGCGCTTCCGCAGTGAAAAGAGCAAGCCGGAACTCGTGCACACGCTCAACGGCTCGGGCCTGGCCATTGGTCGCACGCTGGTGGCGGTGCTGGAGAATTACCAGAATGCCGACGGCAGCATCACGGTGCCGGCGGCATTGCGTTCATGGATGGGTGGCCTGGAGAAAATTACTGCTGCATGAGCGGTCTGGGGAAGGGTGTGGAATGCGGCGCCTCGAAGTGGCTGAGGATGTCGTAATAGGTATGCACGTTTTCCACCAGAATCACCGCCTCGCCGCCGCGTGCGGGGCCAGATTTAAGCCGTTCAGCGATGTCCGGCCGCGAGAGCAGCGGCAGAACCTTTTTCATTTCATACCAGTTGTCGGGATCGCGTTTGATGCTGCGGGCAATCGCCTGTGCGCCGCGGAAATGTCCCATACCCAGATTGTAGGCGGCAAGCGCCAGCCAGATCCGATCGGGCGGCTTGGCGCTGGCGGGTAACTGAGCGGCGAGTTCGGCCAGGTAACGCGCTCCGGCGCGGATGCTCTCGGCTGCATCGAGCCGGTTCCTGACGCCAAGATGGTCGGCGGTGTCCTCGGTCAGCATCATGATGCCGCGCACATTGGTGGCAGAGGTGGCGAGCGGATCCCAGTGCGATTCCTGGTAGGCCAGCGCGGCGATCAGCCGCCAGTCGATGCCGGTCAGCTCCTGCGCGGCATGGAAGTGGCGGCGCAAGGCGGGCAGCCGGGTCTTGATGTCTTCGATGAGCTGAAGCGAACTGTTTGCATCGATGCGTTCGACATGGCCGAAGTAACGGTCGTCGATACGCGCCAGCAGGCCGCTTTTTCGTGCGCCAGAGAGAAAGGCATCGGCTTGCGCCCGCAGTGCGTCGTTGCCCCTGGCGAAGGCCCAGCCGAATTCGATGTTTCCCGGCAGCCTGAGGCGGCGGGTCAGTTCGGGATGAAACTGGCTGGCCAGGTCGAGGCTGATTTCATGGGTTGCCGCCAGATCGCTGTTGCGCTCGGCGATGCGCGTCAGGAGCCGCGTTTCATCGGCATCGGGCATTTCGATGATCTGCGGTTGCGCCTGCTGATCGAGGCCGCGCAGCGTATCGGCCAGCGGCGAGCCGGCGACGACCTCGACCCGGCGGCCGGCCAGGTCGCTCAGCTCATTCGGTCCCAGCGTGTCATCGCGGCCGACAATCCATTGGCTGACACTACGCACCGGCGTCGAAAACTTCAGTTCGCCGCTGCCAAGTGGCGCCGAAACGGCCATGTGCGCCTGGCCAGATTCCACCAGACCCATCAGTTCCCACGCATCGGCGGCGATGATGAAGCGTGCCTTGACGCCCAGGCTGGCAGCGAATTCGGATGCCAGATCATGATCGGCGCCGGTTTCCACGCCGCTTTCATCACGTGCGAAGAGTCCCGGTGCGACAAGCGTTGCCACGACCAGCTCGCCCGTCTCGGCAGGCGGTGCCAGCGGCGCGCTGTAGCGTGTCCATGCGACAAAAATCAGCGTTGCGGCCAGCAGCGCACCGCCGCCGACAAGTGCGGCCCGTTTCAACTTCACTGCAAGGTGCGAAGAAAAATGCAGCAGATGAAAATGCGGAAGCAAGGTTTTCTCCGGCAACGGTTCAGGATCGGCCGGCGCCGGTTATAATGCGCGCCGCGCGGAGAGGTGGCAGAGTGGTCGAATGTACCTGACTCGAAATCAGGCGTAGGTGCAAGCCTACCGTGGGTTCGAATCCCACCCTCTCCGCCAGCTTCACCTCCAAACCGTTCCAGATTATTCCTAAAGCCCGCTGCCAGCGGGCTTTTTCATGTGTAGCGCGTTCCTGACCGTTCCGAGTTAATCCCGTTGCTTCCGTGGTAAGACCGTGGTAAAAATCGTGGTACAGAGTTACCACGGTCGAGGAGTTACCACGATGGCCGCAAAGCAGAACACCCTGACGGCGAAGGAATGCGACAACGCCACCAGCGGGGGAAAGAGCATACGCAAGCTTCACGATGGTGCGGGCCTCTACCTGTGGGTTTATGAGGACGGGCGAAAATACTGGCGGCTGCGGTATTGGATGGCCGGCAAGGAAAAATCCCTATCCCTTGGCGTCTATCCCGAAATCGGATTGAAGGAAGCGCGACAGCGCCGTGATGATAACCGCAGGCTGATGGGGGAGTCTATCGATCCGTCCGCCGAACGCAAGGCCGGCAAACTGCGGCAATTACGGGCATCTGAAAATTCGTTCGAGGCCGTTGCGCGGGAGTGGTACGCGAAGCAACTGCATACCTGGGTGCCGAAACACGCCAACGATGTTCTCCGCCGGTTCGAGGTTAACACCTTCCCGTTCATCGGGGCGCGGCCGATTGGCGAGATTGAAGCGCCCGAGCTTTTGGAAATGTCCCGCAAGATTGAGAAGCGCGGGGCGCATGATCTGGCGCACCGGCTGATGCAGGCGTGTGGACAAGTGTTCCGCTACGGCATCGCAACGGGGCGCTGCAAGCGGGACGTTGCCGCCGATCTGCGGGGCGCTCTGACGCCGCACATCAAAAAGCACCAGGCCGCCGTCAGGCCGGAAGACGTGCCGACCTTACTGCGAGCAATCGACACCTATGCCGAGCAAGGCGACAAGCAAACCATGCACGCCTTGCAACTGCTGGCGCTCACCTTCGTCCGCACCAATGAGCTGATCGGGGCGGAGTGGTCGGAGTTCAACCAGGAGGCCGCGCTATGGGTTATCCCTGCCGCCAGAATGAAAATGAAATCCGAGCATATCGTCCCGCTCTCCGCTCAAGCCCTGGCGATCCTTAGTGAGCTACAGGTGCTCGCCGGCCGCAGCCGCTTCGTGTTCCCTGGCAGGAATCGGGATAAGCCGATAAGCAACAACACCATGCTTTTTGCGCTGTACCGCCTGGGGTATAAAGGCAAGATGACCGGGCACGGATTCCGCGCCGTGGCCTCAACCATGCTGAACGAGCAGGGCTATCGCCCTGACGTGATAGAGCGCCAGCTCGCGCACTGTGAGCGGGACGAAGTGCGGGGGGCATACAACCGTGCCGAGTATCTGGCGGAGCGCGTCAAGATGATGCAGCAGTGGGCTGACTACCTGGACAAGATCAAGGCCGGCGCCCAAGTAATCCCGCTGCACGGGCACGCCGCATGAAATAACTCGAATTTGCCGCGAGGCAAAAAGCGGGGCCGGCGAGTGCGGAAACACCCGGCGACCCCTGACCGCAACCCACCTACATACGAGGTGAATCATGGCTACTGGCAATTCTACCGCTGCACCCGCCCGCCCCCGTCGCCGGGGCGATGCAATCATTCTCAAGGCGCTGGCTGTTTTGAATTCGCGCCTACGTGAGCCGGGCGCGTGCCTGAGTTCTCCTGGCGCAGTTCGTGCCCTCCTGATGCTGCATCTTGCCGAACTGGAACATGAGGCATTCGTGGCGCTGTTCCTCAATGCTCAAAATCGCCTAATCGAGTACAGAGAACTGTTCCGGGGCACCCTGACGCAGACGAGCGTTTTCCCGCGTGAAGTGGTGAAGGTGACGCTGCGCTTGAATGCCGCCGCCGTCATATTCGCCCATAATCACCCGTCCGGACTGAGCGAGCCTAGCCGCGCCGACGAAGTGTTGACCGGATCGCTTAAATCCGCCCTGGCTTTGGTGGACGTCAAGGTGCTTGACCATTTCATTGTCGCCGGCCGGGGTATGCCGCTGTCGTTCGCGGAACGAGGTTTGCTGTAACTGATTTCGCTGCGCCTAGCCTGCGGCTGATCCCCAAGGGCGAACACCGGGCACCCTTACCCGGCTGGCGCGGCGATCCTGAATCAAGGGGGCACGAAAGGGGGTGTTGTGAGAAAAAGTACCAATTTTGATGGCCTGATTTTCTCGCCGCCAAAATCGAAGAGAAATGACCCTCAGGACAGGGAGCCGTACTTTTTGGCTGGTCCGGAAGACTTTCATGAGTACATCGAACGCCTTGGTAGCGGGTCCTTATCTGATGTCGAAGCCGACGAGTTTCATCTGCGCATTATCATTCGATTTTGTGAGCAAGTTTTCAATAAAGAAAAAGTTGATGCAATAGTCTTGAATGAACTGGCAAATCAGTTGTGGAAGGTGATCCAGGGGGGGGCGATGGGAAGATGAAATCCAGCTGCCTTGGACGAAGATATCGCTTCCATTCTCGCGGGCGGAGTGGCAGCGACTTGGTATCTATTGCGATATCGCCAATGCACTTAATTCTGATTCTGGACTGAAGGCTACCGCCGCCATCGCGCGCGTTGCCGCCGACTGGTCGGTTTCGTATGAGTCCGCGCGGGCAGCCTACTACGGGAAAAGGAAGGAAATCGAAAAGACGAGCGGCGCAAGAGTTTCTAAAAAGCAGCCCTTATAAATAGAAAGATTTCAAAATCTCAATGTGAATAATGGATAGCTATGTTCCGGACTGTTCCGGAGCGCTTTACCTTCAACAGGAGAAAGCGAAACATGGCTGCACAAATCCAAGGCGCGCTAACCATCCTACGGCGCAAGCAAGTTGAATCCCGCACGGGCCTTTCCCGTTCCACCATATATTCCATGGCTGCTGCCGGCACCTTCCCCAAGCCGATACACCTAGGCGCGCAGTCTGTTGGTTGGATTGAATCCGAAATAACGCAATGGCTACATGAGCGCGTTATCGCGTCACGTGCTCGGTAAGCGGCCATGAAAAGCCACCAGGGGGTGCCTCATGGCCAAAAGACTTGGTCCGTGCGCGAGGGCTCAGGGTGCCCGATGCTATCGGTTCTGCCGTTACGTGGCGCAATCAGCAAAGCATTGGGTGACGAGTTGATCCGCGCTGGTTGCGGAGACCATTGCGGTGAGTGCGAAAAGCCGTTCACGGCCGCGCGTAAGGCCCGAGGAATCGGTCGCGTTACTCACCTCGATCTGTCGGGGGCGATCTACTGCACGGCTTGGCTGTTGTGTGGCCATTGCACCGCCATAATGCGGGCCAATGGCAACAAGGTAAGTCACAAGCTATTGGTTGAGGCCCGCGAGGCAGCCAAGGCCGGCATGGTCATGGCGATGCCGGCAGGAGGGCACGCCTGATGACGCAAGGATCAGATTCCAGCGGCATATCGCTGATCGACTTCGCCGTTCGCTATGCCCGCCGTGGATTTCGCATCCTCCCTTGCCATCCACACAGCAAGGCGCCATTGTGCGAACACGGCGCCAAAGACGCCACAACCGACGAGGCGGTCATTCGCGATTGGTTCCAACGCCTGCCCCATGCCGGCGTCGGCATGGCGCTGGATGGGCTGGTTGCCGTCGACGTCGATGTGCGCGACGACAAGCGCGGCGCGGAAACCTTCGATGCCCTGGTGGCGAAGCATGGCGCCCTGCCCGATGGCCCGGTGCAGCGCACCCGATCAGGCGGATGGCATTACCTGCTGAAGGCGCGCGAAGGGGCGAGCTATCCAGGTACGGCCGGTGCCGATGTTGATCTGAAACACGGCCCGCACTGCTACATCTGCGTCGAACCGACGCCGAATTACACCTGGCTTGATGAGCTTGATCCCTGGCGGCCCGATGTAGAGATTCCCGAGGCGCCGCGCTGGCTGGAACGAACAAGTCGCGCAGGAGGCCCGCCAAGCGGCGAACGCGAGGCCGGCAAGGGTAGGACATTGCCGGCGCATGAGATCGAGCGCACGCGGGCGATGCTGCGCTACTGCGGCGACTTTGATAATCATGATGCCTGGGTGCGTACCGGCATGGCTCTGCACCATGAGACAGGCGGGAGTGACCAGGGCTTCGACTTGTGGGCAACCTGGGCGCAGCAGTCCGCCAAGTTCGACGCCGACGAACACCGCAAGCGATGGCAATCCTTTGCACGCGACGGCGGGCAGCGTGTGACATTGGCCAGCCTGGCCTACATCGCGAGAGGCAACGGATGGCGCGAGGAGATCCCCGAGCAATTCGGCGAGTTGTCGCTGCCCGGCGCGATCCAGACGCCAGCCCTGTCGGCGACCGATCTGCTTCCCGGCGTCATCGGGGAGATGGCGACGGCCGTTGCGCGCAGTACGCAGACACCCGAGGCGGCAAGCATCATGTGCGCCTTGTCCGTGCTGGCGGCGGTACTGCAACGCCGCTTCGAAGTCGCGCCCTACTCCGACGAATACCGGGAAACACTGAGCTTGTGGACGCTGGTGGCACTGCCTTCCGGGGCTCGCAAGACCGCAATCATCGGCGCCCTGGCTGCACCGCTGCATCGCTATGAGAAGTTGGAGCGAGACCGGCTGCGCGCCGAAATCGCCCGCGTCAATAGCCGGCGCCTGGTGGCAAAGAAGCGCATCGAGGCATTGACGCAGCAAGCGGCGAAGGCGGCTGACGCGCACGAGCGAGAACAAATCCGGCAACAGATCGAAGACGAGGAACTGGCAACACCCGACGAGCTGCGCGCGCCTCGCCTCTCCACCGGCGACGTAACGCCTGAGCGCCTGCAGGGCCTTATAGCCGAACATGGCGAACGCATGACGGTGTTGTCGGATGAGCCGGGCATCTTCCAGATTCTTGCGGGGCAGTACAGCGGCGGCGTGGCGAATATCGACGCCTTCCTGCAGAGCCACAGTGGGGCGCCCTTCCGCGTGGATCGCGCCGGCCGCGAGGCGCACGTCGACCGTCCGGCACTCTCCTTTGGCCTGATGATTCAGCCGGGCATATTGGCCGAGCTGGCAGGCGTGCGGCGCTTCCGCGATAGCGGACTCCTGGCGCGGTTCCTGTTTGTGATTCCTGAAAGCATGGTGGGAGCGCGGGACGTGCGCGCCCGCATCGGCATACCTTCTGCGCTGCGCGACGAATGGGAGAACCTGTTGTTCTCGCTGCTGCCGCGCACCGATCCGGCGCCGCCTGGTGCGCCGATAGTTCTCGATCTGTCCGACGAGGCCCGCGAGCTGTGGTTGGTGTTTGCCGAGAAGGTGGAGCGCAACCAGGGCGACGGCGGACGGTTTGAATCCATCTCGGACTGGTCGGGCAAGCTGCCCGGCGCCGTGGCGCGGATCGCGGCGCTGCTGGAGTTGGCGCACAGCCGGAGCGAAGCGCGCCGGGTGGACGTCGATTGCATGCGCCGTGCGGTGCGCCTGGCCTCGCTATTGATCCCGCACGCGGAGAGCGCGTTCCGGCTCCTGGGCGCCGATGCCATCGAGGATGATGCGCGCGCCCTGCTGCGCTGGATACAGGCGCACCGGCTGACGCAGTTCAAGCGCAGCGAGGCGCAGAAGGCATTGGAGGGCCGGTTCCGCACCGTCAAGCGTCTGGAGGATGCAGCGGCGCGGCTGACCGAATGGAACGCGCTCTCGCCTGTTCGCATGCAGCGCAACATCGGGGCGCGGCCGACGCCGCTGTATCACGTCAATCCGGCGCTGTTCGACGATTCGAGTAATTCGCTATGAAGCATTTTCAAAGGTTCTTTCTTCTACTCAAACACATAGCCCATGGACGGCGGGGTATGTCGAAATACTCGAATAACCGAAAAACACGAAAGTCATGCAGATCGAACCCAGTCCGGTTTTTCGGTTATTCGAGTAATTCGATAGGGGCGAGCGTGGCAGGGGTAGGGATAGGGGGGGGCATCAAATCTCTACAGACCCAAGCCTCGGTACCGTTCGCCTAGCTAGATTTTTATGGGCGGGAGTAATGGGGGGGTACCCCTCAAAAAACGTGAATTTATTGAAAGGACAAAGGAATGAATTGCCTGAAATGTGGAAAGGAACTCCAGGATCGGGAGGGATCAGGCCGGCCGCGCCGGTACTGCGGCGAAACCTGCCAGAAGACGACGATGATGGAAATTCGCCGCCTCAATGCCCGGATTGCCCAACTGGAAAAAAGTGAATCACTGTGGCGCATTAAGGGCGCCGAGCGATGGGCCGCGAATGCAGCCAAGGAGATCGAGCGGCAGGAGGCGCGCTTGGCGGAGTTGATTTCAGCCGAACGCGATGAAAGTGCAGACGTATAGACACCGAACTACTACGAAGGGAAGGAGATTGAGCATGAGCGGCAAGGAACTGGAGTGTCTAGTGGACGCGCTACGCAGCGCAGTGTCTGGTAACGATATATCGCAGCACGGCGATCTTGCGTATGCCGCACAGGTGATTTTGGAGCGAGGGCTCTTGCCCGATCTGGGGCGCGCCGCTATGCAGATTGTTCTACAGCACCAACTCGCGAAACTGATGGCCAGCAAAGTAACCCTTGGCCAAACGACAAGGAAACCGCCGTTGCATTGAAATCTTTTTAATGATAATCTTCGGCTATCGCATCCCGCTGGCCTACGGCCTTCGGACCAATGTGATCGAATTGCGGCACCTTCCACGAAGGGCGCGCCTTGGCCAAGTCAATCATTTTGAACCCTGGTCGGCGCGCCTTTTGGCGTTTACCCGACCGCAATTTGGAGAAACACCATGAATGCAAGAACCAATCACAGGAACCTCTACGAGCCTACCCCTTGGAATGAAAGCGACCATGACGGGGAAATGACGTGTCGCCTGACACAGATCGAAATCGCCAAGGCCGGGCACAAGATCAGCAACAAAGAACTTAGTAAAATGAGCCGCGGCGAGCTGCTTTCCGAGCGTAGCAACTGCCGGCGGATCTCAAACGAGTTCGCGGACAAGGCAAGTGCAGCCATGACGGCTGGAAAAAACGACGATGCTGAAAAGTTCCTGAAATACGCCGAGGAAACATCAAGGATTGCGCAACTTCTCGATCGGCAATTGTCGATGAACGAAATTGTCGCGAAGGAGTCTGGCGGCATGGGCAACCAGATGCGATCTTCCACTGGGGCGCGAATTCAGATACTCAACAAGAACGACAGCTTTATCGACCAGGTAGCATACTCAGGGAGCCGCGATGACTTCAGTTTCGGCGAGTACGTTGCCGCGATGGTCAGCGGCACCAATCGGGGTGATATCCGTAACGCATTGGCTGAGGGCACCGATTCCGCAGGGGGCTACACCGTACCCAAGCGGTTGATGGCCGACATCATCGACAAGATGCGCGCGAAGATGGTGTGTATCCAGGCCGGCGCGCTCACTGTTCCGCTGGAAACTCAAGTGACAACCATCGCCCGAATCGCCAGCGACCCAACGGCAGGATGGCGTGCGGAAAATGCAGCCGTGGCTGAGAGTGACCCCACCTTCGAGGCTGTAACCTTCACGGCGCGCTCGCTCGCTGTGCTGGTCAAAGTCTCGCGCGAGCTGCTCGACGACTCAGCCAACATCGATCAGGCACTCTCGGCGGCGTTTGCCGGAGCGCTGGCCGGCGAGCTGGATCGGGTTGCCCTGATCGGCAGTGGCACCGCGCCGGAGCCACGGGGCATCTTCAACACCACGAACGTGAACAGCGTAAGCATGGGCACCAATGGGGCTCAGCTCACTACGTACGGTAAGCAGTTGGATGCGCTATATGAGCTGGAGCTGGATAACGCGGCGAAGCCTACGGCGCAGGTAATGCACCCGCGTACCTGGCGAACGATCCAGGGCTTTGCCGACACCACCGGACAGCCGCTGCAACCACCTCCGGCGCTGGCAGGCCTGCCGCAACTGGTGACAACCTCCATCCCGATTACGCAGGTGCAAGGTACATCCGGCGCGGTTTGCAGTCCGATCATTGTTGGCGACTTCAGTCAACTCTTGATCGGGGTACGGCAGGACATGCGAATCGAGGTCATGCGCGAAACCTTCATGGGCAACCTCCAATACGGCTTCATTGCGCACCTGCGCATGGATGTCGCTTTGGCTCACCCTGAGAGCTTCTGCAAAGTGATTGGCATCCTGCCGTAGCCGCAGTATTCCAGCGCGCTTTGCGATTTCATGGGCGCGCTGGAAATACCCGGCTTGGAAACGGGAGATTCCAGGCGGCGCGTCTCGGGTTCGGTGCTCCTCTCCGCCGCTTCACGACGCACCCACAACAGCCGGCCGCACTTACAAGGTGCGGCCGGCCTTGCACTTCTGGTGCAGGCGGCTTTTTTTGATGGACTAGATGAAATAATGGATATGCATACCTCAATCGCGTTGCTGGGCTATTTGATCGGGCTATTGCCTTTGCTGTACATCGCGCCGGGCCTGATCGCCTGCGCGCGTCGTGTGCCGGCCTGCGGCATGCTGCTGCTGTTGAATCCGGTGGGCGGCATCGGCATACGGCCTGACTGATCGCATGATCTGCCGGAGGCCCTGGCGCATGTCATGGGTAGCGAAGGGAAAAACGTGGTAACTATCGTGGTAACACGTTAAAGCATGAAAGCGAAAGCGCAGTTGTGGCAAGGATTGCAAACCATAGTTCGGCAGACACCCTCCCGCCATTCCCCGGTTTGCTTTTCGCACGACGCGCCGTCAGCGGCTTGCGTGGCGTGCCCCGGCACTACTTGCAGTTTGCTGCGAGCCACTTGCCGCTGTAGACCTGCTTCATGATCGATGGCCCGCGCTGTGGATCGCTCGTGCTGAACGTCGATTCTCCCGTGTAGTGCTCCGGGCCTTGCCAGGTCATCGAGCCGACGCCGCTCATCTTCCGCTTGCCGGTGCATTCGATTTTCCAGGTCGTGGTGTTGCCGGAAGTTTTTATGTCCTTCTGCGCGCAATGGGTGTTGGGGTCCTCGCCTTGCGGCGGCAGCCGTTTTTCAGCTTCTTGTTTCGTTACGCAATGTTTGGCCGTGACGGTCATCGGGCCGCCGGCTGCACCCGGCAGTTTGATGCCCATGGCCTCCATCTGCTTGCGTTGCGCAGCAGAAACGGCCGGCATTTTCGGCATGTTGCCGCCGCTCATCTGCGAGGTGATTTCCCACAGGCCGGGTTTCATGGTTTCGGCCTGCGCGGCGACAGCAACACCGATACAGGCGACGGGCACGAGAAAGAAAAATTTACGCATGGGAAATCCTTTCAGAAGAGGCGTGATCGGAACGTCATTCTGCCTTTTCTGCCGACATTCGCCAAACCCTGTTTGTCGACGCTACTTGCCGGCCTTGGCCCACGAATCCTTCAGCGTCACCGTGCGATTGAATATCGGCGCGCCGGGCCGGGAATCGCTGTGGTCGACGACGAAGTAGCCGTGGCGCTCGAACTGGACGGCTTCCGCGCATTGCTGGACATGAAAAAAACTCACCGCCTCTCTTCCTGAAAACGGGGATGCCTTTGGCATCGAATCGCGTTGCCAGCCGGTACTGGTACCGGCTGGGTCTCGCTGTGGTTCAGCTAGTGAGTGTTATTTTCTGTCAGACGCTGATATGAGGGAATCTTGGCGATGATCGCCCCGTCTTCGTCCATGAAGAGGGCGCCGGCTAATACCTGTTGGCGGTAATCATACAGGTTGAAGTGCAGCATCTCATCCTTCTTCTCGTCCTCGATCAGGATATTGGCGTTCATCACAATGACATCAAATAGCTTCGCATCGCCGGACTGTATCCAGAGATAGCTTTTGGCGGCTTGAGGCGGTGGGCTGAATTTCGCCGCCGGATTGTCGGCGAAGGTCAGGTGCAATCCCGCTTCCGACAGTTTGGCCGAGGCGATATTGCCGGCTAGTGCCGGGGGAGGAAAGACCTTGCGGTGGTTGAGAACCAGATTGTTACCGAGGAGATTTGCTCCCTCCCGATCCACGCTGAGGAGCCAGCTTAACTTGATGCCGAGCGTTCGGAGTAGTCCGCCCAAAGGAATGCCGAGTACGCGGACATCCTGCGGGCTATAGACCAGTTCGTTTTCGTTATTCAAGGTAATGGGACCGACCAGTTTTGCTCCAAGCCAGAACCCCGGAAACCAGCTCCATAGCCGAAGGTCGGCTTGTGCTGCGAGTCCCTCTTCGTTGGTGGTAATGCGCATGTCATTCAGCGGCCGTGGCGTATAGTCGAGAATGTGCTGGTTGAACAGGGCGTTGAGTGCTTTTGGCGAGAGGGTAACTTCACCGCTGTGAATACGGATGACGAAGGTGCGCGGATCGTCGAGCTGCACCGGATCACCTGCGGTTACCGGTTCGAGGGAGGCTGCCAGGTGATCGATATGGAAGCCGATATCGCCGGTCACGTCGAAATCGACGTTGCGGGCCTCAAGGGAAACAGCCGCGGCGCCGGAGCTGCGCGTTGTCACTTTGCCCAGCGGAGCGCTTTGCATCCCGTCCGGGATGCGCGGAATGTTCCACAGCGGCTGTTTTTGACGAAGCTCCGTTTGCTGCGCCTCGATGAGTGATTGCGCCGCTGTCGGCAGGGAAAACGCTATGACAGACAGCATAACGGTACAGCAGGCAACGCTGCGTGCGCGGAATATGGTGTTCATTTCTTTCCTCCTTTTTGTCCGAGCTTTTCATAGTTCTTCAGGTAGGCAAAGATGCCGCCATCGGGAGCAAACTTGAGCGAGCCTCCCGCAAGCTGCTCGCGGTAGCGATAGAGACAGAAATCGAGAGTTTTATCCGCTTCGGCGTTTGTGATCTGCAGCAGGACATTGGTTGGCATGGTTCGCATGAACTTGACGTCGCCGCCTTTGACGATCATGTAGCTCTGAGAATTTTGCCGCGCTGTGGGAGTGTCTGCATTTAACCCGTCATCGAAAGTGAGTACGAGGCCACGTTCTTCCAGACGGGCTTCCTTGATGGTGAGGTCAAGCTTTGGCGGGGGGAACAGCAAACGGGTATCCAGGTGAATGGTGCTACCTATCAGTTTCGTCCCGCCTGCCTCCACTTTCAGGAGTTCATCGAGCTTGACATTGGCGGCAGGCAATACTTTGGTCGCATCGACGCCGTCCACCGCCACATAGCTTGGTGTGAACAGCAGGTTGTGGCCACCTTCGAGCAGGAGCGGGCCTTTCATTACGAAGGGAACCCACTTGCTGCGATACAGCTTGCCAGCAAGAGTGAGTACCCCTGGCGCAGTGGTGAGTTTCAGTTCCTTGAGCGGGGCGCCGGGAAAGTTGAAGACATGCTGATTAAACAGGGCGTCCAGCGACTGTGGCGACAGCACTACTTCACCTTTGTGCGGCTTGATGGAAAACGACGTGGGATCGTCGAACACCACCGGGCTTTCCGGGTCGTTCGGGATCAGGCTAAGCGTCAGGCGCGGGACGAAGAAACCGATGTCGCCAATAAAGCGAAAATTTGTTTTTTCGACAAACATCAACGTTTCCTGATGTCCTGAGTCGCGGAGGCCCCCTGTGCGCGGAGCGGGACTCTTGTATGCGCCGTAGACGCTCTGATCAATTGCTGATTTCTTGCTGTTCTCAATGGCCTCGATTTTTTTCTGGACCAGTGTCGTATTCACTTCATATGCATGAACGGCGCCTGCCGACAGACATAACAATATGCCCGTCATGTAAAGGTTCCTCACTTTCATTGTCTTCTCCTTGTATTTTTAATTTATTGACTGCACGTCAAAACGCCTCTATATACATCGCGACTGGATAGCGTACCCTCTGCTGGCGGCTTTACATCTCCAAGTTCTTCGTGGCTGCATCGTCAACCGGGTCAAGCAGTGCAACAGGTGGTTTCTTGATGAAACTCTCTACTATATCAATATGATAGGCTGAGTTATGTAGTTAGCACAAGCTATGCTGTGGCTATTTTCTGTTTGTCCATGAATCCTTCAGCGTCACCGTGCGATTGAATACCGGCGCACCGGGCCGGGAATCGCCATGGTCGACGACGAAGTAGCCGTGGCGCTCGAACTGGAAGCGGTCTTCGGCGGCGGCCTCCATGAGCGCGGGTTCGAGCTGGACGTGGATCACGGTGAGTGACTCCGGATTGAGGTCGGCAACGAAATCGCGTTCTCCGGCGCCCGGCGCGGCGACGCTGAACAGGCGGTCGTAGAGCCGCACTTCGGCGGCAAAGGCGTGCCGGGCGGAAAGCCAGTGGATGTTGCCCTTGACCTTGTAATTGTCGGCGCCTGGCGTGCCGGATCTGGAATCGGGAAAGTAGTTGCAATGCACCGCGATGATGTTGCCGTTGGCATCTTTATCGCAGCCGGTGCATTCGATGACGAAGCCATAGCGCAGCCGCACCCTGTTGCCGGGGAAGAGGCGGAAATAGCCCTTCGGCGGGGTCTCGACGAAGTCTTCGCGTTCGATCCAGAGTTCCTTCGAGAAGGGAATCGGGCGCTTGCCCCAGTCCGGCTTTTGCGGGTGATTGGGTGCTTCGCAGAGTTCTTCGCTGTCGTCCGGATAGTTGTCGATGAGCAGCTTCAGCGGATCGAGCACGGCGATGCGGCGCGGCGCGACTTCGTTCAGGTGCTGGCGCTGGCATTCTTCCAGCACGCTGATGTCGATCCATGAATCCGACTTGGTGACGCCGATCATCTCGGCGAAATTGCGAAAGCCTTCCGGTGTATAGCCGCGCCGGCGCGCGCCGACCAGCGTCGGCAGGCGCGGATCATCCCAGCCGCCGACATGTTTTTCCTCGACCAGCTGGATCAGCTTGCGTTTCGAGAGCACGACGTAGGACAGGTTGAGGCGGGCAAATTCGATCTGCTGCGGCGGCGGCGTATTGATGCAGCCGAGTTCCGCCAGCCGCGCCAGCAGCCAGTCGTAGAACGGCCGCTGATCTTCGAATTCCAGCGTGCAGATGGAATGCGTGATGTTCTCCAGCGCATCTTCGATCGGGTGCGCGAAGGTGTACATCGGATAAATGCACCAGGCATCGCCGGTGGCGTGGTGCGTGGCATGGCGGATGCGATAGATGGCCGGGTCACGCAGGTTGATGTTGGGCGAGGCCATGTCGATCTTCGCCCGCAGGATGTGCGTGCCATCGGCGAACTCGCCGGCCTTCATGCGGCGGAACAGGTCGAGGTTTTCGGCAATGCTGCGGGTGCGGAACGGCGAAGGCTTGCCGGGCTCCGTCAGCGTACCGCGATTGGCACGCATCTCCTCGGCGCTCTGCGAATCGACGTAGGCATGGCCGGCTTCGACCAGTTTCTCGGCGAACTCGAACATCCACTGGAAATAGCTCGAAGCGTAGTAGAGGTCGTCGCCCCAGTCGAAGCCGAGCCAGCGCACGGCGCCGATGATGGCATCGACATATTCCTGGTCTTCCTTCTCCGGATTGGTGTCGTCGAAGCGCAGATGGCAGACGCCGCCGTAGTCCCGCGCCAGGCCGAAGTTGAGGCAGATCGACTTGGCATGGCCGAAGTGGAGATAGCCGTTCGGCTCCGGCGGAAAGCGTGTCCTGATATTCACCGTCTCGCCCGCGCCGAGTTTTTGCTGTGCCGCCGGGCCGGGTCGGCCAGACCAGCGGCGCGCGGCGTATTTGCCACTGGCGAGGTCGGCGTCGATGATATGGCGGATGAAATTCGAGGGCTTTTCGGTTTCGGACATGGCGACGGGCATCCGGCGATGAACAGTAAAGGCGCGATTCTACCGGCAGGCGTAAAATCGGCATGATGAACTGGATAGGTCTTCTCGCCGTAGGGGGTGGCGCCATGCTCGGCGCATGGTTGCGCTGGGGTTTGGGCGTCATGCTCAATCCGCTGTTCCCGACCCTGCCGCTGGGTACGCTGGCGGCCAACCTGCTCGGCGGCTACCTGGTCGGCGCGGCGGTGACGGTGTTCCATCTCAACGCCGATCTGCCGCCGGAATTCCGCCTGTTTTTCATCACCGGCGTGCTCGGCGGGCTGACCACCTTTTCCACATTTTCCGCCGAAGTCGTGGCCTTGCTCCAGCGCGCCGAATATGCCTGGGCGCTGGGGTCCGCTTCGCTGCACCTGTTCGGCTCGCTGGCCATGACCGGGCTGGGCATCCTCACCATTCACAAGCTGGCGCAATGAGGTTTGATGCGGATGCCCGTCGGGCCGCCCGCCCGACTATCGTCTATGACGAAGCCCTGCCGGTCAATGTCCGCCGTGCCGAAATTGCTGCCGCCATCGAAAAAAACCAGGTGGTGGTGATCTGCGGCGAAACCGGTTCGGGCAAGACCACGCAGCTGCCGAAAATCTGCCTCGAACTTGGGCGCGGGCTGAACGGGCTGATCGGCCATACCCAGCCGCGCCGCATTGCCGCGCGTGCCACGGCGACGCGCATCGCGCAGGAATTGAAGTCCGAACTCGGCCAGCATGTCGGCTTCAAGATTCGTTTCACCGACAAGACCACGTCCTCCAGCTACATCAAGCTGATGACCGACGGCATCCTGCTGGCCGAGACGCAGACCGATCCGTTATTGCGCCAGTACGACACGCTCCTGATCGACGAGGCGCACGAGCGCAGCCTCAACATCGATTTTCTGCTTGGCTATCTAAAGTCGGTGCTGGCAAAACGGCGCGATCTGAAGCTCATCGTCACCTCGGCAACGCTCGATGCCGAGCGGTTTTCGAAGCATTTCGATGGCGCGCCGGTAATCGAGGTTTCCGGTCGCCTGTATCCGATCGAAACCCGCTACCGGCCCTTTGGCGAGAACGACGGCAGGGACTTGAATGAAGCCATCGTCGATGCGGTGGACGAGGCGCAGCGCAGCGGGCCCGGCGACGTGCTGGTGTTCCTGCCCGGCGAGCGCGAGATTCGCGAGGCGGCGGAGGCATTGAGGAAGCACTCATTTGGCAAGCTCGCGCCGGGGCTGGAGATATTGACCCTGTTTGCGCGCCAGTCGGCGCCGGAGCAGGCGCGGGTGTTCATGCCGCATCAGGGCCGCCGCGTGGTGCTGGCGACCAATGTCGCCGAGACTTCGCTGACCGTGCCCGGCATCCGTTATGTGATCGACTCCGGGCTGGCGCGCATCAAGCGGTATTCGGTGCGCAACAAGGTCGAGCAATTGCAGGTCGAGCCGATTTCGCGCGCGGCGGCGAGCCAGCGCGCCGGACGTTGCGGACGGGTGGAGGCGGGCGTCTGCTTCCGCCTGTACAGCGAAGATGATTTCAATCAACGCGCGCCCTACAGCGAACCCGAAATCCTCCGTTCCAGCCTCGCCGGCGTGATCCTGCGCATGAAATCGCTGCATCTGGGCGAGGTCGATGGCTTTCCTTTTCTCGAGGCGCCGCTGCCGCGCATGATCAGCGATGGCTATCAACTCCTTACGGAGTTGGGGGCTGTGACGACACCCCCTCCCGACCTCCCCCGCCAAGCAGGGGAGGCGATTGACCAGCCGCCTGACGGCGGAAAAGGAAAGGGCGAGCGGTGGGAGTTGACGTCCCTCGGCCGTGAGCTGGCCAAACTCCCACTCGATCCGAAGATCGGCCGCATGCTGCTGGCGGCGCGCGAGCATGGCTGTCTGCAGGAAATGCTGGTGATCGCCGCCGCCCTGTCCGCCAACGATCCGCGCGAGCGTCCGGCGGAACAGGCTGGCAGCGCCGATCAGGCGCATGCGAAATGGAAGGATGAGAAATCGGAATTCCTCTCGTACCTGAAGCTCTGGCAGGCGACGGATGCGATCTGGAAACATGAGACTGCGAACAAGCAGCGCCAGTGGTGCCGGCAGAATTTTCTCTCGTGGCTGCGGGTGCGGGAATGGCGCGACGTGCATGGACAGCTCATGACCCTGTGCCACGAACATTCGTGGAAGGAGAACCAGTTGCCCGCCAGCTACGAGGCCATCCACAAGGCGCTGCTGACGGGCTTGCTCGGCCATGTCGGATTGTTCAACGAAGAGGACAAGAACTATCTCGGCGCGCGCGGCATCAAGTTCTTCATCCATCTCGGATCGGCGCTGGTGAAGAAGGCCGGGCGCTGGATCGTCGCCGCCGAACTGGTCGAAACTTCGCGCCTGTTTGCCCGCTGCGTGGCGAAGATCGAGCCGGAATGGCTGGAGCAGGTCGGCAGCCATCTGCTGCGCCGGCATGTGTATGAGCCGCACTGGGAAAAAGGCGCGGGGCAGGTCGCGGCCTGGGAGCGCGTCACGCTGCACGGGCTGGTGCTGCACGCCAAACGCCGCGTCGCCTTCGGCAAGCCCGGCGCCGCGGCCGCCGACGTGAAACTGGCGCGCGAAATCCTGATTCGCTCCGCGCTGGTGGAGGGCGCAGTGGGCGAGGACTGGGTGCGGAAGTGGCGCTTCTTCCAGCACAATGCCAAGCTGATGAAGGAGATCGAGACGCTGGAACACAAGTCGCGGCGGCCCGATGTGCTGGTCGATGACGAGCTGATCCATGCCTTTTATGACGAAGCGATTCCCGAAGGCATCGTCACTCTGGCGGCCTTCGACCACTGGCGGCGCGAGATCGAAGCCGGGCAGCCGCGTCGCCTGTTCCTCGAAAAAGAGCAACTGATGCGCCACGAGGCGGCCGGCATCACCACCGCTGCCTTTCCGCCCTGGCTTGAAGTGCATGGCCAGCCGTTGAAACTGAGTTATCACCATGACCCCGGCGCGGCCGATGACGGCGTCACGCTGGCCTTGCCGCTGGCGGCGCTCAACCAGGTTTCGGCCAGCCGCTGCGAATGGCTGGTGCCGGGACTGCTGCGGGAAAAAGTTGTCGCGCTGCTGAAAACCCTGCCGCAAAAATACCGCCATCGCCTGCAACCGCTGGATGCCTTCGCCGCCGATTTCTGCGCCGCGGAGCAGGCGGCCGATGAGCCGCTGGCCAGGGCGCTGACCCGCGCCGTCGAAGAGCATCTGGCCATGAAACTGCCGCTCGACGCCTTCCGTCCCGGCGAGCTGCGGCCGCATCTGGCGATGAACTTCCGCCTGCAGGACGAGCATGGCGGCACGCTGACTTGCTCGCGCAATCTGGCCGAACTGCGGGCAACGTATCGTGATCGCGTCGCACAGGTTTTTTCCGCCGCCGAGGTGAAGCACGAGGCGGCGGCCGATACGCAGGCGCTATTCACCGACTGGGAGTTCGGCGCGCTGCCGGAACTGCTCGAAATCAGTGCCGGCGGGCGCCGCATGACCGGCTTCGCCGCACTGGTCGACGCCGGCAGCGGGGTGCGGCTCTCCGCCTTCGACACCGAGGAAAAGGCGCAGGCGGAGCACCGTCGCGGGCTGGCGCGCCTGTTCGCGCTGCAACTCGCCGCCCAGGTCAAGGGCATCGCGAAACTACCCGGCGTGCGCGCTGCGGCCTTGCAGTTCATCAGCCTGGGTACGGAACAGCAGCTGGTGGAACAACTGACCGCCGCGACGCTGGCCCGCACCTGCCTGCTGGCGCCGCTGCCCGCCGAAAAGTCGGCGTTCGTGACACGGCGCGATGAAGCACGCGGGCGCATCCTGCTGGTGGCGCAGGAGCTGTTGCGGCTGGTGACGGCGATTCTTGACGAAGCGGCGGCCTTGCAAAAAAAGCTGGCCGCGCTGCAAAAAGCCTTGCCGGTCGCTTGCACCGACATCGCCGCACAACGCGCCGCGCTGCTGGAAAAGAATTTCATCATCGCGATTCCGTTCGAGCGTCTGCAGCATTTTCCGCGCTACCTCAAGGCTGCCGCATTGCGCCTCGACAAGGCGAAGAGCGATCCGGTGCGCGAGGCGCGGCTGCTGGCCGAATGGCAAACCCTGGCGCGGCCCTGGGAGCGCGACTGGCGCGCCATGCAAAAATCAGGCATGAGAGATGAATTTCTGGAAGAATTCCGCTGGCTGCTGGAGGAATTGCGTGTCGCGCTGTTCGCCCAGGAACTGAAAACGCCCTCGCCGGTCTCGCTCAAACGCTTGCAGAAAATGTGGGAGAACCGAACGTCATGATTGAGCTCTTCGCCGCCTTCAAAAAGGCCGCCCGCGACCTGACGCGTGGCGACATCCTCTGGCATGTGTTCTGGCCGCCGCTGGTGGCGGCCGCGTTCTGGGCGACGGTGGCGTTCGCCGTCTGGGCGCACGGCCTGGCGCTGATGGGCGAGATCGTGCCGCAACTGCCGTGGGCCGGCTGGGAATGGATTGCCCACTGGGCGGCGGTGTTCCTGCTGCTGGCGGCCTTCGCCACGCTCACCTACCTCACCGCGCTGCTGCTGGTGGCGGTGGTTGCGCTGCCGTATCTGATCGATCATGTCGCCGCCCGCGATTACCCCGATCTGGTGCGGCATGGCGAAAATGCCTTCTGGCGCAGCCTCGGCAACACGCTGGCGGCGAGCGCCGTGTTCCTGCTCGGCGGCCTGCTATCGCTGCCCTTGCTGTTGATTCCCGGCGTGGTGCTGGTATTGCCGCTGCTATGGACAGCCTGGCTGAACCAGCGCACCTTTCGCGTCGACGCGCTGGCCGAGCATGCGACGGCGGCGGAGCTGAAACAATTGGCGGCGGAAAAGGGCTCGACGTTCTACATGGCTGGCGCCGGCGGTGCGCTGCTGGCGCATGTGCCGCTGCTGCAACTGGTGGCGCCGGTGTTCACCGCGCTGGTATTCGTGCATCTGGGGCTGGCCGCCTTGCGCCGCCTGCGTCAGGCGCAGGGGGTGCAGTTATGAGCATGGCATCCGGCGGCATCGGCCTCATCATCATCGGTGACGAAATCCTGCTGGGTCGCCGTGAAGACCAGCATTTCCCGAAACTGGTCGCGCTGCTTGCCGCGCGCGGGCTGGCGCTCGACTGGGCGCTGCTGCTGGGCGATGATCGTCAGCGCCTGGTCGACACCTTCCGCCGCACGCTGGCGGGCAATGACATCGTGTTTTCCTGCGGTGGTATCGGCAATACGCCCGACGACCACACGCGGCAGGCGGTGGCTGCCGCCGCCGGCGTCGGGCTTGCGCTGCATGCCGATGCCGAGCGCGAAATCCGCGCCCGCTTCGCCGAGATGGGGCGCGAGCCGAACGACGAAGTACTGGGCATGGGCTGCCTGCCCGTCGGCAGCCGCATCATCCCGAATCCCTACAACCGGATTCCCGGCTTTTCGCTTGGCGACCATCATTTCGTACCCGGCTTTCCGCAGATGGCGTGGCCGATGATCGAAGGGGTGCTCGATACCTGCTATGCCGACCGTTTTCACCGTGCGCCCAGCGCCGAGGCAGCGATCCTGGTCTGGGACGGCATCGAAAGTGTGCTCAACCCATTGCTGCGCCGGATCGAAGCGGAGTATCCCGGCGTCAAGGTGTTCAGCCTGCCGTTTCTCGGCTCGGCAAGCGTCGGCCGTCACATCGAGCTCGGCGTGCGCGGCGCGCCGGAGGCTGTGCCCGTGGCGATGGCGGCGATGCGGCGCGGGGTGGCCGAACTGGGCTATCGCTACGATGAACGTCCCGCAAAAGGCGTCGCCTGACGCGGTTCATTTCAGCATTCAATCAAAGAAATTTTCATGGATCGTCGCAACTTCATCAAGGCCATGCTCGAAACCGGCGATCTCACGGGCAAGTGCGCCGATCTGAACGCGCTGTTTGTCGGTCTGGCACGCGCCTCAGGGCGGCCGGCGCGTGATGTGTATGGCATCCGCGTGGCCGATTCCAGATTTGGTTACAAGAGTCTCGGCAAGAGCGGCGAGATCACCCGCGCCCAGCATTGCCGAGCATGCCGCCGGCCGTCTCGACAGCCTCGCTCCGGAGCATTTCCGTTACAAGATCACCTCGCGTGAGATTACGGTGTGATGGATGAGGAAAGCGCCGCACGGCCGCATTCCTCGCCGTGTCGTCCGCGCCGACTTTTTGCCCGCTGCGCTTACCCCGTGCCGCCCACCGTCAGTCCATCAATCCGCACCGTCGGCTGGCCGACGCCGACCGGTACGCTCTGGCCCTCCTTGCCGCAGGTGCCGACGCCGGGATCGAGCTTGAGGTCGTTGCCGATCATCGAGACGCGGTTCATGGCCTCGGGGCCGTTGCCGATCAGCGTGGCGCCCTTGACCGGGGTGGTGATCTTGCCATCTTCGATCAGGTAGGCTTCGGCGGTGGAGAAGACAAACTTGCCGCTGGTGATGTCGACCTGGCCGCCGCCGAAATTGGCGGCGTAGATGCCCTTCTTCACCGAGGCGATGATTTCCTCGGGCGTCTTGTCGCCGGCCAGCATCATGGTGTTGGTCATGCGCGGCAGCGGCAGGTGGGCGAAGGATTCGCGGCGGCCGTTGCCGGTCGGGGCGACGCCCATCAGGCGGGCGTTGAGGCTGTCCTGCAGGTAGCCGACGAGAATGCCATCCTCAATCAAGGTGGTGCGCTGCGTCGGGTTGCCTTCGTCGTCGATGGTCAGCGAGCCGCGCCGGTTTTCGAGGGTGCCGTCATCGACCACGGTGACGCCCCTGGCCGCCACGCGCTGGCCGATGCGGCCGGCGAAGGTGGAACTGCCCTTGCGGTTGAAATCGCCCTCGAGGCCGTGGCCGACGGCTTCGTGCAGCAGGATGCCGGGCCAGCCGGAGCCGAGCACGACGGTCATCTCGCCGGCCGGGGCGGGTTTCGCCGCGAGGTTCACGCTGGCCTGGTGCACGGCCTGGCTGGCGTAGTCGCGTAGCACTGCGTCGCTGAAATAGCCGTAGTCGAAACGCCCGCCGCCGCCGGAAGAACCCTGCTCGCGGTGGCCATCCTGTTCCATGATGACGGTGAGCGAGACGCGCACCAGCGGCCGCACGTCGGCCGCCAGGTGGCCGTCGGAGCGCGCCACCAGGATCACTTCCCAGGTGCCGGCGATATGCGCCATGACTTCCTTGACGCGTGGATCGGCGGCCCGCGCCATGGTTTCGAGGCGTTCGAGCAGGCTCACCTTGGCGGCGGCATCGAGCGAGGCGATTGGGTCGTTGCCGGCGTAGAGCGCGGGAGAAACCCGGCGCTGGCGGGACGGCGAATGCTTGCTCAGGGATGGCGGCAACCGATGCGCGCCGGCGGCGGCGATGGCACGGGTGGTGCCGGCCGCAGCCTGCAAGGCGGCGAGGCTGATGTCGTCGGAATAGGCGAAGGCGGTTTTCTCGCCGGCGCTGGCGCGCACGCCGACGCCCTGCTCGATGTTGAAGCTGCCCGACTTGACGATGCCTTCTTCCAGGCTCCAGGCTTCCGAGCGGGCGTACTGGAAATACAGGTCGGCGTAGTCGATATGATGGCCAAGCAGTTGGCCGAAGACGCGCTCCAGCATGTGCGGCGCGAGGTTGTAGGGCGCCAGCAGGGTTTGTTCGGCAATCTCGAAATGGTTCAGGTTACTCATTTTTTCCTCACAGAATCCGGTGTTGCAGCGCGGGCAGACGGGTTCTGACTTCGCGCAGGCGGCGGGGTTCAAGTTCCGCAATGATCACGCCTTCGCCCTTGTCGCGGCGGGCGAGAATTTCGCCCCAGGGGTCGATGATCATGCTGTTGCCATGGGTCATGCGTTCGTTGGGGTGGCGGCCGCCCTGCGCCGCAGCGACAACATAGCACTGATTCTCGATGGCGCGGGCGCGCAGCAGGATTTCCCAATGGGCGCGGCCGGTGGTTTCGGTGAACGCGGCGGGCAAGACGATCAGGTCAATCGGCTCGGGCTGCGCCATGCGGCGGAAGAACTCGGGAAAGCGCAGGTCGTAGCAGATCGCCAGACCTGCGCGCAGGCCGGCGAGCTCGCAGGTGACGATTTCGCTGCCGGCTTCGATCGTGGCGGCTTCGTCGTAGCGTTCTGCGCCGTTGTCGAAACCGAACAGGTGCATCTTGTCGTAGCGGGCGACCTGCTTGCCCTGTGGATCGAAGACCAGGCAACTGTTGCGCAGCTTGTGCGGGTCGCGGGCGACGAGCGGCAGCGAGCCGCCAACCAGCCACAGGCCGTGACGCCTTGCGGTTGCGGCGAGAAATGCCTGGATCGGGCCGTGGCCCTCGGCTTCGCGCGCCGCCAGCCGTTCGGCATCGCTGGCGCCGATCAGCGGAAAATACTCGGGCAGGGCGACGATCTGCGCGCCAGCGGCAGCGGCCTCGCCAATCAGGCGCGCGGCGGTTTCAAGATTTGGCGTGACCTCGGGTCCGGAGATCATCTGGATGGCGGCGAGTTTCATTTTTCAGCGCCCGGATTCTTGTCTTGGGCGGGTTCTTGCGCGGGTACAGGGTTTTGTCCCAGCTTTTCCACTTTCGGGTCGGCCCAGCCACCGGTGATCTGGTATTCGTAGGCGAAAACCTGGTCGAGCGGGTCGCGGAGAATTTTTTGCGCCACCCAGACGGCGGCGCCGACTGCCGGATTGGCGAGCATGGCGCCGACCGCGACGCTCTCGCCCAGGGCGGGCTGGATGCGCACCTTGAGATTCTGCGTCTCGGCGCCGAGATTGACCGCGCCGCTCATCAGCACCTTGGCCGCCGGGCCGCGAATTTTCAGTTCGTCGGTTTTTAGCGTGCCGTGCGCGACGTCGAACTGGCCGGAGATCGTATCGAAGGCAAAGCCTTCGCTGAAGATGTCGCGGAAGTCGAGGGTGATGCGGCGTGGCAGGGATTGCAGGCTGAGGATGCCAAGCAGGCGTCCGACACCCGGCTCGAGCTTGCTGAACTGGCCGCCCCCGGCATCCAGTTTGAGTTTTCCGCCTAGCGTCGGATAGTCAATGCGGAACGGCGGGCCGGCCCAGGCGAGATTGCCGGTCAGGCTGGCCTTGCCACGGCGGATGGCATCGGGATAACCGATGCGGAGCAGCATTTTTTCGATATTTTTTGCCGTCAGCTTGAAGTCGACCTGGGTTTCCGCCGGCGCCGGCTTGGGCCGCCAGCGAGCGCTGGCTTCCAGTGCGCCATCGTCATTGTTGAGGACGAGGCGGGTATGCCATGCGCCTTCCAGGTTTTCGGCATTCAGGCGCAGGCTGCCCAGCGTCCGGTTCCTGAAGGAGAGTTCGCCGATGTTGATGTCCAGCGCCGGCAGGCGATCGACGACCTCGTTGGCTTTTGCCTGCAAGGTTTCCGGTGTGACGGCGGTTTCCGGCAGGGAGAGTTTGTCGATACGGGCCAGCAGCTTGCCGCTGCCGGCGCCTTGCCATTCGAAATTGCCAGACAACTCGCGGCTCTTGAGGTCGAAGCGCACCGGCGCACCGGCACTGGCGCGTTCGCCGTTGATCTGCACGTCATGGAAGTTTTTTTCCAGCAGGATGAGTTCCGGGCTGTGCAGGTCGAAACGGACGGCGGGCAGGGGCGGCAGGGATGATGGCGTGACGGGCCCGCTGCCGTTTTGTCCCAGCAGACGCCGCCAGATATCGGTATCGAGTCGTGGCAGGTTGACGGCGACCAGCACGGCGCGCTCGGGCAGCGGCGGATTGATGTCACCCAGGGTCAGCAGCCCCTGGGTAATCTGCGCCGGACGCGTGTCCTGGCGGCGCACCAGATTCAGGTGAGCGCTACGGCCGAGGCGCAGGTCGAGCATGTTGCGGGGAACCGGCGGCAGCGGTTTTGAGGCAGGCTTTTTCGCCGTGGCGCGAGCGCCGACTTTTTGCGATGATTTTGCCGGAAACGCAGGCTCGTTGGCCATCGATTTGCGCTCGAAGCTCAGGGGCAGGGTATCGCTGGCAGGTTTGTTGAACGGCGCCGGCAGGCTGGAAGAAATCCCGACCAGGCTGGAGGTGATTCTGACATCGGCATCTTTTTTCCTGACCCGCACGGTGCCATTCCAGGTCGTGCTGCCGGACAGGTGGTCAAGAATCGGATGACTGAACTGGCGGCGCAGGGCAGCGATACCGACTTCGCCTGCGGCATCGATCTGAACGCTGCCGTCAACGGTTTTTATGTTCACGCTGAGCGGTGTCGCCAGCAGCGTCGCGTGGATGCCCTTCGCTTCGAGCTGGTCGGCGGAAAAGTGTAACTGACCACGAACATCCGCCAGTGGCGGCAGGTCGGCATCCACGGTGAGGCGGTTGCCCTCGAAGCGGTAGTCGCCCTCGACTTTCGAGTCGGCCAGGTGACGCAACGGCAAGGCCAGCTTGAGCGCGAGCGTGCCGTTGCCCGCCGCCTTCATGTCTTCGGTGAAATGGTCGATGCGCTCGCCCACCGGGCTGGCTTCGATGAAGCGCAGGAAGTCGGCGGTCGGGCCGCTGGCCGTGCCGCTGACGGTGAGCAGTTCTTCCGGGGCTTCGAGATCGGCGATCTCGGCCTTCACGTCGCGCAGATCGACGCCGAAGATGCGGCCCTTGCGTCCGGTGATCAGCATGCGCTGGCCGGAGAAGAGCAATTCGCCGTCGATGCCGGTGATCTCCGGCCAGGCGCTGGCGTAGCGCAGCGTGGCATCGTGGAACTGGCCGCGCACCTCGAACAGGCCGCCGCGCCCGTCGCGGAAGGGAAACTGGCGCAAATCGCCTTTCAGTTTCAGCGTCACCTCACTGGCGGCGCCCTTGATGATGCTGGCATGCAGCCAGTCGTGGGTGTCCTGCCCGACGACATGGGGCATGTAGCGCCAGACGGCATCGCCACGGGCCTGGGTGATGCGCGCGGAGAGGTCGATTTCTCCCGGCCCCGTCCCGTCGACCGCCGCATGCCAGACGCCGCTGGCTTCGCCGCGCGCATCCTGGTTCTGGAACGCGGCTTTTTGCAGGTTCACATGCAGACCGTCGTTGGCGGTTTTCCAGTCGAGTCCGGCCTGCAACGCAGTGAACTCGATCCGTGGCTGGGTGAAGATGCCGGGCAACTCAATGGCCCCGGCCTTGCCATCCAACGCCAGGTGGCCGCCCTTGTCGGTGCCATCGATTTTGCCGCTGATGCCGGAAACCTGCGCCACCGGACCGAGCGCGGCAAAGCCGAGGTTATCGAAGCGGCCCTGGACTTTCCATTGCGGATGGGCGGCGTCTGCGCCGCCGTCAGACCATTGCGCCGCCAGGTCGTACAGGTATCCGCGCGGCGCATGGCGCGCGAGTTGTTCGCGGGCCTCTGGCGGCAGCGGTAAATAGGCGGCCAGCCGGTCGAGCGCCGCCAGATCGAGCTGGCTGGCCTGGATATCCACCTTGCTCTGGACCACCTTCGGGTCGTCGCCAGCGCTGGTTTGTCGCCAGGCGAGCTTGAAATCGGTGGCGGGCAGGCTTACTCCGTCACGCGTGGCCAGCGCGAGATGTTTGGTTTCGACTTCGAAGCCGTCTTCATCGCGGCCTTCAAGCCGCTGCACCCGGAGGCGCCCATCCAGGCGCAGCAGGTTCAACTCGGGTAAATCGTGACGCAGCTGCAGACGCACCGAGGCCAGGCGCACATCGGCCGTAGCGGCGGTGATCTGTTGCCGGGCGAAGTCGAGCCATAACCGCAGGGCGCCGTTGCCCTCGGGCAGGGCTACCGGATAGTCGAGCCAGGCGCGCCAGCCGGCCAGATCGGCGCCGTCGATTTCGCTATACAGCTCGCCTTGCCAGGCGGCGAGGCGCGGGCGGTTGGGGTTGCGGCCGCGTTCGTGTTCCTGCAAATCCCCGCGCAGATCCAGACGTGTCGCCAGTTGCGCCGGCGGCAAGGCGCTGAGGCCGAAGCGATGACGGCTGCCGCTGTTGTCGAGCTGGAAATTCAGCTGGGTCAGTGTCAGCGGTGGAGCGCCACGCAACTCGTCCTGCCAGGTGAGGCTGGCATTGCGAATGACAATGCGATGTTGCTTGAACAGCCAGTCGGCAAAGCTTGGCTCACTGTTTTGCTGCGGGGTAATTTCCAGTCCGGCGGCAAACAGGCGTCCGGCCGGGTCGCGACGCAGGACGAGCCGGGGCGCCTCGATTTCCAGCCGTGCCAGCTGGAGTTCAAGATGCCACAGCGAACTCCACGCCAGCTCGGCCTCCACCTGATCGAAGCCCAGCGCCGGCCGGCCGGCGGTATCGCGGATCTCGAAGCCCTGCAGTGCGAGCACCGGATGCAATCCGCGCCAGCCCGCCGCGACGCTGTGAATCGCCACCGGCCGGCTGAGTGAATGCGCCAGCGCCGTCTCGATCTCGCCACGATAGTTCGCGATCTGCGGCAGCACGAGGTAACGCAACACCAGCAGCAACAGGCCGAAAGCGAAATACCCCAGTACCGCGCCCCAAAGCAGTATGCGTAGCGCGCGATGGCGCCCGAGGCGACCAAAGGTGTCGCGCAATGATGCGAGAAGTTTTTGAAACGAGAATTGGGGCATAAGGAAAATGAGGGCTTGTTGCGCATCCCGGCCACGCTAGAATTAAGCGCCCGCAGCGTGGCCGAACCCCGAAATTCTAACCGATGCCCCTTCCCCCCGATATTTTCGAAACATCCCGTTACCTGGGGCGCTTGTTCGCCGCGCGCCCGGAACTGGCGGAAGAAGCGATGGCGCGCCTCGAGCAACCGGTACGGGCCGATGAGCTGGCTGCCTGGCTCGACGCACAGCCCGTGACCGAGGATAACCTCAAGCCCGTCTTGCGCCAGATCAAGCAGCGCGCCTATGCCCGCATTGCCACGCGTGACCTGACCGGCCGGGCGCCGCTGGCCGAGGTCGTGGAAACCATGACGCAGATTGCCGAGCTGGCGGTGTCAACGGCGCAGAGGGTGCTGGCAGCGGCCTTGAGCGCGCGTTACGGCACGCCGCGCGGCGCCGACGGGCGGGCACAGGAGTTGATTGTCATCGGCATGGGCAAGCTCGGCGGGCGTGAGCTCAATGTGTCTTCCGATATCGACCTCATTTTCGTCTATCCCGAGGAGGGCGATACCGATGGCATCGGCAAGCGCAGCATTTCCAATTTTGAATTTTTCACCCGCCTCGGCCGCAACCTGATCAACGCCATTGCCGAAATTACCGAAGACGGCCAGGTGTTCCGGGTGGACATGCGGCTGCGGCCCGACGGCGACTCGGGGCCGCTGGCATGTTCCTTCGACATGCTGGAAAACTACCTCATCAGCCAGGGGCGGGAGTGGGAGCGCTATGCCTGGATCAAGGCGCGGCCATTGACCGGTGCGCGCTGGGACGAGCTGGAGGTAATCCGGCGCCCCTTCGTGTTCCGCAAGTATCTCGATTTTGGAGCCATCAACGCGATGCGCGAGCTGCACGCGCAGGTGCGCCGCGAAGTGGCGAAGAAAGCCATGGCCGACAACGTCAAGCTGGGTCCGGGCGGCATTCGCGAGATCGAGTTTCTGGCCCAGGTATTCCAGTTGATTCGCGGAGGACGCGATATTGCCTTGCAGGCGAAGCCGACCCTGACGGTGCTGAACCTGCTTGCCGAGCGTGGCACGATAAGCAGTGGAACGGCGCGCGGCCTCGCCGCAGCCTATGATTTTCTGCGCCGGGTCGAACATCGGCTGCAATATCTCGACGATGCCCAGACGCATACCTTGCCGGCGTCGGCGGAAGACCTGGAGCGCGTGGCGCGGGCGATGGGGTATGTCGATGCCGCCGCGTTCATGGCTGCGCTCGACGCCCACCGCAGAATTGTCGCCGCGCACTTTGAGCAGGTATTCGCTGATGGTGAAGCGGCCGACCATACGCTGGACGATCTCTGGAGCGAGGCGGCGGATACCGGCGCCGAGGCGCGCGTACGCATCGTTGCAAGGCTTGCGGCAATGGGTTACCACCAGCCACAGGAGGCTGCGGAACGCCTGGTCGCGCTGCGCACCAGCGTGCGCTATCGACAGATGGCGGAGGATATTCGCCGCCGGCTTGACGCCCTGATGCCGCGCCTGGTCGAGACGGCGGCGCGGCAGCCGGATGCCGATCTGACGCTCGCTCGCAGCATCGAGTTGCTCGACGCGATTTCGCGCCGTGGAGCGTATCTCGCCCTGCTCCAGGAAAATCCGCAGACGCTGGAGAAAGTTGCGCAACTGGTCGCCAGTTCGCGCTGGGCGGCAAACTATCTGCAACGTCATCCGCTGCTGCTCGACGAACTGCTTGATCCGCGTCTGCTGGATGCGGCGCCTGACTGGACGGCGTTCCGCAGCCAGTTGCAGGCATTGCTCGATGCGCTCGAGCCAGACACCGAGCGTCAGATGGATGTCCTGCGCGAGCAGCACCATGCCCAGGTGTTTCGTCTGCTGGCGCAGGATGTAGCGGGGATGCTGACGGTGGAAAAGCTCGCCGATCATCTTTCCGGGCTGGCCGATGTTCTGCTTGCGGTTGCGCTGTCCTGCGCCTGGCGCAAGTTCCTGCAGCGGCACACGGAAACGCCCCATCTGGCCATCATCAGCTACGGCAAGCTGGGCGGCAAGGAGCTGGGCTATGCGTCCGATCTCGATCTGGTGTTCCTCTACGACGATGCGGCGCCGGAGGCAGGCGAGAACTATGCCCGTTTTGGCCGCCGGCTCAATACCTGGCTTTCCGCCACGACCTCGGCGGGACAATTGTTCGAGACGGATCTGCGCCTGCGTCCGAACGGCGAGTCCGGGCTGGTGGTGAGTTCCATCGAGTCCTTCCGCAAATACCAGTTCGAGGCGGCCTGGACCTGGGAGCATCAGGCGCTCACCCGGGCCCGCTTTTCGGCCGGAGACGCCGCCGTCGGCGCGGCGTTCGAGCGCATCCGTTGCGAGGTGCTGCGGCAGCCGCGTGATCTGGCGCAACTCAGGGACGAGATACGCGCCATGCGCCAGAAAATGGCTGACGCCCATGCCACTCCTGTTGCGCAGCGCAAGGAAGTCTTCGATCTCAAGCATGATCCCGGCGGGCTGGTCGATGTCGAATTTACCGTCCAGTATCTGGTACTCGGCTTTTCGTGTCGGCATGCGGAGCTGACCGGCAATCTCGGCAACATCGCGCTGCTGGGGATGGCGGCCGATCTCGACCTGATTCCGCCGTCGCTCGCCGCGCCTGCCGCCGCCGCCTACCGCGAATTTCGCCGCCAGCAACATACACTGCGGCTGAACGATGCCAAGGCGCGCGTGGCTCCGGCAAGTGTCGCCCCGCATATCGCCGCCGTGCAGAAACTCTGGCACCACGTTTTCGATACCTGAAAGGAAATCCATGCCTGTTAATTACGCGACCCCCGCCCCGGAAGTGCTGTTCCCTGTCGCCGGTGTCCGCCTCGGTACAGCCGAGGCCGGCATCCGCAAGAAGAATCGACGCGACCTGACCTTGATCGAGCTCACCCCCGGCAGCCAGGCCGCCGGCGTGTTTACCCAAAACCGGTTTTGCGCGGCGCCGGTCACGCTATGCAAGGAACATTTATCGGCAAGCCATGCGATACGCGCGCTGGTGATCAATACCGGCATCGCCAACGCCGGCACCGGCGAACAGGGGATGCGCGCGGCGCGCGCTACATGTGAGGCGGTGGCGAGGCAACTCGGTTGCGAGAGCGGCCAGGTGCTGCCGTTTTCCACCGGCGTGATTCTTGAGCATCTGCCGGTGGAGCGCCTGATCGACGCGTTGCCGCAGGCGGCGGCGGATTTGCAGGGTGGCCACTGGCATGCCGCCGCCCACGCCATCATGACCACCGACACGGTGGCCAAGGCGTCCAGCCGCCGTATTGCCAGCGCCGACTTTTCGCTGACCGTCACCGGCATGGCCAAGGGCGCCGGCATGATTCGCCCCAACATGGCGACCATGCTCGGCTTTGTCGCCACCGATGCCGGCATCGCTCCGGCGCTGTTGCAGAAGCTGGTGCATGAGGCGGCCGATGCTTCGTTCAACTGCATCACGGTGGATGGCGATACCTCGACCAACGACTCCTTCATCGTCATCGCCACCGGCGCTTCCGGCCTGCGGGTCGAGAGCGAGGATTCGCCGCACTGGCCGGCTGTGCGCCGCGCCGTGATCGAGGTGGCGCAGGAACTGGCGCAGGCCATCGTGCGCGATGGTGAAGGCGCGACCAAGTTCATCACGGTAAAAGTCGGTGCTGGCAAGACGGCGGCGGAATGCCGCCAGGTGGCCTACGCCATTGCCCATTCGCCGCTGGTGAAAACCGCCTTCTTCGCTTCCGACCCGAACCTCGGCCGCATCCTTGCCGCCATCGGTTATGCCGGGATCGACGATCTCGATGATCGTGGCGTGCGGGTCTGGCTGGGTAGCGGCGGCGAGGAAATCCTGGTGGCGGAACAGGGTGGCCGCGCCTTGAGCTACCGCGAGGATGCCGGCGCCAAGATCATGCAGGCGAGTGAGATCACGGTGCGCGTTGATCTCGGGCGCGGCGCGGCGGAAGCCGTGGTGTGGACCTGCGACCTTTCCTATGACTACGTCAAGATCAATGCCGATTACCGAAGCTGAGGATGGATAGGATGAATGACAGTACTCGTTTCAATCGCGCCATTGCCCTGATCGATGCGGCCAATAGCGAGGATCCACGCCGCGAAGAGGACGAGCCGAAGGAGCTTTTGTACTCAAAGCGGATGAGTGAAATGCTCGCACGTTTCGCCCCGGAGGCTCCTGAGGTGGTCAAGCTGGGGGTGCGGGCGCAGCATATCCGGCGCTGGGCGGTGCCACGCGACAGCTACCCGATGACGCGCGAGGGCTACTACGCCTGGCGTACCGGGCTGTATAAATTTCACGCGGAAACCGCTGGCGCCCTGTTGCGCGAGGCGGGTTATGACGAGGAAACGGTCGCGCGGGTGATGCTGGCGGTAAGCAAGCGCAGCCTGAGGAGCAACCCGGATGCACAATTGCTGGAAGATGTTGCGGCGCTGGTATTCATCGAGCACTACATGCTCGATTTTGCCGCCTCGAAGCCCGACTATGACGAGGCGAAGTGGATCGGCATCGTGCAAAAGACTTGGCGCAAGATGTCCGGGGCGGCGCAGCAATTTGCGCTTGGAGGCGGAATCCGGCTGCCGGAAGCACTGATACCGATCATTCAGCGGGCAATTGCCGCATAATCCAGAGAAGAACATAAGAAAGCAGAGAGGGCTTCGTGCATATCGGCTTCATTGGCCTTGGTTTGATGGGGCGGCCCATGGCGCTGCGTCTCGAACGCGCCGGGCATACGCTGCACCTGTGGGCGCGGCGTCAGGAGTCGCTGGCGCCGTTTGCCGACGCGCAGGCGACAGGGCGGGCGCGGTTCCATGCCACGCCGGCCGAGGTGGCGCGGCATGCCGAGGTGGTGATCACCATGCTGGCCGCCGCTCCCGATGTGGAGGGTATCTGTTTCGGCGCGGACGGACTGGCGAGCGGCGCTGCGCCGGGCCTTGTCGTGGTCGACATGAGCACCATCGGGCCGCAGGCGGCGCGGCAGATCGGCCTGGGGCTGGCTGAACACAACATCGGATTTATCGATGCGCCGGTCTCCGGTGGCGAAGTGGGCGCCATCAACGCCACGCTCTCGATCATGGCGGGTGGAACACCCGGGCACTTCGAGAAAGTGCGGCCGTTGTTCGAGAAAATGGGCCAGTCGATCACGCTGGTCGGCAGTTGCGGCGCCGGGCAGGTGGCCAAGGCCTGCAACCAGATTCTCGCCGGGGTCACGACATTGGCGGTGGCCGAGGCGCTGAACCTGGCCCGGCAAAGTGGCGTCGATCCGGCGCGGGTGCGCGAGGCCTTGCTGGGTGGTTTTGCTTATTCGAGAATTCTTGAAAATCATGGCCGGCGCATGCTCGAGCGCGACTTCAAGCCCGGTTTCAAGGCCTGGATGCAGCAGAAGGATTTGCGCCTGGTGATGGAGGAAGCCCATTGCCTGGGGTTGATGTTGCCGGCAACGGCAGCGGCAGCGCAGATGTTCAATGCCGCGGTAGGTCATGGCCTTGGCGCGGAGGATGCCATCGCCGTGCTGAAGCTGCTGGAGGGTAGCGCATCACCCGTGCAGCGAAAGGACGCGGCATGACACCTGTCCGCAGTCCTGGCCAACTCTCCTCGCGTCTTGGACTGGCGGGTTTGATGGAGAACGCGCCGCTGGGTATTTTGTTTACCCGCAACCGTGAATTTTACGAAGTCAATCACGAATGTGCGCAGATGTTGGGTTATGCGCCCGAGGAATTGCTCGGTCAGCCGGCCGTGATGATTTATCCGGACGAGAATGTTTACCTGGCGCTCGGCCTGGAGGCCGCGCCGGTTCTGGCTGCCGGAAAGGTGTTTCATGCCGAGGTTGAACTCAGGCGCAAGGACGGCAGCCGGTTCTGGTGCCGGATGCAGGCCCGGGCGATCGACCCGATGCAGCCGGGCCGGGGCACGCTTTGGTTCCTTGAGGATGTTGACGAGTTGCATGAGGCCGAAGAGAAACTGCAGCGTGCTCTCGCCGACCAGCAGCTGATTTTCGACAATGTGGCGATTGGCATTGCGTTTATGCGGGGACGCGTCATCTTGCGTTGCAATCCTTGGCTCGCGGCGATGACGGGCCATGATGTGGCTGATCTGATCGGCAACCCGGCACGCATGCTGTTTTGGAGCGAGGCGGATTATCAGCAATTCGTTACCGCTTCGGCAGCCGCCTTCGCCGAAGGCGAGCCAGCCGTCAGCGAGCTTCCTTTGCGGCGGCGCAACGGCACGATTTTCTGGGCCAGTCTCACCAGTCGGCGCGTCCCTGGAGCCGGGGATGACGTCATCAGTACGATCAAGGATATTAGTGCGCAACACGCTGCGGAGCAGGCCCTGCTGGGTATACAGGCGCAGCTTGAAGCGCGCGTTGCCGAGCGCACCGTCGAGCTTGAGGCCGCCGTGACCCAACTGCAGCAGGAAGTTTTCGAGCGCTTGCAGGCTGAGCGACGCGCCTGGGAGATGGCGCATCATGATGGGCTCACCGGCCTGCCCAACCGCGCGTTGCTGCATGATCGGCTCGGCCAGGCGCTGGAGCAGGCGCAGCGCGACAAAAAGCGTGCGGCGGTGATGTTCATCGACCTTGACCGGTTCAAGAGTATCAATGACACCCTGGGACATGCTGTCGGCGATGAGTTGTTGCAGTCCGTCGCGCAACGCCTGAAAAATGTGGTGCGGGCTGTCGATACGGTGTCACGCTTCGGTGGCGATGAATTCGTCATTGTGCTGCATGAAATCGCATCGCCGGACGATGCCGTGCTGGTTGCGGAAAAAATACTCGCGGTTCTGGCCCCCCCGGTATGTCTTGCCGGCGGTGTGATTCGTATCACGCCATCGATCGGTATCGCCGTTTATCCAGACGACGGAATGGATGCTGTCATGTTGATGAAAAATGCCGATACTGCGATGTATCACGCCAAGGCGACGGGACGGAATAACTTCCAGTTTTTTTCACGGCAGATGAACGAGCAGGCTTCGCGCTTCTTCGAGATGGAACACCGTTTGCAGCAGGCTATCGATAGCGATCAGTTGCTGTTGCACTATCAGCCGCTGATCGATTGGCAGCGCCGTGCGGTATGCGGAATGGAGGCGCTGGTGCGCTGGAACGATCCGGAGCATGGCCTGATTTCGCCCGCCGAGTTCATCCCGGTGGCGGAGGAAAGCGGGCTGATCATCCCGCTGGGTGAGTGGGTGTTGCGCACGGCGCTCGCGCAGAATCGGCAGTGGCAGCAGCAGGGTTGGCCGCTGGTTCCTGTCTCGGTCAATTTGTCGCCACGCCAGTTTCGCCAGAAAGACCTGGTTGAGAGCGTGCGCCGTATCCTGGCCGAAACCGGCCAGCCTGCCAGCCTGCTGGAACTGGAAATTACCGAGTCAAGCCTGATGCACGATGTGACCGAGACCACTGCCCGGCTGGACGAACTCGCCGCGATGGGGGTGCGCGTCGCGATTGATGATTTCGGCACCGGATATTCGAGCCTCGCCTATCTGAAGCGGTTTCCAGTACATAAGCTGAAAGTGGATCAGGGTTTCGTCCGCGATCTGACGACCGATCCGGACGATGTCGCCATTGTCACGACGGTGATCGGGCTGGCCGGAAGCATGGAACTCGATTTGCTCGCCGAAGGTGTCGAGAGCGAGGAGCAACTCGACGTCTTGCTTGGCCTGGGTTGCCATAAATTCCAGGGCTTTTACTTTTCTCGGCCCTTGCCGGCAAGCGCCGTTGAGGCCATTTTCGCTCCACCCCGGTTGCAAGGCATTATTCGCCCATAATCACTTCATCACACAGTTACCATCACCCAAGGAATCCAGCACATGAGCCAGACCACAACTCCCAGCGGCCTCGTTATCGAGGATATTATCGAAGGCGATGGCGCGGAAGCGTGCGCCGGCCAGACCGTCAGCGTGCATTACACCGGCTGGCTGACCGATGGCCGCAAATTTGATTCGAGCAAGGATCGCAATGAGCCGTTCGAGTTTCACCTGGGCGGCGGTCGCGTGATCGCCGGTTGGGATGAAGGTGTGGCCGGCATGAAAATCGGCGGCACCCGGAAACTTACCATACCGCCGCAACTGGGCTACGGCGCGCGTGGTGCTGGCGGCGTGATTCCGCCCAATGCCACGCTGGTGTTCGAGGTGGAGTTGCTGGCGCTGTTCTGATGTTCGCCGTAGCGCCAGCGCCGACTTTTGGCTCCGGCCGCCGCTTGCGCGGCTTAACCTTCGCTACGCTCAGGTTAGCCTGCACCGAAAGCCGGGAAAAGCAACGTGGTTCTTCGCTATCCTTCCAGCGCCGACTTTTCAGGCAAAAAAAACCCGGTACCGAGGTACCGGGTGTAAACCAGTCCGTTGCGGACTGGAGGAGGAGACTTACAAGGTAAAGCGGTAGATCAGGCGGCCTTCTTGCTCTTCGACGCGACCGGGGCGCTGGCGCCAACGGCACTGACTGTTGCATTGGCAGCGGCGGCCACGTTGGCTTCAGCAATTTCAGCGACTTGCTTGGCAGCCTTGGTCATGCTGTCGTAAGCCGAGTTGGCGGCGGCGATAGCCGACTTCACGGCAGCCACAGCGACATCGGAACCGGCCGGTGCATTCTTCAGTGCCTTGTCGAGCGCGCTGGAAACGTTGCCGTTGAGTTCGGATACTTGGCTTTCATAAACCTTGGTCAGTTCGCCTTGGGTCTGGGTGGCAATTTCATACACGCTGCGCGAGTAGGCAACTGCTTTCTCAACAGCGGGCTGGGCCAGCGAGGTTTGCAGGTTGATCAGTTCTTGCACATCCTTGACGGCGAGCAGAGCCTTGGCGTTGGAAACACTGTCTTCCAGCAGGGCGCGGGCAGTGTTCAGGTTCAGGGCGGCAAGACGCTCGGCGCTGGCGAATGCGGTGTTGGCGATTGTCAACAGGGTTTCGACACCAGCTTTGTTGGCGCTGACGATTTGGGCGGGTACGTTGGTCATGATGAGCTCCTTAAGATAGGTAAGTAAAAAATGGTGAATCAAAAAATGAGGCTGCAACAGCCAGTAAATCTTGGTACTTGCGGCTACTTTGATTAACGCACCAGATTTCTGTTGTTCCAAGTTTCAGGAGCAATGGTGCGATGCATCATTGATTTTTATTATAGGCAGTGAATTCGCAATGTCAACACTTTTTGGTGCGTCGCAATAAATCTTTATTGAATTTATTTCGCAAATAAAACATGATGTTATAAATAAGTTCGGCAAAACATCAAATTTATGCGAATTTATTTTTCCGCAATGCAGCAGTGATGTGGCGGCAATTTAATGCTCGGGTAGAGCGTGTTGCGGCTGCGGGGAAGAGGCGCGGCGTGTGCTTGGCGCCTATTCCTTTGTGTCCCGGCCCGGTCGCTCGATCGATGTTGCTCCCTTGAGGATGGCGCCATCGGGGCGTGCCGTGGCTGGTGTGGCGCTCTTGTCACGCGACTGGATCACGGCGCGTACGCGCTCGTTGCTGCCGGGTTTGGCGCGGGTGCCATTGGGACCGCTGGTGACGACATAGTTTTCTGTCTTGGCGTCATAGGAAATGAACTGGCCCCGTACTTCGTCCATTCCGCTTTTGATCTTGGCGCGTCCGTAGAACTCGGTCTTTTCGGCCTTGGCGTCGTGTTCGATACGCTCGGCTTCACCTTCGATGTATTCATCGATACCTTCCCGCTTCTGGCGGAAGTGGGGCAACTGGTTGCCGGTGCTGGTGGCGACGCCGCGCTGGTAGCCATCCGCGTCCTGGGTAACCACGATGCGATCGGCGCGAATCAGCAGCGTGCCCTTGGTCAGTTGCACGTTGCCTTCGAAAATCTGCGTCTGCTCCTTGTCATCTACCTTGACGCTGTCAGCTTCGATATTGGTGGGCTTGTCGCGGTCGGCCTTTTCAGCGTGCGCCGGGGAAAACAGCAGGGAGAGGCCGGTAAGGGCACACAAGGAGGCGAGACGAAGGAGGGGAGTCATGATTTGTTTGCCGGGTTGCGATGAAGGATGGCGGTCACGCGGCCGTGCAGCACCGTGATGCCGGTTGCGTTGTTGAGGTCGAGCCCGCTGCCATTGACGACGCTCTGGCCTTTGGTTATGACGACCGGTGTCCTGGTGGTGGCGGTTTCGTCATCCGGAAATACCTTGAGCAGCCGGGTTTCCATCATCGTATCGGCGGCGCCTGCAACGCCATGACGAATCACTTTTACATCGTTAACGAGGTCGATCTCCTTGCCATCCTTGCTCACCCGCGCCTGCTGGGCAAATACTTCAGTTGCAGGCTGGCGGTGATAAAGCAGATGGGGTGCGGTGACGAGGCTGGTGTCGTCATCCGGAAAGTGCACCATTTTTGCTGCGGTCAGCGTGTGTTGCAGGCGGCCATCGACACCGAAGCGACGCACCGTGAACTGCTCGATGATGTAATCGGGGTCGTGCCGCAGCGGGCCGCGGGGAGTGTCGGATTGCACTGCGCGATAAAGCAGGAAAGTAACGGCGGCCAGCAGCAGCATCAAGGCCAGCGGGGCCAGCGACGCGGCGCGACTTCTCATGCCAGATATTCCGTCAGCGACGCGTCCCATTTGCCCTGGGCACGCAGAATCAGGTCGCAGACTTCGCGCACCGCACCGCGACCGCCGACTTTTTGCGATACGTAATCGACCCGCGAAATAACTTCGGCATGGCCGTCGGCAACCGTGGCGGAAAAGCCGCAGGCGCGCAGGAGAGGAAGGTCGACCACGTCATCGCCCATGTAGCCGGCGGCGGAAAAATCCATCCCGCGCTGCTGCAGGATTTCCGTCATGACCTTGCGCTTGTCCCCGACGCCCATGTAAAGCTCGTCGATGCCGAGGTTCTGTGCGCGCAGTTCGAGCGCGGATGAGGTGCGACCGCTGATGATGACGACCTCGATGCCGGCCTGTTGCAGCATCTTCAGGCCGTGGCCGTCGAGGCTGGAAAAGGCCTTCATCGTATCGCCCTGGGCCGTGAAATACAGTGTGCCGTCGGTCAGCACGCCATCGACGTCGAAGCCCATCAGGGAGAGCCGGGCCGCTTTGCCAAGAAAATTCGTGTCACTCATCACACCACCTTGGCGCGGAACAGGTCGTGCATGTTGAGCGCGCCGCACAGTTTGCCGGCGTCATCGATTACCAGCAACTGATTGACGGCGTGGGTTTCCATCATTTCGACGGCTTCCACGGCGAGGCGGCGCGCCTCGATGCGACGCGGGTTATGCGTCATCACGCTGGCGACGGTGATGTCGCGCAAATCGCCGAGGCGCTCCATGGCGCGGCGCAGGTCGCCATCGGTGAAGATGCCGTCGATGTTTCCGGCGGCGTCAGTGACCACCACCATGCCCATGCCGCCGCGAGTCATCGTCACCAGCGCCGCGGGGATCGGCATTTCGGCAGTGACCACGGGCACGTTGGCTTGCATCACGTCGCCGACATGGGTCAGAAGCTTGCGCCCCAGCATGCCGCCGGGATGGGAGCGGGCGAAATCTTCCACGCCGAAACCGCGCGCATCGAGCAGTGCCACGGCCAGCGCGTCGCCCAGCGCCAGCGCAACCGTGGTACTGGCGGTCGGGGCGAGGTTCAGCGGGCAGGCTTCCTGGGCGACGCGGGCATCGAGATGGACGTCCGCTTCCTGCGCCAGCGAGGAACCTTCGTTGCCGGTGATGGCGATCAGCTTGCCGCCCTGGCGCTTGACCAGCGGCACGATGGTGAGCAGTTCGTCGTTCTCGCCGGAGTTCGACAGCGCGATCAGCACATCGTCGCAGGTAATCATGCCCAGATCGCCATGCACGGCTTCAGCGGCGTGCACGAAATACGCCGGGGTGCCGGTGCTGGCTAAGGTGGCGGCGATCTTGCGGCCGACATGGCCGGACTTGCCAATGCCGCTGACAATGACGCGGCCATGGCTTTCCAGGATCAGGGTTACGGCGGCGGTGAACTCCGCGCCCAGCCGTGCGCTCATCGCCGTGATCGCCGCCGCCTCGATTTCCAGCACCTGGCGTCCCATGGCAAGGGCATGGTCGGCGTGAACAATAGTGGGCGCGGCAGCTTGGTTCATCGGCGGGCGGCGGTTATGATGGAGTCGAATTATAACAACCGACTCCAACGGCAACTGTTTATCGAAATTTTGCCTGCCATGACCGAGACGCTGCCTTTCATTCTTTTGCTGCTTGCCGCTGCGGTGGTCGTGGTGACTCTGTTCCGGGGTCTCGGCCTGCCGCCGATCATGGGCTATCTGCTGGTCGGCGCCGGACTCGGGCCGCATGCGCTGGGCTGGGTGCCGGATGTGCCGCAGACGCGACATCTGGCGGAATTTGGCGTCGTCTTCCTGATGTTTTCGATCGGTCTCGAATTCTCGCTGTCAAGGCTGTTTACGATGAAGCGCATCGTTTTCGGATTGGGCTTGGTGCAAGTGGCGGCAACGCTGGCGGTGGTGATGCTGGCGGCGCAATTCTTCGATATTTCTCCGTTTGCCGGTATCGCTTTGGGCGGTGCGCTGGCGATGTCCTCAACCGCCATTCTGTCCAAGCTGCTGGCCGAGCGCGGCGAACTCGATGCGCCGCACGGGCGCGAGGTGATCGGTGTGCTGCTGTTCCAGGATCTTGCTGTGGTACCGCTCCTGGTGCTGATTCCAGCCATGACGCAGTCGGTCGACGCGATGGCCGAGGCGGTGCTGCTGGCCGTCCTGAAGGCGGCCCTGCTGCTGGCCCTGGTGCTGTTCGTCGGACAGAAGCTGCTGTCCTCGTGGTTCTATCTGGTGGCGCGCAGAAAGTCGGGCGAGCTGTTCATGCTCAATGTGCTGCTGATTACCCTTGGCCTGGCCTGGCTGACCGAGCAGGCCGGGCTGTCGCTGGCGCTGGGCGCGTTTACCGCCGGCATGCTGATTGGCGAGACCGAATACCGCTACCAGGTGGAAGAAGACATCAAGCCATTCCGCGATGTGTTGCTGGGGCTGTTTTTCGTCGCCATCGGGATGCGTCTGAACGTGCCGCAGATTCTTGGTGAATGGCCCCGGGTGGCGGGCATCCTGCTGGTTCTGATGGCGGCCAAGCTGCTGATCGCCAGCGGTTTTTCACGGGCGTTCGGCGCCCTGCCGGGGACGGCGCTGCGCACCGGGTTATGGTTGTGCGCCGGCGGCGAGTTTGGTTTTGTCCTCCTGGCGCGCAGCGGCGATGTTGGCTTGCTCACGCCCGGGCAATTGCAGCCGGTACTGGCCGCGCTGGTGCTCTCGCTGATGCTGGCGCCGCTACTCGTGCATTTTTCCGACCGCCTGGTGTTTCGTTTCGTCGCCTCGGAATGGATGCTGCGCTCGATGCAGGTGACGCAACTGGCGGCGCGCTCGCTGGCGGTCGACAAACACGCGATTCTTTGCGGCTATGGCCGCACCGGCCAGCATCTGGCGCGCTTTCTCGATGCCGAAGGGATTTCCTTCATGGCGGTAGATACCGATCCGGAGCGGGTGCGGGCGGCCGCGGCGGCAGGGGAAACCGTCTCCTGGGGCGATGCGGCGAAGAAGGAAACCCTGCTGGCGGCCGGCCTGGCGCGTGCCAGCGTGGTTGTCATCACCTTTGCCGAGACGGCGACGGCCTTGCGCGTGATCCACCGCGTGCGCGAGCTGCGGCCCGATGTCGCCATTGTTTCCCGTGCGCGCAATGAGGCCGATGTGGAAAAGCTCTATGCCGCCGGCGCGGCGGAAGTGGTTCCCGAGGCGCTGGAGTCGAGTGTGATGCTGGCAACGCACGCGCTGGCGCTGGCGGGGATTCCGATGCACAAGGTGGTCAAGCGCCTGCGCGAGATGCGCGAGCAGCATTACACGTTACTGCGTGGTTTCTTCCATGGCGCGACCGATGCGGGCGCACATCTGGCCGATATCGATCAGCCACGCCTGCATGCGGTGACGCTGACGCCCGGTGCGTGGGCGATTGGCCGTCGTCTGGCAGAATTGAATCTGGAAAAAGTCGGCGCTGGCGTGACGGCGATCCGGCGTCGCACACAGCGCGGACTCAAGCTGGAGCCGGAGCTGGAACTGATCGCAGGCGATGTGGTGGTGCTGATCGGCACGGCAGCGGTGGTGACAGCCGGCGAGGGTGTGCTGCTGCGCGGGAAGACAAAATGATGACGGCCCGAAGGGCCGTCTTCTTGTCAAACTCGCTGCTGCGTTTAGTAGGCCACGCAGACGGTGAAAAGGGTTGAATCGTCCGCGGCAGTTACCTGGTAGGCATTGGCTGCTGTGGCGAGCTCGCCGCCGGCGCTCGTGCCAAGCACCCGAACGGTTCCCGTGGATGTGTCGCCATCGTCAATGGTGGTATCGATCTGGCGGGCAAAGCGGCCTTGAATGCCAGCGGAGCAAATAAAGAAATTCGCTGCCCATGTTGTTCCCGTTAACACGGCATCACCCGTGATGCCAATGCGTCCGCCATCGGCATTGCGCGCATTGTAGGCATCTCCTGCTGCAGGCGCAGCGGGGACGATAGGGGTGCCTGTCGCCAGACCCGCCAGGCGCACTTGTTCCCAGAAGCGATAGCTCTCGTCGGTTCTGGTCAGGCTGTTCCATGCACCGTTGATGCGGGCATTGCCGGGCGAAGGCGTAGTGGCCGCTGCTGTCGCGCCGACATGGGCGACTGCCGCTATGTCATCGCCCGGCAGGGCGCGAAAGCGATCCTGATAGGCAAAGACGAAAGTGGATGTCGAGCGGAAGTCGTTGATCATGTTCTTCACCTTCGCGCTGTTGATGAGTTCCTGCCCCTTCAGCACGCCGCCCAGGAGCAGGCCGATGATGACCAGCACGATGGCGATTTCGACCAGGGTGAAGCCGGATTGTCTGTTGCGCATTTTGTTTCCTCGAGGGCTCTTTATGGGTGAATAGTTAAAAGCACTTAATGTGCCAATATTACCATTCTTTATTTTTCAATAAGATGCAATGCAATCCTTGGTATAGCATGAAGTTTGCTGTCGATTTCTCGACAGAAGTGTCAAGAAATCGATATCCGCATGTTCAGGGTGTCCCGGACTGTGCTGTCATCAGCGCTTGGCGGGCGCGTTCGGCGAGGGTGTCGAGACCGGCGGCGAGCGCGATGTCGAGGGCGCGCTGGTAAGCCGCTACGGCGTCCGGGGTGTTGTTTGCCCGACCGCCCTGTAGCGCATCCACAGCGAAGCGGGCAGGGTTCTGTCCTGCCCCTTCTTGCTGTGCAGTTGCCTTATCAGTTGTTTCACCAGCGCCGGGTTTTTCAGCGCGACGGCTGTCACCGATCAGCAGCCAGTCACGCACGAGCTTCTCCGGCAGGGCGAGGCGGCGGTCGATTTCCAGTGCGGCTTGCGCGGCGGTGAGCGCCGCGTCGGGATTTTTCAGGGCCAGCTGGGCGGCCGCCGTGAGGCGCCAGGCATTCGCCGTTTCCGCCGCTTGATCTTGATTCTGGAGATGCTGTAGCGCGGTTGCAGCGTGAGTGAGCGCTTCTTGCGGATGGGCTTTGGCGAGGGCCAGGTGCGCCGCCAGAAGCTGCAAACTGGCGGTGTGCGGGCATTGGGGGGCGCATTTTTCCAGCGCCGCAGCCAGCGCTGTTGCGGCCGCATCGGTTTGACTCAGGGCGAGATGCGCCTGCACCTGCAATTGCGCGATGTCGATGGCCCATGCCGGAGCATCGGTATGCAGTGTGGTCAGCCGGTTCAGCGCCGTCACTGCCTGGCCGGCGGCAAGTTCGGCGCGCACCTGGTGCAGTGTGTTGCGTGTCGCTCCCGTCGCATCGTCGATGCTGGCGAACAGTCTGGCGGCTTCGCCGAAACGTGGCGCGGCAACGACGAACTCGCCGCGGGCATAACGCCGCGCGCCGTCCTGCTCGATTTGCAGCGCCGCCTCGATGCGTGCCGGTTGCGGTGCGGGAGGCGCGCTGCCACAGGCGGCGAGCAGCAGCAGGAGGAGTGCGGCGGGAAGGCGGTGGCGGTTTTTCATTGCGCGGCTCCGGTCGCTGGCGCGCCTCTCTCCGTCTGCGGATCACTGTCCAGCTTGAGCGTGGCCGGGCCGGGCGGTTCGACCAGGGTTCGGATCGGCCAGGTGCGCTTGGCGCCGCTGACGATTTCACGCACGTCGGCCGCTGCCGCGCTGCTGTCACGCAGGGTGGCCGGCAACGTGGCGGCGGCCGTGGCGGTGATTGTTTCGACATGTTCGACGATGTGTTGCGAACGCTCCAGCAGTGGCGGCAGATGCGTGTTGATGTCTTCCAGCGTGCGACTCAAATGGGCCAGATCTTTTTCGGCCTGCCCCAGGGTGCGGGTGGCTGCGCCGCCGACGCCATCGACTTGATGCTTGCTGCGCTCGAGCAAGGCATTGAGATGCGCCAGCGTTGCCGGCAGGCCGTGCTGCGGGTCGGCCAGCATGGCGGTGAGGATTTTGACATCGTGCAGGATCGGCATCACTTCGTCGCGCACCTGGTTGGTCAGTGCGGAAAGGCCGTCGGCTCGAGAGAAGCCGAGACGTGCTTCGGCGGCGGCGAGACGGGTCTTGTCCGGTCCCGAGACGATCTCCAGTGCGGCGGCGCCAACCAGCCCGTCCTTGTGCAGCTCGACGCGGGCATCGTGAGTGACGAAACGCATCTGGTCGGCGTCGATTTCGATCGTCACGTCCACCCGGCCGTCGTCGCGCAGCTTGAGCGCGGTGACCGAGCCGACGCGAAAGCCGGCGATGCGTACCGGCTGGCCGCGGCTGATGTCCTGCGCGGTGTCGGCGACGAAGCTGTAAGTCGTGGTCTGGCGGAAAGCGCCTTGCCGCACCATGATGGCGGCGATGATCGCGATGAGGACGATCAGGCTGGCCAGCAGGAAAAGTCGCAGGCTGCGCTTGAGCGCGATGGCATCGCGTTCGTAATCGGTCAGGATGGACATCAGGCAACCTCCATGGGGGCTATGGCGTGGCGCGCATCATCCGCTGCCAGATCGATGCGTAACATGGCGCGAAACGGGTACAGGGCGTGAAAGACGGCGATGCCGTGGCGCACCGGGCCGGCCTCTGCCGGCGCCAGGCCGGCGAACACGCGATCGAGTACCAGCAGCTCGGGCGGGCGAACCAGATAGCGGACAAGGCCGAGGCGCCAACGGATAATACGGGGCAGATCCAGCGGCCGTTGACGACTGAGGGCAGAGCTTTCTTCAAGAGTAAAACCGCACAGGCCAAAAGCCAACTCCAGACGCTGATCCCAGCTGCTGCCGAGTGCGGGTTCCCGCTCCCAGGTCAGGGCCAGGGCCAGGCTTTCCGCCACCGGGAGCGTCGCCGGGAGGCCGCCCTCGGCAGGCAGCAGGCCAACCTGGGGCAGGCAGGCCAGCGCTGCGGCCAAGGCATCGGCCGAAGCCGCTTGGGTCAGCACAAGCTGTGCCTGCCGGCCATGATCGAGCGCAATTTCGAGGCGCGGTGCGGCCTGCCGCGAAAACTCGGCGATGGTGATACGGCGCTGTTCGCACTGAACATCCCAGTGTGGCGCCGTGGCGTCATGGGTGACGTCGCTCATTGCGCAAACCAGATCAGCAGGGCAGACATGCCGTCAATGACGAAGACGGCCACCAGGCCATTGCCGATCGACTGGGTCGTGGCTTTGGCAATGGCCTCGGCCGAGGCCACGGCCGCCCGGCCGTGATAGCAGGCGATGAGGCCGATGAGTGCGCCGGTCAGCGCGCTTTTGCCCAGGCTCGCCAGCATCAGCAGCGGATCGGCGAGATCGAGGAAACGGCCAGCCACTTCATTGAGCGAAAGATTTTGCAGCAGCGCCACGGCCAGCCAGCCGCTGCCGACGGCGATCACCTGGAAGATCAGGGTGAGGACAGGCAACACCACCGCGAGGGCAAGGATGCGCGGCAGGAAAAGATAATCGACCAGCGGCACGCGGAGCTGGCGCAGGGCGGTGAAATCGTCATGCAGCCGCATCACCGCCAGTTCCGAGGTGATCGCCGCGCTGCTGCGGGAGACGACGATCAGCGCTGTAATCAACGGCGCCAGCTCGAAAAACAGGCCGAGAAATACCAGACGTTGCATCAGGTCGCTGTCGGTGCCGGCCAGCGCTGTGAGCTGGGTCACCAGCGTGGCGCCGAGCAGCGCCGCCAGCAGGCCGGTCACTGGCAGCGCGGTGATGCCTGCGTCATGCGCGTGATGCAGAAAGGCGTGGTGCACCAGGGGCTGTCGCGCGCTGCGCCAGCGCCGCGCGGCGGCCCAGGCGAGCAGGGTGTAGCCGGTCAATCGGGTGGTGGCGGAAGGTGCGCTGCTCATGACGTTGGTTCCGTTTTCGGGCTCATGGCCAGGGGCTGCGGCGGAGTCCAGCCCCAGAGCGGCGGCGTCGTGCCGTCGCGCAGCGGCAACGGGCCAAGATTTTCCATGCCGCCCGCAAAGCCCGCGGCCCGGGCGACTTCTTCTGTAAGGAGTATCGGATGCGCGGTTTTCCGGGTCAGGGCTTGCAGTTCCTGGACGCGAATGACGGCGGCGCCGATCACCGAGAAGTCACGATGCTGCGGCGAACCGACATATCCGGCGAGGACATCGTCCTCATGCAGGCCAATGCCGATTTGTAATTTTTCCTGGGCATTGGCCGTCAGTTCGGCATTCAGGCGTTCAAGCCGCCACAGGATTTCCTGTGCGGCCTCGAGCGCATTACGCTGCGGTGCGTCCAGCGGCTGCGGCACACCGAACACGGCGACCAGCCCGTCGCCGATGTACTGGTCGATGGCGCCGCCATGATTCTGGATGGCGGCGGCGGCCTCGGCATAAAAACGGTTGAGGAGATCGATCATGGCGGCGGGAGCACCTTGTTCGCTGCGCTGCGAGAAGCCGCGAATCCCGGTCGCCAGCAGCGTCACCCGGCAGCGTTGGCCTTCGCCTTCAAGCTCCAGTGTGCCGCCGAGAATCGCGCGCAGCACCTGCGGACTGACGTGCCCGGCGAGCATGCCGCGCAATGCCTGTTTGTGCCGATACTGGCGCACGCCATCCCAGACGGCGCGCAATGTAAACGCCAGCAACAGGCAGCCCAGCACCGTGGCGGTAGGCAGGTAATACTTGTTCCACAGCGCATAGGTCGAGCCGGCTCCAAGCGCGAGCGCGACTGCCGTGGCCAGCAGGACTTTGCGCCGGCTGTGCGGGCCGAACCAGAACAGGCTGGCGAGGCCGATCAGCAGCAGCGAGACCGTTACCGGAACGCGCTCGATCAGTCCCTGTGCCAGGAGCGAACGCAATGCCTGGATGTGTACCACGGCGCCCGGCTCGGTACGACTGCCGGGTTCCCAGGCCGCCAGTTGTACCGGCAGGCGATGACGGGTCTCGGTCGGCAGCAGGTTGGCGATAACCACGGCGCGCCCCTCGACCAGTGTGCGCACCTTGTCGTGTTCGCCGCGGCGGATCCAATCCAGCACGTCGCCTACGGGCGTGTAGTCGATCGGCCCGCCGACGGTGTAGTCGATCATGCCGCTGGCCGCGCCCTGCCGCCCGAGATGGCGCGCCATTGCCAGCGCCAGCGGCTCGGTTTTGGCCTCTGGCCGGCAACGCGGCTGGTTGATGCGCCGCACCACGCCGTCGGCGTCTTCACAGATCGCCAGCGAGGCAATGGTGTCGGCGCCTGCGGCTGCCAGCATTTCGGGCGCAATCGGCCGCAGTTGCCTGCCGATGCCAAAGGGCTGGCCGATCACCAGCGGTGCGGCGCTCTTTTGTCGCTTCAGGGCTTCGGTCAGCGGAATGTCGATGTTCTCGACGAGAAAGTTGTATGAGCGAACTGGCAGCGGCGTGGCCAGTCCGACGACTGCCGGTCGCGCCTGGGCCAGGCCGGTGAGCAGGTCGGCCAGGTGCCGATGCCAGAGCGCTGTGGGTTCGGGAATGGTTTCGTAGGCGGCTTCGTCGAGGCCGATCACCACCACGTCCTGTGCCAGTGGCGTGGGGGCGTTTGCGCGCAGCCAGCGGGTCTGCATGTCGTACAGCGCCTGGTCGGCAAAGCGCAGCGGGTGCGCCGAATGAATGAGAAAGCCCAGCGCCAGCGCCAGCGTAAAGCCGATCAGGGTGAGGTAGGGCCGGATGTGACGTAACGCCTGCATTTGTTGATTATGTCACGGCAGCAAGGCTCTGCCGGAGCCAAAAGTCGGCGTTGGTAATACGGTGGCAGGAAGGCGGCGGGCAAAAAACCGCCCCGGAGGGCGGGGCGGTTGCGGGGCAGCGGCGCTCAGAGCGCCTGGGCGTGTTCGGCAAGGTATCTGGCGACGCCGTCGGGCGAGGCCTGCATGCCGGTCTTGCCCTTTTGCCAGCCGGCCGGGCAGACTTCGCCGTGCGCTTCGGTGAATTGCAGGGCATCGACGATACGCAGCATCTCGTCGATGTCGCGGCCGAGCGGCAGGTTGTTTACGATCTGGTGCTGGACCACGCCGGCCTGGTCGATCAGGAAGGAGCCGCGGAAGGCGACGCCCTCGGCGGCTTCGACGTCATAGGCCTGGCAAATGGCGTGGGTGATGTCGGCAACCAGGGGATAGCCGACCTGGCCGATGCCGCCTTTTTCCACCGGCGTGTTTTTCCAGGCCAGGTGCGTGAATTGCGAGTCGATCGAACAGCCGATGACCTCGACATTGCGCTTCCTGAATTCTTCGAGGCGGCGATCGAAGGCGATCAGTTCGGACGGGCAGACGAAGGTGAAGTCGAGCGGATAGAAAAACAGCACGACGTACTTGCCTTGCAGCGAGGAGAGCGTGAGTTCTTTTATGTCGTTGTCGCCATAGACGGCAGTTGCAGTGAAATCGGGGGCTTTTTTGCCGACGAGTACAGCCATGTGAAACTCCTTTGGGGTTGAAGATTGCGGAAACTTACTTGACGCGCATGCCGGGTGTCGCGCCGCTGTCGGGGGAGAGCAGGAACAGGCCGGGCGTTTCTCCGTCGACATCGGAGGCGGCCAGCACCATGCCTTCGGAGAGGCCGAATTTCATCTTGCGCGGAGCGAGGTTGGCGACCATCACGGTGAGACGGCCAACCAGCCGTGCCGGGTCGTAGGCCGACTTGATGCCGGCGAAGACCTGGCGCGTGCTGCCTTCGCCGAGATCGAGGCTCAGGCGAATCAGTTTGTCGGCGCCCTCGACATGCTGCGCGTCGGCGATGCGGGCGATGCGCAGGTCGATCTTGCCGAAGTCGTCGATCGAGATGGCGGGCGCAACGGGGCGGGTCGGTGTTTGCATGTTGTTCTCGGGATGCTGTTGATGCTGGGCGTGGCGCTGCGGTGAGTGCGGCTCCGGCTGGGCAACGGGGGAAGGCGTGAGCGATTCGCGATTGGCAGCGACGAGCGCTTCGATCTGTTTGGCATCGATGCGCTGCATCAGATGTTCGTAGCTGTTGATCAGATGGGATGGCGGCAGCAGGTGGCCGGCATCGGCCCAGACCAGCGGCGCAATGTTGAGGAATTCCTCGGCGCGCTGGGCAAGCTTGGGCAGCACCGGCTTGAGATAGAGCGTGAGCAGGCGGAAGGCATTGATCAGCATGGTGCAGACCACATGCAATTCGCGCTCTTTGCCGCCGTGCCTGGCCAGCTTCCAGGGTTGGTGATGGTCGACGTATTGATTGACCTGGTCGGCCAGGCCCATGATGCGACGGATGGCCCGGCCGTAATCACGCGCTTCGTAATGCGCCGCGATTTCGTCGGCCGCGAGCGCCAGATCAGGCAGGTCGCTGCGGAAGCGTTCGTCGAAATTCTCATCCAGTAGCTGGCTGGAAAAATGGCTGGCAATGAAATTCGCCGAGCGGCTGGCGATGTTGATGTACTTGCCGATCAGGTCGGAATTGACGCGGGCGACGAAGTCACCGAGGTTGAGGTCGATGTCTTCCATCGTGCCGTTGAGCTTGGCGGCGTAGTAGTAGCGCAGCCATTCCGGATTGAGGCCCTGCGCCAGATAGGATTCGGCGGTGATGAATGTGCCGCGCGACTTGCTCATCTTGGCGCCGTCGACGGTGAGGAAGCCGTGGGCGAAAATTTTGCTCGGCGTGCGATAGCCGGTGTATTCGAGCATCGCCGGCCAGAACAGGGCATGGAAATAAAGGATGTCCTTGCCGATGAAGTGAATCAGCTCGACGCTGGAATCCTTGCGCCAGAAGGCATCGAAGTCGAGCCCCCGCTGTGCGCAGAGATTCCGGAATGAACCCATATAACCGACCGGGGCGTCGAGCCAGACATAGAAGTACTTGCCTGGCGCGTCGGGAATCTCGAAGCCGAAGTAGGGCGCGTCGCGCGAGATGTCCCAGTCGCTGAGTTTGTTTTCATTTTCCGCACCGAGCCATTCCTGCATCTTGTTGGCGGCTTCCGGCTGCAAGCGGTCTTCACTGCGGGTCCACTGCCGGAGGAATGCCTGGCAGCGCGGATCGGAGAGTTTGAAAAAGAAATGTTCGGAGTTGCGCAGCTCGGGTTTGGCGCCGGAAAGGGCCGAGTAGGGGTTGTTCAGATCGGTCGGCGCATAAACTGCGCCGCAGACTTCGCAACTGTCGCCGTATTGGTCTTTCGCGCCGCATTTCGGGCAGTTGCCCTTGATGAAGCGGTCGGGCAGGAACATCTGTTTGAGCGGATCGTAAAACTGTTCGACGGCACGCACGGCAATCAGGTCGGCCGCCTTGAGCTTGCCGTAAATTTCAACGGCATAGTCGCGGGTCTCGTTCGAATGCGTTGTGTAATAGTTGTCGAAGGCGACATGGAAGCCGGCGAAGTCGCGGCTGTGTTCGGCATGCACGCGCTCGATCAGTTGCTCCGGCGTGATGCCTTCCTTCTCGGCGCGCAGCATGATCGGTGTGCCGTGGGTGTCGTCGGCGCAGACATACCAGCATTCATGGCCGCGCATTTTCTGGAAACGGACCCAGATATCGGTCTGGATATATTCGACCAGATGGCCGAGATGGATCGCGCCATTGGCGTAGGGCAGGGCGGAGGTAATGAGGAGCTTGCGCAGAGTCATGGTGGGCATGAGAAAATTCGACTAACGGAGCAGTTTAGCAAAGGCACGCCACGAGCCCCGACGAAGCTATACTGTAGCGGTTTAGTCAAGTAATTTCCCAACTTTTCATACTCACGGATACCGTTTCATGACCATCACCGAACAAAGCATCCAGGCCGCGCTCAAGGCCGTCGTCGATCCCAATACCGGCAAGGATTTCGTTACCACGCGCAGTGCGAAAAACATCCGCGTTTCCGGCAACGATGTGGCGCTCGACGTCGAACTGGGTTATCCGGCGCAAAGCCAGATCGATACGTTGCGTGCCGCCATCATCGCGCAACTGAAAACGGTTCCCGGCATCGGCAACATCAGTGTCAATGTCTATTCCAAAATCGTTACCCACGCCGTGCAGCGCGGCGTCAAGCTGATTCCGGGTGTCAAGAACATCATCGCCGTGGCTTCCGGCAAGGGCGGCGTCGGCAAGTCCACCACGGCGGTGAATCTGGCGCTGGCGCTGGCAAAGGAGGGGGCCAGTGTCGGCATTCTCGATGCGGATATCTACGGCCCGTCGCTGCCGCAGATGCTGGGTATTCGCGATCAGCCCGAAGCCGCAGAAAACCGCGGCCTGGAGCCGATGGTCGCGCATGGGGTGCAAGCCATGTCGATCGGCCTGCTGATCGACCCGGAGCAGCCGATGGTCTGGCGCGGGCCGATGGTGACCCAGGCGCTGACGCAGCTTTTGACCGAAACCCGCTGGCGCGATGTGGATTACCTGATCATCGACATGCCACCGGGCACCGGCGACATCCAGCTCACCCTGTCGCAACAGGTGCCGGTCACCGGCGCGGTGATCGTCACCACGCCGCAGGACATCGCGCTGCTCGATGCGCGGAAGGGGCTCAAGATGTTCGAAAAAGTCGGCGTGCCGATTCTCGGTGTGGTGGAAAACATGAGCATCCATATCTGTTCGAAGTGCGGCCACGAAGAGCACATTTTCGGCACTGGCGGCGGCGAGCGCATGGCGCAGGACTACGGCATCGAGATGCTCGGCGCCTTGCCGCTCGATATGGCGATTCGTGTCCAGGCGGATGCCGGAAATCCGACCGTGGCGGCCGAGCCGCAGGGCCGCATCGCCGAAATCTATGCCACGATCGCACGCCGCGTCGCCGTCAAGCTGGCGGAGCGGGCACAGGATCACAGCAGCAAATTTCCCAATATTGTGATAAAAAATACCTGACGGCGGATACCGGTGCTGGAATCACCGCGCAGCACAAATAACACATAACCTGCGAGGAGAGGAAGCATGGAGAAAATTCACGGCCAATGTTTGTGTGGCGCCATTCGTTATACGTCGGCTGCCGCACCGCTGATGACGGCGATCTGCCATTGCAAGCACTGCCAGCGCCAGACCGGCACTGCGTTTTCGATTGTTGTTGCTGTGCCGAAGGGATCGCTGGTTTTCGAAACCGGGCAACCGGCCACCTACCAGGATGTCGGCGACAGTGGCTTGCCGGTTTTTCGCCGCTTCTGCGCGAACTGCGGATCGCCGATCGTGACCGAGGTGGATGCGATGCCGACGATGGACTTTCTCAAGGCCGGTACACTCGATGACACGTCGTGGCTCAAGCCGCAGATGAACATCTGGTGCACTTCCGCCCAGCCGTGGGTGAAGATGGACGAGTCTATCCCCTGCATAGCGGGGAATCCGCCGGCCTGAATCTCATGCCCCATTTGATTTTCGCGGAACACGCGGTGATCTATCGGCAACGTGAAAAAGTCGCAGCGCCTCTGCTCATCGATACCGGTCTGGTTTGCTTGCGGCGGTTGTTTGCCGATGGTCGTGTGGTCGTTATCGATATTGTCGGCGCCAGGGAAGTCATAGGGAATCTTTCTGCACCATCCGCATGGAGCGCGACCGAGGAAGCCGTGGCCCTGAACGAGGTGCGCTGCACCAGGCTGCTATCAGCGGCGACAGAAAACGGGGCTGTGCCTGTACCGGATGCGCGTCTGGTTCAGGCCTTGATACGCCGGGAGTCACGGCTCAAGGATCGGCTGGTCAGCCAGGTCAATGAGACGGTCGAGCAACGGGTGATCCGCATCCTGTGCGATCTGTCCAGCCAGTTCAATGTACCCTGTTCCCATGGTTATTCGCTCGAAATCCTGCTGACACAGCAGGAACTCGCCGACATCGTTTGCGCCAGCCGTCCTGTCGTCAGCCAGGTGCTGAACAGATTCAAGGAACAAGGCCTGCTCGATTACACGGCGCAACAGCTTTGCGTGCGGCCGGAACTTTTGCGCCGCCGAGTCGAAGTAGGCGATGCATGGGTATCGGCAGATCACTGTTAGATAGGTGACAAAAGTCGCCGCGGGTTTCCTGTAGCGTCCACTTCCGAGCACACCGTTGCTCATTTTGAGGCCTTCAATTTTCAGGAGTGAACGCAATCATGAAACTAACCCCTTCGCAACATACCTGGCTGGACTATCTTACTGTCATTATTTTCGCGACCGCGCCCACGCTTCTTGGACTTTCTGGCGTGGCAGCCATCCTGAGCTACTTGCTGGCCGGTGTACACTTGACGGTAACGTTGCTGACGGCATTCCCCGGAGGCATGTGGCCTGTCATTCCGTTCCGCTTGCATGGTCTTATCGAAATGGTTGTTGGCCCGGCGTTGCTTGCCGTGCCATGGCTGCTTGGTTTCACCGGAAATGCCCAGATGTTTTATTTGGCCATGGGCGTGGTGGTCCTGCTGGTGTGGGCGATCACGGATTACACCGGAGTGCCCAAGCCTGTGAGTGCGTAGTCTTGGTATCAGCTCTGGACCGAAGTGGGCGGGAGCAATGAGGGCGGGCAGTTTCCTGTCCTCTGTTTCCTCCCGGTGTTTCGCCAGTACGCTAAAAGTCGGTGTTGACGAGACGGCGAGCCGGACCTGAAACGCTTGCACCTGCAGAGTGCGTTTATTTCATGCGCGCTTCTTTGTGGCGGCTGTGGCGCGCGCAGCGCGCGCCGCTTCGAGCTCGTCGAACAGGCTGAGATATTCATTCGTCAGCTTGTGGTTGCGGTCGAGGTGGATCATCGGCAGCGCCTGCTGGTGGGATTCCTTGATTTTGACCGAGGAGGAAAGCATGGCGGCCAGCACCGGCAGCCCTTCGCTGCGTAGCTCTTCGACGATTGCCTGGGGCAAGGTCGCCCGCGACTGGAACTGGTTGACGATGATGCCCTCGACGATCAGATCGGCGTTGTGATCGGCTTGAATTTCGGTGACGTTGTCGAGCAGGCTGTAGAGCGCGCGGCGGGCGAATTCGTCGCAGTCGAAGGGGATCAGGCAGGCATCGGCCGCGATCAGCGCCGAGCGGGTATAGAAGTGCAGCGCGGGTGGCGTGTCGATCCAGATTTCATCGAACTCGTCGAGCGCGTCGAGCGCTTCGCGCAGCTTGTAGATCTTGTAGCGCGATTCAAGCTTGGCCTGCAATTCCTCCAAGGCGGCATCGGCCGGCAGCAACGACAGGTTTTCGAACGGTGTGGCGACGATGAAGTCTTCGGTCGGCAGCGGCCGCAGCTTGAAATTCAACATCTGGTCAAAGAAGCCGGTCGCCGTGTTTTCCAGGTTGTTGGCGGCGGATCCCAGCAGATAGTGCGTCGAATTGGATTGGGGATCGAGATCGACCACCAGCGTGCGTGTGCCGCGCGCGGCACTGATGGCCGCCAGGTTGCAGGTGATGGTACTTTTCCCGACGCCGCCCTTTTGATTGAAAACGACACGTTTCATGATGGTCTCCGCAAGTGGATGGACGGATTCTGCCACAGACTGGCATTGTCTTTTGGAACCTGTTCCGCCCCTGACGGGTTTATCATGACGTCTTTTTCAGTATCGTATCCAAGGGTATTTCATGTCATCCATCCAGGAAAATCTCGCCGCTGCCGCTCTCGAATACCATGCCTTCCCGACCGCAGGAAAGATTGCGGTGGTGCCAACCAAGGGACTGACCAATCAACGCGACCTGGGGCTGGCTTATTCCCCCGGTGTGGCGGCGGCCTGCAATGCCATCGTCGCAGAGCCGGAGCAGGTCAACCGGCTGACGGCCCGCGCCAATCTGGTGGGGGTGGTAACCAACGGCACGGCGGTGCTGGGGCTGGGCAATATTGGGCCGCTGGCGGCCAAGCCGGTGATGGAAGGCAAGGCCGTGCTGTTCAAGAAATTCGCTGGCATCGATGTGTTCGATATCGAGCTCGAACAGCCTGATCCGGACAAACTGGTCGACGCCATCGCGGCAATGGAACCGACGTTCGGCGGCATCAACCTGGAAGACATCAAGGCGCCGGAGTGCTTTTACATCGAGCAGAAGTTGCGTGAGCGGATGAAGATTCCGGTGTTTCACGATGATCAGCACGGTACGGCCGTCGTCGTCAGCGCCGCGATTTTGAACGGCCTGAGACTGGTCGGGAAAAAACTCGACACGGTCAAGCTGGTGACCTCGGGCGCCGGTGCGGCAGCCTTGTCCTGCCTCGAGTTGCTGGTGTCGCTCGGCATCCGGGTGGAGAACATCTGGGTCACCGATATCGAAGGCCTGGTGTATGAGGGCCGTGTCAAGCTGATGGATCCGGTCAAGGCGCGCTATGCCAAGGCCACCTCCGCGCGGACGCTGGCCGAGGTGATCGAGGGCGCCGACGTGTTTCTCGGGCTTTCCGCCGGCGGGGTATTGAAGCCGGAGATGGTGGCGAAGATGGCGCCCGATCCGCTGGTCATGGCGTTGGCCAATCCGACGCCGGAAATCATGCCCGAGGAAGTGCGCCAGGTACGTGCCGACGCCATTGTCTCCACCGGTCGTTCGGACTATCCGAACCAGGTCAATAACGTGTTGTGCTTCCCGTTTATCTTCCGCGGCGCGCTGGATGTCGGGGCGACCACCATCAACGAGGCGATGCAGCTTGCGGCCGTGCATGCGCTTGCCGAACTGGCGCAGGTCGAGGCTTCTGATGTGGTGGCGATAGCCTATGGTGACGAGAGCCTTTCATTCGGCCGCGAATACCTGATTCCGCGTCCATTCGATCCACGCCTGATCGTCAAGATCGCGCCAGCAGTAGCGAAGGCGGCGATGGATTCGGGTGTGGCCACGCGCCCGATCACTGATTTCGGCGCCTATCGCGACCGGCTCAACAACTTTGTTTACCACTCCGGCTTCATCATGAAGCCGGTGTTCGAGGCGGCGAAAAAAGCGCCGCGCCGCGTGATCTATTGCGAGGGCGAGGATGAGCGCGTGTTGCGTGCGGTGCAGGTTGTGGCCGATGAAGGCATGGGCCGACCGGTAGTGATTGGCCGCCCCGGAATCATCGCCCAGCGAATCCAGGCGGCGGGCTTGCGGCTGCGACCGGAAACCGATTTTGACGTGGTCAACCCCGACTCCGATCCGCGCTACAAGGAGTTGTGGCAAGATTATCATCAACTGATGGGGCGCCAGGGCGTGACTCCGGCGCTGGCGCGGCAGTTGCTGCGCTCGGATACGACACTGATCGGCGCCATGCTGCTGCGGCGCGGCGATGTCGATGCGATGATCTGCGGCACGGTTGGCCAGCATGCCCATCATCTTCGCCATGTGGCCGATGTGATTGGCCTCAAGCCGCAGGCGCATAACTTTGCAGCGATGAACCTGCTACTGCTGCCGCAGCGCACGCTGTTCATTTGCGATACCTATGTCAATGAAAACCCATCGGCAGAACTGGTGGCCGAGATTGCGCTGATGGCTGCCGAGGAAGTGCGGCGTTTCGGCCTCACGCCCAAGGCGGCGCTGCTGTCGCATTCCAACTTCGGCAGCATTCGTTCGGCATCGGCGCAGAAAATGGCCGAAGCGCGGCGCCTGATCGAGGCACGCGCGCCAGAACTCGAGGTGGATGGCGAAATGCATGGCGATGCGGCGCTGTCGCAGGCGATACGCGAGCGGGCCTATCCCGGTTGCCGGCTCAAGGGCGAAGCCAATCTGCTGATCATGCCCAATCTCGACGCCGCCAACATCGCCTTCAATCTGATCAAGGCGTCCAATGGCGATGGCATTACCGTCGGCCCGATTCTGCTCGGTGCGGCCAGGCCGGTGCACATCCTGACCCCGACCGCCACGGTACGCCGGCTGGTCAATATGACGGCACTGGCTGTCGTCGATGCCAACGCGGTGAAAGCTTGAATCCATGACGCATGCGATCCGCTTTTACCAGAGCGGCGGCCCGGAGGTCCTGTGCTTCGAAAAACTCGGCGCTGGTGATGCGGCGCCGGTGCCGGACGAAGTGCGGGTGCGCCACCAGGCCATCGGCGTCAATTTCATCGACATCTATCAGCGCAGCGGCCTCTATCCGCTGCCCCTGCCCTCGGGTCTCGGTCTTGAAGCGGCCGGCGTGGTCGAAGCCGTGGGGCCGGGTGTGACAGAGTTTGCGGTGGGCGATCGGGTGGTGTACGCCGACGGGCCACTGCAACCGGTGGGCGCCTATGCCGAAGTGCGCAACCTGCCGGCCGGGCGTCTGGTGAAACTGCCGGATGCCATCGATTCCAGGACGGCGGCGGCGATGATGTTGCGCGGCCTCACGGCGCAGTATCTGTTGCGCCGCACTTACCGCGTCAAGCCCGGCGATACGATCCTGTTTCATGCCGCTGCGGGCGGTGTTGGATTGATTGCCTGCCAATGGGCGAAAGTGCTCGGCGCCACAGTGATCGGCACGGTCAGCACAGAGGCGAAGGCGGACGTGGCACGTGCCCATGGTTGCGATCATGTCATCGTCACGGCGCGGGAGGATTTTGTCGCGCGGGTTAAGGAAATCACCGGCGGGCAGGGAGTGCCGGTGGTCTACGACGCGGTCGGCAAGGACAGCTTCTCCGGTTCGCTCGACTGCTTGCAGCCACTCGGATTGATGGTCAGCTTCGGCAATGCCTCGGGGCCGGTGCCGCCGCTCGACCTGCGCGAGCTGGCGCGGCGTGGCTCCTTGTTCCTGACGCGGCCGACCTTGTTCACCTACACTGCCGCACGCGCCGATCTGCTGGCCATGGCTGCGGAACTCTTTGCCGTGGTGATGTCGGGGCAGGTGAAAATTGAAATCAACCAGACGTATGCGCTCAAGGACGCGGCGCAGGCGCATCGCGACATGGCGGCGCGCAAGACCACCGGCTCGACCATCCTGATACCATAAACCGATGGAATCCTTTCTGATTGCAAATCCCAAGGGCGGCGTCGGCAAGAGCACGCTGGCGACCAATCTCGCCGGCTATCTGGCGCGCGCCGGAAACCGCGTCATGCTGGGGGATATCGACCGCCAGCAGTCATCGCGTGAATGGCTGAGGCTGCGCTCGCCGGCGCTGCCGCATATCGCCAGCTGGGAGATATCGGACGGACATCCGGCGCGGCCGCCACAAGGCACTACCCATGCCGTGCTCGACACGCCGGCCGGGCTGCATGGCAAGAAACTGGCGCAGGTGCTGAAGCAGGTCAGGCGCGTCATCGTGCCGTTGCAGGCCTCGATTTTCGACATCCTCGCCACGCGCGACTTTCTCCTGCAACTGGCAGAGGAAAAAGCGGTGCGCAAGCATGAAGCCTTCGTTGCCATCGTTGCCATGCGCATCGATGCCCGCACCCGCGCCGCCGGTGAGTTGGAGCGCTTCCTCGCCGATACGGGCCTGCCGGTCATAGCCCACCTGCGCGATACGCAGAACTATGTGCAGGCGGCGGCGCATGGGGCGAGCATCTTCGATCTGCCCGCCTCGCGTGCGGAAAAGGACTGGGCCGAGTGGCAACCGCTGATTGCCTGGAGCACGGCTGGATAAAAGTCGGCGCTGATGAGACGGCGCGGCTGTCCGGGTATTTTTGCTTCGCCGGTGTGTACCCGCTGCACCCGGCGAGTCGCCGTGATTGAAGAGGATTAATCGTTTGAATTTGACAACCAGCACCACTCAACACAGCCTGACGCCGACCCGGCTGGTGCTGCTTGCTGCGGCATTTCTGACCGCAACCGGCAACCTTGCCTTCTTCGGCAAGCTGACCGACATCTATGCGTGGGGCGCCGACAATGCCGGTTTCCTGCTGTCGGTAACTGTCGTTCTTGGCAGTGCTCTGACACTGCTGCTGGCGGTGTTGTCTGCTGTTTTTCCGGTTCGCCTAGTGATCGGAATCTTCCTCGTGCTGGGCGCAGTGACCGGATATTTCACCGACCAGTTCGGGGTCGTGATCGATAGCGGAATGATCAGGAATGCGGTCGAGACCAACGCCAGGGAGGCAGCCGACTTGCTGAACGTGCGTTTCCTGTTGCGCCTGCTCCTGCTCGGTATTGTCCCGGCCATGGTGGTTTGGCATTGGCCGCTATATCGCGCCAGCCGTCTGCGCGAGGCGCGCTATGCAGTGCAGACCAGTCTCGGCGCGGTGGTCGTGATGGTGCTGTGCGTGTTCATGTTCAGCGGCCACTATGCCAGCTTCATTCGTGAGCACAAGCAGGTTCGTTTCTACATGAATCCGCTTTATCCCGTCTATTCGCTGGCCCGGTTCCTGGCCGAAACGGGAACGGCGCCCTTGGCCAGCCTGGTACGGGTGGCCCCCGACGCGAAAATCAGGATGGCAGACACGCACCACGAACTGGTGATCATGGTGGTCGGCGAAACAGCCCGCCGTGACAGGTTTTCGCTCAACGGCTACGCACGCAATACCAACCCGGAGCTGGCAAAGGAAGATCGTCTCGTCAGCTATACCAACATCACCTCCTGCGGCACGTCGACCGCCGATTCGGTGCCCTGCATGTTCTCTCTGGGCGGGCGCGAGAATTTTGACATCAAAACGGCGAAAAATACCGAGAACGTGCTCGACATCCTGAGCCGCATCGGTGTGAGCATCCTGTGGCGCGACAATAATTCGGATTCGAAGGGTGTTGCCTCACGTCTGAGCGCAAAACTGCAGTATGAGGATTTCAAAAATCCGCAAAAGAATCCGCTGTGCGACAGCGAATGCCGCGATGTCGGCATGTTGCATGGCCTGCAGGAATTCATCGATACGCAAAAGGGCGACATCCTGATTGTCCTGCACCAGATGGGCAACCACGGGCCAGCCTATTTCAAGCGCTATCCGCCCGAATTCGAGCGCTTCAAGCCGGCCTGCCGTTCGGCCGAGTTAGCGACGTGCACGCCCGAGGAAATCAACAATGCGTACGACAATGCGGTGCTCTATACCGACTATTTCCTCTCCCGGGCCATCCAGTTGCTGAAGGCCAATACGCCAAGATTCGAGACGACCCTGCTGTACATGAGCGATCATGGCGAGTCGCTGGGAGAAAACGGGCTCTATCTGCATGGCATGCCATACCGGCTGGCGCCGAAAGAGCAGATCGAGATTCCGGCCGTGCTCTGGGCGGGGGAGTCGTCCGACGTTGATCTGGCAAGTGCCAGGGCGCTGAAAGAGCGGAAGAACTCGCATGACGCGATTTCACATTCGCTGCTTGCTCTTTTCGAGACCGAGACCGGGTTGCTGGATACTGCCAAGCTGCTGTTTGTGGTGAAGGAGCCCGACGAGCATCCGGAATCCAGGAAATTGCCGCGTTAAAATTGACTCACCATGCCTGCTTCAACTTCCCCGCAGTTCGTCCACCTTCGGCTTCACAGCGAATACTCGATCAGCGACGGCATCACGCGTCTTGACGAGGCGATTGCGTGCGCCGTGAAAGATGGCCAGCCGGCACTGGCGTTGACCGATCTCGCCAATCTGTTCGGCATGGTCAAGTTTTATTCCGCCGCACGTGCGCGCGGCATCAAGCCAATCGTCGGCTGTGATGTCTGGATCGGCGATGCCGGCAGCGATGCGCAGGGCGCCCCGGCGCGGCTGTTGTTGTTGGTGAAAAATAACGCGGGTTATCTGCGGCTGTGCGAGTTGCTCTCCGCCGCCTATCTTTCACCGCGCCGTCATGGCCGCGCCGAGATTACGCGTGCCCAGCTGGGTGCAGGCGACAACGGCGGCCTGATTGCGCTTTCCGGTGGCCCGCTGGGCGATGTCGGGCAGTTGCTCGCGGCGGGCAAGATCGAGCAGGCCGAGGTGCGTGCGCAGGCCTGGGCACAGCTGTTTCCGGGGGCGTATTACATCGAGGTGCAGCGGCCGGCGGGCGCATCGGCGCAAGAAGCGCTGGTGACGGCAAGCGCCGACCTCGCTGCACGACTCGGGTTGCCGCTGGTGGCGACGCATCCGGTTCAATTCCTGGCCCGCGATGATTTCAAGGCGCATGAGGCGCGGGTCTGCATTGCCGAGGGCTATGTGCTGGGCGACACGCGCCGGCCCAGGAATTTCGGCCCCGAGCAGTACTTCAAGACCCAGGCGGAGATGGCCGAGCTGTTCGCCGATTTGCCGGAGGCGCTGGTCAATGCGGTGGAGATTGCCCGGCGCTGCAATCTGTCGCTGGAGCTGGGCAAGAGCCGCCTGCCGGATTTTCCGACGCCGGCTGGCCAGCCGCTGGAGGACTTCTTCGCCAGTGAGGCGCACGATGGCCTGACACGCCGGCTGGAACGGCTGTTTCCCGATGCCGCCCGACGCGAACAGGAGCGGCCGCGCTATGTCGAGCGTCTCGAATTCGAGATCAAGACCATCATCCAGATGGGTTTTCCCGGTTACTTCCTGATCGTCGCCGACTTCATCAACTGGGCCAAGAACAATGGCGTTCCGGTCGGCCCGGGGCGCGGCTCCGGCGCGGGCTCGCTGGTGGCTTACAGCCTCGGCATCACCGATCTTGATCCGCTGTACTACGATCTGCTGTTCGAGCGATTCCTCAATCCCGAGCGCGTCTCGATGCCCGACTTCGATATCGACTTCTGCCAGGAAGGGCGGGATCGCGTCATCGAGTACGTGAAGCAGAAATACGGCGCCCATGCCGTCTCGCAGATTGTTACCTTCGGCACGCTGGCGGCCAAAGCCGTGATCCGCGATGTCGGCCGCGTGCTCGACCTTGGCTTCAACTTTGTCGACCAGTTTGCCAAGCTGGTTCCCAACGAGCTCGGAATCACGCTCAGTACCGCGCTGGAAAAAGAGCCGCTGATTCGCACGCGGATCGAGAGCGAGGAGGAAATCGCCGAGCTGTGGGCGCTGGCGCTGAGACTTGAAGGCCTCACGCGCAACGTCGGCATGCATGCCGGTGGCGTATTGATCGCACCGGGCAAGCTGACCGACTTCTGCCCCTTGTATGCCGCCGATGGCGCTGCGGCCGTGGTTTCGCAGTTCGACAAAGATGATGTGGAAAAAGCCGGACTGGTCAAGTTCGACTTCCTCGGCCTGCGCACGCTGACCATCATCGATGAAGCCGTGTGCCTGGCGAAAGAGGTGGAAGGCGCCGACATTGATCTCGCCACGTTGCCGCTCGATGACAAGGAAACCTATGACGCGATTTTCAAGAACGCCAACACCACGGCGGTATTCCAGTTTGAATCGGATGGCATGAAGGATGCGCTGGTACAGGCCCGTCCCGACCGGCTGGAAGACCTGATTGCGCTCAATGCCCTCTACCGGCCGGGGCCGATGGACTTCATTCCCAACTTCATTGCCCGCAAGCATGGCCGCGAGCGGGTCATCTATCCGCACCCGAGTCTGGAACGTGTGTTGTCGACGACCTACGGCATCATGGTGTACCAGGAGCAGGTGATGCAGACGGCGCAGGTGGTGGCCGGCTACAGCCTCGGCGGCGCCGACCTGCTGCGCCGCGCGATGGGCAAGAAGAAGAAGGAGGAGATGGACCAGCAGCGCGCGGTATTCGTTGCCGGTGCCGCGAAGAATGACATTGGCACAACGCAGGCCAACGAAATTTTCGATGTGATGGAGAAGTTTGCCGGCTATGGCTTCAACAAGTCGCATGCCGCCGCCTATTCGCTGGTGGCCTACCAGACCGGCTGGCTCAAGCATCATCATCCGGCGGCATTCGCTGCGGCTACGCTGTCGTCGGAAATGGCCAACACCGACAAGATCCAGTTTTTCTTCAAGGATGCGGTCGACAACGGCCTCACCTTCCTGCCGCCCGATATTAATGCCAGCGGCATTCGTTTTCGGCCGGTGGATGGCAAGACCGTGCGCTATGGCCTCGGCGCCATCAAGGGTACCGGCGAAGCGGCGCTCAATTCGATTCTCAAGGCACGTGCCGCGGGCGCCTTTACCGATCTGTTCGACTTCTGCAATCGCGTTGATAAGCGCATTGCCAATCGGCGCGTGATCGAGGCGCTGATTCGCGCCGGTGCTTTCGATGCCATCGATGACCACCGCGCCAAACTGCTGGCGTCGGTCGGCGTGGCGCTGGAAGCCGCCGAGCATGCCGAGCGCCATGCCCTGCAAGGCGGCCTGTTCGATGGCGGCAACGACGATCATGCGGCGACCACGCATTACGTCAATGTTGCGCGCTGGAACGAACGCGAACGCCTGATGCACGAGAAGGCGGCACTCGGATTTTTCCTTTCCGGTCACCCCTACAACGGCTATGCCGCAGAACTGTCCGCCTTCGTCAAGCGGCGGCTGGGACAGCTCGCACCCCAGCGTGAACCGGTGTTGCTGGCCGGCGTGGTGATGAGTACCCGCACCCAGATGACACGGCGCGGCAAGATGGCGGTGGTCGTGCTCGATGATGGCGCCACGCAACTTGAACTGACAGTATTCAACGAACTGTGGGAAGCCGAGCGGGCCAAGATCAGGGAAGATGAATTGTTGCTGGTGGAGGGCAAGGTACAGAAGGACGACTACAGCGGCGGCCTGCGCATTACCGCCGATAAGTTGTTCACCCTGGCCGAGGCGCGCGGCCGTTATGCCCGTGAACTGCGGCTGGCCATGAACGGCGGCTCCGATGCCAGGCGCCTGCACAGCCTGCTGGCACCCTTCCGTGACGGCCCCTGTCCGGTGCGGCTGACGTATCGGAATGCCGATGCAAGTACCGAATTGCCCTTGTCCGACGCCTGGCGCGTGCGGCTCGACGACAGCTTGCTGGTCGGACTGGCCGACTGGCTCAAACCCGAAAACGTAAAAATCATCTACTCATGATCAAGCTCATCGACAAGACCCTGCTCGACGCCGTCTGCCTGGCGTCCTGGCAGGCCATGTTCGCGGCGTAACGCAATCAGCGTGCCGTCAGCCGCCAAAGCGAGGTCACTTCGGCGGCGCGGGCAGCATGCAGCGGGTCGGAGGTGTCGGTCGTACGGCGATGTGTCGGCTTCGCATCGAGCCGGCCGGCAACCTTCAGGCCGGCATCGGCAATCCGCGCCAGCAGTTCTTCGCGCGAGCGCAGGCCGAGATGCTCGGCCAGATCGGACAGGATCAGCCAGCCTTCGCCACCGGCAGTGAGATGCCCGGCCAGGCCGGCGAGAAAGCCGCGCAACATGCGGCTGTCAGGATCGTAAACGGCTTCTTCCAGCGGGGAACTGGGCTGCGCCGGAATCCAGGGCGGGTTGCAGACGATGAGCGGCGCACGTTCGGCGGGGAAGAGATCGGCCTGCAGCACGGTGACTTGTCGTGTCCATCCCAGCCGCGCCAGATTCTCGCCGGCGCAGGCCAGCGCGCGTGGATTCTGGTCGGTGGCGACGATGCGGCCAATACCGCGCTGCGCCAGTACGGCCGCCAGCATGCCGGTGCCGGTGCCAATGTCGAAGGCCAGCGAATCGGATGCCAGCGCCGGCGGCAGGGGCGTCTGCGCCACCAGATCGACATATTCTCCGCGTACCGGCGCGAAGACGCCATAGTGCGGATGGATGCGTGCGTTCAGGGTCGGGACGGCAACCCCTTTCTTGCGCCATTCGTGCGCGCCGATCCATCCAAGCACTTCGCGCAGCGAGGCGATGCCGGGGACATCGATCGGGCCGCAGGCTTCGTTGCACGCCTGGCGCACGTCCGGCGCGCGGCGCAGGGGAATGCGGCCTTCCGCGTCGAGCGGGATCAGCACCATGCCGAGGAGGCGCGCGCGCCGCGCCTGTGCCTGACGCAACTGCTGAAAGACGGCGGTGGGCGACGGAGCGACGGATGGGCTTGTCGTGCGGGAGGCGCGGCTGTCCCTGTTTTCCGCCAGACGGTCCACCCGGCGGGCCAGGGCCAGGAGCAACTGCCGGGCGTTCTGGAAATCCCCCTGCCATAACAGGGCCGTGCCTTCGCAGACCAGGCGGAATGCCGTATCGGCCGGCATCGTGTCATCGGTGCGGATGATCTGCCGGGGCGCGGTGCTGCCGCTTGCCGAATGCCAGGCGTGGCCAGGGGGTGCGTCATGAGCACTGCCCGTGGCGATCTCATGTTTGCTGGCAGGAGGACGGGGCATCGGTGTGTTGCGGCAGGTCACGGTCGCTGCGCCCGGAAGGATGATGCGCTGCACCCCGGCATGATGGAGCGCCCAGTCTTGGTCGCCAAGACCGTCAGGAGCCGTGGTTGGCGGGCGTGGTACCCAATTCGGCCAGCCCGCGTGTGACGTTCTTGACCGAATACATGGAACTGTCCGCCTCGCGCAAAATGTCCTCGATGCTCCGCTGGTTTCCGGTTGCGGTCGCCTGGCCGATCGACAAGGCGATTTCCCAGCCCCGGGCCTTGAACGACTTTTCCGCCGCGGCCTGAATTCGGCGAATGAGCGTTGCACAGGCCGGCGCATCGGTCTCGGTGGCCAGCACCATGAACTCGTCGCCACCGAAGCGGGCGACTGTGTCGGTGTTCCTCGAGTTTTCCAGCAGGATGTCGGCGACGACCCTGAGCGCGTCATCGCCGATGTGGTGACCATGCTGGTCATTCAGTTTCTTGAACTGGTCAACATCGACGAAAAGCACGGAATAGGGGTGCTGAGAACGCTTGCTGCGTGCTTGCTCGGCCTCGAAGCGTTCAAGAAACTCAACCCGGTTTGCCAGGCCGGTGAGTGCATCCTTGCGGGCAAATTCGCGTTCCCGCCACAGTTTGGCAACTACGCGGCCCACCACTGTAAGGGTGACGCTACGGGCCAGAATGTTCAGGACAAGCGCCGCAAGAGGAAAATCGGGATAGATGGCGGCAAATTCGACAAGACTCCAGGCCAGTGCCACGAATGTCCCGATGATGACCGGAAGTTGCGTATCGGAGCGCCGCAACGCCCGGATCGCACTCAGGCGTGTCGCCTGGATGATGGGCAGGCAGTACAGCACATCCACAGAATAGTATGTCCCCGTCACCTTGTAGTTCAGTACAGTGATCAGGAATATTTCTGCGATGACGAGAAGATACTCCCAGGGGGAGTCACGTTTTGCCATAGACGAATGCGGTTGGCGCTAACCCTCTGATGTCATTCGGTTTGAAAACTGAAGCCCATTGTAATCAATTAAGGCAGCATATGCTTATTTTGCTTTCATACCTGTTTGTCCATGTTCTCGGAGAATGCCAGGGATACAGGAGGGTGTATTGCATGCGGGCCGGAGTGCGCGCCTGTTTCGGCGTTGTGTGCAGGTGTATTTCTGGCGGCAAAAGGAAAAGCCATTGCAGAAGTCCGGGAGACGGGTTCGGCAATGGCTTGTGATCTGGTGCGCCCGGAGAGATTCGAACTCCCTACCCCTTGGTTCGTAGCCAAGTACTCTATCCAGATGAGCTACGGGCGCTAAAGAGGGCATGATTATACGCATGATTGCTCATTAAGGTGAACGAATGTGTGGCACTGACGGCAAAGAAAGTCGAAATTCATTCAGACAAGCTGTCGTGATCGGCTAAGCTTGGCAGCTTGAGGCTGGGCGCTCATCAGCGTCTGCCAAAACAAAATAAAATCTGCCGAACGGCGGGGTGAGCCCAAAGCTTGAAAGGACAATGAATGAGATGCGACAAAATGAAAAAAGCGGCCCTCGGCCTGATGGTTGGTTTCTGGACGAGCATTGTTGCGGGAGGCGCAGCGGCACAGGAAGTCACCCTCCGGCATGCGCTCAATGGCAAGGCACAGGACGTGTTGTCCACGCTGGTGGTGCGTTTCAACGATGAGCTGAAGGGTAAGGGACGCATAGCGTTGCAGGATGCGCGCAGCGTTGAGGACAAGAAACACCTGCCGCTCCTGGCCTTGCTGGATACGGATGACAACATCGAGTTTTTTGCCACGCAACCGCGCTTTCTGCCACTGCATCAGGTGATGCGTGAAGGCGGCGGAAAAATTGACAATAAAGGGTTTTACCCGCAGATTCTGGATGCGGTTGATGATGCCTCGGGGCGCTTGCAGGCTTTGCCGCTGGGTCTTTCCCTGCCGGTGCTGTTCATCAATCGCAGCACCTTGACGCAGGCCGGGCTGGATCCGGAACAGCGTCCGCATACCTGGCTGGAAGTGCAGAACCTGGCAGGTGCGCTGTATGACAAAGGCGTTGCCTGCCCGCTGACCAGCAGCCGGTTTGCCTGGGTGCATGTGGAAAATGTTTCTTCCCAGCATGGGGAGCCGATGCAGGCGCGCAGCGGTCGGGGCGAGAAGGTGATCGCCAACAACCTGGTGAACGTCAAGCATCTGGCCCTGCTGGCGAGTTGGCAGAAAAGCCGTTACTTTCATTATTCGGGGCCGGGTGCAGGCGGGGACAAGCGTTTCCTGTCTGGCGAATGTGCGATGTTGACCGGTGAATCCTCGCTCTATGCTGCCGCGCGCGCCGCCGGGCTGAACTTCACCATTGCCCCCCTGCCGTATTACGACGATGTTTATGGCGTGCGTCCGCAAGATGTGTTGCCGGATGGCGCCGCCCTGTGGGTACTGGCCGGGCACACGAAGAGCGAGTACAGGCTGGCGGCGCGGTTCATCGAGTATTTGCTGCGGCCGGAAATCCAGAAAGAGTGGGTGGCGGCCACCAGTTACCTGCCGATGACGCCCGCTGCGATGGTGGCGCTGCGTGGCAGCGGTATTCCGGATGCGCTCCTGGATGCGGCCGACAAACGGCTTTCCGCTTCCTCCAAGGGTAGCAATCGAACCCGGCCGGGGTTGCTGCGCGGCCGTCTGCGCGAGTTCCTCGGCGAAGAAGTTGCGTTTGTCTGGAATTCCGACCGGGCCGCGAAACAGGCGCTCGATACGGCTACCATGCGCGCCAATGCTCCTGTGACGCAGGCAAAGGCGGCGCCTGTGGCGAAAGCAGCGATACGGCGCAAGTCCCCCCGGGGATGATCAACTATCCACGCATCATCGCGCATCGTTGCGGTGGAGCGCTGGCGCCGGAGAACACGCTGGTCGGTCTGCGCATCGCCGCCCGCATGGGTTGCCGGGGCGTCGAATTCGACGTGATGTTGACGACTGACGGTGTGCCGATCCTGATGCATGACGAAACGCTGGCACGCACAACCAATGGCAAGGGGTGGGTCGCCGCCAGGACTGCGGCGGAAATTGCCCGTCTTGATGCCGGTTGCAAGCATCATCGCGCTTTCGCCGTGGAGCCGGCGCCGACTTTTCATGCCGCTCTGCAACTGTGCGCCGCGCTGGGTTTGTGGGCCAACGTCGAGATCAAGCCCTCGGCCGGAACGGAGGCTGAAACGGGGCGTATCGTGGCCGGCGCCGTTGCCGCACACCTGGCGGCCCAGCCTGGGGCCGCGCTGGTGTTGTCCTCGTTTTCCTCTCTGGCGCTGCAACAGGCCATGCAGCTTGCCCCGGCCGTGCCGCGTGCGCTGCTGACGGAAACGATCCCGGCGGACTGGCGCGAGCAACTGGCCGCCGTTGGCGCGCAGGCTTTGCACACGGCGGTGCAGGCGGTCAGCCCGGAGCGACTGGCACCGATTTGTAACAGCGGCATCCGGGTGGCCTGCTATACGGTGAATGATCGCGCTACGGCCGATGCGCTGTTCGCCGCAGGGGTCTGTGCGGTGTTCAGCGACCGCATTGACCTGTGGCGGGCGGAGGAAATGTAAAGCATGGACATACCCGCTTACAACTCGTTACCCATCGTGGTTATGTGCATGAATTAAGCTTTGTTCCGGGCAAACCCCGAACATCATTCACTCACCTGAAAGGAACTGAAAATGAAACAGCTGACCGCCTTTGCTGTCCTGGCCGCCCTGTCCATTCCCGCCCTGGCGCAAGTCGCTACGCCGCGTATCGACCAGCGCCAGGCCAACCAGCAGCAACGCATCGATCAAGGGGTGCAATCCGGTGCGCTGACTACACGCGAAGCGACGCGACTGGAGAAAGGCCAGACCCATGTCGACAACATGGAGACACGGGCCGAAGCCGATGGCGCTGTGACGCGCAGGGAGCGCGCCCGCATCGAGCACGCCCAGGATGTGCAAAGCCGCCATATCTACCGCGAGAAACACGACCGCCAGCATGACCTTAACCACGACGGCAGGATGGATCGTCCGCAGCATCCGCGTCCGCAGCATTCCCGCCCGCACCGCTGATCCGTGGCCGCGCCTGGAAAAAGCCCGCCGGATGGCGGGCTTTTTTCTTTCCTGCTCGCGTAAAATCAGTACTTTGCATCATTGCCTCCATCACCATGAACGCTGCCGAAATCCGCCAGAAGTTTCTCGATTTCTTCGCCTCCAAGGGCCACCAGATCGTGCCCTCCAGTTCGCTGGTGCCGCATGACGACCCGACGTTGTTGTTTACCAACGCCGGGATGAACCAGTTCAAGGATGTCTTCCTCGGCTTCGACAAGCGCCCCTACAACCGTGCCGCCACCTCGCAGAAATGCGTGCGCGCCGGCGGCAAGCACAACGATCTGGAGAACGTCGGCTACACCGCGCGGCACCACACCTTCTTCGAGATGCTGGGCAACTTCAGCTTCGGCGACTACTTCAAGCGCGACGCGATTCACTATGCATGGGAATTGCTCACCGAAGTCTTCAAACTGCCCAAGGACAAGCTCTGGATCACGGTTTATGCCGAGGATGACGAAGCCTACGACCTGTGGACAAAAACCATCGGCGTGCCGCCCGAGCGCGTGGTGCGCATCGGCGACAACAAGGGCGCGCGCTACGCCTCCGACAACTTCTGGATGATGGGCGACACCGGCCCCTGCGGCCCCTGCACCGAAATTTTCTACGACCACGGTGCGGACATTCCTGGCGGCCCGCCCGGCTCGCCGGACGAAGACGGCGACCGTTACATCGAAATCTGGAACAACGTCTTCATGCAGTTCAACCGCGACGAAGCCGGCGTCATGCACCCGCTGCCGAAACCCTCGGTCGATACCGGCATGGGGCTGGAGCGCATCGCGGCGGTGCTGCAGCAGGTGCACAGCAACTACGAAATCGACCTGTTCCGGAGGCTGATTGCAGCGGCGGCGCGTGAGACGCAGTGCGCCGACATGGACAGCCCCTCGCTCAAGGTGCTGGCCGATCACATCCGCGCGTGCAGCTTCCTGCTGGCCGACGGCGTGATTCCGGGCAACGAGGGGCGCGGCTATGTCCTGCGCCGCATCATCCGCCGCGCCATTCGCCATGGCTACAAGCTTGGCGCGCGGGCAGCCTTCTTTTATCGCATGGTGCCCGATCTGGTGGCCGAGATGGGCGGCGCCTATCCGGAACTCGTTGCCGGGAAAGCCACTGTCATGGCCGTGCTGCGTCAGGAAGAAGAGCGTTTCTTCGCCACCATCGAGCACGGCATGGCGCTTCTCGACGCCGAACTGGCGCAGATGGCCCAAGCCGGCATCACGCTGCTCAACGGCGAGACGGCGTTCAAGCTGCACGACACCTACGGCTTCCCGCTCGACCTGACCGCCGACATCGGCCGCGAACACGGGGTGCAGGTCGATACCGTCGCCTTCGACGCGGCGATGGCGCGGCAGAAGGCGCAAGCGCGCGCGGCGGGCAAGTTCAAGCTGGCGCTGAATGTGGATTACCGTGGCGCGGCGACCGATTTTCGTGGTTACGAGCAGTTCGAAACCGAAGCCAAAGTGCTCGCCCTCTATCAGGCCGGCGTTGCCGTCGATGCTCTGCAGGAAGGCGAGTCCGGCATCGTCGTACTCGACCGCACGCCGTTCTATGCCGAATCCGGCGGCCAGGTGGGCGATGGCGGCGAACTGCGTGGCGGCGGCGCGATTTTCAGCGTCGAGGACACGCAAAAGATTCAGGCCGACGTCTTTGGCCATCACGGCGTGGTGACCACCGGCACCTTGAAAGTCGGCGCTGGCGTGACGGCGCGGGTTGATGCCGTGGCCCGTGTGCGCACCATGCGCCATCACTCGGCGACACACCTGCTGCACAAGGCGCTGCGCGATGTGCTGGGTGCTCATGTGCAGCAGAAGGGCTCGCAGGTCGATGCGGAAAAGACGCGCTTCGATTTCGCCCATACGCAGCCGGTGACGCGTCATGAACTGCTCGAAATCGAGCGCCGGGTGAATGCCGAGATTCTCGAAAACGTCGCCACCCGGGCGCGCGTGCTGCCGCTCGACGAGGCGCAGAAAACCGGCGCGATGATGCTGTTCGGCGAGAAGTACGGCGACGAAGTGCGGGTGCTCGACATCGGCAGCAGCCGCGAGCTGTGCGGCGGCACGCACGTCGCCCGCAGCGGCGACATCGGGCTGTTCAAGCTGGTCATGGAAACCGGCGTCGCCGCCGGTGTGCGGCGGATCGAGGCGGTTTGCGGTGACATCGCGCTGGCGCGGGTGCAGCAGGACGAAGCCCGGCTCGAAGCGGTGGCGGCAGAAGTCAAGGCGCCGGTAGCCGAAGTCGTAGGCCGCGTGGCGCAGATTCTCGATAACGTCAGGGCGCTGGAGAAGGAACTGGCGCAGCTCAAGTCGAAACTCGCCGCGCAGCAGGGCGATGCGCTGCTTGGCGCAGCAGTCGATCTCGGCGGCAGCAAACTGCTGGTGGTCGAGCTCGACGGCGCCGATGCTGCCACGCTGCGTGAGACGCTGGACAAGCTCAAGGACAAGCTCAAGTCGGCGGCGATTCTGCTGGCGGCGGTGAAGGACGGCAAGGTCAGCCTGATCGCCGGCGTCACACCCGACCTGACGGCGAAGCTCAAAGCCGGCGAACTGGTGAATTTCGTCGCCCAGCAGGTCGGCGGCAAGGGCGGCGGCCGCCCCGACATGGCGCAAGCCGGCGGCACCGATGCGGCAGCGCTGCCCGCGGCGCTGGCCTCGGTCGAAGCCTGGGTGCGCGAGCGGCTGGGGTAAAACTGAACGGGGCGCTGCTCGCTAAAGGCGGCGCGCTGCCCGCTCTTCCAGCACGCGCACCACGGCGGTGGTCAGCGTTGTCAGTTCGTCCGGCGTGATGATGAAGGGTGGCATCAGATAGACCACCTTGCCGAACGGCCGCACCCAGACGCCGAGTTCGACGAAGCGCTGGCGCAGGGCGTCGAGATCGACGGCGCCGGCGAGTTCCACCGCGCCGATGGCGCCCTTCACCCTTACCTCCGCAACGCCCGCCAGAGCGCGGCAGGGCGCAAGCTGTTCATGCAGTTGTGTTTCGATCGCCGCGACTTGCGCCAGTCTCGGTTCGCTCTCGAATAAATCAAGCGAAGCATTCGCCGCCGTACAGGCCAGCGGGTTGGCCATGTAGGTCGGGCCATGCATCAGGGCGCGACGTGCATCCTCGCCCAGGAAAACCTCGAACACATGTCGTCGCGCCACGGTGGCCGCCAGCGCCAGCGTGCCGCCGGTGAGCGCTTTCGACAGGCAGACGATATCGGGCAGGACGCCGGCTTCTTCGCAGGCGAACATCCGTCCGGTGCGGCCAAAGCCGGTCATGATTTCATCGGCGATCAGCAGGATGCCGCGTTCGGCGCAGGCGCGGGCGATGAACGCCAGCGTCGCCGCCGTGTGCATTTTCATGCCGCCTGCGCCCTGCACCAGCGGCTCGACGATAACTCCCGCGATTTCATGGCAGCAGTCGTCGAGCAGGTCGGCAAAGGCGGCGCGGCGCGCCTCGTCTTCAGGCAACTCGGCCATCGGCTCGGCGTTGAGACTACCGGCAAACAAGGCGTGCATGCCGTCTTCCGGATCGCACAGCGCCATCGTGGCGAAGGTGTCGCCGTGATAGCTGTGGCGGAAATGCACGACGCGCCGGCGTTGCGGCTGGCCGCGATTGATCCAGTACTGGCGCGCCATCTTGAGCGCCACCTCGACCGCCACCGAACCGGATTCGGTGAAGAACACCCGCTCCAGATCGCCCGGCAACAGCGCCGCCAGGCGTGTTGCAAGGCGCAGCGCCGGCTCATGCACCAAGCCTGCAAACATCACATGCGGCATGGTTTCGAGCTGACGGCTGACCGCCGCGCGGATGTGCGGAGGGTTGTAGCCGTGGCAGGCCGTCCACCACGAGGCGATGCCGTCGATCAACTCGCGTCCGTCGGCCAGCCGGATGCGTACGCCGTGGGTGGCGACCGCTGTCAGTGGCGCTGGCGCCGTCGCCATCTGGGTATAGGGCAGCCAGAGGTTATCGAGGGGTGGCGGGGAGACGGGCATCGGGTATGAACGAGGTTCGTTTTCTGAAGTGTACCAGCGGGGGAATGAGCAAAGGGCGGCTCGAAGCATTCAGCGATGGCGTCATCGCCATCATGGTGCTGGAACTGAAAATGCCCCATGGCGAAGATATCTCCGCGTTGCGTCTGTTGATCCCCATCTTCATCAGCTATGTGCTGAGTTTCGTTTATCTCGGCATTTACTAGGGCCTGCTAACACTGACTTCATGCCTGCGACGTAGCCGACAGGTAGGCGCTCTCGAACTGCAGTCACCCATTGATCTCAGGACCCAACGCCGCATGTGAACGGCGTGAGTTCTTGTCAGATCAGAGCCAAGGGCGGTGCCTAGGCTTCAGAGTGCAGATCAGCAGTCTCGAGCTGAAATTCCCGAAAAGTTTGATGGCTAAGGAAAATGGCATTTAAGCAGCGCCACCTCGCCCATTGTGCATTTCAAAACGAGAACGCCAAGCGTCGCGACGCTTGGCGTCCTGCTCTCCTAGTAATGGTATCGACTCAGTTGCAGCGCTGTCTGCGCGCAAGCGCAGCAAGTCCGGCACCAAGGAGCAGTATGGTTGATGGTTCCGGCACAGTATTACCGTTCCCGTTGATGTCACCAATTTCCAGACCATCATGGAAGGCACTGCCGGCGACAAAACTGCCCAGCACAGTGCCATCCAAAGCCAAATGATAGACAGTGCCGAAGGAAGCCGTAGAACCACCCCAAAGTGTATTGTCTGACAGATCATAGCCAAGACCACCGATACCAAAGCCACTTAGCGCGATGGTATCTAGCAAATTCCCGCTGGTGTCATACTTAAAAAGGTTGTTTGACGCGAACCCGCCACTGAGCCAGAGATTCGTCCCATCAAATGCTACGCCTGTAAAAGTCGAGTTTGCCACGGCGAAAGAACTGTTTATGGCGCCGGTTGTTGCATTGATGTTGAAGACATTTCCCTCAAATGTCCCGGCCCAGATCGAATTGCTGCCTCCCCAGGCCATGTCCTCAATCCAGTTGCCCCCAACTGTCGCAACGAAGCTGTTCAGCTCAGTCTGCGCGGCGTCATACTGCTTGATCACGTTATTCCCGAAATTTGGTGCGACCGTCCAAACATGCCCCGCGCCATCCAATGCGCTACCAGTGGCCCCACTCTGGCCAAAGTTGGCGATAAAGCTTCCCCCAGTCGTGTACGTCTGCACAGGACCCTGGGTATCGAAGCCAAGAAATATAGTTGATGCGGCTGCGTTTTTTGCAACCAGCAACACCGCCAGCAGTAGCAGGCTCCGGCGGAAGTGTGTGAGATTAGGCATTTGTATGTCTCCTTAGAAAACTTCTCATCAATCAAGTGTAAAACCCGACTTTGGATCCAAACCATCGATAAGATGATCACAGAACTACCACAAAATCATTCGTGGGCTCATGAACATTCAGTAGTAGGCAAATACTGAGCATGTAACATGCCTAATATGCAAATCTCAATGGATTCAGCATGATGTTGGCGGCGAGGACGGGATTAACATGAGTCATGTAAGATTTTTCGACATGATTTCCTGCAAGAATCGGTATGGCGACGAGACGCGGGGGACCCTGCCATTATTCAACCTGACTCGCCACGCAGACGTCGCGGACCTCGCTGCTCATAGATGATTGGCGTCAGCCCTTAGACTAAGAATCAGGGCTATCGCATACGCAGATGTCGTAAACCCTGAGAGAAATGTGTTCACAGACAACGAGTTATGACGATGACTTGTAAACCCAGCTGAAATCACGTCTACTCTCGACTTTTGTCGAGGCTGGAAATGACGCTGACGGAAGCATTTGCGGGGCTGCAAGACCCGCGCACGGGGCCGGCGCAACGGCACGATCTGCGTGAGATCAAGGGCAAGACATCCTCCGAGCGTGCGTTCTACATAGGTTCGAAGGGGATCGCCAATGCCGAGACCTTTGCCAACGCGGCGCGCAGTCATTGGGAAATCGAGAACAAGTTGCATTGGGTGCTCGATGTCACGTTCCGTGAAGACGACTGCCGAGTTCGCCAAGGTCATGCGCCCCAGAACCTGTCGGCCTTGCGCAAGTTCGCCTTGACCTTGCTACGGCAGGATCAGCAATATCCAAAGCGCAGCCTGCGAAGTCGCCGCAAAACTGCTGACAGAATCCCTGACTATCGGGCTTCATTGCCTGGATTGGCTCCGCTCGGGTAAATGCGATTGCCCTGAGCAGACATGGCTGTCGAATTTTTTTACAGAGTCGCCTGGCAGGTATTGCCCTGAAAAATGATATCCGTTCATTAACATGGGGTTGGTTGTTCTGGAATGAATTATGCTTTTCTATCTGTCGAGTGGTTCTGGTGCTTTATTTGATTCGCTGTGAAAGGGAGATCGTCATGAAATCGTTTAGTTACTTCAAGTTGATCGGCGTCCCTCTCATGGCGTGCGCGTTTTCTGCCGGTGTTCAGGCAACGGTACTGCAGTTGGCGCCCATCAACAGTTTCACGACCACTACCTACAACGGGTTTCAGATTCAGTCGCTTGACTTGAATGACAAGTGCTCTAGTGCACTGGATCCGCGTTGTATCCCGAGCGGTCCTTACCCTGTGCAATCCTCCCCCGGCCAGATCAATGACCAGGCTGTAATTCTGACTGGTAATAACGGTAACCCGATGGATAACATAGGCAACCCGTCTGGCCCGTTTCCCACCGGAACGGCTGTGGATAATCCGTTCATTACGCCGGATGGCTCCATAACCTCATTCGCGACGTCGGCTGCGCCCGAGCCGGGAGGGACATTCGCTGGAGACAAGACCGGCTCCTGGGAAGTGAGCATAGCCGCACTGCTGACGTATCTCAATGGACATGATCTGGTATTCCTGTTCGACAACAATCAGCAAGGCGGCGGCCTCAATCAGTCACTTTCCATCTGGGGGCAGGTCTCGATCATCAATACGAGTGGCGTGGTTCAGGATTGCGTCGAATTCAGCCTCGGTTCCGGGTGCGGCAGCACCACGCCTCTATTAACCGACTATGTGCCGGCCATCGGCAATTATTGCGTAAGTACCGCCACTGGGGCGGCATACGCCGTGGGTACGGCGGGTAATCAAGGCGACTGCCTTGCGGGAGATTATTTCGTCAATGACAATCTCTCCACCAGCAATGCCGAATACGCTGTCTTCAGTTCCTACCTCAACGATCATCTGCAAGCCTGGGCAGATCAGGGGTATCTGCTGTCGATCAACATGAAGTATTTTGGCAACAACGCGGGCGCCGAGCAGTTGTGGATTTGCAGTGAGTGTGACTTTGGCAGAAATGTTCCAGAGCCCGCTTCGATGGCGCTGTTGGGTGTGGCGCTGCTGGGCCTGGCTGCCACCAGGAGACGCAGAGCCTGAGTGGGTCTTTCGCTGGTTCTTCGATAGTCGGTTTTTGAAAACCCCGCCGCAGCGGGGTTTTCAGTTAACGACCTACTGATCAAGCCCGTCGCGCCGCCCCGGCTTTCACCGGGCGGCATCCAGTGACACTGTGAAATAAGGTGTGGGCTTTCAAATGTAATCGCCCTGCTATGGGAATGACGCAGAGCCGTCGCGTCTGCTAGGATTCCGGCTCTGTCCTGCCGTCCCGCCTTGTCTTGAGTCATGACAGGGTGTCCATTGTTACCCAGTATTTTCCAGGAACCCTCCATGCGTACCGAAACTCCGCACGCTATTTATCTCAAGGACTATGCGCCGCCTGCCTGGTGGGTTGACAGGGTTGATCTTCATGTGGCGATTCATCAGGGCTACGCCGAAGTGCGCGCCCGGCTCGATTGTCGGAAAAATTTACAGGGCGTGCCGGGTGCGGCGCTGGTGCTCGACGGCGTGGCGCTTGATCTGCAAAAACTCGGCGTTGATGATACGGTGCTGGATGCCTCGGGCTACACGCTGACGGACGACACGCTGACTGTGCATGCGCCCTTGCCCGATGCTTTCGTGCTCGAAACCGTGGTGCGCATCGCGCCGGATCAAAACACCCAGCTCTCCGGCCTGTACCGTTCGCGCGACGGTTATTTCACACAATGCGAGGCCGAGGGTTTCCGCCGTATCAGCTTTTTTCCCGACCGGCCCGATGTGATGGCGCGCTACACCTGCACCATCGAGGCCGACCGCGAGCGTTTTCCGCACCTGCTTTCCAACGGCAATCTCGTGGCGAGGGGTGAAACGGATGGCGGGCGACACTGGGCGCGCTGGGAAGACCCCTTCGCCAAGCCCTGTTACCTGTTCGCGCTGGTGGCGGCGCAACTCGACGTGCTCGAAGACAGCCACGTTACCGCGTCCGGCCGCAGGGTGCGCTGCGCGGTGTATGTCGAGCCGGGCAGGCTCGACCAGTGCGGTCACGCGCTGGCGGCGCTGAAAAAGGCGATGCGCTGGGACGAGGAACGCTTCGGCCTGGAGATGGATCTCGACCACTACATGATCGTCGCGGTGGGCGATTTCAACATGGGAGCGATGGAGAACAAGGGCCTCAACATTTTCAACACCAAATACGTGCTGGCGCGCCCGGATACCGCGACCGATGCCGACTACCAGGCCATCGACCGCGTCGTCGGCCACGAATACTTCCACAACTGGAGCGGCAACCGTGTCACCTGCCGCGACTGGTTCCAGTTGTCGCTGAAGGAAGGGCTGACCGTATTCCGCGACCAGGAGTTCGGCGCCGACGTGCATTCGCGCGCAGTAACCCGCATCCAGGACGTGCGCAGCCTGCGCATCGCCCAGTTTCCCGAGGATGCCGGGCCGATGGCGCATCCGGTGCGACCGGCATCCTATGCCGAGATCAACAATTTCTACACCGCCACCGTGTATCAGAAGGGCGCCGAAGTGGTGCGCATGATCGAGACGCTGATCGGGCGAGCGGCTTTTCGCCGGGGCATGGACATGTATTTCGCGCGGCACGACGGCCAGGCTGTGACCTGCGAGGAATTTGTCGCAGCGATGGAGGCGGCCAGCGGGGTGGATTTGACGCAGTTCCGCCGCTGGTACGCCCGCGCCGGCACGCCGCGCCTGAAGGCCGAGGGAAACTATGACGCCGCCGCCAGGCGCTACACGCTGACCCTGACGCAGACGCTGGCGCCCACCGCATATGAAGCCCGGCTGCGGGAGGCGGGCCTGCCGGTGGATGATGGCCCGCTGCATATTCCGGTCGCTGTCGGCTTGCTGCTGCCGGACGGACGCGATGCGCTGGCGGCGGGTTTTCCTGACGGGAACAGGGTGCTCTCGCTCACCGGAACCACGCAGAGCTTCGTCTTCGACGACATTCCGGCAGCGCCGGTCGTCTCGCTGCTGCGCAATTTCTCTGCGCCGGTGCAGCTTGATTGCGAGCAGAGCGATGCCGAGCTGGAACACCTTCTGGCGCACGATTCCGATGCCTTCAATCGCTGGGAGGCGAGCCAGCGTCTGGCGACACGCGTGTTGCGGGCAGGCATTGCGGCGGAGGTTGCGGGCGTGCACTGGCCTTGCATTCCCTCCGGTCAGCTTTGCATTCCCTCCGGTCAGGTTCCGGCTTCGTTCGTTGCCGCCTGCGGCCGCGTCCTCGGCGCCGGCCTGGGTGCGGGCGACAGTGCCGCGCTGGCGGCCGAGGCGCTGACGCTGCCGGCGGAGCAGGTGCTGGCCGAGGAGATGGCCGGGTGTGGCGAAGTCATCGATCCCGAGGCGATTCATCGCGCCCGCATTGCCCTGCGCCGTTATCTGGCCACCGCCTTGCGCGAACGGTTCGAGGCCGTATGGAAGGCGCTGGCGCCCGTCGAACCCTATGCGCCGGAGGGTGTCCAGGTCGGCCGCCGCGCCTTGCGCAACCTGTGTCTTGGCTACCTTGCGGAGAGCGATGCGGATTATCTGGCGGCCTCGGTGCTGCCGCGTCTGCTGTCCCAGTTGCATGACGCCGGCAACATGACCGATGCCAGCGCCGCACTCGGCGTCCTGGCCAATCTCGACTGCTCCGAGCGGGTAACGGCGCTTGCCGACTTCTATGCCCGATGGAAAGACGAGGCGCTGGTGGTGGACAAGTGGCTGCAGGTGCAGGCCACCTCGCGCCTGCCCGGTACCACGGCGCGGGTCGGCGAATTGATGCGCCATCCGGCCTTCGACCTGAAGAACCCGAACAAGGTCTATGCCCTGGTGCGCAGTTTCTGTGCCGCCAACCCGAGGCATTTTCATGCGGCGGATGGCAGCGGCTACCGGCTTGCCGCCGACGTCATCATTGCGTTGCAGGCGCTGAACCCCCAGGTGGCTGCCCGCATCGCCCGCAGCTTCGACCGCTGGCGCCAGTTCGATGCCGTACGCCAGGGCCATGCCCGCCTCGAACTGGAGCGGATTGCCGCGTGTGCGGGGCTGGCGAAGGATGTCGCCGAAGTGGTCGCCAGCGCGTTGCGTTAAGGCGGCCCGGATTCCAGCATGGGCACACATTTCATTACCGGCACCGGCACTGATATCGGCAAGACCTGGCTCACCTGCGCGCTGCTGCGCCACTGGCAGGCAGCCGGATTGCGCCCCGCAGGCTATAAGCCGCTACTCTCGGGCTTCGATGAGCAGCAGGCTGCGACAAGCGATGCCGGACAGATTTTGCAGGCGCTGGGGCGGGAGATAACGCCCGCTGCGCTGGATGAAATCGCGCCCTGGCGCTTTGCCGCGCCCCTGTCGCCCGATTTGGCGGCGGCGCGCGAAGGGCGGCGGGTGGATTTTGAGGATCTGGTTGCCTTGACACGCCGTATCACCAGCGCCGAGTTTTTGCCCACGCTGATCGAGGGCGTTGGCGGCGTCATGGCGCCGCTCGACGAAACGTATACGGTGCGCGACTGGATTGCTGCCAGTCAATTACCCTGCGTGCTGGTTGCCGGCAGCTATCTCGGCAGCCTCAGCCACACGCTGACGGCGCTGGAGGCCCTGCAAAAAGCCGGCGCTGGCGTGACGGCGATCGTGGTCAATGAATCGCCGGGATCCTCGGTGGCGCTGGTCGATACGCTGGCTAGCCTGCGCTGTCATGCCGGCGGTGTACCGCTGGTGGCGATTACGCGTACTGCGCCGCAAACCGGTATTGCCGAACTGGCTGCGTGCTTAGGTTGAACAGCGCAGAAAACCGTATACTGCGCGCCTCTAATATCCACCTTTCCGGATGAATCATGAGCATCAAACCTGACAAATGGATCCGCCGCATGGCCGAGCAGCACGGCATGATCGAGCCCTTCGAGCCCGGCCTGGTGCGGGAGGTCGAGGGGCAGAAGATCGTCTCCTACGGTACCTCGAGTTACGGCTACGACATTCGCTGCTCGCGTGAATTCCGGGTGTTCACCAATATCTACTCGACCATCGTCGATCCGAAGAATTTCGATCCGAATTCCTTCGTCGAGATGGATGGCGATTTCTGCATCATCCCGCCCAATTCGTTCGCCCTGGCGCGGACCATGGAATACTTCCGCATTCCGCGCAACGTGCTCACCGTCTGCCTCGGCAAGAGCACCTACGCGCGTTGCGGCATCATCGTGAACGTCACGCCGTTCGAGCCGGAATGGGAGGGGTATGTGACGCTGGAGTTCTCCAATACCACGCCGTTGCCGGCCAAGATTTACGCCGGTGAAGGTTGCGCCCAGGTGCTGTTTTTCGAATCCGACGAAGTTTGCGAAACCTCGTACAAGGATCGTGGTGGCAAGTACCAGGGGCAGGTCGGCGTGACCTTGCCGAAGATTTGAGGCCATGGCGCTGGAGCTTGATGCGATCGTCTGGCGCGATGCCGATGGACAGGTCATCGCCTGTTTCGAAAAGAACAAGGTGATGCGCGAGAACTTCGAGGAAATCCGCCAGATGGCGCAGGATGCGCTGGAAGATGCCGTGCTGATGGGCTGCGACGAGCAGCAGGTACGCGCCGTGCTGGCCGACCTGATGCTTGGCCTGATTAACCCGTACCCACTTGGCAAATGACGGCGCCTGGCGCTTGTCGGCCGATTTTCCATAGCCCCGTTGCCGCTGAGGAACAGCCATGAAATTTCATTTTCCGATCATCATCATCGACGAAGACTTCCGCTCGGAGAACGCCTCGGGGCTGGGCATCCGCGCCCTGGCGGAGGCGATCGAGAAAGAAGGCATCGACGTGCTGGGCGTCACCAGCTACGGCGACCTGTCCTCGTTCGCCCAGCAGCAGAGCCGCGCCTCGGCCTTCATCCTCTCGGTCGATGACGAGGAACTGGCCAACGAGGAAGAAGAAACCATTGCCGAGCTGCGTACCTTCGTCGAGCAGATTCGCTACAAGAACGCCGAGATTCCCATCTTTTTGCACGGCGAGACGCGCACCAGCCGCCACATTCCGAACGATATCCTGCGCGAGTTGCACGGCTTCATCCACATGTTCGAGGACACGCCCGAATTCATCGCTCGCCACGTCGTGCGCGAGGCACGTTCGTACATGGATTCGCTGCCGCCGCCGTTCTTTCGCGCGCTGGTGCATTACGCCGCCGACGGTTCGTATTCCTGGCACTGCCCTGGTCATTCGGGCGGCGTCGCCTTCCTTAAAAGCCCGGTGGGCCAGATGTTCCACCAGTTCTTCGGCGAGAACATGCTGCGCGCCGACGTCTGCAATGCGGTCGAGGAGCTCGGCCAGCTGCTCGACCATACCGGGCCGGTGGCGGCCTCGGAACGCAATGCGGCGCGGATTTTCAATGCCGATCACCTGTTCTTCGTCACCAACGGCACCTCGACCTCGAACAAGATCGTCTGGCATTCGACGGTCGCCCCCGGCGACATCGTGGTGGTCGACCGCAATTGCCACAAGTCGATCCTGCACGCGATCATGATGACCGGCGCAGTGCCGGTGTTCCTGATGCCGACGCGCAACAACTATGGCATCATCGGGCCGATCCCGCGTGAAGAATTCCTCTGGGAGAACATCCGGAAAAAGATCGACGCCAACCCGTTCATTACCGACAAGACGGCCAAGCCGCGGGTGCTGACCATCACGCAGAGCACTTATGACGGCATTCTTTACAACGTCGAGGACATCAAGGAGATGCTCGATGGCCGGATCGATACCCTGCATTTCGACGAAGCCTGGCTGCCGCATGCCGCCTTCCACGATTTTTACGGCGATTACCACGCCATCGGCGCCGACCGGCCGCGCTGCGCGGAGTCAATGATCTTCTCCACCCAATCGACGCACAAGCTGCTGGCCGGTCTCTCGCAGGCCTCGCAGATCCTGGTGCAGGACGCGCAGCAGAACAAGCTCGACCGCGATGTGTTCAACGAAGCCTACCTGATGCATACCTCGACGTCGCCGCAGTATTCGATCATCGCCTCCTGCGATGTCGCGGCGGCGATGATGGAGGAGCCGGGCGGCACGGCGCTGGTCGAGGAATCGATTGCCGAGGCGCTGGAATTCCGCCGCGCCATGCGCAAGGTCGATGAGGAATGGGGCGTCGACTGGTGGTTCAAGGTCTGGGGCCCGGACGATCTCTCGGAAGAGGGTATCGAGGAGCGCGAAGCCTGGATGCTCAAGCCGGGTGCGCGCTGGCATGGCTTTGGCAACCTGGCCGAAGGCTTCAATCTGCTCGACCCGATCAAGGCCACCGTGATCACGCCGGGGCTCGATGTCGATGGCGATTTCTCCGACGACATCGGCATGCCGGCGGCGATCGTCACCAAATACCTGGCCGAGCACGGCGTGATCGTCGAGAAGTGCGGCCTGTATTCCTTCTTCATCATGTTCACCATCGGCATCACCAAGGGCCGCTGGAACACGCTGGTCACCGCCTTGCAGCAGTTCAAGGACGACTATGACCGCAACCATCCGCTGTGGAAGGTGCTGCCCGAGTTCGTCGCCAAGCATCCGCGCTACGAGCGCGTCGGCCTCAAGGACTTGTGCACCCAGATTCACGCGGTGTACAAGGCCAACGACATTGCCCGCCTGACCACCGAAATGTACCTGTCCACCATGGTGCCGGCGATGCGTCCGGCCGATGCCTTCGCCAGGATGGCGCATCGGGAAATCGACCGTGTCGCCATCGAAGACCTCGAGGGCCGCATTACCGCCGTGCTACTGACGCCGTACCCCCCGGGCATTCCGTTGCTGATTCCGGGCGAACGATTCAATGACACCATCGTTCGCTATCTGAAATTCGCCCGCGATTTCAACGAGAAATTCCCCGGTTTCGAGACCGATATCCACGGCCTGGTCAAGGATGGCAGCAACGGCAGCGTGCGCTATTACGTCGACTGCGTGCGCGCCTGAGCCTGAAAAAGTCGGTGCTGGTGATGCGGCGCGGACGCTAAAATCGTACCCCCTTGGCTACAGGTCTATTCATCATGTGGTTTCGTAATCTACAAATTTTTTGCCTGACCGATTCCTGGGACTATTCCAATGAGGCATTGACCGAAAAGCTCGCGCGCGGCGTATTTCAGGGCTGCGGCGCCACTGATCGCGTGGCACGCGGCTGGGTGCCGCCACGCGGCGAAAATGGCGAGCTGGTGTTCTCGATGCAGCGCCAGCAGATGATTGCGCTGGGCGTCGAGCAGAAACTGCTGCCATCCTCGGTGGTGCGCCAGTATGCGCAGGCCAAACTGGCCGAAGTCGAGGCGGCGCAGGGCTACAAGCCGGGACGCAAGCAGGCGCGCGAAATCAGCGACCAGATCGAACTGGAGCTGCTGCCGCGCGCCTTTGCCAAACGCAGCCTGACCTACGTCTGGATTGATCCCGTCAACCACTGGCTGGTGGTCGATGCGGCCTCCAGTGGTCGTGCCGACGAAGTCATCGAACACTTGAAACTCGTCCTCGGCGAAGTGCCGCTGACGTTGCTGAAAACGCAACTGGCGCCAGCCACGGCGATGACGCAGTGGCTGGCGGCGGGCGCCGCGCCCGGCAGCTTCAGCATTGATCGCGATTGCGAATTGTGCGCGGCGGTCGAGGAGCGTGCCGCCGTGCGGTATGTCCGCCACAATCTGGACAGCGACGATGTGCGCGCCCATATCGCCGCCGGGAAAACCGCGACGCGGCTGGGGCTGACATGGAATGACCGCATTTCATTTGTCCTCACCGAGCAGTTGCAGGTAAAGCGCCTGGCCTTTCTTGATCTGCTCAAGGAAGATGCCGAGCGCCAGGCGGAGAATGCCGATGACTTGTTCGCCGCCGACTTCAGCCTCATGGCGGGTGAACTGGCGCAACTTTTGACCCATTTGACCGAGGCATTGGGAGGGGAGGGTGAATAATGCTGAAACTGTTTTTTTCATGTCTTTTGTCCCTGGCACTTGGCTGCGCGTTGCCGGCCAATGCGGATGGTGTCAATGTCGGCAAGCCGTCCGCGCTGCGCAACCTGGTGCCGGCGGCCGAGGTCGAGCAGCAGTCGGCGCAGCAGTATGAACAACTGAAACAGCAGGCCGCCGCGAAAGGCGCGTTGGGACCGGATAATCATCCGCAGGTCAAGCGCCTGCGCGCCATCGCCGGGCGCATGATTCCGCTGGCCGGACGCTACAACCCGCGCGCCAACCAGTGGCAGTGGGAGGTAAACCTGATCGGCTCGAAGCAGATCAATGCTTTTTGCATGCCGGGCGGCAAGATTGCCGTCTATACCGGCCTCATCGATACCCTGAAGCTGACCGACGATGAACTGGCGATGGTGATGGGCCACGAAATCGCCCATGCCCTGCGCGAGCACGCGCGCGAGCGCATGGCCAAGAGCGGCCTGACGCAACTGGGTGCCGGGCTGCTGGGCGAGCTGATCGGTGGCGGCCGCTATGCCGGCGCTTTCCGTTTCGGCGGCGACTTGCTGAATCTCAAATTCTCGCGCAGTGACGAGAATGACGCGGATGTGGTTGGACTTGATCTGGCCGCCCGTGCCGGATTCGATCCGCGTGCCGGGGTAACCCTGTGGCAGAAGATGATGGCCGCCAACCAGGGCGCGCCGCTGGAGTTCTTATCGACTCACCCGGCGGGGCAGAATCGGATCAAGGATATTGAACGCCACCTGCCCGAAGTGATGCCGCTGTATGAGGCGGCGAAGAGGGCGGAACAGGCTGCGGCGAAGACGTCGCCAAGAAAAACGCGATAGCCGTTCCGATCAGGCCATGCCCGATTCGCGGGCTTTGCGCTCGCGTTCGGTCTTGATGATGTAACGCTGAATCAGCGTCGCCATCGGCCCCGTCAGCTTCATGAACTCGCAGCCCGCGCGTTTGCTGCGGACACCGCTGTGGCTGATGACTTCCTCCACGCTGCGCAGGCGCAGGGCAGCGGCGATCGATCCCACCTCGGGCAACCCGATGGTGCAGCCAGGAAGCTCCATGTCCTTCTCAAGCGGCAAATGCGATGGCAGGCCGGTCAGGCAAACGCCGCCGCCGCTGATGTCGGCGACGTTGGATTCAATCCGGTGGGTTGAGCCGCCCACGACAGGGAAGTCGATCGTGCACTTGAGCGGTCGCGCGATCGGTGTCGGCAGCCGGTAGTATTCACGCCGTTGCAGGCGCAGAAGACTGTCTGGCAGCGGGGCAAGGAAAGCCGGGCGGCCATTGGCTTCGATGCGCTTTACCCCGCGCAGGACGAACTGGATTTTTACCTTGTCCAGTTTGGCGGCGCAGAAAAGTTTGTCTGCCTCCAGTGCCTTGCGGTTCATCTCCGCGCTGGCGCCGAAATCGAGAACCAAACCAGCATCGCTGTAGCTCACCAGGCTGGTGAGCAGCATGTCGCGCCCTTCGTTGAAAAACAGGGTGAGCTGCGCCACATGTTCGATCAGGCCGCGAAAGACAGTGAACATCTCACCCTTGGTGCGCAACAGATACTGACTGAACTCATCGAGGGACAGCATATCTGCGCCGGGTTCCGGGGCGGGCGTCGGGCTGGGAACGGATTCAGTGACGGGATGGGTCATCTTGAGGGGGAGGCGAGCAACGTACTCGGTGAATTCTAGCCCGGATTGTTCACGTCGGTCGCGGGGAAAAAGGCCAATGCTTCCCCGTGTTCCACCCGATACAGCCAGGCCAGCAATTCTGCAATTGCAACATAAAGCTGTGGCGGAATGTGCTGATCCAGATCGACCTGGGCGAGCAGGGCGACCAATGCCGGGGACTCATGGACATAAATGCCGTGCTCTTTCGCTCGGGCAATGATCTCCTCGGCAATCAGGCCGCGCCCTTTCGCCACCACGGTGGGGGCCGTAGCGCCAGCCGTGTATTTCAGCGCCACGGCGAGCGTGCGCTGCGCATCGTCGTCAGGTGATTTCGCCATGCTTCGTCTGTACCGCCAGCAAGGCCAGGCCCGCCGTGGCCAGCGCCTGTTGCAAGGCCGGAATGGCGTCCTGAAGCACGGCGGCGCTGTTGTCGCTGGGTGTATGGAGCGCGAGCCGGAGGTTTTTCCCGCTCAACTGCACGCGGGCGTCGATGGCGCCCAGGCGCGGCAGGGTGAGGCGCAGCGTGGTGTTCCAGGTCGCCTCTTCCGTCGAGCCAGCGCTTGCCGTGGGGTCGCGTTCGATTTCCCAGTTCATCGTTTGCTTTGGCCAGACCTCGCCATGCCATGCCAGGCGCTGCGTCGCGGCCGCGTCAAGTTGTTGTTGCACCAAGGGCCGCAAGTCATCGGGAATCGTCTGGGCCACCGCCGGCTGGTTTGGTGCGGGCAACTCTGTTGTGCCCGCTCCGCTCCTGGCCGTTTCGCCGCCAAACAGGGTTTGCAGCAGCGAGACGGGCGGCGGGCTGCCGGCAGCGGTTTCGCGCCGTCCTGCCAGCGCCAGCGCTGTGCGTCCCTCTGGGAACTTTTCGCCGCCGTCTGCCACGGCCGGTTTTGCCCCGTCTTCTGCTGGCATCGCGCCCGCCAGCGTGTCGGGATGGGCGTGCTGTCCCTGGGGTTCAGCGAGCAGACTGGCGAGCGGGCGTTGTCCGAGCGCCCACTGGACTTGATGCGACTCGTAAAACAGTCCGCTCACGGTCACCGCCTGGGCCAGTCGGGGCGCCAGTTGTTGCGCCAGGCCGGCTGCGCTGGACGGGGTCTGCGCCAGAAGAGGCTGGCCACGGGTAAGCGCGGTTGGGGCAGGTGCTTCGCCCTGGCGCGAGAGCAGCGTGGCGATCAATTGTCCGGTGCGCGAGAGCGTGGTGTTCTGGTAAGGCTCGGTGGCGCCGGCAAGGTGTTCCGCCAGTTGCGCCACGATGGCGCGCGGGGTACGGTCGATGACCACCAGTTCCAGCGTGTCGCCGGCTTTTGCACCTTCGGGCAGCGAGAGTGTCAGCGATCTTCCTGCCACCAGCGCTTTATAGGTGTTCTCGGGCAGAACTTCCTGAATCCGGGCGCGGAACGGTTGCCCCGGCCGTAAATCCGGCAGATCGGAGGGAATCTCCGCAACGGGGCGTACCGGATGGAGCGGTGATTCGGTCTGGCTGCGGAGCTGTACGCCGACATCGGTTGGAATCATTACCATGACAAGCCATTAGCCTCGGAGTGGAGCCGGATCTGCTCGATTTTGCACCGTATGCAGGGCATGCGGCACAGGGGTGCTCGCCGGGCTCTGCGCCGCTTAGCGGCTGCCCGATATGCCCTGGCCTGATTCGGCGGCGTAGGCTTGCTGCACTTGCCGTCGTCGCCCCTGGCTGCCGAGAAATTGACGCACATGCTCCATCCAGGGTTCGGTATGGCGGCGAATCTCGGCATCGTCTTCGAGAATCTGCTGAATCAGTTCGCGCTTGCGTTCATTCTCGGCCCCGCTCAAAGGCAAGCTTTCGACGTCAGCCATGAGTATGTCGCGCAGCTCCGATACACGGCGTTCGAGTTCTATCAGGCGATCCCAGTCGTTGGTCTGGGCAGACTCCGCCATGCGTCCGGACAGGGCGCGGATTTCTTCGTAAAGGTCGAGTTGGGCTGGCATCGACAGCATGGTAAGACTCAGGCGGCGGCCTTGTTGGGTGAAACTACGGCGGGATCGTCGGCTATTTCTTCCCACGCCGACTTGATTTCACCGAGCAGGTGGCTGACCTCGTTCAGCGCGGCGAGGTCGTTGTGCAGGTTGGCGTGCAGCAGACGTCTGCACATGTAGTCGTAAAGCGCCGCCAGCCGGTTGGCCAGTTCGTCACCCTCGGAAAAGTTGAGGCTGGCGGCCAGTCCGTTGGAGATGATGTCGATGGCGTGGGAAATCACCTGTCCCTTGTCCACGACATTCTTTTGTTGCATGGCCGTGGCGGCTTTGGCGATGGCAAGCAGGGCGCCATCAAACAGCATCAGGATCAACTGATGGGGGCTGGCGGTGGCAACGCTGGTTTCCAGGCCGACCCTGGCATAGGTTTGCGCAGTGTTGGAGGCGGCGAAGGACATGAAGTTCTCCCGGGATTAGTTGCTCGAAGTTTTGAACTGTTGCGTCAGGTATTGACTGGTTTTTTGCATGTTTGCCATCATCGTATCCAGCGCAGTGAACTGGGCGCGATAACGCGCCTCGAGTTTTGCCAGGCGCAGGTTCAGTGCATCGCGGCTGTCGCCAATTTGCTTGAGCGAGGCGGCAATACCATCCGTACGGCTGGCGATCAGGCCGTCGAATCCAATGCTGGTTCTCAGCATGGCGTTAAAGCGCACGGCAATGCCTTCGTTACCTGCCGTGGTTTGCGTGAATAAGGCCGTCACATCTTTTGCCGGGTCGGCCAGCGCGGCGGCCAGTTTGGTGCTGTCGGTCGCCAGCGTGCCATCTTTTTGCACCGTGATGCCAATGTCGGACAGCGTGCTGATGCCGCCGGAAATGCCGGTGACGCTGGTGTGCACGAGATCGCTTAATTGCCCTTGAAGGGAGCGCACCGTGCTATCGCCATTGAGTACCGCGGCGACCTTGGTTGCCGCGTTAAAGCTCGAACTGGTCTTCAACAGGCCCACGGCATCGTTGTAGGCCTTGGTGAAGGTGGCAATCGACGTAGTGATGGCATCGGTGTTGCGATTGATCACCAGGGTAGCCGTACCCGGCGCGGCTGGTGTGCCTTTGGTCAGTTTGAAGGTGACACCCTCGATCGCATCCGTAACCGTGTTGGAGGAGCGGATGATGTCGATTCCATTGATGTTGAAAAGGGCGTTATCGGCGGGCTGGGTCTGCAACAGGCTGGCGGAATCCAGCCCGGAGAGCGCATTGGCGCCGCCGCTGCCCGAATCCGTGGCCGTCACGGCAATGGAGCCCACCGCGCCGCTGGTGGTGGATGTGAGCACCAGCCGGTTGGTGGTGCCATCGTTCAGGATGGTGGCGGTTACACCGGCGTTCGCATCATTGATGGCCTGGCGAATGCCCGCGAGCGTGTTGTTGCTGCTGTCGATGGTGATGTTGACGGCGCTACCGCCACCGATGCTGATGGCCAGGGTGCCGGTATTGAATGTATCTGTCGTCGCCGCATAGTTCGTGGTGCTGCGCAGCGTATGAAACTTGGCCAGTTGCGTCACGCTCAGGGTGTAGCTGCCCGCCGCTGCTGCACTGGAAGCTGAGGCGGTAACCACGGTCGCGTCAGAGACGGCGACCGACCTGGCATTGAAGGTAGCCGTTGCCGCCAGGGCTGCTGCCGCAGTCTGCAGGCTGGACAAGGCGCCCTTGATCGAGCCGTAGGCCGTCAACTTGGCGTTGTAGTTGGTCTCTTTGGTCGCCAGCCGGGTCAAGGGGATACGTTCCAGCTCCATCAGCTTGGCGACGATACCGTTGACATCCAGTCCGGAGGCGATACCTGGCGATGAAATCGAACTTGTGGGCATGTGCGAACTCCTTTGTGCTGACTATAACGGAAAAAAATGCGGGAGCTGTAGGGTGCGTCAGGGCGATTGCATTTTTGATCGGCAATGAAGCTTAGCCAGTCATCCCGCCCCGGATTCAGACATTCCGGGGCGGGATGGCGGCAAAGAGAGGTCGGGGTAGCGACAAAAAGAGACCTGCGAACGGGTTGATTGTTATTTTTCGACGGCTGCTCCTGCCTTCTTATATGGAGGGCGCTTTGCCTTGCGTGTTCTGCTACGGCAAAGGCCGGAAATGGGTGGTGAAAAGCCCCTAAAGTTTCTGGGCAGACGCCCGTTAAAGGTTCCAACTGCGGGATAACTGCCTTGTAAGCCAGGCACACCGGAGGTAGTGGGTAGAAATGGATTTCATTTTTTAACCAGGGAGAACTTTCATGGCACAGGTCATTAACACCAACGTAGCATCCCAGCAGGCGCTGAACAGGTCGAACAACGCACTGCAAACGGCGATGCAGCGCCTGTCTTCCGGCCTGCGTATCAATAGCGCCAAGGACGATCCTACCGGTCTGGTCACGGCCACGGGTTACGACAGTCAGATTCGCGGTGCAAACCAGGCGATGCGAAATGCCAATGATGGTATTTCGACGGCACAAATCAACGACGGCTATCACCAGCAGGTGCTTGAAAACCTCCAGCGCCTGCGCGAAATCGCCGTGCAGTTGGGCGGCACGGCTTCCGGTACGGAAACCACTGCGCTGGTGGCTGAAAACACCCGCATTCTGGGTGGGCGTTCAGTCGGTCAATACTTCGGCGGCGTATAGCCGGATCATGGATACGGACTACGCGGTGGAAACCACCAACATGACGCGCAACTCGATTCTGCAGCAGGCGGGTTCGGCCATTCTGGCGCAAGCCAACCAGCAGCCGAACAGCGTTCTGAGCCTGCTGCGTTAAGCCCGGTCAGGAATCCATCATGCTCGCGCTGATGGATTTCTGATGTGATACTCCCGGGCTGCGTTCCTCAGGATGCGTAGCCCGGGATGATCAAGCCTTGTGCGAGTTGCTCTTTTTATCGAGAGAGAGTTTGTGATGATTGTCCAAAACGCAAATCTTCAGAATCAAAATGTCCCGCTGCCGGACCGCATCGGTCGTGCGACGGCCCAACGTGGTGATGCTGCTGGTGTGGCCGTGGCCGCTACGGATGCATCGACGGTACAGCAGCCCTCGGCGGTGCAGCTGAAGACAGCTGTGGATAAAATCAACTCCGTGCTGCGGCAAGCCAACCGGAATCTCGAATTCAGCGTGGACGACGCGACGAAGCGGGTGATCGTGAAGGTCGTGGATACCGAAACAGGTGAGCTGATCCGGCAAATTCCCTCTGAAGAAACCCTGGCCATTTCACGCGCGATAGGTGAGGTTCAGCGAGGTTTGCTATTAAGGCAAAAAGCATAATCGATCCAGATGGCCTGCCGCTGCGGACCGTGAGCCCATGCCATGCATGGCCGACGGCTCGGCGTTGACTCATGAGCAAGGCGTTTGTCAAAGAGCCGGCAGGGGGTGATGAGGGCGATGGGGACGAGGTTCTCCAGCCGCATCTGCCTGCCGGAACAAAAAACTACATGACGGTGCGTGGCCATGCGGCGCTGCGTGCCGAGTTCGAGCATCTGGTCAAGATCGAGCGCCCGGCCGTTGTGCAGGTGGTTTCCTGGGCCGCCGGCAATGGCGACCGTTCGGAGAATGGCGACTATATCTATGGCAAGAAACGGCTGCGTGAGATTGATCGCCGCATCCGCTTTCTGACCAAGCGGCTGGAGTCGGCCGTGGTCATCGACCCCGCGGCGCAAACCAATTGCGATCAGGTATTCTTTGCGGCGACCGTTACGGTAAGCGATGCCGAGGGTGGCGAAGTCACCTACCAGATCGTCGGCATCGACGAGGCCAACGCCAGCGAAGGCCGTATCAGCTGGATTTCGCCGCTGGCGCGTGCGCTGCTCAAGGCGCGTGAAGGTGACACCGTGAAATTCGCAAGCCCTGGCGGCCTGCGCGAGCTGGAGATCATCGAGATTCGCTACGAGTGACTATTCGCGCGCCGGATGGCATGGTTGGTCCAGATCACCAGTGCAAACAGGATCATCGCGCCGGCCTGGTGCATGGCGGCGAGTGATACGGGAACGCGCATCATCAGCGTGCCGATGCCGAGGCTGACCTGGAACAGAAGCCACAGGCTCATGGCCATCGCTGCCGGGCGCGCGTCAGGAAAATCACGCCAGACGCGCAGGGCGAACCACGGTACCAGTGCCAGCAAGGTCCAGGCGAGCAGGCGGTGGTCAAACTGCACTGTCGCCATGTTGCTGAAAAAGTTGAGCCACACCGGCTCCAGCAGGAAGGATTCCGGCGGCAGGAACGCACCGTTCATCAGCGGGAAGGTGTTGTAGGCCAGCCCGGCGTGGATGCCGGCGACCAGCGCGCCGGAGAGCGCCATCACGAAAACCAGCCCGATCAGGAAGGCACCCAGGCGCAGGGTAAAGCGCGAGGCATTCGCAGCAGAGCCGGGAAAAGTCGGCGTTGGTGATGCGGCGATGGCGGAACGCCTCGGCTGCATCAGCCCCAGCGCCGTCCACCCCATCAGGCCGAAGACGAGAAAGGCCAGCCCGAGATGCGCCGCCAGCCGGTACTGGGAAACCCGCGGATCATCGACCAGCCCGCTTTTGACCATGTACCAGCCCATCGCACCCTGCAAGCCGCCGAGGACGAAAAAGCCGGCGATCTTCCATGCCAGCATGCCCCGCAGCCGGCCTCTGGCGAGAAACCAGAGGTAGGGCAGCAGAAACACCAGGCCGATCAGGCGGCCGGAGAGCCGGTGTGCCCATTCCCACCAGAAGATGGTTTTGAAGCCATCAAGCGTCATGTCGTGATTGCGCAGGAGAAATTCCGGCGTTTGCTGGTACTTGGCAAACAGTTCCTGCCAGTGCGCCTCGGAGAGTGGCGGCAGGGCGCCGATCAGCGGTTGCCACTCGACGATGGACAGGCCGGCATGGGTGAGCCGGGTCACGCCGCCAATGACGAGCGTGACGAACACCATCGCGCAACAGGCAAACAGCCACCACGCCACGCCACGCCGGGAATCCGTAGCGTGGTCAGGCAGGGTCATCGCTTGTCCAGTGTCCCGATTTGCCGCCGGCCTTTTCAAGCAGGCGGATGTCCTCGATCACCATGCCGCGATCGACGGCCTTGCACATGTCGTAGATGGTCAGCAGACCGACGCTGGCGGCGGTCAGTGCTTCCATCTCGACGCCGGTACGGCCGACGGTTTCGGCCGTGACTTCGATACCGATACGGCTGGCGGTGGCATCAAGCGTGAAGTCCACCACAACGCGAGTTAGCGCGATCGGGTGGCATAGCGGAATCAAGTCCGGCGTGCGTTTGCTGCCTTGAATCGCGGCGATACGGGCAATACCCAGCACGTCGCCCTTTTTTGCCGTGCCGCTGGCAATCAGGGCGAAGGTTGCGGGCTGCATGCGAATGCAGCCGCGCACGTGGGCAACACGCGCGGTTTCAGCCTTGGCGCCGACATCGACCATATGCGCCTGGCCGGCGGTGTCGAAGTGGGTCAAGTCGCCGGCTTCAGGATGTTTGGGGGGCTTCATGAAATATCGTGTCACAACCTGTTTTTTGAGAGCCGCTATCATAGCGGGATGAAGTCACGTCTGCTTGTTCGTCCGTTGCTGTTTTCCCTGCTGCTGGCCTTTGCCGCGCCGCCGTCGTTGCGGGCCGAGGGCTTGCCTGATCTGGGCGAGACCTCCCAGGCGGACCTGTCACCGGCAATGGAGCGGCGCGTGGGCGAGGAAGCGATGAACGAGATTCGCCGCGACCCGGCCTGGCTTGGCGACCCTGAAGTCAATGCCTATCTCAATCGCCTCGGCAACCGGCTGGCGGCGCAAATCGAAGGCTCACCCCAAAGCTTTGAGCTGTTTGCCCTGCACGACATGACGCTGAATGCGTTTGCCATGCCGGGCGGCTTCATCGGCGTGCATACCGGCCTGATCCTGGCCGCCGAAACGGAATCCGAACTGGCTTCGGTGCTGGCGCACGAAATCTCCCACGTTACCCAGCATCATCTGGCGCGCCTGATCAACAAATCGGGGCAAGGCCAGGTCGCCAGTCTGGTTGCCCTTGCTGTGGCGGTGCTGGCAGCGCGCAGCAATCCGGATGCCGCCGTTGGTGTGGCAATGGCCGGCCAGGCCGCCGGAATCCAGAATCAGCTGAATTATTCGCGCGACTTCGAACGCGAGGCCGACCGCATCGGGCTGGGTTTGCTGGAGCGCTCGGGCTATGACATTCGCGGCATGGAAAACTTTTTCGGCCGCATGCAGAAATTCGGCCGGCTTTATGAAAGCAACGCCCCGGTGTATCTGCGCACTCACCCGCTCACCACCGAACGGCTGGCCGACATAGGCAACCGGATTCAGGGCCGACGCTACAAGCAGGTGCCCGATTCGCTGGAGTTTCAACTGGTGAAGGCGAAGTTGCGGGCAGCAGAGGGCAGCGCGCAGGATGCCGTGATCGAGTTCAAAAGCCGCCTGGCTGATCGAAAGTTCTCCGGCAGCGAACTTGCGGTGCGCTATGGCCTTGCGCGTGCGCTGATGCGATCCGGGAATCTGCCGGCGAGCGAGCAGCAGATAGACGAATTGCGCCGCCTCAAGGCGCATTCGCCGATGGTTGAAACTCTGGCAGCCGAGTTGCGCCTGAAGCAGAACGATACCGCCGGCGCCGTGAAAATACTCCGTGCCGCTTACGCGCAATATCCGCAGGAGCGGGGCGTGGTCTATGGCCTGGTCGACGCGCTGCTCATGGCGCATCAGCCGGCTGAAGCGCTCCGGGTGACGAACGACGATCTGTTGAGTTATCCCTCGGATGCCACGCTGTATGCACTCCAGGCGCGAATCTACGCCGCGCTTGGCCAGCGCCTGCAGCAACATCGGGCACAGGCGGAAAACTATGCCCTGGAGGGGCGTCTGGGTGAGGCCATCGAGCAACTGGAATTGGGACAGAAGGCCGGTGATGGCAGTTTCTACGAGCAGTCACAGGTGGATGCGCGGCTGCGCGAACTCCGCCAGAGACTGGAAGAGGAAAAGAAATTGGCCAAGCAGAAATGAACCACCGATATGGAGCCGAAGCAGCATCGCGCCGGATGCCCCGCGCCTTTGCCTTGCGCCCCTTGAAGATACGCGAGAAGATCGTCGGTTTGCTGATGGTCTACTTTGTCGTGGCAATGGTTGCCATAGGTTCCACGCTGTTCGTTTCCTGGCGGCTGGAGGGGGGCGCTGCCGCCATCAACGATGCCGGCAGCGAGCGGATGCGCTCCTACCATATCGCCTTCCTGCTGGCTCAGTATGTACGGCAGCCTTCCAGCGCGCTGCGGAGCGAGATCGAGACCAACGTAGCGCAATTCGAGAAGGTGTTGCGCGATCTCGAGCAGGGCGATCCGCAGCGTCCGCTTTCCTTGCCCAAGGACAAGGATGTGCAGGAGCAGGTTTTCCGCATGCGGCAGGTATGGCAAGGCGATATTCAGCCACGCATTACCCGCATGCTCGATGCGCAACAAGTGGAGGAGCGGGCAGCCCTGTTGTCCGGCTATCGGCGGGCGGTCGATGATTTCGTCGGCGTCATCGATGGGCTGGTATCCATGGTCGAACGCAGCAACGCCCGGGCCACCACGCTGCTGCGCACGTTTCAGCTCGGCCTGACGAGCCTGGCCGTAGCCGGTACGGCGTTGCTGGTGTATCTGTTCTCGCTCATGGTGGTACGTCCCATCCTGCGGTTGCAGGAAGGTATCCAGCGCATGAGCCGGGCCGATTTCGACGTGCGCCTGCCGGTAAGCAGCCAGGACGAACTGGGCGACCTGGCCGAGGGCTTCAATCGCATGGCGGCGCAGCTGCAGGATATCTACGCCACGCTCGAGGAGCGGGTGCGGGAGGAGACGCTGCGGGTGGAAGTAAAGAATCGCGAGCTCGCCGAACGCGACAAGGTGATGGCCGTTTCGGAAGAACGCAACCTGCTGGCGCAGGAGTTGCACGACAGCATCGCCCAGTCGCTGGCCTATCTCAACATCCAGGTGCAATTGCTGCATGAAGACCTGAAAAAAGGCTTGACCGCCGAGGCCTTGCTGGAGCTCGAGAAAATTCGCGAAGGCGTCCAGGAAAGTTACGACGATGTGCGTGAATTGCTGGTGCATTTTCGCACCCGCATCGGCGATGCGGATCTGGAAACCGCTCTGCGTTCCGCGCTGGAAAAGTTCGAGGGGCAGACCGGCATCCATACCCGCTTCGAACGCGACGGGGCATTGCCCGAACTGCCGCCGGAGCATGTTCTTCAGGTCATGCATATCGTGCAGGAAGCCCTTTCCAATGTCCGCAAGCATGCGCGGGCAAGCCATGTCGATATCTTGTTGAGAGGAGGCGACGGCTGCGGGCTGCTTGTCACCGACAATGGCGCCGGCTTCGACGCTGCTCACGATCCCGGCGATACCCATGTCGGATTGCGCATCATGCGTGAGCGCGCGCACCGCATTGGCGCTGTCCTGACGCTGGAATCGTCCCCGGGGCGGGGAACGCGAATGAATCTCGCACTGTGCGGCAGCGCGACGAAAAAGGAAATGCAAAAATCATGAAGCCGATACGTGTGCTCATCATTGATGACCATGCCTTGTTTCGCAGTGGCATCAAGTCGGTATTGCAGCGGCAGACCGATTTTGTCGTGGTCGATGAGGCAGGCGACGGGTTGGAGGGCGTCAAGCGCGCCAAGCAGTCGGGCCCGGACGTGATCCTGCTCGATTTGCACATGCCTGGCATCAGCGGCCTGGAGGCGCTTTCCCTGCTGGCGGAGGAGGTGCCGGCGGCCCAGGTGGTGATGCTGACCGTGTCGGAAGATACGGATGACCTGCTGGATGCGCTGCGTGCCGGTGCGCGCGGTTACCTGCTGAAAAATATCGATACCGCGTTTTTGCTTGACTCGATTCGTCGCGCTGCGCTGGGCGAATCCGTGATGTCGCCGCACATGGCGACGCGGCTGGCCGATGCCATGCGGGCGCCAGCCAGCCCCGGTGTCGCCTCATCCGCCGCCGACGCCGGCAAGCTTTCTCCCCGCGAACGTGAAGTCATCGCCTTGCTGGCGCAAAGCGCCAGCAACAAGGAAATCGCGCGCGAACTGAATCTGTCGGAATCCACCGTCAAGATTCATGTCCAGAGCATCCTGCGCAAACTGAATCTTTCCAGCCGCGTGCATGCGGCGGTGTATGCGGTGGAACATGGCCTGGCATCCAGGTGATCTGCCGCTTGCCGTAGCGTCAACGCCGACTTTTTGTGGCCGCTGGAAAATCAGGGACGCCTGTGCTGGCCAAAAGAACTAGTCCCTTTCCTGTCGTCTTCTAATCCTTCTGCAGAATAGGCGCAGCCTTCGATTTGCTCTAATCTTGCGGCATTGCAGCAAAGAGGGAGAAAAGCATGGCAACGCAGGAATACAAGGCATGGTCGGTGGTCGTCGCAAGCACATTGGCGTTCACGGTGTGCTTCATGATCTGGATGATGTTTGCGGTGATCGGCATCCCGATCAAGGCATCACTGGGCCTCAATGAAACCGAGTTCGGCATCCTGATTGCCATGCCGGTGCTCACCGGTTCCCTGATTCGCCTGCCGCTGGGGATGTGGACCGACCGCTTCGGTGGCCGTCTGGTCTTTTTCATTCTGATGCTGTCCACCGTGGTGCCGATTTACCTGATTTCAATGTGCACCGAATACTGGCAATTTCTGGTGACCGGGTTGTTCGTCGGGGTGGCGGGGGGCTCGTTCACGGTGGGCATCGCGTACTGCGCACGCTGGTTTCCAAAGAATCGCCAGGGCCTGGCGATGGGAATTTTCGGCGCTGGCAATACGGGGGCTGCGGTGACCAAGCTGGTCGCGCCGGCGATCGTGGTGGCCTACGGCTGGACGATGGTGCCGCAGGTGTATGCAGTGCTGATGCTGGTCACGGCCGTCCTGTTCTGGTTTTTCAGCTTTTCCGATCCGGCGCACAAGGTCGCCAGCACGATCACCATGCGCGAGCAACTGGCGGTGCTCAAGGACCCGAAGGTGTGGAAGTACAGCCAGTATTACTCGATCGTCTTCGGCGGCTATGTGGCGCTGGCGCTGTGGATGACCAAGTACTACATCGGTGAATACGGTTTCGATCTCAAGACCGCCGCGCTGATGGCAGCCGCATTCAGCATCCCGGGCGGCATCTTGCGCGCGGTGGGCGGTCATTTTTCAGACAGGTACGGCGCGCACACGGTCACCTGGTGGGTGCTGTGGGTGTCGCTGTTGTGCCTGTTCCTGTTGTCCTATCCGCAAACCGAGGTCGTCATCCAGACCGTCAAAGGCCCGCAAAGCTTCCACATTGGTCTTAACGCCACACTCTTCACCATCATCCTGTTCACCATGGGTGTCGCTTTTGCCATCGGCAAGGCGTCGGTGTTCAAGTACATCTCGGATGACTATCCGCACAACATCGGGGTGATTTCCGGCGTGGTGGGTCTGGCCGGGGGGCTGGGCGGCTTCCTGATGCCCATCATTTTCGGGGTGCTGGTCGATCTCACCGGTGTTCGCTCCTCCTCCTTCATGTTGATGTTCGGCATCGTCTGGGTATCGCTGCTCTGGATGTACTGGACCGAGGTGCGTCCGGTGAAACTTGACCGCCAGCCCCGGAGCCAGGTGGCACAACAATCCGCTTCCATTTGAACCAGGAAAGAGAAAATATCATGAGCACGAATATCAAGGAATGGAACGTCGAGGACGAGAAGTTCTGGGAATCGACAGGGGAACGCATCGCCTACCGCAACTTGTGGATTTCGGTGCCGGCGCTGCTTTGCGGCTTCGCCGTCTGGCTGATGTGGGGCATCATCACGGTGCAGATGCTCAACCTGGGTTTCCCGTTCAGCAAGGACGAGCTGTTTACGCTGACGGCCATTTCCGGGCTGGCGGGCGCGACCATGCGCATTCCGTCTTCGTTCTATATCCGCCTCGCCGGCGGACGCAACACCGTCTTTCTGACCACCGCCATGCTCCTGGCCCCCGCCCTTGGCACCGGCGTCGCCCTGCAGCATCCGGAGTGGCCGCTGTGGGTGTTCCAGATGCTGGCACTGTGGTCGGGGGTCGGCGGCGGCAACTTTGCCAGCTCGATGAGCAACATCAACACCTTCTTTCCAAAGCGCCTGCAAGGCACGGCGCTCGGCATCAATGCCGGACTGGGCAACTTCGGCGTCACCACCATGCAGGTAGTGATTCCGCTGGTAATGACGGTCGGCATCTTTGGCGCCCTAGGCGGCGAACCGATGACGCTGGTGAAGGACAGCGGCTGGATTCTCGGCAAGATTCCTGCCGGTACGCCAACTTTCATCCAGAACGCCGGCTTTGCCTGGGCGCTGTCCCTGATCCCGCTGTCGGTACTGTGCTGGTTCGGCATGAACAACCTGCTGCAGATTTCCCCCGAGAGCGGGAATACCTTGATGTCATTCATCAAGATCACCTGGCTGTATACCCTGACTTTCATTCCGGCCGGTCTCGGGCTGTACCTCTACATGCCCAAGCCGACCGGGCTGGGTTTGCTGAGCATGTGGCTGGTGATGCCGCTGATCATCGTTGGCACGCTGGGGATGATGAAGCTGGTCGCGTTCGGCACCATGAAGGAGAATCTGGCCAAGCAGTTCGCGATTTTCAGGAACAAACACACCTGGTCGCTGACGGTGCTGTACCTGCTGACCTTCGGCTCCTTCATCGGCTTCTCGATGGCTCTGCCGCTCGCCATCACGATCATCTTTGGTGAGCGGCATCTGCTTGATGCCACGACCCAGGTCTGGAGCCACGTCAAGAACCCCAATGCGCCTTCCGCCATGACCTACGCCTGGATCGGCCCCTTTGTCGGCGCGCTGATCCGTCCGGTGGGCGGCTGGATTTCCGACAAGGTGGGCGGCTCCATCGTTACCCAGATCATTTCGGCGGTGATGGTGGTGGCTTCCACCTTTGCCGGCTATACGCTGATGCAGGCCTATCATTCCGCAACGCCGGAGATTTACTTCACCCAGTTCCTCGTGGTGTTCGTCGTCCTGTTTGCCGCCACCGGTATTGGCAATGGCTCCACATTCCGCACCGTCGGCGTCATTTTCGACCGTGTCCAGGCCGGCCCGGTGCTTGGCTGGACGTCCGCTGTCGCCGCCTACGGCTCTTTCATCGCACCGGAGGTCATCAAGGGCCAGATCAAGGCCGGCACCCCGGAAAACGCGATGTACGGCTTTGCGGTGTTCTATGCGCTGTGCCTGATACTGAACTGGTGGTTTTACCTGCGCAAAGGTGCTGAAATCAGAAATCCCTGAACCGAGTCCGAAGAACACTTGTGGAGATTATCAATGAGCCATTTTCTTGATCGACTGACATACTTTTCCACTCCGGCGGAAGCATTTTCCGGCGGCCATGGAACAACCACTGGCGAAGACCGGACGTGGGAGGATGCCTACCGCGACCGCTGGGCGCATGACAAGGTTGTCCGTTCCACCCACGGCGTCAATTGCACGGGCTCCTGCTCGTGGAAAATCTACGTCAAGGGCGGCATAGTGACCTGGGAAACCCAGCAGACAGACTATCCGCGCACCCGCTGGGACATGCCCAACCACGAGCCACGCGGCTGCGCGCGCGGCGCCAGCTACAGCTGGTACCTGTACAGCGCCAACCGGGTCAAGTACCCCATGATTCGCGGCCGCCTGTTGCAGTCCTGGCGCGAAGCCAGAAAGACCCTGGGCCCGGTCGAGGCCTGGGCTTCGATTGCGGGCAACGATGCCAGGCGTCGTGACTATCAGAGCATGCGCGGGCTGGGCGGGTTTGTGCGCGCCAGCTGGGACGAGGCGAACGAAATCATTGCCGCCTCCAACGTGCATACCATCAAAAAATATGGCCCGGATCGGGTCATTGGCTTCTCGCCGATTCCGGCCATGTCGATGGTCAGCTATGCCGCAGGCAGCCGCTACCTGAGCCTGATCGGTGGTGTCTGCATGAGCTTTTACGACTGGTACTGCGACCTGCCGCCCGCCAGCCCGCAAATCTGGGGTGAACAGACCGATGTTCCCGAATCGGCCGACTGGTACAACTCCACCTTCATCATCGCCTGGGGTTCCAATGTGCCGCAGACGCGCACACCCGATGCCCATTTCTTCACCGAGGTGCGCTACAAGGGCGCCAAGACGGTCGCGGTCACGCCCGACTACTCGGAAGTGGCCAAGCTGGCGGACATCTGGATGCATCCCAAGCAGGGAACCGATGCCGCCATGGCCATGGCCATGGGCCATGTGATCCTGAAAGAGTTCTACTTCGGCAGCGAGCAGAACGGCCTGTCGAATTTTTCCGGCGGCCGCAGCGACTATTTCGACGACTATGTGCGCCGCTACACCGACATGCCGATGCTGGTGATGCTCAAGGAACACACCCTGCCATCGGGCGAAACCGTGATGGTGCCGGACCGCTATGTCCGCGCATCCGATTTCGGCGACCAGATGGGGCAGGCCAATAACCCCGAGTGGAAGACCGTGGCGCTCGACATGACGGGCAAGGTCGCGTTGCCCAATGGCGCGATCGGTTTCCGCTGGGGTGCGGACGGGCGTCTGGACGCGGGCCAGTGGAACCTGGAGGCGAAAGACGCGCGTCAGGGCGATGCCGTCAAGCTCAAGCTGACCGTAATGGAAGGCGAGCATGCCAGCACCGAGACCGCCAAAGTTGGCTTTCCTTACTTTGGCGGCATTGAAAGTGAGCACTTCCAGCACAACACCATCAAGGGCGAGAATGGCGATGTGCTGGTTCGTACCGTCCCGGTGCAGCGCATTGCGCTGGGAGCGGCGGGTGAGGATCGTTTCGCGCTGGTCGCCACGGTGTTCGATTTGCAGGTCGCCAATTACGGCGTGGCGCGCGGTTTGCCGGGCGAACTGGCCGCCTCCAGCTTTGATGACGATACCCCGTACACGCCGGCCTGGCAGGAGCGCATCACGGGCGCGCCGCGCGAGCAGGTCATTGCCGTGGCGCGCCAGTTTGCGGAAAACGCGCACCGGACGCAGGGCAAGTCGATGGTCATCATCGGCGCGGCCATGAACCACTGGTATCACAGCGACATGAACTACCGCGGCGTCATCAACATGCTGATGCTGTGCGGCTGTATCGGTCAAAGCGGTGGCGGCTGGGCGCACTATGTGGGACAGGAAAAACTGCGTCCGCAAACCGGCTGGACCGCGCTGGCGTTTGGCCTCGACTGGATTCGTCCACCACGGCAGATGAACTCCACCAGTTTCTTCTACGCCCATACGGATCAGTGGCGCTATGAAAAACTGGGCGTGGAGGAGATTCTCTCGCCGCTGGCAGACAAGCGGCAGTTTGGCGGCAGCATGATCGATTACAACGTGCGCGCCGAGCGCATGGGCTGGCTGCCTTCGGCGCCGCAGTTGCAGACCAATCCGCTGCAGGTGGTGCGCGATGCGCAGGCGCAGGGACTGGATGTCAAGGACTACGCCGTCAAGTCGCTCAAGGATGGCTCGCTGAAGATGAGCTGCGAAGACCCGGATCATCCCGGCAACTGGCCGCGCGTGATGTTTATCTGGCGGTCCAATCTGCTGGGTTCCAGCGGCAAAGGCCATGAATATTTCCTCAAGCATCTGCTGGGTACCAGCAATGGCGTGCAAGGCAAGGACTTGGGGCATGACGCAGCCAAGCCCAGGGAAGTGACATGGCATGAGACGGCGCCCGAAGGCAAGCTGGACCTGCTGGTCACGCTGGACTTTCGCATGAGCACGACCTGCCTGTATTCCGACATCGTGCTGCCCACGGCCACCTGGTATGAGAAGAACGACCTCAATACCAGCGACATGCACCCGTTCATCCATCCGCTGTCTACCGCAGTGGATCCGGCCTGGCAATCACGCAGCGACTGGGATATTTACAAAGGCTTTGCCAAAAAGTTCAGCGAAGTCTGCGTTGGCCACCTGGGTGTCGAGCGGGAGCTGGTACTCACGCCGTTGATGCACGATACGCCGGCAGAACTGGCGCAGGCGATGGGCGTGCGCGACTGGAAGCGCGGCGAAGTGGAATTGATACCGGGCAAGACCGCGCCCAACATGGTGGTTGTGGAGCGGGACTACCCCAATGTGTACAAGCGCTTCACGGCGCTGGGGCCGCTGATGAACAAGCTGGGCAATGGCGGCAAGGGCATTGCCTGGGACACCAAGGACGAAGTGACCCAGCTCGGGCAGCTCAATGGGCTGGTTACGAGCGAGGGCGTTACGCAAGGCATGCCGCGGATCGAAAGCGACATCGATGCCTGCGAAATGATCCTGCAACTCGCCCCGGAGACCAATGGCCATGTGGCGGTCAAGGCATGGCAGGCCCTGGGCAAACAAACCGGACTGGATCACACGCATCTGGCGATTCATCGGGAAGATGAAAAAATCCGTTTCCGCGATATTCAGGCGCAGCCGCGCAAGATCATCAGCTCACCCACCTGGAGCGGCATCGAGAGTGAAACGGTGTCCTATAACGCCGGCTATACCAATGTGCATGAAATGATCCCTTGGCGCACCCTGACCGGGCGGCAGCAGTTCTACATGGATCACTCCTGGATGATTGCGTTCGGCGAGGGCTTCGCCAGTTATCGCCCGCCGGTCGATTTGAAGACCACCGCCGGCATGCACGGCATCAAACCCAACGGCCATCCCGAGATCGCGCTGAACTTCATTACGCCGCACCAGAAGTGGGGGATTCACTCCACCTACACCGACAACCTGATCATGCTGACTCTCAGCCGTGGCGGGCCGTGCGTCTGGATGAGCGAGGATGATGCCACTCGCGCCGGGATTGTCGACAACGACTGGATTGAGCTGTTCAACATCAACGGCGCCATCGCCGCGCGCGCGGTGGTCAGTCAGCGGGTGAATCCGGGGATGGTCATGATGTATCACGCCCAGGAAAAAACCATCAACACGCCGGGATCGGAAATCACGGGTCAGCGCGGCGGCATTCACAATTCCGTGACACGCATCGTGACCAAGCCGACACACATGATCGGCGGCTACGCGCAATTCAGTTATGGCTTCAATTATTACGGAACCATCGGCGCCAACCGTGACGAGTTTGTCATTGTGCGCAAGATGGACAGGATCGATTGGCTCGATACCCCGGCATCCCCCAGTCCTGCCGTGAGCGAACTTGCTGAAGGAGAAAATACATGAAAATTCGCGCCCAGATCGGCATGGTGCTCAACCTCGACAAGTGCATCGGGTGCCACACCTGTTCGGTGACCTGCAAGAACGTCTGGACCAGCCGCCCCGGCATGGAATACGCCTGGTTCAACAACGTCGAGAGCAAGCCGGGCATCGGTTACCCCAAGGAATGGGAAAACCAGGACAAATGGAACGGCGGCTGGATTCGCAAATCCGATGGCTCGATCGAGCCGCGCCAGGGCGGTAAATGGAAACTTCTGATGAAGATTTTCGCCAATCCGAACCTGCCGGAAATCGACGATTACTACGAGCCCTTCACCTTCGATTATGCGCACCTGCAGAATGCGCCGGAGATGAAGACGGCGCCGACCGCGCGGCCGCGCAGCCTGATTACCGGCCAGCGCATGGAGAAGATCGAATGGGGACCCAACTGGGAAGAAATTCTCGGCGGAGAATTCAGCAAGCGGTCGCAGGACAAGAATTTCGATGATATCCAGAAGGATATCTACGGCCAGTTCGAAAACACCTTCATGATGTACCTGCCCCGGCTATGCGAGCACTGCCTGAATCCGGCGTGCGTGGCGAGCTGCCCTTCGGGCTCGATCTACAAGCGCGAGGAAGACGGCATCGTCCTGATCGATCAGGACAAATGCCGCGGCTGGCGCATGTGCGTTTCCGGCTGCCCGTACAAGAAGATTTACTACAACTGGAAAAGCGGCAAGGCCGAAAAGTGCATCTTCTGCTACCCGCGCATCGAAGCCGGCCAGCCCACCGTCTGCTCGGAAACCTGCGTTGGCCGCATCCGCTACCTGGGGGTGCTGCTCTATGATGCAGATCGTATCGAGCAAGCCGCCAGCGTGGAACATGACCGCGATCTTTACCAGGCCCAGCTCGATATCTTCCTCGACCCGAACGACCCGGAAGTCATTGCCCAGGCGCAAGTCGACGGCATCCCCGACGCCTGGATGGAGGCGGCCCGCAACAGCCCCGTCTACAAGATGGCGGTGGAATGGAAGGTGGCGCTGCCACTGCATCCCGAATACCGCACGCTGCCGATGGTCTGGTATGTGCCGCCGCTGTCTCCCATCAGTGCCGCGGCGAATGCCGGACAGATTGGCGCCAATGGCGAAATCCCGGACGTCAATCAGCTGCGGATTCCAGTCAATTACCTGGCCAACCTGCTGACGGCTGGCGACACCGTGCCCGTGGTGCGCGCACTGGAACGCATGCTGGCGATGCGCGCCTATCAGCGTGAAAAACATGTTAACCAGCGCATCAATACCGCCGTGCTGGAACAGGTCGGCATGAGCTCGTTGGAAGTGGAAGAGATGTATCACGTGATGGCGATTGCCAACTACGAAGACCGTTTCGTGATTCCATCGACACACCGCGAATATGCCGAGAACACCTTCGATGTGCGCGGCGGCTGCGGCTTCTCGTTTGGCAATGGCTGCTCCGATGGCGCCAGCGATGCCAGCCTCTTTGGCGGCGCCAAGAAGCGCACCATTCCAATCAAGCTGGAGGTATGACCATGTCCATTCCACATGCCCCCTTGAGCCTGCGGGCGCTGGCGCGGTTGCTGTCCTATCCCGATGCCGAGCTGCGCGAGCAGCTGCCCGGCCTGCGCGAGGCGCTGCAGCGGGAAGGCAGCCTTTCTCCGGCCCGCCTGGCTGCGCTCGACACGCTGATCGCTGCGCTGGGTTCGACTCCGCCGCTCGTTGTCGAAGCGGATTATGTGAACCTGTTCGACCATGGACGCGCCACCTCATTGCACCTGTTCGAGCATGTGCATGGCGATTCGCGCGACCGTGGCCCGGCCATGGTCGATCTGGCGCAAACCTATGAACAGGCCGGGCTGTACCTTGCCCCCGGCGAGCTGCCCGATTATCTGCCGGTCGTCCTCGAGTTTGTCTCGACCCAGCCGTCTAAAGAGGCCCGCGCTTTTTTGTCGGAGATGGCGCATATCTTCAACGCCATCTTCAATGCCTTGCAGCAGCGGCAGAGTGCGTATGCCAGCATTCCCGGCGCGCTGCTGGAGCTGGCCGGCGAGCCGGTGCAGGCCATGCAGGCCATCCCCGATGAGCCGCCGCTGGATGCGACCTGGGCCGAACCGGTGGTATTCGACGGTTGCTCCACCCAGGGGCAGGCCCGGCCCGGCCACACCCAACCCATTCACCTCGTTCGTAAATCACCACCTTCTTCAGGAGCAGTCGCATGAGCTACCTTGACGGTTTTCTGTTCGGTTATTACCCCTATATCTGCCTGAGCGTTTTTTTCCTGGGCAGCCTGATCCGCTTCGACCGGGATCAGTACACATGGAAAAGCGATTCATCGGAGATGTTGCGCCGGGGCCAGTTGCGCCTGGGCAGCAACCTGTTCCACGTTGGCGTCCTGTTCCTGTTTTTCGGCCATTTTTTCGGCATGCTCACTCCGCACTTCTTGTACGAGCCCTTTCTCGGCGCGGGTACGAAGCAGATGCTGGCCATGGTTTCCGGCGGCATTGCCGGGACGCTGGCGATCATCGGGCTGTCGGTGCTGCTGCACCGCCGCCTGAGCGACGAACGTATCCGCATCAATTCCAGAACCAGCGATATCCTGATCCTGGTCGTGCTGTGGTTGCAGCTGGCATTGGGACTGGCGACCATCCCCCTCTCGGCGCAGCATCTTGACGGCGGCATGATGCTGCTGCTGGCGGAATGGGCGCAGCGCATCGTCACCTTCCGTCCCGGCGCTGCGGAGCTTCTGGCTGAGGCGGGCTGGATATTCAAGACCCACATGTTCCTCGGCATGAGCATCTTCCTGATCTTTCCCTTCACCCGGCTGGTGCACGTGTGGAGCGGTTTTGGCACGGTGGCCTACCTGACGCGGCCTTACCAGAGTGTGCGCTCCCGCCGCCTCAATCTGCCCGCAGGACACGATCCGTTGCGGCGTCCGGGCGCGGGGTTTTGAGGATGGATACCATGCAGAGTGAACGTCCCGTGCAGTCTCCGATCGCCCGCGTCAATGGCGTGGCGCTCAATAGCGCCGCCGAATCCCTGGCGGCCGCCGAGTTGCGTCAGCGCGCCTGCGTCGAACTCCTGCGCCAGGCGGCGATTTCCTCGGGCTTGCTGGCAGGCGACGATCTGCCTTCGGCCGATGGGATACTCAGCGCCGCTGCCGCCAGCGCGATAGAAGCCTTGCTGGAGCAGAACATCGTTCTGCCCGAGCCGGACGAGGAGACCTGCCGCCGCTACCATGCCGCGCACCGGAGCGCGTACAGCACGGGCGAGCGCGTGCGCGTGCGCCACATCCTGTTTGCTGTAACGCCAGGGGTCGATGTCGTCGCCCTGCGCAACCGTGCGGAAGCCGCCTTGTTGAGCGTGCGCTGTCATGACGGAAACGCGGCCGATGAATTCGTCAAGGCGGCGCGCACCTTGTCGAATTGCCCGAGCGGCGCCGAAGGCGGCGAGCTCGGCTGGCTGACTGCGGCAGACTGCGCCCCGGAGTTCGCAAAAGAAGTGTTTGGCCACGCTGAGGTCGGTGTCCTGCCCCGTCTGGTGCACAGCCGCTTCGGCCTGCACGTGGTGGAGATACTGGAACGCCAACCCGGCGTGGAGCAGGCGTTCGACGTCGTACAGGGCGCCGTCGTCATGGCCCTGCGGCAAAGAACATATGCGACGGCATTGCGGCAATACCTTCTTCTGCTCGCTGGCGCCGCCACGATCGAGGGCGTGGACATCGAAGCAGCTGATACGCCGCTGGTGCAGTAGCCGGGATGGGCGGGCAGGGCGCCAAGAACAACCCGGCGGATTACCGCGTCGACTACAGCTTCCTCGAAGCCGGCCTGGCCAAAGGCGTGCATAGCGTAAATGCGCACTATGGCGCGGAATGGGATCTGCAAGCGACCAAGGCCATCGCCAAGAACTACCTGGTCGGCATCAAGTACGCCACCTTCAATGCCAAAACGGCCGGGTTCGTCGATACCGACAAGTTCTGGCTCTGGGCCGAGGCTAAGTTCTGAGTGGCCCGATCGGTGCCCTGAGTGCTCATCAGACCCATCTGGCGCGTCAATGCGGCAGATGGGTTTTTCGCAACTGAAATAAGCCGCTGGTGCCGATTCCTGCACCGTAGCACCCGCGCCGACTTTCCCGTTGCTGCCTGTTGCGCCAAGCCAAAGCATGTGATGCCGTTGTGCTGCAAAGAGGCGTGCTGCGTTGCGGCACGCCTCTTGCGTGCACTTTCTGCATGTTGCGCATTCTCATCATCGACGAATCCCGGGCGCGGGCGGCCGAGCTGTCTTCCGCGCTCGTTCTGGCGGGCTATCAGGTGGCGGCGATATTGCCGTCCGTGCTGGATCTGGCGGCCCAGGTCGAGGCCATCAAATCGGATGTGATTTTGATCGAGACGGACTCGCCGTCACGCGATACGCTGGAAAATCTGGCGGTGATGACGCGCGACATGCCGCGCCCGGTCATCGTCCTGACGCAGGAGCGCGATGCCGATGTGATGCGCGCCGCATTCAGGGCGGGCGTGTCGGCGTATGTGGTCGATAACCTTGATCTGGCGCGGCTTGCGCCGATTGTCGACGTGGCCATTGCACGCTTCGAGGAACACCAGAATCTGAAGCAGGAACTGGCGGCGGCAACCCGCAAACTGTCCGAGCGCAAGCAGATTGAAAAGGCCAAGGGCATCCTGATGAAGACGCGCGGGCTGGATGAAGACCAGGCCTATGGCGCGCTGCGCAAGCTGGCCATGGAACGTGCCCAGCCGCTGGGGAAAACAGCCGCCGAGCTGGTGGCGATGGCGAAGTTTTTGCTGTAGCTATTGTCATAATTCTGCTGTTCCAGCACGCGCTTCAGAATGCCTCATTGCGGTGCAAGGAATTTCCCGGGCGTGCTATTGCGGTGCAGCAATGGAGGGCCCGCCACCGTCTCGCCAGCGCCGACTTTTCCCCATTATTCACGCTGTACCAAGGGTTTCAACGATTTCGGCATGGGCTGGCATGGTGGTTGCTCTATAGAACCTGTGCGCTGAATCAACGGCGGTTTGGCGCGAATGGACAACGGTGTCTGTTGAGTCTCCTGTTTTGACGGGAGGCGCAACGGGCGCCGTTTTTTTTGGGCTGACTTTGGAGGAAAAGGATATGGATATGACCAACAACAAGACGTTTCTGTCTGCCGGTGATGCTGGTTCTGTACCGGGTTCCGCATTGGATACGGCAGTGACCGATGCATCCTCGCGACGCGATTTCCTGCGCCAGAGCGTCGGGCTTGCCACCGGCGCAGCACTGATGGGCATGGTGCCGTCAGGCGTGCCCGGCTTGCGCAGCGCGGCAGCCTGGGCGGCGGGTTCGGATGCGCCGGAGAAAAAAGAAGTGCGCATCGGTTTCATTCCGCTCACCGACTGCTCCTCGGTCGTCATGGCCGCCGTACAGAAGTTCGACGAGAAATACGGCATCAAGATCATTCCCAGCAAGGAGGCATCCTGGGCTGCGGTGCGCGACAAGCTGGTGAACGGCGAGCTGGATGCCGCGCATGTGCTGTATGGCCTGGTCTATGGCGTGCATCTGGGCATCGGCGGGCCGAAGAAGGACATGGCGGTGCTGATGAGTCTGAACCACAACGGCCAGGCCATCACGCTGTCGAACCAGTTGAAGGCCAAGGGCGTCACCGATGGCGCCTCGCTGGCCAAACTGGTGGCAAAGAAGGAGCGCGAATACACCTTCGCCCAGACCTTCCCCACCGGGACGCATGCCATGTGGCTTTACTACTGGCTGGCGGCGCAAGGCATCGATCCGTTCAGGGATGTGAAGAACATCACCGTGCCGCCGCCGCAAATGGTGGCCAACATGCGCGTCGGCAACATGGACGGCTATTGTGTCGGCGAGCCGTGGAACAACCGCGCCATCATCGACAAGATCGGTTTCACCGCCGTGACCACACAAGACATCTGGATCGACCACCCGGAGAAGGTCCTGGGTACGTCGGCCGACTGGGTGGCGAAAAACCCGAACACGGCGCGCGCGATGACGGCCGCCATCCTCGATGCCGGCCGCTGGATCGACGCTTCGCTGGCGAATCGCCGTATCACGGCCGAAACCGTGGCGCAGAAGTCCTACATCAATACCGACATGGATGTGATTCTCGAACGCATGCTCGGCCGCTACTCGAACGGTCTGACAGGTACCCAAATGCGGAGCTGGGACGACAAGAATCACATGAAGTTCTTCAATGACGGTAAGGTGAACTTCCCCTACCTCTCGGATGGCATGTGGTTCCTGACCCAGCACAAGCGTTGGGGCCTGCTCAAGAGCGATCCGGACTACCTTGCCGTGGCGAAGCAGATCAATCGTATCGACATCTACAAGCAGGCCGCGACGGCCGCCAAAGTGGCGCTGCCGAAGAGCGAGATGCGTTCAAGCAAGCTGATCGACGGCACGGTGTGGGACGGCAAGGACCCGAAGAAGTATGCAGCGTCTTTCAAGCTGCATGCGTGATCAATCGTGTGAATGGATAAGGAGAGCGACATGAGTGCCATTGCACTGAAGCTGGTTGAAGCGCTGCCGGTTGCCGAGGTGGCCGAAGCGGAAACATTCGCGTCCGTTACCGCCACGCCAACGCAGGCGCCGGCGCCGGTTGCGGCAGCGCCCGCACACCCTGCGGCTGCGGCGCATGCCGAATCCGGCAAAGGGTCGGGCGGGACGGGAGATACCCGATGGCGCGACAGGATGCGCGCCATCATCCCGCCGCTGTTCGGCATCGCCCTGCTGATTGGTCTCTGGTCGCTGGTGGCCGCAAAGAATGCCAGCATTCCCGGCCCGCTCGTGACCTGGGATGCGGCCGTCAAGCTGTTCGCCGATCCGTTCTACAGCAACGGCCCGAATGACCAGGGCATAGGCTGGAATATCCTGTCCTCACTGAAGCGGGTTGGCATCGGTTTTGGCTTTGCCGCGCTGGTGGGGATTCCGCTGGGTTTCCTGATTGGTCGTTTCGAGTTTATGAGCCGCATGCTCGATCCCATCATCAGTCTGCTGCGCCCGGTGTCGCCGCTGGCCTGGCTGCCAATTGGCCTGCTGGTGTTCCAGAAGGCTGATCCGGCGGCGACCTGGACCATTTTCATCTGCTCGATCTGGCCGATGATTCTGAACACGGCGCAAGGCGTGCAGCGGGTGCCTCAGGACTACCTGAATGTCGCCCGGGTGCTCGGCCTGCCGGAGAGCAAGGTGGTATCCAAGATTCTTTTCCCGGCGGTGTTGCCCTACATGCTGACTGGCATCCGGCTTTCGATCGGCACCGCCTGGCTGGTGATCGTTGCCGCAGAAATGCTGACCGGCGGCGTTGGCATCGGTTTCTGGGTCTGGGACGAGTGGAACAACCTCAAGGTGGAGCACATCATTGTCGCCATCTTCGTCATCGGCATCGTCGGCTTGCTGCTTGAGCATCTGCTGTTGTGGCTGGCGAAACGATTTACTTACGAGTCGCGCTAAGGAGATTGAAATGAAGACACTGGTCAAAATTGAAAATGTCGGTCAGACCTTCAGCACCAAGAGCGGAAAATTTACTGCCTTGCGTGATATCAACCTGGCCATCAACGAAGGTGAGGTCGTGACGCTGATCGGGCATTCGGGCTGCGGCAAGTCCACGCTGATCAATCTGATCGCCGGCCTGACGCTGCCCAGCAGCGGTGTCCTGCTGTGCGATAACCGCGAAGTCGCGGGGCCGGGGCCGGAACGTGCCGTGGTGTTCCAGAACCACTCACTGCTGCCCTGGATGACCTGTTCTGAAAACGTCATGCTGGCGGTTGAGCGTGTGTTCGGGCGCAAGGAAGGCAAGCCGAAACTCAAGGTGCGCGTCGCGGCGGCGCTGGAGATGGTGCACATGGAGCATGCCATGGACAAGTATCCGCACGAGATTTCCGGCGGCATGAAACAGCGCGTCGGCATCGCCCGCGCCTTCGCCATGGAGCCGCGCATCCTGCTGATGGATGAACCCTTCGGCGCGCTCGACGCCCTGACCCGCGCCAGCCTGCAGGATGAGTTGAATGGCGTGCTGGCCAAGACCGGCGCCACAGTGGTGATGGTTACGCACGATGTGGACGAGGCCGTGCTGCTCTCCGATCGCATCGTGATGATGACCAACGGCCCGGCGGCCACCATCGGCGAAATCGTCAAGGTTGATCTGCCACGGCCGCGCGACCGGCTGGAACTGGCGGAAGACAGCAGGTTCGCCGCGTACCGCGCGGCAGTGTTCGAATTCCTCTATCGCAAGCAACTGAAAAACGCGGCCTGATCCGCAACTGCTTTTGACTTTTTATTTTTTCACTTCCGGAGGCCTCACCATGACCGATCATTCATTCCCTGCAACCCGTCTGGCATCTGCCGTTGCCTTGGCGCTGCTGTCGCTGCCGGCCCTTGCGGGCGACAGTTTTGCGGACGCCCTTACGGGCGGCAAACCCTCGCTTGACGCCCGTTACCGCTACGAGAGCGTCAGCGAAGATAACGCAAAGAAGGCCGCCAACGCCTCCACCCTGCGCCTGCGCTTCGGCTACGAAACCGGCGACTTCAAGGGTTTCGGCGCCATGATCGAAGCCGAACACCTGAGCACCCTGGGCGCCGACAACTACAACAGCGCCAGCAACGGCAAGACCGCCTACTCCATCATCGCCGATCCTGAATTCACCGAAATCAACCAGGGCTACCTCCGCTACGCCGGCCTCCCCGACACCCAGCTCAAATACGGCCGCCAGCGCCTGATCCTGGACAACCACCGCTTCATCGGCAACGTTGGCTGGCGGCAGAACGAACAGACCTTCGATGCCTTCACCGTGGTCAATAAATCCCTGCCCGCCACGACGATCACCGCCGGCTACATCTACAACGTCAATCGCGTCTTCAGCGACCACAGCAAACTCCCCACCGCCACCTTTGCCAACGTCGGCAATGCGAAAATGAAATCGCCGATCCTCAACATCAGCTACAAAGGCTGGAGCGCAGGTGAGATCGTCGGCTATGGCTATCTGCTCGACTATGCCGACTTCGCCACCAGCTCGACGCAAACCTGGGGCCTGCGCTTCAAAGGCGATCGGGCACTCGCCGACGGCCTGAAACTGCTCTACACCGCCGAATACGCCTCGCAATCCGACTACAAGAACAACCCGGCGGATTACCGCGTCGACTACAGCTTCCTCGAAGCCGGCCTGGCCAAAGGCGTGCATAGCGTAAAGCTGGGCTATGAACTGCTCGAAGGCAACGGCGTGAAGAACTTCCAGACCCCGCTCGCCACCCTGCACGCCTTCAACGGCTGGGCCGACCTGTTTCTGAGCACCCCGGTGAACGGCCTGGAAGACGTGTATCTCGGCGTGCGCACTATGGCGCGGAATGGGATCTGCAAGCGACCAAGGCCATCGCCAAGAACTACCTGGTCGGCATCAAGTACGCCACCTTCAATGCCAAAACGGCCGGGTTCGTCGATACCGACAAGTTCTGGCTCTGGGCCGAGGCAAAGTTCTGAGCCGGTGCATGGCGGCAAAACAGGCGCGCCTCATTCCGGTGCGCCTGTTATGCATTTGCCCTATTGCGGTGCAGCAACCGGTACTTCTCCGCCGCCTTGCCAGCGCCGACTTTTCCTTATGACCCATTGCTGTGTCTTGCGCAACAATGGGTTGTGTAGTTTGGTGCATGCCTGGCACGCCTCCTGCTAAACGTAGGTTGAAGCCCTCGGATGGGGCGCAACTTCCAACGCTCAGGAGAAGTCATGGACAAGAAGTCGTTTCTGCAATCGGGGCATACACCCACCTTGCTCGCCGCGTTCCTTTACTTCGATCTGGCCTTCATGGTCTGGGTCATTCTCGGGCCGCTGGGGGTGCAGATTGCACAAGACCTGGGGCTGACGCATGCCCAGCGCGGGCTGATGGTGGCGACGCCGGTGCTGGCGGGCGCCGTGCTGCGCCTGGTCATGGGGCTGCTGGTGGATCATCTGAAACCCAAGCTGACGGGCGCAATCGGTCAGCTCATTGTCATGGCGGCAATGCTTTATGCCTGGCAGGTGGGCATTCACAGTTACGAGGGAACGCTGGTGCTGGGCCTGTTCCTCGGCGTGGCGGGAGCGTCGTTCGCGGTGGCGCTGCCGCTGGCCTCGCGCTGGTATCCGGCGGAACATCAAGGCAAGGCGCTGGGCATCGCCGGCGCCGGAAATTCCGGCACGGCATTGGCCGCGTTGCTGGCGCCCAGCCTCGCCGCCGCCTACGGTTGGGGCAATGTATTCGGCATCGTGCTGATCCCCTTGTTCATCGTGTTCGTGATCTACCTGGTGCTGGCCAAGGATGCGCCGGAATGTCCACCGCCGAAGCGGCTGGTCGAGTACCTGGCGGTGCTCAAGGACAAGGATGCCTGGTGGTTCATGTTTTTCTATGCCGTGACCTTTGGCGGGTTTGTCGGTCTGGCGTCGTCGCTGACGATTTATTTCAATACGCAATACGGGCTCGATGCGAAAACCGCGGGCTTCTTTACCGCCGCCTGCGTCTTCGCCGGCTCGCTGGTGCGTCCCATCGGCGGCGGCGTGGCCGACCGCATCGGCGGCATCAAGAGCCTGACATCGATGTATGCACTGGCGGCATGTTTCCTCGTCCTGGTCAGTGTCGGTCTGCCGCAGGCGTGGATGGCGCTGGTGGTGTTCGTGCTGGCCATGCTGGCGCTCGGGATGGGCAACGGCGCCGTGTTTCAACTGGTGCCGCAGCGCTTCCGCAAGGAAATCGGCGTCATGACCGGACTGGTCGGCATGGCTGGCGGCGTCGGCGGTTTCTGGCTGGCCTCGTCGCTGGGCTATTCGCGGCAAGTCACCGGCAGCTACCAGGCCGGTTTCCTGATTTTTGCCGCGCTCGCCGTTACGGCGCTGGTGGGTCTGACCGCCGTCAAGACGCGCTGGCGCACCACGTGGGGCGCGGCGACCATGACCTCCGCCCGTATCTGACCCGGCGCCAAGACGGATGAACCTGTTGCAGGTCGATATCGCCCACTCGACGCTGGCCGGATTGCGCAGCCGCAACGAGGATTTTGTCGGCGCGGCGACTCCCGAGGGCGCCGAGCTTGATGCCAAAGGCATGCTCCTGGCCGTGGCCGACGGCGTCGGCGGCCATGCCCAGGGACGCGAGGCAGCCGAATATGCGGTGCGCAACCTGCTTAGCGACTACTACGCCACGCCCGATACCTGGAGCGTGGCGAAATCATTCGATACCGTGCTGGGCGCCAGCAACCGCTGGCTGCTGGCGACAGCCCGCAAGAACCGTGAATATGCCGGCATGGCCACCACGCTGACCGCGCTGGTGCTGCGCGGCAGCCGTTACTACGTCGGTCATGTCGGCGACTCGCGCGCCTACCTGTGGCGCGCCGGTGTGCTGACAGCGTTGACCGAAGACCATACCTGGCCACATCCCGAACTGAACAACGTGCTGCGGCGGGCTATCGGCCTCGACCAGCATCTGGTGGTCGATCATGCCGATGGTGAACTGGCGGCGGATGACCGCTTCGTGCTGGTGACCGACGGTGTCTGGGGCACGCTGGGCGATGCCGGCATGAGCGAACTGCTGGCGCGCCATGCCACGGCGGAAGGGGCGGCGAATGCCCTGGCGCTGGAGGCGGTGCGGCGCGGGGCGAATGACAATTGCACGGCGCTGGTCGCCCATGTCCGCGCGGTGCCGCACTCGAACCTGCGCGATACGCTGGACGGGGCGCAAAAGCTGCCCCTGCCGCCGCCACTCAGGGTTGGCGAGGAAATCGACGGCCTGCGGGTGATCGAAGTGCTGCACGAGTCGCGTCTGACCCTGCTCTACAAGGTGGCGCGGGGCAGCGAAACCCTGGTGCTGAAAACCTTGCGTCCCGAGGCCGGCGATGCCGAATCGGTCGCGGCGCTGGTGCATGAGGAATGGCTGGCGCGACGCGCCGTCGCGCCCTGCTTTCCGCAGGTTGTCAGTCATCCGGCGCGTTCCTGCCTGTATTACCTGATGACCTGGCACGAGGGCGAATCGCTCAAGGCGCGCCTGATGCGCGGCCACCGTTTTGCGGCTGAAGAAGTGGCGGCGATCGGCCTGCGCCTGCTCAAGGCCGTGGGTTTGCTGCACCGGCTTGGCATCATTCACCGCGACATCAAGCCGGACAACATCCAGCTGGGCACGCAAGGACAGATCACCCTGCTCGATCTCGGGGTGGCGGCAAGCGACGGCGACCAGTTGGGCGAAATCAACAATCCGGGAACGCCCTCCTACAAGGCGCCGGAACTGTTCGCCCACGGGACGGCCAACGAGAGCAGTGACCTCTATGCCTGCGGCGTCACGCTGTACGAAGTGCTGACACGCAAATATCCCTACGGCGAAATCGAGCCCTTCCAGACCCCGCGGTTTTCCGCGCCGGTGCCGCCCACCCGCTACCGTCCCGATACGCCTGAATGGCTGGAGACGATTTTGCTCAAGGCGTGCGCGCGCGATCCGGGCGAGCGTTTTGAAACTGCCGAGGAATTCGCCCTGGCGCTCGAACGCGGCGCTTACCGGCCGCTGGCGTCGGCACGGCGCATGCCGCTGGTGGATCGGCATCCGGTGCTGGCGCTGAAGGTCGCTCTCGGCATTTCACTGGTGTTCAATCTGGTGCTGCTTTTCTGGCTGTCGCGGCGCTGAAACGCTCCATTCACGCCCCATTTTCGGGCGTCGTGGAATACAGGCACTGCTGCGGTGCAAGGTAAATCCGGGTGGCCTCAAGAAACCCGCATCAGTGAGCGCGGCAGCATTCTAAATCAACGGGTTGGAGTGTCATGCAGGCTCTCGAATTGGAGGCACATAACTTGCTAAACATGAGTATGACCCTGGCAGGAGAGCATCAATGAAGAAACAGAAACTGGTTGTCGTCGGCAATGGCATGGCCGGAATTCGCGCGGTCGAGGAACTGCTGAAACTCGCCCCCGACCTTTACGACATCACCGTCTTCGGCGCCGAGCCGCACGGCAACTACAACCGCATCCTGCTCTCGCCGGTACTGGCCGGCGAGATGACGCTGGCCGATATCGTGCTCAACGACCTCGACTGGTACAAGGACAACGGCATTACCCTGCACACAGGCAAGACGGTGGTGAAGATTGACCGGATCGGACGCAAGGTGATTGCCGATGATGGCACGGAAGCGGTCTACGACCGTTTGTTGCTGGCGACCGGGTCCTTGCCCTTCATCCTGCCGGTGCCGGGCAAGGAACTGCCGGGCGTGATTGCCTATCGCGACATCGCCGACACCGAAACGATGATTGCGGCGGCGTCGAGCTACAAGCATGCGGTGGTGATCGGCGCCGGTTTGCTGGGGCTGGAAGCGGCCAACGGCCTCAAGTTGCGCGGCATGGAGGTGACGGTGGTGCACCTCGGCGACTGGATCATGGAGCGCCAGCTGGATCAGGCCAGCGCCGATATGCTCAAGTCCTCGCTGGAAGCCAAGGGGCTTAACTTTTTGCTTAACAAGCAGACCGAAATGCTGCTGCCCAATTCGTCCGGTCGCGTCGGCGCGGTGAGATTCAAGGATGGCTCCGAGATTCCCGCCGACCTGGTGGTGATGGCCGCCGGCATCCGCCCCAACACGGCGCTGGCCGAATCGGCCAAGCTTTACTGCAACCGCGGCATCGTGGTCAATGACACGCTGCAAACCTATGACCCGCGCATTTATGCCGTGGGCGAATGCGTGGCGCACCGCGGCGTGGCGTATGGCCTGGTCGCGCCCCTGTTCGAGCAGGCCAAAGTCTGCGCCAATCATCTGGCGCAGATGGGTATTGGCCGTTATCAAGGGTCGGTGACCTCGACCAAGCTCAAGGTGACGGGCGTCGATCTGTTCTCCGCCGGCGACTTCATGGGCGAGCAAAGCGGCAAAGGCAATGTCGATGCCATTGTCCTCCACGATCCGTCGGGCGGCGTGTACAAAAAACTGGTGGTGAAGAACGACACCCTGGTCGGCGCCGTGCTCTATGGCGATACGGCCGATGGCGCCTGGTATTTCCAGCTGATCAAGGACGGCCAGAGCATCCGCGAAATCCGCGACCACCTGATGTTCGGCCAGAACAACGTCGGTGATGCCGGTCACGCCGGCCAGTCGCACGCGGCGGCGATGCCCGACACGGCCGAAGTCTGCGGTTGCAACGGCGTGTGCAAGGGCGCCATCGTCAAGGCGATCAAGGAGCACGGGCTGTTTTCCCTCGAGGATGTGCGCAAGCACACCAAGGCCTCGTCGTCCTGCGGTTCCTGCACCGGCCTGGTCGAGCAGATACTGGCCTCGACCGTCGGCGGCGCCTACCAGCCGGCCGAGTCGAAGAACAAGCCGGTGTGCGGCTGTACCGACCACCCGCATGGCGAAGTGCGCAAGGCCATCCGCGAGCAGCATCTGCTGACGATTCCTGACGTGATGCGCACCCTGGGCTGGAAGACGCCCAATGGCTGCGCCTCCTGCCGCCCCGCGCTCAACTATTACCTGATTTCGACCTGGCCCGGCGAAGCGAAGGATGATCCGCAATCGCGCTTCATCAACGAGCGCGCCCATGCCAACATCCAGAAGGACGGCACGTATTCCGTGGTGCCGCGGATGATGGGCGGCCTGACCACGCCGGATGAGTTGCGCGCGATTGCCGCCGCCGCCGACAAGTACCATGTGCCGACGGTCAAGGTGACCGGCGGCCAGCGCATCGACCTGCTCGGCGTGAAGAAGGAAGACCTGCCGCGGATGTGGGCGGACCTCGCCCAGGCCGGCATCCTGTCCGGTCATGCCTACGGCAAGTCGCTGCGCACGGTGAAGACCTGCGTTGGCGCCGAGCACTGCCGTTTCGGCACCCAGCGCTCGATGGACATGGGCGTCAAGCTGGAAAAGATGTTGCTCGGCATGTGGAGCCCGCACAAGGTCAAGCTGGCAGTCTCCGGCTGCCCGCGCAATTGCGCCGAGGCCGGCATCAAGGATGTCGGCGTGATCGGCCTGGAGTCCGGCTACGAACTTTATGTGGCGGGGAATGGCGGCATCAAGACCGAGGTGGCCCAGTTTCTCTGCAAGGTCAAAAGCGACGAGGAGGTGCTGGAATACTCCGCCGCCTTCCTGCAACTTTATCGCGAAGAGGGGTACTACCTCGAGCGGACTTGTCATTACATCGCCCGCGTCGGACTGGATCATGTCAAGGCGGCTGTGGTGGAGGATTCCGTGCGCCGCAAGGAACTGCACCAGCGGCTGCTGTTTGCGCTCCAGGATTATGAAGATCCCTGGCAACAGGCGGTGGAGAAGCAGGCGGTGCGGCGCGAATACGAAGTCATCAAACTGGTGGAGGTCACGGCATGAGCGGCTGGGTCAAGGTCTGTGGGTTAAACGATATCCCGATGCTGGGCAGCCGTGTCGTGGACTCCGCGCAAGGGAATATTGCGCTGTTTCGCACCGCCGATGACAAGGTCTTCGGCCTGCATGACAAATGTCCGCACAAGGGCGGCCCGCTGTCGCAGGGCATCGTCCATGGCGATACCGTGACCTGTCCGCTGCATGGCTGGAAGATCGGCCTCGCCGACGGCCAGGCGGTGGCGCCCGACCAGGGCTGCGCCGGGCGCTTCGAGGTCAGGCTCGAGGCCGATGCCGTTTGGCTGAAACTTTCCTGAAGCAGATCGGCGCCGTCCTGTCAGAGCCGACTTTCCTGAAACCATGAACGAAACCCGCTCTACCTGTCCCTACTGCGGTGTTGGCTGCGGCGTCATCATCGAGTCGGAAGGAGACCGGATCACCGGTGTGCGCGGCGATCCCGCTCATCCGGCCAGCTTTGGCCGTCTATGCACCAAGGGCAGCACGCTCCACCTGACGCTGACGCCGCAGGCGATGGCGAATCGCCTGCTCCATCCGGAACTGCGCACGGCGCGCACGGAGCCGCGCCAGCGCGTGACCTGGGATCGTGCGCTCGACCACGCCGCCGAACGGTTTGCCAGCGTCATCGCGGAACACGGCCCCGACAGCGTGGCCTTCTATGTCAGCGGACAGCTCCTCACCGAGGACTACTACGTCTTCAACAAGCTGGCCAAGGGCTTGATCGGTACCAACAACATCGACACCAATTCGCGGCTGTGCATGAGCTCGGCGGTGGCCGGCTACAAGGCCACGCTCGGGGCCGACGCGCCACCCTGTGCCTATGCCGACGTCGATCATGCCGATTGCCTGCTGATCGCCGGTTCCAATACCGCCTGGGCGCATCCGGTGCTGTTCCGCCGTATCGAAGAGGCGCGTCTGGCACGGCCGCAGATGAAAATGATAGTCGTCGACCCGCGTCGCACCGATACCGCCGAGGCGGCCGACCTGCATCTGGCCATCCTGCCTGGTACCGACATTGCGCTCTACAACGCGATGCTGCATGTGCTGTTGTGGGAAGACCTGGTCGATCGTGACTACATTCAGGCGCATACCGAGGGTTTCGAGGCGCTGCGCACGGTCGTTCGCGAATACACGCCGGCCATGGCAGCCGATATCTGCGGTGTGAAGGCAGACGATATCGTCACCGCCGCGCGCTGGTTCGGCGAGTCGCCGGCGGCGCTCTCGCTTTACTGCCAGGGGCTTAACCAGTCCACCCATGGCACCGACAACAATGCCGCCATCATCCATCTGCATCTGGCCACCGGCAAGATCGGCAAGCCCGGCTGCGGGCCGTTTTCACTGACCGGGCAGGCCAATGCGATGGGCGGCCGCGAGGTGGGCGGCCTGGCCCATCTGCTGCCCGCGCACCGCGACATGGCCAATCCCGCGCATCGCGCCGAAGTGGCGCGGCTGTGGGGCGTCACCGACGTGCCGGCCAAGCCGGGGCTGACCGCCGTGGACCTGTTCGAGGCCATGCACCGGGGCGAGATCAAGGCGCTCTGGGTCGCCTGCACCAGTCCGGCGCAATCCCTGCCCGACCTCACGCGCGTGCATGAAGCGCTGGCCGCCTGTCCCTTCGTCGTGGTGCAGGAAGTCGATCCTGATACCGATACGGCGGCCTTCGCCGACCTGCTGTTGCCGGCCGCCGGCTGGGGCGAAAAGGAAGGCACGGTGACCAATTCCGAACGCTGCATTTCACGCGTGCGCGCCGCCGTGCCGCCGCCCGGCGAGGCGCGCGCCGACTGGAAAATTGCCGCCGATTTCGCCCGGCGCCTGGAAAGTCGCCTGAAAAGTCGGCGCTCGCAATACGGCGAGCAGACGCTGTTTCCCTACGCAAACGCCGAGCAGGTGTTCGACGAACATCGCGCCAGCACGCTGGGCCGCGACCTCGACATCGGCGGACTCTCGTATGACCTGCTCGAATCGGCCGGCCCGCAACAATGGCCGTTGCCTGCCGGGGCCACCTGCGGCACCCCGCGTCTTTATGGCGATGGCGTTTTCCAGACGGCCAGCGGCCGCGCCCGGTTTGTCAGCGTCGAGCACCGCGCAACGGCCGAGAAGGTCGATGCGCGCTATCCGCTGCACCTCAACAGCGGGCGGTTGCGCGACCAGTGGCACGGCATGAGCCGCACCGGCGTGGTGCCGCGCCTTTACGCGCATACGCCGGAGCCGGCGATAGAAATGCATCCGCGCGACATGGAGCGGCGTGGCGTGGGCGAGGGTGACCTGGTGCAGGTCAAGAGCCGGCGCGGCGCATTGTTGCTGCGCGCCGTGGCGTCGAACACGCTGCGCCCGGCGCAGAGCTTTATCCCGATGCACTGGGGCGGCCGCTTCATGCGCGGGCGTGGGGTCAATGTGCTCACGTCGCCCGCCACCGACCCGGTATCGCGACAGCCCGAACTCAAGCATGCGGCAGTACAGATAGAAAAATTCGCCACGGACTGGCAGGTCGTCGCGCTGCGCCGCGATGCCCACGGAAGTTTGCGCGAAGCGCTGCACCCGTGGCTGGCGCGCTTCGACTACGCGACGCTGACCTTGGCCGGGCGCGAGACCGGCGTCGTCGTTTTGCGTGCCTGGGGCGCTGCGGGCACGCCGCCGCCGACGGCTGAACTGCTGGCCGAGCTGAGTGCTGCCCTGGAGCTTGATACGCCGGCTACCCTGATCTTTAACGACACGCGCCGGCACATTGCCAAGCGGGCCCTGATCGAGGACGACCGTCTGGTTGGCGCGCTTCTGTGCAATGAAACACGCGCCACCGACTGGCTGCTCGACCTGATTGCGCGCGGCGGCAGTACGCGCGATCTGCGCAAGTGGCTCTTCGCGCCGCTGGCGGCGCCTCCCGCCTCGGCCCCGGTGCGCGGACGCATCGTCTGCAACTGCTTTGATGTTTCTGAAAACGAACTGACCGCCGACTTTGCCAGCGGTCTGGATCTTGCCGCCGTGCAGGCAAAACACAACTGCGGCACCTCCTGTGGTTCCTGTCTGCCGGAGTTGCGACGAATGAGTACAGGTCAGACACTCTGAAGAGGAAAAGAGGAAGACCGGCCCGCCCCTTGAAACGGCACGTACTGTCCCCACATTCGGCTTTTGGTTTTGTTTGTTTCTTATTTTCAGGGGATTTCGATGACCACTGCCACACCTTCCAGCACTGCTTCCTCCGCTTCGCGCGAGACACTCGGCTTCCAGACCGAGGTCAAGCAACTGCTGCACCTGATGATCCACTCGTTGTATTCGAACCGCGAGATTTTCCTGCGCGAGCTGATTTCGAATGCCGCCGACGCCTGTGACAAGCTGCGTTTCGAGGCGCTGCACAACGCGGCGCTGCTTGAAAACGACAGCGAATTCAGTATCCGCGTCGCCTACGACAAGGCGGCCCGCACCCTCACGGTGAGCGATAACGGCATCGGCATGAGCCGCGAGGAGGCGATCACCCACCTGGGCACCATCGCCAAGTCGGGCACGCGCGAATTTTTCTCGCAGCTCAGTGGCGACCAGAAGAAGGACGCCGGATTGATCGGCCAGTTCGGCGTCGGCTTTTATTCTTCCTTCATCGTCGCCGACCGTGTCACGGTGGTGACCCGTCGCGCCGGCCTGGCATCCGATCAGGCGGTGCGCTGGGAGTCGGAAGGCGCCGGCGAGTTCACCGTCGAAATGACGGAGAAGGCCGCGCGCGGCACCGAGATCACGCTGCACCTGCGCGAGGGGCAGGATGATCTGCTATCCGGCTACAAGCTGCGCTCCATCATCCGCACCTATTCCGACCATATCCTGCAACCGATCGTGATGAAGAAGGAGGAGTGGGACAAGGACAAGGGCGAGCAGGTCGTGACGGACACGGACGAGACTGTGAATCAGGCCTCCGCCTTGTGGGCAAAGCCGAAGAGCGAGATCACCGCGGAGCAGTACAAGGAGTTTTACAAGCACGTTGGCCATGACTACGAAGACCCGCTGACCTGGGTGCATGCACGCGTCGAAGGCAAGACCGAATACACGCAGCTGCTCTACATTCCGGCGCATGCGCCGTTCGATTTGTGGGATCGCAACACGCGCCACGGCGTCAAGCTGTATGTGAAGCGCGTGTTCATCATGGACGATGCCGAGCAGTTGCTGCCGGTCTATCTGCGTTTCGTGCGCGGCATCGTCGATTCGGCCGACCTGCCGCTGAATGTCTCGCGCGAGATATTGCAGGAATCGAAAGATATCGAAGCGATCCGCAAGGGCTGCACCGCGAAAGTTCTTGGGCTGCTGGCCGACATGGCGGCGAATGAACAGGAGAACTACGCGAAGTTCTGGGGTGAATTCGGTCGCGTGCTGAAGGAGGGCATCGGCGAGGACTTCGCCAACAAGGAGAAGATCGCCGGCCTGCTGCGCTTCGCCTCGACCCATGCCGATACACCGGAACAAACCGTATCGCTCGCTGATTACATCGCGCGGATGAAGCCGGAGCAGGAGAAGGTTTATTACGTCACCGCCGAGACTTTCAATGCGGCGAAGAACAGCCCGCATCTCGAGGTGTTCCGCAAGAAGGGCATCGAGGTGTTGCTGTTGTCCGACCGGGTCGATGAATGGGTCACCTCGCACCTGACCGAGTTCGAGGGCAAGCCGCTCGCTTCCGTCGCCAAGGGGGGGCTGGACCTGGGCAAGCTGGAAGACGAAGCCGAAAAGCAGGCGCAGGAAGCGGTGGCCGACGAATTCAAGGAACTGACCGGAAAAATTGCCGCCGCATTGGCCGAGCGGGTGAAGGAAGTGCGGATCACTCATCGCCTGACCGATTCCCCGGCCTGCCTGGTGGCGGACGAAGCCGGGATGTCGGGCAACCTGGCGCGCATGCTCAAGGCGGCAGGGCAAGCGGTGCCGACCTCAAAGCCGATTCTGGAAATCAATCCGCAGCATCCGGTGGTGCAGCGTTTGAAAACGGAAGAAACCCGTTTCGACGACTGGGCGGCGGTGCTGTTCGATCAGGCGCTGCTGGCCGAAGGGGGCCAGCTCGATGATCCGGCGACCTTCGTCAAGCGCATGAACCAGTTGCTGCTGGAGATGCGCGGCCACTGAGCCGGGTGCGGTACGGAAATGACAAGGGGCCAGGGCGATTGATTTGAGAACCCGCCCCTTGCCGCAGAGCGCAAGGGCACAGAGGGCTCGCGGAGGAATGAAAAAACAGCTGCGAATGGGTTTTTCTCCGCACTATCCCTGAACCTCTGCGGCGGACTTTTAAGTCAAATGCAAGCGTCCGGCGGTTCGCGTTCCTTGGCGCTTGAAACATGGGTATCATGGCGAATCGAGCCTGCTGAATAAAGTCCTTGCCGATAATCTGGAGCCCCTCGCTGATTGTTCCCTTCGCGCTGATTGCTTGTGCCGGCTCGTTTGTCGTGCTGGGTCATGCGCGGCGCATGGCGCGCAAGAATGCCGCCGAGCTGGCCCGGCTGGAACGCGAACACACGGCATTGCGGGCGCAGTCCGAGGCCGACCACCGGGCGATGATCCATGCCTTGCGCGAGAGCGAGGAACGCACGCAGATGCTGATGCGCAACGCGCCGGATGCCGTGTTCATCGTCGAGCGCGACGGGCGCATCGCCTATGTCAATGATGCCGTGGTCGAGTTGCTGGGTTTTTCGCGCGCTGAGTTGCAGGCAATGACGGTGTTCGATCTGGTGCCGGCGGACTGGCGGGAAGCCTATCGCGAGGTCGCGCGAACGATCGTTTCTTCCACGGAGCGCCGCGTGTTTGAAATCCGTCTGGTTACCCGTGATGGCTGCCGGCTTCCGATGGAACTGCATGTGGTGGTGCTGCCCAATGGACAGGTCTATGGTTCCTGCCGCGACATCCGCGAACACAAGGCGGCGCAGAAGGCGTTGAAGGAATCGCGGGAGCACCTGCAGCGGACGGTCGATTCGCTCGCCGAGGGAATGTACGGGGTCGATACCCAAGGCCGATGCACTTTCGTCAACGCGGCCTTTTTGCGCATCCTCGGCTTCGCCAGCACCGACGAGGTACTCGGTCGGTCGATTCACAGCCTGATCCATCATTCGCATGCCGACGGCACGCCCTACCCGGCGAGCGAATGCCTGATGTACCAGTCATTCAGGTGCAACCAGCCATCGCATACCGATCAGGAAGTATTCTGGCGCAAGGATGGAACGGCGGTGCCGGTCGAATACTGGGCGCAGCCTCTCATCCAGGGTGATGAATGCGTCGGCGCGGTGGCAACCTTCCTCGACATCACCGAACGCAAGCGGCTGGAAGAACAGCTTCACGACCTGGCGTTCTACGATGTGCTGACCAAATTGCCGAACCGGCGGCTGTTGCTCGATCGCCTGGACAGGGCGCTGATCTCGTGCGCCCGTACCCGCCGCCACGGCGCGCTCCTGTTCCTCGATCTGGACCATTTCAAGTCGCTCAACGATCTGCATGGCCACGATGTCGGCGACCAGTTGCTGATGGAGGTCGCGCAACGGATCCGGGGCTGCATCCGCGACCGGGACAGCGCGGCGCGGCTGGGCGGTGACGAGTTCGTGGTGATGTTGGAGGATTTGTCAGAAACGCTGGCGGATGCCGTGATCCAGGTTGAAACGGTGGCGGAAAAAATCCGGGAAGCCTTGGCGCAACCGTATTCCTTGCACCGGCGTCGCGCTGGGGGAGACGCTGAGCAGATCGTCCATCGCAGTTCGTCAAGCATCGGCGTGGTGGTTTTTTCCGGTCATGGCGAAAGCATTGAGCAGTTGCTGCAACGGGCGGACATGGCGATGTACCGCGCCAAGTCGGCGGGGCGCAATGCCATCCGTTTTTTCGATCCGGCCATGCAGGCGGCCATAGAAACCCGCGCTGCCCTGGAGGCCGATCTGCACCTGGCGCTGGAGCAGCGGCAACTGCGGCTGTTCTATCAGATGCAGGTGGATGATCGGGGGCGACCCATCGGCGCGGAAGTTCTGGTGCGCTGGCGGCATCCCCGGCGCGGGTTGGTTTCGCCGGCGCACTTCATCCCGCTGGCGGAGGAGACGGGATTGATCGTTCCCATCGGCGCCTGGGCGCTCGATACGGCGTGTGCGCAGCTCCGGTGCTGGCGGGATCGGCCGTCCTTCAGCACGCTGGTGCTGGCGGTGAATGTCAGTGCGCGGCAGTTCCGCCAGGCCGACTTTGTCGCCCAGGTGCTGTCCGCTCTCCATAAGCACGGCATCCCGCCGGCCGCGCTCAAGCTCGAGCTCACCGAGAGCCTGGTGCTGGAGGATGTCGAGGATACGATCGCCAAGATGCAGGCGCTGAAGACCGTTGGCGTGGGATTCTCGATGGACGATTTTGGCACCGGTTATTCTTCGCTGTCTTACCTGAAACGGCTGCCACTCGACCAGATCAAGATCGACCAGTCCTTCGTGCGCGATATCACGACGGATCATGGCGATACGGTGATGGTGGCGACCATCATCGGTCTGGGGCTGAGTTTCGAGATGGAGGTGATCGCCGAGGGGGTGGAAACCGAGACGCAACACGCACAGCTGCGCTGCCTGGGATGCGCCTTTTTTCAAGGCTACTTGTTCGGCAAGCCGGTGCCGGTCGAGGAATTCGAAGCGCAGGTCATGGCGCGGCTGCCACTAGTCGAGGCGTGACCCGCAGGGCATCGAGCCATGGCGCACCAGGACATGCAGGGAGTCGGCCGCTTGCTGTGCGGCTTGCCGCCGGTCATCGCTGCCGGGGCGCGGGTGCTCATTCTCGGCAGTTTCCCGTCCGCTGCCTCGCTGGCGGCGCAGCAATACTATGCCCACCCGCGCAACCAGTTCTGGCGCATCCTCGGCGATGTGCTGGATCAGCCCTTGCCGCTGCTGGACTACCCGACACGCATCGCCCTCGTCGAGGCGGCGGGCATCGCGATCTGGGATGTGTTCGCCGCGTGCGAGCGCGACGGCAGCCTCGATGCCGCGATTCGTCACGCGTTGCCGAACGATTTGGCGATACTGAAAAGGTCTGCGCCGGCGCTGCGGCGGGTTTGCTTCAACGGCCGCATGGCGGCGCGACGTGTGCGCGAGGTCGAGGCGCTGGGCTATGAAACCCGTGTGCTGCCCTCGACCAGCCCGGCCCATGCCGGGCTTTCGTACGCAGCGAAACTTCAGTGCTGGGGTGACGCCTTGGCGTGATGCTTGACGGCTTTTTTCTTCTTCACCGCCGTCTTTCCCTTGCGCGTCTTTTGCCCTTTGACCGACTTCTTCGGATTTTCCGCTTTGAGGCAGGACTTCAGTTCCTTGCCGTTCTTGCCCTTGCAGATTTCCTTGGCACGCTCGATGGCTTCACAACGTTGCGGATCGGCCGCCTTGCTGCAATCGAGCGGCGGCATATGGGCATCGAGGCAGGCGCGCTTGTCGGCGCCATGTTTTTCGGCGCAGGTGACGAGCGCCGCCTGCCGGGCCTCGCAGCGCGCGGGGTCGCGCGCCTCGGCGCATTCGGGAGCAGACGTTTGGGCGAGGGCGGGCAGCGCGAGCAGCGCGCCTGTAATCAGGGCGATCACGTGTTTCATTCGGTTCCTCCGCAGGGATGAGGTGGCAGTGTGAGGTGGTTCAAGCAGGCAATATCATACTGTTCCCGGAATCCCCATCGGGCGGCCATTGAATCCCCGTGGCTTTGTCGGCTATAGTGCGGCGTATCGCCAGCGCCGACTTTTCATCGTGAATCAAGCCGCAGCCACGGAAATCAAGGAAACCAAGGAGCATAGCCTGACCCTGCCCGAGGTGATCGACGCACTGGTCGCCGATGGCTTGATCGACGCTGAACCGGCGGCGGCCTTCAAGCAGGAGCGGCGCTATTTCATGGCCGATGTCCATCCGCTGGTGGTGATATCCGAGCAGCGCTGGAAGTCGCTCCAGCCACCGCACCGGGTGCTCGACCTGGACAGCCTGACGCAATGGCTGGCGCAGTGGTCGGGGCTTGATTACCTGCACATCGATCCGCTCAAGATCAACTTTGCGGCGGTGACCGAGGTGATGAGCAGCACCTACGCCACGCGCTTCCGCATCCTGCCGGTCGAGGTCAAGGCGCACGAAATCGTGATCGCCACGGCCGAGCCGTTCCAGCGCGCCTGGGAAGCGGAAATCGCACCGATCCTGAAGCAGCCGATCCGTCGCGTCATCAGCAATCCGAAGGACATCGCGCGTTACCAGGTGGAGTTCTACAACCTTGCCAAGTCGATCAAGGGGGCGCAGAGCAGGGGCGACGTGACCGGCGGCGGCTCGAATTTCGAGCAACTGGTCGATCTCTCCAAAGGCAACAAGCAATTCGATGCCAACGACCAGCACATCGTGCGCATTGTCGATTGGCTGTGGCAGTACGCGTTCGAACAGCGCGCCTCGGATATCCACGTCGAGCCGCGCCGCGATCTGGGCATCGTGCGCTTTCGCATCGACGGCGTGCTGCATCAGGTGTATCAGATTCCGATGACGGTGCTCAACGCCATGACCAGCCGGATCAAGATCCTCGGCCGCATGGACGTGGTGGAGAAGCGCCGTCCACAGGATGGCCGGATCAAGACGCGCATGCCTGACGGCCAGGCGGTGGAGCTGCGCCTGGCGACGCTGCCGACCGCCTTCGGCGAGAAGCTGGTGATGCGGATTTTCGACCCCGAGGTGCTGGTGCGCGATTTTTCCGAACTCGGCTTTGCCGCAGAAGAAGCCACGCTGTGGAACGAGATGGCAGCGCACCCGAATGGCATCATCCTGGTGACCGGCCCGACCGGCAGCGGCAAGACCGTGACCCTGTATTCGACGCTGAAGCAGCTGGCGACGCCGGAGGTGAATGTGTGCACGCTGGAAGACCCGATCGAGATGATCGAGCCGGCCTTCAACCAGGTGCAGGTTCTGGCGGACATCGGCATGGGCTTCGCCGAAGGCATCCGCGCCCTGATGCGGCAGGATCCGGACATCATCATGGTGGGCGAGATCCGCGACCTGGAGACGGCCGACATGGCCATCCAGGCGGCGCTGACCGGGCATCTGGTGCTATCTACCTTGCATACCAATGATGCGCCCTCGGCCATTACCCGCTTGATTGACCTCGGTGTGGCGCCGTACCTGCTGTCCTCGACCGTGATCGGCGTCATGGCGCAACGCCTGGTGCGCACTCTGTGCCCGAGCTGCAAGCAGCCTGGCGGGCTGCGCGCCGAGGATGAACTGGCCTGGAATGCGTTGGTGGCGCCGTGGAAAGCCGGCAAGCCGGCGCAGCTCTATCATCCCGTGGGCTGCCTCGACTGCCGCATGACCGGCTACAAGGGCCGCATCGGAATTTATGAAATCATGCCGCTGTCTCCTGAGCTCAAGCGCCTGGTGGGGAATGGCGCCGAGCTCGACCGCTTGCGTGAACAGGCGATGCGCGAAGGCATGAAATCCCTGCGTATCGCCGGGGCGAAGAAAGTGGCGGCAGGACTGACGACCATCGAGGAGATTCTCAAGGTCGCACCGCCCGCAGTCGGAATGAATTGACGCAGTCTGGGCATTTCCCGGGAGATATCATGGCAGTTGAACTCTACAACGATGGCAAGCACATCTGCCTTGCCTTTTACGACCTGGTCGACGAGGAGCATGATCATGCCGTGCAGTCCAACCAGTTCCTGATCGTCGATAATGGTCACGGCGCGCTGATCGATCCTGGCGGCAACATGACCTATAACGCGCTGCTGATGGCGATGCAGAAGTATTTTCCCTCGCGCAACCTGGATTACATCCTTGCCTCGCACGCCGATCCGGACATCATCGCTTCGGTCAACAAGTGGTTCATCGCCTCGCCGTGCAAGGTGCTGATCTCGCAGCTATGGACGCGCTTCGTGCCGCACTTCACCACCGGCCGCGACATCACCGGCCGCATCGAGGGCATTCCCGATGCCGGCATGAACATTCCGCTGGGGCAGTGCGCGCTCAAGGCCATCCCCGCCCATTTCATGCATTCCGAGGGCAATTTCCAGTTTTACGACCCGGTGGCGAAGATTCTTTTTTCCGGCGACCTGGGCGTCTCGCTGGCGGCAAGTGCCGAGGCCGAGAAGCCGGTTGCCGATTTTGCTGCGCATGTGCCGAAGATGGCGGGGTTCCACCGTCGCTACATGATCTCGAACAAGGTCACGCGGTTCTGGGCGCAGATGGTGCGCGGGCTCGATATCGAGCAGATCGTGCCGCAGCACGGTCAGCGTTTTGTCGGCAAGGAAATGTGCGGCAGGCTGATTGACTGGATCGAGAACCAGCCCTGTGGTATCGATCTGCTGACGCAGGACGCTTACCGGATACCTGCCTGATTGCCGGGCGCCGCCGTACTGTCAGAGCCGACTTTTTTAAACGACCCGGCGGATGTGTTCGAGATAGGCCTCGGCATCGAGCGGCTGCCGGTCGCGCTGGGCACGCCAGAGTGTTTCGCCCAGGGCGTCAAGCACGACATGCAACGCCTCATGGCGATCGCCACGGCGGGCGAGGAGTTCCCCGAAGGCAGCGCGGATGCCGGGCGGCTGGTCGATCGACAGTTGTTCTTCGATCGCCAGATGCAATGACAGGTGCAGGAACGGATTGGTCGCCCCCTGTTCCGGCGTCCATTCGCGGCTGAGGGCGTCGTCGGCTTCGAGCAGGGCGTGGTATTCGGGATGCAGCGCGACCAGATCGGCGGCCAGGGTTTCCAGCGGCGTGGCGGGTAGCGATGCGCAGCGCTTGCGCCAGGCGTCGACGAGGAACTGGCGCGCCTGGTCGCGGCTGGGATTAAACATGGGTTTCTCCCCGGGTTTTTTCTTTGAAAGCGCAGAGGTCGGCAACGATGCAGCGCGGGCAATCCGGCGTGCGCGCCTTGCAGGTGTAGCGGCCGTGGAGAATCAGCCAGTGATGGGCATGCTGGCGGTATTCGGCGGGGACGACCTTGAGCAGTTTCTGCTCGACGGCGGCGACGGTCTTGCCGCACGCCAGGCCGGTGCGGTTGCTGACGCGGAAAATATGCGTATCGACGGCGATCGTCGGTTCGCCGAAAGCGATATTGAGCACCACGTTGGCGGTCTTGCGGCCGACGCCGGGCAGGGCTTCGAGCGCGGCGCGGTCGTGCGGCACCTCGCCGCCGTGCCGTTCGAGCAGCAGGCGGGACAGGGCGGCGACATTTTTCGCCTTGGTGCGGTAGAGGCCGATGGTCTGGATGTAACCGGCGATGCCTTCCTCGCCCAGGGCGGCCAGTGCGGCGGGCGTCGGGTGCTCGTGGAACAGCGGGCCGGTGGCGCGATTGACGCCTTTGTCGGTGGCCTGCGCCGAGAGCACCACGGCGACCAGCAACTGGAAGGGTGTGGCGTAGTTAAGTTCGGTTGCCGGTTCCGGATTCGCCGCCGCGAGGCGGGCGAAGAATTCGCGCACGCTGGCCGGGGTCATGCCGTCAACGGCGCCGTGTCGCGGCGCTGCTGCGCCAGTCGCCGCTGATTGGCCCGCGCCTCCAGCCAGTTGCGGCCGGCGATCAGCAGGGCGAGCGTGAAGAAGGCGCCCGGCGGCAGGATCATGACCAGGAATCCGGGGTAGTCGGCGGGCAGTATCTGGAGGGCATGGGCCGTTGGCACGATCATCTCGATGCCGGAAAACAGGGTGCCCTGGCCGATGATTTCGCGCAGGCCGCCGATCAGGCCGATGACCCACAGGAATCCTGCGCCCATCGCGACGCCGTCGAGCATGGAATCCAGCAGTCCATTCTTGGCGGCAAAGGCTTCGACGCGGGCAAGCACGATGCAGTTGGTGACGATCAGCGGGATGAAAATGCCCAGCACCAGGTACAGGTCATGCAAATAGGCGTTGAACGCCAGGTCGACCACCGTCACCAGCGCGGCAATGATGAGGACGAACACCGGGATGCGAATTTCATACGGAATCAGGGAGCGCAAAGCGGAGATGGCGAGATTGGACAGCAGCATGACGAGAATGGTCGCCAGTCCCAGGCTGACGGCGTTGACCAGCGTCGTGCTTACCGCCAGCAGCGGGCACAGGCCGAGCAACTGGGCGAGCAGGGTATTTTGCTTCCAGATGCCGTTATGGGCGATGTCTTTCCAGGCGCTCATGATCTACTCCTCGGACGAGTCAGTGAAGCGGGCATTGTTGGGCAAGGCGAACAGTTTATCGCGCCGTGCCACGGTCCACGCCAGGGCCTGGCGCGTGGCGTTGGTCACGGCACGGGCCGAGATGGTGGCGCCGGCGCGTTGATCGAAATGGCCGCCATCCTTCTTGACGCGCCACTGGTCGATCGGGATTTGCGCGAAGCCGAGATTGGAAAACTGCGTGATCCAGGGGCGGGCCTTGTTGCGGTCTTTCTTGGGATCGATGTAATCGCCCAGCCCTGGCGTTTCCTTGTGGCGGGTGACACGCACGGCAAGCAGGCGGCCATCGGCGGCAACGGCGAGCAGCAGGCCGATCTGTCCGGAATACCCGTCGGGAGCGGTCGCTTCCAGAACCAGCGCCACCGGCGCGCCGTTCTTGCGGGCACGGAACAGGCGGGTGTCTTCGTCAAGTCCCAGGACGGTTTGCGGCGGCAAGGTGATGGCGTCGGCCAGCAGTGCGTTGTCGTATAAAGTCGGCGCCAGCACCTCGCCGATGAGCCGGAGTTTTTCCGCCTGGGCGCTGGCGGCGACGCGCGGCGCGGTGAGATACCAGGCACTGGACATGAAGGCGGTAAAGGCCAGTGTGAAGGCCAGCAGGACCGCGGCCGTGCGGATCGCGATACGCATCGCGCCGGATTCCTCGGGATGGGCGATTTCCAGCGGTTCGTCCGGGTCACTCATGCGGCATGTCTTCCTTTTTGTGGCCAAACACGGCGGGCTGGGTGTACATGTCGATCAGCGGCACGGCGATATTCATCAGCAGGACGCCGAAGGCAATGCCATCCGGGTAGGCGCCGAAGCTGCGGATGATCCAGGTGATGAGGGCGATGCCGGCGGCAAAAATCAGCTTGCCTTTGGGGGTGGTGGCGGCGGAGACAGGATCGGTGATGATGAAAAAGGCGGCCAGCATGGCGCCGCCGCCGAACAGGTGGAACAGCGGCCCTGCATGGTGGGCGCCATCGGCGAGGCTGGCAGCGCCGGAAAGCGCGAACAAGGTGGCGAGAAAGGCCGCCGGCAAATGCCAGGTGATGATGCGCTGTTGCAGCATCCAGAGCCCGCCCAGAAGGTAGCCGCCCGCCACCCATTCCCAGCCGCGGCCGGCGAATTGGCCGATGTTGCCGTTGCCGGCCAGCACACTCGCCACGCTGGCTGTCGTGCCCTGGGTGTGCAAGGCGGTGCGCAGGGCATCGAGCGGCGTGGCGGAGGTGAGCGCATCGAGGGTTTCAGGAGCCAGTGCGTGAAAGATCATCTGCCACTGCTGTGTAAACGTGGCTGCACCCGGCAGCGGCCAATGCGACATCAACTGTGGATAGGCGACGATCATCAGGGCGAAGGCGACCATGGCCGGATTGAAGGGGTTTTGCCCGAGGCCGCCATACAGGTGCTTGGCCACAATGATGGCGATGGCGACGGCGAGCACGGTCAGCCACCAGGGTACCAGCGGCGGCAGTGACAGGGCGATCAGCCAGGCGGTGACGAGCGCGGAGCCGTCGGTGAGGAACAGCATCACCGGTTTGTCGCGCAGTTTCAGGATCAGGGCTTCGGCGGCCAGCGCGGCGACCGTAGCCAGCGCGATCTGCACCAGGATGGCGGCGCCAAAGAACCAGACGTAGGCGGCGATTCCCGGCAACAGCGCCGCCAGTACGCGCAGCATGATCGATTGCACGCTGGCGGGCTTCAGCAGGTAAGGCGAATTAGTCACGTCAGTTATCCGGCGGGAGGTGAGGGCGGGCCTGTTTGCGAATTTCTTCACGCATCGCGGCACGTCGGGCTTCGATGGCGGCGATTTCCGCTTCCTGCTCCGGCGTCAGGCCGGTGGTGTTGGCGGGCTGTGCCTGCTGTGCGCGGGCCCGCGCCAGGGCAGCAGCGATCAGGGCTTTCTTGGCGTCTTCTTCCGGAGAGGCAGCGGGTGCCGCCGTAGCGCTTTCCGCGGAGGTGACCGAGGCCAGTGCAACGGCGGCCTTTTCGCGGCCGGCGGCAGTTTTGGCGGCCAGGCGCGCGGCTTTTTCCTGCTTCTCCCGTTCTTCGCGCTGCTGGCGGAATTCGTAGTGTTCGCGCGCCTTGTCGGCGGCTTCCTTCTCGGCTTCGCGCGCCCAGATTTCACTCTTGGCGAAGCGGTAGTAGTCGACCAGCGGAATGCGCGAAGGGCAGACGTAGGCGCAGCAGCCGCATTCGATGCAGTCGAAGAGATGGTATTCCTGCGCCTTGCCGAAAATCTTCGCGCGCGCGAACCAGTACAGTTCAAAGGGTTGCAGGTCGGCGGGGCAGGCCTTGGCGCACTCGCCGCAGCGAATGCAGGGCATTTCCGGCGGCGGCGGCGGGAACAGCTTTCTGGAGCCGGCGAGGATGCAGTTGGTGGCCTTGACCACCGGCACCTCGTCGCCGGGCATGGGGACGCCCATCATCGGTCCGCCCATGATGATGCGGTCGGTGTCGGGCAGCGGCTCTGCGAGTGCCATCACTGCGCGCATCGGGGTGCCGAGCAGCACTTCGTAGTTGCGTGGCGCGGCGACATTGCCGGCCACCGTGACGATGCGCGAGATGAGCGGCTGGCCAAGATCGATGGCTTCATGGATGGCGTAGGCCGTGCCGACATTGAAGCACTGCACGCCATAATCGGTCGAGCGTTTGCCATGTGGCACCTCGATTCCGGTCAGGACGCGGATCAACTGCTTGGCGCCGCCGGCCGGATAGCGGGTGGGGATGGCGACGATCTCCATGTCCGACTCACCGCTGCCGCTCACGGCGGCCTGCATGGCGGCGATGGCTTGCGGCTTGTTGTCCTCGATGCCGATCAGCACGCGGTGTGCGGCAAGCAGTTCGCGCATGATGCGTATGCCACGCACGATGCCGGCGGCGCGTTCGCGCATCAGCAGGTCGTCGCAGGTGATGAAGGGTTCGCATTCGGCGCCGTTGATGACGAGCGTGTCGAGACTGCCTTGTTTTCCCGGTGCCAGCTTGAGATGCGAGGGGAAGACAGCGCCGCCGAGGCCGACGATGCCGGCATCGCGCAGGTAATCGCGGGTTTCCTCGCGGGGGCGATTCCTGTAGTCGAACGGTTGGCGCTCGCCCCATTCATCCTTGCCATCCGTTTCAATCACCACACAGAGCGCCGATAGACCGGACGGATGCGGCATGCGGCGCATTTCAACAGCGCTTACGGTGCCTGAAGTCGAGGCATGCACGGCGGCGGACAGGTTGCCGTCGGCGGCCCCGATGCGCTGGCCTTTCAGTACATGGTCGCCAGGGGCCACGAGCGGGCGCGGTGTACCGCCAATGCTCTGATGCAGCGGGATGACGAGAAAAGCCGGCGCTGGCGACACGGCGATCGGCCGCTGCACGGATGCATCCTTGTGGTAATCCGGCTTCACGCCACCATTAAAGTCAAATAATTGACGCATGGTCAGCTGATTCTGGCCGGCGCCGGTTTGATTTCAATGATGGGATATTTCCATTTCCAGGTTTCCACTGTCTCGACGATGGGCTGCATGCTGATGCAGTTTACCGGACAGGGTGGGACACAGAGCTCGCAGCCGGTGCACTGGGCGGCGATGACGGTGTGCATTTGCTTGGCCGCGCCGACAATGGCATCGACCGGGCAGGCCTGGATGCAGAGCGTGCAGCCGATGCAGATTTGTTCGTCAATGAAGGCGACGGCCTTGGGTTTTTCAACGCCATGCTCTGCAGAGAGCGGCTTGACCTCGCGGCCAAGCAGGTCGGCGAGTTTGCGGATGCCCTCTTCGCCACCGGGGGGGCATTGGTTGATGTCGGCCTCGCCTTTGGCGATGGCTTGCGCATAGGGCTTGCAGCCGGGGAAGCCACATTGTCCGCACTGGGTTTGCGGCAGCACGGCGTCGATTTTCTCGACCAGCGGATCGCCCTGGACGCGGAATCGCACGGCGGCATAGCCCAGCGCTGCGCCAAGAACAACGGCACCCAGCGCCATGACAAGGATCGCAGTGAGCATTACCTGTACTTGTCCAGGCCGGCGAAGCCCATGAAGGCAAGGCTCATCAGGCCGGCCGTGACCAGGGCGATGGCCGTGCCACGAAAATGCACCGGCACATCCGCGCCTTCCAGTCGCTCGCGGATGCCCGCAAACAGAATCAGTGCGAGGGTAAAGCCAGCGGCGCTGCCGAAGCCGAACAGCAGGGATTCGGCAAAATTGTGCTTGAGTCCGACATTCAGCAAAGGGATGCCGAGCACTGCACAATTGGTGGTGATCAGCGGCAGGTAGATGCCTAGCACCTGATGCAGCAACGGGCTGGTTTTCTGGATGACCAGTTCGGTAAGCTGAACAATGGCGGCAATGGTGACGATGAAGGAGAGGGTGCGCAGGTATTCGAGATGACTTGGCGCCAGTAGCCAGCGATCGATGACATAACTGGCGCCGCAGGCCATGGTGAGGACGAAGGTGGTGGCTGCACCCATGCCGATGGCCGTCTCCAGCTTCTTCGACACCCCCATGAAGGGGCATAGCCCCAGAATGCGAACGAAGACGACGTTATTGACGAGAACGGCGCCAAGAATGACGAAGAGATAGCTGGTCATGGTGTGCGAAATTCGCAGCATGTCCCGTAGTGGCGGGCGAAGGCTGAATTATCCTACGTTTGTCGGCGTACCGGCAACTTCGCCGCTCCAGGCGGGCGAGGCTGTTCAACTGCGGGTCGCGGCGATGCACTCCCGCACCAGAGCGGGGCCGCGATAGATGAGGCCGCTGTATATCTGTACCAGCACGGCGCCCGCTTCCAGTTTGGCGCGCGCGCGTGCGCCGGTGGTGATGCCTCCAGCGGCGATGATCGGCACTTCGCCCGCCAGCGCACGGGCCAGCGTGCGGACGACGGCGGTGGAGCGCTCGAACAGGGGCGCACCGGATAGGCCACCCGCTTCGGCAGCCAGGGGCGACTGTTCGACACCTTCCCTGCTCAGCGTGGTGTTGGTGGCGATTACGGCATCGATCCGGTGTCGTCGCAGCGCATCGGCAACATCTGCAATCTGCTCTGCATCAAGATCAGGGGCAATCTTCAGGGCGATGGGAACGTAACGGCTGTGGCGGTCGGCGAGGATTTGCTGGCGGGTCTTCAGGGCGGTCAGCAGCGCGTCCAGTTCTTCCGCTCCCTGCAATTGGCGCAGGTTTTTTGTGTTTGGGGAGGAGATATTGATAGCGACGTAATCTGCGTGTGAGTAGGCTTTGTCGAGGCAAATGAGGTAATCGTCTACGGCCCGCTCCATGGGAGTATCGAAGTTCTTGCCGATGTTGATGCCGAGGATTCCCTTGTAGCGAGCCTGTCCGAGTCGTTCAACAAGTGCGTCAATGCCCAGGTTGTTGAAGCCCATGCGGTTGATGATGGCTTGCTGCTGTGGCAGCCGGAACAGGCGCGGCAGCGGATTGCCCGGCTGCGAACGCGGTGTCACGGTGCCTACTTCCAGGAAGCCGAAGCCGAGACGGGCAAGCCCATCCACGGCGACACCATTCTTGTCCAGTCCAGCCGCCAGGCCCACGCGATTGGGGAAGTTCAGGCCCATCACGCTTATGGCGGTGCTGGAATTTTCTTTTGTTTGCGGACCAGGGATGCGGCTGCTTGCAGCGAGGAGCTTCAGGGTGAACTCGTGGGCCTGTTCCGGCTCGAGTGCAAATAGAAAGGGGCGAACCAGGGAGTAGATAGATATCATGGGTGAAATTTTACGATGGGTAACGTGTCATCGACCGCATTGAAAGAAAAGTTTCACCCCAGGCTCCGCGATTGAATTTGCATGGAGGATAAAGGAGCTCCGCCAGGCCTCGCTCCCGCATCCGATTTCTCATCCCGGCGTCTATCAAAAACCTATAGCCGGGTTGTGCAAATTTCAATCGCGGAGTTTGAGGATGCGCAGAGCACGCGAGCGCCAATGGGTGTGCCGTAGAATCAGCGGATTCCCTGATGGATATACCCTCATGAACCCCTTGTTTGCCGTGATGCGGCGTTTGGTTCTTGGCCTGTTGCTGATTGTTTTTTCAGCCAGTACAGCCTGGGCCGGGGCGCCCGTGATTGCGGCTGCAGCCAACCTGAAATTCGCGCTGGAGGAAATTGCTGCCGCCTTCAGCCATGACACCCGGCGCAACGTCAGGCTGATTTTCGGCTCCTCTGAAAACCTCTGCCGCCAGATCGAAAATGGCGCCCCCTTCCAGTTGTTCCTCGCAGCCGATGAGGACTCCGTCTTCAGGCTGGCTGATGCCGGAAAAACCCTGGGTCGCGGAACGCTTTATGCCCTCGGGCGCATCGCGGTTGTCGTTCCCGAGGGTTCGCCGCTCGTCGCCGACAGCGAACTGAAAGACCTCGCCGCAGCCCTTGTCGACGGGCGACTCAAGAAATTCGCCATAGCCAATCCGGAACATGCGCCGTATGGCAAGCGCGCCGAGGAAGCATTGAGACATGCCGGCTTGTGGGAAAAAATGCAGGACAAGCTGGTGCTGGGTGAAAATGTGGCGCAGGCTGCCCAGTTTGCCCTCTCCGGCAGCGCCCAGGGCGGCATCATCGCCTACTCGCTGGCGCTTTCTCCCACCTTTCCGCCGCGTAGCCGTTTTGCCCTGATTCCGCAAGACTGGCACCCGCCGCTCAGGCAGCGCATGGTGCTGCTGAAGAATGCCGATGAAACGGCGCAATTGTTCTACCGCTACATGCAGCAACCCACTGCCCGCGCCATCATGAAAAACCACGGCTTCACCCTGCCCGGCAAACCCTAGGTTGCACCCAATGGATTGGCTTGCCCTGCTTCTCTCATTCAAACTGGCGGCACTGACCATGCTGGTGCTCCTGCCGTGCGGCCTGTGGGCGGGCCGTGCGCTGGCCTGGCGCCGGTTTCGCGGCAAATACCTGGTCGAGGCGGCGCTGGCCCTGCCGCTGGTGCTGCCGCCCACCGTGCTGGGCTTTTATTTGCTGGTCGCCATGGGTGGCGCATCGCCTGTCGGGCAGTGGTATCAATCCCTCTTTAGCCACCCGCTGGCATTCTCCTTCGAGGGACTGCTGATCGCCTCGCTGATTTTCAATCTGCCATTTGCCATCCAGCCGATGCAGCGCGCCTTCGAGTCAATCGCGCCGGAAGTGCGCGAGGCGGCGATGTGCTGCGGCATGTCGCGCTGGCGGCAGTTCACCCGCATCGAATTACCGCTGGCCTGGCCTGGCGTCGTCTCCGCACTGGTGCTCACCTTCGCCCATACGCTGGGCGAATTCGGCGTGGTGCTGATGGTGGGCGGCTCGATTCCCGGCGAGACGCGCACCATCGCCATTTCGATCTATGACCGGACGCAGGCCTTCGACACGACCGCCGCCGGACTGATGTCGGCTGTCCTGCTGATGATTTCCCTGCTGTCCATCAGCCTGTCCTATCGCCTCATGCGCCGCATCGAGCCCTATCCGGCGTGAGGCCCTGTGGAAATGAACAAGCCACCGAGCACATCCTCAGCCATGCTCCACGCCACATTGCAGCAAACCGGACCGATTCCCCTGGCGGCGGAAATCGCCTGTCGGCAGGGCGAATTGCTCGCCCTGGTCGGGCCTTCCGGCAGCGGCAAATCCACCGTGTTGCGCAGCATCGCCGGACTGTACGCGCCGCAACACGGCCGGATCGTCTGCAACGGCGAAACCTGGCTCGATACCGCTGCCGGCCTCCAGCTCTCCACCGCCCGCCGCCGCATCGGCATGGTGTTCCAGAATTACGCCCTGTTCCCGCATCTTGGCGCGCTGGAAAACATCCTCGAAGGCATGGATGATCCAACCACCCCGGATGCCCGCAAGCGGGCACAGGCACTGCTGCGCAAGGTGCATCTTGACGGGCTCGCCGCACGACGGCCGGCACAGCTGTCCGGTGGCCAGCAGCAACGCGTCGCCGTGGCCCGGGCGCTGGCGCGCGACCCGCATGTCCTGCTGCTGGATGAGCCGTTTTCCGCCGTCGACCGGGCCACGCGCGAGAAACTCTACGTCGAACTGGCCGAGTTGCGCCGCGACCTGAAGATGCCGGTGATTCTCGTCACCCACGACCTCGACGAAGCAGCCATGCTGGCCGATCGCATGACCATCCTCAGTCGCGGCAGAACCCTCCAGACCGGGTCACCACTAGTCGTCCGCCGGCGCCCGGTCAGCGCCGAAGTCGCACGCCTGATCGGGCTGAAGAACCTGTTCACCGGCGAGGTCATCGCCCATCAGGCGTCATCGGGCCATACCCTGATCGGCTGGCACGGACAGCGCCTCAAGGTGCGCTTGCAACCGGACTTCACCCCCGGCACAGGGATCAACTGGACTCTGCCCGCCGCCGATGTGCTGTTGATGCCGCTCGATCATGACTCCCGCGACCCGCTCGACAACCCGCTTTCCGGCCGCATCGTCAAAATCGTGGCACTGGGAGAAACCGTGCACATCCAGGTGCAGGCAAACGCAACGGGTGACGCCCGGCTGTCCCTGAACGTATCGCACCATATCGCCCGCCGCTATGCCCTGGCCGAAGGCCAGCAGCTCACATTGCGCCTGCGCGGCGAACATATCCATCTCATGCCCGCCGACGACAACCCGCGCAAGGTAACAGTTCGCGCCAGGTAACAATTGAATAATCAACACGCCATGAATACCGACGACATCAGCCGGCACACCCCCGTAATGCAGCAATGGTTCCGCCACAAAGCGGAGCACGCCGACAAGCTGCTGTTTTTCCGCATGGGGGATTTTTACGAGCTGTTCTATGACGATGCCGAGCGTGCCGCGCGGCTGATCGATCTCACGCTGACCACCCGCGGCCAATCGGCGGGCAAGCCGATCCCGATGGCTGGCATTCCCTATCACGCTGCCGACGGCTACCTTGCGCGTCTGGTCAGGCTCGGTGTTTCCGTCGCCATCTGCGAGCAGATCGGCGATCCGGCGCTGGCCAAGGGGCCGGTGGAACGCGCCGTGGCGCGCGTCATCACGCCCGGCACGCTGACCGATGCCGGGCTGCTCGACGACAAGCAGGACAGCCTGCTGCTCGCACTCAAGAGCGACCGCCAGCGCATCGGCCTGGCCTGGCTCAACCTGGCCAATGGCGATTTGCGCCTGCTGGAAACCACCGTCGATGCCCTGCCCACGCATCTCGAGCGCCTGCGCCCGGCCGAACTGCTGCTGCCCGACGGCGAGCGCAGCGGCGCAGGGCAGGCCGGCAATGGTGTTGTCATCCAGCGGCTGCCGGACTGGCATTTCGACACGTCCGCTGCGGCGCATGCGCTCGCCGAGCATTTCGGCACACGCGACCTGGCCGGCTTCGGCGTCACCCGCGAAGAACTCTCGCTGGCCGCCGCCGGTGCGCTCTACCGCTACGCCCAGACCACCCAGATGCAGGCGCTGGCGCATGTCACCGGGCTGGCCGTCGAACACGAAGGCACGTTCCTGCGGCTCGACGCCGCCACCCGCCGCAATCTCGAAATCACCGAGACATTGCGCGGCGAACCGGCGCCGACCCTGTTCTCGCTGCTCGACACCTGCGCCACCAGCATGGGCTCGCGCTGGCTGCGCCATTGCCTGCACCATCCGCATACCGACCAGCGCATTCCCCGCGCCCGCCACGAGGCTGTCGCCGCCCTGAGCGGCGCCGGCGGACAGGGCCCCTCTGTCGCGCTGAACAAGGCGCTGGCCGGCTTTGCCGACATCGAGCGCATCAGCGCCCGCATCGCGCTGAAAAATGCCCGGCCACGCGACCTCTCCGCCCTGCGTGACAGCCTGGCGCGACTCGACGGCATTCGCGAAAAACTTCCTGAAAGGACGCAAAGCGCTGGCGCCGGCAACACGGCGGCAAGCCGCCTGAAAGCGCTGGTCACGGCACTCGTCACCCCGCAGGCCTGCCTCGATCTGCTCACACTCGCCATCGCACCCGAGCCGGCCGCCTTCGTCCGCGATGGCGGCGTCATTGCGCCCGGATACAGCGCCGACCTCGACGAGTTGCGCGCCATCCAGAGTAATTGCGGCGCCTTCCTGCTCGAGCTCGAAGCGCGTGAACGCACGCGCACCGGCATCGCCAGCCTCAAGGTCGAGTTCAACAAGGTGCATGGCTTCTACATCGAGGTCACGCATGCCAACACCCTGCGCGTACCCGACGATTACCGTCGCCGGCAGACCCTGAAAAATGCCGAGCGCTACATCACGCCGGAACTGAAAGCCTTCGAGGACAAGGCGCTCTCGGCGCAGGATCGCGCGCTGGCGCTGGAAAAGGCGCTGTGGGACGAGCTGGTCACGGCCCTGGCGATCCATATTCCGCCGCTGCAACGCATCGCCCGCGCGATTGCCGAGCTCGACGGCCTGAATGCCTTTGCCACGGCCGCCCTGCGTCACGATTACCGCGCCCCGGAATTCTGCACCGAGGCCATGATCGAGATCGAAAACGGCCGTCATCCGGTAGTCGAAAAGCAGGTGACGGATGCCGGCGAGAGCTTCATCGCCAACGACCTCACGCTCGCGCCGACGCGCCGCATGCTGCTCATCACCGGCCCCAACATGGGCGGCAAATCGACCTACATGCGGCAGACGGCGTTGAGCGTCCTGCTCGCCCATTGCGGCAGCTTCGTTCCGGCGACGCGCTGCATCCTGGGGCCGATCGACGCCATCTACACCCGCATCGGCGCCGCCGACGACCTCGCTTCCGGCCGCTCCACCTTCATGGTCGAGATGACCGAAGCCGCCGCCATCCTCAACGGCGCGACCGACAGGTCGCTGGTGCTGATGGATGAAATCGGCCGCGGCACCTCGACCTTCGACGGCGTCGCGCTGGCTTTCGCCATTGCCCGTCACCTGATCGAGAAAAACCGCGCCTGGACTTTATTCGCCACGCATTACTTCGAACTCACACGCCTGGCGCAGGATTACCCGCAGTGCGCCAACGTCCATCTCGATGCCGTCGAACACGGCCACAAAATCATTTTCATGCACGCGGTGAAAGACGGTCCCGCCTCGCAAAGTTATGGCGTGCAGGTCGCCGCGCTGGCCGGCATGCCGCAAAGCGTGGTGCGTGAAGCGCGCCGCCGTCTGATGGCGATGGAAAACCGCGAAGCCGGCACCCTGGCGCAGCCCGACCTGTTCGCCAGCGCCCCGCCCCTGCCCGAACCGCCACACCCTGCGCTGGACAAGCTGCGCGATATCAACCCCGACGAACTCACCCCGCGCGAAGCGCTCGACAAGCTCTACGAACTGGCACGCCTGGCGAAGTCCTGATGTTTCCGCTACGACTGCGCCGGTGTCTCAAAAAGTCGGCGCTGGTGACACGGCGAAAATAGGGCGATTTTTACTACTGACGGATGCCCGGCGCAGCCGATGATCAGGTTCGCCGGTTGCCTTCACCAGATCGACGCAAAACACAAACGGCCTGATCAGATAGCGTTCGGGTAGCGTTTTCGCATGATCTTTGCCACCGTCGGCAGATTGCACGCTTTCAACTTACGTCAACCCAGCCCCCACCCAATGCTTGGTACAAAGCGGCGCTATCGACGAGGCGTTGCGCCTGAGCCGCAATCAGGTTGATTCGATTCTGTTGCGCCTGCTGTTGTGCGATGAGCAGTTGGACATAACTGGCAGCACCCAGTGCATATTGCCTTTGCATAGATTCCAGTAAGCCCTGCGCTGCGATATCGGCGGTTGCCAGTGCAGCCAGTGTCTGTGCATCGTTGTCCAGTGCTCGCAATACGTCGGCCACGTTGCGTAGGGCTTCAAGCACAACGCTTTGGTAATTCGCCGCCGCCGCATCGAATGCGGCCAATGACGCACGCTTTTGCGCGGGCAGTCCGGGATTGAAAAGCGGTTGGGTCAACTGCCCGATGAGGCTCCATACCGCCGAGCCGCCGCCGAACAAGGCGCCCGTGCTCAAAGCCTGCGAACCGAGGCTGGCACTGATGTTGAGTTGTGGGTACAACTTGGCGACCGCGACGCCGTATTCCGCGTTGGCGGCATGCAATAGGGCTTCTGCGGCCTGAATGTCGGGGCGGCGGCGCACCAATTCGGACGGCAAGACCAGCGGCAGGTCAGACGGAAGGGTGAACTCCTCCAGAGTGAAGGTGGGTAAGCCTCCCGCGCCCGGCGCCCGGCCAGCGAGCACCGCCAGCAGATGTGCGTTCTGCTGGAGTTGTTTGCGCAGCAAGGGAAGTCCAGCGCGGGTCTGCTCCACCTGAGTTTGCAAGGCAAGTACATCGTCCGGCGCAGCCTGACCAAGACGCACCCGCTCTCGGGTGAGGTGCAATTGTTCATCCTGGGCGCGAAGGATGGCCTCCGTGGACTGGATTTGCCCGGCGAGCCTGGCTTGGGTGATGGCGGTGGTAACAATGTTCGCCGCCAAGGTCAACCGCGCACCTTCCAGTTCGTAGCGCCGATAGTCAGCGCGAGCAGCCAGGGCTTCCAAAACGCGCCGGTTGCCACCGGCCAGGTCGAGTTGGTAGTGCACGCCGACACTGGCGTTGTACAGACTGAATTCCCGTGCCTCGCCGACCTGGCCCAAAGTGCTGGGATTCGTGCGTTGACGCTGAGCGCCGATAGCGGCATCAACCTGGGGATAAAGCGTCGATCCCGCTTGCGCCGAATAGATTTCCTGCGCCTGCCGCAAGGTGGCCTTGGCAGAAACCAGCGTTGGGCTGGCCTGAAAAGCCTGCTCGATCAGTGCATCGAGCTTGGATGAACCCAGACTCTGCCACCACTGCGCGCTCACGCTCGCACCAGCGCTAAAGTACTGCGCATCTCCCAAGGCCGTAGGTGCGGATGCCGTTCGCTCCGGCAAAGGCGCCGCTGTGTAGCCGGGTACATCAGGGGCCACCGGCCGTTTGAAATCGAGTCCGGCAGCACAGCCGGCCAGCAATCCGGCAAGGATCAATGCCGTGATTGCGCGAACGGAGTAGTAGCCGGTTGTCATGCGCCGAACACCGAGACTGCGCGTCACTTCAGCGTTGCCCATAGAAATGCTCCACGAACATTTTATGGAAACTCTGATGGCAGGCCAGACAGCTGTTTTGCAGCGTCGCAAAGGACGAGATCATGGATTCCCACCAGCGCTTGAGATGCTCTTGCTCGAATCGATTCATGCTGTCGCTCGTCATGGTGCCTGCTCCTTTACTTGCAAGATCATTCGAATCCCCGACCTTCTCCGGCTTCCTCGTGCGTGACGCCATCGCGGATGTGATAGATGCGCTTGAAAGTGGGGATGATCTTTTCGTCATGGGTGACGACGATGATGGCGGTCTCGTACTTGCGGGCCATGTCATTGAGGATGCGGATCACGGCCATGGCGCGCTCGGAATCCAGCGGCGCAGTGGGCTCATCGGCCAGGATCACCGGCGGGCGGTTGACCAGGCCGCGGGCAATCGCGACCCGCTGCTGTTCGCCACCGGAAAGCTGCGACGGCATGGCGCGGGCCCGGTGTTGCACATCGAGCGCCACGAGCAGTTCCAGTGCCTTCGCGCGCGACTCTCCATTCGTGACGCCTGCGAGCATCGGCAGCAGCGCCACGTTGTCGGTGACATCGAGAAACGGGATCAGGTACGGCGCCTGGAATACGAAACCAATCTTGTCCCGTCGCAAGGCGCGCAGATCACGGACTTTCCAGCCATCGTCGTAGATCACTTCATCGCCCAGGACCATGCGCCCGGCGCTGGGGTCGATCACGGCGCCCAGGCATTTAAGCAGGGTGCTCTTGCCTGAACCGGACGGCCCGATCAGGCCCACCACCTCACCCGGCGCCACCTGCATGTCCACGCCCTTCAGGGCATCGACAGCGGTATCACCCTCGCCGTAGCGCTTGCGCAGCCCTGCGATGTGGATTCCGGAGCGGTTGGACTCATGCAGCATGGAGTTCCTCTCGGGTCAGAAGAAACCGGGCGGCATGACGCCGCCCCGAAAAACAAAACATTCAGCGATGGCCGCGGCCCATTCCACCGCCCATGCCGCCACGCTGGCCCTGCCCGCTGCCCATACCCTGGCCACTCTGCGAATTGGCCTGTCGTTCCGCCCGGCGCGCCTCGCGCTCTTCCGTAGTCATAACCGAGCCTTGACCGCTCTGCCGATTGACCTGGCGTTCCTCACGGTTGGTCTGGCGTTCGGCCTGGCGTGCCTCACGTTCCTCAGGGGTCAAGCCCGTGGTGCGATCACGGATTTGTGCTTCCTCGCGCGTCTGCTGGCGCACCTGCTCCCGTATCTGTGTCTGGGTCGGCAGAGGAGCGTCTGCGGCGAGGGCGCCACCTGCTGCTAGCGCCCCTGCCAGGGCGAAGAACATCCATTTCATGCGGTCCATATGTTTCATTTTTGATCTCCTGAATATGGCCGGGTTAGTAAAGCGAAAGGGGGTTCGGCCATCGCCACCCTTCGTTGTCAACCTCCGATCGCTTCGGCCGGATCGACCTTGAGCGCCATGCGAATGGCGACAATGCTGGCCAGTACGCAAATCACGAGTACGGCAAAAAAACCGGCGATGGAATCGAGCGGCATCAGCAACACATATTTTGGAAACAGCGGCGCCGCGAAAGTCGCAGTGATCTTGCCGACCGCGAAGCCGATCACCCCGAGCGCGAGCGCCTGCTGCATGATCATCGCGGCGATGGTGCGGTTGCGGGTGCCAATGAGCTTCAGCACCGCGATCTCGCGGATCTTGTCCATGGTCAGCGTGTAGATGATGAAAGCGACGATGGCGGCGCTGACGATGGCCAGGATGACCAGGAACATGCCGATCTGCTTGGACGAGGTGGCGATCAGCTTGCCGATGAGTATTTCTTCCATCTGTGACCGGGTGTAGACCGTCAGGCGCTTCCAGCGGCGAATGGATTCCGCGACCTCGTCCGGCGCATGACCCGGCTTCAGCGTGACCAGCACGGCATTGACGAACGCGTTGGTGCTCTGTGAAGCAATCACGGCATCCAGCAAACCTGGAACGCCAGGTCGATTGAAGGCCGGGTTGGCTTCGGTGCGGCGCCGGCTTTGCCAGATGGCGTCGTTGTCCTTGAGGAACTGGGCCTCCTGGGCATCCTTGAGCGGGATGAACACCATCGGGTCACCGCTGGAGGACACCATGCGCCGGGTCAGTCCCACGACGGTGTATTGGTTGCGGCGGATTTTCAGCATGTCGCCGAGCTTGAAGCCGGTGGCGATGTCGGCCACCGCCTCGTAGTGACCTCGCGTGATCTGGTGTCCCGCGACGAGATACGGAGGCCATCCAGGCGTAGCCCCCAATTGACCCGGTGCGATGCCGACCACCATGGACCGCACGTCGCGCTCGCCCTTTCGCACCTGCATGGTCAGATAGGTCACGTTCGCGGCCTGGGCGATGCCCGGCATGGCAAGGATGGCGCGATATACGTCATCGTTGAGGCTGGACGACTCCGCATAAGGCCCCAGAGTGTCCTTTTGCACCACCCAGAGATCGGCGCCGCTGTTGTCGAGCAAGGCTTTACCATCATCCACCATGCCCCGGTACACCCCGGCCATGACCAGCGTCACACCGATGAGCAACCCCAGGCCGAAGCCGGTGAAGACGAACTTTCCCCAGGCATGGAGAATGTCGCGGCCGGCCAGGCTGATCATTCCGAGACTCCCGGGATGTGGTCGACCACATGGATGCGGCTCTTCGCCGTCAGTGCCTTTTCGCTATAGGTCACAACCTGGTCCCGATTCTTGAGCCCTTCGCGCACCTGCACATAGCCATTGAGGTCGGAAGCACCGAGTTTGACCGGGGAGAAACGCAGATCACCCTCCACGATTTGCCAGACACCGACTTTGTCACCCTCACGCCGGACGGCAGCGTTGGGAATCAGGGGAGCGGCCGGGAGCGCCGGCAAGTCAACCGTGACTTCGGCCAACTCACCCACCGGCGGCAAAGGTTCCGGTTTGTTATCGAATGTCACTTTGGCGAGCGTTTCCTCGGTGACCGCATCGGCCTTGGGCTCCACCCGCAGCACGCGACCGGTCAACGTCTGGCCCCCACGCGAACGCAGGACGATACGGGCCGGCAGCCCCCCAGCCAGCCCCGACGCGCTGACCTGATCGAAGCGCACATTGATCCACAGACTGCTAGGGTCAATCACTTCCACCACGGCCTGGCCTGCGACGATGGTCGTGCCGGGATCGGCATCGCGCACGGCGACTACACCATCGACCGGCGCGATCAAACGCAGATTGCTCCTCTGCGCGACGAGTCCTTCGCGGTCGGAGCGTGCCCGGGCAATATCTTCCCGAGCAGCGGACAGGGCGGCATCGGCGATCTGCAGCTCCTGCCGCTTCGTGGTGACGATTTCCTCGCTGGTCGAGCGCACCGCAAACAATTGCTCATAGCGCCGCGCCTGGGTTTCGGCGTAAGTCTGTCGAGCCGCCGCCTCGCGCAGAACCGCTTCCGCACGCTTGAATGCCGATTCCTGTGAGCGAACCCGATCATCGAGATCGACCGGATCCATTTCACCGAGTACCTGTCCGGCTTTGACCGGGTCGCCCACATGCACCTCCATGCGTTTGAGGCGCCCGGCAAACGTTGGCCCGATCTTGTAGGTATAGCGAGCCTCCACCGTGCCGATGCCGAACAGCGCCGGCGTGACCGCGCGCGACTCCACTGTCACGACCGTCACGGCGACCGGCGCCAGCGGGCCAGATCGCAGACCCACGTAGATGAAGAGTGCCAGCAACGGGACGATGACCGCCAAGAGTGCCAAGGTGCGACGTTGCAGGGGCAGGCGTTTCATTACGCTCTCCCGATACCGCGCCGATAAATCACAAATACCCGTGGTGCAGCGCGGCGGATGTTGGCAACATCGCCGGCCAGCAGCGATTGCATCACCAGACCCTGGATGGTGCCGATGAAGAGGATGGTGGCAGCCTCGGTATCGAGCGCGACGTCCAGCTCTCCCTGCGCTTTGCCTTCTTCGATCAGCCGATGCAAACGCTCGCCATAGTGGCGAATGAGCGTCTGCACCATGCGCTTGGAAGCTGTCTCCTCCGCACGTTGTAATTCGCCAAACATCATTCGCGGCACCCCGGGGTGCTCGGCCACGAAATCAATATGTGTCATGAAAATTGCCTCCAGCGCGGCAATCGGTGACGCAACGGACTGCGCGGCCTTGTCCACCCGTGAGAGCAGGCGTTCCGCCACCCACGCCATGACCGCTTGCAGGATGGCGTCCTTGGTTGGGAAGTGACGAAACAGCGCGCCTTGGGTCAGGCCCATGCGCTTGGCAATGGCGGCGGTGGTGATGTCGTTGGGATTCTGTTCGGCAGCCAGTTCCACCACCGCCTCGACGGTAACGGCCCGCCGCTCATCTGCGGGTAGATGCTTTACATGGGTACTCATTGTTGCCACCTTCAGTAGATAGTAATTGATTACTATCTTATCAGATTATGGCAACCGCGCAAGAGGGCATCACAACTTTTGTGGAGAAGCAGCCAAGAGCCGAACCCAGAGCGCGAGCCGTGGATTGAGCGACTACTTAATCGGGCAAGGTCTTGCGTTTCGGCGACAACTGCGCCCATGTCTCAAAAAGTCGGCGCCGGTGGCACGGCGAGAACATTGGAATACAGCGACGAGAGTCAATCCTCGCACTCCTGGCCGCTGAAACTGCGGGAAAATCCGCCGCCGGTTCCAGGTCGTGAAGTAACGCACAGCTGAATTGCAAATCCCTGCGTTACCGCGCGGAAATCGGCTGGCAATGCCGCGAAGGGAGAGGCTCTGGCGACGACTGCCCGGACGTAATCGATTTCGGCCTGCTGGTTGGCGGCGCGCAAGATGCGAAAACTGCTCAAGGCGCCATCGGCGCCGATCACCAGCTCGACCAGCGCCTTGCCGTACCCTTCCGATGCCGCCGGACGTTTGACGAAGCGGGCGCTCTGATTCATCTTGCGGATGAAGGCGTCGAAATAAAGATCCAGGCTGATCCGTTCGACCGGCTTGCCCTGTGCGGTGGATGAGCGGGTCATCGAGCCGTTATCGCCGTGCTCCTGTTCATAAACCTCTCCCGCTTTCCCTGCCTGGGCAAGCGCCTGCCGCGCCAGTTCGCGTCCCGATTTCGGCTTGGCCGCAGGCGCCAGGCCACCCAGAAACGAGTCCATTTCGGCACGTTCCGCACGCGACCATTTGCGGATCGCCCAAACTCCTCGCGCGGCCTGTGCCTGCTGATGCGCGGTCGTTGTTTGTCGGGATTTTCTGCTCTGCGCTGCCGCAGGCGCCTGCGGCTCGATGCCACGCTCGGCATGCGGCCGGGCAAGCTGCGCTTCGAGACGGGTTGAGGACGCCGTTTGCCGCAGCGAGGAGGGCGGGCGGGACAGCGGGTTCCAGTGAAAAAACAGGACAACGGCATGCAGGAGCAGTGAACAGGCCAGCGCCAACCAGAATGGTCTTGTCGTGCGCTCTCGCATGAATGCCTCTCGACCGCCCGACTTTTTCCCGTTGATTGCTATCGCCTGTCCTATGCTTTTGGGATGGTGCCCGGAATCGAACCGGTATGGCTTGCGCCGAGGGATTTTAAGCCGGGTTGTTGGCAATACACCAAGGTTCTCGCCAAGCTACAACCAACTCCTCTGGAGCAGGTTTTCTTCAGGGACGCCAGGTTACATGATACCCCGGCATTCGACCCGAATCGACCCGATTCCCTTCGTCTCAGGACAATCGCATGACCGCTAAGCCAAGCCGGGCAGTCGAGCACGATAGAGGCCGGAAGTAGCGGCGCTGAGTCTGCGGGCCTTGATGCCACCCTTGCGTTTGCTGGGATCGAGGCGGATGAGCTTAGCTTAAGAGTGATGTGTTTGAGGACGGCGAGATTATGGGCGGCATGACCGGCACGGGCATGCATCCGATCATCGGCTTCCCCGACAACCACACCGTGTGGCGCGCCGCGAACTAGTCCGACAGCAGTTCACCCAGCGCCTGAAATTGCTCGACGTGTTCGGACACGACCTTGACGATGACCGTAATCGGGATGCTCAGCAGCACTCCCCAGAAGCCCCACAGCCAGGCCCAGAACAGCAGCGAAATGAACACCGCGGCGGTGTTCATGCGGGCAAGCCGGCCCGTCATCCATGTCGTGACCAGGGTTCCGATCAGCGTCGCGATCACCAGCGAAATGGCGCCGAGGAGCAGCGCCATCGTCAGTGTCTCGAACTGCATGTAAGCGGCGATACCGATGGCGACGGCGGTGACCAGCGGCCCGAAGTAGGGAATGACGTGGAGCAGGGCGGCGGCCACCGCCCAGGCGCCGGCATTTTCCAGGCCGATTGAGCGCAGGGCTATCCAGGTCAGCAGCCCCAGAAGCACATTGGTCACCAGCAGCATCAGCATGTAACGCTGGATCGAATTGTTGATCTGGTCAAGCAGGCGCACGGTGATCTTGCGGTGCGCCAGGGTGGGTCCCGCCAGCCGCACCAGCTTGCGCTTGTAGGTGTCGCCCGCCAACAACAGGAAGTAGGTCAGGAACAGGATCATCGATGCCTGCCCCAGCAGCGCAGCGGCACCCATGGAACGCGACCACAGGAAATCGCCGAGCTTGAAGCGGGGCTGGTCGATGACGACCCGCGTTGCCGGGCGCATCGGCGGCGAAGCAGCGCCGGCCGCCTGGCTCGTCGCCTTTTCTATCTCGCTGGCGGCAGCTTGCACTTTCTGCAGCGTGCTCGGCTCGCCATGGCGCATGCTGTTGAGGCCGGCCGACAGCTTGCTCACCACCTCGGGCAACTGCTCGACGATCGTCTGTACCTGGCCGCGCAGGCCATAGGCGCCGAGGACAAGTGCCCCCACCACGCCCAGCATCACGATTGTCGCTCCGGCATTGCGTGGAATCCGCGCCTCCTCCAGCCAGGCGACAAGAGGATTCAGCATGTAGGTAAAGAGAATTCCAAGCAACAGGGAAATGAAGAATGCCTGCGCCCATTCGAGCGCAAAAATTACCGCGATGCCGGCAAGGATGGACAGCGCAAGTTCCCGCCGGCCGCCGGCCAAGTGCACCATCTCCGGCGCGGCAAGCGTGTCGGGTCTGCCAGGCAAGTCACTGCCTGGCAGGCCCTCGGCGTCAGGCCTTGCAACTGCCGCCATCGCTTACTTGATGCGCATGTCGTTCTTGACGGACTTGACGCCAGTGACCCGGCGGGCTACTTCGACTGCCTTGTCCACAGCAGCCTGCGAGCTGACGAAACCACTCAGCTGCACGACGCCCTTGAAGGTTTCGACGTTGATCTCGGCCACCTTGAGCATGGGCTCATTGAGTATGGCAGCCTTGACCTTGGCCGTAATGACGCTGTCGTCGACATATTCACCCGTGCCCTCCTGCTTCGCAGTTGACGCGCAGCCGACGACGGTAACAAGGGAGGTGGCGATGACAAACGCGGACAGATATCTGGCAAATTGTTTCATGATTGATTCTCCATGGGGTTAAAAATTAGGACTGCTTGACGCCATCAATGACCTGGACCCGGTCGCCGTCTTTCCACGGCTGCGGACTGGTCGCACTGAGTGCTCTGCTCGAACCATCGTCGAAATGAACCGTGGTTTTGTAGCGCTGGGTCGTTTTCATGCGCTTCTCGATCTGGTTGCCGGCGGCACCGGCGCGCGCCGCCGGCGCTTTTTCTGCAAGTGCCGGCGCCGGGATTTCTGCCAACGCCTTGTCGCCGGCATTGCCGAAACCGGATGGAATCGAGCCCAGCAGCGCGCCGATGCCGAACAGGCTGAAGGCGATGACCAAAATGTCGACCATCCACATCAGCAGATGGGGCGGTTTATTGATAGCTGTTTCCATGATGGATTCCTTTTTTGGCTTTTTCTGGATCGGACGAAGCCAATGGCGGCTTTACGCAGCAGAAACCGGGTCCGCCCGTGCCGGAAACACAAACCGTGGCGGTACTTCCAGACGCAGCATGGCGGAATTGCCGCAAACCATCGGTGCGGTGGCGCACATAGCGGCTTGTTTCACGAATTCCCTCGATTGATGACGATCACGCGCTCACCCGGCTGCCATTTGGCCGGGCCGGCATCAATGAAGCTGTGGCTCGATCCATCGGCCATGCGCACAACAACGCGAGTGCCATTGGTGAAAGCGGCCGCCGCAAGCTTCATGCCCTTTTTTGGAGTCCCGCTGGCGCCGTCCGCGCCGATTCCTGCGCCGGACTTTTCGATCGGTACTACCGATGCGACAACGCCGCATTCCGCACAACGCATTCCAGCCGACCCATCCCGCCCGCGGTCGGCTGTTTGATCTCGCACTTGCACGTCGTCGGCCAATGGCCGGGAACTGGCGCTCCCGCTTACCACCGAAGCAACTCCTGGAGCACTCAGCAGGATCACAGCGGCAAAGCCGATCAGCAGTTGCCGACGGCGGGCTTCGCTTTTCTGTGTTGTCATGGTGTCGGTAGGTCGCATCACGGCGCATCCTTTGCGGTTGTTGCCAGCAGAATCACCCGGATTCAGGGTTTTTACCGTGCGCTGGCACGCATAGCGGCAGCAACCGGCCTATGTGCGTCAGCGCACCGACCCGCGACGCAGACAAAGGGATGATCCAGGAATCGCCGTAAGCTGTGGGTTTCCCGGCTGCCCCGGCCAGTCGCAATTCTCCGTTCGGTTCATGCATGCGTAAATCTCCCTTGAAGACCAATCAAAAAATAGTTGCCACTTTTGTCGGGGTACTCCTGATGGCTGCGCTGGGGGCGACGGCGCTGGCCTGGACTTTCAGGCAGATCGAGGAAGGCGCCGCGGTGCGGCAGCACACTCTCATGGTGATAGCCGATGCCGGCGAGTTGATGTCGGAATTGAAGGATGCCGAGACCGCCCAGCGTGGCTACTTGCTGACCGGTGACGAGAATTTTCTCGAGCCCCCCGAGCCGGCGCAGGCCAGCCTCGGCGACCGCCTGAAGGCGCTGCGGCAGCTAACCCTGCTCCCGGCCGCGCAAAAACATCTGGATGCAATCGCCCCCTTGCTGGAGGCCAAGCTGGCGCATATGGAGCGTGCCATCGCCTTGCGCCGCCAGGACGCGCCGGCGGCACTGGCGCAGATACGCAGTGGCCATGGCCTGCACCTGATGAACTCGATTCGCGCCGAAATGAACGATTTCATGAAGCTCGAGACGGAACTGTTGGCGCAGCGCGAAGCCGAGTTCCAGTCAGGCATGCGCAATTTGCTGGTCATCATCGTCGTCAGCTGTTTGTTCGCACTGCTGCTGGCATTTTCTTTCGCCTGGCTGATGTACAAGGAGTCGCAGCAGCGCCTGAAAGAACTTGTCCATCTCGAAACCCGGAAGCTGCTCGAAAATGAAGAGGCGCTGAACCGGCAGTTGCAGCAGGCCAATGCCACCTTGCGGGCCAGCGAGGAAAACCTCGCCGTGACGCTCAACTCGATTGGCGATGCAGTGATAGCCACCGATGCCGAGGCACGGGTAACGGTCATCAATCCGCTTGCCGAAGGGCTCACCGGCTGGACGCGGGCCGAAGCCACGGGCCGTCCGGTGGACGAGATTTTTCACATCATCAGTCAGGATACGCGCAAACCTGCTGCCGTCCCGGTGCTGAAAACTCTGGCGCTCGGCACCATACAGGGCCTGGCCAATCACACCTTGCTGATTGCACGCGACGGCAGCGAGTACGCCATTGCCGACAGTTGCGCACCGATTCGCGACCGTGACGGCCAGGTGGTCGGCGCCGTGCTGGTGTTCCGCAATGTCACTGAGGAATATGCGGTGCAGCAAGCCCTGCGCGACAGCAACGCGCTGGTCCGTGCGGTTCTCCACACCGTGGCGGATGGCATCTTCACCCTTCACGCCCGCAGCGGCGACATCGCGACGGTCAACCCGGCCGCCGAGCAGATGTTCGGCTATGCCGCCGCCGATCTCGTCGGACAAAACGTCAGCCTGCTGATACCCGAGCTGAATCAGGAGCAGCGCGACCGGAACGGCAGCCTCGAGTACTACGCCGCGAGCGCAGAGGCACGTGCCAGCGGGCGCGGCCGCGAGGTGGTCGGCCGTCGCCGGGATGGCAGCATTTTTCCGCTGGAGATGCTGGCCAGCGAGATGTGGCTGGGCGGCCAGTGCTACATCACCGGCATCTTGCGCGACATCACCGCTTTCAAGCAGGTGGAACAGGAGCGGGCGCTGCTGCGCCAGGCCATGGAGGACAAGAACACCGAACTGGAGAGTGCCCGGTTCCAGGCGGTACAGGCCAATCTGGCAAAGTCGGATTTCCTTGCCAGCATGAGCCACGAATTGCGCACGCCGCTCAACGCGATTCTCGGTTTTGCCCAGCTCATGGAAAGCGGCAAGCCGGAGCCGACGCCGACGCAGAGGCGCAATCTCGAACAGATCCTCAAGGCCGGCTGGTACCTGCTGGAGCTGATCAACGAAATCCTCGATCTGGCGCAGATCGAGTCGGGCAAGACCATGATGTCGCACGAGGCGGTGTCGCTGGACGAAGTGCTGAGCGAGTGCCGCACCATCGTCGAACAGCAGGCACAGCGGCGCAGCATCGACATGACATTCCCGCGTTTCGACAGCCCCCGCTTCGTCAGCGCCGACCGCACCCGGCTCAAGCAGGTGCTGATCAACCTGCTGTTCAACGCCGTCAAGTACAACACGGCGGGCGGCGCGATTGTCGTGGAGTGCAGCCTGCTGCCCCAGGAACGGGTGCGCCTCAGCGTGCGCGACACCGGCAGCGGCCTCGCGCCGGAACAGCTGGCGCAACTGTTCCAGCCCTTCAATCGCCTTGGCAGGGAAGCCGGGACCGAAGAAGGCACCGGCATCGGCCTGGTGGTGACCAAGCGCCTGGTCGAACTGATGGGCGGCAGCATCGGCGTGGACAGCACCGTCGGCGTGGGCAGCGTGTTCTGGATCGAGCTGGGCCTGGCCAGCGCCCCGGTGCTGGCCGATTACCCCGCCGGCCATGTGGCGCGGGCTCCCTCGCCGGGACTGGACGAGCAGCCGCACACCGTGCTCTATGTTGAAGACAACCCGGCCAACCTGGAACTGGTGGAACAACTCGTGGCGCGCAGGGCCAACCTGCGCCTGCTCTCCGCGGCGGATGGCAGCCTCGGCATCGAGTATGCGCGGGCCTACCATCCCGAGGTCATCCTGATGGACATCAACCTGCCCGGTATCAGCGGCATCGAGGCCCTGCAGATCCTGCGCCGCGACCCGACAACGGCGCATATCCCGATCATCGCCATCAGCGCCAATGCGGCACCGCGCGACATCAAGCGGGCCCTGGAGGCCGGCTTCTTCAGCTATCTCACCAAACCCATCAAGGTCGGCGAGTTCATGGCTGCGCTCGATGGCGGACTGACATATTCGAAAGCGGCCACGCGGGCAACTGCGGGCCGCGCAACCCCAAAGGAGTAGACATAATGATTACCGAGCCCGAGATTCGCGACGCCAGCATCCTGATCGTCGACGACCAGGAGCCCAATATCCTTCTGCTCGAACAGTTGCTGGGCGAGGCCGGCTACACCCGCGTGACCTCGACCATGAAGCCGGAGGAGGTCGGCGCGCTGTATCGCGAGAACCGCTACGACCTGATCCTGCTCGACCTGCAGATGCCCGGCATGGACGGATTCCAGGTACTTGCAGGCCTCAAGGCCGACGCCGCGGAAGGCTACCTGCCGGTACTCGTGATCACCGCCCAGCCGGCGCACAAGTTGCGCGCCCTGCAGGCCGGCGCCAAGGACTTCATCAGCAAGCCCTTCGACGTGACCGAAGTCAGGACGCGCATCCACAACATGCTGGAAGTGCGCCTGCTATACAGGAAACTGGAAGATTACAACCGGGAACTGGAACAGAGGGTGCAGGAGCGGACTGCCGAGCTGCGCGCAAGCGAAGCCCGCTATCGCAGCCTGACCGAACTCGCGTCCGACTGGTACTGGGAACAGGACGAGAACATGAACTTCACCAGGGTTTCCGGCCCGGTCCGGGAAATGCTCGGCATCCGTGCCGATCCGCCGGCGCAGGACGGGAGCGATGCCCAGGCAACGGGCTGGGACGAAGCCGAGCGCGCGAAGTTGCGGGAAACGATTGCGGCCCGCCAGCCCTTCATCGACTTCGTTTTTACCCGCGTCAGGGCCGATGGCTCGCGCCAAAGGTTTCGGGTCAGCGGCGAGCCGATGTTCAGTCAGTCCGCCCGTTTCACCGGCTACCACGGCATCGGCGTTGAAATCACCAGCAAGCTGTGAGACAAGCGCAAGATCGTAACCATCCGATGACATCCCTGCACAGTCCAAACCAGAACCATCTGATCGCCGCCCTGCCGGAGGTGGAGTTCAAGCGCATTGAGCCGCATCTGGAACTGGTGCCGCTGCCGCTCGGCAAAATGCTCTATGAACCCGGCACGCAACTGCAGCATGCCTATTTCCCCACCACTGCCATCGTCTCGCTGCACTATGTCGTCGAGTCCGGCGCATCTGCTGAATCCGCCGGGGTCGGCAATGAAGGCATGGTCGGCATTGCGCTGTTCATGGGGGGGGATACCACGTCCAGCTCGGCCGTGGTGCAGACCGCCGGCCACGCCTACCGCCTGCCGGGCCGCCTGCTGAAGGACGAATTCGATCGCGCCGGACTGTTGCAGCAGGTGCTGCTGCGCTACACCCAGGCGCTGGTCACCCAGATGGCCCAGACCGCGGTCTGCAACCGCCACCATTCGGTAGAGCAGCAACTCTGCCGCTGGCTGTTGCAGACCATGGACCGCGTTTCCGTGCGCGAGCTGGTCATGACGCAGGAATTGATCGCCAGCATGCTCGGCGTGCGCCGCGAAGGCATCACCGAGGCGGCCGGGAACTTGCAGCGCGCCGGGCTCATCAGCTATCGCCGCGGCCACATCGCCGTGCTTGACCGGACCGGACTGGAAACCCGCACCTGCGAGTGCTACGCGGTGGTCAGGAAGGAACTGGAACGGTTGCTGTCCGATGTGCAACCTCGCCGAGGTCCGGCGACGGCAGCCGACAGAATCACCCGGTAGCCAAGCCCTCGCGTCAGGCGAGCCCCGGGCCGAAGATCGCCCCTCGATCAATCCGCAGAGAGTCGGCGCTGGCGATACGCCGGTTGGCACCATTACGCGTGCCAGCGTACAGAAGAATCATCGTGATTCCCGGAGCATGGGCGTGTCGATCAGGAATTGATCTGATCGGACGATGCTGGCGTGATCCCCCGTGGTTTGGCAGGGGTCGGCGGCGGCGACATTCAACCTTTCTCAAATTTCTCGGGAGACCCGTCATGAAAACAATGAACACATCCGGATCGATACTTGCCTTGGTCGGCGCACTGACACTTGGAGCCTGTGCCACGACGAATACCCAGCCCTACAACACCGCCGGTGGCATCAGCGGTCCGGATCACGCGTACTACCGCTACGGCGTGGTCCAGTCCATCGAACTGGTGAAGCAGGGTGGCAGCGGCACTACCGGCAGCAACATCGGCATTGGCACCGTTGCCGGGGCCGTGGTCGGCGGTGTCCTCGGCAGCCAGGTCGGGGGAGGTCGCGGCACCACTGCGGCGACCGTCATCGGCGCGGCTGGCGGCGCCTATGTCGGCCATGAGATGGAGAAACGGCAACAGCAGCAACAGGTCGATGGTTACAAGATCACCGTCCGCATGGACGATGGCTCATACCAGGCGCTGATGCAGAACGCCGACGTCGGCTACCGCGTCGGCGACCGGGTGCGGATCGACAACAACGGTGTTTTGCAGCGCTACTGATCGACCGCAACGCGCGGCGGCAGCAAGCTGTGCCGTATGCGCGCTAGCGCACAGAGAGCAATGCGGAATCGGGGGATGATGACCCTAACGACTGTTTCTGGTCGGTTGGCGGGAACCGTCCGCATCCCGCCGCATTTGCAGACAGTCGAGGCAATGAAGACAACAGCAGGCGGAAAACGTAACAACCAATTTGATCGGGAGCTATCATGACATACGTATTCAACAGGAAACAAATCGGCCTGGCCGTTTCGCTGGCACTGACACTGGGCTTTTTGTCCGGTGCGGCGAGCGCCCAATCCGAGGGCATCGACATGAAGGGCACGGTCGGCTATGTCGTCGACCAGCGCGGCTATGTTGCCAAGAGCGGTACCGGCCTGTGCTGGCGCACCGGCTACTGGACCCCGGCCATGGCCATAGCCGAATGCGATCCCGACCTGATGCCGAAAGTCGTTGCCGCCGCCCAGCCAGATCCAATCCCTGCCTCTGCCAAGCCCACGCCAAGGCCCGCCGCGGAAAAATTCACTTTGGCCGCCGATACACTGTTCGATTTCAACAAAGCCAGCCTGCGTCCCGAAGGCGTTCGGGCGCTTGACGACCTGCTGCTCCGCATCCAGGACATCACGCCTGAAGTCATCACCGCCGTCGGCCATGCGGACCGCTTCGGCAGCGATGAGTACAACCAGAAGCTGTCAGAGAAGCGCGCCGCGACCGTCAAGGACTACCTGATTGGCAAGGGCATCGAGGCCAACCGGGTCCAGACCGAAGGCAAGGGCGAGACACAGCCGGTGACCAAGGCCGACCAGTGCCTGGGGGCGAAGAGCAAGAAGGTCATCGAGTGCCTGCAACCGGACCGTCGCGTCGAAATCGAAGTGGTGGGTACCAAGACTGCCAAGTAAATAGCACCTCGGCAGCGGATCCGATGCAGAGGCATTTGCCCTGTACGGCTCGCCGCCGGATCACTCTCAGACTAACCACATGAAGGAACGAAAAATGAAAAACCTGAACATCACCGCAATCGCTCTCGCCCTCAGCCTGGCCTTCAGTACCGGCGCCATGGCGCAAGCCATGTCGAAAACCGACTACAAGGCCGGCAAAGCCAAGATCGCCGCCACCTACAAGGCAGACAAGGCGGCCTGCGCCTCGCTGTCCGGCAATCCGAAGGATATCTGTGTGGAGGAGGCCAAGGGCCGCGACAAGGTCGCCCTGGCCGAACTCGAGGCCGCCTACAAGCCCGGCCTGAAAAACCAGTACAAGGTTCGCGTCGCCAAGGCAGAAGCCGCCTATGCAATAGCCAACGAGAAATGCGACGACTTGGCCGGCAACGCCAAGGATGTCTGCGTCAAGGAAGCGAAGGCCGCGCAGACGACCGCCAAAGCCGACGCCAAGACGCAATTGAAAACCGCGGAAGCGAATACCACGGCCAAGGAGAAGACCGCCGCTGCCCGCAATACCGCCAGCGAGGAGTCTGCTGAAGCCCGCAAGGATGCCGCGGCAGACAAGACGGACGCCGGCTACGCGGTGGCGAAGGAGAAGTGCGACACCTATGCGGGTGCCGCCAAGGATCGCTGCCTGAACCAGGCGAAGGTGAAATTCGGCAAGTAGCAAGTCGCATCAAGCAGCACCCGAAACATAACGTTTACAAAAGAGGTAATCCCATGAAAACGATACAAGGATTCACATTAGGTACAGTTGCCGCGGTAGTATTCCTCGGTCTGAGCGGTTGCAGCGGAATGTCGACGCAGGACAGGAACACCGCCATCGGCGCCGGAGTCGGCGCAGTCGGCGGTGCCGTGCTTACCGGCGGCAGCGCAGTCGGCACCGTCGGCGGCGCAGCCGTAGGCGGCGTCATTGGCCACGAAATCAACAAGTAAGCCCTGAGCCTGGGCCGGAAGCGCGGGAGCCATTACGGCCACTCCCGCTTCCGGGCAAAGCGGTGGGCAGGAGATTGCAGAAATGAAAATCCGTGAAACAACACACGCAGCGCTGGTCTTGAGTGTATTTCTGGTGGCGCTGACTGGCTGCCAGAAGCAGGAAGGTCCGGCGGAGCGAGCCGGCAAGGATGTCGACAAGGCGGTGGAGAACGTCGGACAGCAGGTCGAAAAGGCCGGCGACAAGATCCAGGACGCAGCCAAGGGCGACAAGAAGTAATCCTTGTACGCCGGGGGCTGCGGCAGGACAAAATTCCATGTACGAATCGCAGTCGCATCCGCCGCTGCCTCGTGCCCATTTCGTCCGGCGCCTCGCGTTTCATATTGCCGCTGCCGCGGGTTTGCTGTCGGGCTCCCTGCTCGTCGGCATGGCCGGGTACGGATACTTCGAGGCTCTGGCATGGCGCGATGCCTTCCTCAACAGCGCCATGCTGCTTGGCGGCATGGGCCCCGTGGACGCGCCGGGTAGTGACGGTGGCAAGGTCTTTGCCGGGCTCTATGCGCTCTACGCCGGCCTGGTCTTCATCGTCGCTGCCGGTCTCGTGCTGGTGCCGGTCGGGCACCGCCTGCTGCACAAGTTCCACTGGGACGAGAGCCGGACAACGACTCGTCAGGACACAAATGCATGAAGGCCAATCTCCTGCTCGAATTCAAGGCGCTGGGCCAGCACGTCTGGTTCGACAACCTTTCCCGCACGATCCTCGAGGACGGCACGCTGCAGCGACTGGTGAGCAAAGACGGTATTGTCTGAGTGACGTCCCAATCCGGCCATCCTGAAGCCTGCCGGCAGTTGGTCATATCTCAATTGTCACGGCGCTGCCGTGAATCCTCCGTGTACAGAAACCCGTACACGGACAAGCCAGTCTCAGGTCCCCGCCTTCGATACCAAGAGGTTCCTGACTTCTTTTACGCCGGCCACCGCACCCGCAAGTGCCTGGGCCCGGTCTTTGTTCGCCGGCGAATCAACCGACCCGGTCAATGTGACCACGCCCTTCACGGTATCGACATTAATCTGCAGCGTCCTGAGCCCGGGCTCGGCAAAAATGGCTGCCTTGACCCTGGTCGTGATCTCGGCGTCATCCATGGCCGCACCAGTTTTGGCGCCTTGCGCATTCAGTTTGTCGCCAAGCTTGTCGACTGATTCATCAATTGCCTTGCCGGCATTTTCGGCCGTCTGGTCGATTTTCTTGCCAGCGGTCTCGGCGGGCCCCGGTTGTTTGTCGCACGCCGCCAGTCCGACCACAACCAGTGTCGCTATGACCGTTAATTTGAAGCGTTCGCTGTTTTTCATTTGCTTCCCTTTTCAATAAAGTTCCAGACGTAATACAACAGCCGCTGCATCGAGCGACGCGCTATATCCGGCCCGTCAGTACGAGTATCAGCAGTATCAGCACTACCAATCCGAGCCCGCTGCTGGGACCGTAACCCCAGCCGCGGCTGTGCGGCCATGCCGGTATCGTGCCGATCAGCATCAGCACCAGGATGATTAGCAGAATTGTTCCTAATGACATGATATGTCTCCCAACTTCTGACCCGAGACGGCGGGTCATTCACCGTGCGCAGCGCGATCACATTGACCTCGTGGCCTTGCGTCATGCGCTGCAGGACATGCTACGTGGATTGGGACAGGTGTCTGTTCGGCAACGCACACACGTTCCAGCGGGCCCGCGTTCCGGCCGGGGCCTGGCGTACGGTTGCGCACAGACGAGAACAGCGGCAGAGGCCAATATGCGAGGCAGAGGGAGTCGCCGGGAGAATGTTGTGTCCGCAGGCGCGGCGATTTCCAGTTTGCACGTCCACATAAGGAGAAAGAATGATGACTACGGAATCGATTGCCAGTGAAACAAGTTTCGCCGGCACAAAAGCGGTATTGGTGAAAGACGTCAAAGTCGTGCTGGGTGATGCCAGGAACAGCCTTCACGATGCCCGCATGGCGGTCGCGGAGAAGGCTCGTGTTGCCGCCAAAGCCACGGATGCCTACGTCAAGGCGAACCCGTGGAAGGTGCTTGGCGTGGCGGCAGCGGCCGGTCTTGTTGCCGGCTTCATCTCCCGGCGTCGCTGAGCCGGCGTGCGCCACCGCACCGACCGCGCCGAAGCCGGCGCTTAGGCTTGCGCTTGCAGCTGGCGCACCAATGAAGTTGATAGAAATGTCCGTCGCGCGAGCGGCAAATACGGTCGGCTGCAGCACCGCTTATTGGTTGGCAATTCCGCCGGCAAGAGCATCAAACCGAAGGAGATTCACATGAATTGGGACATCATTGAAGGCAATTGGAAGCAATTCAAGGGTAATGTAAAAACGCAGTGGGGCAAGCTCACCGACGACCAGCTTGACGTGATCGGCGGAAAGCGCATCGAACTGCTGGGCAAGGTGCAGGAAGCGTACGGCATCAGCAAGGACGAAGCCGAGGATCAGATCAAGCGCTTCGAAGCAACCCACAAGGACTACCGTCCGTAGGCTTCCTTCCCGCGTCATGCCATTAGCCCGGCTTGGCGCCGGGCATGGCAGCGCCACCACCACCACGACAGACATCTCCATGCGGAAGCCTGCCAACATCAAAAGATGTCAATGCCCAGCAGGTCCTTGGCGGCCAGCCGTTTTTGCGGCGAATGGATGACATGCGCCTGGCCGATACCATCGCGTGGCTGGGTCAGGAGGGTGTCGAGGTGAGTGGAGGCATGTCGAAGCGTCGCCGCACCGGGTGGGTCGACGGCCTCAATGGCTTTGGCTACCTGTCGGAATGAACCCACGTAGCGCTGTGCAGTGAAATGAAAAGCCTTGAACAGGGACGGCTCTCCAACAAATTGGTGCCCGAGGCCGGAATCGAACCGGCACGACCGTGAGGTCGAGGGATTTTCTTACCACTTCGACTTTCGCCGCCAGCGCGAACGCTGTTCGTGGTCTGGAGCACGCCTTCACCATAGCCTTGCGGCTGTAGGTGCCCGCCGTCTGCTCTCTACACCTTCCCTCGAACCATTTGATTCGCGGGCTTGGCTCGGTGTTGGCTCGGATGCTGCCGCATCCAGGGCGTTCGCCGAATTTGACGGGTTTCACCTCTGGGGTTTCCCCCGGAGGGCTCAAATTGCTTTAAGTCCCTTGTGTCTACCGATTTCACCACTCGGGCTGCAGGTGGCGCTGAAGCTGTGTTCTGAGAACGGCCATGAAACACTGGAGGCGCGAGCCGGAGTCGAACCGACCTACACGGATTTGCAATCCGGTGCATAACCGCTTTGCTATCGCGCCGCAAGCCCGCAAGAAGGCTTGAAAATCAAAAGGGGGAAAGCAATGCTTTCCCCCAGAATTCTGGAGCGGGAGAAGAGTCTCGAACTCTCGACCTATACCTTGGCAAGGTATCGCTCTACCAACTGAGCTACTCCCGCAGACCAGGCGCGAATTATAGCTACTGAATCCACCCTGTCAACGGTTGCGCGCGGAGATTTCAGGAAATGCTTTCAGCAGGTAATAAGCCATCGACCACAAGGTCAACAACGCGGCAATCCAGAGCAGCAACGTGCCCGCCCATTGCACATCGATGCCGTCGATCGGTGTATGCCATAAAAGTAACGGGATCGCCGTCATCTGCGCTGCGGTTTTCAGTTTGCCGATAAACGACACGGCAACGCTTTTCGCCGCGCCCATTTTCGCCATCCATTCGCGCAGGGCAGAAATGGCGATTTCGCGACCGATGATGATGAAGGCCAGCAGCGCATCGGCACGTCCCAGCTGCACCAGCATCACCAGCGCCGCCGCGACCATCAGCTTGTCGGCCACGGGATCGAGAAAAGCGCCGAAGGCCGAAGTCTGGCCCAGCTTGCGCGCCAGCCAGCCGTCAAACCAGTCGGTCAGCGCGGCAATCACAAACGCCACGGTGGCGAGAATGTTTTGCTCGGCGGGCGGCAGCGGCAGATAGAAGATGCCGACCACGAAAGGGATCAGGAAAATCCGGCCCCAGGTCAGCAGGTTTGGAATATTGAGCGGCATCGGCAGGTTAATGAAGTCGTCAGTCAGCGCATTTGTTTGTGGATGGCTTCAGCCAGATGACGAGAAATGCCTTCGACGCGGCACAAGTCATCCACCGTCGCCGCACGCACGCCATCAAGTCCGCCGAATTGCGCCAGCAGCTTTCTGCGCCGCGCCGGGCCGATGCCGACCACATCTTCCAACTGCGAATGGCTGCGCGCCTTCGCCCGCCGCGCGCGGTGGCCGACGATGGCGAAGCGATGCGCCTCGTCGCGAATTTCCTGCAGCAGATGAAAGCCGGCGTTGTCCATGGCCAATTGTAACGGCTGGCTGCGACCATGGACGAACAAGGTTTCCAGTCCCGGCTTGCGGCCTTCACCCTTGGCAATGCCGGCCGTCAGCAGATGGTCGAGACCCAGTTCGGCCAGGACTTCGCGGGCGACAGCGTGCTGCCCCTTGCCGCCGTCGATCAGGATCAGATCGGGCGCCGCCGTCATGCCAGCGCCAGCGCTTTGCGTCCTTTCAGGAACTTTCTCGTACCGCCGGGTCAGGGCCTGGCGCATCGCCGCGTAGTCGTCGCCGGGCTGGATGCCTTCGATGTTGAAACGGCGGTAGTCGCTTTTTTTCATCGCGCCGTCGACACACACCACGCACGAGGCGACCGTGCCCTCGCCCATTGTGTGGCTGATGTCGAAACACTCGATGCGACGCGGCGCTTCGGGCAGTTCCAGCGCTTCCTGCAAGGCCCGCAGGCGACTGCCGGAACGTGTCCTGGCCTGCTTGCGCGCGGCTACCGCAAGCCGTGCGTTGTGCTCTGCCATATCCACCCAGGCACGCTCCATTTCATTCCTGGCCGGCCCGGCAGAAATGCCCTCCGGTACCTCGTCCACCGGCCACGGACTGAGGATCAGCCGCGCCGGCGCCGGCTGCTCGGCGTAATGCTGGGTGATGAATGCCGCGAGGATTTCTGCTGCAGTAGCATCTGCCGGCGCCTGCGGAAAATAGGCGCGATCACCCATGTGCAGGCCGCCGCGCACCATCGCCAGATTGACGCACAGTTCGCCGCGCTCGACCCGCGCCGCGATGATGTCGACATCGGCCTCCCTGGTCGAGCTGACATATTGCCGATGCAGCACGGTTTGCAGCGCCTTGATCTGGTCGCGCAACTGCGCCGCCGTCTCGAATTCAAGACGCCCGGCGGCGGCCTCCATGCGCCGGCTCAGGTCATCGATCACATCGGCATGCTTGCCGCGCAGGAACAGTTCAGCCAGGCGCGCATCGGCGGCGTACTCTTCCGCCGTGACCATCCCCACGCAGGGCGCCTTGCAGCGCCTGATCTGGTGCAGCAGGCAGGGCCGCGAGCGATGGGCGAACACGGCATCTTCGCAGGTGCGCAGGAGAAAGGTCTTCTGGATCAGCTCGATGCTCTCGCGCACCGCGAGTCCGCTGGGAAAAGGCCCGAAGTAGCGCGATTTTTTGTCGAAGCGGCCGCGATGGTAAAACAGGCGCGGGAAGGCGGCGCCGCCGTCTTTGCCACCGATGCCGATATAGGGATAGGACTTGTCGTCGCGGAACAGGATGTTGTATTTCGGCGTGAGCTTTTTGATCAGCGTGTTTTCGAGTATCAGCGCCTCGGCTTCCGAGCGCGTCGCCGTCACCTCCATCGCCGCCACTTGTTGCAGCATCAGCGCGATGCGCGGACTGTGGCCGGTCTTTTGAAAATAGGAAGATACGCGGCGCTTGAGGTTCTTCGCCTTGCCGACGTAAAGCAGTGCGCCCGTGGCATCGAGCATCCGATACACCCCCGGCGCCTCGGTCAATGCGGCGAGAAACGCCTGGCTGTCAAAGTTCGGCGCGGATGCGGTGGAAGACATCGTGAAAGTCGGCGTTGGTGAGACGGCGCGTTTGCGTGTTGTAGCGGCTGCAATGGTAGCTGTCGATCAGGATGCGGCCATCGGGCAGGACATGGCGCGCAGCATGCGCAAACGGCAGCGCGGCCTGCTTCAGCCCGCAGGCCAGCAGCACCGCCTTGTGCGCCACCAGCCCGAGCGCCAGGATCACCCGCACCTCCGGCGCGGCGGAAAATTCATCCGCCAGCCAGCGGTTGCAGGTCCTGATTTCAGCCGGTTCCGGCTTGTTTTGCGGCGGCAGGCATTTCACCGCGTTGGTGATGCGGCAGTCGATCAGCTGCAAGTCATCGTCGGCCGCGACCGAAACCGGCTGCGAGGCGAAGCCGAAGGCGTGCAGGGTTTCGTAGAGCAGGATGCCCGCATAATCGCCGGTGAACGGCCGCCCGCTGCGATTGGCGCCGTGCATGCCGGGGGCGAGGCCGACGATCAGCAGCCGCGCCTGCGGGTCGCCAAACGGCAACACCGGCCGGGCATGGTAATCCGGATGGTTTGTGCGCACCTCGGCCAAAAAACCCGCCAGGCGCGGACACTCGGTACAGCGTAAAAGTTCGTTCATTCGGCTAGGATACCGTCCCTCATGACGAACTTCACCCTCCACTGCGACATTTTCTGCACCGTCGTCGACAACTACGGCGATGCCGGCGTCTGCTGGCGTCTGGCGCGGCAACTGGCACTGGAGCACGGCTGGCAGGTGCGGCTGTGGATCGACGATGCAGTGCCGCTGGCGCAACTCGCGCCCGGCCATGACGCGGAGCCGGTCGAGGTGCGGCCTTGGCCGGCCGACTTTCCGCCCGTCGCTGCCGACGACATTCCCGACGTGGTGATCGAAGCCTTCGCCTGCGCCTTGCCGGCGCGCTATGTCGAGACCATGGCGCGGCGCGGGAAAAAACCGGTGTGGATCAATCTCGACCATCTCTCCGCCGAAAGCTGGGTGGCCGAATGTCATGCGCTGCCCTCGCCCCATCCGCAACTGCCGCTGGTGAAACATTTCTTCTTCCCCGGATTTACCGAAGAAACCGGCGGCCTGCTGCGCGAACGCGACTATGAAAGTCGGCGTCAAGCCTTCGACGAAGCCGCCTTCCGCGCCGAATTCGGCCTGCCGCCCAGGGTTCCGGGCGAACTCATGCTGTCCCTGTTCAGTTATCCGCATGCGCCGATCCAGGCCTTGCTGGAGGCGCTGGCCGCGGCCGACACCCCGGTTCATCTGCTGCGCCCCGGTAGCAGCGAGGCGCCAAACCGGAACGGCCGCCTGCACGTTCATCCCCTGCCTTTCCTGCCGCAACTACGCTACGACGAACTGCTCTGGGCCTGCGACGTGAATTTTGTGCGCGGCGAGGACTCCTTCATCCGCGCGCAGTGGGCCGGCAAGCCTTTTGTCTGGCAGATCTACCCGCAAGCAGACGATGTGCATCGTATGAAACTCGATGCCTTCCTCAGCCTTTACACAAAAGTTCCCGGACAGGTGCATCGCGCTGACGCTGACGATGCGGCGACCGATGCGGCCGCACTGTCTGCACTCACCGGTTTCTGGCACGCCTGGAATGGTGACGGCGCACTCGCCTGGAACCGCTTTGCCGCCGCCCTGCCACGACTTGCCCGGCACGCGCAGGCGTGGAGCAAACACTTATCGCAGCGCCCTGATCTGACGACCAATCTTGTGCAGTTCTGCCTTGAACGGCTAAAATAGCCGGCTATCACTTTCCCATCCTTTTGCTGGAAGCACACTCATGAAAATCGCCCAGGAACTCCGCGCCGGAAATGTCATCATGATCGGTAATGATCCGCTCGTGGTACAGAAAGCCGAATACAACAAGGGCGGCCGCAGTTCGGCGGTCGTCAAATTCAAGTTCAAGAACCTGCTCACGGGAGCCGCATCAGAGGCCATCTACAAGGCCGACGACAAGTTCGAGCAGGTGGTGCCGGAGCGCAAGGAGTGCACCTATTCCTATTTCGCCGACCCCATGTATGTCTTCATGGACGCCGAGTACAACCAGTACGAGGTCGAAGGCGAGAACATGAGCGATGCGGTGAATTACCTCGAGGACGGCATGGCCGTCGAAGTGGTTTTCTTCAATGACAAACCCATCTCGGTCGAAATGCCCAACAGCGTGGTGCGCGAAGTCATTTACACCGAGCCCGCCGTCAAGGGCGACACCTCGGGCAAGGTGATGAAGCCGGCCCGGCTCGGCACCGGCTTCGAGCTGCCCGTGCCGCTGTTTGTCGAAATCGGCAACAAGATCGAAATCGACACCCGCACCGGCGAGTACAAGAACCGGGTCAAATAAGCGTTCTGGCACGCTCACGCAGCCCCTCTGCCCACCTCCAAGGAATGACGATGCCAACCCTGGCCAGGCCCACGTTTCTGAAAAGTCTCATCGGCCTGCTGCTCGTCGCGGCGCTGCTCTTCGCCGGCTATGTCTGGCTGGCGTTCCAGTACAGCTACTCCGATGGCGAACGCGCCGGATTCGTGCAGAAATTCTCGCGCAAGGGCTGGCTCTGCAAAACCTGGGAAGGCGAACTGGCGCTGGTTGCGATGCCTGGCTCCACCCCGGAAAAGTTCTACTTCACCGTGCATGACAGTGCGCTTGCTGCCAGGATCAACGGCCAGATGGGGCAGCGTGTAGCCGTTACCTACGAGCAGCACAAAGGCTTGCCGGGCAGCTGCTTTGGCGATACGGAGTATTTCGTCAAGGACAGCCGGGTCGTCACCGGCCCCTGACTTGAAACATGCCTGGCAGCCGCATGCCAGCGTCTTATGCGACTGACCGAACTCAAACTGCCGCTTGACCACACTCCGGATGATCTCCACGCCGAGATCATCCGGCGACTTGGCATCGCGACAGATGAGCTGCTCGGCTACACGATCTTCCGCCGCAGTTACGATGCCCGCAAGCCGGCAAGCATCATCCTCACCTACACCATCGATGTCGCGCTGAAGAACGAGGCGGCAGTACTTGCCCGCCTGCGCGGCAATCTGCACGCCGGCCCGACGCCGGACACCTCTTATCACTTTGTCGGCCACGCGCCGGAACACACGAATCGGCCGCGACCTGTGGTCATCGGCACCGGCCCCTGCGGGCTCTTCGCCGGCCTGATCCTGGCGCAGATGGGCTTTCGGCCGCTGATTCTGGATCGCGGCAAAGCGGTGCGCGAACGCACCAAGGACACCTGGGGCCTGTGGCGCCAGGGCCAGCTCAATCCGGAATCGAACGTCCAGTTCGGCGAAGGCGGCGCCGGCACCTTTTCCGACGGCAAGCTCTACAGCCAGATCGGCGATCCGGAATATCGCGGCCGCAAAGTGCTCACCGAATTCGTCAAGGCCGGCGCGCCGGAAGAAATTCTCTATGTCGCCAAGCCGCACATCGGCACCTTCCGCCTGGTCTCGATGGTGGAATCCATGCGCGCCAACATCGAGTCGCTGGGTGGCGAAATCCGCTTCCAGAGCCGTGTCGATGGGCTCCAGATCGAGCATGGACAAGTGCGCGGCGTCACACTGGCCAGCGGCGAATTCATCGCCAGCGACCATGTCGTGCTGGCCGTTGGCCACAGCGCCCGCGATACGTTTGAAATGCTGCACCGGCACGGCGTTTTCATGGAGCCCAAGCCCTTCTCGATCGGCGTCCGCATCGAACATCCGCAATCGCTGATCGACCGCGCCCGCTTTGGTAAAAATGCCGGTCATCCGATTCTCGGCGCGGCCGATTACAAGCTGGTGCACCATGCGCGAAACCAGCGCTCGGCCTACAGTTTCTGCATGTGCCCCGGCGGCACGGTGGTGGCCGCCACGTCAGAGCCGGGGCGCGTCGTCACCAACGGCATGAGCCAGTATTCACGCAATGAGCGCAATGCCAACAGCGCCATCGTGGTCGGCATCTCGCCGGCCGACTACCCGCCACGTTATCCCGGCGACCCGCTGGCCGGGGTCGAATTCCAGCGTCACTGGGAGTCTCTGGCCTTCACCGCCGGCGGCGGCGATTACCGTGCCCCGGCGCAATTGGTGGGCGATTTTCTGGCCGGCCGCGCCTCAACCATGCTGGGCGAGGTGATTCCCTCCTACACGCCTGGCATACGCCTCGCCGACTTGACCCGCTGCCTGCCCGACTACGTGAGTGAAACCCTGCGCCAGGCGCTGCCCGCCTTCGGCCGCAAGATTCGCGGTTTCGACATGTACGATGCGCTGATGACCGGGGTCGAGACGCGCACTTCGTCGCCACTGCGCATCACCCGCAACGCCGAGCTGCAAAGCCTGAACGTGCGCGGCCTGTTTCCCGCCGGTGAGGGCGCCGGCTATGCTGGCGGCATCCTTTCTGCCGGTGTCGACGGCATCAAGGTCGCCGAAGCTGTCGCCCGCAGCTTTTTGGCGGGCTGAGCTGCACGCTTTTTCTCTGTGCCGCCGTATCACCAGCGCCGACTTTTTCAATCAGCAGCGCCCGGCTTTGCTTTCTTCCTGCGGCAATAAGGGGATGTCTGACGCATGCCTTTATAATCGGGCATGAACTCTACCTGCCCAGCTCCCACCGAATCTCCCCGCAATGACGCGCCGGTCACGGCGCAGGCGGATGTCGACAGCGCCGCCGCCTTGTCTTTCGCGCAATTACCGTTAGCGCCGGCAACGCTGACCAACCTGGAACAGCTGGGTTACCGGCAGATGACGCCGATTCAGGCCGCCAGCCTGCCGCTGGCTCTCGCCGGCCATGATCTGATCGCGCAAGCCAAGACCGGCAGCGGTAAAACAGCGGCGTTTGCACTGTCCTTGCTGACCAGACTCAATCCGCGCAACTTCGCCGTGCAAGCCCTGGTGCTGTGCCCGACGCGTGAACTGGCCGATCAGGTGACCCAGGAAATCCGCCGTCTGGCGCGTGGCGAAAACAACATCAAGGTGCTCACGCTGTGCGGCGGCAGCCCCATGCGGCCGCAAAGCTCCAGCCTGGAACACGGCGCCCACGTCGTGGTGGGAACACCGGGGCGGATCATGGATCACTTGCAGCGCCACAGCCTCGACCTGGCCCAACTCAACACCCTGGTACTGGACGAAGCGGATCGCATGCTGGATATGGGGTTCTTCGACGATATCGCCTTCGTCGCCAAAGCCTGCCCCGGGGAGCGGCAGACCCTGCTGTTTTCCGCCACCTACCCCGAGAGCATTGCCGGCCTGAGCCGCCAGTTTTTGCGTCAGCCGCAACGGATCACACTGGCGGAACAGCATGAGGCCGGCAAGATACGCCAGCGTTTTTATGAAGTTGAAAACGAGGAAAAGTTTGCCGTCGTCGGACAGTTGCTCAACCACTATCGCCCGGTGAGTACGCTGGCATTTTGCAACACGCGTGAGCAATGCCGCGCCTTGCTGCAGGTGTTGCGTGACGAAGGCTTTGTCGCGCTCGCCCTGCATGGCGAGCTGGAGCAGCGCGAACGCGATCAGGTACTGGTGCAATTCGCCAACCGCAGCTGCTCGGTACTGGTGGCCACCGATGTCGCCGCACGCGGGCTGGATATCGCGCAACTCGAAGCGGTGATCAATGTCGACATCACGCCCGACCCCGAAGTGCATATTCATCGCATCGGCCGCACCGGCCGCGTCGATCAGGCCGGATGGGCGTTCAGTCTGGTCAGCGGCAACCAGATGGGGCGCGTGACCGAGATCGAAAAGGCGCAGGGCGTTGAGTTTGAATGGCATCCCCTGAACGAACTCAAGCCGTCCCACAGTGAAGCGGAAAAACCCCTGTTGCCGCCGATGGTCACCCTGTTGATTCTGGGCGGCCGCAAGGAAAAAATCCGTCCAGGCGACGTACTCGGCGCGCTGACCGGGGAAGCCGGTTTCAGCAAGGAGCAGATCGGCAAGATCAACGTGACGGAATCCACCACCTATGTCGCCGTCGCACGCGACATAGCGCGTGAGGCACTGCGCAAGCTGTCGGCCGGCTCGCTCAAGGGCAAGCGGGCAAAAGTGCATTTGCTGCAAGACACCGCGCCTTAGAAGCCGCGCCAGGGCCTGCCTTATGAAAATTCCAAACCGGCTGCAGCCACTGGTCGCCGAGGGTCTGATCGACGAAGTGCTGCGCCAGTTGATGAGCGGCAAGGAAGCCACCGTCTACATGGTTCGTTGCGGCGAAGCGATCCGCTGCGCCAAAGTTTACAAAGACATCAAGCAGCGCAGCTTCCGCAAGAATGCCTCCTACCAGGAAGGCCGCAGAACCAAGAACAGCCGCCAGGCGCGGGCCATGGAAAAAGGCTCGCGCTACGGGCGCCAGATGCAGGAAGAAGCCTGGCAAAGCGCCGAGGTCGATGCCCTGTACCGCCTGGCCGCCGCCGGAGTGCGCGTACCGCAGCCCTATATTTGCCACGAGGGTGTGCTGCTGATGGATCTGGTCACCGATGCCGATGGACATCCGGCGCCACGACTCAACGATATCGAACTATCGGTGACGCAGGCGCTGCAATTCCATGCCGGGCTGCTGAATCAGGTGGTTCGCATGCTGTGCGCCGGAATCATCCACGGCGACCTCTCCGAATACAATATTCTGGTCGGCGCCGACGGCCCGGTCATCATCGACTTGCCGCAGGCCGTCGATGCCGCCGGCAACAGCAACGCCAGCGCGATGCTGGAACGCGATGTAACCAACCTGGCGAGCTACTTCAGTCGTTTCGCGCCCGAACTTGGTGGCAGCGACTACGGCAAGGAAATCTGGCGCCTCTACGAGGCGGGTTCGTTGAGTCCCGAAAGTAAACTAACGGGTCGCATCGAAACCGACCATCGCATCGCCGATGTCGGCGCGGTGCTGGAAGAGGTCAAGCTGGCGCGACAGGAAGAAGAGCGGCGCCGCTTGTATCAGGCAGGCTGAGCGCCGCTCTGTACTATCTTCGAGTCGTCACCAACACGCCTCGAAGGAAGCGCCCTTGGGCGCCGGCTTTTACGGGAAACATGACCTTGCCCACGCTTCCCGCGCCATCGCTGTTTTCCGGCGTGATGCTTATTTGACCGGCGCCATCAGGTGCTGGTACGGGGTACCCGCCCACATGACATACGGAACCGATGTGTCGGGATCCGCACCCTTCGGATAGGTATCGTAAAAACTCGCGTCGGCGCCGACGATCATCACGTGAGGCCCCGTCTTGATCCAGTGATTACCGGGTTCCGGTTTGGCCGCATACGGATCGGTGTTGCTGGCATCCGTCCCGCCGGCAAGCATGTACATGAAGCCAATCTTGCCCGGCGCCGGTGTCGTATGACCGATCCACGCGCCCGCCCACTCCATGGCATTCTTGTCCATGCACATCGGATCCGGGCCCGGCGTCGCCGGATTGTCCGGCATGCAGGTAAAGCCGTTGGTACCACTGCGCAAGGTACGCATCTTGCCATCGGCTTCCATCACAACAATGGTTGCTGCTTTGGCAATACCCGGTGGCGCCGCCTTCATGGCGCTCGCGATCAGCTTCGCATCCGTCATCGGCCCCTTGTGTGCGGCATGGACGCTCAGCGGCAAGACAAGCAATGAAGCACAAATCACGGAGCCGGTTACACGAATAATAAGATCACACATTGCAATCTCCTTTATCGAGTAAGTTGAAAGGACAACATTCTCCGACGAATAGCAGGGAAACCACCGCGACCCAATATCGAGCATGCAACCCCGCTACTTGATCCCAGAGGCGATCACACTACGCCCGACAACACAGGGCGTCAACCTCTGTGTTGCGAGTTGTCACGCTGGCATGCCTTGTTTTATGCTCTTGATTGAATTAAAATCTCCCGCTTTCCTGTAGCGCGAGAGAACATCATGGTCGTTATTCGCCTTGCCCGTAGTGGTGCCAAAAAGCGCCCTTTTTTCAACATGGTAGTAGCCGATTCGCGCAATCGTCGCGATGGCCGTTTCATTGAACGCATCGGTTACTACAATCCGGTTGCCTCCGCGAACGAGCGTGGCCTTGTGATCAACGCCGAGCGGCTGGCTTACTGGCAGGAAAATGGTGCCCAGTTGTCGCAGACTGCTGCTCGGCTGGTGAAGCAGTCGGCCGTGCAAAAGGCCGCTTGACTCGCATGATCGTGTTGGGGCGAATCGTCGCCCCATTCGGAGTGCGTGGCTGGTTGAAGGTTCATCCGTTTGGCGATGATCCACTGAAATGGCAGGATATGCCGCATTGGTGGCTTTCACCGGACGCTGATGCTGCAGAAGGGAACTGGCGAGCCTGCGCTCCTGAAGCTACCAGGCTTCACTCGGGAAATTTTGTTGCCAAGCTGGTTGATGTGGATGACCGGCAGGGGGCGGAAGCCCTGGTGGGATGTTTTGTTGGGGCCATGCGTAGTGAGTTGCCATCGACAGATAAAGATGAGTATTACTGGCAAGACCTGATTGGTTTGAGGGCAGTGAATCTTCAGGGAGAGTCTTTGGGTAATGTGGCAACCCTGCTTGAGACCGGTGCGAATGATGTACTGGTGGTGACGGATGGCGATCGTGAAAGGTTGTTGCCTTTTATCGAAAATGTGGTGAAACGCGTGGATGTGGCCGGAGGAAAGATTCACGTCGATTGGGATGGCGACTGGTGACTCTGCGGTTTGACGTCATTACGCTGTTTCCTGAGATGTTTTCTGCAATAACGGCTTCGGGAGTTACCCGGCGTGCGCTGGAGCAAGGGTTGTGGCAGATGGAATGCTGGAATCCGCGACGGTGGGCTTATGACGTACATCGCACTATTGATGATCGGCCGTATGGCGGCGGGCCGGGAATGGTGATGATGGCAGGACCGCTGGAGCAGGCGATAAATGCTGCAAAAGTCGGCGCTGGTGGTACGGCGAAAGTAATTTACCTTTCCCCGCAGGGGGCGCCAATTGGGCAGCAGCGGGTAATGGAACTGGCGGCTAGCAGTGGAGCAATCCTTCTGTGCGGCCGCTATGAGGGAATAGATGAGCGCTTGATTGAGCGCTGCGTCGATGAGGAACTCTCGCTGGGTGACTTCGTGCTTTCCGGGGGCGAACTTGCAGCGATGGCCTTGATGGATGCATGTGTCCGGCAGTTGCCGGGTGCGTTGAATGATGAAGCATCGGCAGCGCAGGATTCATTTGCCGCCGGTCTGTTGGACTGTCCGCACTACACGCGGCCAGAGGTATACGAAGGCTGTGGCGTCCCGGAGGTATTGTTGTCGGGAAACCACGAAAGAATCCGGCGTTGGCGTCTTGAACAGGCGCTGAAGCGGACTTGGCAACGGCGTCCTGATCTTCTTGAGGATCGGGTACTAAGCCAGGAAGAGATCAAACTGTTGGCGGCGTGCCAGCGGGGCGATGATTGAGAAACAGCGCGCATCAGGGTATTGGGCCTCTGCTCTGCGCGTCAGGCTGGCGGGTGTTATCAGCAGCCATAATTACTGATGGAGCAAGAAATGAATCTGATTGACCAGTTGGAGAAAGAAGAAATTGCACGTTTGGGTAAAGTTATTCCCGAGTTTGCGCCGGGCGATACAGTGATCGTTAATGTGAACGTCTTTGAGGGTGATCGCAAGCGTACCCAGGCATATGAAGGTGTCGTGATTGCCAAGCGTAATCGTGGCCTGAATTCGAATTTCATCGTGCGCAAGATTTCGTCGGGTGAGGGCGTTGAGCGCACCTTCCAGACCTACTCTCCGTTGATTGCAAGCATTGAGCTCAAACGCCGTGGCGATGTGCGTCGTGCCAAGCTTTATTACCTGCGTGAGCGTTCGGGCAAGTCGGCTCGAATCAAGGAAAAGCTGGTCAGGACAAACCGCGAGGCGAAGGCCTGATTCTCGGCACTTCTTCGATAATAAAAAACGGGCGTATCGCCCGTTTTTTTATTGCTGGTGCAGCCTGCAGATGAGGCTAGCCCGGTTTCTTGTCGTACTCAATCAGCGCGTACGCCGAGTGATTGTGAATCGATTCGAAGTTCTCACTCTCAACGACATATGAATCGACGCGGGCATCCTTGTTCAAGGCGACGGCGACATCACGCACCAGGTCTTCAACAAATTTTGGATTGTCATAAGCGCGCTCGGTAACGTATTTTTCGTCAGGACGCTTGAGCAGCCCATACAGTTCGCAAGAAGCCTCGGTTTCGGCAATGTTGATGAGGTCTTCAATCCAGACCCGTTCATTTGTTGTGGCCGTAATCGTTACATGCGAGCGCTGGTTGTGTGCGCCACGCTCGGATATCTTTTTGGAACAGGGGCAAAGACTGGTGACTGGAACCTGCACCCGAACAGTCTGTCGATAGTGACCGTCAGCGAGAATCTCACCGATGAATGTCACATCGTAGTCCATCAGGCTTTTGACACCTGAAATTGGTGCTGTCTTGTTGATGAAGTAAGGGAAATTCATTTCCAGATGCCCGGTTTGCGCTTCAAGCCGGACAACCATTTCGCGCAACATCGTTTCAAAACTCTCGACCGAGATCTCCTCTTCATGCGCATTGAGGATTTCGACGAAGCGCGACATGTGCGTGCCCTTGAAGTTATGGGGCAACCCGACATACATATTGAAGTTCGCGATGGTATGACGGATGCCACCACTTTTATCCAGTACCTTGAAAGGGTGCCGGATATCCTTGATGCCGACTTTGTTGATCGGCAAGTGGCGCAGATCCTCGCTGGCCTGAACATCCGGAATGACGGCTTTGACTGGGGTTGTCATGGAGTCTCTACAATTCATGATGGTTGTCTTCGGTTATGGTACACCGCATTTATTCGCACTTTATCATTCCCGACAAAATTACTCAACTATTTGTGGGCGTTCAGTTTCGCAGTCACACGGTGCGTAATCCCAGCGGCGTCGAGCCCTGCTTCAGCAAGCAGCAAAGAGGTGTCGCCGTGATCGATGAAATGATCTGGCAGGCCAAGGCGCAGCAGCGGGATTTTGATCCCGGCCTGTTCGAGAGCCCGGGCCACTTCGGAGCCTGCGCCACCGATGATCGAGTTTTCTTCGATGGTTACCAGCAGTTCATGGTGTGCCGCCAGTTCACATATCAGCACGGCATCCAGGGGTTTGACGAAGCGCATGTTGGCAACGCTTGCATCCAGCGTTTCGGCTGCCTTCAGGGCAGGCGAGAGCATGGAGCCAAAGGCCAGAAATGCGACACGTGCACCCTTGCGCCGTATCTCGCCTTTCCCGACAAGGAGCGTGGTTAACTCAGGCTGGACTAAGGCACCCGGGCCGCTGCCACGGGGGTACCGTACTGCCGTGGGCCCATCGATGGCAAACGCCGTGCTGAGCATTTTGCGGCACTCATCTTCGTCGCTGGGCGTCATTACGACCATATTGGGGATGCAAGCCAGATATGAAAGGTCGAACGCGCCGTTATGCGTGGCGCCATCCGCGCCAACCAGGCCGCCGCGATCGATGGCAAAAACCACAGGTAAATTTTGCAGGGCGATGTCGTGAATCAGTTGATCGTAAGCGCGCTGCAGGAAGGTGGAGTAAATCGCCACGACGGGTTTCATGCCTTCGCATGCGAGACCACCGGCGAAGGTGACGGCATGCTGCTCGGCAATACCTACGTCAAAGTAGCGATCAGGAAATTCCTGCGAAAATCGCAGCAGGCCCGAGCCTTCCCGCATGGCTGGCGTGATCCCGATGAGGCGCGGATCGAGTGCAGCCTGGTCACACAGCCAGTCGCCAAATGTCTGGGTGTACGTCAGTTTGACGCTTGACGTGGGTTGGGCAATGCCATGTGTCGTGTCAAATTTGCTGACGCCGTGGTACAGCACGGGATCGGTTTCGGCCAGCTTGTAACCATGTCCCTTGCGCGTAATGACATGCAGGAACTGGGGACCCTTCAGACGGCGCAGATTTTGCAAGGTGGGAATCAATGCGTCGAGGTCGTGGCCGTCAATGGGGCCGATATAGTTGAAACCCAGTTCCTCAAACAGTGTGCCGGGCGAGATCATGCCCTTGACGTGTTCCTCGATTCGGTTGGCAAATTCAAGCATGCTGGGCAGCGTGGAGAGGACTTTTTCACCCACGCGGCGGGCGGCGTTGAATGTCCGCCCTGACAACAAGCGCGCCAGATATTTGTTTAATGCGCCCACCGGCGGGGATATCGACATATCGTTGTCATTAAGAATGACAAGCAGATTGGCATCGCTGACGCCCGCATTGTTCAATGCTTCGAAAGCCTGTCCTGCCGACATGGCGCCATCGCCAATGATGGCAACCACGCGTCGTTCCTCGCCCTTGTTCTTTGCTGCAATGGCCATGCCCAACGCGGCAGAAATGGAGGTGGAAGAGTGGCCCACGCCGAATGTGTCGTAGATGCTTTCAGCGCGTCGCGGGAAGCCGGAGATACCGTCTTTCATGCGCAAGCGCGCCATATCCTTGCGTCGGCCTGTGAGCACCTTGTGAGGATATGTCTGGTGTCCTACGTCCCAGACCAGACGGTCTTCCGGTGTTTCGAATACATGGTGTAGCGCGATGGTGAGTTCGACCGTGCCCAGGTTGGAAGACAGGTGGCCACCGGTGCTAGCTACGGATTCGAGCAGGAACTCACGCAATTCATCAGCAAGTTGGGGCAGTTGAGGCGGGGTAAGCTGGCGCAGGTCGGCAGGGCTGAGGATCGTATCAAGCAGTGGAGTAGCCATCAAAAGTTCCGCTCGACAATAAAGTCGGTAAGTTCGTGCAAACGTAATGCACGTTCGCCAAAAGGTGAAAGAATATCGTGTGTCTGCTTTTGCAGACTGGTTGCCAGTGCTTTGGCTCCTGTGTTGCCGAGCAGGCTGACATACGTTGGTTTGTTTTGCACCGCGTCTTTGCCGGCCGTTTTTCCCAAGGTTGCCGTACTGCTTTCTGCATCAAGGATGTCATCTACTACCTGGAATAAAAGGCCGGCGCGATTGGCGAAGTGTTTCAGATGTTCAAGTGCATCAGGGGGCGCATTGCCACAGTGCGCTCCAAGTAGTACAGCCGCCCGGATCAGAGCTCCGGTTTTGTAGATATGCATCAGTTCCAGTTCATCCTGTGTTATCTGCTGTCCAACGGCGGCCAGATCCAGTGCCTGCCCTCCCACCATGCCACGTGATCCGCAGGCTGAGGCCAGCAAGTGAATCATCATGATTTGTCGTTCGGGGGCAATATTTGGACATCGCGTTGCAAGCGTCTGGAAAGCAAGCGCCTGCAAGGCATCGCCCGCCAGCAGTGCAGTGGCTTCGTCAAATTCGACATGACAGGTTGGCTTGCCTCGCCGGAGAACATCGTTGTCCATCGACGGAAGATCGTCATGCACCAGAGAGTAGGCATGAATCAGTTCTGTCGCAATGGCCGCTGTACACAGGTCGTTCTCATCCGCAGCAAAGATTTCACCTGATGCATGGCATAGCAAGGGCCGGATACGTTTGCCGCCGCCCAGTGTCGCGTATCGCATGGCATCATGCAAACGGGATGGCGCATGCCTGACCTGGGGCAGTGCTGCGTCCAAGGTTGACTCAGTTCGCTGCTGGATGGTGTACATCCAGTCAGTAAAACCCATGCGTTTCACTCTCCCTGCTGGCCGGAGACATCCGGCTTCCATTCATGCAAGGCATCCTGTTCAAGGATGCGAGTTTGTTGCTCTGCGACATTGAGCGTATCTTGGCACTGGCGCAACAGCAAGATGCCCCGTTTGTAGGTGTTGATTGTTTCTTGGAGTGGCATCTGTCCTGCTTCCATGGATGCAATGATGCCTTCCAATTCATTGAGTGATGCTTCGAACGATTGGATGTGTGTCGATACGGACTTTTTTGTTTCACTGGTTGCCATGAGATGTGGACTGTGTCGGCCGCTGCGATTGGCAGCGACAGGGAAAATTCATAAAATAGCTTAGGTGCGGCTTGCGGTCAAATTCGCTACAATAATGCGATTGGCTCTCTGCCGACTTTTCCCGTGTTTTCATCCTTTCTCATTTATTTCCGGTTTCCGGGCGGCTCTTTCTTGGAGGTTGGAAATCATGTCTGATATTAACCCGAGTGCGTTACTTTATCCTGATAAATCGCAGTTGCCGGTGGAGTGCTACTTTGATGAAAAGCTTTTTGCGTTGGAGAAGAAGCTGATTTTTGATGCCGGTCCAGGGTATGTTGGTCATGAGTTGATGGTCCCTGAAGTGTATAACTATCGCAGTGAAGAATGGCGCGATCATGCATGCATTCTGGTTAATCAGCCGGACGGAATTTACGAGATGTCGAATGTATGCCGTCATCGTCAGGCTATCATGCTGGAAGGTTCCGGAAGCGCAAAAAATATTGTCTGTCCCATTCATCGCTGGACTTACAACAGTGGGGGTGAACTTGTCGGTGCGCCACATTTCCCCGCCAATCCCTGCCTGAATCTGCAGAAGCAAAAGCTTGATCGCTGGCAAGGGCTGTTGTTCAAGGGGCCGCGCTCGCCTCATGTTGATCTGGCAGGAATGAAGGTAGCCCGAGAATTCGATTTTACCGGTTACAAATTGGATCATGTTGAGTTGCATGAATGCAACTACAACTGGAAGACTTTTATCGAGGTTTATCTGGAGGATTACCACGTCGCGCCCTACCATCCGGGGCTGGGTGGGTTTGTCACCTGCGATGATCTGAGCTGGCAGTTCGGTGACTGGTATTCGGTGCAGCGCGTGGGCATCCAGTCGCTGGCCAAGCCGGGTTCGGCGACATACCAGCGCTGGCATAAGGCCGTTCTCGATTACTACAATGGCAAATTGCCTCCACAGGGTGCGATCTGGCTGACGTACTATCCAAATATCATGGTCGAGTGGTATCCGCATGTGCTGGTGGTTTCGACGCTGATCCCGCAGGATGTGGACAAGACGCTGAATGTCGTCGAGTTTTACTACCCGGAAGACATTGCCTTGTTCGAGCCTGACTTCATCAAGGCCGAGCAGGCGGCCTACATGGAAACTGCGATTGAAGACGACGACATCGGCGAACGCATGGATCGTGGTCGGCATGCCTTGATGAAGCAGGGACGCAGCGAAGTCGGGCCATACCAATCACCAATGGAAGATGGGATGCAGCATTTTCACGAGTTTTACCGGCGCATCATGCAGCCTCATCTTTGACAGGCTGGGTGTAATCCAAATGATGGCATTGCCACGCCTCGCCAACCAGTTGGACAATCGAATTTCTAGCGAATGACAACGCCCCAAGGGGCTGTTCCGACTGGAATGGTGGCGATGGCTTGAGCGGTTTCCGTATCGATGACGGATACCGAATCCGAGCGGCCATTGGCAACATACAGCGTGCGGCCGTCCGGCGTTGTGGCAAGACCCCATGGCCGCTTGCCAACAGGGACAGTAGCGGTAATTGTCTGGCTGGCTACATCAATGATCGAAACCGAAGCATTGCGGCCGTTGGAGACGTAAACATGTTTGCCATCGGGTGGGATTGCAATCCCGTTGGCAAATTCTCCAGCCTTGATGGAGTTAGTCACCGACTGCGTTTTAACGTCTATCACATAGACCGTGCTGGCAAGCTCGCAAGCCACATAGGCGCGGCTGCCATCGGGCAGGAAGCCAATGCCCCGTGGTCGTGGCCCCACTTTGACGGCATTGACCTGGCGGCGGTTGGCGACATCGACGATATCAACGCTATCGGCTTCTTCCGCACTGACGAACAGCCAGCGACCATCGGGACTGAACACGGCGTGCTCCGGGTTTTTCCCCTGGGTCTTAACCGAGAATGCAACTTGTCGTGTCGCGGTGTCGATAAATGTGACACTGTTGGACAGTTCTACCGCCGCCACGACCCAACGGCCATCAGGCGAAACACTAACCCCTTCGGGTGACTCGCCGAGTGCGATGCGGTCTGCGACTTCTTGTTTCACCAGATCAATGACCACCAGTCCGTGTGCTGTCTGGTCGCTCACATAGAGCGTTTTGCCATCCTGCGCGACTGCAATCCCGCGAGGCTTGCCGCCCGTCATCAGTGTATTGACGACATGATGTGTCGCGGTGTCGATAATGGATATCGAACCGGATTTCTCATTGGGAACATAGGCAAAAGGTGCGGAATGGGCAAGAGTGCCGATGCAGGCCAGAAGGGCGGCGCACAGGCCGACATGCAGTTTCATGGCCGACGATGAACAATGCTATGTTTTGCCATGATGCGGTCGATTGAGCCGTCGGCCAGCAACTCATTCATGGCTTTTTGCAGCGCTTTTGCCAGTTCCTCGTTTTCTGCCTTGACAGCCAGACCGAGCGGCCACTGTCGCGAATGAAGCGCGGGTATCGGTGGCGATTCGATGGCAAAAAGCTTGTCTTTACCCAGACCGCCTTCCAGTTCGCCTTGTTGGGCAAGAACGGCTGCAACTTCTCCGGTCTTGAGTGCGGCGACTGCGTCTTCTGTGGTTTTATACATTTTCAGGGTATTGCGATACTTGCCTGCATCGGCGCCAAGAAGAACGGTTGCCGGCAATGAATCGCCCTCGACACCCACCGGCTGATTTTCCAAAGCAGCCAGGGTTTCAAGCTCCGGTATGCGATCAAGGTTTCTGGCAATGGCGAAGCGTTCGCGATAATAGGGGGCAAAGAATTTAACTTTGCCGATCTTCGACATGTAGGCATTATCGATCGGCACATGAATCATGACATCCGCCGGGCCATAACCGAGGTAATGTCCTTTCCAGACCATGTTGCGCAGGTCGTCCTCCATGTTCTCGCCAGCATCGAACCACAGCGCGGACATTTTCAGTCCGAGCTTGCCCGCCAGCGCTTCAGCGATTTCAACATCCGCGCCCTTCCCTTTGCTGGAAAAGGGAGCGAATCCGTTGTAGAAGGCAAAACTGATCTGTCCCTGCTGTTGCAGATCGGCCAGGTCGTTGGAGCGCGCCATGGCGCTGCCAACGACGGCCGACAGCACAAGCAGGATCACGCTTGCGAACAGGTGCTTTACATGCCGTTTGCAGCTGAGCATGGATTATTGCTCCAAGGAGGCGCGGCGGGTTTCAAGGTAAGCCTTGATGGCCCACATTGCCTCCTGCGACAAAATACCCTCGAACGGCGGCATATACACCCGCCCATCGCGCACCTTGCCATGTCGAACCGACATCAGGAAATACTGGTCGGTATCGGGATCGATATCGAGCTTGCGCAGATCCGGAGCAACGCCGCCGCTGACGGCTTCCAGGCCATGGCAACGTGCGCAGTTCTGGTTGTAGGCCGAGCTGCCGATTGTTTCGGCAGCCTTGTCGCCACGATAGGGATTTTCTTCGCGCCATTCTTCGCCAAGTTGTTTCAGACTTGACGTGTCGACGGCATGCGGCACGACGTCGCCATGCGAACTGGCGGGCAGCGCGATGAGACAGCCCATCAAGGCGGTGATCAAGGTCAAGGGGCGCAGTGAGTATTTCATGATGCTTCTCCTGAGTTTATGAAGTTGGTTGGCCTGCTTTTTCATTTTATTCCACGATTCCCGCATACGGGCCAAGCCACAGGCCGACAATGTCGATCCGCATAGCCGACGGCATCCTATCATGAGCTATCCGGTCTGCGCTATGGCAGATGTAACAGTTGGTTACGCCGCAGAGCGGTGCAGTGTGGCGGTTTCTGTATCATTGGGTGTCACGGGCGCCGTCTCGCCAGCGCCGAGTTTCAGTGGCGCTGAATGGTTTATACGAGTGTTGCTTGTTACTGACTGTCGCCGATCGACTCCATCTCATGCCCACTATTCCTTTTTCATCCGCTCGCCGCGATATGCTTTGGGTGGCCCTGCTGGCCATTGTCGTTTTCGCTCTTGCTTCTTGGCTGGAAGCCAGTGAATATCTCCTGGCGTTGTCACGTCCGCTCGAATTTGCCCAGATCGATGAGTTTCCTTTGATGTTGCTGGTTTTGTCCACTGGCCTGGCCTGGTTTGCCCGGCGGCGATGGCTGGAAGCCAGGCAGGAATTGCACGCACGTATTGCCGGCGAGCGTGAGCTGGAAGCAAGCCGGGAACAATTGCGGCAGCTTACGCGGCAGGGACTGGCCTTGCAGGAGAGCGAGCGCCGTGCGTTGGCGCGCGAGCTGCATGATGAACTGGGGCAGTATCTGAACGCCATCAAGATCGATGCCGTGGCGATTCGCGCCACGGCACCCGGTCATCGGGAGCCGACGCAACAGGCGGCGGCTTCCATTATTTCTTTGGCCGATCATGCTTATGCGGCGGTACGCAACATCGTCGGGCGCCTGCGTCCGGTGGCACTCGATGAGCTCGGTCTGTCGGTCGCGCTGGAGCATTTGAGAGCGACCTGGCAGCAGCGTCTGCCCAAGCTGGAGATCGAGTTGCGGGTTGCCATGCTCGATACGCTCGAGCCTGTGCTGGATGAACCAACCGCGTTGATGTTGTACCGCGTGACGCAGGAAGCATTGAACAATGTCGTGCGACACTCCGGTGCGCAACGTGTGACTATTTGCATCAGACAGATCGATGGTGCGATCGAACTGGTCATCGCAGATGATGGTTGCGGCTTCGACGCCTTCAGCAAAAATGCGGGATTGGGACTGCTTGGCATGCGCGAACGGGCCGAGGCAGCGGGCGGCAAAATGACCATCGTTAGTGCAGTGGGAAAAGGCTGCACCCTTATTGTGCGTTTACCCTGTCCGGCAGGTGTGGAAACAGGAGTGCGGCCATGATCGATGTTTTGCTGGTTGACGATCACGCCGTGGTGCGTGAAGGCTATCGCCGGTTGCTGGAGTCGACCGGGCAGATTCGCGTGCGTGGCGAGGCCGGTGACGGTGAAGAGGCGTATCGCCTGTTTGTCGCTCAGCGTTTCGACGTGGTGGTGATGGACATTACGCTGCCTGGCGCCAGCGGGCTGGAGATCATGCGCCGGATGCTGGCGCGTGACGCGCAGGCGCGCGTACTGATCTTCAGCATGCACGAAGAGGCCGTGTTCCCGGCACGCGCCATGCGGTTCGGGGCGATGGGCTATGTCAGCAAATCGAGTGCGCCGGATGTTCTCGTTCAGGCGGTGTGCACGGTTGCGCAGGGCGGATGCTATCTTGCCGATAAAATAGCGGAGACGCTTGCACGACCGGCCCCGGCGCAAGATATCCGCGATGCCTTGAACGCACGGGAGTTCGAAATACTGCGGCTGCTGGCCAATGGGCGCACGCTGGCCGAAGTCGCCGGACTATTGCATCTGTCGGGCAAGACCGTGGCGAATTACCAGACCAACATTCGCGAGAAACTTGGAGCCGACAATGCGTTCCAGGTGATGCGGCTGGCGATCGAGCGTGGGCTGGTTATCCTGCCCGCTGCGGGAAACGGCGACGCCGGCCCGGAGCCTGACTGAGGCAGGCAAGGGGCTCGGGAAAAATTCCCTTTTCGGTTTTCGCGCCAGACGCGATACTCGCCGGAGCTTTCCTTTCGTAACGGAGCCTGTGCATGTCCCTTCTTTCTTTTCCCCGCAACCTTCTTGTCCTCGCCGTTGCTGCCACTTTTTATCCGGCACTTGCCCGGGCTGAGGGAGAAACCGAAACGGTGCCGGAATTGCCGGTCATTGAAGTGGTTGGCATTTCTCCGGTGCGCGGTCTGGAACAGCCGCGCAACGAAATTCCGGCGAGTGTGCAGTCGCTCGACCGGCGCGCTCTGCAAGAAGGCGGTTCTGCCACCTTGCCGGAATTGCTGAATGGCCGGCTCAATGGCGTGACGGTCAACGAAATCCAGGGCAACACGTTCCAGGCCGATGTGAATTACCGCGGTTTTACGGCCAGCCCCTTGCTCGGCACGCCGCAGGGCTTGTCGGTGTATCAGGATGGAGTGCGCATCAACGAGCCGTTCGGCGATGTCGTCAATTGGGATTTGATTCCGCGCATGGCGATTTCCGGCATCGACCTGATCCCCGGCTCCAACCCGCTGTTTGGTCTGAATACGCTGGGCGGGGCGCTGTCGATTCATACCAAGAGCGGGCTGACGCAACGCGGTGCGACGCTGGAGGCCGAACTTGGCAGCTTCGGTCGCCGTAGCGCCAGCGCCGACTTTTCGGGCAAGGTCGGCGAGCTGGGTGTTTATCTTGCCGGCACAGCGTTCCGCGATGATGGCTGGCGCGATTTCTCGCCCTCGAAAGTGGATCAGTTTTTCGGCAAGCTCTCGCACCGTAACGGCCCGCTCGAAATGGATCTGGCCTGGACGCATGCGGATACCGATCTCACCGGCAATGGCTTGTTACCGGACTCGATATTGCAAATGCGGCGTGAGAGCATCTTTACCAAACCCGACAATACCAAAAACCGTCTCGATCTCGTGAGTTTGAATGCTGGCTACTGGCTCGACGAAAAATCACGCTTGTCGGCCCTTGTCTACCACCGTCGCAACCGGACGCAGACCTTGAATGGTGATGTCAATGATGAGTTCGAGGGGAGTGCAAATGATGGTGATATCGGCGCAAATGGCGGCCTCGGCTTCGATGACGAGACTGCCGCCAACAACCGCACGCGCAGCCTTCAGCGCAGCTGGGGCGGGGCGCTGCAGTGGTCGCGGCAGGATGACAACAATCACGTTGCTTTTGGCGTCACAGCGGATGCGAGTCGCACTTCGTTTTCCCAGACTACCGAAGAAGGTATTTTCGATGCCCAGCGCGGAGTCATTAACGGTGGTGGCGAAACACTGGACAACCAGCTGATTGGCACGACGCGCACTTGGAGCGTTTTTGCCACTGATACATATAAACCATCGCAGCATCTGGCGATTACAACCTCGCTGCGCTACAACCATACGCGCGTGACTACCGTCGATCAGCTTAACCCGGGTGTTTCGCCCAATCTCGATGGTGATTTCACCTACACCAAGCTCAATCCTTCACTGGGTGTGACCTGGCAGCTCAGTCCTGCAGTGACGGCATTTGCCAGCATGGGCCAGGGCAACCGGACGCCGAGTCCGATCGAGCTTGCCTGCGCCGATCCGGCCAATCCGTGTTCGCTGCCGAATGCGATGCAATCCGACCCTTTTCTGAAACAAGTCGTGACCCGCACCCTGGAAGCAGGTTTGCGCGGGCAGAGCGGGCCATGGAAATGGAATGCGGCGGCGTTCACTGCCGACAATCGTGACGATATTCTTTTTGTCGGCACGTCCACCAGCCAGGGTTATTTCAGCAACGTTGGCCGCACCCGGCGCGAAGGCCTCCAACTGGATGCGTCGGCGCGCACCGGCAATATCGAATGGCGTGCGGGCTACAGCTACGTCAAGGCCGCCTACCGCTCGGCCGCTTGTCTGCTGTCGCCAAACAACAGCTCAAGCGGGACTGACCCGCAATGCGCGGCGGATGAAATCCGTATCCAGTCCGGCAATCGCCTGCCGGGTATCCCGCTGCACAGCCTGAAGCTGGGCGCGGAGTACAGCCTCAATGATCGCTGGCGGCTGAGCGCCGACGCCGTAGCTTTTTCGCGGCAGTATGTGCGTGGCAACGAAAACAATGCGCATCGGGCAGGAGGCAGTTTTCTTGGCAGCGGAGAAGTTGCAGCTTACGGTGTGCTCAATCTCGGCGCACGGGTGAGACTTGACCGTGGCTGGGAGGCCACAGTCAAAGTGAACAATGTGTTTGATCGGCATTACGCCAGCGCCGGTGCGCTGGGGGCGAACCCGTTCGATACGAACGGAAGCTTTCAGACCAGTTCGTCTGCCTGGACGCATGAAACCTTCACTGCACCGGGCGCTCCAAGAGCGGTATATTTCGGTCTTCGCCTGAAAATATGAACTGACAAACCATGAAACCCAGCCTTCTGCTTCTCGCCCTGATTTCCTTAACGACGGTGGTGCATGCCGAGACCTACACCATCGATGGTCGCCACACCTATCCTGTCTTCGAGGTTGATCATTATGGCTTCACCATTCAGCGTGGCCGTTTCAGCAAGACCAGCGGCAAGCTGGAACTCGATCACGGGCGCCAGCAAGGTTCGGTCGATGTCACCATCGATGCGGCTTCGATCGACATGGGGTTGGAGGAGTGGAACAAGCACATGCGCGGCGAGCGATTTTTCAATGTGGAGCGCTTCCCGACATTGCACTTTGTCGCACCGCGCTTCCATGTTGCATCCGGCCAGGCGGGCCGAGTCGAAGGCGAACTGACCCTGCTTGGCGTTACGCGTCCTGTCACGCTCGAGATGACGCGGGTGAAGTGTGCGAAGCATCCGGTACTGCCTCGCGAGTTGTGCGGAACCAATCTTGAAACCACGCTGCGACGCTCTGACTTCGGCATGACCTACGGTGCGCCGGGCATCGGCGATGAGATCAAGATAATGATCGCGGTGGAAGCGATCAAGGATTCGTGAGCACGAAAAGCCGGCGCTGGTGGTACGCCGATCAGGTTGTTGAAGCAATAAAAAAGCCGGCTTGATGCCGGCTTTTTATTGCTGACCCGGATTGCTCCGGGCCAGTGAGGATGCTTAGTGCTTGTGCAGCTTGAAGACCCACATCGAACCACCCTGGTTCAGCATGTTGACCTTCTTTGCCACCTCGCCGCCCCACAACGGAACTGCGCCACCCCAACCGGTGGCAACGCCGATGTACTCTTCGCCATCCTGTTCCCAGGCAATCGGAGGAGCAACCACGCCGGTGCCGGTCTGGAATTCCCAGAGCACCTTGCCGGTCTTGGCATCGGCCGCTTTCAGGAAACCTTCCGGGGTACCCCAGAACACCAGGCCGCCCTTGGTTGTCAGGACGCCACCCCACAGCGGGGCATTGTTCTGAACTTCCCAGACGATCTTGCCGGTCTTGGGATCAACGGCACGCAGGGCGCCGATGTAGTTGCCGCCAATGTCCTTCGGATCAAGCGTCTTGATGGTAAAGCCGGCACCCAGGTAGGCTGCGCCTTTCTTGTAGGTGATCGGCTCGTGCCAGATTTCCATGCCCCACTCGTTCGCTGGCACATAGAAGTAACCAGTGTCCGGGCTGTAAGCCATCGGCATCTGGTTCTTGCCACCGAGGAAGGAGGGCGCCGCAAACACCGAATTACCCTTCTTGCCATCGGCGCTCTTGGCCGGGTCGCCCGGGCGGCCCTCGGGGATAAACTTCGGCCTGCCGTCAGCGGTCAGGCCGGTGGCCCAGGTTTGCTTCTTGACGAAGGGGAAGCCATTCTGGAATTTGCCTGTTTTGGCGTCCAGCACATAGAAGAAGCCATTGCGGTCGGCCTTGCCGCCGAGGATCTTGCCATCCTTGGTTTTGTAGGTGATGAACTCGTTTACACCGTCGAAGTCCCAGCCATCGTTCGGGGTGCTCTGGAAATGCCAGACGATCTTGCCGGTGGCGACATCAATGGCGACAGTGGAGCAGGAGAACAGGTTGTCGCCAGGGCGCAGATGGCTGTTCCACGGCGCCGGGTTGCCGGTGCCGAAATAGGCCAAGCCGGTATCGGGATCGTAGGTGCCACCGAGCCAGGTGGCCGCGCCGCCGGTCTTCCACAACTCGCCAGGCCAGGTGGCGTTGAGCGTACCGCTGATGCCATTCTCCACCGGCTTGCCATCGACATACTTGTAGCCCATGTGACCTTCGACCACCGGACGGGTCCATACCAGCTTTCCGGTCTTGGCGTCGCGTGCATCGACGCGGCCAACGATACCGAACTCACCGCCGGAAACACCGGTCAGTACCATGCCTTTGGCAATGATCGGGGCCGCCGTTGCGGAATAGCCGGCAGCATAGTCACCAAGCTTTTCCTTCCATACCACCTTGCCGGTGTCCTGATCAAGGGCGACCAGTTGTGCGTCCAGGGTGGCGAAAATGAACAGGTTGTCATACAGCGCGCCGCCGCGGTTGACCACGTCGCAGCAGGGCATGATGCCGTCGGGCAGACGATGCTCGTATTGCCACAGCTTGTGACCGGTCTTGGCATCCAGGGCGAAGACGCGGGAGTAGGAACCGGTGACGAACATCTTGCCGTTGCTGACAACGGGCTGTGACTCCTGGCCACGCTGTTTTTCGCCGCCGAAGGAGAACGACCATGCCGGGACCAGATCCTTGACAGTTTTGGTGTTGATCTGGGTCGAGGTGCTGTAGCGTTGGCCACGCGTGCCTACACCCCAGGAAACCACATCGCCGGGGGTTGTTGCGTCATTTTCAATGTCTTTGTCGGTGACTTTGGCCAGCGCCGAAGTGGCGGACAGGCTCAGCAATGCGCTGGCGACCAATACGGACGTCAAGGTACGTTTCATCTGGGTAACTCCTCTATTTTGATTTCTGTGAATTTCGTCGAACGACTGCAATTAGATTCGCGAAACGCTCAATACAACAACCGCTACGGAAAATCAGGAAAACAAGCTACGCAATTCAGGAAAAAATCCTGCTGGAAATCTACCAGAGCAGAAAGCAAAAAACAAGATGCCCTGGTTTCAACATATTTACTTTAATGGCTGGCGGGTGCGAGTGTTTCAGCCTCGTAACTGCGGTAGAGATGGGCAATGGAGCGGGAGTATTCACTCGCCACCAACGCAATCTCCGAGAACTCTGCGGGTATCGGCCGCGCCAGCACCTCGGTCATTTCGGCGCCATTCCTGGCAGCGTCGCGCAAGGTGCGATCAAGCCAGTGCAGGTAGTTGCGGGTCTGATCAATGGCGCGATTATCCATCACCGGCAAGCCATGGCCGGGGACCATGACCTTGAAGGGAATTTTCTGGATGCGGTCCAGGCTGGCGAACCAGTTGGCCAGCACGGCATGCGGGGTTGTCGCGGCGCGGTTGTAAAACACCAGGTCGGCGGCGAACAGCACCCCGGTGGTGTGATCGAAAATCACCATGTCGGCGGCGGTATGGCCGCCCCAGCCGATGATTTCGAGGTCATGCCCGCCAACGGTCATGTGCCCCGGCTGTACAGCTTGGTTGGCCGGAAAGGGCTCGGTGCCCAGTGCCCAATCACCGGCCATGCGATAAACATTGTTGGCGAACGCATCGCCTTCGGCCTGCTCGCCGGCGATGGTGGCCGGCAGCGCCAGGATCGGAACATCCTTGAAGGCCTGGTTGCCGAGGAAGTGGTCGGGATGGTGATGGGTGTTGAATACCTTGATGATCGGCTTGGGTGTGACCTTGGCGATGGCCTGCCGCATCTGTTCGCCATAGCGGCGCGTCGAACCCGTATCGATTACAACGACGCCGTCACGGGTGACGATGAAGGCGGTGTTGACGATATTGCCCCCATTGGCCGGTGTGAAATCTTCAGTCTTGCCGATGAAGACATAGCTGTCATCGGCAACCCGGTAGGGGCTTAAGCGATAGTCGAAGCTTTCGGCCAAGGCTCCCAGCGGCAGCCAGAAAACGAGGAGCAGGAGAGCGGTTCGCAGCTTCATTTGGCCACCTTCGCATGGATCAGATTGCCGTTGTTGTCATGGCCGGACAGCACCAATCCCGGCGGCGTGCGTCCCACGAAATCAAAGGAGAACACCGGATTTTCGCTCACCGGTTCGAAGGTCTTCAGCATCATCCATTCGTGTCCCCTGGCGTCGCGCAGGGACAACTTTTCAATATAGAACGCCGGAATGCCGGGCGCGAGACCGGTGTCCATCGGGTGCATGATCTTCAGCTTGAGCCGGCTTTGCTGGTCGTTCTCCCAGGCCTGGGCCTGCACGGTGTTCAGCGTTGCGGTCCAGTTGGCGTTGCTGCGTCCGATGCTGGGCGCGGTGCAGCCACCGCCGGCCGCGTCGATCCAAATCCCTCCGGCATGCCAGATGCCGTCTTTGGTCAGCGCCAGCGCACGTATCGGGCTGGCCTGCTGCAATTTCATGCGGAAATAAAGTGCGGGCAGGGCGCCCCTCGGCGAGAACTCGAGCACTTTGGTAATCGGGTTCAGATCGGCCACGACCAGCACCCGTTCGATATCGGGCAGGCCCTCGATCCTGACCCCGACCGGGACATTCAGCGAATCCTCGGCGATTTTCGGGCCGCTGACCTTGACACGGTCATCGAAGACGACGCGCGCGTTGCCGACAAACGAGGGTTTCAGGTCGAGCCAGGCCGGCGAGCCCAGCGGATCGTCGCCTGCCTCGGCCAGCGCCAGCACCGGCAGCATGAGCGCTGCGGCCAGCAGGCAGTGCAGTCTGCGCATGTGTCTCTCTCCTTGCGGCAATGTTGTTTGCCGCAAGGATACGACAATTAGCGTTTTATTAAAAGCCCATCAAAAGCGGTAGGCGGCCGAGATGCCGGCCAGCCAGGTGCGGCCGGGCGCGGGTTCGAAGAAGCGTGACCGGCCTTCATTGACGATCACCGAACCGGCATATTTCTTGTCGGTCAGGTTGTCGATGCGGACAAACTCCTTCAGTTTCCAGCCGGCGCTGTTTTGCTCGAAACCGAAGCGCAGGCTGGCGATGGTGTAGGCCGGTGCGGCATCCGAATTGGCGTCATTGACATACACCCTGGCTACATGACGCAGTTCCAGTGCGGAGTTGAACCCGCTGGGCTTGTGCTGCCATGAGCCTTCGACGAAAGCCGACTGACGCGGAATGCCGGGAATGGCGTTGCCGGCAAGGATGTTGGTTCCTCCGATCGTATCTTTGTAGCGGGCGTTCAAATAGGTGTAGGCGGCCGCCAGGCCAAAGCCCGTGTCCCAGCGCGTGGCGAGGCTGGCTTCGAGGCCGCTGCGGCGGGTGTGACCGCCGTTCATGAAGGTGGTGCGGCCGCCTGAACTGGTGGCAACGACGATTTCGTCTTCGGTGCGCACGTCGAACACGGCGAGGTTGAGCTGGGTAGCCTGGCCGAGCAGGGCCTTGAGGCCGATTTCGTAGTTGTCGCTTTTCGCCGGCCGCAGCGCGAAATTGAGGCCGGGCGTGCCGTCCGGCCGGTAGGACAGCTCATTCATGGTCGGCGTCTCGAAACCCTGCCCGTAGGACGCATAGATATTCAATGCCGGACTCGCCCGCCAGGTGAGGCCGAGCACCGGCGTGGTCGCGGAAAAATCGGTGGCGCCGCTGTCATCGCCGTTGCCGGCGACGATGTATTTGTCTTTCGAGCTGAGCTTGACCTGGCTGTTGCGCAGGCCGGCGAGCACGAGCCAGCGCTCGGAGGGTTCCCACTGCAGCTGTGCGTACTGGTCGAAGTTGAAAATGTGGTTGTCTTCGTCGCGACGCAGGGCGCCCATGACGCCGAGCTGGGAACCGATGAAATTCTGGAAGCCCTTGCGCGCTTCGTCGAGATTGTCGTAGTTGATCCCAACGGTGGCCGTCAGCGGTGCGCCGGCCAGTTCGCCGCGATGCGTCCAGTGGGCATCGACGCCCCAATAGTCACGCACCAGGTCGATCACGCCACCGGGATGGGTGGGGGCTGCCTGCGGTCCGGTGGGAATCGACTGGAACGCGGTGGTGTCGCGCCGGCCGCCATAGACCATCATATTCACCGTATCGCCAGCGCCGAGTTTTCGCTCATAGGCGGCGCCGAGCTGATGCTGGGCGAGGTTCTTGCGCGTGTTGAAAGCCAGGGCATTGGTTCCTGCCTGACGCGGGTTGGCCTCGAACTGTGCGCGGGTCAGCCCCAGCGGGTCATCGGCATTGGGTATATCGATCGCATTCACCACCAGCGTCAGCTTCGAGTCGGCATCCAGCGCCCATTTGAACTTGCCGTTCAGCGTGTCGCGCTTGGCGGCGCTGTGGTCGCGGTAGCCGTCGGTGCGGAAGGATGAAATATCGGCGACGTAGTTCAGTTTGCCGGTGTCGCCCGCGAGCTTGGTGCCGATGCGCTGCGTGCCGTCGCTGCCAAAGGTGACATTGGGCGTGACCGTTGCGCCCGGTGCGCCGTCTTCGGTAAATAGCGAAATCACGCCACCGGAAGAGTTGCCGTAGAGCGATGAGAACGGACCGCGCATGACTTCGACGCGGGCGGCGGAGCCGAGGTCGAAATGCGAAACCTGGCCCTGGCCGTCGGGCATCGTCGCCGGAATGCCATCGGCGTAAAGGCGCAGGCCGCGCACGCCGAAGCTGGCGCGGGCACCGAAACCACGCGAGGAAATCTGCAAATCCTGGGCGTAGTTCTGCCGGTTTTGAACGTTGATACCCGGGATGCGGGCGAGCGATTCGGATAGATTGACCTGTAACTGCCCGTCCTGCAACTGCGCCTGATTGACGCTGTCGATCGACACCGGCAGGTCGAAGGCCGATTGCTCGGTGCGGGTGGCCGTGACGACGACCGAGTCGGCACGCAGGATTTCTTCAGCCGAAGCGGGGAAGGCGGAAAGGGTTGGGAACGCAGCGGACAGCAGCAGCGCCAGAGGGCGACGGGAGAAACGGTGGAGTTTCATCGGAGAATGGGGTGAGATCGAAAAGAGCTGTGCATCATCCGTGAAACCACGGCTGCGGGCCATCGCTGCCGCACTGATTGGCGGCTCATGATTTTCATGATTCGGCCGGACGTGGTGGCTGATCTATGCGCTGATGATGCCGTTGCGGATCGCGATCAGCGTCAGTTCCGCCGCATTGCCAGCGCCGAGTTTTTGCTTGATGTTGTAGAGATGGGTGCCGGCGGTGCGCGGCGAGATGAACAGGGTTTCGGCGATTTCATTCACCGTCTGGCCGCGCGCCAGCATGACGAAAATTTCGAACTCGCGTGACGAGAGGCTCTCGACCGGATTTTGCGGTGCGCTGAACTGCTGCACGGCGATTTCCTGCGCCAGCGCGGGCTCGAGATAGATATTGCGCGCGGCGACCTGGCGGATGGCGTCGATCAGCGCATCGGCGGCGCTGCGTTTGGTCAGGTAGCCCAGTGCGCCGGCGCGCAGGGCATGGCGCGGATGCGAGCTGTCCTCGTGGGCGGAGAGCACCAGCACGCGCGCCTCGGGATGTTTCACCAGCAGGCGCGAGAGCGTCTCCAGCCCTCCCATGCCATCCATCGACAGATCGAGCACCACCACATCGGGCTGCACTTCGGCATAGCGCTGCAGGGCTTCCTCGCCCCGGCTGCATTCGGCGACCACGCGCAGATCGGGCGTGGTATCGAGCAACAGGCGAAAACCCATGCGCACCACGGCATGGTCATCGACCAGCAGGATGCGTAGCGGCGGGATCACGGGTTTTTTCCTTTCGGGTGGATTGGCAATGAAAGCATGACGCGAAACCCGCCTGTTGCAACGGGGCAAGCCTCCAGCGTACCGCCCAGCGCGACGGCGCGTTCACGCATGCCGGCCAGGCCGCGGCGGGTGCCGGGCTGGGAGGGCGCGCCGCAGCCGTCGTCGCGAATGTCGAGGGTGAGGATTTCATCGCTTTGCGTGACCGCGATCTCGACCTGCCGCGCGGCGGCGTGCTTGAGCACATTGGTCAACGATTCCTGCACGGCGCGAAAGGCGGTCAGGGTGAGTTCCTCGCCCAGCTCGCTGCAATCGCCGGTGCAGGTGAGCTGCAGTCCGATTTCAGGATGGAGGGTGCGCCATTCACGGGCAATTTCCTCGAGCGCCGTGGCGAGGTTGGACTGTTCCAGAACGGCCGGGCGCAGCTCGCGCACGATGCGCTGCACGCCGTCATACAAGCCCGCCGCGATTTCGGCGATCTTGCCGGCGTTCGCGGCGAGCTCCGGCCCTGCATCCCGATGCCGTGCCAGCGAGGTGGCAATCAACCGGATGGCGGTTACCGACTGTCCCAGTTCGTCATGCAATTCGCGCGACAGGCGTTTCCTTTCAGCTTCGATGCCGGCTTCGATCATCTGGGTCACTTCGCGGTTTTCGGTCAGCGCCTGGGTAGTCAGCGCGAGTTGGCGCTGCTCCCTTTGTCCGCGTTGCAGCGCGACGGCCACCGTGTTGAAGCCACTCGTCAGTTCGTCCCATTCAGCGACCGGGCTGGGTGGCAACTGCACCGAAAAATTGCCATGAGCCAGTTGGTCGAGGCCGCCGAGCAGCGCTTCCGCAGGGCGCAGCAGATGCCGCAGAAACCACAGCAGGGCAAGATGGAGCGTGACGAAGAAAGCCAGCCAGAGCAGAAACAGGATGGTCAGGTCGTCCCAGGCATCGAGTACGGCACGCGAGTCGTCGGGGATGATTTCGAGGCGAGCGCCGGGGAGGTCGATCAGGGTTTTGTCGATGTGCGCTCTCATCAGGTGTACGAAGATTCCCGGCGCCACACGGCCTTCCTTGTAGTGCGACGGCGGCGAGACATAGCGCAGGCGGCCATCCGTTCCGTAGAGGCGGATCTCATTGGCGCGCACCCGGCCGAGGCGTTGCAGGAAATTCTGCATTACCGCCGGGGCGGGTCCCATCAGGCTGCTGGTCTGCGCGGCGGTACCGAGGAGCTGCACGGTGACACGGTGGGCGGCAGTGATTTCTTCCTGGATCGAGGCGCGCATGTTGCTGGTCGTCAGCACGGCGAGCGTGGCCAGAAAGCCCAGGTTGAGCAGCCCGAGCAGGAGGTTGAGGCGCAGGCGCAGGCTCATGGCGTGGTAGGGAAATCGTTGCGTTCGATTTCGTACCAGACATGCTGGATGTTCAGCGGGTGGCGTTCGGCATAGCCCTGCCAGTCATGGAATTCGGGCAGGTCAATCTGGTGCAGTGTCTCGTCAAGCGTGCGACCGGCATGGTAGGCGGCTGCCACCTGGTCGTGAAGCTGCTGGAGATAGCGGCGAAAGCCGAGGATGCGGGAGGATGTGCCCACCGGGCCGCGTCCCGGAACGACGCGGCGTGCGGGTAGGGTTTCCAGTGTATCGAGTGCGGCGAGCCAGCCTTCGATTCGGGCTTCTGACAGATGTGGAATCTGTCCGGCATACACCAGGTCGGCGGTGAACAAGGTACCGGTGCGGATGTCGAGTACTGCCAGGTCGCCTTCGCTGTGGCCCCAGCCGGTAGGAATCAGTCGCAGTTGACGGCCGCCGACGGTGAGTATTGTCTTCGCATCGAGCGTCTGTTGCGGCAGCGCGATACGCGTGCCGCGCATGGCTTCGGTGCCGACGCTCGCGGTCAGGTTTTCCAGGCAGCGCGGGCAGCGTTCGTTCATTTTCTCGGCCGTGATTTTTGTTGCCAGGATCGGAATCCCGCGCTCGGCAAATGCCTCGTTGCCGAGCACGTTCTGCGGATGCGGATGGGTATCGATCAGCAGCTTCACCGGCTTCTGCGTGACGCGCCGTATCGTGGCGAGAATCGCCCGGCCATGAAGCGTGTTGGCGCCGCTGTCAATGACGGTGACGCCGGTGCGGCCGACGATGAAACCGATGTTGACCACACGCCCCCGGTTTTCCGGAGCAGGGTCGCCGACGATGCCTGGAATCACATAAACGCCGGGAGCGACACGCTGTGCCTCGAGGGCAGCAGCCGGTGTCCATTGGATGCATAGCAGCAGTCCACCGGCCAGCAGCCCTTTCAGGAAACCCCGCGCCATGTTTATTTCTTTTTTGGCGGGGAAGCGGATGTGGCGGCGCGCGCCGGTGGTAGCGGTCGCAGGGCGAGGGTGAACCTGACTTCGACCTCGTTCGCTACGGTATCCGGGTCGCCCCACTCTCCGGCGCCGATACCGAAATCGAGCCGCTTGAGCACATAGGTTCCAGCGAACAGGCCGAGGCCGTTTTCTTCGCGGAACGTCGCCGCCACGACGATATCGCGCGTGACATTCCTGATGAGCAGCGGCCCGCGAATCTCGAAGCGGTTGCCGCCCAGCGCCTTGACACTGCGAATCTCTAAACGGGCGAGCGGAAAGTTCTTGACGAAGAACCAGTCCTTGCCCTTCACTTCGTCATTCGCCTCGGCCGAGCCGGTATCGATGCTGGCCAGTTCGACGACGACGTTGCCGCGTGCCGCCCCGGGGTGTAGCGGATCGAAATTCAACTCCGCCTGAAAGCGCTGAAACTTGCCGTTGACCGGGACGCCCATCTGTTTCGAGACGAAATCGAGATGACTTTTTTCGCCGACCAGTATGCCGAAGCCCGCGCCGAGGGTGGTGGTGCTGGCTAGAAGTGACAGGCAGAGCAGGATAAAATGACGCATTGAAGTCAATCGGCGACGGAATGATGTTGGGCCGCAAGGAACGGCTCGGTAGACTACACCATAAAAATTACAGGAATTCCTCTCATGAACATGCGTGACCGCGCCTGCAGCCAGGGTCTGACGAGATTTTTTTTGCTTGCTTTTTTGGTGCTCGGCCTGATGCCCTTGCGCCTCTGGGCCGGTGACCTGAACAAAGCCGACATTGAGCGCCGCTTTCCGCCGCCCTGGCAGGTCGGCGATAAATTGCACGACATCCCGGCCTGGCCGTTGTACAGCGAGCTCAAGCCGGGTGATGCACCGGCGGCCTATGTTTTTGAATCCTTCGACATCGCGCCGATTCCAGGATTCGAAGGTACGCCGTTGAACCTGCTGATAATGATTGATGACAAGGGCGGGTTTGGCGCCGTCGAGGTCCTGCGCGAGCACGAGCCGGTGTTTTTGAGTGGCTTGGGCGAGGCGCCCCTGCATGAGTTCGTCAAGCAATACGAAGGCAAAAATTTGCGCCAGGAGATCACCGTCTCCAGCGTCTATGGCGATGCCCGCGCCGGCACCGGCAGCAACCGCGTGGTGCTCGACGGGGTGGCCAAGGCGACGGTCTCGGTGCGCATCGTGAACCAGACCGTGCTCGCTGCCGCACTGGCCGTGGCGCGGGCCAGGCTCGGTTTTGCCGATACCAGCAAAAAGGGGCCGGCCGCCGTGCCGCGCACGGACGTGTTCGAGCCGATGAGTTTCGACGAGCTGGTGAGCAAGGGCTATATCCACCGCCTGCGCCTGAGCAACCGCGAGGTGGAGCAGTTGTTCGCCGGCACCGAGGGCGCGGAAGTCGACCCGGAAGCACTGGCCAAGCCGGATGACACCTTCGTTGAACTGTACATCGCCTACATCAATGCCCCGATCATTGGCCGCAATCTGTTCGGCGACCAGGTGTATGCGGATTTGCTGTCCTATCTCGCCGATAACCGGCCGGCTTTCTGGGTCGCCACGCGTGGGCGCGATGCGCTGATTGACGCGCAGTTCGTTCCCGGCACGCCGCCGCCGCGTCTGGCGCTGTTCCAGGGCGGTCTGTCGATCGAGCTGCGCGATGGCAACCGCGATGTGCCGCGTCCGGCCGCGCTGCCCGATCTCAACACGGCGCTGATTCTGGTGACGCCGCCCGCCGGCGGGCTTGATCCAGGCGCACCGATGGAATTCAAAATGATGTTCTCGCGGGCGAAAGGCATGATCCTGCCGGTGGTCACCGAACGCACGCTTGACATCAAGTTCAGCGCGCCGGAAAAGCTGTTCAGCTATCCGCCCAAGCCGCTGCCCGAATGGCTGCTGGCCTGGCAGGGACGCTGGGTCGATCTGGTGGTCATCGGTCTCGCGCTGGCGCTCCTGACCGCCGTGCTGTTGCGGCCGAAATGGATTTCCATCAACCCGCGCCGGCTGCTGGCGTTCCGCTGGGCCTTTCTTGCCTTCACGCTTGGCTACATCGGCTGGTATGCGCAGGGGCAACTGTCGATCGTGCAGATTACCGGCGCGATCAAGTCGCTGAGGAGCGGCGCGGGATTGTCGAGCTTCCTCTACGACCCGATCTCGTTGATCCTGATTGCTTTTACGCTGGTCTCGCTGGTGGTCTGGGGGCGCGGCACCTTTTGCGGCTGGCTCTGTCCCTTCGGCGCCTTGCAGGAATTTCTCGGGCTGCTGGCGCAAAAACTGCGGGTGCCGCAAGTGCGTCTGCCGGAGAAATGGGCGCACCTGCTCAGCCGTGGCCGTTATGTCCTGCTGGGTCTGCTGGTGGCGATGGCAGCGTTCACTCCGGCGCTGGCCGAGAAGCTGGTCGAGGTCGAACCGTTCAAGACCGCCATCACGGTGGCCTTTGTGCGCGAATGGCCGTATCTGCTCTATTGCCTGATCCTGCTGGCGCTGGGCCTGTTCGTGTATAAATTTTTCTGCCGCTTCATCTGTCCGCTGGGCGCGGCGCTGACGCTGGGCGGACGGCTGCGGCGCTGGGGCTGGCTGGCACGCATCGACGCATGCGGCAAGCCCTGCCAGCGTTGCCGCCATACCTGCCAGTATGACGCCATCGAACGCGACGGCGCGATCCGCTATGACGAATGCTTCCAGTGCCTCGACTGCGTCGGCATCTATTACGACGACAACCGTTGCGCGCCGCAGCTGCTCAAGAAGCGCAAGGGCCGCGTGATCAGGATTCACGCGGCGCCACATCACGCGCCGTAGTCGGCGTAGTGCCAGCGCCGACTTTTTGGGCCGCCAGCATTGCCGCGCGGCTGGCCGGCGTTTCCAGGCTGATGCGGCCGAGTTTGCCGTTGCGGTAATCGGTGAGCAGGACCATCGCTGCCTTTTCCAGATCGGGGACGCTGCCGTGGCGGGTTTTTTGCAGGCAGCCGCGCTTTTTCGCCACCGCCTCGACGACGCCGACACCATCCATCTCCGATGTGCCGAAGCCATAGCGCTGCGTAAAGCATGCCGGATAGCGTTCGAGCAGCAGGTTGGCGAGAAATGCCGCGACTTCCGAATCGATCACCGCATTGCGGCCGATGGCATGCGCGGCGGCAAGCATGAAGCCATCGCTGTCATGCGCGATCTTCGGCCACATCAAGCCCGGCGTATCGGTGATCGTCACATGCCCGCCCAGGTCGAAGGTGGCCTGCGATTTGGTCACCGCCGGCTCGTCGCCGACGGCGGCAGCGCGGCGCTTGATCAGCGCATTGATCAGCGTCGACTTGCCGACGTTGGGGATGCCCATCACCAGCATGCGCAGCGGTTTGATGCCGGAATTGCGATGCGGCGCCAGCGCCTGGCAGAGGTTCGTTACGCGTGCCGCCTCGCCGGGCGTCTTGCAGGAAATCGCCACTGCCTTGACACCCGGCTGGCTGTTGTAGGCATCGAGCCAGGCCGCGGTGGCGGCCGGATCGGCCAGATCGGCCTTGTTCAGCAGCTTGAGACAGGGCCGCTGGCGCGCCAGGCGCAGCTCGCGGATCAGCGGATTGCTGCTGGCCTCGGGCAGGCGTGCATCGCAAACCTCGATCACCACGTCGATCAGCGCCATCGTCTCGGCCGCCTTGCGCCGCGCCGATGTCATGTGGCCAGGGAACCAGTTGATGCTCATGGCATCCTCGTGTCCCGGACGCCGCCATCGGCAGATGCCGGCGTCCGCCGCCTGGGCGGGACAACGGGGGCGATGAAGCCGCCGCCGAATTGGGGATCGTGAAGTGCCAAGAGAAGCTCCGGAATCAAGTGCGGCAAAAAGGCAATCGCAGCGCAGCCGCGCGGGAGGCGGATTCTACTGTGTCTGCGGAGGCGGCAGGCGAAAGGATGGGGGTGACGGCGTCGTTCATTGCCTGGTTGCCGTATCACCCGCGCCGACTTTTTCAGCCTGGCCGGATGACGCTTGCCAGAATATGGAACGAACCGTTAATGCAATCCCGATGCGCTCATCCGGCGGGAGGCGGTAATGCTGCAAACGGCGCTGTCTCATTTTTACCGAAGGGGAAAGTCAAATCATGAACACCAGAGTCATTGCCATTGCATCGTGCGTAAGCGGCAGCACGAAGACTCATTGCGGTGATTAGCCAACTGCCTGGGCTCTCTTCCGTTGCTGCAAAGAAGCGTTCTTTTAACTTTGGGTCGAGGAGATGATCCACGGTTCGAGGCCTAATGAAGAGCTAAGGGGTGCGCCTTTCACGGGCGATTAGCGAAGCCACCGAAGCTGAAAAAATAACGAACTTTCAAAACCAAACCGCCACGAAAAGGCGCGTCCCGTTTGACCGCATTGTTAGAACTCAGTATGGAGAACTCCAGACATGAGCTTTGCCATTGCGACCTCAGTTTGATTGCTTGATTGACCCAGCTTCTCAACTACGCTCTGTTGGTCTTCAGGCGGGCGGTTTTGACTGAGTTTGAACTTCGCCTGAATGTCCGTGATTTCGATTTCAAAGCCCACAATCATGTTGAGAAGTCTTGTGCGCCGTTCACCTGCAAGGTTTGGTTTCCATGGGCTGGGCATGTGAGATTCATAAACATGGGTTAGTCGTTCAACCAAGGCTTCAAGCTCGGACTCGCTTTCGATGAGTCGGGGTTTCCCGCGCAGGTGAACCGCTGCGTAATTCCATGTTGGGACGCCGGGCGATAAATACCACGAAGGGGAAACATAAGCATGTGGCCCCTGGAATACAGCCAGAACCTCACCACACGATGAAAAGTGCTGCCATTGTGGATTTGCCCGCGCCATGTGGCAGAGCAGCTTGCCTTTGGAACCGGCGGCGTGGTCAAAGATAAAGGGCAAGTGGCTGACGAAAGGCACACCATCAGGAGCCGTGATCAGCATTCCAAAGGAATTGCCCTCGATGAGCGCGGAGATACGTTCTGAATTTGTTTCCTTGAAATGCTCTGGAATGTACATGTCGGTTCCTGAGTTCTAACGAATTCACCGGCACTGCACGGCTTCATCGCGCAGCGTCCGGTGGAATGATGGCTTCGACCACGCGTGTGAATGAACCAATGGCTTACGCCGGAGAATGATTTTTGAGCCACTCGCGCAAGGCTGAGTCCACGCGGGTTTGCCAGCCCTCGCCACTTTCGCGGAATTGCTCAACTACTTCTCGTGACAACCGAATGGTAATGCGTTCTTTGGTCGGTGCCTTCTGGGGGCCACGCACACCCAGTTTCTTTCTAAGGGACAGTGGCAACACTTCAGCGGCCGGCTTGAATTTCGCCATGTCTTCCGCGGTCAGTTCGCGGACCTCGCCGTCAGCGTCAATCAATGGTTTGCGGCTTGCCATATCTATTTGCCTCTCTCGTATTTGCGTTACGGAAACTGATTACCCGAATGCCCGTATCGGTCTCGGTAAAGCACAGCACATGAAGCCGGCGATCCAAGTAGCACAGCGAGATGTAACGAGTTTCGCTATATGCTTTTCGGGTGTCAGGAAACACCAGGTTGTATGTACAAATAGATGGCGTGTCAAAGTTTATTGTCTGCACAGCCACGCCCTACGCTTTCGTGTGAAAGTGGGGTCGAACGTAGAGCTAACCGGCGCGGAGCCGCAGGCGGAGCGTCCGAGTTGAGCGCTCGGTTGGACCGGCCCAAGGCGATCACTGCTACCGCCCACAAACTTGCCCGCCTCATTTACACGATGCTGACCAAGGGCAGGAATACACCGACCAAGGACAGGATTACTTCGAGGAACGCTATCGGCAGCGCGTCATCCATCACTTGACCAGGCGTGCCGAAAAACTCGGCTTCCAACTCACTCCAATGAATGACGCGATTATCAGGACAGTGCCGCCAACAATGCTTGCGGCTGCCGGATACCCGAAAAAGACCAGTGCAAATAAAACTACCCAACCTCCTGCCTCGCCCGTGGTGGTCGGGCTGAACATCACGACCCCCATGCCCACACCAACGCAAAGAATGCAACTGGAACGGAAACCGCTATGAACCCTATGCACCGAACCACCTGCCGCTTAGTTCTTGTTGTCGGTGCTTTCAGCTCCAACTCTGTGGTATTTGCGCGCCTCTCAAACACCAAAGCAACCGAGAAGATAACCGAGAAGATAATTGAGATTATCCCCGCGACGGTAAATATTGCGACCATGGAATCCATGCCTTCTCCTCAGCGCCTAATTTTTCTGTATCACAAAATTACGTTTAACCGAGCCGCAGCACGGACATCGCTGAAGCTGGGTGGCTGCTGAACGCCCAGACTATGAAGCAGATGCCCCAGGCGAGATAGAGCAAGGCGGCAGGCAGCAACCACCAGGGCGACAGCAGCAGACCGAGGATCGCGGCAAGAAAACCCAGCACAGGCAGGGATACAACCGACATGGCAAAAGACCTCGAACTTGCGTTAAAAATCACAGCCAAGGGTAGCACGGGTAACGCGCCAGGCAAGACCCGCGCCGGGATTGAGCAGGTCAAACATATGAGTGAAATGTTTCCTGTGGACTCAGCCGCATTTAACACTGCGCTCCAAGGGGGCTGCGCGATAAATCCGTGCAGCGTTCCTGAGCCGGATTGCGTCTGTCTATTCTGCTACCATCGCATACCGAGTGTCACCATTGGAGATAAAAGATGCTACCGAAAATTCGCTGTACCGACCTTCGCTGGCGCTGGCTGGCGCCGGGTTTGCTGCTGGCCTGTTGCAGCCTTGCGCTGGCCGGAGAAACGCCGGCAGGGGCAGACGATCCAGCCGACGAAATCGACCTTGCCGAGATCGTGCGCCAGCCGACCATCGGCAATTACAAGGGCTACGCGGAATTCAAGATGGCGCATTACGCGGCGGCACGGCGCATCTGGGAAGCGCTCGATGCGAAAAATTTTGGCGAAGCCGCGTTCAATCTGGGCATGCTGTACGAGGACGGGCTGGGTGTCGCCAAGGACATCCCGCGCGCGCTGGCCTACTACCGCCGCGGCGCCGATAACGGCAGCCGCAAGGCGGTGTTCCGACTGGGAATCATCTATTGGCTGGGCACGCCCGACGTTCCGCGTAATGAAGCGGAAGGGCGGCACTATCTTGCGCTGGCGGCTGCGGCGGGCGACACCGAGGCAGCGCATTACCTGAGTGCAGACGCGACGGATGCGCTGGTTGCCGCCGACCGGGCTTATGCGGAAGGCAAGTCGGCGGAGGCAATTGCTCTCATCGAAGCGGCGGCGCAGGACGGGAATCCTCGCGCCCAGACCCGGCTGGGCTGGGCTTACGAAGCCGGGCGCGGCGTCGAGCGCAATCTCGCCCAGGCCGCCCGCTGGTTCCGGCAGGCGGCCGAGGGTGGCGACGGCGAGGCGATGTATGCGCTCGGCGTGATGTATGCCACCGGCGCGGGGCAGGTCAAGGATGCGGCGCTGGCCGCCGAGTGGCTGAAGAAGAGCGCGGCGGCGGGATATGCGCCGGCCATCAAGGAGCTGAAGGAGTCGAAGCCGAACTGAGGCTGCTGACGCCGGTCGGCGTGGGGCGCGCAGTGTATATTTCACACTGATGCTCGCCTATATTCTTCGCCGTTTTTTCTACGCTTTGCCGATCCTGCTCGGGGTGAACCTGATCACCTTTGCGCTGTTCTTCGTCGTCAATACGCCGGACGACATGGCCCGCATGCAACTGGGCGTCAAGCGCGTGACGCCGGAGGCGATCGAGAAGTGGAAGGCGGAGCGGGGCTATGACCAACCGCTGATCTGGAATGCGGCGGCCGAGGGCTCGGCGAAGGCGACCAAGACGATTTTCTTCAGCAAGTCGATCCGCATGTTCGTCGGCGATTTTGGTCGTGCCGACGATGGCCGCGACATCGCGCGTGAAATCGCCGTGCGCGCCGGGCCGAGTTTGGCGATTGCGCTGCCGACTTTTGTTCTTGGCCTGTTCGTGGCGATTGTCTTCGCCATGCTGCTGGTCTTCTTCCGCGCCACGGCGCTGGATTTTGGCGGCGTCATCCTGTGCGTGGCGCTGATGTCGGTCTCCGGGCTGTTCTACATCATCGGCGGGCAATGGCTGGTGGCCAAGGTGTGGCACTGGGTGCCGATTTCCGGTTATGCGCCGGGACTGACGGCGGTGAAATTCCTGCTGTTGCCGGTGGTGATCGGCGTGATCAGCGGCATCGGCGCTTCGGTGCGCTGGTACCGGACGATATTCCTTGAAGAAATCACCCGCGACTATGTGCGCACCGCGCGCGCCAAGGGCTTGTCCGAGGCGGCGGTGCTGTTCCGCCATGTGCTGCGCAATGCGCTGATTCCGATTCTTACCGGCGTCGTGGTGGTGATCCCGACGCTGTTCCTGGGCAGCCTGCTGACCGAATCCTTCTTCGGCATTCCGGGGCTGGGCAGCTACACCATCGAGGCGATCAACGCCCAGGATTTCGCCGTGGTGCGGGCGATGGTGTTCATCGGCTCGGTGCTGTATATCGCCGGCCTGCTGGCGACCGATGTGTCCTACACGCTGGCCGATCCGCGGGTGCGCTTGCAATGAATTTGCCGGTGCAGGTGGTGGTGCTCTGGTCGGATGCCTTGCTGTTTGCGCTGACCGCCGCCTGCGCCAGTTTCGCCTGGTGGACCCGGCGACAGGCGGTGTTGCGCGCGGCGTGGGTGCGGGTGGGCAAGGATCCGGTGGCGATGGCGGCAGCAACAGTGCTGGCGGTATTTGTCCTGGTGGGCGCGCTCGATTCGCTGCATTACCGCGCCCGTCTGCCGGCGCAGCCGGGGCAGCCGGTGCATTACGCGGTGGAGGTGAATTCCGTGCTCGATGCCTTGCTGGCGCCGCTGCGGCTGAATACCGAGAAGACTTATTCGGCGCCGCTGGCGACGCGCCTGTTCGCCATGGAAACCCTGCCCGGATCGAACGAACGGGCGTTCCCTCGTCTGGTCTATGGTGGCGCGCATCTGGATGCGGCGCTGGACGGTCATGACGGCGATGTGGTCCGGCGCACCCTGACCGGGCTGGGCGGCGGCCTGCTGCTCTGGCTTCCTGTTTTCCTGTGGCTGCGCAAAAAAATCGGCGCGGGCGATACGGTGAAAAATAAGGCGAATAACGCGATCGCCGCCACGCTGCTGGGCATTTTCCTGCTCACCGGCGTAGCGCTTTCGCTTGGCAGCGGCTATCACGTCCTGGGCACCGACAAGGTCGGCCAGGATGTGTTGTACCTGTCGCTCAAGAGCATTCGTACGGGACTGCTGATCGGCACGCTGACGACGCTGGTGACGCTGCCGATTGCCATCGTGCTGGGCTTGATGGCGGGCTATTTTGGCGGCTGGATCGACGATGTGATCCAGTATCTCTACACCACGCTCAATTCGATTCCCGGCGTGCTGCTGATTGCCGCCGCGGTGCTGATGATGCAGGTGGTGATCGACACGCATCCGGACTGGTTCGCCACTGCGGCGGAGCGCGCCGATGCACGCCTGCTGGCGCTCTGCCTGATTCTCGGCATGACCAGCTGGACCGGACTGGCGCGGCTGCTGCGCGGCGAGACACTGAAGCTGCGCGAGCTGGAATTCGTCCAGGCGGCGCATGCCTTCGGCGTCGGCCCGTTGCTGATTCTGCGTCGCCACATCCTGCCCAACCTGATGCACATCGTGCTGATCGCGCTGGTGATGGATTTCTCCGGCCTGGTGCTGGCCGAGGCGGTGTTGTCCTATGTCGGCGTCGGTGTCGATCCGACGACGATTTCCTTCGGCGGCATGATCAATGCCGCGCGCATGGAGCTGGCACGCGAGCCGATGGTGTGGTGGTCGTTGGCCGCGGCGTTCTGCTTCATGTTCATCCTCGTGCTGGCGGCCAATCTATTCGCCGATGCGGTGCGCGAGGCTTTCGACCCGCGGGCGTCATGAGTCTGCTGGCGGTGCGCGACCTGGTGATCGAAATCCCGCAAGGGGAGGTGTTTCGCGGCGTCGACGCGGCGCGGCCGGTGGATGGGATTTCGTTCGATATCGCCGCCGGCGAATGTTTTTCCCTGCTCGGCGAATCCGGCTGCGGCAAGTCGATGACGGCGCTCGGTCTGCTGCGGCTGTTGCCGGAAGCGGCGCGGGTGGCGGGTGGCGAGGTGCTGTTCGAGGGCCGCGACTTGTTGCGACTGACCGAAGGCGAAATGCGGTCTGTGCGCGGTGGCGGCATCGGCATGGTTTTTCAGGAGCCGGCGACCAGCCTCAATCCGGTGCTGCGCATCGGTCGGCAGATTGGCGAGGCGCTGGCGTTGCACGAAGGTCTGTCGGGTACGGCGGCGCGGGCGCGGGTGGTGGAGTTGCTGACCCAGGTCGGGATTCCTGATCCTGCGCGACGGCTCGACGAATTTCCGTTCCAGATGTCCGGCGGCATGAAGCAGCGGGTGATGATCGCGATGGCGTTGGCCGGGCGGCCGCGCCTGTTGATCGCCGACGAGCCGACCACCGCGCTCGATGTCACCATCCAGGCGCAGGTGCTGGAGGTGCTCGATGAACTGCGCCGGCGCCACGGCATGGCCTTGTTGCTGATCAGCCACGATCTCGGCGTGGTGGCGAAGATGGCCGATCGGGTCGGCGTGATGTATGCCGGACAACTGGTCGAGACCGCGCCGCGTGCGGAATTTTTTACTGCGCCGGCGCATCCGTATTCACAACGGCTGTTCGCCGCCTTGCCCGATCCGACGCGGCGTGGCGGGCGGCTGGCGACGATTCCCGGCAGCGTCCCGGCGGCGCATGTGCGGCATGTCGGGTGTCGTTTTGCGGAGCGTTGCGATGAAGTGATACCGGCCTGCCGCGCGCAGCCGCCGGCCTGGCATGAGGTGGCGGCCGGCCACGCCGTGCGCTGCATTCTTGGGCAGGCGGTCGCTGTGCAAAAAGTCGGCGCCGGCGCGACGGCGACGAGTGAAGCGGCTTCCCCCGACTTTCAGAGCAGGCTAACCGGCGCAAGCCGGTTAAGCGTGTCATCAGACACGCGGCCGGAGCTAAAAGTCGGCGCTGGTGATACGGCGGTTGATGTTCCGGCTCCGGTCAGCTTTGCAGACCTGGGCTTTCCGCTTCGCAGGCAGGTCATGGCGGCGGCAGCGGCTGCGCCCGTGCTGCGGGTGAGCGACTTGCGCGTGCACTTTCCGATCCGGCGCGGCATCCTGCAGCGCACCGTGGGTCTGGTGCGCGCCGTCGATGGCGTTTCGCTGCAACTCCAGCCCGGCCGCACGCTGGCGCTGGTCGGCGAATCCGGTTGCGGCAAGACCACCGTGGGCAAGGCGATCCTGCAACTGATCGCACCCACCGCCGGCCATGTCGAGCTCGCCGGAACGGAATTGACCACCTTGTCGCCAGCACAACTGCGGCCGTTGCGGGCAAAAATGCAGATGGTGTTTCAGGATCCGTATGCCTCGCTCAACCCGCGCCTGACGACGGGCGAGATCATCAGCGAGGGCATCCAGGCGCTGCGGCCGGGCGAGGCCGGCGCGGCGAGGCTCGGCGAGCTGCTGGAGCAGGTCGGGCTGCGGGCGGAGATGGCAGGGCGCTATCCGCACGAATTTTCCGGCGGCCAGCGTCAGCGCATTGCGATTGCGCGGGCGCTGGCGGTGCAGCCGGAACTGCTGGTGTGCGACGAGCCGACCAGCGCGCTGGATGTCTCGGTGCAGGCGCAAATTCTCAACCTGCTGGCCGACCTGCAACGCGAACTGGGGCTGGCGTATTTGTTCATCACCCACAACCTCGGCGTGGTCGATTATCTGGCGCACGAGGTGGCGGTGATGTACCTCGGCCGCATCGTCGAGCGCGGCAGCACCGATGAGGTTTTGCGCGCGCCGCGCCATCCCTATACCCAGGCGTTGCTGGCGGCGGTGCCGACCCTGGACGGTCGCGGCAAGGAAATCGTGCGTCTCCCCGGCGACATGCCTTCGCCGGCCAATCCGCCGACCGGATGCCATTTTCATCCACGCTGCCCGCTGGCGGAGGATGCCTGTCGCGTGAGTTATCCGTCGGAGACGAAAGTCAGCGCAACGCATGACGTGCACTGCCTGAAGATGGCGGGCTAGCGCTTCCTGCCCTTCGCGGGTTTTTTCGTGGGTTTTGTCGCTCGTGCTTTGACTGACTTGGCCTGTCTGACCGGTTTGCCCTTGACGGTGGATTTTCTGATTTTTACGTGAGTGGCTCCGGTCTTGCGCTTGCCGCCGGATTTGGCCGCATTACGGCCTTTCTGTTTTTTGCTGGCGCGCGGCGCTGCTTCAGTCGGAGTTTGCGGCAGGCGGGCGGCGATGGCTTCGTAATTTGCTGCATCCTTGCCTGGCACCAGCAAAGCGAGGCCGGGGGTCACCTTGGTGCGACGGGTGATGCCGTTCAACTGCTTGAGGCGCGCCGTGCTCAAGCCATAGCGCCGGGCCACGGCATCGAGTTTTTCGCCGCGTTGCAGGGTATGCGTGTTCCAGGCCGAGAGCGGTTTGTCGCTGGCCAAGTAGTCCGCCAGGTTGTCGCGAAAGGTATCCACTTTATTGGCCGGCAACAGCAAAGGGCTGTCGGCGCTATCCGGCATCACCGGACGGCTGTAGGCGGGATTCAGGGCAATGAATTCGTCGACCGGAATTTCTGCCAGTCGCGCCGCCACGGCGATATCCATTTTTTCGTTGCGTTCGACGGCGGAAAAATAGGGCTTGTTTGGAATCGGCTCAAGCTTGAGCCCGAATAATTCCGGGTCGGCGATGATGTTCTTGATGGCCTGCAACTTCGGCACGTAGTTGCGGGTTTCTGCCGGCATCGAGAGGTGCAGATAGTCTGTCGGCAAGCCTTTGGCCTTGTTCTTGGCGATCGCGCGCCCGACTGCACCTTCGCCCCAGTTATAGGATGCCAGCGCCAGGTGCCAGTCGCCGTGCATCTCGTAGATGTACTGCTGATAATCGAGTGCGGCAGCCGTCGAGGCGACGATGTCGCGGCGCTCGTCGAACCAGGCGTTCTGTTTCAGGTTGTACTGCTTGCCGGTGGCGGGAATGAATTGCCACATGCCGAGTGCGCGGGCGCTGGAGTAGGCCATCGGGTTGTAGGAGCTTTCGATGACCGGCAGCAGGGCCAGCTCGGTGGGCATGCCGCGCTTTTCCAGCTCGGCGACGACGTAATACAGGTAGCGGTTGCAGCGGGCAAAAATGCGCCGCAGCAAATCCGGATGATTGAGAAACCATGCCTGCTGCTGCGCCACCAGCGGACTGTCCAGATTGGGCATGGCAAAGCCGTTGCGCACCCGCTGCCATAAATCATCCGGCGGCGTGGTCAGGTCGATGGTCGGGATGCGCGGCAGGTCGTCCTGTACGTCCTGCGCCGGGGCCGCCAGGGCAGGAGAGAGCGCCAGTGCGGGAGGCGGCGCGATGGTGCTGGCTCCGCTGCTGGCGCCGACTGCCGGGGGAAATTGCAGCGCTTGTTCGGCCTGTCCGCTGCTGGCGAAGAACAGCAATAGCAACGGCAGCAGGGCGAGCAGGCGGGAGATGTGCATTGGCGGATGGGGGCGGCGCAGCAAGAGACAAGCTGCACAAAGAATGGCGGATGGTGAATGTTATCGACGGCGGCGGCTGAGGTCAATCGGCGCATGCACGCCGGCGCTTAGAAGTGGTCTTTCCAGGCGCGGATTGCGGCGAAGCTTGCCACGGCATCCGCAGGCGCGTGTCCGAGCCGTGCCGCAGCGGCAGCGCGCACGGCGGGGGCATCCCAGCGCAGAAAGGGATTGGTGGCGAGTTCGTCGGCGAGGCGCGAGGGCACAGTGGGCCGGTTGGCGGCGCGTTTTGCCGCCACGTCTGCGATGCGGGCGGCGATGTCCGCATTGTCCGGTTCGACGGCACGGGCGAAACGCAGGTTGGCCTGAGTGTATTCGTGGCCGCAATAAATAAAAGTCGGCGCTGGCAGGACGGCGAGTTTGGCCAGCGAGGATTGCATCTGCGCCGGCGTGCCTTCGAACAGGCGGCCGCAGCCTGCGGTGAATAGCGTGTCGCCGCAAAACAGCGCGCCGTCGCCCATGAGACTTGAGCCATAATAGGCGAGGTGGCCCAGGGTGTGGCCGGGTACGGCGATCACGTCGAGTTCGAGCCCGAGCGCGGGCAGGGCGATGCGCTCGCCGCCATGCAAGGCATGGGTCGTGCCGACGATGTTGTTGATGGCCGGGGCGAATAGCGGCGCGGGGTGGCGAGCGAGAATTTCCGCGATGCCGCCGATGTGGTCGGGATGGTGGTGGGTGGCGAGGATGGCGCACAGGCGGTCGCCGCTGGCTTCCAGATGCGCCAGCACCGGCGCGGCAGCGCCCGGGTCGATCACGGCGACGCAGCCGTTGGCGCGCAGTAGCCAGATATAGTTGTCTGCGAAGGCAGGCAGGGCGGTAATTTCAATCATTGGCAAATTCGCGGATAGGTGCACATGTCGATTCAAGGTTTGGAAGACTGGCTGGAAACGCCTGCGGGTCAGTATGTACTCGACTGGGAACAGAAGAAGCACGATTTGCTGGTGGCGGATATTTTCGGCTTCAACGCGGTGCAGCTGTCCTTTCCGCGTCACGACTTTCTGCGCGCCAATCGCATGCCGTTCCAATTTCGCTGCGATGACGGCCGTTACGCGGGAGTTCCCGAAGTCCTCGCCGATCCGCATTATCTGCCATTCGCGAAAAAGAGCGTTGACCTGGTGGTGATGCCGCATGCGCTGGAGTTCGATACCAACCCGCATCATGTATTGCGCGAGGTGGAGCGCGTGCTGGTGCCGGAAGGCCATGTGATCATTACCGGCTTCAATCCGTTCAGCCTGTGGGGGGCAAAACGCAAGCTCTCGCGCCGGGAGACAGTGCCGCCCTGGGCTGGCAACTACATCAGTGTGCCACGGCTGAAGGACTGGTTGACCCTGCTCGGTTTTGAGATGCAGGCGGGCGCGTTCGGCTGCTATGCGCCGGCCGTGATGCAGGAAAAATGGCTGCGCCGCTTCAAGTTCATGGATGCTGCCGGCGACCGCTGGTGGCCGATTGCGGGCGCCGTGTATATCGTCCAGGCGGTCAAGCGCCGGCACGGCATGCGCCTGATCATGCCGGCATGGGCCGATCGCAAGGCGCGCGCCAAGGCGCTGGTGACGGTGAATCAGAAACAGGGTGAGGAACTGGGAAGCGATGGTTGAGAAAAGCGAAGAAGCGATGGTCGATATTTTTACCGATGGCGCGTGCAGCGGCAATCCGGGCCCCGGTGGCTGGGGTGCGATTTTGCGCAGCAATGGCAGCGAGAAGGAGTTGTTTGGCGGCGAGCCCCACACCACCAACAATCGCATGGAAATGCTGGCCGTGATCGAGGCGCTGAAGGCCCTGAGCCGTCCCGTCGGAGCCCGCGTGCATACCGATTCGCAGTATGTGCAAAAGGGCATCAGCGAGTGGATCCACGGCTGGAAGCGGCGCGGCTGGAAGACGGCGAACAAGGAGCCGGTCAAGAACGAGGACTTGTGGCGCGAGCTGGACCGGCTGGCGGGCGGTCATCGCATCGAATGGGTCTGGGTGCGAGGCCATGCCGGGCATCCGGAGAACGAGCGGGCCGACGTGCTGGCGCGGCGTGGCATTGACCTGGTGCGCGGGAGAGCCTGAGATGCGACGTGTGATTCTGGATACGGAAACCACCGGCCTCGATCATCGCACCGGCGATCGCGTGATCGAAATCGGCTGCGTCGAGATGGTCGGCCGCCGGCTGACCGGTATGCGCTTTCATAAATACATCAATCCCGAACGCGAGATCGATGCCGGCGCCGTGGCAGTGCATGGCCTGACCGCCGAGTTCCTGGCGGACAAGCCGCGCTTTGCCGATATTGCCGCCGAGTTTCTCGACTTCATCCGTGGCGCCGAGCTGGTGATCCATAACGCCGCGTTCGACGTGGGTTTTCTCAACAGCGAGCTGACGCGGCTGGATCGCGAAGGAATCGAGCAGTGGTGCGCCGGTGTGGTCGATACGCTACGCATGGCGCGCGAGCTGCGGCCGGGGAAGAAGAACAACCTGAATGCGCTGTGCGGCGAGTTCGGCATCGACAATTCCGGTCGCCAGTTGCATGGCGCGCTGCTCGATGCGGAACTGCTGGCCGAGGTTTATCTGGCGATGACGCGTGGACAGAATTCGCTGGCGATCGAGTTCGAGGCAGCGGCCCATGCCCCGCTTGCCGCTGCGGGCAAACGTCTGCCGCTGCTTGTCGTTGCGGCGGGCGCGGACGAACTCGCTGACCATGAGCGTGTGCTGGTCGAGATTGCCAGGGAGAGCAAGGGTAAGTGCCTGTGGCGCGACCTGGAGAGGGCGGCAGCGCCTGAACTTCATGAGTAGCGTGCTGCCCGCGTTGCCTTACTGTTAAGGAGCTTGAACATGAACAAAATCCTGTGCACTTTGTTGGCGCTCGCTGGAATGGCCGGATTCAATCCGGCGGTTGCGGGCGCAGAGGAAATGCGGATGGAAGGCCATCATCATGCAATGGAGATGACGGATACACGGACTTCCCTGGGCTTGTCGCCGCAAATGAAACAGCATCAGCTGGCGAACATGCGCGAGCATGTGGCGGCGATCAGGTCGATTGTCGGCTTGATGGCGGAAAGCAGGTTTGAGGAGGCTGCCGGAATTGCGCATGCCAAGCTGGGTCTGACTCCCGAAATGCAGCAAATGTGCGGCATGTTCGGCAACGATGCCTTCAAAGCCCTGGGGCTGGCTTTCCACAAGAGTGGCGATGAGCTGGGCAACGCATTGCACACCGGAGATGTCAATGCGTCATTGCGTGCGCTGAACAGGACGATGGACTATTGCGTGACGTGCCACGCGACATTCCGCCAGTGATTCCGATGGCGCTGTAAGGCGCTTACAACACCTCCGCCGCGTGATCGGCCAGCCGCGAGCGTTCGCCGCGTTGCAGGGTGACATGGCCGGAATGCGGCCAGCCCTTGAAGCGGTCGACGACGTAGGTGAGGCCGGAGCTGCCTTCGGTGAGGTAGGGCGTGTCGATCTGGGCGATGTTGCCGAGGCAGACGACCTTGGTGCCGGGGCCGGCGCGGGTGATCAGGGTTTTCATCTGTTTCGGCGTCAGGTTCTGCGCTTCGTCGATGATGAGGAACTTGTTGAGGAAGGTGCGGCCGCGCATGAAGTTGAGTGACTTGACCTTGATCCGGCTGCGGATCAGATCCATGGTTGCGGCGCGTCCCCATTCGCCGCCGTAGTTGCCGGCTTGCGCCACCGGTTGGTCGACGGGCTTGTTGAGGACGTCGAGGTTGTCTTCCAGCGCACCCATCCACGGCGTCATTTTTTCTTCCTCGGTGCCGGGCAGGAAGCCGATGTCTTCGCCCACCGGGACGGTGACGCGGGTGATGATGATTTCAGAGAAGCGCTTCATTTCCAGCGTCTGCGTCAGCGCCGCAGCCAGTGTCAGCAGCGTCTTGCCGGTGCCGGCCTGGCCGAGCAGGGTAACGAAGTCGATGTCGCCATCCATCAGCAGGTTGAGCGCGAAATTCTGTTCGCGGTTGCGCGCGGTAATGCCCCAGACGGAGTTCCTGAGATGGCTGTAATCAATCGCTGTTTCGATTTCCGCCGTCTTGCCAGCGCCGACTTTTACCCGCGCCTGGAGGGGCTGCGGGCCGTCCTGCCAGACGAATTCATTGATCAGCAGATCCGGGCACAGCGGGCCCTTGATCCGATACCAGGTGCGGCTATCCTGTTTCCATGATTCGAGTCCCTTGCTGTGCGTGTCCCAGAAATTTTCGGGCAGCTCAAGCGTGCCGGTATAGAGAAGGTCGGTGTCTTCCAGCACCTTGTCGTTGAAATAGTCCTGCGCTTCCAGGCCCAGGGCGCGGGCCTTGATGCGCATGTTGATGTCCTTGGAAACCAGGATCACCGGCCGTCCGGGAAACTTCTGGCTGAGGTGCATCACCACGCCGATGATCTGGTTGTCGGCCTTGGCGGTCGGCAGCGAGGTCGGCAGGATGTTGTTGATGGCTTCGGTCTGGAGGAACAGGTGGCCGCTGGCAAGACCGCGCGAAGGTTCGTCAAGGCGGATGCCGGCGGCCATGTTGTGCTCTGCGCCACTGACGATTTCGTCGAGCATGCGGCTGGCCTGGCGGGCGTTGCGCGCGACTTCGGTCATGCCTTTTTTATTGGCGTCGAGCTCCTCCAGCACCATCATCGGCACGAACAGGTCATGCTCTTCAAAGCGGTAGAGCGACAACGGATCGTGCATCAGCACATTGGTGTCGACCACGAACAGTTTGCTGGCGGGGGTGCTGGCTGACTTGGCGCGCTTGGCGTTCATGAAAACCTCGGGGTGGGATGGGGTGGATTCACGATAGCGAGCCGTGCCTGTCCCCGAGGCGGTGATGAGAGCCCGATTTTCGGGCTTTATCGCCAATTAGAGTTTCATCATGGCGTCAAGAACAGCCGTGGCATTGCCGTCTGCCTTGGTGCTGCGCCATTCCTGACGCACCTTGCCATCGGCGTCAATCAAGAAAGTGCTGCGCTCGATGCCCAGAACCTTCTTGCCATAGAGCACCTTGTTCCTGACCACGTCGAACATGCGGCAGAGCGTGCCCTCGATGTCGGAAATCAGTTCGAATGGCAGGCCCAGCTTGGCCTTGAAGTTTTCGTGCGATTTCAGTGAGTCACGCGAGATGCCGACGACGACGCAACCGGCCTTGACGAATTCGGCATGCAGGTCACGGAACTGCTGGGCTTGCGTGGTGCAGCCTGGCGTGTTGTCGCGGGGATAGAAATAGAGCACCACGGGGTGGCCGCGGTGGGCCGAGAGGGTGAATTCGCCGCTTGTGGCCGGAGCGGTGAAGTCGGGCACGGCCAGCCCGACAAGCGAGGGCGTAGGGGATGTTTTTGTCATGCAGCGTCCTTCCAGGTGGAGAGAAATTCTTCGCCCTGCACCATCAGGGTGCCGGAGCGACCGGGTATCTCGCCCCGGATCATTTCATGGTGCGGCAGGCGCGCCGGATCGAGCGATTCGCGCATCTGGCCGAGCGAGACCAGTTGGTAACCCTGTTCGCGCCAGCCGGAGAGCAGGCGCTCCAGCGTGTCGCCAAACTTCAGGCCTTCGAGTTCGGCGTGCAGCGTGAACACGTGATTTTTGGGTTGTACGGCGGTGAGGCGCAGCAGATGTTGGTGCACGTTGCCCGGCGTAAGATCGTCGAGGCCGATCAGTTCGTCCAGCGTTGGCAGCGTGGTCGGCAATTGCGGGCAGAGCACGACTTCGGCATTCCACACGGGTATGAAAGGATGAGTGCCACGGCAGTCGGAAGCCCAGCGGTAACCGAGCCGCTGTGTCAGGCGCAGCGCGTGGGCATTCATCTGCCAGCCGGCGGCACCATGGCCAGGAGATTCTGCACCGAAAATTTCGGTGTAGCGCTCATGGGCGCGGCGCATTTCGCGCTCGGTCCATGGCGCATCCGCCTGCTCCACGCCATCCTGCCAGCGCACATGATCCCAGCAGTGAATTGCGGTTTCAAAGCCCGCATCGCGCACGCCACGCAGAATTTCGGCGCCGCGGCGGCCGATGTCCGGGCCCGGCAACAGCGTACCGTACAGCAGTGTCTTGAAGCCGTAGTGGGCGACCACCGAGGTGCGCTGCACTTTCTGCATGAAGCCGGGACGCAAAGCGCGACGGATGGCGCGTCCGGTGTGATCCGGCCCGAGTGAGAAGAGAAAGCTGGCGCCGGCCTGATGACGGCGCAGGAGCTCGACCAGGCGGGGTACGCCCAAACGGGTACCACGCCAGGTATCGACGTCGATTTTCAGACCGATTTGCATGCTGAGCGAATCAGGTTGTCAGGAATGGCGAATGGCGAGAAATTGTTCATGAGCGTGTTACCAGCACCACACCGACGACGATGAGCCCGATGCCGAGCAGTTTTTGCGCGGCGAGCGCTTCGCCCAGCCACTGCCAGGCGACGAAGGCGTTGATGACATAGCCGATCGACAGCATCGGGTAGGCGATCGACACCGGCACCCGCGAGAGCGCCATGATCCAGACCACCAGGCTCACCGCATAGCAGACCATGCCGCCCATGATGAAGGGCTGGAAGGCGAGTTTGAGGCCCACCGGAACGAGATTGTCGAGATGGAACTCGAAATGGCCGACAGCGTTGGTGCCGGCCTTGAGCAGCAGTTGCGCGACGGCGTTGAGCAGCACACCGGCCAGTATCAGGGTGAGGCTGACGGCATTCATGGCAGCGCTTCAAGGATCAGCGCCGCCGCTACAGAACGGCCTTCGGCGAGCAGGATGTTGTAAGTGCGGCAGGCGGCGTGGCTGTCCATGACTTCGATGCCGATGCGACGCTCGATGAAGGGACGCAACAGGGCCGGGGCGGGGAAGCGCTGGCGCCGGCCGGTGCCGAGCAGGACGACCGGACAATCAAGGGTGGCGAGCACGGTCATGTCGGCTTCGCTCAGCGCCTCGAAACTGGGGGGTGGCCAGTCTTCGATCAGTCGTTCGGGGGTAAGGATGAAGCTCCGCGACAGAACCCGGCCATTCACGCTGACCGTGGTGGCGTCGTAGGCGGTGATGGCGAGCAGACCGGCGGTGGGTGTCGAATGAAGTTTCATGGGGTGACGGCAATCAGGCGCAAGCCACCACTTATATATAACCCGCGCCAATTCTTGATTTGCGGTGCAGCAATGGCTTCGGTAACATTATACATTTTCGCGCCAGCCTGCCTGCCGGCGCCGTGCAGAAAGGACGGTTGCTCATGCAGCCCGTAATCAAATCCGCCAAGCTCAATAACGTCTGCTACGACATCCGCGGGCCGGTTCTCGAGCGCGCGCGGCAGATGGAGGAAGACGGTCACAAGATCATCAAGCTCAATATCGGCAATCTGGCGCCGTTTGGCTTTGACGTGCCGGAAGAAATCCAGCAGGACATCGTTCGCAATCTGGCCAATGCATCCGGTTATTCGGACTCCAAGGGCATTTTCTCGGCGCGCAAGGCGGTGATGCATTACACCCAGCAAAAGCGTATCAAGGGAGTGACGATCGAGGATATCTACATCGGCAACGGCGCTTCCGAACTGATCGTGATGGCGATGAATGCCTTGCTCAACGCGGGCGACGAAGTGTTGGTGCCGGCGCCCGATTACCCGTTGTGGACAGCCGCCGTGAGCCTCTCCGGCGGCACGCCGCGGCATTACCTGTGCGACGAGGGCAGCGGCTGGCTGCCCGACTTGGCGGATATCCGCGCCAAGATAACGCCGAACACGCGCGCCATGGCCATCATCAATCCGAACAATCCGACCGGGGCGTTGTATCCCGACGCGATGTTGCTGGAACTGATCGAAATCGCCCGCACCCATGATCTCATCATCTATGCCGACGAAGTTTACGACCGCGTGCTTTATGAGGGCGCGCAGCACACGGCGCTCGCCGCGCTGTCGGAAGACGTACTGACCATCAGCTTCAACAGCCTGTCGAAAAACTATCGCGCCTGCGGCTACCGCGCCGGCTGGATGATCGTCTCCGGCGACAAGCGGAATGCGAAGGACTATATCGAGGGGCTGGACATTCTCGCCTCGATGCGGCTGTGCGCCAACGTGCCGGCGCAATGGGGCATCCAGACCGCGCTCGGCGGCTATCAGAGCATCGACGACCTGGTGGCCGAGGGCGGTCGCATGCGTCGTCAGCGCGATCTGGCGTATGAGTTGATTACGGCGATCCCCGGCGTCACCTGCGTCAAGCCGCAAGCCTCGCTGTACATGTTCCCGCGCCTGGATCCGAAGCTGTACCCGATCACCGATGACCAGGAGTTCATCGCCGAATTGCTGGTCACGGAAAAAGTCCTGCTGGTGCAGGGCAGTGGCTTCAACTGGCCACATCCGGATCATTTCCGCCTCGTTTTCCTGCCTCACGAAGACGAGTTGCGCGAGGCGGTTGCCCGCATCGCCCGCTTCCTCGAGTTTTATCGCAAACGTCATGGTGCCTGATTGATGAATCCAAACGAAACCCATAAACCCATCAACGTCGGCCTGCTCGGCATCGGTACTGTCGGCGGCGGCGCCTTCACGGTACTGGCGCGCAATGCCGCAGAAATCACCCGTCGCGCCGGGCGGCCGATCCGCATCACGCATGTGGCGGACAAAAACCTCGATCTGGCGCGAAAAGTCGGCGCTGGCGTGACGGTGACGGACGATGCTTTTGCCGTGGTCGATGATCCTGCGGTCGACATCGTGGTCGAGCTGATCGGCGGTTACGGCGTGGCGAAGGAACTGGTGCTCAGGGCGATTGCCAACGGCAAGCATGTGGTCACCGCGAACAAGGCGCTGCTGGCGGTGCATGGCAACGAAATTTTCGCTGCGGCGCAAGCCAAAGGCGTGATGGTGGCGTTCGAGGCGGCGGTGGCCGGCGGCATTCCGATCGTCAAGGCGGTGCGCGAGGGGCTGACGGCCAATCGCATCGAATGGATTGCCGGCATCATCAACGGCACCACCAATTTCATCCTCTCCGAGATGCGCGACAAGGGCCTGTCGTTCGCCGCCGCGCTCGCCGACGCGCAGCGTCTCGGCTACGCCGAAGCCGATCCGGCCTGGGATATCGACGGCGTGGACGCCGCGCACAAGATCACCATCCTTTCGGCGCTGGCCTTTGGCATCCCGATGCAGTTCGAGCGCGCCCATATCGAAGGCATCAGCCAGCTCGAGGCGGACGATATCCGTTATGCCGAGCAACTGGGCTATCGCATCAAGCTGCTGGGCATCACCCGCCGCCGGCCGGAGGGAGTCGAGCTGCGTGTGCATCCGACGCTGATCCCGGCCAAGCGCCTGATCGCCAACGTCGAGGGCGTGATGAATGCCGTGCTGGTACAGGGCGACGCCGTTGGCGCCACGCTCTACTACGGTCGCGGCGCCGGCGCCGAGCCGACCGCCTCGGCGGTGATCGCCGATCTGGTCGATATCACCCGCATGGCTACCTCCGATCCTGAAAACCGCGTGCCGCATCTGGCCTTCCAGCCGGATGCCGTCGAGGATACGAAAGTCCTGCCGCTGGCCGAGGTCGAAACCAGTTATTACCTGCGCCTGCGCGTGGAAGACAAGCCCGGTGTGCTGGCCGACATCACCCGCATCCTGGCCGATCAGCAGATTTCGATCGACGCCATGATCCAGCGCGAGCCGGACGAAGGCGAATCGCAGACCGACATCATCATGCTGACCCACATCACGCGCGAGAGGAATATCGATGCGGCGATTACCAAAATCGAGGCGCTGCCGGTGGTGAAGAAGAAGGTGATTCGCCTGCGCATGGAAGCGCTTGGATAAGCCCGCCGGGCGGTATAGACTTTAGCCGGCTTCTAGCCAGCAAATTAAATCAAGGAGGATGTGCAATGAAAGTGACATGGGATCAGAATGTTTGCATTCATGCCGGCGAATGCGTCAAGGGGCTTCCGGAAGTGTTCAAGGTGGTTGATGGCCAGTTTGTCATCGACCCGTCGAAGGCGTCCGATGCGGCTGTCCTCGGCGTTGTGGCGAAGTGTCCGTCAGGCGCGCTGAAAGCGGACGCGAACGCAGCGTAAAAGGCGGTTTTCGCCGCGCGGAACGGGGTGCATCCTTAGTCGAATCCGGGATGCGCCCTTTTTTATGGCAGGTATCGATCTCGATCCGAAATGAAATATATCTCGACTCGCGGGCAGTCCCCCGCACAGGCATTCTCCGACATTCTCCTGGGCGGTCTGGCCCCCGACGGCGGCCTGTACCTGCCGCAGTTCTATCCGCAGATAGCCGACCGGCTGGCCGAATGGCGCACGCTGGAGTACTCCGAACTGGCGTTTCGCATTTTGAGTTTGTTTGTCGATGACATTCCGGCCGCCGATCTGCACGCCATCTGCACCAAAACCTATGCGGCGGAAACCTACCGGTATTGCCGCCCGGGATGCAATGCCGCCGAGATCGTGCCGCTGACCACGCTCGAGCCGGATTTCCATCTGCTGGAACTCTCGAACGGCCCGACGCTGGCGTTCAAGGACATGGCCATGCAGCTGCTCGGCAATCTGTTCGAGTATGTGCTGGAGAAACGCGGCGAGACGATCAACATCCTCGGCGCGACCTCCGGCGATACCGGCTCGGCAGCCGAATACGCGATGCGCGGCAAGCACAGGGTGCGTGTCTTCATGCTTTCGCCGGAAGGCAAGATGAGCGCCTTTCAGCGCGCACAGATGTATTCGCTCGATGAGCCGAACATTTTCAACATCGCCGTGCGCGGCATGTTCGACGACGCCCAGGACATCGTCAAGGCGGTATCGAACGACGCCGGGTTCAAGGCGGAATACAAAATTGGCGCGGTGAATTCGATCAACTGGGCGCGGGTGATGGCGCAGATCGTGTATTACTTCAAGGGCTATTTCGCCGCGACGCGCAGCAACGAAGAAGAAGTCGCCTTCAGCGTGCCATCCGGCAACTTCGGCAACATCTGCGCCGGACACATCGCGCGCATGATGGGCTTGCCAATCCGCCGGCTGGTGCTGGCGACCAACGAAAACGACGTGCTCGACGAGTTCTTCAAGAGCGGCGTGTATCGGCCGCGCACTTCGGCGGAGACGAAAGTGACATCGAGCCCGTCGATGGACATTTCCAAAGCCTCGAACTTCGAGCGCTTCGTCTTCGATCTGGTCGGCCGCGATGCCGGCGTGATACGCGAGCTGTGGCGCAAGGTGGATGGCGGCGGCGCCTTTGATCTGAGCCATACAGCGTATTTTTCCGCACTGGCGGATTTCGCCATCGTCTCCGGACGCAGCACCCATGCCGACCGGCTGGCGACGATCCGCGAGGTCTGGGAAAGGTACGGAATCATGATCGACACGCATACCGCCGATGGCGTCAAGGTGGCGCGCGAGCATTCCCTGCCCGGGGTGCCGATGATCGTACTGGAGACTGCACAGGCGGTGAAATTTGCCGAAACCATCGGCGAAGCGCTGGGCCGTGATCCGCTGCGACCGCAGGAACTGGAAGGCATCGAAACCCTGCCGCAGCATGTGGTTGTCATGGATGCTGACGTGGCTGCAGTCAAGGCCTTTGTTGCGGCCCACTGCTGAAAAGGTGGTGAACCTGCCCGGCGCGGCAGGCTCCGGGGAATTCCGCTAAGGAAGTTTGGCGCGCTGCGGCGTATCGAATTACGCGGTTACGAGCGACCTTCGAAGAGGATCATGGGAAAAACTGGAGGGGTAGGGTGCTGCGGCCATTCGGCCCCGATTGATCTCGCTGCCAGCCGTTCGTTGCCCGATGGCGATCAAAGATAAAGCACGGCGGGGAAAACGGTCACGGCCAGTACCAGAACGACCCATTCCAGATTGCGGCGGGCGAGGAAACCGGTGAAATGCAGTATCAGAATGGTGATGGCAATGATGTAATAAAGCAGAAACAGCATGGAGCTCCCCTTGTTTGGCGCTTGATTACGAAGTCTTCAAGCCGTGCATGCGGCATATGCACGCGAAAATTCTAACATCATCCCTTGTTGTCTGCGGCAAAACCGGTGGGTTTCAGATTGCCCGGGATCGCCTGCCCGCGGCGCGCGCGATTGCCGTGAAAAGCCAGCTGGGCGCGGGATGTCAGCGTCGTCTGCACGACTTTACCGCCGCGGCCGCTGCCAAGAACGGTCAGAGATTCGGTAGCGACGACGGCGATGCCCACCAATGCGTCGTCCTTGCCCAGATCCATCAGCATCAGGCCGCGACCTTTGGCCAGGACTTTCAGTTCGGTGAGCGGGAACAGCAGCAAGCGCCCGCCGTGCGAGAGTGCGGCCACCCGTGCGCCAGGCGTATCGGTTGCTGCATCGGTCGCGATGTTCGCCGCTGTATTTGCCGTATCACCATCCGCTACGGCGAGGAGGGCGTTTTTTGCCCGACCGCCCTGTAGCGCAGTTGCTTCACCAGCGCCGAGTTTTGCCGGCGCCAGCGGTTTCTCGCCTTTTTCCAGTGTGAGAAAAGCCTTGCCGGCCTTGTTGCGCGACACCATGTCGGCAACACTGGCGATGAAGCCGTAGCCGCCGGAACCGGCAACCAGATAGCGCCCTTCTGGCGCGGCGCTCAGGACATGGGCCAGCCTGCCGCCTTCCTGGAAGTCGATCATGGTCGTCAGCGGCACGCCATCGCCGCGACCGCCAGGAAGGTCGGCGACACGCAGGCTGTAACTGCGGCCGTTGTTGTCGAGGACGACGAGCGGCCAGACAGTGCGCGATTCCACAACCCAGCCGGCGGCATCGCCGGTTTTGTAAGCGATGCTGTCCGGGTCGATGCCGTGGCCCTGGCGGCTGCGTACCCAGCCGTTTTTCGAGACGATCACAGTGACCGGTTCGTCCGGCGCGGCAACCTCCCGGCTGCTCGTTGCCGCCACGGCTTCGATCAGCGTGCGCCGCTCGTCGCCGAAACGTTTGGCATCGTCGCCGATTTCCTTGAGGATGAGGCGGGTCATTTCCGGCCGCGAATCGAGCAGGGTCAGCAGTTGTCCGTGTTCGTTGCGCAGTTCGCCGAGCTCTTTCTCGATCTTGATGCCTTCCAGACGCGCCAGCTGGCGCAGGCGGATTTCGAGGATGTCCTCGGCCTGCAACTCGCTGAGACCGAAGCGCGCCATCAGGTCATGTTTTGGCTCATCGGCTTCGCGGATGCAGCGGATGACTTCCTCGATGCGCAGGAAGGCCATCATGCGGCCTTCGAGGATATGCATCCGGCGTTCGACTTCGGCCAGCCGGTGGCGTGTGCGGCGCTCGACCGTGGCGAAGCGGAAGGCGATCCATTCATGCAGGATGTGCAGCAGGGTCTTTTGCTGCGGCCGGCCGCCGTGCTCGCCAAACAGGCCCATCATCGTCAGGTTGACCGGAACGCTCGATTCGAGACGGGTGTGCGCCAGCAGCACGGCCATGAATTCGGCCTGTTCCAGGCGCGAGCTCTTGGGTTCGAGGACGAGGCGCACCGCCTGCTGGTCGCTCGATTCGTCGCGCACGGTGTCCAGTACGCCGAGTACCAGCGCCTTCAGGTTTTTCTGCTCCTGGCTGACTTCCTTCTTGCCGGCGCGCGGCTGCGGATTGGTCAGGCTCTCGATTTCCGACAGTACCTGGGATACCGAAACACCGTGCGGCAGTTCATGCACCACCACGCGCCACTGGCCGCGCGCCAGTTCCTCGATTTTCCAGCGCGCGCGCAGGCGCAGGCTGCCACGGCCGCTGGCATAGATGTCGCGGATGTCGGCCGGGGCGGAGATGAGCTGGCCACCGCCGGGGAAATCCGGCGCCGGCAGCACGGCAAGCACCTCATCCAGCGTGGCAGCCGGTTTCTTTATCAGCAGGCGCGTGGCTTCGGCCACTTCGCGCAGGTTGTGCGGCGGAATTTCGGTGGCCATGCCGACGGCGATGCCCGAGGCGCCATTGAGCAGGACGAAGGGCAGGCGCGCCGGCAGGAGTTGCGGTTCGCTGGCGGAGCCATCGTAGTTGGGCAGGAAATCCACGGTGCCGCGATCGATTTCGGCCAGCAACAACTCGGCAATCGGCGTCAGCCGGCATTCGGTGTAGCGCATCGCGGCGGCGCCGTCGCCATCGCGCGAGCCGAAGTTGCCCTGGCCGTCGATCAGCGGATAGCGCAGGCTGAAATCCTGCGCCACGCGCACCATGGCGTCATAAATGCTGGAATCACCGTGGGGGTGGTACTTGCCCATCACGTCGCCGACGACGCGCGCGCTCTTCACGTGTTTGGCGCTGGCAGCCAGGCGCATTTCGTTCATCGCGTGCAGGATGCGCCGCTGCACCGGCTTGAGGCCGTCTTCGACCTGCGGCAGGGCGCGGCCGCGCACCACGCTCATGGCATAGGCGAGATAGGCACGCTCGGCGTAGGTATCGAGTGGCAGCGTGCTGCCGTCGTCAAAACCATCGCCAAAAGTCGGCGCTGGTGGTACGGCGGGTGGCGGCGGTGGCGCGTCAGGCAGTGTGTCGAAAAGGTCGGGAGTGGCGGTGTCCGTGGGGTGCATGGGATTCGTCAGGCAGTTATTGGTAACGCAAGGCGTCGATCGGCTTCATCGCGGCGGCTTTCCGCGCCGGATACCAGCCGAAGAAAATGCCGACCGCGGCAGCTACAGCGAAGGCCAGGAAGATCGATGAGGCAGTGATGACAATAGCCATGCCGCTGAATGCATTGACCGCCAGCGCGCCGCCGACGCCCAGGCCGACGCCTATCAGGCAGCCGACAATGGAGATGATAATGGCTTCGAGCAGAAACTGGAGCAGGATGTCATTGCCACGCGCGCCGATGGCCATGCGGATGCCGATCTCGCGGGTGCGTTCGGTGACCGACACCAGCATGATGTTCATGATGCCGATGCCACCGACCAGCAGCGAAATCGAGGCAATGGCGCCGAGCATCAACGACATGACCTTCGCGGTTTCGGCCGCGGCGTTGGCGAGCGCGGTGAGATTACGCACCGAGAAATCATTGTCGGCGCCTTCGCGGATACGATGCCGCTGGCGCAGCAGTTCGTTTATCGACTTTTCCACCGCCGGCATGGCCTCGGCAGACTCGGCCTGAACCATGATGAAACGCACGGTGCCGGCGAACTGGGTGCCGAACAGCTTGCGCTGGGCGGTGGTGACGGGAACGATTACCGTGTCGTCCTGGTCGCGGCCGTCGAGGCTTTGCCCCTTCGGCGCCAGCGTGCCGAGTACGACGTAGGGACTGCTCCTGATGCGGATGGTCTTGCCGACCGGATCTTCGTCACCAAACAGGTTATCGACCACGGTCTTGCCCAGCAGCGCGACGCGCGTCGCGGAGCGGATGTCGGAGTCGGTGAACGGAAAACCGGACGCCAGTGTCCAGGCGCGTACCGTCAGATAGGCCGGGGTGGTGCCATAGACCTGGGTACTCCAGTTGTTCGAGCCATAGACCAGCTGCGCCGTTCCCGGTGCCGAGGGTGCAACCGCGTTTACCGCCGGCAGTTCCTCGACGGCCTGGGCGTCCGCCAGTGTCAGCGTCGGTGTGGCACCGCTGCCCATGCGCAAACCGCCGGAGGTGGTCGAACCAGAGAGGATGATGAACAGGTTGCTGCCCATCGAGGCGATCGATTCCTCGACCTGGCGTTGCGTGCCCTGGCCGATGGCCAGCATCAGGATCACGGCGCCGACGCCGATTACCATGCCGAGCATGGTGAGAAAAGTGCGCAGCCGGTTGGCGCCCATCGCCAGCCAGGCTTCGGCGAGCATGGCGGCAGTCATGAAGTGGCCTCGGTGTGTTCAGGTGCGGCATGTTCGACCAGCCCGTCGTAAATGATGCGGCCATCGGCCAGACGCACCAGGCGTTGCGCGTACGCGGCGATGTCCGGTTCGTGGGTGACGAGGATGATGGTGATGCCGTCACGCTGATTGAGTTCGGTGAATAGCGCCATGATTTCGCTGCTGGTGGCAGTATCCAGGTTGCCGGTCGGCTCATCGGCGAGGATCAACGTAGGCTGGGTGACCAGCGCGCGGGCAATCGCGACACGCTGCTGCTGACCGCCGGAAATCTGGTTCGGCCGCGAACGATGGTAGGCATCCAGTCCTACCTTGGCGAGCATTTCGCGCGCACGGGCAAGCCGCTCGCTGCGTGGCGTACCGCGATAGATCAGCGGCAGGGCGACGTTGTCTTCAAGGCTGGCGCGTGGCAGCAAATTGAAACCCTGAAAGACAAAGCCGATCACCTGGTTGCGCAGGCGGGCCAATTCATCCTTGTTCAATGTGCCGACATCGCGACCACCCAGGACATAGCGGCCGCCGGTAGCGATGTCGAGGCAGCCGAGGATATTCATGAAGGTGGATTTGCCCGAGCCCGACGGCCCCATCACGGCGACGAACTCACCGGGCATCACATTCACCGAGACATCCTTGAGTACCGGCACCGGCCCGGCGTCGGTCGCGTATTCCTTGTAGAGATGCTCGATGCGTATCACCGCAGCGGCCGGACTCGCCATCAGAACAGCCTCATGCCGGATGCTGCCGGCTTGGCTGGCGGCTGGCGATCCTCGATAATTACCGTATCGCCTTCTTTCAGCTCACCGCCGAGAATTTCGGTCATGCGGTTGTCGGTGATGCCGATGGCGACGCGTACCTGTTTGGGCTTCCCGTTTTCGACGATATATACGGTGCCGTTTTGTCCGTCTGGCTTGCCTTTGCCGTCCCTGCGGCCTTCCTGCGGTTTTTCGCCCCGTGTCTTGTCGCGAAGCGTGTTGTCGGCTGGCCGGAAGCGCAGCGCGGCGTTGGGCACCAGCACGACGCCTTTGCGCTCGGCGACGAGGATGTTGACGTAGGCGGTCATGCCCGGCATCAGGATCTGTTCCGGGTTGTCGACACCAATCACGACATCATAGGTAACGACATTCTGCGTTGTCGTCGGATTCAGCCGTACCTGTTTCACACTGCCCTGGAAACTGCGATTGGGGAAGGCATCGACGCGGAAGGTGGCTGGCTGGCCGACGCGGATGTTGCCCACGTCAGCTTCGGCGTAGCTCGAATCGATCTGCATCTTCGATAGATCCTGGGCGATCTTGAACAGCGTCGGTGTCTGCAGGCTGGCCGCCACGGTCTGGCCGATGTCGACCTCGCGCGAGACGACGACCCCGGTGACTGGCGAGCGGATCACCGAATAACCGAGGTTGGTGCGATCCTTGGCCAGTTGCGCCTGTACCAGCGCCACCTGGGCGCGGGCGGCTTCAAGCGCCTGGGTGCTGACGTCGAATTCCTGGCGCGAGATGTATTCCTGTTTGAACAGGTCGTGGGCGCGGGCGGCATTGGCTTCGGCCAGCTTGAGTTGCGAGCGGACGTTGGCGAGACTGGCCAGGCTCTGGTTGACCTGTGCCTGATAGATCGGGGGATCGAGTTCCAGCAGTTTCTGGCCGGCGGTGACGTGGTCGTTGAAATCTGCATACCATTTTTTCACCGTGCCCGAGACCTGGGTGCCGACATTGACCAGCACCACCGGATTGAGCGTGCCGTTGGCGGAAGCCATCTGCGCGAGGTCGCCGCGTTCGACGGCCTGGGTACGGTAGCGCGCCTCGGCATCGGCGGTGCGGCTTTTTGCCCAGTAGAAATAGCCGCCGCCGGCGAGCAGCAGCAGGAGAGCCAGCAGGAAATACTTGGTGAGGAGCAGTTTTTTTGGATTCATGGCAGGTCGGTTTTTTGCATTGGCATGGCGCCGGATTCGATCTGGTCAAAGCCAAGCTGGCCGATGGCCTGGGCCAGCGCGATCCTGGCGATACGCCAGTTATAAAGCGTCTGGATGTTCTGCTGGCGGGCGCTGGCTAGCGCACTCTGGGCATTGAGTAGATCGAGGATGCCGCCGACGCCGGCCTTGTAACGTCCGGTGGCCACTTTTTCCGAGGCTTCGGCGCTGGCCACGAGATCGGCGCTGGCACGCGCTGCGGCGATGCTGGTGGTCAGCGTGAAATAGTTGCGCCAGACATCGAGTGAGACCTGTTTCGAGACCAGCTCGCGCTGTGCCGCTTTTGCTTCCAGTTGTGCTTCGGCGCTGCGCACGCGATAAGTGGTGTTGAAGCCGGAGAACAGCGGAACGGCAAGCGTGATGCCGATGCTGTTGCTGCGCGTGGTTCCGGCAAGGCCCGGGTCGGTGTAGCCGGTCCCGGCCGTCAATGAAATGCTTGGCCTGCCCGAGGCGCGCGCTGCATCGATGCCGGCCTGGGCGGCCCTGACCTGGGCTTCGGCGGCGGCGAGGTCCGGGCGTGCCCGTTTGGCGGCGGCGATCAGCTCATCCAGCTTGCGTTCGAATGTGGCATCGGGCGCGGCATCTGCCGGCGGGGCGAGGGTAGGGGCATCCTGCGCATCGAGCCCCATGACATTGGCCAGCGTACCCAGGGCGATCCGGGCGTTGCCTTCGGCTTGTATTCGCAGCAGCGTGGCCTGCGATGTGGCCGTTTGCGCTTGCAGCCGGTCGGCCGGTGTGCCGGCGCCGATGCGGTAGCGTGCTTCGGCGGCCTTGAGGCTCTCCGTGCTGGCGCGTTCGGATTCGCGTGCCGCCAGAATTGCGGCTTCGGCGGCATGCCACTGGTAGTACGCCTGGACGGCGGCGAGGAAGACGGATTGCATGGCCGCATCTTGCGTCGCGGCGAGGGCAGCCATTACCTGGCGCGCATTTTCCAGCGTCGCCGCACGACCGCCGAAGTCGTAGAGCAGGTAACTGGCGGACAGTTCGCCGCTGGTCTGATGATAGGTGGTGCGCGTACCCGCATCGATAGTATTGCGGCTGCGCCCTGCATTGAGCGAGAGGGTCGGCAGGTAGGCGCTCTCGGCGATGCCGACCTGGGCCGCCTGTACCCGGGCATTGGCCCAGGCGAGCCGGGTCTGCGGGTTGTTGCACAGCGCGTGGTCGACCACTTCGGGCAGGGTTAATGGCGCGCTGTTTGTAGTGGCGCTACAGGGCGCGTTCAGGTTGCCGTTGGCGCTGCTGCCCGGCCCGGCCGCATGCAGGGCCACGGTGTCGAACGGGTCGGTCAGCCCCGCCGCCCGCACCGCCGATACGGCACACAGCATGAGAAGGAGGGAGCACCATGTGGCGGGCAGGACAGCAGGAAAGGACAGCTTCATGCGCCGATTTTAGTCGAACCGTCTGCGCTGACGTGCAGGTGTTTATGTAAGCGGATGTATTGCTGACGCAATGGCTTCAGACGATGAGCGCCTGGTTTTCCTGAACTTCGCCGGTGTTATCCTGCCAGCGGACACTGACGGCATCACCCGGCTGCGCGCCATCTACCTTGAAGACAAAGTAAGGATCGCGTGAAACCGAGCCGGAGAGATGAGCGTCAATCACGCGGCGGCCGGCAACATCGACCGTCAGCGACTGGATGAAGCGGGCGGGAATCAGCTGGCCGCCGGCGTCCTTGCGCCGCCCGCTTTCCATTGGATGAGGAATCAGCAGGCGAATCTCGACATGGTCGCCTTTCATGCGGGCGCGAATCTTGATGGTTTCGGTCATGATCTGATCTGTCAGCTGCAGCCGCTGAGAGTGACGGCGACTTCCTTCTGCGCGCCATAAAAGGCCGTGCCAGCCTCGGCGATGACGCGGACGATCGACGTCTTGTCCATCTTCAGGTAGAGCGAGACTTCGGCGCGGGCGCCATGGGCGAATTCGAAGCGGGCAGAGAGCGGCAGCGGGTTATTGTCGACGAAAAAGCTGAGCGCCGTGGTGCCGGGTATCCGGCTGGTGGCGGTGAAGGAGACCAGCGCGCCGTTCTCGGCGGCATCCGGGCCTTCGAGGGTGAGTGCCGTGCTCTCCAGCGTTTCGGTAATGCCGCTGGCGGCAAGCGCCGTCGCAAGGTCGCTGGCGGCAAAGGCGGTGGTGTTCCGGCGCTCTGTCGCCCAGGCACGCACTGGCCGCCACAGCCCGCCAAGGACGAGCGCCGCCAGCGCGCCAATGCGCGTTGCCTGCTGCAGGATAGCCCGACGTTGGTGGTTCATGGTTTTGGCTTTGCATTCCCTTCGGTCAGCTTTGCATTCCCTTCAGTCAGAATCCATTGGCGGAAAAGGTCGACGAGGCGTATTGTTCCCCGCTTTGCGCCCCGATGCAACAGACACCCGCCGCCGGTGCCGCAAGACATGCTCAAAGCTCGACCTGGGTGCCGAGCTCGACGACGCGGTTGGTCGGTATCTTGAAATAGGCCGTGGCGGTGTCTGCGTTGCGGAACATCCACATGAAAATCACCTGCCGCCATAAGGGCATGGCCGGCACGGTATTGGGGACGATGGTTTCGCGACCGAGGAAAAAGGAGGTTTCCATCATTTCCACAGGCTCCATGCCCAGTTCGCCCAGGCGTTCGAGCGCGGCCGGGATGTCGGGCTCATCCTTGAAGCCGTAATCCACGATGACCTGCCAGAAACCCTGCGGCAATGCCTTGACGCGAACCCGCTCGGCTTCCGGGATATGGGGAATGTCCTTGGCGTTGACATTGAGCAAAATCACCCGCTCATGCAGCACCTTGTTGTGCAGCAGGTTGTGCAGCATTGCACGCGGTACGCCGTCGGGGTTGGTGGTCATGAAAATGCCGGTGCCGGCGACGCGCTGCGGGCCGCCGTAGTCGAGGCTTTTCAGGAAGGCGTCGAGCGGCATCGAATCGCGCTGGAGCTTCTCATAAAGCAGGGCACGGCCGCGCCTCCAGGTGGAAAGCAGGATGAAAACACCCAGGCCAAGCACCAGCGGGAACCAGCCGCCATCCGGAATCTTGGACAGATTGGCGGAGAAGAAGGCGAAATCCACCACGATGAACAAGGCAAGGAACAGCCCGGCCTGCAGCCAGTTCCAGTTCCACAGCGCACGCACCACGACGAAGGCGAGCACGGTATCGATCATCATGGTCAGGGTGACGGCGATACCATAGGCCGCCGCCAGGTTGGACGAGGTCTTGAAGCCAAGGACCAGCACGATCACGGCGGCCAGCAGCAGCCAGTTGATGTTCGGAATGTAGATCTGGCCTTTCTCCCGCTCCGAGGTGAAGCGTACCTGGATGCGCGGGCAGTAGCCGAGTTGCATCGCCTGGCTGGTGAGCGAGAAGGCGCCGGAGATCACTGCCTGCGAGGCAATGATGGTAGCGGCGGTGGCCAGCACGACCATCGGCAGCAGCAGCGCCTCGGGCACCAGCAGGAAGAAGGGGTTTTTCACGGCAGCCGGGTTGTCGAGAATCAGCGCACCCTGGCCCAAGTAATTCAGGTACAGACAGGGGAAGACATAGCCCAGCCAGGCCCATTTGATCGGCCGCCGGCCAAAGTGCCCCATGTCGGCATAGAGCGCCTCGCCGCCGGTGATCGCCAGCACCACCGCGCCCAGGGCGAGGAAACCATGACCACGGTTTTCATTGAAAAAATGCACGGCGTACCACGGGTTGATGGCGGCGAGAATATTGGGGTGCTTGAGGATGTTCCAGGCGCCGAGGGCTCCCAGCGTGCCGAACCAGAACATCATTACCGGGCCGAAAAGCGCGCCGATGCTGGCTGTGCCGCGTGGCTGGAAGATGAAAAGGCCCGTCAGGATGAACAGGGTGAGCGGCACGACGTAAGGCTTGAACAGCGGCGTGGCGACCTCCAGTCCTTCGACCGCAGAGAGTACGGACATGGCGGGCGTGATCACCGCGTCGCCATAAAACAACGCCGCGCCGAAGATGCCCAGCGCGGAGAGCAGCCACAGCAGGCGCGGGCTGGCATTTCTCGTGCGCAGGGCCAGCGCGGTCAGCGCCATGATGCCGCCCTCGCCGCGGTTGTCGGCGCGGGTGATAAACATCACATATTTGAAAGTGACGGTGATGGTCAGCGCCCAGAAGATCAGCGACAGGATGCCGAGCAGATTGGCCGGCGTCACCGCCACGGCGTGCGGGCCGTTGAAGACTTCCTTCATGGTGTACAGCGGGCTGGTGCCGATGTCGCCATAGACCACGCCCATCGCCGCCAGCGCGGTGGTGAGGAGGTGTGATTTGGTGTTGCTGTCGGAATTATTGCTGTGCACCATCGAGCGATTATAGGCGGATTGATGCTGTTGCGGCGTGTCGCCAGCACCAGCGCTGTGCGTCCTGACGGAACTTTTCGCGAGCTGATTCACCGTCGTTGCATCCATCGCCGCCAAAGCCAGAAGCCACCACCGGCGACGAGAATGGCAAGCAAAATGATTTCATCGAAGTGCTTGAGATCGATCAGTACCAGTTCCAGCATGGCACCGAAATAATATCCGGCCAGCGCGACGCTGACAGCCCAGATCAGGGCGCCCGCCATGTTGAGGAGCATGAACCGGAGCAGCGTGACATCGCTCATGCCGATTACCAGCGGGCCGGCTATGCGCAAGCCATACAGGAAACGTACCGCAAGAATCAGCGAGGTATGGTAACGATTGAGCAGTGCGCGCACCTTCACCGCGTGTAACTGCAGGGCAGGAAAGCGTGCCAGCAGCCGGCTTCCATAGCGCCGTCCGACGAGAAAAGCCACCTGATCACCCAGGGTTCCGCCAAAAAATGCGATGACGATGACCCAGGGTAACTCCAGGAGCCCGCGGTGGGCGGCATACCCGGCGGCGACCAGCACCGTTTCGCCCTCGAGGAGGGTGCCGAGAAACAGGGCGTAGTAGCCGTAGGTGGCGATCAGCGAAGCGATCGAGAGCATGCGTACACTTTCAGCCCAGCCCGGCAATCACATTCACCGTCAGCGCAATGATCACCACATTGAAGAAAAAGGCGATGAGGCCGTGCAGGAGTGCCAGGCGACGCAATGGACGGCTGACAATCTGTACGTCGGAAACCTGAAAGGTCATGCCGAGGACAAATGCAAAGTACATGAAATCCCAGTAATCCGGCGTTTCCGTGCCGGGAAATTCGAGCCCTGCCAGCATCGCTTCGCTGCCAACATGATCGTAATAAGCGTGCGCATAGTGCAGGGCAAACAGCGTGTTGAAGAAACACCAGGAGAGGATGATGGTCGACGCGGCCAACACGATCTGCAACCACGAGCCGCCATCCCCATGGAGTTCCATGGCGAGCGCGCCGATGGTTGCCAGCGAGACGGCCATACCGGCAATCAGCACCGACCAGCGGCCTTCCCTTTGCGCCTGGGCGCGCCGCGACATGGCGGCGGTGGTCGCCTGATTCATCATCCTGACGGTGACGAACAGAAAAAATGTCGCCGCGGCATCGAAGGCCAGCAGCAGGCTGTAGGCCGGATGCCGTTCGGGGGAGACGGCCAGCAGGATGCCGAGGAACAGCAGCGCAGCAAACGACAGGTGCGGCCGGTTCCAGAGATGTCGGGTACGCTGGCGCAGCCAGGCGGGCAGGAAAACGGGGTGCATCAAGCCGGGCTCCCTTTTATCCATCCACCGGGATCCCGGTGCGGCGGGTGTTTGTCATGCATCCCGCTTGACGCATTGGACTTTCATCGCTGCCTTGTAGGCGGCATCGATGGCGCCGCCATCGATGGGCCGGCCGGCGAGCTGTTGCCTGAAGTTGTCGCACCGCGAGTCATCTTCCAGCAGTTCGGTTACATACTTGGCTTTTTCATCGAGGGTCAGCGGCGCCACTTTTTCTGAGCAGCCGCCGAGGACGATGGCAATGGTCAGGACGAGTAATAAACGGTGCATTGCGTAGACCCCGGAAATTTGAGTGTGCAGAATAAGCCGATTTTCAGATATCCGCTTCCACCAGATGGCCTTTTTCCTCCATCCATTGGCGGCGGGCAGCGGCTTCGCCCTTGCCCATCAGCAGGGTGAATAATTGCCGGGTGGGCTCCGCGTCGCCGGCGCTGACCGGCAGCACGCGGCGGGTGGCCGGGGCCATCGCGGTTTCGCGCAACTGTTCGGGGTTCATTTCACCGAGGCCCTTGAAGCGGCCGACTTCAATCGCAGCTTCGGCCACGCCTTCCTTCAGCAGACGGTCCCGGATCGCAGCGAGTTCGCCTTCATCCAGCGCATACAGGCGTCGCGCCGGACGCTTCTTGCCGCTGGCGGGGACGTCGATGCGGTAGAGCGGCGGCTGGGCGATATGGACGTGGCCGCGGGCCAGCAGGGCCGGGAAATGGCGGCAGAAGAGGGTCAGCAACAGCGTCTGGATGTGCGCACCATCGACATCGGCGTCGGACATGATGATGACTTTGCCATACCGTAGCCCGGACAAATCGGCCTCGGCCGTCTCGTGCGGGTCGACGCCGAGGGCGACCGCGATGTCATGAATCTCGTTGTTGGCGAACAGGCGTCCTGCCTCGATTTCCCAGGCGTTCTGCACCTTGCCGCGCAAGGGCAGGATGGCCTGGGTTTCCTTGTTGCGCGCCATCTTGGCCGAGCCGCCGGCGGAATCGCCTTCGACGAGGAACAGCTCGTTTTCGGCGAGGTCGGTCGATTCGCAGTCCGAGAGTTTGCCCGGCAGCACGGCGACGCCGGATTGTTTGCGTTTCTCCACTTTCTGCGAATTCTTCTGCCGCGCCAGTGCCTGCCTGATCGAGAGCTCGGCAATCGCGCGGCCGGCTTCGACGTGCTGGTTGAGCCAGATTTCGAACGGGTCGCGGATCATGCTGGCGACGAGTTTCACCGCTTCGCGCGAGTTGAGCTTTTCCTTCACCTGGCCCTGGAATTGCGGGTCGAGCAGACGCGTGGAGAGGATGAAGGCCATGCGTCCGGCCACATCGTCCTGTTGCAGCTTGACGCCGCGCGGCAAGAGGGCGCGCTGCTCGATGAAGGTTTTCACTGCTTCGAAGACGCCGGCCTTGAGCCCGGATTCATGGGTGCCACCGACGACTGTCGGAATCAGATTGACATAGGATTCGCTCGGCACCGGGTCGGAAAACCAGCCGATGGCCCAGGCGGCGCCTTCGCCGGGGGCGAAATCGGGATGCTCGGCATCGGCGAATTTCTCGGCGGCATACAGCGGCGCCACGGCTTCCGCGGCTCCGGCGAGCTCTTCAAGGTAACCGGCCAGCCCCTGCGGATAACTCCAGGTTTTACTGCTGGTGCTGCCATCGTTTTGTTCAATGTCGAGCCGTACCTTGACACCGGGCAGCAGCACGGCTTTCGAACGCAGCAGGCGTTCGAGTTCGGCTGGCGGCACTTTTGGCGTGTCGAAATATTTTGCATCCGGCCACACCGTGACGCGGGTGCCGGACTGCTTGCCGCAGGAGCCGACTTCGGTGAGTGCGCCGACCTGCTCGCCGCCCGCGGCAAATTCGATCTGCCAGATTTTGCCCTCGCGCCGCACCTCGACGGCGACCCGCGTCGAGAGCGCGTTGGTGACGGCGACGCCGACGCCATGCAGTCCGCCGGAAAAGGCGTAGGCGGAATTTCCGGAACGTTTGTCGAACTTGCCGCCGGCATGCAGGCGAGTGAAGGCCAGCACGACCACCGGAACCTGCTCTTCGGGATGGAGGCCGACCGGAATGCCGCGGCCATCATCGGTGACGCTGACTCCGCCATCGCGCTGCACGGTGACATGGATGTTTCTGGCAAAGCCGCCGAGCGCTTCGTCGGCGGCGTTGTCGATCACTTCCTGGATGATGTGGGCGGGGGAGTCGGTGCGGGTGTACATCCCCGGCCGTTCGCGCACTGGTTCGAGTCCCTTGAGGACGCGGAAGGAGGATTCGTCGTAGGTTTGGGCGGCCATCGGCGTCTGGAGCGGGTGAGGTTATGGGGCTGCGTCGGCCATGTCGGCGAGGCAGTCGGCAAGGCCGGTGCGCCAATCGGGCAGGGCGATGCCGGTGGCGTGGCGCAGCCGCGAGCAGTCCAGCCGCGAATTGGCCGGCCGCGGTGCGGGACGCGAAAAGTCGGCGCTGGTGATACGGCGAATCTCTGGCACGCGGGCCAGCAGGCCGAGCTTTTGCGCCTCGGCGCAGAGCGTTTGCGCGTACTCGTGCCAGCTGGCCTCGCCTGCAGCGGCGAGATGGTGCACGCCCTGTGGAGTTTCTTCGCGTGCCAGGAGCAAGGCCGTCGCCACGGCGAGATGACGGCTCCAGGTCGGTGCGCCGAATTGATCGGCGACGACGTCCAGCGTGTCGCGCTCCCGGGCGAGGCGCAGGATGGTTTTCATGAAGTTCTGTCCGTGCGTGCCGAACACCCAGCTGGTGCGCAGGATCAGGTGGCGGCAGCCGACGGCGGCAATCGCATGTTCGCCGGCGAGCTTGCTGGCGCCATAGACCGAGAGCGGCGCGGGCATGTCGTCTTCGGTGTAGGGCGTGGACTTTGCGCCGTCGAAGACGTAATCGGTCGAGTAGTGAATCAACACTGCGCCCAGGCGTTTTGCTTCCTCGGCGAGGATGCCAGGGGCGACCGTATTGATGGCGAACGCCGTGGCGTGGTCGGTTTCGGCTGCATCGACGGCGGTCCAGGCGGCGGCATTGACGATGATTCCGGGCGCCACGCGGCGTATTGTGGCGCTCAGGGCATCGGTATCGGCGAGATCGAGCCGGGCATGGTCACAGGCGATGACTTCGCCGAGGGGTGCGAGTTCGCGCTTGAGTTCGTGGCCGAGTTGTCCATTGCAGCCGGTGAGGAGGATTTTCATGAAGGAAATTTTATGGAAAAACGGTCACGCAAATGCGTCACACTGCGCCAGTGGCAGTCCGGCGGCATCTTTGGCCGAAAGCACCGGAGCGCCGGAAAGCGGCCAGGGAATCGCCAGTTGCGGGTCATCCCACTGCAGGGTACGTTCGGCGTCAGGCAGCCAGTAGTCGGTGGTTTTGTAGAGCACTTCGGCACTCTCCGACGTGACGCAAAAGCCGTGGGCGAAACCGGGTGGAATCCACGCCATGCGGCGGTTTTCAGCCGAGAGTGCGAAGCCCGTCCATTGGCCGAAAGCGGGTGAGTTGCGGCGCAGGTCGACGGCGACATCGAAGATTTCGCCGGCAATGACGCGCACCAGTTTGCCTTGTGGCTGGCGGATTTGATAGTGCAGGCCGCGCAGGACATTTTGCTGTGACCTCGAATGGTTGTCCTGGACGAAATCGGCTTCGATGCCGAGCGTGGTGAAGCTGCGGCGGTTCCAGCTTTCAAAAAAGAAGCCGCGCGCATCGCCAAACACTTTGGGCTCGATCAGCAGGACATCGGGCAAGGCGGTAGCCAGGATTTTCATCAAAATACCTGCGCGCTCAGAAGGCCGAGGAGATAGTCGCCATAGCCGCTCTTGCCGAGCGCGGCGGCGAGTCGTTCGAGTTGCGTGGCGTCGATCCAGCCTTGCCGCCAGGCGATTTCCTCGGGACAGCCGACCTTGAGCCCTTGCCTTTTTTCCAGCACGGCGATGAACTGGCTGGCTTCGAGCAGCGAGTCGTGCGTCCCGGTATCGAGCCAGGCCATGCCGCGTCCCATGATTTCAACCTGCAACTGGCCTTGTTCGAGATAGCGGCGGTTGATGTCGGTGATTTCCAGTTCGCCGCGTGCAGAGGGTTGCAGTGATGCGGCGATCTCACCGACCTGCTGATCGTAAAAGTACAGGCCGGTGACGGCATAGCGTGACTTCGGCCGGGCCGGTTTTTCCTCTATGGAGAGGGCGCGGCCGGCGGCGTCGAATTCGATGACGCCGTAGCGTTCGGGATCGGCGACGGCATAGGCGAACGCCGTAGCGCCAGCGCCGACTTTTTCGGCATCTTGCAATTGACGGGAAAAATCGTGGCCGTAAAACAGGTTGTCGCCGAGGACCAGGGCGCTGGGCTGACCGGCGATGAAGTCGCGACCGATGACGAAGGCCTGGGCAATGCCTTTCGGCTCGGGCTGGACGGCGTACTGCAAGCGGATGCCCCAACGTGCGCCATCGCCCAGCAACTGCTCGAAGCGCGGCAGATCCTGCGGGGTCGAAATCACCAGGATCTCTCTGATACCCGCCAGCATCAGTGTGGTCAGCGGGTAATAGATCATCGGCTTGTCATACACCGGGAGCAGTTGCTTGGAGACGGCGAGTGTCGCCGGATGGAGGCGGGTGCCGCTGCCGCCGGCGAGGATGATGCCTTTTCTGCTCATGTGCGCGCTCCGTAGTTCTTGTCCAGCCAATGGCGATATTCGCCGCTGATGACATGGGCCGTCCACTCCGGATGGTCGAGATACCAGCGCACGGTTTTTTTCAATCCGCTGGTGAAGTTTTCCTGCGGTTGCCAGCCGAGTTCGCGCCCGATCTTGCCGGCGTCGATGGCGTAGCGCCGGTCGTGGCCGGGGCGGTCGGCGACGAAGGTTTTCTGTTCGCGGTAACTCCTGCCGTCGGCACGTGGCTGGAGTTCGTCGAGCAAGGCGCAGAGGGTATCGACGACCTCGAGGTTGGTCTTCTCGTTGTGGCCGCCGATGGCATAGATTTCGCCCGGCAAGCCGTGTGCGAAGACCCGATGCAGGGCGCGGGCGTGGTCATCGACGTAGAGCCAGTCACGCACGTTGTCGCCCTGGCCGTAGATTGGCAGCGGCTTGCCGCCGAGGGCATTTAGCAGCATCAGCGGAATCAGCTTTTCGGGAAACTGGCGGGGGCCGTAATTGTTCGAGCAATTTGTAATGAGGGTCGGCAGGCCATAGGTATGATGCCAGGCGCGCACCAGATGGTCGGAGGCGGCCTTCGATGCGGAGTATGGCGAATTGGGCTGGTAGGGACTGTCTTCGGTAAAGAAGCCGCTCGTCCCGAGCGAACCGAAGACCTCGTCAGTCGAGACATGGTGGAAACGGAATGCGGCTTTTGCCTGCGAATCAAGCGTCGACCACCAGGCGCGCGTGGCTTCGAGCAGCGTGTAGGTGCCTTCGATATTGGTCTTGATGAACTCGCCGGGGCCGTGAATCGAGCGGTCGACATGCGATTCGGCGGCGAGGTGGATCACGCCGGCGGGTTGATATTCGCGGAACAGGGCGTCCAGCGCGGCGCGATTGTTGATGTCGGTGCGGCTGAAGAGGTGTCGTGGATGGTCGATGACATCTGCCAGCGATTCAAGGTTGCCGGCGTAGGTGAGGGCGTCGATGTTGATCACGCGCCAGTCGGTTTCCCGCAACAGCAGGCACACCAGCGCCGAACCGATGAAACCGGCGCCGCCGGTGATGAAGACGGTTTTTGATGTATGCATGCGCCCTATTGTATGCGATGGCTGAAGTCGCAAAGGCACGGGAGCGGACTGCTAGAATGAGGCCATGAGTCCACTCAACGCTGATCTCCATTGTCATTCCACGGTTTCCGACGGTCTCCTGGCGCCGGCCGGGGTGGTGCGCCGGGCGCATGCCAACGGGGTTGAATTGCTGGCACTGACCGACCATGATGAGCTGGGCGGGCTGGCCGAGGCGCGCGCTACGGCAGCGGAGCTTGGGCTGGCCTTCGTCGATGGGGTCGAGATTTCGATCACCTGGGGCGATGACCAGACCGTGCATATCGTTGGCCTCGGCATCGACCCGGCCAATCCGGCGCTGGTGGCGGGACTGCAACAGGTCAGAAGTGGCCGCGATGCGCGCGCCGTCAACATGGCGGCGGAGTTGGACAAGGTCGGTATTCATGGCGCGTACGAGGGTGCATTGCGCCATGTCGGCAATCCGGCGCTGGTGAGCCGTTCCCATTTCGCCCGTTACATCGTTGAAAAAGGCCATGCCCGGGACGCCAAGGAAGTGTTTGATCACTGGCTGGCCAAGGGCAAGCCGGGGTATGTACCCCATGTCTGGGCAACGCTGGAGCAGGCAGTGACCTGGATAGTCGGCGCTGGCGGCACGGCGGTCATCGCTCATCCGGCGCGGTATCGGCTGACCCGGGCGGAACGTCGTCAGCTGTTCGTCGCCTTTCGCGCTCTGGGCGGACGTGGCATCGAGGTGCTGTCCGGTTCGCAGGGGGTGGAGGAGGCGCGCGAGTACGCCAGCGTTGCACGCGAATTCGGATTTCTGGCATCGCGCGGTTCGGATTTTCACGGGCCGGGCGAAAGCTGGATGGATATCGGCAAATTACCCGATCTGCCGGATGATCTGATGCCGGTTTGGGCGGAATTGAAGTTCTGACGTGGCGCAACTTTTCCAGATTCATCCCGAGCATCCGCAGCCGCGGCTGATCCGCCAGGCGGTGGACATTGTCAAGAGCGGCGGGCTCATCGCGCTGCCGACCGATGCCGCCTACTCGCTGGTGGGCGTCACCGGCCATGTGCCCTTGCTGGAACGTATTCGCGCCATTCGCGGCGTCGATGAGCGGCATCATTTCACGCTGATGTGCCGCGATCTGTCGGAAATCGCCAAGTATGCGCGCGTCAATAATTCGCAGTTTCGCCTGCTCAAGGCGCTGACACCGGGCAGCTACACCTTCATTCTCGAAGGCAGCAAGGAATTGCCGCGTCGCCTGCTGCATCCAAAACGCAAGACCATCGGCCTGCGCGTGCCGGATCATCCGCTGGCGCTGGCCTTGCTTGCGGCGCTGGATGAGCCGTTGCTGAGTTCGACCCTGATCCTGCCGGGGGATGATTTACCTTTGTCGGATGCCGACGAGATTCGCGAGCGACTGGAAAAACGGCTCGATGCCGTGATCGATGCCGGTCACTGCGGCAGCGAAATGACCACCGTGGTCAATCTGGCGGGTGATCAGCCGGAACTGGTGCGCACTGGTTGCGGGTCGCTCGCGCCGCTGGGCCTGGCAACGTAGCGGACAGCGTGTCTGCTAGAATCGGCGCACTCCATGAACATCATACAAACGCTGGCGATTTCCGCCCTGCCCGTGATTTTCGCCATCACGCTGCACGAGGCCGCGCACGGTTATGCCGCGCGGCATTTTGGCGATACGACGGCCTGGAAGCTGGGGCGCATCAGCCTCAATCCCTTGCGTCATGTCGATCCGGTGGGCACCTTCCTCGTGCCGGCGCTGATCTTGCTGATCTCGTCGGGTGGCATGCTGTTTGGCTGGGCCAAGCCGGTGCCGGTCGATTTCGGTAAACTGCGGCGACCTAAGCAGGATATGCTCTGGGTCGCGGCTGCGGGTCCGGCCGCCAACCTGGTGATGGCACTGGGCTGGGGGTTGCTGCTCAAGCTGGTGGTGGATGCACCAGAGAATGCGTACTCGGAGGCGATGAAGGAAATGGCACGGGTCGGGATCAGCATCAACGGTGTGCTGATGTTGCTCAACTTGTTGCCCTTGCCGCCGCTCGATGGCGGGCGCATTGCGGTGAGCCTGTTGCCGCCGCGAGCGGCGCTGAAGTTTGCGCAACTGGAACGCTGGGGTCTGCCGATTTTGCTGGCGCTCCTGTTCTCGGGAATTCTGGATCGGATTTTGCAACCCTTGCTGAGTCTGTATTTCGCCCTGCTGCTGGGCCTTTTTGGTTTTTGACATGTACGCGGAAAAAGTTCTCTCCGGCATGCGTCCTACCGGACGCCTCCATCTTGGGCATTATCACGGTGTGTTGGCCAACTGGATCAAGCTCCAGCATGAGTATCCCTGCCTGTTCTTTGTCGCCGACTGGCATGCGCTGACGACCGCTTATGACGAGCCTGGCACCATTACCGGGAATGCCCGCGAGATGGTGATCGACTGGCTGGCCGCCGGGGTCGATCCGTCGCAGGCAACGATTTTCATCCAGTCGAAAGTGCCGGAGCACGCCGAACTGCATTTGCTGCTGTCGATGATGACGCCGCTGGGCTGGCTGGAGCGGGTGCCGACCTATAAAGATCAGCAGGAAAAGCTGACCCACAAGGATCTGACCACCTACGGTTTCCTCGGCTATCCATTGCTGCAGGCGGCGGATATCCTGATCTACCGCGCCGATCGCGTGCCGGTGGGTGAAGACCAGGTACCGCACATCGAATTTACCCGCGAGATTGCGCGCCGCTTCAATCACCTCTATGGACGCGAGCCGGGCTTCGAGGACAAGGCGCGCGAGGCGGTGAAGAAGCTGGGCAGCAAGCGCGCCAAGCGTTACGAGGAGCTGCGCAACTGCTATCAGGAAAAAGGCGAAGCCGCCGCGCTGGAGCAGGCGCAAATCTTGATTGACGATGCGCAAAGCCTGTCCCATGGCGATCGTGAGCGGCTGTTTGGCTGGCTGGAGGGAACGCGCAAGATGATCCTGGTCGAACCCGATGCCTTGCTGACCCAGGCTTCGCGGATGCCGGGCCTGGATGGACAGAAAATGTCCAAGTCATACGGCAACACCATCGCCCTGCGCGAGGATGCCGAAACGATCACCAGGAAAATCCGCACCATGCAGACCGATCCGCAGCGGGTGCGGCGTACCGATCCGGGCGATCCGGAGAAATGTCCGGTCTGGCAGTTCCACCAGATTTATTCCGGCGACGAGGTGAAAGCCTGGGTGCAGGGCGGTTGCCGTTCGGCCGGCATTGGTTGCATCGAGTGCAAGCAGCCGGTGATTGATGCCGTGCTGAAAGAGCAGGAACCGATGCGCGAACGGGCAAAAATGTATACGGATGATCCGCAACTGGTGACCAACATCATCGCCGATGGCTGCGAGAAGGCGCGCAAGCTGGCGCAGGAAACCATGCGCGACGTGCGCGAAGCGATAGGGCTCGATTACCCGTGACCGGCTTCGCAGTCAATGCAGCGGAGCAGGTCGGCGCCGCCTTGCCAGCGCCAGCGCTGTGCGTCCCTTCGGGAACTTTTCTCGACCCGGCGCCGCATCTGCCCAAGGTCTATGGCGAAACGCTGGCCGAATTGCCGCGCGATCTCTACATTCCGCCCGATGCACTGGAAATCATTCTCGAATCCTTCGAGGGGCCGCTCGACCTGCTGCTGTACCTGATTCGCCGCGCCAACATCAATATTCTCGACATTCCGATGGCGCCTTTGACGGTGCAGTATCTCAACTATGTCGAAGCCATGCGCTCCACGAATCTTGAACTGGCCGCAGAATATCTGCTGATGGCGGCGATGCTGATCGAAATCAAGTCGCGCATGTTGCTGCCGCGTCCGCCCAGGGCCAGCGAGGGCGAGCCGGAGGATCCCCGTGCCGAACTGGTGCGGCGGCTGATGGAATACGAGCGGATGAAGGCTGCAGCGGCACGCCTGGATGAAATGCCCCAGGCGGGACGCGACTTTGAATGGATCACCGTATGGATCGCCGACAAGCTTGCCGAGCGGCAGCCCGAAGTCAGCGTCCATGAGCTGAAAACAGCCTGGTTGGCGCTGCTCAAGCAGGTGAATGTCCATCAGCATCACCGGATTCAGCGCGAAGAGCTTTCGGTGCGCGAGCACATGGGTATCATCCTGCGTCGCCTCCGGGGGCAGGGTTTCGTCGTTTTCGAGCAGCTGTTCGATCTGTCGCTGGGATCCCGGGGGCTGGTCGTCAGTTTTCTCGCGATGCTGGAACTGGCGCGTGAATCATTGCTCGAGATTACACAGCATGATGCCTTGGCCCCAATTTATGTGAGACTATCCGGTTCACCCGATGTTGCCGTTGCATACCCCTGAAGATTTCAAGCGCGTCATTGAGACGGTACTGCTGGTTGCGGCAGAGCCTGTGCCGCTCTCCGAGCTCAAGAGGTTGTTCGATCAGGAGTTTGATGACGATACCTGGCATGCGCTGCTTGATGATTTGCGCCGCGACTGGTCGGGACGTGGCGTGGATTTGGTACGATTGGCATCCGGGTGGCGTTTTCAGACCCGTCCGGAATACCTGGTTTTCATTGATCGACTGAAAAACGAGAAGGCGCCAAAGTATTCGCGCGCTGTCATGGAGACGTTGGCCATAATCGCCTATCGTCAGCCTGTGACGCGCGGCGATATCGAAGAGATACGTGGCGTGGCGGTATCGCCGAGTATTCTGAAAACGCTTGAAGCCCGCAGCTGGATTGACGCTGTCGGCCACCGCGATGCGCCGGGAAGGCCGGCGTTGTATGCAACAACACCAACATTTCTTGATGACCTTGGCTTGCGCAGTCTGACTGAACTGCCGCCATTGAATGAAATTGAAAGGGTAATGGATCTTGGACAATCCACAATCACCGAAGCCTTTGCGCTCGAAACGGCGCGGTCCGAGGGGTCGGGCACCGCAGGTGCAGGCAATACCGGGACAGGATAATCGGCCGAACAGCGGGGAGCGGAGCAGCCAACCGGAGTTTCCGGGGGGCAATCCGAACTCGCCTAACGGCAATCGGAGCAGCCAGCCGCGCAAGCCGGGACCACCCCGGAAATCGACCCCATTTCGTTCGCCTCAGGCCGGGCCACGTCCGCAGGGACCACGCCAGCAGGGAGATGGGCAGCATGGACGCGAAGGCTTTGGCCGGACGCAGCGTCCAGGCCGCGGGCCGATGCCAGGTTACGGTCAGGGACAAGGCGCGCGCCGCAACGAACCGGTGTTCATCGAGCCGCCGAAGTTGCATAAGGCACTCGCCGATGCCGGCCATGGTTCGCGGCGTGAACTCGAAGAGTGGATCATCGCTGGCCGGGTCAGCGTCAATGGGCTGCCGGCGCATGTGGGTCAGCGTGTTGGCCCCGAAGACAAGATACGGGTCAATGGCAAGCTGATCCAGCTCAAGTTTGCCAATCGGTTGCCGCGCGTCCTGATGTATCACAAGCCAGAGGGAGAAATTGTCTCCAAGGATGATCCGGAAGGTCGCCCCAGTGTTTTTGCGAAACTGCCGCGGCTGAAAAGTGGCCGCTGGATTTCCATCGGCCGGCTGGATTTCAATTCCTGCGGCCTGTTGCTCTTTACCAATGATGGCGGGCTTGCCAACCGGATGATGCACCCACGCTACGAAATTGAGCGCGAGTACGCTGTGCGTGTGCTTGGGGAGGTGACTCCGGAGGCACTGGAGCGCTTGCGTACGGGTATCGAGTTGGAAGACGGCCTGGCGCGCTTCAGCCAGATTGCAGAATCCGGCGGTGAAGGGGCGAATCGCTGGTATCGCGTGACTCTTTCCGAGGGGCGCAATCGCGAGGTACGGCGCATGTTTGAGGCGGTTGGCGTCACCGTGAGCCGTCTCATGAGGGTGCGTTACGGACCGGTTGGCCTGCCCCCGCGCCTAAAGCGCGGGCAGTGCCGGGATCTTGAGCCCGGCGAGGTCGAGGCTTTGCTGAAGTTGTTGCCGCCAGAGCAAAAAACGACGCTGCCCAGCCCTTATGTCAGCCCGATGGCAGATGATGATTTTGACGCTAACGATGATTTTGACGACGAAGACGAGGTTGATGGCAATCGAATTGATTTTGCAGAGAAATGAGGCCTCTGCTATAATTTTGCAGCTTTAGTTGGCACCGTTCTCGGGAGAGAAAAAGAATGGGCTTTTCAGCCCATTTTTCATTTGTGAGATGGATTTGTAAATTTTAATGCAACTAGCTGAATTGATAGAACAAACTGTTGTTGGCCTGGGGTACGACCTGGTGGAGCTTGAGACCAGTCCGCGTGCCCGGCTGCTGCGCGTTTTTATCGATCGTCCGGAGAATGTACGGGCAGAAAATCAGGGCATTACTGTTGATGATTGCGCGGTGGTGAGCAGCCAGCTCACCCGGGTGTTCATGGTGGAAAACGTTGATTATGATCGGCTTGAAGTTTCCTCCCCCGGCATGGATCGGGCGTTGACCAAGGAGGCCGACTACCGCCGCTTCGCTGGCAGCGAAATTCAACTCAAGTTACGCGTGCCACTGGGCAATCAGCGTAACTTTCGCGGAATATTGGAAGGACTGAAGAATGAGGATGGCGCAGAGAAAGTCTGTCTGCGAGTCGAGGGGACGTTGCATGAGCTGGCGCTCGACAACGTTGATCGGGCGCGTTTGGTGCCAAAGTTCTGAATATTGCCGGAGAACTACACATGAGTCGTGAATTGCTACTGCTGGTTGATGCCTTGGCCCGTGAAAAAAATGTGGCAAGAGATATTGTTTTCGATGCTCTTGAGCAGGCACTGGCATCAGCTACAAAAAAACGTATCAATGATGAGGCGGATGTTCGGGTCGAGATTGATCGGGATACAGGCGAGTACGAATCCTTTCGTCGTTGGCTCGTCGTTGCTGATGGCGCGGTGGAAAACCCTGAGCAGCAGATGCGCCTGTCTGATGCCCAAAAGAAAATTTCCGATATCGCGGTCGAAGATTACATCGAAGAGGATCTGGAACCCATCGACTTCGGTCGTATCGGCGCCCAGGCTGCGAAGCAGGTCATCTTGCAGAAAATTCGAGACGCCGAGCGCGAGCAAATATTGAGCGATTTCCTTGAACGCAAGGAATTCCTCGTCAGTGGCACTGTGAAGCGGATGGAGCGTGGGAATGCCATTATCGAAGCCGGTCGGGTCGAGGCCTTGTTGCCACGTGACCAGATGATTCCAAAAGAAAACCTGCGCCCCGGCGACCGGGTTCGGGCCTGGTTGATGAAGATTGATCGTCAGGCGCGTGGTCCGCAGCTCATTTTGTCGCGCACGGCACCCGAATTCATCATGAAATTGTTTGAGCTCGAAGTACCCGAGATTGAAGATGGGCTGCTGGAGATCAAGATGGCGGCACGTGACCCTGGCATGCGTGCGAAGATTGCAGTCAAGTCGAATGACCCGCGTATTGATCCGATTGGAACCTGTGTCGGCATGCGTGGTTCACGCGTAACAGCAGTGACCAATGAGTTATCCGGAGAGCGCGTGGATATCATATTGTGGTCGGCGGATCCGGCGCAGTTTGTAATTGGCGCCTTGGCGCCGGCTGAGGTGCAGAGCATTGTGGTGGACGAAGAGAAGCACACGATGGATGTGGTGGTGGATGAGGCCAATCTCGCCATTGCCATCGGTCGTGGCGGTCAGAATGTACGCCTGGCCTCTGAGCTGACTGGCTGGACAATCAATCTGATGACGGTTGAGCAGTCGCAGGAAAAGTCGGAATCAGAGCACTCGTTGATTCGTGCACTTTTTGTGGACAAGCTTGACGTTGACGAAGAGGTCGCGAACATTCTGATCGATGAGGGATTTTCTTCACTGGAAGAAATCGCTTATGTGCCCCTGTCCGAGATGCTCGAAATTGACGCATTCGATGAGGCGACCGTCAATGAACTCAGGGAGCGTGCGCGCAATGTCCTGCTGACCGAGGCGATTGTTGACGAGGAACAGCTGGATCGGACCGTCGATGATCTGCTTGCACTCGAAGGCATGAACGAGGCGCTGGCAGCGACTCTGGCGAAGCATGGCATTACCACCCGTGATGCGCTTGCGGATCTGGCAGTCGATGAATTGACTGAATTGACTGGCATGGATGAAGAGCAGGCAAAGGCGCTGATTGTCGTCGCTCGCGCCCATTGGTTTGCCGAGGAAGAATGAGAGGTACTGCATGACGTTAATGACTGTTTCTGAATTTGCTACCGAGCTGAAAATGCCGGCCCCGGTGTTGCTTGAGCAGCTTTCCAAGGCTGGTGTAGGAAAGCAGGCACCCAATGACATCATATCGGAACAGGATAAGACGTGCCTCTTGGACTATCTGCGCAAATCGCACGGTGAAGTTGTTCCCAAGACCAGGATCACCTTGACGCGCAAGCAGACCACCGAAATACGAGCGGCGGACTCAACGGGCAAGGCGCGCACCATCCAAGTCGAGGTTCGTAAAAAACGGGTATTCGTCAAGCGTGATGCCAATGAGCCTGCAAAGGAAGCAGCCGTTGCTTCTGCAGCAGTTGCTGAGCCTGTCGTGCATGAAGAAGAGGCAGTGGCGCCATTGGTCTCTGCCGAACAGCTTGCTCCGGCAGCGCTCCCTGTGGAGCCTGATCTGGGTGGAATGGTTGCGGCGAATCCAGCTCCCGAGCCAGTTGCAGCGGTGGAGCCGCCGCAAGCCCCCTCGTTGTTTGTTGAGCCCTCTGCCGAAGCCGCCGCCGTGGCAAAGACCCCTTCGGTTCGTTCTGCTACAAAGCCGAAGGCAAAAGCAAGGCCGATCATAGATACGGCTGAGCAGGCTTTGCGTGAGAATGAGGCGAAACGTCAGGCGCAGCTCGCCGCTATCCAGGCGGCCGAGTTTAAGGAAAAGGGTGCGCGTGAAGTCAAAGCGCGCACGGATGCCGAAGCTCGTGCCGCTCAGGAGCAGGCTGCTGCAGCGGCAAAAGAGCTTGCTGCGACGGAAGAAAAAAAGGCAAAGGAGCAGCCTGCGGGTGTTTCTGGAACTATCCATAAGCCTGCGGCCAGCCCTGCTGCAACAAAGGCCAAGCCGGCAAAAAAAGATGCGTGGAAAGACGATGCAGCGAAACGCCGCGGAATCAAGACGCGCGGCGATACCGGAGTTGCGGGTTGGCGTGGCGCCAAGGGCGGCGGCCGTCATGGAGGGCGCCAGAATCATGTGGATGATTCGGCGCCGCAGCAGCCTGTGGAGGCGATCATCCATGATGTCCATGTTCCGGAAACCATTACCGTTGCCGATCTGGCGCACAAGATGACGGTGAAAGCCGCCGAGGTCATCAAGACCATGATGAAGATGGGCTCCATGGTGACCATCAATCAGGTGCTCGATCAGGAAACTGCGATGATCGTGGTTGAGGAAATGGGACACAAAGCGTTTGCTGCAAAGCTTGATGATCCCGATGCTTTCCTGGATGACCAACTGGAACACAGGGAGTATGTGCAATTGCCCCGGGCTCCTGTGGTTACAGTGATGGGGCACGTCGATCACGGAAAGACCTCATTGCTTGATTACATCCGCAAGAGCCGGGTCGCACACGGTGAGGCGGGTGGGATCACGCAACACATCGGCGCCTATCATGTCGAAACACCGCGCGGCATGATCGCCTTCCTGGATACTCCTGGGCACGAGGCATTTACGGCGATGCGTGCACGGGGCGCGAAGGCAACTGATATCGTGATTCTGGTGGTCGCTGCCGACGATGGCGTAATGCCGCAAACCAAGGAAGCCATCCATCATGCCAAAGCTGCCAATGTGCCGCTGGTGGTGGCAATAACCAAGATTGACAAGCCGGACAGCAACCCTGAGCGAGTCAAGCAAGAGTTGGTGGCTGAAGGGGTTGTGCCCGAGGAGTACGGTGGCGATGCACCGTTTATCGGTGTCTCTGCCAAGACCGGTGAGGGTATTGATGATCTGCTGGAGCAGGTATTGCTGCAGGCTGAAGTGCTGGAGCTGAAAGCACCGAAGGATGCACCGGCCAAGGGTGTTGTCATTGAGGCGCGTCTAGACAAGGGGAAAGGGGCTGTTGCCACGGTACTGGTGCAGTCGGGAACATTGCGTCGGGGGGATGTATTGCTCGCCGGCGCCGTATTTGGCCGGGTTCGGGCAATGCTCGACGAGAACGGCAAGTCCATTGACTCGGCAGGCCCCTCCATTCCGGTCGAGATTCAAGGCTTGAGCGATGTCCCTGCGGCGGGTGACGAGTGCATGGTGCTTGCGGATGAGCGCAAGGCCCGTGAAATTGCCTTGTTCCGTCAAGGAAAGTTCCGCGATGTGAAACTTGCCAAGCAGCAGGCGGCGAAGCTCGAAAATATGTTTGAACAAATGGCGGAAGGCGAGGTTCGTACTCTCCCGCTGATTATCAAGGCCGATGTGCAAGGCTCGCAGGAAGCTTTGGTGCAATCCTTGAACAAGCTGTCCACCAGCGAAGTGAAAGTGGTGGTGATTCATGCCGGGGTGGGGGGCATCAGTGAGTCGGATGTGAATCTTGCATCGGCGTCCAAGGCTGTCATTATTGGCTTCAATACACGTGCCGATGCCGGTGCGCGCAAGGCAGCCGAGAACTTTGGTGTGGATATTCGTTACTACAACATCATCTACGCCGTTGTTGATGAAGTAAAAGCCGCGCTTTCGGGCATGCTGGCCCCCGAGAAGAGGGAAGTCCTGCTCGGGCTGGTCGAGATTCGCCAGGTTTTCCGTATCTCCAGAGTGGGCGCCGTTGCCGGGTGCATGGTGTTGTCCGGGATTGTCAGACGCAACGCCTCGGTACGTTTGCTGCGCAACAATACCGTGATCCATACGGGCGAGCTGGATTCCTTGAAGCGTTTCAAAGATGATGTCCGTGAGGTCAGAGAGGGTTTCGAGTGCGGCTTGAGTCTCAAAAACTTCAATGACATCAATGAGGGCGATCAGCTTGAGGTTTTCGAAATTCAGGAAGTAGCGCGTTCGCTTTAATTCATATGACAACGCAGCGTGGTTTTGCGCGGTCAGATCGCGTTTCCGAGCAGATTCGTCGTGAACTGGCCGATCTGCTCAGGTTCCATCTGAAGGATCCGCGCATCGCGGCGAAGCTGACGCTGGTTACAGTAACGGATGTTGAGGTGACAGCAGACTACGCGCATGCCAAGGTGTTCTATACATCGATGGCGGGCAAGGAAGCCAATGCGGTGATTGATGAGGGACTAAAACGCTCAGCCGGGTTTTTGCGTCGTGAATTGGGTCGACGTATTCGACTTCATCAAATTCCCGAGTTGCATTTCGTCTATGACGCATCGATCGAGAACGGTGCACGACTGTCGCAATTGATTGATGAGGCCGTTGAATCCGATCGGAAGTTGAATAGCGATTGAGCACCTCGCAGAGACCCCCCCCGCGTGCGCCACGCCGGCCGCTTGATGGTATTTTTATTCTGGATAAGCCGCTTGGGTTGTCATCCAATCATGCCTTGCAGGCGGTTCGGCGACTTTACAGCGCTGAAAAAGCGGGACACACAGGCACTTTGGATCCATTGGCCACAGGCCTGCTACCCCTTTGCTTCGGTGAGGCGACAAAGTTTTCTGCTGAGCTGCTGGACGCGGACAAGCGCTATGTGGCAACTGTGCAGCTCGGGATCACTACCGACACGGCCGATGCTGAAGGGCTAGTTCTGGAGCGTCGCCCTGTTACTGCAGACTATGCCGATGTTGAAGCGGCTCTGATGGCATTTCTTGGCGAAATTGATCAAATTCCCCCAATGTATTCTGCACTCAAACGCGATGGCAAGCCGCTCTATGAATACGCGCGGGCGGGCGTGGTTGTGGAGCGGGCGGCGCGTCGTATACATATCCATAACATTCGGATGCTGGATTGGATGGGTGATCGTTTTATGTTTGAGGTCAGTTGCAGCAAGGGTACTTACGTACGCACTCTGGCTTCGGACCTGGGCGAGCGGCTGGGGTGTGGGGCACACCTTGCCGCATTGCGGCGGGTCGGGATCGGCTCGATTGATATTACGCAGGCGCACACGTTGCCGAATCTGGAAGCCCTGGCCATGCAAGAGCGTGACGCCTTGTTATTGCCGCTGGATACACTGATTTCAAATATTGGTCTGGCAACATTGAATGCAGCCGATGCTGCACGTATGAGACAAGGCCAATCGATACGGTGGGCGGGTGAAGAAGGTCAGCGTATGCGTGTTTATGATCATGAATCCCGCTTTATTGGAGTAGGGCGGCTTGCTGCGGATGGCTGGTTGCAGCCCGTGCGGCTGGTTGCAACAGCCAGTCGGCCTAATTCGATCACCGCACTTGATAAAAACCAGCCTGAACCGCTATAATTTGAAGTTCTCAAAAAGAGTCACATAACAGGATACGCAAGGAAACCACAATGGCAATTTCCACCACTGACAAGGCCAAGATCGTAAGCGACTATCAGCGTGCGCAGAGCGATACCGGCTCTCCCGAAGTACAGGTTGCGCTGCTCACTGCGCGCATCAACGATTTGACTGGCCACTTCAAGGAACATACGAAGGATCATCATTCTCGCCGCGGTTTGCTCAAGATGGTTAGCCAGCGCCGGAAAATGCTTGACTATCTCAAGCGGAAAAATACGGATAGTTACCGTTCATTGATTGAGCGTCTTGGTCTGCGCAAGTAAGTCCCTGGCAAGGTTTTTTGGTCACGCGACTTCGTTGCCGTGCCAACAAGAAATTGACGAACTGGCCGGTACAGCCTGAAGCGCTGTGCCGGCTTTTATTTTTTACCGAAAGGAATAATTGTGCTGAATTCGATCAAGAAGAGCTTTGCATATGGCGATCATACAGTAACCCTCGAAACCGGCGAAGTAGCTCGCCAGGCAGGAGGGGCTGTTTTAGTTACGATGGATGACACAGTTGTACTTGCCACTGTCGTTGGCGCGTTGACGGCCAAGCCGGGCCAGGATTTTTTCCCGCTGACTGTGGACTATCAGGAAAGGTTTTATGCGGCTGGACGCATCCCTGGAGGCTTCTTTAAACGGGAAGGACGTCCGTCGGAGAAGGAAACTCTGACCTGTCGTTTGATTGACCGTCCGATTCGCCCGCTGTTTCCGGAAGGCTTTTATAACGAGGTGCAAGTCGTTTGCACTGTGATGTCGAGCAATCCGGAGATCGACTCGGATATCCCTGCCTTGCTCGGTGCATCTGCTGCGCTGGCCATTTCCGGTATTCCATTCAGCGGCCCGATTGGTGCTGCCCGCGTAGGTTACATTGATGGCAGCTATGTACTCTGTCCGACCAAAACACAGTTATTGGAAAGTACACAGCTTGATCTTGTGGTTGCTGGTACCGAGGCGGCCGTATTGATGGTCGAGTCCGAAGCCAAGCAGCTCTCGGAAGAAGTCATGCTTGGTGCCGTGATGTTCGGCCATGAGCAGATGCAAGTCGCCATCAAGGCGATTAACGAGCTTGTGGAGGTTGCTGGGAAGCCTGAGTGGGATTGGCAGCCTGTTCCCCGCAACGAGTCGCTCATTGCCCGTGTGGCAGAGCTGGCCGAAACTGATTTGCGCGAGGCGTATCGCATTACCAGCAAGCAAGCCCGCACCCAAAAGACCCGCGAAATCACCAAGAAGACGATTGCTGCGTTAACCGAAGGTGTTGAGGGGGCGCCGGACGCCAATACGATCAGCAATATTGTGTTTGATCTGGAAGCCAAGATTGTCCGTAATCAGATACTCAATGGCGAACCACGTATCGATGGCCGTGACACACGCACCGTGCGTCCCATTGTCATTCGTAACAGCGTACTGCCGCGCACGCATGGTTCTGCATTGTTTACTCGTGGCGAAACGCAGGCGATGGTTATCGCCACACTGGGTACGGGGCGCGATGAGCAGATTATCGATGCTTTGCAAGGCGAGTATCGCGATCGCTTCATGCTTCACTACAACATGCCCCCCTATGCCACGGGCGAGACAGGACGTGTCGGCACTCCGAAGCGCCGCGAGATTGGTCATGGCCGGCTGGCCAAGCGGGCACTGCTTGCAGTGCTGCCATCGCCTGAAGAGTTCGGCTATTCAATGCGCGTAGTTTCCGAAATCACCGAGTCGAATGGTTCATCCTCGATGGCCTCTGTTTGCGGCGGCTCGCTGGCGTTGATGGATGCAGGCGTTCCGCTCAAGGCGCATGTTGCCGGTATTGCAATGGGCTTGATCAAAGAAGGCAATCGCTTTGCCGTACTGACCGATATTCTGGGTGATGAGGATCATCTGGGTGATATGGATTTCAAGGTGGCCGGTACCGCAGAAGGTGTTACTGCCTTGCAGATGGACATCAAGATTCAGGGCATCACCAAAGAAATCATGCAGGTGGCTCTGGCCCAGGCAAAGGAAGCGCGGCTCCATATTCTTGAGCTGATGCAGGCTTCAATGTCTGGCCATCGCGAGGAAGTGTCGACCTTTGCGCCACGCATGATCCATATGAAAATCAATCCCGAGAAGATTCGCGATGTGATCGGCAAGGGTGGAGCAGTGATTCGCGGGCTGACAGAAGAAACGGGCTGCGTGATCGACATAGAAGATGATGGCTCGATCACGATTTCATCTGTCAATGCAGATGCTGCACAGATAGCCAAGAAACGTATCGAAGACATTACGGCCGAGGTAGAGGTTGGCCACATCTACGAGGGCACCGTGTTGCGTCTGCTGGACTTTGGCGCCATTGTCAGCTTGTTACCCGGGAAAGATGGTCTCCTGCATATTTCGCAGATTGCCAACGAGCGCGTGAACGCAGTTGCTGACTACCTTAAGGAAGGGCAGGTAGTTAAGGTCAAGGTGATTGAGACTGATGACAAGGGTCGGGTACGATTGTCGATGAAAGCCATTGCTGCTGAGGGTGCCGAGCCAGTTCCACAGGCAGGGTAAGGTGGGTTTTCTCCCCGGGGAATCACTCACCGGGACATAAGAAAAAGGACGCCAAAGCGTCCTTTTTTATGCCCTGTATGCTTTGGCTGGCAGCTTACTTTCCGATCTGCTTTTCTCGATGCTCTTCCAAGGTCTTGCAGTCGATGCATAGCGTGGCGGTGGGGCGCGCCTCGAGTCGTTTCAAGCCGATTTCGACACCGCACGAATCGCAGTAACCATACTCACCGTTTTCAATGCGGGTCAGGGATTCGTCAATTTTCTTGATCAGTTTGCGCTCACGGTCGCGGTTGCGTAATTCAAGAGCAATATCTGATTCTTGGCTGGCACGATCGTTGGGATCGGCGAACACAGTTGCTTCGTCCTGCAACGTATGCACTGTACGTTCAATATCTTCGTGCAACTCGCCTTTGATGGCGGTCAGAATATCGCGAAAATGAGCAAGCTGTTTAGCGTTCATGTATTGCTCCCCTTTTTTTGGGGAGTACGGAGGAAATTGTTTCTTGTGCAGGATATCTTCGGCCATCGGGGGAATGTATGTCTGTGTGCGGAAAGCGGCTTTATAAACGAAACGAGAGGCTGCTGCAAGTCGATTTTTTCAATTCAATGTGCCGCTGCATGTAATGTCGATTGACCGGTGTTCCTTGCGTTCGGTAGAATTGCGCCTGTTCGGGGTGTGGCGCAGCCCGGTAGCGCGCTTGCTTTGGGAGCAAGATGTCGAAGGTTCGAATCCTTTCACCCCGACCACCTATTTTCACCCCCCCATTTACGTTGATGTCCAGCCGCCCGTAGCTCATTTGGATAGAGCACCGGCCTTCTAAGCCGGGGGTAACAGGTTCGAGTCCTGTCGGGCGGGCCAGATGAGTGCAGTCTCGGTCTGTTGCAGCGTCAAGCCATGACTTTTGTTTTTGATATGTGAGGCCAGGCGGATTCAATCGTTGGGCGGCAGTAATTTGCCGCAGCACATGGTGATGCGGGCGCCGCATGGAAGTGTGGCGGCAGTACGCAGCGGAATCAGATCGAGGAGCCTCCGGGATGGCGTGTCACCAGAGCCGACTTTTTATCCACTCCGCCGCAGCATCCCGAAAATAAAAGCATCCGTCGTGCTGCGCTGGCTTTGCAAAATATCTTGCGAGGATGGCGATTGTTGCTTCAGTGCAGGTGGCGTGGCGCAGTTTCGGTCTGTTCTTCTGGCAGTTCGGCATGCACCGGCTCGCCTTCCGGATTGGGGTAGAGCGGGGCGCCACAGTCGTCGCAGTATTCGAGCGGCAGGCGGTGATCAAGCAGCGTTATACGCTGCACGCCAGCATCACGCAGTATGGTTTCGATTTGTGTCAGCAGGTCGCTGTTTTCATCCTCACTGTCGAGCAGTGGCCAGATCACGCCGTGGATGACGTCGTTACTGTCGCGCAGGGTAAAGCCGATGCGATATTCTTCCAGTTGCTGGTCGTGGAAAGCGGCGACCACGGCGTGCAAGTCAGTCGATGCCAGGTTCAGCACGGTTTTCAAGAAGGCGACGGCAGAACGCAGTGACCAGGGGCGCGAGGCGCGGTCGGCATCGCGCACAGTGGCGTGATAGGCGCCCACGGGCTGGATTTCCAGTGCGCAGGCGGGCAGCAGGGGGCGTAGCGCTGCGGCTCCCTGAAGCGTCCACTGGCGGACGGCGGCGGCGCGACCACCAGCGGTTTCCTGCCAGCGAAACAACGGTGCGCCGTGCGGTGCGGCGATGACGGCGAGCAGGTAGCGGCTGTCAGACAGAAAGCCCATGGTTTCGACCAACTGCTGGGGGTTGATTTTGAGATCACGACCGTGAAATGCAGCTTGGGTCAGCTTATCGGCCAGGCGGGCGGTGTCGCTCCAGGTTTGCGGTAGCTGGTCCGGGCTGTAGAGGACGTTGCACAGGCCGAGTTTTGCTTCGGCCGCAAGTATGTGCGCTTGCAAATGCGTGCGTATTGTCTCCAGATGGGTTGGTGGAATCAGGCCGGAAGGGATCGGGAAGCGCGACCAGGCCAGAATCGGCACGGCAATCATGAGTGCATCGGGCTCGCTGGGGGTGCCGGCATACCGTGTTTCGGTGCACGACTCGATCATATCGGCGAGCGCATCGTAGGCCGGGGAGCCTGAGCGATAGAGTGGATCGAGTGCTGCAATCAGCGTTTCTTCTTCGCCCTTGGACAGGAGACGATTGACCAGCTCGGCCAGCCGGGTTTCCCAGAAAGTGTCTTCAATCCGGCTGGACGATTCGCTGAGGCGATTCGCCAAGAAGGTGAGTTGCTCGGCATCGGCTGTTGGCCGGGTTCGGCGCGAAGTCGGGGTGTGTTTCATGAGGAGTAGCCAAGGAGGAACCAAGCGGCGAATGGCTGACGATTCTACCAGCCGGAGATAGGCGAATCGGTGAAGTAAGAAGCTGATAGACTTCGATTCCCCTGCTTGCCGGTGATGGTGCTCGATGTTTGCCCGATTCATGCCCAAGGAAGTCAAGTTTTTCGAATTGTTCAATGCACATGCGGAGTTGATTGCCCAGGGTGGTCGGCAATTGGTGGCGCTGGTGGCCGATCTTGAGCAAGGGCCGGATGCGTTGGCGCGACATGTGCAGGCGATAGATCAGACCGAGTCGGCAGCGGATCAGATCACCCACGAGACCATGGCGTTGCTGCATACTTCTTTTAATACGCCGCTGGATCGTGACGAGATTCATCAGTTGATTACGCGTATGGACGATGTCCTCGATCTGATCCAGGACTTTTCCGAAGCCATGTTTCTTTATGACATTCGCTCGCTGACACAGGAAGCTCGGCAACTGTCGGATCTTTGCGCTGTATGTTGCGAACGGGTCAGTTCGGCGGTTTTGCTTTTGCACAAGATGGACAATGCGCCGGCCATCCTCAAACTTTGCCATGAAATCGACCAGCTCGAATCTGCGGCTGACCGCGCGATGCGGACGGGCATTACCAAACTGTTCCGCGATGAGCCGGATGTGCGCCAGCTGATCAAGCTGAAGGGCATCTACGAGTTGCTGGAGTCTGTCACGGATCGCTGCGAGGACGTGGCAAACGTCATCGAAGGCATCATCCTGGAAAACTCCTGAGTCGCTGCCATGCACGCGGCCGAGATCAGTCTGTGGATGATTGTCGTGCTGGTATTTCTGGCACTGGCTTTCGATTTCATGAATGGCTTCCACGACGCGGCGAATTCGATCGCCACCGTGGTTTCCACCGGCGTGCTGAAGCCACAGCATGCGGTGCTTTGGGCAGCGAGTTTCAATGTCATTGCCTTGTTCGTGTTCCAGCTCAAAGTGGCGACGGCCATTGGCAAGGGCACCATCGATCCTGAAATTGTTGATCAATATGTCATTTTCGGTACGCTGATCGGTGCGATTGCCTGGAACATTATTACTTGGTACTACGGCATACCCTCCAGTTCATCCCACGCCCTGATGGGTGGTTTGATTGGCTCGGCCTTGGCCAAGGCCGGCCCCGGTGCTCTGGTTTGGGGCGGCGTCATGAAGGTGGTAGTGTTCATTTTCGTTGCCCCTTTACTCGGCTTCATTCTCGGCGGGATCATCATGGTGGCGGTGGCTTGGGCGTGCAATCGTAGTACGCCGCGGCGGGTGGACAAGTTGTTCCGTCGCTTGCAACTTGTCTCGGCCTCGCTTTATAGCCTGGGTCATGGCGGCAACGATGCGCAAAAAACCATCGGCATCATCTGGATGCTGCTGATTGCGGCGGGTCTTTCCGGGACGAGCGAGCCGATTCCCATGTGGGTTGTTTTGTCCTGCTATATGGCAATGGGGCTGGGAACACTGTTCGGTGGCTGGCGTATCGTCAAGACCATGGGACAACGTATCACCAAGCTGCGCCCGGTGGGCGGCTTCTGCGCCGAGACCAGCGGCGCATTGACCCTGTTCATGGCGACCGGTTTGGGTATTCCGGTATCGACGACTCATACGATTACCGGCTCGATTGTCGGCGTGGGCGCCTCGCGGGGCATGGGGAATGTGCGTTGGGGCGTTGCCGTCGGTATTGTCTGGGCCTGGATCTTTACCATTCCCGCCAGTGCGCTGATTGCGGCAATTGCCTGGTGGCTGGGGCGACTTGTGTTGTGAGTGTGACGCAACCAGCACCAGCATCACTGATTCGTCTTACGGAGTTCAGTCATGGCGGTGGTTGTGGCTGCAAGATTGCCCCTGGGGTACTGAATGAGATTCTGCGTGGCATGGGTGGATTCCCTTTGCCAAAAGAACTGCTGGTTGGTATCGAGACCAGTGACGACGCTGCCGTCTATCGGCTCAATGCGGAACAGGCATTGATTGCCACGACCGATTTCTTCATGCCGATCGTCGATGATCCTCGCGATTTCGGACGTATTGCCGCCACCAATGCCATCAGCGATGTGTATGCCATGGGTGGAACGCCGATCATGGCGCTGGCCTTGGTCGGGATGCCGGTCGACAAATTGCCGCTGACTGTCATCGGCGATATTTTGCGTGGTGGAGAGAGTATCTGCTGCGAGGCTGGAATTCCGATCGCAGGTGGACACAGCATCGATTCGGTTGAGCCGATCTATGGGTTGGTGGTGCTAGGGCTGATTCATCCGGACAAGGTAAAAACCAATGCCGGTGCGCGGGTGGGCGATGTCCTGATTCTTGGCAAGCCGCTGGGCGTGGGTGTGCTTTCTGCTGCGCTGAAAAAGGGTGCGCTGGATGCAGAGGGCTACCGGGTATTGATCGGGACGACCACGCGCCTGAATACGCCAGGACGTCGATTGGCGGATTTCGCGGCGGTGCATGCGATGACGGATGTCACCGGGTTCGGTTTGTTGGGCCATTTGCTGGAAGTCTGCCGTAGTGCTTCGCTGTCGGCGCAGCTCGAGATGGCAGCGATTCCGCTACTGCCCGGTGTTTTCGATCTGGCCGGGACAGGCTTCGTGACCGGTGCTTCGGCGCGGAACTGGGCTGCCTGTGGCGACAGCGTTCGTCTTGCGCCGTCGATAACGGCAGCGCAGCGCGCGCTGCTTTGCGATCCACAAACCAGTGGCGGCTTACTGGTGGCCTGCGATCCATTGGCGGCAGATGAGATCCTTGCGTTATTCCATCAGGAAGGCTTTGCTGCCGCTGCAGTGATCGGGCGCTTGCAGGCGGGAGCAGCGTCCATCGTGGTGGTGTGACGGGTGTGAATGTAGCCGCAGGACAGTTTTAATCCGCCAAAAAAAGGAAAACGGTAGGGCGCTTGTCAATCTTGGGTGTGGGCGCAGCCTTCCATTCGTGGATGCGGTACGTACGGATGTATTCTTCGCGCAACGTAAGATCAGTGGCAAGACACAGCCGGGTTTGTGGTCTGGCCGATGCCAGCAGGGCAGCGAACAGAGCGGTGTTGCGGTAAGGCGTTTCGATGAAAATTTGCGTTTGCCGTTTGTTTGCCGACTCGTTTTCAAGCTCGACGATGCGTGCGCTACGGTCGGGCTCGCGCGCAGGCAGGTAGCCGTGAAAGGCAAAGTGCTGACCGTCGAGCCCCGAACCCATCAAGGCCAGCAGCAGTGAGGAGGGGCCAACCAGGGGCTTCACGGTAATGCGAAGTTCATGTGCGTGGCGTGTCAGAAGGGCGCCAGGGTCGGCAACAGCAGGACATCCAGCTTCAGACATCAAGCCGATGTCATGTCCTGCAAGCAATGGTAGCGCTAGCCGCTGGATGTCGCTTGCCGAAGGATTTTCCGGAAATTGTTCGATCATCAGCTCGCGCAAAGGAACGGGATGTCCGATTCGTTTCAGCTCGGCGCGGGCCGTTTTCGCATTTTCGACGACGAAATATGTCAAGCGACAGGCTGCAGCGCGTGTCGCCGGCGGCAGGAAGTCTTCCCAAGGGGCGTCTCCCAGCGCGACGGGAAGCAGCCAAAGTGTGCCGGGCATCGTCAGGGAAGTGCTACGCCTTCGGCACGCAGCATCTCACACAGGGCGATCAGCGGCAGGCCGATCAGGGCCGTAGGGTCATCGCCGCGCAGATAGCGCAGGAGTGAAATACCCAGGCCTTCCGACTTGGCGCTGCCGGCACAGCCCAAGGCATCCTCCTTGTTGAGGTAGGCATTGATTTCATCATCGGTGAGATTACGCACGCCCACTTGGGTCGGTATGCAGCAGAGTTGAGCATGGTTAGTGGCGCTGTTGAGAACACAGAGGCCAGTGTGGAAAACAATTTCCTTGTCACGCATCGACTGCAACTGGGTTACGGCGGCTGCACGTGTTCCCGGTTTGCCAAAGCGCAGTTCGCCACATGCAGCGACCTGATCCGAACCAATGATGAGCGCATCTGGAAAGTGTCGAGAGATTGCGCGAGCCTTGCTTTCTGCGAGACGTTTGGCCGTGGCGGCAGGTGTTTCATGTGCCAGGGCGGATTCATCTGCCTCGGGGGCGACGGTTTCGAAAGGAAGCTGGAGGCGGCTCAGAAGCTCGCGCCGGAAAGGCGATGTAGAGGCAAGGATAATGCGACGAGCCATGTTCCTGACTTGAAAAGAAGGGGGCGATCATGATAGCATTCACGGCTTATGTCACGCGCCACTTCCTCTGCGTTGGATGCCTCAATGCCCGAACTGGCGCCTATCGTGATAAATAGCCATGAGTTTGTGCGTGGTCGCCGTGTAATCGAGGGCGCGGTAGCGCTGCTGCGATTGTCAAGATTATCTGACGTGCTGCTTGATTTGGATGGCAATCTGGCAGTCAGGCTGGAGGGGTGGCAGGATGCAGACCGGATTTCCTGGCTGCGGCTGGAAGTTTATGGGCAAGTAGCCCTGTGCTGTCAACGTTGCCTGGGCCGCATGGAATGGCCATTGAGTATTGTCAGTTTGCTGCAGGTGGTTGGTCCCGATGAGACCTGGCCGGATGAGGACCTGGCTGATGATGGCGCCGATGTAATTGCGGCAGAGAACGAGTTGGATGTGTTGGCGCTGGTCGAAGATGAGGTGTTGCTGGTTTTGCCGATCGCAGCGCGACATCAGCAGTGTGAGTCGCCGCTGGCGACCGAAAAGGTAGATGGATCATCGCCATTCATGGCGTTGGCCGTTTTGAGGAAGCATTGAAACAAGGAGCATCAAATGGCTGTTCAGCAGAATAAGAAGTCCCCTTCCAAACGCGGAATGCATCGCGCCCATGATTTTCTTGACGCGCCGCCGTTGGCCGTCGAATCGACTACCGGTGAGGTTCATTTGCGCCACCACGTCTCCCCATCGGGCGTGTATCGCGGCAAAAAAGTGATGAAGGCCAAAGGGGAGTAAGTTCCCGCATTGGAATCGGCCGGATGCGCCTTATCATCCGGCCGTTTTCCTGTCAGGAGCTTGATGGCGATGGCGATCACCCTCGCGGTTGATTGTATGGGCGGCGATTGCGGCCCCTCAGTCACGCTACCCGCAGTATTTGATTTTTTGCGCAAGGATGTTGCGTGTACCGCCATTCTGGTCGGTCGCGAGGATGAGCTGCGTCCGCAGATGGAGCATGCCCTGGCCGAGTTTGGCTCGCGTATCGCGATCCGGCATGCTTCCGAAATGGTCGAGATGGATGAGGCCATCGCCAGTGCTCTGCGAGGCAAGAAGGATTCCTCCATGCGCGTGGCGATCGACCTGGTCAAGGACGGGCAGGCCGATGCCGCCATCTCGGCAGGTAATACCGGCGCGCTGATGGCCATTTCGCGGTTTGTGCTGAAAACATTGCCAGGCATCGATCGACCGGCCATTTGTTCCGTTCTTCCCTCGTCGCGCGGCAATACCTATGTTCTTGACCTGGGCGCCAACGTCGATTGCAGTCCGGAACACCTGCTCCAGTTCGGCATCATGGGTTCGATGCTGGTCTCGGCACTGGAGCACAAGGAGCGTCCTAGCGTTGGCCTGCTCAATATTGGCGAAGAGGACATCAAGGGCAACGAGGTCGTAAAACGGGCGGCTGAATTGCTGCGTCACAGCGGCCTCAACTTCGTGGGTAATGTGGAAGGCAATGATATTTTCAAGGGCACCACGGACCTCGTCGTATGCGATGGCTTTGTCGGTAATGTCACCTTGAAAGCTTCCGAAGGTCTGGCGCAAATGATCGGCAATGCCTTGAAGGAAGAGTTTACCCGGTCGTTCCTGACGCGGCTGGCCGCACTGGTTGCCTTGCCCGTACTGAAGTCCTTCCGGCAGCGCTTCGATCATCGTCGTTACAATGGCGCCAGCCTGCTTGGTTTGCGCGGTGTGGTGGTGAAAAGCCATGGGTCAGCGGATCGGCTGGCTTTTTTTTGCGCACTGGAGCGTGCGGCGGAAGCAGCGCGGCAACGGTTGCCGGAAAAGATTGCCATGCGCATGGCCGCCGTCGCGCCAACGCCGACTCTTTGTGACTGAGAACACATGATCCATACGCGCATTACGGGAACCGGTAGTTACCTGCCGGGCGAGCCGGTTGGCAACCAGGCGCTGATTGCCCGGCACGGACTGGAGTCCTCCGATGAATGGATTGTCGATCGCACCGGAATCCGCAGCCGTCACCTGGCGCCGATGGAGATCACCAGCAGCGACCTGGCACTGGAAGCGAGCCGGCGTGCGCTTGCCGCGGCGGGCCGCAGCCCTGCCGACATTGATCTGGTGATCGTCGCCACGTCGACACCCGATTACATTTTCCCAAGCACGGCAACCTTGTTGCAGAGCAAGCTGGGCATCGTTAATGGCGCCCCGGCATTCGATGTGCAGGCGGTGTGCAGCGGTTTCGTCTATGCACTGACCATCGCGGAAAAGTTCATTCGTTCCGGTTCCCATCGCTGTGCGCTGGTCGTCGGCGCCGAGGTCTTTTCACGGATCATGGACTGGACTGATCGTGGTACCTGCGTGCTGTTCGGCGATGGTGCCGGCGCCGTGGTGCTGGAGGCGTCGGAGCAGCCCGGTTTGCTGGCCTCTGCCCTGCATGCCGATGGTCGCCATCATGGCCTGCTGGTCGTGCCGGGGCAAGTCAGTAGCGGTCAGGCGATTGGCGACCCCTTTTTGCGCATGGATGGTCAGGCCGTCTTCAAGTTCGCCGTCAGAGTACTCGCTGAAGTGGGCGCCGAAGTGCTTGAGAAAGCTGGAATGACGGCGGATCAGGTCGATTGGCTGATCCCCCACCAAGCCAACATCCGCATCCTCCAGGCGACAGCGAAGAAACTCGGCATCCCGATGGAAAAATGTATCGCCACCGTGGAACGTCATGGCAACACGTCGGCCGCTTCGGTTCCGCTCGCGCTTGATGAGGCGGTGCGCAGCGGCTGCGTGCAGCACGGCCAGCATGTACTGCTTGAGGGTGTCGGCGGCGGGTTTACCTGGGGCGCCGTTCTCCTCAAATACTGATCCTATGAAAGAATTCACATGACATTTGCTTTCGTTTTTCCCGGTCAGGGTTCCCAATCCATGGGCATGATGGCGAGCTACGGCGACGCGGCCGTGATTCGTGCGACCTTTGATGAAGCGTCCTCGGCACTGGGGCGTGATCTTTGGCAACTGGTTAACGAGGGGCCGATGGACGCGCTTAACCAGACGGTCAATACCCAGCCTCTGATGTTGACTGCCGGCGTGGCGGTTTATCGCCTGTGGCAGGAAAAAGGCGGTCCCGTGCCGGCGCTGGTGGCAGGGCATAGCCTGGGCGAGTATTCGGCGTTGGTCGCTGCCGGTGTGTTGCAACTGAAAGACGCTGTGCCGCTGGTCGAATTGCGTGCCCGCGCCATGCAGGAGGCCGTGCCTGCCAGCGAGGGGGCGATGGCCGCGATTCTCGGGCTGGATGCGGCTGCGGTGATCGAGGCCTGTGCCGAGTCGGCGCAGGGGCAGGTGGTCGAGGCGGTGAATTTCAATGAACCGAAGCAGACCGTGATCGCCGGGCACAAGGCCGCAGTCGAGCGGGCCGCCGAGTTGGCCAAGGCAAAGGGCGCCAAGCGCGCCGTGATGTTGCCGGTCTCTGCACCTTTCCATTGTTCCCTGATGCGACCGGCGGCGGAAAAGCTGCGCGTGCGGCTGTCAGAACTGCCTCTTGCCGTGCCGCAAATTCCGGTATTGAACAATGTCGATGTCGCGCGGCCGACCGATCCCGAGATAATCAGGGCGGCCCTGGTGCGCCAGGCGGCGGCGCCGGTACGCTGGGTGGAGGTCATGCAGGCGATGCAGGCGGCTGGTGTGACCCACGTCATCGAATGCGGGCCAGGCAAGGTTTTGTCGGGTTTGGCCAAGCGCTGCGCCGAGGGGCTTATCGGCATGGCGATGGCAGATTCGGCCGGGCTTGAGGCCGCATTGGCCATAGCGAAGGAGGGTTGAAATGAAGGTGTTGACGGGACAAATTGCCCTGGTGACCGGCGCCTCGCGTGGTCTGGGTAGCGCCATCGCGCTGGAACTCGGCGTACAGGGTGCGACGGTAATCGGTACGGCCACTTCGGCGGCGGGTGCCGAGCAGATTCAGCAGGCATTTGATGCGGCATCGATCACCGGCTGGGGTGCTGTACTCAATGTGACAGAGGCTGCGGCCTGCGAAGCGCTGATGAGCGAAATCGAAAAGAAGTTTGGCGCGGTATCGGTACTGGTCAATAACGCAGGCATCACGCGCGACAACCTCGCCATGCGCATGAAGGATGACGAATGGGATAGTGTTATCGATACCAACCTGAAGGCGGTCTTTCGTTTGTCCAAACTGGTCATGCGCGGCATGATGAAGGCGCGTTTTGGCCGCATCATCAACATCACGTCGGTAGTCGGCGAGGCTGGCAACCCCGGGCAGGCCAATTACGCCGCAGCCAAAGCCGGTGTGGCCGGCATGAGCCGCGCCCTGGCACAGGAGCTGGGCAGCCGCAATATCACTGTGAACTGTGTTGCTCCCGGGTTCATCGATACCGACATGACCCGCTTGCTGCCTGATGCGCAGCGCGATGCGTTGCTGGGAAGGATTCCGCTGGGTCGTCTTGGACAGGCGGAGGAAATTGCTGCCAGCGTGGCATTTCTGGCTTCGCCACGCGCCGGCTACATCACCGGCACGACGTTGAATGTAAATGGCGGGATGTACATGGCCTGATTTCCGCAAGGGAGGCTGGTCTTTTTGCTAAACTAAGCGAGTTTTTAATACCCGATCAATCAGGGAAGGAGCTGCAAAGATGGAAAATATCGAACAACGTGTCAAGAAGATCGTCGCCGAGCAACTGGGCGTGAATGAAGCCGATATCAAGAATGAATCTTCATTCGTGGATGACCTCGGTGCTGATTCGCTCGATACCGTCGAGCTGGTGATGGCGCTGGAAGAAGAGTTCGAGTGCGAGATTCCCGACGAGGACGCAGAAAAAATCACCACCGTGCAGCAGGCGATTGACTACGTCAACGCCAATATCAAGAAGTAATTCCGGAGGTTTTGTGTCGCGGCGTCGTGTAGTTGTTACCGGGCTGGGGATCGTCTCGCCGATTGGCAACGATGTGCTTTCGGCGTGGGAAAACCTGGTCGCTGGCAAGAGCGGCATCGGGCCGGTGACCCGGTTCGATGCTTCTGCGCTTTCCGTGCGTATTGCCGGTGAAGTCAAGGGCTTTGATGCCACTACTTATCTGTCCGCCAAGGAAGCGCGGCGGATGGATGTCTTCATCCATTACGGAATGGCTGCCGGGATCCAGGCTTTCCGCGACTCCGGGATTGAAGTGACGCCGGAAAATGCAGGACGCATCGGCGTCAATATCGGCTCCGGCATCGGCGGCCTGCCGATGATCGAGGAAACCCATAACGATTATCTGTCGGGCGGCCCGCGCAAGATTTCTCCCTTCTTTATTCCCGGCACCATCATCAACATGATTTCAGGCAACCTGTCGATCATGCTGGGGGCGAAAGGGCCGAATATTGCCGTCGTGACAGCCTGCACCACAGGGCTGCATGCAATCGGCCTGTCGTCGCGGATGATCGAGTACGGCGATGCCGATGTGATGGTTTGTGGCGGCGCCGAAGCGACGGTGACACCGCTGGCCATCGGCGGTTTTGCCTCGGCCAAGGCGTTGTCGACGCGCAACGACGATCCTGCCACGGCGAGTCGGCCATGGGACAAGGGGCGCGATGGTTTTGTCCTCGGCGAAGGCTCCGGCGTTCTGGTGCTGGAAGAGTATGAGCATGCGAAGCGGCGCGGGGCGAAGATCTACGCCGAACTGTCCGGCTTCGGCATGAGCGGCGATGCCTATCACATGACCGCGCCGGACACCGACGGTCCTCGCCGCAGCATGGTCAATGCCTTGCGTAATGCCGGCGTGAATCCGGATCAGGTGCAGTATTTGAATGCGCACGGCACGTCAACTCCGCTGGGCGACAAGAACGAGACCGATGCCATCAAGCTGGCATTCGGCGCCGACGTGGCAAAAACGCTGGTGGTGAACTCGACCAAGTCGATGACCGGCCATCTGCTGGGCGGCGCCGGCGGGCTCGAGTCGGTATTCACCGTGCTGGCGGTGCATCATCAGGTCAGCCCGCCGACGATCAACATCTTCGAGCAGGACCCGGAATGTGATCTGGATTACTGTGCAAATACGGCGCGGGCGATGAAGATCGACGTGGCGATAAAAAATAATTTTGGTTTTGGCGGCACCAACGGTACTCTGGTCTTCCGTCGTATTTAATTTCTGGCGGTCGGCATGAAAATCGCCGCTTCGCTGCAAATCACCGTGACACCCTCGCGCCGCCTGCTCTTTATCGAGCGGGCGGCGTATTTACTTGCGGCTGTCGCTGTGCTGGTCGCCGGACTGTCGGCGGGACTGAAAGTGGTGCTGCTGGCTGTACTCGGAGTTTCATGGGGGTATGCGTGCCGGCATTCGCCTGCACAGAACGAGGTGCTGGTGCTGCGTGGCGATGGTTGCCTCGAAAAAGTCGGCGCTGGTGATACGGCGGATGCGCTGGTTTTGCATCCGCACACCACGGTGTGGCCCTTTCTGGTTGTTTTGCTGTATCGGCAAAATGGACATTCAGGGGCGCGGGTGTTGCTGGGCGATTGTTTCGTCGGAGATGATTTTCGGCAATTGCGTTGCTGGTTGCGCTGGCGTGCTGCAGCAGCCTTTTCCAAAGACGCTAATCCCGAGACGGATGCAGCACAGTCTCCAACGCACGTGGCAGAGTTTCCGGGTAATCGCGACTGAAGTGAAGGCCACGGCTTTCATGCCGGCACTGGGCGCTTTTGACAATCAGGTGCGCCGTCAGCACCAGATTGCGCAACTCGATGAGATCGTTGCTGACACGGAAATTTTCGTAGTATTCGCCGATCTCTTTTTCCAGCAACTCGAGTCGGTGCAGGGCGCGTTCCAGTCGTTTGTTGGTGCGCACGATGCCGACGTAATCCCACATGAAGCGGCGTAGTTCTGCCCAATTGTGAGAAATGACGACCTCTTCGTCGGCGTCGCGCACGCGGCTTTCATCCCAATGCGGCAAGGGCGGTGGCGGGGCCGTGGACGCGGCGGAAATTTCGTCTGCTGCTGCGGCTGAAAAAACCACGCATTCGAGCAGGGAATTCGAGGCCAGCCGATTGGCGCCATGCAATCCGGTGAAACTTGTTTCGCCGATGGCGTACAGGCCAGGCAGGTCGGTGCGCGCCGCCAGATCGGTGACGACGCCGCCGCAAGCGTAATGTGCGGCTGGAACGACGGGAATTGGCTCCCGCGAGATGTCGATTCCAAGCGTTAGACAGTAGGCGTGGATGGTTGGAAAGTGCTCCTTGAGGAAGCTTTCCGGCTTGTGCGTCATGTCGAGAAAGACACAGTCGATGCCGTGCCGTTTCATCTCGAAGTCGATGGCCCGGGCGACGATATCGCGCGGCGCCAATTCGGCACGCGGATCGTGCGCGGGCATGAAGCGCGTGCCATCAGGCAGGCGCAGGAGGCCGCCTTCGCCGCGCAGCGCTTCGGAAATCAGGAAAGACTTGGCGTGCGGGTGGTACAGGCAGGTCGGATGGAACTGGATGAACTCCATATTTGCCACCCGACAGCCGGCGCGCCAGGCCATTGCAATGCCGTCGCCAGTCGCCGTATCCGGATTGGTAGTGTAAAGGTAGACCTTGCCGGCCCCCCCGGTTGCAAGCGCGGTATGACAGGCACCGATAGTAATCACGGTATCGCGGGCGATGTCGAGCACGTAGGCGCCGAGGCAGCGGTTGGGTGCGAGGCCGAGTTTGCTGGCGGTAATCAGATCAATCGCAATGTGCTGCTCCAGCACCGTGATGTTCGGATGCTGGCGAATTTGTTCGGTGAGTGTTTGTTGCACGGCGCTGCCGGTGGCGTCGGTAGCATGGATGATGCGTCGCTGGCCATGACCGCCTTCGCGGGTGAGATGAAAGCCCAGAGGCGAGTCGTCCCGCGTGAAAGGTACTCCACGGGAAATCAGCCACTCGATGGCGGTGCGGCTGTGCTCGATAACGAAGCGGGTGGCGAATGGGTCGCACAGGCCAGCGCCGGCGGCAAACGTATCGGCGACGTGCGCTTCGACCGAGTCGGCTGGATCGAGTACGGCAGCAATACCTCCCTGGGCCCAGGATGAGGCGGAGTCTCCCAGGGTTTTTTTGGTGACCAGGGCCACGCTATGCGTGTCGGCCAGACGCAGGGCCAGCGATTGACCGGCCAGCCCGCTGCCGATAATGAGAACATCGAACTGCCTGAGGTTATTGTCCTGAGTCATGGGCCCGGACTATATCATCGCTTCGATGATGGAACTATTGGCAGACAGGCGAGTCTTCTTTTCAGATATCGGGTACGCGAGGTGTGGGCCAGGCACTTGCTATACTTGCCTGCGGCCGAAATTGAGGCCGCGAATTTTTTACCAGGCGAGAACAACAGCAAAGCTCATGGGAGATCGCGAAGCGGACCGGATACTGGTTGAGCGTGTGCAGGCCGGTGACAAGCAGGCTTTTGGCCTTCTCGTTACCAAGTACCAGCGCAAGCTCGCGCGTTTGATCTCGCGTATGGTGCGCGATTCGGCTGAGGTGGAGGATATAGTCCAGGAGAGTTTTATCCGTGCTTATCGTGCATTACCCAGCTTCCGTAATGACAGTGCGTTTTATACATGGCTGTATCGCATTGGCGTCAATACGGCAAAAAACTGGTTGATGACGCATGGTCGCCGTGCGCAGCTTACCCATTCGGTGGATGATGAGGCAGAAGGCCAGGGTGATGTCGAGTTGCTGCACAACGCTGAAACGCCGGAGCGGTTGTTGATGACCAAGGAGCTTGGCGATACAGTGAATGCGGCCGTGGAGCGTCTGCCGGAAGAGTTGCGCACAGCGATTACGCTGCGCGAGATTGAAGGATTGTCCTATGAGGAAATTGCAGAAGTGATGGATTGCCCGATAGGTACCGTACGTTCGCGAATTTTTCGCGCACGCGATGCGATTTCGGCGAAATTAAGGCCGCTGCTCGATACGGCCGCTGACAAACGATGGTGATGCCTATGAAAACACGAATTTCAGCCTTGATGGATGGTGAGCTTGAGGTCCATGAGATAACAGAGACCTTGCACGCGTTGCGCGATGCTGATGCGTTGCGGACGGATCTTGCTGCGTATCAGGTGATTGGAGATGCCTTGCGGGGCGAGCCAAATCTGGGGATGGATGTGTCAGCGCGAGTGATGGCCGCCATTGAACACGAGCCCGCCGTTGTGCTGCTCACCTCCCGGCGCGCGGTGCACTGGCAGCGGCCGGCATTGGCGCTGGCAGCCTCTGCTGCCGGTGTGGCGCTGGTCGCTTGGTTGGCTTTGACTCCGGTAACTGGAGGTAATGCCCCGGGTTTGGTGGCTGGTGCGGTTTCCGGCGAGGATTACCGGCCTGGCGCGGTTGTCATGGCCAGCGACACGGACTCGCGCCTGCGCATGCAGGAATATCTGGTGGCACATCAGGTTTATGCGCCTGGCGGTGCGATTGCCGGTGGTACGAACCCTATTCGCACGGTGTCGATCGCATACGAGGGGCGTTGATGGCTTTCGCTGTCTCCTGGTGCGTGTTTCTCGGCGTCTTGCTGGCGCCGACTTTTGTCTATGCCGAAGATGGGATTGCCGTGTTGCAGCGCATGGCGCAGGCTTCCCGGCAGCTGACTTACAGTGGCACCTTCGTTTATAACGGTGGCAACCGGATGGAAACGTCCGCTATTGCACATGCGCTGGTGGATGGCCGGGAACTGGAGCGAATCGAGGTGCTCGACGGCAGTCCGCGCGAAGTGATTCGTGATGATAACGAGGTCAAGTGGTTTTTCCCGAAAGAAAATCGGGTCATTGTTGAAAACAGCGTATCCCGGCGTCACTTTCCAGCATTGCTGCCGATTGGCATGGGGAGTGTGCTTGACCATTATGTGGTGCGCAGCATCGGCGCGGGACGGATCGCAGGTGTGGACAGCCAGCGAGTGGTTCTGGAGCCGCGTGACATGTTTCGCTATGGACATGAGTTCTGGCTGGATGCAGCCAGCGGCCTGTTGTTGAAAGCGAGCATCATTGGTGAGCGAGGCGAAGTACTCGAGTCATTTGCATTTACCCAGATAAAAATCGGCGGTCCTCTCGAACGCGATGCATTGCGTGCACGGTTCGCCACCGGCAAGGAGCAAACGCAGAAGGTGAAGGCGGTGGCAATGACAGGAGAAGATCAGGGCTGGACTTTCCGTGCTGGATTGCCTGGGTTTCATAAAGTGTCGGCAATGACACGTCAGATGGCGCCTGGAAAACCGGCAAGCCTGCATTTTCTTTTCTCTGATGGCGTGGCGTCGATTTCCGCATTTATCGAACCCGCGGCTGAATCACAGGAAGCGGAAGGCTTGAGCAGTATCGGCCCGGTTAACATCTATCGTCGCAAGATCGGCGGATATCGCCTGGTGGTGATGGGCGAGGTGCCCGTTGTCTCGGTCCAACGTCTTGGTGACGGTATCGAACGAAAACGCAAATGACCGAATGCGATGCCATTGTCGTTGCAGTAACCACTGATCATCTCTGGGTCGAGCTGCCTCAGCGCGCAACTGCCTGCGGTAGTTGCAAAAGCGCAGACGGTTGTCAGGTGGGCATTCTGGGATTGACGGCCGGGCCGCGCCGTTATCGGCTGGAGAGGATGTGCGGAGCCCAGGTAGGTGATCGTGTCAGCCTGCGGATTGAGCAAGGCGCCCTCTGGCATGCTTCCCTGATGTCCTATCTGCTGCCGGTGCTGTTGGCCATCGGCGGTGCTGCGCTTGGACAGGCGCTTGACGGAGATGGCGCGGCCATGATCGGCATGCTTGCCGGACTGGGCCTGGGTTTCGCCTTGCTGCGAAGTCATGAATTGCGAGTTCGCCGCACGTCAGGGTTGTTTTCTCTGCAACCACAACGCAAGGAAATCCGTTTTATCCAGGAGAAATCATGAAGAAGTTTCTATCCTCATTTTTTGGTGCATTGTTGGTGCTGTTTTCTGTATCTGGTCAGGCTCATGATCTGCCGGATTTCACCGAACTGGTCGAAAAGCAGGGCGCAGCAGTGGTGAACATCAGCATCACGCAGGTAGTCAAAGGCCCGGTCGCCGAGTTGCAGCTTCCCTTTGATCCGGATGATCCGGCACAAGAGTTCTTCCGGCGCTTTTTCCCCGGACAGGTTCCTGGGCGGCCTGGACTGCCCAGGGAACCGCAGGAACATAAAAGCCAGTCCCTCGGCTCCGGTTTCATCATCAGTGCCGATGGCCATATCCTGACCAATGCACATGTCGTCGATGGCGCCGATGAGGTGCTCGTCAAGCTGACCGACAAGCGCGAGTTCAAGGCCAGAGTTCTTGGCGCCGACAAACGCACCGATGTCGCACTGATCAAGATCGAGGCCGGCAACCTTCCCGTAGTCAAGCTGGGTGATCCTTCCAAGCTCAAGGTGGGCGAGTGGGTGGTGGCAATCGGCTCGCCCTTCGGTTTCGAGAACACGGTCACGGCTGGTATTGTCAGCGCCAAGGGACGCACCTTGCAGCAGGAGAACTATGTTCCTTTCATTCAGACCGACGTCGCGATCAATCCGGGCAATTCGGGCGGCCCGTTGTTCAACATGAAGGGTGAAGTGGTGGGCATCAATTCTCAGATTTATTCTCGCTCTGGTGGTTTCATGGGCCTGTCTTTCTCCATCCCGATCGACTTGGCAATGGAGGTGCAGAATCAGCTCAAGGTGAAAGGTAGAGTGAGCCGTGGGCGCCTGGGTGTGGTGATTCAGGAGGTGGGCAAGGATCTGGCCGAAGCGTTTGGTCTGGGCAAGCCCCAGGGAGCCTTGGTTGCGTCGGTGGAAAAAGGTGCCGCCGCCGACAAGGCGGGTATTGAGGCCGGCGACATCATCCTCAGGTTTGACGGCAAGGTGGTGACCGAGTCGAGTGATTTGCCGCGCATGGTGGGTTCGACCAAGCTGGGCACCAAGGTGGTGGTGCAGGTCTGGCGCAAGGGGGCAACACGTGATTTGACCGTTACTGTGGGCGAAATGGTCGATGCGGCGCTCCCGCCGAGCCAGCGTGGTGGCAAGCCCGACAATTCAGCCAGGGCAAATCGTCTGGGGCTTGTGCTTGCGGTTCCGACGCCGGAGCAAAGGCGGGCGCTGGGTGTCGGGCATGGCCTGATTGTCGAAGATGTCGTCAATGGCGGTGCACGCACGGATCTGCGGCCGGGCGATGTGATTCTCTCGTTGATACACAAAGGGAATCAGGTTGACGTCAAATCAGTCTCCCAGTTTAACGAGCTGCTGGCCGGGATTGACAAGGGGGCGACCATCACGCTGCTGGTAAGGCGTGGCGATATGCAGACCTTCGTCACCATTAAGGGGCAGGCGAATAAATAAGCCGTTGGTCGCGCTGCCCGAGACGCCGGCGTTGCGGTTGTTCAGTCGCGCCTGGTGCCATCTGTGCGAAGACATGCTCGCCGCACTGGAAGCCTTGCGCGGCGAGCCAGGGTTGATTGCATTCGAAATCGAAGTGCTTGATGTCGATGCCGATCCGGCGCTTGAGGAGAAGTACGATGAGCGGGTACCGGTGCTTGTGGATGCATTGGGCAATGAACTGTGTCATTACTTCCTTGATACGACGAAAGTACGTGAGTATTTAAGTGCTTTCCGTTAAAATCCGAGCTTCGCGATTCAGTCTCCGGGGCGCTCTGACCACTGCATGAGCGCCTTTTTGTTGTCCTCCATGAACCACATACGCAACTTTTCCATCATTGCCCACATCGACCATGGCAAGTCCACCCTGGCCGATCGAATCATTCAGCGCTGCGGTGGTCTGTCTGACCGCGAAATGGAGGCGCAGGTGCTCGATTCGATGGATATCGAAAAGGAGCGCGGCATCACCATCAAGGCGCAAACGGCGGCGCTCAAATACATGGCTCGTGACGGCCAGATATACAACCTGAATCTGATTGACACGCCCGGGCATGTCGACTTCTCTTACGAGGTGAGCCGTTCGCTGTCGGCTTGCGAAGGTGCATTGCTGGTGGTCGATGCCTCGCAAGGCGTGGAGGCGCAGACGGTCGCCAACTGCTATACGGCGATTGAGCTTGGCGTCGAGGTGGTTCCGGTATTGAACAAGATCGATTTGCCGCAGGCCGATCCCGACAATGCACGCCAGGAAATCGAGGATGTGATCGGCATTGATGCCACCGAAGCCGTGCTGTGCTCGGCGAAAACCGGATTGGGCGTGGATGACGTGCTGGAAGCCGTGATTGCCCGCATTCCTTTCCCCAAGGGCGATCCGGAGGCGCCGCTCAAGGCACTGATCATCGATTCCTGGTTCGACAATTATGTCGGGGTGGTGATGCTGGTGCGTGTGATCGATGGCGTGCTGCGGCCGAAAGAGAAACTCCTGCTGATGTCGACCGGCACGGTGCACTTGTGTGAGCAGGTCGGTGTGTTTACGCCAAAGTCACTGCAACGCACCGAGTTGCGGGCGGGCGAGGTGGGCTTCATTATTTCCGGCATCAAGGAACTCGATGCCGCAAAAGTCGGCGATACCGTGACGCTGGCTGATCGGCGGGCCGCCGTGCCCTTGCCCGGTTTCAAGGAAATCAAGCCGCAGGTATTTGCCGGGCTGTACCCAATTGAGTCGAATCAATACGACGCGTTGCGTGATTCGCTGGAAAAGCTGCGTCTGAACGATGCCTCATTGCATTACGAGCCGGAGGTTTCGCAGGCGCTTGGCTTCGGTTTCCGCTGCGGGTTTTTGGGCTTGCTGCACATGGAAATCGTGCAGGAGCGCCTGGAGCGGGAATTCGACCAGGACCTCATCACCACGGCGCCGACCGTGGTCTATCAGGTACGCCTGCGCGACGGAACGGAAATTCTGGTTGAAAATCCATCCAAGTTGCCCGAGGTGCAAAAGCTTGAGGAAATTCGCGAGCCGATCATCACTACGGTGATTTTCGTGCCGCAGGACTATCTTGGCGCCGTGATTACGCTGTGCGAACAAAAGCGTGGCCGGCAGATGGATATCGCCTATCACGGCCGGCAAGTGAAGCTGACCTACGAGATGCCGATGGCTGAAGTGGTGATGGACTTCTTTGACAAACTGAAATCCGTCTCGCGGGGCTATGCCTCGCTCGACTATGATTTCAAGGAATATCGCGCCGCCGATGTGGTCAAGCTGGATATTCTCATCAATGGCGAGAAGGTCGATGCCTTGTCGATGATCGTGCATCGCGCCAACGCCGCGTATCGTGGGCGCGAAGTGGCGGCCAAGATGCGTGAGCTGATTCCACGGCAGTTATATGACGTGGCAATCCAGGCGGCCATTGGCGCCACCATTGTTTCCCGCGAGAACGTCAAGGCCATGCGTAAGGACGTGCTGGCCAAGTGCTATGGCGGTGACATTTCGCGGAAAAGAAAGCTGCTGGAAAAACAGAAAGCAGGGAAGAAGCGCATGAAACAGGTCGGACGTGTTGAAATTCCGCAGGAAGCGTTTCTGGCCGTCTTGCGCGTGGGGGACAAATGAATTTTGCCCTGATTCTTTTTTTGTTCGTGCTGGCTACCGGAGTTCTTTGGGTAATTGACCATTTCTGGCTGCGCAAGAAACGTGCGGCAGACGCCAAAGACCCTTGGTGGGTTGAGTACGGGGCCAGTTTCTTCCCGGTAATACTCGCTGTCTTTGTGCTGCGTTCGTTTCTCGTCGAACCCTTCAAGATACCCTCCGGCTCGATGATGCCGACTTTGCTGGTGGGTGACTTTATCTTGGTGAACAAGTTCACTTACGGTATCCGCATCCCGGTACTCAACAAAAAAATTATCGAAACCGGCTCGCCGCAGCGTGGCGATGTGGTGGTGTTTCGCTATCCCCCCGACCCTTCGCTGGATTACATCAAACGTGTAGTGGGCTTGCCTGGTGATCAGGTGACCTATCGCAACAAGAAACTGTTCATCAACGGACAGGAAGTGATGGAAAAGAAGATCGGGGACTTCCTCGATCGCGATCGGCTGTACTACACCCCGCACTTCACTGAAACCCTCGGAACGGTCGAGCATTCGGTGCTGATTGATCCCGAAGCTGCGGGCCATGTTCAGCCGATTGTTCGCTTTCCGCATAGCGATAAATGCCACTACAATAGCGAAGGTGTGAGTTGCGAGGTGCCGCCGGGCCATTATTTCATGATGGGCGATAATCGCGACAATTCTCAAGACAGCCGTTTCTGGGGCTTTGTGCCGGATCAGAACCTGGTCGGCAAGGCATTCTTCATCTGGTTCAACTTTGGCGATCTGAAGCGGATTGGTTCTTTCCACTAGGAGGCGACATGAAATTCCAGCGCGGCGTCAGTCTCAATGGTCTTTTGATTGGCAGTGTGATTTTTGCGTTGGTGGCCTTGCTGTTGATGAAGGTGCTGCCGGAGTGGATCGAGTACGGCAAAATCGTCAAGGTCGTCAAGGCAACGGCGGGTGATGCCAATCTCAAGGAGGCTTCGATGGCGCAGGTGCGCGAGGCTTTTTCCAGGCGTGCGGATATTGATCTGATCAAGAGCATTACGGCGGAGGATCTCGATATCAGCAAGGAAGGCAATGAGTTGATTATTTCTTTTTCCTATAGCAAGAAGGTGCCATTGTTTGGCAACACCAGCCTGGTTTTCGATTTTGAGGGCAGCAGCAACAAAAAATGAAACTGCTGCACGTCTTTGAAGCAGCACTGGGATATAAGTTTTCCCGTCCGGAGTTGTTGCGTCAGGCACTTACCCACCGCAGTTTTGGCACACCCCACAACGAGCGTTTGGAGTTTCTCGGTGATTCGATTCTGAATTGCGTGATTGCAGGCGCACTGTTCTTGCGGTTTTCAGAACTTAAAGAAGGTGATCTGTCCCGTGTCCGTGCCAGTCTGGTGCGCCAGGAAACCCTGGCCGAAATTGCACTGACACTGCATCTCGGCGATTATCTGTGTCTCGGCGACGGTGAGATGAAGAGCAGCGGGTTTCGTCGCCCATCAACACTTGCCGATGCACTCGAGGCCGTTTTTGCGGCGATTTACCTGGATGCCGGATTCGATGCGGTGCGCGGAGTGATCGAACAGCTTTACCAGCCGTTCATTGCGCACATTGACCCTGCCCATTCAGGCAAGGATCCCAAGACCACCTTGCAGGAACTGCTTCAGGCGCGGCGGCTGCCGGTGCCGCGTTATGAACTCCTGGCGACGCATGGCGAGGCCCATGCACAAGAGTTCGAGGTGGAATGCATTATTGCCGCGCTAGGCATCCGTCGCGTCGGCATGGGTAACAGCCGGCGTATTGCCGAACAGCAAGCGGCCAATCTTGCTCTTTCCGAGATCAAATGATGGACAGCAGTTTTCGCACCGGTTTTCTGGCCATCATCGGTCGCCCCAATGTAGGCAAATCGACGCTCACCAATCGACTGGTCGGGGCCAAGGTCAGCATCACCTCAAGCAAGGCGCAAACCACGCGTCATCGCATTCATGGGGTACTGACCCGGGCGGAAACGCAATTCATTTTCGTCGATACCCCGGGTTTCCAGACCACGCACAAGAATGCCCTTAATCGGCTGATGAACCGCAGCGTGACATCCTCGTTTGTCGATGTCGATGTCATTCTGCTGGTGGTCGAGGCCGGACGCTGGGGCATCAGCGAGGATGAAATCATCCGCATGCTGCCAACGGAGAAGCCGGTCATGCTGGTTATCAACAAGATCGATCGCTTGACCAGAAAGACCGATCTGCTGCCGTTCATTGCCCGCGTTTCAACGTTGTACAACTTCGCTGAAATCGTGCCGCTTTCCGCCGAGAAGTCACAGGGACTGGACGAATTGCTCGCTGCCGCGACGAAGTACCTGCCCGAGGCGCCACCGGTGTTTGATGCCGATGACATCACCGATCGTTCGGAGCGTTTCATGGCATCGGAAATCATCCGCGAAAAATTGTTCCGCAACCTGGGCGAGGAGTTGCCCTACGGCATTGCAGTCGAAATCGAGAAATTCGAGCAGGAGGGTGAGTTGCGGCGTGTTCATGCCGCCGTGATCGTCGACCGGTCGGCGCACAAGGCGATTGTCATCGGCAAGGCCGGCGAGCGCCTGAAGCGGGTGTCTACCGATGCGCGCAAGGAAATGGAAAAGCTGTTTGGCGGTACGGTCTGGCTGGAGACCTGGGTCAAGGTCAAGGGCGGCTGGGCCGACGACGAACGCGCCCTGAAATCCCTCGGCTACGAGTGATACCGTGAGCGGCAAGCAACGCATCGACGGGCAGCCGGCCTATGTCCTGCACAGTTACCCCTACAGCGAAACCAGTCTCGTGGTCGATGTCTTCGCGCGCGCGTATGGCCGCGTGCCCTTGCTGGCGCGTGGTGCGCGGCGTCCGCGTTCTGCGCTGCGCGGCCTGCTGATGGCTTTTCAGCCGCTGGAACTGGGCTGGTTTGGCGGTGGCGAGGTAAAGACACTGGCCAAGGCCGAGTGGCTGGGCGGTGTGCCGCTGCTGAGCGGGCGCTGCCTGATGCTGGGTTACTACATGAATGAGCTGCTGGTGAAACTGCTGCCCCGCGAAGACGCGCATGGCGCGTTGTTCGATGCCTATGCGGCGGCCCTGCAGGCGCTGGCCGGCGGCGCCGCCGATGCGCCGGAATTGCGCCGCTTCGAAAAAACCTTGTTGAAGGAACTGGGTTACGGCCTGACGCTGGATCGTGACGCGGAGAGCGGCGAAACAGTGGATGCGGAAGCCCGCTATGCCTTTCAGATCGAGCGCGGCCCGGTGCGAAAAGTCGGCGCTGGCGATACGGCGAGTACGCTGGATTCGGCAACGATTTGCGGTAAATCGCTGCTCGACATGGCGGCTGACGACTACGCCGATCCGCGCACCCGGGCCGAAAGCAAGCTGCTGATGCGGCAATTGATCGCCCATTACCTGGCGGGTAAGCCATTGCAATCGCGACGGGTTTTCGTCGAACTTCAGGAGTTGTGATGATTGAACTGGGCGTCAATATCGACCATGTGGCCACAGTGCGCCAGGCGCGGCAGACCTGGGAGCCGGATCCGGTCTGGGCCGCGGTCGAGGCGCATCTCGGCGGCGCCGACGGCATCACCGTGCATCTGCGTGAAGACCGGCGGCACATCCAGGATCACGATGTGCGCCGCTTGCGCGAACTGACCCATATCAAGCTCAATCTGGAGATGGCGGCGACCGACGAGATGGTTGCCATCGCCTGCGATCTGAAACCCGAGATGGCGATGCTGGTGCCGGAAGGGCGGCATGAAGTGACTACCGAAGGCGGACTCGACATCATTGCCCAGGAAGCCCGCCTGGGCGACGCCGTGGCGCGCCTGACGGCGGCAGGCATCGTTACCAGCGTCTTCATCGACGCAGAACTGGCGCAGGTGGCGGCGGCGGCCCGCATCGGCGTCCGTGTGTGCGAGATTCACACCGGGCCGTATGCCCATGCCTTTCACAGCCGCGGACGCGATGCCGAAAGTGCGCCGGTGCTGGCCGAGCTGGAAAAAATTCGCGAGGCGGGTGCAGCGATTCGGGCGGCAGGGATGCGTTTCAATGCCGGTCATGCGCTGAACTATTTCAATGTGCAGCCCGTCGCCGCGCTGCCCGGGATACGCGAGCTGCACATCGGCCACGCCATTGTCAGCCGCGCCCTGTTCGTCGGCATGCGCGAGGCGGTCGCGGAAATGAAACGCCTGCTGCGGGAAGCCCAGCGGCGATGATTTTCGGTATCGGCACCGACATCGTTGCCGTGGCGCGCATGGAGGCGTTTTGGCAGCGGCACGGCGAGCGCGGTCTACACAAATTGCTGGCGCCCGAAGAACGTGAGGGTTGCCTGTCCAGCGCCGCGCCGGGACGCTTTCTGGCCAAACGCTTTGCCGCCAAGGAAGCTCTGGGCAAGGCGCTGGGAACCGGCGTGCGGACGCCGCTGGTATTGCCGGCTGTGGCCGTGGCCCATACCGCGCTGGGCAAACCGGAGTTTGCCTTTTCACCTGCACTGGCGGCGTACCTTGCCGAGCGCAATCTGACCGCCCATCTCTCGCTTGCCGACGAAGCCGACTATGCCGTGGCCTTCGTCATTCTGGAGTCGCCATGAAGAATATGCCGCTGGGGCCGCTGATGATCGATATCGCCGGCCTCGAACTTTCCCCGCTGGACAATCAACGCTTGTTGCATCCGTTGGTGGGCGGCGTCATCTTGTTTGCGCGCAACTATGCTGACCACATGCAACTGACTGCGTTGTGCAGCGCAATTCACGCCTTGCGCGAGCCGGCCCTGCCGATTGCTATCGACCACGAAGGCGGGCGCGTGCAACGCTGCCGCGCGGGTTTTACTGCCGTGCCGCCGATGCGGCGTCTGGGCGAGCTGTGGGATCGCGATGCTGCTGCCGCGCGCCAGGCCGCGCGTGCCGTGGGCTATCTGCTGGCCGCCGAATTGCGTGATTGCGGAGTCGATTTCTCCTTCACGCCGGTGCTCGATCTGGACTGGGGGCGCAGCGGCGTGATCGGTGACCGTGCCTTCCATCGCCAGCCGCAGGCCGTGACAGATCTGGCCGGTGCGCTGATCGATGGGTTGCGCGCTGCCGGCATGGGCTGTTGCGGCAAGCATTTCCCCGGTCACGGCTGGGTGGAAGCCGATTCCCATGTCGCCATTCCGATCGACGAACGCGGCCTGGAGGAACTGGCGGCGGACATGGAGCCTTACCGTCATCTGCGGCTTGATGCCGTGATGCCGGCGCATGTGATCTATCCGCAGGTCGATCCCCGGCCGGCGGGTTTTTCGCCGGTCTGGATCGAAAAACTGCGCAACGAGTTTGCCTTTGACGGCGTGATTTTCAGCGACGACCTGTCGATGGAGGGTGCCAGCGTCGCCGGCGGCATCGTCGCACGCGCCGAGGCCGCCTGGGCCGCCGGCTGTGATGTACTGCTGGTCTGCAATGCGCCGGATTCGGTAGGGGAGTTGCTGTCCACCTGGCGCCCCGCGCCTGACCCGCAACGCGCGGCACGATTGCAAGGCCTTGCTCCGAATATCAACTGGCAGCGCGACGAAGCGCTTTACGCCGCGGGTCGTGCGGCAGTGACGCAATTGGCCTGAGGGGCGTTGCGAAGGGCGTCATCCGGTCGGAGAGCCTGGAGTCTGCTCCAGCATTTCTCTGTTTCCTTGTTCGACACATGCCTGAGCTTCGCCCGGTTGCAGCCCTGTCGCTACATCCGTTGACCCCAAGCTCCGCGATTGAATTTGCATAGAGGATAAAGGAGCTTCGCCAGGCCTTGAGCTTGTATAGGAGGGTCGTAATCCGCGGGATGTGAAGGTATTGCTGGCGCAGGAAATTGTTGCCCGGTTTTATTCAAGCAAAGATGCCGAAATGGCACGGCTTGCTTTTGAGGCCCAGTTCCAGCGCGGACTGATGCCCGATGAGATGC
>JACRMV010000005.1 GCA_016235025.1 Rhodocyclales bacterium | reverse complement strand
TTCCTCTTCCGGCCAGCCCTCCAGCTCGAATGTTTCGGTGGCCGCGAGTTCTGCCGCCACCTGGTCGAGCGCGTCTTCGTCCAGCGTCGCCAGCTTTTCCGTGACTTCGTCGGCAAGGCGCAGCACCACGGCGCCTTCGCCGCCGATATAAAGCGGTTCATAGAAATTCGCCGCGAGATCGAAGTCATCACCCGTCAAGAGGCTGTGCAGCATGGCGACCTTCGCCGTGTCGATGCCGCGCCGCTCGATGCCGCTCCATTCATCCAGCGGCCGCAGTGACTCGCCCAGGGCGACGATTTCATCCTCTTCGGCGGCAACAATTTGGGTCAATACGCTCATTGGATTCTCCTGCTTGGTAGTGTGCGCCGATCAGTCGGCCATGGCTTCGAGCACTTCCCAGCGCATCAAAGCCGCATCAATGGCGGCATCGACTTCGGTCAGCCGCGCCTGTGCCTGGCGTTGGCTTTCAATTGGCTGCTGATAGAAGGTCGGATCGGCCAGACGTTGTTGCAGCAGGGCTTGCTCCGCCTCCAGCGCCGCCAGACGCTCGGGCAGTTGCTCCAGTTCACGTTGTTCCTTGAAACTAAGTTTTTTGCGAGCTTGTGTTGCAGCGGACACGACCTTCGCCGTATCACCAGAACCGACTTTTTTCGGCTGTACGGACAGACTCGCCTCCACCGCCGGCCGCTGCTGCAGCCAGTCGCTGTAGCCGCCGACATACTCCTTCCATCGGCCCTCGCCCTCGCTGACAATGGTCTGTGTGACGACGTTATCGAGAAAGGCGCGGTCGTGGCTGACCAGGAATACCGTTCCGGCATACTCCTGCAGCAAGGCTTCGAGCAGTTCCAGGGTTTCGATGTCGAGATCGTTGGTCGGCTCGTCCAGTACCAGCACATTCGCCGGTCGCGCGAATAAACGCGCCAGCAGCAGGCGGTTGCGCTCGCCACCGGAGAGCGATTTCACCGGCGAGCGGGCGCGCGCCGGGGCGAACAGAAAATCTTCGAGATAGCCGATGACATGCTTCTTCATGCCGCCGATTTCGACGTAATCGGAGCCCGGACTGATGACATCGGCAAGCGTCGCCTCGGGGTCGAGCTGGGTGCGGAACTGGTCGAAATAGGCCACCTCGACGCGGCTGCCGAGGCGCACCGTGCCGCTATCCGCCTCGATCTGGCCGAGAATCAGGCGCAGCAGCGTGGTCTTGCCGGCGCCGTTGGGGCCGATCAGGCCGATCTTGTCGCCGCGCTGGATGCGGCAGGAAAAATTGTTCACCACGCAACGCGCGCCAAAAGACTTGCTGACATCCTCAAGCTCGGCCACCAGCTTGCCGGATTGATCGCCCCGCACCAGGCGGAAATCGACCTTGCCCTGCTGCTCGCGACGCGCCGCACGTTCGCTGCGTAAATGCTCCAGCCGCTTGATGCGGCCGACGCTGCGGGTGCGACGCGCTTCGACGCCCTTGCGGATCCACACCTCTTCCTGTGCCAGCAGCTTGTCGGCGCGGGCGTTGGCCAACGCTTCTTCGTGCAGCATCATTTCCTTGCGCTGCTGGTACTCGGCAAAACTGCCGGGAAAACTGGTCAGCCTGCCGCGATCGAGCTCGATGATGCGTGTCGCCACGTCGTCAAGAAAGGTGCGGTCGTGGGTAATGACCATCACCGCGCCGGGATAGCCGTTCAGCAACTCCTCCAGCCAGAGAATGCCATCAACATCGAGGTGATTGGTCGGCTCGTCGAGCAACAGCAGCTCCGGTTCCGCCACCAGCGCCCGTGCCAGAGCGACGCGCTTCTTGCCGCCGCCCGAAAGCGAGCTCACACGGGCGTCGGCATCGAGTCCCAGACGCGAGACGGCCTGATCGACGCGCGAACTCAGGCGCCAGCCATCGCCCGCTTCGAGCGCCGTTTGCAAATGCTGCATCTGCTCCAGCGCCGCCGTATCGCCCGCGCCGACTTTATGTATGACTTCGTGATATTCGGCCAGCACCCGCGCGATATCGCCCAGGCCAGCCGAAATCGCCTCGAACACGCTGGCATCGACGGGAAACTCCGGCTCCTGGGGCACATACGCGATGCGCAGGCCGGGTTGCCGCCAGAGCAGGCCATCATCAAGCGTACCGAGGTCAGCCAGCGCCTTGAGCAGGCTGGATTTGCCGCTGCCGTTGCGGCCAATGAGGCCGACGCGCTCACCGGCGTCGATCTGCATCGCTGCATGATCGAGGAGGGCCACATGGCCAAAGGCGAGACAGGCGCGGTCGAGCGTTAATAGGGGCACGGGATATGAATTGAAAACAGCAGAAAAGGTGCAGAATTATAGGCGAGCGGTTAGAATTCGCGCCGCACGCCCTCGTAGCTCAGTGGATAGAGCGACCGCCTCCTAAGCGGTAGGTCAGCAGTTCGATTCTGCTCGAGGGCGCCACCCTGCGCCTGTTCGAGCAGCACTCAGCGCCTACTTAACGCGAGTCAATACCGGGCGTGCCGGAGGTGCAGCGGCTGCGTTGTCTGCTCCAGCGGCCGCTTCGGTTTGAGAAGAAACATCTGCCGAAATTTCGGCCGGAATCGTTTCTGTGGAGATTTCAAATGCCATGCCTTCGCTGTTTTCGCGCGCATAAATTGCCGCGACACGTGCGACAGGCACCACGACCGGAAACACCTTGCCGCCGAAACGGCCCTGAAAGGTGATTTCCTCGTTGCCCAAATGCAGCTGGCTGGTGGCTTCCAGTCCGACATTGAGCACGATTTCATTGTTTTTGACGAATTCGCGCGGCACCCGTGTCGTGACATCGACAGCAACCGAAATATAAGGCGTCAAGCCCTGATCGACGCACCATTCGTGAATGGCGCGGATCAGATAGGGCTTGGTTGACTGCATGGTTGCGTACCGCCGGAGAGCTGAAACAGGCAGTGCGCCTAGCGGCGCATCGCCTTTTCCGTCGGGGTCAGCGCGTCGATGAATCCCTGTCGCGAGAAAATGCGTTCGGCATACTTCATCAATGGCGACGCAGTGTTCGGCAACACGATGCCATAGTGGTCAAGGCGCCACAGCAGCGGTGCAATCGCTACATCGAGCATCGAGAATTCATCTGCCATCAGGTACTTCTGCTTGTTGAACATCCCGGCAAGCTCGGTCAGCCGGTCGCGGATATGCAAGCGCGATTTGTCTGCCGACTTGAGGTTTTTCTCAAGCACGTCAATATGGCTGAACAGCTCATGCTCCATCGTAAACAACAACTGGCGCGCCTTGGCCCGGGTCTGCGGATCCGGCGGCATCAATTGCGGATGCGGGAAGCGCTCGTCGATGTATTCGTTGATGATGTTCGACTCGTAGAGCACAAGGTCGCGATCCACCAGAACCGGCACGCGGTTGTAGGGATTGATGACCGCCATGTCTTCAGGCTTGTTGAAGAGATCAACATCGATCACCTGGAAGTCCATCTGCTTTTCGTACAGCACGATGCGGCAGCGGTGGCTGAATGGACAGGTCGTGCCTGAATACAGATTCATCATGGCGCTGGTGCCCCAGGAATAATCGGCATCACGCACCACTTTTCGAACAGGAGGTGCGTTCATTTCTCGGTGCCCCATAGTTGGCCTTCAAGTATCAAGGTTAATGAATGTCTTTCCAGTAATTGCGTTTCAGCGCGTATGCAAAGACCAGTAAAACCCCAAGGAAAATCAAGACAATCCAGCCCAGACTCTTGCGAGTATTCGCCGCTGGCTCGCCCATGTATTGCAAAAATCCGACCAGATCGGCCACCATGTCATCATATTTTTGCGGCGTCAGCTGGCCCGGCCGAACGAGCTTCAGTTTATGGTCTTCACCCATGACCTGGTCGCCCTGCAGTTCCCACAACACATGCGGCATGCCGACATTCTCAAAGACCACGTTGTTCCAGCCGGTGGGACGCTCCTCGTCGCGATAGAAGGTACGCAAATAGGTGTACAACCAGTCGGCCCCGGAACCAAACTCGGAACTCCGGGCGCGCGCAATCACCGTCAAATCCGGCGGAGCAGCGCCAAACCATGCCCTCGCATCAGCGCGCCGCATGGCGATACGCATGGGTTCACCAACCTTGTCGGCCGTAAACAGCAGGTTGTCCTTGATCTGCTGATCAGTCAGACCAATATCCTTCAGGCGGCCGTAACGCATGTAGGATGCCGAATGACAGTTCAAGCAATAATTGACAAAAATCTTGGCCCCATTCTGGAGTGCCGCCTTGTCATTCGAACGATCGGGGGCGCGATCCAGATGAAGTTCGGCACCGCCGGCGAATGCCAGAATCGGCGCTAGCAGAAGTGCAGTAAAAATTTTCTTCATTTCTCTGTAACCCTGTCCGGCTCGGGCTTGCACTTGTCGATACTGCTATAAACCGGCATCAGCAGGAAAAAGGCGAAGTAGACCATCGCGCACAATTGCGACACTAGCGTACGTGCTGGCGTAGGCGGCAAGACGCCCAGATAACCCAGCGTGAAAAACGACACCAGAAAGGCCGCAAGAAAACTCTTGTAAATCGGCCCACGATAACGAATCGACTTGGCCGGGCTGCGGTCGAGCCAGGGTAAGAAGACGAAAATTATTGCCGAAGCGCCCATCGCCACCACACCCCAGAACTTGGCATCGATGCCAAACAAGGGATAGGTCACCGCCCGCAGAATGGAATAGAACGGCGTGAAGTACCAAACCGGAGCAATATGCGGAGGCGTTTGCAACGGATCGGCAGGGAAGAAATTGTTGGCCTCGATGAAATAACCGCCCGCTTCCGGCATGAAGAAAATGACAATCGAGAAAACCATCAGGAACACGACCACGCCGACGATATCCTTCACCGTATAGTACGGATGAAAAGGAATTCCATCGAGCGGAATACCATCGGCCCCCTTCTTCTTTTTGATCTCGACACCATCCGGGTTGTTCGAGCCAACCTCGTGCAGAGCGATAATATGCGCAACAACCAGACCCACCAGCACCAGCGGCACCGCGATGACGTGGAACGCGAAGAAGCGGTTCAGCGTCGCATCACCGACCACATAGTCGCCCCGCAACCAGAGTGAAAGATCCGGCCCGATAAAAGGAATGGCCGAAAACAGATTGACGATGACCTGCGCACCCCAGTAGGACATCTGGCCCCACGGCAGCAGATAGCCAAAGAATGCCTCGGCCATCAGGCAGAGGAATATGATCATGCCGAAGATCCAGATCAGTTCGCGCGGCTTGCGGTAGGAGCCATAAATCATGCCGCGGAACATGTGCAGATAGACCACGATGAAGAAGGCCGAGGCGCCCGTCGAGTGCATGTAGCGAATCAGCCAGCCCCACGGCACATCGCGCATGATGTACTCAACGCTGGCGAAGGCCACCGGCACACCGGAAGCATTGACCGAAGCATCTGGCTTGAAGTGCATTACCAGAAAAATTCCGGTGACAATCTGTATTACCAGCACCAGCAACGCCAGCGAACCGAAGAAATACCAAAAATTGAAATTCTTCGGTGCGTAATATTCGGAGAGATGGGCCTTCCAACTCGAAGTCAGCGGGAAGCGCTCGTCAACCCAGGTGAGCAATTTCTGCATCTTGGTATTTGTCGCGCTCACTGGATCAGGCTCCCGTCTTGTCCTCGCCAATCACGATCCTGGCATCGCCAAGATACATGTGGGGCGGAATTTCAAGGTTATCCGGGGCGGGCTTACTCTTGTAAACGCGGCCGGCAAGGTCGAAGGTGGAGCCATGACAGGGACAAAAAAATCCGCCCGGCCAATCCGGATCGATACCCGACTCGGCGCCCGTCTTGAATCTCTCTGAAGGCGAGCAACCGAGGTGTGTACAAATGCCGACGGCCACCAGAATGTCGGGCTTGATCGAGCGCGTCTCGTTCTTGCAGTAGTCCGGCTGCATGGGTTTGTCGGAGTTTGGATCGCTGACCTTGTCATCTATTTTTTTCAGCGAAGCCAGCATTTCCGGTGTTCGATTGATAATCCAGACCGGCTTGCCGCGCCACTCGACGGTCATCATCTGGCCCGGAAGCAGCTTGCTGATGTCGGCCTCGACAGGCGCCCCGGCTGCCTTTGCACGTTCGGAAGGCATCATGCTGGCCACCAGCGGCACGACAGTAGCCACCCCGGCAACGCCGCCGAGAGCAGCCGTGGCGACCAAGAGCCGGCGCCGACCGCAATCGACTTTCTCGTCACAACTCATGAATAATCGTCCAAAAATGGGCTACCGATAGCCCCAACTGCGGCAGTGTACCAAATATCAGAAGGAGATTAAAGACCCTGCGCACAAATCCTCGCCGTAAGCTACAAAATAAATCATAAATATCAATTAGATAACGCCATCATTCCGAAGTACACCCTGCGCCTCTGCGGAGTAACCCAGCTGACTGAGAACGCTGCCCGTGTGCTCTCCCAGCGCCGGGCCCAGCCAGCGCGTTGCGCCAGGGGTGGCGGAAAGTTTTGGAACCACGCCGGGAAGAAGAAATTCTTTTCCATCAGGTAGTTGAGCTTTTTCTAGCATCTGCCGGGCAAGGAATTGCGGGTCAGAAACCATGTCCGCGACAGAATAAATCCGGCTGGCCGGGACATCGGCCGATGCTGCAATGCGCAAAATAGTCTCCATGTCATTGGCAGCCACCCATTCATCAATGATGGCGTAAAGCTCGGCGGCGCGCGCATCGCGCCCGGCGTTGCTGGCAAGTTGCGGATCGTCCGCCAAATCGTCGCGACCGATACTCCGCATCAGGCGCTTGAAAATCGCATCACCGTTGGCGCCGATGATGAGATGTTTGCCATCCTTGGTGGTGTGGGTATTCGACGGTGTAATGCCCGGCATCACGTTGCCGGTGCGTTCGCGGATGAAACCGAAGACATCGAATTCCGGCACCATGCTTTCCATCATGGCGAATACAGCCTCATAGAGCGCCACATCGACGACCTGCCCTGTCCCGCCATTCACCTCGCGATGACGCAAGGCCATCAGGGCACCGATGGCTCCCCACAAGGCGGCGATGGAGTCGCCAATCGAGACACCGGTCTTTACCGGCGCACGATCGGGATAGCCGGTGATGTAACGCAAGCCGCCCATCGATTCGCCAATTGCACCAAAGCCAGGCTGATTCGCCATCGGCCCGGTCTGGCCGAAGCCGGAAAGACGCACCATCACCAGGCCGGGATTGAGCTCCGCCAGTACATCCCAGCCCAGGCCGAGCTTTTCCAGCACGCCGGGACGGAAGTTTTCCACCACGATGTCGGCTTCCCGTACCAATTGCTTGACGATCTCTACTCCTTTGGGATGCTTGAGATTGATCGTCACCGATTTTTTATTGCGCGCCTGAACAAACCACCACAACGAAGTTTCACCTTCTGCGGTGGGATAAAGCTTGCGCCACTTGCGCAGCGGATCACCTTCGCCCGGCGCCTCGATCTTGATCACCTCGGCACCGAACTCGGCCAGGATGCGCGAGCAAAAGGGGCCGGCAATCAGGGTGCCCAATTCAATGACCTTCACGCCGGCCAGCGGCGATGTGGCAGGTGATGCTGTCATGAGAAATCGCGCCGTTCGCGCAGCGCCTGGGCAACCGTGGCGGCATCGCAGAATTCCAGTTCGCCTCCCACCGGCAAACCGCGCGCAATCCGGCTGACCTTCAGGCCACGCGCATGCAACAGTTCGGACAGATAATGCGCTGTGGCTTCGCCTTCGTTGGTGAAGTTGGTGGCGAGAATGACTTCCCTGACCACTCCATCACTCGCCCGCGCCAGCAGGCGCTCAAAGGCCAATTCTTTCGGCCCCACGCCATCGAGCGGTGAAAGCCGGCCCATCAGCACGTAATAAAGGCCGTTGTAGGCCTGCGTCTGTTCCATGCTGTTGAGATCGACCGGCATTTCGACGATGCACAGCAATGCCGGATCGCGCCGTGCCGACAGGCAGCGCTCGCAGATTTCGGCTTCCGTAAAGGAATTACAACGTGTGCAGTGGCGCAGGCGTTGCAAGGCTGCATCGAGCCCCTGTGCCAGGCGCCCTGCGCCGCGCCGATCATGTTGCAGTAAATGAAAAGCCATGCGTTGCGCCGACTTCGGGCCAACCCCGGGCAGGCAGCGCAATGCCTCGATCAACTGGTCGAGGCTGTTGCTGGAACGCATCGGGCGCAGCTCAGAACGGCAGCTTGAAGCCCGGCGGCAATTGCATGCCGGCGGTGAAGCCGTTCATTTTTTCAGCCGCCGTGGTTTCGGCGCGACGATTGGCGTCATTGAGCGCCGCCGCGATCAGGTCTTCCAGCATCTCCTTGTCATCCATCACCGATGGATCGATGATGACACGCTTGACGTCGTGCTTGCAGGTCATCACGACCTTGACGGCACCCGCGCCCGATTGTCCTTCCACCTCCATCTGGGCGAGTTCTTCCTGCGCCTTGGCCATGTTGGCCTGCATCTGCTGGGCCTGCTTCATCAGGCCGGCTATGCCACCTTTCATCATGTTCGCTGCTCCTTAAACGGGTTTAATGGTTGATTCATCGATACTGGCATCGAACAGGTCGACCACATCGCGGACGAAGGGATCCTGTTCGATGGCGGCAATGGCTCGCTCCTGACGTTCGGACTGCGCATTCCTGTTGCGCTCGGCCGGGGTTGCACTGGCTGGTTCGGCGATATCGATGCTCAGGCGCAAAGGGCGGCCAAAATGGCTTTCCAGCTCAGCCTGAAGCTTGTCCTGTTGAACCTTGCCAAGTAGGTGCTTATGCACCGGCGAGAGACGCAGACGGATCGCGGCTTCACTCAGTTCCGACAGTTCGCAGTGCTGCGCCAGTTGCCGCGCCATGCCGGTCAGGGACAAGCTGTCCACCCGTGCATGCCAGTCGTCACCTGCTCCGGCGGGCGTAACACGCGACTGGGTCCGCGTGGCAGCGGGAGGCGCTGAAAAAGTTCCCGTAGGGACGCATCGCGCTGGCGCTGACGACACGGCGGCTGGCGCGGTTTGCGGCGAGGCGGGAGCCACCGGACGACGCACAGCGGCCACGGCGACAGTGGGGGGCGACGCCATGGAAGCCGATGCACCCAGGCGTTCCGGGCGAAAAGCACAGAGCCGCAACAGCGTCATGACGAAACCGGAGTATTCATCGGGCGCCAACGCAAGCTCATCACGGCCATGAATCGCGATCTGATAGGCGAGTTGCAGGAACTCGGCATCCAGCGCTGCGGAATACGGCGCCAGGCGATTGCGCTCAGACTCGTCGAGCAGCGCTTCCGGCGCCATCTGCGTCAGTGCAACGCGATGAAACAGGGTCGCCAGTTCCTGCAGGCCGCCATCGAACGACAGGCTGCGCGCATCCATCAGCTTTGCCACCTCGAGCATGGCGTGCACATCCTTCGCGACGAGACCATCGAGCAGGGCGAACAGGTGTTCGTCACCCACCGTGCCGAGCATGGCGCGCACGCCCTCTTCTTCCACCTTGCCGGCATCATGGGCGATCGCCTGATCGAGTAATGAAAGCGCGTCGCGCATGCTGCCGGCCGCGCCCTTGGCCAGGTGGCGCAACGCCGCCGGCTCGAACGGGATGCCTTCGGCTTCAAGGACGCGAGACAAATGCTCGATGATATGAGCCAGCGGCATCTGTTTCAGATTGAATTGCAGACAGCGTGAAAGCACCGTGACGGGAATTTTTTGCGGATCGGTAGTGGCGAGAATGAACTTGACGTGCTCCGGCGGCTCTTCCAGCGTCTTCAGCATGGCGTTGAAGGCATGACCCGAGAGCTGATGCACTTCGTCGATGACATAGACCTTGTAACGGCCGCGGGTCGGCGCGTACGTGGCGCGGTCGAGTAATTGCGTCATGTCATCGACACCCCGATTCGAGGCGGCATCGAGCTCGAGGTAATCAACAAAGCGGCCGCTGTCGATTTCGGTGCAGGACGAACAAACCCCGCAGGGCGTCGATGTAACGCCTGCCTCGCAGTTCAGCGCCTTGGCCATGATGCGCGCCAGAGTGGTCTTGCCCACGCCGCGCGTGCCGGTGAAGAGATAGGCGTGATGCAGGCGATTCTGCTCCAGCGCGTGGGTCAGCGCCCGCACGACGTGTTCCTGTCCCACCAGTGTGGCAAAGGATTTCGGGCGCCATTTACGGGCAAGAACCTGGTAGCTCATGGGGCGATTTTATCAAGCCCGCACGGGCGATTTCCGCCCAGGCATTGGCATGAAGAGAAAAATAAAGGGCGGCGAGCCTGACCCCCGGCACTCGCAGAAATTGGCTGTGGCTGCTTCCTTCCGGACCTGACCCGGTTCACCACTCCACGATGCGGGGAGACCCGCCGCGGCTGGAATTCTAACAGCTTACAAGCCAGTCGCCGTGTCATCAGCGCCGACTTTTATCCGCCACCGCGCTGGTAATGGACACTGAAGCGCTGCATGAAACGGTCGATTTCCTGCTCGCTCATGTCGCTGAACGCAATCTCGACGTGATACCGGTCCAGCAACAGGCTGCCGATGTGCAGCGGCTCTATGGGCGAGAGGACAATCCGCCAGTGCCGACTGATGAATACGTCATTTACCTGACGGAAACCATCTCCGCCAGTAGCCCCTGGCAGCAGACGCAGAAACTCGTCGCGCGCAATCGTTGCATCGAAGGCGAGCGGGAGTTTCATGCCTCCCGCCCGCTCCGTTTACCCACCCGCTACTGGCGGCCAGATCGCTAACGTCTCGCCGTCGCGAAGCACACGGCTATCCCACTGTGCGGGAGGGATATAGAAGCCATCCACCAGCACCAAGTGGCACATCGCCCTGGCGATACCGTAGCTCTCGATGACGTTGATGATCTTTGTATCCTCGGCGAGTTCGATCGTTACGGCACTGGTCCTCCGCGCCTCCGCCGGCAAAAAATCCTGCAAGGTAGCGAACAGCTTGAAGACGATTTTCACGCAGCAGCCTGTGCTGTAGCCAGATAAGCCGCCATGAAGTGGGTTGGATCCTCAAGCAGGCGCTGCTTCCAGTGCCCGAGGGGATGCCTGGTCTGCACCAGGCCGCGCAACACGCCAACGTGGTCGGTCCAGCCAATCGAGGTGGCGCCGATCAGCACGTCACCCTTGAACTGCAATGACAGATAGCGGAAATTTTCTTCGTCGCACAGCTCGACGCCTTCGCCACCTTCTGCTGCGGGCGCGCCCTGCCATTGGCCAAAAGAGGTCGAAATCAGCCCCAGGGTATCAAGTACGTTGATCGCCAGACTACCACCGCTGGCCGTATTTCCACCGGCCATGTTGGCAGCTGCGACGCGGGCCTGATCCGCAGCATTGGGTTGAATGGCATTCAGCTCTGGCTGCCCTGAATGGAAGCCGATGGCCTCGGTGACATCCCCGGCGGCATAGATGTCGGGAATATTGGTGCGCATGCCGCTATCAACGCGAATACCGCGTTCCGTGGCGATACCGGTTCCGGCCAGAAAACCGATCGCGGGCCGCACCCCGGCAGCACAGATCATGAGATCGACGACAAGATCGTCGCCCGTGCTGAGCTTGACTCGCAGCGCATCACCTTCCTGGGCAACCGCCGTGACACCGGTATTGACATGGACGCCAACACCCTTTTGCTCGACCCAGCGACGAATCATGTTGCCGGCGCGCTCGGTCATCATGCGCGGCACCATGCGGTCACCCATCTCGACGACATCCAGCTTGACCCCCCGGGAAGCCAGGGCTTCCATGATGATGCAGCCAATGAAGCCGGCACCCAGTTGCAGCACGCGCGCCCCCGGTTTGGCCTTGGCTGCAATCGCGCGCGCATCGGCGATGGTCCAGCAGGTATGCACGTTCGGCAGATCCATGCCGGGCACCGGCGGACGCACCGGGTACGATCCGGTTGCAATCAGCAACTTGTCATACGGCAGTTTCTGCCCATCGGCCAATTCGACCTGTTTGGCAGCCGGATCGATCCTGGCTGCACGGCCCACCACCAGCTTCAGGTTGTGCTTCTGGAAATGCTGCGGATCCTTGCGCAGATGCGTGCCCTGATCCGTAATGTTGCCGATCAGGAAGTAAGGAATCGCCATGCGCGAATACGGCGGTTCATGTTCGTCGCCGATGAGCGTGATTTCGGCAGCGGGCTGCAGACGGCGCAAGGCCTCGGCTGCGACCAGCCCGGTTGGGCCATTACCAATGATGACGTATCTCATGAGTGCCTCGGAAGGTAGGGTTGGTTGTTGTGACAATTTTGCTTCCGGAATGCCCGGTGCGGCTATCCCTGCTGGCGACCCGGTGCTGGTATTTGAATCAGAGAACAGGCTTGTCAGCCAGTCGAAAATGCCCATAAGCTACCCCTGAAGAAAATCACACCAAGACGATCATTATGATCGTTCAGGAAAAACAAGGGCACGGTAGAAAAGAAGCGAGGAAGACTCCTCTCACTTCAAAATCTCCCGCGCCCTCTGGCCTTCAGAACCTGTCGGCTCGCGGCCCTTACAGTCCCAGTCGATCCAGCGTTTCCTTGCTGGGAACGCCGCTCTGATCCCATCCACGCAAGTCATAGTATTCCGGCTTCATCTTGTCGATGCCGGAAACCAGACCCTTCGCCGGGCCGGTCTTGGCCGGTTCGGTCTTGAGGCGCTTGGGCAGATCATCGTCCTTGGCCGTGAACCCGGCGGCATTGTTGAACATCCGCTCCATGTTCCAGATGCGCTCGCCAATCTCGGCCAGCCGCTCAACCGACCAGTCACCCTCACACGCGGCATCGACTTGCGGCGCAACGTCGGCCAGCGTCCAGGCAAAGCTGGTAAAGATGCAGATGCCCGCCGAATCAAACGCTGCGGTTGCATCCTGAAACGCCTTGACCAAGCCTGGCTTGCCCTCAGTTACCAGCGGATCGGTCTTGACCGGGATGCCAAGCACTTCGGATGCCACAGTGTAGCTGCGCAGATGGCAACCACCGCGATTCGACGTAGCGTAGGTCAGCCCCATCCCCTGAATACCGCGCGGGTCGTAAGCTGGATACTCTTGGCTCTTCACCGTCATCGAAAACTCCGGCCGGCCGTACTTGTCGCACAGGCGCCTGGAACCGAGGGCAAGCTCCTTGCCAAAGCCCCGACCTTCGGCCGTCATCTTGCACAACTCGATCAGTCCCTCTGCGGAACCAAAGGGCGCCTTGAGGCCAATCATCTCCTCGGTAAGGACACCTTCCTCAAACAGCTCCATCGCTGCGGAAATGGTACCCCCCAGGCTGATTGGATCCATGCCGTCCTCATTGCAAATGATCTGGGCGAAGGTCAGCGCCTCAAGATCATCGACACCGGTATTGTTGCCCAGCGCCCAGGCAGATTCATACTCGAGGCCGCCGGTCGCGCCCCAGTACTTCGGGCTATTGACCACGCTGAAGTGGGTCTTGTCCATCTTCGAAGTACGACCACAGGCGATGGTGCAGCCAAAACAGGCCTGATTGCCTATGAGGTTGGGCTTCCCATCCGAGGCACGCGGCTCATGCATGGCTTCGGCGGAAATCTTGCGGGCGCCTTCGAATTGCACATCGCGACTATTGCGGGTCGGGCTGGCGCCGATTTCGTTGATGACGTTCATCAGCACCTGGGTGCCGTAGGTGGGCAGCGCCTGGCCCGTCACAGCGTTGTCAGCCAACACCTTCTTGGCGGCGGTAGTAGCGGTCATGAAGGCCTTGAAATCCTTGATTCCCGAAACGCCCTTGGTGCCACGGATCGCGACCGCCTTGAGGTTTTTGGAGCCCATCACCGTACCCACCCCGGAGCGACCGGCGGCACGGTGCAGGTCATTGACGATACAGGCATAAAGCACGCCATTTTCGCCGGCACGCCCGATACTGGAGACGCGAATTTGCGGATCCTGATGCGATTTCTTGATGATCTCCTCCGTATCCCAGACGGTCTTGCCCCAGAGATGGGACGCATCCTTGAGTTCGGCCTTGTCGTTTTCAATGGAAAGATAAACCGGCTTCGGACTCTTGCCTTCGAAAATGATCATGTCCCAGCCGGCGAACTTAAGCTCGGCGCCAAAATAGCCGCCCGAATTCGAACAGGCAACCGCCCCTGTCAATGGACTTTTTGTAATGACCGAATAGCGTCCACCGGTCGAAGCCATGGTCCCGGTCAGTGGACCGGTAGCCATAATCAGCTTGTTCTCTGGCGACAGTGGGTCAGCCTTGGGGTTGACTTCTTCAACGAGGTACTTGGTTGCCAGGCCACGCTGGCCAAGATATTCCTGCGCCCACTCCATATTGAGAGGTTCGGCCTTGCAGGTGCCATGCGTCAGGTCGACGCGGAGTATTTTACGATTCCATCCCATGATTCTCTCCTCGTGAATTCGCGTCAGGCAGTTGCTGCCAGATCAGTCTTGGCGGCCCACTGACGCATCTTGTCCAGCCCTGTCCAGTCGGCATCGATGTAGGTGATGGCGCCAGTCGGGCAAGCAGTAGCGCACGCAGGATCGCCGCCACACAGATCGCACTTCTGCACCTTGCCGGTATCGGCAACATAGTTGACCGTGCCGAATGGACAGGCGATGGTGCACACCTTGCAGCCGACACAGGTATCCTCAAAAACAACCTTGGCGCCAGTGGCCGCATCCAGCCGGATGGCATCTACCGGGCAGGCATGCATGCACCAAGCTTCCGCACACTGCGTACAGGTGTAGGGAACCTTCCGGCCTTCATGTTCGAAGTTGAATACCTTGATGCGTGATTTCGCAATGTTGAATATGCCGTAATTCTCATACGAACACGCCATTTCGCATTGCAAGCAATCTGTACATTTGCTCGCGTCTATATGCAAACTCTTCTGCATGGCCAAGCCTCCTTTTTATTAGTCATTCCAGACGCACCTTGCGGCACAGACTGTCTTCTCAAACAGCAACAACTACTGATATCCTGCTCAACCCATTATCCGTGTGATTCAACACCCTCGAATCACCCGACACTAACAAGTGAAATGCACTATTAATTCCCAACCTATTTCAGCCACGAACTTATTGTGGACATGGTCTGCATATTAGTACAGTAATTGCAGCAATGGAATGCCTTCAAGTAAAAATTTTTCAGGATGCAAGCTAGAGCGGGCGTGGCTATGAAGCTGACGCCTGCATCACGCCGCAGGTGCTGATGCTGGTCGGCGCCACCGTGGTCGATCTGTTCCATTCGGCCCGCGCCAGAAGCTGCGCGCTGACACAGCGTCTCCGTAGCCCGGCCTCGCTCTCGCGACGACGCGCGCATCGATGCGTGGCGACAAGCTCGGTCAAAATTCGAGAATTATCCCTTCGAGATCGATCCTACCGTATCAACGCACTCCCGGCCGCTCAATACGCGATTTCTCATCCCGGCGTCTATCAAAAACCTATAGCCGGGCTGTGCAAATTTCAATCGCGGAGTTCAGGTTTCACGGCCTGACTTGCAAATACTTGCCGAATGGTCTGCTGGATCGCCTCAGCAGCCAACCGGGAATCCGCTGCCTGGCGAATCGGCCGCCCGACAACGATGTAATCCGCACCATTCCTGAATGCCTGCGCCACATCAACAGTACGTTTTTGATCGTCCAACGGTTTGTTTTCAACAGGACGAATCCCCGGCGTCACCACCAGCAACCTATCTCCAAGCTCGGCACGGATCAAGGGCGCCTCCAGTCCCGAGGAAACAATTCCATCCACCCCTGCCAGCAAGGCCCGGCGCGCACGGGAAAGCACCAGTTTCTCGACATCACAGGAAAACCCAAGATCATCAAGGTCGCCACGATCAAGGCTGGTTAATGCAGTGACGGCCAGCACCTTGAGATTTCCCTTGTCCTTGACGGCGGCTTCCATGATGGATTGATTGCCATGAATTGTCGCAAAGGTTGCTCCACTTCCAGCTAGCGCCCTGACGGCAGAGCGCACTGTCTCCGGCACATCGAAGAACTTCAGATCGACAAAAACTTTCTTGCCTTGGGCAATCAGCCAGTCAAGCAGGTCAAAATATCCACCGGACATGAACAGCTCAAGACCGATTTTATAAAAGCCGACTGCCTCGCCCAGGCTGGCCACAAAGCGCCGCGCTTCCTGTGGATCGGAAAAATCGAGGGCAACAATCAATCGATCCCGTGAGTCGATCGATTTTGAGGATAAATGACTAGGCATGGCAGTATTCAGCAAAAAAGAAAATTCGAGGTTGGGATTCTACTTGACTCAAATCACGCGTCGAACGACCCGGAATGCGATGCAATCAGGCACTCAGCCACGCACAGACTTTGGCATTTCCGCAGCCCATATTGCGCCAAACAAGATGACGCTCCACGACGCATGGAGCCACAATAGAAACACTGGCATGATTGAGAATGCGCCATAAACCACGGTCGTTGCAGTAAAGCTGGCCAGATAAAAAGTAAATACCTTTTGCACACCGATCAGCCCGCATGCACTTAACACCCCACCGGATAGCGCCTGCCATGGGTTGACCTGTTTGTTCGGCACTCGCCAGTAAAGCAGGGCGAACAAAACTGCCATAAAGACAAAAGGCAGGGCGCTGCGCATAACGAAGAACTGAACCCAGGCCGGCTCATCGATCAATCCAAAGGAAGCGCTCAAAACAAGAGAAATGACGGCTAGGCTGGCGCCGAAGAACAACGGCCCCAAGGTCAGGGTCAGCGCATGCAGGATCAGGCGCTGGATAAACGGTCGATCTTTCTTGATGTGCCAAATTCTGTTGAATGCCCGCTCGATGGTCAGCATCTGCATGACGGCCGTCGCACTGAACACCAAAATCCCAAAGAATGTCAGCTTCTCTGCACGCACTACAAACTGCCCAACATATTTTGCAATGGTACCGCCTGCTTTCTCAGGCAGAAGATTGGCCAAAAGGAATTTCTCAAGGGCTTTGCTCAGGCCAATTCCCTCGGGAAAAAACGAAATAATCCCGATCCCTGCCATGATCATCGGCACCAGCCCGAGCAAGGTCGAAAAAGACAAGGCTGCCGCCGTCTGAACACAATGCTCCGCACGAAACCGCCGAATGCTGCGCACGACAAGACGAGTTGGAGCAAGGAGCCACATATAATCCAATCCAACCTTAATTTGCGAGCGAGCAAAAATGCGCCCAGCTGATGACAAAAAAGAAATTTTGGTACTTTATTACAGTGTTCATGGCTCAGTCAGAGAACTTGCGCGCTACGTCGCACAAGGAATCGAACAAGTCCCAGGGATGTTTGCCCGCGTCCGTACCGTACCCAAAGTTTCGACCGTCTGCGAGGCCACCGAGAAGCCAGTTCCCGAGCAAGGCGCACCCTATGTCGAACTGCTCGATCTCAAGGAATGCATTGGCCTCGCACTCGGCAGCCCAACCCGTTTCGGAAATATGGCGGCACCATTGAAATACTTTATCGACTCTACCAGTGGCGCATGGCTGGAGGGCACCCTGGCCGGGAAACCGGCGGCTGTCTTCACCTCATCCACCACCCAGCATGGAGGCCAGGAGACGACACTATTGGCGATGATGCTGCCGCTAATTCATCACGGCATGGTAATCCTTGGCATCCCATTTACCGAGCCGTCCCTTTCCCTTACACAAACCGGGGGTACGCCTTATGGCGCAAGCCATGTCAGCGGAACTGCGGGGCTGACGACGTGTAGCGAGCATGAACGACAATTAGCCATTGCGCTTGGAAAACGCCTGGCCGAGACAGCCAAGAAATTAGCCTGATGAATCCATGGCCCAATCGCTTGGCCTCCGGCAGCCTGATTGGCCTGCTGTTCCTGTGTCTGGCATGGGAACTCTGGCTGGCGCCATTGCATCCAGGAGGTTCCACGCTCGCCATCAAAGCCCTCCCCCTGCTCTTCCCATTGTTCGGGATTCTGCGAGGCAAACGTTACACCTACCAATGGACTTCGATGCTGGCGTTAGCCTACCTCATTGAGGGTGTCGTACGCACGGTATCCGATACCCCGCCCAGCCAGACACTCGCTGCAATTGAAACCCTCCTTGCCTTGTCGCTTTTTGCAAGTTGCGTAGCCTACGCGCGGATCAGCGCCCCCTCCAGAGTGGTCAAAGTTGTGGATTGAGTTTCTCCTTTCCCGACTTCAGCTTGTTCAATGCGTTGATATAGGCTTTGGCCGAGGCAACGATAATATCGGTATCCGCACCCTGGCCGTTGACGATCCGGCCGTCTTTCGACAATCGTACGGTCACCTCTCCCTGCGCATCCGTGCCTGTGGTAATTGCGTTGACCGAATAAAGCAGAAGTTCGGAGCCGCTTAAGGCAACATTCTCAATGGCCTTGAACGTGGCATCAACGGGACCGCTTCCGCTTGCTTCAGCATGCGTCTCGACACCCCTGACGGAAATCGTCAGCCGCGACTGGGGCGTCTCTCCGGTTTCCGAGTGAAACATGGAGGACACCAGGCGATACCATTCATCCCCTGGAGCAACTACATCTTCACTCATGATCATGTGCAAATCTTCATCGAAGATTTCATGCTTCTTGTCCGCCAATTCCTTGAAACGGAGGAATGCCGCATTCAACACCTGCTCGCTTTCGACTTCGATGCCCAACTCCTGCAGCCGCGCCTTGAAAGCAGTGCGGCCCGAATGTTTGCCAAGCACCAGCTTGTTGGCATTCCAGCCCACGTCTTCCGCACGCATGATTTCATAGGTCTCACGATGCTTGAGAACTCCGTCCTGGTGGATACCGGACTCGTGGGCGAAGGCGTTTGCACCCACAATCGCCTTGTTGGGCTGCACGGGAAACCCGGTGATGCTCGACACCAACTTTGAAGCCGGGACAATCTGTGTCGTATCTACGCGGGTATCGCAGGGGAAGACATCCTGCCGCGTGCGAACTGCCATCACGATCTCCTCGAGCGCCGCATTGCCTGCCCGCTCACCCAGACCATTGATGGTGCACTCAACCTGACGCGCCCCTGCAATCACTGCGGCAAGGCTGTTGGCCACAGCCAAGCCGAGATCATTGTGGCAGTGGACAGACCAGATCACCTTGTCTGAATTTGGAATTCGCTCGCGCAACTGGCGAATGCGTTCAGCAAACTGCTCGGGAACGTTGTAACCCACCGTATCCGGAATATTGATCGTGGTGGCGCCTTCCTTGATAACCTCTTCAATAATCCGGCAAAGGAAATCAAGTTCGGAGCGGCCGGCATCTTCGCAGGAAAACTCAATATCATCGATACCATTGCGCGCGAAACGCACGGCACTTCTCGCCGCGACAATCACTTCATCCGGAGACATGCGCAACTTCTTCTCCATATGAATGGGACTCGTAGCGATAAACGTGTGGATACGTCCGGACTTGGCGGGCTTTATCGCTTCCAGCGCCCGAGCAATATCCTTGTCAAAAGCACGACAAAGGGCAGCTACAGTGGACTCCTTGATGGCCTCGGCGACCAGCCTGACCGCTTCGAAATCCCCATTCGAGGCAGCGGGAAAGCCTGCCTCGATGACATTTACATGCATACGCTCGAGCTGCCGCGCAATGCGCAATTTTTCTTCTTTTGTCATCGAAGCGCCCGGGCTTTGCTCACCGTCGCGCAAGGTCGTATCAAATATGATCAATTGCTCTTTGGGCATGGTAAATCTCCTGAAAAATAATAATCAAGCGCACCAACCCCGCTTGCCAGCAGGATGGCACTTCAAAAACCGGACGATGAGAAGGGGAAGTTTTTAGCGCGCGCAGCGCAGCAGCTTTGCGCGCAGCACCGGACGCACAGTGAGTGCGCCAGCGAAGAGGAACGTCACAGAGAAGAGAATCGCCGTAAACATGGCACAACTATAAATGGTTTATTTTGTCAACGCAACAGACAAGCAATCACTATTTATTGCGCCTGCCACGCCAGCGCCAGGCCGTCATTACATATCCTGAGGCCGCATAAACAAGAAACAGGGCAAACAGGACACCGGGAGGGTAAGTCGATATCAGCGCAAAGCCCAAGACAATCGCCCCCACCACCATGAACGGAACGCTTTTTTTAAGATTGATATCCTTGCCAGACCAATACTTGATGTTGCTGACCATGGTCACTCCGGCGAAGATTGTCAGCACACTGGCGGCCCAGCGAACTTCCTCGCCGGTAAAGCCAAGATCAATCAGCACCCAGATCAGACCGGCAATCAGCGCTGCGGCAGCCGGGCTTGGCAAACCCTGAAAATAACGTTTATCGACCACGCCAATATTGGTATTGAATCTGGCCAGACGCAAGGCCGCTCCTGCGCAATAAATAAAGGCGGCAACCCAGCCAAACTTGCCCAATCCCTTCAAGGCCCATTCGTATACCACCAGTGCTGGCGCAGCACCGAAGGAGACCATGTCCGACAGGGAGTCGTATTCAGCTCCAAACGCACTTTGCGTGTTTGTCATGCGCGCCACACGGCCATCAAGTCCATCGAGAACCATGGCTATGAAGATGGCGACGGCGGAATGTTCAAAACGTCCGTTCATTGCCTGGACTATGGCATAGAACCCTGCGAACAGGGCAGCGGTTGTCAGGAGGTTCGGCAATATGTAAATACCCCGACGACGCAGCTCAGGGTTTACCAACGTTTTACGGGGTGGTGCGGGCGGAATGGCACTCATGAATTCCAGCACATAAGGCGGAGCCTTATTCTACAAGCCTGAAAGGAAAGTCAGGGAAGTTCAGCAAGGATGGTCGTCGTCGCCTTCACCGCCTCACCAACGCCGACTTTTGCGCGCGTATCCGGTGGAAGATACAGATCCACACGGGAGCCGAAACGAATGAAGCCATACCGCTGGCCACGCGTCAATTCTGCACCGGCATCGACATAGCAAAGTATGCGCCGTGCAATCAGGCCAGCCACTTGAACACAGGTGATATCAAGCCCATGACGGGTACGGATATGCAAGGCATTCCGTTCATTTGCAATGGACGCTTTGTCCAAAGCCGCATTAACAAATTCACCCGGGTGATACCACCGCTGCACCACTTGCCCATCAACCGGGCTGCGGTTCGAATGAACATTGAACACATTCATGAAGACGCTGATTTTCAGACAGTCACGATCAAGCCAGGGATCGCGGGCGGGCTCGATAACGACGATGCGGCCATCGGCTGGGGAAAGTACACACTTCTCTCCAGCCGGAGCAAAACGAGGAGGATCACGAAAAAACTGCACACAAAAGGCAAATACTATCCACAGCGGGATACTCCACACCCACCCTGCAAAAAATCCGATGCCGAGTGCTGCCAGCAAAGAGAGCGAAATAAAAAGCCAACCTTCGCGGGCAATTATGGGATGGGGATAATCAGTCATGGATGTTTGATACTCAAATGTGAGCTGCAGTGTTCAAAGAGAAAGGGCACAGCATTGCCGTGCCCTGTTCTGAAAGAAAAACCAGATTAGTTCTTGGTTTGATCAACCAGCTTGTTCTTTTTGATCCATGGCATCATGGCACGCAACTGCTCGCCAACCTGCTCAATCGGATGAGCCGCCGTCAGGCGCCGACGCGCGGTCATTTCCGGATAGTTGGTGCGCCCTTCAAGAATAAACTTCTTAGCGTACTCACCTTCTTGAATCGACTTCAGCGCATCCTTCATGGCGGCACGAGCTTCTGCTCCGATGACTTTGGGTCCGGTCACATACTCACCATACTCGGCGTTATTGGAGATGGAGTAGTTCATGTTTGCGATGCCGCCCTCGAAGATCAGGTCGACAATCAGTTTCACTTCGTGCAGGCATTCAAAATAGGCCATTTCGGGAGCATAGCCAGCCTCTGTCAATGTCTCGTAACCGGCTTTGATCAGTTCCACAAGACCGCCGCACAACACAGCCTGCTCGCCAAACAGATCAGTTTCCGTTTCTTCACGGAAATTGGTCTCGATTACGCCGCCCTTGGTACCGCCATTGGCCGCTGCATAGGAAAGTGCAATATCCTTGGCCTTGCCCGAATTGTCCTGGTAGATGGCGATCAATGAAGGTACGCCGCCGCCACGCAAGTATTCGGAACGCACCGTATGCCCTGGACCCTTGGGAGCAATCATGATCACGTCCAGGTCAGCACGAGGAACAACCTGGTTGTAATGCACATTGAATCCATGCGCAAAAGCCAGCGTCGTTCCCGCCTTGAGGTTCGGCTCAACGTCGCTGTAATAAACCGCAGGAATGTTCTCATCAGGCAACAAGATCATCACGACATCGGCGTCTTTAACGGCCTTGGAAATTTCCTCAACCTTGAGCCCGGCTTTCTTGGCCTTATCCCACGAGGCGCCTCCCTTGCGCAGGCCAACTGTCACTTTGACACCTGAGTCCTTCAAATTCTGGGCATGGGCATGGCCTTGAGAACCGTAGCCAACAATGGTGACTTTCTTGCCTTTGATCAAGGAAAGGTCCGCGTCTTTGTCATAATAAACTTTCATCTTGTTTCCCTTAGCTTCAAAAAATCAAACTTTTAAAATACGGTCGCCACGACCAATGCCACACACGCCGGTACGTGCAGTTTCCAGCACAAGATCACGATTAATGGCATCCAGAAATGCATCAAGTTTCGAACAGTTGCCTGTCAGTTCGATGACATAAGACGACTCGGTGACATCAACAATACGCCCGCGAAAAATGTCCGCGACACGCTTCACCTCTTCTCGTACCTCACCTGTAGCGCGCACCTTGACCAGCATCAGTTCGCGTTCGATATGAGCCGCCTCGGACAGGTCAACCACCTTGACTACATCAATCAGCTTGTTTAGCTGCTTGGTGATTTGCTCAATAACGTTATCGGACCCGCTGCTAACAATCGTCATGCGGGACAACGATGGATCCTCGGTGGCAGCAACAGTCAATGACTCGATATTGAAGGCACGCGCCGAAAATAAACCGGAAACACGCGACAGGGCGCCTGCTTCATTCTCCAGAAGAATGGAAATTATATGTCGCATGGTTATAAGTCCTCAGCCAGGATCATCTCTGACAATCCTTTACCTGCAGCGATCATTGGATAAACATTGGCTGTCTGATCGGTAAGGAAATCCATGAAGACAAGATCATCCTTGTGCTTTGTAAATGCCTCACGCAGCGCCGGTTCGACATCTGCCGGGCGTTCGATGCGCATTCCAACATGGCCATAAGATTCGGCCAGCTTCACGAAATCGGGGAGTGCATCAACGTAGGATTCTGCATACCGATTACCGTGGAACATCTCCTGCCACTGTCGCACCATGCCAAGATAACGATTATTCAAGTTAATAATTTTTATCGGCAGGCGAAACTGCTTGGCAGTCGAGAGTTCCTGGATATTCATCTGGATTGAAGCCTCGCCAGTGATACAGGCCACGGTGGCGTCCGGATTGGCGAACCGAACACCCATGGCATATGGCAGGCCGACACCCATGGTCCCCAGCCCACCAGAGTTGATCCAGCGCCTGGGCTTGTCAAATTTGTAGTATTGAGCCGCCCACATCTGATGCTGACCAACATCGGATGTTACGAACGCATCTCCACCCGTAATTTCATAAAGTGTCTCAACAACATATTGGGGCATGATCAATTCCTTGCCCTGGGTGTATTTGAGCGATTTTCTGCCGCGCCACTCGTTAATCTGCGCCCACCATGCAGCCAATGCGCCTGCATCCGGCTTCTCACCAGACTGCTCAAGCAACAACTGAAGTTCGCCAAGAACATCCGGCAAATGCCCTACGATAGGAACATCCACATCGACTCTTTTAGCAATCGACGACGGGTCAATATCAATATGAATGATCTTTCGTGCAATCGACCCAAAATGTTCTGGATTGCCGATCACCCGATCATCGAATCTAGCGCCTATTGCAATCAGCACATCACAATGCTGCATGGCCATATTCGCCTCATATGTGCCATGCATCCCGAGCATACCCACAAACTGCCTATCAGTAGATGGATAGCCCCCAAGGCCCATCAAGGTATTGGTTACAGGGAAACCAAGAGTCCGGGCCAGTTTGACAAGTTGCTCAGCAGCATCAGAAAGAATAATCCCGCCGCCCGTATAAATCATCGGCCGCTTTGCTTCCAGCAGTAATTTAAGCGCCTTCTTGACTTGGCCATCTTGTGGCTTGACGATTGGATTGTAGGAGCGCATCGAGATCGTTGGGGGATACTCAAACTCGCACTTGTGCATCGTCACGTCTTTGGGAATATCGACCAACACGGGCCCTGGGCGCCCGGTCTTGGCAATATAAAACGCCTTCTTCAGCGTCAACGCCAAATCCTTGACATCCTTGACCAGAAAATTATGCTTTACACATGGGCGAGTAATGCCAACGGTGTCACACTCCTGAAAGGCATCCTGACCGATATAAGGAGTCGGCACCTGGCCGCTGATGATCACTATCGGAATCGAGTCCATGTGTGCAGTGGCAATCCCTGTCACGGCATTGGTCACTCCGGGGCCTGACGTCACCATGCACACGCCTATTTTGCTCGAAGATCGAGAGTACGCATCTGCCGCATGGACTGCCGCCTGCTCATGCCGGACCAAAACATGCTTAAACTTGTCCTGCTTGAAAAGTTCGTCGTAAATATAGAGAACAGATCCGCCAGGATAGCCGAATACATACTCAACATTTTCCTCTTGGAGACATCTGATTACAATTTCTGCGCCGGTAAGCTGCATAAAAGACACCTGTTACACTTTTGAAGTAAACGCGTAACCTTACTGTTTCGGTCGCAAATGGTCAAGATTTAAAGTCCAATCTTGGCCTAAGGCAGAAATTTAAGTCTCATTTTTATGGATCAAGCCTTGACTTCCCACGCTGCACTTTCTGATTTTCTTGCCAGTATTGAGCGACGCGCGTTTAAACAGGCCATGTTTGCTGTTCAGAATCAGGAAACAGCGCTGGATATTGTGCAGGATGCGATGATGAAACTCGCCGAAAAATACGGCAATCATCCAAGCGGTGAATGGCCCATGCTGTTTCAGCGCATCCTTCAGAACACCATTCGTGATAGCTTTCGGCGCTCCAAGGTACGCTCGCTGTGGATGACCCTATTTTCCTCATTTGTTGGCAGCGATGATGAGGATACCGACCCTCTGGACATCATTTCGGCAAGTAGTGAGTCTGTCGCATTCCAGTCTCCACAAAAGCAACTTGAGCAAGCCCAAATCCTTACGCTGCTGGAAAGAGAAATTGAGAAATTGCCGGCACGTCAACGCGAAGCATTCCTGCTGCGTTACTGGGAAGAGATGGGAATTACAGAGACAGCCTCGATAATGGGTTGCTCAGAAGGCAGCGTAAAGACTCATTGTTCGCGCGCTACGCACACTTTGGCCGTAACATTGAAAGCGAAGGGCATTACATTATGAATGCAAATGAAAATTCCGATATAAATTACAAATTCCGCCAATGGCTGAACCAAGGAATCGAGACACTGGATATCGAGGTGGTGTCTCGTCTGCAACAAGCCCGAGAAACGGCGATAAGACATCAGGGAAGCGGGATAGTGGAAATGGAAACTCGCTTTGTGAGTGTTACGGGCTTTCTTAACCAGAATTTTTCCCGTCATATGCGTAACATCTCCATGGCCATCGCTCTCAGTCTTGGTGCAGTCGGCACCTATTACTGGAATGGCCTCGAACAAGCTCAGGAGCATGAGGAAATTGACAGCGCCCTTCTTGCTGATGAGTTGCCTCCTTCCGCATATCTCGACTCCGGTTTTCAGGCATGGCTAGACTCTCCCTCGCACTCCTCCTCGCCGCAAAGCTGATGCTGACTGCGGTATCGACGCAGGCATTCGTTGCGCCGTTATCGCAGCCCAGTTGGACAGAGTTGAGCGCTGATCAACAGAAAATTCTCGCTCCGTTGTCGAACGACTGGAACGAGATGGACACGTTTCAGCGCAAGAAATGGCTGGGGGTTGCCCAACGCTACCCACACATGGCTGAAGAAGAAAAAACGCGCACCCAGCATCACATGACCGCATGGGCAAAACTCACCCCTGAAGAACGAAAGCTGGCAAGAACAAAATACAAAAAACTGCAAAAGGCTTCTCCGGAAAAAAGAGAAGCAGTCAAACAAAAATGGGAGGAGTACCAAAGCCTCCCGGAGGACGAAAAAGCGCGGTTAAAAAGTGAAGCGGAGCGCAAGAAAAAATCTGCTACCGGACATTCGAAGTTACCAATTTCAAAAAGTGCTGGAATCCGGCCAGCCCAGCCTTCAAACTCTCCTTCTCCGCCTCAACACGACAATCACTAGCCTGATGTCTTCTTCACCATCAGCAAGGCGCTTTCCAAGCCTGCGTCGTCGCATTGCAAGCATGGCTTATGAATGCCTTTTACTGCTGGGTGTGCTGTCTGTGACGTTTCTGTTGCCACAGATAGTGCTCGGTGTGGGATGGGGGGTTGCGCTACCCGTCTGGGCATTGGTTGGACATATTTTTATTGTTCTCGGCATCTATTTTGTCGGATACTGGCATCGCAATGGTCAAACGCTCGCAATGCAAACCTGGCAGCTCAAATTATCCACACCCCAAGGACGAGCTCCATCACTTTCACGCCTGATCATTCGCTATGTTTTGACATGGCCGAGCGTTGCGTATTTCTTTGCCGGGATAATCTGGGCACTATTCGACCGCGATCGGCAATTCCTGCACGATCGACTTGCCGGAACACAAATAATCTTTCGCAACGGCGAAACGCAATCGTGACTGATATTAGCGTCGATCAACCCACCACAGCATTCCACTGGCCGCAATGATGAAAATAACACTGGGCGTAATGGCTGAGAAGAATGGCATCCAGTTGTTGATTATCCCCAGGCTTGAAAATAAACCATTTAGCATATGAAAGCTGGTGCCTAACATAATGCCCATGAATACACGCACACTGACCACACCCATTCGATCCTGCATGTAGGCGAATGGCAAAGCCAATGCCATCATGACTAATGCAGCAAAGGGATAAGTAAACTTTTTCCACATCGCTATCTGATAGCGGTCAGTCTTTTGATGGTTCTCGCTCAGATGGCGAATATATTGGTACAGATTAACCAGTGACATCCGATCCGGAACCACCATCAAAATAGCCAACAAGTCAGGATTCAGCGCCGACTTCCAGTTAGTTTCATCAAATCGCTCTACTCGCGCAGAGCCATTCGAAAAAATTGTGCGCACAACATTATCGAGCAACCACCTGCCTTCGGCAAGATAATGACCGCTCGTCGCTTCACTGATGGAAAGCAACTGGAATTTCTCATCGAATTCAAATATCCGAACATCCCTCAATGAAGCATCAGGGAGTACCTCGCTTACATTGACAAATGAGCGTTCGTCTTTAACCCACAAACCAGAACGAAACTCCTGGGCTACCAGAGCCCCCATGGCTTTAAGCCGCAACTGTTGAGCAACTTGTTCCGCTGGCGGCGCCAAAAACTCTCCTACCAGAAAAATCAGTATTGAAAAAAGAAATCCGACGCGCGTCAAGGTAAGCAAAAAATTGCGTGTAGATAAACCTGCTGCCCGAAGCACAGTAATCTCGGAATGTCGCGCCAGCATCGTCAAGGCATACAAAGTGCCAATCAGCACACCGATCGGAAACAGTTCATAAAGGCGTCCCGGAAGCGTCAGAAATACATAAGCCAGGGCATGCTGGAGTTGATAATTTCCTTTCCCGATACTCTCTAATTCATGGATAAGATCAAAAAAGGCAAATAACATCAAAAATGCCATTAGAACCAGCCCGGTTGCCGCATAGATTTCGCGTGCTAAATGACGCTCGTAGAGTTTCATCGCCACCGCAATTTTCCCCAGGCAAGAGGATTCTGACGACGATAAAACAATACAAGCAAAAGCCCGAACATTACGGCATGCACCACCCAGACACCGAATTCAAAACGCAACTTTTCCTGCGCAACCCATGCCTGGCTGACACTTAAAAGATTGCTGTACACCATGTAAGTCAACAGCGCGAAAATGAGGTTGTTTGTCCGTCCAGCACGTGGATTGACGAAAGAGAGCGGTATCGCAAGAAAGACCAGATTCAGCGCTGCAATGGGCAAACCCACACGCCACAGCAATTCAGCCATGTATGCCGGCTGAGCATTTCGTACCAGCTCAAGCAACGGTTTTGTTCGCGGTGAATCTTGCAGGCCGCGCGCCTCTTTCGCCTCCATTCTAATTGCATATTTCTCAAACTCCATAACCCGATACTCTGGTGTTCCGGCGACCACTTCGTAACGCCGCCCTCGATCGAGTACGAGAAAACGATCACCGTTAGGCATGATTTCAGTGCGGCCCTGGGCTGTTGCCGTCACTCCCAGACGGCCCTGCTGGATCGAACTGATGAAAACATTCTTTACAAGCCCCTCATTCCCCGCGACACCCTCAACAAAAAACACTCGATCAGCCGAACCTGATTCGTTAAAGGCGCCTGGTGAAACACGTGCCACATCATCCCGCTGATCCATTTTTTGCCGGTAAACTTCGCTTTGGCGCATGGCCCATGGCGCAAGCAAGAGAGAGAGAATCGCAATTGCAATTACAGGGAGAATGGAAAACTTGAATACCGGCTTGATCCAGGCCGTCAATGGCATTCCTGAGACCAGCCAAATGACCATTTCCGAATCACGATACCACCGTGACATGGTCATTAACACGGAAATAAACAAAGCAAGCGAAAGTAGTACAGGAAGATAGCTGATCAGGCCAAACCCGAGCAGTGCCACCACAGCTTCAGAAGGTATCTTTCCACCAGCAGCCTGTCCCAGGAGACGGATAAGTTGCGTCGTCAGTAAAATCGCGATCAATGCGACAAAAACGGCCACCGCTGTATGGGTAAACTCCCTGATTGCGGCGCGCTGGAAAATCATTAGGGCAAAGGGCAGTTCTTTGACTTCTCAAGGAAACTTGAGGAGAATTCAATTCAAGTGGAGAAATAGTCAGAATTTAACATTTCTTGCATATCCCGCCTTGCCAAACCCATCAAGGAGAGTGTTTTGGAATTTAGCATAAAAAGTGGCAGCCCGGAAAAGCAGCGCAGCGCATGCATCGTCGTGGGTGTCTATGAGACAGGAAAGCTTTCTACAGCCGCAGAGGCTCTTAACCAAAGCACGAACCAATTACTCACCGAAATTTTGCGCCGTGGTGACATGAACGGGAAAACAGGGGCAACGCTCTTGCTGCAAAACCCCGTCGACGCGAAGGCAGATCGTATTTTACTGGTCGGGCTTGGCAAGGAAAAAGAATTCGGTGACAAGGAATATCGAGCAGCCATCAGTGCAGCGATTAAGAAGCTCAATAATATCGGTGGTGCTGACGGCAGCATCTACCTGACCGAACTCCAAGTCAAGAAACGCGATGTCACCTGGAAAATTCGCCAGGCCGTCATCGCATCACAGGAAGTGCTCTACCGTTTTGATCGACTCAAATCCAAACCAGAGGAGACACGTCGGACGTTGCGAAAACTGACATTCCAAGTTGCCAACCGCACCGAGTTGGCTGCTGCCGAGGCTGCTCTGGCCGAAGGACTGGCAATAGCCTCAGGAATGAAGCTGGCCAAAGACCTGGGTAACCTTCCCGGTAACATTTGCACCCCGACCCACCTGGCGAGTGAAGCCCAGCAACTAGGCAAGTCCCATGGGCTTTCCGTTGAGATTCTAGACCGCTCCGACATGGAAAAACTGGGCATGAACACCCTGCTTTCCGTCGCACGCGGCTCACATGAACCGCCCAAGTTCATCATCATGCGTCACAACGGAGGGGCGAAGGGAGCCAAGCCGATTGTCCTCATTGGCAAAGGTATTACCTTCGACAGCGGCGGCATTTCACTCAAACCCGGGCCGGAAATGGATGAGATGAAATATGACATGAGCGGCGCCGCCAGCGTACTTGGCACGCTTAAGGCAGCAGCTGCGATGAAGCTGCCGATCAATGTCATTGGCGTAATTCCAGCCAGTGAAAATATGCCCGGGGGCGCCGCAACCAAGCCTGGAGATGTCATCACGTCAATGTCGGGCCAGACGGTCGAAATTCTGAACACGGATGCCGAAGGCCGGTTGGTCCTGTGCGATGCACTAACCTACGTCGAACGCTTCAATCCTGAATGTGTCATCGACATTGCCACACTGACCGGCGCCTGTGTCATCGCGCTGGGGCACATCGCCTCGGGGCTGCTTGCCAACAACGACAGCCTCGCCGATGAATTGCTCGATGCCGGTCGAGCAGCCTGCGACCGCGCCTGGCAACTGCCCTTGTGGGACGATTATCAGGAGCAGTTAAAGAGCAACTTTGCCGACATGGCCAATATCGGCGGCCGTGCGGCTGGCACAATTACAGCCGCCTGCTTCCTCGCCCGCTTCGCAAAAAAATACACATGGGCTCACCTTGATATCGCCGGTACGGCATGGCGCTCCGGAAAAGAAAAAGGCTCGACCGGAAGGCCCGTTCCATTGCTCACACACTTCCTTCTCGAACGCGCCAGCCGTGCGGAAAAACCTTCAGCAAAACGCAAGCCGGGATGACGAAAATCACTTTTCTCCACGGCGCTCGCGATCGCGTCCAGGCTGCATCGGGATGGATTGCATCGGCCCGTTCAATGGGGATGCGAATCCTCGTTTTTGCCCCACTTGAAAAACAGAGGGAGGCGCTCGATCGATTGCTATGGACCCAGGCAGCAACAAGCTTTACGCCACACTGCGATGCAAGCTCTCCACTGGCAAATGAAACTCCAGTGATTATCGCTGCCAGCCTCGACCAGCTTGCGCATGACGAATGCCTGTTGAATCTGTCGGATCAAATACCACCAGGGTTCAGCCGCTTTCAACACCTTACCGAAATTGTCAGCACGGCTGACAGTGACCGGCTGCCTGGGCGCGAACGCTTCCGCTTTTACCGGGAACGCGGTTACCCGCTCGAAAGCCGGGATATGGCCGGAGATGCCTGACCGTGCCCATTGACGACACCACACAAATTCTGGGCCAGGCTGACGCCCTGATCCGGCGCCATCGGGTATTTGTGGCTGCCTCGCAGGCTGATGCCAATGCCACACCAGCGGAAGGCATGGCTACAGCCTCCACCGACGCCGGTCTGGATACCGAACCCGAACTCCCGCTGCTGACCGAGATTGTCACGCTGGATGAACTCGCATCACCTTCGCTTGAGGCGCAGTGCGCCCACGCAATTCAAGAAGAAATTACGCGCTGGCTGGATGAGGAACTACCAGGCGCCGTACTTAAAGTCACTGACGGGCTGGCGGATCAACTGGTGCAAAAAATCACACATCAGGCTGGAAATGCGTTGCTGCCCCGAGTGCTTGCCCATCTCAACAATCAGTCGAACCAAACCGAAAAAACAGGCAGCAAACGATAGCTGCGCAAAGATTGCCAGACACCCGGAATTACTTTCGAGCAGCCGGAGTTTCGGCCAGGCGAAAATCGATCTTGTTGGTCTCCATGTCGACGCGCACCAATTGCACACTTATTCTGTCAGATAGCCGGAATCGACGGCCGCTGCGCTCGCCCACCATCGCATGGCTTTTTTCATCGAAGTGGAAGTAGTCCTGGCCCAACTCGGACACATGCACCAGGCCTTCAACGAACACACCGTCCAGCGCCACAAAAATGCCGAACGGAACAACCGAGGAAATGCTGCCGGTGAATATCTCGCCGATACGATCACGCATGTAGTAACACTTCAGCCACGCCTCCACATCGCGCGTGGCATCATCGGCACGCCGCTCGGTCATCGAGCAATGCAAACCGATCTCCTCCCAACTGCCCGGCTCATAACGCCGTGTCGCCAGCGCCGACTTTATTGCCCGATGCACCAGCAGATCAGGATAGCGACGGATCGGCGAGGTGAAATGCGTATAGCTCTCATACGCCAAGCCGAAATGCCCAACGTTATCCGGACTGTATACCGCCTGCCGCAAAGAGCGCAGCATCACGGTTTGCAGCAATTGGCGATCCGGCCGTTGGCCGATATTCTCCAGCAGCTTGGCATAATCCTTGGCCCCGGGCGCATCCCCCCCACCCAATTGCAGGCCAAAGGTGGCGAGAAAATCCCGCAATTTCACCAGCCGTTCCGGTGTCGGCCCCTCATGAATGCGATACAGCACCGGATGCTCCCGCTCACGCAGGAATTCCGAGGCGCACACATTCGCCGCCAGCATGCATTCCTCGATCAGGCGGTGGGCGTCATTGCGCTCATAAGGTTCGATGCGCTCGATCTTGCCCTGATCGTCAAAAACCATACGCGTTTCGAGTGTCTCGAAATCGATCGCCCCGCGTTTTTCCCGCGCCTTGGCCAGTTGCCGATACAGCGCATCCAGGGCTTCGAGATGGGGCAACACCGGCGCCAGCTTTTCGCGCGCAGCGGCCTCCTTGTCATAAAGTGCCGCCGCCACCTCGGTGTAGGTCAGCCGTGCATGTGAAAACATCACCGCCGGATAAAAGCGAAACTGCTTGATGACTCCGGCAGCGCTGATTGCCATGTCGCATACCATGCACAGGCGCTCCACCTGCGGGTTGAGCGAGCACAGCCCGTTCGACAGCTTCTCCGGCAACATCGGAATCACGCGGCGCGGAAAATACACCGAATTGCCGCGTTCATAGGCATCACGATCCAGCGCACTGTCAGCCGCCACGTAATGCGAAACATCGGCAATGGCAACCACCAGTCGGTACCCTTTGCCCTGCCGCTCGCAATACACGGCGTCATCGAAATCCCGTGCCGTCTCGCTGTCAATCGTTACCAGCGGCAGCGCAGTCACATCCTCGCGTCCCTTCCAGTCGGACTTGCGTACCGCGTCCGGCAGTTTTCTTGTTTCCGCCTGCGCTTCTTTCGAGAACTTGAATGGAAGTTCGTTCTTGCGTAGCGCAATCTCGATTTCCATCCCGGGATCAGCGTAGTTCCCCAGCACCTCGATGACGCGGCCGATCGGCTGCGAATGTCGACTGGGCTGCTCAATGAGCTCGACCATCACGACCTGTCCTGCCTGCGGCCGAACAGATTTTTTCGCCCCCTTCTCGGCCGGAGCAAGCAGAATGTCCTGGCTGATGCGGCGGTTTTCCGGTACCACGATGGCCACGCCGTGCTCCTCGATGACCCGCCCAACCAGTGTCTTGTTCGCCCGCTCGGTAACCTCGATAACCTTGCCCTCGGGCCGTCCCTTGCGGTCGACGCCAACGACCCGCACAATCGCGCGATCGCCATGCAGCACCTTGTCCATCTCCTTGGCGCCAAGAAAGATGTCCCCCTCACCCTCATCCGGCTTCAGGAAGCCAAACCCATCAGGATGGCCGATGATGCGACCACGCACCAAATCTGCCTTGTCCGGAATCAGCCAATCGCCACGGCGGTTCTGCAGCAACTGCGCATCACGCGCCATGGCCCCGAGACGGCGCCGGAAGGGCTCCAACTCATCAGGTCGGATATCCAGCAGTTCTATCAGGCGCTCGAAGCCTGCAGGCGCTCTTTGATCCGCCAGAATTTGCAGGATGTATTCGCGACTGGGCAACGGATGCTCGTATTTGGCCTGCTCACGCGCAAGTTGAGGATCGGCACGACGGATTTTTGAAAGTTTTGGCATGGTGTTGTTTGACAATCTGGTGTTTTGATTTAGAATTCGCGCCTCGTTTCGAGTACTGCCCAGGTGGCGGAATTGGTAGACGCACTAGGTTCAGGTCCTAGCGGTGGCAACACTGTGGAGGTTCGAGTCCTCTCCTGGGCACCACGCGGCAGGCAAGACGGTCCGCAAGGTCAATGGTACGCGAGAACGAAAAGGTTTTGCTCGATAGTGTGAAGCAATGAAGAAAAACGAATATCCTGAAACGGATATTTCAGAGCCGCGACTGAATGCAAATTCCATAATGGGATTATCAGTTAGCGGCTTTTTTGTTTCCCGATAAAACTGCGACGCAGTTTCGCCGACGATGCTGTGGGTTGTTATCAACCTGACTTGATTTACTTGATGGTGCCGAGAGGGGGACTCGAACCCCCACACCTTGCGGCGGCGGATTTTGAGTCCGCTGCGTCTACCGATTCCGCCATCTCGGCCAAAAGCGCAGCACTGCTGCTGTGCGAGGCGCGCATTATCCGACAAACTGGCGCATCCGACAATGGTTATATGCGCGATGATCAATTCGCATCTGCCGCCTGCGGTGGCTTGCTGTCACCCCCCAATGCCACATAAAGCTGAATGAGTGAGGCCGACAACGTCCGGCGTACCTGCAACGCCGCTTGTTGTGCAGCGAAGGTCTCGCGCTGTGCATCGAGCACTTCCAGATAGCTCGACACGCCCGCCTTGTAGCGCGCATCGACCAGACGCAGGCGCTCGGTTTGCGCCTTTTCTGCCGCTTCCGCCGCGCCCAGTTGCTCGGCTAGCGCGTCGCGGGCAGACAAAAGATCGGCCACCTCACGGAAGGCTTGTTGCAGCGTTTTTTCATATTCGGCAACAGCAATCACCTTACGCGCTTCGGCAAGATCGACGCCTGCACCGGTACGTCCGGCATCAAACAAGGGTTGTGTCAGCACCGGTGCAAAGCTCCAGGCGCCGCTCCCGGCCTCGAACAGACCGGACAGGGCCGGGCTGGCCGTACCCAGCGCCAGGCTGAGCACGATGCGTGGCAGGAAGGCGGCACGGGCAGCACCGATGTTGGCATTGGCGGCAATCAGTTTCTGCTCGGCGGCACGCACATCGGGTCGCCGCAACAGCACTTCTGACGGTATGGCGACAGGCAGTTCGGACGCGCCGCCCTGCTCGCGCAGACTTCGTCCTTCGGGAAGCGCCTCGGGCGACGTGCCGACCAAAAGAGTGAGTGCATTTTCAGCCGCCGCACGGCTGCGCTCGAGGCTGGCTAACTCAGCCCGGGCTGATTCATAGGCGCCATCGGCAGTAAGGAAATCAAGGTCGCCGGCGAGGCCGACTTCGCGGCGCTTGGCAACCAGGCGACGGCTCTCGTCACGGGTTTCGAGCGTGGTGCGTGCAAGCGCGGTACGTTCGCTCAGTTCAAGCACACTGAAGTAGGTATTGGCCACATCCGCAATCAGGGATAAGCGGAACGCATCACGCGCTTCATCGGTCGCCAGAAAACTGGCACGCGCCGCTGCATCGAGGTTCTTCACTCGTCCCCAGAAGTCGAGTTCGAATGCTGTCACACCCAGCGCGACGTCGTAACGACGGATGGTCAACGGCTTCCCGGTCATGTTAACAGCACCGGGAGTGCGCGCCGCCGCCTGTGACACCACAAGATTTACTGTCGGCAAACGATCGGCGCCAACGATACCGTACAACGCACGCGCCTCATCAACACGCGCTATAGCGATGCGCATGTCGCGGTTGTACCCCAGCGCAGAAATAACCAGCGCCTGCAATCGTGGATCGGAAAGGAATACGCGCCAATCGCTCAGGTTCACCTTGCTCTGCACTACCTTCGGGTCGTCGCCAGCGCCGACTTTTGCGGGACTCGGCCATGCCTTTGCTACTGGCAAATCCGGCCGCTGATACGGTGGCGCAAACGAACAGGCGGCAAGCAGCAAGGTTGTCGTTAAAGAAAAAAACTTACGCATCATGTTTCCCCTCATGACGACGTGAATGTCCTGGGAAAAAGTGTCGCACCACGACAAAAAACACAGGCACCAGGAAAACTGCCAGGACAGTGGCAGCGATCATGCCGCCAATGACACCAGTGCCAATCGCATGCCGGCTCTCGGCGCCGGCGCCGGTGGAAACGGCAAGCGGAAAGACCCCGGCGATGAAGGCGACAGAGGTCATCAGGATCGGCCGGAAACGCAGCCGACAGGCCTCGAGCGTGGCCTCGATCAGCCCCATGCCTTCGTCCTGCATCTTGCGCGCAAACTCGATGATGAGGATGGCATTCTTCGACGACAGGCCAATGATGGCAATCAGGCCGACCTTGAAGTAAACATCGTTGGGCAAACCACGCAACCCCACCGCCGTGACAGCACCGAATACGCCCAGCGGCACAACCAGCATCACCGCGAAGGGGATCGACCAGCTTTCAAACAACGCCGCCAGGGAAAGGAATACCACGATCAGCGAGACGCCGAACAGCAATGGAGCCTGCGATCCGGACAGCCGCTCCTCGAACGACGTGGCCGACCATTCAAAACCGATACCCGGTGGCAGCTTGGCGGCAATTTCCTCCATCACCAGCAAGGCCTCGCCGGTACTGTGTCCAGGTGCCGGGCTACCTGCCAGCTTCATCGCTGGCAGACCGTTATAGCGGTCGAGCTTTGGCGCACCCATGACCCAGCGCGGTATCGCCAGTTCGCCCAGCGTCACCATGTCACCCTTGTTGTTTCTCACCGGCAGCCGCATGATGCCATCCACATTCTGTCGCGTTTCGGATTCTGCCTGCATCTGCACGCGCAGGATGCGGCCCTGGCGCACGAAGTCGTTGATGTAGGCGACGCCCAGTGCCGATTGCAGCGTGTCGTTCAAGTCGGCCATGCGCACGCCCAGCGTCTCCGCCTTGGTCCGGTCGATGTCGAGGAACAGTTGTGGCGCAGCCTCCTGGCCTTCTGGCCGCACACCCACCAGACGGGCATCCTGCGATGCCATGCCGAGCGCCATATTGCGCGCCTCCAGCAACTTCTCGCGCCCCACTCCACCGCGATCCTGCAGACGCAGATCAAAACCGCCGGCAGCGGCCAGCTCTGGAATCGGCGGTGGATTGATGGCAAATATCATGGCTTGCTTGATGCCGAAAAACATCATGTTGGCTTTCCGCACCAGTGTCTGTGCGGAGCTTTCTGCTGCTGTCCGTGTATCCCAGTCTTTCAGCCGGACAAACACCAGCGCCGCATTCTGGCCGCGACCGAAGAAGGAGAACCCGGCGATGCCGACGACATGCAACACCTCCGGTTGCTTCATGTAGTACTGCTCGACTTGTGCCAGCACCTCAATGGTGCGCTGCTGGGTGGCGCCGGGTGGCAGTTGCAGCATGTTGAAGAAATAACCTTGATCCTCATCTGGCAAAAAACTGCCGGGCAAACGCTGGAACATCCAGCCCGTAGCGAGCAAGAGAACAAGATAGAGCACCATATAGCGCCCCGCCTTCTTCATGGCACGGCCTACTCGCGATGTGTATCTCTCCGTCGTTCGCGCAAAAAAACGATTGAATCTGCCGAGAAAACCTCTTGCTGGCGACACCTCATCCTGTCCTGGCGCATGTTTGAGCAAGCTGGCGCACAGTGCTGGCGTCAATGTCAGCGCCATCAATGCGGAAAACAGGATGGTTAGCACCAGCGTCACGGCAAACTGACGATAAATGGCCCCGGTGGAGCCGCCAAAGAATGCCATTGGCACGAACACAGCCGAGAGTACCAGCGTGATCGCAATGATGGCGCCAACGATCTGATCCATCGCCTTGCGCGTCGCATCGCGTGGCGACAAGCCTTCCGTGGTCATGATGCGCTCGACGTTTTCAACGACAACAATCGCATCATCGACGACGATACCGATCGCCAACACCATGGCGAACAGGGTCAACACGTTGATTGAATAACCGAAGACATAAAGGCCCAGCATGCCGCCCACCAGCGCCACCGGTACGACGATGGTAGGAATCAGTGTGGCACGCAGGTTTCCCATGAACAGATACATCACCAGAAACACCAGAACCACGGCTTCGGCCAGGGTTATTACGACTTCCCGAATCGATATCTCGACGAACTTCGATGTGTCATAAGGAACAATCCATTTGACATCCTCCGGGAAAAACTTCTCCAGCGCTTTCATCCTCTGATTGACAGCTTCAACCGTTGCCAGTGCATTGGCTCCCGGCGAAAGACGAATCCCGATAAAGGCCGCAGGCTCGCCGTCAAGTCGGCCCGAGCGCAAATAATCCTGGGCGCCCAATTCCACGCGCGCTACATCCTTGAGACGCAAGGCCGAACCATCTGGATTGGTGCGCACAATGATGTTGCCGAACTCCTCCGGCGTAGACAACCGGCTTTTGGTAACAATCACTGCTGTCATTTCCTGCCCCGCAGGCACAGGCAATTGCCCCAGCTCGCCCGTAGATAGCTGCACGTTTTGCGCTCGCACGGCACGTGCAATGTCGGCTGGGGACAAGCGATAACCATGCAGTTTGTCCAGCTTCAGCCAGATGCGCATCGAGTATTCAGTGCCAAACAATAGCGCCTCGCCAACCCCAGGCACTCGACGGATCGGCTCCAGCAGGTTTGCTGCCACATAACTACCAAGATCGAGGTCATTCAATGTCTTTTTTGGCGAAGACAGGGCGACGAACATGACGTAATTCCGCGCTGTTTTATTGACTGTGACGCCAAGTCGGCGCACGTCCTCCGGCAATCGAGCCTCCACCCGCTTGATGCGATTCTGCGCCTCGACCGAGGAATAATCGAGATTGGTGCCCGGCCTGAAAGTCAAGGTTATCGTCCCGGATCCGACTTCGGAGGACGAGTTCATGTAGAGCAGATTCTCAATGCCGTTCATTTCCTGCTCGATCAGGGCGACCGCAGTCTCCTCGACCGCCTGGGCCGAAGCTGCAGGATAGTTGATCGTGATATCGAGGGCAGGTGGTGCTACCGCCGGATACTGGGCAATCGGCAGATTGCGCAAGGCCAGCATTCCGCCAAGCAAAATGATGATTGCAATAACCCAGGCAAATACCGGGCGATCAATGAAGAATCTGGCGAACATGAGTAAGCCTTATTGCCGGCTGCTACTGGAGGAGACTGGCAACTTGACTGTTGGCGATGTCGTCTCTGCATCTTTCCGAATCCATGGAACCGCCTTGACCGGCGCCTCGGGACGAATTTTTTGCAAACCATTGACGATCACCTGCTCGCCACCTTTCAATCCATCGCTAATGACGAAATCGCCCCCTGCCATGGACCCGGTTTTTACAGGCTGCGGCACAGCCTTCCCTTCAGGTGAAACCAGCATCACGAACTGGCCTTGCGCTCCGCCTTGCACGGCGCGCTGGGGCACACGAATCGCATTGTCGGAAAATGCAGCAGGGAAACGAATGCGAACGAACATGCCAGGCAACAACTGGTGCTCCGGATTGGGGAACTGGGCGCGCAAGGACACAGCACCGGTACCGGGGTCAACCGCAAGATCGGAAAACAGGATTTTTCCGGGCAATGGATACTGACTGCCATCCTCCTGCAACAGATCGACTCTTACCGATGCAGCACGCTTGAGCGTGCCGGATTTGACGGCAGCCTGCAAGCGCAAGACCTCGCTGCCTGGCTGGGTGAAATTCACATAAATCGGATCGATCTGCTCGATGGTAGCCAGGTGTGTCGCCTCACCCCGCCCCACCAGAGCCCCTTCGGTTACCAGGGCGCGGCCAATACGGCCGGAAATGGGCGCAGGGACGTGGGTATTCTCGAGATCCAGCTCGGCCCGCGCCAAGGTGGCCTGCGTCTGCTTGAGGCGTGCCGTAGCCGTGTCAAACTCCTGCTGACTGACTGCCTTGATTTCCAGCAGTGGCTTATAGCGCTCGACCACCAACCGTGCCGCATCGACATCGGCCCGTGCCGCATCGCGCGTCGCCGCATAGGTGCGTGCATCGAGCTGGAACAGCGTGGCGCCGGCCTTGACATCCGAGCCTTCGGTGAAGAGCCGCTTTTCAACGATGCCCTCCACCCGGGCGCGCACCTGCGCAGTCCGCCAGGCCTCCAGACGGCCGGGCAAGTCCTGCGTCAGCGTCACTGCGCCCGGCTGAATCGTAACCACCTCGACTTCCATGGGCGGTGGCGCTGCACCGGGTTTAGGCGCCCCTGCGGCGGACTTATCACTCCCTGCACCGCAGCCTGCAATGAAAACAAGGCCGGCTGCGGCCCATGCATAGGACAATTTCATGACAACGATCCTTTCAATGGCACACAGGCGCACCTATTCATTGATGGCTTCCACCGGAATGCTTAATGTCATTTCGTCACCAACATAAGGCACATATTTGCCCATATTGAATTCCGAACGCTTGATCCGTGCAGTGGCATTGGCTCCGCAGGCATTTCTCTGGCGCAGGGGATGCGACTTGCAATGCAGCGATGTCACCTCCAGTTCTACCGGACGTGTCACGCCCTTGATCGTCAGCTCCCCCTCGACGGCCACCAGCCGGTCACCTGCAAATCGCATACGGGCAGATCTATAGGTAATTGCCGGGTAGTGCGCGGTATCGAGAAAATCTTCATTCTGAATAACCTGATTGAACAGTTCGTTGCCCGTATCGACCGATTTGGCATCAACTACCACTTCGGCAGAGCCTGCTCCAACAATCCGGTCCAGCGTGATGGCGCCGCTGGTTTTGGTAAAACGATGGGTCTGGTTCGAAAAACCGAGATGGTTGTAGCTGAAGCTCGGATACGTGTGCGCACCATCAATGATGTAAGTTTCCGGCTCGGCCGAAGCCAGCATGGAAAGACACGCGAGAAGGGAAAACAAAAAAATTCGTTGCATGGGAAATGCTTTTTTGTAGGCAAAATTTCAGACAGTTCGCTTCCTCAACGCCATTCGCAGCAACAACCCGTCACGATCGATGAAATGATGCTTGAGTGCGGCTGCAACATGGACACAGACCAGAACCAGAAGTATCCAGTTCAAGCTTTCGTGCACCTCGGTCAGCAATTCGCCAAGCGCCTTGTCTTTGCTCACCAGATCGGGCAAGGGCAGGATTCCAAGCCAGACTGTCTGAAACCCTTTGGCCGAACTCATCAGCCAACCCGACAGCGGCACGACCAGTAAAAAAAGATAGAACAAATAATGCAGCGCATGCGAAGCAACCTGCTGCCAGCGCGGCATGGTTGCAGGCAGTGGTGGCGGGCGATGGAAGGAACGCCAGCCCAGTCGCAGGATAGCCAGGGCCAGAATCGTGATGCCGATCCACTTGTGATAGCTGAACAGCTTCACTCTGGCAGGCGACAAAGGCAGGTCGCTCATATACAGGCCCAGCGGGAAAGTGCAAAAAATCAGCACAGCAATCAACCAGTGCAGGACAATCGCTACACGGGTGTAAGGTGTTTCATTTGTACTCATGCCAAATCACCCGCACCAATCGTTGCAAAGCGCATACGCAAATCGCGCAATGCTTTTTCGATCCGTTGATAGTCGCCGTCATTGAAACCGCCAAATGCCTGCCTGATGTATGCAAGATGCTCTGGAAAAACCTTCTGGAACAGACGCTCCCCCTGTTTTGTCAGCCTGACGATCTGGCTGCGTCGATCATCGGTACTGGGAATCCGCTCAATCAGCTTTTTCCCCTCAAGGCGATCGATCACGCCGGTCAATGTACCCTTGGTAATCAAGGTGCGTTCGCCCAGAGTCTTGAGAGTCAATCCGCCACTATTGCCAAGCGTAACGAGAATGTCGAACTGCGGCAGGGTGAGGCCGATTTGCCGGATATGCGTTGCGGCATAGGACTCGAACGCCTGGTAACAGCGCGCAAGCTCACGCAACATGGGGCGGAAGGGCTCTTGATTCATACTATCCTCAACCTGAATACTAGTTCTAACTAGAACCAATGTTATCAACTGTGCTGGCAGACTGTCAAACTGCATTTATTATGGCGGCAGCAGGCAGGCCAACCGATCTGAATTGAAACGAGAAGGAAAAGAATGCATTTAATCGATCATGGCAAAGGCGGCGCGCCAGAGTGCATGCAGCTCGTCGTGGGCGGGGTACCTGCACCACAGGCAGGCGAAATTCTGATTCAGGTAGTCTGCGCCGGAGTGAATCGTCCTGATGTTCTCCAGCGCGCAGGGAAATACCCGCCGCCAACCGGCGCGTCCCCCATCCTTGGGCTGGAAGTTGCGGGGCGCGTTGCCACGCTGGGAGCCGGTGTCACCGAGTGGAAAGTCGGCGCTGGCGTTACGGCGCTGGTGCCTGGCGGCGGCTATGCCGAATACTGCACAGCTCCAGCCTGCCACGCCTTGCCGATTCCACAAGGCATGGATTTCGCACAGGCGGCCGCGCTACCGGAAAACTGGTTCACGGTCTGGGCCAACCTTGTTGACCTGGGCCGGCTCACAGCGGGCGAACGTTTACTGGTGCACGGCGGTGCGAGCGGCATTGGGCTGACCGCCATCCACTTGGCGAAACACCTCGGCATCGAATGCATTGTCACCGTCGGCAATGATAGCAAGGCCCAGTTCTGCCTTGCTTTTGGGGCTGCCCATGCCATCAACTACCGTACTGCCGACTTTGCCGAGCAGATCAGGATACTCACCGACGGTGCCGGGGTGGATGTAGTTCTGGATATGGTGGGCGCGCCGTATTTCCAGCGCAATCTCAGCCTGTTGCGCAGGGATGGTCGTCTGGTATCGATTGCCTTTCTTGAAGGCAGCCGGGGGGAATTCGACCTATTGCCAATCATGATGAAGCGGCTCACCTGCACCGGTTCAACCATGCGCTCACGCACCGTGGAAGAAAAAAAGGCCATTCGCGATGCGCTGGCTGCTGCCATCTGGCCGCGCCTCACGAGAGGCGATCTGCTGCCCCATATTTTCGCCCGCTTCCCTCTGGCTCAGGCGGCCGCAGCACATCAACTGATGGAAAGCGGGAAACACATTGGCAAGATCGTGCTGGATGTTGCCACCTGATGCGGATGCGGCAAAAAGTCGGCGCTGGTGAGACGGCGAAGAATGCGGATACCGCTAATCGACCACCTACTCCGGAACCTGCCAGATATCAGCCACAATTTTTTCGGCCCACACCAGAGCAGTGATTGTCTTGGCGTCGGTGATTTCACCGTCGCGCACAGCCAGCAGGGCATCCCCGACACTCATCTCGGTGACGTCGAGAAACTCGCCATGATCACGCTCGTGGCCGATGTAACTCAGCCCATGCGCCCAGAAAATCTCGATTCGCTCGTTGGAATAGCCGATACAGGGATGCATGGTGCCCAGATGGCGCCACAACTTTGCCTTGTAGCCGGTTTCTTCGCGAAGTTCTCGCTTGGCAGTATCGAGCGGATGCTCGTTGGCATCGATCTTGCCAGCCGGCAGCTCAAGGAATATGCGTCGCAGCGGGTAGCGAAACTGTCGTTCAAACAGGAATCGTCCGTTATCCAGCATCCCGAGTATGACCACAGCGCCTGGGTGCTCGATCCATTCACGGACGCCATGACTGCCATCGGGCAGCCTTACGGTATCACTATGAACACGCAGAAGCTTGCCTTCGAATACCGCCTGGCTGGATAACATCTGCTCAATCAGTTCAGCGTCGTCCATGAGGTCCTTGAAACGCTTCCGTCATCGCAGGAAGTGAATGGGCATCGCGGCCGCACGGCTGCGGCACGAGCCTGGCTTACAACGAACGTAACAGTACGGTAGTACAGATGGCCATGATTCGATCTGGAAATAGACCGAACGCGGCCACGGCAATCCCGTTGATCGACAATAGGGCTTTCATGTCAAACGGTGCGGAAATCGGTGCAGCGTCTACTGGCTCATCAAAATACATCAGTTTCACGACCCGCAGATAGTAAAACGCACCAACCAGCGAGAACAGGACGGCGACCACGGCAACCACGGTATGTCCCGCCTTCACTGCCGCAAGCAATACCGCGAATTTGGCAAAGAAGCCGATGAAAAACGGAATCCCGGCCATTGAAAGCATGAACACCAGCATGATCGCTGCAAACCACGGGCTGCGCTGGTTCAGCCCTTTGAAGTCGTCAAGATTTTCTGCCTCGTACCCTGCGCGGGAAAGCAGCAGGATCATGCCGAACGACCCAAGGGACATCAGCACATAAGCCACGGTGTAATACAGCGCAGAACTGTAGGCATTGATTGCCGTGAATGGATCAAACTCGGCTCCAACCACTCCCGCCATCAGGCCAAGCAGCATGAAGCCCATATGGGAGATGGCGGAATAGGCCAGCATCCGCTTGATGTTGGTCTGCGCGATAGCGGCAAGATTACCCAATCCGATCGAAAGCACCGCCATGATCAGAAGCATGGTCTGCCATTCCTTGGCCAGGCTGAAAAGGCCATACACCAGCAGACGCAGCGCCATCGCATAGGCGGCAAGCTTGGGAGCCGAGCCGATGAACAGTGTCACGGCAGTTGGCGCGCCGTGATAGACGTCGGGAATCCACATGTGAAAGGGAACCACGCCCAGTTTGAAGGCGATCCCGGCAACGATGAATACCAGGCCAAAAATCAGGATGGTCTTGTCGGTTTGCCCTTGCAGCAGGGCTTGTGCTATTCCGCCAATTTCAAGCGTTCCCGTTGCCCCATAGATCATTGACATACCATAAAGCAGCAGCCCGGAAGCCATCGCGCCCAGGACAAAATACTTCATCGCCGCCTCGGTCGCACGCGGTGAATCGCGGTCGATCGCGACCAAAGCGTAGAGTGACAGTGACATCAGTTCGAGCCCGAGATAAAGCGTCAGGAAACTCGCCGCTGAAATCATGACCATCATGCCCAGCGTGGCATAGAGTACCAGCAGGTAGAATTCACCCTTGTCCAGTTTGCGATCGCCAAGATATTGGCGCCCATAAATCAGCGTTACGGCAACCGCAAGGTATGTCAGTAACTTGAGAAGGTCAGCAAGCAGGTCGTCAACGAACATGTTGCTGAACGTCAGCGATGCCTGCCCGTCCGTTGTGAACAATGTAATAGCGGCACAGCCAAGCAGCGTCATCAACGTCAGGCGTCCGGCCAGCCGGCGTTGCGTGGCGCCAAAAATCAGATCGGCAAACAACACCACAAACGACATCAGCAGGAGAAAAATCTCCGGCGCCGCCGGGTACAAGTCGGGCATGACAAAAGTGTTCAGCATCAGTTATCTCTGGCTTTCGCTTCGTGTACGGCTCGGTTACTCACGGCAGCTTGCTAACTGCAACATGCTTGAGCAGGTTATCTACCGAGGCATGCATCACCTCGGTGACGGGTAAAGGATATAGCCCCATGGCCAAAACACAGATGGCCAGCACGGCAAGAAAAAGAAACTCGCGGGCATTGATATCGGTGAGCTTCGCCACATGATCATTGGCAACAGCGCCGAAAACAACGCGCTTGTACATCCATAGCGTGTAGGCAGCGCCCAGAATCAACGTCGTCGCGGCAGCGAAACCGATCCAGAAGTTGAACTTGACAGCACCCAGAACCACCATGAACTCGCCGACGAATCCGGACGTGGCCGGCAAACCCGAGTTAGCCATCGCAAACAGCATGAAGAAAGCAGCGAACTTTGGCATGGTATTGACCACGCCGCCATAATCTGCAATTTGCCGTGAATGCATCCGGTCGTACATAACCCCGATGCAAAGAAACATTGCGCCGGCAACGAAGCCGTGGGAGATCATTTGCACCAACGCACCTTCCATGCCAAGCGGATTGAAGATGAAGAAGCCGAGGGTGACGAAACCCATGTGTGAAATCGACGAATACGCCACCAGCTTTTTCATATCGGCCTGAGCCAGTGCGACAAAACCGATATAAACGACGGCAATCAGTGACAGCGTGATCACCATGGGCGCGAGGTAATGACTGGCGTCCGGCAGGATAGGCAATGAGAACCGCAGGAATCCGTAGGCGCCCTGCTTCAGCGCGATGGCGGCAAGCACCACCGAGCCACCGGTGGGCGCCTCAACGTGTGCATCCGGCAACCAGGTATGCACCGGCCACATCGGTACCTTGACTGCAAAAGAGAGCATGAAGGCAATGAAAAGCAGAATCTGTGCTGTCAGGCCGATAGGCAAGCGGTACCAGTCGAGAATGCTTGCGCTGCCACCCGCTTCGAGAAACAGCCAGATCATGGCCACCAGCATCAGCAACGAGCCGAGCAGCGTATAGAGGAAAAACTTGATTGCAGCATAGACCCGGTTCGGCCCGCCCCAGACACCGATAATGATGTACATCGGAATCAGCGATGCCTCGAAGAAAACATAGAACAGTATTCCATCGAGCGCGCTGAAAATCCCATTCACCAAGCCTGACATGATCAGGAAAGCGCCCATGTACTGCGCCTGCTTTTCTTCTATTACATCCCAGCCGGCAATGACCACGATTACGGTGATGAAGCTGTTAAGGATCACGAATGGCATCGAAATGCCATCGACACCAAGCATATATTGGAGATTGAAGCGCGGAATCCACGGCAACTGTTCGACATATTGCATCCCCGTCTGGTGAACATCGAACCCGATGTACAGGGGCAGGGTTACGGCGAATCCCGCCAAGGCTACGGCAAGCGCCAGCCAACGAACCATGTTCCGCCGCCCGGAACCAAGAGCCAATACCGGCAGCGCGCCGAGGACGGGAACCCAGATTGCAAGACTCAAAAGGTACGAATTCATGCTTGTTCCATCAGACCCGGTTAAACCAGAGTGTTAGCAAGGCAAAGACGCCAAAAATCATGCCGAAGGCGTATTGATAAATACGTCCTGTCTGCAGCAGGCGCACGGTACGCGCGAACCAACCGACAAGCCGCGCCGATCCATTGACCATGATGCCGTCAATCACAACCTGGTCACCGCCCTTCCACAGGCTGCGTCCAAGCAACCGGGCTCCGCCAGAGAAGAACACCTCATTGAACTTGTCGAAGTAATACTTGTTCTCCAGCAGGGTGTAAATCGGCTGTACGGCCTTCTGTATCGCCGCTGGAATATCCGGCCGCTTGAGATAAAAGAACCAAGACAACACAATGCCGCTCATGGCCAGCATGAACGGAAGGCTGGTCATTCCATGCAACGCCATTGCCGCTGCGCCATGGAACTCCTCCGACATCACTGCCATGGCAGGGTGTTTTGCTTCGTCGACGAAGACGGCAGAGGCAAACCAGTCACCAAACAGCATTGGCTGAATCGTGAAAAATCCGATAACAACAGAAGGAATTGCAAGCAATACCAGTGGTAGCGTGACGACCCACGGGCTCTCGTGCGGCTTCTCGCCGTGAGCAAGACCGTGGTGATGGTCGGCCGAAAGCTCCTCGTCCTGCTGGTTGCCATGGTGATCATGATGATTTTTGCTGAACCGTTCCTTGCCATGGAACACCAGGAAATACATCCGGAACGAATAGAACGCAGTGATGAAAACGCCGGCTACAACCGAGAAATAAGCAAAACCCGAGCCCCATAGAGTCGAGGCATGGACTGCTTCGATAATCGAGTCCTTGGAATAAAAGCCGGAGAAGAAAGGAAAGCCGATCAATGCCAGCGAACCCAGCAATGAAGTCAGCCAGGTAATCGGCATGTATTTCCTGAGTCCACCCATGTACCGGATATCCTGATTGTGATGGCAACCCATGATGACCGAACCTGCGCCAAGGAACAGCAGCGCTTTGAAGAAGGCATGCGTCATCAAGTGGAATACGGCCACAGAATAGGCTGATGCTCCCAGGGCGACGGTCATGTAGCCAAGCTGGGAAAGCGTCGAATAAGCCACCACCCGCTTGATGTCGTTCTGGATAATGCCAAGAAAGCCCATGAACAGAGCCGTGATGGCGCCGATCACCAGGACGAAGGACAGTGCTGTGTCCGACAGCTCGAACAGCGGCGACATGCGCGTCACCATGAAGATGCCGGCAGTGACCATGGTCGCCGCGTGGATCAGGGCGGAGATCGGTGTCGGGCCCTCCATTGAATCCGGCAGCCAGACATGCAAGGGCACCTGTGCCGACTTGCCCATGGCGCCAATGAAAAGGCAAATACAGATGGCGGTAATCAATGGCCAACCCGTAACGGTTTCAGTCATTGCAGCCAGTTCGTTGCGCTTGGCAAAGACGGTCGCGTAGTCAAGGCTGCCGGCATACGCGGCAATCAGCGCGATGCCCAGCAGAAAGCCGAAGTCGCCGACGCGATTAACCAGGAAGGCCTTGAGGTTGGCATAAATCGCGGTCGGCCGGGTGTACCAGAAGCCGATCAACAAGTAGGAGACCAGGCCTACAGCCTCCCAGCCAAAGAAAAGCTGGACAAAGTTGTTGCTCATCACCAGCATCAGCATTGAAAAGGTGAACAGCGAGATGTAGCTGAAGAAGCGCTGGTATCCGGGATCATCGGCCATATAGCCGATGGTGTAGATGTGCACCATCAGCGAGACAAACGTGACGACCAGCATCATCATCACCGTCAGTGGATCAATCAGGAAGCCCACCTCCAGTTTCAGGCCGCCCGACTCAAGCCAGGTATATATCGCCCCGTTGAAGTGATGCCCGGCCTGCACATCCTGAAATATCAAAACGGAGGCGACAAGAGAGACGGCAACGCCCAGTACCGTGACCACATGCGCTCCTGTACGACCAATCATCTTGCCAAACAACCCGGACAGGACAGCTCCGAACAAAGGCGCAAGGGGAACCAGCAGATAGAGATTTTTCATGTCCATGTCTCAACCCTTCAGATTATCAAGGTCATCGACATGAATTGACGACAAGTTACGGAACATAACCACAAGAATAGCCAGACCGATAGCCGATTCGGCTGCAGCGACGACGAGAATAAAAAAGACGAAAAGCTGGCCAGAGAGATCATTGAGGTAGTGCGAGAAGGCGACAAAATTGAGGTTGACCGCCAGCAGCATCAGTTCGATTGCCATCAGCAAAACAATCAGGTTCTTTCGGTTGAGGAAGATACCAACAACGCTGATGGCAAACAAAATGGCCGCCAGTACAAGATAATGAGAAAGCGAAATCATGCTTTATCCCCTTCCTGATCTGCCGTAGTCGCAGGCAGTTCAGTCGCAGATGCCATTTTGACAATGCGCATCCGGTCGCGGCTCCTGACGGCAACCTGCGCGGACGATGTCATTCCCTTGGTATCCTTGCGGTGGCGCAAGGTCAACATGACGGCTGCAATGATCGCCACCAGCAGGATGATTGAAGCCAGCTCAAACGGATAAACGTAGTCAGTGAACAAGACACGGGCGAGTTCCTTGGTGTTGCTGTAGCTGGCTGGCATTTCATGTGCGGGAAAACTCTCCAGGCCAAAATAGCGGCCGGTGAGAACAACCGCCATTTCGCCCACCATCAGAAAGCCGACCAATGCCCCAAGCGGCAGGTTGCTCCAGAAGCCCTGGCGCATGCGCTCGATGTTGATGTCGAGCATCATGACAACAAACAGGAACAGCACCATTACTGCACCGACGTAAACCATGATCAGGGCGATAGCGAGAAACTCGGCTTGCAGTAGCAGCCATAATCCGGACATGTTGAAAAATGCCAGCACCAGAAAAAGCACTGCGTGCACCGGATTGCGTGCGGTGATAACACGCACTGCCGCAAATACCGTCAGCACTGCAAACAGATAAAAGAGAATAGTTTTGAATTCCATGACAGTCAGCGGTAACGAGCATCCAGTTCACGGTCAGCGGCGATCTGCTTTTCATAGCGGTCACCATTGGCCAGCAACATCTGCTTGGTGTAGTAAAGGTCGCCCCGTGTTTCGCCGTGATATTCAAAAACCCGCGTTTCAACAATGGCGTCAACCGGGCAGGCTTCTTCGCAGAAGCCGCAGAAAATACATTTGGTCAGATCAATGTCATAGCGTGTTGTGCGGCGTGAGCTCTGCCCATTTGGATCATTCCGCTCTTCGGACTCGATGGTAATTGCCAATGCCGGACAAACAGCCTCGCAAAGCTTGCACGCAATGCAACGCTCTTCGCCATTCGGATAACGACGCAATGCATGCAAGCCACGAAACCGGTTGCTCTGCGGCGTTTTTTCTTCCGGGAATTGCACGGTGATCTTGCGCGCAAACATATAGCGACCGGTCACCGCCAAGCCCTTGAACAACTCTTTGAGAAACAGACTACCGACAAAATCTTTGGCGCCCATGGCGAACTCCTCGGCCTTATTTCCAGACATTCAGCGGCGACATCATCCAGATGCCAACCACAAGAATCCACACCAGTGTCAGCGGGACAAAAACCTTCCAGCCCAGACGCATGATCTGGTCATAACGATAACGGGGAAAGGTGGCGCGAATCCACAGGAAGAAGAAAAGTATGGCGGCAATCTTCACAGCCAGCCAGAAGAAGCCGTCAGGCAGGAATCCAACCGGCGAGAGCCAGCCGCCAAGGAAGAATACCGACACCATGGCCGATACCAGAATCATGTTGGCGTATTCGGCAAGAAAAAACATGGCGAAAGACATGCCGGAATATTCAACCATGTGACCGGCGACGATTTCCGACTCGCCCTCGACCACATCAAATGGGGCACGGTTGAGCTCCGCCACGCCAGAAATCAGGTACACCCCGAACATCGGCAGCAGCGGCAACCAGTTCCACGAAAGGAAACCTGCCCCCATCGAAGAGAATATGCCCCGGCTCTGGGCATGCACAATCTCGCTCAGATTAAGGCTGCCGGAAACCATCAGCACGGTAATCAGCGCCATGCCCATTGATATTTCATATGAAATCATCTGTGCGGAGGAACGCATTGCGCCGAGGAATGCATACTTCGAGTTCGATGCCCATCCAGCAATGATGATGCCGTAAACACCGACCGAGCCCAGCGCCAAAAGATAAAGCACACCGGCATCAACATTGGCCAGCACCCAGCCATCGGCAAAAGGAATGACCGCCCACAAGGCCAGCGCCGGCGCAATCGCCATGACGGGGCCCACAATGAAAAGTTTCTTGTCGGCTACCGTGGGGAATATGACTTCCTTGAAAAACAGCTTCATGCCATCGGCAATCGGCTGCAACAAACCCCATGGCCCGACGCGATTAGGGCCGATACGTACCTGCATCCAGCCGATGATCTTGCGTTCCCAGAATGTCAGATAGGCCACGGAAAGCATCAGCGGAACAATAACCAGAACGACTTTCAGCAAAGTCCACACCAGCGGAAACAGTGGGCCTAGCCATTGTTGCGCCTGAACAAGAATCGCATCCATCACGCCTTCTCCACAGTCAGACTGGTGAACATCGCGCCTAATGCCACTGTATCGGGATGCGCAGCGGAAACACGGGCCACAGCGTCGGGCAGCGTCGTATCAAGTGCTGCATGCAACAGTACCGCCGTACCACCAGCGCCGACTTTTACCGCATCTCCAGCCGCAATATTCAGCCGCGCCAGCGTCTCGGCATTCATCCGCAGGGTCGGCGCAACGGAATCACGTGTCTTTTCCAGACTGGGCGCACGCCGCACAATGGCGTCGGCAAAATAAGTCGGAATATCCGTTACCCGTTCGATGCCTGTTACGGCTGAGTCGAGACTCAATGCGACATTCTCGACACGGTTATCAAGGCCTGAAACAAACTCCGGGGCGCCGGATACAGCACCATTCATGACTTCGCTGCGCACGTCTTCGCTGCTGCTGTAATCGAAGCCTGCAAGTTCGAGCAGATTGCCCAGCACGCGCAATACCTTCCATGCTGGGCGGGTTTCGGCCAGCGGCTTCACGGCAGCATAAAAACTTTGTGCCCGGCCCTCGGTGTTAACAAACGTCCCCGAAGTCTCGGTGAACGGCGATACCGGCAAGAGAACGTCGGCGTATTCCAGAGCTGCCCGGGACTTGAAGGGGGAAAGCACCACGACGCTTGCCGCCTGATGCAGCGCCGCAAGCGCCTGCGCGCCATTGGCACAATCCAGTTCAGGCTCGGCGCCCATCACCAGATAAGCGCGACGGGGGCTGAGCAGCATTGCCTCTGCATTGAGGCCGCTGGCACCGGGTACTGCCTGCGCCACATAAGCGCCAACGCTGTTGGCCGCCTCACCGATGAAACCAAACATGCCCCCCAGTACGTTCGCCAACTGGCTTCCGAGCGCATGCAATGTCGCTGCCTGCGGATGCTGCTGTGCGAAGTTGCCCAGCAGGATGCCGGCTTTCTTGCCGGAAACCAGGCTCTGCGCAATCTGCTGCGCTTTTTCCGTTACCACAATGCCAGCCAGCACGGGATCAACAGCCGCACCCTTGATCTCGCTCACGGCCTTAACCACCTGCGCCAGCAGAGAGGGCAGCTGCGATGGCGCAGCAATGGCACGCACCGTCGCCTTGATCAACAAATCATCGTCGGCACTGTGGATGACATTAACCTGGGTTCCGCGCTTGGCCGATTGACGCAGCCGCTGCGCAATCAGTGGATGATCCTTGCGCAGGAAGGAACCCACCACCAGCACGCGATCGAGCGTCGAGAGTTCGGCGATGCGCATTCCAAGCCATGGTGTTCCCTTGCGCTTGCCATCGGCTGAAAAGTCGCTGTGGCGCAAACGGGAGTCGATGTTCTCGCAGCCCAAACCCCGCAACAACTTCTGCGCCAGATACATTTCTTCCAGCGTCGCATGCGGACTGATCAGGCCGCCGATTGCCTCGCCACCATGCGTTCTGGCCACATCGCGGAAAGCATGGGCAACGTAATCAAGAGCGGCATTCCACTCGACTTCGCGCCATTCACCGCCCTGCTTGATCATAGGCTTCGCCAGGCGCTCCGGCGTATTCAGTGCCTCATACGAAAAGCGATCCTTGTCTGATAGCCAGCATTCATTGATTTCTTCGTTTTCACGTGGCAGGACACGCATAACGCGGTCATTTTTTGTCTGCACAATCAGGTTGCTGCCCAGACTGTCATGCGGACTGACCGACTTGCGACGCGAAAGCTCCCAGGTCCGCGCCGAAAAGCGGAACGGCTTTGATGTCAACGCACCCACCGGACACAAGTCGATGATATTTCCGGACAACTCGGAATCCACGGTAGCACCGACAAACGACATGACTTCTGCATGTTCACCACGAAAAGCCTGGCCAAGCTCCATGAGGCCGGCAATCTCCTGGGTGAAACGGATGCAACGGGTGCAGTTGATGCACCGGGTCATGTCGGTTGCAACCAGCGGACCTAGATCCTTGTTGGAGACAACCCGCTTCTCTTCCTGATAGTTCGACGCCGAATCACCATAACCGACCGCCAGATCCTGCAACTGGCATTCGCCGCCCTGATCGCAGATCGGACAATCCAGTGGATGATTGATGAGCAAAAACTCCATCACGCCCTTTTGCGCCGTAACAGCCAACTCGGAGTGCGTAAACACCTTCATTCCTGCACTCACCGGCGTAGCACAGGCCGGCAAGGGCTTGGGCGCCTTTTCAACCTGCACCAGACACATGCGGCAATTGGCTGCAATGGAGAGCTTCTTGTGATAGCAGAAATGCGGGATATAGGAGCCGGCCTGATGCGCCGCTTCAATGATCGTGCTGCCAGGCTCGACCTGTAAGGTCTTGCCGTTGAGTTCAATTTCAATCATTGCGCGCGCTCCGACCGAAAGAACCCACTTCCCGCAGCCTGCACTGCTGGATCGACGAGACACTTTTTATGCTCGATATGGTATTCAAATTCGCTCCCGAAATGCTTGACAAAACTGCGCACAGGAAGCGATGCCGCATCGCCGAGCGCACAGATTGTGCGCCCCATGATGTTGTCGGTAACACGATTCAGCAAATCGAGATCTTCAACACGTCCCTGGCCGTGCTCGATCCGATGCACGACGCGATAGAGCCAGCCGGTACCTTCCCGGCAAGGCGTACACTGCCCGCAGGATTCTTCAAAGTAGAAATAGGAGAGACGTTCCAGTGCCTTGACCATGCACACCGTTTCGTCCATGACGATAACCGCGCCAGAGCCCAGCATTGAGCCACCTTTGGCTATGGAATCGTAATCCATGGTACAATCCATGATGACATCGGCGGGCATCACGGGGGCGGAAGAGCCTCCTGGAATGACCGCTTTCAATTTACGGCCACCCCGCATGCCGCCAGCCATTTCCAGCAGTTTGGAAAATGGCGTGCCCAGAGGAATTTCGTAATTACCGGGACGATTTACATGACCGGAAACCGAAAATAGTTTAGTGCCTCCGTTATTGGGCTTGCCCAATTCAAGGAATGCCTCGCCGCCCATGCCCAGAATAAAAGGGATAGCCGCGAATGTTTCGGTGTTGTTGATCGTTGTCGGCTTGCCATAGAGCCCGAAGCTTGCAGGGAATGGCGGCTTGAAACGCGGCTGCCCTTTTTTGCCCTCAATGGACTCGAGCAGGCCGGTTTCCTCGCCACAGATGTAGGCACCGTAACCGTGATGGGCAAAGAGCTCAAAACCAAAGCCCGAACCCAGGATGTTCTGCCCCAGATAGCCGGCAGCGCGCGCCTCGTCAAGCGCCTCTTCGAAGCGCAGATACGTTTCAAAAATCTCGCCGTGGATGTAGTTATAGCCGCGGGATGCTCCCATCGCATAGCCAGCGAGGATCATGCCTTCGATAAGCGAATGCGGGTCATACCTCAGTATGTCGCGATCCTTGAATGTACCCGGCTCACCCTCATCGGAATTGCAAACAACATATTTGTCGCCAGGGAAGGAACGCGGCATGAAGCTCCACTTCAACCCGGTTGGAAAACCGGCGCCACCGCGTCCGCGCAGCACCGACTTCTTGATTTCGCCAATCAGGTCGTCCTGGCTCATCTTTTCGGCCAGAACCCTTTTTAGCTGTTTATAGCCTCCACGCGCCTCATATTCCCTGATGTTCCAGCCGTCATCACCCTTCGACCAGCCAGCCGACAGCAGCGGATTAATTGCCGAAATCAGCGCCATCTCACTTGCACTCCGACAATAATTTATCGATTTCTTCCGGCAACATGAAACTGCACATGCGCTTGTTATTCACGATCATCACCGGTGCGTCGCCGCAAGCTCCCATGCACTCGCCTTCCTTGAGGGTGAACTTTCCGTCAGCTGTTGTCTCATTGAAGTCGATGCCAAGCTTTTGCTTGAGATAATCGGCCGCATGCACGCCGCCCGAAAGCGCGCACGGCAGGTTGGTGCACACCGCCAGCTTGTATTTTCCCACTGGCTCAAGGTCGTACATATTGTAAAAACTCGCCACCTCGTAAGCGGCAATTGGCGGCATGCCCAAATACTGCGCTACGAACTCGATGGTTTCGCGCGCCAGCCAGCCTTTTTCCTCCTGCGCAATGGCCAGGGCAGCCATCACAGCAGACTGCTTTTGCTCTGGCGGATACTTCGCCACTTCTCGATCAATTCTTTTAAGTCCGTCAGGACTCAACAATGAACTCAACATATCTGATTCATCCAGTCTTTATCGGTCCGTATCGCCAAGCACCAAATCAATGGTGCCGATAATGGCCGTAACATCGGCAATCATGTGCCCGGTCGCCATTTCATTCACGGCGGCCAAATGCGGAAAACCTGGTGAACGCAGTTTGAGTCGATAGGGCTTGTTGGCTCCATCCGATACAGCCCAGACACCAAACTCGCCTTTCGGATGCTCTACTGCGGCGTAGACCTCTCCCGCAGGAACATGCATGCCCTCGGTAAACAGCTTGAAATGATGGATCAGCTCTTCCATATTCGCCTTCATGCTCTCACGTGAAGGCGGTGCTATCTTGTGATTGTCAGTAATCACAGGCCCCGGATTGGCACGCAACCACTTGATGCACTGACAGATAATGCGATTGGATTGGCGCATCTCTTCCATGCGCACCAAATAACGGTCGTAACAATCGCCATTGACACCGACCGGAATATCGAACTCCATCTGGTCATAGACTTCATAGGGCTGCTTCCTGCGCAAATCCCATTCGATGCCAGAACCGCGCAACATGGGACCGGTACAACCCAACTGCAACGCGCGTTCCGGACTAATGACGCCTACACCAACCGTGCGCTGCTTCCAGATACGGTTATCCGTCAGCAGGGTTTCGTATTCATCCACATACGTCGGAAAACGCCGGGTGAAATCATCAAGAAAATCAAGCAATGAACCCTGCCGCGCCGCATTGATCTGACGTACGTCTTCAGCCGATTTGAAACGATTGACCTCATACTGTGGCATGCGGTCCGGCAGGTCACGATAAACCCCGCCAGGACGATAATAGGCGGCATGCATGCGCGCGCCTGAAATCGCCTCATAGACATCCATCAGATCTTCGCGTTCGCGGAAGGTATACAGCACCATGGTCATGGCGCCGATATCCAGCGCATGCGTGCCGATGTTCAGCAGATGATTCAGGATGCGGGTCACCTCGTCCATCATGACCCGGATGTACTGCGCACGCAGAGGCACATCCAGCCCAACCAGTCTTTCGATGGCCAGGCAATAGGCATGCTCATTGCACATCATCGAAACATAATCGAGCCGATCCATATAGGGGACGGACTGGATCCAGGTTCGCGTTTCCGCAAGCTTCTCGGTTGCCCGGTGCAGCAGGCCAATATGCGGATCAGCGCGCACAACCACCTCGCCGTCCAACTCAAGCACCAACCGCAACACGCCATGTGCTGCCGGATGCTGCGGGCCAAAGTTAATGGTGTAGTTTTTTATTTCAGCCACGGCCGCTCACCACCTTCCCGTACGCTTCTTCACGCACAATACGCGGCGTGACTTCTCGCGGTTCAATGGTGACTGGCTGATAAATGACACGCTTCTGCTCCGCGTCATACCGCATTTCGACGTACCCTGAAATTGGGAAATCCTTGCGGAAGGGGTAACCGACAAAACCATAGTCGGTCAAAATCCGACGCAAATCGGGATGCCCATCAAAATGAATGCCGTAAAGGTCAAACGCCTCACGCTCATACCAGTTGGCACTGTTCCAAATTTCGGTCACCGAGGGCAGCACAGGAAAACCATCATCCGGCGCAAAAACCCTGACGCGCAGGCGCCAGTTATGCGCGATCGAAGTCAGGTGGCTTACCGCAGCAAAACGCCCGCCCGAGCAACCAGCAAATTCCGAATAATCTATACCACTGAGGTCAATCAACTGCTCAAAACACAACGCGGGCTGATCACGCAACTGCCGCATGAGCGGCAGGTAATTGTCGGCCGCTACTTCAATCGTCACTTCATCGAAGGCGGCAACCAAGCCAGTGATACGCTCACCGAAGGTTTCGCTGAGCAGCAAGCACAAACGTTCCAGTTTTCGACTCATAACTTTGTCTTACTTCCTCAGCGGGCGATGGTGCAGGTGCGCCTGATCTTGTTTTGCAGCTGGATAATTCCATACAGAAGCGCTTCAGCTGTAGGCGGACACCCCGGCACATAGACATCGACCGGGACAATGCGGTCACAACCGCGCACCACCGAGTAGGAATAGTGGTAGTAGCCCCCCCCATTGGCACAGGAACCCATGGAAATAACCCACCGCGGCTCTGCCATCTGGTCATAAACCTTGCGCAGGGCTGGCGCCATCTTGTTGGTCAATGTCCCGGCAACGATCATCACATCGGACTGGCGCGGGCTCGGGCGGAATACGACACCAAAACGATCAAGGTCATAGCGCGAACAGCCCGCATGAATCATCTCGACGGCACAACAGGCCAGCCCGAACGTCATTGGCCACATCGAGCCGGTGCGCGTCCAGTTGATAAGCTTATCCAGCGACGTGGTAACAAAACCTTCCTGCAGAACACCCTCGATGCCCATGTATGGAATCCCTTATTCCCAATCCAAAGCGCCCTTGACCCATGCATACACATAGCCAACGACCAGAATGCCGATGAACACGAACATCTCGACAAAGCCGAACAGTTTCACAGCTTCAGTACTGACAATTTCCTTGAAAATGGATGCCCAGGGAAACAGGAACGCAATTTCAAGATCAAACAAAATGAAAATTATGGCGATCAAGTAATAGCGCACGTCGAACTTCATGCGCGAATCCTCGAAGGGCTCGAAACCACATTCGAAGGGCGATAGTTTTTCGCTGTCCGGATTATTGGGGGCTATCAGCCAACCAAGAAAAATCGGAGCACAGCCAAAGGCCAGGCCAACAAGAATAAAAACCAGAACCGGAAAGTAGTTATCCAACATGTCGGGCAATGCCAAGTCATTCATTCATTACTGCCAACCGTCAAGCCGTGACTGCTATCACGGAACATCAAGCGGCGCCACCTGCCTTGTACAACCTGTCGCATTTTCATGAATCATGGTGCCGACGGCGAGACTCGAACTCGCACAGCTTTCGCCACTACCCCCTCAAGATAGCGTGTCTACCAATTTCACCACGTCGGCATTACGGCCTAACAACCAGCCAGAATTATATCGCACGCAATTTGTTGCTTCATGCACCGCAGCAAAAAATGTCTCTCTGCGCGACAAAATTTATTTTGGAATGTCCTTCGCTTTCGAATCAGGAGCAACAGGGACCTGTACCGGCGCAGCAGGAGCCGGTTGCACTCGCGCTGCGTCCATCACGCTGCCCGATGCCCTGGGTCGGGCCGTGGCGATATAGGATAGTCCAAGACTGGTACAAAAGAAGATCGCCGCAAGTACTCCGGTAGCGCGGGACATGAAATTTGCCGACCCGGTCGCGCCAAACAGGCTACCCGATGCGCCACTGCCGAAGGCCGCTCCCATGTCGGCGCCCTTGCCATGCTGAAGCAAAACAAGCGCGATAACGCCCAGGCCGGCGAGAATATGTACAGTCAAAATTATGGTGTGCAGTAGATCCATATAAACCTCAGAAAATAATCAGGCAGCAGCGCAAATCGCAAGAAAATCTGCTGCAACAAGTGAAGCTCCTCCAATCAAGCCGCCATCAATATCTGGTTGGGCGAAAATTTCTGCCGCATTTCCCGGCTTGACACTACCGCCATACAAAATTCTCAGCTGGCTGCCAATCACAGCAGACTCATCCGAGAAACGCGTCCGAATCATGGCATGAACCTCCTGCGCCTGGGCAGGTGACGCCGTACGGCCGGTGCCAATAGCCCAGACCGGTTCATACGCCACGACTGCATCAGCAAAAGCGGCCATGCCGCTGGCACTCAATACCGCATCAATCTGGCGCGTCACAATGTCGCCCGTGATTCCAGCTTCGCGCTCTTCCAGCGTCTCACCAACACAGAGAATCGGAGTGAGCCCGGCACGTCGGGCCGCCAGAAACTTGGCGGCAGTGACTGCATCGCTGTCGCCAAAAAAGGAACGCCGCTCCGAGTGCCCCACAATCACATACCGGCAACCAAAGTCAGCCAGCATGGCGCCACTGACTTCACCTGTCCACGCGCCCGAATCATGCTCCGACACATCCTGCGCACCCCACGCGACATTACTCCCTTCAAGCACCGAACGCGCCTGGGCAAGGTAGGGATAGGGAACGCAGAGCGCCGCGCCGGAGCGCAATTCCACGGCACCATCACGCACGGCTTGCAATAGCGCCATGTTGGTAGCCAGATTGCCATGCATTTTCCAGTTACCGACGACGAGTTTGCCACGCATGGATTAGAAGGACGGATAGACACGAAACCCGCGATTATAAAGGCTGCGCCAGATGAACGCCAGTCATCCGATCGACAGCCGCGACTACCCGCAGCCATTCATGACTTTTTTGTCTGGCCGCACATGGCTTGATCGAATTGTTAACTTTTCCGCAACACAACAGCCATCGTCCGGTAACACTGGTTTTTCAGAATAGGGACACATTCAACTCGTTGGAGAAGTCCCATGACCAGCCAGGCCATTGTTTCGCAGATTGAAACAGCAGCTTACGAAAAAACCCGCATTCGTCCACACCTTCAGGGCAGCCTCGCGCAAAACGAAAATGAAATCCGTGAAGCCCAGCATCTTCGCTACAAGATTTTTGGTGTGGAAATGGGCGCCCGCCTCGTCTGCCGCATTCCGGAACATGACACCGACTTGTTCGATCCGTGGTGCGACCATCTGCTGGTTCGCGACCAGAATCATGGCAAGGTCGTCGGCACTTACCGTATCCTCTCGCCCCAGGCTGCTCGCAGCATTGGCAGCTATTATTCCGAAAACGAGTTTTCCCTGACCCGCCTGCAACACCTGCGTTCACGGATGGTCGAGATCGGCCGTTCCTGCATCCACGCCGACTATCGCAGCGGCGCTGTGATTGCCCTGCTCTGGGCCGGCCTCGCCGAATACATGACCCGTGGCGGCTACGATTATCTGATCGGCTGCGCCTCGATCGGCATGAGCGATGGCGGCCATAATGCGGCCAACATCTACCAGCAACTCACCGAAGCACAGCAGGCACCGCTGGAATATCGGGTCTTCCCACATCATCCGCTGCCTTTCGAACACTTGGCCAACGGTCAACAGGCGCAAGTGCCACCCCTGCTGAAAGGCTATCTGCGCGCCGGCGGCCTGGTCTGCGGCGAACCGGCGTGGGACCCCGATTTCAATACTGCCGATCTCCTGTTGATGCTGCCGATGTCGCGCCTGAACGAGCGCTACGCACGTCATTTCATCAGCCCCTCGGCCTGAATTCTTGCCGGTCATGACACCGCTGTCGATCCTGATGCTGAGTGATGTGTATTTCCCGCGCATCAATGGCGTATCGACCTCGATCCAGACCTTCCGGCATGCGCTGCACAGCCATCAAGTACACCTGACCATCGTCGCTCCCGACTACCCTGGCCATAGCGAAAGCGACGGGGGAATACTGCGCATCCCTTCGCGCCAGGTTCCGCTCGACCCGGAAGACCGCCTGATGACGCGCGCCGGTCTCGCAGCAGTTGGACGCCGTATCGCCAGCACCGACTTTTCGCTGATCCACGTCCAGACGCCATTTGCCGCGCATTCCGCCGGGATCAAGCTGGCGCGACGCCATGGCGTGCCGGTGATTGCGACCTACCACACACATTTCGAAGAATACCTGTTCCACTACCTGCCCTTCCTGCCACGCAGCGCCTTGCGCGGCGTGGCGCGACGCAGCGCGCGCAAGCAATGCAACAGCCTCGATGCCATCGTCGTGCCGTCGCAACCGATGGCGCAAAAGCTGCGCGATTACGGCGTGACCACGCCGCTGCATGTGATTCCCACCGGCCTGCCCGAGAGCCAGTTCGTGCGCGGCGATGGCGCGCGTTTTCGTGCCGAGCACAAGATTGGGCCGGATCGCAAGGTCGCCTTGTTCGTCGGCCGTGCCGCCTTTGAAAAGAACATCGATTTCCTCATCGATGTCGTCAGCCATGCCCACCGCCGGCATCCTGATCTGTTGCTGGTGATTGCCGGAGAAGGACCGGCGCTCCCTGCGCTACAGCGCAAGGCCAGGCTCGCCGGACTGACCGATCACGTGCGCTTTGTCGGCTATTTGCCGCGCGACACCGGGCTGCGCGACTGTTATGCCGCCGCCGACGTGTTCACCTTTGCCTCGCTGACCGAAACCCAGGGCCTGGTTTTGCTGGAAGCAATGGCGATCGGCTTGCCTGTGCTCGCCATCCCGGCGCTGGGCGCCGCAGAAATCATCTCCCCGCAGCGCGGTGCGCTTGCGGCGGCCGACACACCGCAGGATTTCGCCAACCAACTCGTCGACTTGCTCGATCACCCAGAGCAGCTCGACGTCATGGGCCAGCAAGGCATTGCCTTCGCCCGTACCTGGGACGCCGCCACCCAAGCCGCACGACTGGCCGCGCTGTATCGCGAAATCATTGCCGCACGTACCGCCACACGCGAACTGGAACAAAACTGTCATCTGCACGCAACCTGAACTCAACTTGGCGCAAACAAAGTAATCACATGAAAAAATTACTTCACATTGCATTGGTCACGGAAACCTGGCGACCTGAAATAAATGGCGTCGCCATGACCCTGGGTCGCCTGACCGATGGCCTGCGCCAGCGTGGCCATCGCTTCACGCTGGTACGGCCGCGCCAGCATGCCAAAGACATTTCAGCGACTGAAGAAAACCTCACCGAAATCCTGGTTGGCGGCTGCCCGCTGCCGGGTTATCGCGGCCTGCGTTTCGGCCTGCCGTCAAAGTCGCGACTGCTTGAGGCATGGCGTAGCGACCGACCGGACATCATCCAGGTGGCGACCGAAGGCCCGCTCGGCGCCTCCGCCATCGCCGCCGCACATACGCTCGACATTCCGGTGGCTTCGGAATTTCACACCAACTTTCACGCCTACAGCCACCACTACGGCCTGGGCTGGCTCGAAGGCCTGGTCAGCGCGCATCTGCGCCGCCTGCACAACAAAAGCGCCGTCACGCTGGCACCGACTTTTGCCGTGGCGAATGAACTCAGGGCCAAAGGCTACCGCTCGGTGCGCGTGGTTTCGCGCGGTGTCGATACCGCTCTGTTCAATCCGGCACGACGCAGCGACACGCTGCGCGCAAGCGCCTGGAACGTGGACAAGGAGCAACTGGTCATCGCCTACGTCGGCCGCTTGGCGGCGGAAAAGAACCTGCCGCTGGTCACCCGCGCCTTTGCCGCGATTCGCACAGTACGGCCCGATGCCCGTCTGCTGTTCGTCGGCGACGGCCCGCTGCGCCGCGAGCTCGAGCGCAGCGACGCAGCCTACCTGTTCGCCGGCATGCGCCGCGATGAAGACCTCGCCACGCACTACGCTTCCGCCGACATGTTTCTCTTCCCCAGCCTCACCGAGACTTTTGGCAACGTCACCACAGAAGCGCTCGCCAGTGGTCTCGGGGTTGTCGCCTATGACTGCGCCGCCGCCGGCGAGCTGATCCGTAACGGTGACAACGGGCGCGTCGTGCCCAGCGGGGAGGATGCCCTGTTCATCTCCGCTGCGGTGGAACTCGCACGCAACCCGGAGCTTCTCACCGCCCTGCGCCAGCGTGCAGCGAACAGCGTGCGCCATCTCGACTGGACGGCAATCAGTGGCGATCTGGATCTCCTTCTGCGAGAAACCATACATACCCATGAGCGACAGCATCGCATTATCCCGACCTTCCGTTTCGCTCCCGATTGACGTGGAGGAGCAGTGCATGAAGGTTCGCTCGCTGTTCCTTTCGGATATTCACCTCGGCACACGCGGCTGCCAGGCCGAGCGTCTGCTCGATTTCCTGCGCCACATAGAGGCCGAACAAATCTTTCTGGTGGGCGACATCATCGACTTTTGGGCCATGAGTCGCAGCATTCACTGGACGCAAGCGCAAAACACCGTGGTACAAAAATTCCTCCGTCGCGCCCGTCATGGCGAGCGCATCATGCTGATCCCCGGCAATCACGACGAGGCGTTGCGCGACTACGACGATACAGCCTTTGGCGACATCCTGGTCCGCCGCGAGCATATTCACATCGCTGCCGACGGGCGCCGTTATCTGCTCATCCACGGTGACCAGTTCGACCAGGTCACCCGCCATCATCGCTGGCTGGCCGTGCTCGGCGACATCGGCTACAACCTGCTGGTACGGGTCAACGGCTGGCTTTCCTGGTGGCGCAGACAGATTGGCCGCCCCGGTTACTGGTCGCTTGCCGGCTACGCCAAGCTGCGCGTCAAACGTGCCGTATCGTTCATTTTCGATTTCGAGGATGCCGTGATGCATGCCGCGCGCGAACGCGGACTCGATGGCGTCATCTGCGGTCACATCCATTGCGCCACCATCAAGGAAATGGACGGCCTGACCTACATCAACTGCGGCGACTGGGTCGATAGCTGCACCGCGATTGTCGAGCACAGCAATGGCCGCATGGAGCTACTGCGCACCTGGCATCCATCCGCGCTGGCTCCTGCCGCCAATGATGCCAAGGCGGAAGCGGCCGCCATGCCATCTGTTTCATGACCACAAGGATTAAACCATGTTACCCCCCTTCATCCTGCTCGATCGCATCAACGACAGCCATCCTCAAGAACAGGAGCGACAAGAGCGCGGAGTGACGCATTCAAGCCTGTCCGACTTCTTCGAGCTGATGTCCACCCGTCGGCTGCATGCGGTATTTCAACCCATTCTCGACATGCACAGTGGTGACTATTTCGCCTTCGAGGGACTGATCCGCGGCCCGGTCGATTCACTGCTGCATTCACCGCAGGTCCTGTTCCAGCTTGCCCGCGAAAGCGGCCTGATCTGTGAATTCGAACATCTGTGCCGCGAAATCGTGCTCACCGACTATGCCCGCCTCAAGCTGCCAGGCAAGCTCTTCATCAACGCCAGCATCCCCTGCCTGAATGACGCCGGGTTCCGTGACAGCGGCGACCTGCCGCTGCTGGAAAAACTGGGTCTGACGCCGGGACAAGTGGTCATAGAAATCACCGAGAACCATCTGGTCAACGACTTCTCTTTCCTCCACGATATCCTCGCTGAATATCGCAGCCGGGGATTCGATCTGGCGATGGACGATCTCGGCGAGGGATTTTCCAACCTGCGCATGTGGTCCGAGGTGCGGCCCGAGTTCGTCAAGATTGATCGCCACTTCATCACCGGCATCGCCGATGACCCGCTCAAGTTTCAACTGGTGCGCGCCATGCACCAGATTGCCGAAACATGCGGCTCGCAACTGATCGCCGAAGGCGTCGAAACCGAGGCCGAGTTCGCCACGGTGCGCGACCTGGGCATCCGCTTCACCCAGGGCTATCTGATTGCAAAACCCTCGGCCCAGCCTGGCATGGCGCCGACGTCCTCTATTGAGGACTTGCTGACCAGCGCACGACTCATCGTGTTCCCCCGTCAGGGCGCCGACAACCCGGTCAGCGCCCCGATCCGGCAGCTCCTGCGCGCACTGGAGCCTGTTTCGCCCAGCACCGGAAATGATGACGTGTATGCCCGCTTCGAGCGCGAACCGAAACTGCTCTCGCTTCCGGTAGTGGAACATGGCAGGCCGTTGGGCATCATTCATCGCTTCGACATCATCGACCGTTTCGCCCGCCCGTTCCATCGCGAGCTGTTCAGCAAGAAGTCCTGCCACACGCTGATGCAACCGGCGCAACTGATCGTCGAACATACGGACAGCGTACAGGACGTTGCGCGACTGGTCAGCAACTCGGAGCAGCATGCGCTGGCGGATTGTTTCATCATTACCCGCGACGGCCACTATCTTGGCATCGGCTCGAACCGCGAGTTGATGAGCCTGATCACCGACATGCAAATCCGCTCGGCGCGCTATGCCAATCCCCTGACGCAGCTGCCCGGCAACGTGCCGATCAACGAGCACATCGAGCGACTGGTGGCCGGCAACACACCGTTCGTCGCCTGTTATGCCGACATCGACCATTTCAAACCCTACAACGATGTCTATGGTTTCCGCCGTGGCGACGATGTCATCCTGATGTTGGCGCGGGTACTCTCCGAAGTCATCGATCCGCGGGCCGACTTCCTCGGCCATGTCGGCGGTGATGACTTCATGCTGCTGTTTCAAAGTCCCGACTGGGAAGCGCGCTGCCAGAAGGCACTGCATCTGTTCGACAGTCGAATCCGCCACCTGATGGAACCACAACACCGCGAAGCCGGGGGCTTCGCTACCGAAAACCGGCGCGGTGAGCGCGTGTTTTATTTGATCCCCACGCTTTCACTCGGCTGCCTGCCAGTAAGTTTTGGCAGCTGCCATTCACACCATGAGGTGGCCGCCGGTGTCAGTGCCGCCAAGTCCCAGGCGAAAAAATTGCAGGGCTCGAGTCTGTTCGTCGAACGCCGACGTCTGGCGGCCTGACTTACCGGGGTTCGGTACGGGTCTCACCGATGGCGCAGCGCACGGCCTCGGCAATCGCCTCCGCCTGCTCTGCGACCATCGCCGCTTCACGCCCCTCGACCATCACGCGCAACAGGGGTTCGGTGCCTGAGGGCCGGAGCAACACGCGGCCCTGATCCGCCAACCTCGTCCTGGCTGCGGCTACTGCCGCCTGGATGCCGGAATCGCCGGCCCAGTCGAAGCCGGCAGGCAGGCGAATATTGATCAGCTTTTGCGGATACAAGGCGAGGTCGGCGCAGGCCTGCGCCAGCGTTTCACCGTCGGCGCGCAATGCAGACAACACTTGCAGGGCCGCAATGATGCCATCGCCGGTCGTATGGCGATCAAGGCAGATGATATGGCCCGAATTTTCGCCGCCGAGAATCCAGCCACGTTCCTGCATCATCTCCAGCACATAGCGGTCACCCACCTTGGCGCGCCCGCACTCGATGCCAAGGCGCGCCAGCGCATGCTCGAAGCCAAGGTTGCTCATCAGTGTTCCGGCAATGCCGGTCACCGGGACAGAGCGGGTACGATGACGCGCAATGATGTAGAGCAAGCGGTCGCCATCATAGATTTCACCGGCCGCATCCACCATGACCAGACGATCCGCATCACCATCAAGGGCAATGCCGCAATCAGCGCGGGAGTCAAGGACGGCACAACGCAAGGCATGCGGCGCTGTCGCGCCCACATTGGCATTGATATTGAGCCCGTTCGGCGTGTCGCCAACGCCGACTATTTCCGCACCGAGTTCGTGAAACACCTTGGGCGCAACGTGATACGCCGCACCGTGTGCGCTATCGACCACGATCTTCATGCCACGCAGATCGAGCTCATTGGGAAACGTGCTCTTGCAAAATTCGATATAACGTCCGGCAGCATCATCGATCCGGCGCGCACGCCCCAGATGCGCCGAATCCATGCAGGTCATGGGCTGATCCAGCCGCGCTTCGATTTCGCGCTCGATCGCATCCGGCAACTTGGCGCCCTGGGCGGAGAAAAATTTGATTCCGTTGTCGTCATACGGATTGTGCGAGGCCGAAATCACCACACCGGCCTGCAAGCGCAAGGCGCGTGTCAGGTAGGCCACCGCCGGGGTCGGCATCGGTCCGCACAGCACGACATCCACCCCCGCCGCTGCAAATCCGGCTTCCAGCGCCGCCTCCAGCATGTAGCCGGAGATGCGCGTGTCCTTGCCGATCAGCACCGCCGGATGATCGCCTGCCGGCATCTTGTCCCGTGCCACCAGCGTCGCCCCGGCTGCATAACCCAGGCGCATGACAAACTCGGGCGTAATCGGCATTTCGCCAACGCGGCCACGGACACCATCGGTACCAAAATATTTTCTCGTCACGCTTGCTCCTCCACCGCCTGAACTATGGCCAGCGCATCGCGCGTGGCCGCCACATCATGCACGCGCAGAATACGCGCACCTCGCATCACTGCCAGCACATGCGCCGCAATGCCGGCATGCACCCTGTCCATCGCTGCACGCCCGGTAAGCATGCCCAGCATCGACTTGCGCGACAGCCCGACCAGCAAAGGCAGACCCGGAATTACCAGTTCATCGAGCCGTCGCAGCAGGTCAAGATTGTGCTCCAGCGTCTTGCCAAAGCCAAACCCGGGATCGACGCAGATCCGGTTCAAAGCGATACCCGCCGTCTCCGCAGCCGCCACGCGACTGGCAAAAAAATCCGCCACTTCGTTAACGACATCGGCATACTGCGGCGCCTGCTGCATGTTCCCGGGAGAGCCCTGCATGTGCATCAGGCAAATGCCGGCGGAACTGGCAGCAACAACCTCCAGCGCTCCCGGAGCCTGCAACGCCGCAATATCGTTGATCATGTCGGCGCCTGCCGCGATGACGGCACGCATGACTTCGGGCTTCGTCGTATCCACGGAAATGGGCGTCCCGCAAGCGAGCAATCCGTCGATCACCGGCAGCAGGCGGTCAATCTCCTGTATGGCGGAGATCGGCTGTGCACCAGGGCGGGACGACTCGGCGCCAAGGTCAAGAATATGTGCCCCTTCGGCGACCAGGCACCGACCGTGGGTAATCGCCGCCGCTGGATCATCCCTCAGTCCGTCACCGGAAAATGAATCGTCGGTGAGATTGACGATGCCCATGACGATCGGACGTCCGACATTAAGCACATAACGGCCGCAGTGAAAGTTTTGTGTCATAAAAAAGCCGCCGATCCTGTCGAATCGGCGGCTATAGCAACGGGGTTGCTGTCAAGCCGTGGCGGCAGTTGCCGTCGGCGCCTCGCCCGGGGCGCCGCCACCGGTTCTTGGCGCTGGCGGTGGCGCACTCGGCTTGGGTGCGCGCGGCGGCCGACCGGCCATGATGTCTTTCACCTGTTCGGCGTCGATGGTTTCCCATTCCAGCAAAGCGGCCGCCATGGCCTCGACCTTGTCGCGATTCTCTTCCAGCAAACGGCGCGCCAAGGCGTACTGTTCATCAAGAATGCGACGAATTTCCGCATCAACCTTCTGCATGGTGGCTTCCGACATGTTTTTGTGCGTAGTCACCGAACGTCCAAGGAATACCTCACCCTCTTCTTCACCATAGACCATGGTACCGAGGACATCCGACATGCCCCACTGCGTCACCATGCGGCGCGCCAGATCCGTAGCACGCTGGAAATCGTTTGAAGCGCCAGTCGTCATCTGATGCATAAAGAGCTCTTCCCCGATACGGCCGCCAAACATGACCGCAATGGTGCATAGCAGCCGCTCCTTGTCCTGGCTGAAGCGCTCCTGTTCCGGCAGTTGCATGGTAATCCCCAATGCACGGCCACGCGGCATGATGCTGACTTTATGCACCGGATCCGTCTTCGGCAACAGCATGGCAACGATGGCATGGCCAGACTCGTGATAAGCAGTATTCTGGCGTTCTTCCTGCAGCATCACCATGGTGCGCCGCTCGGCGCCCATCATGATTTTGTCTTTGGCGCGCTCAAAGTCCTCCATGTCCACCACCCGCTTGCCGCCGCGCGCAGCAAACAGGGCCGCCTCGTTCACCAGGTTAGCCAGGTCCGCGCCAGAGAATCCCGGGCAGCCACGCGCCAGAACCGCCGCGTCAATATCCGGAGCCACGGGCACTTTGCGCATGTGCACCATGAGGATTTGCTCCCGGCCGCGCATGTCAGGCAAAGGCACGGTCACCTGCCGGTCGAACCGTCCTGGCCGCAACAGTGCCGGATCCAGGACATCCGGTCGATTGGTCGCAGCAATCACGATCACTCCGGAGGCGCCTTCGAAACCATCCATCTCGACCAGCAGTTGATTCAGCGTCTGTTCGCGTTCATCGTTACCGCCGCCCAGCCCTGCACCGCGCTGACGCCCCACGGCATCGATTTCGTCAATGAAGATGATGCATGGTGAGGATTTCTTGGCCTGCTCGAACATGTCACGCACGCGGGAGGCGCCGACACCAACAAACATTTCGACGAAGTCGGAACCGGAGATCGAGAAGAAGGGCACCTTGGCCTCGCCGGCAATGGCTTTTGCCAACAGCGTCTTGCCGGTACCCGGGCTGCCGACCATCAGCACCCCGCGCGGAATCCGGCCGCCAAGTTTCTGGAATTTTGTCGGATCACGCAGAAAATCGACCAACTCGGCAACCTCTTCCTTGGCCTCGTCGCATCCTGCGACATCGGCAAAAGTCACGGTATTCGAAGACTCCTCCATCAAGCGCGCCTTGCTCTTGCCAAACGACATGGCACCGCCACGCCCGCCACCTTGCATCTGACGCATGAAGTAAATCCAGACGCCGATCAAGAGCAGCATCGGAAACCATGAAACCAGGATATTCATGAGGAAGGACTGCTCTTCTTCAGGCTTGGCTACAACCTTGACGTTATTCTTCAGCAGGTCGGAAACCATCCACAGGTCCGGCGGCGCATAGGAAATCACATGGCGCCCATCATTCGTCGTCGCTTCCAGCGTACGTCCCTGAATAACCACCTTCGCAATATGCCCCTGCTTTACCTCGTCAAGGAACTGCGAATACTCGAGGGTGTTTTGGGACGCCTGATGCGAAGTGAACTGATTGAACACGGTCATCAGAATGATGCCGACAACCAGCCAGATCGCTACATTTTTGAACATTCCGTTCATGACTACCCTCTCTGTTGGGACTACACACAAAGTAATTCTAGTGTTGTATCAGACATTCTGCAAATAACGACACCACCCCTCAAGCCCGTTTGCCTCGTGCCAAAAGGAAATTCTCGGCACTGCGTCCACGCGAGGCAGCCGGCTTTCTCACCTGGACCGTCTGAAACATCTGCAAAACAGCGCTACGCAACTCCATAAACCCACTCCCCTGAAAAACTTTGACCAGCATATCGCCGCCAGGTTTCATTTTTCGTTCACAAAATTCCAGTGTGAGTTCCGCCAGGTACATTACGCGCGCCTGATCGGTCAGTTCAATCCCTGACATGTTGGGGGCCATATCGGAAAGAACAAGGTCCACCTGACGACCTTCCAGCATTCCCTCCAACTGGTGCAGAACGGTTTCTTCACGAAAGTCGCCCTGAATGAATTCGACCCCGTGCAAACTATCCATGGGCAAAATGTCGAGCGCAATCAGTCGCCCCTCCGGCAGGATGCGCCGCGAAGCCACCTGCGACCAACTGCCCGGCGCAGAGCCCAGATCGACCACCGTCATGCCTGGCTTTAGAAGCCTGTCCTGATCATCGATCTCGGTCAGCTTGAATGCTGCGCGCGAGCGCCAGCCTTCGGCCTTGGCACGTTGCACATAGGTGTCGGTGACGTGCTCCATCATCCAGGCTTTGTTCTTCTTGTTACGCTTGATCTTGTCGGTCACGCTACAATCCCGTCATGACTGAAATTAATCCTACCCAACGCCGCGCCCTGCGAGCCGCTGCGCACCATCTGAATCCTGTCGTATCGATCAGCCAGAAAGGCCTCACTCCCACGGTTCTGGCCGAAATTGATCGTTGCATCAAAGCGCACGAACTGATCAAGGTGCGACTTTACGGCATCGAGCGCGCAGAACGCGAGCCGCTGTTCAACGAAATCTGCACGGCCCTTGATTGCGCCAACGTCCAGCATATCGGCAATCTGCTCATACTCTGGCGTGCAAAGCCAGCCACAGACGGCATAGCAGAAAAGTCGGCGCTGGCAGGACGGCGAAAAGAAAAGCCCGGAACGAAGAAACAGGCCGCAGCGCGCAACGAACTGCGCAGACGCCGTCCGGGCTAAAACCGTTTACCCATCTGGCGACGATGCAACCTTCTAGCGCAACCCCGAATCCGCTGCCAGCACGGCAGTTTTCCAGCCAGCCGAATCCTACGCATCATACCGTCTGTGACAGCGCGAAACATCATGAAACCACAGCAAGGCGCGGCCGCTTTTCCAGGGTATTGCTTGTCGGCCTGCTTTGCCATGCAGGCGACGTGGTTGCGGCCGAACTAACCGAAAAAGACTATTTTTCAGATATCCCGGAGATATTGACTGTCACCCGCCTTGCCCAGCCGCTCAGCGAGACACCGGGTGCGGTGACCGTCATCGACCGCGCAACGATCCGGCGCTCGGGCGCTCGGGATGTGGCGGATCTGTTGCGTCTGGTGCCCGGCTATATCGTCAGCGGCTGGAACGGCGCCAACCCGGTCGGTATCTACCATGCCGCCCTCAGCGACAGTGGCTCTCAGAATCAGGTGCTGATCGACGGCCGTTCCGTCTATTCCTCCTTCTATCTGGGCGATACACATCGCGGCATGATGGGTGTGGTGCTGGAGGATATCGAACGCATCGAGGTGCTGCGCGGCTCCAACTCGGCCGCCTATGGTGCGAACGCCTTTCTCGGCGTGATCAACATCGTCACCAGCCACGCCGCAGACACAACCGGCACGGTAGTGTCCGCGACTGCGGGAGGCGAGGGCGTCAGAGACACCCTGCTGCGCCATGGATGGGGGTCGCCAGAGGCCTTCTTCCGGCTGACGGCGGCCAGTCAATCCGATCATGGCTACCGAAATGCGCACGACGACAAGACATTCAGCCAGATCCAGTTTCGCGGTGACCTGAAGCCGGCCCCGGATACCGATCTGATGCTGACGGCCGGAGTGCTGCGCCACTCCGCCGGTGAGGGATTTTCGACATCTGCGGGGAATCCGCTCCGCACCGTACTCTGGGATAGCTTTTTCCTCAATGGCAGCTGGCAGAAAAGCCTCTCTCCCGACGAACTGCTGAAGATCTCGGCCAGTTACGAACAAGAATCGATACATGACCAGAGCTACTACCAGACCATTCCCGGCCTGTTGCTCGATTTTGGCGGCCGCGGCCAGCGCCTCAGCGCGGAACTGCAACATACGGTCGGACTGGGCGCGGGCTTGCGCGCCAATTGGGGATTTGGCGTCAAACACGAGGCCGCCTTTTCGCGGCCCCTGTATTTTTCCGACAAGGCAAGCTTCGAGCGCTATCAGCTGTTCAGCAACGTCGAATGGAAGCCCCATGAGCGCTGGATCATCAATGCGGGCGGCCTGTGGGAAAAGCACAGCGATGCAGGGACCGAGTTTGCGCCACGCCTGGCCGTGAATTACCGGCTTGCGCCCGAGCATACCCTGCGCGCCGGACTGACGCGGTCATTTCGCTCCCCGTCACTGCTCGAGCTCAAGGCAGATGTTCGCTATTTCCTCGGCGGCCTCCAGGTCGGGCACACCTACCTAGCGCGCGGCGAAGTACGCGCGGAGTCGGTGGAATCCCGCGAACTGGGCTACCTGGGGGAACTGCCCGCCTTGCGCCTGACCCTCGACGTGCGTGCCTTCGAGGAGCGGCTCAAGGATCTCATTCGTCCCCGTGGCGACAACCCCACAGATTTCGTCAACTCTCCGGGATATCACCTGCGCGGCATCGAATATCAGGTGCGCTGGAAACCCAACACCGATACCGAGATATGGCTCAACCAGGCGTTCCTGACGACGCTCAATTCTGTCCGGGACCAGGACAGCGCCGCGACGCCGCGTCACATCACCACGCTGGCCTGGTTTCAGCGCATTGGCGCCCTCGAACTCACCGCCCAGCTGCATAACGTCGATTCGATGAGCTTTCGCAATCCGGCCTCGGACCGGACAGCCCCCCGGACACGACTGGATCTGCGGCTGGCCTGGCCCTTTCGTCTTGGCGCCACCCGCGCCGAGATCGCCGTGATATCGCAGGCAGCCAATGGTAGTTATCCGGTCTTCATGCCAAGCCGGCAATTCGAGTTCGCGCGCCGCACCTTCGGCACCCTGAGGCTGGAATTCTGATGCGCCGAATCCTGCATGCCGTTGTAGGCGCCGCCTGGCTCCTGTCCATGACTTTGGTATATGCCGGGAATGTTCCGCAGCACATCTGGGTCGCGTTGGCCGAAGAGGGTGGCCCCTACGCTGAAGTAGCCGGTGTGCTGCGTGCCGAGTTGCCGGCCGCAGCAATCACGACAGCATCCTGGGGCGCGCTGGCCGACAGCAAGGAGAGCCCACCCGACATGATCATTACGGTCGGACATGCCGCGCTCGAAGGCATGCTCGGGCGGCTAGCGGCACGCGGTGCCGCCTGGGAGGGCATACCGATCGTCGCCACCTTGCTGCCCCGTGTGTCGTACCGCGCGGAACTGGATAACCATCCACCGGGCCGTCGTCCGGTTGCGGCGCTGGTGCTCGACCAGCCCGTGGCGCGCCAGATGGCACTGATCCGCCGCACGCTGCCCAACGTCCGGCGGGTTGCCGTGCTGCCCGGGCCGCAGACGCGACCCTATCTGGACGCGCTGGCCCGCGAGGCAGACGCCCACGAGCTGAAACTGGTGAAAGCCGGCAGCATCGATGCGCCGGAACACATCTTCGCCTCGCTCCGGGCCGCGCTGGAAACCGCCGATGTCCTGCTCGCCCTACCCGACACAGTGGTCTATAACAGTGCCAGCCTGCAGAACATTCTGCTGACGACCTATCGAGCGCACGTTCCGCTGATGGCATTTTCACCGGCCTATGTGCGCGCCGGCGCCATGCTGGCGGTTTATTCGACGCCGAGCCAGATTGCACGCCAAGCCGCTGCGATTGTGCGCAACTGGCGGGCGACTGGCCGGTTGCCAGCCGAACAGATGCCGCATGAATTCACGGTCATTACTAACCCGAAGGTGGCCGCGTCGCTGGGCATAGCGCTTGACGACGCAGCCGAGATCGCCGAGGATCTGCGACGACAGGAGGGTAACCCGTGAGGTGGCTGACCGATACCCTGCGCGGACGCCTGCTGGTCGGTGCGGTGCTGCCGGCGCTGGTAATGGTGCTTCTAGTCGAGTGGGCTTTCTTCACCCGCTATCAGGATGACCAGGAAAAACTGTTCCAGGAATACGGGCAGGCCATCGCGCACCAGTTCGGGTCGGCGGTGGAGTACGCGGACTTCAGCGGTAACCACGAACCTTTGCGCATGCTGGCGAGCGGTGTGATGGAAGGCAATCCGCTAGTGAGGTCGGTCAGCGTGCTCGATCAGGGTGGCAATCTGCTCGTGCAGTCGGGGCCTGCACGGCAGTACACGCTGGCACTGAACGGCGCTCCGCAGGTGATCAGCGACAAGCACTTCACCACGGTGGTCGTGCCGGTGCAGGGCAGCCCCTTGGCGCTGGAAGAGGACGCCGCCGTCTGGGAACGCGGGACCCGTCCGGCGGCGCCCAGGGTGGCCGGGCACGTCGTCGTCGAGCTGTCGCGCGCCCACCTCGACGCGCGCGAGCGCGAAATGCTGCAGGTAACGCTGGCGATCATGCTGACCGGCTTGCTGCTGTCCGGCTGGCTGTCATTCCGCATCGCGGCCGGCGTGCTGGGCAAACTCGACGCCGTGGCTGCGGAACTGAACCGGCAGAAAGATGCGGCTGAGCAACTGGCGCGCACTGATGCATTGACCGGACTGGCCAACCGGCGCGCCTTCGACGAGGTGGCGCAGCGGGAAGTCCAACTCGCTCAACGCTACGACACACCGCTGACACTGATATTGACCGATCTCGATCATTTCAAGACCATCAACGACCTGTTTGGCCACTTTGGCGGTGACGAAGTACTGAAAAATTTCGCCCAGGTGCTGCGCGCGTCCACCCGGAGCGTCGACCTGATCGGGCGTTGGGGCGGCGAGGAGTTCGTGGTACTGATGCCGGGCACCACGCTCGAAGAAGCCTGCCATGCCGCCGAGCGGATGCGGCTTGCGGCGGTGGACACACCGACGCAAGTGGATGGCAAGACCTGTGACTACACGGCCAGCTTCGGGGTTGTCAGTTTCCGTGCCGCTACCCCGACGCTGGTCGACCTGATCTGCCGTGCCGACGCTGCGCTTTACCGCGCCAAGAGAAACGGCCGCAACCGCGTCGAGTCAGAGTAGCCAGCACGCACCCGCTCTCAACCCGCGCTTCGTGTTCCACAGCCAGTCCGCTTACTGGAAAACTCTGCCGCAGGCGCGCAGAAGAGTCGGCGCTGGCAGGACGGCGAAAAGGCACGCCCGAAATGAAGAAACAAGCCGCGGCGCGTAATTAACTTCGCCGTCGGCACCGGACTTAAGCCGGCCTGCCGCGACCCTGTCGTACTAAAAGCGCAACTCCAAGCAAGGTCTGCAGCAGGTAGAGCAGGCTTGAAACCCCGTGCCAGAACGCAAACCGGTCGCGCAGCGGGGATTCCATGACCGGCAGTGGCAACGCCGCCGCCTTCAGTTGCGCCAGAAGCGGCCCGATACCGAAATGGCCGACAAGCGTCACCGCCAGCATCATCACAACAAGCCGGAATGCAACAGAGCGACGCACCGCCGCGCCTTGCGTCACAAACTGATAAAGCAGGAGATAGGCGCCGCATCCCAGTCCGACCCACGTCATGACGGAAAACATCGCCCCGGCCAGGTTGCCGGCCAGCATTCGATCCGTCAGTTGCGCAAACAGCACCGGCGCGGCGATATAGCCAATCGCGGCCTGGCTGCCGACCCACACGGAAACAACAATTGCGTTGAGCGCAGCGGCGAACCGCATCAAGCGGGTTTCGGCACGGCCCATGCCGTCAGATGTATTTGACATCGAGAATTTCGTATTCCCGTGTGCCCCCCGGCGTTTTCACTTCCACCACATCACCGGAAAACTTCCCGATCAGGGCGCGCGCTACCGGCGAGTTGAACGAAATCATGCCCGACTTGATATCCGCTTCGTCGTCGCCCACGATCTGATAGCTGACCTTTTGTCCGCTCTCCATGTCCTCGAGCTCAACCGTCGCGCCGAACACCACCCGGCCATCCACATCGAGCGCGGCCGGATCGATGATCTGGGCGTTCCCCAGCTTGCCTTCGACCTCCTTGATGCGCCCTTCAACAAATCCCTGACGCTCCTTGGCCGCATCGTATTCGGCATTCTCGGACAGATCGCCATGCGAACGCGCCTCGGCAATCGCCGCGATGACCGCCGGTCGCTCAACCGTCTTCAGGCGTTGCAATTCGACGCGCAACAACTCGACCCCGCGCAGGGTAATGGGAAATTTTCCGCTCATGGCACAAGCCTGGTGTGAAGTTCCTGCAGGGAATAGGTTTCCAGGCCGGCATGACGCATGCCAGCGCACGCCGCACGCGCACCCTCGACCGTGGTAAACAGCGTGACCTTGGCGCCCAGTGCCGAAGTTCGGATCGAGCGCGAATCGGCAATCGCCGTGCGCTTTTCCTCGACCGTATTCACGATCAGGGAAATCTCGCCGTTCTTGATCATGTCCACGATATGCGGCCGCCCTTCGGTGACCTTGTTCACGATCGACACCGGCAAATTGGCTGACGCAATCGCCATGGCCGTACCGCGGGTGGCCACCAGGGTAAAGCCCAGCGCGTGCAGTTGCGCAGCGACGTCCACAGCCTTGTCCTTGTCCGCCGGCTTGACGCTGATAAAAACCCTGCCGGCCAGAGGCAGTTTCGTCCCTGCGGCAAGCTGGGACTTGACGAAGGCTTCGCCGAAACTGCCGCCGACGCCCATGACCTCGCCGGTCGATTTCATTTCCGGGCCGAGAATGGTATCGACACCGGGAAACTTGATGAAGGGGAAAACCGCCTCCTTCACCGAATAATACGGCGGGATGATTTCGCGCGTTACGCCCTGCTCGGCCAGACTGCGGCCGGCCATGCAGCGCGCAGCGATTTTCGCCAGCGGCAAGCTGGTGGCCTTGGAGACAAAAGGCACCGTGCGCGAAGCGCGCGGGTTAACCTCCAACACATAGACCACTGCGTCATCGTCTTGCCCCTGAATGGCAAACTGCACGTTCATCAGGCCGATGACGTTCAGGCCATGCGCCATCATCGCCGTCTGGCGCCGCAACTCGTCCTGAATCTTCCGCGACAGGCTGAACGGCGGCAGCGAACACGCCGAATCGCCCGAATGCACGCCGGCCTGCTCGATGTGCTCCATGATGCCGCCGATGATGACCTCCTTGCCGTCGCACAAGGCATCGACATCTACCTCGGTGGCGTCATTGAGGAAGCGATCGAGCAGCACCGGCGAATCGTTGGAAACCTTGATCGCATCGCGCATGTAGCGTTCGAGGTCTTTCTGCTCATGGACGATTTCCATGGCCCGTCCGCCCAGCACATAGGAAGGCCGCACCACCAGCGGATAGCCGATTTCGGCTGCCAGGCGCAGGGCATCGGCCTCGGTGCGCGCGGTGCGGTTGGGCGGCTGCCTGAGCCCCAGGTCGTGCAGCAGCTTCTGGAAACGCTCGCGGTCTTCGGCAGCGTCGATCATGTCCGGGCTGGTGCCGATGATGGGCACGCCATTGGCCTCAAGATCGCGCGCGCGCTTGAGCGGTGTCTGGCCGCCGAACTGGACGATCACACCTTCCGGCTGCTCGACATGGACGATCTCGAGGATGTCCTCCAGCGTCAGCGGTTCGAAATAAAGGCGGTCGGAGGTGTCGTAATCGGTGGACACGGTCTCCGGATTGCAATTGACCATGATCGTTTCATAGCCGTCCTCGCGCATCGCCAGTGCCGCATGGACGCAGCAGTAGTCGAATTCGATGCCCTGGCCGATGCGGTTGGGGCCGCCGCCCAGCACCATGATCTTGCGTCGCGTGGTCGGTTGCGCCTCGCATTCGTCCTCGTAGGTCGAGTACATGTAGGCCGTCGAGGTGGCAAACTCGGCAGCGCAGGTATCGACCCGCTTGTAGGTCGGACGAATGCCCAGCGCATGCCGACGCTCGCGTACTGCGGTTTCGCTCGCCGTATTGTCAGCGCCGACTTTTGCCGCAATGCGCCGATCCGCAAAACCCTTGCGCTTCAAACCGCGCAGCGTGTCGAAGTCAAGATCGGCCAGGTTCTGCGAACCCAGCCAGGCCTCGGTTTTGACGATGTCCTCGATCTGGACGAGAAACCACGGATCGATTTTGGTCAGGGCGAACAGTTCGTCCAGCGTATAGCCTTCACGAAACGCCTGGGCGACATACCAGATGCGCTGCGGGCCGGGGTTCGCCAGTTCGTGATTGATTTCCTCGCGGTCGGCCTCGATTTCATCAAAACCATAAGCCCCGACTTCCAGTCCGCGCAAGGCTTTCTGCATCGACTCCTGAAAACTGCGGCCAATCGCCATGACCTCGCCCACCGACTTCATCTGCGTCGTCAGGCGATCGTTCGCCTGCGGGAATTTCTCGAACGCAAAGCGCGGAATCTTGGTCACCACATAGTCGATGGACGGCTCGAACGAAGCCGGCGTGGCGCCACGGGTAATGTCGTTCTGCAACTCATCCAGCGTATAGCCGACCGCGAGCTTGGCCGCGATCTTGGCGATCGGGAAGCCGGTCGCCTTGGACGCCAGCGCGCTTGATCTCGAAACGCGCGGATTCATCTCGATCACCACCATCTTCCCGTTCTGCGGGTTGATCGCGAATTGCACGTTGGAGCCGCCGGTATCGACGCCGATTTCGCGCAGCACGGCAATGCTGGCGTTGCGCATGATCTGGTATTCGCGGTCGGTCAGCGTCTGCGCCGGCGCCACGGTGATCGAGTCGCCGGTATGCACGCCCATCGGATCGAGATTCTCGATCGAGCAGACGATGATGCAATTGTCCTTGCGGTCGCGCACTACCTCCATCTCGTATTCTTTCCAGCCGAGCAGCGACTCCTCGATCAGCAGCTCTTTCGTCGGCGAGGCTTCGAGGCCGCGCTTGCAGATTTCGGCAAACTCTTCATGGTTGTAGGCAATGCCGCCGCCAGAACCGCCCATCGTGAACGACGGCCGGATGACGATCGGGAAGCCAAGGGCGCCCTGCACCTGCAGCGCCTCTTCCATGCTGTGGGCGATGCCGGAACGCGCCGAGCCAAGGCCGATACGGGTCATCGCCTTCTTGAATTTCTCGCGATCCTCGGCCTTGTCGATCGCCTCCTTGTTGGCGCCGATCATCTCGACGCCATACTTTTCGAGGACCCCGTGTTTGGCCAGATCGAGCGCGCAGTTCAACGCCGTCTGTCCGCCCATGGTCGGCAAGAGCGCATCCGGACGCTCCTTGGCGATGATGTTTTCCAGCACCTGCCAGGTAATCGGCTCGATGTAGGTCACATCGGCCATTTCCGGATCGGTCATGATCGTGGCCGGATTGGAATTGACCAGGATGACCTTGTAGCCTTCCTCGCGCAACGCCTTGCAGGCCTGGGCGCCGGAATAGTCAAACTCGCAGGCCTGGCCGATGACGATCGGGCCGGCGCCAATAATGAGAATGCGGTGCAGGTCGGTGCGCTTAGGCATGGTGCGCCCCATCTTTCTTGTAATCAGCCATCAGGGTAATGAACCGGTCGAAGAGGTACGCCACGTCATGCGGTCCCGGACTGGCCTCGGGATGCCCCTGGAAACAGAAGGCCGGCCGGTCGTTCCAGACCATGCCCTGCAAACTGCCGTCGAACAGCGAGACATGCGTGATCCTGACGTGCGCCGGCAAGCTCGCGGAGTCAACCGCAAAACCGTGGTTCTGGCTGGTAATCAAGACCTGTCCCGACTCGATATCCTTGACCGGGTGGTTGGCGCCGTGGTGGCCGAATTTCATTTTCATTGTCCTGCCGCCTGCTGCGAGACCCATCAACTGATGCCCCAGGCAGATGCCGAAGGTCGGCAAGCGCCGCTCGAGAAATTCGCGGATCGCCGCAATCGCGTAATCGCACGGTTCGGGATCCCCCGGCCCGTTGGAAAGAAAGATGCCATCAGGATTCAGCGCCAGAACCTCGGCCGCAGAAGTCGGTGCCGGCACGACGGTGATGCGGCAGCCGCGCGCCGCCAGCATGCGCAAGATATTGCGCTTGATGCCGAAATCATAGGCAACGATGTGAAACCTCGGTTCCGGCGGCGCAACGAAGCCCGAACCCAACGCCCACTCGCCCTCGCTCCAGACATAGGGCTGCGCGGTGCTCACGACCTGCGCCAGATCCATCCCGGCCAATCCGGGAAACCCGCGCGCCGCACTCACTGCTGCGTCAGCATCGAGGTCGTCACCGGCCATCAGGCAACCGGCCTGGGCGCCTTTTTCACGCAGCAAACGCGTCAATTTACGGGTGTCGATATCGGCGATGCCGAGCACATTCTCCGCGCGCAAATAGGCATCGAGGGACTGTTCACTGCGAAAATTCGAGGCCAGCAAGGGCAGATCGCGAATCACCAGCCCGGCTGCATGAACGCGGCCTGCCTCGCAATCATCGCGATTGACGCCGCAATTGCCGATATGTGGGTAAGTCAGGGTGACAATCTGGCGGCAGTAGGAAGGATCGGTGAGAATTTCCTGATAGCCGCTCATGGCGGTATTGAACACCACCTCGCCAACGCTTTTTCCGGTGGCGCCAATGGCTTTGCCTCTAAAAACCGTTCCGTCGGCCAGGGCGAGAAGGGCGGGCGGAAGATGAGGCACAGTGAACTCCTGGATCAAGGCTTGGAACAAGCGTGGAACATGTGTGGCACACGCGGGGGACCGAACACCGACTTTGTTTCACATGGCGTCCGGCAAACCGGCGAATTATAGCCGTCTACGCCACCAAAGACAACCCAGAACACCCCCAAGCCAGCGCGGCAGGCTCCAGCAAATCGCCGCAGACTTCGCGCGCAAGCTCTATTTCAGGCTTAACACATCCTGCATATCGAACAGGCCGCTCGCCTTCCCCTGCATGAAGCGGCCGGCACGCAGCGCGCCCAGCGCGTAGGGCATGCGGCTGGCCGACTTGTGGGTTATTTCAATACGTTCGCCGACTCCGGCAAACAGCACGGTATGGTCGCCGACAATGTCGCCGCCACGAATTGTCGAGAAGCCGATCTGTGTCGGCGGACGCTCGCCGGTGTAGCCTTTGCGGCCGTACACCGCACATTCCTCCAAGTCGCGCGCCAGGGCGTTTGCCACCACCTCGCCCATGCGCAGCGCGGTGCCGGAGGGTGCGTCCACCTTGTGCCGATGATGCGCCTCGATGACTTCGACGTCATAGCCTGCGTTGAGGATGCGTGCCGCGACATCCAGCAATTTGAATACCGCATTGACGCCAACGGCCATGTTGGGCGCGAAAACCACGGGGATCTCGCGGGCGGCCGCCGCGACCGACTCCTTGCCGGCGGCGGTGAACCCGGTGGTGCCGATGGCAATCGAAACCCGATGGCGACGGCAGGCCTCAAGATGCAACAAAGTGCCTTCGGGCCGGGTGAAATCAATCAGACAATCGGCCGCAGACAAGGCCGCATCGACATCCGCCGTGATTTTTACGCCGCAGGGCGCGCCCACCAGTTCACCGGCATCCTTGCCGAGAAATGCGCTGCCGGCATGCTCGAGCGCTGCCGCCAGCGTAGCGCCTTCATCCTGCAACACCGCTTCGATCAGGGTGCGCCCCATGCGGCCGGAGCTCCCGGCAATGGCATAGCGAATCTTCTGCATCATTGCGCCTTCGGCTTGTCCTGACCGGCCGCACCCGGTGCGGCAATATCGATCACCCGCGCCTCGGATTTAGGCTCCGCCACAGTGCCATCATCAGCCACCACATCACCCGCAACACGCACCAGCTTGCCATCCTGGAAAAACACGGCCAGATGGCGCTGCTGCGCTTCGCCGCGACTCGGCCGCAAACGATAGAGATAATCCCAGCGATCGGCATGAAACATGTCGGCCACCAGCGGCGAACCGAGGATGAAGCGCACCTGCTCGCGGGTCAGCCCCGGCTTGAGCTGCGCCACCATTTCCTGGCTGACAAAATTTCCCTGCCGCACATCGATGCGATAAGGCGAAAGATAAGAAGTAACCTGTGGCGCATTCGAGCAGGCGGCCGCCAGCACAGGGAGTAACAAGAAAAGTCGCTTCATCGGGGAATTCCGGATTTGTGAAGGGTCATCGGTTTCGCAGATAACCGGGGCAGCCAAGAGCAAGCAAGCAGAGCGCGAAAACTATATCATAGATGCCCGCGCGGCCCTGACATCTGCGCCAGCGCAAAGCACATTCACATTCCATGACCGACTCCAGCGAACTCAAGAATATCGGCCTCAAAGCAACCTTGCCACGGCTGAAAATTCTCGACCTGTTCCGCAAGCTGAAGGAAGAGGGTGGTGGTGCATGCCATGTCACGGCCGAAGACGTATACCGCCACCTGCTGGTCGATGAAATCGACATTGGCCTGGCCACGGTGTACCGCGTGCTGACCCAGTTCGAGCAGGCCGGCTTGCTGCAACGCCACCATTTCGAGTCAGGCAAGGCGACTTTCGAGCTGAACGAAGGCCATCACCACGACCACCTGGTCTGCCTCCAGTGCGGCCGCGTCGAGGAATTTGTCGATCTGGAGATCGAGAAGCGTCAAAGCCAGATTGCCGAAAGCCGGGGTTTCGCCCTGCGCGAACATGCGCTCTACCTCTACGTCGACTGCACCAAGACCGCCTGCGTACACCGCAAGACACCGGCCTGATCGAGCGTGGAAGCCTTCCTCACGTCGGCCACCCTGGTCGCGCTGGCAGAAATTGGCGACAAGACCCAGCTTCTCTCCTTCGTTCTCGCCGCCCGCCTCAAAAAACCCCTGCCGATCATCACCGGCATCTTCGTCGCCACCGTGCTCAACCACGCCCTGGCCGGCTCGGTCGGCGTCTGGCTGGCGCACCTGATCGCACCTCACTGGCTGCCGTGGATTACCGGCGCAGTGTTCATCGCCTTCGGCCTCTGGGCGCTGCATCCCGACGCCCTCGACGACGATCCGAAACTGCATCGCGCCGGCGCCTTCGTCACCACCGTCATCGCCTTCTTCATCGCCGAAATGGGCGACAAGACGCAACTCGCGACGATTGCACTGGGCGCGCAGTTTCAGGGCGCGCTATTCGCCGTGGTGATGGGCACCACGCTCGGCATGATGCTGGCCAACGTCCCCGCCGTCATCATCGGCGAACGCCTGGCGCAGCGCCTGCCGCTCAAGCTGATGCGCTGGATTGCCGCCGGCTTTTTCATCCTGACCGGCATCATCAGCATGCTGGCCGCACCGGGCGTAGCGCAATAACCCTGGCCGCAAAAAGTCGGCGCTGGCGGCACGGCGCCTCGCAGGCAGCGCCAGGCGCACACAATTTAATTCACAAAGCATAGAATGAAAAAGCCCGGCGGTTTTGGCCGCCGGGCTTTTGGATACAGATTCATTTTCAGAATCTTTATTGTAGCAACGGCTCTCACCCCGGATAACCACAACGGAGCCGATTATGCGGGAGGCAAGCATGGATGGCAATACCCTCGGACCACTGACCTTTGGCTTCGACATCGGCATCGCCTCGGTAGGCTGGTGCGTGCTGGGCGAAAACCGAATCGTCGATCTGGGCGTGCGCTGTTTCGACAAGGCGGAAACCGCCAAGGAAGGCGAATCGCTCAATCTCGCACGCCGCACGGCGCGGCTGATGCGCCGCCGCCTACGCCGGCGGGCATGGCGGCTTATCAAACTATCGCGGTTGCTCAAACGTGAGAGGATGATCGCAAAGACCAACGACATCCAACGCCCCTCGCCTGTTTCCCCGTGGCAACTGCGCGTCGACGGGCTTGATCGGTGCCTGACCGATGACGAGTGGGCACGCGTCATCTATCACCTGTGCAAGCACCGCGGCTTCCACTGGATCAGCCGTGCCGAGGAAAAGAAAGCCGAAGGCGATGCCAAGGGCGAAGGCGGCCGGGTCAAGAAGGGACTATCCGACACCCTGCGACGCATGAACGAGAAGGGCTATCGCAGCGCCGCCGAGATGGTGCTGGTCGAGTTTCCCGATGCGCAACGCAACAAGCAGGGCGACTACGGCAAGGCGCTCTCCCGCATCCTGTTGAGTGAGGAACTAGCCCTGCTGTTCCGGCGCCAGCGCGAACTCGGCAACACCCATGCCTGCGCCGAACTTGAATCCGCGATCCTCGGCAATGGCGACCACAAGAGTGGCCTGTTCTGGGAGCAGAAACCGCCGCTCGCCGGTGCAGATCTACTCAAGATGCTCGGCAAATGCACCTTCGAGAAGAACGAATACCGCGCACCCAAGGCCAGCTTCACCGCCGAGCGCCATGTCTGGCTCACCCGACTCAACAACCTGCGCATCGTCGTCGACGGCATGACGCGCGGACTGAACGAGGAAGAACGCCGTGTCGCTCTGCCCCTGCCCTACGGCTATGCGGACGCCAAGCTCACCTACAAGCAATTGCGTACCGCACTGACCAAGGCCGGGCTGAGCAACTTCAACTTTGCCGGCATCGCCGAAGACAAGGAAAAGGACACGCTCACCAAACTGCCCGCCTGGGAAGCCCTGAGCAAGGCACTCAAGGCCAAAGGACTCGAAACCGAATGGCAAGGCATGGCCGGCGCCGCGACCGGCGGCGACCCGACGCTGCTTGATGACATTGCGCGAGTGCTGTCCGTCTACAAGGATGGCGACGAAGTCGAAGCGGAATTACGCAAGCTGCCCCTGCCCGGCGGCCAGCCGATGATTGATACCCTCGCCGAAATCAGCTTCGACAAGTTCCACGCGCTCTCGCTCAAGGCATTGCGCAAGATCGTCCCGCACATGGAAACCGGCCTGCGCTACGACGAAGCCTGCGCGGCGGCGGGCTATCACCACAGCCAGTTGCACGCAGCCGGCGCGGGAGAACACAAGTATCTGCCGCCGCTGTATGCCCGCCGCGACAAGTACGGGCGCATGGTCTTCAACGAAGAACTCGACGTGCCGCGCAACCCGGTCGTTCTGCGCGCGCTCAACCAGGCGCGCAAGGTGCTCAATGCACTGGTGCGAACCTACGGCTCTCCAAGTGCAGTGCACATCGAGATGGCGCGCGACCTGTCGCGACCTCTTGATGAGCGCAACAAGGTCAAGAAAGCGCAGGAGGAATACCGTGAGCGTAACGAAAAGGACAAGGCCGCCTTCGCCGCCGAATACGGCATCGCCGCCAAAAGCCGCGAGTTCGAGAAGTTCCAGCTTTACCGTGAGCAGCAGGGCAAGTGCGCCTACTCCCTCAAACCGCTCGACCTGCATCGCGTGCTGCACGACATCGGCTATGCCGAGGTCGATCATGCCCTGCCCTACTCGCGCAGCTACGACGACAGCAAGAACAACAAGGTGCTGGTGCTGACCGAGGAAAACCGCAACAAGGGCAACCGCACCGCCTACGAGTACCTGACAGCGTTTCCCGGCGGGGTGGACGGCGAACGCTGGCGCAACTATGCCGCCTGGGTCGAATCGAACAAGAGCTACCGCCTCGCCAAGCGCACCCGCCTGCTGCGCAAGGATTTCGGTGGCAAGGCCGCCGAGGAATTCCGCGAGCGCAACCTCAACGACACGCGCTACATTTGCCGCTTTTTCAAGAATTACGTCGAACGCTACCTGAAGCTCGCCGAAAAAGTCGGCGCTGACGGCACGGCGCTACCGGCCGCCAAACGCTGTGTTGTGCTCAGCGGCCAGACCACCGCCTTCCTGCGCGCCCGCTGGGGCCTGCTCAAGGTGCGTGGCGATAGCGACCGCCACCACGCACTCGATGCCGCCGTGGTCGCTGCATGCAGCCATGGCATGGTGAAGCGCCTGGCGGATTACTCGCGCACCAAGGAACTGGCGAAGGTGCGCGACGGCTTCCCCGATCCGGAAACTGGCGAGATCGTCGATCCGGCCATGTTCCAGCAACTGCATGCGCACTTCCCCGATCCGTGGCCGCACTTCCGGAACGAACTCGAAGTACGGCTGAATCTCGACGACCGCGACGAACTGCGCTCACAGTTGGAAATGTTCGGTACCTATCCGGCCGAAGTCCTGGATACGCTGCGCCCGCTGTTTGTATCCCGCGCACCGCAACGGCGGAACAGCGGGGCGGCGCACAAGGACACCATCTACGCGCAGCCCGAACGACTCAAGGAGCAAGGCGGCGTCACGCAGAAGGTACCGCTCACAAGCCTGTCACTGAAAGACATCGATAAGCTGATTGACCCCCACCGCAACGAAAAGCTCTACGCGGCTATTCGCGCACGACTGGAAGCGCACGGTGGCAAGGGCGACAAGGCATTCCCAGTCGACAACCCGCTACGCAAGCCCGACCGCGAGGGCAATCCGACTGGCCCCATCGTGCGCGCCGTCACGATGGTCATTGACAAGCTCTCCGGCATTCCGATTCGCGGCGGCATCGCCAAAAACGACATGATGCTGCGGGTCGATGTGTTCCGCCACAAAAAGGATGGCAAGTTCCATCTGGTGCCGGTGTATGTGCATCACGCGGTGGCGAAGGAGTTGCCGAGTCGGGCGGTTGTCGGCGGTAAGGATGAGCGTGATTGGACATTGATCGACGATGGATTTGCCTACTGCTTTGCAGTGAATCCAAATGACTTACTACGTGTCACGCTAAACGATGGCGTTCGTTTCGGGTATTACGCAGGCTGTGATCGATCTACGGGTGCAATTCACCTGTGGGCACATGACCGTGCCCAGCAAGTGGGCAAAGACGGACTAATCCGCAGTATCGGCGTCAAGACCGCCCTTGCCTTCGAGAAATTCCACGTCGACACCCTCGGCAACATCTACCCCGCTCCGCCGGAGACGCGTCGTGGTCTGGCGTAGTGTGATGATCTCCCGCCCTGCCAAGCTGCGGCGGGAGCATTACTCGCTGGCCATCGACCAGGAGGAAACCGCCTTCGTGCCCTTCGAGGACATCGCCGTCATCGTCCTCAACCACCGCGAAATCACGCTCACGCATCCGGTGCTCTCGGCCTGTGCCGAATACGGCATCGGGCTTTACGCCACTGGCAGCAACCACCAGCCGGCGGGCGTGTTCCTGCCCTTCCTGCCGCATTCACGCACCACGCGCATGATGCGCAAGCAACTTGGCGTCGCCAAGCCGACAGCCAAGCAGGCGTGGGCCAGCATCGTCCGGCGCAAGATCGAGAATCAGGCCGCCTGCCTGAAGCTCTGCGGCGGCAAGAGCGTGGATCGGCTTGAATCCTATGCGCGTCGGGTACGCTCCGGCGACCCGGACAATCTCGAAGCGCAGGCCGCCGCCTTCTATTTCGCGCAACTCTACGGCCAGGATTTCCACCGCGCCGAGGAACGCTGGACCAATGCCGCGCTCGACTATGGCTACGCCGTGCTGCGCGGCGCGATCGCGCGCGGGCTGGTGGCGCACGGCCTGCACCCAACCGTCGGCTTGTTCCACGACAGCGAGCAGAACGCCTTCAACCTGGCCGACGATCTGATCGAGCCTTTCCGCCCACTGGTCGACCTGCATGTCGCCAAGCACCCGGCCATGACGGAAGGCGACCTGATTCCTGCCGACAAGCAAGCACTGGTGGCACTGCTCAACGTCGATGTCGCCATGCCACAGGGCCGCATGTCGGTGCTTTCGGCCATCGAATACGCCGTGGAAAGCCTGGTGCGTGTCTTTGAAGACAACTCCAGCGAACTCGATCTGCCCGGCCTGATCGGCTTGCAGCCGCACCGGCTGGAGTATTGATGTGGGCATCGAGACGAGGCGATACATGCGCTTGCTCGTCTTCTTCGATCTGCCGATGGTCACCAAGGCCGAGAAACGCGCCTATGTTCAGTTCCGCAAATTCCTGCTCAATGACGGCTACGACATGATCCAGTGGTCGGTTTATGGCCGGATTCTCAACGGCATCGACGCCGAAAAAAAGCATCTGGCGCGGCTGGCCGAAAACCTGCCACCCGAGGGATCGATACGCAGCATGACCGTGACCGAGAAACAGTATGCCGGCATGCGCCTGCTGGTCGGCCTGCCGCTGTTTCAGGAAAAAAAGGTCGCGGCGGCGCAAATGCTGCTGTTTTGATTTCAATTTGGAAAAGAAAAATCCCCGCCCGGCCAAGACCGGGTGGGGATCGAAATGTAGTCAAATTGTAGCTATCCGGGGTGAGAGAGGGAGCTACAACCAATGCCGGGATGCGGGTGAAGGCGCCCAGAATTGTAGCTATCCGGGGTGAGAGAGGGAGCTACAACGCATCCACTCGCCGCGGCGCTCGGAGCTTGAATTGTAGCTATCCGGGGTGAGAGAGGGAGCTACAACTGGAATCTTCATTCTATCCGTCATGGCTGGAATTGTAGCTATCCGGGGTGAGAGAGGGAGCTACAACGCCCTTTGTCTTTCTTCTTCTGACTCTTGTAATTGTAGCTATCCGGGGTGAGAGAGGGAGCTACAACCCCTGGCGGCAGCGGGCCGTTGATCGACTCAATTGTAGCTATCCGGGGTGAGAGAGGGAGCTACAACCCGGAAAGTTCCGCATCTCGTTCTGTTGCGAATTGTAGCTATCCGGGGTGAGAGAGGGAGCTACAACATACCCGGCCACCGTCGGTACACGCCCGGAAATTGTAGCTATCCGGGGTGAGAGAGGGAGCTACAACTTGGTCAACGATGCGGCCGTACTCGCCATAAATTGTAGCTATCCGGGGTGAGAGAGGGAGCTACAACTCCAGAGCTTTGGCCTGTCGCCGTCCTCGCAATTGTAGCTATCCGGGGTGAGAGAGGGAGCTACAACGTTTTGTCATGAAGAACTTGCGAAGATGCAAATTGTAGCTATCCGGGGTGAGAGAGGGAGCTACAACTCTTGTCCTGGAAGGCGCGCAGTGCGTCTTAATTGTAGCTATCCGGGGTGAGAGAGGGAGCTACAACATATGAGATAATCCAAGAAACTCTAAAGAAAATTGTAGCTATCCGGGGTGAGAGAGGGAGCTACAACCGCAGGAGGCAAACGCACATCCCACAGCTTAATTGTAGCTATCCGGGGTGAGAGAGGGAGCTACAACCCGCTGATCGCCAGCGTGCAGGCCGCCATCAATTGTAGCTATCCGGGGTGAGAGAGGGAGCTACAACTGCCTGCGGCAGCGAGCGTAGCGCAGGCCGAATTGTAGCTATCCGGGGTGAGAGAGGGAGCTACAACGGCACGGTAACGTATGCCGCAATTCAGCCGAATTGTAGCTATCCGGGGTGAGAGAGGGAGCTACAACAAAGACGGCAAGGCATAACCACTGCGCGGAAATTGTAGCTATCCGGGGTGAGAGAGGGAGCTACAACCAGATATACCAGTTGCGTGCTGCGCGTGCTAATTGTAGCTATCCGGGGTGAGAGAGGGAGCTACAACGCAAGAAGCGCGGGCCGGACTTCGATCCCAAATTGTAGCTATCCGGGGTGAGAGAGGGAGCTACAACGCGCAGCGTGCTCCAGTCCTCGGAGGTCAGAATTGTAGCTATCCGGGGTGAGAGAGGGAGCTACAACGGCGGCGAATACGGTGGCCATCGCGGCCAGAATTGTAGCTATCCGGGGTGAGAGAGGGAGCTACAACGGCGTAGCGCGCCATCCAGGTTTCGCGAAAAATTGTAGCTATCCGGGGTGAGAGAGGGAGCTACAACTGGTCTTTGTCTGGTTCTGACTGTGTCCGTAATTGTAGCTATCCGGGGTGAGAGAGGGAGCTACAACCGAAAAGATAACTTCCCAGCAGCAGGGAGGAATTGTAGCTATCCGGGGTGAGAGAGGGAGCTACAACACGCCGAACCCACCACCTACCGGCGCAAGCAATTGTAGCTATCCGGGGTGAGAGAGGGAGCTACAACATTTTTTGTTGTTCGGCTACAGCTACGTCGAATTGTAGCTATCCGGGGTGAGAGAGGGAGCTACAACCGCGATGCGTGACGATGATGGGCAGCGGCGAATTGTAGCTATCCGGGGTGAGAGAGGGAGCTACAACCTGGCCCAGCGCCGGGTAGTAGATGAGGTTAATTGTAGCTATCCGGGGTGAGAGAGGGAGCTACAACGTATTTTTCGGCGGCGCTGGTGATGGCCTGAATTGTAGCTATCCGGGGTGAGAGAGGGAGCTACAACCAAGAGCGCCGGGCGGAAGACTTCCAGCGCAATTGTAGCTATCCGGGGTGAGAGAGGGAGCTACAACGCGGCCGGCGGCGGAAATTGTAGCTATCCGGGGTGAGAGAGGGAGCTACAACCAGCGCGAGGGTGTGGGTGGGGTTGAGGAGAATTGTAGCTATCCGGGGTGAGAGAGGGAGCTACAACAAAGAGGCGGTTTTCTCTTGCCTTGCCTGCAATTGTAGCTATCCGGGGTGAGAGAGGGAGCTACAACTTTGACAAGTTCAGCGACCTCAGCAATGTCAATTGTAGCTATCCGGGGTGAGAGAGGGAGCTACAACGCGAAATGAGAGCCGTCATCGCCCACTGCAAATTGTAGCTATCCGGGGTGAGAGAGGGAGCTACAACGATGAGCGCGACGGCGGCATCGATCTTGTTAATTGTAGCTATCCGGGGTGAGAGAGGGAGCTACAACCGCCAGTGACTTCGGTGCCGGCGGTGGAATAATTGTAGCTATCCGGGGTGAGAGAGGGAGCTACAACCGCTGCGGCCGATGTAATCCAGCGCCTCGGAATTGTAGCTATCCGGGGTGAGAGAGGGAGCTACAACCTTATGCACTTGGGGTACGCCAAAAGCGGCGCACCCCAAGTGCATAAGGTTCTTGCTTCGCAAGGTCTGCAAAAATTGCGGTCGTGACGACGCAGTCATTTTCCGGCAAAAAAGTCGGCGCTGGCCGAGCGGGCCCCTGCCCAGGATGTACCCGAGCCGGCCACGCTCGCCCTGCTGGGTCTTGGCATGGTTGGTCTGGCGGCCACCCCTGCGCATACTGGTTGCGCTTGACGACATCGGGACATTGGCCGCCTTTCTGATCAGCGACCTGGCCAAAGCGATTACCGGCGGCGTCATCCACGTCGATGGCGGGTTCAACATTACCGGCGATTGAACGCGCCGGAAACCTGTCCAACGCGGCGGCCTATTGCCAGCCATTGACGCCAGTGTCACCGTAATGTCATCTCGGGCGGATAGTGTGCTTTCTTCATACTTCCGGAGCCAATCATGTATTTCACTGTAGAAATAAGGCGTACTGCAGAACTGGCATTGATCGATCACTATCAAGCAGCGACGGAGCTATTCATCGACATGTGCGATGACTTCGTCGACATTTACATCAAGTCGGGCGCAAAGATGCTGGCTGTTGCGCAGGCCCGCAGGGCAGACCCGGCACCGGCATACTCCCTTTACCCGGAGCTTTTTGTGGCTATCCGACGCACGCAGGAACGACTGGCGCAGCGGAATGAAGCGCTTGCGCACAGCATGGGTGCGCTGGCGAAGCGGATCATGGACCAAGTTGCCTACTGGTCCCCGCCGGAAATCAAAACCGCCATCGACACGACGGAAACCCTGCTTGCCGACTGCGAAAGAGCGACACAAAAGCTGGATCAAGCGCTGTTCGCAGCAAAGGAAAGCCCCAAAACCCGCCGTGCGGCCCGGCTTACTTGAGACCGAGCATTTCCGCCGCATGACGGCGCGTGGTTTCGGTGATTTTCTCGCCGCCCAGCATGCGCGCGATCTCGCCGATGCGTGACTCCCGATCGAGCACGCTAACGGAAGAAACCGTGGCGCCGGCGCGGGTCGCCTTGGCGATCGACCACTGCCAGTCGGCTTGCGCTGCGACCTGCGGCAAATGGGTCACGCACAGCACCTGGCGACTCTTGCCCAGCTCACGCAGCATGCGGCCGACGATCTCGGCGACACGGCCACCGATGCCGACATCGACCTCATCGAAAATCAGCGTGCCGGCCGGGTTGGACTGGCTGGCAATGACCTGCAAGGCCAGCCCGATGCGCGACAGTTCGCCACCCGACGCCACCTTGGCCAGCGGCCGCAACGGCTGGCCGGTATTGGCCGTCACCTGAAACTCGACGTTTTCCAGGCCATGCGCAGAGCCCCCGGGCAGGGGCGGCAAGACAATCTCGAAGCGACCGCCGGCCATCGCCAGTTCCTGCATGCCCGCCGTCACCGCTGCGGACAGGCTCGCGGCAGTTTTCCGACGAGCATTTGAAAGCGGCTGCGCCACGGCGCGATAGGCCGCTTCGGCCTGACGCTCGCGCTCGGCCAGCGCCTCCGGGTCGGTGCTCAGCAGCAGCGCTTCGAGACGCACCTGCAAACGCTGCAACAGGTCGGGCAATTCTTCCGGCGCCACCCGATGCTTGCGCGCCATCTGGGTCACCGCCTGGATCCGGTTATCGAGCTCGGCCAGCCGCGCCGGGTCCAGCTCCAGACGTTCCTGATAGCGCCGTAGCGCCAGCGCCGACTCTTCGAGCTGAATCAGCGCGCTTTCAAAAAGCTGCGCCGCATCGGTCAGGGCCGGATCGAAGCCGGTCAGCTCGGTCAGGCGCGCACCGGCATGCTGCAAGGCAGGCAGCGCGGGCGCCTCGCCTTCATCGAGGACCATCAGCGCCGTGGCGGCGCCTTCAAGCAGCACATTGGCATTGCCCAAGCGCCGATGCTCCTGCTCATCCGCCTGCCATCCGTCGTTGCTGAACGCCAGTTCGGCGAGTTCCTTGACCTGCCATTGCAGCAGCTCGCGCTCGCGCGCCGTCGCTTCCACGTCGCGCTCGGCCGCCTGCCGTGCTGCACGCGCATCACGCCAGAGGTTCCAGGCCGCCGCCACCTCGCGCACCTGCGCCAGCACGCCGGCATGCGCATCCAGCAAGGCGCGCTGCGCCTCGGTGCGCAACAACGAATGGTGGGCATTCTGGCCATGAATATCAGCAAGGAAGTCGGCCACCTCGCGCAACTGTCCCAGCGTCGCCGCCGCACCGTTGATATACGCACGCGAACGCCCGGCGCTATCCACCACGCGGCGCAACAGGCAGGAATCGGCATCGAAATCGTTGGCGGCGAGCCATGCCGCCAGGTCGCTCTCCGGCGTCACCGCAAACTCCGCCGCCACGTCGGCGCGCTCGGCGCCGGCACGCACCACCGCCGCATCGGCACGCTCGCCCAGGGCCAGCGACAAGGCATCGACCAGAATGGATTTTCCGGCCCCGGTCTCGCCCGTGAGCGCGCCAAAGCCCGGCCCGAACTCAAGTTCGAGATGATCGACGATAACGAAATCACGAATGACCAGACGGCAAAGCATGGCGGCAGACATCACGCGCGCGGCGTTGAGCTCCAGTGCAGTTTCTCGCGCAGCATGGCGAAATAGCTGTATCCCGGCGGATGCAGCAAGGTAAGCGCGCAACGCGCACGACGAATGCGGATGACATCGTCGCCCTGTGCATCGCAATGAGCCTGGCCATCGAAATGGATGCGCCCTTCATGGGGCGCGAGTACGCGGATATCCACGATACTGCTGTCGCTGATGGTGATCGGCCGGTAGGACAGCGCATGCGGGCACAAAGGCACGATGGCGATGCCGGCGACGGCCGGATGCAGAATCGGGCCGTTGGCCGAGAGTGCATAGGCCGTCGAACCGGTGGGCGTGGACACAATCAGGCCATCGGCGCGCAGGACGTGAATCAGCTCACCATCGACCTTGACCTCAAGCTCGATCAGGCGGCCGATGTCGCCCTTATTCACCACCACATCGTTCAACGCCAAGGCCTGGAAGACGCGCGCGCCCTGACGCACCACCTCGGCATCCAGCAAAAACCGTTGTTCGCGCGAATAACTGCCTGCCAGAATCGAGCGCATGCTGTCGAGCATGGTTTCGCGCGCAATGTCGGTCATGAAACCAAGCTGCCCCTGATTCACACCGACCAGCGGCACCCCCGACTCGGCCAACTGGCGCGCGGCATTCAGTAGCGTGCCGTCACCGCCGAGAATGACTGCCAGGTCAGCGCGCTGGTCAAGGGTTTCATAGCTGGCCGCCAGATAACCCTGCGCGCCCACAGCGACGGCCGTACTCTCCTCCAACAGCACCTCGATACCCTGTTCACGCAGGAAGGCGGCAAGCAACAGCAGGGATTCGGCAACCTCCGGGCTTTGATGCTTCCCGACCAGCGCAACAGTACGGAATACGACATTCATGGCGGCGATTAAACCACATTTGATTACGCCTTTTTTCCGTCAGTTTTTGACTAGAATCACGCCCATGCTGGATCGACGCGCCCAAACCCTGCTCAAGACCTTGATCGAACGCTACATTGCGGAAGGTCAGCCGGTCGGCTCGCGCACCTTGTCGAAATACTCCGGGCTTGAGCTTTCCCCGGCGACGATCCGCAACGTGATGTCCGACCTCGAGGAAATGGGCTTCATCGCCAGCCCGCACACCTCGGCCGGGCGCGTGCCGACGCCGCTGGGCTACCGCCTGTTCGTCGATTCGCTGCTCACCGTGCGCCCGCTGGCCGGCAGCGAGCTTTCCGAATTGCAGGACGCGATGCAGCCCGACCAGCCGCAGCGCGTCATTCACCATGCCTCGCAACTACTCTCGCAACTCACCGCCTTTGCCGGCGTCGTCATCGCCCCGCGCCGCCAGCAGCCACGCATTCGCCAGATCGAGTTTCTCAGCCTGGCCGACAAACGCATCCTGCTGATCATCGTCACCGCCGATGGCGACGTGCAGAACCGCATCCTGCTCACCCAGCGCAACTACACGCCGTCGGAGCTGACCACCGCCGCCAATTACCTCAACCAGAACTGCCTGAACCTCGATTTCGACCAGGTACGCAGCCGCGTGGTCGAGGAACTGCAGCAACTGCGCAGCGACATGGCCGAACTGATGACCGCCGCGCTCGATGCCGGCAACCAGGCCATCGCCGACACCTCACCGCACTATGTCATCAGCGGCGAACGCAAGCTGCTCGATATCGAAGACCTTTCCTCGAACATGAACCACCTGCGTCGATTGTTCGACCTGTTCGAGCAGAAAACGGCGCTGGCGCAGCTGCTCGAACTTTCCGGCCGCGCCGAAGGCGTCCAGGTCTTCATCGGCGGCGAGTCCGGCCTCGCCCCGCTCGACGAATGCAGCGTAGTCGCCGCCCCCTACGAGGTGGATGGCCAGGTGGTCGGCACCATCGGCGTCATCGGCCCCACACGCATGGCCTACGAACGGGTGATTCCGATCGTCGATATCACCGCCAAGCTGTTGTCGAGCGCACTCTCCTTACCCTGACCGCCAGAACATGCCCCGCTACGCCCCCGAACCCGCGCAGACGCACGGCAATCCGCGCCGCACCGCTGTTCTTTTGGTCAACCTCGGCACGCCGGATGCCCCCACCGCACCTGCGCTGCGCCGCTATCTCAAGCAATTCCTGTGGGACCCGCGCGTCGTTGAAATCCCGCGCCTGGCCTGGTGGCTGATTCTCAACGGCCTCATTCTCAACCTGCGGCCGGCGAAATCCGCCGCCAAGTACGCACAGATATGGCTACCGGAAGGCTCGCCCCTGCGGGTGCATACCGAGCGGCAAGCCAGGCTGCTCCGTGGCCTGCTCGGCCAACAGGGCCTTGCCGGGGTCGAGATCGCCTGGGCCATGCGCTATGGCCAGCCCTCGATTGACGCCACGCTCGACCAACTGAAGCGCAACGGCGCCGAACGGATTCTGGTTCTCCCGCTCTACCCGCAATATGCGGCCAGCGCCACGGCCAGCGTGATGGACGCCGTAGCCGACTGGATCAAGCGCACCCGCAACCCGCCCGAGCTTCGCTTCGTCAAGCATTTCCATGACCACCCCGGCTATATCGCCGCGCTCGCGGCCAGCGTGCGCGAACACTGGATGGCCAATGGCCGCTCCACGCGTCTGGTAATGAGTTTTCACGGCCTGCCGCGCCGCTCGCTCGATCTGGGCGACCCTTACTTCTGCGAATGCCAGAAAACCGGACGCCTGCTGGCCGAAGCACTGGAGCTTTCCGCTGACGACTACCTGATCACCTTCCAGTCGCGCTTCGGCAGGGCGCAATGGCTCCAGCCCTACACCCAGCCAACGCTGGAAAAACTGGCGCGGGATGGCCTCCAGCGCGTCGATCTCATCTGCCCCGGCTTTGTCGCCGACTGCCTCGAAACCCTGGAAGAAATTGCACTCGAATGCAAGACAGCCTTTCTGGCTCACGGCGGCAAGGAATTTCATTACCTGCCCAGCCTCAACGAACGCGCCGACTGGATCGCTGCACTCGGTGACATTGCCAGGACGCATCTGGCCGGCTGGCCGCTCGCCACTACGGCCGATACCCAGGCCCCGGCACGCGCCAGGGCGCTGGGCGCTTGATAAACCGGGCGGCGCACCCATATTGAAAAAACCCGATACCTGGAACACCACATGTCCGATCCCGTCATCATCGTCTGCCCTCATTGCCATGCCGCCAATCGGCTGCCCGTTGCGCGGCTGGCCGAACATCCGACCTGCGGCAAGTGCAAACAGCCGCTCTTTACCGCTGCGCCGCTCGAGCTCGATAGCACCCACTTCGATCAACACCTCGGACGTTCGGGCATTCCGCTGCTGGTCGACTTCTGGGCGCCGTGGTGCGGCCCGTGCCGCGCCATGGCGCCGGCGTTTGCCGAAGCCGCCCGCCAGCTCGAACCGCATTTCCGCTTGGCGAAAGTGAATACCGAAGCCGAACCGCACCTGGCCGCCCGCTTCGGCATCCGCTCGATCCCGACGCTGGCGCTGTTCCGCAACGGCCACGAGATCGCCCGCCAGGCCGGGGCGATGGACACCGGCAGCCTGGTGCGCTGGGTCAACAGCCGGGTTTGAGCAAAAAGTCGGCGCTGACAATACGCCGAGCCAGGGTCGAAGCGACCGCCTGCCGAGTTTTTTCACTGCCACAGCGTTCCCGGCACTTGAAATCCTGTTTCCCACCCCAAATTCCTTACCTCCGCTTTTCAAGCGGATCCGATCATCAATGTAACGGGAGTCCCACGCATGCCAGATACTTCAGACCACTCCGCACAGCAACCCGATGAAGCCGTGCTGCAAGACAGCGCATCCAGCACCGTCCCGCCAGAACCGGCTTCTGCGTCCGAACCTGCGGTTGAAGTCATGCCCAGCCTTGAAGAATTGCTGAAAACCGCCGAGCTCCAGGCCGCCGAGCATCACGATGCCTGGCTGCGCGCCAAGGCCGAAACCGAAAACGTACGTCGCCGCGGACTGGAAGATGTCGCCCGCGCCAGCAAGTTCGCGGTCGAGAAGTTTGCCGGCGAGATGCTGGCCGTGAAAGACAGTCTCGAAGCCGCCATCACCGCCATGGCCGCCAGCGAAAACCAGGCGGCCGACAACCTCAAGGCCGGTGTCGAGCTGACGCTCAAACAACTCAATGCCGCCTTTGAGAAATTCAGCCTCGTCGAAGTCAATCCGCTGGGGGAAAAATTCGATCCGCACCGGCACCAGGCCATCAGCCAGATTGAAGCCGAAGGCGAAGCCAACCGGGTCATCAGCGTCCTGCAAAAAGGCTACGTCCTGCATGAGCGCGTGCTGCGCCCGGCACTGGTCGTCGTATCCAAGGCCAAGCCCGCAGCAGCCGCTTGAATCCGGCGCCGCAGTCCCCATATCGAAACCAAGCTTGCCCGGAACCCCGGTGCGCCAGACAACCACTCGACTCATTAAATAAAGGAAAAAATCATGGGAAAAATTATCGGCATTGACCTCGGCACCACCAATTCGTGCGTCGCCATCATGGAAGGCGGCAAGCCGAAAGTGATCGAAAACGCCGAAGGCGCGCGCACCACGCCGTCCATCGTCGCCTATACCGAAGACGGCGAAATCCTCTGCGGCGCCGCCGCCAAACGCCAGGCGGTGACCAACGCCAAAAACACGCTCTACGCCGTCAAGCGCCTGATCGGCCGTCGCTTCGACGAAAAGGAAGTGCAGAAGGACATCGACCTGATGCCGTTCAAGATCGTCAAGGCCGACAACGGCGATGCCTGGGTCGAAGTGCGCGGCAAAAAGATGGCGCCACAGCAGGTGTCCGCCGAAGTGCTGCGCAAGATGAAGAAAACCGCCGAAGACTATCTGGGTGAAGAAGTCACCGAAGCCGTCATCACCGTCCCCGCCTACTTCAACGACAGCCAGCGCCAGGCCACCAAAGATGCGGGCCGCATCGCCGGGCTGGACGTCAAGCGCATCATCAACGAGCCGACCGCCGCCGCGCTGGCCTTCGGCATGGACAAGCAGGAAGGCGACCGCAAGATTGCGGTGTACGATCTGGGCGGTGGCACTTTCGACATCTCGATCATCGAAATTGCCGCCGTTGAGGGCGAACACCAGTTCGAAGTGCTGTCCACCAACGGCGACACCTTCCTCGGCGGCGAGGATTTCGACCAGGTGCTGATCGACTACGTCGTCACCGAATTCAAGAAAGAGCAAGGCGTCGACCTGAAGAACGACGTGCTTGCCCTGCAACGCCTGAAAGACTCTGCTGAAAAAGCCAAGATCGAGCTGTCCTCCAGCCAGCAGACCGAAATCAACCTGCCCTACATCACGGCCGATGCCAGCGGGCCGAAGCACCTGGCCATGAAAATCACCCGCGCCAAGTTCGAATCGCTGGTGGAAAGCCTGATCGAACGCACCATCGCCCCCTGCCGCCTGGCGATCAAGGATGCCGGCGTCAGCGTCAATGACATCACCGACGTGATCCTGGTCGGCGGCATGACGCGCATGCCCAAGGTGCAGGACAAGGTCAAGGAATTCTTCGGCAAGGAGCCGCGACGCGACGTCAACCCCGACGAAGCCGTGGCCATTGGCGCCGCGATTCAGGGCGGCGTGCTGCAAGGCGAAGTCAAGGACGTGCTGCTGCTCGACGTCACCCCGCTCTCGCTCGGCATCGAAACCATGGGCGGCGTGATGACCAAGCTTATCCAGAAAAACACCACCATCCCGACCAAGGCCAGCCAGGTCTTCTCGACTGCCGACGACAACCAGTCGGCCGTAACCATCCATGTGCTGCAGGGCGAACGCGAGATGGCCGCCGGCAACAAGAGCCTCGGCCAGTTCAACCTGACCGACATTCCGCCGGCGCCGCGCGGCATGCCGCAGATCGAAGTCACCTTCGACATCGACGCCAACGGCATCCTCCACGTCTCGGCTAAAGACAAGGGCACCGGCAAGGAAAACAAGATCACCATCAAGGCCAACTCCGGGCTTTCGGAAGAAGAAATCCAGCGCATGGTGAAGGATGCCGAAGCCCACGCCGAGGAAGACCGCAGGGCCCACGAGCTGGTCGACGCACGCAACCAGTGCGATGCCATGGTGCATTCGATCAAGAAATCGCTGGCCGAACATGGCGACAAGATCAGCGCCGAGGAAAAAGCCGCCATCGAGGCTGCCCTCAAGGCTGCCGAGGATTCGATGAAAGACGGTGACAAGGCCACCATCGAGGCTAAAACGCAAGCCCTGGCTCAGGCCTCGCAAAAACTCGGCGAAAAGATGTATGGTGATGCACAGGGTGCAGCGAGCAGCGGTGCTCCGGGCGCCGACGCAGGCGCAGCGGGCGGCGCGAAAGCCGACGACAGCGACGTGGTCGATGCCGAATTCACCGAAGTGAAGGACAAGAAGTAAACCCTTACCTAAAACCTCCGATTCACCCCTCGGGCCGTCCGCTATAACAGCGGCGGCCCGTTCTGCCTGGCTCACGAACTCTCATGGCAAAACGCGACTTCTACGAAATTCTCGGCGTCAACCGCGACGCCTCCGACGAAGAAATAAAAAAGGCCTACCGCAAACTGGCCATGAAGCACCACCCGGATCGCAACCCGGACAACCCCAAGTCAGAAGGTCTCTTCAAGGAAGCCAAGGAAGCCTACGAGATTCTCTCCGACCCGCAAAAGCGCGCCGCCTATGACCAGTACGGCCATGCCGGCGTCGACCCGCAGGCCCGCGGCTTCGGTGGCGGCAATGGCGGCTTCGGCGACGCCTTCGCCGACATTTTCGGCGATATTTTCGGCGGCGGTGGCGGACGCTCGAATGTCTATCGTGGCGCCGACCTGCGCTACAACCTTGAAATTTCGCTCGAAGACGCCGCACGCGGCAGTGAAACCCGCATCCGCATTCCCACCCTGGTCGGCTGCGAAGCCTGCGATGGCAGCGGCGCCAGGAAAGGCACGCAACCGAAAACCTGCCCCACCTGCGGCGGCCACGGCCAGGTGCGCATGCAGCAGGGCTTCTTCTCGATCCAGCAAGCCTGCCCCAAATGCCACGGCACCGGCCGCTACATTCCCGAGCCCTGCACCACCTGCCAAGGCTCCGGCCGCATCAAACAGCACAAGACGCTCTCTGTCAAAATCCCGGCCGGGATCGACGAAGGCGACCGGATCCGGCTCAGCGGCGAAGGCGAAGCCGGCGTCAATGGCGGCCCGGCGGGCGATCTCTACGTTCAGGTTCACCTCAAGGCGCACCCTGTATTCCAGCGCGACCACGACGACCTGCACTGCGAAATGCCGGTCAGCTTCACCACCACCGCGCTCGGCGGCGAGATCGAAGTCCCCACCCTCGATGGCGCCGCACACCTCAAGATTCCCGCCGGCACCCAGACCGGCAAGGTGTTCCGCCTGCGCGGCAAAGGCATCAAGGGCGTGCGCTCCAGCAGCCGTGGCGACCTGCTCTGCCATGTCGTTGTCGAGACCCCTGTCGACCTCACCGAGCGGCAAAAAGAACTGCTGCGCGAGTTCGCCGAAATCAGCTCCGGCAACGCCGGCCGCCACCATCCCAAGGCGCAAGGCTGGATGGATCGCGTCAGAGACTTTTTCAGCGAGTGACCAGATCGACCAGCACAAAAGTCGGCGCTGGTGGCACGGTACGATGTAAGACAATAAACGTATCCACCAAGTACGATACGCATCACTTTCAATATAAATCCGGCTGAAACTCAAGCTCGCTTCGGCGGGCTTTTTGTTAGCCGTTACAGGGCTGGCGGGCCAGGGTATCCAATACCAGGTAAATAAATATTTTTCAGTAGCAAAGCGCCTCTGGCATGTGCCTGAAAAAAGTCGGCGCTGACGAGGCGGCGCTGTCCAAATCAAGTAGGATGAGTCCATGGAACCCTCGGCAATGACAACCCGGCTGCTTCCGTGGCTGCAACGCCTGATCGGCTGGCGGCTGGCGGTGCTCGTGGCTTCTGCCAGCCTGCTGGCCGTCGAGTCCATCGTGGCCAGCATGGATCTGCTCCTGAAGGGCGCTGTGCCCCCCGCCGATTTATTGATCGGCCTGGTGGCCACAACCCTCGTTGCTCCGCCCATCATCCTGCTGGTGAGTCATCTGCTGCGCGAATTGGCCCGAAACAAGCGGCGCACGCTGGAGAGGAACCTGTCTTCCGTCACCACCCACTTGAGCGTAGCCCTGGACGCCGCCGACGAAGGCATCCTGATGGTCGCCCAGGACGATACCGTGCTGGCTGCCAATCCGCGCTTTCTTGAGCTCTGGCGCGTGCCGCCGGAGTTGACCACGGCCGGACAGGACAAACAGCTGCTGGCTCATGTGCTCGACCAACTGGCCGATCCCGACGCCTTCCTGGAGCGGGTGAGGCAGCTCTACGGCTCCGACCAGGAGTCGCGGGACACCCTGCACTTCAAGGACGGGCGCGTGTTCGCACGCTACAGCCGCACCTGGACAAACGTCAGCGGGTGCGGACGAATATGGTGCTTCAAGGACGTGACCGAACAAACCCGGATCCAGGCGGCCCTGGCCGAGCGCGAAGAGCTCTACCGCGCCATCGTCAGCCAGGCCGGGGATGGCATCGATGTCGTCGATGCCACGACCTTGCGCTTCATCGAAGTCAATGACGCGGCGTGCGAGATGCTTGGGTATACACGCGATGAACTGCTTGGCCTGTCCCTGCACGTCATCCGGGCCGACCTCGACGAAGCCGCGCTGCGCGAGAACGTGAAACGGCTCGAAGCTGCCGGCCAGACCCATTTCGAGAGCCGGCATCGCCGCAAGGACGGAAGCATTTTCGATGTACACATCAATGTGCGCATGCTCCATCTGCATGGCCGCGCCTACCTGGTGGCCGTCTGGCGTGACATCAGCGCAGCCATACGCCTGCGGGAAGCCCAGCACAAGGCCGAACAGGAACTGCGCACCATTCTCGACAATGTCGATGCCTACATCTATCTCAAGAATGCCGAGGGACATTACCTGTTTGCAAACCGCCCCGTGCGTGAGCTGTGGCAAGCAGAAATGGAGGATATCGTTGGTTTCGGCGACGAAAAATTCTTCGATGCGGCAACCGCCGCCGCTATCCGCATCAACGACCGGCGCGTGCTGGATGCAGGCGAAACCCTGCGGACCGACGAAACGAACACCGTCGCCGCCACAGGCAAAACCACCACCTACCAATCCATCAAGCTGCCGCTGCGGCACGCCGATGGCCGCATCTATGCCCTGTGCGGGATATCCATCGATATCACCGTCCGCAAACAGATCGAAGAAGCCTTGAGAGAAAGCGAAGAGGCATTCCGCCGCCTCTTCGACGAGGCGGCCAACCCGGTGCTGTTGTATGACCTTGAGAGCGGAAGGGTGATCGACTGCAACCGGGCGCTCGTTCGCTTCCTCAACTATGAAAAGAAGGAAGACGTCATCGGACTGCCATCCGAGGCCATTGTCCTGCCGGTGAAACCTGACGGCACCCTGTCCGGCCCGCCGCTCCAGGCCAAGATCGCGGAGGCGATGACGACGGGATTCGCCCATTTCGACTGCCAGCCGGTCACACGCGACGGCCAGCCCTGCGATGTCGCGGTTTCCCTGACCGCGCTAACCTATCGCGGCAAACGGATCCTGCATGCCCAGTGGGTGGACATCGCCGAGCGCAAACGGGCCGCGGAAAAACTCCAGCTCGCCGCCAGCGTATTCACCCATACGAAGGAAGGCATCACCATCACCGCCCCGGACGGTGCAATCATCGACGTTAATGAGGCATTCACCCACATCACCGGCTACAGCCGCGAAGAAGTGCTGGGCAAGAACCCGCGCATCCTCAGCTCCGGCCGGCATAACAAGGCGTTCTACGCCGACCTGTGGCGCAGCCTGAACGAAAAGGGCCATTGGTATGGCGAAATCTGGAACCGGCGCAAAAATGGTGAAATTTTTGCCGAGATACTCACCATCAGCGCCGTACGCGACGCGCAGAACGCCATACAACACTATGTGGCACTGTTCTCCGACATCACCCAGATCAAGGAACATGAAAAACAGCTCGAACATATCGCCCACTATGACGCGCTGACCACCCTGCCCAATCGTGTGCTGCTGACCGACCGCCTGCACCAGGGCATGGCGCAGGCCCAGCGGCGCGGCCAGCGCCTGGCGGTCGCCTACCTCGACCTCGACGGCTTCAAGGCGGTCAATGACCAGCATGGCCATGCAGCGGGTGACCAATTGCTGATCGGCATCACGGCCCACATGAAAGAAGCATTGCGCGAAGGCGATACACTGGCGCGTATCGGTGGTGACGAATTCGTTGCCATACTGCTCGACCTGAACAGCATCGCCGACAGCGCACCCTTGCTCACCCGCCTGCTTGCCGCCGCATGCCAGCCCGTGGTGTACGGCGAGCACAAATTGCAGATTTCAGCCAGCCTGGGCGTTACCTTCTATCCGCAAGCCGAGTCCATGGAACCTGACCAGTTGCTGCGCCAGGCCGACCAGGCGATGTACCAGGCCAAGCTGGCCGGCAAGAATCGCTACCATGTGTTCGATGCCGAGAATGACCGCAGTGTCCGCGGCCATCACGAAAGCCTGGAACAAATCCGCCAGGCGCTGGCCCAGGAAGAGTTTGTGCTGCATTTCCAGCCCAAGGTGAATATGCGCACTGGAGCAGTGATCGGCGCCGAGGCGCTGATCCGCTGGCAGCATCCGGAACGCGGCCTGCTGCCGCCGGGCGTGTTTCTGCCTGTCATCGAGGACCACCCGCTGGCGATCATGCTGGGCGAGTGGGTCATCGATGCGGCCTTGCGCCAGATGGTACGCTGGCAAACCGCCGGGCTGCGGCTTCCGGTCAGCGTCAACATCGGCGCCAGCCAGTTGCAGCAGCCGGACTTCAGCGAACGCCTGGGCATTATCCTGGCCAGGCACCCCGAAATCCCGCCGTCCGATCTTGAGCTGGAAGTGCTGGAAACCAGCGCCCTGGAAGACCTGGTCCATGCCACCGCCACGATCGATGCCTGCCACACGCTGGGGATAGGCTTCGCCCTGGACGACTTCGGCACCGGCTATTCCTCGCTGACCTACCTGAAACGCCTGCCCGTGGCCATGCTCAAGATCGACCAGAGTTTCGTTCGCGACATGCTGGATGATCCGGATGACCTGGCCATCCTGGAAGGGGTCATCGGCCTGGCCGCAGCCTTCGGGCGCGAAGTCATCGCGGAAGGGGTGGAATCGGTGGAACATGGCGACCTGCTGCTGCAACTGGGTTGCCACTTGGGCCAGGGGTACGGCATTGCCCGCCCGATGCCGGCCGACCAGATTCCAGGCTGGATTGCCCGCTGGCGCCCGAGCGACTCCTGGAGCAGGCAGCCGCTGGCCGATCGCCAGGACTTGCCGCTGGTCTTGGCCAGCGTCGAGCACCGCGCCTGGATCGCCCGCCTGGAGAACCACCTCAAGGGCAAGCAGGCTGCGCCGCCGGACATGGATCCCCGGCAGTGCCAGTTCGGCCGCTATCTGGCCTCCGCAGATCCGGGGCGCTGGTCCGGGCACACCCGCTTGCAGGACATCGACGCCCTGCACCAGCAAATCCATTCACTCGCGGCAAAGGCGCTGACGCTGCATGCGCAGGGCCGCACCCCAGAGGCGCTAACGCAGATCAACAAGCTGGAAAGCCTGAACAACGCCTTGCGCGACCAGTTGCAACGGCGAACGCCAGGGAATCAGTAACGGGCCGGTGCGGCGCAGGACGTGAGGCGAAGAATAGCGCCGCCGCCCTTCCCGTTTCCCGGCCCGTCAGCCTCGGGGCAGCCTCGGGTCGTTCAATACCGGACGCTCAGTCCGTGTTGCGCTGCGAAATATGCCGCCAGATCCGCCATGTCGGCATCGGAAAGATTTGCCACCTGGCCGCCCATGATCGGGTTCTTGCGTTTGCCGGACTTGTAGGCTCTCAGCGAGTGATAGAGATAATCCTGTTCCTGCCCGGCCAGCTTGGGGAACATGGCGACCGGGCTGTTGCCGTCGGCGCCATGACAGGCGACGCAGCTGTTGGACTTGGCGCGGCCGGCTTCCGGGTTGCCCTCGGCGTGTGCCTGCAATCCGAGGGATGTGACAGCGATGGAAAGGATGAGTACGGTTTTTTTCATGACAGGAATCTCCCGGATTATTTGGCTGGGCCGGTAGCAGGCGCAGCAGCGTAGTAGGCGGCAAGATCTTCCATGTCCTGATCGGACAGGCTGCGAACGATGCCATTCATGGTGGGGTGGGAGCGCTCGCCGGTTTTGTATCCTTTGAGTGCGGCCACGATGTAGTCGGCATGCTGTCCGCCGAGCTTGGGCACGCTGTAGACCTCGGGGTAGGCGGTGCGCCAGCCGGGAATGCCGTGGCAGCCCTGGCACATGGAGTTTTTCTGCTGTCCGGCGTTCGGGTCACCGGCGGCCTGCGCCGGCAGGGCGAGACTCAGCAACAGGGCTGCACCCAGCAGGGCTGTCGATATACGCTTCATATTCTGTTTTCTCTCGGTTGGTGGGGTTGGGGTATCAAACGGTCGTCCTGTCTGCGCAGGATTACGCCCGATTATAAAATCAGCGGCCTGCAAACACCAAACCACATCGCTTGGCCCGGTTAGCCGCGCCGCCAGGTGGTTCCCTGCGGCCCGTCTTCGAGGACGATGCCGGCAGCCTTGAGTTCATCGCGGATACGGTCAGCTTCGGCGAAGTTTCTGGCTTTTTTCGCCGTGGCGCGAGCGCCGACTTTTGCTTCGATGGCCGCGTTATCGAGACCATCGCCGGGAGCAGCCTGCAAGAATGTCTGGGCGTCGCGCTGCAACAGGCCCAACACCCCGCCCAGCGCCTTGAGCTGACCGGTCAGCGCGGTTTCGCCACGGTTGATGGCAGCAGCCAGATTGAATAGCTCGGCCATCGCTTCCGCCGTATTGAAATCATCATCGAGCGCGGCCTTGAAGCGCTGGGCGTGGGCTTCATTCCAATCGACATTTGCTGCGCCTGAAGCGCCCTTGAGTGCGGTGTAAAGCCGTGTCAGCGCCTGGCGTGCATCGTCGAGATGGGCGTCCGAATAATTCAACGGGCTGCGGTAATGCGCACGCAGGATGAAGAAGCGCACCACCTCGGCATCGTATTTCTTCAGCACTTCGCGGATGGTGAAGAAGTTGCCCAGCGACTTGGACATCTTTTCGTCATCGACACGGACGAAGCCGTTGTGCATCCAGTAGTTCACGAACTGGCCGCCCGAGCCGCCCTGGGCACCTTCGGACTGGGCGATTTCATTTTCGTGATGCGGAAACTGCAAATCCTGGCCGCCGCCGTGGATGTCGAAATGCTGTCCAAGCAGTTCGGAAGCCATGGCGGAACATTCGATATGCCATCCGGGTCGCCCTGCGCCCCATGGCGCCTCCCATCGGGCGTCGGCAGGCTCGTCGTCCCGGGCGTGCTTCCATAACACGAAATCCAGCGGATCCTGCTTGCCGGCCGCAACATCGACGCGCTCGCCGGCGCGCAGGTCTTCCAGCGACTTGCCGGAGAGCTTGCCGTAGCCATGAAACTTGCGCACCGAATAGCAGACGTCGTGGTTGGCCGCGACATAGGCGTAGCCGTTTTTCTCCAGCGCGCCGATCATGGTCTGCATTTGCGCGACGTATTCGGTGGCGCGCGGTTCGGCATCCGGCGGCAGCACGCCGAGGGCGGCGGCGTCTTCGTTCATGGCGGCGATGAAACGATCCGTCAGTTGCCGCAGGCTTTCACCATTTTCCTGGGCGCGACGGATGATCTTGTCGTCGATGTCGGTAATGTTGCGCACATAGGTGAGCGGATAGCCGCTGGCCCGCAGCCAGCGCGCCACCATGTCGAACACCACCATCACACGGGCGTGACCGAGGTGGCAATAGTCATAGACGGTCATGCCGCAGACGTACATTCTGACGTGTGCCGGATCAATCGGAACAAAGGTCTGTTTTTCGCGGGCGAGGGTGTTGTAGAGCTTCAGCATGGAATGGAAATGGATCGAACGAGGGAATAGCGCTGGAATAGAGGTCTTGCCGCTGCAACAGGGCGAAAAGGGTGAATGAGTCGTTGCCGGGTTGTTGGCATAAGCCGCTTCTTGCTAGAATTCACAGCCGAACTGCCAGGGCCTGGCTGTACAGAATTTTCGTGCCGGGAGTTACTCAAGCCGGTTTGAGCCGTCACCTGAACCACCGCGAAGAGAAGTATATCCCATGACAAAAATCCGCCTCAATGCTGTGCGCTTACTGGTACCGGCCTTGTCGGCCGCCTTTTTTTCACTGGCTCCCGTCGTGCACGCCGATGCGTTGCCGGATATCAACCGGCTCCTGAAACAGAAACAATATTCTCAAGCGCTGGAACAAGTCGACAAGTACCTTGCGGGAAAGCCCAAAGACGCTCAGGGGCGCTTTCTCAAAGGGGTCGTGCTGACCGAGATGAACAGGCAGAATGAGGCAGCCGGGATATTTACGAAATTAACCGAAGATTATCCCGAGTTACCCGAACCCTGGAACAACCTGGCGGTCATCTACGCGCAACAGCAGCAATATGACAAGGCGCGGACATCACTGGAAATGGCGATCCGCACCCATCCGTCCTACGCCACGGCACATGAAAACCTCGGCGACATTTACGTCCGTCTCGCCAGCCAGTCCTATGCCAGGGCGCTCCAGCTTGACTCCTCCAATGCCGGCATCCAGAGCAAGCTGACCTTGCTCCGCGAGTTGTTGACCGCGAGCGGACACGCAGACCAGGTCAAACCGGCGCCCGCCGCCCGCACGGAAACGCCAGCAGAACAGCCTGCTGCGCCGAAGGCGCGGCCTGACGCTTCCGCTCCCTGATTTTCCCGCCCCCTTTCCCATCCCTCCGGAGGTTGCATGCATCGTCTGACTCTGTTCGTTTCTGCTCTTCTCTTCAGCCTTGCGGTCCATGCCGCCAATCCACAGGTGGAAATGAAAACCTCGCAGGGCACGATACTCATCGAGCTTTATCCCGAGAAGGCGCCCAAGTCGGTGGAAAACTTCCTGCAATACGTCAAGGATGGTTTTTTCAAAGGCACGGTGTTTCATCGTGTGATTGACGGCTTCATGATTCAGGGTGGCGGCTTCACCCCGGACATGCAGCAGAAGGAAACCCGCGCGCCGATTCCGAACGAAGGCAAGAACGGTCTCCGGAATGAAACCGGCACGCTGGCCATGGCCCGCACCGGCGACCCGCATTCGGCCACGGCGCAGTTCTTCATCAACCTGAATGACAACCGCTTCCTTGACTATCCGAGCCGCGACGGCTGGGGCTACGCCGTCTTCGGCAAGGTGACGCAAGGACTCGATGTGGTGCAGAAAATCGGCAAGACGCCCACCGGCAATGCGGGCATGTTTCAGGATGTGCCGCGCACCCCGATCGTCATCGAATCCGTCCGGCTCCTGCCGGCCAAGAAATAACTCACGAGGAACCATCATGATCAAGCTCACCACCAACCACGGCGTCATCACGCTCGAACTCGATGCCGAGAAAGCGCCCAAAACCGTCGCCAATTTCATCGCCTATGTCGAAGCAGGGCAGTACGATGGCACGATTTTCCATCGCGTGATCGACGGCTTCATGATCCAGGGCGGCGGCTTCGTCCCCGGCATGAACCAGAAGCCGGTCAATGCGCCGATCGAGAACGAAGCCAAGAACGGCCTCAAGAACGAGCGCTACACCGTGGCCATGGCGCGCACCTCCGACCCGCATTCGGCCACCGCGCAGTTCTTCATCAATGTCGGCGACAACGATTTTCTCGACCATGGCAAATGCCAGGACGGCTGGGGCTACTGCGTTTTTGGCCGCGTCACCGAAGGCCAGGACGTCGTGGACGCGATCAAGTCGGTGAAGACCCGCACCGTCGGCTTCCACCAGAACGTGCCGGCCGAGAACGTCATCATCGAGCGCGCCGAAGTCGTTTAAGCCGGACGCCTGGCGCCAGCAGCCATGCTGACCATCCCTGGCACGGCGCGCTTCGTCTCCGACCTGCACCTCACGCCCGGTAACGAAGCCGTTACCCGGCGTTTTGCCGCCTTCCTGGCCGCTACGGCGCAGGCCAGGGCGGATGCGCTTTTCATCCTCGGTGATCTGTTCGAATACTGGATTGGCGACGACGATCTCGCCGACCCATTCAATGCCCGCATTGCCGACCTGCTACGCCAACTCGCCGACAGCGGCACGCGCCTGTTCTTCATCGCCGGCAACCGCGACTTCCTGCTCGGGGATGGCTTCGCGCGTGCCACGGGAATGCAGCGGCTGGGCGACGTGGAAAAAGTCGGCGTTGGTGACACGGCGATCTTGCTGATGCATGGCGACACCTTATGCACCGATGATCTGCCCTATCAGGAATTCCGCCGTCAGGTGCGCAGCAGCGCCTGGCAGGACGCCTTTCTCGCTCGCCCGTTGACCGAGCGCCGCACCGAAGTGGCTGCGTTGCGCCAGCGCAGCCGGGAGGCCATGCAGGCGAAATCGGCGCAGATCATGGACGTCAATCCCGCCGCCGTGCGCGCGGCGCTGGAAGCCTCCGGCTGCACACAGCTGATTCATGGCCATACCCATCGCCCAGGCTGCGAGAACATCACCCTGCCCGCAGGCGTTACGGCGGAACGCTGGGTACTGTCCGACTGGGATGCGGGACGCGGCGACGCGCTCGAAGCCAGCGCCGCCGGCATCCGCCGCATTGATCTGGGCGATCTATCCGGCTGAGAGGCCGCGGGCGAGGTCAGCCTGCACGTCGGCCGGGTTTTCCAGGCCGACTGCGATCCGCAACAAGCCTTCGCCGATGCCGGACGCCGCGCGGGCCTCGGGCGAGATGCGGCCGTGCGTGGTCGAAGCCGGATGCGTGATGGTGGTTTTTGTATCGCCCAGATTCGCGGTGATGGACAGCAGCCGGCAATGATCCACCACGCGCCACGCCGCCTCGCGGCCACCCTTGACGTCGAAGGCCACGATGGCGCCGCCGGTTTTCTGTTGCCGCATCGCCAGCGCATGCTGGCTGTGCGAAGCCAGCCCGGGGTAATACACGCGCGCCACCTGCGGCTGACGCTCCAGCCATTGCGCCAGTTGCAGCGCGTTGGCCGATTGCTGCTGCATTCTCAACGCAAGCGTTTCCATGCCCTTCAAAATGATCCAGGCATTGAAGGGCGAGATGCACGGGCCGGCGGTGCGCAGGAATTTGAACACCTCCTCGGTCAGTGCTTTCGGCCCGCAAACCGCGCCGCCCAGCACCCGTCCCTGGCCATCGAGATACTTGGTCGCGGAGTGGATGATGAGATCGGCGCCGAATTCGAGCGGGCGTTGCAGAGCCGGACTGCAGAAGCAATTGTCGACCACCAGCAGCGCATTGCCGGCATGGGCAACGGCGCTCAATGCGGCAATATCCAGCACTTCGGTCAGCGGATTGGACGGCGTTTCGATAAACAGCAAGCGCGTGTTGGGTCGCATCGCGGCAGCAAAAGCCGCGCTGTCCGGGGAATCGACGAACGTCGTCTCGATGCCGAAGCGCGGCAGGATGTTGCCGAACATCTGCTGCGTGGCGCCGAAAATGCTTCGCGAGGAAACAATATGCTCGCCCGCTTTCATCAAGGCCATCACGACCGATAGAATCGCCGCCATGCCGCTGGCCGTGGCCACGCAGCCCTCGGCCCCTTCCAGCGCGGCCAGACGCTCCTGCATCATGTTCACGGTGGGATTGGTGAAGCGGGCGTAAACCATGCCCTCTTCTTCACCCGAGAAGCGCGCTGCCGCCTGCGCCGCGCTATCGAAGACGAAGCTGGAGGTCAGGTACAGCGCCTCGGAATGTTCGTTGAACTGGCTGCGCACCTGGCCGGCGCGCACCGCCAGCGTTTCCAGCGACCAGTCGCCCGACTCAGTAGCTATGGTAGATGAAGGTTCGGCCATGACTTATTAGCGCCCCAGATTAAGATCAAGTTGCTCGCCATCGTGACCCTCGTGCCCATCGTGACCATCCTCGCCATCGTCGGCAGTACGGCTGGACGGGCGCGCCCGGTCATCCTCCATGGACTGCAAATAGGCGGGAGTGATGTCGCCGGTAATGTAATGGCCGTCAAAGCAGGATGTCTCGAACCGGGTGATCGCCGGGTTGACCGAGCGCACCGCCGCCTTGAGGTCTTCCAGATCCTGGTAAATCAGCGCATCGGCGCCGATCTCGCGGCAGATATCCTCGTCCGAGCGAAATGACGCAATCAACTCGGCGCGCGTAGGCATGTCGATGCCATAGACGTTGGCAAAGCGCACCGGCGGCGATGCCGAGGCGAAATAGACTTTCTTCGCCCCCGCCTCGCGCGCCATCTGGATGATCTCGCGGCTGGTGGTGCCGCGCACGATCGAATCGTCCACCAGCAGCACATTGCGGCCCCTGAATTCCTGGGCGATGGCATTGAGCTTCTGGCGCACCGATTTGCGCCGCGTGGCCTGCCCCGGCATGATGAAGGTGCGGCCGATGTAGCGATTCTTGACGAAGCCTTCGCGGTACGGCAGATTGAGCCGCGCCGCCATGTCCATTGCCGAATGGCGGCTGGAATCGGGAATCGGGATCACGGCATCAATCGCCAGGTGCGGTAGCGTGCGTTTCAGCTTGTCGGCGAGAAAGTCGCCCATGCGCGCCCGGGTTTCATACACCGAGATGCCGTCCATCACCGAATCCGGTCGCGCCAGATAGACGAACTCGAACATGCAGGGCGCATGCAGCGTGCGCTCGGCGCACTGGCGGCTGATGAAATTGCCGCGCGTGTCGATCAGCACCGCCTCGCCGGGCTCGACATCGCGCAACAGGCGAAAACCCAGCGTATCGACCGCCACGCTTTCCGAAGCCACCAGATATTCCGCACCCTGCGGCGTGTCGTTGCGGCCGATCACCAGCGGCCGGATGCCATAGGGATCACGAAACGCGACCAGGCCATAGCCGGCGATCATCGCCACCACCGCGTACGCGCCGCGCACCCGGCGATGCACCCCTGCCACGGCCGTGAAAATGATTTCCGCAGTCACCTGGTGCGAGGTCGAAGCCACCTGCAATTCGTGGGCCAGCACATTGAGCAGCACTTCCGAATCGGAATGGGTGTTCATGTGCCGCAAATCCTGGAGGAACATGTCCTGCCGCAACTCATCGGCATTGGTCAGGTTGCCGTTGTGCGCCAGCATCAGCCCAAAGGGTGAGTTGACATAGAACGGCTGCGCTTCGGCCGCGCTGTAGGCGGAGCCAGCGGTGGGATAACGGCAATGGCCGATGCCCCAATTCCCCGTCAGGTTACGCATGTTGCGGGTGCGGAACACGTCGCGCACCAGCCCCGGGCCCTTGTGCATGTGGAAACGACCACCCTCGGCGGTGGCAATGCCGGCAGCATCCTGGCCGCGATGCTGCAACACCTGCAAGCCGTCATACAGCAACTGATTGACCGGTGTGGTTGCCACCACCCCAAGAATTCCGCACATGGTTATCCTTTATCGAAATCGAATTCGTTTCGCCACTTCCGCAGGCAGCCAGGGCTTGGCTGCAATCACTGCTGTTTCCAGCGGGGGTGACAGCATCGCCTCCCGCCACCATACCGCCTTGGGCAACGCCGTCATGCCTGCCACGGCAACGCCAGCCAACACCACAAGGCCCCCCCGCAACACACCAAAACACGCGCCGAGCAATCGATCCAGCAACCCCAGGCCGACCGCCTTCAGCAACAACGAGAGTAGCAGGCGAGCGAGGGAAAACAAGACCAACACGCCGACCAGAATCGCCCCGAACGCGACTGCCAGACGCAAGGATGGATCAGCAATCCGTTCAGCCAACCAGTGCGCGCCCAGTGGCGCCTGGGCCCGCGCAACGAAGAACGCCACCACCCAGGCCACCAAACCCAGAATCTCGCTCACCACGCCGCGCGAAAAACCAAGCAGCACGGACGCCGCCAGCACTATCAAGACAACATAATCAAAAACCGTCATTGCGCGCCAGGCTACCCTTACTTGGGGGCTACAGGGCCATCGACACCGATGATCTTGACTCGCGCACGGGCCTTCTCGGCTGCTTCGCGAGTAGCGAAGGGGCCGGCCCTGACACGCACCCGGGGTCCCTGTGGCGTGTTGAGATTCTCGGTATAAGCAGGGACATGGATTCCCTTCAGCTTGGCAAGCAAGTGTTTCGCATTCCCCGCTTCCTTGTAGGCGCCCAACTGCACCACCCATTGCGAGGAAGAATCTGTAACCGGTTTTTGTTCGGGCGCCGGTTTTTCAATCACCGGCACTTGTGCCGGCTTGGCCGTATCTGCCGGAATTTTCTTTTCCGTCTCAACGGGTTGCGCTGGCTGATTTTTCGTGACGGGAACAGGCGCAGGAGCAGCAGGAGAAGGAACAGCCGGTGCAGAATTGCCCTGGTTTGCTACGGCAGGCGAAGGCGTCGCTGCAGGCAAGGGGGTAACCACGGCCTTCCTCGGTAACAGCCGGCCGCTGATTCCACTGGCATCCTGGGCCGGGATTCGCATCTGGATATCCTGCACGGGCGGGCGTGGCTCATGATCCATAACCATCGGCAACACGATCACCGCAAACAGCGCCAGGGCGGCCGCACCCACCAGCCTGCGTCGGGCGCGCTTTTTCATCTGCAAATCGGTGTCCGCTACAGTCTCGGTTACAGCATCGTGTTCCGCCATCGTGGGTATCCGAAGTTCAGGCTGCGCGACCAAGTGAGTGCAAGACCGCGGCGACCGTAAGGAATGATCCGAAGGCAAGAATTCTATCATCTTCAACTGCCGCCTCCTGTGCCGCCCGCAGTGCTTTTCCGGGTGAATCATATTCACCCGCCACGTTCAAACCTCTGGCCCGCAAACGTGCTGCCAAAAAGTCGGCGCTGGTACCACGGCGACCAGCCAGCGTACAGGGCAGCCAGTGCGTCACGCGCTCCCTCATGGCATCGATCACGCCATCGACGTCCTTGTCGGCCAACATGCCGAACACCGCCCAGGTGCGCGGATGAAATGCCATGTCACCCAGGTTGACGGCCAGTACCCGCGCCGCCTGCGGATTGTGCGCCACATCCAGCACCACCGCAGGACGCCCCGGCAGCACCTGGAAACGTCCAGCCAACTCGGCTTCGAGCAAGCCCTGGCGAATATCCTTCATTGCCACCGGCAGCCGTTCGCGCACGGCATCGAGCGCCGCCAGGGCGCAGGTGGCATTGCTCAACTGGTTGCCACCACGCAAGCCAGGGTAAGCCAGCCCCCCCCGCCGCCCGGCTGGCCCCCAGTACAGCCATTGCTGCTCCTGCCGCAGATAGCCGAAATCGCGCCCCAGCACCTGCAATGGGGCGCCGAGTGCAGCGGCGCTGGACAGCAAGGACTGCGGTGGCTGCGGGTCACCGCAAATTGCCGCAACCCCGGAACGAAAAATGCCGGCCTTTTCAAAGCCAATCGCCTCGCGATCCGGGCCGAGAAATTCCATGTGATCGAGGTCGATACCGGTCACCACAGCGCAGGCCGGTTGATACACGTTGGTGGCATCGAGCCGTCCGCCCAGGCCAACCTCGAGAATGATGGCATCGACGCCTGCCGCCGCAAAAACTTCCCAGGCGGCCAGCGTGCCGAACTCGAAATACGTCAGTGGAAGATCACCGCGCGCCGCCTCGATGCGGGCAAATGCCGCACTCAAAGCGGCATCGTCAGCCGCAAGACCTCCCACCCGCACCCGTTCGTTGTAGCGCAGCAGATGCGGCGAGGTGTAGAGCCCGACACGATACCCGGCGGTGAGCAGGATGCGCTCCAGAAAGGTGCAGGTCGAGCCCTTGCCATTGGTGCCGGCGACCAGAATGACCGGGCAGGTTTCACGCTGTTCCAGCCGCATCTTGACTGCGGCAACCCGCTCCAGACCGAGCTCGATACCGGCGCTGCCTTGGGGGTGAAGCGCCTCGATGTGCGCCAGCCATTCCGCCAGCGTCTTGTCGTGGCGCTTGTCGTGGCCCTTGTCGTGGCTCAAGGCTCGGGCGGTGGCAGGCGCATCAGCAAGGTGACCAGAGCCGCCAGTTTGTCACGCAACTGGCGTCGATCGACGATCATGTCGAGGGCGCCCTTTTCGAGCAGAAACTCGGCACGCTGAAAACCCTCGGGCAAGGTCTGGCGCACCGTTTGCTCGATCACCCGCGGGCCCGCAAAGCCAATCAGCGCACCCGGTTCGGCAAGCACGATATCGCCGACGAAGGCAAACGAAGCGGAAACACCGCCCATGGTCGGATCGGTCAATAGCGTAATGAAAGGCAACTGATGCTCTGCCAGAAGATTCACCGCTGCCGTGGTCTTGGCCATCTGCATCAGGGAGAACAACCCCTCCTGCATGCGTGCGCCGCCTGAAGCGGTGATGCAGATGAAAGCCGTTTTTGCCTCGATCGCCGCCTGCACGCCTCGCACGAAACGCTCGCCGACCACCGAGCCCATCGAGCCGCCCATGAATTCGAATTCGAAACAGGCAACCACCACCGGCACCGTCTTGATCGCCCCCTGCATGACGACCATCGCATCGGTCTCGTCGCTGTCTTCCTGCGCCGCCTTCAGGCGCGCGGAATACGACTTGGTGTCCTTGAATTTCAGCGGATCGAGCGGCAGCACTTCAGCGCCGATTTCATGCCGCCCTTCGGCATCGAGCAGCAAATCAAGCCGGGCACGGGCGCGCAGGCGATGATGATGGTTGCATTTCGGACAGACATGCTGGTTGTTTTCCAGATCGGTGGCATACAGCACCGCCTCGCAGGCCGGACATTTTGACCACAGGCCTTCCGGCATGGATTTGCGCACCCCCTGTGCGCGCTTGATCTTGGGAGGCAACAGTTTTTGCAGCCAGCTCATTGCACGTGCTCCTGATCCATGGCGCCACGAATGCCGGCGAGCAGCGCCGTCACGCGCGCCGGTGCGGTTTCGGCGTTTCCGTTCTCGATCTCTTCGATGATGCGGCTGCCGATCACCACGGCATCGGCCAGTGCCGCGATACGCGCCGCCGTCGCCGCATCGCGAATGCCGAAGCCGACCCCGACCGGCATACCGACCTGTTCGCGGATCAGCGGAATCTTCTTCGCGACCTCCTCCAGGTCGAGGTGCCCGGCGCCGGTAACGCCCTTGAGTGAAACGTAATAAATGTAGCCGCTGCCGAGCGCGGCCACCTGGCGGTAGCGCTGCTCGGTCGAGGTCGGCGCCAGAAGGAAGATCGGATCGAGCCTGGCGCGTTTCATCGCAGCAGCAAATTCGGCGCATTCCTCCGGCGGGTAATCGACCACCAGCACGCCATCCACGCCTGCCGCGCTGGCATCGCGGGTAAACGCCTCGATACCATACGACTCGATCGGGTTGGCATAGCCCATCAGCACGATCGGCGTCTGCGTGTCGCCCTGGCGGAACTCGGTGACCAGCGCCAGCACCCGGCGCAGCGTCATGCCTTGCGCCAGCGCCCGCTCGGAGGCACGCTGGATGGTCGGCCCGTCGGCCATCGGGTCGGAAAACGGCACGCCGAGTTCGATGATGTCGGCGCCACCGGCAACCAGCGCCCGCATCAGCGGCGGGGTCAGTTCGGGACGTGGATCGCCTGCGGTGATGAAAGGAATGAGCGCCTTGCGGCCAGCCCCGGAAAGTCTGGCAAATGTGGAAGCGATACGCGACATGGTCAGAAGGTGATCCCTGATTTTTCGGCGACGGTGTGCATGTCCTTGTCGCCACGGCCGGAGAGATTGACGAGCAGGATTTTGTCCTTGTCCAGCGTCGGCGCGAGTTTGTTGGCATACGCCAGCGCATGGCTCGACTCCAGCGCCGGAATGATGCCCTCCAGCCGGCACAGGTCGTGGAAGGCGGCCAGTGCTTCCTCGTCGCTGATGACGACATACTCGGCACGGCCGGAATCCTTGAGCCAGGCGTGTTCCGGGCCAACGCCGGGATAGTCGAGGCCGGCGGAAATGGAATGGGTTTCGATCACCTGGCCATCTTCATCCTGCAGCACATAGGTGCGGTTGCCGTGCAGCACTCCGGGACGACCGGCCAGCAGGGAGGCCGAATGCTTGCCGCTGGCAAGGCCGTAACCGGCGGCCTCGACGCCGATCAGCTTTACTCCGGGCTGTTCAATGTAGGGATAGAAAATGCCCATCGCATTCGAGCCGCCGCCGACGCAGGCGATCACGGCATCGGGCTGGCGTCCGGCGAGTTCGGGCATCTGCAGCTTGCATTCCTCGCCAATCACCGCCTGAAAATCGCGCACCATCATCGGATAGGGATGCGGGCCGGCGACCGTGCCGATGATGTAGAAGGTGTTCGAAACATTGGTCACCCAGTCGCGCATCGCCTCGTTCAGCGCATCCTTCAGCGTCTTCGAGCCGGATTCGACCGGCACCACCTTGGCGCCGAGCAGCTTCATGCGATAGACATTGGCAGCCTGGCGCTTGACGTCTTCCGCGCCCATGTACACCACGCATTCCATGCCGTAGCGGGCGGCGACGGTGGCCGTGGCGACGCCATGCTGACCGGCGCCGGTCTCGGCGATCACGCGCGGCTTGCCCATCCGACGGGCGAGCAGCGCCTGGCCGATGCAGTTGTTGATCTTGTGCGCGCCGGTATGGTTGAGGTCTTCGCGCTTGAGATAAATCTGCGCGCCACCGCGCAGGTTCGACCAGCGCTTGGCATGGTAAATCGGGCTGGGGCGGCCGACGTAGTGCTTCAGCTCGTATTCGAATTCGGCACGAAACTCCGGATCAGACCGGGCGCTGGCATAGGCCTCGCGCAGTTCGGCCAGAGCGGGCATCAGCGTCTCGCCGACGAAGATGCCGCCATACGGGCCGAAATGTCCCCGCGCATCCGGCAGGTTATAAGGTAAATCCAGCATCTGCATTTCGCACTCCGGCAATGAATCGGATAATCTTCTCGGCATCCTTGATGCCCTTTTGCGGGCCTTCGGCGCCCTCGGCTTCCACCCCGCTGCTCACATCCACGGCCCAGGGGCGGACATCACGCACCGCCGCTGCCACATTGGCAGGATCGAGGCCGCCAGAGAGGATTACCGGTAGCGGTAGCGCCGGCGGGATCAGCGACCAATCGAAGCGCTTGCCGCTACCGCCGTAGCCCTCGACCCAGGTATCGAGCAACAGACCGCTGGCTCCTTCAGCGTCCGCTCCGGCGCCAGCGAAACGCGCCGCGTATTCTAGCAAATCGAATCCCGCCCTGACCCGTGCCGCCTTGATCCAGGGCCGGCCAAACTGCCGGCAGTAGGCGGCATCCTCATCGCCATGAAACTGCAGCAGATCGAGCGGTACGGCATCCAGAACAGCAGCGACTTCTTCCGCTGCTGCATTGACAAACAGTCCCACCCGGCTGACGAAGGCGGGCATTCCGGAAACCAGTTCCCGCGCTCGCAGTAACGTGACATGACGCGGACTTGACGGATAAAAGACAAAGCCCAGCGCATCGGCGCCAGCGTCGATCGCTGCATCGCGGTCGGTTTCACGGGTAATGCCGCAAATCTTGATTCGGGTTCGGCTCATGGTCTGGTTCGGTACGGGTCAAGGCAGAATCAGCGCCGCATCAGCAGCGCCGACTTTTAGTTGCCACGCCTCATCATAATCGACACCGGCAAAATAAAGCCCGCTGGCGTCGAAGGTTGGCGCAGCCAGAGCGCGATTTTTCGCTGCAAGGAGTTCTCCCAGCCAGTCAGGAGACCGGTCGCCCTTGCCCACATAAACCAGGGCGCCGACCAGATTGCGCACCATGTGATGGAGAAAGGCATTGGCCTCAAAATCAAACGCAATCACATCGCCCTGTCGCGCGACAGCGACCCTGCGCAGTGTTTTCATCGGTGATTTGGCCTGGCACTCGGCAGCGCGAAACGAGGAAAAGTCGTGTTCGCCCAGCAGCGCCTGCGCCGCCTCGCGCATGGCGATGACATCCAGCGCGCGGTGATACCAGCCGACACGACGCGCCAGGAGTCCGGGCCGCTCGGCGCGATTGAGCAGTAGATAGCGATAGTGGCGGCCACGGGCGCAGAAGCGGGCGTGGAAGTCATCGGGCACCGCCTGCGCCCAGCGCACCGCAATCGCCGCTGGCAAATGGGCATTGACGCCGCGCACCCAGGCGCTGAGCGGCCGTTCGGCGCCGGTGTCGAAGTGCACCACCTGCGCCAGCGCGTGCACTCCCGCATCGGTGCGGCCGGCACAGACAACGCGCGTCGGTGCCGCGGCGATGGCCGAAATTGCAGTTTCCAGCGCATCCTGAACCGAGCCGCCGCCGGCCTGAGCCTGCCAGCCGCAAAAGCCGGAACCGTCGTATTCGAGACCCAGTGCAATTCTCACGGCAGCCACACGGTCAGGGCCAGGGCAAGAGCAGCCAGCCCGAGCAGGATATCGCTGACACCCGGCTTCGTCTGCGGCAAGTACAGGACGTCTCCGGTCACACTGGCCGCGCCGCGCGCCTGCTCAACTTCTTCCAGTGTCAGCGCCAGCCGTACCGCGATTCGGTCGCGCGGCAAGCCAAGCAAATCCAGCGGCGCCAGCAGGGAACGAATGCCGGCCACCAGTTCGATTGACGGCAGCGCCTGCAGCACAAGTGCCAGGGCAACAAGCGCGAGTACCAGCCGGGCAGCGTTTTCAGCAGCCAGATGCACACCTTCGATGCTCGCGCCCGGCAACCAGTACAAGGGGGTGCCCGGCGTCATCCAGGCAAACAGGATGAACAGGGTCAGCAGCAACCAGCGGCTGCGGCGCAGCAATCGACGCAGGTGTGTCGGAGCGCTGACACCCGCCCAGATGACAAGAATAAGGCACACCGATGCCAGCAGCGCCCCGTTACGAGGCGTGGCGGCAACCAGAAGCGCCAGCCAGAGCAGAATCAGGCTGACTGGATGGGGACGTGTCATGCGTGCAAGACGGGGCCAGGGTAGAAAACACTTCCGACACGGGCCTGTGCCGGAAGTGTTTCAGAAGTCAGGCCAGGCTAGCCAGTTTGGCGCGCGCAATGTCTTTTTGCGCGGTACTGCCTTCCATCAAGGCTTCCTGATACAACTCGCGGGCGCCTTCCTTGTCTCCCATTTCCTCATAGGCAGTCGCCAGTTCAAGCTTGGTGGCCACCTCGGAATTGTCGGCGCTCTCCGTCATGGGTTCACTAACAGGCACGGAGGCGGTCGCCGGTGAGGGGAAAAGCAGCGGCTCGCGAAGATTTGCGGCAGGTGATGCGGGGGCAGTCGCAACCGGGGGCGCCTCCAGTTCCAGGCTGATCGATGACAGATCGAGTCCCGCAACTGCCGGAGCCACCAGGTCATGACTGCTGCCGCCACCCGCCGCTCCTCCGGATAGGACTGGCGTCGCCTCCGGCACTTCCAGGTCAAAATTGAAATCGATACTCCCCGTGTTTGCCGGAGCAGTTGCAGTCCCTGTGGTATCAGTGGCCGTTGTCGCAACTTCTTCGCCTTCCAGCGGCGACTCAGTGTGCAACGGCATTGAGGGTACCGCTACGCTCGTCGGCACCTCGGGCGGGTTCAAATCCAGATCAAAATCCAGCATCGACATGTCGGGCGACGACGACAGAATCTGTGTTGCTCCGGGATGGGCTGCCGGGGCACCCGCACTGCTGGCGTCCAGATCGAGATCGAAGTTGATCGCCGCAGCCTCCGGCGCAACGTCCTTGTGTTCGACCGGGGCAGATTCGCTTTCATGGCGAACCGATACTTCCGACAATTCAGACAAAGCTACTGCCGCCAAGCCCGCGGTGGCGGCAACATCCAGCCCTGTTCCAGCAGCGCCCTCCTCAACCGTGACAGCGGCAGCGGCCGGCCGATACAACACATTCTCCGGGTCAAGCTCCGCCCCCAATACCTGCACTCTCTCCCAGTCCGGCCCGACGCCTCCGGTTTGCACATGGAAGCGCTTCGCCAACGCCTCGAACTGCGCACGATTTCTGCGTCCGGCATAAATCTCAAGCAGCTTCAGATAGAGCGCGTGGCGTTCAGGCTCCTTCTCCAGTGCGGCAAGCAGCACTTCTTCGGCTTGCGCCTCGCGACCAAAGGCAAGGAAGGTATCCGCTTCGCTAACCGCGTCCGTCGTCTCACTGGCGGCCATTCCAGAGGTGGTTACGCTGAACTGGCTGGGCTCCAGGTCTCCCGGTGGGGGAGCAATAGTCGGCGTGCTGAATACGGAGTGTGCAGAAAAATCACTCGCGACGGTTCCGGTCTCGGCCTCCAAGGCCATCTTGCGTTTCCTGCGCGAAGCGGAGAAACCAAGCCATCCCAGCAGCAGGGCAATGATGCCGCCGCCACCGAATACCAGCAAACCATTTTCTTCAAGGAATCCAGGTTCCGGCTCGGGCTCGGGCGGCGGAAGCGGCCGCTTCTTCGGTGCAGCAGGTTTGGGCGCGAGTTCAGGTTGCACAGGCTCGGCTGGTTTGGCAGTCTCTGCAGGCTTGGAAGCTTCCGCAACCGGCGGCAAGGGTTTTTCCGGCTCTGGGGCCTTGACTGGAGCAGGCGCGGGAGGTGGCGGCGCGGTAACCGGCTTCGCTGGCTGCGCCTGCTGCTGAAGCGCTGCGCCGGACTGGCTCTTCAACTCCGCCAGTTTTTTCATGTTGTTCAGGCTTTTCTCCAGATCGGCCGCGCGACTATTGGCCTCCTGAAGCGCCCGATCACGCGCCACCAAATCCTCTTCAAGCGTCGCAATCCGGCTTTGCAACGCCTTGCCCTTGCCATCCGTTGCATTCTTGGCGACCTCGGTGCGGGACACCTCCAGCTTGTCCTTCGCATTCACTGCAGGCGCCGCTTTATCTTCTACCCTGGGGGCAATCTTGCCGCTGGCAACCTGCTTCGCGCTCTCTTCCCTGGCGGGCTTCACGGCGACGGCTGCCGCCAGTTTTTTCCGGTAGGCATTGAAATCGGCAGCTTGCGCAACGATCTCCCGATGCGCCTCATTTTCCGTTACCTTGCCGGCTTCCTGGGCGTCAGGAATTACAAGTATCTTGCCCGCTATCAGGCGGTTCATGTTGTTTCCGGCAAACGCCTCTTGATTGCTGTGAAACAAGGTAACCAGCATCTGGTCGAGGCTGACGCCTTCGGGTTTGGTCTGGCCAGCAATCTTGCTCAGCGTGTCGCCAGCGACGACTTTATGGCGGGTGACAGAAGCCGCGGATACCTTCTCGGTGGTTTTCTTTGCTGGCGCCGGGGCCGCTTTCATATCCGACCCTGGCCTGGCTACTGCCGGCCGCGCATCACCTGCCGGCACTGCCTCTGCCGTCGAGGGGACGGAGGGTTTCGCAACGGGCTGGGCTGTTGCACCTTCAGTCCTGGTCACGGCTTTCACTTCCGGCGCTGCAACCGGGGCCGGAGCAGCAACCGGCGCAAGATCCGGGGGGTCAAGCAGGAAGGTGTACTCCCGCACCAGCCGCCCGGAAGCCCAGCTCAATTCGACCAGCATGTCGATGAACGGCTCGTTCAGCGGCCGATCGGTGGTGATCTGGATATAACGACGTCCGCCACGCTCCTTGATATCACGGGAAAATCGCAGGGTAGCCAGCGCTGGAACGTATTCGATACCCGCCTGGCGGAATGCATCGGCTGAGGCCACTTTCGCCACCAGCGATTGATCTTCGTCACGTGTAGAAGACACCTCGAGCTCGGCCTTAAGTGGCTGCCCAAGCGCCGAAAGCACGGTTATCCTGCCCAACCCCGCTGCGCTGGCGGCAAATGGCAATGAGGCCAGCGCCACAGCCAGGACAGACGCCTTCAGGCGATATCGCATATCAATTTTGAGCACAGCCACCCCCTGCGAAACTTTCAACGGTTATCAAAATAACATCATGGGCTTAAGCGTGCAAGCTCACCTGCACTCTCACACGTATGCGGCTCGGTATGCAATATCAATGCAACAGGATGCGCAACATGCGCCGCAGGGGTTCTGCCGCGCCCCAGAGCAATTGATCACCGACCGTGAAAGCCGACAGGTATTCCGGCCCCATGACCAGCTTGCGCAGGCGGCCGACCGGCACGCTCAGGGTCCCGGTGACAGCCACGGGGGTCAGCTCCTTCATGGTGATGTCACGCTGGTTGGGCACCACCTTGACCCAGTCATTATGCGCCGCCAGCAGGGCGTTGATCTCATCAAGCGGGACATCCTTTTTCAGCTTGATGGTCAGTGCCTGGGAATGGCAGCGCATGGCGCCGATGCGCACGCACAGGCCATCCACCGGAACCGGCGTGTTGCCACGACCGAGAATCTTGTTGGTCTCCGCGCCGCCTTTCCATTCCTCACGGCTTTGACCGTTGCCCAGATCCTTGTCGATCCATGGGATCAGCGATCCAGCGAGCGGCACGCCGAAATTGGCCGCCGGAAATTTCTCGTCACGAAGTATTCCCGCGACTTCCTTGTCGATGTCGAGAATCGCCGATGCCGGATCGTCGAGCAGTCCTTTGACGACACGATGCGCCTCGCCCATCTGGTTGAGCAGTTCGCGCATGTTCTGGGCGCCAGCGCCCGAGGCCGCCTGATAGGTCATCGAGGTCGCCCATTCCACCAGATCGGCCTTGAACAGCCCGCCCAGCGCCATCAACATCAGGCTCACCGTGCAATTGCCGCCAATCCAGTTGCGGCCGCCCTGTGCCAGGCTATTTTCGATCACGTCGCGATTCACCGGATCAAGAATGATCACCGCATCGTCCTGCATGCGCAAGCTGGAGGCCGCATCGATCCAGTGACCGGTCCAGCCAGCCGTGCGCAACTTTGGAAAAACTTCGGTGGTGTAATCGCCGCCCTGGCAGGTGATGATGATGTCCATCGCCCTCAATTCGTCGATATTCTTTGCATCCTTGAGCGGCGGCGCTTCCTTGCCGAAATCCGGCGCCTTGCCGCCCGGATTCGATGTCGTAAAAAACACCGGCTCGATCAGGGAAAAATCACCCTCTTCACGCATCCGCTGCATGAGCACCGAACCCACCATGCCACGCCAACCTACCAGACCGACTCGTTTCATATCCGTTCTCTCGTGATTGAAGAATTACAGCGCCGCCAGTACGGCGTCACCCATTTCCCTTGTCCCGACTGTCCGCAACCCCGGTTCGGCGATGTCGCCGGTACGGTAGCCTTGCGCCAATACCCTCTTCACTGCAGTTTCAATCTGCTCGGCCGCCGCGTTCAGGCCGCCGCTGAAGCGTAGCAGCATCGCCGCCGAAAGTATCGTCGCCAGCGGATTGGCAATTCCCTTGCCGGCGATGTCCGGCGCCGATCCGTGAATCGGCTCGTACAAGCCGAAATTCTTCTCGTTGAGCGAGGCCGAAGGCAACAATCCGATCGAGCCGGTCAGCATCGAGGCTTCATCCGAGAGAATATCGCCGAACATGTTGCCGGTCACGATCACGTCGAACTGTTTCGGGTTCTTGAGCAACTGCATCGCCGCATTGTCGACATACATATGACTGAGCTCGACGTCCGGATACTCCTTGCCGACCGCGATGACCACCTCGCGCCAGAGTTGCATGGTATCGAGCACATTTGCCTTATCGACGGAACACAGGCGCTTGTTGCGTTTGCGCGCAGCCTGGAACGCCACATGGGCGACACGCTCGATCTCCGGCTCGGAATAGCGCATGGTATCAAAGCCCTCGCGCACGCCGTTTTCCAGCGTACGGATACCGCGCGGCTGACCAAAATAAATATCGCCGGTCAGTTCGCGGATGATGAGAATGTCGAGACCGGCGACAACTTCCGGCTTGAGCGTCGAGGCGTGCACCAGTTCGGGATAAACCAGCGCCGGACGGAAATTGGCGAACAGGTTGAACGCCTTGCGCAGCCCCAGGATCGCCTGCTCCGGCCGCAGTTCGCGCGGCAGCGTGTCGAGGTTGAAATCGCCGACCGCGCCGAACAGGATGGCATCGGACTGGCGTGCCAGTTCGAGCGTCGACTCAGGCAGGGGATGCCCCAGTGCGCGGTAGGCGGCGCCGCCGACCGGGGCTTCCGCGAATTCGAGCGACAGACCAAGCGCGCGTAGCACGCGCACAGCTTCGGCGACAATCTCGGGGCCAATGCCATCGCCCGGAAGAACACAGATTCTCATCCTGATTCCTTATACAAAAAGCCAGGGCTGTTCGACACGGCGGCGCGCCTCGAACGCACGAATCTTTTCCTCGTGCCGCAACGTGAGGCCGATATCATCCCAGCCATTGAGCAGGCATTCCTTGCGGAACGCATCGACTGCAAACCCGATCGCGTGGCCATCGGGACGAATAACACGCTGCCCGGGCAGATCCACGGTCAACCGGTAGCCCGGCGTATGCTCGGTCAAGCCAAACAGCGCATCGAGTTCTGCTTTGGGCAGAACAATGGGCAGCAGTCCGATCTTGAAACAATTGTTGAAAAATATGTCGGCAAACGATTCAGCCAGGATGGCGCGGAAACCGAAATCCTGCAAGGCCCACGGCGCATGCTCGCGCGACGAACCGCAGCCGAAGTTGGCGCGCGCAAGGAGAATCGACGCCCCCTGATACCGTTCCTGATTGAGGACGAAATTCGGATTCCGTACGCGGCGCGAATTGTCCATGCCGGGCTCGCCGTGATCCATGTAACGCCATTCATCGAACGCATTCGGGCCGAAGCCGGAACGCTTGATCGACTTCAGGAACTGCTTCGGGATGATGGCATCGGTATCCACGTTGGCGCGGTCGAGCGGTACCACCAGACCCTCATGCCTGATGAATTTTTCCATTATGTCTATTTGCTCGATTTCTCGATGGCTGCGCCACCTTTCTTGATGTCCTTGCCGATGCCCTCCACCGTATTGCAGGCGGACAGAATGAAAATCAGAACGAAAGCAGTCAGAATGCGATACATTTTTTTCTCCTTACAGTAGTTCACGAACATCGACAAAATGGCCGGCAATTGCCGCCGCCGCCGCCATGGCGGGACTGAGCAGGTGCGTGCGGCCGCCGGCGCCCTGCCGCCCTTCAAAATTGCGATTCGACGTTGAAGCGCAACGCTCGCCAGGTGAAAGGCGATCGTCATTCATCGCCAGGCACATCGAACATCCTGGCTGGCGCCACTCAAACCCGGCCGCCAGAAAGACCTTGTCCAGCCCTTCGTCTTCGGCCTGTTGCTTGACCAGCCCGGAGCCAGGCACTACCAGGGCCAGCTTCACATTGGTGGCAATATGGCGCCCTCGGGCGACCGCCGCCGCCGCACGCAAATCCTCGATCCGCGAGTTGGTGCACGAGCCGATGAAGACCTTGTCGACCTTGATCTGCTGGATCGGCGTGCGCGGTGTCAGCCCCATGTAGGCCAGCGCTCGCGCCACGCCTTCACGCTTGACCGGGTCGCTGAAATCCTCGGGGGCAGGAACCATTCCATCGATACCGGTAACCATTTCCGGCGACGTGCCCCAGGTCACCTGCGGGATGATCTGGCGAGCATCGAGTTCGACCACCGCATCGAATTTTGCGTCTTCATCGGACACCAGAGTGCGCCAGTAGGCCACCGCCTTGTCCCACACATCACCCTTGGGGGAGAACGGACGGCCCCTGAGATAGGCAATGGTCGTTTCGTCCACCGCAACGAAGCCGACCCGCGCACCGGCCTCGATGGCCATATTGCAGACCGTCATGCGGCCCTCCATCGACAGGGCCCGGATCGCTGCACCGCCAAATTCAATTGCATAACCGGTGCCGCCGGCCGTGCCGATCTTGCCGATCAGCGCCAGCGCGATGTCCTTCGCCGTCACGCCAGCGCCGACTTTTCCTTCGACCCGGACCAGCAGGGTCTTCGATTTCTTCTGCAGCAGGCATTGCGTAGCCAGCACATGCTCGACCTCGGAGGTGCCGATACCGTGTGCCAGGCACGCAAAAGCGCCGTGCGTCGAGGTATGCGAATCGCCACAGACCACGGTCATGCCCGGCAGTGTGGCGCCGTTTTCCGGGCCGATGACATGGACGATGCCCTGCCGCTTGTCCTTGAACGGGAAAAAGGCCAGGGCGCCGACTTCACGGATATTGGCATTGAGCGTCTCGATCTGCTGGCGCGCAACCGGATCTTCGATGCCACGTTCCCAGTGTGTTGTCGGCGTGTTGTGATCCGCGGTGGCGACAATGGAGGACACCCGCCATGGTTTGCGGCCAGCCAGCCGCAGCCCCTCGAACGCCTGCGGACTGGTTACCTCATGCACTAGGTGCCGATCGATATAAAGCAGCGCCGTTCCATCCTCTTCGGTATGGACGACATGGCTTTCCCAGAGTTTGTCGTAAAGCGTTTTTGACATGATTTCAGCAGCAGCTTCGAAGCGGGCAATTATCGCACAGCCCATCCGTCCGTTTCAGGTGGAATTTCAGGTGCAATGCCGCGCCAGACCAGCAACCAGCCCATCAGCGCCAGCAGCGCAGCGGCGCTGAAAGTCACACCCGCCCCGGCCGCGTCCCACAGGGCGCCCGCCAGCAAGGCGCCACTCAACCCGCCCGCGCCGTAGGCCACGCTGCCATACAGTGCCTGGGCACGCGCCTGCTGGGCCGGAGCGAACCAGCGGTTGAGCGCGGCCACCGTGGCCGCATGGTGCGCACCAAAGCTCGCGCCATGCAGCAACTGCGCAAACAGCAACAGGACGAGAATATCCGCCCCCCACCCGATCACCGCAAACCGCACAGCAGCCAGGGCAAGGCAGATAAGCAGTATCCGGCGCAGGGGCATCCGTGCAGCAAGCCGCGGCATGACCAGAAACACCAGAATCTCCGCCACCACGCCCAAGGTCCACAGGAAGCCGATCACCGTCTTGCTATACCCATGGGCCGCCAGATGGATCGAATAAAAAACATACAGCGCGCCATGCGCCGCAATCATGAAAAACCCCGTCGCCAGCAACACGACCACTTTCCGCTGCCGTAACACCTGCACCATGCACACCTTGACATGCGAGGTCGCCAATTCGATCTCGCGCAAACCCGCCACGCTCAACAAGGCAGCCAGCAGCAAGCCGCCACTGATCCAGAGCACAGCCTGGACCGGCCACACATCCAGCGACGAGCCAACGGCCATGACAGCGGCAATAAACCCGATCGAGCCCCAGAGGCGAATGCGCCCATAGCGCTCGGGATGGGTGGCAAGGTGACCGAGCGTCAACGCGTCGATCAAAGGCAGCGAAGCGCTCCAGAAGAAATGGAGGACGATCAGGCTGACAAAAAGACCGGCGAAGTCCCGAACCCAGAACAACAGCAGGAAACTGGCGAAGGCAGCAGCTGATGCGCCACCGATGATGCGCACACGGTGACCCAGATGATCGGCCAGCCAACCCCAGAACAAGGGCGCCAGAAGCCGCATCAGCTGCCCCAGCGACATCAACAGGGCAATCCGCGAAGCGGAAAAATCAAGCGATTGCAGGTAGAGGCTGAAATAGGGCTGAAACGCGCCGATGCAGGCAAAGTACCAAAAATATGCGATTGCCAGGCATGTACCCTGTCCCCAAAAAACACCGCCGGCAGTGCGTGCCGGCGATTTCATGCGTCGAGCTCCAGGACTCAGGCCGTTTCGCTCTGGAGCATCCGGTAAAGCTCATCTTTCAAGCGGAAACGCTGCTTCTTCATATCTTCGAACGCCACATCGCCTACCGGCAAATCACGGGTCTCGAGTGCCTCGACCTGGGAGGTCAGCACATGGTACTCATCAAACAATCGGGCAAAGTGTTTGTTATTCAACTTCAGTTCCCGGATAGCCTCGGAATGTTCCGGAAACTCGTGATGCAGATCATGATGTTCAATGCTCATATGTGTTCATCCTTTCAGGTCAGGGTTGCAAAAATTATTCAAGGCGCCTGGCGACGCCGGAATCTTTGGAGTCGGGCATGTGACATCGCCGCATTGGGCGCGATGACGCAGCGCCGCATCGATCAGCACCAGGGCCAGCATCGCCTCGGCGATCGGCGTGGCGCGGATGCCGACACAAGGATCGTGCCGGCCATGCGTTTTCACGATCACGGGCTGCCCGGCAAGATCAATCGAACGGCGCGGCAAACGGATGCTGGAAGTCGGCTTGATGGCAATCGTGGCCGTGACATCCTGCCCGGTAGAAATTCCACCCAGGATGCCACCGGCGTTATTTGAAAGAAACCCTGCGGGCGTCATCTCATCCCCGTGTTCACTGCCTTTTTGCGTGACCGAAGCGAAGCCGGCACCGATCTCGATGCCCTTGACGGCGTTGATGCCCATCATGGCATAGGCGATATCGGCATCGAGCCGACCATACACCGGATCACCCCAGCCTACCGGCACGCCACGGGCAATGACGCTGATCCTCGCACCGACCGAGTCACCCGACTTGCGCAGCGCATCCATGTAGCTTTCAAGCTGCGGGACAATTTCCGCATTGGGCGCGAAGAACGGATTGGCATCGATGGCCGCCTCGTCCTGCCACGGAATTTCAACTTCACCGAGTTGGCTCATCCAGCCGCGCACCGTCACGCCGTAGCGCTCGCGCAGCCATTTGCGGGCAACCGCACCGGCGGCGACACGCACGGCCGTCTCGCGTGCCGAAGAACGGCCACCACCGCGATAATCGCGAATGCCATATTTCTGCCAGTAGGTGTAATCGGCATGGCCGGGACGAAAGGTGCTGGCAATGTTGCCGTAGTCCTTGCTGCGCTGGTCCTGGTTGCGGATCAGCAGCGCGATCGGGGTGCCGGTGGTGCGGCCTTCAAACACGCCGGAAAGAATCTCCACCGCATCTGGCTCGCGGCGCTGCGTGACATGGCGCGACGTACCGGGCTTGCGGCGATCCAGTTCATGCTGAATTTCAGCTTCGGTGATTTCCAGCCCCGGCGGGCAACCGTCGATCACACAACCGATTGCCGCCCCGTGGGATTCACCAAAGGACGTGACGCGGAACAAGGAGCCAAAAATATTGCCGGACATGAATTTTCAGGGGCCAGACCAAGCAGAAATTGTGGTCAATGAACAATATGAAGTCTACCACGCCAGCCTCCCGCCCTTGCCGACGGACAAATTCACCGTCATGCCAGCGCCGACTTTTATGCAGGTTCTTTCAATGCCCGGCGCAGTATTTTGCCAACATTGGTTTTCGGCAGCTCGGTACGGAACTCGACTTGATGTGGCACCTTGTAGGCCGTCAGGTTTTCACGGCAATGGGCAATCACGGCCTCGGCGGTCAGCGCCGGATCGCGCTTGACGATGAAAACCTTCACCGCCTCGCCGGTGCGTTCATCAGGGACACCCACGACCGCCACTTCCAGCACACCCGGATGCATGGCCACCACATCTTCGACCTCGTTCGGATAGACGTTGAAACCAGAGACCAGAATCATGTCTTTTTTGCGATCGACGATGCGGATGAAACCTTGTTGATTCACCACGGCGATATCGCCGGTACGCAAAAAACCATCGGCCATCATCACCTTGGCCGTTTCGTCAGGACGCTGCCAGTAACCCGCCATCACCTGCGGGCCGCGCACGCACAACTCTCCCGCCTCGCCCAGCGGCATGTCACGTCCAGCGTCATCACGAATCGCGATATCAGTCGAAGGCACCGGCAAGCCAATGGAACCATTGAACTCTGCAAGATCAAGCGGATTGATCGTCACTGCCGGCGAAGTCTCGGTCAAACCATAGGCCTCAATCAAGGTCTTGCCGGTTACCTGCTTCCAGCGTTCGGCTACGGTTTTTTGCACGGCCATGCCGCCACCAAGGGCAACCTGCAAACGGCTGAAGTCCAGCCGGGCAAAGTCGGCGTGATTGAGCAAGGCATTGAACAGCGTATTCACGCCGGTAATCGCGGTAAATTTGTATTTCGCCAGTTCCTTGATGAATCCCGGGATGTCCCGCGGGTTGACGATCAGCACATTGGTCGCGCCAAACATGAGAAAGGTCAGACAATTGGCCGTCAGGGCAAAGATGTGATACAGCGGCAAGGCGGTAATGACAACCTGATTCCGCCCGTCAAGAAAAGGATTCAGCCAGGCTCTGGCCTGCAATACATTGGCCACGATGTTGCCATGCGTCAGCATCGCGCCCTTGGAAACGCCAGTGGTTCCTCCTGTGTATTGGAGAAAGGCAACATCGCCATGCCCCAGCGCCACGGGTGAAAAGACGCTGCCAGCCCCGGCGGCAAGCACCTGCGGCAAGCTGCGCGCATCCCGCAGCGACCACGCCGGAACCATCTTTTTTACATGCTTGACCACCAGATTGACGAGGCTGCCCTTGAGCAACCCCAGCATGTCGCCCAGTTGCGTAGTCACAATGCGCCTGATCGACGTTCGGGGCACCGCCTCCTGCAATACATGGGCAAAATTCTCAAGCACGACGATCACCTCGGCGCCGGAGTCGCTCAGCTGATGCGCAAGCTCGGGCGGAGTGTAGAGCGGATTGCAATTCACCACAGTACATCCGGCCCGCAGCGTGCCAAACAAGCACACCGGATACTGGAGAACATTAGGCATCATCAGAGCGACGCGGTCACCTTTTTTGACGCCTGCAGCATCTTGCAGCCAAGCAGCAAAATCGCGTGACAGACGATCGAGCTCCGTGTAAGTCAGCGTCCCGTCCATACAGACATAAGCGGTACGAGGCCCAAAGAGGCGGACGCTCTCGACGAAAATATCGGCCAGCGACGCATACGCAGCGACGTCTACCTCGGCCGGAACGCCCTCCGGATAGCTGTCAAGCCATATCTTATCCATCGGCTCCTCCTTTCGACGCTGAACTGCTGATCGCGGGACTTCAGCCGCCTTTCTCTTCCGGCCAGTCCCGGATGTAGGCCTTCAACATCCGGTTTTCGAAACTCTGTTCTTCAAGGACCGCCTTCGCTACATCATGGAACGAGATTACGCCCATCAGCGTACCGCCATCCATGACAGGGATATAACGCTGATGGTGGTCAACCATCAGGCGCCGAAGTTCGTCCATTTCCATTTCCGGACCTGCGCACAGCGGGCCGCGCACCATCACTTCAGCCACGGCAACCTGCTGCCAAAGAGGGCCACGGGCGTGCACGGCGCCCAGCACCTCGCGAAACGTCAACATGCCGACCATCTTGCCGTGCTCGAAACAAACCAGCGAGCCCACATCCTGCTCGGTCATGATCTCGACAGACTCCGCCAGCGTCCGATCAGGAGGGATGGTGTACAGGACCGTACCTTTGATAGCGAGAATCTCTTTTACCTGCATGTATCTTCCTCCAGCGAGGCAGCCTGTTTTTTTATGCCATTCATATACAAAATCGGGGATAGATCAGCCAAAAATCAGACAGCAATTCCTGGCAATCAACCATCAGCGCTCGAGCAGCCCCAACTTGCCGGGAGTTTTAAGCCATTCGTCCGCATCGGGGGGCGGCTCCTTGCGTTCGGTAATTACCGGCCAGATCTTCGCCAGGTCGGCATTCAGCTTGATGAATTGCACCTGCGTACTGGGAACGTCGTCTTCGGCAAAAATTGCCTCGGCCGGACATTCGGCAACACACAGCGTGCAGTCGATGCACTCTTCGGGATCGATCACCAGAAAATTGGGGCCCTCATGGAAACAATCCACCGGACACACATCGACGCAGTCGGTATATTTGCATTTGATACAGGATTCGGTAACAACATAAGTCATGGCAGCACTCCAGTCAGAGCGATAAATGTATCACCGAGAGGCCGTGTTGGTACAGAGGCACGCCCCCACTATCATTTTTTTTGCTAGGATTCTCCTTGTGCGACCTGTTATCTGGTCAGACACCCACAACCCCACTGTAATCAACACACCCTGCGCAATCTTGAGGAAGCCATGAGCGAACACATCATTCACGTCACCGACAGCACATTTAAAACAGAAGTGCTCGACTCCGCTTTACCGACTCTGGTCGATTTCTGGGCTGAATGGTGCGGCCCATGCAAAATGATCGCTCCCATCCTCGATGACGTAGCCAAGGAATACGCAGGAAAACTACGAGTGTCAAAACTGAACATCGACGACAATCCAAAGACGCCAGGAGAGTTCGGCATTCGAGGCATTCCGACGCTGCTGCTGTTCAAAGGCGGCAGCATAGAAGCACAGAAAGTGGGTGCCCTGTCCAAATCCCAGCTCATCGCGTTTATTGACAGCAACCTTTAATCCCGCTACATTGCGGCCCGGAGTCTGCATTCGGGTCGCAAAAATGTTTCTGCGCGGCGCTTTCCCTACCATTTCGTGACAGGGAAAATATCAAAGACCTCCATTCCTCTGCAACCCCCTACACATCCCTGTTCTGGCACTTCGCACCGGAACCACTGCGCACAGGTAGTCCATGCACTTATCCGAACTCAAAGCCCTTCATGTCAGCCAGTTGCTGGAAATGGCGGCCAACAACAATATCGAAAACGCCAACCGGTTTCGCAAGCAGGAGTTGATTTATGCCCTGCTGAAGAATCAGGCCAAAAAGGGCGAAGCCATTTTTGGTGACGGCGTCCTCGAAATCCTTCCTGACGGTTTCGGTTTTCTACGCTCGCCAGAATCGTCCTACCTCGCCACCACAGACGATATCTACATCAGCCCCAGTCAGATTCGTCGCTTCAATCTGCACGCCGGCGACACCATCGAAGGTGAAATTCGCACCCCAAAGGATGGCGAACGCTACTTCGCCCTGGTCAAGGTGGATCGCGTCAACTTCGAGCCTCCCGAGGCTGGGAAACACAAGATACTGTTCGAGAACCTGACTCCGCTGCACCCCGCCGAGCACATGCTTCTGGAACGCGATATCCGCAGCGAAGAAAACATCACCAGCCGCATCATCGACATGATCGCTCCGATTGGCAAAGGCCAGCGCGGCCTGCTTGTCGCCAGCCCGAAGAGCGGCAAGACCGTGATGATGCAGCACATTGCCCGTGCCATCACGGCCAACCATCCGGACGTAATCCTCATTGTCCTGCTGATCGACGAACGTCCCGAGGAAGTCACGGAAATGACTCGTACCGTCAAGGGCGAGGTGATTGCCTCGACCTTCGACGAACCTGCCACACGCCATGTGCAAGTCGCCGAAATGGTCATCGAAAAGGCCAAGCGCCTGGTCGAGCACAAAAAAGATGTCGTCATCCTGCTCGACTCCATCACTCGCCTGGCCCGTGCCTACAACACCGTACAGCCCGCCTCCGGCAAAGTGCTCACAGGCGGTGTAGACGCCAACGCCCTGCAAAAGCCAAAACGCTTCTTCGGCGCTGCGCGCAACATCGAAGAAGGCGGTTCGCTCACCATCATTGCCACTGCGCTGATCGAAACCGGCTCACGCATGGACGATGTGATTTATGAGGAATTCAAGGGCACCGGTAACATGGAAATCCACCTTGATCGCCGCATGGCCGAAAAACGCGTCTACCCGGCCATCAACGTCAATCGCTCGGGAACTCGCCGCGAAGAACTGCTGCTGAAGCCCGATGTCCTGCAGAAAATGTGGATTCTGCGCAAGTTGCTTTACAACATGGACGACATGGAAGCCATGGAATTTCTGCTCGACAAGGTCAAGGCAACCAAAGGCAATAGCGAATTCTTCGACGCCATGCGCAGAAGTTAATTGCACCCGGCAAGAAATTGACGGATAATGCGCGACTTTGTCGGCTCGCCAAATTCACGAGCTGCGCCGAAACAGCATGACGCCCGAAAGGATACCGCAATGAAAGAAGGCATTCACCCGAAGTACACCGAAATTGAAGTCACTTGCAGCTGTGGCAACCAATTCAAGACCCAATCCACCAGCGGCAAGAACCTACATATTGAAGTCTGCTCGGCCTGCCATCCGTTTTATACCGGCAAGCAGAAAATTGTTGATACGGCTGGCCGCGTCGAGCGTTTCCGTCAAAAATACGGCAAAGCAGCTGCCTGACCACGCACCAGTCCGCCGGTATCGAATACCAAAAAGGGCAGCCGGCAGGCTGCCTTTTTTCTTGTTACTCCGCTAAGCTCATCGCATGTCGCTCCTGCCCTCTCCCCCTGACTCCGCCCCAATATCCAGAGCCGGGAAGCATGGTGTGTTTTTTCTCTGTGCCCTTTGGCTGCTGGCCGGCACGGTTTGGCACGACCCATGGAAACCGGAGGACGTTCTTCACCTTGACGTTGCCTGGAACATGCTTAAAGGCGACTGGCTGGTACCTCGAATTGCCGGCGAGCCCTGGCTGGCGTCACCGCCGCTCTATCACTGGTTAGCCACACTGTGCGGAAGTCTTTTCGGTGGACTTTTACCTTGGCACGACGCGGCACGTCTGGCATCGACACTGATCGGAGCCGCCTTTCTTGTCACGTTGGCGGCCAGCGCCCGCCGTCTGGCCGGCACAAGCGCCGCACTGGCCGCACCCTTGCTCGCCATTGGGACACTGGGCTTTTTGATACCCCTGCATGAGGCTCAACCGGCAATTGTCCGGGTTCTTGGTTTTTCACTTTCCATTCTGGGGCTTCTGCAGTGGCCGTCTTTCCCCATTCGCGGCGGCCTGCTATTTGGCACCGGTATCGGCATCAGCTTTCTCGGCACAGGATTTGATGGCGTAACAGCGCCGCTCATCACCGGCCTGCTCATGCTATTGCACCCGGCATGGCGGACACGCGGCAGTTTCATGGCCATACTGGCTGCGGTAGGCAGTGCGCTTGCCTTGGCCCTGCCTTGGCCACTGCTCCTGAAACAACAGGCGCCCGCCCTGTTTGATCTCTGGTGGCAAGCCGAGCAAACCAGCATCGAGCCCCATGACGGTTTCTCACGCAACCATCTCGCACTGCTGCTTTGGGCAAGCTGGCCGCTTTTGCCGCTCGCCTTATGGACGCTCTGGCTTGAACGCCGCCGCCTGTTGCGAACTGAAACCTTATTGCCGCTCACGGCTACCGGTATAGCGCTGCTGACATTTTTGATCGGCCCGTCCAAACCCACGGCATTGCTGCCAGCGCTCGTGCCGCTCGCTCTGCTGGCGGCCATCGGAGCCGGCCGGCTGCGGCGCGGTGCGGCAAATGCCTTTGACTGGTTTGGCATGATGACTTTTTCGCTGATCGCCGCATTGATCTGGCTGGGTGGGATCGCCATGCTGACCGGCGAGCCGGCGCGAGTTGCAAAAAACTTCAGCAAACCTGCACCGGGCTTTGTCGCTGAAGTCTCCACCATCGCTACCGTACTCGCCATTGCCATTACCGTGGGCTGGATTGCCGTCATGCTGCGCACACCACGCTCGCCCTGGCGTGCCGCCGCTCGCTGGAGCGTGGGTCTGACCACCGTGTGGACGCTTTTGTCCATGCTCTGGCTGCCCTGGATCGACTACGGGAAAAGTTACCGTAGTACCAGCGCCGACTTTCTTCACGCTCTGGGCAATTCCCAAGGCTGCATCGCACGACGCAATCTCGGCTTGGCGCAACGCGCCTCGCTCGACTACTTTGATGGCATTCGCACCACCACCGGTACCGCCGCCAAGGAGTGCCGGTACATGATTACCCAGGCCACGGCGTCTACGGAAAAAGCCCTTCCAGGCTGGAAGCTGGTCCTCCAGACTTCCCGCCCCGGAGACAAAACCGAACGCCTGCGCCTGTACCGCCGCGACTGAGCCGAGACTTCCAAATCAGATTTTCAGGAAGTTTTCACGGTAGTACTTAAGCTCCTCGATCGACTCGAGAATATCTGCCAGGGCCTCATGGCGGCCATGTTTTTTCAACCCCTTTGCCAGTTCCGGCTTCCAGCGCTTGCACAGTTCCTTCAGCGTCGAGACATCAAGATTGCGGTAATGAAACCAGTCCTCCAGCTTCGGCATGTAGTGCGCCATGAAGCGGCGGTCCTGGCAAATCGAATTTCCGCACATCGGTGACGTTCGTACGGGTACATGACGCTTGAGGAACTCAAGCGCCTGTGCCTCGACTTCGGCGTCTCCCAGAACCGATGCCTTGACTCGCTCAATCAACCCGGAACGACCATGCGCCTTGCGGTTCCATTCGTCCATTCCATCCAGTACCGAATCCGGCTGGTGTACCACCCACGTCGGCGCTTCGGCGATCACCTCCAGATTGGAGTTGGTAACCACCATCGCCAGCTCAATAATGCGATCGTTGTCGGGATTGAGTCCGGTCATTTCCATATCGAGCCAGACCAGTGCGTTTTGATCTTGTGCCATGTGTTTCCTTTAAAAAATTGCAAGCCGCTTACCCGCAAATTCCTGCATCAGATGGCCCCGAAGAGGCGCTTACGACGACTTCTTCCGCTTCCACCAAACGATTGCACCAGCCAACAGCAGCACCGCCCCAGTCAAAGCGAAGTATGAACTCCCCTGCCTTCCCACATGAAATGGAATACGCACATCAGGAGTCGGGGACGCAGTTGTCTTTCTGATATCGAGCAACAGCGCATACTGTCCCGGCTGATCCAGATGCGCCATAACGATCACATTCCCATTCGGGTAGGTTTGTGCCGGCCATGACTGGATTTCTTTGGCGCCCAGCCCAGTTTCCTTCACCAGCCTCAATACGATGGGTGTTGTACGCAAAGCCTGGTCGTACAAGTCGACCGTCAGGCTGAAACTGCCAGGCTGTGGCAAATGATCGCAAAGCGCTTCTGCCTGATACAGCGGCTCAGACTGTGTTGCAGGAACCAGATAAGCCGTAAAACCTACCGGAGTCGTACCAGAATTTATCAGGCACCCATTACCGTGACTACCATCACCATGCAACATGAGCTGCGCCTGAGCAAGCGGGGCAAACAACAAGCCAATAACCAGCCCTCTAGCCCAGCGCAAACAGCTCACAGGGGCATCACAGCGTTTGACCTTGGTGTGTTCAGTAATCATGCATTACGCTGGAACAAGGCGTTATTATAATAGCGGTCCATAATTGCTTATGTTGTCCACAGGAGAGAACCGATGAACGAGAAAGTCATAAAGTTCTGGGACAAATTTCCCTCGGGAGAAGAGGCTGAAGCAGCCTGGCAGGCTAATGCTCGAAGTCTACGCCAACAGCACCCTTTACGGGAACTGAAAAGCCTGCCCAATCTCCCAGGAATCACACGCAAGACCCGCAAGAATCTGCGTTGGAAAGCTCTCAAGTACATCGCCCAGCACGATGCTAGCGGGATAACCAGGCGTGCCTTTTTCGCAAAGCCCATTCGGCATCCAATCAACCTGCTGCGCTCGCTCTTGCGGAAAAAACCCTATGCCCGCGACGGTGATTTCTTTTTTTATGGATTTAAAAGTGAGGCCGAGTTCAGGGCTCGCCTGCAAGCCAATCCCGAACTGATTCTGCTAGTTGGCTTTTCCTACTGCCACAAGCCATTCGAGTGTCCTTCCGGCCGTTTTTCAGACCAATGCATGCACGATCCAGACCACCCCGTATGCGGACAATGCTTCATCGGGAAGTGCGTTCACAGCCTGCCTGCTGAACGCACCGTCCCGGTTTTTATTCCTACGGTGCATTACATTTCGGAGAGCATGCTGGCGACGGTGGCACGCAATCCAGGCAAGGAAATTCTATTTGTCGTCACGGCATGCGAGCTGACCCTGGAGATGTTCTCCGACGGAGGGAATATGGCCGGATTCAAGGGAATTGGCGTGCGGCTTGACGGCGTCATCTGCAACACCATGCGCGCTTTCGAAGCCTCCGAAGTTGGCATCAAGCCAGGTCTTACCGTCGTCGTGGACGAGACACAGAAGCGAATGATGAAACTGTTTTCAGTGTTTCGCCATTTGTCAGCCATGGCTAAGTAAGACCTGTTCGCCAACAAGGTAACGAACGACCTCTGGCAAGGCCGAATCAGCCGACAGTATCTCGATAGGCATGCCAAGTCGCATGCCCAAGCCAGGGGATAATCACGATCATCGCCCACAACTGGGTTGCAAATCCAACCACCGTCAGTACTGCAAGCAGAACAGCCCAATGCAACATGGCCGGAAGGTTCAGCCAGACGACCTTGGCGCTGGTCAGCATGGCGGTCGCAGGAGCTACACCACGATCCATAATCATGGGTACCGATATGACCGATACAACAAATGCCATCACGGCAATAACCCCCCCGACAGCGCCATAGGTCAGAATAAACCCCATCCCGCCAGCATGCCAAGATGTTTGGTAAATAGCCCCTGACATAGCGGGCATATCTCCGCCGAAGAAATCCTTAAAAACCAAGCCTGACAACCCAAGCCAGACGAAAATTAACGGCACCAAAATCATGGCAAAGCGCATCAGGCTGCCGCCATTCTTCTTCAAGCTGGCAAGTGACACATCGAAAGTTGGCGGTCGCCCCAACTCCCTGCTGCGCGACAACTCATACACGCCTGCCGTCATTACCGGGCTGATGAGTAAAAAGCCTGAAATAGCCGCTGTGAACATGTACAGATGGCTGCTGGTAAACATAAGAACAATCCACCCCATCGCCGTAATAATCAACCCATGCGTCAAACTGGCCCAGAGACTATGCCTCAGATCCGTCCATCCCTTCCGCAGCCAGCGAAACGGACTCCAGAAACCAATCTTCCGTAACTCAGTATCTGCAAGACACTGTGCAGAATGAATTGTTGTATCAACCATTGCCGCCTCCTTCATTATTTCGTGGCAAGTATATCCCGTCTTCTTGCTTCTCTAGCATGCGTCAAAATCCGCCCGGCACCTCCACCGGCTCTTATTTTCAACGCTCGTCTCTACCCGCTCCTCGGAAATTGGAGCAACGCATAGCGAAATAGTTTCGTGAACAACCAACCAACATTGACAACCCAGGCGATTGTTATGATCCAGTAGATAACCAAGTACAAATTATTGTTTTGATCGAGCGAATGGATCAAGTCTTGCGGATCGAAAGCTGGCAGAAACATGAAGGGAGCAATGGTGACAATCAGGAAATGGTCGAGATTCCCCTTAGCAAACTCAGGTAGCCGAGTACAGGCAAACAGCCAGGATGAAACTCCAAAGATGATATATGCCGGCATTACGGCAATAAAAGTCACCACATGCGCAGGGCTGATAGCCGCAGTACTCATCTGCACCCAAGGAGTATCCATATGCGCAAGCAAGCCGCCCCCAAAAACAACCATGAGTAAATCAAGGCTCAGCCAGATCATGAGAAGAAAGGCTTGCGATACGCGCTTGTCGCCACCGGCAGCCATATTCGCCATATTCTGCGTCTGCCATATCCGGCGCCATAAAACCAACGTGAACATGGCTTCCGCTAGCCATATCGGCAGATAACCAAACATGCTTCCGGGCGAGAAAGATTCCCGTGAACCTGCGGCTGTCTCATTGCCAATCCAGCCTGCCAGATACAAGCCAACCAAGAGCATGACGGCAACACCTGCCACAGAAAGCAGAAGTGAACCTTGCTCGACTGCCCAAGCAGTCTTCGTAATCAAGGCATCACGTTTCATGCTTGTGCTTCAGGTCACAAAAACCGCCGGGGCAGCAGTCCGCTTTCCCGTGCTTGCCTTTCCAGTATCTCGCGATCGTCGGGGTGAGCAATACCAATCAACGCCTTGACCCGATCCGGCACGCTTTTGCCTTTCAGATTGACAATGCCAAACTCGGTGACCACGTACATCACATCGGTACGTGGCGTGGTGATTACCGTGCCGGGAGGATGTCCGACCACAATGCGTGATTGCGGCTGCTTTCCTTTCATATATCGTGAGGAAAGGCACATAAATGACTTTCCACCTTCGGACATGACCGCCCCACGCACAAACTGGAGCTGCCCCCCGGTACCGGATCGATGCTTGAAGCCCGCACTTTCCGAGGCTACCTGCCCCATGAGATCAATCTGCATCGCATTGTTGATCGAGACAACCTTGCGATTCCGGGCAATGTTCTCGGTAAGGTTGGTCTCATCCACTGGCAAGCTCATGCACATCTCATTGCCATCGATAAAGTCGTAAGTGCGCTGCGTCCCCAGTGCGAAGGTGAAAACAATCTTGCCACGATAGGTCTGCTTGCGTAATCCGGTTACCCGACCTGACTCCACCAGGTCAACCATTCCGTCGACAAACATTTCAGTATGAATGCCGAGGTCTTTCACCGAGGCATGCGCCAATGCGCTACACACGGCATTCGGCATCCCGCCGATGCCAATCTGAAGGCAGGCTCCATCCTCAATTTCGGGAATGATGAATTCCGCAACCCGTCGATCGACATCTGATATCGGTGTATTCGGCAACTCCGCCATCGGGGCGTTATCGCCTTCGATCACTGCCGCCACCTCGGATATATGAACGACATTCTCGACGCCATAACAAGCTGGCATAGCCGTACTCGTTTCCACCACGATCCGGCGCGCCTTGTCGCACACCGCACGCAAGTAGCTGGCTGTGGCGCCGAAATTGAAGAACCCATGCTTGTCCATCGGTGTAGTCTTGAGTACCGCCAGATCCACATCGAGATATTCCCGATACAAGCGCGGCCCCTCACCGAAGTTGAAAGGAATATAGCTGGTCACTCCCTCGTCATACTGTTTGCGATCATAAGCCGAAAAATGCCAGTTTTCGACATGAAAATGCTGCTGCTCCGGGTCAACCTCCAGTACCTTGCGCGATTTTACTGAGATGGCATTTCTGATGCGGACATTCTGCAATGCATCCCTGCGCATTGCGAGAGCCGCATCAAAGACATCGGGCTGGCTGATCGAAAATCCATAGTCAACTGTCCAACCTGATTCAACCATTGCCGCCACTTCTGCAGCGCTACGCTTCTTTTCACACAACATTTTATCCAAGTCCATCACCTGCTCTCCTTTATTCGCCTTCTTCAAGTATCAATCCATGTCGCCCTTGGCGACCAAACCATCTCTGCATGAAAAAAACCTGCGCCGCATATGCAGACGCATGAAACTGAGATATTGATTAACGTTCCTCATTTTCCAATTCTGAACACGCTCGCGGGCGATCGCACCCCGCCGCGTGGCTTTTTAGCCAATCTATCATAAAGAAGACTCATTTTTACGGTAGCCACAGCGGGAGTGCTGGCAAGAAATGACCCGCCTGCCGGACCGCGTTAATCAGTGCCTTTTACCAAGAAGTCCGCAACCCTGGTACGGCATCGGGCTTGCGGAAAACATGCAGGTAATAGCCTCCCAGGCCCCTATCGAAAACTGACAGTTGCGAAACGCAAGCCGCGATAAAACATCGTGCATGTCCAGCCGAGCCAAAACCGAGGGGCTTCAGCATCCCGCCCAATCCCGGAATGCGGGCAAGCCAAGCCAGTGGCTGCAAAAGATAGCGCCCAATCTGCGCTATCCGTCGTGCAGACTCGTAGACCTGATGCGTAACCTCCTCCTGTTGCAGCAGTTCCAATCCGGCGGCTGTTGCGTGGACCTTGAGCTGATCGGACGTACAAGGCAGAGGAAAAGTCCAGCCCGCCAGTACGTCGCTCACATAAGCCGCTTCCTGGCCATCCCGGGCTGTCCGCTTGGTACATCCGTCCAGTATCACCAACCGGCCGCCAGGTCGAAGGATGCGAGACATTTCACGAAACAGGGCATCCCGTTCCCCTTGTGGCGTGTAACACAGCGACTCGATGGCGAACACGCCATCAATTTCTTCGGCAGCAAACGGAGTCGAAAGGTAATTGCAAACGCGAAAATCGACATTCCCGATGCCCATCGCCTCGGCACGTGCATGCGCCGTTGCCATTTGCGACGCCACCAGAGACATCCCGATAATCCGTGCCTGGGGCAATAGCCTGGCAGCCACGGTCGTAGCACCGCCTATGCCACATCCTGGCTCGAACACTTTTGCACCGGGGACATTTTCAAGCTGCAGCAATCGCACAGCCCTGCATGCAGTTTCACGAATGGCAGCATCCAGCGAAGCGGCGTGCTTTAAGTCCCATCCATAATGAAGCTGCGCCGGATGTCCGGAGCGAGCCCAACCCAGCAGAATCGCCCGTATCACGGAGCGCGGGCTGGCCCACATCTTGTACAAATTGCCACCGACGTCATAGTGCAGGTCGAGCAAGCTCTGCGCCTGCACCGACGCCACCGAGGCATAGGGGACATGGATCGGGGCTTCCGATTTGCTCTCGACCTCTTGCATGTTTATTTCATTCCGGCCTTCGACTTGCCCAATCTATCGAATTTCATGGGTAAAACATCATCGTTCATACATGGTCTTCATGCATTCAATCTCGTGCGCAACACGCGAGCGCAGGTCTGCGGGTGCCAGAACCTCGACGTCGACGCCGAACTTCAGAATATCCATCAGCAACTCACGATGATCGGCGTAGGGGAATTCCAGCAGCCATGAGCCATCTGCAGCAAACTTCCCTTTCTGCTTCAGGTGCCAGGACTCCTGCGCCACCCAGCGCGCCCTTTCTGGCGAGAAGCGCAGTTTTGCCAGCTTCAGCGCGCCGCCTGAGAAAATACCGTAGCCAGGGCCGAGTGTTTCGTTCATGGCACGCCTGGAAACTTCCCGTGCCTTGATTTCAAGCACTTCCGCCTGCTGTATTGAGTCCAGTGCAAAATTTCGCACGCCCTGCCGCAGATGACACCATGCATCCAGGTACCAGTTCTCGCGGTAATACACCAGGCGCTGCGGCGAAACCTCGCGCACAGTCGTTTCTCCACTGCCGCGGGCAAAGTAGGTGATCGTCAGTTGCTTGCGTCGCAGCAGTGCCGAGCCGACTTTTTCGAAATGAGCGAGCTTCAGTTCACGCTTACCCAAGCCGACGATCAGAACACGCCGCCGGACCTCCTCGGCGGCATTGTGTGCCGTCCCCAGCAGACTATTGAGGCGCGCCATCAGCGGCTGGATGTGTGGTGTGAGAATGCCGCCCGGATCGAGACTGGCCAGCAGATGCTGCATCGTCAGCAACGCATGCACCTCACTGGAGTTGAACCACAGACCAGGCAGTTCGTACTGCCCACCACCCGCAGGATGCAGGGCATCGAATCGATAACCGCCGGCATCGCGATCCCAGATGATCGGCGCATTGAGCCGGTTACGCATGTATTCGAGATCACGCTTGAGTGTGGCGCGCGACACTTCCAGCGCCTCTTGCAAAGCGACGAAGCTGACGAGCCGCCGCTCGTGGATCATCTGGTCGATTTTGTAAAAACGCTCAGTGCGATCCATGCGCAGACTCGGCAATCAATTGGCGGTAATGTTCCAGCCGCCGTGGATGAATAGTGCCACTGGCGACAGCCGTTTTAATGGCGCAGTCGGGCTCAGCCGCATGTCGGCAATCACGAAAACGGCATGTGCCGATATAAGGACGGAACTCAACAAAACCTGATTCGATTTCCGCCGGCGTCATGTGCGCCAGCCCGAATTCCTGCAAACCGGGGCAATCGATCAGGGCATATCCACTTTCAGGGCGATACAGCCTGGCATGCGTTGTCGTGTGCTTTCCGGAGTCGAGTGCAGTCGAGATTTCCCGTGTGGCGGCCATCGCTTCCGGTACCAGCGCGTTGATCAATGTCGACTTGCCCATACCAGACTGTCCAACCAGGACAGATGTTTCCCCCTGCAACAGCGGACTGAGCAAACGGGCATCCTGCCGCGCCGACAACTCGATGATCCGGTAACCCAGCGCCGAGAAGGGTGCCAGAGCTTCACGCGCTGCGGGCAGTTCTGCCGTGATATCGCTTTTGTTAAGCACGATCAATACATGCAAATCTTGATGTTCGGCAGCTACCAGCGCACGGGTAAGCAACAAGTCGCTAAACGAGGGCTCGGTGGCAACGACCAGAACCAATTGCGTGACATTGGCTGCAATCAGCTTCTGTCGGTACGCATCGCTGCGATAAAGCAAACTCTGCCGTGGCGTATGGCCGGTAATCTGGCCATCGGCGGTCAGGTCGACGACATCGCCCACTGCAAAAGGGCTTTTTTTGCCGCGTGGAAAGCCATTGACCCGGCGGCCATCGGCCAGCTCGATCTGATAATGCCGGCCGAAGGCGGCAACGATGCAACCGCGCTGCGTCAAAAGCAGTTACAGGGAAAAAAGTGCATCGATCTTGGCCGCACAGATAAAATCGTTCTCGCTCAAGCCGCCAATTGCGTGCGTGGTATAGGTCGCCGTACATTGGTTATAGCCGACAGCAAGATTGGGGTGATGATCCTCGCGGTGCGAAATCCAGGCCGTGGCATTTACAAACGCCATGGTCTCGTGATAGTTCTTGAAGCGATAGGTCTTGGAAATCGTTGTGCCGTGCTGCCGCCAACCGGAAAGCGCGGCCAGATAACGCGCCGCTTCAGCCTCGGCGAGGGGCGCTACACCACCTTCACACGGCTTGCATTTCCCTTTCGCCAATTCACAAATCCGATCCATGACGACTCCCCCTTTCAGATAGAGACAGCACGCAAGCGCGCAATGCGCTGACTGGCCGGCGGATGCGAATCATAAAACAGGGAATGCAGCGGATCGGGCGTCAGCGTCGCCGCGTTATCGCGGTAAAGCTTGACCAGCGCACTGACCAGATCAGCGGCCGCCGTTTGCTTCGCGGCATAGGCATCCGCTTCATACTCATCGCGCCGCGAAAGTGCCGACAACAACGGCGACAGCGGGAACGTGAACACCGGAAGCACCAGCGAGAACATCAGGAGGCCCTTCGCCGTACCGCCAGCGCCGACTTTTAAGCCGTCATAGAACCATGTCTGTTCGATCAAATGTCCCAAGCCCCACAGCAAAACGAAACTGACGACGGCGAGCAGGGCAATCCGTTTCAACACATGGCGATGATGATAATGTCCCAGTTCATGCGCCAGCACGCCCTCGATCTCCTGCGGCGTCAATTTATCCAGCAGGGTATCGAAAAAAACGATCCGCTTGGCGCGGCCAAAACCGGTGAAATAGGCATTGCCATGCGCCGAACGCTTCGAGCCGTCCATCACGAACAGGCCGGAAGATGAGAACCCGCAACGCGCCAGCAGTGCCTCGATGCGCTGCTTGAGCGCGGCATCCTCCAGCGGCGAAAATTTATTGAACAGCGGCGCAATGACGGTCGGATAAAGAACCAGCACCAGGAGATTGAACCCAAGCCAGAACAGCCAGACGTAAAACCACCAGGCCGGCCCCATGGCCTGCATCAGCCACAAAACGAAAAGCAGCAGCGGCGCCCCGATCACCAGCGTCAGGAGTGCGCCTTTCACAAGATCGACAAACCACAGGCGCCAGGTGAGCTTGTTGAAACCAAACTCAGCCTCAAGGCGGAATGTGCGATAGAGTCCCAGCGGCAAGGTGACGAGGAAACCCGTCAGTCCGACGCTGCCAATGAGCAACAGGTCATGAAGGTAGCCCCCCGATCCCAGAATCGCACTCAGCGCCATATCAATCGCCGCGATGCCGCCACCCAGGGTAAGGACCAGCAACAACGCAGCGTCGATCAATGTATCGATGAGACCAAGCCGCACCTTGGCCACGGTGTAATTAGCGGCACGCTGATGGTCAGCCAGTTCGATACGCCCAGCAAACTCGGCTGGCACAGTACCGCTGTTAACCCGCACATGATGCCCATGCCTCAGGCTCAGCCAGAGGCGTAGTGCAGTGGAAAGCGCCAATGCGGCAAGAAACAGGAAGGTAAATTGCGGCGCAGTCATAAGCAGGGACAGGTATAGAGACAAGGTTCACAAGAGATGACGCACAGCATCCGACCGCCTCAATCACCAATGACAATTTTCGGCCAGGCATGACGGCCTGCATCGGCCTCATACAGATCCTGTGCTGCGATAGGCCGCTTCACGCCAGCTTCGGGGGGGACAGCCAGTTTATCCAGATCGGTCTCATACACCCGGCCCTCGATGCGGTCATTATTCCATGTCAAACGATAGTAGACGCCCTTGTGCGCATCGATGCCATATTCGGCCGTACGTTTCTGAATGAACAGCAGATCGTATTCCAGATCAACGAGATCGGTCTTCGTAATCCTGCGTTCCAACGGATAGGGATAGGACAAGTGGCACAACGAATACACACGCCCTTCGAGGCAGATGAAAGGCCGCATCGACAGGAAACGCTCCTCGAAACGCGATCTGTCCATATTCAAATGATAACTCCACCCCTCCTTGACCGGGGTGAGCATAAGGGTTCCAATACGCATTTGCTGGCCCGAAGAGTCTTCGAGCGAAACAGGCAACTGCCGCACTTCATCCCCGGCACTTGCCGCCAGCGACAGGCAGAGTGCCAAAACAAGAATGGCGTGACGAAAAAAAGCAGACGGCAACATGTCAATCTCCGATTTGCGACATGGAACTTAGGCGACGGCGCCTGAACTCCGTGTCGCCAAATGTTTCTCCACATCATCCCTGCTAAAACCCAACGCAGCCGCCACCCGATCGGCATGACTGACTTTCGATACCCCTGGTATCAGGCGATGCGTCGGCTTGCCTTCGGCAAATTCGACCTGCAGGTACTGCCCCATCCCTTCATCGCGCAGGCGCTGGCACAACTCATGATTGTGGGTCACCAGCAGCGTGCTGGCCCCCAATGAGTGAAACCCCTTCAGGATATATTCGGATATCTCCATCTTTTCTTCGTAGGTCGTCCCTTCGCCTAATTCATCGAGTACGACGAGGCTGCGTGGCGTGGCGTTGAAGAAAATTTCCCGCGTGCGCGACAGTTCATGACCGAAGCGCCCCATTTTCCCATCCAGCCGACCCGGATCAGGTACCTGATAAAAAATATGTTCCGCCGGCACCAACTGAGCTTTTACCGCCGGAACATAGCAGCCGATCTGGCCCAGCAACTGAACCTGGGCCACTGTCTTGCAATAGGCTGTCTTGCCGCCGCTGTTGGGCCCGGTAATAACCAGTAGCCGCCCTGTATCATCAATCGGTATCTGGTTAGGCACATACGTCGGATTACCCTTTCCAAGCACCGGATTTCTCACCTGTTGCACCTGCAAACCGTGCCGGTCCGCGTCCACAATTTCCGGCAGCACAACATCACCACCACAGGTCTGGGCGTAACGACGGAAGGCAAGCAACTCGTCAATGAGGCCCAGTGCATCGAGTCCGCGGGCCAGTTCCGGGCTGCTTTTGAATTGCTTGCGCAATGGATAGATGATGGTGTCCCGGTCGGAAGTTGCAATCGATGAAAGGATCATTGGGATCACTGGAAGCAGCAAAATCAGCAACGCGAACTTCATGTGCCCTGCTCCTGCCAGGATGGAATCCGAGAAGTACATCGCCGTCGCCAGCCCGGCTATTCCCAACAGCGATGGAATCGGTTTGACCGCCGATGGAATGAAACGGAAAGCCGGCAGATATCGCGGCTTTTCCTCCCGTGTCAGGAAATCTCCGTTAACCGGATAGACCGGCCCCTTCATCAGTGAATAGGTACGCGAAAGGCCAAAATCCCGTATGTCGTCGAACAAGTCGCGCAGATAAGTACTCTTCGGCTGCGGCAATTCCGCCGCCCCTCGCACGAGATCGACGGCGAAGCCGGTGCCGGCAACATACTCCTCATAACCATAGCCTTCGAAATCCAGAGGCTCCATGTTCTGGTTGGCGCCACTCAGAAACCCTCCGCCGACAAATCGGCCATAGAGCAAGCGATAAAGCCCTTTCTCGCCGGAGACCAACGCATCGACATAACTCGTCAAAGCCTGCTCCAAACTCGGGTTCGACTCCAGTTCCCGCAGCGCCTCCTGCTTGTTGCGCGCCAGAGCCCCATCCGGCGGTGGCTTGGCCAGCGAACGATAGAGGGCGGCACGCCCAATCCGGGTTCTGGCGTGGTTGATCGCATCGAACAGACTGTCCGCCTCGATGGCATCGAAGCTGGCTGCATCGAGCACCCCTTCGTTCGCGGCACCTGGGCGCACCCCCCGCTCAACCGGGGGTGCATCAATCATTGACAGTATGGGAGGGTAGAGCCACGAAGTAGAAGCAACTCTGCCTGATGCACCTTCCCCTTTGGCGCCGACTGAATCTGTTTTGCCTGCCAACAAGGCCGGTTGCAATGTATCCATTACGATTCCCCCGTCTCTTGCAACCTGTTATCCGATTTCAGTGATGGCCATCATGCCCAGCCGAGTCACTTTGGGTTGCCCTCCCCTTCGCCTTGACTTTCGGCTTGAGTGGCGTGAATTCGAAACCTTCCGCATCTTTTCCGGCCATCTTAAGGAAAACCACGACCACAGTCTTAGCGTTCACCTTGAACTCACCCTTGCCCTTGAGCATGTTCTCACCTACTGGCTCAAGTTTGATCGATATCTCTTTCTTGCCATTCTTCACCTTGGCTACACCCTCAGCGCCGGCTGTCATCTGCGGCGCATCCCCATGATCGGTGACGTAGGCGGTCAGTTCGCCAGGAGTACTCACCACCAATTCCATATGATATGGCCCTGACATGCGGAGCTGCCCGCCATGCGGCGCTTGTAAAGTATCAAGGTACGCGTTGGAATGTGCCAGCGCCGGTACTGAAAGTATCAGCGAGGCGGCGAACAACAATGCTTTTGATGAAATTTTCATGACCTTTCTCCTCTGTTGAATAAACCGACCTAAATCAATGCAGCGACATCATGGGGCGCTCAAACGCGCATCTGATTCAATGCACGTGATCCTCGGCCGGTGGCAGAATCTCTTTCTCTTTCTGCAATTGCCGTAGCTGGGCAAAAAGGAAATCCTTATCACTCCATCCCGGGCCATCCTGTTGCGGCAGCCAGCGTGCCCGCAGGTAACCAAACCGGTCCACCATCAACTCAAGATGCGTTGGAACTTTGCCTGCACCGAACAAATCCGGATCAGCTATCGTACGACGAAAGCCAACATATGTGCGCGCAATCTCGCTTGCACCCTGAACCACCAGCGGATAGGGCAAGCTATCCAGCCAATGCTTATCGGGAAACCCGGCTCCAAGCGGCACAGCGATTACCTCAGTATTCGTTCCCTGCAAGGCCGGATATTCCTGCGCCAACTGCTCCAGTCGAGTTTTTGACTCCGGCCAGGAAAACAGGACCAACAACACCGTTTTTGTTCCACGGTAGTCTTTCAGGGTTGCACTGGCTCCGGTTTGCGTCACCAGCGAGAAATCCGGAGCGCCAAGATTCTGGGAGGGCTTTTCCGGAACAACTTGCGGCCTTAATGGCCGGCTCTCATAGCCCCGCGACATGGCATGGATGTAATTAACCAGGTCCCAACGGTCGTCCTCGGACAGGCGATCCCCGAATGGAGGCATACCGAATTCGGGAAAGCCGGTGCTGATCCAATAATAAAAATCGCCGACCGTGTGCTGCTTGGTATGCGGTTCCGTCAGCAAATCAATCGGTTTTTTCGGCAAGGACCCTACCAGCGGCCCATCCCCTTTCCCCTGCAACCCATGACAGGCTACACAGTTTTCTGCAAATAACGTCGTTCCGCGATCAATCGAAATCGCATCAAATGCAACGGTTGTCGGCCGATAAGTATAAGGATTTGCAACAATTGAAACAGCATAAAGCGCAAGGCCTGTAGCAGAGCAAACCAAGGCAATGGCAATACCCCGCGTTTTTGACAAAGACCACGGCAAAAATTTCCCCCACACAGGATAAGCCAATGCAAGCATCAAAAAAATGCCGCTGGCAATCAACTGGGTTTGCGTCCACATCTGGAAATCCCAAGTGGCAGCAAATGAGAAACGGAAGGGATAAGGCCAGTTCTCGATACCGGCATGCTTGCCCGGCAGGGTACTGGCCAGTGCCGCCGCCAGCAACACCAGCAGAGTGGCCAACCCAAATTCAATCAGAACCAAGCGCCGCATACTCTTGATACCCACCTCCGTGCGATACCCTCGCGTTTCGAACGAAGGCAGCCAGGTAAAACGCACACGCGCCGCAATGACGAGAATGATTACCAGGAGCAGCACCTTGCCGGTCAGCAACCAGCCATAGCGTGTCGCCACCAATGCAGCATAGATGGGCGCAATCTGGCTGTCACCAAGGAGTACACCTGTGGCAACAACAAATGTCATTGCGGGCAACGCCATTGCCGAGAATCGGTGCAAGGCGGCGATACCCGCCCGGTCTTCGCTTCCGATCTCGGGCTCACGGCCTGCACCGTAGAGTATCGCCAGAAATGCAGGCAAACCGCCAAACCAGACACTGGCGAACACGACATGCACACCGAAGGTGGCCATCGTAAGCAATGATCCTTCCGCAGCCGGATGCCCGGCGAAAGAACTTATCGCCAGCGTCAGGCCGGCGCAAAGCGCATGGGCAAGGTAGCGCCATTGAGCACTTGGCGCCCTGACAACATAGAGGGTCAAACCCAGCAGCACAACTGCCATGAGTTCACGTATCAGCCAGACCTTGCCAAGTTGCAGATTGCGGATCAGGTCAAGCCATGCGCCTGGCTGCCAGAAAGTTCCGGGATCCCCCGTAATCTGGGCTGTGGACGCTGCGAGACTTGCGACCAAGGCTACGGGTAGCAAGACTGCCAGCCATGGCAATGCACCTTCCAAACGTGTCAGCCACGGATTGCGAAAAACTGTCCGATCGTAACGTGCAAGGAACAAGAATAATGGGCTGCCAACCAGCACCATATTGGCGGCCAATTCCAGCCAACGCGCCGCCACACCGAAAAAATCAATCATTTTTTCAGCGCATCGCCTTTCACCACGAAGTCATACGCAGATTCGACAACGTGCCCATCAACCGACAATACCCGAAACTTGACGGTGTACTTTCCCGGAGCCAGCACAGGCAACGCGAGCACCATCAGCTTGCGGTTATCCGCCGGCACCACGAACTTTGCATCGGTCACCGGCTTGCCGGCCGCATCGAGAAGGGTCAGCTTCGTATAAGCCGGTTCGATTTCTTCATTGAACCAGAGCTTCAATTCGTGCGGCGCCTGCACCAGAGCGGCACGTCGTGCCGGCTCAGCCTTCACCAGCAACGCATGTGCCTCGGCACCCAACGGTAGCAGGGTGGCTATCGCCACGCCTCCCGCCATCAATGCGAAACGCATGCAATCAATCCATTTGTATTTATTCATGGCGCCTCCTCCAGCATCTTGTAGTCACAGTCACGACAATTTCCATGTTTATATGGACAGCCGGAGGACGGCGATAGTTCCCGCCGTCCTGCCGGCACCGACTTTTTAGCTTAGAGATTGACTGTTATTTCTTCTGCAACAAGAAATACCGGTGCGCCGCCCGAAGAAATCTGCGTGGCATGCGCCACCGTTTCCTGGCCGCCAGGCGATCCTGCACATGCCTGCAAGGCCTCCATGGATGGGAAGTGAACTTCCGCAATGCGGTAGAACGGCGGATCTCCTGCGGGCGAACCCAAAACCTTCGAAGCAACGATTTTCGTTGCGCCGGCCAGCTTGGCAACGGCCATGGGTACGTGTTCGTCCTGGTAAAGCCTCTCAAATACCGCTACATCTTTTGGTGTCGGATAAATAACAACCAGTTTTACGCCGCTCATACCTGCTCCTTTGGTGGTGAAAAATCGTGTGTTCAAAATCAATCAGGCCGTTGTGCAGCAGCCTCGAAAAAGTGAACAATATCATCGCCAAGACCCTGCCAATCCACATGGGATCCACTTTTCTCGCAATATATAGTTGGCCCGCCGGCAGCACACCCCTGATATGCAACACAACCATTGCTCTGTAGCACCGCAGATTTTGTCGTATCACACTGATTGCATGCCGCCCACCATGTCGCCGCCTCCTTGCCCCAACCAGGGAAAGCCATGTCACCCCGGTTATGCATGATCATTACCGGCATGGGCGTAGGACACTGGTAAGTATCGAAGTCCTTCCGATTGAAGCCTGCAGCGCTGGGGGCAATCCCGGCGACTGTCCCTTTTGTCTCAGGTAGCACAGCCAGTGCGTGAGGTACAGTACCGCCATCGGAATGCCCCGTCGCATAGACATGCTTTGTATCGATACACCATGTCGCGGCGATGTCTTGAGGCACCTTTGCAAGCTTAACCGCCATCTCCGGTGAAATTGGGCGATGACTGGTGTAGGCAACAACGAATCCACGTCGTGTCGCCTCGGTCGTCATGTGCGTGAAAGACTCGCTTTTCTCCGCACTCATACCCGCCGGCGGGAAAATCATCAGCAGCGGGTGGGCGCGTTCCGGGTTGTAGTTAAGCGGCGTTCTGACATTATAGAAAATTGCATCGGCTGATTTCAGCCGGTTGGTGGCGCCGGCAGCACCCGGCTTGCTTCCCGGCGCACAAGCCCCGTGCTGCTGAATGGTTTTGTAATCGGCTGCGGCAATTATTGTCCCTTCAACCGAAGTCGAAGAGGTGCAGGCAGCAGTGAAGACTGCACTTAGCACACCAAGTAATCCATATCTACGCTGCAGGCAAGTTCTGAGGTTTTTTTTCATCATTTTTATCGGTGATCAATTCGCATTCGGATGCTGGACAACATCCTCAAATGCATAGTCGACAAACTTACTCTCTTACCAATTTTACGCATCCATACCGGATTTTTCGGAATGCAGTTTCTTTTTGCGCCGAACCGAGGAAAACCAGTACAAAGCTGCTCCGAGCAAAACGATACCTACAAATGGATAGTAGCTAGCAAATTTCGCACGTCCCGAAGCAACACTGAACGGAAAGCGCGATTCAACTGCATCCTTGCCGCTACCAGCCGTCACCAAGCCAACAAACTTGCCGGGCGCATCAAATCTATATTCAAATGACACACTTCCCGATGAGTAAATAGTCGAAGGCAGGTGAAATACCGTGATCGCATCGAGGTTGCTCATATCCCCCGTATCGCGGACAACACGTATCTCAATAGGTATTTCGCGCAATTCCTGATCGATGGCATCAAGTACCACGATCGTGTGACCGACTTCGGGGATATCTTCACAAAATTCCTTGCTTCCTGTGGCTTCAGGCTGATAGCCTGTGAAGTGCATCAAATACTTGCCGATAGTAAGCTTGCATTGATCCTTTTCGACACTCAAACCACCATGGGCATCGGCTTGGCCTGCAAACAACCCGAACGCGCCACAAACAAGCAGCAGGGTGGCCAGCTTGCGATATCTGTTTTTCACATTGAACTCCGTAAAAAAGTAGGGGCCACGAAGGCCCCTACTATAAGCTTCATAAGCAGAATATGAAATACCCCTGCTTTTACTTTAACTACACGTCTACATCAGGACTTGCCAAACACCGGCACGATCGGACCCATGACATTGGCGATGATCCGATTCCCTTCGGAATCGAAGAAGAACAACAAGCCGCCGACACGGTTATCCGGGTCATTGAGCAGGCTGGTCAGCCGCTCCACTTCCCATGCCGCATCCGTTGCTTCGACCATCATGGTTCGCGTCTCGCCCGGAGCTATCGGTGCGTTGTTTTCCACCTTGAGACCACTCGGCGGAATCAGATCCTTGGGAAAATCAGGATGGACGTTGGCCATGGCAGCCGGAACGGAGTGATTCACAAACCGCAAGCCGGCGGTCATGAACTCTCCAACCTGCACCGGTTTGTCACCATTATTCGTAAAGCTGAGGTTCATTTTCATCGAACGACCCGGTACATCATAGGTTGCACGTACCACCGTAATCTTGACCGGATTCTTCTCGAGTGGCAAAGGATCGACCAGCATCTCGCCCCCCTGCAACGGAACGGTGCGAGGATAGGTCGCTTCCGCCCAGTTGGCCCACATCACCACAACTACCAGCGTGCCTACCAGGAACGCTGCGCCCCAGAGGCGGTCGCCACGGGTCACCAGCAAATCTTCATTACCAGCCTCCATCGCAGCAAAGCGCGTCATCAGCAGCGGTTTGCGCAACCACCACAGCATATAGACCAAAGCTATGACATACCAAACCGCATGCACCTTGATGGTTTGGGCAACACCATAGGTTTCGAGATTGTCGATCTTGGTGCCATCAACCGTAGTAACGGGCAACTTGAAGTCTTCCCACTTGCCGCTGACAGTCAGCCAGTTGCCGGGTCCAAGCAACGGCCCTGCACCCTCGACGTTCAACATTGGGTGAACGTGGTGGCGACCTGGAATCCGCCCCTTAAGCACCGTCTTGAACTCGTAGTCGCGGTCAAGTTCCAGCTTGCCGGACTGGATCGCCGGCACGCCGTTGATCCAGCTCTCGGTACGGGCGAGCACCGGACCCGGCGTACCGTTGCCGAGAAACACCCGTTCCGGTTTTGGGATATTGCCCGGCCAGTCCTGGAACAGCCTGAACTTGCCGGTCACCACGATATCCTCATTGACTGCGACCGCTGTCGTACTCCACTTCATGTCGTAAAAGTGCGCCGTGCGCATCCGCAGAAAAGGCTCCTGATTGCGCTCGCCGTGCGCAAAGACCTGCCCTGACAGAGCTAACAACACTCCCAAGCCAACCACGATACGCAGTCGCGCCATATATCTTGTGAGAAATCCAAGCATCGAAAACCCCCTTATTGAATCGTTTTTAACTATCTGCATGACGGAACCCCCTCAGATTGAGACCGCTGCCGGCTTCGGATCTTTCTTCAAGCCCATCATGGTCTTCAGCTTGTTGGGCACAGTTACCACACGCCCCAGGAAAGCACCGATATACCACCAGACGATATACATCAGCATGCAGATGAAACCGGAGAATGCCGAGGCAACCCATGCCGAATGACCGCCGAAAGTGCGTAGCGTCCCACGTTCAATAAAGCGCAAATATTCAGGTGTTGCCGTACGAGTAAAGGCATAGCCGATATAGTCGGCTACCGACACCAGCGAACCCATAACCTCCACCGGCAGGTGATAAGCGGCGAGCCACGCCCAATTTGCGGGATAGAACAGGAAAGCAAAGGCAATCGCCCCGGTCAACGCGGTTGCCAGCATGCTACCTGTCAGCAGCAGAGCGACATCAAGCACGATAGCGCCAGGAATGAATGTCGCCGGGGCAATCAGGCTGTAAGGAAAATAAGACCAGTCATGGAAACCAAACTTGCGGTTCATCCACTCACCGAAGATCAGGCAAACCACTGCAAATGTCGCCCCGATAGGAAGCCTCAACTTATCCCAGAAGACATAATGCAAAGCACCCGGAAAGATAATCGCAACGATCGGCGACAACGTTACCCAAAACTGACGATCCTTCCAATCGACCCAGAAGTCCCAGTCTCCCGCAAGAAGCATGAAGTGCAAATGAAAGGCCGACACGACGGCCAGAAAAAGAATTACAGCAACAATGATGTCAAACCGACGCGACAACGCTGCCGACCACTTGGACCACTTGACACCGTAGATTTCAACGGCCTCTGCTTGCGAGTTACTAGCCATTTTTCAGGTTCCCCCTTAATTTTAAAAAACAGACTCAGACCCCCTGACGGAACCGAAGCTCCGTCAGGGGTGACTTCGTCCTGCGTAACACCACCACAACTCAATTAAATCTGATCAGACAGCACCTTCCGCGTCCATGCGCTTGAAAAGCTCGGTGATGTGCATCATGATTTGCATCAGCAACCCACCCAGCGCCAGCACCGACCAGCCGAGAACCACAAAGCCCCAGTGCAACGGTGCAGAGAAGAACTCTTCCATCATCCAGAAAGCATGGCCCCACTCGTTAAACCCGAGGTTGGGGATAATCATCAGCGGGCCGGTGACTGCCAGCAGGAAGGGGATTGAAACCCTTTCCGCAAACTTCGGCAACCGCGTCATCGCATACAGGAAGGAACCCACACCAAATGTCACATAGAGTGGCATTGTGCCGTAAAACAAAACAATATGACTCGGTGTGAAGCTGGTATCACGCACTACGGTCTGATGCCAAGAAGCATCCTGCTCGGCAAAAAAACTCCCCGCGAAGTACACCGCAAAGGCATACGAAAAAATGAACAAAACCAGCGTGAAATAACGCCTCAACTCTTCCTGTGGCGTGATCTTGTCCAAATGCCTGTCGCGTGTCATCCATATCCACGACCACAACCCAACCCACATGATACCAATCAACGGCAACTCGTACGACAGCAACTTCATCCACGTCGCATCGAACTCCGGCAACGTCGAATCAAGACCCGTCGCCCAAGCATACGTCTGCTGGAACCAGCGATAGAAAACCATCAACAACGTAACTGCCAGCGCAGATATGGCTGGCCACTTGTACTGCACAAACGAACCCGGTGAACGATCAAGCGCGCCCCGTGCTCCACTTTGAATTGAACTCATCTTAGCTCTCCTTTGTTGAATAAGTTGTTGCTTCGTTTCAACCACACTCAGCTCAGTCACCGCCGCAAACCTGCGCCGGCACACCTCGCCTTCCGCTACACAAACACTTACTACATTTTCAGCTTAGAACAAAAAACGCAATTATCAAGTATTAACTGATATCGCGGCCTACCCCCATTTTCGCTTTTCTTGTTTGGTTGCGAATATAAACTGTTACAGCCCCCGTGTCTTGATTTATATCAAGTCAACACATTAAACCACTACTTCATGAAACTGCTCCGCATCTCACGCATCGGAAACTGATCGCGAAGACAAGGCCTTTCTGCGTCGAGCGGCGGTATAACGCCGGTTGGAATACCAGTAAAGGGCTGCACCAATCAGAATGATGGCCAGAAACGGTATGTAGCGAGCAAACGGTGAAGGTGCCCGGGCAACAGTGAACGGAAACCGCGCTTCGGGTATTTGTTTTCCATTCCCTGCCCTAACGATACCTACGAACTTGCCTGGCGCATCAAAGGTATGCCTGATAGTCACAGTTCCCGCAGGGTAGGTTTTCGGCGGAATATGAAAAACAGTAATCGCTTCGAGATTACTCAGATCACCGGTATCGCGAACGATGCGCACTTCCAGCGGAATTTCACGCAGCTCCGGATCGACTGCATCGAGTACCACCACCGTATAGCCCAGTTCCGGGATGTCATGGCAAAACTCTTTTCGGTCTGCCCCGTCCGTAGGGGGCACACGACCGGCATGAAGAAGATCATCTTCCGTAATTTTTGCCTGGTAGCCGGTGAAGTGCATGGAATAATTGCCGATGAAAAGCTTGCACTTATCATCGTCGATGGCCACTGAGCCATGCGCCCGTACAGACATGGGAAGAAGCACAAAAAAAACTGCACCAAGAAAGACCCAAAACATCCGCGCCACCGATGGGCAATAGTTTTCATTCATGTCGATATCCTTTCTCCGCCTCGATGGCAGATCATGCACTAGGCGTTTTTTCTGTGGCAGGCTCTGCTTTTTTAGCACGAGAAACAGTGGAATACCAGTAAAGCATGCCCCCTGCGACCAAAATCCCAAGGAAGGGCAGGTACTTCATGAAGGTCGATCCGCCACTCCCAACACTGAAAGGGAATTGTGAAACGATTGCCTCCTTGCCATTCATTGCCGTGATGATACCAACAAACTTGCCCGGCTTGTCAAAAACATACTCGAATGTCACGCTTCCGGCAGAGTAAACTTTGGGTGGCATATGAAGAATGGTGATCGGCTCAAGATTGCTCAGGTCGCCGGTGTCTTTCACCAGCCGTACCTCGATCGGCATTGCGCGGAGTACGTCGTCAGTCGCATCGAGCGCCACGACCGTGCGGCCGATGTCCGGAATATCCTCACAGAACTCCTTGCTGCCCTCGCTATCCGGCTGATAGCCAGTGAAGTGCATCCAGTAGGGGCCAAGCGAGAGCTTGCATTGATCCTTCGCCAGCGCCAAACCCCCATGGGCACTGACCAATCCCGGGAGCAATCCAGCAACGCCGATAAGTAGTACAAAAACACCCAGTCTGCATCTTCTCCCATTCATACAAGCCCCTTAAAATAAAGCCTACAAATATAATAATACTCTTTATTGATGCGTCAGAGGACGTGGTACATGTCGTATCGAATTCACAGAGCGTTCGATAGGTTCCATGCCGCCTCTACCTGATTCTCAAATACCTCTGCACTTGGCGCACGCGGCCCGCTTCCCGACTAGAATCGCCACGATGAATTTGCTCCGCACCCTCGCCACTGTCAGCGGGATGACCCTGCTCTCCCGCATTCTTGGCTTCGTGCGTGACTTTGTCATCGCCCGCAGTTTCGGCGCCGGGCCGATGACCGATGCCTTTTTCGTCGCCTTCCGCCTGCCAAACCTGTTGCGCCGCTTGTTTGCCGAAGGCGCCTTCTCGCAGGCATTCGTGCCCGTGCTGGCGGAATACCGGGCGCGTCGCGGCGAGCTTGAAACCCGCACCCTGACCGATCGGGTCGCCACCTTGCTGTTTCTGATTCTGGTCGTCGTCAGTGCCTTGGGCATGACCATCGCGCCGCTGCTGATCGCGGTTTTTGCCCCCGGCTTCAGCGCCGATGCCAGCAAGTTCCAGCTCACGGTGGAACTCACCCGCATCACCTTCCCTTACATATTGTTCATGTCGCTGGTAGCGCTGGCCGCCGGCATTCTCAACACCTGGAGCCGCTTCGCCCTGCCAGCCTTCACGCCGGTGCTGCTGAACCTGTCCTTCATCGGCATGGCGTTGTTTGCCGCGCCCTGGTTCAACCCGCCGATCCTGGCCCTGGGCTGGGCGGTTGTCCTCGGTGGCGCGCTGCAACTGGCGATTCAACTGCCAGCGCTGGCGAAAATCGGCATGCTGCCGCGTTTCGATCTGGCCTGGCATGATCCCGGTGTGCGGCGCGTCCTGAAGCTCATGGCGCCGGCCGTACTCGGCGTTTCCGTCTCGCAGATCAGTCTGCTGATCAACACCATCTTTGCCTCGTTTCTGGAAAGCGGCAGCGTCTCGTGGCTGTACTACGCTGACCGGATGATGGAGTTTCCCGCTGGCTTGCTCGGCGCGGCGCTGGGGACGATCCTGCTGCCCAGCCTGGCCCGCACCCATGCCAATGGCGATACCACGCAGTTTTCCTCCCTGCTCGACTGGGGCCTGCGGCTGACCCTGCTCTTGACGCTGCCCGCTGCGCTGGCGCTGGCCCTGCTCGCTGTCCCGCTACTGGCGACATTGTTCCAGCATGGCGCATTCACCGCCATCGACGTACTGCGCACGCGCGAGGCACTGGTAGCCTATTCAATAGGACTCTCGGGACTGATTCTGGTAAAGGTGCTGGCGCCCGGCTTTTACGCCCGCCAGGACATCCGCACTCCGGTCAAGATCGCCCTTGTCACCCTGGCCCTGACGCAGCTGATGAACCTCGCCTTCATTGGCTGGCTCAAACACGCCGGCCTCGCGCTGTCGATCGGACTGGCCTCCTGCGTCAACGCCGGACTGCTGTGGCATGGTTTGCGCCAGCGCGGCGCGTATCTGCCGCAGCCAGGCTGGGGAGTATTCCTGCTCAAGCTGAGCGCGGCGCTCGGCGTACTCTGCGCCGTACTGTGGCTTTCTGCCGGCGCGGATGCGGACTGGCTGGCGCTGAGCGGACAGGCGCGACTGACGCGACTGACGCTGATCGTCATCAGCGGTGTGTTCGGCTATTTCGCCACACTCGGGCTGCTGGGGTTTCGCCTGCGCGACTTCCGCCACCGCAACTGAACGAAAAAGTCGGCGCTGACGACACGGTAAATTGGCGACGAATCAGCCCAACAGGAAAATCACCAGCGCCAGCCAGCCCAGACTGGCCAGCGCCAGATGCGGATCGGTCAGCAGTTCCTGCGCCGGGTCACCGCCGCCGTCTCGCCGGTGCAAGCGCCACAGATAGCGCAACATGCCATAGAGCACGAACGGTACGGTCGCAATCAGCGCCTGCGTGCCATGCAGGGCGATGGTCTCTGCGCTGACGGTATACAGCGCGTAGGAAATCACCGTGCCGGCGGCAACGATCCCGATGAACTGGTCGAGCATCGGCGCCGTGTAATGCTCCAGCACGCGGCGATGGCCAGCGGATTCGGCCAACAGGGCATTGAGTTCGGCGCGGCGTTTGGCAAAGCCGAGAAACAGGGTCAGCATCAGGCCGCACAGCAGCAGCCATTGCGAAGGCGCGACCCCGATGCCCAGCGTGCCGGCCAGGATACGCAGCATGAAGCCCGCCGCGATGATGAACACATCGAGGATGACGACATGCTTGAGGCCCAGGCTGTAAGCCAGATTCATCAGCACATAAACAAGAAAAATCCACGGTGCCGAACCTGCGTAAAACACAGCAAGAACCCCACCCGCCAGCAGGCAAAGCGTGGCAAGCGTCACGGCGGTGGACACACTCACCGTTCCCGCGGCCAGCGGCCGGTGGCGCTTTTTCGGGTGCCGCCGGTCCTGTTCGCGATCGATCAGGTCATTCATCACATACACCGCCGAAGCCAGCAGACAAAAAGCGGCAAACGCCGCCAGCGCCTGGCTGACCTTGACCGGATCATGCCAGGCATGGCCGAACAGCAGGCCAACCAAAACGAAGGTATTTTTCAGCCATTGATGCGGCCGCAACAAACGCACCAGCGGCCGGATTGAGGGTATCAGCGCCGACATGCTGCCTCCGGAAAATAGCGCTCGCAGAAATAGCACGCGGTTTGCGGCAGCCAGGGCGGCAGGGCGTAGTACTTCCGCTTCACCTGCGCCAGGATGCCGTCGCGGTATGCCGGGTAGTCAAAGCCTTCGCCCTTGACGCGCCAGAAGCGGGCGCCGCGCACCGTGAAACTGTCGAGCGTGACCCGGCGGAAATAGGGCTGGTATTCGGCCAGACTGGGTTCGGACTTGCGCAGGACGAGAATGTTGCGCCCGGCAAGGGTGCGGAAATCGGTGAGGATGTCGTCGTGCCGGGCATGGCTCGAGGCCTCGCCGAAGACGATGAAATACTGGCGCGCGTTGTAGCCCATCGTCACCGCATTGGAGTAACCGTCCATCGCCAGCACCCAGTCGTTGTTACGGTATGGCGCAAGCTCCTTGAGTATCGCTTCGTGCTCCACGGTCAGCACAATCCCGTCATACATCCGGCTCTTCTGCCAGGTTTCCAGCGGCAGCCGCGAGACGACGGCAATCGCCGCCACATGCAGCGCGGCAAAGCCGAGGAAGAACAGCCCGAGCCGCCGCAACGTCTCCGGCGCGAGGCGCAAGGCAATCCAGATCAGGGTAAAGGGAAGGAAGGCCAGCAGCCAGTGCAGGCCGATCTGCTTGACCAGCGACAGCCCGGCGAACAGGACGAAAGGCGCCCAGGCCAGCACGCCCAGGGTGGACATGGCCGGAAAGTTCCCGAAGGGACGCAACGCGCTGGCGCTGGCGAGACGGCGAAAACTCATCGCGGCGCCGCGCGAGCGACGCAAGGCCAGCCACAGCGCGGGCGGCGTCAGCACATAGAGCAGCGTCACCAGGTACAGCGGCGGGGTGCGCAGAGAAAATCCGGCGTCTTCGTTGCGATTGACGAAGTTGAACATGTAGTTCGGCCAGCAATGGCCGGCATTCCACCAGGCCATCAGCGCCAGTGCCGGCAGGGTTGCGGCATAGCAGAGCGCCAGCCCGGCCACGGCGCGCGGGCGACGGCGCAGGAGGACATCGACCAGATAGGCGAAGCCGAGCAACGCGGCGAAGTATTTCGACAGCACAGCGCCGGCCAGCAACACGCCGGCGAGCAGATACCAGCGCAGGTCGTCGTCCTGTGCCGCCCGCAACCAGGCCAGGCCGGAGAAAACGGAAAAGTACACCAGCGGCGTGTCGGTGGTGATGAAGACATTCCAGACATTGACCGGCGCCAGCAGCACCAGCGTCGCCATCCAGTAACGCTGCGCGGCAGAGAGACGCGGCGCCAGATGCGGCAAGGCCCAGGCCACGGCCAGCGCCAGCAGCGCCGGCTGCACAATCACCGGCAAGCGCAGCCAGGCTTCGCTATCGCGCCACTTGAGCAGCGCCGCCAGCCACCAGCCGATCATCGGCGGGTGATCGTAGAAGCCCCAGTCCGGCCGCCAGCCCCACCAGATGAAATAGGCCTCGTCGCCGGTAATCGGCACCGCTGCCGCCAGCCAGACGCGGAAAATGAGCGTCAGCGCCAGCAGGACAGCGAACAGGCGGGCGCTCATGACGGAAAGTCAGCCCTCGGCGAGATGCGCCCGACGCTCCCTCACCGCACCGGCAAGGACGTCGAGCACCGTCACCGTGTCCTCCCAGCCGATGCAGGCATCGGTGACGGAAACACCGTATTCGAGCGGCTTGCCCGGCGTCAGATCCTGACGGCCTTCCTTGAGATTGGACTCGACCATGACGCCGATGATGCGCGCGTCGCCCGCCGCGATTTGCGCGCCGACATCGCGCGCCACATCGACCTGGCGCTTGAACTGCTTGTTGCTGTTGGCATGGGAGAAATCGACCATCAGGCGTGCCGCCAGCGCCGACTTTCCAAGCTCGGCACAGGCTGCCTCGACCGAGGCCGCATCGTAATTCGGCACCTTGCCACCGCGCAGGATGACATGGCAATCCTCGTTGCCGTTGGTCGAGACGATCGCCGAATGCCCGGCCTTGGTCACCGAGAGGAAATGATGTGGGCTCGCCGCCGACTTGATGGCATCGATGGCGATCTTGATGTTGCCATCGGTGCCATTCTTGAAGCCGACCGGACAGGACAGCCCGGAGGCCAACTCGCGGTGGATCTGCGATTCCGTGGTGCGCGCGCCGATGGCGCCCCAGCTGATCAGATCGGCCGTGTATTGCGGCGTGATGACATCGAGGAACTCGGTGCCGCAGGGCATGCCCATCTCGTTGAGATCCCACAACAACTTGCGCGCCAGGCGCAAGCCGTCGTTGATCCTGAAACTGTCATCCATCTGCGGATCGTTGATCAGCCCCTTCCAGCCCACTGTGGTGCGCGGCTTTTCGAAATACACGCGCATCAGGATGACCAGGTCATCCTTCAAACGATTCCGCTCGGCGCCCAGTTTCGCCGCGTAGTCCATCGCCGCGCCCACATCGTGAATCGAACAGGGGCCGACCACCACCACTAGCCGGTCGTCCATGCCGTGCAGCACGCGGTGCACGGCATGCCGCGCCTGCCAGGTAGTCTCGGTGGTCTTTTCGGTTGGAGGAAATTCGCGCAGCACATGGGCTGGCGGCAAAAGCTCCTTGATCTCGCGAATGCGGACGTCGTCGATCACTCTATTCATGGCAGGAATACTTGGCGTAAAAAACCCCGATTCTACCGGCCTGACGCGTTTTCGGCAGCAAAAATCCTGGGTGTGCCGGCAACGAACAACTTGTGGCATGCTTGGAAGGCCACACATTGGCGCCTGACACCCAATACAACTACGGAGTACCTTGATGAATCCCCAGAATGGCTATGACATCGAAGACCTTTCCCCCGGCATGAGCGCGGAACTCGCCAAGACCATCACCGATGCCGACATCGTCCTCTTTGCCGGCGTAACCACCGACACCAATGCGATCCACCTCGACGAGGAATATGCCAAGACCACGCCGTTCGGCGGCCGCATCGCGCACGGCATGCTCTCGGCCGGTCTGATCTCGGCCGTACTCGGCAGCCGCCTGCCCGGTCCTGGCACCATCTATATCAGCCAGACACTGAAGTTCCGCGCCCCGGTGCGGCCCGGCGACACCCTGCATGCGATCGTCACCGTGAAGGAAATACTCGCTGAAAAAGGACGCGTCCTGCTTGATACGGTCTGCACCGTGAATGGCAAGACCGTGCTCGAGGGCGAAGCGCTGATGATGCCGACCTCGCGCGCCAAACGCGAACAAAAGCCGTAACGGGCGCTACGGCGCCGAATTCGGGGAGCGGCCGAGAATCACCAGAGCAATGCCGCCCAGCACCGCACACGAGGCGACGAGAAGTCGCGCCGAGACAGTTTCTCCCAACCAGAGCACGGCGCCGAGCGCGGCCAGCACCGGCACGCTGAGTTGTACCGTCGCCGCACTGGTTGCCTTCAGATGCGGGACAACGGCATACCAGAGCGCATAGCCCAGGCCCGAGGTCAAAGCCCCGGACACCAGTGCGTAGAAAATACCGGCAACATCGAAACGTGCCAACGGATACGACACCATGCTCAGCAGCAACGCAAACGGCACAGCGCGCAGGAAATTTCCGGCCGTGGCGCGGGTTGGTTCGCTGCCACCCTGGCCGCGCAGCGAATAGACGCCCCAGGCGATGCCGGCGGCCATCATCAGTAATGCCCCCGACAGCGGCGGTGCGGATAGTCCCGGCAACAGCAAGCCAATCAGACCGCCCAGCGCCAGCAACAAGCCCGCGCCCTGCTGCACGCCAAAGCGTTCCCCGCGCCACAAACCGTAGCCGATCATCGTCGCCTGTACCGCACCGAACAGCAGCAGCGCACCCGTAGCCGCCGGCAGGCTGACATAGGCGAAGGAAAATCCCGCTGCATAAACAAACAGGGCCAGCGCCGAAAACCAGTTGCCCGTCGGCGGCTGGCGACCATCGCGCAGACGCAGCAGCAGCCAGAGCACCAGCGCACCCGAAACAATACGGATGGAGGTAAAGCTCACCGCATCGATGTGGGCCTCCTTCAGTGCCAGTCGGCACAGCAGGGAGTTCCCGGCAAAAGCCAGCATCGTCAACGAGGCCAACAGGAAAATGCGTAGCGGTGACATGACGTTCATTCTAGCCGGGTGCTGGACGCCGGCCCGGCGAATCAAGGATAATCCGGCCTTTCCATAGCCTGGCCGCGACCCGGAGAATGACCCCATGAACGCCCGCATCATCGACGGCAATGCGCTTGCCACCACTGTCCGCAGCGAACTGGCCGAGCGCACCGCAGCCCTCAAGGCGCGCGGCGTCACGCCGGGACTGGCGGTGATCCTGGTCGGCGACGATGCCGCCTCCGCCGTGTATGTGCGCAACAAGGCCGCCGCCTGTGAAAAGATCGGCATGCATTCGCTGAAATTCGTTTATGCCGCCGACACCGCGCCGGCCGTGGTGTTTGCCAAAATCGCCGAACTCAATGCCGATCCGGCGGTGCATGGCATCCTGGTGCAACTGCCGCTGCCGAAGCACTTCGACAGCGATGCAATTCTCGATGCCATTGCCGTGGAAAAGGATGTCGATGGCTTCCATGCCGAAAACGTCGGCGCGCTGGTGCAAGGCAAGCCGCGCTTCATCCCCTGCACGCCCTACGGCGTGATGAAAATGCTGGAGAGCATCGGAACAAAGATCAGGGGCGCCGAGGCGGTAATCGTCGGCCGCAGCAATATCGTCGGCAAACCGATGGCCTTGCTGTTGCTGAATCAGGGCGCGACCGTCACCGTCTGCCATTCGCAAACCCGCGATCTGGCCTTCCATACCCGACGCGCCGACATCCTGGTCGCCGCCGTCGGTCGCCCGAAAATGATTACCGGCGAAATGGTGAAACCGGGCGCCACCATCATCGACGTCGGCATCAACCGGCTGCCGGATGGCAAGCTGTGCGGCGATGTCGATTTTGAAAGCGTGCAAAAAGTCGGCGCTGCCATTACGCCGGTGCCGGGCGGCGTCGGCCCGATGACCATCACCATGCTGCTGGCCAACACGCTCGAAGCAGCCGAGCGCGTCGTTATGGAGAAAATAAAATGAACACCTCGAATCAGCCGCTGGTCGGCATTGTCATGGGCTCCGACTCGGACTGGCCGGTGATGCAGGCGGCCGCGAAAATCCTCAAGGAATTCGAGGTGCCGTTCGAGGCGCACGTGGTTTCCGCCCATCGCACACCCGATCTGCTGTTCGACTACGCCGCGTCTGCCACCACGCGCGGCCTGCGCGCGATCATCGCCGGCGCCGGCGGCGCGGCGCATCTGCCGGGCATGCTGGCAGCGAAGACCATCGTCCCGGTGCTCGGCGTGCCGGTGCCCTCGAAACATCTGCAGGGGCTCGATTCGCTGCTCTCGATCGTGCAAATGCCGAAGGGCATCCCGGTCGCCACCTTCGCCATCGGCGAGGCCGGCGCCGCCAACGCGGCCTATACCGCGATTGCCATTCTGGCCGGGACGGATGCCGCGCTCGCAGCCCGGCTGCATGCCTTCCGCGCCGCACAGAGCGAACGCGTGCTGGCAATGAAACTGCCCGCGCATGAATAAAGCGGCTGCAGCGCTCTTCGCCGTCCGCGCCTATTTCACGGATTTGCAGGAACGCATCGTCAGCCAGCTCGAAGCCGCCGATGGCCTGCCGTTTCGCCGCGATGAATGGCAACGCGCCGAAGGCGGCGGCGGCATTTCGCGGCTGATCGAGGAAGGCCGCCTGTTCGAGCGCGGCGGCGTCAATTTTTCACATGTCATGGGCAGCGCCCTGCCCGCCTCGGCCACCGCGCACCGCCCCGAACTTGCCGGCCGCCGCTGGCAGGCGCTGGGTGTCTCGCTGGTGCTGCATCCGCGCAACCCGTATTGCCCGACAGTGCATATGAACGTGCGCTTCTTCATTGCCGAGAAAGACGACGGAGAACCGGTCTGGTGGTTCGGCGGCGGCATGGACCTGACCCCGTATTACGGCTTCACGGAGGACGCGACGTTTTTCCATCAAAGCTGCCGCGATGCGCTGGCGCCTTTTGGCGCCGGGCGTCATGCCGAATACAAGGCCTGGTGCGACCGCTACTTTTTCCTCAAGCATCGCAACGAGGCGCGCGGCATCGGCGGCATTTTCTTCGACGACCTGAACTCGGGCGGCGAGGGTACGGCAGATGATTTCGAATACTGCTTCGCGCTGGTACGCAGCGTCGGCGACAGCTTCACTGCGGCCTATCTGCCGCTCGTCGAACGCCGCCGGACGCTGGCCTATGGCGAACGCGAACGCGATTTCCAGGCCTACCGGCGCGGCCGCTATGTCGAGTTCAACCTGGTCTGGGATCGCGGCACGCTGTTCGGCCTGCAATCTGGCGGGCGCACCGAATCGATCCTGATGTCGCTGCCGCCGATCGTCAAATGGCGTTACGACTGGCACCCCGCACCGGGCAGCGCGGAAGAAAAACTGTACACCGACTTCCTGCCGCCACGCGACTGGATCTGAGCGCCTACGACAGCGCCGCCGCGCGATAGTGGCGTATCGCCAGCGCCGACTTTTCCAGGTGATCGAACAAGTGCGCTAGTTCCAGATGCGCTTCGCGGCTTTCGGCAATGGCGATCGACGCCTCCAGATAACTTTGCGCCTTGCCCCATAGCTGCTGCTTGCGGCACAGGCGCCCCAGCGTCAGCAACAGCGCGGCATCTCCCGGGTAGCTCTTGAGCCATTTCTCGGCCTGGGCGATACGGCCGAGAATGTCGCCGCCCGGACAGCGGGCATAGGCCAGCACTAGGGCTTCATCCCAGTTCTCCGCCAGCGCATTCTCGATCACCCGCTGCGCTTCGCGGCAATCATTGCCTGCCATCAAGGCGTTTGCCATTTCCAGCGCCAACGGGGGCGCACTCTGCTCATGCGCATCAAACCCGCGCCAGGTACGCATCAAGGCGTCCGGCTCGGCGCTCAGGCCACGCAACATTTCACGCAAGGCCTGCTGCCGCAGCGGTGCCGCCTGCTCGACGGTCAGTGCCTTGTGCTTTTCCAGTCGCCGCGCCAGATGCGCGACCTCGCGCCAGCGGCCGAGGCCGCGTTCGGCACGCAACAGCAGCCGCAAGGCCGCAATGTGACGTCCTCCTTTGCCGGCCAGTTGCTGCAACACGGCACGGGCATCCTCGAACCGCCGTTCGTCGAGGGCGAACTCCGCTTCCGTCATCAGTTGCGCCACTTCAAAGCCGTTTGCTGTGCTGGCGCGCGCCCGTTCTGCCCACAGCGGCTCACGCTCCGGATCACGCATGATATGGGCGGCGCGCCAGGCGGCAAGTGCCGGCAAGGCGGGAACGGGATGGTCAGGCCAGGCTTTTTCGGCGCTCTTCAGGGCGTGGCCATAACGCCCCTCCTGCAGCAGCCGCCAGGCATCGAACAGGGCGACATCAGCTTGCCGCTCCCGGCGCCGCTGGCGATAGGCAACCACGGCGCCGGGCAGCGCCAGAGTGTGGCTGACGAGACGCGCCAGCAGATAGACCAGCATGAACACGACGAAGAACAGCAGCAGGAAGAAATTCAGCGACAACTCGGCACGCCAGGGCGGCAACACCAGCAGCACATAGCCGGTGTTGTAACTCGCGGCCAACGCCAGGCCTGTGGCCAGCGCTGCCAGCAGCAGGAGCCAGAACAGGATGCGCGTCACTTCAACGCCCCTGCCGGCTGGCGCCGCGTTCGTGTGCGAGCTTCAGATTGCGCACCGCCGCCAGCGTCTCGGTCAATGCCGGAAGGTTGAATGTCACGTCGGTTGCCGCCAATCCCTTGACCACTGCCTGCACCACCATGACCGGCTTGGCACGGACATCGAAATAGCGTTCGAGGAGCACGTTCGCCTGGCGGATTTCCTCGTGGAAGGTTTTTCCGTCACGCTGCAACAATGCCAGGCGTGCGTTAAGCAGGCGCAGCTTGAGGTTCTCGCGCAGGAAGAAACTCTGGGTGGGCGAGAGCAAGGCCGGATCGCCTTGATCGATGCGCTCGATGCGAATCAATTGGCCCATGTCCTGCAGCAGTTCCTGCCAGAACTCCTGCCACAGGACAGCGCCCGACTCGCGCCAGGACATGCTGGCCGGCTTTCCGGGTTGGGTTCCGGCGACGGGTTTCGTGGCAGGACGTGTCGTTGCGGCTTGTGGCCGCTGCTCGAATGCCAGGGGCAGGGTATCGACGGCGGCGACCACGCTCTCGATCTTGAGCGAAAGGCCGCTGACATTGGCTCCCGGCGAGGCCTTGAGCCGTTCGATATCACGCTCCAGCAAGCGGCGGACGGGAACAAACTGTGCCGAGGATGCGCGCGCCAGCCGCGCCTGCGAGCTTTCCAGAGCCAGCAAGGCCGCCTCGACATTACCGGCATACTGCAGCTGCTGCACGGCCAGCGTGATGGCTTGCTCAACCTCCGCCAGCAGACGCTCATCGCGGCCGCCGGCAAGCTCCTGCAGCGCCGCTTGCAGCGCCTGCGACTGGCCCTGAATTTCAGCCAGTTTCGCTTCGACGAGCGCCAGCTTGGCCTCCGTCGCCACGGCGGTTTCCTGGCTCTGCCGGGCAATCGCCCTGGCTTCGGTCAGGCGCAGCACACTCTCATCCCGCAAGGCGGAAATTTGCTGCTGCAAACTGAACCAGCCACCGGCAAAGGCGGCAATGAGCACGCCCACCACCAGCCACATGCGCCACAAGCGCGGACGCTGCGGCGCGTCGCCGCTCGGCGGAGGCGGAAGAACTTCAGGCAGGGAGGCGGTTGGGTTGGGTTCCATGGGATTCATAGTATTGCACGAGCGCCTCGATCAGTCCTTCGTCGCCGGGCGCTGCGGCGATGGTCTGGTGCAGTCCCAGGCGCTGGGCCTGCGCCGCAATCCGGGCATGGGAGACAAACAGAGGCGTTTTTTTCAGCCAGGCCTGCCCGAGATGGCCGATCATGTCGAAGAAATTACGCAAACCTTCGCTGCTGGTCAAGGTCACGGCATCGAGTTTTCCGGCTTCCCAGAGCTGCAGCAGAGGGGCGGCATCGCGCTGCGGCCGCAGACGCCGATAGCAGGTGACATATTCGACCTGGGCGCCGCGTGCGACAAGGGTTTCCCCCAGAACATCGCGGCCGCCGTCGCCACGAAAAATCACTACGCGCTTGCCGCTGACGGCGACCAGTTCCGGCAGTTCGAGCAGTGCCTCGGAATCGAAGCGCAAGGGCGGCGAGATGACATTGACGATGCCCTGTCGCGCCAGCGCCTGCTCGCTGATCTTGCCAACGGCGGCGGCCTGCAAGCCCGCCGGCCATGTGCGGCGCGGAAGAATGATGCCGAGCGCCTTGTCTATGGCATTGGGACTGACGAAGACCGCCAGGTCAAATTGATCGAGACGAATCGCCACGTCCAGCAGCGGGCGGATATCTTCAACATCGCGAATTTCCAGCACCGGAAACAGCACCGGCTCGGCCCCCAGTTCAAGCAGTCGCGTTGCAAGATGCGCCGCCTGCCCGGACGGCCGTGTTACCACTACATGGCGTCCGGCCAGGATACCCATCAGTCCAGCGCAGCGAGAATTTCGTCCGCCCCTTCGGCCCGCAACAGGGCGGCCAGATTCTGGCCGAGGGTTTCGGGATCCTCGCCGTCGGCCTCGATTTCAGCGCAGGCCATGCGTGCGCCATCGGCTGTGGCAACAAAACCGCGCAGCCAGATCATCTCGCCACGCCGTTCGGCATACGCGCCCAGCGGCACTTCACAACTGCCACCCAAGGCGCGGGCCACGGCGCGCTCGGCACGCACGCAGGCCGCCGTCGACGCATCATGCAGGGGCGCCATCCAGGCGGCGATATCGGGTCGGCTCGCCAGCGCCTCGATGCCCAACGCACCCTGCCCTGGCGCCGGCAAGGAATCTTCTGCGCTCAACACAGCGCGAATCCGTGCGCCGAGGCCGAGACGCTTCAAGCCCGCTGCGGCCAGAATGATGGCGTCGAACTGGCCTTCGTCGAGCTTCTTCAGGCGCGTATCGAGATTGCCGCGCAAGGGCGAGACGGCGAGGTAGGGATAGCGCGCATGCAGTTGCGATTCACGGCGCAGGCTGGAGGTGCCCACCACCGCACCCGGCGGCAGCTCGTCGAGGCTGGCGTATTTGTTGGAGACAAACGCATCCTGCGGCGCTTCGCGCAGGCCGATGGCGACCAGGGCGAACGCCTCGTCGAGCTGCATCGGCACGTCTTTCATCGAATGCACGGCAATATCGGCCGCGCCATCGAGCAGCGCGGTTTCCAGTTCCTTGACGAATAGGCCCTTGCCGCCGACCTTGGCCAGCGGCCGGTCGAGAATCTTGTCACCGCGCGTGGTCATGCCGAGCAACTCGACCTGACAAGCCGGATACAATTGCTGCAACAGTCCCCGCACATGTTCGGCCTGCCACAGGGCAAGACGTGATTCACGCGTGGCGATGACGAGACGGGATGGCGGAATGACGACGGAATTCATCATGAATTTTCGGGAAGCAAGCTGTGCAGCCCCATGCAGCGGAGCTTTTATATCGCAAGTTTATCATCGGCCATCGCGCCGGCAGCGCGAAACTCGCCGTATCACCCACGCCGACTTTTTCAGCCACGCCACGCTGAACCCGCGTTATTGGAGCTGCCATGAAGCCGACACCCCCGCCTCCTGCCTCTGCCACCGAAGCTGCGCCTGACAACGACAAGGATGCGCCGCTGCGCGAGGACATCCGTTTCCTCGGCCGCCTGTTGGGCGATACCCTGCGCCAGCAGGAAGGAGATGCCGCCTTCGCCACCGTCGAGCATATTCGTCAGCTGGCGCTCCGCTTTCACCGCTACGACGACCTGGCCGCGCGCGACGCGCTGGAAAACCTGCTCAACGCGCTGCCCAATGCAGACACCCCGCAGGTAGCGCGGGCCTTCAGCTATTTCTCGCATCTGGCGAATATCGCCGAGGACCAGCATCATCTGCGCCGCGCCCGCGCCCATGCCCTGGCCGGATCCAGTCCGCGTCCCGGCAGCCTGCTGTACGCCATTGCGCTGGCGGCTGAAAACGGCATCGATGGTCAAGCTCTCGTCGACTTCTTCGCCCGGGCCGCCATTCATCCGGTACTCACCGCCCACCCGACCGAAGTGCAACGCAAGAGCATTCTCGATTGCCAGTGGAAAATCGCCCGTCTGCTCGACGCCCGCGACCGCAGCCAGCTGACACCGGAGGAAACGCGGGAAACCGAGGAGTCGATCCGCCGCGCTGTGCTGACCTTGTGGCAGACACGCATGCTGCGGCGGACACGACTCTCTGTGATGGATGAGGTCGCCAATGCGCTAACCTTCTACGACACCACTTTTTTGCGTGAACTGCCCCGGCTCTATAACCGGCTAGAAGACCATCTCGCGGCCACCTTGCCGGACGGGGCCACGGGTAAGCATGGCGAACGTGGTGAGCTTGAATCCTTCCTCCGTCCCGGCTCATGGATTGGCGGCGATCGCGACGGCAATCCTTTCGTCACCGCCGAGGTGCTGCTGGCGACGCTGCGCGCGCAAAGTCGGAAGGCCCTCAGCCACCAGCTCGAACAACTGCATCGCCTGGGCGCTGACCTGTCGCCTACCTCGGCGCTGGTTGAGGTCACGGATGAGTTGCTGCAACTCGCGGCGCGCTCGCCCGACCAGAGTCCGCATCGCGCCGACGAGCCCTACCGCCGCGCCATTTCCGGCATGTATGCGCGACTGGCGGCAACCGCACAGGTACTCGATGCACTCGAAGCGCCTCGCCACGCCGTCGGTGTCGCCGCACCCTACGCCAGCGCCGCCGAATTTGCCGCCGATCTCGACGTGCTGCGTGATTCGCTGGCACGCTGCAACTCGGCGCTGCTGACACGCGGGCGCCTGCGCCGTCTGCGCCGTAACGTGGCGATTTTCGGTTTTCATCTGGCGTCGCTCGATCTACGGCAAAACTCGGAGGTGCACGCCCGCACTGTCGCCGAACTACTCGCCATCGCCTGTCCCGGCACGGACTATCTGGCGCTCGATGAAGCCGCCCGCGTGGCCCGGCTGCTCGCCGAGCTTGCCACGCCGCGTCCGCTGGCTGCCGCCACCGTCGATTACTCCAGCGAAACCCGCGAAGAACTGGCCATCTTCCAGGCAGCCTATGCAATTCATCAGCGCTACGGCAAGGCGGCCATCGAGAACGTCATCATCTCCAAGACCAACAGCGTTTCCGACATCCTCGAAGTCGCCGTGCTGTTGAAAGAAGTCGGCCTGCTACGTCCGCAAATCCAGACGCTGGATGTCAACATCGTGCCCCTGTTCGAGACCATCGGCGATCTTGAACAGGCGGCCACAGTGATGGATACGCTGTTTTCCCTGCCGCTCTACCGGCAACTGCTGGACAGTCGCGGCAACTTGCAGGAAGTCATGCTGGGGTACTCCGACAGCAACAAGGATGGCGGCTTCCTCACCTCCGGCTGGGCGCTGTACCGCAGCGAGATTGCGCTCACCGCCGTCTTCGCCCGTCACGGCATGCGCCTGCGCCTGTTTCATGGACGTGGCGGTTCGGTCGGGCGCGGCGGCGGCCCCAGCTACCAGGCCATCCTTGCCCAGCCGCAGGGTGCGGTGCAGGGACAGATCCGGATTACCGAGCAGGGCGAGGTCATCGCCTCGAAATATGCCACCCCGGAACTCGGCCGCCGCAATCTGGAAATCCTTGTTGCCGCCACCCTGGAAGCCACCCTGCTGTCCGGCCAGAACGAGAACCCGCCGGCCGAATTTCTCGCCGCCATGGAGGAACTTTCGGCCAGCGCATTCCGCGCCTATCGCGCACTGGTTTACGAAACCCCGGGCTTCGAGCGTTACTTTTGGGAGTCCACGGTGATTGCCGAAATCTCCGCCCTCAACATCGGCAGCCGGCCCGCCTCGCGCAAACAGAGTACGGCGATCGAGGACTTGCGCGCAATTCCGTGGGTATTTTCCTGGGCACAATGCCGCCTCATGCTGCCCGGCTGGTTCGGTTTCGGCAGCGCTGTTGCCGAATGGCGGGCCAAGCATGGCGACACCGGCATGGAATTGCTGTGCCGGATGAATCGCGAATGGGGATTTTTTCGCACGCTGCTATCCAACATGGACATGGTGCTGGCAAAAAGCGACATCGCAATTGCCGAGCGCTACGCGCAGCTGGTCAGCGATGCGGCCCTGCGCCAGGCCATTTTTCCGTGCCTGAAAGCCGAGCGGCAGGCGGCGATCACCGCGCTGCTGGAGATTACGCAGGAAAGCGAACTGCTCGACGGCAACCCTTTATTGAAGCGCTCGATCCGCAACCGCTTTCCCTATCTCGACCCGCTCAATCATCTGCAGATCGAACTGCTGCGCCGCCATCGCGCCGGGGCAACCGACGAGAAAGCGCAACGCGGGATTCACCTCAGCATCAACGGCATCGCCGCCGGGCTGAGGAACAGCGGCTGATCAGCCAGCTACCGGACGCGGCAGCGAGGCGGTTTCCACCCAGCGCTTGATGCGATTGGCATCACCGATGCGGGTCATCTTGCCCAGCGAATCGAGCAACACGATGATGACCGGCTTGCTGTTGATCCATGCCTGCATCACCAGACATTTACCGGCCTCGCTGATATAGCCGGTCTTCGACAAACCGATATCCCAAGAGGAGTTTGAGTTGCGTACCAGCGTATTGGTATTGTGGAACTGCTGCGGCCGTCCGGCGATGGTGATTTCCTCCTCAGCGGTGGTCGAGAATTCGCGGATCAACGGGTATTGATGGGCCGCATCGACCATTTTCGCCAGATCGCGCGGGCTGGAGACATTCGCTGCGGTCAGACCGGTTGAATCTTCGAAGTGGGTGTCATTCAGGCCCAGCGCCCTGGTCTTGGCATTCATCGCCGCCACAAACGCTGGCCGCCCGCCCGGGTAGTGACGCGACAGAGCCGAAGCCGCACGGTTCTCGGATGACATCAAAGCCAACCGCAACATCTCTTCGCGTGTCAGTTGCGTACCCACCTTGAGCCGTGAGCGCGTCCCTTTCAGTGTATCGACGTCCTCGTCACCAATCGTGAGCATCTCCTTGAGGTTCGGCTGAGTATCCAGCACCACCATCGCGGTCATCAGCTTGGAGATGGAGGCAATCGGCAAGACAGCATTGGAATTTTTTTCGAAAAGCACGGCGCCTGTCGCCTGATCCTGTACCAGCACGGCAGAAGACTGAAGTGCGAGGTGCTGAGGATCACCCAGCGATGCATTACGCGCATGCCTGCCATGCCGGACATGCTTGACATGCTTGACATGCTTGCTCGCCCGTACCGACTTCTTCCCTGTCGCAGCCTCAACGTCGGTCGGCGTCACGCCAGCGCCGACTATTGCGGCAGCCAGCAACATCAGCAGTGTCTTTTTCATATGATATGTCTACTCCCCGTCAAACGCTTGCGCGTTACTATCATTATCGGCCGATTCTATTCCAGATTAATGGCTTGGGAACACAATCTCAAGCATGAGATGAATTGAACATTATTTTTCATCAAGAAATGCCAGAAGCTCGTCACGGCGGGCCAGGGTATCGCGGTAACCCAGGTCAATCAACGCACAGGTATAAGGCCGCTCAAACAGCAGATAACTGGTAAGCGCGCCGCCGTTGCGATTCATCGCACCCATCCCGCGCAGCAGCATCCGCACCGGCCATGGCAAAGCCCAGGCATTGCGTGCAGCAAGATGATCGAGGCGCTCGGAGGGAGCAATTACCAGCATGTCAAGCGGCCTTAGCTCCATGCTCTGCTCGCGCCGCACTTCCTCCGGAATAATTGAAAGTGTGCGGTTGATACGGGCCGCACGCTCCAGATCGACCGGCAAGCTGTCAAGGAAGATACTCGACAGGGCATGGCCGGCGATCTGCGCCAGCGAGGGGTATACCCCGGTGCGCGGACGTATATTTTCCTCATGAAAACGACCGGCGCCGACGACCAACACCTTGTCCGCGCCAAGATGAATGGCTGGAGAAATAGGCGTCATCTGCCGCATGGAGCCGTCGCCGAACCATTCGCGGTTGATCTTGATCGCCGGAAAAATAAATGGAATGGCGCTTGAGGCCATCAGATGGTCGACGCCCAGCTTGGCATGAGCGCCCACACGCTGACTGCGTTGCCAGGATTCAATATCCGCCCGTCCCCGGAAAAAAGTGACACTTTGGCCGCTTGAATAACCCGAACAGGTAACGCTGACGGCATGCAGGGCCCGATTTTCAATGGCCCGCTCAATACCGGAAAAATCCAGACCGTGCGTCAGCAACTGATACAGCGGCGTATTATCGAGCAGGGAACGTGGGGCCCGGTGGGTGATCCAGCCAAACATCAACGCCCCAAGCCAGCGAGCGCCTGAACGGATAATGCCCAGAGCATCTGCACGATAAACCTGACCGGCGTGGAAGTTTTCCCAGACATGACACAGATGATCGACACCGGCGCTGAAGTTCTCTGCCCAGACCGCCAGCGAAACGGCATTGATGGCCCCGGCCGATGTACCACACAGAATCTGGAAAGGGTTGCGGCGCGGCTCTGACAGCAGCTCACGCACCGCCTTGAGTACGCCGACCTGATAGGCGGCACGCGCACCGCCACCGGTCAGGATCAGTGCAATTTTCGGGCGCGCCGACATGCCGTCAATCCGTTACGGCTTGCTCAGCTCAGGTGACATTTTTCGCCTGTTGCTGCACTTCCACCGACAGTAGCGCGGTGACATTGACAATGCGGCGCACCGTCGCTGTCGGCGTCAGAATATGCACCGGACGGGCCGCACCGAGCAGCAACGGGCCAACGGTCAACCCTTCCCCCACTGCCGTCTTGAGCAGATTGAACGCAATGTTGGCTGCATCCAGGGTGGGCATCACCAGCAAATTGGCTTCGCCGGTAAGAGTTGAACTGGGAAAAACCTGGCGTCGAACCATGTCCGACAAAGCAGCATCGCCATGCATTTCGCCATCGACTTCGAGTTGCGGCGCCGTTTCGCGCAACAGCTCCAGGGCGCGTCGCATTTTTAGCGCTGTCGGTGTGTCATCGGTGCCAAAGCTCGAATGCGACAGCAGCGCCACCCTGGGCACCAGACCGAAACGGCGCACTTCCTCGGCGGCCAGCAGCGTCATTTCAGCCACCTGCTCGGCACTGGGATCGTAATTGACATAGGTATCGCCCATGAACAATGTGCGGTTCGGCAGGATCAACATGTTCATGGCATGAAAGCTATCGACACCCGGTCTTTTGCCGATTACATTTTCGATGTAGCGCAAATGCAGCGCATGCTTGCCGAACGTTCCGCACAGCAAGGCATCCGCGTGGCCATGCCGCACCAGCATGGCGCCAATCAAGGTGGTGCGCCGGCGCATTTCACGCTTGGCATACTCCGCGCTGACTCCGCGCCGCGACATCAGCGCATAGTAATCCTGCCAGAGTTCCTTGTAGCGCGGATCGGCGTCAGGGTTAACCAGCTCGAAATGCTCGCCGGCACGGATACGCAAACCAGCGCGTGCGATATGCCCGGCCACCACCTCCGGACGACCGATCAGGATCGGGTGCGCCAGGTTTTCGTCGGCCACGGCCTGCACCGCGCGCAATACACGCTCGTCCTCACCCTCGGCAAAGACCACCCGTGCCGGGTTTTTCTTCGCCGCCGAAAACACCGGCCGCATCAAAAAACCCGTCTGGTACACGAAGTCGTTGAGTTGATGAACATAGGCCTGCATGTCGGCCAGCGGGCGCGTCGCCACGCCCGAGTCCATCGCCGCCTGTGCTACTGCGGGCGCCACCTTGATAATCAAGCGCGGATCGAAAGGCTTGGGAATCAGATACTCCGGGCCGAATGAGAGTTCCTCGTTGCCATAGGCGGCGGCCACCACGTCCGACTGCTCGGCGTGCGCCAGTTCGGCAATCGCCCGCACGGCGGCGATCTTCATGGCTTCGTTGATGGTGGTCGCACCAACATCCAGCGCGCCCCTGAAAATGTAGGGAAAGCACAGGACGTTGTTGATCTGGTTCGGATAATCCGAGCGGCCGGTGCCGATAATGGCATCGGGACGCACGGCCTTGGCATCCTCGGGACGAATCTCCGGCTCCGGATTGGCCATGGCGAACACCAGCGGGTCGCGCGCCATGGTCTTGACCATCTCTGCTTTAAGCACGCCGGCGGCGGACAATCCGAGAAACACGTCGGCACCGACCATCGCTTCGGCCAGCGTACGAAGCGTGGTTTCCTGTGCATAACGCAGCTTGGACGGGTCGAGTGCGCTGCGGCCTGAATGAATCACGCCCTTGCTGTCGGCCACGAACACATTCTGTCTTGACAGGCCAAGGCTGACCAGCAGATCGAGGCAGGCAATCGCCGCCGCACCGGCGCCGGAGCAAACCAGCTTGACCGTACCAATATCCTTGTTCACCACTCGCAGGCCATTCAATATTGCCGCGCTGGCGATGATCGCCGTACCATGCTGATCGTCGTGAAAGACCGGGATTTTGAGCCGCTCGCGCAGCTTTTCTTCGATGTAGAAACATTCCGGCGCCTTGATGTCTTCCAGATTGACGCCACCGAAGGTGGGCTCCAGTGCGGCAATGATATCGACCAGCTTGTCGGGGTCGTTTTCGTTGATCTCGAGATCGAACACATCAACACCGGCAAACTTCTTGAACAACACACCCTTGCCTTCCATCACGGGCTTGCCGGCCAACGGGCCGATGTTGCCGAGCCCCAGCACAGCGGTGCCATTGGTGATCACCGCAACCAGATTCGCGCGCGAGGTATAGAGCGAAACCGTCGCCGGATCGCGCACGATCTCGTCGCAGGCGGCCGCCACACCTGGCGAATAAGCCAGGGATAAATCGCTTTGGCTGGTCAGCGCCTTGATTGGCACGACAGCAATTTTTCCGGGTTTTGGGTTGCGGTGATATTCCAATGCCGCAGCACGCATGCTTTCGTCCATGTAAAACTTTCAGAGAATTTAAGGGAGAAGAAATCAAGACCAGCGGTCTGATTATATCGCCGTACCACCAGCGCCGACTTTTCGGAAACGCCGTATTCATGGGGTAAATCAGGCCAACTCATGGCGATTCGCCCACACTGTTCAGGCAGCAATCAACTGCCATCGCATTGCATGGACTTAACGTTGTAAAATACAAAGATTATCTTGAGTTATTTTGAGCTGACTTGCACACAAACCAAGAATCAGGGCAAGCGGCAATTGTCCATGCCACCGGGATCCCCACAAGGACCACCCAGGGCGCCTTACCGGAAAACAAAACCATCGTCTGGCGCGCTGCTTATTCGTCAGACGTATTCACCACATCACAGGAGACTGACCGAAATGAGCGCACCATCCTACGTCCAGCATGCCCGTCTCAAAGCCTGGGTTGACGAAGTTGCCGCACTGACCGAACCTGCCACCATCGTCTGGTGCGATGGCTCGCAGGAAGAAGCCGACCGCCTCTTCGCGCAAATGGTTGAAGCCGGCAGCATGATCAAACTCAATCCGGCCAAGCGCCCCAACTCCTACCTCGCCCTTTCCGATCCTTCCGACGTTGCTCGCGTCGAGGATCGCACCTACGTTTGTCCTGTCAATCCGGAAGATGCCGGTCCCAACAACAACTGGGAAGACCCGGCGAAAATGAAAAGTATCCTGCGCGGCCTGTTCAAGGGCTGCATGCGCGGTCGCCCGATGTACGTAATTCCGTTTTCAATGGGCCCGATCGGTTCTCCCATTGCACACATCGGTGTCGAAATCTCGGACAGTCCTTATGTCGTGGTGAACATGCGGATCATGACGCGCATGGGCCGTGCCGTGCTTGACCAGCTCGGTAGCGATGGCGACTTTGTTCCCTGCCTGCACAGCGTCGGCCACCCTCTTGAAGCGGGCCAGGCTGACGTGAAATGGCCATGCAACAAAACCAAATACATCTGCCATTTTCCCGAAACCCGGGAAATCTGGTCATTCGGCTCCGGCTACGGCGGCAATGCACTTCTGGGCAAGAAATGCTTTGCGCTGCGCATCGCCTCGACGATGGCGCGTGACGAAGGCTGGCTGGCCGAGCACATGCTGATTCTCGGCGTCGAGTCGCCGCAAGGCAAAAAATCCTACGTCGCGGCAGCTTTCCCCTCGGCCTGCGGCAAAACCAATTTTGCCATGCTGATTCCGCCCAAGAGTCTCGGCGGCTGGAAAGTGACGACGGTCGGTGACGATATCGCCTGGATCAAGCCAGGCAAGGATGGGCGTCTGTACGCCATCAATCCGGAAGCCGGCTTCTTCGGCGTCGCACCCGGCACCTCGGAGAAAACCAACTTCAATGCCCTGGCGACACTGAAGGAAAACATCATCTTCACCAATGTCGCGCTCACCGATGATGGCGACGTATGGTGGGAAGGCATGACCAAGGAGCCGCCCGCGCACCTGATCGACTGGCAGGGCAAGGACTGGACGCCGGAGGACGGCAAGGCCGGGCGCAAGGCAGCGCATCCCAACTCCCGATTCACTGCACCCGCCGCGCAATGCCCGTCCATCGATCCCGACTGGGAAAACCCGGCCGGCGTGCCGATCTCCGCCTTCATGTTTGGCGGTCGTCGCGCCACCACTGTGCCGCTGGTGTTCGAAGCCTTCAACTGGAACTATGGCGTCTATATGGCGGCCACCCTCGGCTCGGAAACTACGGCGGCAGCGACTGGCGCACAAGGCATCGTGCGCCGCGACCCCTTCGCCATGTTGCCGTTCTGCGGCTACCACATGGGCGATTATTTCAATCACTGGCTCAAAATCGGCCACCAGATCGAACATCCGCCGCGCATTTTCACCGTCAACTGGTTCCGTCAGGATGCCGACGGCAAGTTCATGTGGCCCGGCTTTGGTGAAAACATGCGCGTCCTGAAATGGGTTGTCGAGCGTAGTCAGGGCAAAGCGGATGCCAAGCAGACACCGTTAGGATGGGTTCCCCGTTTCGAGGACCTCGACTGGAGTGGCAGCGAGGGGGTGTCAAAAGAGCAATTCGAGCATCTCACCGCAGTCGATACGACCGCATGGCGCGAAGAGCTGAAACTGCATGCTGAATGGTTTGACAAGCTGAAAAGCCGTCTCCCGGCAGCGCTGCCTCTTAAACGTGACTTGTTTGAGCTTAGCCTGATTGATTAAAAGTCGGCGCTGGCAATACGGCGCATTAACGTAATTAGGGATGGCGCATGGGCGGCACCCCTAATTTCATGTGTATGCGCGCTACTGACTCTCACCTCATTCAGTTTTGTTCAGCGCCGAAATTTGGCAAGCAATGCGGCGAACCGCTGGGAGCGAACCAGTTTGTAGCCCAGGAACGAAAACAACAGCAGCAAGATGGTTAGAACTACATACCTGACATAGTCCACCATCTGCACCCGAAGACGATAAATAAACTTTACCGGCGGCTGACTGTCTTCGACCGTAATTACGGCGGAATAAAGACCTTGCTCCAAGTTTGCCGATGATGCAATCACGCCATCAAGATGGGGGCCTGGAGGCATATAAGCGATGGTTTGTTCGATTGAGTTTGGATCGTCTCCCTTGACGATACGCATGGCTACCGGACGATATCGCAACTCATCGCTTGCCAGATCCGTGACAAACACCCCCTCACCGGCAACAGGAATTTCCGTACAGTAATTCGCTGTGACTGCATGCTGCGGCAGATACACATTGAAATGCACCATCACCCCCCCTGCCTGCCGCGTGCAGGGATCGTCTTCCAGCGAACTCGGTTTGCCATGACTGAGTGCCGCCCCCGCCTGCATGGCGAAAATCAGACTCACCAGCACAGGCCAACGTGGCTTGCGTGTTTCTTCCATTTCCATTGTGCTACCTCCTGTTTGCGCTTTTAGCTGGAACACCCGCTCGCGCCAAGTAGACAACCACACAGAGCACCGTGTTCGTAAAGAAAAGCATCATCGAACTAATTAATCCACTCAATCCTTGTTGGTGATCGTCACGTTTCCGCATGGCACGACCAGGAACATCGTAGCTCGTATCGTTAAGGACACACTGAATAAACACCAACGACTGTGACCGATTTTTTTGTCATGAAGTCAGACAAAGAGGAATCAGTGTAAATGCTCCACGATATACCCCAAATCAACACCGCAGAACCCCGTACCGCTTTTACTTTCACCGCAAGCATCTGTAATTTATAAAAGACAATTTGATGCATACCAAGTTGGGCCGCACTATTTTTAAGTATGCGTAGCCATAGTCACTTTTTCAAGAAGTCGGCCCCGGCAAGACGGCTAATAGAAGAAAAATGGGACCTAAAAAACCGGTGCAAGACCGGTTTTTTAGGTAATTGACAGAGATCGATTAACAAGCGAAATGCATCTGTATCAGAGCCGTTCGAAAATCGTCGCAATGCCCTGGCCACCACCGATGCACATGGTCACCAGTGCATAACGACCGTTTATGCGCTGCAACTCATACAGCGCCTTCGTGGCGAGGAAGGCGCCGGAACAGCCGACCGGGTGACCCAAGGCGATGGCGCCACCATTCGGATTGGTTTTCGCCGGATCCAAACCAAGCACCTTGGCCACAGTAAGCGCCTGTGCGGCAAAAGCTTCATTCGACTCAATGACGTCCATCTTGTCCAGCGACAGGCCGGCCTTCTTCAAGGCCAGTTGGGTTGCCGGAATCGGTCCCTCGCCCATGATGTCATTGGGCACCCCGGCGATGGCATAGGCAACCAGCCTGGCAATGGGCTTGTGTCCTGCCTTGGCGGCCACATCCGCTGCGGCCATGACGAAAAAGGCAGCGCCATCGTTGATGCCAGATGCATTACCGGCCGTGACCGTGCCATCTTTCTTGAACGCCGGTTTCATCTTGGCGAGCGATTCGAGCGTAGTGTTCGGCTTGACATGCTCATCCGTATCGAAAACCACGTCCCCCTTGCGGGTCTGTTGCACAATGGGCACGATCTGCGACTTGAAGCGGCCTTCGGCAATGGCGACAGCCGCACGGCGTTGCGATTCCAGCGCGAATGCATCCTGGGCTTCACGGCTGATGCCATGTTTGACGGCGAGATTTTCTGCCGTGATTCCCATATGACCCACCCCGAAAGGATCGGTGAGTACGGCCACCATGGAGTCAATCATTTTGGTATCACCCATCCGCGCACCTGACCGCATCGCCGGCGCCATGTAAATGCCACGCGACATGACCTCAACACCGCCGCCAATACCGTAATCGCAATCGTCGAGCATGATGTTCTGCGCGGTGGTGACAATCCCCTGCAGTCCGGATGAACACAGACGGTTGACCTGCATGGCCACCGATTCCATCGGCAATCCGGCCTGGATCGAGGCCACACGGGAAACATAGGCATAACGCGAATCGGTGGGAATGCAATGGCCAACCGTAACGTAATTGATTTGCGCGGGATCAACGCCAGAGCGCCCGACGGCCTCCTTCATTACCATGCCCGCCAGTTCGGCCGGTTCGATCGTGCTCAAGGAACCACCAAATGAACCGATTGCGGAACGTACCGCACTCAATACAACAACTTCTCTTTTGCTAGCCATCAGTTTTACCTCTCTAAAAAGTCAGCCGCCAACCCAGCCTGAAACCCAGATCAACGTCAGTACCGCCAAGCCAAGCACAAGGCTACGCCAAACCAAGCCCACCGTGCTCTGCATGAAATCGGGATCGGCCTCATCGCCCAATCCCAGCTCGGGACGTTCTCCTGCTTCGTCCATACCTTGAACCGCACCGTGCACTGGCATGCCCAGCTTGACGCCCAGCGCCCCTGCACCGCTGGCCAAGAGTATACCCGAGCCGCTGTCGGGCCAGCGCGAGGCCTGATTGCGCCAACAATCCACCGCATCCTCGAAATCGCCCACCACGGCAAATGCAGCCGCCGTAATACGTACAGGCAGCCAGTCGAGTGCAGCAAAAGCTTGCCGGGCAAACTGTCCGAACTCATCTGCCATGACCAGTCCGGCCGGCATGGGTTTATTCCAGAATTCATTCAGCAGGTGCGTAAGACGGTACAGCACGGCCCCTGCCGGCCCAAGCAGTACAAACCAGAACAGGGGAGCAAATACATAACGATGCGAGAGCAACAAGGCATCCTCAATCGCCAGTCGCGCAGTCTCGCTGCTCGTCAATTTATCATTGCTGCGGTGACGCCAGTCGGCGAGAAGCTGGCGTGCCCGCTCGATTTCTCCCGCGCGTAACGCCAAATGAATATCAGTAAAGAAGTGACTGAACTGACGAAACCCCATGGTCAGGTACAGTACGCCCACAGCCAGAATCAGGGCCAATAACGGCTGCACACGTTGCAATACAGCCTGCAAAATAAGCAAAAGACCTGCCGGCAATGCGGCTCCAATTCCCCAGGCAATGGCTCCATGCAGACGAATGCCATCATTAAACCGGCCTTCCAGAAAAGCAGCCAGCCTTGCTACCGGCTCATGCACCACGCGCTCGACAGGCAGTGACCGGGCCTGCTCCAGGAGCAGGGCAATCACAATCGATAACAGCGTCATGCGGCCCTCCCGTCAAACAGCGAATGATGCAGGCTGACCAGCATGCCCGCCGTAGCCCCCCAAATATAGTATCCCTGCCAGGGAATGGCCCAGAACTCACGCAATTCACCTTGGAATTCCAAGCTATGCCGCTGATGGTTTTCACGATTGAGCACAAACTCAAGCGGCGGCTCGAAAACCTCAGCCACTTCAAAATCGTCCAGCTTGAGATTAAGCGGTGGCGTCACCAATCCCACCACCGGTGTGATGGCAAAACCAGTCACTGTGCGATATTCCGGCAGGCGGCCGAGAATCTCAACCTGAGCCGGGTCGAGCCCGACCTCCTCCGCTGCCTCGCGCAAAGCGGTCGCTTCCGGTGTCGGGTCATCAGCTTCGCAACGCCCGCCGGGAAAACTGATCTGGCCGGCATGGTCATGTAAATGTGCAGTACGCTGCGTCAATAGCAGTGTGGCGCCGGTCTCGCGCAAAACGATCGGCACCAGCACTGCGGCTGGCACACGAGGTAACGAGGCTGCAATTGGCGGGACAATGATCTCTCCTTCGTTGACAGCAGGCGCAACCCTTCCTGCAGCAAAGTGGCGGCGCATCAGAGCAAGCAAAGCTCCGTTAGAATCGACAGCAGTACTAAGAGAGAATTTCGACATGAAACCAATTGCAATATTCCGTCATAGCCCCGGCGAGGGTCCTGGCTATTTTGCCACATTCCTCGACCGCCACTCACTCCCCTGGACGCTATTCACTATCGACACTGGCGTCTCGCCAGCGCCGACTTCTGTGAATTTTTCCGGGCTTTGCTTCATGGGTGGACCGATGAGCGTGAATGATGACCTGCCCTGGATCCACCAGGAGCTTGCCTTGATCCGCGATGCCGATGCACACGGGATTCCCGTTCTTGGCCATTGCCTTGGCGGCCAATTGATGAGCAAGGCTTTCGGTGGCGTGGTGACCCGAAACCCGGTAAAGGAAATTGGCTGGGGCGAGGTTCAAGTCACTGACACGGCGGCTGCCGACTGGATAGGCGACAACCAACGCTTCGAGGCATTTCACTGGCATGGCGAAACGTTCAGCCTGCCGCATGGCGCAACCCGAATCCTGAAAAGCACACATTGCGAAAATCAAGCCTTTGTGCGCGGTCCACATGTGGGATTGCAATGCCACATCGAAATGACCGCAGCCATGATCCGGCTCTGGGGTCGCCATTGGGACAATGAAAACGCCCCGCCATCGGCCTCGGTACAAACGCCCGCGCAAATGCACGAAAACCTGGAGCAACGCATTGCCCGCATGCGCATCGTGGCCGACCGGATTTATCAGCGCTGGATCAGTGGGTTAAGGCTGAACTGAAATAGCCACGCGACAAGACCGGCTCCAGCCTCAACTTCAATCCCTGAAATTGCCGTACTGAAGCGGAAAGTCCGTTATCGACTTTTTTACCAGCGCAATAGTTTCCTGTAACAGGTCACGCTTGGCGCCGACAACGCGCACGGCTTCGCCCTGAATGCTGGCCTGTACTTTGAGTTTGCTGTCCTTGATCAGTCTGACAATTTTCTTCGCCTGTTCGGTTTCAATCCCTATTTTTATTTTCAACTCCTGCTTGGTCTTGTTACCAGAAACAGTTTCAAGCTTGCCCATGTCGAGCCGCTTGGTGCTTTCGCGCTCCTTCTTCTCCATCTCGGGGAAAAGAATATCCTTGATCTGGCTGATCTGGAACTCCGAATCGCCGTAGAGCGTCAAAGTTTTTTCCTTCTCATTCAAATCAACCCGCGCCGAGGTGCCCTTGAAGTCGTAGCGATTGCCAATATGGCGACCAGCAACATCGACTGCATTTTTCAGCGCCACCATATCGGCTTCAGAGGTAATGTCAAAAGATGGCATGAGGCAATACCCCTGAATCAGACAAAGTGACAAACGTAGTGATAGGGTTCGCTACTCACTTCGATATCGAAGCTCGAGTTGCCAGGCACGCTGAATCTCTCACCCTCGCCACAGGTCTTCCAGTCTTCGCCACGGAGTCGGTAACGGCAGGAGCCGGCCACAGTCTCCATGATTTCCGGAGCGCCGGTATTGAAAGTCAGGCTCGCAGGAAGAATCACGCCGACACTTTTCCTCACGCCATCCGCCGTTTGAACGGTATGACTGATGCACTTGCCATCGAAGTAGACGTTGGCTTTCTTTATGACAGAAACATTATCAAATTGCGGCATATGAACCCCTGAAATGGCTGAATAGGCAGTTGATGACAATCGGAACCGATTCCCCTTCTGGAAAGCCTAATCTTTCCTGCTGGCGCGATTCGCGGCAATCCGCAAACGCAAGGCATTCAGACGAATGAATCCATGAGCATCTTTTTGGTTGTAGACGCCGGCGTCATCCTCGAACGTGGCGATTGTTGAATCAAACAATGAATCACTTTTCGAGTCACGCCCAACCACAATGACATTGCCTTTGTAGAGCTTGACCCGAACCCAGCCATTGACTGCCTGCTGCGTATGATCGATCAGGGTTTGCAATGCGAGGCGTTCCGGACTCCACCAGTAGCCGTTGTAGATCAGGCTGGCATAGCGCGGCATGAGGTCGTCCTTGAGATGCGTGACTTCACGATCGAGCGTGATCGACTCGATGGCGCGGTGAGCACGCAACAAAATGGTGCCGCCGGGAGTTTCATAGCATCCTCTCGACTTCATTCCGACGTAGCGGTTTTCAACCAAATCGAGGCGGCCGATACCGTGCTTTCCTCCCAGCTGATTCAATGTGGCCAGAAGTTCGTGGGCCTTCATTTTCTTGCCGTTAATGGCCACCAAATCGCCTTGTTTGAATTCAAGATCGAGGTACTCTGGCTTGTTCGGCGCCTTCTCGGGAGATACCGTCCACCGCCACATCGACTCCTCGGCCTCGGCCGCCGGATCTTCAAGATGGCGCCCCTCGTAGGAAATGTGCAACAAATTGGCATCCATCGAATACGGCGAGCCACCTTTTTTGTGCTTCATATCAACCGGGATGCCATGTTTCTCGGCATATGCCATGAGCTTCTCGCGCGAAAGCAGATCCCATTCGCGCCAAGGCGCAATGACCTTGATGTTGGGCATCAACGCATAGGCGCCGAGTTCGAACCGAACTTGGTCATTCCCTTTACCGGTTGCTCCGTGGGAAATGGCATCCGCGCCGGTTTTTCTGGCGATATCGATCAGTCGCTTGGCAATCAGCGGTCGTGCAATTGAAGTGCCGAGGAGATACTCGCCCTCATATACCGTGTTGCAGCGGAACATGGGGAAGACAAAATCGCGCACGAACTCTTCGCGCAGATCGTCAATAAAAATATTTTTCTTCCTGATGCCAAGCTGTACCGCCTTGGCGCGCGCCGGCTCAAGCTCTTCCCCCTGGCCAAGATCGGCAGTGAAGGTCACCACCTCGCACTGATATGTATCTTGTAACCATTTGAGGATGACAGAGGTATCCAGCCCGCCCGAATAGGCCAATACGACCTTTTTGACTTCGCTCATTTTTCGCCTTCTTTAGTTTGTTACCCTGCCAAGGAGCAGGAATTCCATTAACGCTTTTTGCGTATGCAAGCGATTTTCAGCCTCATCCCAGACCACGCTTTGCGCGCCATCAATCACCTCGGCTGCAACTTCCTCGCCGCGATGCGCCGGCAGGCAATGCATGAAAAGTGCATCGGCTCGCGCCGCCCGCATCATCTCGCCATCGACCTGCCAGTCAGCAAAATCACGCATCCGCTCTTCATTCTCGGCCTCGAAGCCCATTGAGGTCCATACATCAGTGGTCACCAGATCGGCATCGCGCGCAGCATCCATCGGGTCGGCAAATTGTTCGAAATGACTGTTGCCATAAAGTCCGGCACGCTCGAGTTCAACCTCATAGCCCGGCGGGGTCGATACATGAACGTTGAAATCAAGCACCTCGGCAGCCTGCAACCATGTATTGCACACATTGTTCGAGTCCCCTATCCAGGCTACCGTCTTGCCCTGAATCGGGCCGCGATGCTCGATAAAGGTAAAAATGTCAGCCAGAATCTGGCATGGGTGATATTCATTTGTCAGCCCGTTAATGACCGGCACGCGCGAATAACGAGCGAAGCGCTCGATAATTTCCTGCTCGAAGGTTCGAATCATGACGATGTCACTCATGCGCGAAATCACCTGCGCCGCATCTTCTACCGGCTCACCACGTCCAAGCTGCGAATCCCGGGTATTGAGATAAATGGCTGCACCACCCAACTGCTGCATGCCCGCCTCAAAAGAAAGCCGTGTGCGCGTACTGGCTTTTTCGAAAATCATCACCAGCGTACGATCCTGCAATGGCCAGTAGCGTTCGTAGGCCTTGAACCGCGCCTTGATCCGTTGGCTACGAGCGAACACATGAGCGAGTTCTTCACGCGCAAGATCTTTGAATTGCAGAAAGTGTCGGGGCGCAACCTTGACTACCATGCTCACCCCTCAAGAAAATTACGAATCAGTGGCACCAGCCCTGCGACCAGTTCGGCGCCTTCAGCATCAGTCATTACCAGCGGCGGCAACAAGCGGACAACCTTGTCTGCCGTTACGTTAATCAGCAAACCTGCTGCCAGCCCCTGCGTAACCAGGGCGCCACAGGGTCTGTCCAATTCGACCCCAATCATCAGGCCATCGCCCCGTATTTCGATGACACCTGCAAGATCGGACAAACCTACCTGCAAACCCTCGCGGATCGCCCGCCCCAAGTGCGTCGCCCGCGCCATCAGTGCATCGCTTTCAATCGTTTCCAAAGTCGTCAATGCGGCGATGCACGCCAGCGGGTTGCCGCCAAATGTTGACCCATGATTACCCGGCTTGAAGACCCCTGCCGCCAAACCCGTTGCCAGGCAGGCGCCGATTGGCACACCCGAACCCAAGCCTTTCGCCAGCGTCATGACGTCCGGCAAAATTCCTGCGTGCTGGTGTGCGAACCATGTTCCAGTCCGCCCAAGACCGCATTGCACCTCATCCACCATGAAAAGCCAGTGTTCCCGGTCGCAAATTTGACGCAAAGACCGCATGAATTCGTTATGGGCTATATTGATTCCACCCTCGCCCTGAATTGGCTCAAAAAACACGGCAACAATATCCGGATTACGCGCAGCCACCTGCTCAATTGCTGCCAAATCATCAAACGGTACCCGTACAAAGCCCGAGACCAGCGGCTCAAATCCGGCTTGCACCTTGCGATTACCGGTAGCGGACAAAGTGGCCAATGTTCGGCCATGGAAAGCGCGCTCCATGACGATGATCATCGGCTGCTCTACGCCCCGACTGTGACCATAAAGACGCGCCAGTTTGATCGCTGCCTCATTGGCCTCACAACCCGAGTTGCAGAAAAAAACTTCATCCATCCGAGCAATCGCTGCCAATCGATCCGCAGCATCCTCGGCTTCGCGAATGCGATAAAGATTCGATGCATGAATCAGCCGCCCGATCTGTTCGGTGATCGCTTTTACCAAGCGCGGATGATTGTGCCCGAGAGTGTTAACAGCTACGCCCGCCATGCCGTCGAGGTAGGATTTCCCATCTTCGTCAAACAGGCGACAGCCTTGTCCATGGGTAAAAGCGACCGGCAGCCGCTGATAAGTGTCCATCAAATGCGTCATGCAAGTACCCCGCGAAAAGCGGTCAGCAAAAACATACGGCGACCGAAAATTACTGCGGCCGCCGTGCTTATAAATCCCATTTACTATACTAATTTAAAAAGCACCTCCTGTACAGGGCAAGACCCAGCCAGCGTGCCGTTCAACAAGGATCCATCAGGCTCGCCCTGCCAATGCAGCCATCCACCTCCCTCCGGTACGACAATGCCATGCCTGCGCTTGCCCAGGATATCGACCAATCAATATCGGGGGGCGGCCTTTTTTGATACAATTAAACTGTTAAATACGTGTGCACATGTCCCCCTACCAAGCGGAAAACTTCATAATTGTTGGCGTCACCTTAGGAGGACAACAGTTCCGTCCCAGTGACTGGACAGAGCGGCTCTGTGGTGTGATGTCTGCCTTTGGTACTGAACGCCGCATGGCTTACTCCCCTCACGTTCAACCCGGCACCCATGAAGGGCACAAGTGCGTTTTTGTCAACGCAGGCATCTACGATGTAGAGCCCATGGCGTACGCTTTTCTGGTTAACTTTGCCAGAGATAATCAACTGAAAGTCATTCCTTGGCCACAAACCTGACTTGGGCTCGATGACAACACCAGCATCAATCTGATGCTACCGAAATCAACCAATCGCTGGAAACCAACATTACGCATCTCCTATTGACTCGGCACGCTAATACTTCAAGTAATGGAAGTAACCCCCATATGAGCTGAATGGAAAAAGAAGACACAAGATTTCAGACATTGGAGCAACTGCACGAGAGACGAAAGCAGGTCGTGCGGTTGCATCGCAAAGGCTACGGCTTGATGCAAATCGGGGGACTCAGTGGGCTGTCCTACCCGACGGCGCGCGGCGTGATTGATCGTTTCAAGAAAGCCTACGAACAACGGCCCAAGGCGGTGCAGGCATGGCTTGACGAGCACTATCCCGAGATTGAAGTGCGCGCCAAGGCCGAAGGCGCGGAGATTCATCGGGGCGACGAGCGGCCCTGGTCAATACCGATGTGCGCGGTCGCTGCTATGCGCCGGCCGGCAAGACGCCGGTGACCCATGTCGTCGATAGAACGCGGCAGAAGCTGTCAATGATTGCCACGGTCACGAATCAGGGCAAGACCCGCTGGATGATCATCGACGATGCCTTCAACTCCGGCAAACTCATTGAGCTCGTAGCAGCACTGATCGAGGACACCGGAAAAAATGCGTTCCTGATTCTTGACAACCTCCGGGTGCATCACAGCAAACCGGTCAAGGCGTGGGTGGCTGAGCGCAAGGACAAGATCGAACTCTTCTACCTGCCGAGCTACAGCCCCGAACTGAATCCGGAAGAACGTCTGAATGCCAACCTCAAGCATGCGATTGGCTCAAAGGTTCGGCGCGCGCGAAAGCCAAGTTGAAGGTTGCTGCAACTGAACGCATGACCAAGCTTGGGCAATCACCCGAGCGTGTCAGGAAATTCTTCCAAGACCCACGCGTCAAATACGCCGCGTGAAACTTCAAATTTCATCTGGCCCGATCAATAGCGAATCCGGGGGTGCCGCATTTCCCTGCAGGTCATCAGCTGTCCGCTGACGCTGCGCAGACGCTGGTTGAGCAGCATCAGGAGTTCAATCAGGAGCTTGGCCCCCAGACGCGGCTCATCAGCAATAAAATGGGAAAGGCTGGCACGATCGAGCAGTGCAAATTCAAGCGTTCCCAGTGCCACGCAACTGGAAAAACGCGGCTCGCCATCGATCATCGACATCTCGCCCAGTGTCTTGCCGGGGCCGACCGTGGCAATCACCTGCGGCAAGCCACGAGCGTCTTGCTTGACCACCTCGACGCCCCCGTCAAGCACCAACAACATGAAGTCGCCTGACTCGCCCTCGCGAATCACCTCAACACCCGGCGCGGCGCGATAACAACGCATGTAGCGCGCCAGCATCTCGATTTCCCGGAGTTCGAAATCATCGAACAATCGAATCACGGTAATGATTTCTTGAATGCGGCCGACGAAGGGCGTGGCATTCCCAAGGAATTCAACACCCGGCAAAGTATCAACGGTACTCATAACGTCAATTCAAGCGCCAAAGAGCAATGTAGCGCAAAGTGGGTAGCCCGCCGGAATCAGCCGGCTACCCAGAAACTGCTTCATGCCGCCACTTATGCCACCAGCGGCACGATGAGCAGTGCCACAATGTTGATGATCTTGATCAGCGGATTCACGGCCGGGCCAGCTGTATCCTTGTATGGATCACCCACCGTGTCGCCGGTCACGGCGGCCTTGTGCGCCTCCGAACCCTTACCGCCAAAGTGACCATCTTCAATGTATTTCTTGGCGTTGTCCCAGGCGCCGCCGCCGGTGGTCATGGAAATAGCGACGAAAAGACCGGTGACGATGGTGCCCATCAGTGTACCGCCCAGGGCGCGCACACCCGCGCCCACACCGTCCACCGGCGCCATCAGCGCATTCATCGAGAATGCGACGGCCACCGGAACCAGCACCGGCAACAACGACGGGATCATCATTTCCTTGATGGCGGCCTTGGTCAGCATATCGACACAGGTACCGTACTCGGGCTTGGCCGTGCCTTCCATGATGCCCTTGATTTCCTTGAACTGGCGGCGCACTTCGACCACCACTGCGCCGGCTGAACGGCCCACCGCTTCCATCGCCATGGCGCCAAACAGGTAGGGAATCAAGCCGCCAATAAACAGACCGATGATGACTGCCGGGTCGGACAGATCAAAGACAAACTTGATGCCCGGCTTGGCAGCCTCAAGACCGTGCGTGAAGTCGGCAAACAGCACCAGAGCGGCGAGGCCTGCCGAACCGATGGCATAGCCCTTGGTCACGGCTTTGGTGGTGTTGCCCACGGCGTCGAGCGGATCGGTGATGCCGCGTACTGAATCCGGCAGTTCGGCCATTTCGGCAATACCGCCGGCATTATCGGTAATCGGGCCGTAAGCATCCAAGGCAACAATGATGCCGGCCATCGACAGCATGGACACGGCCGCGATGGCGATGCCGTACAGGCCACCGAGGGAATAGGACGCCCAGATTGCGGCGCAGACGGAAAGCACCGGCCAGGCGGTGGATTTCATCGAAACACCCAGGCCGGCAATGATGTTGGTGCCATGCCCGGTGGTGGACGCTTCAGCCACATGCTGCACGGGCTTGAACTCGGTGCCGGTGTAATACTCGGTGATGTAGACCATCAGGCCGGTCAGCACCAGACCAATCACAGCCGAGCCATAGATGGCACCCGAACTAATCGTGTGGCCGTCGGCCGCCGTCAGGCCAGAGCCGAAAATCCAGGTGGTGATTGGATAAAACGCCACCAGCGCCATCGCCCCGGCCACTGCCAATCCCTTGTAGAGGGCATTCATGATCTTGGCGCCCGGCGAAGTCTTGACGAACATCGCACCCACGATCGAGGCAATGATCGAGAAGCCGCCCAGTACCAGCGGATACAGCACCGCCGCTTCCGCCATCGGCCCGGATCCCTTGAACAGCAGGGCGCCCAGCAGCATGGTGGCGACGATGGTGACAGCATACGTCTCGAACAGGTCGGCGGCCATGCCGGCACAGTCACCGACGTTGTCACCCACATTGTCTGCGATCACGGCAGGGTTGCGCGGATCATCCTCGGGAATCCCGGCCTCCACTTTGCCCACCAGGTCAGCGCCAACGTCGGCACCTTTGGTGAAAATACCGCCGCCGAGACGCGCAAAGATGGAAATCAGTGAAGAGCCGAAACCCAGCCCCACCAGCGGATGGACGATGCTGTCGAGCGGGGCATCGCCGCCCAGCATCTTAAGTACTGCGTAATAACCAGCAACGCCCAGCAGGCCGAGGCCGACGACCAGCATGCCGGTAATTGCACCACCGCGGAAAGCCACGTTAAGCGCCTCATTGATGCCGACGCGGGCCGCTTCCGCCGTACGCACGTTGGCGCGCACGGAAACATTCATGCCGATGTAACCGGCCGCGCCGGAAAGTACGGCGCCAATGATGAAACCGACAGCCGTTGCTGTGCCGAGCACCATCCAGATCACGACAGCAAGAATCACGCCGACCACACCGATAGTTGTGTATTGCCGGTTCAGGTACGCCTGCGCGCCCTCCTGAATCGCCGCAGCGATCTCCTGCATGCGTGGATTACCGGCTGGCTGCGCCAGAATCCAGCGGCTTGATAAGCCTCCATAAGCAATCGCAATTCCGGCGCAGATCAATGCAAATATCAGTCCTGCTGACATACGGTTCTCCCTTGCTCAGTTAAATTATCGGACGACAGTTACACAACGAAAGGCAGCAACTCCTTTTTTATTATCCTGTTTTGCAGCCTGACGTAATCAGGCAGGCCGTTACGGAAGGGCGGGAACTCTTCTCCAGCAATCAAGGGCGAAAGATAACAACGGCAGGCGGCGGTGATACCGAAACCATCCGCCGTGATAAATTCTTTCGGCATTTTCTTTTCTACATTCGCCACCTGATCGAGCGGCGCAGCCATGATATCCCATTGATAGGGCATATCATTCAAGCGCCGGATTGCCGGCATCACGGCATTTTCCCCGGCCAGCGCCATCTCCACGGCGGCGCGTCCCACGGCATAGGCCTGTTCGATATCGGTGCGCGACGCGATATGGCGTGCCGCGCGCTGCAAATAATCGGCTACCGCCCAGTGAAATTTATAACCTAGCTGTTGTTTGACGAGTTGCGCAATCTGTGGTCCGACACCGCCCAACTGGGCATGACCGAACGCATCGGTCACCCCGGAATCCGCCAGCAGCTTGCCATCCGGCCCGAGCAGTCCTTCCGAGACCGCGATGGCGCAAAACCCGTAGCGTGCGACACTCTCTCTGACACGCACCAGAAACCGCGCCTCGTCGAACAGCACTTCCGGCAGCAACAGCAGATGCGGTGCTTCACCCTCGTTTTCTGCCGCCAGGGCGCAGGCGGCAGTAATCCAGCCAGCATGACGCCCCATGACTTCCATCACGAATACCTTGGTCGATGTCCGCGCCATCGAGGCAACATCCAGTCCGGCCTCGCGCATCGAGGTGGCGACATATTTCGCCACCGAGCCAAAGCCGGGACAGGTGTCGGTCAGCGGCAAGTCGTTATCGACGGTCTTGGGAATGTGGATGGCCTGCAACGGGTAGCCCATCGCCGTCGCCATCTGCGCCACCTTGAAACAGGTATCGGCCGAGTCGCCGCCGCCGTTGTAGAAAAAATAGCCGATGTCATGGGCGCGGAACACCTCGATCAGCCGTTCATATTCGCGCCGGTTCTGTTCAATGCTTTTCAGCTTGTAGCGGCAGGAACCGAACGCGCCGCCCGGCGTATGGCGCAGGCGGGCAATATCGGCGGCCGATTCAAGCGAGGTGTCGATCAGGTCTTCAGTCAGCGCGCCGATGATGCCATCGCGCCCTGCAAACACCTTGCCGATCCGCTCCGGATGCTGGCGCGCCGTTTCTATCACGGCGCAGGCCGAAACATTGATGACCGCTGTCACCCCGCCGGACTGTGCATAAAAGGCGTTTCTGGCGCTCACGATCTGAATCAGACCAACGCAGCGAACACATTGGCGGTGATACCGTCGACTGAACCGACGCCCTCGACACGGTCGTACTTCGGCGCTGCCGCATCGCCACCAGCCGCCCAAGTCTGGTAATAATTTACCAGCGGTAGGGTTTGTGCACGATATATCTCGAGGCGTTTCTTCACCGTTTCTTCCTTGTCGTCATCGCGCTGGATCAATGGCTCGCCGGTGACATCATCGATGCCGGCGACTTTGGGTGGATTGAACTTGACGTGATAGGTGCGTCCCGAGCCCGGATGCACACGCCGGCCACTCATGCGGGCGATGATTTCATCATCGGCGACATCGATTTCGAGCACATGATCAATCGGCACACCGGCCGTTTTCATCGCTTCGGCCTGCGGGATGGTGCGCGGGAACCCATCAAGCAGATAGCCGTTGGCGCAGTCGGCCTGCTTCAAGCGTTCCTTGACCAGGCCAATGATGATGTCGTCCGAGACCAGGCCGCCGGCATCCATGATTTTCTTCGCCTCGATGCCCAGTGGCGTTCCTGCCTTGACGGCGGCGCGCAGCATGTCGCCAGTGGAAATTTGTGGGATGGAAAATTTTTCGCAGATGAACCCGGCCTGTGTGCCCTTGCCTGCGCCAGGCGGTCCAAGAAGAATCAAACGCATAGATGCTCCAGTGAGTTTTTAGAATTTATAAGTTGCCGGAAGGTCACCAGCTACTGCCCCTGCTACTGCTACTGCTTTTTTCGCCAAGATACCGTCAATCGGACGCAGGGTCAAACTGCCACCGGACACGCGCCAGGTCTTCCGGCGTATCGACCCCGGCCAGCGGCGCATGGGCGCAGTCAACCACATGAATGACAAAGCCATTCGACAGGGCGCGTAACTGCTCGAGGCACTCCCACTGCTCGGCATCCGAGGACGGCAGGCAGTTGTAGCGCCGTAAAAATCCCGCGCGGTAAGCATAGAGTCCGACATGGCGACGCGCCACAAATCCATCCGGCAGGACGCTGCGGTTCGCGGCAAAAGCGTCGCGCGGCCAGGGAATCGGCGCCCGCGAGAAATACAGCGCGCGACCGCTTTCATCGACCACGACCTTGACCACATTGGGATTCAGGAACTCTTGCACATCGGTCAATGGATGCGCGGCCGTAGCGATGGCGGCGTCTGCGTCCCGTCCCAGCGCAGCGGCGACCTGGGCTATCAGCGCCGGATCGATCAGCGGCTCATCGCCTTGTACGTTTACAACAATTTCATCATCCATCCAGCCCTGCTGCGCTGCGACCTCGGCCAGGCGATCGGTACCGGACGCGTGGTCGCTGCGGGTCAGCACCGCGCGCTGGCCATGCGCGGCGGCGGCGTCCATCACCCGAGCATCGTCGGTGGCAATCACTATCTCGACAGCGCCGCTACGGGCCGCGGCCTCGGCCACGCGCACCACCATCGGCTTGCCGCCGATATCGGCCAGCGGCTTGCCCGGCAGACGGGTCGATGCCCAGCGCGCAGGAATGACGACACGAAAACCCATCAGTTTTCGTCAGGGCCGAGTTTGCGAGCTTCGTCTTCGAGCATCACCGGAATGTCGTCCTTGATCGGGTAACCCAGTTTGCAGCCTTTACAGACCAGTTCGGCGGCCGGCTTGCGGTAATCCAGCGGGCCCTTGCATACCGGGCAGACGAGTATTTCAAGCAGACGATGATCCATTGAGTTTCTCCAGGATGAATGCGGCAAGGTCGGGATTCACGGTTGCCGTCACAGGCAACACCCAGACCGGCAAAGGCAGATCGAGCGCGGCCAATTTTACGGCATCCTTTTCCGTCGTCAGCAAGGCATCAGCGGAAAACAACAGTTCTGCGCGACGATATGCGTGATGGTCGGGAAAGGAATGGGCAACAAACTCCAGCCCCAGCGCAGTCAGTGTATCGAAGAACCGTTGCGGAGCACCGATGCCGGCAAACGCATGCAGACGCTGCCCAGCGAGTTCGGCCGCGCGGCACACGATATCCGGCTGATCGAGCCGGTAAAGCATTTCACCATCGAGCGCCATACGGAATACAGGACAGGGAAAAGTCGGCGCTGGTGATGCGGCGGCATTCAGCACCACCGCGTCCACGCCCCCCAGCCGCGCGATCGGTTCGCGCAAGGGACCCGCCGGCAACATCCAGCCATTCATTACGCCACGGGAATCGAAGACGGCGATTTCAACATCACGCGCCAGGCGGTAGTGCTGTAATCCATCATCGGACAAGATCAGATTGCAGTCAGGATGCGCTGCAAGCAGTGCCTGCGCCGCCGCCACACGATCGCGACCGATAAATACCGAACATGAACTGCGGCGGGCAAGAACGACCGGCTCATCGCCTGCCAGCGCGGGATCACTCGTCGCGTTGACCTCCATCACACTGTCGCTGCGGCCACGGTAGCCACGGCTGATGATCCCCGGCCGCAGGCCGCGCGCGCGCAAGGTTTCGGCGAGAGACAGGAGGAGCGGCGTCTTGCCGGCGCCGCCAACCGTCAAATTGCCGATCACCACCACCGGTACCGGCAAGCGCTGCGTTGCCAGCCAGCCACGGCGATAGAACGCACGGCGCAGCAGCACCAGCAACCGGAAACATAATGACAATGGAAACAGCAGCCAGGCGCCTGCGCCACGCCGTCGCCACAGCGCAACAAGGCAACCGTCAGTGCTGGGCTTGCTGGGTGGCAAAGGAGATATGGGCGAGCCCGGCGCCTTGTGCCGCCTGCATGACGTCGATCACGCTCTGGTGCGTGGCCTTGGCATCGGCGTTGATGATGACAACGGGTTCCTTCCCGGAGCCGGCGGCGCGTTGCAAGGCAGCACGGATCGCCTCGACGTCATGGCTGCCAAGTGTCTGTTTATTCACCATGATGTCGCCGGACGCCGCCACCACAACATTGATTTCGTCGGCTTGCTCTTTGTTCTGTTGCGTATCGGCGGTGGGCAGGTTGATCTCGAGGCCGGAGAACTTCGAGTAGGTGGTGGTGATCATGAGAAAAATAAGGATCACGAGCAGCACGTCGATCATCGGGATCAGATTGATCTCGGGTTCCTCATGCTCACGGTCGCGGCGAAAATTCATCGCACCGCCCTCATGCGCGCTCGCCGTGCATGACTTCAACCAGTTTCACGGCTTCTTCCTCCATCTCGGCAAGGAGACTGGTGACCTGGGCGCGAAAATGACGATAGGCAATCATGCTGGGAATGGCGACGATGAGGCCGAACGCGGTGTTGTAGAGCGCGACTGAAATACCGTGCGCCAGAACTTGCGGATTATTTCCGGCAGCGGTGGATGCGCCGAAAATCTCGATCATGCCGACCACCGTGCCGAACAATCCCATCAGCGGCGCAATCGAGGCAATCGTACCGAGTGTCGTGAGGTAGCGTTCCAGATCATGAGCGACGGCACGCCCGGCTTCTTCGATGGACTCCTTCATGACCTCGCGTGTATTTTTGGCGTTGCGCAGACCCGCCGCCAGAATGCGACCCAGCGGCGAGTGGCCTTCAAGGTGCGTCAGCAGGGCAGCGGAAACGCCGCCTTGCTTCACTTCGGCCAAGGCGCTTTTCAGCAAGCTTGCGGGAGCAATTTTTTCGCGTCGCAATACCGTGGCACGCTCGATGATGAGAGCCACCGCGATGACGGAAGCCAGGAGCAATGGCCAGATCGGCCAGCCGGCCGCTTGAATGATGGCAAACACGAAGACAACTCCCAAAAACTGCGAAGTCCCAACTTTAGCTTGAGCCGCCTGATTCGGCAATACGTTTGCAGCACCGTGTGGACTTTTGCAGTCTGCGCGAACTGCGGCCGCCGTACCACCGGCGCCGACTTTTGCATCGCAACAATCTTATGCACAAAATCTGTGGATAAGTGAATGAATCATCGCCCGGCGAAAATCCCAAGGGCTCTACCGGTAAAGGTTTTTCTTCGATCGCACAAAATCGGAACAACGCTTGTACTTTGCCATCCACAGGTAGAATTTCCCGCTTCCTGTTCCGCAATCGTTCCATGACCGAATCCACCACCGTCATCGCCGTCAGCGAACTGACCCGGCTTGCGCGACAGGCGCTGGAACGCACCTTTCCGTTGCTGTGGGTAGGCGGAGAAATTTCCAACCTGACACGCGCCGTCTCCGGACATGTCTACTTCACGCTCAAGGATGAAGCCGCCCAGGCACGTTGCGTGATGTTTCGCATGCGTGCGCAATCCATCCCCTGGCGACTGGAAAATGGACAGCAGGTCGAGGCGCGCGCATTGGTCTCGCTCTACGAACCGCGCGGCGACTTTCAATTGACGATCGACACCCTGCGTCGCGCCGGGCTTGGACGACTGTTCGAGGCGTTTGCCCGCCTGAAAGGAAAGCTTGAACTCGAGGGCCTGTTTGCTGCCGAAAAAAAACGCCCGCTGCCACGCTTCCCGCGCTGTATCGGCATCATCAGCTCACCGCGCGCAGCGGCACTGCATGACGTCCTGGCCACGCTGCAACGCCGTGCCGCGCATCTCGGTGTCATACTCTATCCGGCGTCGGTGCAGGGTGACGCCGCTGCCGGAGAAATCGCGGCGGCCATCGCCCGCGCCAATCAGCGTGATGAATGCGATTTGCTGCTGGTCGTTCGCGGCGGCGGCAGTATCGAAGACCTCTGGGCATTCAACGAGGAAGCCGTGGCCCGTGCCATTGCAAACAGCGCCCTGCCCGTCATCAGCGGCGTTGGACATGAAACCGATGTCACCATCGCCGATCTGGTCGCCGATGTCCGAGCGGCCACACCCACTGCGGCCGCTGAACTGGCGACGCAGGGCTGGTACGAATCGGGACAGGAACTCGCCGCGCTGGGTAGCGCACTACACGCCGCCATGCACTACCGCATCGAGCGCGAACAACAGCGCATTGATCAGCTTGCCCTGCGCCTGATTCATCCAGCGGTCCGTCTGCGACAGGCATGGGATCGCCTGACCTTGCTTGGTTTGCGCCTTGACGGCAGCATGGCAAGAAACCTGCGCCGTCAGCAGGATTGGATCAATTCATTCGCCTGGCGTCTGGGCCGCGTCATACCGAACACGGCAACGCATCAAGGACGCGTCGCGCTACTGGCGCAGCGACTCGGTGCAGCGATGAATCGCAGACTGCAGCAGTATCACAATACCCTCGAAAATCTGGCAGGGGCGCTGGCCCATCTCGATCCAAACAACATTCTGGCGCGTGGTTTCGCCATCGTTCGCAACGCCGGGGGCGAAGTGATCCACGATGCTGGAAACTTAACCCGGGGGGCAACGATCACTGTGCAATTTGCGGTGGGAACGGCCAGCGCAGAAATTCTTGCCATCGAACTCCAGGACACACCACAGACCGCCCCTCCCGCTGCAGATATTGTCAGCCACCTCAATCCTGACTAGAATTGTCGGGATTCCGTATCACCCGGAACACCCAACCACCCTCCACAGGAGATTGATCATGGAACATACCCTTCCCCCCTTGCCCTATGCGATGGATGCGCTTGCCCCGCACATCTCGCAGGAAACCTTCGAATACCACTATGGCAAGCACCACCAGGCCTACGTCACCAATCTCAACAATCTGGTCAAGGGCACCGACTACGAAAACCTGGATCTCGAAGCCATCATCAAGAAAGCGCCTGCTGGCGGCGTTTTCAACAATGCGGCCCAGGTCTGGAACCACACCTTCTTCTGGAACAGCATGAAAGTCGGCGGTGGCGGTACGCCGACCGGCGCCCTGGCAGCTGCAATCAGCGCCAAATGGGGCAGCTTCGATGAGTTCAAGAAAGCCTTCCAGGCATCCGCCGTCGGCAACTTCGGCTCAGGCTGGACGTGGCTGGTAAAAAAACCTGACGGCACACTGGACATCGTCAACACCACCGCCGCCGGCACCCCGCTCACGTCCGAGAATAAAGCGCTTCTGACCATCGATGTATGGGAACATGCCTACTACATCGACTATCGCAATGCGCGCCCAAAATTTGTGGAGACCTTTCTTGCGTCGCTGGCGAACTGGGATTTCGCCGCAAAGAATTTTGCTTGAGCGACACGCAATCCGAAGCGGCAAGACCTGGTTAGCCAGTCTTGCCGCTTCAAGGAAGCACAGTGCGGCATGAAACAGCACCGGGCGATACCGTTCTGCAAAAAGCCGATTCAAGTATGACTTGCGTCACGCAACCAAACTTTCTATAATCCTCTGCTCTCAAAGTCACGCACCATCGGATATCGACATGGCTAATACAGCACAAGCACGCAAGCGCGCCCGCCAATCATCTGCACAGCGCGTTCACAACATGGGCCTGCACTCGGAATTTCGCACTGCAATCAAGAAGGTGCGCAAGGCGATTGTCGCAGGCGACAAAGCCGCTGCGCAAAAGGTATTCATCGAGTCGCAAAGCACGATTGACTCCATTGCAGACAAAAAGATCGTGCACAAGAACCTTGCCGCACGTCAAAAGAGCCGCCTGTCGGCCGCGATCAAGGCACTCTGAAGTCATTCATTCGCACTATGCAATAGCGTAAAAAAAGCTGCCTATGGCAGCTTTTTTTACGCTATTGCCATTTATGCGCAGACAGTACCACCCCCGTACCAGCACAGAGATGCAAGCCTGACTGCTCCTCAGCGTCCAGGCGGCGCCTTGTCAATACCTGTAAGTGCAAACCCCGGAGCAAGACCCCGCTCCCTGAACCAGCCAAGGTTCATTTCCAGCGCATAGCGCGCCGGCGATGCAGCGCAATGACTGTCATCGGTCTCAGGCTGCATGTCTTCAACATTGATAATGCGGCCTCGTTCGTCCAGGAATGCAACCGATAGTGGCAAATGGGTATTGCGCATCCACATGCAGTGCCGAGCCGCATTCGGGAAAACAAAGAGCATGCCTTTTTGCATGGCCATGGTCTTGCGCTGCATCAATCCTGACATACGGTCCCTCAGGTTGGCAGCCACCTCGACCTCGATACGATACATGCCGGCAGAAAGCTCCAGCGTGGGCATCGGGGTTGACTGCGCATGGGACAGTACGGAAGCGGCGCACCCTGCAGAAAGCAGGCAGGCCAGAGAAAAATTGTGAAGGTTCATTTTCGCTCTTGTTCGAGCTCAAAGCCAGTTGCAGCTTCTTGAAATAAAAACGGCGGGGGAGAACCCGCCGTTTTGCTCAACCGTGGTGCGTGCTTACTTGGCCTCAGCGGGGGCAGCGGGAGCAGCAGCCTTTTTTGCCTTCTTGTGCTGGTGATTGGCCTTCTTGGCAACTTCGCACTTACCAGCTTCACACTTCTTCTCGGCGCCGCACTTCTTCTCAGCAGCCGGAGCAGCTTTCTTCGCTGCATCGCACTTACCAGCTTCACACTTCTTCTCGGCACCGCACTTCTTCTCAGCAACCGGAGCAGTCTTCTTCGCTGCATCGCACTTCTTTTCAGCAGCCGGAGCAGCAGCGGCAGCGGGAGCAGCAGCCGGAGCAGCAGCGGGAGCCTTGTCAGCAGCAAAAGCGGAGGTGGCGATCAGGCCAGCAACCAGGGTAGCAAGCAGCTTGTTCATGGTAATTCCTTTCATTTGTGTTTAGGTGAAGTATCTGACAACAGCCAGTTTCCTGGAGGGTCAGCGAAATTAACGCGCCGCTTTGCGCCAAGTTGACGTGATTGGCGTGAAACAGCAATTTCTCGCCACTGCCCGGGAAACAATCCATCCAGCGTCCATTCACCCACTGCCCACCGGATCAAGCGCAAGGTTGGGAAGCCAACCTTGGCAGTCATCCTCCTGACCTGGCGGTTTTTTCCCTCATGCACCACGATTTCTACCCAAGACGTGGGAATCGCCGCGCGATAACGCACAGCGGGGGTTCGCTCCCACACATCAGGCGGGGCATCCATGCGATGAACGCGACAAGGCTGGGTCACAAAGCCACCCAGATCGACTCCGGCCATAAGCCTCTGCACTGCTTCGTCAGTCGGGATACCTTCGACCTGTGCCCAATACGTCTTCGGCAATTTGTGACGAGGATCGGCGATTCTTGCTTGCAGCGCACCATCATCGGTCATCACCACCAAACCCTCAGAATCCATATCCAAACGGCCTGCGGCATAGACCCCAGGCAGAGAAATGAAGTCGGCAAGCGTGGGCCGCCCCTGCGCATCAGTGAACTGGGTCAGTACTCCATAAGGTTTGTTGAACAAAACAAGGCGACTCACTCCGGTCAACTCGTGTGAAAGACATTACAAAATCGCAACGACTCTGGATAGGGGAAGAAGTCCTTGACTACACCTTGTCGTATTTCGTTCTGGGTATCCTGCCAAAATTTGACATCCAGCAAATCGGCGTGGTAACGCAGGAAGGCATCGCGGATTTTGTCCGAGACCAGCAAAAAAGTCGCGAACTCTTCAGGGAAAACATCTGCGCGCGCTACCGAATACCAGGTTTCACCTGACATTTCCGCCTCAAAATTAGGCGCGGGAGGAATTCGTCTGAAATTGCAGTCTGTCATGTACTCGATTTCGTCATAGTCGTAAAACACTACCCGCCCATAACGCGTGATACCAAAATTCTTCCACAGCATATCGCCGGGGAAAATATTGGCAATAGCCAGTTCGCGTATGGCATTGCCATACTCACGTACGGCATGGTCAATCTGATCGGCCCGTCCAGCCTGTTCCATTTTCTCAAGAAACATGTTGAGCGGTTCCATGCGTCGCTCAATATAGAGGTGCTTGATGATCAGGTCGTCGCCATCCTCTTCAATCAGCGAGGGGACCAGCCTGTAAAGCTCGTCGATCAGATCTTGTGAGAACCGTTTGCGCGGCAACGCCACATAGGAAAACTCCAGAGTATCGGCCATGCGGCCCACCCGATCCACCTGCTTAACCAATTGGTACTTGTGCCGTACAGTCTCATGATCCACTTCCTTGGACTTGCCAAAAACATCCTTGATCACCTTGAATACGTAAGGATACGAAGGTAGCGTAAAAACCATCATCACCAGCCCCGGTATTCCAGGCGCTATGACGAACTGATCTGCAGAGTGATGTAAGTGATAGATGAGATCGCGGAAGAACATCGTCTTCCCCTGCTTGCCCAGGCCGAGCATGGTATACAGTTCTGACCGGGGCTTGTTGGGGATAATCGAACGGAGGAACTGCACATAAGCGGAAGGCACCTCCATGTCGACCATGAAGTAAGCACGCGAAAGAGAAAACAGCACGCTGACCCGCCAAGCGTCCAGAATAACCGTGTCGAGAAAAAGCTTGCCCTCCGGAGAATGGAGCACGGGAACGGCAAAAGGATATTCAATGGCGCCATTCACTGCCTTGCCAATCACATACGCCGCCTTGTTGCGGTAAAAAGCTGAGTCGAGTACCTGAATCTGGAAGTTGGCTTCACGTTGCGGCCACTCTCCAAGATGCTTTTCAACGGAGCGAACGATGAAATTAACATCGCGATCAATATCTTCAAATTCCCGCTTCCAGCCAAAGTCTACAAATGCCTGGCGAATCGATGGAGAAAGCCCACCCTTGTCCGGGTAATAACAACGATAGGCAGGAGGCACCGATTCGATATATTCGGTGGAAACCGCAGGCCGAACAAAAATGAAGTCATTACGAAAATAAGTACGATGCAGTATCTTGCAGGACACCGAATTGAAGAATGTCTCTGCCAGCTCAGGTTGCTTGTGATTGGTCAGCAAGCCGATGTAATTCAGTTTGGCCTGTTGCCAAACTTCATCAGACGTATCAGCCGCATCGAGTTCATTACGCAACTGCTCGGTGGTTTCCAGAACACGGTCATCATAAAACTGGATACGGTCTTTGACTGCCTGCTGCACATCACCCCAGCGCGCCTCTTCGAAACGCTGCTTGGCATGGGCAGAACAGTCGCGAAACAAGCGATAGTGCTTGTTAAATCCGTCGACGAGAATAGCGGCAATCCGCTGGGCGGTCACATCATGGATGGATAGAGGAAGCAGAGGCATTAAGGAAGTTAACAAAAGTTGATGTTAAATTCTAGCAGTATCCATATCACTGCCAATGCATGGCTTTTGCAGCCCGGCTTGATTTTGGAGGATAATCGGCTCGCCGTATTTCTCGTTGCAGATGATCCCTAACACTAAATAACGGAGCAGGCATGAGCACTTCCCACATCAAAGTTCCCACAAAAGGCCAGAAAATAATTTCCGGCCAACCAATGCCCGATACCCCGATCATCCCCTTTATTGAAGGAGATGGGATTGGCGTTGATATCACCCCAGTCATGCAAAAAGTGGTAGATGCCGCCGTGCAGAAAGCGTACGGCGGGAAACGTGAAATTTCGTGGATGGAAGTGTATGCCGGTGAAAAAGCTACTCGCATTTATGGTCCGGATGTCTGGTTGCCCGAGGAAACCATCACCGCCTGCAAAGAATATGCAATATCAATCAAAGGACCGCTGACCACACCGGTCGGCGGCGGCATCCGGTCGCTGAATGTCGCTTTGCGCCAGGAGATGGACCTTTACCAGTGCGTACGCCCTGTGCGCTACTTCAAGGGCATCCCTTCGCCCCTGAAAGATCCGACCAAGACCGATATGGTCATCTTCCGCGAGAACACGGAAGATATTTACGCCGGCATCGAGTGGCAGGCAGAATCGGCGCAAGCAAAGAAAGTAATCAAGTTTCTTCAGGAAGAAATGGGCGTAACCAAAATCCGCTTTCCGGACACTTCCGGCATTGGCATCAAGCCCATCTCGCGCGAGGGCTCAGAACGCCTGATGCGCGCCGCCATCAAGTACGCCATCGACAACAAGCGCAAATCGGTGACCATCGTACACAAGGGCAACATCATGAAGTACACCGAAGGCGGCTTCCGTGACTGGTCCTATGGGCTGGCGAAAAAGGAATTCGGCGGCGTTGAAATTGATGGCGGCCCCTGGCTCAAACTGTCCAATGGCATCATTATCAAAGATGCGATTGCCGATGCATTCCTTCAGCAGATCCTGTTGCGGCCTGCCGAATACGATGTTATCGCCTGCTGCAACTTGAACGGTGACTACATCTCGGACGCTCTCGCCGCCCAGGTGGGCGGCATCGGTATCGCGCCGGGAGCCAATATTTCGGACAACTATGCCGTCTTCGAGGCAACTCATGGCACGGCGCCGAAGTACGCAGGCAAGGACTATGTAAATCCGGGCTCGCTGATCCTTTCAGCTGAGATGATGCTGCGCTACATGGGCTGGACAGAGGCAGCAGACCTAATCATTCAGTCGATGGAAGCCGCTATTGGCGACAAGGTCGTAACCTACGATTTCGCTCGCCTGATGGAGGGGGCGAAAGAAGTAAAGTGCTCAGAGTTTGGTCAGGCAATGATTGATCGCATGTAAAGCGTAAAAAACTGCGCGCAAAAAAACCCGCCCAAGTCGCAACTGGGCGGGTTTTGTTTTTCACGACGCAGACTATTGATCCGCGCCGTAAAAATGCTTGAAGCAATCAGGGACGCTGAATGTTCGAAGCTTGCTTGCCTTTGGGGCCCTGAACCACGTCGAACGTGACTTTGTCGCCTTCCTTCAGCGACTTGAACCCCGCCATGTTAATAGCCGAGAAGTGCGCGAAAAGATCCTCGCTGCCGTCATCGGGAGTGATAAAGCCAAAACCTTTGGCGTCATTGAACCATTTAACTGTACCAGTTGCCATGTAACTTCTTCCTTAATCAAAATCAAAAACAAACGAATCGGCCACCGCTGCGGGTTGCAACACACCGCACCCCGGCCGGGGCATGTTTAACACTCAAATCCGTCATAACAGAGGGGGCCAAGCGACAAATCAGAGGTGCTTGCAAAATCGGCAGACTGAGCGGCGATGTGGTTCACTGCGAGAGAACTTGAACTAAACACGGTTTGCGTTTTACCGGCTTAGTTACCCAGCGTCAACAACTTTCGATGCTGCACCGCACAGACCGCAACGTCTTGAATTTCAAAATATCGGGATAAACCACCCTTGCCAATCCAAAAATCCCCCAATTTCCGGATTATTGACCCTCGCTTAAATCACATTAGAATTGAAACTATGGGTACATACAAACAGACAGGAACCGAGAGTAACGCCACATTGGCGCCAGCAAGGAGCCGCGCCAAGCCGCCGCCAATGTACAAGGTATTGCTCTTGAACGATGACTTCACGCCGATGGACTTTGTTATTGTTGTGCTGGAGAAGTTTTTTAGTCTTTCACGCGAGCAGGCAACCGGGGTCATGCTGAAAGTGCATCGTGAGGGAAAAGGAGCTTGTGGCGTGTATCCTCTCGATATGGCTGCAACAAAAGTTAAGCAAGTAAACGCATTTTCACGTCAGCATCAGCATCCGCTGGCTTGTGTGATGGAGGAAAACTGATGATTGCCCAGGAACTCGAAGTCAGCTTGCATATGGCTTTTGTCGAAGCCCGGCAAAAACGTCATGAATTCATTACGGTTGAGCACCTGCTGCTGACCCTGCTTGACAATCCTTCGGCTGCCGAAGTTCTGCGGGCTTGCGCTGCAAATTTTGATGGCTTGCGCAAAGAATTGACGACCTTCATTAATGAGCATACCCCTACCGTTGCAGGAAGCGATGAAATCGATACCCAGCCCACACTGGGGTTCCAGCGCGTCATCCAGCGCGCCATTTTGCATGTACAGTCATCAGGGAAACGGGAGGTCACCGGCGCTAATGTACTGGTTGCCATCTTTGGCGAAAAAGACTCGCATGCGGTTTACTTTCTTCAACGCCAAAACATCTCACGGCTGGATGTAGTCAATTTCATTTCCCACGGAATAACCAAATTACCTCACTCGGGCAGCAAAGATGAGCCCGTCGAGACCGAGGCCGAAACCCAGGAAAAGGGGGGGCCGCTGGAAAGCTTTACCCTGAATCTCAACCAGCAGGCGCTGGCTGGAAAGATTGACCCCCTTATTGGCCGCGACAAGGAACTTGATCGCGTAATCCAGACCTTGTGTCGCCGCCGCAAGAACAATCCCCTGCTGGTAGGCGAAGCCGGTGTCGGTAAGACAGCGATTGCCGAAGGATTGGCGTATCGCATCGTCGAGAGTCGCGTGCCGGACATACTCAGCGATGCCACGATATATTCACTCGACATGGGTTCGTTGCTGGCCGGCACAAAGTATCGCGGCGACTTCGAGCAACGGCTGAAAGGTGTGCTGAAGCAATTGGCCGATAACCAGAATGCCATTCTCTTCATCGACGAAATTCATACGCTCATCGGCGCCGGCGCGGCTTCCGGCGGCACACTTGACGCCTCCAATTTGCTTAAGCCCGCCCTCTCGTCCGGCGCACTGAAGTGCATCGGCGCCACGACCTACAATGAATTTCGTGGTGTCTTCGAAAAGGATCATGCGCTCTCGCGGCGCTTCCAGAAAATCGACGTCAATGAACCTTCGGTCGATGAAACCATCTCCATTCTGCGCGGACTCAAATCGCGCTTTGAAGACCATCACGGAGTCAAGTATTCAACGGCGGCCATTTCCAGCGCTGCGGAACTGGCTGCCAAATACATCAATGACCGACATCTGCCGGATAAAGCCATCGACGTGATCGACGAGGCGGGCGCCGCGCAGCGCATTCTGCCAAAATCGAAGCAGAAGAAAGTCATTGGCAAGACCGAAATCGAAGACACCGTGGCCAAAATTGCGCGCATCCCGCCACAACACGTCTCCTCCGACGACCGCTCGGCCCTGAAGAACCTAGACCGCGATCTGAAGAACATGGTCTATGGGCAGGATGCCGCAATTGACGCACTGGCCCGGGCCATCAAGATGTCGCGCTCAGGTCTGGGCGATCCGCAAAAACCAATCGGCAGCTTCCTGTTTTCTGGCCCCACCGGTGTGGGCAAGACGGAAGTCGCACGCCAGCTTGCCTACGGCATGGGCATCGAACTGATCCGCTTCGACATGTCCGAATACATGGAGCGCCACGCCGTCAGCCGCCTGATTGGCGCGCCGCCAGGCTATGTCGGCTTCGACCAGGGCGGCTTGCTTACCGAGGCGGTGACCAAGAAGCCGCATGCGGTGCTGTTGCTCGACGAGATTGAAAAAGCGCACCCGGAAATATTCAACATCCTGCTTCAGGTCATGGATCACGGCTCGCTGACTGATAACAACGGCCGCAAGGCGGATTTCCGCAATGTGGTCATTGTCATGACCACCAATGCGGGCGCCGAGGCATTGCAGAAAACCAGCATCGGCTTCACCACCAACAAAGCGCAGGGCGATGAAATGGCCGATATCAAGCGCATGTTCACACCGGAATTCCGCAACCGGCTGGATGCCATCATTTCCTTCCGCGCCCTCGATGCCGAAATCATTCTGCGCGTGGTCGACAAATTCCTTATGCAGCTCGAGGGCCAGTTGCATGAGAAAAAGGTTGAAGCGATTTTCACCGATGCGCTACGTGCCTGGCTGGCCGAGAAAGGCTTTGATCCGCTAATGGGTGCGCGCCCCATGGCACGCCTGATTCAGGACACCATCCGCTCCGCGCTGGCCGACGAGTTGCTGTTCGGCCGCCTGCAGCATGGTGGCCGCGTAACCATCGACCTCGATGAACAGGAGAAGGTCAAGCTGACGTTTGATGAAGCCACCAGCGCGCCGATGACCTCACCCACCGTCTGATCGAACACACATCCGGCGTCTTATCAACGCCGACTTTTTCAGTCCAATTTGCCAATACCGTGACCTTGCTGACTACCGACCTGTGCGATGCCCATGAAGACAAGGTGCGCGTCGTCGAACCCATGTTCGCCAGCTTTGGCGGCTGCCCTGCATTTCATGGCCGTATCGCCACATTAAAGCTTTTTGAAGACAATTCGCTAGTGCGCAAGACACTCGAATCTTCCGGCAACGGCCGTGTACTGGTGATCGACGGCGGTGGCAGCCTGCGCCGCGCATTGGTAGGCGACCAGCTCGCCGCACTGGCCGTCAAGAACGGCTGGACCGGCATCGTCGTTTACGGCTGTATCCGTGACTCGCGCGCAATCAGCGAAATGGATATCGGTGTGCTGGCCATCGCGACGCACCCACTGAAGACGATCAAGAAAAATGCCGGCGACGCCGACATCCCGGTTGCTTTCGGTGGCGTCACATTCACCCCGGGAGAGTGGCTCTACGCCGACGAAGATGGCGTCATTGTAAGTGCAGATGCGCTTCACTGAGCCACGAATCAAAAACCTGCGCAGGTAGCACCCATGGATATCGACAGACCTCTTTGTACGACGCCGTTGTTTCAATTTTGTATCTTATATAAGACACTTGTTGCAACGCAGAAACTAACATATACTTTTATATATTCCTCCTCAACAGTAAACCCCATCGAAAGGATTCAACATGACCGATCGCAAAGCCGCTGCCGCCGCCCTGGCCAAAGACTGGGCCGAAAATCCCCGCTGGAAAGGTATCAAACGCGGCTATAGCGCCGAAGAAGTCGTCCGTCTGCGCGGCTCCTTCCCCATTGAATACACTCTGGCCCGTCGCGGCGCCGAAAAACTGTGGGACCTGGTCAACAACCAGCCCTATGTCAATTGTCTCGGCGCCCTCACCGGTGGCCAGGCCATGCAACAGGTCAAGGCTGGCATCAAGGCCATCTATCTTTCCGGCTGGCAAGTCGCTGCCGACAATAACAGCTATGCCGCGATGTACCCCGACCAGTCGCTGTATCCCGTCAATTCGGTGCCGATAGTGGTCGAGCGCATCAACAACTCCTTCCGCCGCGCTGATGAAATCCAGTTCTCCCGTGGCATCGAGCCGGGCGACAAGGGCTATGTCGATTACTTCGCTCCCATCGTGGCGGATGCCGAGGCTGGTTTCGGTGGCGTACTGAACGCATTCGAACTGATGAAGGCCATGATCCGTGCCGGTGCTGGTGGCGTGCATTGGGAAGACCAACTGGCCTCCGTCAAGAAGTGCGGCCACATGGGCGGCAAGGTGCTTGTGCCGACCGCCGAAGCCATCCAGAAGCTGATCGCGGCGCGTTTTGCCGCCGACGTCTGCGGTGTGCCGACGCTGGTGATCGCCCGTACCGATGCTGAGGCGGCTGACCTCCTGACCTCGGATTATGACGAAAACGACAAGCCGTTCTGCACCGGCGAGCGCACCGCCGAAGGCTTCTACAAGACCCGCAAAGGTATCGACCAGGCCATCTCCCGCGCTATCGCCTACGCCGAGTATGCCGATCTGGTGTGGTGCGAAACCGGTACGCCGGATCTCGAGTTCGCCCGCAAGTTCGCCGAAGCCGTGCATGCCAAGCATCCAGGCAAGATGCTGGCCTACAACTGCTCGCCGTCGTTCAACTGGAAGAAAAACCTCGACGATGCCACCATCGCCAAATTCCAGCGCGAGCTCGGCGCCATGGGCTACAAGTACCAGTTCATCACTCTCGCCGGCATCCACTCGATGTGGTACAACATGTTCGATCTCGCTCAGGATTACGCTGCGCGCGGCATGTCGGCCTATGTCGAAAAAGTTCAGGAACCGGAATTTGCCGCCCGCGATCGTGGCTATACTTTTGTTTCGCATCAGCAGGAAGTCGGCACCGGTTATTTCGACGAAGTAACCACCGTGATTCAGGGTGGCCACTCGTCGGTTACTGCGCTGACCGGATCAACTGAAGAAGAGCAGTTCCACTAAGCCTACGGGGCCCTCCATGCGAGGGCAGCCGAGGCTCCGAGGGCGCCGCACCTGGGTAAAGGTGCGGCGTTTTCACTTGCATTGCCTGACTCAAAGCCTGATCCACAAACAGAATACAATTAGCCATCCACAGTTTGCCTCGTCAAGGAGTTCCCCATGAACCTGCCCGTCGGCGTTCAAATCAACGCCCCAATTAGCCACGAATACGCACAAATCCTCACTCCCGAAGCCCTCGCGCTGGTTGCTAGGCTGCACCGCGCCTTCGAGCCGCGTCGCCAGGAATTGTTGAAGAAGCGCATCGAGCGCCAGGCGCGCATCGACGCCGGCGAAATGCCTGATTTCCTGCCGGAGACAAAGCACATTCGCGAAGGTGACTGGAAGATCGCCCCGCTGCCCAAGGCTCTGGAGCGCCGCCGTACCGAAATCACCGGCCCGGTCGAGGCCAAGATGATCATCAACGCCTTCAACTCGGGCGCGGACTCCTATATGACCGACTTCGAGGACTCCAACAGTCCGAAGTGGGAAAACCAAATTCAGGGTCAGATCAACCTTTACAAGGCCATTCGCCGCGAGCTCTCATTCAAGAACGAGGCTGGCAAGGAATACAAGCTCAACGACAAGATCGCCACCCTGCAAATCCGCCCGCGTGGCTGGCATCTGGACGAAAAACATGTGTTGGTTGACGGCCAGCGCGTCTCCGGCGGGATTTTTGATTTCGCACTGGTGTTTTTCCACAATGCCCGCGAACAGATTGCGCGCGGCGCCGGCCCGTTCTACTACCTGCCCAAGATGGAAAGCCACCTTGAGGCCAGGCTGTGGAACGATATCTTTGTCATGGCGCAAAATGAACTCGGCCTGCCGCAAGGCACCATCAAGGCTACTGTGCTGGTCGAAACCATCCTCGCCACCTTCGAGATGGAAGAAATCCTGTACGAGTTGCGCGAACACAGCGCCGGCCTCAACGCCGGTCGCTGGGACTACATCTTCTCCTGCATCAAGAAGTTCAAGCGCAACAAGAATTTTTGCCTCGCCAACCGCAGTGCCATCACCATGGAAGTGCCCTTCATGCGTAGCTATGCCCTGGCGCTGGTCAAGGCCTGTCACAAGCGTGGCGCACCCGCCATCGGCGGTATGAGCGCGCTGATTCCGATCAAGAACGACCCGGTGGCAAACGAGAAAGCCCTCGCCGGCATTCGCCACGACAAGACGCGCGATGCCAACGACGGTTTCGATGGCGGCTGGGTCGCCCACCCTGGTCTGGTGGCGATTGCCGCTGAAGAATTCCAGAAAGTATTGGGTGATCGTCCCAACCAGTGGGAAAAGCAACGCGAGGAGACTTTCGGCCCGAGCGACTGGCTCAACTTCCAGCCCGAGCAGCCGATCACCGAAGCCGGCGTGCGCAACAACATCAATGTCGGCATCCATTACCTTGGTTCCTGGCTCGCCGGCAATGGCTGCGTGCCGATCCACAACCTGATGGAAGACGCCGCCACTGCCGAGATCGCCCGCTCCCAGGTCTGGCAATGGGTAGTTTCGCCCAAGGGCAAGCTGGATGACGGCCGCAAGGTGACGGCGGACATGGTGCGCACCATGATTCCGGAAGAACTGGCGAAAGTGAAAGCCACTGTCAGCGCCCAGGGCGAGGATACGGCGACCTACGACCAGGCCGCAAAAATCTTCGAGGAAATGTCGCTCGCCGACAACTATCCAGAGTTCCTCACGCTGCCGTTGTACGAGGCGATGGACTGATCCGCGCCGACGTTAAAAAGCCGGCTCTGGCGACACGGCGAAAAACCAGAAACAGCGGCGGCAGGGAGGGCTTCCTGCCGCCGCTTTCCGTTCACCTTGCATTCCAAAGCATCCGGCCGGATAATTTCCCGGAGTCACGGTTTCCGAGGAGCATCCGCATGAAGCATTTACCCATCGTCACGGTCCTGACATTGCTTTGCCAAAGCGGATCAGGCGTGGCCGCCACCGACCACGACCCCAATCTGGGGCGCAATCTCGCCGCCATCTGCGTGAATTGCCACAACACCAATCCGCACGACACCAGTGCCATCGAACCGCTGGTCGGCATGTCGCGGGCAAAAATCGTCAAGAAAATGCATGCCTTCCGCTCGGACGAGAAAGCCGCAACCCTCATGAATCAGTTGGCGAAAGGTTTCAACGACGCGCAGATCGAAATTATTGCAACTTACCTGGCCAGCCAAGGGAGAGCGAAATGAGTTTCCTGCGCCGTGATTTTCTCAAAGCCTCCGCCGCCGGCAGCCTGATGGTCGGCATTTCCGGCTGGGCCGGCCCCATGGCATTTGCTGCGGGACGCGCCAAGGCACATATCGTTGTCATCGGCGGCGGCTTCGGCGGCGCCACAGTGGCGAAATACCTTCGCCTGTGGTCACGCGGCCGCGTCGAAGTGACCCTCGTCGAACGCAGCCTGAATTTCGTCTCCTGCCCGATCTCCAACCTGGTGCTGGGTGGCGTGAAATCCATGGCCGACATCACCTTCGGCTATCGCGGCCTGAAAAAACACGGCGTGCGCGTCATCCAGGGCGAAGTGACAGGCATTGATGCCGAGCAGCGCCAGGTACATCTGGCCGACGGGCAATCGCTTTCCTATGATCGCCTGGTGCTCTCGCCGGGGATCGATTTCATGTACGACAGCGTCCCCGGCCTCATGCCGGAAATAGCCGAAAGCGGGATGATTCCGCATGCATGGAAGGCCGGAGCACAAACCGTCGCCCTGAAAAAGCAGCTTGAAGACATGCATGATGGCGGCACCTTCGCCATCTGCATCCCCAAGGCACCGTTCCGCTGCCAGCCCGGCCCTTATGAACGGGCCTGCATGGTCGCCCACTATTTCAAACAGCACAAGCCAAAATCGAAGCTGCTGATTCTCGACGCCAACGATGAGCCTGCGGCAAAGAAAGACCTGTTCAAGAAAGCCTGGGCTGAGCTTTACCCAGAGATCATCGAGTACCGCCACAGGCACACCATCACTGGCGTCGATAGCGCCCGGCGCCGCGTCGAGTTCGAATTCGACGAACCGGTCACGGCGGATGTGCTGAACATCATTCCGGCACAGCAGGCGGGGCAACTGGCCAAACCCTTCATCAACAAGAACGGCCGCTGGGCCGGCGTCGATTGGCTGTCGCTGGAATCCGAGGTCGCCCCAAACATACATGTCATCGGCGATGCCACGTTTGCCGCACCGGGCATGCCCAAGTCGGGTCACATGACCAACCAGCAGGCCAAGGTTGCTGCTGCCGCCATCCTGAATCTGCTGGCTGAACAACCGGTCAATCCCGAACCGATGATGGTCAATACCTGCTACAGCTTTGTCGATGCCGAAAATGCCGTGCATGTCGTTTCGGTTCATGCCTGGAATGCACAGGAAAAAACCTTCAAGATCGTACCCGGTTCAGGTGGCCTGTCCGTGGCACCGTCTAAGGAAGAGGCAAAGTACGCCCTGGCCTGGGCGAAAAACATCTGGGCCGATGTATTGACCTGACCGATAACAGGCTCAGGTTTTGCCGGTGCTGCCGAAACCGCCAGCGCCCCGCTCGCTGGCGGGAAACTCGTCCACCACGTCGAAAGCCACCTGCACCACCGGCACAACCACCAGCTGCGCCAGGCGATCCAGCGGATTCAGGGTAAAGGTCTCGTGACTGCGGTTCCAGGTCGAGACGAAAATCTCACCCTGATAATCCGAATCGATCAGCCCCACCAGATTGCCGAGAACAATGCCATGCTTGTGGCCAAGACCGGAGCGCGGCAGAATGATGGCCGCCAGCGACGGATCGGTCAGATGAATCGCGATTCCGGTCGGCACCAGCAGGGTTTCGCCAGGGTGGATTTTGATCGCCCGGTCGATGCAGGCGCGCAGATCGATCCCCGCCGCCCCCGGAGTTGCATATTGCGGGGCGTATTGGGAATCCTTGAGCCGGGTATCGAGGAGTTTCAGGGCAAGCTTACGCATGGAGTTTCTCCAGCAAATTCGCGAGATGGCTAACGATACGACCCGCCACTGTGGCTTTATCGGCCAGCAGCAAAGGATGTGCGCCTTCGGCATCGAACAGGATCACGCGATTGGTGTCGCAGCCCAGCCCGTCCTGTATCAGGTTGCCAACGACCAGGCCCAGTTTCTTGCCTGCACGCTTGGCCTCGGCATATTTTTCAAGATCGTGGCTCTCGGCGGCGAAACCGACGCAGAACGGCGCATCGGCGCGCGTCGCGACCTCGGCCAGGATATCCGGATTGGGTTCAAGCCCGAGCGTTCGTGGCACGGTTTTTTTCTTGATCTTGTGCTCCTCCAATTGCCGTGGCCGATAGTCGGCCACGGCCGCCACGGCAATGAACACATCCTGTCCCGACAGATTCTGCAGCACCTCCTCGCGCATCTGCAAAGCAGTCTGCACATCCAGGCGCGTTACCCCGCGTGGCGTGGCCAGCGCCACCGGGCCGGCGACCAGGGTTACCTCGGCGCCAGCCTCGGCACAAGCGCGCGCCAGCGCAAAGCCCATCTTGCCGGAACTCGAATTGGTCAGCCCGCGAACCGGATCGAGCGGCTCGAACGTCGGTCCGGCAGTGAGCAGGACACGCTTGCCGGCCAACAGCTTGGGCTGGATGAAGGCATGGAGATCGTCAAACAGCTCGGCCGCTTCGAACATGCGGCCGGCACCCGTTTCGCCGCAGGCCTGGTCGCCCTCCGCCGGGCCAAGGATGATCACGCCATCGGCAGATAGTTGCTCCACATTGCGCTGTGTCGCCGGGTTCTCCCACATCTGCCGGTTCATCGCCGGCGCCACCAGCAGCGGACAGTCGCGCGCCAGGCACAGCGTCGTCAGCAAGTCGTCGGCGAAACCATGAGTCAATTTGGCCAGGAAGTCGGCTGTGGCCGGCGCCACCAGCAGTGCCGCAGCGCCCCGGGTCAGGTCAATGTGCGCCATGCCGTTATCCATGCGCTCGTCCCACAACGACTGCCAGACCGGGCGTCCGGTCAGCGCCTGAAAGGTCACGGCCCCGACGAATCGGCTGCCGGCAGCGGTCAGCACGACGTCAACCTCGGCACCGGCCTTCACCAGCAGCCGCGCCAGTTCTGCTGCCTTGTAGGCCGCCACACCTCCGGTAACCCCCAACACGAAACGCTTGCCGTGAAATGCATTCATGACATTACAATCCAGTGGATTCGCAATAAGAGGAGATTCTAAACCATGGCCATCCGTGACTGGCCCGAGGCCGAGCGTCCGCGCGAGCGGCTGCTGCAACAAGGTGCGGCAGCGCTTTCCGACGCCGAGTTGCTGGCGATCTTCCTGCGGGTTGGCATTGTCGGCAAAAGTGCGGTTGATCTCGCGCGTGAATTGCTCTCCCGCTTCGACGGCGACCTGGCGGCGCTCGCCGCCGCCGACGCCAAAGAACTTGCGCGACTCCCCGGCATCGGCCCTGCCAAGGCGGCGCAACTAATGGCCAGCCTGGAACTGGCACGGCGAGCCCTGACCAATCCCCTCAGGACTCGCGACGCACTGGCTTCGCCACAGGCCGTGCGCGATTGGCTACGCCTGTCGCTCGGCCATTTGCCGCATGAAGTCTTTGTCGCCCTGTGGCTGGATGCGCAAAATCGCCTGATCGCCAGCGAAGAGCTGTTTCGCGGCACGCTGACGCAAACCAGCGTGTATCCGCGTGAAGTCGTCAAGCGGGCACTGACGCACAATGCCGGCGCTGTGATCCTGGCTCACAATCATCCTTCAGGCTTTGCCGAACCATCGCGTGCCGACGAAATGCTGACTTCAGCCCTGAAGCAGGCGCTGGCCCTGATTGACGTCAAGTTACTGGATCATTTTGTTGTAACCGGCGGCGCAGCGCCTCTTTCATTTGCCGAGCGCGGATTAATCTAAAAAAGAGATTGAGTTTCATGGGCAAAGTTTGGTACACTTGCCGACTTTGCGAAATCAGCATTCAGGAGCATCAAATCATGTCGCGCGTATGTCAAGTGACGGGTAAAGGCCCGATGGTCGGAAACAATGTTTCCCATGCCAACAATAAAACGAAGCGCCGCTTCCTGCCCAATCTGCACAATCGTCGTTTCTGGGTTGAAGCCGAAAACCGGTTTGTCAGCCTGCGTGTTTCCAATGCCGGCCTGCGCACAATCGACAAGAAGGGCATCGACATCGTTCTCGCCGAGTTGCGCGAGCGCGGCGAACGCATCTAACAGGAGGAACCATCATGGCCAAGGGCGGACGCGAAAAAATCAAACTGGAATCCACAGCGGGTACCGGTCATTTCTACACTACCAACAAGAACAAGAAAACTACTCCTGAGAAACTTGAGTTCATGAAGTACGACCCCAAAGTTCGCAAGCATGTTGCTTACAAGGAAGTGAAGCTGAAATAAGTTTTTCTTCGCCAGTTACTGGCAAGGGAAATAAAAAACCGCCGAAAGGCGGTTTTTTATTTATTGGCTCAAGTTCTTCATTCGTGCTACGCGGCATAACTGCGCAAACGCTGGGAAAACTCCTCCAACTGATGGATACCGCTCTGCTCTGCCCGCTCAATCCAGTCTTTCAACTGATGCAGCAGTTGATCATGGGTTGCAGAAGAGCGCGCCCAGAGCGTCTCCAGTTCCAGCCGCATCGCATATACCTTGCTTAGCCGGGCGCTCTGATCCAATAAAGCGGTCAATTGCACTTGTTGCGGCGCAGGCAAAACCGCGCTGTTCTTATCCAGCAGGCGTTTCATCATGCGGGATTCGCGCGCATCAATCCTGAGTCGGGAAAATTCTTCGGCCGCCAGGTGATGCAAGGACTTGATGTACTTGGCCATAACGTCATAGCGGTGCGTAACCACGGTTTGCAGCATGTCCAGATCAATCACTGGCCGCACAGCACCAAACTGCGGCCGGGGTGCAATTTTCTTTACCTTCGCCCATCCAATCATCTCAAGCGCGCGAATGTAGCACCACCCAATGTCAATTTCATACCATTTGCTGGACAACTTGGCGGAAGTGGCAAAGGCATGATGGTTGTTATGTAATTCCTCCCCCCCGATAAAGATGCCTATGGGAAAAATATTGGTCGCCGCATCTGCAGAGGCAAAATTCCTGTACCCCCAGAAATGCCCGATACCGTTGATGACGCCCGCTGCCCAAAAGGGAATCCATGCAACCTGCACGCCCCAGACCAGCACCCCAGGCCAAACACCGAATACAGCGATATCTGCAATCAAGGTAATGACGATGCCAATCTTGTGGTAGGGCGTATAGATGGTGCGCTCAAGCCAATCGTTAGGGGTTCCATGGCCGTAGCGCTCGAGCGTCTCCTTGTTGCGAGCCTCCTTTACGTAGAGCAACACGCCCGTCCATAGCACCCGCTTGATGCCAAGAATCTGCGGGCTGTGCGGATCTTCGACAGTCTCGCATTTGGCGTGGTGCTTGCGATGGATAGCCGCCCATTCCTTGGTCACCATTCCAGTCGTCAGCCAAAGCCAGAGGCGGAAAAAATGGCTGGGTACCGGCCCGAGATCAAGCGCGCGATGGGCCTGATGCCGATGCAAAAAAATTGTGACACTGACGATAGTGACATGGGTTAGCGCCAGGGTTGCGAGAAGATAACCCCACCACGGTAGATCAATGATTCCAGAATACATTCAAGAAATTCCTCAGGAAGGGGCGTCGAAAACGCTGCAAATTCTACGCTACTTGGCAGGCAATCCATCGACGCAGGGAAAGACGAGCGGCTGCCCCCATGGCACATGTTAAAATTGACGCCTTTGCCGGTTTCTCACCTGTATTTTCCAGATCAATACCATGACACTCACCCCACTGACTGCGCTCTCACCTCTGGACGGCCGCTATGCGGCAAAAGTTGATGGATTGCGCACTTATTTTTCAGAGTACGGGCTGATACGTCATCGCGTGCAGGTTGAAATCGAATGGCTAAAAGCTTTGGCTAGGGCGCCAGAGATTGCCGAGTGCCCTGCCTTTTCAGAGGTTACGATCAAGGAACTGGATCAGGCCAGCCAAGAATTCTCGCTCGCCGATGCAGATGTCGTCAAAGCCATCGAGTCGCGCACCAACCATGATGTCAAGGCGGTCGAGTACTGGCTGAAAGAACACTTCTCCGCCAATGCCGAGATCATGCGCGCAAGCGAATTCATCCACTTTGGCTGCACCTCGGAAGACATCAACAACGTATCTCATGCCTTGATGCTCAAGGGCGCAATCACGAGCAGCCTGCTACCGGGACTTGACCAGTTGATCGCCCGATTGCGTGAACTGGCGCACCACCTCGCCGACCTGCCGATGCTGGCGCGCACCCATGGCCAGCCGGCGACGCCAACGACACTGGGTAAGGAGATGGCCAACATAGCGGCGCGGTTGATAACCGCCCGCTCCCGGATTTCCGGTGTGTCCCTTATGGCCAAATTCAATGGTGCAGTCGGCAACTACAATGCCCACCTTTCTGCCTATCCGGATATCGACTGGGAAAGCTTCAACCGGCACTTTGTCGAAAGCCTCGGACTGGAATTCAATCCCTACACCATCCAGATCGAACCGCATGACACCATGGCCGAGTTGTTCGACACCATGGCGCGCGCCAATACCATTCTGATTGATGCCGACCGTGATATCTGGCAATACGTTGCACTGGGTTACTTCAAACAAAAACTGAAAGAGGGAGAAATCGGCTCCTCGACCATGCCGCACAAGGTAAATCCGATTGATTTTGAAAACTCCGAAGGAAATCTTGGGCTGGCCAACGCCATGCTGCGCCACCTGGCGGAAAAACTGCCCATCTCGCGCCTGCAACGTGACCTGACCGACTCAACGGTGCTGCGCAACATGGGCGTGGCCTTCGGTTATACCTTGCTGGCATTCGACTCGACGCGGCGCGGGCTGGACAAACTGGAAGCCAATCCCCGGCGCCTGGCCGAAGATATCGATGCCGCCTGGGAAGTGCTGGCGGAACCGATACAGACCGTGATGCGCCGCCACGGGATTGCCAATCCGTATGAACAACTCAAGGAACTCACGCGCGGCAAAGGCATCGAGCAGAACACGCTGCGTGACTTCATCGCCACGCTGGCGCTGCCCGAAGCCGACCGACAGCGCCTGCTGGAAATGACCCCGGCCAGCTATATCGGCAAGGCGGCCGAACTGGCGCGAAAGATTTGAAATGGCGTTTGCTGACAACCTGAAGCAGCTTCCAGGGATTGCACATCTGGCCGGACTACAGTTGCTCGATGCGGCCGGCCAGGTCGTCGCCATCATTGAGAACAAGCCAGGGCAAACCGGTTCGCTCTCGATTTACAACCACCTTGGGCATATCCATGGCGCAATCACGGCTGACGCGGCCCGCAAGGGATTGGAACTGTACGCCGAGCACGCGGATGACGCACACCAGAATCCCGGCAAGCACCCCAACATCGATCGTTTGCTGGCGCTGGCTGCCGGCGACATCGGAACCTTGCGAGTCAAGCACATCTTCGCCACTGGCGAGTGACTCATTGGGCCGCCTGACCACTCGTTCCGGTCAGGCTAAAACTCAGACCACCGCTTCCTGCTTCTCGACTTTTACTTTGATGAATTGCTCGCGTGATACGCCGAGCCACATCACCAGCGGGCTGGCGACGAGAACCGAAGAGTAAATGCCGAACAGAATGCCGATGGTCAGGGCCAATGCAAAGTAGTGCAGCGCCGTGCCGCCAAAAATCAGCATCGAAGTAACCATCATCTGGGTACAGCCGTGAGTGATGACGGTGCGTGAAATGGTGCTGGTAATCGCGTGGTCCAGCACCTGCGGCGTAGTCAGGCCGCGCTTTTTCTTGAATGTCTCGCGTACCCGGTCGAAAACCACCACCGACTCATTCACCGAGTAACCCAGCACCGCCAGCACTGCCGCCAGCACTGGCAACGAGAACTCCCATTGGAACAAGGCGAAGAAACCCAGAATGATCACCACGTCATGCAAGTTGGCGATGATGGCCGAAATGGCGAAGCGCCATTCGAAACGCAATGCCAGATAAACGATGATGCCGATCACCACCAGGAGCAGCGCCAGCGCCCCGTCGGAAGCCAGTTCCTTCCCCACCTGCGGCCCGACGAACTCGACGCGTTTCAGTTGCGGCTTGTTCGCCGCTTTTTCAGCGGCAGTCGCCTTGCTTTGCACTACCTTCGGGTCGTCGCCAGCGCCGACTTTCTCAAGCGAGGCGATGACGCGCTCGCCGACTTTGGAGGAGTTCACGTCGACTGGAGCATTTTTTGCCGGCGGCACACGAATCAGCACATCGCGCGATGAACCGAAGTTCTGCACCTGCGTATCGGTAAAACCGTCGGCCTCGAGTTGCTGGCGCAGCTTGTCGAGCTGTGGCGCCTGCGCATAACTCACTTCGAGCAAGGTGCCACCGGTGAACTCAATGGAAAGGTGCAAGCCCCGAGTGATCAGAAAAAACACGGCAAGCAGAAAGGTGATCAACGAAATGACGTTGAACACCACCGCATGGCGCATGAAAGGGATGTCTTTTTTGATGCGGAAGAATTCCATCTTAATCTCTCGTAAGTGTGTCGCTCAAACGTCGCTCAGACAGGTTTCCAGACATGGCCAATGGCAAGCGCTTCCAGCTTGCGGCGACGGCCGTAGATGAAATTGACCAGCGCCCTGGAGACCACCACCGAACTGAAAATCGAGGTCAGGATGCCAAGGCAGTGCACCACAGCAAAGCCGCGCACCGCGCCGGAACCGAAGATCAACAGCGCGACGCCGGCAATCAGCGTCGTCACGTTCGAGTCAAGAATGGTTCCCCACGCCCGCTCATAACCCGCTGCAATCGCCGCCTGCGGTGTATTGCCATTTCGCAGCTCTTCACGGATACGCTCATTGATTAGTACGTTGGCATCGATGGCCATGCCTAGCGCCAGGGCGACAGCGGCAATGCCCGGCAAAGTGAGCGTCGCCTGCAACAGCGAGAGCAAAGCCACCAGGAAGAGCAGATTGGCCGACAGCGCCAAGACAGAGACAAAACCGAAAACCAGATAGTAGACGCTCATGAACACGGCAATCGCCGTAAAGCCCCACAAGGTCGAATTGAATCCCTTGGAAATATTGTCGGCGCCGAGGCTGGGGCCGATGGTGCGCTCTTCGATGATTTCCATCGGCGCAGCGAGAGAGCCAGCGCGCAACAGCAAGGCCACATCGGCCGCTTCCGTGGTGGTCATGCGCCCTGAAATCTGCACCCGGCCACCGCCAATCTCGCTGCGAATCACCGGCGCCGTGACAACCTCGCCCTTGCCCTTTTCAATCAGCAGGATGGCCATGCGCTTACCCACGCTTTCGCGTGTCACGTCCTTGAAAATGCGTGCGCCGGCAGAGTCAAGCGTCAAATGGACGGCCGGCTCGTGGGTTTGTCCGTCGAATCCGGGCTGGGCATCGGTCAGGCGCTCGCCAGTGAGCACAACCTGTTTTTTCACCAACAACGGACGGCCACCGCGCTCCACATAGTATTCCGTGCCGACGGGCGGCTGGCCACGCGCCGCCAGATCCATGACACTCGGATTCCCACTCGCCTCGTCATCCACCATGCGTACTTCCAGCGTCGCCGTGCGGCCGAGGATGTCCTTGGCCTTGGCGGTATCCTGCACGCCAGGCAATTGCACGACGATGCGATCCACCCCCTGCTGCTGGATCACCGGCTCGGCCACGCCCAACTCGTTGATGCGATTATGCAAGGTGACCGTATTCTGCTTGATGGCGTATTCCTGAATTCGTTTTCCCGCCTCCGGCTTCAGCAACGCCACGAGTTTCAAATCAGCCCCATCCTGGGCATCGTTCAACAGCAGATCGGGTTGCCCATCAGCGAGCACGGCACGCGCCTTGTCGCGGGCCTCGGCATCGCGGAAACGAATGGTGATGCTCTGACCCTCACGGGTGATGCCACCATGGCGAATGTTTTTCTCACGCAGCAGGCTGCGCAGATCGGCACTAATTGAGTCGAGGCGCTTGGTCAAAGCGCCCTTCATATCCACTTGCAGCAGAAAATGCACGCCGCCGCGCAAATCCAGGCCAAGATACATCGGCTTGGCGCCAATGCTGGCCAGCCACTGCGGCGAATTGGAAACCAGATTCAGCGCTACGCTGTAACTTGCGTTCTCGGGCTCAGGATTGAGCGCCTTCTCAATCGCATCCCTGGCCTTGAGTTGCGTATCCGTATCTGCCAGCCGCACACGCACGCTAGCCACGTCAAGCGTCGCCGTCTGATAGGGTATGGCTGCCGTTTTCAGCGCCTCTTCGACCCGCGTCTGCAAACTCCCGTCAACCTTGATCGTCGCCTTGACACTGGTCACCTGAACGGCGGGCGCCTCGCCAAAAAAATTGGGGAGGGTATAAAGCAGCCCAAGAATCAGGGCGACCAACACCAGGATATTCTTCCAGAGTGGATAACGATTCATTTTCGACAGCCGGTAAAAGTGAGGGGCCAGGACATCCATCCTGGCGCGATACTAAAGATTTTTCAGCGAACCCTTGGGCAACAGGGCAGCGACAGCGGATTTCTGTACTGTGAGCTCGAGCGGGCCATCCTTGCCTTCGGCCACCTCAAGGTGAAGATAATTTTCACCAATCTTGCTGATGCGGCCGGCAACCCCGCCCTGAGTCACGATTTCGTCACCCTTGGCCAGTTCGTTAACCAGTTTTTGATGGTCTTTCGTCTTCTTCATTTGCGGCCGGATAACGAGCGCCCACATCACCAGAAAAACCACAAATATGGGCAGCATCCCGACCAAGCCACTCATAGGCTCGGGAGCGGCGCCGGCTGCTTGCGCATAAGCACTGGAAATAAACACATGAATCTCCTCAAAGGATCAGCAAAAATCGGCGTGTGCCGCTGGAAGCGGGGAATTATACCTGCTCACCTGCGCGCGCCTGATGAAAGCGCGCGGTAAACGCCGCAAAAGCATTCTGCTCGATGGCAGCACGCATTTCGGCCATCAGCGTCTGGTAATAAAACAGGTTGTGTATCGTATTCAGCCGGGCGCCGAGGATTTCACCCGTGCGGTGCAAATGATGCAGATACGCCCGCGTGAAGTTCCGGCAGGCATAACAGCCGCAGGTCTCGTCCAGCGGACGGGTGTCTGCCTTATGCTTTGCATTTTTGATCTTGACGTCACCCCGACGGGTAAATAGCCAGCCATTCCTGGCGTTGCGTGTCGGCATCACGCAATCGAACATGTCGATACCCTGGCCGACCGCGTACACCAGATCCTCCGGCGTACCGACGCCCATCAGGTAACGCGGCTTCGCGCGCGGCAGACGCGGCGCGGTATGGGCAAGGATGCGGGTGAACTCTTCCTTCGGCTCCCCGACCGACAGTCCGCCAATGGCAAAGCCATCGAAACCGATGCGCTCGAGGCCGGCCAGGGATTCCTCGCGCAAGGTTTCATGCATACCGCCCTGAACGATGCCGAACAGCGCGTTGCTGTTTTGCAGTTGATCGTGCGCATCGCGCGAACGCTCCGCCCAGCGCAAGGACAGGCGCATCGATTGCGCCGCCACCTCCAGGCTGGCCGGGTACGGCGTGCATTCGTCGAAGATCATCACGACATCGGAGTTCAGCACATGCTGTATCCGCATCGATTCTTCCGGCGTCAGGAACAGCCGGTCGCCATTGATCGGCGAAGCGAACCTGACGCCCTCCTCGCCGATCTTGCGCAACGCGCCCAGCGAAAACACCTGAAAGCCGCCCGAATCAGTCAGAATCGGCCCATCCCAGGCCATGAAGCGATGCAGGCCGCCATGCGCAGCAATCACGTCAAGGCCGGGCCGCAACCAGAGATGAAAGGTATTGCCCAGCACGATGGAAGCGCCAATATCCACCAGTTCGTCAGGCGCCATGGCCTTCACCGTACCGTAGGTTCCCACCGGCATGAAGACCGGCGTTTCCACCACCCCATGTGCAAGCGTCAGCCTGCCGCGCCGCGCCGCGCCATCCTCTGCCAACAAGTCAAAATTCATGGCGCCTCCTTGCGCGTCAAAAGCATGGCATCGCCATAACTGAAAAAGCGGTAGCGCGCCGCAATCGCATGGCGATAAGCGGCGCGGATCTCCTCATAACCGGCGAACGCGGAAATCAGCATCAGCAATGTTGACCGCGGCAGATGAAAGTTGGTCAGCAGCGCATCCGCTACACGAAAACGAAAGCCCGGCGTGATAAAAATCGCCGTCTCGCCAGCGCCGACTTTTATGCCTGAGTCGCTGGCTGCCGATTCCAGCGCCCGCAATGATGTGGTGCCGATAGCGATCACCCGACCGCCACGCAGTCGCGCCGTCGCAATTGCGGTGGCCGTTTCTGCTGGCACGACATAACTTTCGGTATGCATCCGATGCTGGCTCAGGTCATCGACTCGCACCGGCTGGAATGTCCCCGCACCGACATGCAGCGTGACGTAAGCGACCTCGACGCCGCGCTCGCGCACGGCCGCGAGCAGCGCTGCATCGAAATGCAAGCCCGCTGTCGGCGCTGCAACCGAACCCTTGTTGCGCGCAAAGACGGTCTGATAGCGCGTTTCATCGGCATCTGCGGCTGGCCGCTCGACGTAAGGCGGCAGAGGCAGCCGCCCGTGCTGCTCAATCAGCTCAAGCGCGTTGCCGGCAAAGCGCAAGCGATAGAACTCACCCGTGCGGCCCAACACTTCGGCGTCGATCACGTTTTCCAGAAGGAGCCGGCTTCCCGCTTGCGGCGACTTGCTGGCGCGCACCTGAGCCAGCACTTCGTTGTCGGGCAGAACGCGCTCGACCAGCACCTCGACCTGCCCGCCGCTTGCCTTGCGGCCCAGCAGCCGGGCATGCAGGACGCGGCTGTCATTCACCACCAGCAGGTCGCCTGGGCGCAGATGCAACGGCAGGTCTGTCATGAAGCTGTCGCTGCAATCCTGTCCGCCGACCACCAGCAGCCGGCTGGCCGAACGCTGCGGCAAGGGCGCCTGAGCAATCAGTTCGGGCGGCAGGTCGTAATCGAAATCAGCGAGCGTGAAAGACATCATCTGCCGGCAACGATGGCGCGGGAATCAGGGAATGGAACTAAACACAAGGGCCGCAACTGCGGCCCGTGTCGGATACGCGCAGGACCTTCAATCAAGGAATGGATGACGCAAGACTATGGTTTCCTCACGATCCGGGCCGGTCGAGATCATGTCCACCGGAACACCACACAGCGCCTCCATGCGCCGGATGTAGGCCTGCGCTTCTGCTGGCAGGCCGGCCAGCGCTTGCGCACCGACGGTACTCCCCGACCAGCCCGGCAAGGTTTCATAAATGGGTTCGCAGCAGGCGAGGTCATCGGCGCCGACAGGAAGGATGTCGGACACCTGGCCATTGATGCGGTAGCCGGTACAAATCTTCAACTCGTCGACACCATCGAGCACGTCGAGTTTTGTAATGCACAGGCCGGAGACGCCGTTGATCTGGATCGCACGCTTCAGCGCCGCCGCATCGAACCAGCCGCAACGCCGCGCACGCCCGGTCGTGGCGCCGAATTCGTGACCCTTGGTGGCCATGTGTTTACCCACCGGATCCTGCTTTTCCAGCGCGTCATACAGTTCGGTCGGGAACGGGCCGCTACCGACGCGCGTGGTGTACGCCTTGGTAATCCCCAGCACATAATGCAGCATGCTCGGTCCGACACCCGCACCCGCCGCCGCCGCGCCGGCCACGCAGTTCGATGAGGTGACGAATGGGTAGGTGCCGTGATCGATGTCCAGCAAGGTGCCCTGCGCACCTTCGAACAGCAGATTCGCGCCCGCCTTGTGATCGTCGTACAGCGCGCGCGGCACATCGGCGATCATCCGCGTCAGGCGCGGTGCAATAGCCATCGCCTCGTCATATGTTTTCTGGAAGTCGACCGCCGCTGCGCCGTGATAATGCGTCAGTACGAAGTTATGGTATTCAAGCAGTTCGGCCAGCCGCTCGGCAAAACGTTTGGGCTTGGTCAGGTCCTGCAGACGAATGGCCCGCCGCGCCACCTTGTCTTCGTAGGCCGGGCCAATACCGCGGCCGGTGGTGCCAATCTTGTTGCTGCCGCGTGCCGTCTCGCGAGCGACATCCAGCGCCTGGTGATACGGCAGGATCAGCGGACAAGCTTCGGAAATTTTCAGGCGCGCTTCGGCATCGATGCCGGCGGCGGCCAGTTCGTCGAGTTCCTTGAGCAAAGCCTCGGGCGAGAGCACCACACCATTGCCGATGTAGCAAGTCACACCAGCACGCAGAATGCCGGATGGCACAAGATGCAAGACAGTCTTTTTGCCACCGATGACCAGCGTATGGCCTGCGTTGTGTCCGCCCTGGAAGCGCACGACACCCTGGGCATGATCCGTCAGCCAATCAACAATCTTCCCCTTGCCTTCATCACCCCATTGCGTGCCGACAACCACAACATTTCTTGCCATCTCAAGCTTCCTTCAAAAATTCAACAGTCCATCCATCGGCGCCACGAACCAAGGCCCGGTCACATCCGGCCTCCTGCCATGTGCCTTCGTGTCCGGGCAGGGCAACAACCACACGCTCTCCCTGAGTACGCAAACGCGCCACCTCGGAACGCAAGGCAGCGTCCTCTGGCCAGGGTGCCAGAATGGCGCCGCGTGCCCCGCCATTCTGCGCAAGGCGTGCCACCTCGCGCAGATCCATGGAAAATCCGGTAGCAGGTCGCGCACGACCATACATGCCACCCAGTCCGTCATACCGGCCGCCCAGCGCGAGTGCGCTGGCACTGCCTGCACAATAAGCCGCGAACACGACACCGCTGTGATATTCGTAGCCACGCAAATCGGCCAGATCAAAACCGATGGGCATATCACCCAGTGTTTTTGACAAACCATCCAGATCGGCCAGTGCCGCCTGCACTTCAGGCAGCGGAGGCAGTCTGCGCGCCGCTTCGGCAAGCACCTGATGATCGCCGTGCAAGTCAGGCAGCGCCAGCAGCGCCGAACGGAAAGGATCCGCCAGTCTGGCGACGACTTCACGCAACGCCGGTACATCCTTGCGTTGCAAAATCAGAAACAACTCCTGCTGCGCCTCGGCCGCCAAGCCGGCACGCCCAGCCAGTGCGCGGAAGATCGCCACATGCCCCAGATCCAGCCGCAAGGCCTGGACGTCGCAGAGCTTCAATGCTGTTGCCAGCAGGCCGATCACTTCGATATCGGCTTCCAGGCCAGCATGTCCATATATTTCGGCGCCGATCTGTATCGGCTCGCGGGTTGAATTGAAACATGCCGGCAGGGTATGCAGGACACTGCCGCAATAGCACAGGCGCGTCACGCCGGCGCGATTGAGGATATGGGCATCAATGCGCGCCACCTGCGGCGTAATGTCGGCACGGACTCCCATGCTGCGTCCGGAAATTTGATCGACCAGTTTGAACGTCCGCAGGTCGAGTTCGTTACGACTGGCCGTCAGCAGCGACTCGACGAACTCGAGCAGCGGCGGCATGACCAAGTCATAGCCACGGACTGAAAATGCATCCAGCAGACGGCGACGCAATGTCTCGATGCGGACTGCATCCTGTGGCAGTGCATCTTCGATTGATTCCGGCAAAAGCCAACGATGATTTGTCATGAAAAACGATGGGGCGAATCAGCGCAGTACAAACAACAGAATCAGGCCAATCATCATTGATGAAAGGCCCATGAACCGGATTTGCCCATCGGCAAGTTTGGTCAGGCGACTGAAAGCATCACGCCAGGCTCGTGGTGACAGAAAAGGCAGCAAGCCTTCAATCACCAGCATCAAGGCAAAAGCGAGCAGAATCGTTTCCATTAACGCAACCGGCAACCTGCCGCCATAACCGGACTACTTGCCGCGACCGCTATTCTTCAAGTACTTGAAGAATTCTGAATTCGGCTCGAGGACCAGCACATCGCTCTTGCTTTTGAAACTACCGCGATAGGCTTCAAGGCTACGATAAAAAGCATAGAACTCAGGATTGGCGCCAAACGCCTTGCCATAGATCGACGCGGCCCTGGCGTCCCCCTCGCCCTTGATTTTTTGCGCGTCGCGGTAGGCTTCCGCGATGATGATCTCGCTCTGGCGATCCGCATTGGCGCGGATTTTCTCGGCTTCTGCGGCGCCTTGCGAACGCAATTCATTGGCCACACGTTTGCGCTCGGTCTCCATGCGGCTATAGACCGATTCTGATACTTCCGGCGGCAGATCCACGCGCTTCAGACGCACATCGATGATTTCGACGCCAATGGCGCGCATGTCGGCATCGGCCTTTTTCTGCACCTCCGTCATGATGCTGTCGCGCGCGCCGGAAACCACGTCATGCACCGTGCGCCGGCCGAATTCTTCGCGCAGCCCGGAATTGACCGTTTGCGTCAAGCGTGTGCGCGCCAGCATCTCGTCACCGTTGACCGAAATGTAATACTGCCTTACATCGTGAATACGCCATTTGACAAAGGAGTCAACCAGCACAGGCTTCTTTTCGGCGGTCAGAAAACGCTCCGGCTCGACCGAGTCGAGGGTCAGGACACGTTTATCAAACAGACGCACGTTCTGGATCAGCGGCCATTTGAACGCAATACCAGGCTCTGAAATCACTTCCTTGATTTCGCCAAGCTGAAAAATAATCGCATACTGACGCTGATCGACGGTAAAGACCGAGGCGCCAAGAAGAGCGGCCAGCGCGAATAAAACCGATACAACAAATGAGAGATGGCGTGGCATTAACGGTCTCCTCGTTCACGTGAACGCATGGCATCACGCGCGCGGGTATCGCCAGTGAGGGCGCGTTCAAGTTGAGGCGGGGCTTCGCGCGAAACAGTCGGCTCCGGCACGACGCCGCGGGGAGCGGCCGCTTCCGGATGCGCCGGGGCTGCTGGCGCAGCAGCCGGTGCGGCGACTCCTGCCGCCTGCATCAGCTTATCGAGGGGCAAGTACAGCAGATTTCCGGAACCCTTGGCATCCACCATCACCTTGCTGGTGTTGGTATAGACCTGCTGCACGGTCTCCAGATACATGCGGGTGCGCGTCACTTCTGGCGCCTTGCTGTATTCAACGAGTATCTGCTTGAAGCGGGCAGCGTCGCCTTCAGCGGTAGCAATGATGCGCTGCTTGTAACCATTAGACTCTTCCATCAATCGCGAAGCCGTGCCACGCGCACGCGGAATGACATCGTTGGCATAGGCCTGGCCTTCATTCTTGTGGCGCTCGCGATCCTGCCCCGCCTTCACGGCATCGTCAAAGGCAGCCTGCACCTGCTCCGGGGGCTGGGTTCCCTGCATGCTGACGGAACGGATTTGGATGCCCGTTATGTAGCGGTCGAGAATTTCCTGGATCAGCTTCTGGGTATTCGCCGCGATCTGGTCACGCCCTTCATAAAGAACAAAATCCATCTTGCTCTTGCCCACCACCTCGCGAATGGCGGTTTCCGCCGCCTGGGTCACGGTATCGTCAGGATTACGGTTAGTGAACAGATAAGCCTTGGGGTCTTTCAGCAGATATTGCACGGCGAATTGCACACTGACGATGTTTTCGTCATCCGTCAGCATCAGTGCCTCTTTCGGCACCTTGTTCTTTTCCGTTCCCCGATAACCAATCTCCACCGTGCGCACACCTGTAAGATTAACGATCTCACGCGTCTGGATCGGCCACGGCAAATGCCAGCGCAAGCCTGGATCGGTCATTTCCCTGAATGCGCCAAACTGGAGTACGACGCCGCGCTGCGAGGCATCGACGACGTAGAAGCCGCTACCCAGCCACACCGCCGCAACCAGGGCAAGCAGGATGCTAATGCCGCCGCCAAATTGTTTCGGGGTAAGCGAAGGTGGCGTATTGCTGGCGTCATCCCCCTTCCCGCCGCCTTTTTTGCCAAAAAAACCCGACAACCGACGATTGACGTCGCGCCAAAGCTCCTCAAGGTCGGGAGGGCCTTGCTTGCCGCCGCGCTTGTCACCACCAGGCTTGTTGCCCCAGCCGTGGTCGTTGAGCGACATGAGAATTCCAGTAAGCATGTTCAAGTATCCGAGGGTATCAAGTACAACAGAAATTAAACAACACCGGACGCCACACTAACCTGCGTCGCGTTGCCAACGTTAAAACCTTGCATGTGACCTGCAATTTCAGAAATGGCTGCGCGCAACAAGGACAAGCCTTCGCCTGTTTTCGCACTCACCCGTACTTTGGAAATGTTACCACAGCCATCCCGCTCAACTCCTGCGCTGGCGGCCGTTGCATCAATCTTGTTCCAGATTACAATCTGCGGCACGCTGGCCGCGCCGATTTCCGCCAGCACGCCATCGACCGCCGCGATTTGCTGATCGCGGTCTGCACTGGCGGAGTCCACCACATGCAACAAAAGATTGGCTTGCGCCGTTTCCTCAAGGGTCGCCTGGAATGCCGCAACCAGCGAATGGGGCAGATCACGGATAAAGCCAACGGTATCGGATAAAACAATCTGGCCGGCGCCTTCGATGAACATCCGCCGCGAGGTAGTATCCAGAGTGGCGAACAACTGATCGGCCGCGTAGGCGCCTGCCTTGGTCAGGGCATTGAACAGGGTGCTTTTCCCGGCATTGGTGTAGCCCACCAGGGAGACCGATAAAACACTCTGCCGCAACCGCGAACGACGGCGCACTGTGCGCTGTCGCTCAAGCTGCTGGAGTCGTTCCTTGAGCAGCGCAACACGCTTGCCTAGCAGGCGGCGGTCAGTTTCAAGCTGCTTTTCACCGGGGCCGCGCAGGCCGATGCCGCCCTTTTGCCGCTCGAGGTGAGTCCAGCCGCGCACCAGCCGCGTCGCCAGATGCTGGAGTTGGGCCAGTTCGACCTGAAGCTTGCCTTCATGGCTTTGCGCACGCAAGGCGAAGATATCGAGAATCAGGCTGCTGCGATCAATCACCCGGCATTGCAACTCACGTTCGAGATTGCGCTGCTGCGCAGGAGACAAATCGTGATTGAAGATAACCATCGATGCCTCGTGCAGCTTTACAGCGGCGCCTATTTCAGTGACTTTCCCCTTGCCGGCAAATAGCGCGGCATCAGGTCGCGCCCGCTTGCCAAAAATAGCTGCCTGCGGCCGGGCACCGGCACTTGTGGCCAGAAGCTGAAACTCGGCCCAGCGCTCGGCAAAATCCCTCTCGCCGAAATCGAGTTGCACCAATACGGCATTTTCGCTGCCGGCAGAAGGATCAGGCATCAAGTCAGGAAGCGGCAGGAACGCAGCTTCCTGCAAAAATGTCGATCAATCCTCGTCAGCTGTTTCATGATCGAAATTAACCGCACGCACTGGCACAACGGTTGAAATCGCATGCTTATAGACCATCTGGGTCACTGTGTTCTTGAGCAGCACGACGTATTGATCGAACGAATCGATCTGGCCCTGCAACTTGATGCCATTGACAAGATAGACGGCAACCGGAACATGTTCGCGGCGCAAGGTATTCAGAAACGGGTCTTGTAGCATTTGCCCTTTATTACTCATTTTTATGTCCTTCAATGGAGATGGGGGTACTCAGAAAAGCGGTGAACAATGTAATCGATTTTGTCTTGCCGTGCCACCAGCGCCGACTTTTTGCGCTGAAACTCAGTCGGCATACGGATTCTTTGCTGTCTTGTATTGAATCCGCAAAGGCGTTCCTTGCAGCTTGAAGGCCTCAAGAAAATAGTGTTCAAGGTAACGCGTGTAGGAGGCTGGCACATGCTCCAGCGCGTTGCCGTGAATCACAATGATGGGAGGATTGCTGCCACCCTGATGGGCATACCGTAATTTGGGCCGGAACATGCCGTGCCGCGGTGGTGTCTGCTTTTCTACCGCCGCGATCAGCACCCGGGTGAGCTTCGGCGTGGACATCTTGGCCATGGCGGCGGAATAGGCCTTGTCAACGGAAGTCAATACGCCGGCAATTCCCTGCCCCTTGAGTGCAGAGATGTAATGCACGCGTGCAAATCCGAGGAAATTTAGCTTGCGGGCAACGTCCTCCTTGATCCGCTCGCGCCGATAAGAATCCACCGCATCCCACTTATTCACCGCCACCACCAGCGCCCGGCCGGCATCGATGCAGAATCCGGCGATGTGTGCATCCTGATCGGAAATTTCCTGGCTGGCGTCGACCATCAGCACAACGACATTGGTTTCCTCGACCGCCTGTAGCGTCTTGACCACGGAGAATTTTTCAATCGCCTCGAAGACCTTCCCGCGTCGACGCAAGCCAGCCGTGTCGATCAGGGTATAGGCCTTGCCATTACGTTCGAACGGAATCTCGATTGCATCGCGCGTGGTCCCCGGCATATCGAACGCGATCACACGTTCCTCGCCCAGCAGGGTGTTCACCAGCGTGCTCTTGCCGACATTGGGACGACCGACGATGGCCACTCGCGGCCCTGCTGCGGAATCATCGTCCGGACTTTCCTCGGGGAAAGGCTCCAGCGCAATATCGACCAGCTCGCGTACGCCATCGCCATGAGCAGATGAAATCACATGCGGATGCCCGCAGCCCAGCTCGAAAAATTCGGCGCCGGTCACGGCCCGATCCATGCCCTCGCCCTTATTGACGGCAAGCAACACCGGCCGGCCGCTGCGGCGTAACAGGTCGGCAATGACTTTATCCTGCGGCACCAGCCCGGTGCGCGCATCGACCACAAAAATCAGCACGTCGGCCTCGGCAATCGCAGCCTCCGCCTGACGCGCCATTTCATGCACGATGCCTTCTTTTGCCTGCGGCTCAAAGCCGCCGGTATCGACTACCAGATGCGGCTTGCGGCCCAGGCGGCCGTGCCCGTAGTGACGATCGCGCGTCAGTCCAGGCTGATCGGCGACCAGCGCATCACGCGAACGGGTCAACCGGTTGAAGAGGGTGGACTTGCCGACATTCGGCCGGCCGACAATCACCAGAACAGGCTTCATTGAGCTTCCATGGCATAAATTCCACCATTGACCGTCTGGATCAAAAATCCTTTGCCAAACTGCACTGGCTCGGCACGCACCGCGCTGCCGTCGCTGCTGGCCCGCGCCGCGAAACCGCCATCGGCACGCCGCAGCAGGTGCACCACGCCCTGAATGTCGGCCACCACGATCAGGTCGCCCAGCGCCAAGGGACGGGAAACACCACGCATGAAGAGCTTGTCCTGCTTCCAGATGCTGGCGCCGCTGTCGCGATCAAGCGCGTGCACCGTACCCTTGTCGGTGGTGACATAAACATACTGACTATCCATGTCGAGGCCGGCGCTGGAAGACATCTCGCGTGACCAGAGAGCATTTCCGGTACCGCCATCGAAACAGGAAATCCGCCCCTGAAAAGCAACAGCACACACCCGGCTGCCCACGACTACCGGCGCACTGGTAATGTCAGTCACCCGCTCAAGCTCGGTCGTTCCCTTGGGTGCGGCTACCGTCACCTCCCATACCGCCGCACCATTCGTGTTGGCCACTGCCACCAGCTTGCCGCCCGGGAAGCCGGCAAAGGTCAACCGGTCCGTCAGCACAACGCCGACACTCGAGCGCAACGACAAGGTTGGCGTGCTGCGCTGGTAGACCCAGCGGCGCTTGCCATCCGCCGCCTCGAAGCCGGCAATACGGGAATCGCCGGAGCGAACCACCACCAACCCGCCGCCAACCGCTGGCGCTGCCAGAACTTCGGAACTCACACGCGCCCTCCATGCCTCGCGGCCAGTCCCTGTATCAAATGCCAGCACCTCGCCTTTGGGGGTTCCGACGACAACCAGCGCAGCATCGGCGCCCACGCCACCGGAGAGCGGCTGCCCGACAGCAATGCGCCAGACCTGACGACCATCGTCGAAGCGCGCCAGACTGCCATCGGCAGCGGCCGCATAGATACTGTGACCCACTACCGCCGGACTGAATGTCTGCGCACCGGCGCTGCCGATGCTGGCCTGCCAAAGAAGCCGCACCTGGGCGCTGGACTCGATGCTGGCGAGTTCGGCCATCTTGAGCTTGGGCGTGCTCGAGGAGAATGGATTGATACTGTCCACCGCCGTCTCCACCGTCGAGCAGCCCGCCATCAAGGCTGCCGCCAACACCAGCGGTAGCATCTTCACTTGCTTGCTCCCAGCGCGTCATGCTTGGACTGGAGCACTTCGCGGTAGGCCGCATGCGCCTCGGCGCCGACCTCATCTTTCTTCATGACGGCATCGACTTTTTCCAGCGCCAGCGCATAGGCTGAAGTGGCATCGGCAAACTTGCCCTGGGCTGCCAGGATGTCGCCACGCAGTTCGGCAAAGCGTGCGGCAAACGGTGCAGATGGCTCGGTTACCAGCTGCTTCAATGCCTCATCGTAGGATTTCGCATCCAGCAACACGGTTGCCAGCCGCAAGCGCGCCAAATCGCGCAGCCCGGCATCCTTGGCGTGCTCGGCCGCCCAGGCAAGCTGCGCCTGGGCATTCTTGGCATCACTGTGATCAACCTGGATCCGCGCCGAGACCAACGCCCCCATGCCGGCATAGCTGGTGCCGGGATACTTGTCGATCAATTCACCGGCCAGCTCGCGCACCCGCTTGGCATCGCCTTGCCCTGCCGCCTGTTGCAGCCCGCCAAAAACCACCGAGGCCTGTGCCGCCTGATTGCGTTGCCACCAGTTCCAGCCCTGCCAGACGACCAAGCCCAGTGTGGCAGCGAAAAGTAGCCCTGTAACGACGTTGCCATAACGCTTCCACCAGGTTTTCAGTTCGTCGAGTTGTTCCTGCTCTTCAAGATCATAGACTGCCATTGTCATCTTCCATTGGAAAAATTAAATCGCCGAGCGTGTCGGCAAGTTCATCAAAAGCCACGCGCAATTGCGTCGCCGGTTGTTCGAAGCCTTCACGCAATGGCTTGATGCTGACCTCATTGGCCGCCGTCTCGTCAGCGCCGACTATTAGCGCCACTGCCGCACCCGATGCATCGGCTCTTTTCATCTGTGATTTGAAGCTGCCGCCGCCACAATGCAAATGGACGGAAAACCCGCCGCTACGCAAGGCCTCGGCAATACGAAAAGCAAAGCGGCCCGCAGCCTCGCCTTGATGCACCAGATAGGCATCGACCACCGGAACCTCATGCCGATGCCCCTGATCTTGCCACAACGCCAGCAAACGCTCGATGCCCATGGCAAAGCCGCAGGCCGGCGCCGGCCTGCCGCCCAACTGGGCGACCAGCCCGTCATAGCGGCCGCCGGCACAGACGGTGCCTTGCGCGCCCAACTGATCGGTCATCCATTCGAATACCGTCAGGTTATAGTAGTCCAGCCCGCGCACCAGGCGCGGATTGATGCTGTACGGAATGGCGACATCCTTGAGCAACTGCTGTACGCCCTCGAAATGTTTCAGCGATTCCTCGCCAAGATAGCTGATCAGCTGCGGCGCCTCCGCCACCAGCGACTGCATCGCCGGATTTTTGCTGTCGAGGATACGCAGCGGATTGGTATGCAGGCGACGTTGCGCGTCGGCATCGAGCAGCGCCTGATGACGCTCGAAATAGGCGATCAGATCAGCCCGATGACGAGCGCGCTCATCGCTCTGACCAAGGGAGTTGATCTCGAGCCGGATGCCGGTGAGCCCGAGGTCATCCCACAGGCGCGCGCACATCGCGATCTGTTCGGCATCGACATCGGGCCCGGGTATGCCCAAGGCCTCGACTCCGACCTGATGAAACTGCCGATAGCGGCCCTTCTGCGGCCGTTCATGGCGAAACATCGGCCCCATGTACCACAGCTTTTTCGGCCCGTCGTAGAGCAGGTTGTGTTGCGCCACCGCACGCACGCAGGACGCCGTGCCCTCGGGCCGCAACGTAAGCTGCTCGCCATTCAGGGCATCCTCGAAGGAGTACATTTCCTTCTCGACGATGTCGGTCACTTCGCCAATGGCGCGAACGAACAATGCCGTCGGCTCGACCAGCGGCATCCGGATCGGACGATAGCCGTAAGCGGCGAGCCAGTCGCGCACGGTTTCCTCGAACTGCTCCCACAATTCGGCGTCGGCAGGCAGGATGTCGTTCATCCCGCGAATGGCTTGCAAGGCTGGGCTCATCTTTATTTATTCAGATACGCGGCGGATAAGTTCGCGCCACATAGTCATCCACAATCTGGCGAAACTCGGCCAGGATATTTTCGCCGCGCAGCGTGACGACGCGTTCGCCATCGACATAGACCGGCGCCACCGGCGCTTCGCCGGTACCGGGCAGGGAAATGCCGATATTGGCCTGCTTGCTCTCGCCCGGGCCATTGACCACGCAACCCATCACCGCCAGGGTCATGTTCTCCACGCCCACCCGCTGCACGCTCCACTCAGGCATGCGCTCGCGCACATGGGTCTGGATGTTTTGCGCCAGTTCCTGGAACACCGTGCTGGTGGTGCGCCCGCATCCCGGGCAGGCTGCCACCAGCGGAGTGAAGGCGCGCAGCCCCATGGTCTGCAGGATTTCCTGGGCGACAACGACTTCCTGCGTCCGATCGCCTCCTGGCGCCGGCGTGAGGGAAACGCGAATCGTGTCGCCAATGCCTTCCTGCAGCAACACCGAAAGTGCCGCCGTCGAGGCGACGATGCCCTTGCTTCCCATGCCGGCCTCGGTCAAACCCAAGTGCAGCGGATAGTCGCAACGCAGAGCCAGTTCGCGATAAATGGCAATCAGGTCCTGCACCCCGGACACCTTGCAGGAAAGGATAATGCGATTTCCGGCGAGGCCCAGCTCTTCCGCCCGCGCCGCAGATTCAAGCGCGGAACTCACCATCGCCTCACGCATGATCTCGACCGCATTTTTGGGTTCCGACCGCTGCGCATTTTCGTCCATGATGCGCGCCAGCAATGACTGATCCAGACTGCCCCAGTTGACGCCGATGCGTATCGGCTTGTCATGCCGACATGCGATTTCGATCAACTGCGCAAACTGCTCGTCACGCTTCGCGCCCTTGCCGACATTGCCCGGATTGATGCGCAGCTTGGCCAGACTATCGGCACACTCGGGATGCTCACTGAGCAACTTGTGGCCATTGAAATGGAAGTCGCCGATCAGCGGCACATCGACATTCAACTGCGCCAGCCGCTCGCGGATTTTCGGCACGGCAGCGGCGGCTTCACGCGTATTCACCGTGATGCGCACCAGCTCCGAACCGGCACGCGCCAGCTGCGCCACCTGCATCGCCGTGGCGAAGACATCCTCGGTATCGGTGTTGGTCATCGACTGCACGACAATCGGCGCCGTACCGCCAACGCCGACTTTTCCGATCGTGACCTGGCGACAGGAGCGCCGCGATGGTTCTGCGTTGCTTTTGCTCATTCCACAGTCAGCCGGGCAACTTCCGCACGCGTATAAGGCTGCAGGTCGATGTTCCGCTCGCCCATGAAAACACGGACTCCGGCAGCCTTGCCAATCCATATCTGGAATGGCGGCTTGCCAGCAACATTCTGCCGTGTGCCGGCAGGAAATTCCCCGCTCAGCACCACCGTCTGCGTCGCATCACGGACCTCGATCCACGAGCGATCGGTTAATTCGACACGCAGCCCGCTGGCGACCATTGGTGACGGTGGCGCAACAGCCAGCGGCGCTGCTGCACCACCCGGGCTGACCGCAGGAGGCAGCGTCCCCGCGGACGCCGGTGCCGCTGGCACAGGAACAGCCGGCAGCGCAGGTACAGCAGGTACAACCGTACTTGCCGGAGCAGTGGTCACCAACGGCACAGCTGCTTTTGGCGGCGGGATGGGCATGGGTGGTACGGAGCCGCTCTCTAACGGGATGAAACGGAGCACAACCGCCAGAACAATCAACACCAGCAATCCGGCGAGCAACAGCTTGGCCTTCATATTCGGCAGCCATCCCGGCTGCTCGGCGGCCCCGAAATTGTCCGGGGGCCGCACATCCGCCGCTGTCGGCATGGTGGGCTCAAGCAGCGCCAGCAAGGATTCCGCATCGATCTTGAGAAACTTGGCATAGCTGCGGATGAACCCCCGCAATAGCGTGGTGCTCGGAAACCCCGAGTAGTCATCGCATTCAAGTGCATCGATCTGCCGCACGCTGAAGCGAATCGCCTGAGCCACGTCGGATACCGACAGGCCCCGCGCTTCTCTTGTTGCGCGCAGCACCGCACCCGGCAGGTGACGGTCTGACAACAGCGACGCCTCGTCCGGCACCGGCTCGGGAAAATTATCGCCGGGCATCTGGCTCACTCGTACCGCCCCTGCATCAATGAACGATATTCCGGCGTACCGACATACCGCTTGCGCAACTGGGTTGCCAAGCGGGCCTCGGCTTCACGGTTCCCCAGCTTGCGTTCAATCCGCAAGGCCAGCCAGATCAGTTCCGCAGTCGGTTCCTGCAGTTTTTCAACTTCGCCCACCCATTGGCGCGCCTCGGGATAGCGACCCTGACGGTAAGTCAGCTCCCCCAGCCAGAACATGGCTTGCGTATTGGTCGGCGCCAACCGCAGGGCCTGCGTCAGGTTCTCTTCTGCGGCGACATTATCCTTCAGACGCAGGGAGCAGATTCCAGCATTCGTGTAGGCCTTGGTGGGTGAAGCATAGAGCGGGTTGCGTACAGCGGACATGAAATAAGCCAGGGAACGCTGCTCACGACCGGTCTGGCACAGAAACCAGCCAAAATTGTTGTTTATTTCAGGGTCGCCCCGCGCCAGGCTCAGCGCCTTTTCGAAATTTTCCTCCGCCAGACGCGGCTCGTTCAAGGTCATGTGAGTCAGCCCGAGCAGGCTATATGCCGGGGCGTAACTTGAATCAACCGATAACGCAATGCGGGCCTCCTCCAGCGCAACCGCCGGACGGCCATCCTGCAAATAGAGTGAGCCCAATTCGGTATGCACCTTGGCCCGCTGCTGCACTTCGTTACCTGGAGGCTGCGCCGAAACGGCTTGTTCGGCGCCTTCGCTGAAAGCGCCGGGTCCCGTACCTGTCGTGGTGCATCCGCCAAGCAGCACAACGCAAAACATGCAGAGCAAGGCAGGGTTGAGCTTTCTCATCGGGCCACTCCGGATGCAAGGGAAATATGAATCGGTATCGCGGCACGCTGTACGCGGCGTGACTTGTCCAGCACCTGGCCAGCCAGTTGTCCGCATGCGGCATCGATATCATCACCGCGTGTCTTGCGCGTCGTCACCACCAGCCCGCCTTCGATCAGAAGAGAGGCAAAGCGGCGGATGCGGTCTGCCGGCGTGCGCCGGAAACCGGAATTTGGAAAGGCATTGAACGGAATAAGGTTCAACTTGCATGGCACGTCACGCACCAGATGCAGCAGGGCGCGAGCATCCGCATCGCCGTCATTGACACCATCGAGCATGACGTACTCGAAGGTGATGAAATCACGCGGCGCATGGCGCAAATAGCGCTGGCAAGCCGCCATCAATTCCGCCAGCGGATATTTGCGATTGATCGGCACCAGCTTGTCACGCAAGCCATCGGTAGGCGCGTGCAGGGAAACGGCCAGCGCTACCGGGCAGGCTTCCGCCAGACGATCCATGGCGGGAACAATGCCGGAGGTCGACACCGTCACACGCCGGCGCGAAAGACCATAGGCATTATCGTCGAGCATCAGGCGCAGGGCGGGAATCAGGTTATCGAAATTGGTCAGCGGCTCGCCCATGCCCATCATCACGACATTGCTGATGATGCGCTCACCCTGCGGGTCATGGCCCAACGCCTGGTTGGCCTGCCACAACTGGCCGATGATTTCGGCCGTGGTCAGATTACGGTTGAAGCCCTGCCGTCCGGTGGAACAAAAAGCGCAATCAAGTGCACAGCCAGCCTGGGAGGAAATGCACAGCGTACCTCGCTCACCTTCCGGAATGAACACGGTTTCGATGGCATTACCGTTACCGACATCAAACAAAAACTTGCGCGTGCCGTCTTCCGAGAGCTTGTCGCTTAAAGTCGGCGCTGGCGATACGGTGGCCATGTCGCCCAGCTTCGCCCGCAAGGACTTGGCCACATCGCTCATCGCATTGAAATCACCCTCCCCAAAATGATGCATCCAGCGCAATACCTGGCGGGCACGAAAGGGTTTCTCACCCTGCTGCGCAAACCAGTCTGTCAGGCCTTCGGCATCAAAATCTAGGAGATTGACCCGCATCGCACGTTAACGTGAATAGATATTCAGCGCAGGGAAGAAGTAGGCGATTTCGACGGCGGCCGTTTCGGCCGCATCCGAGCCGTGTACGGCATTGGCGTCAATGCTGTCGGCAAAGTCGGCGCGAATCGTACCTGGTGCGGCCTTCTTCGGGTCGGTGGCGCCCATCAGGTCGCGATTTTTAGCGATTGCCCCTTCACCCTCGAGTACCTGAGCCATCACCGGGCCGGAAATCATGAACTCGATGAGATCCTTGAAAAACGGGCGGTCTTTATGTACAGCATAGAATCCTTCGGCCTCTTGCCGGGAAAGATGAATCATCCGCGCGGCAATAATCTTAAGCCCATTGGACTCAAAGCGTGAGTAAATTTTGCCGATCACGTTCTTGGCGACAGCATCGGGTTTGATAATTGAAAAGGTGCGTTCAACAGCCATTACATTCTCCATCGGTTGAGGATCAAAACGATAATTTTGAATTTTATCGCAGATTTATTGCCTTTCCCGCGATCCAGCGCGCTGCTGCGTCAATTTAAGGCTGCGTTTTGAAATGCAGCGCACCCGCAGCAACCCAGAGCATATATGTGCCGACCTGCAGGGTTGGATGACGATCATTCGCCGCCATTCGCACCTGCCGAACAAACTCATTCAGGCGTCGCTCGCCCGGCAACTGCACTCCCTGATTACTCAATAAGGCGCGGACAGCGTTACGCGCACGCAATTCCGGCAGTTGGCGCAAGCAATGAAGCGCAACCGGAAAACTGAAATGATCCGCACCGAGGTCCAGCAGCGCCAGTTGATCGAGCAACTCCTGCGACTCACCGAAGCGCCGTGCCGCTGCAGAAAGTTGCATGGCCGCCTGCGGAAAACGTCGTTCGATACCTGGCAGCACCTCATGCCGCAGAAAATTCCGCGTGTACCTGCGGTCAGTATTACTCTCGTCCTCAATCCATTTCAGATCGTGAAGTTTTGCATACGCCAGCAGGCTTGCCCTTGTCACCTGCAACAAGGGACGTAATACCCGCCCGCGCACCTCGGGAATCGCTGCGGCGCCGCGGGGGCCTGTGCCGCGCAAAAGGTTGTGCATCACGGTTTCCGCCTGGTCATCGGCATGATGCGCCATTGCAACCCAGTGCGCCGAATCTGCCAGCAGTGCTTGCAGCCGCATCGCTCTTGCCGCCGCCTCCACGCCTTCACCGTGAACCGGGGCTACCCGAACCCGGGCCACATGCAGTTCAACGCCAAGTTGAGCGCAACTGCGCTCGCAATGAGCAGCCCATGCGTCGGCATTTGCGCTCAGGCCATGATGCACATGGATGGATGACAAAATGACACCCAAGTCGGCTGCACTGTCTTTGAGTACGTGCAGCAAAACGGTCGAATCGAGACCGCCGGAATAAGCTACCGTCAATGCCTGTCCGTGCTGAACATGCCGCTTGAGGCAGTCAGTTACTGACCTGGAAATCAGGTTTTCAGACAGCTTGTTCCTTGAATCGGCCATAGCTCATCAACCGCGCGTAGCGCCTTTCGACAAGCTCCTTGGTGGACAATCCCGCCAACTGCTTAAGCGACTCATGGAGTGCCTTCCTGAGACTTTGCGCCATGGCTGAGTGATCGCGATGAGCCCCACCGACAGGCTCGTTGATGACCCGATCAATCAACCCAAACGACTTGAGACGTTGAGCTGTGATCCCCATAATCTCGGCCGCATCGCCTGCATGCTCCGCACTTTTCCAGAGAATCGAGGCGCAGCCCTCCGGAGAAATGACCGAATAAACAGAATATTGCAGCATCATCACCACATCGGCTACAGCAATAGCCAACGCACCACCCGAGCCTCCCTCGCCAATGATAGTGGCTATCAGCGGGACTTTCAGTCCGGCCATGACCGCCAGGTTTTTGCCAATCGCCTCCGACTGACCACGCTCCTCGGCATCGATTCCAGGGTAGGCACCAGGGGTGTCAATAAAAGTGAAGACGGGAATCTCGAATTTCTCTGCCAGCCGCATCAGGCGCAGTGCCTTACGGTAACCCTCCGGACGCGGCATACCGAAATTTCGTCGGATTTTTTCCTTTGTATCGCGCCCCTTTTGATGCCCGATCACCATGCAACACTGGCCGTTGAATCTTGCCAGGCCACCGATTATCGCGGAGTCGTCGGCGAAATTGCGGTCACCATGCATTTCCTCGAAATCGGAAAAAATAGCAGAAATGTAGTCGAGGGTATAAGGGCGGCTCGGATGGCGCGAAACCAGCGCAGATTGCCAAGGGGTCAGCTTGGCATAAATATCCTTTGTTAGATTTCTGCTCTTCGTCTCGACTCTTGAGATTTCAGAAGAAATATCTACAGCCGAATCATCTTGCACAAAACGAAGCTGCTCTATCTTCGCCTCAAGCTCGGCTATGGGTTTTTCAAATTCAAGGAATGAAATTTTCATTAGTTTATTTTAGCATTCCCGTGCTTTTCCTGCGTTTAGGCGCGGCATCTGTCAGATGCTCTCCTGCATTTACCGATCTCCAAACGCAAACCCCCTTCAACCGATGAGATTGAAGGGGGAATGAGATGGTAAGGGAGTCTGGCGTTGACCTACTTTCGCGCACGGTGAAGTGCACTATCATTGGCGCGGAGGCGTTTCACGGCCCTGTTCGAGATGGGA